>NZ_CP128170.1:0-2400000 GCF_030347395.1 Microbacterium sp. ET2
GACGCCGGAGAACTCGATCTGCAGGCGGCGCGGCAGGTCGATGGCGTGATCGCTCTTGAGCAGGTACGCCACCCCGCCTTTGCCGGACTGGGAGTTGACGCGGATGACGGCCTCGTACGACCGGCCGAGATCCTTCGGGTCGATCGGCAGATACGGCACGGCCCATTCGAGCTCGTCCACCGAGAGGCCCTCTGCGGCCGCCCGGGCGTCCATCGCCTCGAAGCCCTTCTTGATCGCATCCTGGTGAGAACCGCTGAAGGCAGTGAAGACCAGGTCGCCCGCCCAGGGGCTGCGTTCGTGCACCGGCAGCTGGTTGCAGTACTCGGCGGTGCGCTTGATCTGATCGACGTCGCTGAAGTCGATCATGGGGTCGATGCCCTGGGTGAGCAGGTTGATGCCGAGCGCGACCAGATCGACGTTGCCCGTCCGCTCGCCGTTGCCGAACAGGCATCCTTCGATCCGGTCGGCACCGGCCATGTACCCGAGCTCGGCGGCGGCGATCGCGGTGCCGCGGTCGTTGTGGGGGTGCAGCGACAGGATGACGTTCTCGCGATGAGCGAGGTGACGGCTCATCCATTCGATCGAATCGGCGTAGACGTTCGGCGTCGCCATCTCGACGGTGGCCGGCAGATTGATGATCACCTTGCGATCCGGCGTCGGCTCGAAGACCTCGATCACCCGATTGCAGACGTCGACGGCGAACTCCAGCTCCGTACCGGTGTAGCTCTCGGGCGAGTACTCGTAGTAGACCTTCGTCTCCGGGATGCGCTTCTCGAACTCCCGGCACAGCCGCGCGCCCTCGAGGGCGATGTCGATGATGCCCTGCTTATCGGTGCGGAACACCACCTCCCGCTGCAGGACGCTCGTGGAGTTGTACAGGTGCACGATCGCCTGCTTCGCGCCGGCAATCGACTCATACGTGCGCTCGATGAGATGTTCGCGGGCCTGTGTCAGCACCTGGATCGTGACGTCGTCCGGGATGACGTCATCCTCGATGAGGTGTCGGACGAAGTCGAAGTCCGTCTGGCTGGCCGACGGGAAGCCGACCTCGATCTCCTTGTAGCCCATGCCGACGAGCAGGTCGAACATGATGCGCTTGCGCTCGGGGCTCATCGGGTCGATGAGGGCCTGATTGCCGTCGCGCAGATCGACCGCGCACCAGCGGGGGGCCTGGGTGATGCGCGCATCCGGCCACGAGCGATCGGGCAGATCGACGCGGATCTGCTCGTGATACGGCCGATACTTGTGGATCGGCATGCCCGAGGGGCGCTGGGTGTTCTTCATGTCGCTTCTTCTCTTCCACGTCTGAGGGACGGGCCGACGCCGAGCTCCGCGACGAGGGTGGCCCTAGATCGAGGCCTCGCCGCGGCGGCTAAGGAGAAGAAGCAGGCCGGCGCGCATGCCGCCATGCTAGCAGGCTCAGAAACCCAGGCGACGCAGCTGTTTCGGGTCGCGCTGCCACTCCTTGGCGATGCGCACGTGCAGGGAGAGGTACACGCGCGTGCCCAGCAGCGGCTCGATCTGCGAACGGGCGCGGGCTCCGACATCCCGCAGGCGCGAACCGCGGTGGCCGATGATGATCGCCTTCTGGCTGTCGCGCTCGACGACGATGTCGGCGAAGACGTCGGTCAGGTCGCTGTCCTCGCGGTGCGCGATGTCCTGGACGACCACCGCGATCGAGTGCGGCAGTTCGTCCCGGACTCCTTCCAGTGCGGCCTCCCGGATGATCTCCGCGACGCGATCGTCCACGGATTCGTCGGTGACCACGTCATCGGGGTAGAGCGACGGTCCCTCCGGCATGAGGGCGAGCACCTCGTCGCTGAGGACGTCGAGCTGCGTCCGGGTCAGGGCCGACAGCGGTATGACGGCGGCCCAGTCCTCGCGCAGGGCGTCGACCTCCATCAGTCTCTCGGTGACCTGTTCGCGGGTGGCCGCGTCGATCTTCGTGACGATGGCGATCTTCTTCGCGCGCGGATAGCCCGTCAGCGAAGCCGCGATCCGGCGGTCGCCGGGACCGACGGGGTCGGTGGCCGGAACGCAGAATCCGATCACGTCGACGTCGCCGAGCACGTCGTCGACGAGATCGTTGAGCCGCTGACCGAGAAGGGTGCGCGGCTTGTGGATGCCGGGAGTGTCGACGATGACCAGTTGACCGCCCGGGCGGTTGACGATCCCCCGGATCGCCCGGCGCGTGGTCTGCGGCTTCTCGCTCGTGATGGCGATCTTCTCGCCGACGAGGGCGTTCATGAGGGTGGACTTGCCGACGTTGGGCCGGCCGACGAAGGTCACGAATCCGGAGCGCGACGCGTTCGGCGCATCCGAGGGATCGGCGGTCATCGTGCTCCTGCTTCCCGTTCGCTGTGCTCGCGCTCCCGCGCGGCAGTGGCCTCTTCCGTCCGTTCGACGAAGACGGTCGCGAGACCGCGCCCGCGTCCCCGCGACGTGCCCCCCGTCATCACGAGGCCGAGATACTCGGCGGTTGCGCCGGGCTGCGGCACCTGTCCGAGGGCCTTGCCGAGAAGGCCGCCGATCGAGTCGACGTCCTCGTCCTCCAGTTCGATCCCGAACAGATCGCCCACCGCGTCCAGGCCGAGTCGGGCACTGACCCGGTAGCGGCCGGGGTCGACCTCGACGACCTCGTCGGCGCGCGGGTCGTACTCGTCGGAGATCTCCCCCACGAGCTCCTCGATGATGTCCTCGAGCGTGATCAGGCCCGACACGCCCCCGTACTCGTCGACGACGAGGCAGACGTGCACCGCATCCCGCTTCATCTGCTGGAGCAGGGTCTCGGCGCGCATCGATTCGGGGACGAACACGGCCTTCCGGGCGATGCGCGTGACCGGGGCGTCGCGCCAGCCGGACTCGTCGCGGAACCCGAACTGCACGAGGTCCTTGAGATACAGCACACCGACCACGTCGTCGGCCTCCTCGTCGACGAGGGGAACGCGCGAGACGCCCTTGTCGAGGAAGACCTGCATCGCCTCGCGGGTCGAGGTGGTGGCCTCGACGGTGACCATGTCGGTGCGCGGCACCATCACCGCGCGCACGAATGTGTCGGTGAAATCGAACACCGAGTGGATGAGGTCCCGGTCGTCCTGCTCGATCAGATCGTGGGACGCCGCCTCGTCGACGATGCTGAGCAGCTGCTCTTCGGAGGCGAACGACGCCCCCCGGGGTGCGCCCGGGGTCACCCGGTTGCCCAGCACGACCAGTCCGTGTGCGAGTGGTCCGAGCACCAGTCGGGCGCCGCGGATCACCGGAGCGGCGCCGCGGAGGAGACCGCGGGCGTGACGTCGCCCGACACCGCGGGGGCTGGCGCCCACGAGTACGAAGGAGATCCCCGTCATCAGCACGATGGCGGCGACGATCGCCCAGGGGATGCTGTCGAAGAGGATGACGAACGACACCGTCACCAGCACGGCGGCCGCCGTCTCGGCGAGGACGCGGATGAACACCACGGCGGTGGCGTGCGCGTCGGGGTCGGCGGCGATCCGGCGGAGGGACGGCGCGTTGCGTGGCGACTGCTCGGCGAGTTCGCCGAGATCGCCGCGGGAGGTGACGCCGAGGGCAGCGTCGATGGACGCCATGAGCGCGCCGAAGGCCACGAGGACCAGCGCGAGGAGAAGGAGGAGAAGAGGGGTCATGACCGCGCGCGACGGCGCTCGCTCATCTGGAAGGACACGATCAGATCGCGCTGGAGCCCGAACATCTCCTTCTCCTCCTCGGGTTCGGCGTGATCGAAGCCGAGCAGATGCAGCAGGCCATGGGTGGTGAGCATGACCAGTTCGTCCATGGTCGAGTGCCGGGCCGCCGTCGCCTGAGTCTCGGCCACCTGAGGGCACAGGACGATGTCGCCGAGGAGCCCCGCCGGCGTGGGCGACTCCTCCGTGCCCGGTCGCAGCTCATCCATCGGGAAGCTCAGGACATCGGTCGGCCCCGGCTCATCCATCCACTGCAGGTGAAGCGACTCCATCGCGCCCTCGTCGACGAGCAGGATCGCCACGTCGGCTTCGGAGCTGACGTGCAGCTCCCCGAAGTTGTGCTCCATGAGCCGCAGAAGCACGGTTTCGTCGACCGGCATCCCGGATTCGTTGGTGATCTCGATCGTCACTGGCGTCCCCGTTTCGGCAGGCGATCGCGCGGGCCAGGGGCGCGCGCCGCGCTGCGGCGCTCCGCGCGGCCAGCCAGCTCGGTCGCTTCGTCACGCTCGCGGCGCGCAGCCAGGCGCCGTTCGTCGAACTCGCTGTACGCGTCGACGATCCGGCCCACCAGGGTGTGCCGCACGACGTCGTCGCTGGTGAGGAACGCGAAGTGGATGTCGTCGATGCGGTCGAGCACGCGGGTGACCAGGCGCAGCCCCGAGGCGCCCTGGGGGAGGTCGATCTGGGTGACGTCGCCGGTCACGACCATCTTGGTCCCGAAGCCGAGCCTGGTCAGGAACATCTTCATCTGCTCGGGCGTGGTGTTCTGGGCCTCATCGAGGACGACGAACGAGTCGTTGAGGGTGCGTCCGCGCATGTACGCCAGCGGAGCGACCTCGATCGTGCCGCTGGCGATGAGCTTGGGCACGATCTCGGGGTCCATCATCTCGTTGAGCGCGTCGTAGAGCGGACGCAGGTACGGGTCGATCTTGTCGGTGAGCGTTCCCGGGAGGAAGCCGAGCCGCTCGCCCGCCTCCACCGCCGGACGGGTCAGGATGATCCGGTTCACCTCTTTGCGCTGGAGCGCCTGAACCGCCTTCGCCATCGCCAGGTAGGTCTTTCCCGTACCGGCCGGCCCGATACCGAAGACGATGGTGTGGTCGTCGATCGCGTCGACGTAGGCCTTCTGCCCGAGGGTCTTGGGGCGGATGACGCGCCCCCGGGTGGACAGCAGCGGTTCGCCGAGCACCTCGGACGGGCGCGGACCGCCGTCGCTGCGGAGGATGCGGTCGGCGGAGGTGACGTCGGCAGGACCGAGGCTCTGACCCGCCCTCGTCATCTCCAAGAGCTCATCGACCAGCACGCGGGCGGCCGCGACGGCGTCGGCATCGCCGGTGAGGGTGATCTCGTTGCCGCGCACGTGCACGTCGACATCCGGATGCTCTTTCTCGACCACACGCAGCAGTCGATCCTGCGGACCGAGCAGCTGGACCATGGCGACGCCGTCGGCGAGGACGCGCTCGACGGAAGGTGGGGTGTCAGGCACGAAGCTCCTTCTCTTGCAGGCCCCCGGCGAGGACGTGCGCATGCACGTGGAAGACCGTCTGCCCGGCATTCGGGCCGGTGTTGAAGACGAGGCGGTAATCGCCGTCGGCGTGTTCCGAGGCGAGGGATGCGGCCACCGCGACCATTTCGCTGAGAAGGCCCGGGTCGCCGGCGGCGAGCTCTCCCACGTCGCGGTACCGCTCGGTCTTGGGGATGACCAGCAGATGCACCGGGGCCTGAGGGGCGATGTCGCGGATGGCGAAGACGTTCTCCGTCTCGGTGAGGATCTCGCCCGGGATGTCGCCGGTGAGGATACGACTGAAGACCGACGGTTCGCTCATGAAGGAAGTCTACCGACGGGGCGTCACCAGCGACCGAGGGCGCCGCTGACCAACGCGATCGCCGCGGGACCCGCCGTCGACGTGCGCAGCACCGAGTCGCCGAGGCGGCGCAGGGTCGCACCGGCGCCGTGCAGCAGGGTGAGCTCCTCAGGGGTGATGCCGCCTTCGGGACCGACCACCAGAAGCAGGTCGCGGTCCGATGCGGCGAGGGCGCTCAGCCGCTCGGAGGCCGTCGGCTCGAGGACGACGACGAGGTCGCGCCTCGCACGTCCGGCGACCGCGGTCGTGGTGACGGGGTCCGACACTTCGGGCACCCAGGGCCGGTGGGCCTGCTTCGCCGCTTCCCTGGCGATCGTCTGCCAGCGCTGTCGGCCTTTGGCGGCCTTGGTCGCGTCCCAGCGGGAGATGCTCCTCGCGGCCTGCCAGGGGATGATCTCATCCACTCCGAGTTCGGTCGCGGCTTGCACGGCCAGCTCGTCGCGGTCGCCCTTGGCCAGGGCCTGGACCAGGATGACTCGGGGAACCGGTGCGGCGATCTGCGACCTCGTCGACACCCGCACCGCCACCGACGCGGCGGACACCGACTCGCAGACGCCCTCGAGCCATGCACCGGCGCCGTCGCCGACGGTCACACTCTCGCCGACGCGCACACGCCGCACCGTGGCGGCGTGCTTCGCCTCAGCACCCGTCAGGGTCACGACGCCGCCGACGGGCGTCGCGGTGGCCTCAGGTGTCAGGAAGTGCAGGGGCACCGCTCACCCGTTCCGGAAGCGATCCCGCAGCTTCGCAAACAGGCCCTGGTGGAATTCGGAGAGACGCGGCGGCGCGGGCTTGGTGCGCTTGGCGAGCTCTTCGATGAGGGCGCGCTCGCGGTGATCGAGCCGTGTGGGCGTCACCACCTGCACGCCGACGCGGAGATCGCCGCGCTGCGAGCCGCGCAACGGCGTGATCCCACGCCCCTTGATGGTCAGCACGTCACCCGATTGCACGCCGGCCCGCAGCTCGAGGTCGACCGGTCCGTCCAGCGAGTCGATCGTCGTGTCCGTGCCGAGGATGGCGTCCGGCATCGATACCTCCAGCGTCGCCAGCAGGTCGTCGCCGTCGCGCGAGAACACCGGGTCGGGTGCGATGTTCACCTCGAGGTAGAGATCGCCGTTGGGGCCGCCGGCAGGTCCGACCTCGCCCGAGCCGGGCAGCTGCAGACGCAGACCGCTCTCGACGCCCGCCGGCACATCGATCGACACCGTGCGGCGTGAGCGGACCCGTCCCTGGCCCTGGCACGTGGCGCAGGGGTACGGGATCGTCGTGCCGTACCCCTGGCACACCGAGCACGGCTGGGAGGTGACGACGTTGCCGAGCAGGCTGCGGACCTGCCGCTGGACATGGCCCGTGCCGTGGCAGATGTCGCACGTGACGGGTGACGTGCCGGGCTGGCAGCACGATCCGGTGCATGTCTCGCAGACCACGGCGGTGTCGACCTCGATGTCGCGGTGCACGCCGAAGACGACGTCCCTGAGTTCGAGGTTGATCCGAACCAGCGCATCCTGACCCCGCTCGCGACGCGAACGCGGCCGGGCACCGCGGGACCCGCCACCTCCTCCCCCGCCGAAGAAGGTCTCGAAGATGTCGCTGAACCCGCCGAACCCGCCGGCGGCTCCGCCGAACGCGGTGTCGCCCCCCAGGTCGTAGCGGGCGCGCTGGTCGGGGTCGCTCAGCACGTCGTAGGCGTGCGTGACGAGCTTGAACCGCTCGGCGGCGTCCTCCCCGGGATTGACGTCGGGGTGCAGCTCTCGCGCCAGCCGCCGGTAGGCGCGCTTGATGTCGTCGGGGCTGGCGTCACGCGCCACACCGAGTACTTCGTAGTGGTCAGCCACTTTCACCTTCCTGCCGCGCTGAGCGCGGGGAGTCTGCGGAATGCTGTCGTCAGCGGGCGTTCTCGTCGTCGTCCAGGAGACGAGTGAGGTATCTCGCCACGGCCCGGACGGACGCGAGGTTGGTCGGATAGTCCATGCGGGTCGGTCCGAGCACGCCGACACGGGCGCGGGACCCCGTCGCGTCGTAGTCGCTCGCGACGACGGACGCTTCGCTCAGGCCGAAGGGCTCGTTCTCCCGGCCGATGCTCGCCGCCAGACCCTGGTCGTCCGCGACCATCTCGCCCATGAGCCTCAGCAGCGTCACCTGCTCCTCGATGGCCTCGAGCAGCGGGTAGATGCTGCCGCGGAAATCCGCTTCGCTGCGGGCGAGGTTGGCGCTGCCGGCGAGCACGAGCCGGTCCTGGCGGAAGTCGTCCAGTTCCTCCCCGATGACCCGGAGGATCGACTGGAGCGCAGGGCCGTCGGGGTCGCCGGGGGTCTCGCCCGCCTCGACGGCTGCCGCCACCCCGGCG
Source organism: Microbacterium sp. ET2 (assembly GCF_030347395.1). Classification (NCBI taxonomy): domain Bacteria; kingdom Bacillati; phylum Actinomycetota; class Actinomycetes; order Micrococcales; family Microbacteriaceae; genus Microbacterium; species Microbacterium albipurpureum. Next base: position 7,914 of record NZ_CP128170.1, read on the forward strand.
ACGCCGTCCCGCACCGGCACTCCGACGACGAGGTCGGAGACCCGGCCGCGGATCCGCTGCATCCGGTCCTCATCGATCTCCGCGCCTGGGAAGGCCAGTCGCTGGGAGACCCGGCCGGTGTCGGTGACGACGATGACCAGCACCTTCATCGCGTCCAGTCGGACGAGCTCCACGTGGGAGACCGTCGCCCTGGCGAAGGACGGATACTGCACGATCGCGACGTGCCCGGTCAGGACGGTCAGAGCGCGTACCGTGCGGGCGAGCACTTCGTCGAGATCCGAGGGTCCTTCCAGGAACGATGAGATGGCCGTCCGCTGGGCGGGGCTCAGAGGCCGAACCTGCGCGAGGTGGTCGACGAAGACGCGGTAGCCCTTGTCGGTCGGCACCCGCCCGGACGAGGTATGGGGGGCGACGATGAGGTCCTCGTCTTCGAGGAGGGCCATGTCGTTGCGGATGGTGGCGGCGGAGACGCCGAAGGCGTGCCGCTCGACGATCGCCTTGCTGCCGACGGGTTCCCGCGTGTCGACGTAGTCCTGGACGATGGCGCGCAGCACCTGCAATCCTCGTTCGCTGACCATGACACCCCCCTCGTCGGCTTGCCGTCGCTCCTGGCACTCGTATGATTCGAGTGCCAATTCTATCGGAACACCCTCGAGGTCGGACGGTCGGGTCGCGGCATGTCAGCCCGTGAGCGTGCGGACGACTCGGTCGGCCAGGAGCCGTCCGCGCCGGGTCAGCCGCACCCGGTCAGCGGTGCGCGGCTCGACCAGGCCGTCCGCCACGAGCGCCGCGAGGGAGGCACCGGCGCCCGACGGCAGCGAGGACGTGGCGAGGCCCTCGCGCGTGCGGACGCCGAGGAGAACCGCCTCGAGGAGCCGGGACGACGGCGACAGCACCTCGCGTCCCGCTCCGGGTGACAGCCCCTCAGCGAGCCGACGGGCGTAGGCGGCCGGATGGCGGACGTTCCAGAAGCGGGTCCCGGCGACATGGCCGTGGGCGCCGGGGCCGAACCCCCACCAGTCGCTGCCCCGCCAATATGCGGCGTTGTGGCGGCAGCGGTCGGCGGGGGTCCGCGCCCAGTTGGACACCTCGTACCACGACAGTCCCGCCGCGGTCAGCAGGTCGTCCGCGAGCTCGTACATCTCCGCCTGCAGATCGTCATCGGGGAGGTCGAGTTCCCCCCGTCGGATGCGGCGGGCCAGTGCCGTCCCCTCCTCGACGATGAGGGCGTAGGCCGAGAGGTGGTCGGGGTCGAGCGCTATCGCCGTCTCGAGCGACGCGCGCCAGTCGGCCGGCGACTCCCCCGGCGCGCCGTAGATCAGGTCGATGCTGACGCCGAGCCCGGCGTCACGGGCGGCCGTGACGGCCGTCGCCACGGCGTCGCTGCGGTGCGAGCGGTCCAGCGTCGCCAGCACATGGGGAACCGCGGACTGCATGCCGATCGACAGCCTGGTCACGCCGGCCTCGGCGAGGCGGCGTGCCACGGCGTCGTCGACGGTGTCGGGGTTGGCCTCCACCGTCACCTCGACATCGGTGCCCCCCGGAAACGCCGCTCGCACGCCGTCGAGCATGCGGACCAGATCGTCGACGGGAAGAAGGGTAGGGGTGCCCCCGCCGAAGAACACGGTTTCGACCGGACGGAGCGGTCCGGCTTCAGAGAGCACACGTCGAGCAAGCGCCACCTCGCGCAGCAGGGTCTGGGCGTACTCGTCCCTCCGGGCACCGCGCAGCTCGGTGGCCGTGTAGGTGTTGAAGTCGCAGTATCCGCAGCGCACCCGGCAGAAGGGGATGTGGAGGTATGCGCCGAAAGGTACCGCCGGATCGATGACCGTGCCGGGCGGCAGCGAGCCGTCGGCCGGGGCGGGGTCGCCGAGGGGAAGTACGGCTCCCACGCTCAGGCGGGGGTGGCGTACAGCGGAGAGATGGCACGCAGGTAGCGGGTGAACAGCTCACGGCGCCGTCGCCGGGTCAGGGCGGGGAAGAGCCGATACAACAGCGCCTGCGGTGCGTCGAAGGCGCGGACGGTGAACCAGACCTCGTCGTTGTCGCGCCAATCGAGCATGAACGATTCTTCGCCGCTGACGACCGACCCCTGCACCGTGCCGAGGGCGAACCCGATGCGGCGCGGTTCCTCGACCGCGAAGATCACCCGCAGTTCGCCGTCGGCGCGCATCCCGGCGACCCGGCCGCCCAGATGGACGGTCGCCCCGGGAGTGACGAACGGGGTGCCGTCGGAGTCGTAGCGCTGCTCGACCTCGAGCTTGCTCGGGGCGATCGGCGCGCCGTTCTCATCGAAGCTCACTCCGGCGTACATCGGACCCGCAGCGGGACGGACATCGGTCAGCGCGAGACCTGCACCGCGCTGAGCGCTCCACGACAGCAGCGACTCGCCGGCGGCGTGGAAGCGATCCTCCCCGCTGCCGATCCGCCAGGACTCCTCGGCCGGGATGCTCCGCTCCGGCGGGAAGTGCATGAGGTCGGGGGCCTGCGTGGCCCCCACGGCGGCGTAGTCGACCGTGTCTTCCCTGAAGGTTCCGCGGCGCATGGCGACAGCCTACTTCTGCTTCCCCTCGACATCCCCCGAGAGCGCGGCGATGAACGCCTCCTGGGGAACCTCGACGCGACCGACCATCTTCATGCGCTTCTTGCCCTCCTTCTGCTTCTCGAGCAGTTTGCGCTTCCGGGTGATGTCACCGCCGTAGCACTTCGCCAGAACGTCCTTGCGGATGGCGCGGATGTTCTCACGCGCGATGATGCGGGCGCCGATGGCAGCCTGGATCGGAACCTCGAACTGCTGGCGCGGGATGAGCTTGCGCAGCCGCTCGGTCATCATGGTGCCGTAGGCGTAGGCCTTCTCCCGGTGCACGATCGAGCTGAAGGCATCGACCTTCTCCCCCTGCAGCAGGATGTCGACCTTCACGAGGTCGGCGGTCTGCGAGCCGGCGGGCTCGTAGTCCAGGCTCGCGTAGCCCTGCGTGCGGCTCTTGAGATGGTCGAAGAAGTCGAAGACGATCTCGCCGAGGGGCATGTTGTAGCGAAGTTCGACACGATCTTCGCTGAGGTAGTCCATGCCCAGGAGCGAGCCGCGGCGGGACTGGCAGAGTTCCATCACGGTCCCGACGTAGTCCTTCGGCAGCAGGATGCCCACCTTCACGATGGGCTCGGACACCTCCGCCACCCGACCGTCGGGATACTCACTGGGGTTGGTCACCGAGATGGTCTCGCCGGTGTCGGTCTGCACCTCGTAGGTGACCGACGGGGCGGTGGTGATGAGGTCCAGTCCGAATTCGCGCGACAGCCGCTCGGTGATGATCTCCAGGTGGAGGAGCCCGAGGAACCCGCAGCGGAACCCGAAGCCGAGCGCGACGGATGTCTCGGGCTCGTACTGCAGCGAGGCGTCGGAGAGCTTCAGCTTGTCGAGGGCCTCGCGAAGCTCTGCGTAATCGCTGCCGTCGATCGGGTAGATGCCCGAGAACACCATCGGCTTCGGGTCGGTGTATCCGGGCAGGGCCTGCGTGGCCGGCCCCCGCTGGGTGGTGATCGTGTCACCGACCTTCGACTGGCGCACATCCTTCACCCCGGTGATGAGATACCCCACCTCGCCGACGCTCAGTCCCCGGCTGGGAATCGGCTCGGGGCTGGACACGCCGATCTCGAGCAGTTCGTGCGTGGCCTTGGACGACATCATCTGGATGCGCTCGCGGGGTTCGAGCTTGCCGTCGATCATCCGGACGTAGGTGACCACACCCCGGTAGGCGTCGTAGACCGAGTCGAAGATCATGGCGCGGGCCGGCGCGTCGGCCTTCCCCTGGGGGGCGGGGATCTGCTCGACGATGCGGTCGAGGAGTTCCTCCACGCCCACGCCCGTCTTCCCGCTCACCCGCAGCACGTCGTCGGGATCACCGCCGATGAGCCCCGCCAGCTCCGCGGCGTACTTCTCGGGGTCGGCGGCGGGAAGGTCGATCTTGTTCAGCACCGGAATGATGTGGAGGTCGTTCTCCAGCGCGAGATAGAGGTTGGCGAGGGTCTGCGCCTCGATGCCCTGTGCGGCGTCGACGAGCAGGATCGCCCCCTCGCAGGCCGCGAGCGACCTGCTCACCTCGTACGTGAAGTCGACGTGACCCGGGGTGTCGATCATGTTCAGAGCGAACGTGCCGGCATCGCTGGCCCACGGCATCCGGACCGCCTGGCTTTTGATCGTGATGCCGCGCTCTCGCTCGATGTCCATGCGGTCCAGATACTGAGCGCGCATGTCGCGATCGGCAACCACGCCCGTGATCTGCAGCATGCGGTCGGCCAGTGTCGACTTCCCGTGGTCGATATGGGCGATGATGCAGAAGTTCCGGATGAGCTCAGGCGGTGTCGCACTGGGCTCGAGGGGCTGGAGGGCGCGCGGGGACATATTCCCTCGATTCTACGGGCGACCGGCCGGCCGCCCGCGCCGCTGGGAAAGAGCATCGGATGCTCGGGACGTGCCGGGTCGCACGAAGTGTCACCTGGAGTTTCCACAGGGGTCATCCACGCGGTCGGGAATTCGGTAAGGATCGAACGGCGTGCCCCCGGACGATGGTCTCGTCGTGCTCGGGACGCTGTTCGTCTGTGCATACGAAACCAGGAGAGTGTCTGTGACCGTGAAATCCGGTGCCCCATCCCCCACTCCACGCCAACCGAGACGAAGGGCCCGGATGCTGGGCGCCGGCCTGCTCTCGGGGACCCTCGCCCTGAGCGGTGCGGGCTTCGCCCTGCCCGCGCAGGCGGCGGTGAGCGTGGACGCCACCGTTCTCATCAATGAGGTCTACGGCGGCGGCGGCAACAACGGCGCGGTGTTCAGCCGCGACTTCGTCGAACTCGTCAACACCGGCGACGCGGCGGTCGACCTCGGCTCGTGGAGCGTGCAGTACGCGTCGACGGGTGGGTCGTCGTGGCAGGTCACGCCTCTCACCGGGGCGACGATCGAGCCGGGCGGGAAGCTGCTCGTCGGTCAGGCGACCGGCGGCAACACCACGCTTCCCGGGTTCGACGCCGACGTCGAGGGTGGCATCGCGATGTCGGGAACGGGCGGCAAGGTCGCGCTCGTCGACTCCGCCGAGGCGCTGTCGGGCGGTGCGGACATGGCGGCGGTGGAACAGGTCGTCGACTACCTCGGATGGGGCGGCGCCACCGACTCCGCCGGGAGCCCCGCTCCCGCGACGACCAATGGCACGAGCGTCTCGCGCGACGCCGAGAGCTCGCACACCGCGGTCAACTCCGCGGACTTCACCGCCGGCACGCCGACACCCGAAGGCGCAGGCGGTGCTGTCGACCCCGAGCCGACGCCGGATCCGGAGCCCACGCCCGACCCGGAGCCGACCGACCCCGCGACGGTGTCGATCGCCGAGATCCAGGGCACCGGCGCTGCCACGCCGCTGAACGGCCAGACGGTCGTGACCGAAGGCGTCGTGACGGCCCACTACCCGACCGGTGGCCTCGCAGGCTTCGTCATCCAGACGCCCGGCACCGGCGGTGCGGCCGGCACCGCGTCCGACGCGGTCTTCGTCTACGCGCCCAGCACGGTGGGTCAGGTCGCCCTCGGCCAGACCGTCCGCATCACGGGCCTTGCAACCGAGTTCAACGGGCTGACCCAGGTCGACATCCGCACGGGCAGCGCTGAGGTCATCGCCGACGGTGCCCCGGTCACGCCGCTCGTGACGGGCTGGCCCGCCGATGAGGCGGGCCGTGAGGCGCTCGAGTCGATGCTCATCCAGCCTGAGGGGACGTTCACCGTCACCGACACCTACGGCACGAACCAGTACGGCGAGGTGCCCCTCGCCTCCGGCGACGGCCCGCTCCTCCAGCCCACCGAGGTGGCACTCCCGGGGTCGCCCGAGGCCGCCGCTGTGGCCGCGGACAACGCCGCACGTCGGGTGGTCCTCGACGACGGCGCGAGCACGAACTTCCTTTCCGCAGCCAACGCCGCCCTCACTCCGCCGTACGTCTCGCTCACCGAGCCGGTCGTCGTGGGGGCCTCGGTCACCTTCACCGAGCCGGTGATCGTCGACTACCGCAACAACGCGTTCAAACTGAACCCGACCTCTCCCCTCACCGGTGACGGCACGGGCGAGGGCGACGGGGTGGACTTCGAGAACATCCGCACCGCCGCTCCCGTCGAGGTCGGCGGCGACATCAGCGTCGCATCCTTCAACGTGCTCAACTACTTCACGACCCTCGGCACCGACACGGCCTCGTGCACCGCGTACCAGAGCCCGGACGGCTCGGAGCTCAACAACGTCCGCGACGGCTGCGATCAGCGCGGAGCCTGGGATGACGCCGATCTGGCGCGTCAGCAGGCCAAGATTGTCTCGGCGATCAACGCCCTCGACGCCTCGGTCGTCGGCCTCATGGAGATCGAGAACTCCGCGGCCCTCGGCGAGGAGACCGATGAGGCGCTGTCGAGCCTCGTGGACGCCCTCAACGCCGCCGCCGCCGGCGATCGCTGGGCCTTCGTCCCCTCCTCCGACGAGCTTCCCGACGCCTCGGGACTGGACGTGATCACCAACGCGATCATCTACCAGCCGTCAGAGGTCGCGACAGTCGGTGACTCCCGTGCCCTGGGCGACCAGTCGGGCGCCGACGGTGCGTTCCAGAACGCGCGTGAGCCCCTCGGGCAGGTGTTCGAGCCGGTCGAGGGCGGCGACGAGTTCCTCTTCGTCGTGAACCACTTCAAGTCCAAGGGGTCGGCCGGTCCCTGGCCGGGCGACGCCGACACCGGTGACGGTCAAGGAGCATCGAAGGAGTCGCGCGTGCGTCAGGCGACCGCGCTGGCCGAATGGGTCGGCGGGATCCAGGGCGACACCGAGTCCGTCATCCTCGCGGGTGACTTCAACTCGTACGGGCAGGAAGACCCCATGCAGGTCCTCTACGAGGCCGGCTATTCAGACGCGGCGCAGGGCGACGAGTACAGCTACGTGTTCCAGGGGCTCTCGGGCTCGCTGGACCACATCCTCGTCAACGAGGCCGCTTCGGCCCGCCAGACCGGTGCCGACGTCTGGAACATCAACGCCGGTGAGGCACTCGCCCTCGAGTACTCGCGCTTCGGGTACCACGCAACAGAGTTCCACGCCGACGACCCCTATCGCTCGAGCGACCACGATCCGGTCAAGGTCGGGCTGAGCGCCGGGACCACAGCCCCCGTCGAGGTCGACATCCTCACGATCAACGACTTCCACGGTCGCCTGGAGGCAAACCCCTCCGGTGACGAGGCGGGCGCTGCTGTCATCGCGGGTGCGGTGGGTGCCAAGAAGGCCGAGAACCCGAACACCCTGTTCGTCTCCGCGGGGGACAACATCGGCGCCTCGACGTTCACGTCGTTCATCCAGCAGGACAACCCGACCATCGACACGCTGGTGGCTTCGGGCCTGGACCTCTCGGTGGTGGGAAACCACGAGTTCGACCGTGGTTTCGACGACCTGCTGAACCGGGTGCTCCCGCGCTACGGCGGCAACGTCGATCCTGAGGACGTGACCGACGAACAGCGCCTGGCCGGCCAGGACTTCGGCCTGGGCGCCAACGTGTACGCCGCGGGCACCGCCGACCCGGTGCTTCCCGAATACGCGCTGCGCGAGATCGACGGGGTGAGCGTGGCCTTCATCGGCACCGTGACCCCCGACACCGCGACGATGGTCGACCCCTCCGGTATCGCCGAGATCGAATTCGGCGACCAGCTGGAGGCCGCGAACCGGGTGGCCGACGATCTCGCCGAGACCGTCGACCCCGACGTCATGGTGCTGCTGACCCACTCGGGCGCGGCGACGAGTGACTGCGCGCAGCTCGCCGCGGGCGCGGACGGGTTCGGCGATCTGGCAACCGGCGCCTCCCCCCTCATCGACGCCATCGTCTCGGCGCACACGCACCAGACGTACGCGTGCGAGGTTCCCGTGGACGGAACCGACCGGACTCGTCCGGTCATCCAGGCCTCGGAGTACGGCAAAGCCATGGGGCAGCTGTCGCTCAGCTACGACGCCGAGGCCGATGAGCTGGTCTCGATCGAGGGGACGACCTTCCCGCTGAAGGACGCCTTCCCTGCCGACGCGGAGATCGCCGCACAGGTCGCCGGTTACGTCGAGACCGCCGACGAGCTCGGGTCGTCCCCGATCGGATCGATCACGGGCGACATCCTGCGTGGCGGCACGCCTCCGGGCGCTGATCGCGGCGTGGAGTCGTCGATGGGCAACTGGGTCGCCGACGTCTACCTCTGGGCCACCAGCGAGAACCCCGCCTTCGGCGGCACGCCGGCGCAGATCGCGCTGATGAACCCGGGCGGACTCCGCGCTGACCTCCTGGTCGGAGAGGACGGAGTCGTCACGTACAAGGAGGCCGCCGATGTGCAGCCGTTCGCGAACACGCTGGTCACGGTGACCCTCACCGGTGCGCAGCTGGAGGAGATCCTGACGCAGCAGTGGAAGGCGACCGGCGATCGTCCGAAGCTGCACCTCGGTGTGTCGGAGGGCTTCAGCTACGAGTACGTCGAGGGCGAGCCGCCGGCAGGTCAGACGGTCGCCCGATCGGGGACCATCGTCTCGATGAGCTACCAGGGCGAGCCGGTCGAGGCGACCGACACCTTCACGGTCGTCACGAACTCCTTCCTCGCCAACGGCGGAGACGGGTTCCTGACGTTCACCGAGGGTACCGACCGGACCGACACCGGCCAGATCGATCTGGATGCCACTTTGGCCTACTTCCAGGCGCTGGAGACTGTCGACCCGGCACCGGTCGGCCGCGCGATCCTGGCGACCGACGTGCCGACCGAGCCGGGTGAGCCTGGTACTCCGGGGCAGCCCGGTCAGCCCGGCACTCCCGGCCAGCCCGGTCAGCCGAATCAGCCGGGAACGGGGAACCAGGCGGGCGACCCGCTCGCCGTGACCGGCGCGCAGCTGCCGCTCGGCGTCGCGCTCGGTGGCGCACTGCTCCTGGTCGCCGGCGGGGTGATCTTCGTCCTGCGCCGACGGAGACTGCCCGCCGAGCAGTGATCTGACGACGCTCCCGCAGAACGACGGCCCCCGCCTTCCCGGCGGGGGCCGTCGTCGAAGACGCGCCGACCGTATCGTGGATCCCATGGGGGTTCAGGTCGTGCTCGTCCACGGCATCCGTACGTCGGCCACCATGTGGCGTGCACAGGTGGAGTACCTCCGGTCCCGGAATGTGAGCGTGACCGCGGTCGACCTCCCCGGACACGGAACACGTCGCGGCGAGATGTTCACGCTCGACGGCGCGTTCGAGACCATCGACCGCGCCGTCCGTGAGGCGGCCGCACACGGGCCCGTGCTTCTCGTCGCGCACTCGATGGGCGGCCTCGTCGGCATCGAGTACGCCGGGCAGGACGACCCTCCGCCGGTCTCGGGTTTCGTCGCCGCATCCTGCACCGCGATCCCACGGGGCGTGGGCCTGGCCACGTACCGCTTCCTCGCCCGACGCTTCGACTCCCTCCCAGACCGCGGCATGTGGCTGACGAACTACGTTCTGGACCGCACCCTCCCCCACGAGACCCGACCCGACTTCGGTGCGGGCGGCTATGCCTTCGATGCCCAGGACGTGGCGCTGCGAAGCCTGTCGGTCCTCGATCTTCTGACGGCCCTCGGCCGCATCGAGGTGCCGCTGTGGTTCATCAACGGCCAGTACGACCAGCTGCGTGTCAACGAGCGGCTCTTCATGCGCGTTGCGCCGCACGCCGAACTCATCGTCGTACCGCGGACCAGCCACCTCGTCACCGCCATGCGTCCGCGCGTGTTCAATGCCCTCCTGGGAGTGGCCATCGCCACGCTCGAGCGGGACGGTGGACACCGAGCCCGCACCTGACCTGGTAGACTCCGTGTTTGGCTTGCGTGTGGGTCCGCCCTCACGACCGCCTCGCGACGGCCCTCTCCCGTTGCCGGGCATCTCATCCAACCTCCGAACGAAAGAACGTCGACACGTGGCGAACATCAAGTCGCAGATCAAGCGCAACAAGACCAACGAGAAGGCGCGCGAGCGCAACAAGGCCGTGAAGAGCGAGCTTCGGACCGAGATCCGCCGCACGCGTGAGGCCGTCGCCGCCGGCGACAAGGCGACCGCCGAGAAGGCGCTGGCCAAGGCGACCAAGAAGCTCGACAAGGCCGTCAGCAAGGGTGTCATCCACCAGAACCAGGCCGCGAACCGCAAGTCGGCGATCGCGAAGCAGGTCGCGTCGATCTGACGTCGTAGACATCGAACGGCCCGTCTCCTCGGAGGCGGGCCGTTCGCGTTCCGGTGACGATGCCGCGTGATCGTCGCCGCGGGCCTCAGCGGGGCGGCCCGGCGAACGGCTCGCGAGTGGCGATCACGGTGACCAGTCGCTCGAGGGCGAAGACGGGGTCACGTGAGCCGCCCTTGACCTCTGCGTCCGCTCGAGCTGCCGCCTGTATCGCCATGCCCAGTGTGGACTCAGACCACCCCGACAGGTCGCGCCGCGCTCGGTCGACCTGCCAGTCTTTCAGTCCGAGTCGGGCCGCCAGTGCCGACGATCCCTCGCGGTGCCCGGCGACGCGCGCCATGGTGCGCAACTTCGACGCGATCGCGGCGACGAGGGGCACCGGATCGGCTCCCGAGGCGAGGGCGTGGCGCAGGGCGATGAGTGCCTCGCCGTAGCGACCGGCGATGGCGGTGTCGGCGACGGTGAAGGCCGAGGTCTCGACACGTCCGCCGTAGTAGCGCGCGACGGTCTGTTCGGTGATGTCGTCCGCGACATCGGAGATGAGCTGCTGGCAAGCCGCTGCCAGCTCGGTGAGATCGTCGGCGAACGCGGACACCAGGGCACGCAGCGCGCCGGGGGCGATCCGCTTGCGCGCCTGCGTGAACTCGGCGGCGGCGAAGTCGAACCGATCCGACTCCCGCTTGAGCGCGGGACAGGCGATCTCGATGCCGCCGCCCTGGCCCGCCCGGATGGCGTCCAGCAGCTTCTTGCCACGGACGCTCGCGCCGGTGTGGCGCAGAAGGACGGTCGCCCCGTCCTGTGGGTGCGAGAGATAGCTCAGGGCCTCCGTGAGGAACGCGTCGGAGCACTTCTCCACGCCGAGGACGCGCACGAAACGCGGCTCACCGAACAGGGACGGCGACGTCAGCGCGAGCAGAGACCCCGCCGCGTAGTCGTCCGCCCGGATATCCGACACTTCGAGACTCGCGTCCTCCGCGCGCAGATAATCGCGGAGCCCGGCGATCGCCCGCTCGGCGCAGACCTCTTCCGGGCCCGACACGAGGACGATCGGTGCGGGTTGCGGATCGCGCCAGGACAGCTGCGGGATGGCGCTGCGCGACGTCGACGCGCGGGCAGCCGAGCGAGACGAGGAGCGGGCCGGCATGCGGTCCAGCCTAGCGATCGCCGCCGACAGCGCCCGTCGCGGCCGCGCGTCCGGTGTCGCGGAAGATCCTCAACCGACCGTCGTCGAGCCAGAGGGCGACCAGGCCGTCCTCGTCCGTCCGTGCGATCGCCGTTCCCGTCGCGGCGAGTGCACGGAGGATGTCCTCACGAGGGTGCCCATGACGATTCTCACGCCCCACGGTGATGAGTGCCGCAGCTGCATCGACGTCGTCGTAGAGCGGAACATGCTGATCGGCGCTGCCGTGGTGGGCGACCTTCACCAGATCGTAGGAGTCGGCCAGCACGCCGTCCGCGACCAAGGCCCGCTGCGGCGCCGCCGAGAGATCGCCGAGGAGCAGGACACGGGGAGTCCCGGCGCCATGGATGTCGAGCACCACACTCGCGTCGTTGCCCGGAGGGAAGGCGGGCGAGTCCTCGCGGGGCCAGAGCGTGCGCCATGCCGCGTCGCCGAGTCTGCCCGAGGTGCCCTGATGGACCTCTCGGACGACGGCGCCGCCGGAGTCGAGCACGGACAGCACACGTGCGGCCGACCCACCGTCGAGAGGACCGTGGATGACGGTTTCCACACGCCCGATCACGGCGTCGACGCCGCCGACGTGGTCGATGTCGAAGTGCGTGAGCACGAGGAGATCGATCCTGTCGACGCCGACTCGGTCGAGACATGCGCTCAGCCCGACGGGGTCGGGCCCGGTGTCGACGAGGGCCACTTCGCCGGCGGAGCGGATGAGCACCGCGTCGCCCTGACCGATGTCGCAGGCGATGACGCTCCACGCCCCAGGCAGGGTGAGGGGGCCTGCGAGGGTGCGCAGGGCGGTTGTTCCCGAGACGATCCCGAGGGTCAGGGCGAGAACGAGGCCGGAGGTCAGGCGGAGGACGCCGACAACTCCCCGCCGACGCGGGCGGACCGCCACGAGGACCCACAGCGCCGCGCCGGCTGCAGCCAACGTCAACAGACCTCCGATGCCACCGACCCACGGGGACTCGGCCCCCGGGAGCGCGGATGCGGTTTCGGCGACGGCGGCGATCCACGCGGCGGGGAACCAGGCGAGCACAGCCAAACCCGACTGCAGGAGCGGGACCACCGGGGACAGACACGCCAGAAGTCCGACGATCGTCGCCACGGGTGCCGCCGGAGCGGCGAGGACATTGGCGATGACACCGTAGAGCGGAACCGTCGGCTGGATGAGGACGAGGAGCGGACCACAGGCGAGCTGCGCGGCGATGGGTACAGACAGGATGAGGGCGACGGGCGCCGGGAGGAGGCGTGCGAGCCCCGCCGCCAGCGGCGGGGCGAGAACGAGGAGCGAGCCGGTGGCCACCACTGACAGAGCGAACCCGAGCGAGGTGGACAGCCAAGGGTCGACGGCGAGGAGCACCATCACCGCCAGGCTCAGCACGGCCAACCCGATGCCCGAGCGACCCAGGAGCACGGCGAGCATCGCCACCGCCGCCATGACGCCGGCTCGCACCACGCTCGGTTCCGGTGTGACGAGGACGACGAAGCCGCCGAGGGCCACGAGAGACACCATCGTCCGCGCCCCGCGTCGCAGGCCCAGGGCGGCTGCGAGAACGTACGCCACGCCGACGACGAGTGCGCAGTTGGCTCCCGACACCGCGGTGAGGTGCGACAGCGACGATGCGATCATCGCCGTCTCGAGGTCCGCCGTGACCAGGCGCGTGTCTCCGACAGCGAGCCCCGGGATCAGCGTGCGTCCTGGGTCGGGAAGTCCGCTGACGGCGGCGACGAGTCCGCTGCGCAGATCCGAGGCCACGGCGAGGATGCCGGTCGGGGGCCGGATCAGCTCCGGTTCCTCGCCGGCTCGGAGGACGAGCGCGGCGCGGCCGCCGGAATAGGGCTGAACGGCGACGGCAGAGACACGGACTCGGGCGCCGACGTCGAGCTCCGGGACGACCCTGCGGTCGGCATCGGCGATCACGACGCTCACCGCGACCGTCGCCACGCCGGCCGCGGCGGGCTCATCTGTCGCGAGGGAAAGCGCGACGGCATCGAAAGCCCATTCCGAGGCTCCGTGTCGCTCTACCTTGCCGGTGACGAGGATCTCCGCCTCCACGCTCCGTCCCGCCGGAACGCGTTCCTGCGCGTCCCGCACGGACGGGGCGGACAGGGCGGCGCTGGTCGAGGCGACGCCTGCCGTCACCATCCCGAGCACCACCGCGGTGAACCACAGGCCCGTTGTCCGCCGGAGCGAGACGCGGCCTCTGGAGGAAGCACGCGCCGCGACGACTGTCACGAGGAGAAGGGCTGCCGCCGTCCAGGTCGCCCCAGCGACCGCCGCGGACGCCTGCGGATGGAGGGTCGCGACCGCGGCGGCGATCCACGCGATGACGGCGGCCGCCGGCATCCGTGATCGTCTGATCGCCTCCCTCGCGGACGACGCACTCACCAGACGACCAGATCGCGAAGCGACTCGACCATCTTCTCCCCGAATCCGGAGACGGCGAGGAGGTCGTCGACGCTGGTGAAAGGGCCGTTGGACTCCCGCCACGCGATGATGCGCTCAGCCAGTGCCGGTCCGATGCGCGGAAGGGTGTCCAGCGCCGCCTCGTCGGCGGTGTTGAGGTTGACCTTGCCCCCGGTGGTGTCGGGCGCACCGCCGGCGGCCGTACCGGGCGGCTGTTCGAGTGTGACGTCGCCGATCTCGGCGACGACCAGCTGCTCGCCGTCCGCGAGGAGCCGGGCGAGGTTCACCGATCGGGGCTCGGCGGTCTCGGTGAATCCGCCCGCGGCTGCCACGGCGTCGAGAACCCGGGCCCGGTCGGGAAGAACGTACACTCCGGGCGTCGCAACCGCTCCGGCGACGTGCACGACGAGGTCGGCGGAGGGTGCCGGGGGGACCGACTCCGTCCCTTCCTCCCCCGTCGACACTCCGACGGTCCCCGACGGCAGAGGCACGTCCTCCACGGGGCCGAGGGCACTGCGCAGGACGCCGATTCCGACGGTGAGCGCCACGGCGGCCAAGACCACCACGACCGCCGCGCCGAGGCCGACTCTCCGGGCGGTGTGGCGACCCTCCTCGCCGTCTGCCGTCACGGTCACACGCTAGGCGCGGCCCCGCCGTGGCGAACGCCATCGGCCACGATCCGTGGAGGGATCGTGGCCGCGCGTCGGTGTGCAGGAAAGGTGGCGGGCGCCTCAGTGGGTGCTGAAGCTCACGACCTTCGGCGGACGCACGATCGCACGGGTGATCTCCCGCCCGGCCAGCGCACGCTGCACCTTCTCGTCGGCGCGCGCCTGCGCCTCGAGCGCAGCGGAATCGATGCGAGCCGAAACCTCCAGCGTCGCCCGCACCTTGCCGTCGATCTGCACGACGGCGGTCACCGTCTCATCGACGAGAAGCGTCGGATCGGGATGCCGCCACGGCACGAGCCCCACGAACGGGGCGTACCCGAGCATCTCCCACATCTCCTCGGCGGTGTGGGGAGCGAAAAGATCGAGGATCATGGCCGTCGCCTCCGCGGCCTCACGCACGGCGGGGTCAGCCGGCCCGGCTCCGGAATCGATCACCTTGCGCGTGGCGTTGACGAGCTCCATCAGACGTGCAACGGCCACGTTGAACTTGGTGTGCTCGATCAGGCCCGGCGCGTCGGCGAGCAGGCGGTGCGTGACGCGACGGAGCGCGACATCCCCCTCCGCCCACACCACGTCCGGCTCACTGCTGACGTCTTTGGCCACGCGCCACGCGCGCGCGAGGAATTTCTGGGCACCCGTCGTCGACACGTCCTCCCAGTTGATGTCATCCTCGGCGGGACCACTGAAGGCGATGGCGACGCGGACGGCATCCGCGCCGGGGTCGCGCATGCTCGCGGCGAACTCCACGAGGTTGCCCTTGCTCTTGGACATCTTCGATCCGCCGAGGAGCACCATCCCCTGGTTCACCAGGCTGGTGAACGGCTCGGTGAAGTCGACCAAGCCCATGTCGAACAGCACCTTCGTGATGAAACGCGCGTACAGGAGGTGGAGGATGGCGTGCTCCACACCGCCGATGTACGCGTCCACCGGAGCCCAGCGATCAGCCTGCTTCGGTGCGAAGGCCTGCGTGGCGTCGTTCGGTGACAGGAACCGGAGGAAGTACCACGAACTGTCCACGAAGGTGTCCATCGTGTCGGGGTCGCGGCGCGCAGGACGCCCGGTCTCGGGATCGGTGGTGCGGATCCACTGCTCCGCGCCGCCCAGCGGGGAGGTGCCTCGCGGTGCGAGGTCGAGCCCCTGAGCCTCCGGCAGCCGCAGGGGCAGGTCGGATTCGGGCACCGGCACGATGCGTCCGTCGTCGGTGTGGATCATGGGGATGGGCGTTCCCCAGAAGCGCTGGCGCGAGATCAGCCAGTCGCGCAGTCGGTAGGACTTCGCCGCTCGTCCGGTGCCCGCGGCCTCGAGCTCCTCGATGATGCGCGCGATGGCGGTGCGCTTGGACAGACCGTCCAAACTCCCGGAGTGGATCATCCGACCCTCGCCCGTGAGCGCGATGCCCGTACGTGCCGGGTCGATGTCGGCCAGACTCGGACCCGTCTCCTCCGGCATGATCGGCTCGCCGTCGTCCGCGAACTCGATGACCGGGATCGCACCGGTGATGGGCGCGGTGGTGTCGACGACGACCTTGATCGGCAGGTCGAAGGCGCGGGCGAAGTCGAGGTCGCGCTGATCGTGGGCGGGAACGGCCATCACCGCGCCGTGACCGTAGTCGGCCAGCACGTAATCCGCGGCCCAGATGGGGAGTCGCTCGCCGTTGATCGGGTTGATCGCGTATCGCTCCAGGAACACCCCCGTCTTCGGGCGCTCGGTGTTCTGACGCTCGATCTCGCTCTCGCGCGCGACCGAGTCGACGTAGTCCTGGAAGCGCATCCGCACCTCGGCGGACGCGCCCGCAGCAAGCTCGGCAGCGAGGTCGCTGTCGGGCGCGACGACCATGAACGTCGCCCCGTGCAGGGTGTCGGGACGCGTGGAGAACACGGTGACCTTCTCGGTACGACCCTCGATCTCGAAATCGATGTCTGCGCCCACGGAGCGGCCGATCCAGTTCCGCTGCATGCGGATGACCTTCTGCGGCCAGAACCCCTCGAGCTGGTTGAGGTCGTCGAGGAGCCGATCGGCATAGGTGGTGATCTTGAAGTACCACTGCGTGAGCTTCTTCTTGATCACCTCTGCGCCGCACCGTTCGCAGTGCCCGTCGACGACCTGCTCGTTGGCGAGCACGGTCTGATCGTTCGGGCACCAGTTGACCGGGCTCTCCTTGCGATATGCGAGGTCGCGCGCGTACAGCTGCTGGAACAGCCACTGGTTCCAGTGGTAGTACTCCGGATCGCTGGTGTGGAGGATGCGGCTCCAGTCGTAGGACGAGCCGTACTCGCGGAAGCTCTTCTTGTGCTGCGCGATATTGGTGTAGGTCCACTCCCGCGGGTCGGCGCCACGCTGGATGGCGGCATTCTCGGCGGGGAGGCCGAAGGAGTCCCATCCGATCGGGTTCAGCACGTTGTACCCGCGGTGACGCCAGAATCGCGCGACGATGTCGACGTAGGCGTAGCTCTCGGCGTGCCCCATGTGGAGGTCGCCCGAGGGATAGGGGAACATGCCGAGCACGTACTTCCGGGGGCGGGTGTCGCCCTCGTCGCCGGCGCGGAACGGATCAGCCGACTCCCACCGCTGCTGCCACTTCTGCTGGATGGCGTAGGGGTCGTAGCCGCTGCCGTCGGTGGGCGCGGTGGTGTCGCTGGGGGGAGTCTGACTCACGGAGAGATGCCAATCGTGGTGCTCGAACGGGACATCGAGCGCGCGGAGCGCGAGATTCCCAGGGTAGCCGAGCCACGGGGTCAGGCGGGGACGGGTGTGGTCACCAGCCCTCGGGCAGGGCGGCGCCGAGCGCCGCGAGGGGGCCGCGGGCCTTGAGCGCCACTTCGGCGACCTCCGCCGCCGGCACCGACCTCCAGGTGATGCCACCGCCGGCTCCGACGTACGCACCGTCCGGATGCGCCACGATCGATCGGATGATCATCGCGAGGTCCAGGCCTCCGTCGTCGCCGATCCACCCGAGGCACCCGGAGAAGACCCCGCGCGGCGCACCCTCCAGTCGGTGCAGAATCGTCATCGCCGACAGCTTGGGCGCACCCGTCATGCTTCCGGCCGGGAAGGTCGCCGCAAGGAGATCCGAGACCCGGATGCCGGGACGAAGCGTCCCCGACACCGTACTGACCAGCTGGTGGACCTGGCGGTAGGAGTGGACGGCGAACAACTCCTCGACGGCGATGGACCCGGGTTCGCACACTCGCGAGAGATCGTTGCGCATGAGATCGACGATCATGAGGTTCTCTGCGCGCTCCTTCTCGTCGCCGAGGAGTTCCGCCGCCAGCGCGGCGTCCTCGGCCGGGCGCGGCGACCGACCACGCGTGCCCTTGATGGGGCTCGTCCGCACTCGCGACCCGTCGACGTCGAGGAAGCGTTCGGGACTGGCGCTGAGGAGCGCGACATCGCCTGAGCGGATGAGCGCGCCGAACGGGGCCGGCGATCCGGCGCGCAGTCGCAGGTAGACCGCGAGCGGGTCGACGGGCGGGCCGGCGACGGTGAATCGAGTGGTCAGGCAGAGCTGGTAGGCGTCGCCCTCCCGGATGTGCGCGCGGCATCGCTCTATGAGGGCGGCGTACTCGTCCGCGTTGTGGCGTGCGACCGCCGACGCAGGCCGCGACGAAGGCCTGGGGTGGGCTTCCTCCGCGGAAAGAGGCGGGCCGAACGTGTCAGGCCGACTCCCGGTGTCGTCATGCTCCACGAAGAACGCACGTCGCTGCGCATGGTCGAAGGCGTACCACTGCGACGCGCGCAGCCACAGCGCTGACGGCGCCTCGGCGGCATCCGGGTGCACCGGCGCCCCCGCGGCAGCGGCGCCCATCTCGTAACCGAGCCACCCGACCCAACCGCCCCGGAACCGGCCGGCGGGCCATGTGTCCGGGGACGCCGTGCGCGCGCCGATCGGCGTTGCCGTGACGATCTCGGGATCGGCGGGGGTGCCGACCCCGACCCAGCTCCAGCCGCCGGACTCGGTGGCCTCGCCGTCGAGCCAGAAGCAGTGATCGTGTCGCCCCGCCCACTGGGCGAAAGCCAGGCTCGGATCGATCCACGCGTCGAGCTCGACGGCGATGGGGTGCACCGACATGTTCTCAGGCTAGAGGACACGCCGGACCCGTAGGCTCGAGCCGTGAACGAGATCCTCTCCGGGATCCTCGACGCCGTCCAGGGCGTGGACCCCGCCCTGCGGACGGTGCTGGCGGGGATCGCCATCATGCTCGAGACGAGCGTCCTGATCGGTCTGGTCGTTCCGGGCGACACGATCGTGATCGTCGCGGCCACCGCCGTCTCATCCCCCTGGGAGGGCGTGATCCTGGCCATCGTCGTCGTCGTGGGCGCCCTCGCCGGCGAGACGGTCGGGTTCTTCCTCGGGCGATTCCTCGGGCCCTGGATCCGACGCTCGCGGCTGGGTCGGTGGATCGGTGAAGACAAGTGGGCTCGGTCCGAGCGCTATCTGCAGCGTCGTGGCGGGCCGGCGATCTTCCTCTCCCGCTTCCTGCCCGTCCTGCACTCGCTCGTTCCGCTCACGGTCGGGATGAGCGGGTTCGCCTACCGTCGCTTCCTCGCCTGGACGGCGCCCGCGTGCATCCTGTGGGCGGCCCTGTACGTCAGCGTGGCGTCAGCGGCGGCGGGGACGTACCGGGAGCTGGCCGATCGACTGCACTTCGCGGGGTACCTGTTCGTCGGTGCCATCGTCGTGTTCCTCGTGCTGATCTTCGTCGCGAAGAAGATCATCGAACGCGTCGAGCGCCGGCACTTCGAACCCGATCCGGTTCCGGAGTCGACGGGTGAGGTCGACACCGTGAAAGACTGAGGTGATGTCTGAGACCACTCCGTCGCCCGGTGCGCATGTGTTGTGGCTCGCTCGCCTGGAGTACCGTTTCCACGCGTGGCGGGAACGACGCGCCCGCCGCCGTGGTCAGCGACCCACCGTGGCGCCGTTCCCCGGCTACGGGGGAGTCGACTGGGTGCGGGTGCTCGGCCGCGTACTGATCGTCCCTCCCGCTCGCACGACCGAATCCGGCGAGTACGCCGGCGTGAGGGGCTGGCGGAGCTTCGCCTCGGTTCCGGTGGGCTACGCGCAGGTGCGGGTGACGATCTCGGGCACCGAGCACGAGGTCGTCGCCGATCGCGGCGGTGTGATCGACACGGTCCTCCCCGCGGCCCTGGAACCCGGATGGCAGACGGTGACGATGTCGGTCGAGGGCGGGGAGCCGGTTGAGACGCGTCTGTTCATCGTCGCTCCCGACGTGCGCTTCGGCGTGATCTCCGATGTCGATGACACCGTCATGGTGACCGCCCTCCCCCGCCCGCTGCTCGCGGCGTGGAACTCCTTCGTGGTGGATGAGCACGCCCGCCAGCCCGTCCCCGGGATGGCGGTGCTCGCCGAACGACTGGTGCGCGACAACCCCGGCTCACCGTTCGTCTACCTGTCCACCGGAGCCTGGAACATCGCCCCGACGCTCATGCGCTTCCTCCGCCGGCATGTCTACCCCGCGGGTGCGATACTCCTCACCGACTGGGGGCCCACGCACGACCGGTGGTTCCGAAGCGGCAAGGATCACAAACTCGAGAACCTCCGACGCCTGGGTCGTGAGTTCCCCGACGTCAAGTGGCTCCTCATCGGCGATGACGGTCAGCACGACGACGAGATCTACACCACGTTCACCAGCGAGAACCCCGACAACGTGATCGCCGTCGCCATCCGACGCCTCTCCCCCGCCGAAGCGGTCCTGGCCGGTGGGCGCACCGCGGTGGACGACCACTCGGCGGCGGCAGTGCCCTGGGTCACCGGCCGAGACGGCGCGGAGCTGCTGGACAGGCTGCAGGCGGTCGGCGTGGTCGTCTCGTGATGACTGCTGTCCGTCGCGTCGGAGGTCGGTCGTAGGCTGATCGCATGTGCGGACGCTTCGTGGTGGCAAACGTCGGCTCCGAGCTGGTCGGCGTGCTCCGCGTGGATGTCGAGAGCGACGACCTGCCCGCGCCGTCGTACAACATCGCACCGACCTCGACCGTAGCGATCGTCCTCGACTCCGCGAAGACCGAACCCCCCACGCGCCGCCTCGAGCCGGCGCGCTGGGGTCTCGTGCCGGGGTGGGCGAAGGACGTCAAGGTGGGCGCGCGCGCGTTCAACGCCCGTTCCGAGGAGCTCGAGGACAAGCCGATGTTCCGCCAGGCGCTCGCCAAGCGCCGCGCCATCATTCCGGCGACCGGCTACTACGAGTGGAAGCAGGCGGACGGAGCCAAGATCCCCCACTACATCCATCCCGCAGGCGGTGAGCCGCTCTTCTTCGGCGGGCTCTACGAGTGGTGGAAGGATCCGTCGAAACAGGACGACGATCCGGAACGCTGGTTGCTGAGCTTCACGATCCTGACGAGGGATTCGATCGGGAGGCTCGGATCGATTCACGACCGGATGCCCCTCTTCATGGATCCCGACCACGCCGACGCCTGGCTGGACCCGACGACCGAGAACGTCCGCGACGTGCTGGACGCGGCGATCGACGCCGCTCCCGCCGTCGCTGAGACGCTGGACGATCACGTGGTCGACCGCGCGGTGGGGAACGTCCGGAACAACGGCCCTCACCTCATCGAACCCGCCGGCGACACGGCCTCGACCGGCGATGCGTCTTGAGCGGGCGGAGTGGACCACCCGCGAGCGCAGCCACCGAGAGCGGGCGGACAGCCTGACGGCGGCCCACCGGGAGCGCGCGCGGCGTGGTGAGAAGCATCCGGTCGAGGACTTCCTGTTCACCTACTACTCCTACAAGCCCGCGCTCTTGTCGCGATGGCACCCCGGTGCAGGAGTCGAGCTCACCGGAGCCGCGAGCGAGCCCCGCGCAGGCTGGCGTTGGTATGAGCCTGGAACGCACCCGGGTTCGCTCCGGGTGGACGACGTCGGCTTCCGACGGTCCCGGGCCGGGATCCTCCGCGGGATCCAGGGCCTCCTGCGCAGCACACAGGAGCGTGCGCCGGTGTTCGGCTGCTTCGGGCTGCATGAGTGGGCCATGCTCTATCGCTCGCCGGAACGGCGCCATGCGCTTGCGCTGCGCCTCGGACCTCGGGGTACCGACGACGTGGTCGAGGCGCACGAGCTGCGTTGCACTCACTTCGATGCCTTCCGCTTCTTCACCCCCGACGCGGCTCCTCGAAATCGCACCCCGCTCGAACGCGCGAGTCAGAGCGCGTTCGAGCAACCGGGATGCCTTCACGCGGGGATGGATCTGTACAAGTGGGCGATGAAGGCAGGCCCGCTGGTGCCGGGCGAGCTGCTGCTGGACTGCTTTGCGCTGGCGCGTGACGTCCGAGCTCTCGACATGGCCGCTTCACCGTACGACCTGAGCGACTGGGGTTACGAAGCGGTGGCGATCGAAACGCCGTCGGGCAAGGCGGAGTACGTCGGGCGACAGCGCGACTTCAGCGACAGGGCCCAACGGCTGCGCACTCGACTGCGAGACGTGTTACGGACAGGAGATCAGGAGACCGGCTCGCACGAAGGGCACGGCGACATGCCCGGGCCCTCAGCGGCCAGCAGCAGTCGTGCTTCGGCCACGCGTGACGCCGCCTCGCTGAGCCGCTGCTCGGAGAGCTGACCGGCCTCGACAGCGGCGACGATGCCGTCGACGACGGCGGGGGCGGTGTCCGCCGTCGAAGAGACCACCGTCAGCACCATGTCGTTGCCGGCGGCCAGGGCGGTGACGGCGTTCGCGACGGGGTCGAGGTACGCGGGCTCCCCCGACGCCTGGAGCATGCCGAGATCATCGGTGATCGCGATCCCGTCGAAGCCCAGCTCCTCTCGGGCGATCCGGTGCCACTCCGATGACAGCGAAGCCGGCAGCGGATCGACCGCGGTGTAGGACAGATGGCCGAACATCAGCATGTGAGCCCCGGCCTCGATCCCCGCTGCGAACGGGCGGGCGTCGGACGCGGCCCATTCCGTCTTGGGCATATCCGTGACCGGGATGGTCGCGTGCGAATCGCCGGGAGCCGCCCCGTGTCCGGGAAAGTGTTTGATCGTCGAAAGGGCAGACCCGGCCTCGCCGG
Source organism: Microbacterium sp. ET2 (assembly GCF_030347395.1). NCBI lineage: Bacteria > Bacillati > Actinomycetota > Actinomycetes > Micrococcales > Microbacteriaceae > Microbacterium > Microbacterium albipurpureum. Next base: position 30,398 of record NZ_CP128170.1, read on the forward strand.
CGACAGCCGCGCTCACGCGCTCCGCCGCACCACCGGCATCCGTCCCGAGCGCCCGGCGGAAGATGAACTCCCCCGGTGCCGGCGCGACGTCAGCGACGATCCCGAAGTTCACGCCGATTCCCACCCGCTGCAGGAGGGCAGCGCGGGCGGCGAAGGCCGCCACGGTGTCGGCGACGGGGGCGTTCTTCAAAGTCGGGGCCGCCGGCAATGCGTCCCACGGCAGGCGTGACACATCGCCGCCCTCCTGATCGACCGCGATCAACGCCGGAAAGGCCGGATCCACCCTCAACGCGGCGGTCACCTGTGCGAGGGACGCCTCGTCGGCGGGAATGTTCGCACCCATGAGGATGAAGCCGCCGATGCCGGTCTGCGACATATATGCGCGCAGCGCCGTCGGGTCGGTTCCCGGCACATGACCCATGACGACGCTCGCCGCCTTTTCGCGAAGCGTCATGGCTTCGACTCGTTCGGTGGCAAGACGTTCCATGGTCTGAGGGGGCGCCGGTCGAATCGACACGTCGGCGGCGTCTGCGGAGTCGACGGTGGGGCCTCCCCCGGTGTCGTCGCCGTTCGCCGACCCGCCCCCAGCCAGGGTCAGCGCGAGGCCCAACACGATCGCGGGCAGCACCCGGCTTGTCCGCACTCCCCGTCGACGTGTCACGCCACCAGCCTACGACGGGGTCGCCGCCGCTCGGCGGTCACTCGAGCGGCCCCAGCGGCACCCGCAGCAGCAGGTCGTCGCCCTCCCGCGGGTCCCCCCGCCCGTCGGTGTTGTTCGTCAGCACCCAGAGGCTCCCGTCACCGGTCGCGACCGCGTCGCGCAGGCGTCCGTATCCGTCGAGTACGACGACGGGTTCGCCCTCGGCCTCGGCGCCCGATACATCGATCGCCCAGAGACGTTCGCCGCGGAGTCCCGTCATGAACACCGTCTGGCCCACCGCCGCTATCCCGCTCGGGCTCGCCTGCGCCGTGGGCCATACCGCCACCGGATCTACGAACCCCCCGTCTCCGGCCCGGCCCTCGACTTCGGGCCAGCCGTAGTTGCCGCCCGCGACGATGCGATTCAACTCATCCCAGGTGTTCTGCCCGAATTCGCTCGCCCACATCGCACCGTCGCTCGTCCAGGTGATCCCCTGCACGTTCCGGTGCCCGAGCGAATACACCGCCGTGCCGAACGGGTTGCCTGCTGCCGGTTCCCCGTCCGCCGTGAGGCGGAGGATCTTTCCGCCGAGCTGTGCGGGGTCCTGGGCGGCCTCGACATTCTGGGCGTCACCGGTCGTGACGTACAGCATGCCGTCGGGGCCGAAGGCGATGCGTCCGCCATTGTGCGTATCGGCTCTCGGAATGCCGGCGAACACCGTCTCCGCCGTGCCGAGCCGCCAGCCATCCGTGGACTCGGTCAGCGGCATCCGCACGACCCGGTTGTCATCTGCCGCCCCGTGATAGGCGTACAGCCAGCGCCGCTCGTCATCGTCGAGGACGGCGAGACCGTGCAAGCCGGATTCGCCGCCGGAGACCACTCCTTCGATCCGCCCGAGCTCACTCACGGCCCCGCCCGCGCTGACCATGCGGATCGTGCCGCTGTCGCGCTCGGATACCGCCAGCGCACCGTCAGGCAGTGCAGCCACGGCCCACGGCGCGCGGAGTCCGCTCGCAATCGTCTCGACCCCCTCCGCAACCCGCCAACGGCCGGTGGCAGCGGACGTTCCGGGCACGGATGGGGACGGTTCTGCGCGGGGCGCGACGGGCTGCACCGTGCGCGGATCGCTCGTCGGCGCACTCACCCCGCCCTCGGCACACCCCGCTACGCCCAGCGTGAGAGCCATGGCGACCAGGGCGCACACAGCCGGTCGACGGCGAGGGCTGGTTGCCTCAGTCATGTGCAGGCCCCGGTGATCTGCAGGCATCGGTTATCCGAGAACATCGGGCGCTCTCCGTCCTAACCGCCGCCGATTCCGCCGGACCCTCCGTCACGGCGCTGGTCGATCGGAGATGCCTGGATGACACCCGGGTCACTGCCGCCGGGTCGTGAACGCCGGGTCTCATAGGTCTCCGGCTCAGGCCGAAGCGCGCGGACGAGTCGCTGCCACAGAGATCGCTCCGCCGCCGTCATCACCGCTCCGTTCGTCACCCACCGGAAACTCCGTCCGCTCCGCAGTCTAGGCGGCTCCTGCGCGTCGTGGCCGGTCCGGAGCAGGGGAACGCGGTAGCGTCGAAGGGGCGAGAGGGGGCCGGATGGGCGAGCGGAGACAGCGCACGAAGTCGACGGTGCGAGTGCCGCGGCATGGGTACGCATTCGTGACGGTCACTGCTCGTGATGCGAACGGATTCGTCCACCACTTCGACGAGATCGAGACGCCGTTGGCCTCACTGCGCGAGGCGGTCGCGGTCATGCAACTGCAGTCGACGGCCACCGAGGCCGCTCACGACGCCGTACGCGGCGCCTGATCATCCCGCGCGACGATCCCGTTAACGGCTTCGCCGAGGTCGGGATGTGAGAACTCGAACCCCGCGTCGGTGAGAACGCCGGGGAGCACCCAGCGGCTCTTCAGGATGAGTTCGGGCTCGGTCCTGAGCAGCCACATGGCGGGCTCCAGCATCCACCGCCAGGACGGAAGCCCCACCGGCATGCCGACAGTGCGTCGGAGGGTGCGCATGAGTTCGGCGTTGTCGCTCGGATGCGGACTGGACAGATTCACCGGACCCTCGAGATCGTCACGATCGATGAGGAAGCGGATGGCCCGGATGACATCGTCGAGATGGATCCAGCTGAACTTCTGTCGGCCTCGCGTGCGATGGACGGGCGGCCCGACGTCAGGCCCAGACGGGTCGCTGCCGATCCCGCGATATCGGCGGTGAGGGAACCATGGGCCGTCGTGCTGCGGGCCGCCGAGTCCGAGGCGAGCGAGGGTGAGCAGCAGCTTCGTCGCGGGCCCGTCGCCGAGCACGATGGCCATGCGCAGGGCCACACGGCGAGTCCCGGGGAGATCGCCCGCGAAGAACTCCTGCTCCCAGTTCCGGGCGACGTCGACGGAGAATCCCTCGCCGATACTGCCGTCTTCGGTGTGCGGCCGATCCATCGCGTGGGCGTAGATCGTCGCGGTCGAAGAGTTGATCCACACCCGGGGCGGGCGTGCCGCTGCGGCGATCGCGGTGCGCAGCGCCGCGGTCGTCTGCACGCGAGAGCTCAGGATCTCGTCGCGATTGGGGTCGGTGTACCGGCAGTTGACGCTCTTACCGGCGAAGTTCACGACGACGTCGGCGCCTTCCACCACCTCGGCGATACGAGCGGGGTCATGCCAGGAGACCGCTTCGCGCCGGCCGATACGGACGACGTCGTAGCCGTCAGCCACGAGAGCCTCACACATGGCGGCACCGATGAAGCCACTCGCGCCGGCCACCACTGCCCGAGGCATCCGTTCTCCCCTCGACGGTCTCGCAGGCGCCGATGTACGACGAAGCCCCCGATCTCTCGGGGGCTTTCTCGGTGGACCTGAGGGGACTCGAACCCCTGACCCCCTGCATGCCATGCAGGTGCGCTACCAGCTGCGCCACAGGCCCCGATGTCGCCTCACGAGGCAACCCCACAAGATTACTACATCGTCAGGCGTGCCTCGAACCACGGGCGGGATCAGACTCGCCCGCGTGCGCGGGGAGCTCGATCGGGACGACGGGGCAGTCCTTCCACAGCCGCTCGAGACCATAGAAGATCCGCTCCTCCTCGTGGAAGACGTGGACCACCAGGTCGCCGAAGTCCAGCAGCACCCAGCGTGCCTCCTGGCGGCCCTCGCGGCGAAGCCGCTTATGCCCCGCCTCGAGCAGCCTCTGCTCGACCTCGTCGGCGATGGCGGCGACGTTGCGCTCGCTGCGTCCCGTCGCGAGGAGGAAGATGTCGACCAGAGGGAGCGGCTCCGAGACGTCGAGAGCGACCAGGTCTTCAGCGCCCTTCGCGTCCGCCGCAGCAGCGGCGATCTGCAGCATCTCCCGGGAGTTCTCCGAGGCCGTCATGCGAACACCCCACTCACGAAGGCGAGGATGAGGACCGCGGCGAGCGCGAGGGCGAGGGCACCGGCGGTGATGGCCAGGGCGATCATGAGGCGGCTGCCCTTCTCGGGAGCCGGAGGCTGGATGATCTCGCCGGGCAGCTTCACGGTGCTGATCGCTGCGCTCGCGGCGATCGGTGTGGGGGATGAATGCGCGGGGAGCTCGCCGTCGACGAGCACGGCGTCGACGTCCTTGCCGTCGGCGGTTCCCCGTGCGTGGCCGGTGGATCCGAGGCCGTCGGGGAGGTTGAGCATCCCCGTGATGATGACCTCGCCGGTCGCGTTCACCGGTGCCATGATCTGGGGAGAGGGCGTCTGGGAGACGATCAATGCGTGCGGCGTGCTCGAGGTGGAGGCCGGTGCCCTGGTGAGGAGTTGATCGAACGAGGGCGGGAGATCGACCTGCACGGCCTCGGCTTCGAGGAGTTCGGCGCCGAGCTTCGGGCTGACCGTGGCACGTTCGGCGGCGCCGGCGTCGGCTGTCCGGGGCTCTCGGGCAGGGGCGGAGCGGTCGTCGTGCGAAACCGGTACGGACATCGCCTCCTCGACCGGGGCGACCACCTCGGACGTCGCCGGGCGCGGCGTCGCCTCGAGAAGATCGGGCGTGATCACGGGTACCGACGCGGTGCGGATCCGCTCCTGCTGCCGTGCCTGTCGGCGTGTGAGAGGCGAGACGCCGAGATCGACGGCCGAGTCGGCAACGGGTCGGGCGCCGATCACGGCGGGTTCCGCGGCCCGCGCCAGGGGGGCGGGGGCGGCGTCGACCTTCTCGGTCGCTGTCTCCGTCTGCGCCGCAGCGTCCACGGCGTCCTCACGTGCCGACTCGATCGCTTCCTGGCTGACGACCGGAGTCGCACCGGTGTTGCGGATCTCGCGCAGTTGCTTGCGGGTCAGCGGGGGGTTCGCTGGATTCTCCGTCATTCCTTGCTCCGGTAGAGGTGATGCTTGGCAATGTATTGCACGACGCCGTCCGGCACGAGGTACCACACCGGGTGGCCTCGGCGAACGCGTTCTCGGCAATCCGTCGACGAGATGGCGAGCGCGGGGATCTGCAGCTGACTCACGTCCTCGGTCGGCAGACCCTCGGTGTCCAGGACATGACCGGGGCGAGAGACGGCGACGAAGTGGGCGAGATCCCACAACTCATCATGGTCCCTCCAACTGAGAATTTGCGCTATGGCATCGGCTCCGGTGATGAAGAACAGCTCGGCGTCGGGACGCTGGTGCTTCAGATCGCGGAGCGTGTCGATCGTGTAGGTGGGACCGGAGCGATTGATGTCCACCCGGCTCACCGTGAACTGGGGATTGGACGCGGTGGCGATCACCGTCATCAGGTAGCGGTGCTCGCTGTCGCTGACGCGGGTCTTCTGCCAGGGATTTCCGGTCGGTACGAAGACGACCTCATCGAGATCGAATGACTGCGCCACTTCGCTGGCTGCGACGAGATGGCCGTGGTGGATGGGATCGAATGTCCCACCCATCACCCCGATCCTCGGGGGACGCGCCGAACTCATGCGCTCGGCCTAGTGGCCGTGCCCCGCCTTCACGATGTCGTTGGCGTGCGCCTGGGAGTATGCCTCGGCCTTGGGAGCGTGACGGTTGGCCACGTTGCGGTACGAAGCGGTGACAAGGGCGAGAGCTGCGAAGACGACGATGGCGACGATGCCGTACCACACCGTCTCCAGCGCCACGTTCCCGTGGGACTCGGCCTCTTCGGCGGCGAGGCTGACTAGCGTCGCGAAGGTCGTCATTCGGGCTCCGTTCGTTTTCCCGGGTGCAGGCGCTCCCAGTCTAGGCGGTCAGCCGCGCACCTGCCCGGCACCCCGCGCGATCCACTTCGCGCTGGTGAGCTCGGCCAGACCCATCGGGCCGCGGGCGTGGAGCTTCTGGGTGGAGATGCCGACTTCGGCCCCGAAGCCGAACTCGCCGCCGTCGGTGAATCGCGTCGAGGCGTTGACCATCACCACCGCGGAATCGACTTCCGCGACGAATCGTTCGGCGCTGCCGTCGTTCATCGTGATGATCGATTCGGTGTGCTGAGTGGAGTAGCGGCGGATGTGATCCAGGGCCTGATCCAGATCATCGACGACGCGCATCGCGACATCGAGGCTGAGGTACTCCGCCGCCCAATCCGCGTCGGTCGCCGGGACGCCCTGGCCTGCCAACTCCAGCACATCCTCATCCCCGTGGACGGTGACGCCACGGGAGACGAGGGCATCGACCACCGCGGGAACGAGCCGTCCCGCGGCCGCGCGATGGACCAGCACCGTCTCGACGGCGTTGCAGACGCTGGGTCGCTGCACTTTGGCGTTGACGACGATGTCGCGCGCCCAGTCGAGGGGGGCCGTCTCATCGAGGACGATGTGAACGACACCCGCACCGGTCTCGATCACCGGGACGGTGGACTCCGTCACCACGGTGTGGATGAGATCCGCGCTGCCCCGGGGCACGAGGACGTCGATCAGACCTCGCGCCGTCATGAGCGCACGAGCGCCATCGCGTCCGAAGGGGTCGACCGTTTGAATCGCCTCGGGATCGATGCCTTCGCCGGTGAGAGCCCGGCGCATCACCGAAACGATCGTGGCGTTGCTCGACAGCGCAGCACTTCCCCCGCGGAGGACCACGGCGTTACCGGAACGCAATGCCAGCGCGGTGATGTCGACGGTGACGTTCGGCCGTGCCTCGTAGATGACCCCCACCACACCGAAGGGCACCGACACCTTGGTCAGTGCCACGCCATTGGGCAGTGTCCGTCGATCGAGGACACGTCCGACGGGGTCGGGGAGGGCGCTGATCTCGCGCACCGCTTCGGCAAGGACCGCCACACGCGCCTCATCCAGCGAAAGACGGTCCTGCAGCGCTTCCGACAGACCGGTCTCACGTCCGCGCCGGAGATCGTCCGCGTTCGCGGCGATGATCTCGTCGGCGGCGCCCTCGATCGCGTCCGCGATCGCGCGGAGCGCGTCCCGCTTCTGCGTGTCGGTCAGAAGACCGATGGAGCGGGCGGCATCCTTGGCTTTCCGCATGCGGGATGCGGCGTTGTCATCGGTGAGGCCGTTGTCGGCTGCGTCGGGAGCCATGGGGGCGGAAGCCTGTGCGGCGGAGAGCGTCGACATGCCTCCAGGGTACCGAGCCGGCCCGTGCGCGTCGGTCACGCGGTGGTGCGGATGGCGCCCGTGGGCACGGGGGTCTGGACGGGGCGGGGAACGAAGAACGTGCCGACCTGACCGCCGGCGAGGGCGGACTCCACGAGATCGGCGCTGGTGACGAGCGTCGCGATCCCCGATGCCGAGGCGAGCCTGGCCGCCGACGCCTTGGTCGCCGCTCCCCCGGTCCCGACGCTGTTCACCACGACCGAGCCGAATTCGTAACCGGACAGGTCATCGCCCGGCGCGACGTCGACGATGGGTCGAGCTCCCGGCTGGTCGGGCGGCCGGGTGTAGAGGCAGGCGATGTCGCTGAGGAGGATCAGCGCGTCCGCGCCCACCAGCTGGGCGACCATCGCCGCCAGCCGGTCGTTGTCGCCGAAGCGGATCTCGTGCGTGGCGACGGTGTCGTTCTCGTTCACGATCGGCAGGATCCGGAGCCCCAGCAGGCGTTCCATGGCACGTCGGGCGTTGGAGCGGTGCGTGGCGTTCTCGAGGTCGCCGGCAGTCAGGAGCACTTGGCCGGCCACGATCCGGAAGGGACGAAGCGCCTCCTGATAGCGGTAGACGAGGACATTCTGCCCGACGGCGGCGGCGGCCTGTTGCGTGGCGAGATCGCTCGGCCGCTCATCGAGGGCGAGGAACGGCATGCCGGTGGCTATCGCGCCGGATGACACCAGCACCACCTCCGTGCCGGCGGCATGCGCACGCGCGAGGGCTTCCACCAGCGGCTGGATCCTGGCCGCGTTGTCTCCGCTGATCGAGGAGGAACCCACCTTTACCACGACACGGCGGGCACCCGGAATACCGGCACGGTCCATCAGGGTCACTCGGACTCCTCAGGGGCCTGCCGTTCTGCCCGGCGTTCGGCCTCGAGGTCGGCACGCGCCTGCGCTTTGGCGTCCATCCGGTCGTGATACCGCTCGCGGCGCTGAGAGGTCGTGCGACGCGTGCTCTGGTCGAAGCGCGGATCGGTGCCACGGGGTGCCGCGATGAGCTCCGCTGCGGAGCTGAGCGACGGCTGCCAATCGAACACGACGCTCTCGCCCTCGCCGATGACGACCGTGGCGCCGGCTGTCGCGCCGACGCGGTACAGCTCGTCCTCGACCCCGAGTCGATCCAGGCGATCGGCGAGGAAGCCGACGGCCTCCTCGTTCTGGAAGTCCGTCTGCTGCACCCACCGCACCGGCTTCTCGCCCAGGATGCGGTAGACCGGTCCGTAGGATCCGCCCTCCACCCGGACGGTGAAGTCGGCCTCCGCGCCCTTGGGACGGATGACGATGCGCTCGACCGGAGGCTGGGACGCCTGCGCGACGCGGTGCGCGGAGATCAGGTCGCCCAGGGCGAACGTCAGCGGGCGAAGTCCCTCGCGAGAGACCGTCGAGATCTCGAACACCCGGAACCCGCGCGCTTCGAGCTCAGGACGGACCAGGTCGGCGAGATCCTTCGCTTCCGGCACGTCGACCTTGTTGAGGGCGACGAGCTGCGGCCGGTCGAGAAGCGGGACCTGGTCGTCGGGCACGGGGTACGCCTCGAGTTCGGCGAGGATGACATCCAGGTCGGTGAGCGGATCCCGCCCCGGATCGAGGGTGGCGCAGTCCAGGACGTGCACCAGAGCCGTGCACCGCTCGACGTGGCGGAGGAACTCCAGCCCCAATCCCCGGCCCTCACTGGCACCTTCGATCAGGCCGGGAACGTCGGCGACGGTGTAGCGGACGTCACCGGCCTGGACCACGCCCAGGTTCGGATGCAGCGTGGTGAACGGGTAATCGGCGATCTTCGGGCGGGCGGCCGAGATCGCGGCGATGAGGCTGGATTTGCCGGCGGAGGGGAAGCCGACGAGCGCGACGTCGGCGACGGTCTTCAGTTCGAGGACGACATCGCCCTCCCACCCGGGTGTGCCGAGCAAGGCGAAGCCCGGTGCCTTGCGCTTCGGTGAGGCGAGGGCGGCATTGCCGAGTCCACCGCGGCCGCCGGGAGCGACGACGAATCGCATGCCCGGTTCGATCATGTCGACGAGCGTCTCCCCGGATGGCTCCTTGACCACGGTGCCGACCGGGACGGTGAGTTCGAGGGATTCGCCGGCCGCGCCGGAGCGGTGATCGCCCATCCCGAACCCGCCGTTGCCGGCATTGCGGTGAGGAGAGTGGTGGTACGACAGCAGTGTCGTGACCTGCGGATCGGCCACCAGGACGATATCGCCGCCGTGACCGCCGTTGCCGCCATCCGGTCCGGCGAGCGGCTTGAACTTCTCACGCCGCACCGAAACGCAGCCGTTGCCGCCCTTCCCGGCCCGCAGGTGCAGCGTCACCTGGTCGACGAAGGTGACCATCTTGCTCCCTGCGGTCGGGCGAAGAATCGCGATTGGAGTGGGAAAGGGGGCGAGCATCCGCCCGCCCCCTCCCGGAGAACTGTTCGAGGAGGCCGTTACTCGGCCGCGACGATGTTGACGACCTTGCGGCCGCCCTTGGTGCCGAACTCGACGGCGCCCGCCGACAGTGCGAAAAGGGTGTCGTCGCCACCGCGGCCGACGTTGGCGCCGGGGTGGAAGTGAGTGCCGCGCTGACGCACGATGATCTCGCCGGCCAGGACCTGTTGGCCGCCGAAACGCTTCACGCCCAGGCGCTGGGCATTGGAGTCACGACCGTTCCGGGTGGAGCTTGCGCCCTTTTTGTGTGCCATCTCTACGTCTCCCTGGGCTTACTTGATGCCGGTGATCTTGACGCGCGTGAGGTCCTGACGGTGCCCCTGACGCTTCTTGTAGCCGGTCTTGTTCTTGAACTTCTGGATCACGATCTTGGGGCCGCGCTCCTCGCCGAGGACCTCGGCGGTCACGGTGACCTTCGCGAGCTTGTCGGCATCGGTCGTCACGGCGTCGCCGTCGACGAGCAGAACCGCGGGGAGCTCGAGCTTGTCGCCCACCTTCGCCTGCTGACGGTCGAGGACGACGATGGTGCCGACCTCCACCTTCTCCTGCCGGCCGCCGGCGCGCACAACTGCGTAAACCACTTCACACCTGTTTTTCTTCTGGGAGCGCACGCGCTCGGGATGTCACACAAGACGTGGTGCGGATTTCTCGACGCACCAAAGGAATACTTTACCGGATGCCCGGACCTCAGGCAAAAGCTCGTGCGCGCGTGTCTGGAGAGGGCCCTAGGATCAGCGGATGGCGATCCTGATCGATGAGCCCCGGTGGCCCGCGCACGGACGGCTGTGGTCGCACCTGATCAGCGACAGCGACCTCGATGAGCTCCACGCCTTCGCCGCGGCGGCCGGCATCCCCCGGCGCGGATTCGATCTTGACCACTATGACGTCCCCGAGGACGCGTACGACCGGTTGGTGGATGCCGGCGCACGGGCGGTCGACGGCCACGAACTCGTCCGTGCGCTGCTCGCATCGGGGCTGCGCATCACCGCGCGCGAGCGCCGCGGCCGTTCCCCTCACTGAGGCGGTTCGACCGGTGCGTGGCTGACCGGCGTCCCCGTCAGTGCTGCGGTCGTCACCCGCCGCCGCGCGCGGCCCTGACCGGGTGCTTTCGGTTCGGGAAGCGCGTCCAGAACCGAGTCGAGCAGCAGCTCCGCCTCGGACTTCGGACCCTTGCCTGCGTCCGGGCGCTTCTTACGAGGCTTCTTGGGACGTTCCCGATCGCCTGGACGCTCGACACCGTCCTCCGCGATGGCTTCGGCGACCGCCTCCACGACCGCCGGCGGGATCTCCGGTCGCTCGTCCTCCGCGTGCGGCTGGATCGTCGACGCGGCGATCTGGGCGAGCGCGGACTTGACCCCTTCGGTGATGACGTGCGTGCCCTGAGAGCCGCCGTTGGACGACGATCCGCTGCGCGGTCGGCGTCCGCTCGAGCCTGCTGCCCGCCGCACGATGCTTGGAGACCGGATCGTGGTGGACGATGATTCCGCGCCCCGCGCAGACCTCGCACGCCTCGCTGAAGGTCTCCAGCAGGCCGAGTCCGAGCTTCTTCCGCGTCATCTGGACCAGCCCCAGCGACGTCACCTCCGCGACCTGATGCTTCGTGCGGTCGCGGCTGAGGCACTCGACCATGCGTCGCAGCACGAGGTCGCGATTGGACTCCAGGACCATGTCGATGAAGTCGACCACGATGATGCCGCCGATATCGCGCAACCGGAGCTGGCGCACGATCTCCTCCGCAGCCTCGAGGTTGTTCTTCGTGACGGTCTCCTCGAGGTTCCCCCCTGAGCCGACGAACTTCCCGGTGTTGACGTCGATGACCGTCATCGCCTCGGTGCGGTCGATCACGAGCGATCCGCCGGAGGGCAGCCAGACCTTCCGGTCCAGTGCCTTCTCAATCTGCTCGGTGATGCGGAACTCGTCGAACGGATCGGCATCGCCCTCGAATCGGGTGACCCGCTCGAGCAGATCGGGCGCGACGCTCTGCAGGTACGACGTGATCGTCTGGAACGCGTCGTCGCCCTGGATGAGCATCTTCGAGAAGTCCTCGTTGAAGACGTCGCGGACGATCTTCACGAGCAGGTCGGGCTCTGCATGCAGCAGCGCGGGAGCCTGAATCGACTCGACCTGCCGGCTGATGTGCTCCCACTGAGTGGTCAGACGCTGGACGTCGTGGGTCAGCTGGTCCTCGGTCGCGCCCTCCGCCGCCGTGCGCACGATCACCCCCGATGACTCGGGGAGCACCTCCTTCAGGATGCGCTTGAGCCGCGCCCGCTCGGTGTCGGGGAGCTTCCGCGAGATCCCGTTCATCGCACCACCCGGGACGTACACCAGGTAGCGCCCGGGAAGGGAGATCTGGCTGGTGAGACGGGCGCCCTTGTGTCCGACCGGGTCCTTCGTGACCTGGACGAGCACCTTGTCGCCGGACTTCAACGCCAGCTCGATCCGGCGCGGCTGGTTGCCGGTTTCAACCGCATCCCAGTCGACCTCGCCGGAGTAGAGCACGGCGTTGCGGCCGCGTCCGATGTCGACGAAGGCCGCCTCCATGCTGGGCAGGACGTTCTGCACACGACCGAGGTAGACGTTGCCGATGAGGGAGGCGTCCTGGTGACGGGCCACGTAATGCTCGACGAGGACGTTGTCCTCGAGGACGGCGATCTGGATGCGTCCGGCTTTGGATCGGACGATCATGACGCGATCGACGGCTTCGCGGCGCGCGAGGAACTCCGCCTCCGTCACCACGGCCCGGCGTCGACCGGCCTCGCGGCCGTCGCGGCGACGCTGCTTCTTCGCCTCCAGTCGGGTCGACCCCTTGATGCGCTGAGGCTCGGTGACGAGCTCGACGGCACGCTGGCGCGGGTGCTCGTCGCGGTCTCGACTCTGGTCGCCGTCGTCGTCGCGACCATCGGATCCACCGCGGCGTCGCCGGCGCTTGGAGGAGGTCGCCGCGGGGGCGCTCGGCTCGGAGCGGGGAGGACGGGAGGGAAGAGCGGGCAGGGGCGGAAGGTCGGGGGCGTAGAAGTGCAGCGTCGTCGACACCGACGAGACGAACATCTCCGGCAGGAGCCCCAGACTCACCGCGGTGGGCGGACCCTCAGGCGTCTCCCCCTCACCGGAGTCGGAGGACGACTCGACGGTCCCGTCGGCTGACGGCACATCCCCGCTTTCGGCCGGCTCCGGGGACTCCGCATCGATGGACTCCGCATCAGCGGACTCCGTCGGTGAGGACGGGGTCGGTGCGGCGCTGTCGGGTGGCGTCTCGGCGGAATCCGTCTCAGGGGCGGGCGCTCCGTCCTCGTAGACCGCGATCGACTCGATCAGAGCCGCGGTCTCGCCTTCGGCCGCGTCCGGTGTCGCGGCCGAAGATCCCTCGGCGGAAGGTTCGACATGCTGTTCGTTCTCATCGGCCATCACTGGCTTACTCCTTGCGGGGGCGACACCGCGCGTCGTCCGGCGAAATCTCTGGCGGCGCCGCACCTGCGGTGCCGCGAACTCACTACGGTCTGCAGCCGGCCCGCGGCTCGGGCTGCGAGGGCGGTCATCGCCCGAAGTCTTCGTGATGCGATGAGGCGGCGCGGCCGCCACGCATCGACGTTCATTATCGCACACGGCATGGATCGGGCACGGGTGACGCGCTCCCGCAATGGTCGGGGGTGCGCGTCGCGCCTGCGGCACGCATTCAGGATGCCGGTGTCAGAATCGAGCAATGCCCGCTGCGTCTTCGCGTTCCCAGCCCCGCGCTCTGGCGATCTGGCTCATCGTCGCCGGCGTCGTCGGGTGGTGGGCCGCTTTCTCCCTGACGATGGAGCGGTTCCATCTGCTCGAGAACCCGGGATCCAGCGCGTCGTGCGATTTCAGTCCGCTCGTGCAGTGCGGCAGGAATCTCGAATCCGCTCAGGGTGCGGTCTTCGGATTCCCCAACCCGATCCTGGGGCTGGCGGGGTGGATCGCGCCGATCGTCGTGGGGGCGGCGATCCTCTCCGGTGCTCGCTTCGCGCGCTGGTTCTGGCTTCTCTTCGAGCTCGGTATGACTCTGGCGTTCGTCTTCGTCGTGTGGCTGATCGCGCAGAGCATCTTCGTGCTCGGCACCCTGTGCCCCTGGTGCATGGTGACCTGGGTGGTGGCGATCCCGTCGTTCTACGCCGTGACCCTGCACGTCATGCGGACGGGAATCCTCCCTGCTCCGAAGCCGCTGCGTCGCGCCGCCGACCGGCTCATGGGGTGGCTTCCGCTCTTCGCCGTCCTCAGCTACGCGGTCGTGGCGGTCCTCGCCCAGGTGCGACTGGACGTCCTCGGCTCGCTGTTCTGATCAGAACCAGATGGACAATTCGCGCGCGGCCGACTCAGGGCTGTCCGAACCGTGCACGAGGTTCTGCTGCACCTTCAGTCCCCAGTCGCGTCCGAGATCGCCCCGGATGGTTCCCGGTGCCGCTGCCGTCGGGTCGGTCGCGCCTGCCAGGGAGCGGAACCCCTCGATGACGCGGTTTCCGGCGACGCGTATCGCCACCGACGGACCCGACATCATGAACTCCAGGAGCGGTTCGTAGAACGGCTTGCCCTCGTGCTCGGCGTAGTGCGCCTCGAGGCGCTCGCGGTCTGGTTCCACCAGGCGGATGTCGACCAGGGCATAGCCCTTCGCCTCGATACGGGCGAGGACCGCCCCCGTCAGCCCCCGGGCGACGCCATCGGGTTTCACCAGGACGAGGGTTTCTTGCGTGGCCATGTCAGTCAGTCTCCGTTTCGTTCCCGTTCTTCCGCCGCCCGTCGCGCGTTGCGCGCATCGAGGGAAGCACCCTTGATGGTGGCATACCCCCACATCCCACCGAAAATGAGCGCCACGAAGAGCAGCGCCGGTACGAGGATGGCACCGAGCGCGACGACGACCTGCAGCATCCATCCGACGACGATCGCCCACCGATGCCGGAGAAGGCCGGCCGTGATGATCATGAGGACGGCGACGATGGTGCCCGCGACGATTCCCCACCACGCCGGGATCGGCTCGGGGAGGGCTCGCAGCCCGTAGACGACCAGGCCGCCGAGGAAGGCGATGAGCGACTCGAAGCCGAGGACGATCGACCCGAGGGACTCCTCGGCTCCCCGCCGTCGACGCGGACGACGGGGACGGTCGGCGGCAGACGCGGTCATGCGCGCCACCCGCCGCGCCAGTCCTCGTCCTCGGCGAGGACGATCGCTTCCCCGGCCAGGACGACGGACCCCGTGATGACGATGGCACGGCGGACGGACGCCGCGGCCCACTCCCTCGCGGCATCGGCGGCGTCCTGCAGGTCGCGATGCACGGTGACCCTTCGCCCGGCGGCCTCGACGAGGTCGGCCAGCCCGTCGGCGTCGCGCGCACGCTCCGAATCGGGAACGGTGGCGAACACCGGCCCCTCGACCGCCGAGAGGCCCTCGAGGATCCCCGCGGCATCCTTGTCGTCGAGAACGCCGAGCACCACCCCCCATTCGTCGAAGTCGAAGGATGCCGCGAGGGCGGCGACCAGCGCTCGGGCGCCGTGCGGGTTGTGCGCGGCGTCGACGACGACGGTGGGGTCGGCGCCGATGACCTGCACGCGGCCGGGGGACGTCGCCGAGCCTAGACCCTCGGCGACCACGTCGGGATCGAGGCCGCGGTCACCGGGTGCGAGGAGCGACTCGACCGCGGCGACGGCCAGGGTGGCGTTCTCGGCCTGATGTGCGCCGTACAGCGGCAGGTAGACGTCGGTGTACCGGGCATGCAGCCCCCGGATGGTCACGAGCTGGCCGCCCACCGCGAGCCGGGCGTCTTCGAGCGCGAAGTCCTCCTGCTCGACGGCGAGCGTCGCGCTCTGCCGGGCGGCTGCCTCATGAAGCACACGCGCGGCGGACGGCTGCTGTCGCGCAGACACCGCGGCGGCACCCGATTTGATGATCCCCGACTTCACCGCCGCGATCTCGACGATGGTCTCGCCCAGACGGTCGGCGTGATCGAGATCGATCGGGGCGAAGACGGCGACGTCACCGTCTGCGGTGTTCGTGGCATCCCACGACCCGCCCATCCCGACCTCGAGCACGAGGACATCGATCGGCGCATCGGCGAAGGCGACGAAGGCGAGCACGGTCAGCAGTTCGAAGAAGGTCAGCGCCGCGTCGCCGGCCGCCTCGAGCTCCGCGTCGACGAGGTCGACGATAGGCGCGATCTCGTCCCACGCATCGGCCACCGCAGCGTCGGCGACGGGTTCACCGTCGATCATGATCCGTTCGGTGAACCGGGCCAGGTGGGGGCTGGTGAACAGTCCCGTGCGCAGACCGTGCGCACGCACCAGACTCTCGATGATGCGGCTGGTGGAGGTCTTGCCGTTCGTGCCGGTGACGTGGATGACGCGGTAGGTGTGCTGCGGGTCATCCAGCAGCTCGAGCACCCGTCTCGTACGTTCCACCCGTGGCTGGACCCACCGCTCCCCCTGGCGGGTCAGGAGCGCCTCGTACACCCGATCGGCGCGTTCGCGGTCGCCCATCATGCCTCCCGTCGTGACACGGCGACCTCGAAGGGGCCGCGGTTGGCGAAGGCCCCCGCGTCGAAGCGGGCGGTGTGCTCGGGCTCGGAGTCCGACGGCCTCGAGCCGCGTGGTCCGTACAGACCGTGCGCGACCGCGAGGGTCTCCGTCGCGACTCCCGCCGTATCGAAGGCCGCCTCGACCGCGACGCGATCATCGGCCTCATCGAAGCTCAGCCAGAGTTCGATGCGATCGCTGACCTCGAACCCCGCGGCCTTGCGGGTGTCCTGCACCGCACGGATCACATCCCGGGCAAGGCCCTCGGCCTCCAGCTCGGGTGTCGTGGCGGTGTCCAGCAGCACGAACCCGCCGCCGGTCAGCAGCGCGATGGCGGTGCCCTCCGCCGCGCCCCCCGCCTCGAGGGCCAGGTCGTACTCGCCCGGCTCCAAGGCGATCCCGTCGACCACGACGCCACCGTCGTGCTCCTCCCAGATACCGGCCTTGGCCCCGGCGATGACGTGCTGCACCTGTTTGCCCAGGCGTGGACCTGCCGCCCGCGCGTTCACCGTGAGCCGCTTGCTGATGCCGTAGCGCTCGGCGACGGAGTCGTCGAGCTCTGCCGTGGTCACCGACTTCACGTTCAGCTCGTCGCGCACGATGCCCTCGAACCGGTGCAGACCCGCCGCGTCGCGGGTGACGACGGTCAGGCTCGGCAGCGGCAGGCGCACGCGCAGCCCGTGCTTCTTGCGGAGCGCGTTGGCCACCGAGGAGACCTCCCGAACGGAGTCCATGGCGTCGCGGATGTCATCGGCTCCGGGGAACGCACCGGCGTCCGGCCAGTCCTGGAGATGAACGCTTCGTCCCCCGGTGAGACCCTGCCACACCCGCTCGGAAATCAGCGGGATGAGGGGGGCCGCGACCCGGGTGAGGGTCTCGAGCACCGTGTAGAGGGTGTCGAACGCCTCGGTCGTGCGGGGGTCGTCCGCCGACACCCCGGCCCAGAAGCGGTCGCGTGAGCGACGGATGTACCAGTTGGTGAGCACCTCGGCGAAGTCGCGCAGCTTCGCTGCCGCCGTCGTCGAATCCAGCCCCTCCAGGTCTGCGGTCACGCCGCGAATGAGGTCGCCCGTGCGCGCGAGGATGTAGCGGTCGAGCACGTCCTGCGAATCGGTGCGCCACGCCGCCTCGTACCCGTCGGAGGCGTTGGCGTAGGTGGTGAAGAAGTACCAGGCGTTCCACAGCGGCAGGAGGAACTCGCGCACCCCGGCGCGGATCCCTTCCTCGGTCACGACGAGGTTTCCGCCGCGGAGTACCGGGCTCGCCATCAGGAACCAGCGCATCGCGTCGGACCCGTCGCGGTCGAAGACCTCACGGACATCGGGATAGTTGCGCAGCGACTTGGACATCTTCTGACCGTCGTTGCCGAGAACGATGCCGTGCGCCGACACGGCCTTGAAGGCGGGCCGGTCGAACAGTGCCGTGGACAGGACGTGCATGACGTAGAACCAGCCGCGGGTCTGCCCGATGTACTCCACGATGAAGTCGGCCGGCGCGTGCGCGTCGAACCACTCCTGATTCTCGAACGGATAGTGCACCTGCGCGAAGGGCATGGAACCGGAGTCGAACCAGACGTCCAGCACGTCCTCGATCCGGCGCATCGTGCTGCGGCCGGTCGGGTCATCCGGATTCGGGCGCGTGAGCTCGTCGATGTACGGCCGGTGCAGGTCGACCTCCCCCTCGGGGTTGCGGGGCAGACGACCGAAATCGCGCTCGAGGTCGGCGAGAGATCCGTAGACATCGACGCGCGGGTGCTCGGGGTCGTCGCTCTTCCACACCGGGATGGGCGAGCCCCAGAAACGGTTGCGGCTGATCGACCAGTCGCGCGCGCCCTCGAGCCACTTGCCGAACTGACCGTGCTTGACGTTGTCGGGAACCCAGGTGATCTGCTCGTTTCCGGCGAGCAGCTGATCCTTGATCGCGGTGACTCGCACGAACCAGCTCGACACGGCCTTGTAGATCAGAGGGTTCCGGCAGCGCCAGCAGTGGGGATAGGAGTGCTCGTAGCTGGCCTCGCGCAGAAGCCGCCCCGCGTCGCGCAGAAGACGGATGAGCGGACGGTTGGCCTCCATCCACAGCTGGCCGGCGACATCCGTCACGTCGGGCAGGAACCGTCCCCCGTCGTCGAGGGACAGGATGGTCGGGATGCCCACAGCGTCGGCGACACGCTGGTCATCCTCGCCGTAGGCGGGAGCCTGGTGGACGATGCCGGTTCCATCGCTGGTCGTGACGTAGTCGTCGACGAGGATCTGCCAGGCGTTGTGCGTCCCCCAGGCCTCGGCATCGGCGTAGTAGTCGAAGAGCCTGTCGTACGCCACGCCCTCGAGCTCCGCCCCCATGACGGTGGCGTCGACCGCCGCGCGGGCCTCGTCGGCCGTGTCGTATCCGAGGTCCTTGGCGTAACCGGCGAGCAGATCCTCGGCGAGGAGGTAGCGGTGGGCGCTCGATTCGACCGCGTCATCCGGCGTCCCGTCGGGAGAGGTGTGGACGTCGGCGGCACCGCGCGGACCCGCCGGAAGGACGACGTAACGGATGTCCGGGCCCACGGCCAGCGCGAGGTTCGTCGGCAGCGTCCAGGGCGTCGTCGTCCAGGCCAGGGCGCGCACGGCGGTCAGCCCGAGAGCCTCGGCCTTCCCCCCGACCAGCGGGAAGGTCACCGTGACGGACGGATCCTGCCGCATCTGGTAGACGTCGTCGTCCATCCGCAGCTCGTGGCTGGACAGCGGAGTCTCGTCGCGCCAGCAGTACGGGAGCACCCGATAGCCCTCGTACGCCAGCCCCTTGTCGTGAAGCGTGTGGAACGCCCACAGCACCGACTCCATATAGGTCGTGTCGAGGGTCTTGTACCCGCGCTCGAAGTCCACCCACCGCGCCTGCCGCGTGACATAGTCCTGCCACTCCCGGGTGTAGGCGAGAACCGACTCGCGGGCGCGGTCGTTGAAGACATCGATGCCCATCGCCTCGATATCGGTCTTCTCGGAGATGCCGAGCTGCTTCATCGCCTCGAGTTCGGCCGGCAGGCCGTGGGTGTCCCAGCCGAAGACCCGGTCGACCTTCTTCCCCCGCATGGTCTGAAAGCGCGGGAACAGGTCCTTGGCATACCCGGTGAGGAGGTGACCGTAGTGCGGCAGCCCGTTGGCGAACGGCGGGCCGTCGTAGAACACCCATTCCTCGGCCCCATCGCGGCGGGCGACGGACGCGCGGAAGGTGTCGTCCTCGCTCCAGAACGCGAGCACCTCGTCCTCGATGTCGGGGAACCGCGGGCTCGGAACGACCGCCGCGGGGCCGAAGGAGGCGCCGGAGGGAGTGGGCTTCGGATAGGTCATGTCGTCTCGCAGTCGTCGGTCGTGCCGGACGCCGGGACGACTCCTCGCGAGCCGCGGTACCACCCTGCTTGCGGGTCTCCCCGCCTCTCTCACAGCGGCTGTGACGGGCCTGCCCCGCTCGGTTCTACTGGTCCCCGTGGGGACGTTCTTCCGAGTGCTCCCCGGTGATGGCCGGATCGATGCGTATAGGTCGATCATATCGCTCCCCTCCGCGTGGGGCGGCAGGGAATGCCCGGACAGTCGACCGGGTTTCTGGACTCGTGCCAGAATCATCCCCCGTGCCCTCCGTTCCCCCCGTGCCCACGTCCACCCTCGACCGCTCCCCCACGCGCCGCGTGGCGTGGGCGTCCATGGTCGGAACCTCGCTCGAATCGTTCGACTTCTACCTCTTCGCCTACTTCTCGGCGTTCTTCGTCGGGCCGCTGTTCTTCGAGCCCCTCGGCTCTGTCGGCGGCACGGCGCTGTCCTTCCTCACCATCGCGGTGGCCTTCGTCGTCCGCCCGGTCGGTGCGCTGATCTTCGGCTACCTGGGTGACCGTCTCGGGCGACGGACGACCCTGCTGTGGACGGTCGGCGTCATGGGGGTGGCGACCGGACTGATCGGGCTCCTGCCCACCTATGCCCAGGCCGGATGGCTCGGGGCGGTGCTGCTCGTCACGCTCCGCATCGCGCAGGGGCTCTCCCTGGGTGGCGAGTGGGGCGGATCGATCCTCATCGCCACCGAGCACTCGTCGCCGGTCAAGCGCGCCTTCTACGCCGCGATCCCGCAGCTGGGATCACCCGTCGGCTCGATCCTGTCGGCGACGCTGTTCATCGTGCTCACCTTCGTCCTCCCCGCAGAAGAGCTCGCGGCGTGGGGCTGGCGAATCCCCTTCCTCCTCGCCCTCCCGCTGCTGCTCGTGTCGCTGTATCTGCGGTGGTCGATCTCCGAGACCCCGGTGTTCGAGGGCCTCGTCGCCGAAGGTCGCCGCGATCGGACACCGGTGCTGTCGATGCTGCGTCAGCGGCCTGGGACTCTGGTGATCGCCATCGGCGCCGCCCTCCTCGGCATCGGCTCCTACTCTCTGATGAACACGTACACGATCAACTACGGCACGACCGAACTCGGATTCAGCTACCAGGATCTGCTCGTCGCGACGACCGTCGGCGGTCTGCTGCAGCTGATCACCATCCCGCTCTTCGGCGCCTGGGCGACCCGCATCGGGTCGGCGCGCGTCGTCGCCGCCGGAGCGCTCGGCACGCTCCTCATCACCTTCCCGATGTACTTCCTCCTGCAGTTCTCGTCGTTCCCGATCCTCGTGGCGACGATGATCATCGGCGGCATCCTCCCGACCATGTCGTGGGCTGCCCTCGGCGGGCTCATGAACGACCTGTTCCCCGACCGATTCCGCTACTCGGCGCTGTCGTTCGCGTACGCCCTCGCCGCGACAGTCAGCGGGTTCGTGCCCTATGTCACGCTGACGATCGGGCAGGCCACCGCGTTCGCCTGGTGGCATCCGGGCGTCATCCTGGCGGCGATGTCGGCGGTCACACTCGTCGCCGCCCTGGCAGCGGGGGCGTTGATCACCCGCCGGCCCGCCGAGAGCGAGCCGGTGCCCGACCTCGTCGCCGCCGGGTGAGAAGAACTCCCCGTGGGTCCGCCCGATAGAATCGGGCGGACCCACACTCAGGCACGCTCACACAGTGCCGCACATAGCGCCGAGGAGACACCATGGCCACCATTCCCGACAAGCCCGCACTCGAAGGGCTGGAGAAGACCTGGGACGAACGGTGGACCGCGGCGGGAACCTACGCCTTCGACAGGCTCCGCGCCGCCGAAGTGGGGCGCGACGGCGTCTACAGCATCGACACTCCGCCCCCCACCGCTTCGGGGAGCCTGCACATCGGCCACGTCTTCAGCTACACCCACACCGACGTGAAGGTCCGCTACGAGCGGATGCGGGGCAAGGTCGTCTTCTATCCCATGGGATGGGACGACAACGGCCTTCCCACCGAGCGACGTGTGCAGAACTACTACGGGGTGCGGTGCGATCCGACCCTCGCCTACGATCCCGAATTCACTCCGCCGTACGAAGGCGGTGACAACAAGTCGTCGCGTGCGGCCGATCAGATCCCGATCAGCCGTCGCAACTTCATCGAACTGTGCGAGAAGCTCACCGTCGAGGATGAGAAGCACTTCGAGGCGCTGTGGCGAAGCCTCGGTCTGAGCGTGGACTGGAGCCAGACCTACCGCACGATCTCCGACGAGACGATGCGCACCAGTCAACTGGCGTTCCTCCGGAACATCGAGCGGGGCGAGGCGTATCAGGCCCTCGCCCCGACCCTGTGGGACATCGACTTCCGCTCGGCCATCGCGCAGGCCGAGCTCGAGGATCGCGAGCAGCCGGCCGCCTACCACCGGGTCGCCTTCCATCGCACCGACGGCAGTGGCGACATCCACATCGAGACCACGCGGCCCGAACTCCTTCCCGCCTGCGTCGCGCTCGTGGCGCACCCCGACGATGAGCGCTACCGCGATGTGTTCGGCACAACGGTGCGCACGCCGCTGTTCGACGTCGAGGTTCCGGTGCTCTCCCACCCGCTCGCCCAGCCCGACAAGGGTTCGGGTATCGCGATGATCTGCACCTTCGGCGACGTGACGGACATCATCTGGTGGCGCGAGCTCGACCTGCCCAACCGCACGATCCTCGGCCAGGACGGTCGGGTGGTCGCCGATGCACCCGAGGTCATCACGTCGGAGACAGGCGTGTCTGCGTATGCCGAGCTGGCCGGCAAGACGGTCTTCAGCGCCAAGAAGCGCATCGTCGAGCTCCTGCAGGAGTCGGGAGAGCTCATCGGCGAGCCGCGGCCGTTCACGCACCCGGTGAAGTTCTACGAGAAGGGCGATCGCCCGCTGGAGATCGTCTCGACCCGCCAGTGGTACGTCCGCAACGGCGCGCGCGACGCGGCGCTGCGAGACCGGCTGATCTCGCTCGGTCGAGAGCTGAACTGGCACCCCGACTTCATGCGTGTCAGGTACGAGAACTGGACCAATGGACTCACGGGTGACTGGCTGGTGTCACGCCAGCGGTTCTTCGGTGTGCCGATCCCCGTCTGGTACGGACTGGATGCCGACGGCAACCGCGACTACGACCGGGTGATCGTGCCCGAGGTCGGCCAGCTGCCCGTGGACCCGACGATCGACGTCCCCACCGGCTTCACCGCCGACCAGCGGGGCGTGCCCGGAGGTTTCGAGGGCGAGCAGGACATCTTCGACACCTGGGCCACCTCGTCTCTGACTCCCCAGCTCGCAGGCGGCTGGGAGCGCGATCCCGAGCTGTGGGATCTGGTCGCGCCGTTCGACCTGCGCCCGCAGGGTCAGGACATCATCCGCACCTGGCTGTTCTCCACCATGCTGCGCAGCGCCCTGGAAGATGGCCGGTCGCCCTGGCGGACGGCCGCGATCTCGGGCTTCATCGTCGACCCGGACCGCAAGAAGATGTCCAAGTCCAAGGGCAATGTCGTCACTCCCGCCGACATCCTCGCCCAGCACGGGTCCGACGCCGTCCGGTACTGGGCGGCGTCCAGCAGGCTGGGCACCGACGCCGCTTTCGATCCGCAGAACCCCACGCAGATCAAGATCGGCAGGCGCCTGGCGATCAAGATCCTCAATGCCGCGAAGTTCGTGCTCTCCTTCCCGGTGCCCGAGGATGCCACCATCACGCACGCGTTGGATGCGAGCATGCTGTCGACCCTCGACGCCGTCGTGAGTGAAGCCACCGCAGCATGGGAGGTCTACGACCATGCCCGCGCCCTCGAGCTCACGGAATCGTTCTTCTGGACGTTCTGCGACGATTACCTCGAACTGGTGAAGGAGCGCGCCTACGACCGTACCGACGTCGGCGGCGCCTCGGCCGCTCTGTCGTTGCGCCTGGCCCTGTCCACCCTGCTGCGACTGTTCGCTCCTGTGCTCTCCTTCGCGACCGAGGAGGCGTGGTCGTGGTTCAACGAAGAGTCCATCCACATCACCTCGTGGCCGCAGCCGCAGTCGACCGACGGTGACCCCCGGGTGCTGGTGGCCGTCGGCACCGCCCTCATCGGTATCCGTCGTGCGAAGACCGAGGCGAAGGTGTCGCAGAAGACGCCCGTCGCGGAGCTCACGATATCCGCACCAGCCGAGACCCGAGACCTCCTACGCCTCGCGGAGGGGGATCTGAAGGCGGTGGGCCGGGTCGCCGAGATCCACTACGTCGACGGCGCTGACACCGCTGTGACCGACATCCGCTTCGCCGAGGAGGCCTGACATGCAGCTGGGAACGCGATGGACGTCCGGAGACGAGCCGCCCGCATCGGTGCCGCCCGCGGTCGCCGCGGCCGTTCGTTCTGTCGACGCCACGATGGGCGCGGCCGGTCCGCGCCCGCGGTGGACGTTGACGTGGCTGGAGGGGCGGCCGATCGCAGAACTCGACAGCGGTGTGATCGTCGAGCTCGACGCGGACGGAGCCGCGGTGGTGCGTCACGACGCCCAGGACGAATTCGGCTGAGCCGCCTCCGCGCCGGCGTACGTCCTCAGAGGTGAGGGGCCGGTCTGCCGGCTCGCTGCGAGGAGGAGACGCGTGGCCACCGCGGTCGCAGCCAGTGTCACCCCCGCGGCGATGATGTACGGCAGCCGCAAATCCACGCGCGCGACGAGCCCGCCGGCGAGTGTGGCGATCGGGAACAGTCCCCATGTGAGGCTGCGGATGACGCCGAGGACGCGCCCGAAGATGTCACCGGGAACCATCAGCTGTCGGAGGGCCCCCCAGGGAACGTTCCAGGAGGACACGGCGAAGGCCATGAGGCCGTAGAAGACCACAGCGAGGACGACCCCCGGGGCCGCCGCCACGAGCGCCAGGCTCACCGCGGCCAGGACGTTCGCGCTGAGCATCACGGCGCCGCGACCGAACCTGTCGACCAGGAGCGGCGCGAGGAGGGAACCTGCGAGGGCACCGACTCCGATGCCGGCGGTCACGAACCCGATCGCGGCCGGCGGGACGCCCTGGGTGTCGAGGAAATACAGGATCGTCGCCGCCTGCGCGAAGGAGAAGGCCGACCCCACGACGGAGGTGAAGATCACCAGGGCACGGAGGTAGCGATGCCGCCACAGGTATGCCAGGGCCGTTCGCGTGGAGATCGGGGTGGCGGAAGGAGTGTCGTCTGGCGCTCGGCGGGGTCGTGCGGCGGCGACGGGCAGGAGCAGCGCGAGGACGATCGGCACCAGATATCCGAACGCGCCGAGCCAGAGCGGTGAAGCCAAGGACACGGCGAAGAGCACGCCCGCCACCGGTTGCGCCAGGAAACTGTCGATGGTGATCTGCGCAGCCTGCACGCGACCATTGGCGCGATCGAGACCTCCGCGCGGCACGAGCGCGGGGATGACGGCATTCGTGGCGTTGTCGAACAGGGTCTCCCCCAGTCCGAACACCAGCACGCCCGCCAACAATGCCCAGACCGTCAGCTGATCGGTGACGGTGAGGAGGGCGAGAGCGACCGCGGCACCACCGCGGAGGGTATTCGCCGCGGCCATGATGACGCGCCGGTCGAGGCGGTCCACCAGCATGCCGGCCGGGAGGCCGAACACCAGCCAGGGCAAAAACGCCAAGGCGCCGATGGCGGCGATCGCGAGCGGGTCTGTCGTCAGCGTCGTCGCGATAAGCGGCACCGCGGTGCGGCCGAGCCCATCGGCCAGGTTGCTGAACGCCGCTGCGGTCCACAGTCGACCGAAGTCCCGGCCGAGGGGCGGGCGCCGCGGGGGCGCCGGTCCGAGGTCGGGGACGATCTCGGACCTGGTGTCGGTCACCGGGTCAGCCCGGGAAGAGGCCGATCGCGCCGCGCGCGACCGCCCGCTGACGACGGTCGACCGCGTCGGTGAGCACGGCGGCGCTTCGCCGACCGACGACGTCGTCACGACGTCGGACGCGGCGTGCCACTGCGCCCCGGGCGGCGTCGGCGGCGACCAGGATCAGACGCTCGATGCCGGTGGTCGCAGGTGCGGGGGTGGTGAAAGTCGTCATGAGACACCTCCGATTTCGGGAAGCGGAAAGACGTCGGCGCGGATCGTGACGGGTCGCACGTCCTCGCCTTCCTGGTTGCGATAGCGCTCGACGGTCTCGTCGATGACGGCCATGATGCGATGGGTGAGCTCGGCGCTTTGAGCGGGCGTCAGACGCGCCGTGGCGGTGGAGATGAGGCTGGCGTCCTGCCACTGGTCATCCTCTTCGCCGATCGCCTGATCGTGGAAGTCGAGAAGTGCCTGCTGACGAAGCCGGAAGAACTCGCCGGTCACCAACTGCGTGACCGCGCGGGCCGCCGGCGTCTTCGCCGCCCCCGCTGCACTCATCGTGATCCCGCCCGCGGGCCGCTCCCACCAGCGCTCGCGCCCCGACCCCTGCCCGGGTCGCTCGCGAATCAGATCCTGCCTGGCAAGCGCTCGGAGGTGGTAGCTCGTCGATCCCGTCGACTCCCCGAGGCGCTCTGCGAGGGAACTCGCCGTCTGCGGTCCGTACTGGCTGAGGATGTCGTAGATCTTGACGCGCAGCGGATGGGCGAGAGCACGAAGCGCCGGCGCGTCGAGCACCCGATCGTTGGCGTGGTGGACCTCGACCCGCGCCGCGATGTCCGACTCGGGCTCGGGCTCGTCGTGGGTGCTCATACGTTCAGCGTAGCTATGCAAAGGAATCTTTGCAAGGGTCACTTTGCAAAGGAGTGGTTGCACGCTGAGCCGCCTCGCTTAGGGTGGAGATATGACGGATGCCAACCCGCTGCTCGAGCCCTCATCCCTGCCCTACGGATTGCCCGAATACCGCCGGGTGGTGACGGCCGACTACCTCCCCGCGTTCCGCACCGCGTTCGCGGCGCATCGCGACGAGGTCGCCCGGATCGCAGCGGACCCCTCTGACGCGACCTTCCAGAACACGCTTGTCGCGCTGGAGGAATCGGGTCATCTTCTCGGTGACGTCGCGCGCACCTTCTATACCGTGTCCTCCGCCGACGCCACCGAGGACATCCAAGCTGTGGAGGAGGAGCTCGCTCCGCTCATGGCGGCGCATCAGGACGCCATCCAGCTCGATCCCGCGCTCTACGCACGCGTGCGTCATGTGTACGACAGCCGCGAGAGCAGCGATCTGTCGCCTGAGGACCGGTATCTCGTCGAACGGCGCTACCGGGAGATGACCCACGCCGGCGCTGCACTGGGAGACGACGCGAAGGAACGTCTGACGCAGCTGAATCAGCGGCTGTCGACCCTCACGACGACGTTCGAGAAGAACCTTCTGGCAGACACCAACGAGCTCGCCGTCGTCTTCGACGACGAGTCCGAGCTCGACGGACTCACCGAGGGCGAGCTGTCCGCGGCCGCTCGGGCCGCCGCAGACCGGGGCATGGAGGGGAAGTACGTCGTCACCCTCACGCTGTTCACGGGCCATCCGTATCTCTCGAGCCTGACAGACCGCGAGAGCCGCCGCCGCATCATGGCCGCATCACGGTCACGCGGCTCTCGCGGAAACGCGAACGACAACACCGGTGTGCTGCGCGAGATCGTGCGCCTGCGTGCCGAGCGCGCTCAGCTCCTCGGATACGAGTCCCACGCCGCGTACGTCACCGCGGATGAGACCGCCGGCTCTCCCGAGGCCGTCCGCGAACTGCTGTTCCGGCTGGCAGAGCCGGCTGCCCGCAACGCGCGGAAGGAGCAGGAGGCGCTGCAGCGCGTCATCGACGCGTCCGGCGAAACGTTTCCGCTCGCCGCGCACGACTGGGCCTTCTTCACCGAGCGCGTGCGCGAAGCGGAGTACGACCTCGACCGTGCGGCGCTTCGACCGTGGTTCGAGGCGGAGCGCGTTCTGAAGGACGGCGTGTTCCGAGCGGCCGCCGAGCTCTACGGCGTGAGCCTCACCGAGCGGCCCGACCTTCCCGCCTACCACCCGGAGGCGAGGGTGTTCGAAGTCCACGATGCCGACGGCACCCCGGTCGGGCTCTACATCCTCGATCTCTACACCCGCGACACCAAGCGCGGCGGCGCGTGGATGAACTCGATCGCGGTGCAGTCGCGGCTGCGGGAAACGGCGGCCGTGGTGGTGAACAACCTCAACGTGCCCCAGCCCTCCCCCGGCCAGCCGACGCTTCTCACCCTCGACGAGGTCACCACGCTCTTCCACGAGTTCGGCCACGCCCTCCACGGTCTTTTCGCCACCGTGACCTACCCGTCCCTCGGCGGGACCAACGTGTTCCGCGATTTCGTGGAGTTTCCGAGCCAGGTCAATGAGATGTGGATCTACTGGCCGGAGATCCTCAGCACCTACGCCCGGCATGTCGACACCGACGAGCCGCTGCCCGCAGAGGTCGTCGCGAGGCTCCACGCGTCCGAGGCCTTCAACCAGGGCTTCTCGACCAGCGAGTACCTGGCCGCGTCCTGGATCGATCAGGCGTGGCATCGTCTGGGGCCCGAAGAGGCAGGGGCGGACCTCGATGTCGCGAGCTTCGAGACCGGCGCCCTGGCCGAGATCGGCCTCGACAACCCTGCCGTCCCGACGCGCTACTCGTCCACCTACTTCGCCCACGTGTTCTCCGGCGGCTACAGCGCCGGGTACTACTCCTACATCTGGAGCGAGGTGCTCGACGCCGACACCGTCGAATGGTTCCGCGAGAACGGCGGGCTTACCCGTGAGAACGGCGATCGGTTCCGACAGCGGCTGCTGGGAGTCGGCGGGTCGAAGGATCCGCTGGAGGCCTACCGCGACTTCCGCGGCCGGGATGCCGAGATCGCCCCGCTTCTCCGCCGCCGCGGCCTCGACGTCTGAGGTCGCTGCGGATCCGCGCAGGAACTAGGGGACGAGGTCCAGGCTACGCGCGAAGCTCCGCACCCGCACAGCCATGTCTTGGGGGACCTCCGCGACCGTGAAGTGCCCGCCCTCGGTGAGCCGCTCGAAGACCCGGAGATCCCGGTAGAAGCGTCGTGCGAGCGATTCGGGATAGTCGGCCTCGTGACGCTGGATGTGAACGGCAGCCGGCACGCGCACCGGCGGGATCGTGTCCGGCTGATCGGCCCCCTCGTAGTACGGACGGAACGATGTGCCGATGCTCTGGGACACCCAGTAGATCATCGCCTCCGTGAGGATCCGGTCCCGACTGATCCTCCTCTCCACGAGGCTCGGGTCGCCCTCGGGCGTGTCGCTCCACTCCACGAGTTTCTCGCAGAGCCAGGCGAGGAGCCCCGCCGGCGAGTCGTTGAGAGCGACGGCGAGCGTGTCGGGCCGGGTGGCCTGAACGTGTCCGTACGCGCCGTGCAGCTCGTGATCGCGCGCGAGCCGATCGAAGAACGCCCGCTCGCTCGGGTCATCGAGACTGTCGCGCTCGCGACCCGTCGGAAAGTGGGCATGCGTCGCCACCACGCCGCCGACGACCTGTGCGCGTGTGGCAGCGAGGAGATCATTGACGTTCGCAGACACATCCTCGCCGTACGTGAGATACGTCTTGTAGCCGAGGACCTCGGTCATCAGGGTATGCATGGTCGAGGCCAGGCGATGCTCGGTCATCGGTCCCGTCGCGTACGGACGGGAGAAGGCGAAACCCGGCAGGCTCGGGACGACGACGTGGAAGTCGGGAAGCAGCTCGGCGAAGTCGAGTTGCAGCGCGAAGGTGTGCGGCCAGCCGTGCATGACGAGCAGCGCGGGCGCGTCGACTCGATCCGACCGGAGGTGCACGAAGTGGAGTGTGGTGTCCTCCATGTCGACCAGGAACTGGGGGAAACTGTTGAGGCGGGCTTCGTGCGCACGCCAGTCCCACACGCGCCACGAAGCTACCAGATCGGCGAGGTACCCGGCCGTGATGCCCGCTCGCGGTGCACGTGGCGAGTCGGGGAGCAGGCGTGTACGTCCGAGACGATCTCGCAGGTCATCGAGGACGTCGTCGGGAATCTCGATCGCGAAGGGTGTGGGTGCACTCATACCGCGACGGTACGCGGCACCTCGGACAACGACCTCCGCGGTCAGGCGCTCTTGCGCTTCTCGCGCAGCACGAAGGTCGGCGCGGCGCGCTCTTCGACGGCGGCCCGCGTCACGATGACCTTGTCGACATCCTCGCTCGACGGGATCTCGAACATGATCGGCCCGAGCACGTCCTCCAGGATCGCGCGCAGACCGCGCGCTCCCGTCTTTCGTTCCACGGCCAGGTCGGCGATCGCCTGGAGGGCCTCCGCGTCGAACTCCAGCGACACACCGTCCAGCTCGAACATGCGCTGGTACTGCTTGACGAGTGCGTTCTTGGGCTCGGTCAGGATCTCCATCAGAGCCGCCTGATCCAGGGGGTTCACCGAGGCCACGACCGGGAGCCGGCCGATGAACTCGGGGATGAGCCCGAACTTGTGCAGATCCTCTGGACGCACCTCGCTGAAGAGGTTCAGATCCTGGCCCTTGCTGTGCAGTGGTGCGCCGAAGCCGACGCCGTGCTTGCCGACACGGGAGGAGATGATGTCCTCGAGCCCCGCGAAGGCGCCCGCGACGATGAACAGCACATTCGTCGTGTCGATCTGGATGAACTCCTGATGCGGGTGCTTGCGACCGCCCTGCGGGGGGACGGATGCCACCGTTCCCTCGAGGATCTTCAGCAGCGCCTGCTGCACGCCCTCACCGGAGACATCGCGTGTGATCGAGGGGTTCTCGGCCTTGCGCGCGATCTTGTCGACCTCATCGATGTAGATGATGCCGGTCTCTGCCCGCTTGGTGTCGAAGTCGGCTGCCTGCAGGAGCTTCAGCAGGATGTTCTCGACGTCTTCGCCGACGTAACCGGCCTCCGTGAGGGCGGTGGCGTCGGCCACCGCAAACGGAACGTTCAGTCGTTTCGCGAGGGTCTGGGCGAGGTAGGTCTTGCCACAGCCGGTCGGACCGAGCAGCAGGATGTTGCTCTTGGCAATCTCGACCTCATCGGCGCGCTGCTCGGCGGGCTGCAGGGTGCCCTGGGCACGCACGCGCTTGTAGTGGTTGTACACCGCGACCGACAGCGCGCGCTTGGCGTCTTCCTGACCGACGACGTACTCCTCGAGGAAGGAGAAGATCTCCCGGGGCTTGGGGAGGTCGAATTCCGAGACGACACCGGTCGAGGACTCGGCCATCCGCTCTTCGATGATCTCGTTGCACAGCTCGACGCACTCGTCGCAGATGTACACACCAGGGCCGGCGATCAGCTGTTGCACCTGCTTCTGGCTCTTCCCGCAGAAAGAGCACTTGAACAGGTCGGCGCTTTCACCGATGCGTGCCATCACGGCTCCTCTTCGTCGCCTCGGGGTTGCCTCCCCCGTCGTCTCCGTCGAGCCTAACCTCTGCTGGGGACATGCGCGGGGATTGAGTCGGTGCGAACGCGATGACGCCCCCGTCGCGGGAGCGCGGGGGCGTCATCGTCGGTTGCTCAGCGGGTCAGCGCCGGCGCTCCCGCCGTTCGCTTGCGCGTGGTGAGGACCTGGTCGACCAGGCCGTAGGCCACGGCATCCTCCGCCGAGAGGATCTTGTCGCGGTCGATGTCCTTGTTCACCTCGTCGATGGACTTGTTCGAGTGGGCTGCAAGGGTCTGCTCGAGCCACGTGCGCATCCGCATGATCTCCGCGGCCTGGATCTCGATGTCGGAGGCCTGGCCGTGGCCCGCCTCGCCCATCGCCGGCTGGTGGATGAGGATCCGGGCATTGGGCAGGGCCAGGCGCTTGCCCGGTGCACCCGCCGCGAGCAGGACGGCCGCGGCCGACGCCGCCTGACCGAGCACGACCGTCTGGATCTGCGGCGAGACGTACTGCATCGTGTCGTAGATCGCCGTCATGGCCGTGAACGACCCGCCGGGCGAATTGATGTACATCACGATGTCCCGGTCGGGATCCTGGCTCTCGAGCACGAGGAGCTGGGCCATGACGTCATCGGCCGACGCGTCGTCGACCTGGACGCCGAGGAAGATCACACGATCCTCGAAGAGCTTGTTGTACGGGTCCTGACGCTTGTAGCCGTACGCCGTGCGCTCTTCGAACTGGGGCAGGACGTAGCGGCTGCCGGGCATCTGAAGGCCCTGCGGCGCCGACGGGGCGCCTCCGAAGGTGGGGGTCTGCATTCCTACTTCTCTCTCTTTCGCCGTCGAGCTCAGCTGTCGGTGGCGGTTCCGCCGCCACCGACGACGTCCGTGGCGGACTCGCGGATGTGGTCGACGAAGCCGTACTCGAGCGCCTCTTCCGCACCGAACCACCGGTCCCGGTCACCGTCGGCATTGATCTGCTCGACCGTCTTGCCCGTCTGCTTCGCCGTGATCTCGGCGAGGCGCTTCTTCATGTCGAGGATCAGCTGCGCCTGCGTCTGGATGTCGCTCGCCGTGCCGCCGAAGCCACCGTGGGGCTGGTGCAGCAGGACGCGGGCGTTGGGTGTGATGTAGCGCTTGCCCTTCGTGCCCGCCGTCAGGAGCAGCTGGCCCATCGAGGCGGCCATGCCGATGCCGACCGTGACGATGTCGTTGGGCACGAACTGCATGGTGTCGTAGATCGCCATGCCGGCCGTGATCGAGCCGCCGGGCGAGTTGATGTAGAGGTAGATGTCCTTCTCGGAGTCCTCCGCGGCGAGAAGAAGGATCTTCGCGCAGATCTCGTTGGCGTTCTCGTCACGCACCTCCGACCCCAGCCAGATGATGCGGTCCTTGAGCAGTCTGTCGAAGACGCTCGTGGCGACAAGTGGTTCGGCCATGTGTACTCCTGTTTCCGTGGTCGTGTCCTCGAATCTACCGGCGCGCGATTCGCACCCCGCCCGTGTTCGCCGTCGGCAGATCGCGCGCGTCGTACCGGCAGGCGCTCCCGTGAAGCGGGGACGAGAGAGGGACGGATGCCGCGGCATCCGTCCCTCTCATCAGTCGGCGCGTGCGCTTACTCGGCGGCGTCGGCCTTCTTCGCCCGGCTCTTGCGAGCGGGCTTCTTGGGAGCCTCGGCCTCCTCGGCTGCGATGACCTCGTCGGCGTCGGCGGCGGCATCCGCGATCTCCTCAGCCTCTTCGACCACCTCGTCCTCGGCGGTCTCGTCGTCCTCGAGCGCGACGAAGCCGGTCAGGTCGACGGTCTTGCCGTTGGTGTCGACGACGGTGACCTTGCCGAGGGCGACCGCGAGGGCCTTGTTGCGGGCGACCTCGCCGACCATGGCCGGAAGCTGGTTGCCCTGCTGCAGGGCGTTGATGAAGTCCTGCGGCGACATGCCGTACTGCGCAGAGGACTGGATGAGGTACTGGGTGAGCTCTTCCTGCGAGACCTGCACCTCGTATTTCTCCACGACGGCGTCCAGCACCATCTGGGTGCGGAACTGCTTCTCGCTGGCCTCGGTGACCTCGGCGCGGTGGACGTCGTCCTCGAGACGGCCTTCGCCCTCGAGGTGGTTGTGCACCTCGTCCTCGATGAGCTGCTGGGGCACGGGGATCTCGGCGCCGGCGAGCAGAGTCTCGACGAGCTTGTCGCGGGCTGCAGACCCCTGGGTGAACACCGACTGCTCGCCGGCACGCTCGCGCAGGCTGTCACGCAGCTCGGCGATCGTGTCGAACTCCGACGCCATCTGGGCGAAGTCGTCATCGGCCTCGGGAAGCTCCCGCTCCTTGACCGCCTTGACCGTCACCGCGACCTCGGCCTCCTGGCCGGCATTGTCGCCACCGATCAGGGTGGAGCGGAAGGTCGTCTCCTCACCTGCGGTCAGCGAGTCCACGGCCTCGTCGATGCCTTCGAGCAGCTCGCCGGAGCCGACCTCGTATGACACGCCCTCGGCCCGGTCGACCTCGTGGCCGTCGATCGTGGCGACGAGGTCGAGCTCGACGAAGTCACCGGTAGCGGCCGGACGGTCCACGGTCACCAGGGTGCCGAAGCGCGAGCGCAGCTTGTCCAGCTCTGCGTCCACCGCGGTCTCGTCGACCTCGACGGCGTCGACCTCGATGGTCGTGCCCTCGAACGCGGGAAGGTCGAACTCGGGACGAACGTCGACCTCGACGTCGACCAGCAGGTCGCCGCTGAAGTCCTTGGCGTCAGGCCACTCCACGACGTCGGCGCTGGGGCGGCCCATGACGCGGATCTCGCTGGCGGTGACGGCCTCGCGGTAGAACGCGTCGAGCCCTTCGCTCACGGCGTGCTCGAGCACCGCGGTGCGACCGACGCGCTGGTCGATGATCGGTGCGGGCACCTTGCCCTTGCGGAACCCGGGGATCTGCACGTCCTGGGCGATGTGCTCGTAGGCGTGGGTGATGCTGGGCTTCAGCTCTTCCGGGCTGACCGCGATGCGGAGCTTCACGCGAGTCGGGCTCAGCTTCTCGACGGTGGTGGTGACCATGCCTTGTGTCTCTCCTCGTCTGCCACCGCACGCGGACGCGTGGGCGTAGGTCTTCGTGATGGGGGGCCGAATGTCGGGGCGACAGGATTTGAACCTGCGGCCTCCCGCTCCCAAAGCGGGCGCTCTACCAAGCTGAGCTACGCCCCGGGCGGGTGCGCACGCATGCGTGCGCCGATCGGGCCTGTTGCAGTCTAGCCGACACTCCCCGAAGCCTCATCGTCAGGCGGCGCCTCTCGCGTCCATTACACTGGACAGGCTGCGGATCAGTCCGCCGCGGGGATGTAGCTCAATGGTAGAGCCTCAGTCTTCCAAACTGATGGTGCGGGTTCGATTCCCGTCATCCCCTCCATGGCCTTTCGAGGCCGCGTCACCCCATCGATTCGGCCTCCCCGTGTGTCGCCAGATGCCGAAGGTAGATCGCCGCGTTCTGACGGATGCCCTCGCGCTCCTCCTCGGTGAGCGGCCGACGCACCTTCGCCGGTACGCCCGCCACGAGCGACCCGGGCGGCACCACCGTGCCCTGCAGCACGACGGCTCCGGCGGCCACGAGGCAGCCCGCGCCGATCTGCGCACCCGAGAGCACAACGCTTCCCATTCCGATGAGCGAGCCGTCGCCGATCGAGCAGCCGTGGACGACCGCGTTGTGACCGACCGACACGTTCGCACCGACCACGACCGGGTGATCGGCGTCGACGTGCACCGAGACGTTGTCCTGCAGATTGCTCCCCGGGCCGATGCTGATGGAGGCACTGTCGCCGCGCACCACGGCGTTGTACCAGACGCTCGCCCCCTCGCCCAGGGTCACGTCGCCGACCACCCGCGCGCCCGCGGCGAGGAAGGCCGAATCATGGAGCGACGGACGACGGTCGCGGAGGGAGAGGACGGATGCTGCGGGGTCGATGCTCATGCCGGGAGCCTAGACGTCCGGCGGCGCGGGATCAGCGAGCGGCGAGCGCGTCGCGGATGGCCGCCTCGTACCAAGGCTCGAGGGTGTCGGCGAAGGTGACCGTCAGGTGGTCCTGGTCGCGGTAGACGTTCGCTCCCCCCACGACGGGCCTGCACACCTCGTCGTCGCAGAACACGTCGGTGAAGTCCAGCAGGGTGACCCCGGCCATCCCCTCCGCTGCCTCGCGCAACGGATCGTCCGCGACGAGAACGTCGGCGCGCCCACCGTTGCACTCGGCGGCGTCACGCGTGCGCAGACACTTGTTCGGATCGGTCTCCCACACGGGGTTGTCCACCACCGTCACGACGGGGGTGCCGCGGTCGATCATCTCGCTCCACGCCTCGCGGTAGCCCGCGACAGCGGCCTCGCGCGACGAGTCGAAGCCGTCCGACGCGTACGGGGTCGTGGCGAGCGCGGAGGTGAAGACGACATCGACGTCCCGATCGGCGAGAGCGGAGCTCACGCCCTCGCGCCAGTCGGTGCACGCCGCGCCGAAGGCGCCCGGCGTCGACAGCGGTGTGGTGTTCCAGGGGCACGCCCCCTTGAAGAACGTCGTCAGGTGCCAGCCGTTGCGCTCGGCCATCCGCTCGAATGTGGGCAGGAGCTGGAAGGCGTGGCTGTCGCCGATGAGCGCCACGCGCGGGGCGTCATCGGCATCGGACCCGAACTCGCACGAGACCGGGCGCGAATCGTTCAGCTGCACGAAGCACTGATCATCGGATGGTCGGTCCGCCCCCGCGAAGCCCGGTGCGGGCAGGATCGTCTCGGGCGCGGCGGCGTCGTCGCAGGCCGGATCGAGAACAGCTGCCGCGCCGAAGCACTCCGGCGGACTCTCCCGGAGTTCCGCCAAGGCCCGCACGCCGGCGTTGTAGGCGGGAGCGTTCACCGCCCACGCGGCACCCGCGGTGCTCGCCACCAGGATCATCGCCACCAGCGACGCCCACAGGGTGACCCGTGGCGGACGGGAGGTCAGCACTTTCCAGCTGCGGAAGGGATCCTCGACGAGGGTCTTCGTCAGCCACGCGAGCACGAAGCAGAGGACGAGCAGGGCGACGCGGTGGTAGATCGTCAGTCCCCAGAACGGCACCGATGGCGCGATGATGATCAGCGGCCAGTGCCAGAGGTACAGGGAGTAGGAGATTCCGCCGATGAACTGCGCGGGCCGAAGGGACAGCACGCGGGTCGGGTACCACCAGCGGTCGGTGTTCGACGCCGCGATGATGAGTCCGGCGCCGAGCGTCGGCACGAGGGCGGCGTACCCGGGGAAAGGCGTCTGTCCGTCGTAGGCGAAGGTCGCCCAGACCAGGGCCACGACCCCCACCCAGCCCGCCACGAAGCTCGCCCCCGCGGAGCGCAGGCGCAGCAGCGGCACGAGTGCGATGAGGGCGCCGACGCCGAACTGCCACATCCGGCCGAAGGTCACGAAGTACGCCGGCGCCGGGTCTGTGATGGTGTACACGACGCAGAAGACGAAGGATGCTGCGGAGACGACCGCCAGCACCGCGACCACGCTGCGGCGGACCGCGCCGCGCGCCCACTTCACCGCGGCCCACGCGGCGAGGAGCATCAGCAGCGGCCAGATGACGTAGAACTGCTCCTCGAGCGAGAGCGACCAGTAGTGCTGGACGGTGGTGGGATCGCCGCCGTTGTTGAGGTAGTCCGCGGATGTGATCGCGAGGTACCAGTTCTCGACGTAGAAGGTCGACGCGAGGATCTCGCGCACTTCGTTCGGCAGCGCCGAGGTCGGGGTCAGGTACGGCGTCATCGCGACCAGCGCGCAGAAGAGCAGCACGAGAAGGGACGCGGGCAGCAGCCGCCGTGCTCGTCGCGCCCAGAACTGTCCGAGGCGCACGGTGCCGGTCGCGGTGAGCTCGCGCATCAGGTGGGAGGTGATGAGGAAGCCCGAGATGACGAAGAAGATGTCCACGCCGATGTAGCCGCCGGGGAAGCGGCCCGGCCAGAAGTGGTAGAGCACCACGCACAGCACCGCGATGGCGCGCAGACCCTGCACGTGCGGGAGGAATCGAGTGGGCTCGGCGTGCTCGGGTGAGTGCTGTGCGCGACGGCTGCGTCGACCCTCGGCGTCGCCCGGGAGGCGCGGCTCGAGCGCGGGGTCAGCGGATGGCACGGTAAGACGGTAACCCCTGGCGGCAGCCGCCTCGCTCAGCGACCTGCCAGTGTGACGGGTTAGCGGAGCCTTCTCTTGCTTGCGGAATAGGGTGCGCGCACTAGCGTTGGATTCACTGGACCGCCGCGTGGCGGTTCGAAGGGAGCCGACAGAATGACCGACATTCAGACCACCCCCGCCACCGCCGCCGATCCCACGGTCGCCGCCGGCTCGGCGCAGTTCCTCGCCCCGGTCGTGCTGGGCCTGCAGGCTCTCGCCGTGAACGGCAAGCAGGCGCACTGGAATGTGCGGGGCGCGAACTTCATCGCCATCCACGAACTCCTCGATCAGATCGTCGACCACGCCCGACAGGCGGCAGATGACGCCGCCGAGCGGATCGTCGCTCTCGGGCTTCCGGTCGATGCGCGCACGTCGACCATCGCGCAGAAGGTCGCGCCCACAGCGGTGCCCGCCGGGTTCACCCCGTGGCAGGAGATCGTCCGCGACATGATCGCCGACATGGACGCGGTGATCGTCGATGTCAAGGCCGCGATCGAGGGACTCGACGAGGTCGACCTCACCAGTCAGGACGTGGCATTGGCCATCATGCAGACGCTCGAGAAGGACCGCTGGTTCCTCTTCGCACACCTCGCCGAGTGACAGCGCTCGCGTGACGACCAGGGCCCCGGATCCTCTGCGGAGGAATCGGGGCCCTTCGTCGCTGCGGGCGGATCATCCGTCTCAGGCTCAGGCCAGATGCGTGAGTCGCCCCGCGAGAAGGGTCGCCGCGACCGTCATCCCGCGCAGCTCGCTCTCCGTCGCGGTGAGCGGGTCGCTGTCGCACAGCACCAGATCGGCCGGGGCGCCGGGGCGGATCGCCGCCGGATCGGTCGAGCCGCCCCGTGTGGACGCCGCCAACGCCGTCTGCGGATCCAGCGCCTGCTCCGGGCGCCAGGCCGGCCTGCCGTCGCGCGTGCGGTGCACGGCGGCGGCCAGGGCGGCCCACGGGTCCAGAGGCGAGACCGGGGCGTCCGAACCGAACAGCAGTGTGGCGCCGGCATCGGCGAGGGCGCGGAGCGGATAGGGAGTCGCCGTCTGCGCCGCCCAGATCTCGTCGGTGAGATCCCGATCATCCACGGCGTGCTGGGGCTGCACGCTCGCGCCGACCCCGAGTCGCGCGAACCGCGGGATGTCCGAGGCGCTCACGAGCTGCGCGTGCTCGATCGTGCCGGTCGCTCCACTCAGCGCGAAGGCATCCAGTGCGTGCGAGTTGGCGACATCCCCGATCGCATGGATCGCGCAAGACAGGCCCGCCGCGGTAGCCCGTGTCATCATCTCGACCAGAGCATCCGGTGCGACAGTGAGCATCCCGCGGTCGTCGGGAGAGCCGGCGTACGGGTGCGAGCATGCGGCTGTGCGGGTCCCGAGGGAGCCGTCGGTGATGACCTTGAGTGGTCCGACGCGGACGAGGCCGGACCCTTCGCGGACGGGATCACCCGTGCGAAGGCCTGCGGCGATCGCACGTTCGAGGTGTTCGGGATAGATGCCGAACGCCACCTGCAGCGTGTCGAAACCTCTCTCCACGCGCCGGACCCATGCGTCTTCGTTCCAGGCCATGTCGAGATCCACGAGGCCCACCACGCCGCGGGCGGCTGCACGACGCGCCGCCGCTTCGACGAGAACGTCTGCGTGGCGGGCGGGCACGGCATTCAGTCGACGTGACACCTCGAACGCGGTGGTCTCGCGCAGGACGCCGCTGTCATCCGCCGTCAGCGACTCGCGGCGCAGGGCAGCGGAGTTGAGCCACACGCTGTGGACGTCGGCATTGATGAGGTAGGTGGGAACGTCTCCGGCGTGCTGGTCGAGCAGCGCCACAGTCGGCGAGTCCGGCCAGAGCGCATCGCGGAATCCGACCGCCACCCGACGCCCGTCGGGGAGCACCGGCGACGCCGCTGCGCGGCGTGCGGCCTCGACCGCCGTGTTCGCATCGACCACCGATGCCCGCTCCGCGGCGAGGGCCCACTGGGTGACGTGGACGTGGTGATCCCAGAGCCCCGGAATGAGGATGCGCCCGTCGGCCTCGAGCACCGACCCCTTCGGGCGGATGACGCCGGTCGGCGCGATGTCGACGATGGCGCCCTCTTCGAGGAAGACGTCCACGCGGTCGTTCGCATCGGCGACCGGCACAAGCTCGCGGCCAGGGCCCCGGACCCGCGCTCCGCGGACGACAGCGACCGACTCGCCGACGTTCACGCGGTCCGCCCGGATTCCGTCCTTGCCCGCAGTGCCCGCTCCATCTCTGCGGCCAGGGCGGGATTGTGGTGCGGGCCGTCGCCCGCGAGGCCGTCGATCACGGCGCGCACGACCTCTTCCGGCTTGTTCTGGCTGAGCTTTCGCTTGGCCACGACGCGGGTCGGCGTCAGCCGGAACCCGACGGTACCGCGTTCCAGCCGTTCGACGAAGGCGGCGTCGTTGGGTCGCTCCCACATGAGGCGGGGCTCGGGCATACCGGCTTCGAACCGCGCGACCAGTCGATCGAGGACGCGCAGGTTCTCGTCCGCGTCGAGGATCTCAGGGACGCCGGCAAGGTGGACGGCTGCGAAGTTCCACGTGGGAACGGACGGCACATCGCCGTACCAACCGGGCGAGACGTACCCATGAGGACCCTGGATCACGACGAGCATCTCGCGCGTGCCCAGGCCGTGGATGAGGTCATCCGGCTTGCCGACATGGCCGACGATGGTGAGGTCGTCACGGTCGCCCTCGAGCAGCACGACGTAGTGCGAGGCGACCAGTCCTTCGTCGCCGGCGCTCATGACAGTCGCCCAGGGATTGAGGTCGATGAGGCGACGCAGCTCCGCGACATCCGTCATCGCGAAGCTCGGATTCTGACGCATGGTCCAAGCCTAGGACGAGCGGGCGAACCGGCCGTCGCGTCCGCCTGCGGCGGGATGGCGCCCGGTCACGCCTGACAGGACGGACACCAATACAGCTTGCGAGAAGCTGCTTCCTCCACCACGATCGACGTGCCGCAGACCCGACAGGGCAGACCCGCGCGACCGTAGACCCAGTGCCGATGCTCGCGGCGGGCCATCGCACTGCGCCTCTCCTTCGCGGTGAGTCCGTCGCGCGTCATCATCTGACCCGTCTCGACGCCGATGAGCAGGAGCCGCGACCAGTCGCGCCAGATCTCGCGCACAGTCTCCTCAGGCACCTCCCGGCCCGGCGTGTGCGGGTTGAGCCTCGCGCGGAACAGCAGCTCCGCACGGTAGACGTTGCCGATGCCGCTGACCACGCTCTGATCCATGAGAAGCAGTCCGATCGGCGTCACGGTGCGCCGCACCCGTGCGATGAAGCGCTCCTCCCCCTCGTGGGCATCGTCGACGAGGGGGTCGGGTCCGAGCTTCGCCAGAGACTGCTGCACCTCATCGGGGGTCTGGATCACGCATGCGGTCGGACCCCGCAGATCGGCGCAGGTCAGCTCCGTCAGCAATCGCAACCGCACCTGGCCGCGCACCGGCGGAGGCCACTCGGCCGGGTCGCCCTCCCCCGCCAGGCCCGTGGTCTCCTCCGACATGCGCACACGACCGCGCGCGCGACGGGGCGCGCCGATCGAGGTCAGGGAGTTCTCGCCCGCTGCATCGAGGATCGCCTCCTCGGGCGTTCCGCGCTGATTGGTCTGCCCCATCCGACCATTCGAGGCGGCGATGGTCGGGTCGGAGACGATCTCACCGGCGAAGTCCCACGCTCCGTACAGACCAAGGTGCACGCGTAGCCAGAGGTCACCGTCGAAGGCGACGAACATCTGCTTCCCGACGGCGCGGGATTCGATCGCTTCACGCCCGTCGATGAGCGCGGCGCCCTCGGCGAAACGACCCTGGGGGCTCGATGCCGACACCGTTCGCCCGACGAAGTTCTGCGCGATCTGACGGGCGATGCGGTGGACGGAATGGCCCTCCGGCACCGGTGTCAGCCGGCCTCGGGGTCGAACGAGCTGGTGTCGTCGGCCAGGACGTCGGGCTGCACGTCATCCGCCGTCCCCGGACCGGTCGCGCGGGGATCGGGGCCGAGGCTCCCGTCGGTCTCGAACGCCGCGATCTGCGCGATACGGCGCTCATGCCGCTCCTCACGGGAGAACGGCGTCTCGATGAAACGGTCGATGAACGCCGACGCCTCGTCGAACGTGTGCTGCCTTGCACCGATGGCGATCACATTGGCGTCGTTGTGCTCGCGTGCGAGCTCCGCCGTGGCGATACTCCACACCAGCGCCGCGCGGATGCCGTCGACCTTGTTCGCGGCGATCTGCTCGCCGTTGCCCGAGCCCCCGAACACCACCCCGAGCGCCTCGAGTCCCGCTGCCTGGTCACGCACGACGGCCTGAGCGGCGCGGATGCAGAAGGCGGGGTAGTCGTCGAGCGCGTCGTATTCGATCGGACCGTGATCGATGACCTGATGCCCCTGCGCGGCGAGGTGATGCTGAAGCTGCGTGGAGAACTCGAGACCGGCGTGATCGGTGGCGATGTGGATGCGCATGGCCTTCATCCTAGGGAGGCGGGATCGGGCGTCGGGATCCGACGGGGACGGCGGCGCCAGGTCAGGGCGCGATGCCCGAGACCGCAGGCTTGAAGCCGGCTCGGACGTTCTCGCAGCACCCCGGGCGACACACGTCGAACCAGGGCCCGAGATCGGTCCGATGCGGCCGGTCAGCTGCGGGCATGCCCGTCAGTCGCTCCTCGATGAGGTCGACGAGCCCGCGCACGTACGCCGGATCGATGCCCGGTGTCTGCGTCCGCACCGCGCGGAGCCCCGCCTCCTCGGCGGCTTCCATCGCTTCGGTGTCGAGGTCCCACATGACCTCCATGTGGTCGCTGACGAACCCGAGCGGGACGATCACCACCGCCTGCGCTCCGGCGTCGGGGAGCCCTTCGATGACGTCGACGACGTCCGGCTCGAGCCAGGGCTGGGTCGGCGGGCCCGACCGCGACTGGTACACGAGCTGCCAGGGGACCTCTGCCGCCGCCGGGATCTCGGCAGCGATATCGGCCATCACGACCTCGGCGACCGCGAGGTGCTGTGCTTCGTAGGCGCCTCCCGGACCGAAATCACGGTCTCGGGGGCCTGAACGCTCGGCATCGGCGGTGGGGATGCTGTGCGTGGAGAACAGCACCCGGATTCGCGACGGGTCGATCCCGTCCTCGAGCAGCTGCGAGACGGCCCTGTGCACTCCATCGACGAACGGCCGGACGAACCCGGGGTGGTCGAAGAACTGGCGCACCTTGTCGATGGTCACGGTGTCACCCAGGCCCGTCTCCTCGAGTGCCCGGGCGAAGTCCTCGCGGTACTGCCGGCAGCTGGAGAAGGAGCTGTACGCGCTGGTCGCAAGTCCGAGGAGGGTCGTGTGCCCGGCGTCTGCCGCCTGACAAACCGCCTCGTCGAGGTAGGGTGCCCAGTTCCGGTTGCCCCAGTACACCGGCAGGTCGATGCCCCGCGAGGCGAGCTCTGCTTCGAGGGCGGCCTTCAGTGCGCGATTCTGGGCGTTGATCGGACTGACACCGCCGAAGTGGCGGTAGTGGTGAGCGACTTCCTCGAGACGCTCGTCGGGGATGCCGCGACCGCGCGTGACGTTGCGCAGGAACGGGATGACGTCGTCCTGCCCCTCGGGGCCGCCGAAGCCGGCGAGCAGCACGGCGTCGTAGGCCACGGGTGTCTCGACGTGCGGCGATCCCGAGGCGGCGGCCGGGGAGGCGAACAGAACCGTGGGCGTGTCGGAGGCGGCATCCTGGGGGGCGAGATCGGTCACCCTGCCATCCTCGCACCGCGCGACGGCACTGGCGCCGGGCGTAGGCTGGTGCAGTTGTCAGCGGTGCCGGTGCCACAGGGCCGCGCCGTTTCGCTACCCCCACAACCCCGGGAGAACAGCCGTGCCAGGAGAGAACCTCACCCGCCTCGAGGCGCAGGAGCGTCGTGCCGCCGTCGACACCGACTCCTACGAGGTCGACCTCGACCTCACGCGGGGTGCCGAGATCTTCGGTTCCCGCACCGTCGTCCGCTTCCGCGGGCAGTCGGGGAGCTCGACCTTCATCGACCTCATCGCGCGCGAGGTCCGTGAGATCACCCTCAACGGCCGCTCGATCGATCCCGCCACGGCATTCGCCGACTCGCGCATCGCGCTGGATGCTCTCGCCGAGCACAACGAACTGGTCATCGACGCCGATTGCGCCTACACCAACACCGGTGAGGGTCTGCACCGCTTCGTCGATCCTGTCGACGGCGAGGTCTACCTGTACTCCCAGTTCGAGGTTCCCGACTCTCGCCGCATGTTCGCCGTCTTCGAGCAGCCCGACCTCAAAGCCACCTTCCGATTCACGGTGACTGCTCCCGAGACCTGGGAGGTCGTCTCCAACTCGCCCACCCCCGAACCGGCCCGTCACGACGACGGGACAGCGACCTGGGAGTTCGAGCCGACACCTCGCATCTCCTCGTACATCACCGCTCTCATCGCCGGACCCTACGAGAAGACCTTCTCCGAGCTCACCAGTTCATCGGGTCGGGTCATCCCGCTCGGCGTCTACGCCCGCAAGAGCCTGTGGAACCACCTCGACGCCGACTACGTCTTTGACAAGACGCGACAGGGCTTCGCCTACTTCGAGGAGAAGTTCGACTACCCCTACCCGTTCGCCAAGTACGACCAGCTCTTCGTTCCGGAGTTCAACGCCGGCGCCATGGAGAACGCGGGCGCGGTGACCTTCACCGAGACCTACGTGTTCCGCAGCAAGGTGACCGACGCCGTCCGCGAGCGCCGTGTGGTCACGATCCTCCACGAGCTCGCACACATGTGGTTCGGCGACCTCGTCACGATGAAGTGGTGGAACGACCTCTGGCTGAACGAATCGTTCGCCGAGTGGGCCTCCACGATCGCCACCGCCGAGGCGACCGAATGGACAGAGGCCTGGACGACCTTCAACGCCATGGAGAAGACCTGGGCGTACCGGCAGGATCAGCTCCCCTCCACCCACCCGGTCGTCGCCGAGATCAACGACCTCGAGGACGTCCAGGTCAATTTCGACGGCATCACCTATGCCAAGGGCGGATCGGTTCTCAAGCAGCTCGCCGCATGGGTCGGTATCGAGGCGTTCTTCGCCGGGGTGGCGGCCTACTTCACGAAGCACGAATGGTCCAACACCGAGCTGTCGGATCTTCTGACCGAGCTCGAGGCGACGAGCGGTCGGGAGCTGACCACCTGGTCGAAGAAGTGGCTCGAGACCGCCGGGGTGAACACCCTCTCCCCCGTCATCGACGAATCCCCCGACGGCACGATCCGTCGATTCGCGATCATCCAGACCGCCCCGGCGGACTACCCCACGATCCGCCCGCACCGTCTCGGCGTCGGCTTCTACTCCCTCCGGGGCGACGACCTGGTGCGCACCCACGCGGTGGAGCTGGACGTCGACGGCGACCGCACCGAGGTGCCGGAACTGGCGGGCATCGTCCGCCCTGACCTGGTGCTGCTCAACGACGGAGACCTCGCCTACGCGAAGATCCGGTTGGACGAGCGTTCCCTCCAGACCGCCATCGACCACCTCTCGAAGATCTCCGATCCGCTGGCGCGATCGCTGGTGTGGGGCGCGGCGTGGGACCAGACTCGGGATGCCGAGGCCTCAGCCACCGACTACGTCGATCTCGTCCTGCGCAACATCGCCTCCGAGACCGAGTCGACCACAGTGCGCACGACCCTGGCGCAGCTGCTGCTGGCCGCGACGTCGTACGTCGCGCCAGAGAAGCGCGACGACACCCGTCGCCGGGTCGCCGGACACCTGTGGGCTCTGGCGCAGAATGCCGCGGCCGGCAGCGACAGCCAGCTGCAGTTCGTCACCTCCTTCGCGGCGGCGGCCTGTACCGACGAGCAGTGGGCGGCGGTGAAGACCCTCCGCGAGGGCGACGTCGTGCTCGACGGTCTGCAGATCGACACCGACCTCTCCTGGCAGCTTCTGGTCTCCCTCGCCGCCGGCGGGGTCGCCTCCGTCGGCGACATCGAGACCGCCCTGGCCGCGGACAACACCGCCAAGGGCGGCGAGTTCGCCGCCCAAGCCCGCGCCGCCCTGCCCTTCCCCGAGGCCAAGCGTGCCGCGTGGGCGTCATT
Source organism: Microbacterium sp. ET2 (assembly GCF_030347395.1). Taxonomy (NCBI): domain Bacteria; kingdom Bacillati; phylum Actinomycetota; class Actinomycetes; order Micrococcales; family Microbacteriaceae; genus Microbacterium; species Microbacterium albipurpureum. The sequence goes on from NZ_CP128170.1 coordinate 75,390, forward strand.
GATCGACCGTGACGACCTTCCCAACACGGTCGTGCGGTCCGCCTCCCTCGGATTCGTCAACCCCGCCGGCCGCGACCTCCTCACCGATTACGTGCAGCCCTACTTCGAGATGCTGCTGCCGGTCTGGGAGTCGCGCACCTACAAGATCGCGGAGTACCTGATCTCGGGGCTCTACCCGGCGCCGCTGGCAGACGCCGCCCTTCGCGACGCCACCCGCGCGTGGCTCGCCGACCACGCGGACGCCCCGGCCGCTCTTCGCCGACTGGTGCAGGAGAACCTCGCCGGCGTCGAGCGGGCATTGGCTGTCCAGGAGCGCGACGCGCAGTAAGCAGCATCCCTGACGACGCGGCCCCCAGGAGATCCTGGCGGCCGCGTCGTTAGGATCTGGGACGATGACCTTCACCGCTGTCTCCGAGAACGACGCATCCGTCGAAGAGCCTCCCGCCCTTCCTGCGCCCTGGGACGCGATCGTCCCCGTCCTCCAGGAGGTCGGGTGGCGCGCCCTCCAGGTCGCGATCATCGTCGTGGCCGCGCTGCTCATCGCCATCATCCTCCGCGCCGTCATCCGCAGGGTCGTCGATCGCATCGTCTCGGGGGCGAAGAACCGCGCCCGCGTCGATGACACGCAGGCGCTGGAGCGCTCTCCCGTCGCTCAGGTGCGCGTCGTCCAGCGGACCCGCACGCTGGGGTCCATCCTGCAGAACATCGTCGGGGTCACGATCATCATCGTGGCACTGCTGCTCATCGTCTCGGTCATCAACCCGGACATCCTCGGGTCGCTCACCCTCCTCACCGCCGCCATCGGCGCAGGCCTGGGCTTCGGCGCCCAGAACATCGTCAAAGATGTCCTCAACGGCATCTTCATCGTCGCCGAGGATCAGGTGGGGATCGGCGACGTCGTGGATGTGGGGCTCGCCACCGGCATCGTGGAGTACGTCAGCGTGCGAGTCACACACGTACGCGACGTCAACGGCACCCTGTGGTACGTCCGCAACGGCGAGATCACCCGCATCGGCAACCTGTCGCAGGGATGGTCGCGGATCATCGTCGACGTCGGGGTTCCCGTCGACTCCGACGTCGACGAGGTCGAGCATGCTCTGCAGGATGCCGCGGCGGGCCTCGCGAAGGACCCGAAGTGGCGCTCGCGGATCGTCGACCGTCCGGAGGTCTGGGGGTTGGAGGCCGTCACCGGCGAAACCCTGGTCCTGCGCGTGGTGATCCGAACCCGGGCCCACTCGAAGGACGATGTCGCCAAGGAGCCTGCGTGTGCGCGTGAAGCGGGCGACCGACGACCTGGGACTGGCCGCCACCATCTCCTCGGTGCGGCTCGAGGGCCACGACGGCGCACACCGCGTACGCGGCGCGAATCCGCCCAAGACGAAGCCCACCCCGGTGCCGATCGCGACGGAGCGGCCTGTCTGGCGCCCGAAGCTGCGCCCCCGCCGGTCGCGGGAGAACCCGCCGCCGCCGGGCACGACACCGCGCCCCGACCCCACGACCGGCCCCGATGCGGACGCGTAGATTGGAGGTCGGCGCCGCGGAGGGCGCCGCCCGCGGAAGGAGTGCCGAGCCGGTGAGTGACGCCGAGACATCGCCACGGTCGTTCTACGACGAGGTGGGCGGTCATCCCACCTTCGTCCGACTCGTAGACGTCTTCTATCGCGAGGTGGCCGCCGACGAGGTCCTGCGGCCGATGTACCCGGAGGAGGACCTCGGGCCGGCCAAGGAGCGCCTGACGTTGTTCCTCGAGCAGTACTGGGGCGGCCCGCCGACATACAGTCAGCAGCGTGGCCACCCGCGCCTGAGGATGCGGCACTCCCCGTTCCACGTCAACCCGGACGCGCGGGACCGGTGGCTGCGCCACATGCGGACCGCCGTCGACGAGCTCCGCCTGCCTCCCCTGCACGAGGAGACGCTCTGGGACTACCTCCACCGGGCAGCCTTCGCGATGGTGAACACCTTCGAACAGACTCGGGGGTCGTGATGGCAGCGGCGTCGACGATCCAGACCGATGTCCTGGTGATCGGGTGGGGCCTGGCGGGCCTGGTCGCCACCGCCGAGGCGGTCACCGCCGGAAAGCACGTGATCCTGCTGGACCAGGAGCCGCGCACCAATGTCGGCGGTCAGGCCTGGTGGTCCTTCGGCGGGCTCTTCCTGGTCGACACCCCCGAGCAGCGGCGGATGGGAGTGCGGGACTCCCTCGCCCTTGCCGAACAGGACTGGTGGGGAACCGCCGGCTTCGACAGACCCGAAGACCTGTGGCCGAGGCGCTGGGCACAGGCCTACCTCGACTTCGCCGCGGGCGAGAAGCGCGCGTGGTTGCGCGGCAAAGGGATGTCTTTCTTCCCGGTGGTCGGCTGGGCCGAACGCGGCGGGTACGGCGCGACCGGCCCCGGCAATTCGGTTCCGCGCTTCCACATCACGTGGGGCACGGGGCCCGGCGTCGTGGCGCCCTTCCTCCGAGACGTCGAACGCGCGGAGTCGGAGGGTCGGGTGACGATCCTGCCCCGCCACCGGGTCACGGGGCTCATCGCCCGCGAGGGAGGGATTTGTGGGGCGGAGGGCGAGATACTCGCACCCTCAGGCGCGGCTCGCGGGCGCCTGAGTTCGCGCGAGGTGGTCGGCGACTTCCAGATCACAGCCGGTGCAACCATCGTCTCGTCGGGAGGGATCGGCGGCAACCACGATCTCGTCCGTCAGGCGTGGCCGGATCGCCTGGGCGCCCCGCCGCAGCGGATGCTCGCAGGCGTCCCCGCCTACGTCGACGGTTCGATGATGCACACAGCCACCGCCGCGGGTGCGCGCGTGATCAATCGCGATCGGATGTGGCACTACGTCGAGGGACTTCACAACGTCGAGCCGGTCTGGCCGGGCCACGGGATCCGCATCCTGCCCGGGCCCTCGTCGCTGTGGCTGGACGCCCGCGGAACCCGCCTTCCCGTGCCCCTCTACCCCGGATTCGACACCCTGGGGACGCTCGCCCACCTGCGCCGGACAGGATTCGACCATTCCTGGTTCGTGCTCTCGTCCCGCATCGTGGAGAAGGAGTTCACACTGTCGGGAAGCGAGCAGAATCCCGACCTGACCGGCAAGGACCTCCCGCTTCTGATCCGATCGCGTCTGGGCAAGGGTGCCGCCGGGCCGGTGAAGGCGTTCCTCGATCGCGGTGAGGACTTCGTGGTACGCGACACCCTCGACGATCTGATCGCAGGCATGCAGGCCCTTCCCGGCGGCGATGTCCTGGATGGCGCACAGGTGCGGCGCGAGGTCGAAGCCCGCGACCGCGAGGTCGAGAACGCCTTCACCAAGGACGCGCAGATCGCATTGCTGCGCTCCGCTCGCGCATTCCGCGGTGACCGGCTTATCCGCACCGCCGCACCGCACCGACTCCTCGACCCCAAGGCCGGTCCCCTCATCGCGGTGCGTCTCGGTATCGTCACGCGGAAGACCCTCGGTGGGATCGAGACGGATCTGGATGGACGCGCCCTGGGCGAGCACGGTGCCGCCGTGCCGGGCCTGTTCGCCGCGGGCGAGGCGAGCGGCTTCGGCGGGGGCGGCGTCCACGGATACCGGGCGCTCGAGGGAACCTTCCTGGGCGGATGCCTCTTCAGCGGCCGGGCGGCGGGACGGGGCGCCGCCGCCGCAGTGTAAGGGAAGGCGCTCAGCCGTTCAGCCGTCTGCGCGCCCAGTGGGCCGGACAGCGGTGAGTCCTTCGCGAGGTGGGCGACGCACGAGCACATGCCCGCGCCGAAGGCTCAGACGCGTCCAGGACGGTGCCGTGAAGAGGCGAACCGTCTCCTCGCCTCCGATGAAGCCCAGGCCGAACGCGGCGAAGGCGACGCCGAGCGGCAGGTCGGCCAGTTCCTCCGCAGGGGCGCCCCAGACATCCGATCTGACCACGCGCACCACGTCGTCGCCGGCGTCCGCCGGAAGCTTGTTCGCAACCGCCGCCATCCCCCACTGCGCGCGGGACGCGAGTTCGGATGCCGCGATTTCCTCCCCGGGGACCCACCCGGTCTGAGGTGGCGAGATGCCTGCCCATGAAGGGGCGAGAGCCGTCTCCGGCAGAGCGAGGGCCGTGTCGTCGTCGGCGTCGGCTGTGAGTGCGGTCGCGTCCACGACGAGATCGCACTCCAGTTCCGGATCGGCGCGGACCGCACGCATTCCGAGGATCGTCGGCGTGCTGTCGAACAGTCCTCGCGGCGCCAGCACGGCCGCCCACATCGTCAAGGTTCCCGCCGACGAACGCAGGCGCACCGCGCCGTCGCCGAGTCGGGCGGCGCGTCCGGCGAAGGTCAGGGCATCGGCGGCGGCGTCGCGATCTGCGAGGAGGAGGCGCTCGGGCATCCGACCTAAACTACCAACGAACGGGCGCCGCGCCCGGACAGGAGGAACAGGCGCGTGACCGACCCCGCCCACCCGGCGCCCCCCGCCCACCCGGCTCAGCGCGATCCGGGACACCCCGTGTCAGACGCCGACCCCGTCGCCTCGATGCTCGCCGTGCTCGATCTGAAGGATTCGTCGGCTCGGACCACGGAGGACATCTTCACCGGGGTGTCGCAGCGGATGCCACTGGGCCGCGTGTACGGCGGCCAGGTGCTCGCGCAGTCGCTCGTCGCAGCAGAGCGCACGATCCCCGAGGTCCGAACGGTCCATTCGATGCACGGCTACTTCCTTCGTCCCGGCGACGCAGGTCAGGGCATCACCTTCTCGGTGGACCGCATCCACGACGGCAGATCCTTCTCCACGCGACGCACCCAGGCCTTCCAGTCGGGAGTGCCCATCTTCTCCGCGATCGCCTCCTTCCAGGATGACGATCCCGGCCTCGAGCACCAGGCGGCTCTTCCCGACGACCTTCCCGCACCGGAGGATCTGCCCGACATCGAGGAGCAGCTGACCGGGCTTCACCCGATGTCCAAGCGGCTGTTCACCGACCGACCCGTGGACGTGCGCCATGTGCCGTCGTCGATCTACCTGCGGGTGGAGGGCGAGAGGGTGCCGCGACAGGCGGTGTGGCTGCGCACCCGCCGCCCGCTGCCGGAAGCACCGGCACTGCACCGGGCCGTCCTCGCCTACGTCAGCGACCTCACCATCCAGGAGTCCATCCTGCGGGCTCATGGGGTCGCCTGGGCGACGCCCGGCCTGAAGGTGGCGAGCCTCGATCACGCGATGTGGTGGCATCGTCCGGCGCGGGTCGACGAGTGGCTGGTGTACGTCCAGGAGTCCCCGAGCGCCCGCGGCGGGAGGGGCCTGGCTCAAGGCAGGATCTTCACCCGCGAGGGTGTCCTCGTCGCGAGCGTTGCCCAGGAGGTCATGGTTCGGGTTCCGACCACGGAGGGATGACCTCGCCGCACGAAGTGGTCTAACGGCGGTGCGCGTAGATCAGCGGAGGGCCGACGTACGGTTCCCACGCCGCGCGCTCCTCAGCGCTCAGCCGGAGCGGTGCGCCGGAGCGGGCATCGACTTTGACCACGACCGTGGTCGCGCGGGCATACACCGTCTGGGTTCCGTCCGGCGCGGCGCTCTCGCGAGGGCTGCACACCTCGTAGCAGACCTCGATGCTCGAGCCGCCCAGCCGGCCGAACCACATCTGGACATCCAGGGGGTGGCGCTGGTACGGCACGGGCGTCAGATACTCGATCTCCTGGCGGGCGATGAGCGTGAGGATGCCGGCGGAGATGCCGGAGGACAGCACCGCGGTGTCGGGGGCGGTCTCACCGGCGTCGGGAAGCCAGAAGGCGCGAACGCGCGCCTCTTCGAGAAGCTTCAGCATCGCCGTGTTGTTGACATGGTTGAAGGCATCGAGATCGCCCCAGCGCAGGGGAATGGGGATGTGCAGCCGACGCCCGAGCGGTGTCATCTCAGTCGCGACGACAGGGTCAGTCACGGGTGAGCTTGCGGTAGGCGGAGCGGTGCGGGGTGGCCGCGTCGGGTCCGAGCCGTTCGATCTTGTTCTGCTCGTAGGCATCGAAGTTGCCCTCGAACCAGTACCACTTGTCCGGGTGTTCGTCGGTGCCCTCGTAGGCGAGGATGTGGGTGGCGATCCGGTCGAGGAACCACCGGTCGTGCGTGATCACCACGGCGCAACCGGGGAACTCGAGCAGAGCGTTCTCCAGCGACTGGAGCGTCTCGACATCGAGGTCGTTGGTCGGCTCGTCGAGGAGGAGGAGGTTGCCGCCCTCCTTGAGCGTCAGTGCGAGGTTCAATCGGTTCCGCTCGCCTCCGGAGAGCACACCGGCCTTCTTCTGCTGGTCGGGCCCCTTGAACCCGAACTTCGACACGTACGCGCGGGAGGGGATCTCGGTCTTTCCCACGGTGATGATGTCCAGGCCGTCTGAGACGACCTCCCACAGCGTCTTCTCCGGATCGATGTTGCCGCGGGACTGGTCGACGTAGCTGATCTTCACCGTCTCGCCGATCTTCAAAGTCCCGCCATCGAGCGGCTCCAGTCCGACGATCGTCTTGAAGAGGGTCGTCTTGCCGACGCCGTTGGGACCGATCACGCCGACGATGCCGTTGGGCGGAAGGCTGAAACCCAGTCCGTCGATGAGCGACCGGTCCCCGAACCGCTTCTGCAGGTTCTTCGCCTCGATCACGATGCCGCCCAGGCGCGGTCCCGGCGGAATCTGGATCTCCTCGAAGTCGAGCTTCCGGGTGCGATCGGCCTCCGCGGCCATCTCCTCGTAGCGAGCGAGACGGGCCTTGGACTTGGCCTGACGGCCCTTGGCGTTCGACCGGACCCACTCGAGCTCCTCCTTGAGGCGCTTGGCGAGCTTGGCGTCCTTCTTGCCCTGGACCTCCAGTCGCTCGCCCTTCTTCTCGAGATAGGTCGAGTAGTTGCCCTCGTACCCGATGAGCCGGCCGCGGTCGACCTCGGCGATCCACTCGGCGACATTGTCGAGGAAGTAACGATCGTGGGTGATGGCGATGACGGCGCCGGGATACTTCTGAAGGTGCTGCTCCAGCCAGAGCACGCTCTCGGCGTCGAGGTGGTTGGTCGGCTCGTCCAGCAGCAGGAGATCAGGCTTCTGCAGCAGAAGCTTCGTCAGCGCCACACGACGCTTCTCACCACCCGACAGAGGCGCGATCGCGGCGTCTCCGGGCGGAGTCCGAAGCGCATCCATGGCTTGCTCGAGCTGGGAGTCGAGGTCCCAGGCATCAGCGGCATCGATCTCCTCCTGGAGCGTGCCCATCTCGGCCAGGAGAGCGTCGAAGTCGGCGTCGGGATCGGCCATCAGTGCGGAGATCTCGTTGAACCGATCGAGCTTGCCCTTGATGGCGATTCCGTCCTGGATGTTCTCCAGCACGGTCTTGGACTCGTCCAGCTCGGGCTCCTGCATGAGGATCCCGACCGAGAATCCAGGGCTGAGCTTGGCCTCGCCGTTCGAGGGGGTGTCCAGACCCGCCATGATCTTCAGGATCGTGGACTTCCCCGCTCCGTTGGGACCGACCATTCCGATCTTCGCCCCGGGGAGGAAGGCCATCGTCACGTCGTCGAGAATCAGCTTGTCGCCGACCGCCTTGCGAGCTCGGACCATCGAATAGATGTATTCAGCCATACCGTTCGCAGCTTCCCTTCGCGTCCCGACTCCAGCGTCCCAGCCTAGCCGGTCGGTCATCCCGCCCCTCGATCACTCGACGCCGGGGGTCGGCCGGCCACTCACCAATCGATCGGGCGCGTCTCGCCCAACAGGCAGGCTCCGTCCGGGAGCGCCCCGACCACGGTCGCAACCGGCTCGCCGGTCGCGTCACCGACCTGACCGATCAGGCACTGCTCCCCCCATCGAACCGACACCTGGATGCTCTCAGCGGGGTTGCCGACGGTGGACGTGTCGGCGGTGATCTGCATCGCGCTCTTGTCGAAACCGCCGGCCACCAGCGCGTCGACGTACGCTCGGCCGGCGCCGCGGCCGTCGCCGTTCCACACCGATCGGATGATCTGCGCGAAGAACGCGAGGTTGTCCTCCGCCGACCCCTCGGGGACCAACGCCGGGCCGACCGGGGTGGGTTCAGCCGATGGCGTCGGTTCCGCAGCGGACTGCGTCGGGGTGGGAGGGGGCGTCGGAGTCGGCGCGCACCCCGTCAGCAGGAGCATGATGGCCCCGCCGAGAAGTACCGCGTGGGCCCGCGGGGATCGAAGGGGGCTACGGCGGGCGTGGTGGTCCGGTTTCCGCAGAGGCACCCGCCGAGTCTACGTCGTGGCGACATCGCCTCCCCGAGCCGACGTCAGAAGGGCCTCTCTCCGGCGACCGACAGAACCGAGGCGGGGGAATCCGCGTCGGCGGCGTCGCTCTCGGCCGAGCCCTCGCCGGATCCGGGGACGCTCGTGGCCCACCCATCGGTCGGGGGCTCTGCCGTCGTCTCGGCCGGAACACCGGGTGCGGCCCATCCCTCCGCCGAGGCCGCGTCGCCCGCGGGTCGGGACGCCGTGGAGCGGGTGAAGCGCGACGTGCCGAATTTCAAGTCGTGGCCGATCGCATCCGCCTCGAGCTCCACCGTCGTTCCCCGGCGGGTTCCGTTGTCCCACTCGCGCACCTTCAGCCTCCCGGTGACGATGACGCGGTCGCCGCGGCTGAGCGAGAGCACGGCGTGCTCGGCCAGTTGTCGGAAAAGCTGAACGGTGTAGTAGCTGGTCTCGCCGTCCACCCACTGACCCGTCGCCCTGTCCAGGCGCCGGTGCGACGTGGCCAGACGGAAGGAGGTCACGGGCACTCCTTCCAGGATCTTCTTGTGCTCGGGGATCGTGGCGATGTTGCCGGTGAGGGTGATCGTGTCGGTCATGATGCTCCTTGGTCGTGCGGATGTTCGGTTGTGCCGGTGCTCGGGTGCCCGGCGAGCACCGGCACCGCTCCATCGTCGCGTCGACGACCTCGCACGCGATGCCCGGCCACGCGATCGGTGGAGAACTGATGATCAGCCACACCTGTGCAGGAGACGACGGCGATGTCGGAGGCCGCACCTATCTTCGACAGCGGAGGTAGCCATGACCACTCTCACCGACCCCACGTTCCCCCCCACCGCCTCGACCTCGCGCCACGGGTTACGTCTCGTCGACGCCGGCGCGCGCATGTGGCGGGTCGTCGATCGTGCCGGACGCATCGTGGGGCACGTTCGAACATCGCCGGACGCGGAGGCGCGGCAATTCCACGCACTGCGCTACTCGGCACGGTTGACACGCTTCTTCGAGCTGGGACGGTTCTGGACCCTCGATGACGCGGTGTCGTGCCTCCACTACGCCAGATGACGGGCTCAGACCATGACCTCTTCGCGCAGCAGAGTCGGCGGCGCGGCGCGAGAGACGGTCGACCACGATTCAACCAGGATGTCGGCCGCATGAACGAGCGTCTCCGGGGCTGCGGTGAAGGGCACCCGGAGGTACCTGTCGTGACCCCCGTCGACCGAGAACCGGGGCCCCGACGTCAGCAACAGTCCGCGGTGGCGGGCATCCATGACCAGCGCCGCGCTGAGGGGCGCATCCATCTCGATCCAGAGGGAGACCCCGCCCTGCGGTCGGGGGACACTCCAGCGGGGCAACCGCTCACGCAGAGCGGCGATGACCACATCACGCCCGTCCCGCAACATATGCCGGCGCTGGGTGATCACCTCATCGAAGCGATCCAGCACAGCTGTCGCGATGACCTGCTCCAGCTCGGGGGTTCCGAGATCCTGCGCGCTGCGCAGCGCCACGAGACGACGGATCAACTCCGGTGCCGCGCGGATCCACCCGACTCGGAGCCCGCCCCACACGGTCTTGCCGAGCGAACCGATGCGGATCACCAGTCCGGGATCGATCCGGTCGAATCCGCGGTCGAGAGGTCCTCGGTCGATGTCCAGATCCCCCGTGGTCTCGTCGAGGATCAACGTGGTCCCCGCGCGCTCGGCCCCGCGCGCCAGGGCGTTGCGTTCTGCCGTGCTCATCGAGCGACCCGTCGGGTTGTGGAAGTCGGGCATCACGTACGCCACCACGGGCAGCGTCCGCTGCGAGACCTGTTCGGCTCGTTCGATGTCCCATCCCTCTCGGACGGTGACGGGAACCGCGGTCAGGCGCGCCCCCGCCTGTCGCAGCGCTTCAGCCGCATGCGGGTAAGTGGGCGTCTCGATGAGCACGCGGTCGCCGCGTGAGATGAGAGCGCGGGCGAGGAGGTGGATCGCGCTCTGCGCACCGGTGGTGATCAGGATCTCATCCGGCGAGGTCTCAAGGCCACGCGCAGTGTACTGCTCCGCCACGTGACGCCGAAGCTCGTGACGCCCCACGATGTCGTAGCCGGTCCGGGCGACGATCGTGGGCGCGTCGCCCACCGTTTCGGCGATGAGACCGGCCAGTCCCGGCCATGCGGCCGGACTCGCCTGCTGGAGGTCGATGTCATCGCGGTGCACGTCGGAGGTGATGCCCGGGTCCCTCCTGACGAGAGGGAGGGTGACACTGCCCGATCCGCGCACACTCTGGATGTGACCGGTGTCGCGCAGGCTTCGGTAGGCAGCGGCGACCGTGCTGCGGCTCAACCCCAGAGCCCCGGCCAATTCCCGCTCAGCCGGCAGAGACGTCCGCGGCGCCAGGCGATTGTCCAGGCACAGGAGCCGGATGCCGTCGGCGAGTGCTTCGTAGGTGGGCTCTCGTGTGCGCCACCCACCCAGGGCGCGGGAGAGCGAGCGCGCGGAGATGCGGGAGTCCATCCATCCACTTTAGGTCGATTGGCATGCCGACCGCAGTCCAATGGGCTGGTGGAATGACAGCGTGACGAATCGCGTGATCCGGCTCTTCGCCGGCCTCGTCCTCTACGGCGTCGGCTGCGCCCTCACGATCGAGGCGGGTCTCGGTGTCGACCCGTGGACCGTGTTCGCTGAGGGGCTCTCGCGCCAGTCCGGTCTCGGGATCGGGTGGGTGACCAATCTCGTCGGCCTCGGCGTGCTCCTGCTGTGGATCCCGCTGCGCCAGCGACCGGGGGTCGGGACCATCGCCAACATCCTGCTCGTCGGCACCAGCATGCAGGTCGCCCTCGGACTCATACCGCCTGCGCCGGAACATGTCGCGGCGCAGGCAGGCCTGCTCGTCGGCGGCATCCTCACCGTGGCGGTCGGGTGCGGCCTCTACATCGGCGCCCGCTTCGGGCCAGGGCCTCGCGATGGTCTCATGACGGGTATGCACGCGCGGTACGGCTGGCCCATCTGGGCGTGTCGCGGCGGCGTGGAACTCACCGTCCTGCTGATCGGCTGGCTGCTGGGCGGCACGGTGGGCATCGGCACGGTGGTCTTCGCCGTGGCGATCGGACCGCTCGTCCACATCACCCTGCCCATGTTCGACACCGGGCCCCGGCTGCGCGCGAGGCGCGAACAGGTGTCCACCCGCGCGTAGACGGTCGGGGTCGTCGAGACTCAATGCTCCTCGAACGTCGGCCAGGCGCTCCCCGGCCGCATCCGAGCGTGCAGGGCGTTCTTTGCGACGTCCATGGTCGGGTAGGTGCCGGCAGTCTCCTCCGCCCCCGCCATCGTCACGGTGTAGCCCTCACCGGACTTGCGGATGGTTCCCACGACCCCGCCCGTTCCATAGGCCACCCAGAGCGTCGAGTGCGTGTCGGTTGCGCTCATCGTCGAACTCCTTCCGATCCTTCGACGCTACGCCTCCCCCGGCCCCGCCGCCAGATGCCGGGCGTTGATTCCCGCCCCTCTCCCCCTGCCGCTACCCTTGTGAGGCGACCCCCAGTAGCTCAGTGGATAGAGCAGCGGCCTTCTAATCCGCCGGTCGCACGTTCGAATCGTGCCTGGGGGACCGACCGACCGCGAATCGGAGCGAGGTCTGCGCCCGTCGTTAGGATGGGCCCATGGTGGGTGCTTCCGAGAATGACCGGCTCGTGTGGATCGACTGCGAGATGACCGGGCTCGACCTTGCTGTCGACGAGCTGGTCGAGATCGCCATCGTGGTCACGGACTTCGAGCTGCGGCCGTTGGACCCCGGATTCCACGTCGTCATCAAGCCGGACGCCTCCGCGATGGAGAACATGAGCGATTTCGTGCGCACCATGCACGAGACCTCCGGCCTTCTGGAGGAGATCCCCGGCGGTGTGACGGTCGCCGACGCCGAGTTCCAGGCATTGGAGTACATCCAGCGCTTCGCCCCCCAGGAGGGCAAAGCGCCCCTGGCCGGGAACACCATCGGGACGGACAGGATGTTCCTGGCCAAGTACATGCCGCGGGTCGATCGATGGCTGCACTATCGCAACGTCGACGTCTCCAGCATCAAGGAGCTTTCGCGTCGCTGGTACCCTCGCGCCTACATCCACGCACCGGCGAAGAACGGTGGCCACCGCGCGCTCGCCGACATCCGCGAGTCCATCACCGAGTTGGCCTACTATCGCCAGGCGGTCTTCGTCCCCGAACCCGGACCGACCAGCGACGGAGCCCGTGCGGCTGCAGCATCCGTGGTGTCCGCGTTCTCCCCCGGCGTGTGAGAGAATCGTTGGGTTGTCCCGCCGTTGCGGGGCCACGGTGGCTGTAGCTCAGTCGGTAGAGCACCTGGTTGTGGTCCAGGGGGCCGCGGGTTCAAGTCCCGTCAGCCACCCCAATCTCGCAGGCCCGCGCGGCCCGTATCGTGGAGTCATGCTCGAGATGGATGCGGACGCTTTCGAGCGTCTCGTGATCGAAGAGCTCGACCTCCTGCCCGATGACATGGTCGATGGTCTCGACAACGTCGTCTTCGTGGTCGAGGATCAGCCCGAGGATCCCGCGCAGGATCTGTTCGGCCTGTACGAGGGCTGGGCGCTGACCGAGCGTGATCGGTACGGCATGGGAGAACTCCCCGACCGCATCGTGCTGTATCGCCGACCCCACCTCGCGGCGTGCGCCGACGAGCAGGCCCTGCGACATGAGGTGCACACGACGCTCGTCCATGAGATCGCGCACTTCTACGGTATCGATGACGAGAAGCTGCACGAGCTCGGGTGGGCATGATGGCGTCGATGACGCAAACCGAGGAGTTCCTCGATCAGATGAGCGAGGAGACGACGAGCGGGCGGTGGCAGACGGTCGTCTGGAATGATCCTGTCAACCTCATGAGCTACGTCACCCACGTCTTCCGAGAGTATTTCGGCTTCCCCGCCGGCACCGCCGAACGCCTCATGCTGGCCGTCCATCACGACGGCCATGCCGTCGTGGCCGAAGGCGCGCGGGAGCAGATGGAATTGCACACGCAGGCGATGCACGACTACGGCCTGTGGGCCACCGTACGAAGGGCTCCCGCCACGTGAACACCGTCCCTCTCCTCCTTCAGATCACCCGCCTGGAGGCGACTCACCTCGGCGACCTCATCGATCAGTTCGCAGAACTCCTCACTGACGACGCGAGCGATGACCCCGCCGTGCTTCGGCTCGTCCCCGATGCGTACACCGACGACCCGGAGGCGGCACGGGAGTTCCGCGACGTCACGGAACGAGATCTGCTTCGTCGTCGTCGTCGAGACGCGCAGCTCGTGCGCACCAGCCTGTCTCCTGCGGCGACACTGTCATCCGTCGCCACGGCCGGAGCCGAGGGCCGGGAAGAGGTCGACCTGGTCCTGGACCCCGACACCGTCCAGGCGTGGCTGCGCACCCTCGCGGCGGTGAGACTCGTCATCGCGTCCCGGCTCGGCATCACCGACGAGGATCAGCACGACGACGATCCGCGATTCGGCGTATACGACTGGCTGGGATATCGCCTCGAGGGCCTCATCCGGGCCATCGAAGCCGCGGGGACCGCCGATCGCTGACCCTCAGGGGATCGCGAACACGTGCGTGGCCAGCTGGGCCGGCCCGTCCTCGACCAGATGCCGCTCCTCCTGGCGCGCCCACCGGTCCCAGTGCGGCCGGTAGGTGTCACCGTCGCGCGTGAGAGCGCGATCTCGGCGAGCACGCGCCGGGGACTCCAACCAGATGCGGATGTCACCGAGCGGCGCGGTTCCCGCGGTCAGGAGTCCTGATCCTTCGATGATGAGCGGAAGCGACGGATCGACGGCGTGTGCCTCGGCGTACTTTCCCCGCTCCCAGTCCCAGCGCTGCCAGACGCCGATCAGACCGCGGGCGTGCGGCCGGAGTATCGCCTCCTGCGCCGTGCGCACCCCCTCCGCCAGTCCGTCCCAACCGGGATAGATCGCATCGAGCGCGACCGATTGGACCCGACCGCGAAGGGGCCAGGCCGCGATGAGCTCTCGCGCGAGCGAGGTCTTCCCCGCGCCGCTGCGTCCGTCGATCAGGATGACCGGGTTGGCTGCAGCGACGAAGGCGACGGCGTCGCGCGTATGCTCGACCGCCGCCCTCAGCGCCCGCGCGACCGGGTCGGACTCACTTCTTGAGCGCGCGGATGACACGGCTGAGCGCGCGACCGGCCACCCAGACGAAGGGGATCCCGACCGCCAGGAGCGATACGACGTTCGGCTCGAACCGCAGATCGTCGCCGCGACGGATGTAGGCACCGAGCGGAATCGCATACCCGCCGCCCCCGCCGCCGCCGTTGCCCGCCTCGTCGGATCCACCGCCGAAGGCGGTCCAGGTCAGGGCGACCGGCACCAGGCGGACGCCGTCGACGTCCTGCTGCTCGCCGTAGACGGATGTGACGCCGAAGTCCGCGGACTGCTTGCCGAGGTCGAGTGCGATGTTTGGCATGCCCCCACGCTACTCGGCGCCACCGTCATTGCCCAGCCTTGCCCCGGTCCTTGACCTGGGCGCCGAGAAGTGTCGCACGAGTGATGCTTCCGCGGCCGAACTTCGCGGCAGCACCGTCGAGGACGCCCTCGACCCGTCGCCAATCCTCGTCGTCGTCCCACAGCGTCGACGCGGCGAGGGCGGAGGGGCGGAGCTTCTCCGCCCGGACGCCGACCAGACGGATCGGAAGGCGACGATCGAGAGCATCGAACAGGTCGATGGCGGCTGCTCCGATCCGCTGGCCCACCGCCGTCGGCTCCGGCAGGGACTGCGCACGCGTCACCGTGCTGAAGTCGGCGAAGCGCACTTTGATCGACACGGTCGCGGCTTCCCAGCCGGATTCCCGCAGACGCGCACCGACCCGGTCCGCGAGGCGGCGCAGCTCGACCCTCAGCACGCCGGGGTCGTCGATGTCGTCGACGAAGGTCTCCTCGTGTCCGACGCTCTTCTCGACCCGTGTGGTCTCGACCTCACGCGGATCGACCCCACGGGCCAGCTGGCGAACCCGCGCACCGAGCGCGGCACCGAGGACGCGATCGATCACCGCCGGAGGGGAGTCGATGATGTCGGCGACCGTGCGGATACCCCGCGCCGTCAGCGCCTCGGTGGCCTTGGGACCGACCCCCCACAGTTCACTCACTCTGCGACCTGCGAGAAACCGCGCCGTCGCAGCCTCGGGAACGATGAGGAGGCCGTCCGGTTTGCTCAGTGTGGAGGCCATCTTCGCCACGTGCTTGGTCGCTGCCGCTCCCACGGAGCAGGGAAGCCCGACCTCGTCGCGCACGCGGGAACGCAGGAGGCGCGCGACATCCCCCGGGCTCCCCCACAGTCGTCGCACCCCGCGCACATCGAGGAAGGCTTCGTCGATGGACAGCGGCTCCACCAGCGGGGTGATCTCGCGGAAGAGCGCCATGACCTGAGCCGAAAGCTCCGAATATCGCGGGAACCGCGGTGGGACCACCACCGCTGCCGGGCACAGTCGGAGCGCCTGCGAGACCGGCATGGCCGACCGCACGCCGAACCGCCGCGCTTCGTAGGACGCGCTGGAGACGACGGAGCGGCTCTCGGGCGCCCCGATGATCAGCGGCTTGCCGCGCAGGGCCGGGTCATCCAGCACCTCGACGGAGGCGTAGAACGCATCCATATCGACGTGGAGGATGCCGGCTCCCGCGTCATCTGCACCCTCCGGCGAGACGAGCCGGCCGCTGCCGTCACCGCGACCCATGCGTCCATTGTCGGCCGAGTCGCCGACATCCGGTCACTGGGACGCGCGCTCGAGGATCAGCTCGCGCACGCGCGCGGCATCCGCCTGTCCGCGCATCGCCTTCATCACCGCACCGATC
The DNA here is from genome assembly GCF_030347395.1 of Microbacterium sp. ET2. Lineage (NCBI taxonomy): Bacteria > Bacillati > Actinomycetota > Actinomycetes > Micrococcales > Microbacteriaceae > Microbacterium > Microbacterium albipurpureum. Next base: position 91,402 of record NZ_CP128170.1, read on the forward strand.
ACCGCTCCGGCGGCCTGGACCTTGCCGTCTCGGATCTTGTCCAGCACGTCCGGCTGGGCAGCCAGCGCCTCGTCGATCGCCGCGATCAACGCGGTGTCGTCCGAGACGACCGCGAGTCCCCGCGAGGCGACGACCTGCGCCGGGTCGCCTTCGCCGACGATGACCCCCTCGAGCACCTGGCGCGCGAGCTTGTCGGTCAGCGTCCCCTCATCGACGAGCCGCTGGAGCTCGGCGACCTGCGCAGGGGTGACGAGCTCGCCAGGTTCACGGCCGTCGGCATTGGCGATGCGGCTGATCTCGCTCATCCACCACTTCCGGGCGGCGGCAGGGGTGGCGCCGGCTGCGACGGTGGCCTCCACTTCGCTCAGGAGCCCGGCGTTCACCACCCCCCGGAACTCGATGTCGGCGAAACCCCAGTCCGACTTCAGACGCCGCCGGCGCACGACCGGCTGCTCCGGCAGGGCCGTCCGCAGCTCCTCGACGAGGGAGTCCGCGGGGGCGACGGGGAGCAGGTCGGGTTCCGGGAAGTAGCGGTAGTCGTCCGCGTCGGACTTCGGCCGACCCGGCGAGGTCGTGCCGGTGTCCTCGTGCCAGTGGCGCGTCTCCTGCGTGATCGTCCCGCCTGCGGCGAGGATCGCCGCTTGACGCTGGATCTCGTAGCGGACGGCCCGCTCGACAGACCGCATCGAGTTGACGTTCTTCGTCTCGGTGCGCGTTCCGAGTTTCTCCTGACCACGAGGACGCAGCGACACGTTGGCGTCGCAGCGCAGGTTTCCGCGCTCCATCCGCGCGTCCGAGATACCGAGTGCCAGCACGATGTCACGGATGGTCTGAACGTAGGCCTTGGCGATGTCGGGCGCCCGGTGCTCCGCTCCGAAGATCGGCTTGGTGACGATCTCCACCAGGGGCACGCCGGCGCGGTTGTAGTCGACGAGGGAGTATTCCGCACCCTGGATGCGACCGGTCGAACCACCGACGTGCGTGAGCTTGCCGGCGTCCTCCTCCATGTGAGCGCGCTCGATCGGGACGGTCACAACAGTTCCGTCCTCCAGCTCGACCTCGACCGACCCTTCGAACGCGATCGGCTCGTCGTACTGGGAGATTTGGTAGTTCTTGCCGAGGTCGGGGTAGAAGTAGTTCTTCCGCGCGAACCGGCTCGAGGGCGCGATCCGGCATCCGAGGGCGAGCCCGAGGCTGATCGAGGCGCGCACGGCCTCCTCGTTGACGACGGGCAGGGCCCCGGGAAGACCCATGTCGACCGGAGCGACCAGCGTGTTGGGCGCGGCGTCATGGTTGGCGCTGTGCGCCGGGTTGGGTGCCGCCGAGAACATCTTCGTGCGGGTGTTCAGTTCGACATGGACCTCGAACCCGAGCACAGGCTCGAAACGCTCGAGGGCTTCGTCGAAGTCCATCAGCTTGTCGCGACCCATCAGGCGACCCCTCCCCGCAGCGGCATGCGGTCCAGCAGCGGGCCGCCCCATTTCTCGACCAGCAGCGCCTCCACTGCCGCTCCCACCCGGTAGAGCCTGGCGTCCTCGCGCGCGGGGGCGAGGAACTGGATCCCCACCGGCAGCCCGTCCTCCGGCGCGAGGCCCGCGGGAATCGAGATGCCGGGGACGCCCGCGAGGTTCGCCGGAATGGTGGTGACGTCGTTGAGGTACATCTGCAGCGGATCGTCGACCTTCTCACCCAGCCGGAAGGCGGTCGTGGGAGCCGAGGGCGTGGCCAGCACGTCGACCTGCGCGAAGGCGGCGTCGAAGTCGGACTGGATGAGGGTGCGCACCTTCTGGGCGCTGCCGTAGTAGGCGTCGTAGTAGCCCGCGGACAGCGCATAGGTCCCGAGGATGACGCGTCGCTTCACCTCGTCGCCGAAGCCTGCCTCGCGCGTGGCCGCCATGACCTCTTCGACGGTCGCCCCGGCGTGGGGGATCACGCGCATACCGAACCGCACCGAGTCGAATTTCGCCAGATTGCTCGATGCCTCTGCGGGAAGGATGAGGTAGTAGGCGGCGACTCCGTACTCGAAATGCGGAGCGCTGACCTCCACGATCTCGGCGCCCTGCGCCGCCATGGCGTCGAGGGCGGCGCGGAAGCGCGACGAGACGCCCGTCTGGAATCCGCTGTCGGGGAGCTCGGAGATGACACCGACCCGGAGTCCGCGCAGGACCTCGCCCGACGCGCCGTCGCGCGCCGCGGCGGCGAAGGACGGCCAGCTCTCCTCGAGAGACGTGGCATCGTGCGGGTCGTGACCGCCGATGACGTCGTGGAGGAGGCCGGCGTCGAGAACCGTCCGCGTCACGGGGCCGACCTGGTCGAGGCTCGACGCCAACGCGATGGCGCCGTATCGGGACACTCCTCCGTAGGTCGGCTTCATCCCCACCGTTCCGGTGACGTGCGCGGGCTGGCGGATCGAGCCGCCGGTATCGGATCCGAGGGCCAGGGGCGCCTCGAACGCCGCGACCGCTGCGGCCGAGCCGCCACCGGACCCGCCGGGAATCCGCTCGAGATCCCAGGGATTGCGCGTGGGTCCGTACGCGGAGTGCTCCGTGGAGGAGCCCATCGCGAACTCGTCCATGTTCGTCTTGCCGAGGGGGACCAGGCCGGCGGCACGGGAGCGCGCCACCACCGTGGCGTCGTACGGGGACATGTACCCCTCGAGGATCCGCGATCCGCTGGTCGAGGGCATGTCGGTCGTCACCAGGACGTCCTTGATCGCCAGGGGCACACCCGCCAGCGGGCCGAGCTCCTCGCCCGCGGCTCGCCGACGGTCGATGTCGGCTGCCACCTCGAGAGCGCGATCGTTGACGTGGAGGAAGGCGTGCACATCCCCGTCGACCTCGCGGATGCGGTCGAGATGCGCGCTGGTCGCCTCGACGCTGGACATCTCGCCGGTGCTCAGCCGCGACGCCAGATCAGCGGCGGTGAGACGGATGATCTCTCCGGCGGCGCTCACTGCTCCTCCCCCAGGATGGCGGTGACCCGGAAGCGGTTGTCCGCGGCCTCAGGGGCGTTCTGCAGGACCTGTTCGATGGTCAGGACGTCGGCGGGGGCATCCTTCCGGAAGACGTTCTGCAGGGGAATGGGGTGGCTGGTGGCCACGACATCGGCGGTCGCGACCTCGGACACCTTCGCGATGTTGTCGACGATCACGTCGAGCTGGCCGGTGAGGCGCGCCACCTCCCCTTCACTCAGCTGGATGCGGGCGAGCACGCCGAGGTGGCGGACGAGATCGGGTGTGATTTCAGACACCCGATCAGTTTAGGTGCTCGCCCCGCCGGCCTCCGGCCCACGACGGACGACCGGAGGTGCCGTCACACGGCCGTAGAGTGTCGGGCGTGACGACGTACGACCCGCCCCGTCCGTGGATCGCCAGCTACGCCGAGGGGGTTCCCTCCGACCTCTCCGACGTCTCGGGGTCGCTGGTCGACATCATCGACACCGCTGCACGGGAGAACCCGGATGCGCCGGCGCTGGAGTTCTTCGGCCGAGAGACGACCTACCGGCAGCTCCACGGGCAGATCGTCGCAGCCGCCGAAGGATTGCGTCGCCGCGGGGTGAAAGCAGGCGATGCGGTGGCGATCGTGCTGCCGAACTGCCCGCAGCACATCGTCGCCTTCTATGCCGTCCTGCGGCTGGGTGCGGTCGTCGTGGAACACAACCCGCTCTACACCGCGCGAGAGCTGCGCACCCAGTTCCAGGATCACGGAGCTCGCCACGCGATCGTCTGGAGCAAGGTCGTCGACACCGTTCGGGCGTTCCCCGACGACCTCAGGGTCCAGACGCTGGTGTCGGTCGAGATCCGTCGCGCCATGCCGTGGCGCACCCGTGTCGCCCTGCGCCTCCCCATCGCGCGAGCGCGTGAGGCGCGGAAGGCTCTGGATTCCCCCGTCTCCCGGCGAACAGCGTCGGTGGATCGATGGGAAGACCTGACCACCGCCGGTCCGCTCGCCCCCGATCACGCGGGGCCCGCCACCGACGATCTCGCGATCCTGCAGTACACCAGCGGAACGACCGGCTCGCCCAAGGGCGTGCGACTCACTCACCGCAACCTCCTCGCCAATGCGACGCAGGCGCGCGCCTGGGTGCCGGGGATCACCCGCGGAGAGGGATGCGTCGTCTACGCCGTCCTTCCGATGTTCCACGCGTACGGTCTCACGCTGTGTGTGACCTTCGCCATGTCGATGGCCGCGCGGCTGGTCCTGTTCCCCCGATTCGATCCCCAGCTCGTGCTGGAGGTGACCAAGAAGCGTCCCGCGACCTTCCTTCCCCTCGTTCCCCCGATCGCCGAGCGGCTGCTCTCGGCCGCCGAGGCGGCAGGCATCTCCCTGGAGGGGACACAGGTCGCCATCTCGGGAGCGATGGCGCTCCCGCACGACCTGGTCGTGCCCTTCGAGCGCGCGAGCGGCGGCTACCTCGTCGAAGGCTACGGACTCAGCGAGTGCTCCCCGGTCCTCATGGCCAACCCCGTCGCGACCTACCGCAAGCCTGGAACCGTCGGTCTTCCCCTGCCGGGAACCGAGTGCCGGGTGGTGGATCCCGACGACCCTCACACCGATGTACCGCACGGCCAGCCGGGCGAGCTCGTCGTGCGTGGACCACAGGTGTTCGACGGGTACCACGGACGACCGGAGGAGACCGAGCAGGTCTTCGTCGACGGCTGGTTCCGCACCGGTGACATCGTCGAGATCGACGACGAGGGCTTCGTCAGGATCGTCGACCGGATCAAGGAGCTCATCATCACCGGCGGTTTCAACGTGGCCCCCACGGAGGTCGAGAACGTCCTGCGCCAGCATCCGCGGGTGAGCGACGCGGCCGTGGTCGGTCTTCCCTCACGTCACTCGGGCGAGGATGTCGTCGCCGCGGTCGTCGTGTCGGGTGAGGCCCCTCTCGACCCCGAAGAGGTTCGCGACTTCGCGCGGGGGATCCTCACCGCATACAAGGTGCCGCGCCGGGTGGTCGTCGTCGAGGAGCTGCCGCGATCGCTCATCGGCAAAGTTCAGCGTCGCCAGGTGCGGGCGCAGCTTCTCGAGGCGTCGGAGGCCGGTCGAGCCGACGCCGTCTGATCACGACGAGGAGTCATCCGCGTCCGGGAGCGCGGCGGGCCCTTCGGTCACGAGCAGATGGAACTGCTCGGCGTCGATGATCCGCACGCCGAGTTCCTCGGCCTTCGCCAGCTTCGACCCGGCGCCCGGACCGGCTGCCACGAAATCGGTCTTCTTCGACACCGACGACGCCGCCTTTCCTCCGGCGCGCAGGATCGCTTCTTGCGCGCCCTCCCGCGTGTAGCCCTCGAGAGCCCCGGTGGCGACGACGGTGACACCGTCCAGGACGCCGCCGGCGGCGGCCGCGGCTCCCGGACCCGGATGACCCGGGGTTGCGAGCTGAGCGCCCGCCGCCTCCCAGCGCTCGACGATGTCGCGGTGCCAGTCGACGGCGAACCACTCCGTCACCGCGTCCGCGATGATGCCGCCGACGCCATCGACGGCGGCGAGGTCATCGCGCGATGCTTCCCGGATGGCGCGGATCGAACCGAACCACTGCGCCAGGGCGCGCGCCGCGACCGGACCGACGTGGCGGATGCTGAGGGCCACGAGAAAACGCCAGAGCTCCTTCGTCTTGGCGCGTTCGAGATTGACCAGGAGTTCCTGGGCTGCCCGCGAGATGATCTGGCCGGCATCTCCGTCGAACTCGCCGTCGGGATCGAACGGCGGATCGGACTTCTTGCGCTGACGGCGGAACGGCGACCGGGTGTCGGCTGTCCCGTCTTCCAGCAGGCGCGGCAGTCCCGTCTCCGCATCGCGCACCACGACGTCGATCGGGAAGAGATCGGCGGCCGTGAGGTCGAACAGGCCGGCCTCGGTGACAAGCGGCGGGATCTCCGGTCGGACGGGCTGGGTGAGCGCGGCCGCGGAGACCTCCCCCAGCCCCTCGATGTCCAGGGCGCCCCGGGACCCGATGTGCTCGACACGTCCCCTCACCTGCGCAGGGCAGGATCGCGAGTTCGGGCAGCGCAGATCGATGTCCCCCTCCTTGGCGGGCGCGAGAGGCGAGCCGCACTCGGGACACCGCTGCGGCATCACGAACTCCCGCTCGCTGCCGTCGCGAAGCTCCACTACAGGACCGAGCACCTCGGGGATGACGTCCCCCGCCTTGCGCAGCACGACGGTGTCGCCGATCAGCACACCCTTCGCCTTGACGACGTCCTGGTTGTGCAGCGTCGCCTGCCGAACGACCGAGCCGGCGACCTGCGCCGGCGCCATCACGGCGAACGGCGTGGCCCGACCGGTGCGGCCGACCGACACCACGATGTCGAGCAGCGTGGTGTTGACCTGTTCGGGGGGGTACTTGTACGCGATGGCCCAGCGCGGGGCGCGGCTGGTGGCGCCCAGCTCGTCGTGGAGAGCGAGGTCGTCGACCTTGACCACGATCCCGTCGATCTCGTGCTCCACGTCATGGCGGTGCTCGCCGTAGTGGCGGATGAACGCGGCGGCCTCCGCGGCGTCATCCGCGACCCGGAAATAACTGCTGACGGGGAGCCCCCAGCCCTCCAGCAGGCGGTAGACCTCGCTCTGCGCGGCCACCGGCGGGTCGGCCCAGGCGCCGATGCCGTGCACCGTCATCCGCAGTCGACTCAGGCGCTCGGTCATGGCGCGCAGCTGACGCTCGGACTTCCCCTCGGCCTTCTGCCGCAGCGATCCCGATGCCGCATTGCGGGGATTGGCGAAGAGGCGGTCGCCCTGCGCCTGCTGGAACGCGTTGAGCGCGGTGAAATCGGCGACCGTGAAGAAGACCTCGCCGCGGACCTCGACGAGGTCGGGGTGCCCGGTGCCGGACAGCACGGCGGGGATCGTACCGATGCGGCGCACGTTCTCGGTGACGTCCTCGCCGACACGTCCATCGCCGCGGGTGGCGGCGCTGGTGAGCCTGCCCCGTTCGTACCGGAGCGACAGCGCGAGGCCGTCGATCTTCAACTCGCAGAGGTATCGGACGCCGCGTCCGGCGTCGCGCTCGACCCGTGTGGTCCAGGCGAGGAACTCCTCCTCGCTGAAGACGTTGTCCAGACTCAGCATGCGCTCGGCGTGGGTGACGGGATCGAAGAGGGTCGCCGAAGCCGCACCGACGCTCTGGGTGGGCGAATCCTGGCCCTGGAGCTCGGGATGGAGCCGCTCGATCTGCTCCAGCTCGTGCATCCACGCGTCGTAGGTGGCATCGTCGACGACCTGGGCTTCCTCGCCGTAGTAGGCGTCGCGGGCCCGGAGGATCTGGTCCGTCAGCTCCTCGGCCCGTGCCCGTGCCGCCGCCGGCGTCATCGACACCTGATCCTCGTCGACACGGAGGGGGTCTTCCGGGCTGCTCACCGCGTCTGTCACGCCGTCAGTCTAGGCAGTGCCTCCGACACCCCAGCGGAGATCCGTCAGGAGACGACCGTCTCGACGGGAGCCGCCGAGACCGTGCGCGCGATGGTGAACTGCCCGATGACCCGAGTGCCTTCGTAGAGCACAGCGGTCTGTCCGGGCGCGACGCCGTCGAACGGCTGATCCGGCGTGACCTCGATCTCCCTGCCGTCGAAGCGGGCGCCTGCCGGAACCGGGTCGGCATGCGCACGGATCTGCACGTGGCACGCGAACTCTCCCGTCACCGGCGGCCGGGTGGCCCAGCTGAGACGGTCGCCGGCGATGCGGGCGGTGGCCAGCGCCTCCTTCGGCCCCACGACGACGGTGTTCGAAACGGGCCGCACCTCCAGGACGAATCGGGGCTTGCCGTCCGCAGCGGGGACACCCAGCGCCAGCCCTCGTCGCTGACCGACCGTGTAGGCGTGGGCGCCGTCGTGCCGACCGACCACGTCGCCTGAGCGGTCGACGATGTCGCCGGCGGTCGCCCCGACCCGCTCGGCGAGCCAGCCGCGCGTGTCGCCGTCGGGGATGAAGCAGATGTCGTAACTGTCGGGCTTCTGCGCCACCGTCAAACCGCGGCGCTCCGCTTCGGCGCGCACGACGGCCTTGGACGGAGTGTCGCCGAGGGGGAAGAGCGAGTGAGCGAGCTGGTCGGGGGTGAGAACCCCGAGCACGTACGACTGATCCTTGGCGGCATCCGAGGCTCGGTGAAGCTCCCGCCCCGACGGGGTGTCGACGAGCCGCGCGTAGTGCCCCGTGCACACCGCGTCGAACCCGAGTTCGACGGCCCGCTCGAGCAGCGCGGCGAACTTTATGCGCTCGTTGCACCGCATGCAGGGGTTCGGTGTGCGACCGGCCCGGTACTCCGTCACGAAATCCTCGATCACGTCCTCGCGGAACCGCTCGGAGAAGTCCCATACGTAGAACGGGAATCCGAGCAGATCCGCGGCGCGGCGGGCGTCCATCGCATCCTCGATGGTGCAGCAGCCCCGACTCCCGGTGCGGAGGGTGCCCCCCGCCCGTGAGAGCGCCAGGTGCACACCGACGACGTCGTGCCCCGCATCGACCATGCGGGCCGCAGCGACGGCGGAATCCACGCCCCCGCTCATCGCCGCCAGTACTCGCATCCCTCCAGTCTACGAAGGAGTCGCTGAGCGGAGTCCGGATGCCGCTCGCGCGCGTTCGACCGCCTCGGGCAGGTGCCGGAGCACCGCGTCGACATCGGAGGCGGTGCTCGTCGTCCCGAGCGAGAATCGCAGGACCTGGCGCGCCTCGACGGGGGACCGGCCGAGGGCCAGGACGACGTGCGACGGCTCGGCGACCCCGGCCTGGCAGGCCGATCCGGTCGACACCGCGATCCCCGACCGATCCAGGAGGAACAGCAGCGTCTCCCCCGCCGCTCCGGGGAAGAGCACATGGACGTTCCCCGCGAGCCGCGGGGTCGATCCGTCCGCGGGCGGGCCGAGGACCTCCGCGCCGGTGACTGTCGCGCGGATGCCGCGGACCAGGCGGTCGGACAGTTCGCGCACCCGCTCCTGCTCGTGCTCACGCTCCGCCTCAGCAGCATCCAACGCCGCGGCGAAGGCGACGCTGCCGGCGACGTCCTGGGTACCGGCCCGAAGCCCCCGCTGCTGGCCGCCGCCGTGAAGGAGCGGCTCGATCCGCGCGTGGCGCGAGACCACGAGGGCGCCCACGCCGACCGGGCCCCCCACCTTGTGCGCGGCGACGCTGAGTGCCACCAGCCCCGCCGAACCGGTCACCGCGCCTCGCCAGGCGTGGAAGGACACCGGCACGCGTCCGAGCGCCGCGACCGCGTCCACGTGGAAGGGGACACCAGCCGCGGAGGCCGCGGCAGCGAGGGCGGCGACGTCGTTGACGGCGCCGACCTCGTTGTTCGCCGCGAGCGCCGTCGCCACCGCCGCGCCTTCGGCGGCGACGGCGAACTCCGTCACATCGATGCGCCCGATCCCATCGAGCGGCACGGCCCGCACCTGGGCGCCCGCGAACCGCGACAGCCAATCGACGGCATCGAGGGTCGCGTGGTGCTCGCCGTCGGGCAGGACGACGGCCTCGGCACCGGCGGGCCTTGCCCACCACAATCCCTTCAGGGCCAGATTCACCGCTTCGGTCCCACCCGATGTGAACACGATCTCGATGGGATCGGCATCGAGAAGAGCCGCCACGCGCTCCCTGGCATCCTCGAGAAGGCGACGGGCAGCCTGTCCGGCGCCGTGGATGGAGGACGGATTGCCGACGGCCTCGTGCGCGCGCAGCCACGCCTCGCGCGCTTCGGGACGCAGAGGGCTCGTCGCCGCGTGATCGAGGTACACCGTCATCGCCGAGCACCTCCCTCCCCGTCAGGACGAGCCGTCATCGTCGGGTTACATGCGCTTACTATCGTAGATCGCATGGTCAGCATCGACCCCCTCGCCCCCACTTCCACCCCCGCCGCCCTGCTGAGCCCGCATCTGGACGATCTGGGGGTGACGCAGGGACCCGACGGAGGAACCCTCCGGGTCTGGTCCGCACACGCCGACGCCGTCGAGCTCGTGCTCTTCGACCGCGACGACATCGACTGGATCGTCGCGACCGCCTCCCTCCTTCCCGAAGGGGGTGGCGTGTGGTCGGTGACCACTCCGCTGCTTCACCCGGGCGCCCGGTACGCCCTGCGCGTGGACGGTCCTGTCGCACCGGGCAGCGTCTTCAACAGCGCCACCCTGCTGACCGATCCGTACGCGCGCGGGGTCGTCGGAAGCGGCCTGGAGGACTGGCGCTGCGTCGTCATCGACGGCGGCTTCGACTGGGGCGGCGTGCCCAAGCCCGGCATCCCCCTCGACCGCACCGTCATCTACGAGGGTCATGTCAAGGGGCTGACCAAGCGTCATCCGGGTATCCCCGCCGCCCTCCACGGCACGTATGCGGGGCTCGCCCACCCCGCGATGATCGAGCACCTGCTCAGCCTGGGGGTGACGAGTGTCGAGCTGCTCCCGATCCACGCCTTCGCCTCCGAGCCGCGCCTGCTGCAGCACGGTCTTTCGAACTACTGGGGCTACAACACCGTCAACTTCTTCAGCCCGCATGCCGCCTACGCCACCCTCGAGGCTCAGCGCCAGGGTCCCGAAGCGGTGCTCCGCGAAGTGAAGGGCATGGTGCGGCTGCTGCACGAGGCCGGCATCGAAGTGCTCCTCGATGTCGTGTACAACCACACCGCCGAAGAGGGCATCGGCGGTCCCCGGTCGAGTCTGCGCGGCATCGACAACCGGTCGTACTACCGGCAGCAGGACGACGGCACCTACATCGATGTGACCGGATGCGGCAACAGCGTGAACACCGCGACGGATGCCGCGGCTCGCCTGGTGCTCGATTCCCTCCGGTACTGGGCCCGCGACGTGCAGATCGACGGATTCCGCTTCGACCTGGCGGTCACCCTGGGGCGCGATGCCGGGCACGCCTTCACACCCGACCATCCGCTCCTCCAAGCCATCGTCGACGATCCGGCGCTGGCGGATGTCAAGAAGATCGTCGAGCCATGGGACGTCGGTCTGGGCGGCTGGCAGACGGGCAATTTCGCTCCCGGCTGGCACGAATGGAACGACCGCTACCGCGACCGCGTGCGCAATTTCTGGCTGAGCGACATCGACTACGCCCGACGGGCCTCGACGTCGCCGGTCGGCATCGGCGGGTTCGCCACCCGGCTGGCCGGATCGTCGAACACCTTCAGCGAGGAACGCGGACCTCTCGCGAGCGTCAACTTCGTCACCGCGCACGACGGTTTCACCCTTCGCGACCTGGTGTCGTACGACGTCAAGCACAACCTCGGCAACGGGGAGCAGAACCGGGACGGCGCCGACACGAACCGCTCGTTCAACCACGGGGCGGAAGGGCGCACCGACGACCAGACGATCCTCGCCACCCGCCGTCGCGCGATGCGCAACCTCCTCGGCACCCTGCTGCTGTCGGCGGGGATCCCGATGCTGACGGCAGGCGACGAGTTCGGCCGCACGCAGCGAGGGAACAACAACGCCTACTGCCACGACTCGCCGCTGACCTGGCTGTCCTGGGAGCACGCCCCCTGGCAGGAAGACCTCCTCTCGCACGTGCAGACCCTCACGAGGCTGCGTCGGGAGAACCCTGCGCTGCGTCCGATCCGGTTCGCCCGGCTGGGCGAGCGCATCCCTTCGGCCACCGTGATGGAGTGGTACGACGAAACCGGGCAGACCATGTCGCCCGAGCGGTGGACCGACCCCGGCCACCGCACGCTTCAGTACGTCGCTGCCTCGACCCCCGAGAACGAGCCGTTCAACCGGGTGCTCCTCGTCGTCCATGGTGTGGAGCGCCCGACAACGGTCACCCTTCCCGAACTCGAACAGGCCGAGCGCTTCGTCTCGCTGTGGTCGAGCGCCGATGAGGATCCTTCCGCGCATGAAGGTGTCTTCGCACCCGGTGACGTTCTGGAGATCCCCCCGACGAGCATGCGGCTGTTTCGCGTTGAATGATCTGCGGCCCAAGCGCAAGCCCTGGGGTCCGCTGATGGTGCGCGGTAGGTTCGAGTGGTGGCCACGACGACTCGTTCCCCCCGCTCCCGTCCCTGGCGCTCGGCATCGGCGATCCCGGTGCGCGCCGTCCTCCCCGCCACCGCGCCAGCGCCCACGGTGACGCCGCGCATCCCCCTGGCGCTCCCCTCTCCCAGCGTTCCGGGCGGCCGGTACCGGCCGTCCGCGTACGTCGGCGACGCCGTCCCGTTCACTGTGACCGCCTTCCGTGAAGGACACGATGCGATCGGCGTGCAGGTGAGGCTCTTCTCCCCCTCGGAGGAGGAGTCCCTTCACCGGCTCACACCGCTGAACGACGGCTTCGACCGCTGGACGACAACGATCGCCCCCCTCGAGACCGGGGTCTGGCGCTTCCGGTTCGAGGCCTTCAGCGACGACTTCGCCACCTGGCGGCACGCCGCCGACATCAAGCTCGCCGCCGGCCTCGACCCCTTCGTCATGCGCGAGTCCGGTGCGCGCCTTTTCGACACCGCCGCCGCCGAGAAGGACCGCAGCGCAGCCGAGCGCAAGCTGCTCGCAGCCTCCGCCGCGCGGATGCGCGACGCCGACGTCTCCGACGCGCAGGCCTTGGAGATCGTCCGCGATGAGCGGATCGCCGCGCTGTTCGCCTCCCGTCCGACCTCTGCGATCGTCAGCGCCGGGGAGGAGATGGAACTGCTCGTCGAGCGCGAGCGAGCCGGTGTCGGGGCGTGGTACGAGTTCTTCCCGCGCTCCGAGGGCGCCACGCGCAACGACGACGGCTCGGTCACCAGCGGAACGCTGCGAACCGCCATCGAACGACTCCCGGGCGTGGCCGGGATGGGGTTCGACGTCATCTACCTCCCGCCCATCCACCCGATCGGAACCACCAACCGTAAGGGCAGGAACAACAGCCTCACCTCCGAGCCGGGCGACCCCGGCTCTCCGTACGCCATCGGATCCCCTGAGGGCGGACACGACGCCATCCACCCCGATTTGGGCACCGAGTCCGACTTCGTCGCCTTCGTCGAGGCCGCGCGGGGGCACGGCCTCGAAGTCGCGCTCGACCTCGCGCTGAACGCCTCTCCGGATCATCCGTGGGTCACCGAGCACCCGGAGTGGTTCACCACCCTCCCCGACGGCTCGATCGCCTTCGCAGAGAACCCGCCGAAGAAGTACCAGGACATCTATCCGCCGAACTTTGACAACGACCCTGCGGGGATCTATGCGGAGATCCTGCGCGTCGTGCAGCACTGGGTGGGACTCGGGGTGAAGATCTTCCGGGTCGACAACCCCCACACCAAGCCCGTGCAGTTCTGGGAGTGGCTGATCGGAACGGTCAATCAGGCCGACCCCGACGTCATCTTCCTCTCCGAGGCCTTCACCCGTCCGGCGATGATGCGGGGCCTGGCGATGGCCGGGTTCCAGCAGAGCTACACCTACTTCACCTGGCGCAACAGCAAGACGGAGCTGGAGGAGTTCTTCACGTCGATCTCGCATGAGACGTCGGACTTCATGCGGCCGAACCTGTTTGTCAACACCCATGACATCCTCACCGAGTACCTGCAGTACGGCGGACGACCGGGATACCGGATCCGCGCCGCCCTCGCGGCGACGGCGTCACCGACCTGGGGGGTCTACGCCGGGTACGAGCTGTTCGAGAACGTGGCCCGTCCGGGCTCGGAGGAGAACATCGACAACGAGAAGTACGAGTACAAGTTCCGAGACTGGGACGGCGCCGAGGCCCGTGGCGACTCCCTCGCGCCGTGGCTCCGGCGCCTCAACGAGATCCGGCGCGCGCACCCGGCGCTCCGGCAGCTGCGCAACCTCGACGTGCACTGGAGCGATGACGAGGCGATCCTGGTGTATTCCAAGCATCTGGATGCCGCGCTGTCGCCGACGGGCGAATCCGACACCATCCTGGTGGTGGTCAACGTCGACCCGCACTCCACCCGTCAGACCATGGTCCACCTCGACACCCGTGTGTGGGGCGTGGCGCCCGGAGACCCCTTCGAGGTCGAGGACCTCGTGACCGGGGCCCGCTGGACGTGGTCGGATCACAACTTCGTGCGCCTGGACGCCTTCACCGAACCGGTGCACATCCTCCACATCGCAAAGGACCGCGCATGACCGCCACTCCCCCGCCCCTCGACACCGGCCTTCTCGACGCCGTCTCCCACGGCGCGCACCACGATCCGCATTCGGTGCTCGGAATCCACACACTGGGGACCGAGGGAAGGGGGGCGGTCATCAGAACCCGCCGCCCCCTGGCCGAGAGCGTCATCGCCGTGTTCGACGACGGTACCCGTGTGCCGTTGACCCATCGCCACGCCGGCATCTGGGAGGGCGTGTGCACCTCGCGACCGGCCGGATACGTCATCACCGCCACGTACCCGGACGGCTCGGAGTACACCGCCGACGACCCCTACCGGCACGGTCCGACGATCGGCGAACTCGATCTCCATCTCGTCGGTGAGGGCCGCCACGAGGAACTGTGGAACGCCCTCGGAGCGCATCTTCGCACCCACGACGGCGTCGCCGGTGCGTCCTTCGCCGTGTGGGCGCCGAACGCGCAGGCCGTCCGGGTGGTGGGCGATTTCAACAACTGGGACGGCACCGGCCACGCGATGCGGTCGATGGGCGGCAGCGGGGTCTGGGAGCTGTTCGTTCCCGACCTGGTCGCCGGCGTCCGCTACAAGTTCGAGATCCTCTCCCGTCACGGCGCCTGGGTGATGAAGGCAGACCCGATGGCGCGTCGCGCGGAGATCGCTCCCGGCACGGCCTCGATCATCGAGGACTCCTCCTTCTCGTGGGGCGACGGCGCGTGGATGAAGGAGCGTGCCGCATCCCGCCCCGCGGAGAGCGCGATGTCGATCTACGAGCTTCACTTCGGCTCGTGGCGTCCCGGGCTGTCGTATCGCGAGGCCGCCGATCCGCTCATCGCCTATCTGACCGAGCAGGGCTTCACGCATGTCGAGTTCATGCCCCTCGCGGAGCACCCTTTCGGCGGATCCTGGGGATATCAGGTCACCGGCTATTTCGCCCCGACGGGTCGCTTCGGCACGCCGGATGACCTTCGGTATCTGATCGACCGCCTGCATCAGGCGAACATCGGCGTCATCATGGACTGGGTTCCCGGCCACTTCCCCAAGGACGATTGGGCTCTGGCGCGCTTCGACGGCGAGCCCCTGTACGAGCACGCCGACCCGCGGCGCGGCGAGCACAAGGACTGGGGCACCTACATCTTCGACTACGGCCGGCGCGAGGTGCGCAACTTCCTGGTCGCCAACGCGCTCTACTGGCTGCAGGAGTTCCATGTCGACGGCCTCCGTGTCGACGCGGTCGCCTCGATGCTGTACCTGGACTATTCGCGGAACGAAGGCGAGTGGCTCCCCAACATCTACGGCGGCCGCGAGAACCTCGACGCCATCGCGTTCCTGCAGGAGGTCAACGCCACCGCCTACCGGCGCTATCCCGGAATCTCGATGATCGCCGAGGAGTCCACCAGCTTCCCGGGCGTGACCGCGCCCACCAGCCACGCCGGTCTCGGGTTCGGATTCAAGTGGAACATGGGGTGGATGAACGACTCGTTGCAGTACATCGGCCGGGATCCGATGTACCGCAGCCACCACGAGGGCGAGATGTCGTTCTCGTTCGTCTACGCGTTCAGCGAGAACTACATCCTGCCGATCAGCCACGACGAGGTCGTCCACGGCAAGGGCAGCCTCTTCCAGCGCATGCCGGGTGATCACTGGCAGAAGCTGGCGAACATGCGCGCCTACCTCGCATACATGTGGGGCCACCCCGGCAAGCAGCTGCTGTTCATGGGCCAGGAGTTCGGTCAGCTGTCCGAGTGGTCGGAGTCACGGGGTCTGGATTGGTGGCTGCTCGAGCAGCCACCGCACCGGCAGCTGCAGGACTTCGTCGCCCAGCTGAATCGGCAGTACCGTGCCCACTCGGCCCTGTGGTCGCGGGATGCCGACGGGTCGGCGTTCCACCGCCTGGGGGCGCCGTCGTGGGATCCCAACGTCATCGCGTTCTCGCGCCGCGACCACCATGGCAACACCGTCGCAGTGATCGCCAACTTCTCCGGTGTTCCGGTTCAGCCGTTCACGCTCGATCTGCCGGCCGCCGGTGTGTGGGAGGAGGTCCTCAACTCCGACGCCGCTGAGTACGGCGGTTCGGGCGTGGGAAACATGGGCGTCGTGCATGCCGATGACAACGGCCGCGCGTCCATGGTCCTTCCCCCTCTCGGCGTGCTCTGGCTGCGCCACCGCACTCCCGCGCACATCCCCTCCCCGACCCGGGGCTGACATGACGGAGGGGGCGGGCAGCAGCTCGCCCCCTCCGTCATGTCGATCGCGTCGCTTACGTCAGAGGACCCTCGCCGTGCAAGAGCGCCGCCTCAGAAGAGCAGGGACGCGAGGCGCCCGCGCGCGCGGATGACGCGGGGGTCGGCGTCACCGATCACGCCGAACAGTTCGAGCAGACGCTCGCGCACCGGTGCGCGCTCATCGTCGGGGAGGACCGCGAAAAGGTCCAGGAGACGCGCGAAGGCATCGTCGACGTGGCCGCCGGCGACATCCAGGTCAGCCACGGCGAACTGGGCGTCGAGATCTTGCGGAGCCTGCGGCAGCGGCGTCGCGGGCGGCCACGAGGTCGACACCCTGCACACGCTGAAGAAGGCGCACCTGGCCCAGCGCAGCGCGCGCATCGGCGTCGCGCGGGTTCTCGGCCAGAGCGCGCTCGTAGGCGCTGACCGCCGTGGCGTAGTCGCCCGCCTCGATCGCGGCAGCCGCTTCGGCGTGAAGCGGTGGAACCTCCGGCTCGGCCGGCCCGTCGGGATCGGCGACGTCCGCATCCGCCGCAACGGTTCCGGTGACACCGTTCTGGGCGGCCAGCTGCAAGAACTGGGCGAAGACCTCGCGCACCTGCTGCTCGGGGACCGCGCCGGTGAACAACGGCACCGGCTGACCGGCGACGACCCCCACGACCATCGGGATCGACTGCGCCCGGAACGCCTGCGCCAACTGCGGATTGGCGTCGACGTCGACTTTGGCGAGCACGATCCGACCATCCAGCTCCGTGACGACGCGCTCCAGCGCGGGACTCAGCTGCTTGCAGGGACCGCACCACTCGGCCCAGAGGTCCACGACGACGGGAACCGTGCGTGACAGCTCCAGCACCTGGCCGAACGTCGCGTCCGTGACGTCCATCACGAGAGACGCCACGCGCCCCGCCGGGGATGGCGCGACGCCGTCACCGGTCGGCCCGGCTGAACCGGCGGGCGGCGCAGCGGGACGGTTTCGAAGAGAGGACAGGTCGACGGCGCCCCGCAGGGTCGCACCAGGAGAGACGTCGGTCACGGAATCACCTTCGCGTTGAGGATGTCGGATGCGTATCCGAGCAGGCGGATCTTCTCCGTGGATCCCTGGCCGGGCACGTAGAAGAAGAGCTGATCGGTGTAGGTCGTTGTGAAACCCGTCGACGACTGCTCGGCTCCGGAGAGCGTGCGCACCGTGGGATTGTTCTCGAGCTTGATCACCGCGTCGGGATTGGTGGGCTTGACGGTGTCGATCTCGTCGATGTTCACCGCGACGATCGCACCGCTCTCGAGCGTCGCGAGAGCCAGCGGGTCGTACGCGCCGGGCGCGGCCTGGAAGGTCAGCTCGCCCGTGGACGCGCCGGTCTGGTTGAACTCGTCCAGGCGCTTCTGCCGGTCCCCGGCCACGCTCACGCGGAACTGGTCGCTCGCGACGTCGAAGAGGTCGTAGTACTCGCTCTCCTCGCCGCTGTTCAAGATGTCGGCGTAAGCCTCAGCGAGCTGCGCGGGAGGCAGCAGGAGGAAGGGAGAATCCGGTGCAGGCTGGACGGCGCCGATGTAGGCCGGCGCCACGACCGGAAGCTCCGTGGCCGCTTCGAGGCTCGCCAGATACGTCAGCCGGTACGGCGACCACTGGTCCTGCTGCGTGAGCATCATGATGCTGGAGGTGTTGGAGTCGGTGTCATCGACGACCCCCACGATCGAACGCGGCCATTCGTCGTACGCCTGGGGCAGCACGAGTGTCAGCGGCTCTGCCGGCAGTGCGGCGGGAGCGGGATAGTCGCTGATCGCCGCGCGCAGCGCGTAGTTGGTCGCACGCGCGGCGAGCACGGCGCCGTCCAGCCGCGTGGCGGCCAGCGCTTCATCCGCCGCCTCGTCGGCGGACGCGACAGTCTCGGCGACCCGTGTCCAGATGCGATCCGCCTGGGCTTCGGTGACCGCCGGCGCCTGCTGGCCCTCGGGAACGATGACCGACGCGGACGGCGAGGGCGTCGGCGAAGGGGCGAACTGCGGCCATGCCTCGGACGAGCATCCGGCGAACAGGAGCGCGGACACCGCGACGGCCGGGATGACGACGAGGCGGCGGCGGCCCGCGGCGAGGGCGCGCCGACCGCTCGCACTGATCACGCCTTTGCTCCTGCCTTCGACGGCGAGGTCGATCGGCTCGGTGACCGGGACGGGGAGACCCTTGCGGCGAGGGCCGCGCGAACGTCGGAGATGACGGATCGCGAGGATGTAGAGGAACACGCCTACGGCCATGATGAGACCGCCGGCGACGATGAGCGGCCCGGCCCACGGGGTGGCGTTGGCGATCGGCCACGACACCGTGATGTCGGCCGGTGCAGGCTCGACACCGTCCGCCGCGACGAGCACACTCATGTCCTCCGGCAGCTGCAGCGGGGCGATGAGCACATCCTCCTGCTGGAACTCATCCAGCCACAGATCCGAGCCCACCGGGCTGCGGACGTCGTCCGTGCTCCCCTCATCGCCGGTGGTGGCTTCGTCGGCGGGCACCTCGGATTCCGTGCCTTCGACGGGTGCGGACTCCTCGGGCGTCGGCGTCGCGTCCTCCCCGGTCTCCTCCGAGACGGCGAGACTCGGGGTGATCTCCTCTGCGTCGAGAGCCCCCTCCGGGTCGACCGTCACCCGGGTGTAAGCCGTGTCCGAGAGCCAGGCCTCGAGATCAGCGGTCCGACCGTACGCCGCGAAGATGGTTCCCTCACCCTGTGCGCGAAGGGTCTGAGCTCCCGGGCGGCTGTTCAGCACGTCGCCCTCGACCAGCACGTAGGGCGTGTCCTCCTCGAGGGAGACGGCGGCGGTCTCGGTGTCCGGCCCCTGGAAGACCGTGCGCTGGGCGATTCCCGCGCCGATCATCAGGGCGGCCAGGACGAAGGCCGCGACAGCCCACACGAAACGCACGAATGCCTCACCTCTCCTCGCTCCGATACCGCTCCAGGACGCGGTGGAGCGCAAAACTCGACGTTCCAGACTACCGAAGGGCGCCTGGATGTCGCCCGGGAGCGCGTGATGCCGGGAGTGACGACCGCCTATCAGTATCCTGACAAGGCCGGACGTCGATGCGCCGGTTCAGCCGAGAGAGGGCGCGCACCGATGAAGATCCACAATCCGTTCCGCGTGGCGCTCGTCGCCACTCTCGGGGTGGGTCTGGGACTCCTGCTCATCGCGAGCATTCAGACTCTCTCGACGATCCTGCTGTACGTCGGCACGGCGCTGTTCCTGTCCCTCGGCCTCGACCCGATCATCTCGTGGCTCGAGCGCCGCGGGCTCCCCCGCTGGGCGGCCGTGCTCATCACCATCCTCGGAGTGCTCGGCATCTTCGCGGGGATCATCCTCATGGTGGTGCCGATCATCGTCGCCCAGGTGGCGCAGCTGATCGCGGCCATCCAAGACCTGTTCTCAACCATGACCTGGGAAGAGTTCATCGGCGGAGTCCTCACCTGGGCGCAGGACGCGTTCCCGGGGATCCGAGTGGACGAGGTGTGGAACTACATCGAGGACTGGTACACCTCGCTCGACCTCGGGTCCATCGGCAGCACGATCGGCGAGGGCGTCCTCGGGACCGTGGGCGCCGTGGTCGCCGGGTTCGGCGGCGCGTTCATCGTCCTCATCCTGACCATCTACTTCACCGCATCCACCCCGAACCTCAAGAGGGCCGTCTACCAGCTGGTGCCGGCCTCGAAGCGCCCCCGCTTCATCGACCTGGCCGAGCAGATCACCGCCTCCGTGGGGTTCTACGTCATCGGTCAGCTGAGCCTCGGCGTGACCAACGGCATTCTGAGCTTCATCTTCCTGTCGATCATCCAGGCCCCCTTCCCCGCCGTCCTCGCGGTCATCGCCTTCTTCTTCTCGCTGATCCCGCTCGTGGGCACCCTCACCGGATCGACCATCATCGTGCTCACGTGCCTGATCCCCGGGCTCGGGTCCCCGACGACGGCGCTCGTCGCGGCGATCTACTACCTCATCTACATGCAGATCGAGGCGTACGTCGTCGCCCCGCGCATCATGAACCGTGCGGTGTCGATCCCCGGGGCTGTCGTGGTCATCGCGGCGCTCGCCGGAGGCTCGCTCCTGGGCCTTCTCGGCGCCCTTGTCGCAATCCCGGTCGCCGCCAGCATCCTCATCATCTATCGACAGGTGATCATCCCGCGACAGAACGAGCTGTGACCGGCGTTCCGATCAGGCAGGGTCGGCGAGAGGGCCGTCCCATTCCACGGGCAACGGCAGCGCGTCGGGGTTGACCACGGCCACGATCTCGGTGAGGACGCGACGCGTCTGGTTCTCGCCGACCCAGAGGTGCTTCCCGCCCTCCACGTCGATGAGGGTCGCGTGAGGGATCGTGGCGAACCGCTCGCGGGCAGCATCCGGACGCAGATAGTCGTCGAGCTCGGGGATGAGCGCGATGACCGGCCGCAGATCTCCGGCCCAGCCCGCGAGGTCATCCTCGGTCGCACGATGCAACGGCGGCGAGAGGAGGATGATGCCTTCGACCTCGTGGTCGCGTCCGTACTTCAGTGCCAGCTCGGTGCCGAAGGACCATCCCATGAGCCAGGGCCGAGGCAGCCCGCGTTCCCGGACGAAGTCCATCGCCGCGGCGACGTCGAAAGCCTCGGTGCGACCACCGTCGAAACTCCCCTCGCTCGTGCCGCGAGCAGAGCTGGTCCCCCGGGTGTTGAACCTCAGCACAGCGAGGTCGGCCAGCGCGGGCAGGCGTCCGGCGGCTTTTCGCAGGATATGCGAATCCATGAACCCGCCCGCCGTCGGGAGGGGATGAAGCGTCACGAGCGTTGCCACCGGCGCCGCGCCCTCCGGGACCGCCAGCTCTCCGACCAGGGTCAGGCCGTCCACGGTGCGAAGCTCGATGTCCTCCCGGCGCGCAGGGAGCAGGACGGGTCCGCGAATCTCCATCAGCCGATCCTCCAGCAATGCGTGTGCCAATGGCGACGGTCGGCAAGGGCGGCAGCATCGCCGAGGATGCCGTCGGCGCGCCACACTACGACGTGAGCAGTCGCCGGCGGGATTTCCTGCGAGCACCCCGGACAGATGTACGACTTCGCAGCCTGCCCCGCCGATACCGGCTGGACGGTCCACGTCGCGCCGCGGCGCTCCTCGGTGCGCTTCCAGCCGGCGAGCAGCCGTTCGAAGGAGTCGTCGCGGGCAGGATCCGGGCGACGACGATGCGAGCGCGGCATCAGGTCAGTACCACCCGGTACGGGTCGAGTGATCCCACGCCCCGCACGGCGTGCCGTAGCGCCCCGCGATGTAGCCCAGTCCCCAGGTGATCTGCGTCGCGGGGTTGGTCTCCCAGTCGGCGCCGGCGGAGGCCATCTTGTTGCCGGGGAGGGACTGGGGAATCCCGTACGCACCGCTGGAGGCGTTGTACGCGTTCACGCGCCATCCGGATTCCTTGTTCCACAGAGCGACCAGGCAGCTGAACTGGTCATCGCCCCACCCGCGCGCCCTGACCACGTCGTACGCGATCGCCTGGGCGCTCCCCGGATCGGGCGTGACGAACGGTGGCACCCAGCCGCCCGAACCCGAGGAGGACGACGACGCGGTCGACCGCGCCGTCGTGGGGGTCGGCGTCGGTGTGGGTGTCGGCGTCGGGGTGACGTAGACGGTGTAACCGCTGCGATCGAGTGACGAGGCTTCGGCGCCGGTGCGGGCCTCCGCGGTCACCGACTGCACGTCGCCGAGGGTGCTGGCGTACAACGAGATGGGCGGCACCTCCTCGGCGCTCGCGCTGGACAGTGCCGCCCCGGTGGGACCGATCCAGGCGGCAGCGAACGCCACAGCGGCGAAGGCGGCGAATGTCGCCGAGGTGCTCCGTCGCCGAGACCACCGCGCGGCCGGAGGCGGCGGACTGCGTCGAGCCATTCCGCGCCGGGCGGGTGCCCGTTCGACAGCGGCGACGTCGCGCCGTCGGGTCGGTACGACGGCAGGCGTCGGTCCGGCATCCTCGTTCGGTGCCGGCGTGTCGTGCGCAACGGGGCCTTCGGGAGTCACAGTGCCGCCGAGTCTACCGACGTCCCGCCACGAGCGTCGAGAGGGGCGTCACGACACCGCGAGCATGACTTCGACGACGGCGTCGAGCACGGCGTCGACCTGCTGCTCACGGTACCCGCCGCGCTGCATGCGGAAGGCCACCGCGCGCACCTGCTCGACCGTCACCGTCTGGCCGGATTCCAGATAGCGGCAGATGCGGTCGGCCACCAGGTCCACCTCATCGACCCGGTAGCCGAAGCGGAGGACGCTGACGCGGTCGAAGCGCCGGCCCTCCGGGCGCGACAGCCGATCCAGGACCTCCTGAGCAAGATCACGGGTACGCCCCACCCACCCGGCGGCGCCGAGCCGGCCGACTTCGGCCTCGCGTTCACGGGCGGCGAAGGCGTCCTCGATCCGGCCGAGGGCCGAATCGACGGCGTCGATGACGTAGCCGCCGCGCATGAGGGCGAACGCGGCGTGGCGAACGTCCCACGAGGTCACGGGATCGGCCGCCCGTCCTTCGAAGGACTCGCGGGCGCGCACGAGGAATTCGTCCACCGCGTCGCGGTCGTAGCCCTTCTCGCGGCCGGGCGCGATCGGGAAGGCCGTCCGGGAGTGCGGGTCGTCCGAAGCAGCCGTGTCTGATGGTCGAAGATCGGTCATGAGACTCCCAGGGGCGAGAGCAGGTAGTAGAGCGCGAGCGCCGCCGTCGTGGAGGGGAGGATCGAGTCGAGGCGGTCGAGGACGCCTCCGTGACCGGGGAGCCACGAGCTCATGTCCTTGATCCCGAGATCGCGTTTGATCATCGATTCGCCGAGGTCTCCGGCCGTGGCAGTGCCGAGGATCACCAGTCCGATGATGACCCCCGTCCAGACCGGCAGACCGAGCATCAACGGAGCGAGCAGGAGACCGGCGATGACCGCGGCTGCGGCGGCCCCCGCGAACCCCTCCCACGTCTTCTTCGGACTGACGCGGGGCGCCATCGGGTGACGGCCGCCCCGTCCGAGGGTGAGTCCCGACACGTAGGCGCCGGTGTCGGAGACGACCGCCACGATGATGAAAGCCAGAACCCACCACTGGCCGCCGTCCTGGGCGAGGAGGGCGACGCAGAGACTGGCGAAGAAGGGGACGTAGAGCTGGACGAGGGCGGCGATCAGGACGTCGCCGAGGACGAGCGCGTGCGGTCTTGCGTCATCGGCGAAGAGCTGCGCCACCAGCCGCCACACCACCACGAGGGCGACCGCGGCGAACGCGCCGATCCAGTGCAGCCAGGGCTGCAGGAAGAAGCCGGCGAGAACCAGGAGCGTTCCCGCGAGGAGCTGGGCGACGACATTGACGCGGCGTCCCGACGCGCGCAGCGCGCGGCTGAACTCGAAGGTGCCGAGGGTGCTGGCGGCCAGCGCGAAAAGGACGAACAGCTCTTTGAAGAAGATGAGGGATGCCAGGACCACGACGCCGATCGCGAGACCGATGAGGATCGCCAGGATGAGGTTGCGTCCCGTGCGCTGCGTGATCCGGGCGTTGGCCTCCTCGAACTCGGCGCGCGCATGGGCGAGCTGTGTCTCCAGTTCGCTTCGGGCGGCGCGCACGTGCGTCTGGAATCCGGGTTCTCCGGTGTCGGGACCCCGCCGGGCCGCAGCGGCCTCGCGACGGGTCGCGGGAGCCGCCGGGGCGTCGCTGCCCCGCTCCCCGCCCGCGGTGTCTGTCATGACCGGCTCACACTTCGAGCAGCTCAGCCTCTTTGCGCTTGAGCGCGTCATCGATGGCGTCGACGTGCGTGCGCGTCAGAGCGTCGAGCTCCTTCTCACCGCGGGAGATCTCATCCTCACCGACCTCGCTCTTGAGCGAGTCGAGGTCGTCCTTGGCCTTGCGGCGGATCCCGCGGACATGCACCTTGGCATCCTCGCCCTTGGCCCGGACGATCTTGACGAACTCCTTACGTCGCTCCTGGGTGAGCTCGGGCAGCGTGACACGAACGATGTTGCCGTCGTTGGTGGGATTGGCTCCGAGGTTCGGGGTGTCGCGGATCGCCTGCTCGATGGCCTTCAGCGCCGACTTGTCGTACGGCGTGACGACGAGGGTGCGTGCTTCGGGGTTGTTCAGCGAGGCGAGCTGGGCCAGCGGCGTGGGGGAACCGTAATAGTCGACCATGATCTTCTGGAACAGCTGGGGGTTGGCGCGGCCCGTGCGCACGGTCGCGAAGTCCTCCTTCGCGGCGTCGACCGCACGATCCATGCGGGAAGCGGCATCTGCCAGTACGTCGGCGATCACAGGAACTCCATTCTCCGAACTCATGAGAAGTCTAGTGCGCGACCCCGGACGGCCCGGGCAGCGCACCGTGGTGGTGGGCAGGTCGAAGTCAGACAGTCACCAGGGTGCCGATGGAATCGCCCAGAAGGGCACGGGTGACGTTGCCCTCCGGCTCCATGCCGAACACGCGCATGTCCATCCCGTTGTCCATGCACAGGCTGAAGGCGGTCGAGTCGACGACCTTCAGACCGCGCTGGAGCGCGTCGATGTAGGTGATGCGATCGATGCGGGTCGCGGTGGCGTCCTTCCGCGGGTCGGCGGTGTAGACGCCGTCGACGCCGTTCTTGGCGACCAGCACCTCCACCGCGCCGATCTCGAGGGCGCGCTGGGCAGCGACGGTGTCTGTGGAGAAGTAGGGCAGACCTGCTCCGGCGCCGAAGATGACGACCCGGCCCTTCTCCATGTGACGCTCGGCGCGGCGCGGGATGTAGGGCTCCGCGACCTGCGTCATCGAGATCGCCGACTGGACGCGCGTGGCGGCGCCGGCCTGCTCCAGGAAGTCCTGCAGTGCGAGCGCGTTCATCACGGTGCCGAGCATGCCCATATAGTCGGCCCGACCTCGGTCCATCCCCCGCTGACTCAGCTCGGCCCCGCGGAAGAAGTTGCCGCCGCCGACGACGACGGCGATCTCGACCCGATCGACCGCGGCGGCGATCTCGCGGGCGATCTGGCTGACGATATCGGGATTGACCCCGAGCTGTCCTCCTCCGAACGCCTCCCCGGACAGCTTCAGCAGAACACGACGGCGGTGGCTCGTCTCATCGATCACGGATCATCCTCTCGTCCAACGCAGACTATCGAAGCGTGAGAAAGGGCCCGCATCGACGTGGGGTCGATGCGGGCCCTGCAACGGTCTCAGGCTCCGACCTTGAACCGGGCGAACCCGGTGAGGGTCAGACCTGCGTCCTTCGCGACCTGGGCGACCGACATCTTGTTGTCGCGGGCGTAGTCCTGGTCCAGGAGCGAGACCTGCTTGAAGAAGGCGTTCACGCGTCCCTCGACGATCTTGGGGAGCGCCGCCTCGGGCTTGCCCTCGTTGCGCGAGATCTCCGTGACGATCTGACGCTCCTTCTCGACGTCCTCCTCGGGCACCTCATCGCGTGACAGGTACGAGGGATTGGCGAAGGAGATGTGCTGTGCGAGGCTGCGTGCCGTCTCGGCGTCGTCACCCGAGTAGGCCAGGACCACACCGACCTGCGGGGGCAGGTCCTTACTGGTCTTGTGCAGGTAGACCTCGAAGTTGTCGCCGGCGAGCGTGCGCACGCGACGCAGCTCGACCTTCTCGCCGATGATCGCGGCTTCGTCCGAGATGAGCTCGGCGACCGTCTGCGAGCCCGCGGGCGCCGCGAGCGCCGCGTCGACGGAGTCGGCGCCGGTGGCGGCCGCGGCCTCGACGACCTTCTCGGCCAGAGCGACGAAGCGGTCGTTCTTGGCGACGAAGTCGGTCTCGCAGGCGAGCTCGATCATGGTGACCTTGCCGTCCTGCTCGCGGGCCGCGACGAGGCCCTCGCTCGTGGAGCGGTCGGCACGCTTGGCGTTGCCCTTCGCGCCCTTCAGACGCAGGATCTCTACGGCCTTCTCGACATCGCCGTCGGCCTCTTCGAGGGCCTTCTTCGTGTCGACCATTCCGGTGCCGAGCTGCTCGCGAAGAGCCTTGATGTCGGCGATGGTGAAGTTTGCCATGGGTGGCGGCTCCTTATGTGACGGGTGCTGTCGTGTGCATGCGGGTTCCTCCGGGGTGCGGAATGTCCACCTCACCCCGGAGGAACGACGGCCTACTTCTCGGTGGCCTCGTCGGCGACGGCCTCGGGGGCGTCAGCGGCCTCCGCGCCCGGCTCGGGGGTCTCGGCGGCCTCCGCGCCCGGCTCGGGCGTCTCGGCGGTCTCGACGGCGACGACCTCCTCCGCGGCGGCTGCTCCGGCTTCGTCGGCGGCGGTCTCTGTCGCAGCGACCGAGACGTCGGCGGCGCCCGTGACCGTCGAGCCCTGCTCGAGGAGCTCGCGCTCCCACTCGGCGAGCGGCTCGGCGGCCTCGTCGGCGTCTGCGGGCTGGTGGCGCTGGATCAGGCCCTCGGCAGCGGCGTCGGCGATGATCCGCGTCAACAGCGACACCGAGCGGATGGCGTCGTCGTTGCCGGGGATGGGGTACTGGAACTCGTCAGGGTCGGCGTTGGTGTCGAGGATGCCGATGATCGGGATGCCGAGCTTCGTGGCCTCATCGACGGCGAGGTGCTCGCGCTTGGCGTCCACGACCCAGATCGCCGAAGGCGTCTTGGACATGTTGCGGATACCGCCGAGCGACTTGTGCAGCTTGTCGAGCTCGCGCTTCTTCAGCAGCAGTTCCTTCTTGGTGAAGCCGCTCTCCGCCGGGTTGTCGTAGTCGAGCTCTTCGAGTTCCTTCATGCGCGCCAGGCGCTTGGACACCGTCTGGAAGTTGGTGAGGAGTCCACCGAGCCAGCGCTGGTTGACGTAGGGCTGGCCGACGCGGGTCGCCTGCTCGGCGATGACTTCCTGGGCCTGCTTCTTCGTCCCGACGAACAGGACGGTCCCACCGTGTGCGACGGTCTCCTTGACGAACTCGTACGCCTTGTCGATGTACGACAGCGACTGCTGGAGGTCGATGATGTGGATGCCACTGCGCTCCGTGAGGATGAAGCGCTTGACCTTCGGATTCCACCGACGGGTCTGGTGTCCGAAGTGAACGCCGCTGTCGAGCAGCTGGCGGATGGTGACGACGGCCATGGCCGTTCTCCTTCTCTGGCGCAGTCGCGCCGTTTCGGTTTTCCTCCCGGTCGATCGACCGGTGATGCCTGGTACCCGACCGCCTTCCGCTCGCACGCGACGATGTCGGGTGGAGACCGTGGGAAGGATGCCGCGCACCGCGGGACCGGAGTCGTCGCGGCGCGCTGAGGGCACGCGTAGTCACCCCGAGGTCGGGGTGCGAAGGAGAGTCTATCAGCGTCGTGGTGCCCGCGTCCTCTCCTCCCCACGCGCGGGCACGTGTCACGACTCCACAGATCCGTTCGCGCCCGGCCCTTCGCGTGGCTGGGTGAGCGACCCTTGCCCCATGTCCTCGCGTGCGCCGTCACACCGACAGCACCGGACTGGTCGGCCAGCAGGATTCCGGCTGGCTGTCGTCCTCGGTTCCGCCCTCGCGGTCGCAGGCCTCAGTCCTGCCGGCGCGGCGGTTCCCGACGACGATGTGTCGATTCCCCTGGTGGAGACCTGGGGATGGCCGCTCATCCCGTTCCGACTCGTCAGTCCCTATATCGCGCCCGCGCACGAGTACGCACCGGGCCATCGAGGGATCGACATCGCCCCGGTCGGGTCCCCCGCATCGGCGGATGTCGTCGCGCCTGCCGACGGGGTGATCGCCTTCACCGGACAGGTGGCCGGGCGTCCTGTGGTCACGATCGACCATGGGAAGGGGTTCGTCTCCACGTTGGAACCCGCCGCCGGCGTCGTCCCGCCGGGAACGGCGGTCGAACGCGGGGATGTCGTCGCCGCCCTGGCGGAGGGCGGTCACAGTGCGCCGGGCACCCTCCACTTCGGTGTGCGGTGGGACGGCGCCTACATCAACCCGATGCTGCTCCTCGGAGGTGTGCCGCGCGCGGTCCTCCTCCCGTGCTGCTGAGGATGCGGCGGATCAGGCCCGGGGATGCGCCAGACGGTAGGACGCGGTGAGACGTTCGTGCGAGACGTGGGTGTAGATCTGCGTCGTGCCGAGGCTCTCGTGACCGAGGATCTCCTGGACGCTGCGCAGGTCGGCACCACCGTCGAGGAGGTGGGTGGCGGCGCTGTGCCGCAGGGCGTGGGGGCCGACGGGTCTTCCGACGAGGGGGCCGACCGTCCGGGCGACGAGGTCGTACACGGCGCGCGGGCCGAGCCGTCCGCCGCGCGCCCCGAGAAAGAGCGCCGCCTGTGCACCGGCTCTATCCTCGAGTCGCGCGAGGAGTGCGGGCCGCGCCCGCACGAGCCACGCGTCCAGGGCCGCGGCGGCGGGCCCGCCGAACGGGACGACGCGCTCCTTGGCTCCTTTGCCCCACACCCGCAGGGTGCGCCGATCGCGATCGACGTCGTCGCTGTCGAGACCGCAGAGTTCTGAGACTCGGATGCCGGCCCCGTAGAGGAGCTCGAGAATCGCGTGGTCGCGCAGCGCGAGAGGGTCTCCGGTCTCCGATGCTGCGGCTCCCAGCTCGGCGAGCACCTCGGCGAGTGCGACAGCGGGGGCGACCGTCGGCAGAGTTCGTCCGCGTTTCGGGGTGAGCAGACGCGAGGCGGGGTCGGTCGGCAGGTCGCCGTCGGCCACCGCCCAGGCGAACAGTCCCCGCGCCGACGCAGCCCGCCGTGCCAGGGTCGCGCGGGAGGCCCCGCTCTGCTGAACGTGCCAGAGCCACTCGCGCAGATCCTCGCGAGTGATCTCGCCGATCTCGGGGTCGTCCAGGATGTGGGTGAGGTCGCGCAGATCGCTGCGGTACGCGCGGACCGTCGCCGGGGACAGCCGCCGGACGTCGCGCAGGTGCGCCAGGTGACGTTCGATGACCGCGGAGAGCCGCATCACCCCAGAATGCCCGATGCGCTCCGAGCGCAGCGACGCCGCGCGGCGGAGCGCTCATCGCTTCCAGGAAGCGACCCGGCGCCATCCGCTCCTGCCGCGCTCCACGCCTCCGGAGAGAGCGAGGATCCCGAGCTCCGCTTCGACCTCCGCCGGTGCCAGGCCGCAGGACCGTGCGATCTGGGTGAGGTCCCTCTCCGCTCGGACGCTGAGTGCATCCATGACGCGCGTGGTCCGGTCGGTGCGGTTTCCGTTCACCGCCGGGAGGAGCGTCCCGTCCTCCCAGCCGAGGAGCTCGCGGACATCGTCCGCGGAGGTGATGCAGCGCGCGTCGTAGTCCCGCATGAGCCGATGACACCCCGCCGAGGCGGTGCTGGTGATCGGCCCGGGCACCGCGCCGAGTGGCCTCCCCAGGGACGCGGCATGACCGGCTGTGTTGAGCGAGCCGCTTCGCCACCCCGCCTCGACGACGACGGTCGCATCGGAGATCGCCGCGATCAGCCGGTTCCGCTGGAGGAACCGCCACTTCGTCGGCGCCGCACCGCACGGGGCTTCGCTGATGACCGCACCCGAGGTGGCGATCCGATCGATCAGCTGGCTGTGACCGGCGGGATAAGGACGGTCAGCGCCGCCGGCGAGGAAAGCCAGGGTGGTGCCGCCGACGGAGAGCGCAGCTCGGTGGGCGGCGCCGTCGATGCCGTACGCCGCGCCGGACACCACCGTTGTTCCGGAACCGGCGAGGTCTGCGGCGAGCTCTCCGGCGACGTGCTCGCCGTAGCCGGTTGCCGCGCGCGCCCCGACCAACGCGACCGCACCGCCCGCCGGTCTCAGCAGCTCGTCGCTTCCGCGCACCCAGAGCACGACGGGCCGATGCGATCCGAGGTCGTCCACGGGCGCGGGCCACGACGGGTCCCCCGGGACGATGAGATGCACGCCGGCGCGGGCTGCAGCAGCGCACGCCTCAGCGATGCCCTCCGGCCGCCACCGCGGCATCCAGCGCTCCCGGCCCCGATCCACGTCCGCCGAAAGGTGCGCGGGGGCGGGGAGCCCGCGCACCGCGATCTCGAGCGCCTGAGCGGCGCCGCACTCCGCGATGAGGGCACCGGCGGGCCCGTCACCGGGTTCGGTGAGAAGGTTCCACGCCACCCGCGCCCACGTGTCGAGCACGTCGGGGCCGGACCTACCCGCTCCGCGGGCGCCCGCCAGGGCACGTCTGGCGGTGTCGGAGGACACCGGCCACGAGCTCACGCGGTCACCCCCTTCTTCAGGAACAGAGCGCGTCCGATGTCCTCGACGCTCAGTTGGGGGCGACCGCCGAGGTCGGCCAGCGACCAGGCGACCCTGAGGACGCGGTCGTAGCCGCGCAGGGTCAGCGCGCCACGATGGAGCGCGGCATCGAGGGGTCGGCGGATGATCGGGGATGGTGCGGCCGGTCCCCGCCGAAGCCAGCTCCCCGAGACGTCGGCATTCGTTCGCCACGGGGTGTCGCGGAGGCGATGCGCAGCGCGTCCGCGCGCTTCCTGCACCTGAGCGTGTGCGGCGGCGGTCGTGGTGCCCCCGACATCGCCCTGTCCGGGAGCGACCGAAACCCGACGCATGGACAGTTCGATGTCGATCCGGTCCAGCAGCGGGCCGGAGAGCCGTCCGAGATAGCGACGGATGGCGACGGGCGGACAGACACACGCCCCGCCGGGCACGGCGAACTGTCCGCAAGGACACGGGTTGGTCGCCGCAACGAGCTGGAAGCGCGCCGGAAACTCCGCCACCGCCCCGGCCCGGTGGATGGTGATGCGCCCGCTCTCCAGGGGCTGGCGCAATGCGTCCAGCGCGTGCGCGGGAAACTCCCCCGCCTCATCGAGGAACAGGATGCCGGTTGCTGCGCGGGCGATCGCGCCCGGCCGGATGATCCGGGATCCCCCGCCGACCAGCGCAGCCACGCTCGCGCTGTGGTGAGGGGCTTCGAAGGGCGGGGTACGTCGAAGGGCGGAGACGACTTCGCCGCCGAGCGACCGGACGGATGCCGCCAGGAGAGCAGCCTCCTCGTCGAGAGGAGGCAGGATGCCGGGAAGACGCCGCGCCAGCATCGTCTTGCCCGCCCCCGGAGGACCGCTCATGAGGATGTGATGACCCCCGGCGGCGGCGACGATGAGGGCGCTCACCGCTTCGCGTTGGCCTACCACGTCTGCCAGTTCGAGAGCTTCCCCCGCCCTCTCCTCGGGGCGCTCGGTCGCAACCGCGGGCTGCTCGGGTACCGCGACGGATGCGCCGTGGAAGGCGACCACCTCAGCGATGTTGACGGCGCCGAGCACTTTCATCCCGGTCACCAGCTGCGCCTCCTCGCGGTTGGCATGAGGCACCACTGCGCGGCGGATGCCCTTTCGGGCGGCGGCGAGAACGGCGGGCAGGACGCCCGGGACCGGACGGAGGCGTCCGTCCAACCCGAGTTCGCCGATGTGCACCGTGGCGTCGAGCGATTTGCGCGACAGCGGAAGCTCGGTCGCGATCGCTGCGACCGCGATCGCGACGTCGAATCCGGACCCGTTCTTGGGCAGGCTCGCGGGCGACAGGTTGACGGTGAGCTTGCGTCGCGGCAGCGTCAGCCCATTGTTCGCGCAGGCGTTGTGGACCCGCTGAACGGCCTCTCCGAGCGATTTGTCGGGCAAGCCGATGATCCGGAAGTCGGGAGTCTGCTGCGAGAGGTCGGCCTCGACCTCGACGAGGGCCCCGTCCAGTCCCGTGAGAGCGACGGCCCGGGTGCGGACCACGGTCATCGCAGATCCCGCAGGTGCTCGATCGTCGCCGTTCGAGGATCGGGTCCGAGGACCGACACGGCGTCGAGTCTGAGGCGGCGCCCCTGGGCCTGTTCGGGGTGGGCCGCGATCCACGCCATCGCCAGGCGCCACAGCCGCAGGCGCTTGCGAGCGTCGACCGCTTCGAGGGGATGACCGAAGTCCTCGCCGCGCCGGGTCTTGACCTCGACCACGACGAGGTCAAGACCATCCTCGGCGACGACATCGATCTCTCCCGCGGCACACCGCCAGTTGCGCGCGATCACGCGCCATCCCTGCTCCTGGAGATATGCCGCTGCGCGCTCTTCGCCGGCTCTGCCGACCTCGTCCTTGACTGCCATGCTCCGATCGTGATCGGTCATGGCATCCCGCGGCTGCCGCCTTCCGGCATCCGTGCACAGAGACCGGACGAGGCTCGCTGTGCAGGAGAGGACGCGGCGCGTCAGCTGTCGAGCGAGAGCTCCTCAGGCAGCTGGAAATCGCGTCGGGATAGCTCTTCGACGTTGACGTCCTTGAAGGTCAGCACCCGCACCGCTTTCACGAACCGATCGGCGCGGTAGATGTCCCACACCCAGACGTCGTTCATCGTGATCTCGAAGTAGAAGTCGTGCTCGGTATCCCGGCGCACCACATTGACCTCATTGGCGAGGTAGAAGCGGCGCTCCGTCTCGATCACGTACGCGAACTGACCCACGACATCGCGGTACTCGCGGTACAGTGCCAGCTCGAGCTCGCGGTCGTAGTCTTCGAATACCTCGTCGTCCATGGTGAGTCCACTCTAGATCGCCTGCGGTGGATCCACGCTCTGACCGCCGGCAGTGCCGATGTCAGAACAGTGTCGGTGCGTCCGCGATCGACCACGACGACCGGTGATGCCTGCTCAGACCGTGCGAGCGGATCGCCGCTCGGTGCTCGGGGCTCGCGTACCCCTTGTTTCGCAGCCATTGATATGCGGGTGACTCGTCGTGCAACCCCGTCATCAGCGTGTCGCGCGCGACTTTCGCGATGACCGACGCCGCTGCGGCGCTGGCGCAGTCCCGGTCGGCCTTGATCACCGGACGCACCTGCAGGTCTCTCGCACCTGCCGGAGTGATGTAGTCGTAGTTGCCGTCGAGGATCACGATGGCCTCCTCCGCGATCACTCCGTGGGCGCGCAGATCCGCGAGCGCCCGGATCGTGGCAAGCCCCAGAGCACGCATGATGCCGATCTGGTCGATCTCGTCGGCCGAGGCCCATCCGACGGCGCTGGCTGCCACCCACGAGGCCGCTCTTGCCGCAACGGCCGGCCGGTGATGTTCGGGCACGAGTTTGGAATCCCGCAGACCCTGCGGCACGCGCTTGCGCGATCGCGGCGCGTCGACGGCGACGGCCCCCACCGCCACCGGCCCCGCCAGGGCGCCGCGTCCGACCTCATCGCAGGCGATGACGACCGGATGCTCACGGAGCAGCCGTCGCTCGAGGGTGAGGCGCGGTTCGATCACGGTCACGGCTGGTCGGCAGGCTCCGGGACCCCCGCGAAAACCTCGTGGTGGAAGTCCAGCAGCCCGAATCGGGGCAGCGGCCACGTCGTCAGGAATGCCCGGCCGACCACGTTCTCGAGCGGGACGAACCCCTCGCCCGGCTGGTCCTGGTTGAACCGCGAGTCCCGCGAGCTGTTGCGGTTGTCACCGAGCACCCACAGACGGTCCTCGGGCACGGTGACATCGAAATCCTCGGCCGAGGCGCGACTGACCCCGCCGGGGAGCTTGAGGTAGTCCATCTCGTCGATGGGGACATCGTTGATCGTGATCTGCCCGAGGGTGTTGCAACAGACCACGTGGTCTCCCGGCAGTCCGATGATCCGCTTGACGAGATGGTCGTCGCTGTCCGGCGCGGCGAGACCGATGAGGGACAGGATCCACTCCGCACCGTCGACGATCGGGCCGCGGCTCGGTGCCTCGGAGGGCGGCAGCCACCCACCCGGATCGCGGAACACCACGATGTCCCCACGCTCGTATCCCCCGAAACGCGGCGTCAGCTCATCGACGAGGATGCGGTCGTTGACGTTGAGGGTGTTCTCCATCGATCCCGACGGGATGTAGAACGACCGGACGACGAAGGTCTTGACGAGGAAGGACACCACGAGTGCGATGAGGACGATGATCAGGACGTCCCGGAGGAAGATGCCCCAGCCCCGCCTGCGGCCCTCGGGCTGCGACCTCCGGGAGGGGAAGCGGTCGGCCGTCGCGTGTTGCTCGGTGGTCATCGGATCCTTCTCGGGGCCTCCCGCCCCGGTCGGTGCGGCGTCCTACCAGGGTGACACACTCGCGCGGAGTCGTCGGTCCGCCGATGCGGGGAATATCCCGCGAACGCCGAACGCCCCGGCGATGACCGGGGCGTTCGACCTTCAGCGCGCTCAGCTGTCGCGCTTCTCCTTGATCTTGGCCTTCTTGCCGCGGAGGGCCCGGAGGTAGTAGAGCTTGGCGCGGCGCACATCGCCGCGGGTGACGACCTCGATGTGGTCGATCACCGGGCTGTGAACCGGGAACGTACGCTCCACGCCGACCTGGAAGCTGATCTTGCGCACGGTGAAGGTCTCACGGACGCCGTCTCCCGAGCGGCCGATGACGGCGCCCTGGAAGATCTGGATGCGGGAGCGGTTGCCCTCGGTGATGTTGACGTGCACCTTGACGGTGTCACCGGGGCCGAAGTCGGGGATGTCGGAGCGCAGCGACGCTGCGTCGACGGAGTCGAGGATCTGCATGAGGGATCACTTCCTGCGGCCGCCACAGGTCGACCGCGTCACGATGACGGGATGGTGTGCCCGAACCCTTCGCGTTGCGGAGCGAACGGCGTGCTCCCCTGAGGCAGAGCCGTGCAGGGCACAAACAGCTATTCTGCCATGGATCTCGATGCCGGCAAAACGCTGCCGGCGCACGTCACCGCAGGTCGCTGCGTTCCTCGATCACGACGACGTCGGCGGGTCGTGATCGCGCCGGCGCCGATCCTTCACCGAGGTAGGCGGACGACGCCGATCGGAACGCCACGAGCCCCGTGGGCCGCGCTTCGCGCCACAGCTGCCACAGCTGCGACCAGAACACCGCCAGCGCGACGGCGATCGTCAGGCCGAACGCCCCACCCCACCACCAGGTCCCGAAGAACCCGAGCGACACGGTCAGAGCATGAAGCACCGCGAAGCCCGCGACATCCAGCCACGACACCGCACGCTCGGCGCGCACCGTCCCTCGGGCTCGCACGAGCAGAGTCAGGATGATCTGTCCGATGAAGACCGACGGCATGCCCAGCAGGAGCACCCAGAGGAAGGCCCACCCTCCGGCGTTGAAGACACCCCAGCCGACGAGCAGCCAGAGCGGCAGGACGAAGGCCGCCGGGAACAGCCACCGGTAGACCGCGCGTCGGAGCACCATGAGGCGATGCTACGCCCGTCCCGAGACGCGGGGCAGGGCGTCCCAGAGGTCGGACGGCCATCTCACAGCGCGCACTCCGCGAGAATGGAGGATGACGGAAGGAAATGGATGATCGAGTTGCGCACCCCGGCTGAGATCGAGGCGATGAGGCCTGCGGGTCGATTCGTGGCGGAGGTCCTCGCGGCGCTTCGCGATGACGCGAGGGTGGGAACCAATCTCCTCGCGCTCGATCAGCGGGCGCACGAGATGATCCGTCGGGCGGGAGCGGAGTCCTGCTACATCGACTACCACCCGTCTTTCGGCGCCTCGCCCTTCGGGAAGGTGCTGTGCACCTCGATCAACGACGCCGTTCTTCACGGACTGCCCTTCGATTACGCGCTCCGTGACGGCGATCTGGTGTCGCTGGACTTCGCGGTCGCCGTGGACGGGTGGGTTGCCGACTCCGCAGTCTCCTTCGTCGTCGGCACGCCGCGCGACGAGGATCTGGCTCTGATCGACACGACGCAGCGCGCCCTCTCCGCCGCCATCGACGCGGCAGAGACCGGCCACCGCATCGGCGACATCTCCGCCGCGGTGGCCGCGGTGGCTCGCGCGGACGGCTACCTCATCAACACCGATTTCGGGGGACACGGAGTCGGCCGGACGATGCACGGCGACCCGCACGTGCCCAACGACGGCAAGGCGGGCCGCGGCTACCCCCTTCGCGCCGGCCTCGTCCTCGCCCTCGAACCCTGGTTCCTCGCCTCCACGGACCAGCTGATCACCGATCCCGACGGCTGGACCCTCCGCAGCGCGGACGGCTCGCGAGGTGCGCATTCCGAGCACACCGTCGCCATCACCGACGACGGTCCGATCGTCCTGACCGACCGGAGCTTCCTCGGGGTGGACTGAGCGCTCTCAGAGCGTCGTCACCGCCGCACTGCGCCCCGGGAGGGTGACCCGCGCGCCGTCGACCGACACCGCATCATCGGTCGTCAGCAGCACACGCGATGTCTCTCTCATCGGCAGCGTCACCGCGTCGGTGCCGAAGTTCACCATCACGTCGACGCCACCGCGATGCAGCACGAACGTGCGCGCGTCCTCGTCGGCCTCCGCGGACAGCGCCGCGAAGTCGGGGTCGGTGAGGTCGGGAAGCTCTCGGCGCAACCGCGCGAGCTCCCGGTAGAGCGCGAGCGTGCGACGATGCCGGGGCTCGGCGGCGTCGGATGTCGCCTCGGCCCAGTCGAGGTGCGAGCGCTCGAAGGTCGCCGGATCCTGCGGATCGGGGACGACCGATTCGTCCCAACCCATGGCGGCGAACTCCGCCAGCCGCCCGTCGGCAGTCGCCTTGGCCAGCTCGGGCTCGGGATGCGAGGTGAAGAACTGCCACGGGGTGCTCGCTGCCCATTCCTCGCCCATGAAGAGCATGGGGGTGAACGGGGCCAGCAGAGTGAGCACCGCGCCGATGCGCAGGCCCCCTTCATCCAGCGATTGAGACAGCCGGTCACCGGCTGCGCGGTTCCCGATCTGATCGTGGTCCTGGCTGTAGGTCACAAGCCGCCAGGTCGGGATGCGCGGGTCGATGGGCCGGCCGTGTTCGCGTCCGCGGAACGACGACCACGTCCCGTCGTGGAAGAACCCCCGGGTCGAGGCCTTCACCAGCGCGGACAGGGGAGCGAAATCGGCGTAGTATCCGACCGTCTCACCGGTGAGGGCGACGTGGAGCGCATGGTGGTAGTCGTCGCTCCACTGCGCGGTGAGGCCGTAGCCCCCGGCCTCGCGGGCGGAGATGAGCGATGCGTCGTTCATGTCCGACTCGGCGATCAGGGTCAGGGGCCGCCCGACGTGGGCGCTCAGCCGATCGGTCTCCTCCGCGATCTCCTGCAGGATGTGCCGATCGGTGCGATCCAGCAGCGCATGCACGGCGTCCAGGCGCAGACCGTCGACGTGGTAGTCCCGCATCCACATCAGCGCGTTCTCGACGATGAACGAGCGCACCGCCGGCTCGTCGAGGTTCACCGACGAACCCCACGTGTTCCGTTCGGCGTCGCGGAGGTACGGACCGTACTCGGGGAGGTAATTCCCACTCGGACCGAGGTGGTTGTAGACGACGTCCTGGATGACGGCGAGTCCACGTCCATGGCAGGCGTCGACGAATCGCTGGTATGCGGCAGGCCCGCCGTACGCCTCGTGCACGGTGTACCACAGCACTCCGTCGTAGCCCCAGTTCCAGACGCCGTTGAACCCGTTCACCGGGAGGAGCTCGACGTGCGTCACGCCGAGGCCGACGAGGTGATCGAGGCGCGTGGCGGCCGCATCCAGGGTCCCCTCGGGAGTGAATGTTCCGACATGGAGCTCGTACACGATGCCGCCGGCGAGCTGACGTCCCGTCCAGGCGTGATCGTCCCAGTCGTGCGCGTCGGCGTGGAACCAGGAGGAGGGTTCGTGCACCCCCTGCGGCTGACGACGCGAGCGGGGATCAGGACGGACGGCGTCGCCGTCATCGAGCACGAAGCCGTATCGGTCACCGTCGGCCAGCGTCACCTCACCCCGCCACCAGCCCCCCGCTGCCGCCTGCATCTCGAGGTCTCCCCCGGCATGCCGCAACCGGACACGGGTGGCCCGGGGGGCCCACAGTTCCATCATCGAGATGTTCCTTCCTCGGTCCGGTCGGCGTCGATCAGGAGAGCAACCGGATAGGTCTGCAGAATCTGTGACAGCGGAATCAATCCGCCGCCGAACCGTCGTCCCGTCAGCGCGTCGACCACGCCCCCCGCGGGAAGCAGGAGGGCCGTCCTGCCCCAGCCGCCGCGGCGGGCGAGCCCGACCGGCAGCCGCGTGACGACCGTCGTCGACCCGCCGCGATCGAATGCGACGGCATGCTCGGACGCCTCGCCGACGACGGTGACCGGGCGATGGACGGTGAACAGGTCCGGCCGATCCCGGCGAAGGCGCAGCGCGCGGGAAGTCACCAGCATCTTCGCCCGGGCGGTGGCGTCCACCGGTGGCACGTCGCCCTCGGCGAACGCCGCGTCGAGGTCCTTCAGCATCCGCTGCCGGAGCGGGAAATCCACCGGGCGACGGTTGTCGGGGTCGACCAGCGACATCTCCCACAGCTCGGAGCCCTGGTAGACATCGGGCGAGCCCGGTGCGGTGAGCTGCACCAGTTTCGCCCCGAGGGAGTTGCTCCAGCCGAACCCGGAGAGCTCGGCGACGAACTCCTCGATCAACGGACGGGCCTGGGCGGACGCGGCGTCGACGAGCGCATGCATCCTCTTCTCGAAGCCCTCTTCCGGGTCCCACCACCCCGTCGCCTCCGCCGCCTCGCGGGCTGCCTTCTCGGCGTACGCGTGGAGGCGGTCGGCAGTGGCGGGCCACGCGCCGATGATCGCCTGCCAGAGAAGCGCATCGAACGGGCCGTGCCCCGTGGTCGCCACGGCGCGAAGGCTCTCCAACACCTCCGCCCAGCGCCCGGGGATCTCCGCGAGTACGTTCAGGCGCGCGCGCACGTCTTCGCCGCGCTTGGTGTCGTGGGTCGACAGCGCCGTCATCGCGTGCGGCCAGGCAGCGAGGCGGCGCTGCTGGGCCCGGTGGAACTGCGCCGGCGTCATCGAGAAGACCGCCGGGTCGCCGCCGACCTCGGTGAGGGAGCCGAGACGTGTGAACCGGTAGAAGGCGGTGTCCTCGACGCCTTTCGCCATCACCGGCCCGGTCGTCTGCTGGAAGCGACGGGAGACCTCGAGCGACGGATCGCGGAGGATCTCCCTCAACGCACCGAGGCTGGGTCCGAGGTCGGGGCGGCGCCGCATCGCCTCGGCCGTCGCCCGGACGAGATGCTCCTCACCGGCCGGAAGGTACGACCGGTAGACGGGGAAGCAGGCGAGCAGCTCGGCGAATGCGTCCGAGGCGTGCTCGACCGGCCGGGGCAAGGATCGCACCAGCCTCGCGATCTCGGCGCGCTGGATCGTGTCGCCGATCATCCGCTTGGTGGTGTGGATGAGATCGGACCAGCCGCTTCCCGGCACGCCGGTCTCGGCTCGCAGCCGCGCATCGAGGTCGTCGAGGGGACCCTCCCCGTCGGGGTCGATGAAGAGTCGGTCGATCTCCCCCATGGCGTCGTACCCGGTCGTTCCGGCCGTATGCCACCAGGTCGGAAGATCCTCCCCGTGCTCGAGGATCTTCTCCACCAGCACGTGCGTCGGCGCTCCCCGCGCCGCGCGGGCCGCCGCGGCCAACTGCTCCAGGTAGGCGCCGGGGTCGAGCAGCCCGTCCGGGTGGTCCACGCGGAGCCCGTCGGCGAGGCCCTCGCGCAGCCAGCGGAGGATCTCGGCGTGGGTGGACTCGAAGATCTCCGGCACTTCGACCCGCACACCGGCGAGGGTGGTGACGGCGAAGAATCGGCGGTAGTTCAGATCGTTCGCCTCCGTGCGCCAGAACGCCAGCCGGTAGTGCTGGTGGTTCAGCACCTCTCGGACGACGGTCGGGTCCGACGTCTCGCTGTCGGGCGCCGATCCCTCCGCGAGGGGGAACGCGTGCTCGAAGTACCGCAGGGAGCCGAAGGGGAACAGGGTGGGATCGTCGGTCTCGGGCGACACGGTGATCTCGCCGCCCTCGACGACGGCGTCGACATCGCCGCCGAGGATCGGCACCAGCACGCGCCCCTCGCCGAAGTCCCAGTCGATGTCGAACGCGTCGGCGTGCACCGAGCCGGTGCCCCGGAGAAGCACGTCCCACCACCAACCGTTCTCGGTGGGCGCCGAGATGCCCATGTGGTTGGGGAC
The DNA here is from genome assembly GCF_030347395.1 of Microbacterium sp. ET2. Lineage (NCBI taxonomy): Bacteria > Bacillati > Actinomycetota > Actinomycetes > Micrococcales > Microbacteriaceae > Microbacterium > Microbacterium albipurpureum. The sequence goes on from NZ_CP128170.1 coordinate 131,454, forward strand.
GATGTCGATGAGGATGCCGAGGTCGGCGTTCCGAGCCGCGGCGGCGAACCTCGCCAACGCCTCCGGGCCGCCCCGCTCAGGGTCGACCGTGGACACGTCCACCACGTCGTATCCGTGGTCCGACCCCGTGGTGGCGGCGAGAAGCGGCGAGAGATAGGCCCACGACACCCCCAGGTCGCGGAGGTAATCGACCACGCCCGCGGCATCATCCAGGTCGAAGGAGCGCCGGATCTGGAGGCGGTACGTCGATTCGGGATGTCGGCGGTCCGGCGCCGCAGAAGGAGTTCCGGCCGAGCTCACCGCCCGGCCTCGGCCTTCGGCGGAGTCTGCGGCACTTCGGAGTCGGCCAGCAGAACCAGGGACGCCGCCACCGAGTGGTCGACCTCCGGCTCGGGCACCTCGTGCTCGCACAGCACCATCAGCGACTTCGCCGCGAGGGGCACGGACTCACCCGGCGCGAGAGCCGCGGAGTCGGCGCGCTGCCCCGCCGTGTCGACCACGGTGTCCCACTTGGGGCTGAACTCGACCGCGGGCAGGTGGAAGTCCACCTCTTCATCACCTGCGTTGAAGAGGATGATGAAGTGCTTGTCCGAGATGGGCTCGCCACGACGGTCGCGCTCCCGGATGCCGTTGCCGTTGAGGAACACACCGATCGCGCGTCCGAATCCGGAATCCCAGTCCTCGGGCTGCATCTCCGACCCGTCCGGGCGGAGCCAGACGATGTCGGGGATCCGGGCGCCTTCTTCTCGCCGGACCGGACGGCCGTTGAAGAAGCGGCTCCGTCGGAAGGTCGGATGATCGCGCCGCAGCCGCGCGAGGGCCGCGGTGAACTCCAGCAGAGGCTGGTCGACCGTATCCCAGTGCATCCAGGTCAGCTCGTTGTCCTGCGCGTAGCCGTTGTTGTTCCCCTGCTGAGTCCTCCCGAGCTCGTCCCCGTGCAGCAGCATCGGCACGCCCTGGCTGAGCATCAGCGTGGCGATGAAGTTGCGCTGCTGGCGGGCGCGCAGCGTCAGGACCTCCGGGTCGTCGGTGGGTCCTTCGACGCCGTGGTTGTACGAGCGATTGTGCGATTCGCCGTCGTTGTTGTCCTCACCGTTGGCGTCGTTGTGCTTTTCGTTGTACGAGACGAGATCGCGCAGCGTGAACCCGTCGTGGGCCGTGACGAAGTTGATCGAGGCGACCGGACGACGGCCCGAGTGCTCGTAGAGGTCGGCCGACCCGGTCAGACGCGAGGCGAACTCCCCGAGCGCCTGCGGCTCACCTCGCCAGAAGTCGCGGACGGTGTCGCGGTACTTGCCGTTCCACTCCGTCCACTGAGGCGGGAAGTTGCCGACCTGGTATCCACCGGGGCCGACGTCCCACGGCTCGGCGATGAGCTTGACCTGCGAGACCACCGGGTCCTGCTGCACGAGCTCGAAGAACGTCGCCAGGCGATCGACGTCGTAGAACTCCCTCGCGAGGGTGGAGGCCAGGTCGAACCGGAAGCCGTCCACGTGCATGTCGAGCACCCAGTACCGCAGGGAGTCCATGATCAGCTGCAGCGCGTGCGGATTCCCCACGTTCAGGCTGTTACCCGTGCCGGTGTAGTCGGTGTAGTAGCGCTTGTCGTCCTGCTCGAGGCGGTAGTAGGCCTCGTTGTCCATGCCGCGCATCGACAGCGTCGGCCCCATGTGATTGCCCTCGGCGGTGTGGTTGTAGACCACGTCGAGGATGACCTCGATGCCCGCGGTGTGCAGGGCGCGCACCATGCCCTTGAACTCCTGCACCTGCTGGCCGCGCTGGCCGGTGGAGGCGTAGGTGTTCTGCGGGGCGAGGAAGGCGATGGTGTTGTACCCCCAGTAGTTCGCCAGACCCTTGTCCTGCAGGGTGGAGTCGTTGACGAACTGGTGCACCGGCATGAGCTCGATCGCGGTGACACCGAGCTTGAGCAGGTGATCGATGACCGCCGGGTGGGCGATGCCGCTGTAGGTGCCGCGGAGTTCCTCCGGGATCAGCTCATTGAGCTTGGTCAGGCCCTTGACGTGGGCCTCGTAGATGAGGGTCTCGGCGTACGGGGTCTTGGGCTGGCGGTCTCCGGTCCAGTCGAAGAACGGGTTGACCACGACCCCCTTCATCATCGCGTCGGCGGAGTCCTCATCGTTGAACGAATCAGGGTCGCCGAAGGTGTACGAGAACACCGACTGCCCCCACGTGATCTCGCCGTCGACAGCCTTGGCGTAGGGATCCAGCAGAAGCTTGCTCGGGTTGAACCGCAGCCCGTTCGCGGGGTCGTACGGACCGTGCACGCGATAGCCGTATCGCTGCCCGGGTCCGACATTGGGAAGGTACACGTGCCACACGAACGCGTCGACGTCGCGCAGCTCCACCCGGGTCTCGGAGCCGTCGTCGTCGAAGAGGCACAGTTCGACACGTTCCGCTCCCTCACTGAAGACGGCGAAATTGGTGCCGTTCCCGTCGAAGGTGGCGCCGAGGGGGTACGCCGACCCCGGCCAAGCCTGCAGCGTCATCCGTGTCCTTTCACGATCGCGCGCACGCCGCACGACCAGTTACGAAGGTCCTGAGCATATCGAGGCCGGATGACACGCCGGTGCCTCTTGACGCCGAGGCACCTCGAGGGGGTCTGCCGCGGCATCCGATCAGGATCAGTCCAGCAGGTCGGGTCGGTGGGCGCGGGTGCGGGCGAGGCTCTGCTCGTGGCGCCACTGCGCGATCGCACCGTGATTGCCGCTCAGGAGCACAGAGGGGACCTCATGCCCGCGCCACGAGGCGGGCTTGGTGTAGCTCGGGTACTCCAGGAGCCCGGCTTCATGGGATTCCTCGACGAGACTCCGGGGGTTGCCGACCACACCGGGCACGAGGCGTGACACGGCCTCGACTATCGCCATGGCGGCGACCTCGCCGCCATTGAGCACATAGTCGCCGAGGCTGATCGACCGCACCCGGTGGCTCGATGAGTAGTGGTCGATGACGCGCTGATCGATACCCTCGTAACGACCGCAGGCGAAGACGACGTGGGCTTCATCGGCGAGGGTACGCGCGAGGGACTGAGTGAACCGCTCCCCTGCCGGCGACGGCACGACGAGCAGGGCGTCGGGCGTGAGAACGTCGTCGAGTGCCTCACCCCACGGCTCGGGCTTCATCACCATTCCCGCTCCCCCGCCGTAGGGGGTGTCGTCGACGGTGCGGTGCCGGTCGTGCGTCCAGGCTCGCAGGTCGTGGACGCGGATGTCGATCAGGCCGCGATCACGTGCCTTGCCGATCAGCGAGACGTCGAGGACGTCGAAGAACGCCGGGAAGATCGTGACGATGTCGATGCGCATGTGAGGGTCGATGCGCGTGTCAGGACGCGTCCCGGGAGTCGTCCTCGGCTCCGGCGTCGGCCGCTTCCGATTCCTCCGGCTCACCGGGCAGGTCCTCGAACAGCCCCGGAGGCGGGGTGACGGTCACGCGCCCCGCGGCGATGTCGACGTCGGGCACGATGGCCGAGACGAACGGGACGAGCAGTTCGCGGTCGCCCTCGCCGGTGGGTCGAACGATGAGCAGGTCCTGCGCGGGAAGGTGGTCGACCCGGATCACCCGACCGACGACGTCTCCGTCGCGAACCACGTCGAGGCCGACGAGCTGATGGTCGTACCACGCGTCGGGTTCGGTCGACGAAGCGGTCGCGTCCTCGTCGATCCAGAGGATGGCGCGGACGAGGCCTTCGGCCGTGGTGCGGTCGTCCACACCCTCGAAGAAGGCGACCGGGTGGGAGTTCATCCATCGGAACTCGCGCACGGTGAGAGGCTTGCCGTGCCACGGGGAGGTCTCGGGCACCTGCAGCGTGAAGGTCGCACCCGGGACGAACCGACCGTCCGGGTCGTCGGTGTACAGCTCGATCTTCAGCGCGCCCTTGAGCCCGTGGGCCTTGACCAGGCGGCCCACGCGGAGCTGTGTCCGCTCCCCCGCGCGCGTACGCGGAGCGGATGTCGCAGAGGAGTCGTCGGTGGGCACGTCAGTCGTCCGCGACGTCGACGCGCACACGGCGTCCGTCTGCGAGAGCGGCGATGAGGGTGCGAAGGGCTTTGGCGGTGCGGCCACCGCGCCCGATCACCCGTCCGCGGTCCTCGGGGTGCACGTGCACCTCGAGCAGGTCGCCGCGAGGTGACGTGGACGACTGGATGCGGACGTCGTCAGGGTGATCGACGATCCCCTTGACGATGTGTTCGAGCGCGGCGGCAAGCACGGCGATGTGGCGCTTACTCGGCGGAGGCGTCGGCGGGGGCCTCGGCCTCGTCGGCGGGAGCCTCGGTGGGCTCCGCAGCCTTCTTCTCGGCCTTGGGCTTCACGACGGAGGACTTCGACGAGTCCAGCTCGAAGGCCGGCTTGTCCTCGCGCGTCTTCACCGTCGAGGTCGCGTCCTTATCGCCCTTGAAGGCGCCCCAGTCGCCGGTGAGCTTGAGGATGGCGCGCACCTGCTCGGTCGGCTGGGCGCCGACGCCGAGCCAGTACTGGGCACGCTCCGAGTCGACCTCGATGAACGAGGGCTCCTCGGTGGGGTGGTACTTGCCGATCTCTTCGATGACACGACCGTCGCGCTTGGTGCGCGAGTCGGCGACGACGATGCGGTAGTAGGGCGCGCGGATCTTGCCCAGGCGCTTCAGACGGATCTTGACAGCCACGATTCTCCTGAATGTGTGGAAGGAATGAACTGGTCGACCGGGAGGTGGGGTGCAACACCCGGTGGAAGCTCTACGGAGGACGGCGGGCTGGATAGAGGGTCGAGTCCGGCGTCCGACCCTCTATTCTGCCAGACGACACGAACAGTCGCGAACCGTCGAGCCGCTGTGATCGCGTGCCACACTGGGCGCATGACGGAGCCCTTCGCCCGGTCGGCGCGGTCCACCGTGGGAATCGAATGGGAGCTGATGCTCGCCGACGGCGAGACCGGCGATCTCGTGCCCCGGGCGCCCGAGGTCCTCGATGCGCTGGGCGAGGACGCAGCGCTCGAGCGCTACACCATCACACAAGAGCTTCTGACGAACACGATCGAGCTGACAAGCGGCATCGGCGACACCGTCGCCGCCGCCGTCGACGACATCGGCGACGCGATCGCCGCGGTGCGGACGGCCACCGACCCGCGCGGCATCGAGCTGCTGTGCGCGGGCAGTCACCCGTTCGCTCAGTGGTACGACCAGGAGGTCACCGACAAGACCCGTTACCACAGCCTCATCGAGCGCACCCAGTGGTGGGGCCGGAACATGATGATCTGGGGCATCCACGTGCACGTCGGCGTGGAGGATGTGAGCAAGGTCTTCCCGATCATCAACGCGCTGACGGTGTATCTCCCGCACCTGCAGGCACTCTCCGCCTCCTCGCCCTTCTGGGCCGGGGAGCGCACCGGCTACGCCTCGAACCGGGCGCTGGTCTTCCAGCAGCTGCCGACAGCCGGGCTTCCCTGGCCGCTGCCCGACTGGGCTGCTTTCGAGCGCTATCTGGACGACATGATCTCCACGGGGGTGATGGAGGATGCCACCGAGGTGCGGTGGGACATCCGTCCCGCGCCTCGGTGGGGGACGATCGAGGTCCGCGCCTGCGACGGCATGTCGACGCTCCCCGAGCTCGCCGCGGTCGCGGCGTTCGTCCAGGTGATGGTCGAGCACTTCTCCCGCATGCTCGACGACGGCGTGGACCTCACCGGCATCCAGCCGTGGTTCGTGCGTGAGAACAAGTGGCGCGCCGCGCGCTACGGACTGGACGCGTGGGTCATCGTCGATCGCGAGGGCACCCAGGTGCCGGTACGCGATCATCTGGCGGCCACGCTGGACGAGGTGGCCGAGATCGCCGTGGAGCTGAAGTGCGCGCGCGAATTCGCGGGGCTCGAACGCATCCTCGCCGGCGGTGCCAGCTACGCGCGGCAGCTGGTGGTCGCGGAGGCCGCCGAGGGCGATCTGCGTGAGGTCGTGCACCACCTCATCCGCGAGTTCCGCGCCGGTCCGACACTGCGCGATCACCTCGCCTCGCTGAGCGTCGGCGGCCGACCTGATTCCGGATCCGCCTGAGCTGCCGGAGGCGTCGTCGAAAGGAGACTCAGCCCCGGCCGAGCAGTTTCTGGAGTTCGGCGAGGTCCTCCGCGGATGGCGCGCCGCCCGCCCCGCCCGCACCGGCGGCACCGCCGAGACCGAACCCCGTGCCCGACGGCGTGGCGGGCGCCGACGCGGCCATCCCCGCGTTCTCGGCCGCGCGCTTGGCCGGGTTGCCCGACCGCGACCCCTTCTGCTTCTGCTGCTTGCCGCGCTTGGCCGACGCGCCCGGGCGCCCCGCGCCGGGCACCGGACCCATGCCCGGGATGTTCGGCACGCCGCCGCGGGCGACCGTCTTCATCATCTTCGCGGCCTGGTCGAACCGCTGGACCAGCTGATTGACGTCGGTCACCGTCATTCCCGACCCCCGGGCGATGCGCAGCCGCCTCGACCCGTTGAGGATCTTCGGATTGCGGCGCTCGCCCGGTGTCATGGAGCGGATGATGGCCTCGGTGCGGTCGATCTCGCGCTCGTCGAAGTCATCGAGCTGCTGCTTCATGCCGCCCATGCCCGGGAGCATCCCGAGCATCTTCTTCATCGAGCCCATCTTCTTCAGCTGCTGCATCTGCTGCAGGAAGTCCTCGAGGGTGAACTGCTCGGTCGCGATCTTCTCGGCGACCTTCCGCGCCTCCTCCTCGTCGAAGGCGTGCTGGGCCTGCTCGATGAGAGTGAGGATGTCACCGAGATCGAGGATGCGCGAGGCCATCCGGTCGGGGTGGAACGCCTCGACGTCGTCGAGCCCCTCGCCGGTGGAGGCGAAGATGATGGGTCGCCCCGTGACCGACGCGACGGACAGGGCCGCGCCACCGCGGGCGTCGCCGTCGAGTTTGGAGAGGACGACACCGGTGAAGTCGACGCCGTCCTGGAAGGCCTTGGCGGTGTTCACCGCGTCCTGTCCGATCATCGCGTCGATGACGAACAGGACTTCGTCGGGGTCGGTCGCCCGGCGGATGTTCGCCGCCTGCTTCATGAGCTCGGCATCCACACCGAGGCGGCCGGCGGTGTCGATGATGACGACATCGTGCTGCTGACGGCGCGCGACCTCCACCCCGTCCATCGCGACCCGGACCGGGTCACCCACACCGTTGCCCGGCTCGGGAGCGTAGACCGCGGCGCCGGCCTGGCGGCCGACGACCTGCAGCTGGTTCACGGCGTTCGGCCGCTGCAGATCGGCGGCGACGAGCAACGGCGTGTGTCCGTCCTTCTCGAGCATCTTGGCCAGCTTGCCGGCGAAAGTCGTCTTTCCCGACCCTTGAAGGCCTGCGAGCATGATGACCGTGGGCGGGTTCTTCGCGAACTGCAGCCGACGCTGCTGGCCGCCGAGGATGCCGATGAGCTCTTCATTGACGATCTGCACCACCTGCTGAGCGGGGTTCAGCGCGCGGTTGACCTCATCGCCCAGGGCGCGTTCGCGGATCTTGGCGGTGAAGTCCTTGACCACCGGCAGAGCGACGTCGGCGTCCAGAAGCGCCCGGCGGATCTCTCGCACCGTCCCATCGACGTCCGCGGGGGTGAGCTTGCCCTTCGTGCGCAGATTGCGGAAGGTCTCAGTGAGCCGGTCGGAGAGCGTGCCGAAGGTAGCCATGGTTCGGCAATTCTACGCCGTGGGTCCACGGCCCCCTCGCGCCCCCGAGTCAGCGGCGGTGTCACTCGGGGTCGAGCTCCTGGAACACCGTGAGCTGGAGGTCATCCGGCCCTCGGAGTCTTGCGTTCCGGGATCGCCACGGGGTCTGGGCGGGCCGAGCCTCCAAACGCGCGCCGGCGCGCATCAACGCGCCCGCTGCGGCATCCACGTCGTCGACTTCCAGCGCCACCCGCATCCGGTCGCTTTCCCCGCCGCCGGTTTCGACCGCATCGATGAAGCGCACCTGTGCGGCGTTCGCGAGCTCCAGCGTCGCCCGGCCGGCCTCGAGGATCGCCACGCGTGCGCCGTCCGGACCCGCGAACGCCTGGGACTCGGTCATGCCCAGGGTGTCGCGGTAGACGGACAGCGCCCCGTCGAGGTCTGCGGAGCGGACCACCAGCCGGAGCTGGCGCACACCTCCCCGTGGTGCCAGGAGGGGCGCAACGACGCCGACGGCGTCTTCGAGGGTCCGCGAGAGCGAGGTGCGCCCGGGGCCTGCGGCCGCCCATGCGCGCACCGCAGCGAGCACCGCCCCTCCGGCTGCGGATCCGACGACGTCCGCGGCCAGCAGGTCGACCTCGGGCCGCAGTGCAGCGGCCACCGCTCGGCCGATGCGCGCCGTCCGAACCGCCGATTCGCGATCAAGCTCCTCCTCCAGTCCCATCGCCACCGCGTTCGCCATCGCGAGTGCCAGGGTGTCGGGGGCGAATCCCGCCGCGAACGCCTGCAGCGCCGACCGCACATCCGAGGGGGCCGACACCCCCGGACGAAGGCTGGTGCGAAGCGCGTCCACCCGTGCGTCGAAGCTCGACCAGAGGATGTCTGATTTGGACGTGAAGTAATTGAAGAAGCTCGACCGTGAGACGCCCGCCCGCAGGGCGATGTCGACGATGGATGTCGCGTCGTAGCCGCGCTCGAAGAACAGCTCGCACGCGGCCTCAGCGATGGTCTCGGGAGACGAGAGCTTCGGACGTCCGGCTCGCTGCTCTGTCATGTCCTCACCTTAGAACGCGCGGAGTCGACGAACGGGAGGAGTATTGTTGGACGCGGTCCAAGAAGAAAGGCGCGTCTGTGCTCGAAACGATGACGGTGGGGCTGGACCCCGACTTCGTCCCCTACGCCGACGCATGGGACCTGCAGCGACGTGTCCATGCGGAAGTGGTGCGCGCAGAGCGGGGCGACACCCTGCTGCTGCTCGAGCACGAACCGGTGTTCACCGCCGGAAGGCGCACCGAACCGCAGGAGCGCCCCACCGACGGGACGCCGGTCGTCGACGTCGACCGCGGGGGCAAGATCACCTGGCACGGCCCCGGGCAGCTCGTCGGCTACCCGATCGTCCGCCTCCGGGAGCCCGTCGACGTCGTCGCCCACGTCCGGCGCCTCGAGCGCCTCCTCATCACCGCTCTCGCATGCCACGGCGTGGAGGGGTTCCAGGTGGAGGGACGAAGCGGAGTCTGGGTCAGGCGGCCCCTGTCGACCGACAAGGTCGCCGCCATCGGCGTCCGTGTCGAGCGCGGAGTGACCATGCACGGGTTCGCAGTGAACTGCGACAACTCCCTCGCGCCCTTCCGTCAGATCATCCCCTGCGGAATCGCCGACGCCGGAGTCACGACGATCAGCGAGGTCACGGGCGCGGAGGTCTCTCCCCGTGACATCCTTCCGAGCATCACCGAGGTCTTCCTCACCGAGCAGGCGGTGGCGGCATGAGTGCAGCGGCACCGGACGGTCGGCGCCTCCTGCGGCTGGAGGTGCGCAACGCCCAGACCCCGATCGAGCGCAAGCCCGAGTGGATCCGCACGAAGGCCAAGATGGGGCCGGAATACACCGCCCTGCAAGGCCTGGTGAAGGACGAGGGCCTGCACACCGTGTGCCAGGAGGCTGGCTGCCCCAACATCTACGAGTGCTGGGAGGATCGCGAGGCGACCTTCCTCATCGGCGGTTCGCAGTGCACGCGCCGGTGCGACTTCTGCCAGATCGATACGGGCAAGCCCGCGGACTACGACACCGACGAACCCCGGCGCGTCGCGGAGAGCGTGCAGCGTATGCAGCTGCGCTATGCCACGGTCACCGGGGTCGCCCGAGACGACCTACCAGACGGCGGCGCGTGGCTCCACGCCGAGACCGTGCGACGCATCCATGCCGACAACCCCGGAACGGGCGTCGAGATCCTCGCCACGGATTTCAACGGCGTGCCGAGCCTGCTGGCAGAGGTGTTCGACTCCCGCCCGGAGGTCTTCGCCCACAACGTCGAGACGGTGCCCCGCATCTTCAAGCGCATCCGGCCGGCGTTCCGCTACGAGCGTTCCCTCGGCGTTCTGACGAAGGCTCGAGAGGCGGGGCTGATCACCAAGTCGAACCTCATCCTCGGAATGGGTGAGACGACCGGCGAGGTCATCGAGGCGCTGCAGGATCTTCACGAGGCCGGCACCGACATCATCACGATCACGCAGTATCTCCGCCCCTCGCCGCGACACCTCCCGGTGGACCGCTGGGTGAAGCCTGACGAGTTCGTCGCCTTCAAGCAGGCGGCGGAGGAGATCGGCTTCCTCGGTGTCCTGGCGGGACCCCTCGTGCGCTCGTCGTATCGGGCGGGCCGCCTGTGGGCGCAGTCGATGATCTCCAAGGGCCGTGAGATACCTGCCGACCTCGCCCACCTCGCGCGCGATCTCGCCTCGGAGGGGACGTCCTTCGCGCAGGCGGTGTGACTTCCTCAACCGGGCCAGATGTAGGGAAGATCGTCCGGGACGTCACCGAAGAAGGGCCGGTAGTGTTCGGGGTCCTTCCGGATGAGGTTGGAACGGTGCGCAAGATGGAACGCCTCGTCCCCGAGCCAGGGGGGCATCGGGACCGCATCCTGGGCCAGGCCCTCGACCTCGGGCGCGAAGGCGAGGACGAGCGGCCGCACGGTGTCTGATCCCCCGTCGGCGATCCATGTGTCCGCGATGACCAGCCCGTACGCGACCAGGGCCGGGAGGTGGTCGCGCCACATCCGTGCCGCCGGGTGATTCCGCCACCCGTAGTCGGGGATCGTGACGGCGCGGAGCAGCTGCAGGGTCTCCACCCGCTGTTTCCCCAGCCGCCGACGATCGAGGACCCGAGCCGACTCGGCGAACGCCGGGTAGGGAAGGAAGGTTTGCACGAGGGGCCGTGGCGGAGCGGTCAGTCGGCGCTGGTGACGGAGAGCACGTCGCCGGCGGAATCGAGGTTCACGAGAAGCACGTCGTCGGTGGCATCGGGATCCAGCGCGTATTCCAGGACGGCGAACGGGTCGGCCCCGCCGTGCTCGTCGGCGAGGATCGTCATGCTCATCAGCTGGAGCGATCGGATGACGTCGATCCTGATGTCGCCGGAGATGTCGACCAGCAGATTCTCGATGTCCTCCCCCAGCGTCTCCTGCTGCTGGAGGATGTACTCCGTCACCTCGCTGGTGCGATCGTCGAGCTCGGACACCATGCCGTTGCGCGCCGTCCGGTCGATCGCCTCGAGGGACGACACCAGGCTCGCGGCGATGTCGAGGGCGGCCTGGGAGACGTCGTCCTGATCCGGCGCCGTCAGATCCACGGTGACGGACTGGTCCCCGAGCTCGACGTTCTCCGACCAGAAGATCGACCCGTCCGGACCCGACTCGAGGAGTCCGAAGAAGTCGTGCTCGATCGCCATACGCCCATGAAACCAGCCTCCTGGCCGGTGCGATAGACCCGGCCCGCGCGTCGGCCCGATCGGGCGCGGAACCTGCTCAGTCGACGAGGGCTGCGGCGAAGACGTGAGGGGTGAACCCGGTGAGATCACCGATCCCCTCGCCCTGGCCGAGGAGCTTCACGGGGATGCCGGTGCGCTCCTGCACCGCGAGCACGAATCCGCCCTTGGCCGAGCCGTCGAGTTTGGTGAGCACGAGTCCCGTCACGCCGGCGTGCTGCAGGAACGCCTCGGCCTGCATGAGGCCGTTCTGTCCCGTCGTGGCATCCAGAACGAGAAGCACCTCGCTGATCGGCGCCTGCTTCTCGATGACACGACGGATCTTGCCCAGCTCGTCCATGAGACCGCCCTTCGTGTGCAGCCGCCCCGCGGTGTCCACCAGCACGATCTCCGTTCCGGTGCGCTTGGCGTAGTCGATCGTCTGGAACGCCACGGACGCAGGGTCCTGTCCCTCCTGCTGGGGCCGGACGATCGCGGCGCCACCGCGCTCGGCCCAGGTCGCGAGCTGGTCGACCGCGGCCGCGCGGAACGTGTCGGCGGCGCCGACGACCACGGAGCGCCCGTACCGCTGCAGGAATTTGGCGAACTTGCCGATCGTCGTGGTCTTGCCGACGCCGTTGACCCCGACGACGAGGACGACCGCCGGGCGCTCGGTCAAGCGCAGGGTCGTGTCGAAGCGCGCGAAGTGCTCCTCGAGGGTCTCTCTGAGCATCCGCTGCAGATCTCGCGGGTCGGTCGTGCGGTACCGGTCGACCTTCTCCCGGAGCTCGTCGACGATGCGCTCGGTGATGTCGGGACCGAAGTCCGCCGTGAGCAGTGCCGTCTCGAGGTCGTCCCACGTCTGCTCATCGATCGTGGGCTTGACGAACATGCCGCGCAATGCGCGACCCAACGACCAGGAGCTCTCCGCCATGAGACCAGCCTACGGGCGCGGGCGTCGCGGCCACCGCTCAGCTCGCCGCCCGCTCGCCGTCCTCGGCCTCGACCGTCCGACCCAGTCGCTGCCCGACGACGGCCGACACCCCGTCCTGCCGCATCGAGACGCCGTACAGGGCATCGGCGATCTCCATCGTCCGCTTCTGGTGCGTGATGACGATGAGCTGGCTGCTCTCGCGCAGCTGCTCGAACACCCCGAGAAGGCGTCCCAGATTGGCGTCGTCGAGGGCCGCCTCCACCTCGTCGAGGATGTAGAACGGACTCGGGCGCGCCTTGAAGATCGCCACGAGGAGCGCCACCGCCGCCAACGACCGTTCGCCTCCGGAAAGCAGCGACAGCCGTTCGATCTTCTTCCCGACGGGTCGCACCGTCACCTCGATGCCGGTCGTGAGGGCGTCATCGGGCTTGGTCAACTCGATGCTGCCCGAGCCACCGGGGAAGAGGACGGGGAAGACCTCGTCGAACGCGCGCTGGGTGTCGGCGAACGCGTCGAGGAAGATCGTCCGCATCCGTTCGTCGAGCTCCTCGATGATGGTGAGAAGATCCTTGCGGGTGCGGCTCAGGTCATCGAGCTGCTCCGTCAGGAAGGCGTGCCGCTGCTCGAGAGCCGAGAACTCCTCTAGCGCGAGCGGGTTCACACGCCCCAGCTGCGCCAGTTTGCGCTCCGCATCGGCGAGCCGTCGCTGCTGGACAGCGCGGTCGAAGGGGGTGCCCTCCGCGTCGGGGTCATCCGGGTCGGGAACCAGCTGATCGGGACCGTATTCCGAGATGAGAACATCCTCGTCGAGCCCCAGCTCCGACACCGCCCGGTCGCGAAGGGACCCGGCCTGCAGCCGACGTTCGTGGATGCGCAGCTCCAGACTGTGCACGTCCTCGGTCACCGCCGACAGCCGTTCCCTCACTCGCGCGTCCTCCCGGCGCAGATCCGCCAGCTCGGCGGTGACGGCGGTGCGCGCCGTCTCCGCCGCGACGAGCTCATCGCGAGCCTCTGCCAGCGACCGGCCGACGGCGTCGAGGACCGGCGGAATCCTCGCCGCAACGTCCGCGGCGGCGTCGCGCTGCCCCCTGCGGATCACGGCCCGCCGCGCCGCTTCGGCCGCGGCCGCCTGCTCTCGCTCCCGCTGCTTCTCGAGCTGCACGACCCGCGACTCCTGGGCACGGATCCGCTCCTTCAGGGTCTCCACGTCCAGGCGTGCGCGCATCTCGGTCTCTCGCGCGACGTCGAGCGCGGCGAGCAGACCCTCCCGCGCCGACGCGTCGAGAATGGGACGCGGCGATTCCAGGGCCGCGGTCAGCTGCTCGTCGGAGACGCGGGACGCGTCGGACGCGTCATCGACGCCGGCTCGGGCCTGCGCCAGCGCGGACGCCAGACGCTCGCATTCCGCGACCGCCGCCTCGTAGCGCACGGTCGCGCGGTTGACCTGCTCGGCTCGCGCTGAGACGGCCGCGTCGTGGGCCCGCATCGACTCCAGCGCCGATCTCACGCGACGCCGCTTGTCATCGAGGTCGGCGGCGGCTTCCGATCGCGCCTCGCGCAGGGAGTCGACGATCACCGTGAGCTCATCGCGTCGTGCCGCAGCGTCGTCGCGCTCGGCCACGAGCTCGAGCCGGGAACGGGAAGATCCGGAACCCGCTCGCAGCCGATTCACGCGACAGACCTCACCGGCCCGTGTGACGATCGTCGCGTGGGCGAGCCCCGGGTCTGCCAGGAGGCGCTCCGCCTCGTCGAGGTCAGCGGCGATGAGCACCCCCGACAGCAGTGCGCGCACACCGTCGGGGGCCGTCACCACCGCCGCCGCGGTCTGAGTCTTTCCGGTATCCGCCGCGGGCTCAGCCCCCCAGGGCGGGTCTGCCACCACGATGTCCACGGCTCCGGCGTCGTCGGCACGGACCGTCGAGGCCAGCCCGAACCCGGCGGGCAGGTCGTCGACGAGCACCGCTTCAGCGAGCGTCCCGAGCGCGGCGGCGACCGCGGCCTCGTGACCGGCCTCCACGCGGACGAAATCGCCCACCAGGCCGCGGACTCCCGCGCCGCCGCGTGCGACGATGTCAGCAGCAGTGGATCGGATGTCCAGGGCACGGTCGATCGCCGCCGTCTGGGCGGTCAGCGCATCGAGCTCGCGTTCGGCCGAATGCAGGCGTTCGCGCAGTCCGGCCAGCTCCTCGTCTGCGGCGCCCGCCTCTCGCTGGGCCCGTTCGTACTCCGCGGCATGGTCGGCGATCGGCTCATCGTCCTCCGGCCGAACGGAGGCCAGCGCCTGCTCAGCCTCGTCACGCCGGCCGAGGGCGGCCTGCCACGCGCGTTCCTGTCGATCAACGGCGGTGCGCACTGCTGCCAGGGTCGACGCGGCCGTCTCGGCGGCCCCACGCAGCGCCGTGATCCGCATGTCGTGCTGCGAGACCAGCGCGCTCTGCTCCGCGATATCGACGTCGAGGGCGTCGAGCTCGGCGCGAGCTCGGGTCACCTCCCGCGCCGCCGCGGCAGCGTCATCCTGCGCCCCGGCCAGTCCGGCCGCGATCACGTCGATCTCCGTGCGCGCGTGGGCGATCGATTCGGGGGTGACGGTCACGCCACCACGGTCGTCGTCGTGTTCGGCCGAATCAGCCAGGAGCGACATGCGCTGTCCGGCGAGGGCGTAGAGAGATCGGAGCCTCTCCTGCACGCGCTCCAGCCCGTGCACCACGCGCCGGGCCTCATCGACCGCTTCGGACCGCTGATCGCTCTCGAGCCGCTCCATCCGGGCGCGGACACTCTGCGCCTGGTCCTGGAGCACCATCCGCTCGGCCAGGCGTTCCTGCTCGGTGCGCGCGTGCCCCGACAATTCCCGACGAAGGCGCAGCAACTCGTCGGCGAGGAGGCGGGCTCGGGCGTCACGCACCACCGCGGCAATCGTCGCGGCCTCACGCGCCACCTCGGCCTGACGACCGAGCGGTTTGAGCTGGCGGCGCAGCTCTCCGGCGAGGTCGCTCAGGCGGGTGAGGTTGGCCTCCATCGCCTCGAGCTTGCGGAGGGTCTTCTCCTTACGGCGGCGATGCTTCAAGATGCCGGCTGCTTCCTCGATGAAACCGCGGCGGTCCTCAGGCGTGGCCTGCAGCACGGTGTCAAGGCGCCCCTGACCGATGATCACGTGCATCTCGCGGCCGAGACCGGAGTCGCTGAGGAGCTCCTGGACGTCCAGCAGTCGGCACGTCTCGCCGTTGATGGCGTACTCGCTGGCCCCGTTACGGAACAGGGTGCGGCTGATCGACACCTCGGTGTACTCGATGGGGAGAGCGCCGTCGCTGTTGTCGATGGTCAGTCGCACTTCGGCGCGTCCGAGTGGGCCGCGTGTCGCCGTTCCCGCGAAGATGACGTCTTCCATCTTCCCGCCACGGAGGGTCTTCGCGCCCTGCTCCCCCATCACCCACGCCAGAGCGTCGACGACGTTGGACTTGCCCGAGCCGTTCGGGCCGACGATGCACGTCACGCCGGGTTCGAAGGCGAAGGTCGTGGGCTGCGCGAAGGATTTGAACCCTTTCAGCGTCACGCCCTTCAGGTGCATCGTCTACCTCCGGCTTTGCACGCCCGCGGCACGGGGCGGCGCCGCTCAGGCTACCGAACTCCCCCGCCGTTGCCGCTGAGGCGGGCGGGTCGGGGCTGATCCGCCCCGCGACACGCCCGGATTCGGAGCATTTCTGTAAATTCGCTTGACGTCGCTGTCGGGAGCGCGCTAGTGTCACTGCTCGCGTCCGATGTCGAAAGGAGGTCACCGATGATGCACATGATTGATCCGCGCCACACCGCGCGTCGATTCTCACCGCTCACCCCGTCGGTGACCGGATTCGCCGGCGCCTTCACGCCCACCGTCGCCTGAGCGGCGCACGGGACAGGTGTGCCCTTCGGGCACCCGTCCGCTTCTGCTGACCGAGCGAGGCTCTTCGAGCCTCCCGGCAGCGCGCGTCGCTCCGACGCCCCCTCCGCGGCATCTCCGTCCGCGACATCCCGCACTCTCGTGCCCCTGCCTGACGAAAGCGATCACCCGCCATGTCCGTTCCCCTTGTCTCCGTCTTCGACCTCGATGATGACGAGCGACTCCGGCTTTTCGCCGATGCCGATCTCGTCCCGGCCTCCGCAGCCCCCTCGCGCCTCCGACGCGTGGAGCTGCGGCTCGGGCTCTGGCTGCTGCTGCGCGCGGCGCGGCACCAGTCGGCCGCCCGCAGTCGGTCGCACCGGCAGGCCTTCGCCGCCGACCTCGCACGTGCTCACCGTGAACACGCTGCCTGGCGCGAACTCGCCCTCGGCACCGTTCGCGTCTGACTTCTAACCACGGTCCGGAGCCGCCCCGAACGTCTCCGGATCTTCGAAAGGATCACCATGGACACGCACGCACCGACCGGAATCGAGATCCGGCCGCTCGCCATCCCGTCGCGAATCGACGCGGACGGCGCTGAAGACTTCATCGAGATGACTCAGGTGAGGAATCAGGTGTACCGGGAGATCTCCGGCCACGACGATGAACGCATCAGCGCGGCGGAGCTTCTCCCCCACTACCAGCCGGACGCGTACGAAACCCGTCTGATCTGGACCGTCCGCGATGGCGGGCGCGTGGTGGGGCGCTGCGGCGTCGACCTCCCCCACGAGGAGGGATCGACACTGGCCTTCTGGTTGATCGAGCTTCTTCGCGAGGCGTGGGGCCGGGGAACAGGTTCTGCCGCCTACGCCCTCGTCGAGGAGACGGCTCGAGCGCACGGCCGCACCGTGCTGCAGTCGTGGGCGGAGCATCCCGAGGCTCCGGGCCCGCGCCTGGCGGCCCCGACCGGCTTCGGGGACGTCCCCGAGGACCACGCAGCGAGGTTCTTTCTGCGGCACGGATACGCGCTGCAGCAGGTCGAACGCGCCAGCGCCCTCGACCTGCGCGCTGGGTTCGACCGGATCGAGCAGCTCCACCGCGAAGCGCAGAGTGCTGCATCGGACTACCGCGTCGTGCAGTGGTTCGCGCCCACCCCCGCGGAGTGGGTCGACGGCTATGCATGGATGAAGTCGCGCATGTCCACCGATGCCCCGGCGGCCGATCTCGAGTTCGACGAGGAGATCTGGGATGCGGCACGGATCGCGCTGCACGATGCGCGCTACACCGACAGCGGGCGACTGCTTCAGGTGACGGCCGCACAGCACGTCGCGACCGGTGAGCTGTGCGCATTCAACGAGCTGGTCATCGGCGCGGACCGCACGGAAGCCTCTCACCAGGAGGACACGCTCGTTCTGAGGGCGCACCGAGGGCACCGACTCGGGATGCTCGTCAAGTGCGCGGGTCTTCTGTCGTGGCGCGAGGTCGCCCCGCAGTCGCCCCGTGTGCTGACCTACAACGCCGAGGAGAATCGCCCGATGCTCGACATCAATGAGGCGATCGGGTTCCGCCCGATCGCCTATTCCGGCGCCTGGAAGAAGGTCCTCGACGTCGCCGGTTGACATCTCGGGCAGAAGTGGCTCGACCTGTTGGTGAAGGACACGCGGACGATCGGACGGCCGCACCGGGGGCAGGGCTGCCCGGTGCGGCCGTATGCGTTGAGCGAGTGCGCGAAGTAGCCTGCCTGACCGTTGACGTTGACGTATTGCGCGTCGAAGCTCGTGCCGCCTTCGGCCAGCGCCTTCTCGAGCACCGCCCGCACTTCGGCCAGGAGCCGGTTCACCCGCCGGGTGGGCAGTGTGTCGGCGGGTGTCTCGGGATGCAAGCGCGCACCCCACAGCGCCTCGTCGGCGTAGATGTTGCCGATGCCGCTGACGACCGTCTGGTCGAGCATCACGCGCTTGATCGCGGACTTCTTCCGCGCCAGGATGTCGCGGAATCGCCCGGCGCGGAATGCGGGATCGAGGGGGTCTCGCGCGATGTGCGCCACCTGACGCGGGATGCGATCGAGCTCGGACCCGACGCCCCCGGGCGCGCCGTCCGGGGTGGGAAGAAGGGGATCGACGGCGAGCGATCCGAAGGTGCGCTGATCGGCGAACACGACGGCGATCTCACCATGGTCGGGGTGACGGAGTTCGAACCGCACGCGTTCATGGCGCTCGATCGGCGCCCCCGGGGAACGCAGCAGCATCTGTCCGCTCATGCCCAGGTGTCCGACGACTGCCTGGTCGCTGTTCTGGAGCGGGAACCACAGGAACTTCCCGCGGCGAACGGCCGCGTCAACGCGTCGACCGGCGAGCTCTGCTTCGAAGCCGACGGCGTCTCCACCGTGACGGGTCAGTGCGCGCACGTCGTGCACGATGACACCTTCGATGAGAGCGCCGCTCATCGCCGGATCCAGCCCGCGGCGGACCACCTCCACCTCGGGAAGCTCAGGCATCCGCGCCGCGGGCGTCGCTCGGCGTCGACAGCTCACGCCACGCCAGGAGGGCGGCGGCCATCTCGGCGTACTTCTTGCTCGTGCCCGTGCCTCGCGTCTCCACGGCCCCCACGCGGACACGCGCGGTGAACACGCGGTCGTGATCGGGGCCGGTAGCGGAGATCTCGTAGGCGGGTGGGCCGAATCCGCGACGGGCGGCGAGCTCCTGCAGGCTGGTCTTGGGATCGACGGCGGCGCCGTACCGCTCGGGGTCGGCCAGCAGCGGCTCGACGAGCCGCAGCACAAGTGCGGTGGCCGCATCGGGACCGGCGGAGAGGTAGGCGGCGCCGATGACCGCCTCGGTCGCGTCGGCGAGGATCGAATCCTTCTCGCGCCCGCCGGTGAGCTCCTCACCGCGACCGAGCAGGACATGCTCACCCAGGCCGATGCGGCGCGCCACCTCGGCGAGGGCGACGGTCGAGACCACGCTCGCACGCCGCTTGGCCAGCTGCCCCTCTTCGAGGTCGGGATGCCGCGTGTACAGACGGACGGTCACGGCTTGGCCGAGGATGGCGTCTCCGAGGAATTCGAGACGCTCGTTGTGCGGAACCCCGCCGTGTTCGTAGGCCCAGGAGCGATGGGTGAGAGCCAGCAACAGAAGCTCGGGGTCGATGTCGACCCCGAGCTTCTGTGTCAATTCATCCAGCGACGGGCGCGCCGGCGTGGCGTCGGTACGGTGAGTCACCGCGTGCGCAACGGGCTGATCAGACGTCGGCGACCTTGCGGCCCTTGTACTCCAGGAACAGCTCCGTGCCCTGCGAGTCGGTGACGACCTTCGCCTGGTGGGGACGGCTGTAGACGACCTTGCCGTTCTCGATGGTCTTGACCAGCGTGGGGGCCTCGGCCTTCCACTGGGCGCGGCGCGAACGGGTGTTGGAGCGGGAGACCTTCCGCTTCGGGGGGTTACCTGCCATGGCTAGCTCTTCTCTGTGTTCTCAGCGCGAGGCGCTGGGTTCTCGTCACGGTCCTGCTGCCCGGGGGCATTGACCGCGTCGTGGTCGATGTAGTCCTGGAGCGCTGCCCACCGGGGATCGATCGGCTCGGCGTTCGGTTCGGCGTCTGCTGCCCGCCGGACACCCGTGACCGGATCGAGGCCGGGGCAATCCGGCTGACACACCGGCTGGAAGGGAAGCGACAGGACGACCGCATCCCTGACCAGAGTTTCAAGATCCACGTGGTCGTCTTGAACCTCGAAGTCAGTTTCCTCCGACCCAGAATACGCGAAAAGCTCTTGGAACTCGACTTCGACGCCCTCGGCGATATCGCGGAGGCATCGTCCGCAGACGCCGGAGAAGGTGGCGTGCGCCTCGCCCGACGCGAGGATGCCCTCGTGGACCGACTCCAGCCGGACATCCAGCTCCAGCCTCTCGGCCGCCGGGACCGAGACGAGGCCCTCGCCCCACTTCTCCGGGACCGTCAGATCGAGGCGGAACTCGCGCATCTCGCCCGGTCGGCGGACGATGTCTCGCACCGGGATCACGAAAGGTCCGTTCAGCCGTCTGGTCACGGGCGACCATGTTACCCGTCCTCGGAGCGTGCAGCTCAGCCCGACAGGTCGTGGGCGACCAGGAATCGCGCGACGGCGGGCGGAACGAACGGCGACACGTCTCCGCCGAGGGCGGCCACCTGGCGCACGAGAGAGCTCGAGACCATGGCGTGCGCGGGATCGGGAAGAAGGAAGACGGTCTCGACGTGGGCGAGGTGTCGGTTGACGATCGCCATCGGGGTCTCATAGGCCACGTCCACCTGGGAGCGGATCCCCTTGACGAGTACCCCGGCGTCCACGTCGGCGGCGTAATCGACGAGCAGCCCCATGGTCCACGAGGCGATGATCACCTCGCTGTCGATGTCGCTCTCCGCCACCGACTGCTCGAGAAGGGACAATCGCTGCGCGATTGGCAGCATCGCCTCCTTGTCGGGGTTGTGCACCACCAGGACGTGCAGCTGGTCGTACAGTCGCGCCGCGCGGCGGATCACATCGAGGTGCCCCAGTGTCGGCGGGTCGAACGATCCGGGGACGACGGCGATCCTGCTGTTCATGCGACCACCCTATCGACGGGCCGCAGTGCGTTCTCGACACGGCTCACTCCGCGCCGCGAGGCCGGCGACGCGCGCGGTCAGGTCCGTGCGAGTGCAGCGCGCTCGACATTGCCGATCCGCCGCTCGATCGCCGCGGACACAGCCGGATGCCGCATCAGCGCCGGATCCTCAGAGATCACCGTCTCCGCTGCGCGCCGCGCTGCAGCGATGAGGTCGGCGTCGCGGGCCACCCGCAGGAGGCGCAGCGACGATCGCGCACCCGACTGCAGGTCGCCGAGCACGTCGCCCTCGCCACGGAGATCGAGATCGACTTCGGCGAGCTCGAAACCGTCGAGGGTGGCCGCGACCGCCTCGACACGCTGACGGGCGAGCGAGCCGTGCTCGGCTTCGGTGACGAGCAGACACAGGCCCGGCACGCCGCCACGCCCGACGCGTCCCCGCAGCTGGTGCAGCTGAGACACCCCGAAGCGGTCCGCTTCGAGGATGACCATGGTCGACGCATTCGCGACATCGACCCCCACCTCGACGACGGTCGTGGCCACCAGGACGTCGATCTCGCCCCGCGCGAACGACTGCATGATGTCGTCCTTCTGCTCCGAGGGAAGCTTGCCGTGCACCATCGCCACCGTGATGTCCGCGAAGGCGGGGTGACGGGACAGCAGCTCGACGACCTGCACGACGCCCCAGTGGGTGCGGCCGGAGCCCGTGCCCACCGCGCGCGGCGCGACTTTCTCCGCAGCGGGCTCAACGTCCTCGACCCCGTCGGGGATCGGCGCCTGGTCGTCCACCACATCGGCGTCGGCGTCGATCGCCGCGGTGACCACGAACGCCTGCCGGCCCTGGGCGACCTCTTCGGCGACGCGCTCCCAGACCCGCCCGAACCATGAGGGTCGTTCGGCCAGCGGCGCGACGTGCGTGGTGATGCCCGCGCGTCCGGCCGGCATGGACCGGATCGTGGAGACGTCGAGGTCGCCGAACACCGTCATCGCCACGGTGCGCGGAATCGGTGTGGCAGTGAGGACGAGCACGTGCGGCACGGTGCCCTTGGCACGGAGCGCTTCCCGCTGCTCGACCCCGAAGCGGTGCTGCTCGTCGATCACGACCAGTCCGAGGTCGGCGAACGTCGTGGAGTCGCTGAGCAGGGCGTGCGTGCCGACGACGATGCGGGCCTGTCCAGAGGCGGCGCGCAGAGCGGCCCTGCGCCGATCCGCAGCGGCAAGCTGCCCGGTCAGCAGGGTGGGCATGAGCTCGGGCGCAAGCAGCGGACCGAGCATGCGCGCGATCGACCGCACGTGCTGCGCAGCCAGCACCTCCGTGGGCGCGATGAGGGCCGATTGGCCACCCGACTGCGCCACCTGAAGCATCGCCCGCAGCGCGACGAGGGTCTTCCCCGACCCGACCTCGCCCTGGACGAGACGATTCATCGGCCATCCGCCGACGAGGTCACGGGCGATCTGCTCCCCCGCCGCCTCCTGGTCACTGGTCAGGGCGAACGGCAGTCCGGCGTCGAAGCGCTCGAGCAGGTCGCCCGGCGGCCGCGCAGTCGCCGACATCGCGCGTACGAACTGCCGCTGCTGGAACAGCGCCGCCTGGAGGACGAAGGCCTCCTGCATCCGGAGGGTCTCGCGCGCCGCGTCGACCTGCTCGACGAAGTCGGGCCGGTGGATGCGCTCCAGCGCGGTTCGTGCGTCCAGGAGTCCGTGTGCGCGTCGCAGCGGCTCGGGCACCGGGTCGTCGAACGGGTCCAGGACGTCGAGGACGACGCCGACCGTCTTGGCGACGAGGATGCTCGGCACGGACGCAGTGGCGGGGTAGATCGGGATCGGGAGGTGCGCGGTGGCCTCCGCGGTCATCCGCGCGGTCTCCTCGTCGTCGAAGAGCCTCGTACACCGGGTGGGCGAGCTGGAAATGGCCGCGGTACTCGCTGACCTTTCCTGCGAAGATGCCGCGGCGGCCGGGGGTCAGATCACCGAGACGCCATTTCTGGTTGAAGAAGGTCAGCGTCAGTGTGCCGTTGCCGTCGCTGATCTTGGCCTCGACGAGGGATCCGCGCCGATTCCGCATCGGGCGATCGGTGACGCTCTGGACCTCCGCGACGATCGTCACCGGTTCGCCCAGGGGCAGGGAGGCGATCGGCGTCAGCTCCCCGCGGAGCGCGTATCGACGCGGATAGTGCGACAGCAGATGCTCGACCGTGCGCATCCCGAACGCGCGCTCGAACAGCTTGGCGGTCTTGCCGCCCACGACCGCGTCCAGGCGCGACTCGAGTGCGATGGACGGCATACCTCGAGTGTAGGGAGCGCCGCCGACAGCGACCCTCCTCCCGGTGATCGTGTTCAGCCGAAGATCTGCGACGCGATGTCCGAGAGGAACGCCCGCCCGTTGCGGTTGACCGGCGCGTAGTAGATCCAGACGTCGTCCCGCGCGACGACGAACTCCTCGGTGTCCGGGCCCGAGCCGGGGAGTTCGCAGAACTGGGCACCGAAGTCATCGGCGACCTGGCAGCTGTATCCCTCTTCGGGCAGCGCCGCGACGGCGGCAGTGACCGCGTCAGGAGCTGCCGTGCTGATCAGCACGAGCAGCCCCGTGGCATCACCGACGATCCAGTCGCACCCGAGCTGGAGCGTCGCTCCCTCCGGCGCTGGGCGCACGAACCCCTGACCGTCGCTTTGGAGCGTCATATCGCCGACCATCTCCTGGCGCGACTCCTCGCTCCCCAGCTCGTTGCAGTCCGTGGGGATCGACGCGGTCGCCGTCGGGGACTCGCTGGGCGACTCGCTGGGCGACTCGGTCGGCGACGTGCTCGGCTCGCTGGTCTGGGTCGGGGTGGACGGCGTCGTCGGAGCAGGCTCGGGCGCGCAGCCGGCCAACAGGGTGAGAGCGAGGGCCACGGCGGCGATCGCGGTGAGGGAACGGTGGCGCTGAGACATCGACGGCTCCTGCAGGCGAGGACGGGATGCGGGCGAACACCGCCCGGCACGCGTCATCCTAGGGACAGCCGGGCCGACGCCGCCGCAGGCGGAGTGTCGTGTCGCGATCGGTATCGTGGAGCAGGTGACCCGCATCATCTCCGGACGGGCAGGCTCCCTCACCCTCGACGTTCCCGATGCCGGGACACGGCCGACGAGCGACCGGGTCCGCGAGTCGCTCTTCAACGCGCTGAGCGCGTCCGACCTCCTCCGCGGCGCCAGGGTGCTGGATCTCTACGCGGGTTCGGGCGCGCTCGGGCTCGAGGCGGCCAGTCGCGGCGCGCTGACGGTCGACCTCGTCGAGAAGGCCCCGCGCGCGGCGACGGTGATCCGCAGGAACGTCACCCGCGTCCGTTCCGCGCTTCGCGGCGAGCCGGATGCCGCCCGGATCGCCGTCCACCGCACGGCCGTCGAGGCATACCTGCGCTCGGCGCCCGTCGCCGTCTTCGATCTGGTCTTCCTCGACCCCCCGTACGACCTCTCCGACGCCGACCTCGGCGCAGCCCTGGAGCTCCTCGTTCCCGCCCTTTCCCCGCAGGCCACAGTCATCGTCGAACGCGCTGCAAGGTCAGGGGCACCGTCGTGGCCCACGGGTCTGACGCCCGAACGCGACCGCCGCTACGGAGACACCGCGCTGTGGTGGGCCACCCGCGACGCTCACCCCGAGCCCGTGTCCCAGTCGCGGTAGGGATCCCAGCCGCCCTTCCCGTCATACGGCTCCCCGTCGACGAGGACCGGATCCTCCCCCGCGACGCCGACGCTCCCGATGACCCGGAATCCGGGCGCGGGTCCGACCGCCGCCGGGAAGGTCGCCAGGAGGGCATGGTCTTCCCCGCCCGCCAGCGCATCCGCCGGGTGGGGCCCGAGCGCAGTGGTCCGAAGCTCGAGGGTCACGTCGGAGGCGCGGGCGAGCCGGCCGGCATCCAGTGCCAGTCCATCCGAGACGTCCATCATCGCCGTCGCACCATGCGTCGCCGCACGCGCACCCGCCGCGATCGGCGGACGCGGTCGCAGCTGGGCATCCACGAGCGCGGCGTCGTCTCCGGGCAGCGGGGCGATCGGAACCGGCCGTCCATCCACGCAGAACCGGCCGAAGAGGATCGCCAGGCCCTGCGCCGCCTTTCCCAGTTCCCCGCAGACCGCCACCACGTCGCCCGGGCGTGCACCGCTGCGCGTCACCGGTTCGGCGCCGTCGAGCACCCCGAGGGCCGTCATCGCGATCGTCAGCGTGTCCGAGACGGTGAGGTCTCCTCCCTCGACCGCGGCGCCGGGCGCCAGCTCGTCGCATCCGGCTCGCAGGCCCTCGGCGAGGCCCTCCACGAAGGAGACCGGCGTGTGATCGGGCATCGCGAGCGCCACGAGAAGAGCCGTGGGTCGCGCGCCCATCGCCGCGATATCGGCGAGATTGACCGCGGCCGCCTTCCACCCGAGATCCCACGCCGACGACCAGGCGAGGCGGAAGTCGGGGCCGTGGACGAGCGTGTCGACGCTCGCCACGATCCGCCCTCCGGGCGCAGCGAGCACCGCGGCGTCGTCGCCGGGGCCGAGGAGCGCCCGAGACGGAGGGAAGCGGCCGAGGATGCGAGCGAGGATCTCGCCCTCGGTCAGGTCGCCGACGACGGGGTCCGGAGCACTCACCCTCTCACCGTACCCACCGGCGACGCGCGTAACCTGGTCGGGTGCGTTCTCCCCGTCGACGTCTGCCCTTCCTCGCGCTCGCGGTCGGCGCCGCACTGACGCTGACGGCGTGCACGGCTACGGTGTCGGTTCCGGCCGCCGACGGCGCTGACGACCCGCTGTGCGCCGAGGTGACGGTCCGCCTCCCCGACGCGGTCGACGGGCAGGAGCGGCGGTGGACCGATGCCCAGGCGACCGGGGCGTGGGGCACGCCGGCCTCCGTCATCCTCACGTGCGGAGTCGAGCCGCCGGGCCCGACGGAGGCGCGCTGCATCACCATCGGCGGGGTGGACTGGATCGTCGATGAGAGCGATCCGCCCCGCTATCTCATCCGCAGTTACGGACGTACGCCCGCGGTCGAGGTGTACGCCGACAACAGCGTCGTCTCCCCCAACGAGGTGCTGTCCGCTCTCGGACCGATCGTGTCGCAGCTTCCCCGCGACGCCGAGTGCACCTCGACCGAGACGCTCCTGGACTGAGGAGCGCCGCGGAGGATCACGCCGCCACCGGACGGATGCCGCTCAGCGGCGTTCGCGCGCGGTGTCGACGAGCTCGCCGATGAGTTCGGGGTAGGTCATCCCGGAGGCGATCCAGCACTTGGGGAACATCGAGATCGGCGTGAACCCCGGCATCGTGTTCAGCTCGTTGACGTACAGGCCGTCCGCGGCGAGGAAGAAGTCCACCCGCGCGAGCCCGCGTCCGCCGACCGCCTCGAAAGCCCGCACTCCGAGGTCCTGGACGGCACGGATCTCCTCGTCCGTCAGTGCGGCGGGGCACACCACCTCGGCCCCGTCACCGCCGAGGTACTTGCCCTCGAAGTCGTAGAACTCTCGCGTGGTGAGCACGATCTCGCCAGGCAGCGAGGCGCGCGGCGCCGCACCGCGACGCCCCTCGAGGATCGCCACTTCGATCTCGCGTCCGACGATGGCGACCTCGACGAGCACCTTGTCGTCCTCGGCGAAGGCCTTCCGCAGCGCGGACTCGAGCTCCGCATCATCCCTGACCTTCGACACGCCGACGCTCGAACCCGCCCGCGCGGGCTTGACGAAGACGGGATAGCCCAGCGCCGCAGCCTCCCCGCGCACCGCCTGCTCCTCCCGCTCCCACCGAGCGGGGGTCACGGTCGCCCACGGCGCCACCGGGATTCCCGCGGACTGCAGCACGATCTTCATGAAGTGCTTGTCCATGCACAGCGCCGAGTCCAGCACCCCACCCCCCGCATAGGGCAGGTCGAGCGTGTCGAGGAAACCCTGCACCGTGCCGTCCTCGCCGTGGACGCCGTGCAGGATCGGCAGGACGACGTCGACGCCGCCGAGGTCGTCGACGGTGTCGTCGGAGCGTCGCACCCGGAGCCGTCGGTCGCCGCCGGCCTCAGGCCACAGGACGCGCGTGCCGTTGTCGATGACCTCGGGCAGACGCTCGGCATCCAGGGCGAAACGATCGGGGTCGTCGACCTCGAGCACGAACGCTCCCGATCGGGTGATTCCGACCGGGATCACCCGGTAGCGATCACGGTCGATCGCCCGCAGCACTCCCCCCGCCGTAGCGGAGCTGATCGAGTGCTCGCTGGATCGACCGCCAAACAGCACCACCACCGCGGGCTTGTCCATTCCTGGTCCTCTCCCCTTGGGGTTCGTCATCGTCATCGGTCGTCAGGTGCGGTGCGATCTCGCGGGGGTCCATCGTGCCGTCGAGCACCCGCTTGACCTGTTCCACGATCGGCATGTCGACATCGGCTTCACGGGCGAGCTGGAGGATGGGCGCGACCGAGGCCAGCCCCTCCGCAGTCTGCTCCATCTGCTTCACCATGTCCTGGAAGCTGTACCCCTGACCCAGCAGTCGCCCGGCGGTGTTGTTGCGACTGAGCGGCGACTGGCACGTGGCGATGAGGTCGCCGAGGCCCGCCAATCCCTGCAGCGTCTCGGGGTGTGCGCCCTGTGCGACGGCGAAGTCGGTCATCTCCACGAGGCCGCGGGTGATGATCGACGCCTTCGTGTTCTCGCCGTACCCGACGCCGTCGACGATCCCGATCGCCACCGCGATCAGGTTCTTCAGCACCCCGCCGAACTCGGTGCCGATGACGTCGGTGTTCACGAAGGACCGGAAGTAGCCGTTGCGCGCACGCCGCGCGACGGCGTCGGCGGTCTCCTGGCTCAGCGAGGAGATCACGGCGGCCGTCGGCTGCTCGCGGGCGATCTCCAGGGCCAGATTGGGTCCGGATGCGACGGCGATACGGGCGGGGTCGCAGTGCAGCTCCTGCTGGATCACCTGGCTCATCCGCAGCCCCGTGCGCCGCTCGACACCCTTCATGAGCGAGACCACGGGCGCGTCACCGGCCGAGATCAGCGGCCGTACCGCTTTGAGGTTCTCACGCAGCGCCTGGCTCGGCACCGACAGGAAGATCTGCTCGGCCCCCTCCAGCGCCTCGGAGAGGTGCGGAGTCGCCATCATCGCACGCGGCAGGTTGATGCCCGGCAGGTACTGGCTGTTGCGCTTGGCCTCGTTGATCTCGTGGGCCAGCTCCGGTCGCCGAGCCCACATCATGACGTTCGCGCCGCCGTCGGCGAGGATCTTCCCGAACGTGGTGCCCCAGCTCCCGGCCCCCACGACCGCGACCCGCGGACGATCGGCGTCCTGCCTACGGCTCAAGACGCCCCGTCTCCTTCTGCCCGTGCGCGGACGGGTTCCATCTCTCCGCGGGTGCGGGCAGACCCCGCAGGTTCGAGAGCAGCTCGGAGATCCGCCCCATCAGCACGTCGGTCGCCGCGACGAGGGTCGACGGCTGCGTCTGGGTGGCGGAGTAGGCGGAGAGGTCGATCGGCTCGCCGAAGACCACGCGCACACGGCGGCGGAGCGGCCAGAGCCGGAGCTTGCCGTACCTCGGGAGGATCTCCTGCGCTCCCCAGTGGGCGACCGGGATGAGCGGGATGTCGCCGGCCAGCGCCAGGCGCACGGCACCGGTCTTCCCCCGCATCGGCCACATGTCGGGGTCGCGGGTGAGGGAGCCCTCCGGATACACGATCACGCCTCTGCCGTGCTCGACGAGCATCCGGGAACCCTCGATCGTCTGACGCGCTCCGCCGGCCGATGAGGACCGGGCGACGGGCACCATTCCGGTCGCCCGCAGAACGGCGCCGAGTACCGGAACCCGGAACAGGCTCTCCTTGGCCATGAACCGCGGGGCCCGTCCCCTGCGCCACACGGCTACCGCGACGACCAGTGGATCGATCTCACTGCAGTGGTTGGGGGCGAGCACATACGCGCCGTGGCGCGGAAGGTTCTCACCGCCCTCGACCTCGACGCGGGCGAGCAGTCCCATCGCGGGGACGATGACGGCGGCGAGCAGCCAGAAGACGCTCGGACGTCGTTTCTCGTCGGCGCCGGATCCCGGGGCCTGCGGGCTAGGAGCGCTCACCGGATCACCCGATGACGCGGAAGTCGGCGCCGAGGGCGTCGAGCTTGGCGAAGAACTTCTCGTAGCCGCGTCGGATGATCCCGACGTTGCGGACCGTCGATTCGCCTTCCGCCGCCAGGGCCGCGATCACGTAGCTGTATCCGCCGCGAAGGTCGGGCACCACGACGTCGGCACCGCGCAGCGGAGTGGGACCGTTGATGACGGCGGCCTGCTCGAGGGCGCGGCGGGGGACGCGGCGACCCGGCATGTCCAGTCCCTGCGGGTGCACCTGGATGTCGGCGCCCATCTTGTTCAGCGCCGCGGTGAACCCCAACCGGTTCTCGTACACCGTCTCGTGGACGACGGACTGCCCCTCGGCCTGCGTGAGGGCGACGATGAGCGGCTGCTGCCAGTCCGTCATGAACCCCGGGTGAACGTCCGTCTCGACCATCACGGGCCGGAGGGCCTCGCCCCGGCGGAACCGGATGCCGTCCTCACGGACGTCGAAGGACCCTCCCGCCTTGCGGAAGACGTTGAGGAACGTGAGCATCTCCTGCTGAC
Organism: Microbacterium sp. ET2; assembly: GCF_030347395.1. Classification (NCBI taxonomy): domain Bacteria; kingdom Bacillati; phylum Actinomycetota; class Actinomycetes; order Micrococcales; family Microbacteriaceae; genus Microbacterium; species Microbacterium albipurpureum. Next base: position 160,779 of record NZ_CP128170.1, read on the forward strand.
GAGCACCGGAGACGAAGATGTCGCCGTCGGTGGCGAGGGCCGCACACGCCCACGAAGCGGCCTCGTTGCGGTCGAAGATGCACCGGTGGTCGTAGCCGCTGAGGTTCGGGACCCCTTCGATCAGGATGACGCGGTTGGGCTCGTAGGAGATGATCGCGCCCATCTTCTGCAGCACCGCGATGAGATCCATGATCTCCGGCTCGATCGCGGCGTTGCGCAGCTCTGTGATGCCGCGTGCGCGGACGGCTGTGAGGAGCACCTGCTCCGTCGCACCGACACTCGGGTACGGCAGCTCGATGTTGGCCCCGTGCAGCCCGTCGGGGGCTGACAGACGGATTCCGCTCGGCAGCTTCTCCACGACCGCGCCGAAATTGCGAAGCGCGTCGAGGTGGAAGTTGATCGGCCGATCTCCGATGCGGCATCCGCCGAGGTCGGGGATGAACGCCTGTCCCAGCAGGTGCAGGAGTGGACCGCAGAAGAGGATCGGGATGCGCGACGCGCCGGCGTGGGCGTCGATCTCCTCCATGTGCGCGGACACCGCTTCGCGGGGGTCGAAATGCAGGGTGCCGGGCTCCTCGCCGTCATCCACTCGGACGCCGTGCGCCTCCAGGAGCGAACGGACGACCTTCACGTCGCTGATGTCGGGCACGTCACGCAGGACGCTCACACTGTCACCGAGGAGGGCGGCGACCATCGCCTTGGTGGCGAGGTTCTTGGCCCCCTTGACGTCGACCCGGCCCCGCAGCGGTCGTCCGCCGCGGATGCTGAGGACCTCTCCGGTCGCTTCGGTCACGGCGATCTCATGCTCCCCCGTGGGGGATCCCGCATCGCTGAGAAGGGTCTTCATCCGGTGGTCCTCACTTCGGTGTCATCGAGGGTGTGGCGAGGGCTGACGGCGTCGTGAGCCGTCATCCCGGCTTACCGGACGGGGAGTGTCCGTGGGCGCCACGCCTCCCGGCGGGCCTCGAACTGCGCGATCTGATCTGCGCTGCGCAGCGTGAGCCCGATGTCATCGAACCCCTCGAGAAGCCGCCACCTAGTGTAATCGTCGATCTCGAAAGGCACCTGGAGGGGCGCGGCGCCGCCTGCTGCGGGGTCGCCGAGGAGCGCGACACGCTCGACGAGGTCGACCGTCATCGTCAGCCCTGGCTGCGCGTCGACCGCGTTCCAGATGCGGTGCAGGTCGTCCTCGGAGATCGCTGCGGTCAGCAGCCCCTGCTTGCCGGCGTTGCCGCGGAAGATGTCGGCGAATTTCGGACTGAGGATCACCGAGAACCCGAAGTCGCGCAGCGCCCACACGGCGTGCTCGCGGCTGGAGCCGGTGCCGAAGTCGGGCCCTGCGACCAGGATCGACGCTCCCTGGAAGACCGGCTGATTCAGCACGAAGTCGGGGTCCTGCCGCCAGTTGGCGAAGAGGGCGTCTTCGAAGCCGGTCTTGGTGACGCGCTTGAGATAGACCGCGGGGATGATCTGGTCGGTGTCGACGGCGGAGCGCTTCAGCGGCGCGACGACGCCGGTGTGGGTGGTGAACTTCTCCATGTCAGGCCTCCGCCCCGGTCAGGCTGTCGATGCTCGGCGAGCCGGACGCGCCGTCGGCGTCGGCGAGATCGCTCGGGCTGGAGAGCGTTCCGCGCACGGCGGTGGCTGCGGCGACGAGCGGTGAGACGAGGTGGGTTCGTCCACCCTTGCCCTGACGACCCTCGAAGTTTCGATTCGACGTCGAGGCGCAGCGTTCTCCGGGAGCCAGCTGATCGGGGTTCATCCCCAGGCACATCGAGCATCCCGCGAAGCGCCACTCGGCGCCGAACTCGGTGAAGATCGTGTCCAGCCCTTCGGCTTCGGCCTCCAGACGTACGCGGGCCGAGCCCGGCACCACCATCACCCGCACACCGTCAGCCTTCTTCCGTCCCTTCACGATCGACGCGAAGGCTCGGAGGTCCTCGATGCGACTGTTCGTGCACGATCCCATGAAGACCGCATCGACCGGCACGTCCTTCAGCGGCGTGCCGGGCTCGAGCGCCATGTATTCCAGCGCGCGCTCGGCCGCGGCGCGCTCGTTCGGGTCGGCGAAGTCGTCGGGCGAGGGTACGACGTCCGAGAGCGAAACCCCCTGGCCGGGGTTGGTACCCCAGGTCACGAACGGCTCGAGCGCGTCGGCGTCGAGGAACACCTCGGCGTCGTAGACCGCGCCCTCGTCGCTGGGGAGCGTGCGCCAGTACTCGACGGCCTCCTCCCAGTCCTGCCCCTGCGGAGCGTGAGGCTTGTCCTTGACGTACGCGAAGGTCGTCTCGTCCGGAGCGACCATCCCCGCGCGCGCTCCCGCCTCGATGGACATGTTGCAGATCGTCATCCGCCCCTCCATCGACAGCGAACGGATCGCCGACCCGCGGTACTCCAGCACGTAGCCCTGGCCGCCGTTCGTGCCGATCTTGGCGATGACCGCGAGGATGATGTCCTTCGCCGTCACCCCGGGCTTCAGCTCACCCTCCACGGTGATCGCCATGGTCTTGAAGGGCTTCAGCGGCAGGGTCTGGGTGGCCAGGACATGCTCGACCTCGCTCGTGCCGATCCCGAAGGCCATCGCCCCGAAGGCGCCATGGGTGGAGGTGTGGGAGTCGCCGCACACGACCGTGATCCCGGGCATCGTCAGCCCGAGCTGGGGTCCCACGACGTGGACGATCCCCTGCTCCTTGTCGCCGAGCGGGTGAAGCCTCACGCCGAACTCCGCCGCGTTGCGGCGCAGGGTGTCGATCTGCGTGCGGCTGGTGAGATCGGCGATCGGCTTGTCGATGTCGATCGTCGGAGTGTTGTGGTCCTCCGTCGCGATCGTCAGGTCCAGCCGCCGCACGGGGCGTCCCTCGGCGCGGAGACCGTCGAAGGCCTGCGGGCTCGTGACCTCGTGCACCAGGTGCAGGTCGATGTAGATGAGGTCCGGCTCGCCGTTGTTGCCCTTGACCACGACGTGGTCTTCCCACACCTTCTCGGCGAGGGTACGGGGCCGATCGGGGATCGTGACGGTACCGGCGGCGGACGTATCGATTTCTGACGTGCTCATTGCGTTCTCCTCGGGAAAGGGATCAAGCCCGCGACGAACTCCGCGACGAGAGAGGCCTGGTTACGAGGTCTCGCCGCGGCCGCTAAGGAGAAGGCGAGCGATCCGCACCGGCTCAGAGTACCACCGGGTGCCGTGCACGCGATTACCGTCCGTCATCCCCGGTCGCTGACCCCTCCGCACCGGCGTGGGGGCCTTTCTCCTCGGCCACCGCCGCGGCGGCGGCTTCGGCCGGGGTGCGTCCCGAGCCGTCGGGGAGGTCGGCGCCCGGCCGGTCCGCAGCATCCGCCGTGGTGACCGGTTCGCCCTCGCGTCGGGCGGCGATCAGACTGGCGACGGTTGCGACCGTCATCGCCGCGATGATCACGCCCAGCGACACCCACGTCGAGATGTCCGGTGCCCACTCGACGTGCTCGCCGCCGTTGATGAAGGGCAGCTCGTTCTCATGCAGGGCGTGGAGGAACAGCTTCACGCCGATGAAGGCGAGGATGAAGGCGATGCCGTAGTGCAGGTACTTCAAGCGGTCCAGCAGACCACCGAGCAGGAAATAGAGCTGGCGCAGCCCCATCAGGGCGAACAGGTTCGCGGTGAACACGATGAACGGGCTCTGCGTGATGCCGAAGATCGCCGGGATCGAGTCGATCGCGAACACGAGGTCGGTGAAGCCGATCGCGACGAAGACGAGGATCATCGGCGTGAAGATCTTCCTGCCGTCGATGACGGTGCGCAGCTTCGAGCCGTCGTAGCCGTCACTGATGTCGATGAAGCGACGGAGGAATCGCACGATGCCCGTTTCGGCCTGCGCATCGTCATCGTGCTTGCCCGGGAAGGCCTGCCGCCACGCGGTGTACACCAGGAACAGACCGAAGACGTAGAAGATCCAGCTGAGGTTCTCGATCAGCACGGCGCCGAGCATGATGAAGATGGCTCGCAGGATCAGCGCGATGATGATGCCCACCATCAGCACCTCCTGCTGATATCGGCGCGGCACCGAGAACTGACTCATCAGCAGGACGAAGACGAACAGATTGTCGACGGAGAGGCTGTACTCCGTCAGCCATCCGGCGACGAACTCCCCCATCGCATCGCCCGAGCCGGTGACCAGCAGCAGCACGACGGCGAAGACCAGCGCGAGGGTGACGTAGAACACCACCCAGAGCGTCGCCTCCTTCATCGAGGGGATGTGAGGGCGCTTGAGGATGATGAGCAGATCCGCGAGGAGAATCAGCGACAGCACCACCAGCGCGGTGATCGCGAACCACGTCGGAATCTCATAGGTCATGGGCCCCCACGATACTCGCCGGGCCGGGGTCCCAGAGCCCGACGAACGTCCCGAACCCGGCGGTGAGACGATCGGGACCGGCACGACACTTATCGGGTGAGAGACAATGCGGATGCCGCGCAGCGGCGGGATGGGGAACGGTGACCGAGCAGACGGATGCGGCGCTCGTCGCGCGGGCCGCGGGCGGGAGCGAACTCGCCTTCCGGTCGCTCTACCGCGCGTACGTGCAGCCGGTGTACTGGATCGCTCACGGGCTGCTCCACGACGTCTCGGACGCCGAGGACGTCACCCAGGAGACCTTCCTCGTCGCATGGCGGAAACTGCCGTCGCTCGACCTCGTGGGCGACTCTCTGCTTCCGTGGCTGGTCACCGTCTGCCGACTGCAGGCGGCGAACCGGATGCGGCGGCAGCGCCGGGACCGCACGCACGAGGTGCACGGCGACCTCGACGAGACGCTCCCCTCGACCATCGACGTCGAACAACAGGTCCTCGATGCCGATCTGGTCGAGCGGATCCTCGCGGAGGTCGAAGCGCTCGGTGAGCTCGACCGCGAGATCTTCCGGCTCTGCGCCGCGGAAGGATACGGGTACCAGGCTGCCGCAGACCGGCTCGGCGTATCCCACGGCGTCGTCCGCAACCGTCTCTCCCGCATCCGCACACGAGTGCGGTCCGCCCTGAAGGAGAGCACATGAACACCACCGAGCGCGCACCGCTTCCCGACCTCAGCGACGAACGGATCGACCGCATCGAGACGGGCCTGTTCGCCGGCATCGAGGCCGACCGCCGCACGCGTCGGCGCCGCCGGCGCACCGGCTGGATCAGCGCCGGTGCTGCGGCAGCGGTGATCGTCGTGGCGGCCGCCATCGCCCCCGCCGTCGGGGGGATCGTCTCCCCCATGTCGTCGAACGAGTCCGCCGTCACGCCCGCCGGCGGTGACGCCGTCACGCTGCCGCTCGACCAGCGCGCCACCTCTGCCGAGAGCGGCGCTGCCGACGACCTCGGAACCGCCGAGGGCGGCGCATCCGCGGTGGAGGCGCCGGCGGGTCGGGACATCATCACGACGGCGTCGGCGAGCATCGTCGTCGACGACGTACCGGCCGCCGCAGGAGAGGTCGGCGACGCGGCCACGGCGATCGGCGGATACGTGCAGTCGCAGTCGATCGGTCAGAGCGGCACGCCGATCCCGATCGAGCCGGGTACCGGCGGACCGGACGTGTCGTATCCGTCACCCTACGCAGGCGAGTCCGGGTGGGTGACCGTGCGCATCCCGGCGCAAGAACTGTCGGGTTTCGTCTCGGGGCTGGCGGGGATCGGCGAGATCACGCAGTCCTCGATCGATCGCCAGGATGTCACGGAACAGACCGTCGACCTCCGCGCCCGCGTCGAAGCGACGCAGGCATCCGTCGATCGGCTGGAAGAGCTCCTGGCGCAGGCGGGCGACCTCGGCGACCTCATCGCCGCGGAGAGCGCGCTCGCTGAACGCCAGGCGACCCTGGAGTCCTACCAGCAGCAGCTGGAGTCGCTCGAGGGCCAGGTGGAGCTGTCGACGGTGTCGGTGTCGCTGTCACCGCGTGTGGAGCAGGTCACGGCCGACCCCGCCGGTTTCACCGACGGTCTTCTCGCCGGATGGAACGGCCTCATCGCCACACTCAACGGCATCGTCATCGCTTTCGGATTCCTCATCCCCTGGCTCGTCGTCCTCGGCGTCGTGGGGCTGATCGTGTGGGGCGTGATCCGGCTCCGTCGGGCGCGACGCGAGCGCGCGGCGGGCGACCGGTCGACCGGCGAGCAAGCAGCTCCCGACGCCTGAGTCGCGCGCACGCCGGAAGCCCTGGTGATGGGGGTCACCAGGGCTTCTCGTGTGCCGCCCGTCGGCAGCGGGCGCGAACGGATCAGGCAGCGACGGGAACCGCCGAGCTCGCCGGGACGACGGCGGGCGCTTCGCGCTTGTGCACCCACTTCTTCAGGGCGATGACGGCGAATGCGGAGACGATCACACCCGCGAGGACCGAGAGCACGAAGCCCCAGATCGGCTGGATGGCGAAGAAGACGAAGATGCCGCCGTGGGGTGCGAGGGACGAGACGCCGATCGCCATGCTCAGCCCGCCGGTCACCGCTCCGCCGAGCATCGACGCCGGGATCACACGGAAGAGGTCTGCTGCGGCGAAGGGGATCGCGCCCTCGGAGATGAAGGCCGCGCCCAGCAGCCACGCCGCCTTGCCGTTCTCGCGCTCGACGGGGGTGAAGAGGTTGCGGGCCAGCACCGTCGATGCGAGGGCCATCGCCAGCGGCGGGACCATGCCTGCGGCCATCACCGCCGCCATGATGAGGTAGGGCGACGAGAAGGGCTGCGACGCCGTCGCGGCCGCGAGGCCCGTCGTGGCGAACGTGTAGGCGACCTTGTTGACCGGGCCGCCGAGATCGAAGCACATCATCAGCCCGAGGATCACCCCGAGGATGACCGCAGACGCACCGCTGAGACTGTTCAGCCAGTCGGTGAGCCACGTCATGAGCTGCGCGATCGGGCGACCGAGGAAGAGGATCATCAGCCCGGAGGCGACCACCGAACCCACGAGCGGGATGATCACCACCGGCATCAGACCGCGCAGCCACCGCGGTGCGGGGAGGCGACCGAGCCACAACGCGATGAATCCCGCCAGCAGCCCGCCGATGAGACCGCCGATGAACCCGGCGCTCATGAGCACCGCCACCGCACCGGCCACGAATCCCGGCGCGATGCCCGGTCGATCGGCGATGGCGAAGGCGATGAAGCCGGCGAGGACCGGGACGAGGAATCCCATGGACGTCGCGCCGATCATGAAGGCGACAGAGCCCAGGTACTGTCCGAGACCGCCGGCAGGCAGGTCCCACAGCGAGTTCTCGACGATCACGGTCGCCGCGTCGTCGGTCACCTGGTAGCCGCCGAGGAGGAATCCGAGCGCGATGAGCAGACCGCCGCCCGCCACGAACGGGATCATGTAGCTCACACCGGTGAGGAGCCAGCGCTTGATGCGGGCTCCGACGGATTCCTGAGCGCCGGTCGGACCCGACGCCGCCGCGCCGGCCGATCCGGCCACTCGCTCGGCGCGGGGATCGGAAGCCGCGGCGACCGCTTCGGAGATGAGCTTGTCGGGCTGCTCGATACCGCGCTTGACGCTCGTGCGCACGACGGGCTTGCCTGCGAAGCGCTGCGCCTCGCGGACGTCGACGTCGACGGCGAAGATGACCGCGTCGGCGTCGCGGATGGCCTCGGGCGGCAGAGCTTGATAGCCGCTCGAACCCTGTGGCTCGACGATCAGGTCCACGTCGGCCTTCTGCCCTGCTGCCGCCAGTGCGTCAGCGGCCATGAAGGTGTGGGCGATCCCGGTCGCGCAGGCGGTCACGGCGACGATCCTCGGACGGGGCCGGCCCGCCGCTCCCGGCGGTGCGGATGCGGGCGGTGTGACGATCGGGTCCGGCCCCGACTCCCCGATCGCCTCGCGGACGATCGTCACGACCTCGTCGTCGCTGCCGGCCGCGCGGAGCCCCGCGGTGAAGTCGTCGTCCATGAGACTGCGGGCGAGCTTCGACAGCACGGCGAGGTGGTCCTCGGCGGCATCGGCGGGTGCGGCGATGAGGAACACCAGGTCGGCAGGTCCGTCATCCGCACCGAAGTCCACGCCGGGCGCCAGCCGCGCGAAGGCCAGGGACGGACGGGTCACCGCCGCGCTCTTGGCGTGCGGGATGGCGATTCCGCCGGGGAGTCCCGTCTCGTCCTTCTGCTCGCGAGCCCACGCATCGGAGAACAGCGCCTCCGCGTCGGTGGCGCGGCCCTGCGCGACGACACGCTCGGCGAGGGCGCGGATGACCGCAGCCTTGTCCGACCCGAGCCCGACATCAAGACTCACAAGGCCGGGGGTGATGGTGTGCGACGTCGGTGAAGACATCTTCGAGACCTCCTCTGGTCTGCTCACGGGGCGACGCCCGCGGGGTTATGACGCTCGGCGACGAGCGCGGTGACTCGGACCTCCCCGGCGGGAAGATCGGCGGGGGTGGGGACCTGGGTGCCGGGGAGGGACACCGCGGCGGCGCCGTACCGTACGGCGTGCTCGAGGCGGTCGGCGGGACCTGCGCCGGTGACGGCGGCGAGCAGGTAACCGGCCAGCGAGCTGTCCCCCGCGCCCACGGTGCTCACGGCGCGGGTGGGCGGAGGGGCGGCGTGCCACGCCCCCTCTGCGGTGACGAGGACCGCTCCCCGGGAGCCCAGGGTGACCAGGGCCGCGCCGACGGCGGCGGGAACGAGATCGGCGCCCAGACGCACCACCTCCGCCACCGGGTCGTCGGCGTCCAGCGCGGTGCGCCCACCGACGAGCTCGGCGAGCTCCTCGTCGTTCGGCTTGATCAGATCGGGGCGACCACGCTCGACGACGGCGACGAGGGCGCCGCCGGACGTATCCACGGCGATCAGCGGCGCGCCGGGTGCGTCCCTGACGGCGTCGATGACATCTGCGTAGAAGTCGTCGCCCACACCCGGCGGCACCGAACCCGCCAGCACGAGCCATCGGGCCCCGCGGCTGGCTGCGACGGTGTCGGCGATGAGGGCGCGGCGGTCGGCGATCGTGAGGCGTGCACCGGGCAGATTGATCTTGGTCGTCATGCCGGCCGGATCGGTCAGGGCGATGTTGGCACGGACGCGTCCGCTGACGGCGGTCGTGCGGGTGGGCACGCCGGTCTGGCGGAGCAGTTCGGCGTAGGGGTCGTGCGGGTCGAGGGGCACCACCGCTAGGGCCGGGATCCCTGCGGCAACGACCGCGCGGGCCACGTTGACGCCTTTGCCGCCCGCGTCCTCGCGGACGGCGACGGCCTGCTGCACCTCCCCAGGGCGCAGACCCGTGGTCAGCGCCACGGTGCGATCCAGCGACGGGTGGACGGTGAGGGTGACGATCATGCGGTCCACATCTCCACGTCGGCGCTGCGCAGGGCATCGGCGAGTTCTCCCGACGGTGGGGCGTCGGTGACCAGGACGTCCACGTCGTCGAGCCCGGCGAATCGCACCAGATACTCCTCGTCGACCTTGCTCGCGTCAGCGAGGACGATGATCCGACGCGCCGCCGCGACGATGGCCCGCTTGACCGCCGCTTCTTCCGGGTCGGGCGTGCTGAGTCCGAACGCGGCGGAGATCCCGTTCGTTCCGATGACCGCGACATCCGGACGCAGCTGGGAGACGGCCTCGACCGCGGCGGAGCCGACAGCGGCCGCCGTCAACCCGCGGACCCTCCCGCCGATGAGAGTCAGGGGCAGATCGGCGCGGGCACCGAGCTCGAACGCGATGGGCACGGCATGGGTGACCAGTTCGAGCCGCGCGTTGCCGTCAGCGGGCGTGCGCAGCGCGAACTCCCGCGCGAACGCGGCGGTCGTCGTCCCCGCGTCGATGAAGATCGACCCACCGAGACCCGCCAGTGCCTCTGCCGCCCGCACCGCGATCCGCGTCTTCTCCTCGCCGTGCACCGCACCGCGGACGGATACCGCCGTCTCGCTCGTTCCCCCGCGCGAGGCGGCGACCGCGCCGCCGTGGACTCGCCGCAGCGCGCCGGCGCGCTCCAGGGCATCGAGGTCGCGTCGCACGGTTTCGGTGGTCACGCCGAAGTCGCGTGCGAGGTCGACCACCGACACGCGACCCGCGCTCAGCAGCCGCCGTTCGATCGCGTCGTGTCGCTCCGTCGCGTACATCCGTCCTCTTCCTCAAGGTTTCCCACAGAATACAACACGTATCAACACAAAACAACAGAACTCTGCGTTAATCCCACATTCCGGCTCGCATCAGTGCCAGAGCCTCACGACGACGCCCGAGTAGGGTCGTGAAGACCACCGTCGGCAGACCCCCACGAAGGAACCGCCGTGTCCCCCATCCCGCCCACACCCGAGCCGCTCCTCGACGGCCGCTATCGGTTGGGAGACCTCATCGGCGAGGGCGGGATGGCGCGGGTGTACCGCGCGGAGGACGTGCTCCTCGGACGCACCGTAGCCGTCAAAGTCCTGCGCCCGGGCGTGGAGGGATCGGCTTCACCCGAGAGGGCCCGGGCCGAAGTCGCGGCTCTCGCAGCGCTGAGCCATCCGGCACTGGTGATGCTGCTGGACGCGAGCCTCGAACCGGGCAAGCCCGAGTACCTGGTCATGGAATTCGTCGAGGGGCAGACTCTCGCCCGGGCGCTGACCGCCGGGCCGCTCCCCCCGAACGAAGTCGCAGCGCTCGCCGCCGAACTCGCCGAGGCCCTGCACGTCGTCCACGGAGCCGGCGTCGTCCACCGCGACCTCAAGCCCGCGAACATCCTCGTCACGCCGTCTCCCCTGCCGCATCGCCTGTTCCGCGCCAAGCTCGCGGACTTCGGCATCGCCTACCTGCTCGACAGCGCGCGGATCACCACACCCGGCACCGTGATCGGCACCGCCTCCTACCTCGCCCCCGAGCAGGTGCGGGGTGCCGCCCCTGCACCACCAGCCGACATCTACGCGCTGGGGCTGGTGCTGCTCGAAGCCCTGACCGGCACGCGGGCGTTCCCGGCCGCGTCCGCCGCCGAGGCGGCACTCGCCCGACTGGCCGCACCGCCGGTGATCCCTGCCGACGTGGGGCAGGGATGGCGGGCGCTCCTGGAGCGCATGACCGATCTCGATCCGGCCCGCAGGCCCACCGCACTGGAGGTCGCCGTGTCGTCGGCGGACCTCACCGGCGTCACGCCCGTGGAGATGTCGACCGCCGTGCTTCCGGCGGCACCCGCGCGCGGTGAGGAGCCGACGGCCGTCCTCGCCCCTTCCGATCCGATCGGGGCGACCTCCCCGACCCGACGTCGCCGCGCCCCGGTCGTCTGGGGGGCCGTGGCGACCGGTGCGGCCCTGGTCCTGGGACTGGGCACGTGGGCCGCCGTCAGCGCCGGCACCGCGCAGCCGGGACCGGTGGCGACGGTGCCCGCGACGAATGACCCGAGCGAGGGCCCCGTGCCTGCGACGACCACCTCCGACCCCGGGGTGGATCCGGCCGTCGAACAGCCCGCCGATCCTGCCCCGCCGGCCGACGACGAGGCCCAGCCCGAGGCCGAGGAGGCGCAGCGCGAGGCCGAGAAGGCCCAGCGAGAGGCCGAGAAGGAGGCCGAGAAGGCACGCAAGGAGGCCGAGAAGGAAGCAGAACGAGACCGCGAACAGGCCGACGACGGGCCCGGCGACCGCGACGACTGACGTCCCGGCCGGAACGCACGAAAGCCCCCGGGCGAACCGGAGGCTTTCGAACTGTTGGTGACCCCAGCGGGATTCGAACCCGCGTTACCGCCGTGAGAGGGCGGCGTACTAGGCCGCTATACGATGGGGCCGTCAGGCAACCGTTCGATTATGCCATGGCCCTGCCGCCGCGAACAAATCGGGTCAGCGCCGGCGAAGGCCGCTTGCCGATGCCGCCCCGCACAGGTTGACTCAGGGCATGCGAGTCACCAAGCACGAACACGCGGCGCTCACCATCGAAGACTCCGGCTCGACGCTGGTGATCGATCCAGGCGCTTTCACCGACCCCCTTTACGACCTCAGCGACGTGGCCGCGATCGTGCTGACGCACGAGCACCCCGACCATTGGACCGCTGATCATCTCGACCGCATCCTGAAGATGTCGCCGGGAACCCCCATCTACGGTCCGGCGGGCGTCGCCGCGGCCGCCGCGGGCTTCGATGTGATCGTGGTGAACCCCGGTGACACTCTGGAGCTCGGACCGTTCCGCCTGCGGTTCTTCGGTGGCCAGCACGCGGTGATCCACTCATCCCTCCCGGTCGTCGACAACGTCGGAATCCTCGTCAACGACGTCTTCTATTACCCGGGCGACTCCTACACCGTCCCGGGTGGGGTCGACGTGCAGTTGCTGGCCGCCCCGCTGGGCGCCCCCTGGCTGAAGATCGGCGAGGCGATCGACTTCGTGCTCGCGGTGAAGCCGCGGAAGGCGTTCGGCACGCATGACATGACCCTGTCGGTCCTCGGCCGCGATATGCACCGCGGGCGGCTGCGCTGGGCGACCGAGCAGAACGGCGGCGAATTCCTCGATCTCGACCCCGGGGACTCGATCGACGTCTGATCCTCGTTCACGGCGAAACGACGAAACCCCCGAGGAATCGGGGGTTTTCGTTGTGCTGGGGTACCTGGACTCGAACCAAGAACAACTGAACCAGAATCAGCCGTGTTGCCAATTACACCATACCCCACTGGCCTCAGCCGAAGCCGTGCCGAGGGTCGAGTCTAGTGGACCTCGGACTGCTCGCCAAACCGAGAGCGGATGCCGCAGCGCTTCACCCGAGGTGCGCGACCAGCCGACCCAGCCGCCGCAACGATTCGTCCTTTCCGAGGAGCTCCATCGACTCGAACAGCGGCGGGGAGACACGTCGACCTGTGATCGCGACGCGGGGCGGACCGTACGCCACGCGCGGCTTCAGGCCGAGGTCTTCGACGAGGACGCGCGCAAGGGCTTCCTGCACGGCCGCGGCCGTCCACTCCCCCGCCGGCACGAGCTCGAGAGCTCCGACGCTGGCGACGAGCACCTCGGAGGCATTCGCCGGCAGACCGGCCAGCGCATCGTCGTCGTACTCCGGGTCGGCCACGAAGAGGAACCCGAGCATGCCCGAGACATCGCCGAGCAGCTGCATCCGCTCCTGCACGAGAGGAGCGGCCTCCCGAAGCAGTGCCGCCTGGTCGTTCGACGGCGGGTCGGTGATGACGCCGGCCGTGGCGAGGTACGGGACGATGCGTGCCGCGAAATCGCCGGGCTCCAGCATCCTGATGTGATCACCGTTGATCGACTCCGCCTTCTTCTGATCGAATCGAGCGGGGTTCGGATTGACGTCGGCGATGTCGAAGGCCGCGACCAGCTCGTCCAGGCTGAAGACGTCGCGGTCGGGAGCGATCGACCACCCGAGGAGAGCGAGGTAGTTCAAGAGCCCCTCGGGGATGAAGCCCTTCTCGCGCTGAAGGAACAGGTCGGCGCGAGGGTCGCGCTTGGAGAGCTTCTTGTTCCCGTCGCCCAGCACGAGCGGCATGTGGCCGAAGCGCGGGATGCAGGTGGTCACACCCGCATCGATGAGCGCGCGGTACAGCGCGAGCTGACGCGCAGTGGAGGGCATGAGGTCTTCGCCACGGAGCACATGGGTGATTCCCATGAGCGCGTCGTCGACCGGGTTGACGAAGGTGTAGAGCGGAACACCGCCGGCCCGCACGATGACGAAGTCCGGGAACGATCCCGCGGGGAAGGTCACCTCGCCTCGGATGAGATCGACGTAGGTGAGGTCCTCGTCCGGTACTCGCAGGCGCCACGCCGGCTCACGGCCTTCGGCGCGGTAGGCGGCCTTCTGCTCCTCGGTGAGGTCGCGGTCGAAGTTGTCGTAGCCGAGCTGCCTCGCGCGGCCTGCCGCCTCGTTGCGTGCGTCGATCTCCTCGGCGGTGGAGAAGCTCTCGTACACCGCGCCGGAGGCGATGAGCTCCTCCAGGACGCCGCGGTAGATCTCGTGCCGCTGCGACTGACGGTAGGGCGCGTGAGGACCGCCCACCTCGACGCCTTCGTCCCAGTCGATCCGCAGCCACTGGAGCGCGTCGAGGAGCTGCAGGTAGCTCTCTTCGCTGTCGCGCGCCGCGTCGGTGTCCTCGATGCGGAACACCATGGTGCCGCCGTGGTGTCGTGCGTAGGCCCAGTTGAACAGGGCGGTTCGCACGAGTCCGACGTGCGGCAGACCTGTCGGCGAGGGGCAGAATCGGACGCGGACGTCGGAACCGGTGGCGGTCGTGGTGCGGGGATCGGGCGTAGCAGGCATCCGTGCCAGTTTAGGCGTCCGCCCGAGCCCGTCCGCGTAGCGCCAGAGGGGCGAGCGCCGAGGTCGCGACCACGGCGATCGACACCGCGACCGCGAGCCCGCCGTAGCCGATCCACCCGAGCACCACGCCCGCGAGGATCGCTCCGGCCGCCCCCACGAGGCTCATGAGGAAGTCGCTCGTGCCCTGGCGCTTCGTGCGGTGAGCCTCCGACGAGGCCTCGGTGAGCAGCGCCGACCCCGCGACCGTCGACGCGCTCCATCCGAGGCCGAGGAGGATGAGACCGACCGTCACCCAGAGGGTCGAGTCCTGCCCGAAGGAGGCCGTCACGAGCGCCGCGGCGAGGATCGCCTGCCCGACGAGGATGGTCTGCACGCGCCCGATACGGTCGGCGAGCAGGCCGAACACGGGGGCGACGGCGTACATGCCGGCGATGTGGAGGCTGATGGTGAAGCCGATGACCGTCAGTGTCGCACCCTGGTGCAGCAGGTGGACCGGCGTCATCGCCATGACGGACACCATCACCCCGTGCGCCGCGGCGATGGCGAAGATGGCGTAGCGAGCCGGCCGGGGATGGTCGATGCGGGGCGCGATGGGCGACCCGCCCGCTGCATCCCTGCTGAGCACCAGCTGCTGCGCCGTGAGCAGCGGATCGGGTCGGAGCGCGGAGAGGTAGAGGGCGATCGCGAGCGCCTGCCCCAGAACAGTGAAGACGTAGGGACCGGTGAGGGCGGGAAGGCCGAGGAGGTCGCCGACGGCCTCGCCGGGGCCGGTGAGATTCGGGCCGAGGACCGCGCCGATCGTGGTCGCCCAGACGACGATGGACAGGTCCCGGCCTCGAGTGGCATCGGTGGCGAGGTCGGCCGCGGCGAAGCGGGACTGCAGGTTCGCCGCCTGGCCCGCGCCGACCAGAAGGAAGGCCACGAGCAGGAGCGGGAACGACGCCGCTGCCACGGCGGTGATCACGCCGGCGACACCGACGAGCGCGATCGCCATTCCGGCGGCCAGCGACAGCCGTCGGCCGCGTCGCCGGGCAAGCGCGGCGAGCGGAACGGCGGTGAAGGCCGTGCCGAGCGTGACGGCCGCGGCGGCCAGGCCCGACAGCGACTCCTTTTCCGAGACCTCGCCGGCGAGGATGGCACCGAGCGAGATCGTCGCGCCGAAGGCGATGCCGCCGAGGATCTGTCCCGCTGAGAGCACCCGCACGGTCCGGCGCTGAATGACCGCCGCAGCGGCCAGGTCGTCGTCGAACCCGGTCGCCGGTCGCGAGCTCGGTGAGCCCCCGGCATCCGGAGTCCCGGTCATCACCCCTCGCCGGCGGCGCGCGCGGTGTTGCGGAGGGTCCCGAGCCCTTCGATCTCTACGTCGACCGTGTCGCCGGCTGCGATCGGTCCCACCCCCGCCGGGGTTCCGGTGAGCACGACATCGCCGGGGAGGAGGGTGAACGCCGCCGAGGCGTAGGCGATGATGTCGGCGACGGAGAAGATCATGTCGGTGAGGGGCGCGCTCTGCACGGTCTCGCCGTTGCGCCGCGTCGTCAGACGCGCCGGCGCGGTCGGGTCGAACTCGGTCTCGATCGCCGGTCCGAGCGGACAGAACGTGTCGAAGCCCTTCGCACGCGACCACTGTCCGTCGCTTTTCTGCAGGTCGCGAGCCGTGACATCGTTGCCGATCGTGTAGCCGAACACATGATCCAGAGCGCGCTCGGCGGGGACGTTCTTCGTCACCCGGCCGATCACCGCCGCGAGCTCGCCTTCGAAGTCCACCCGCTCCGACTGCGGCGGCAGCACGATTACGTCGCCGGGGCCGATGACGGCGGTGTTGGGCTTGAAGAACAGCAGTGGCTCGGCCGGCACGTCGTTTCCGAGCTCGGCCGCGTGGTCCTGATAGTTGCGACCGACGCAGACGATCTTCGAGCGAGGAATGACCGGCGCCAGCAGCGTCACCGCGCCGAGCGGCACCCGCTCCCCGGTCGTGTCGAAGCCGGCGAACATCGGGTCGCCGGCGAGGACGACGAGTTCGCCGTCGTCGACGATTCCGTAGCTGATCGTGTCGTTGTGGCTGAAGCGGGCGACTCTCACCCGCTCAGCCTAGCGATCGCACCCGCTGCCGGAGGGTCAGCCGTCGAGCCGCAGCAGCCAGCCGTGGCGGTCTTCGCGCCGACCGTATTGGATGTCGGTGAGTTCCTGGCGAAGGGACAGGGCCAGTTCGCCCATCGGCTGCTCGTCGAGGAACCCCTTGCCCTTCAGCACCCCGATCGGGGTCACCACGGCCGCGGTGCCGCAGGCGAAGACCTCGACGATCTCGCCGGAGGCGACGCCCTCGCGCCATTCGTCGATCGAGACGGCGCGACCCTCGACGTGGTGGCCGCGGTCGATGGCGAGCTGCAGGATCGAGTCGCGCGTGATCCCCTCGAGGATCGACTCCGACTGCGGGGTGACGATCCGCCCGTCCTTGAAGACGAAGATGATGTTCATCCCGCCGAGTTCTTCGACGTTGCGGTGCTCGTCGAGGAACACCACCTGGTCGCATTCGTTCTCGTAGGCCTCGGACTGCGGCAGCAGGCTCGCGGCGTAGTTGCCGCCGGTCTTGGCCGCTCCGGTGCCGCCCTTGCCGGCGCGCGAGTAGTCCTCGCTCAACCAGATCGACACGGGCTGCACGCCCCCCTTGAAGTAGGCGCCTGCCGGGCTCGCGATGACGTAGTAGTTCACCTTGTGGGCGGGGCGCACTCCGAGGAAGGCCTCCTTGGCGAACATGAACGGCCGGAGATACAGACTCTGGTCCGCGCCGCCGGGCACCCACGCGCCGTCCACAGCGATGAGCTCACGCAGCGACTGGATGAAGTAGCTCACCGGGAGTTCCGGGAGGGCGAGCCGGCGCGCCGAGCGCTGCAGGCGTCGGCCGTTCTGATCGGGGCGGAAGGTGTGGATCGAGCCGTCGGCGTGGCGGTACGCCTTGATCCCCTCGAAGATCTCCTGGCCGTAGTGGAGGACGGCGGCGGCAGGATCCATGGCGATCGGACCGTACGGCTGCACGCGGGGACGGTGCCACCCGCCTCCCACCGACCAGCAGATGTCGACCATGTGATCGGTGAAGTGGGTGCCGAACCCGGGATTGGCCAGGATCGCGTCACGCTCCGCCGGCGTCTTCGCCGCCGGATTGGTGGTGACGGCGAACCGCAGCGGGGCGAGGCCGGTGTCGGGATCTGAGTCGATGAGCGTCATGCGGGCATCCTGAGGTGTGTGGCGCGGAGGTGTCCAGGTTACGCCTGGAGGCGTGCGACGATGTCGTCGCCGATGCGCGAGGTCGTTCGCGGTGCGCCGCTGCGGGCGGCGATGTCCTCCTCGACCGCGCGCGTGACGCGATCGGCTTCGGTGCCGAGACCGAGGTGATCCAGCATCAGAGCGACCGAGAGGATGGCCGCCGTCGGGTCGGCCTTCTGCTGCCCGGCGATGTCGGGAGCCGATCCGTGGACGGGCTCGAACATCGACGGGAACGCCCCCGCGGGGTTGATGTTCCCGGAGGCAGCGAGGCCGATGCCACCGGTGACGGCGCCGGCCAGGTCGGTCAGGATGTCGCCGAAGAGGTTGTCGGTGACGATGACGTCGAAGCGACTGGGGTTCGTGACCAGGAAGATGGTGGCCGCGTCGACGTGGAGGTAGTCTACGGCGACATCCGGATGCTCCGCCGCGACCTCGCGCACGATGCGCTGCCAGATCGCTCCGGCGTGCACGAGCACGTTGGTCTTGTGCACCCAGGTCAGCCGACGCGAGCGGCGCTCGGCGAGGCCGAAGGCGTACCGGACGACGCGTTCGACGCCGAAGGCGGTGTTGACCGATGTCTCATTGGCGACCTCCTGCGCCGTTCCCCGGCGGATCGCACCGCCGTTGCCGACGTACGGGCCCTCGGTGCCCTCGCGTACCACCACGAAGTCGATGTCGCCGGGGTCCGCCAGCGGTGTGGCCGAGCCGGGGTACGTCTTGGAGGGCCGGAGGTTGACATAGTGGTCGAGCTCGAAGCGGAGCCTCAGCAGGAGACCCCGCTCGATGTTGGCGTCCTTCAGCCGCGGGTCGCCCGGCACACCGCCGACGGCGCCGAGCAGGATCGCGTCGTGCCCCGCGATCGCAGCGAGATCGTCATCGGTGAGCGTGTCTCCGGTGTCGAGGTAGCGTCCGGCGCCGAGCGAGAACCGGGTCTTGTCGAAGGTGACGCCACCCGCCGTGACGGCGTCCAGCACCTTCTCCGCCTCGGCGACGACCTCCGGGCCGATCCCGTCTCCGGGGATCACGGCCAGCTTCACCACACGCGACATCGCACTCCTGTCCATCGGAAGCCTCGTCCGACGAACGGGTCGGTCACGAGGCGCGGGATCCCTTCAGAGTAGCGGCCGCGACGACCGCGGCGAGGACGACCAGTCCCGCCCCGATGAGCGCGGTGACGCTCACCCCGGCGGAGAACGCGTGCGCCGCCGCGGCCTGCACCGCCTCCCCCGCTGCGCCTCCGAGATCCGCCGCGGCCCGCACGGCCCCGGCGAGGGTCTCCTGCGCGTCCGCCGCGACAGCGGACGGGACGCCCTCGGGAAGGACCAGATTCATTCGGTAGAGCGCGGTCAGAAGACCGCCGAGCACCGTCGTCCCCAGCACCGCGCCCAGCTCGTACGCCGTCTCCGACACCGCGCTGGCCGCTCCGGCTTTGGCGGGTGGCGCGCTGGCGAGGATCAGCTCATTGGACACGGTCTCAGCCGCCCCGATGCCCATCCCGAGCGCGACGAACGCGCCGATGAGGAGCCCGGGCCCGGTGTCGCCGCCCGCTGCGGCGATGAGGAGATACCCGAGCACCGAGAACGCCAGGGCCCCCGGCACGACGATGCGGGGCGCGACGCGCTTGGCGATCGGCACCACCGTCAATCCTGCCGCGATCATCGCGGCCAGGCCCGGAACGAGGGCCAAACCCGATTCCAGCGGTGTGAGCCCGAGAACGAGCTGAAGGTGCTGGGCGACGAAGAAGAGGAAGCCCACGAGCCCCACGACGCTGAGGAGGTTCACCACGAGAGCCCCGCTGAAGGTTCCCACGCGGAACAGACGCATATCCAGCATCGGGTTCGGCACCCGCAGCTGCCGGCGCACGAACAGCACGCCGAATCCGATACCGGCCAGGGTCAGCAGCGGAGCGGGGCCCGACACCCCGTACACCGCGAGTTCCTTGATGCCGTAGACGATCGGGACCATCGTCGCCAGAGACAGCGCGATGCTGAGGGGATCGATGCGCCCCGGGTTCGGGTCCCGGCTCTCGGGGACGACGAGTGGGGCGAGGATCAGCAGGGGGATGAGCACGGGCACGGCCATCAGGAACACCGCCCCCCAGGAGAAGTGCTCGAGGAGGATGCCGCCGACGATCGGTCCGAAAGCGGAACCCGCCGAGAACATCGATGCCCACACCGCGATGGCGAAGCGGCGCTGATCACGGTCGGTGAAGATGCTGCGCAGCAGCGAGAGGGTCGACGGCATCAGCATCGCGCCGAAGACGCCCATTCCGGCGCGGGCGGCGATCAGCCACTCTGCGCTCGGGGCGAAGGCGGCCAGGGCCGAAACGGTGGCGAAGCCGGTCGCGCCGAGCAGCAGCATCCGTCGTCGACCGAATCGGTCGCCAAGCGTCCCCATCGTGACCAGCAGTCCCGCGAGGACGAGCGGATACGCGTCGATGATCCACAGCTGCTGGGTGCTCGAAGGGGCCAGATCGGCGGAGATGGCGGGCAGCGCGAAGCTCAGCACCGTGTTGTCGACCGAGACCAGGAGCACGGGAAGCATGAGGACGACCAGCGCCGCCCAGCCGCGCCACCCGACCCGCCTGCCCGCGGCGTCTGCGAGTTCGATCTCCTGTGTCAGTGTCATCATTACTATACCGTCCGGTCGGTATAGTAACAGAGCGGAACCCGTCACGTCGATACGATCGAGGCCATGAGCAGACCGCCCCTCGCCCGAGAGAAGGTCCTCGACGCGTTCGAGGCGCTGCTCATCGATGAGGGGGAACGAGGCTCGACCCTGGATGCGACCGCACGGGCCGCGGGTGTGTCCAAAGGCGGTCTGCTGTATCACTTCGCCTCGAAAGAGACGCTCGAGCAGGCACTGCTCGAGCGCCTCCACGCACTGGTCGACGCCGACGTGGCAGCCACCGCTGCGGCGCCGGAGGGCCCGATCGCCTATTTCCTGCGCACGTCGGTGATGAACGATGACGATCTGGATCGCGCGCTGCTCGCCGTGGCCCGTCTCGCGCAGGGCGGGAACGCCGCGGCCAGCGAAGCGCTGCGCGACGTCCGCGCGAAGTGGGCCGACGTGCTGCGTCCGCACACCCGCGACGCCGCGGCGCTGGATCTGGTGATGCTCGTCAGCGACGGTCTCTACTTCAACAACGCCCTCGGCGGCGGGAATGTCCCCGGACCGACGCCGCGCGGTGCCGCACTGGATGCCCTCGTCGGGCTCGTCGAGCGCGCCGCGGGCACCTGAACCGCTCCGGTCAGGCTTCGGTGATGTCGATCTGCCGGAAGAGATCGGCCCCCGTCGCTCGTCTCATCTCGTCGAGGATCTCATCGGGCACGGGCGAGTCGACGGTGAGCACGCTCAGCGCGCGCCCCGTGCTGTCGGGCTGCGCCACCTGGAGGGCCTCGATGTTGATGTCGGCGTCGCCGAGGTGTTTGCCGTAGATCGCCACGATGCCGGGCCGGTCGGCGTACCGCATGACGAGGTGGTGGCGCGCGATGGCGACTTCGATGTCGTAGCCGTTGATGCCGACGACCTTCGGAACCATTCGCGTACCCGCAAGCGTTCCGGCCACCGTGAGGACCGTGCCGTCGGAGAGGGTGCCGCGCAGGACGGTGATGTTCCGATAGAGCGGGCTCTCGGCCTCGACGATCAAACGGGCCTCGATGCCGCGCTGTTCGGCGAAGAGCGGCGCGTTGACGTACGAGACGTTCTCGCTGACGATGTTGGTGAAGATGCCCTTCAAGGCCGCGAGCCGGTAGACGCTGACGTCGTACGCGGCGAGGCTCGCCGCGCACCTCGATGTCGAGGCTGGTCAGAGCGCCGTGCGCGAGAGCGGTGAAGAACTGGCCGAGCTGTTCGACGAGCGCGATGCCGGGGCGGACGAACGGGTCGATCACTCCCCCGGCGACGTTGACCGCGTCGGGGACGAGATCGCCCTCGAGAGCGAGCTTGACCGAGCGCGCCACGGAGACGCCCGCCTTCTCCTGCGCCTCCTCGGTGCTCGCCCCGAGGTGCGGGGTTCCGACCACGTTGGGGAGCGACACCAGGCGCGCAGCCACCGAATCGGCGGCGGGCGGCTCGGAGGTGAAGACGTCCAGGCCCGCGCCGGCGATCACTCCGGTCGTGAGGGCGGTGTAGAGGGCGTCTTCGTCGATGAGGCCGCCGCGGGCGACGTTGACGACATAGGCCGAGGGCTTCATCAGCGCGAGCTGGTCGGCACCGATCATCCCCGTCGTCTCGGGAGTCTTCGGCATGTGCACGGTGATCGCGTCGCTCTGTCGCAGCACCTCGTCGAAGGGCAGCAGCTCGACACCCAGCTGCTGGGCGCGCGCCGGCGTGACATAGGGGTCGTAGCCGACCACGCGCACACCGAAAGCGCGAAGGCGCTCGGCCACGAGCGCCCCGATTCGACCGAGACCGAAGATGCCGACGGTCTTCTCGAACAGCTCGACGCCGGTGAAGGCGCTGCGCTTCCACTGCCCGTCGGCGAGGGACGCGTGGGCGGCGGGGATGTGACGGGCGAGGCTCAGGATATGACCGACGGTCAACTCGGCGGCGGAGATCACATTGGAGGTGGGCGCATTCACGACCATCACACCCCGAGCGGTCGCGGCCTTGATGTCGACATTGTCGAGGCCGACACCGGCGCGCGCGACCACCTTGAGGTCGGGAGCGGCCACCAGCGCCTCGGCGTCGATGCGCGTCGCTGATCGGACCAGCACCGCGCGCGCGTCGGCGAGGGCGGACAGGAGCGCGGAACGGTCGGTGCCGTCGACGTGGCGGATGTCGAAATCGGGCCCGAGGGCGTCGATCGTGGCGGGCGAGAGCTGTTCGGCGATCAGGACGACGGGCTTGGACACAGGGGCAGACCTTCGGTGCGGGCGCGAGCGGCGACGAGCGGCTGAGGGATGTCCCGCCGCACGCGGGGCGGGCAGCTGTCAGCCTATCGCGCGGGCTCGGGGGCCTCCGACCGTATGACGTACGGCGGAGACGTCAGCCCAGAAGCTGGGCCCCGTACGTGTAGGCGTAGGCCAGGACATTCACCCACAGCACGGCGACGACGGCGAGGCCGACCAGCAGCACCAGGGCGAACTCGCCGAGCGGTCGCCGGTAGCCCACCGCGAACGCCACCCCGAAGGCGACAATCGGGAACACGATCGTGAACCCGAGCACCGCCCAGCCGAGCGCGTTCAGCCCGAGCGGACCCGACGCCTGGGCGACGAGGAGGGTCACGGCGTTCCAGACGACGTACGCGTAGAACAGCCCGAACGCACCGCTGACAGCGACGGTGACCCAGACGGGTCGCCGGCGGAGAGGCGCGGCGGCGGAAGTCGAGGTCATGATCCGAAAGCTCCCACGACGATGAACGGCCAAGGCACGAGCAGCACGACACCGGCTCCGAGGAGCACCCAGCGAAGCCATGCCGCAGACCGGCGGGTGAGCGTGTACACCGCGGTGAACCACAGTGCGGGAGCCGCCACCGCGAGCCCGACGGCCGCCGCGTTCCCGGTGGTCCACACCGGGGGGGCGATGCCGTCGCCGGAGACGAGGAAGGAGGCGACCCCGTGAACGCGCAGTCCGCCGATCAGCCAGCCGATCGAGAACAGCAGATAGACGCCGCCGAGAATCCCCAGGGCGATCAGAGACGCGTTGCCCATCCCGCCGGGTGCGTCGAGTTCGGCAGTTTCGTCGCCCGACGCGGTGTCGGCGCCCGTCTCGACGTCGGATTCGCTCGCCGCCTCCTCCGTCGGCGGACTCTCATGACTGCCCTTCCCCACCGCACGGTAGCCCGGCGGCAGCGTCGGTGGCGCTCCCTCGGCCGCGGAGGGCGGGTCGACCGGGGCGGGGTCGTCGCCCTCCCAGCGGAAGGCGTCTTCGTCGCGCGACGTCACCGCCCCAGCGTATCCGCCCCGCGGTCACCCGATGGTGATCGCCTCGGTCTCGACGGCTTTGGCGTACTGCAGCGAGAGCCCGACCGCGAACTCGTCATCCGCCTCCGTGTAGCGGTTCTGCAGGCCTCGGTCGATCACGTTCCAGGGGCGTTCGTTGGAATGGATGCCGTCCGCGCCGTTGTCGGGGACGAACTGGGTGTAGTCGAACGGATGACTTGCCGAGGCGTCCAACGGAACGGAGAACGTGTCCACCGCGAGCGTTCCTCCGGCCAGATCGAATTGCAGCAGACGCTGGAAGCCGGTCGCCCGTTCGCCGGTGGGCGTGCGGAACTCCTGGTAGTCGGCCACGGCCTCCATCACCGTGTGGCCGGGTATGCCCCCGGCATCCTCGGTGATGATGGCGCCGACGCCGTGGAAGTGTCCTGACAGGACGAGCACCACGTTGCGGTGAGGGGCGATCACCCTGTCCCACAGCAGGTCGGCGTGCGACAGCCACCGCGACGAGTTCGACCGGGTGGCGGGGCCGCCGTGCCCCTTCGGGGTGACGTGCTCGTGCGTGGCGACCACGATGTTGGCGTCGGGGTGAGCGCCGACCACTTCCTCCGCCCAGGGGACGTCGTCTCCGCCGTAGCCGTAGGGCAGGCTCAGCACGACGAACGGGGCGCCGCCTGCCTCGAAGGCCGACCAGCTCGCCCGGTTGTCGCCCGGCTCGATCGAGCCGCCGTACCACGGGGTGTCGGCGTACCGGTCGGGGCCGAAGTAGTCGTTGAAGAGGACGTTGGTCAGTCCCCGCTTGTTGTCGTGATTGCCGGGCAGCACGCTGTTGGCGACCTGCGCGTCGAGAGCACCCTGCAGCTGAGAGGCCACCTCGAACTCGTGTCGAGCCCGCGCCTCGCGCTGATCGGGATCGATCCAGCTCTGGATCAGGTCGCCGGTGTGGACCGCGAACTCGATCTTGCGCGGCTCGGCGTTGCGGATGATCCAGTCGATCTCGGCCGCGTACACCTCGGGATAGCTTTCGGACAGGTATTGCGTGTCGGTGATGTGAGCGAGCGCAAGATCGTAATCGCCCGGGTCGGCGATGCCGGCTGCGTCATGAACCACTGCCTGACCCGGGACCACCTGGATGAGGATCTGCGCCAGTCCGTCGGACACCTCGGCGGGCTCCACCATGCCGCTGAGGACCACCGACTCCGCCGCCGTCCGATCCGCGGCCGTTCGGGTGCCTGCCGCCTCGTCGAGCAAGCGCCACGAGCGCTCGCCCGGTTGCCAAACCGACAGCGCGACACCGCTGCGGCCCACCGTGCGTCCACCCCAGGTGACTTCTCCCCCCATCACCGGGAGCGCCAGGCCCAGTCGCAGATACGGGAAGCCGTACCCGTCGTCTCGGCTCGCGAGCGAGGAGGAATCGGCGATCGGCGCCTCTCGGGCGGTCGAGAGCGTCCGAAGCGGCGCGGACGATGACCCCGCGAAGGCCCAGCGGACATCGGCGGGTGCACCGACGCCGGACGGCGCGCGGCGCGCGGTCGCCCGTTCCTCCTCGAGCGGAGTGGTGACGGTCACGGCCTGGATCCGGTCGCGGGCGGCACGGATGAGCGCCGCGGGTTCGAGCACCGGAAGACGGTCGATGACGCCGGGCGTCGCGCCCGCGACGACGAAATCGCTCACATCGCTGCCGGTGAACCCCGCGCGCCGATACGTCTCGCCGCGGAGGCGGTCGGGAGCGAAGGTCGCGAGGGCGAGCCCGTTCGTACAGGGACTCGCGCGCTCCACGCTTTCGTCCATCTCGTTGCGGTGGTAGATCCCGACGCTGTCGATACGGTGCCCGAGGTCATCCTGTACCCAGACGCCCGCTCCCTGCAGCGCGAACGGGTCGTCGAAGGTCGCCTCTGCGGCCACCGCCGTTCCGGCGAGGGCGGCGAGCCAGGTCTCCCCGGGTGCGAGTGTGGTACCCGAGGGCACGGTGGCGAGGTCATCGAAGGCGCGGAAGCCGTCCGCCGTGCAGGCGATGATCGTCCATCCGGAGATGTCCTGCGGCGTGTCGGCGTAGTTCCCCAGTTCCACGAAAGCATGGCGATCGCCGCCCGGCACCGGCAGCTCGGGGTCGGTCGCGACCTCGCTGATGGCGACGGGCGGCGATGTGCGTGCGGCCGGGCGGTCAGTGAGCCGGCGATCCACGGTCGCGTTCGGCAGGCCCGGCGTCCGGGTCGCGACCACCCACCCGTCGCGTGTCTTCTGCCAGCTCTGGCCGGAGCGGTAGTCGACGATCCCGTCGAGGCGCTCGACGCCGCTTTGGCACCCCGTGTCGTGCTGGGCCGAGACGGTGACGCCGTCCACGCGTCGACCGTCCGCCGTCACCAGGAGCGCTCCCGACAAAAGGTCGGCCAGCGACGTCCGCGTTCGGATGTCGGGGGCGCCGGTGTAATCCGGACCGCCGACCAGGAGCCTCTCCCCCGGTTCGAGGACCCGGGGAGACTCGAAGGCATGCTGGAGGGTGTCGTCGGACGCCACGCCGAGCGCCGTGCAGCGGTAGAGCCGCCACCCGGTGACGTCGACCGGAATCCGCCCCGCGTTGTGCAGTTCGATCAGATCGTCACCGTGTCCCGCCGGTCCGGCCGCGGTGATCTCGCTGATCTCGATCGAAGGCGGGCGACGGAGGTCGGCATCCGAGGGCGGCACTCCCGGGGTCGAGGTGCCGCGAACCCACGTGCCGTCCACGGAGCGCTGCCAGCTCTCGTCGAGGGCCCAGGCGAGCGCCACCGGCACGTCGGCCTCGCCGCACTCGCTGACGGCGGCGCTGTCCTCTCCCGACGGATACGCGGCGACCGCGTCGGCGACCTCGGCGTCGGGGGCGACCAGGATCAGCCCGAACCCGCGGGTCGACATCATCTGCGAGAACACGGCGTCGGCGGGCCCAGCGAGGTCCCCGGACATCTGGGCCACCACCAGCCGGTCATCCGACGCCAAGGTCACCTGGTCGAGTGGGGTCTCGGGGTTCGACGGTTTCGCGCGGAGTCCGTCCTCATCGCAGCGGAACACCGACCACCCGCGCAAGGACACCGCATCGTCGGAGGCGTTGTGCAGTTCGAAGAATGCGCCGCTGGGACCCGACCTTCCACCGTTCGCTATCTCGCTGATGATGACGTCGCCCGGCGAGGCGGCACGGACGCCGGCGCCGGTGGCCGCGCTCGGGGCGGCACTGGAGACGAGGAAGACGGAGACCAGCAGCAGGGCGGCCACCACGGGCACGAGCTTCCGCACCAGACCACGGTGGCGGGCCGCGGTGAACGCGGCCCGCCACGGACGGGATGGTCAGGTGAACGGGAGGGGGCGGCTCAGCGCGCCGCGGACCCTTCCGTGTAGTCGGAGTCGGTCTGCTTCCACGCGAAGAGCGAGCGCAGTCCCCGGCCGACCTCTTCGATCGGGTGCTGGGCGGCCTTCTCGCGAAGGGCGAGGAACTCCTGGCCGCCGTTGTCCTGGTCGTCGATGAATCGCTTCGCGAAGGCACCGGACTGGATGTCGGCGAGCACGCCCTGCATGTTCTCCTTCACGTGCGGGTCGATCACGCGGGGCCCCGAGACGTAGTCGCCGTACTCTGCGGTGTCCGACACCGACCAGCGCTGCTTGGCGATGCCGCCCTCCCACATCAGGTCGACGATCAGCTTCAGCTCGTGCAACACCTCGAAGTAGGCGATCTCGGGCTGGTAGCCCGCCTCGGTGAGGGTCTCGAAGCCGTACTGGATGAGCTGGGACACCCCGCCGCAGAGCACAGCCTGCTCGCCGAAGAGGTCGGTCTCGGTCTCCTCGGTGAAGGTGGTCTTGATCACACCGGCGCGGGTGCCGCCGATCGCCTTGGCATAGGACTTCGCCACGTCCCACGCCTGCCCGGTAGCGTCGTTCTCGACGGCGATGATGTCGGGGATGCCACGACCGGCGACGAACTCGCGCCGCACCGTGTGGCCGGGTGCCTTCGGCGCCACGAGGATCACGTCGACACCGTCGGGTGCCTGGATGTAGCCGAAGCGGATGTTGAAGCCGTGGGCGAAGGCGAGCGTCTTTCCGGGGGTCAGCTTGTCCTTGATGTGGTCGGTGAAGATTCCGCGCTGATGCTGGTCGGGCGCGAGGATCATGATCAGATCGGCCCACTCCGCGGCGTCCGCGACGTTCTTGACCTCGAAGCCCTCCTCCTGGGCCTTCTCGGTCGACTTCGACCCGTCCTTCAGCGCGATGACGACCTCGACGCCCGAGTCGCGGAGGTTCAGCGCGTGGGCGTGCCCCTGCGAGCCGTAGCCGACGATCGCGACCTTCTTGCCCTGGATGAGCGAGAGGTCGGCGTCGTCGTCGTAGAAGATCTCAGCTGTCATGGATGTTTCTCCTTGTCATGGTCGTTTCGTCTCGCTTCGCTCGCTCAACGACCGGTGCGAGGAAGCCGGAAGTGAAGATCAGCCGCGCAGGACGCGCTCGGTGATGCTCTTGCCGCCTCGGCCGATGGCGAGGAGCCCCGACTGCGCGAGCTCCTTGATGCCGAACGGCTCGACCGCGCGCAGGAACGCCTCGATCTTGCCCTTGTCGCCGGTGATCTCGACCACCACGGCGTCGGGGGCGTAGTCGACCACCGAGGCGCGGAAGAGGTTCACGACCTCGAGCACGTTGGAACGGTTGGCGTTGTCGGCGCGGACCTTGACGAGCATGTGCTCCCGCTGGACCGATGCCGTGGCATCCAATTCGACGATCTTGATGACGTTCACCAGCTTGTTCAGCTGCTTCGTGACCTGCTCCAAGGGAAGCTCGTCGACGTCGACCACGACGGTGATGCGGGAGAGGCCGGGAACCTCGGTGACGCCCACCGCGAGCGACTCGATGTTGAAGCCGCGACGGGCGAACAGGCCCGCGACGCGGGTGAGGAGACCGGGCTTGTCCTCCACGAGGAGGCTCAACACGTGGCTCGGCATCTCACATCTCCCGCTCGAAGGCCGGCGAGTGGTCGCGGGCGTACTGGATGTAGCTGTTGCTCACGCCCTGCGGCACCATCGGCCACACCATCGCGTCGGCGCTCACGACGAAGTCGATGACGACCGGGCGGTCGTTGGTCTCCAGCGCCGTCCGGATGGCGGCGTCGACGTCCTCAGCCCGCTCCACGCGGATCGCGAGGCATCCGTAAGCCTCGGCGAGCTTGACGAAATCGGGGATGCGGATCGTGTCGTGCCCGGTGTTCAGGTCTGTGTGCGAGTAGCGGCCGTCGTAGAACAGGGTCTGCCACTGGCGGACCATGCCGAGGGACGAGTTGTTGATGATCGCGACCTTGATCGGGATCTTGTTGATGGCGCAGGTGGCGAGCTCCTGATTGGTCATCTGGAAGCATCCGTCACCGTCGATCGCCCAGACGACCCGGTCGGGCTCGGCGACCTTCGCACCCATCGCCGCCGGCACCGAGTAGCCCATCGTGCCCGCCCCGCCGGAATTCAGCCAGGCGTTGGGACGCTCGTACTTGATGAATTGGGCCGCCCACATCTGGTGCTGACCCACGCCCGCGGCGTAGACGCCCTCGGGACCGGTCAGCTCGCCGATGCGCTGGATGACGTACTGGGGGGCGAGGAGCCCATCCGTCGTCGGAGCGTAGCCGAGGGGGAATTCGTCGCGCAGTCCGTCCAGGAACGACCACCACTGGGCTATGTCGGGCTCCGCGGCCGCACTCGCCGACCGGAAGGCCGCCTCGAGATCGGGCAGCACCTCCTTCAGGTCGCCCACGATCGGCACATCGGCGGCTCGGATCTTGCCGATCTCGGCGGGGTCGATGTCGACGTGCACCACCTGGGCATCGGGCGCGAAGAGCGCCGCCTTGCCGGTGACGCGGTCGTCGAAGCGCGAACCGAGGGCGATGAGGAGGTCGGACTCCTGCAGGGCCAGCACCGCGGGCACCGTCCCGTGCATGCCCGGCATGCCGAGGTGCTGTGGGTGGGAGTCGGGGAAGGCGCCCCGGGCCATGAGCGTCGTCACGACCGGCGCTCCGGTCGCCTCGGCCAGCGAGCGCAGCTCTTCCGCGGCACGGGCGCGGATCACGCCGCCGCCGACGTAGAGCACGGGCTTCTTGGCCTGCGAGATCAGCTGTGCGGCGGCCTGGATCTGCTTTCCGTGAGCACGGGTGACCGGTCGGTAGCCCGGGAGGTCGATCTTCGGCGGCCACTGGAACGGAGCTTCTGCCTGCTGGGCGTCCTTGGTGATGTCGACCAGCACCGGACCCGGCCGACCCGTCGCGGCGATCTCGAACGCGGCGGCGATGGCGCCCGGGATGTCCTCGGCGCGTTTGACCAGGAACGAGTGCTTCGTGATCGGCATCGTGATCCCCACGATGTCGGCCTCCTGGAACGCGTCGGTTCCCATCAGGTTGGAGAAGACCTGCCCGGTGATGGCGACCACGGGCACCGAGTCCATGTAGGCGTCGGCGATGGCGGTGACGAGGTTCGTCGCGCCGGGTCCCGACGTCGCGATCGCGACACCGACCCGTCCGGATGCCGAGGCGTAGCCCTCGGCCGCGTGGCCGGCGCCCTGCTCGTGGCGGACGAGGATGTGACGGATCTCGGAGGTGTCCATCAGCGGGTCGTAGACGGGGAGGATGGCGCCTCCCGGAAGACCGAAGACGTCGGTGACGCCGAGCAGTTCGAGCGAGCGGACGACCGCCTGCGCGCCCGTGAGCACGGGCGCGGAGGGTGCCGCGGTGCGAGCGGGAGGCCGGGGAATGGCCGTGGCGGATTCGGCGGGCATGCTGAGGATCCTCACAGATGGGATGGAACGGATGCGGGAAGCGGGCCTAACCGGTGACCGCGCCCTCCGCTGCGGAGCGCACGAGTCGCGAGTACTTGGCCAGAACGCCACGGGTATAGCGCGGGGGAAGGGGCTCCCAGCCCTCACGGCGGGAGCTCAGCTCTGCGTCATCGACGAGTAGGTCGAGAGTGCGAGCCGCGATATCGACCCGTATCAGATCACCATCGCGCACGAAGGCGATGGGACCTGCGTCCACCGCTTCGGGTGCTATGTGGCCGATGCACAGGCCGGTTGTGCCGCCGGAGAATCGACCGTCCGTCAAGAGTAGTACATCTTTTCCGAGGCCTGCCCCCTTGATGGCGGCGGTGATCGCGAGCATCTCGCGCATTCCCGGGCCACCCTTCGGGCCCTCGTAGCGGATGACGACGACGTCGCCGGCGGAGATCCGTCCGGCCTCGAGAGCGTCCATCGCAGCGCGCTCGCGTTCGAAGACCCGCGCCGGCCCCTCGAAGACGGCGGCGTCGAAGCCGGCGGTCTTGACGACGGCGCCCTGCGGGGCGAAGGAGCCGTGGAGGATCGTGATGCCGCCCGTGGCGTGGATCGGGTCGTCGAAGCGATGGATGACGTCGCCGTCGACCGGGTCGGGATCGAGGTCGCGAAGGTTCTCAGCGAGGGTCTTCCCGGTGACGGTCAGGGCATCGCCGTGGAGCAGCCCCTCCTCGAGCATCGCCTTCATCACGACGGGGATGCCGCCGTGACGATCGACGTCGTTCATCACGTACTTGCCGAACGGCTTCATGTCCGCCACGTGCGGGACCTTGTCGCCGATGCGGTTGAAGTCGTGGAGACTCAACTCGATCTCAGCCTCGTTGGCGATGGCGAGGAGGTGGAGCACGACGTTCGTGGATCCGCCGAGCGCCATCGCGAGGGCGATCGCGTTCTCGAAGGCCTCCTTGGTGAGGATGTCGCGCGTGGTGATGCCCTGCTGCAGAAGGTTCACCACGGCCTCACCCGAACGGCGCGCGAAGTAATCGCGACGACGGTCGGCCGACGGCGGCGCGGCCGAGCCCGGCAGGCTGAGCCCCAAGGCCTCGGCCACCGAGGCCATCGTGTTGGCGGTGTACATGCCGCCGCAGGCACCTTCTCCCGGGGCGAATGCGCACTCGATGCGCTTGAGGTCGGCCTCCGACATCCGTCCCGCCAGGCACGCGCCCACGCCCTCGAAGGAGTCGATGATCGTGATCTCCTTCTCGGTGCCGTCCGAGAGCTTGACCCACCCGGGCGCGATCGAGCCGGCGTACAGGAAGACGCTGGAGAGGTCGAGACGCGCGGAGGCCATCAGCATCCCGGGGATCGACTTGTCGCATCCGGCGAGGAGCACCGAGCCGTCGAGGCGCTCGGCCATCATGACCGTTTCAACCGAGTCGGCGATCACCTCGCGTGAGACCAGAGAGAAGTGCATGCCCTCGTGGCCCATCGAGATGCCGTCGGACACGGAGATGGTTCCGAACTGCAACGGGTATCCCCCGCCGGCGTGGACGCCTTCCTTCGCGCCCTGCGCGAGCCGGTCGAGACTGAGGTTGCACGGGGTGATCTCGTTCCAGCTCGACGCGATGCCGATCTGGGGCTTGTCCCAGTCCTCGTCGCCCATTCCCACGCCGCGAAGCATGCCGCGCGACGTGGTGGCCTCGATCCCGTCTGTGACGACGCGACTGCGTGGCTTGATGTCGACGGCGGAGGGATCGGGGATGTCGGAGCGCACCATGCTCGCAGTCTATTCCCGTCCCGCGACCCGCCGTTCCGCGAGGCCGCGCAGGAGGCGGGCGAGCGCTGGGATGTCGGGCACGCTGATCGTCGCGGCGGTCTCGCCGGCGCCGACGTGGACGCCCAGATCGCCCTCGCCGAGGCTGCGCAGTGCGTCCTCGTCGGTGACGTCATCGCCTGCGAACAGCACCGCGGTCGCCCCGGTCCGCTCGCGAAGCGCCGCGACGGCGGTGTCCTTCCCCTCATGCCGGAAGGCGTACTCGACGATGTTGTGGCCCGTGCGACGGCGCCAGTGGGGAGCCTCGTGGACGACCATGCCGTCGATGGTGTCGCGCGCGCGGTCGGCGTCGCCGGGTGTCGCGAGTCTGCTGTGCACGGCGAAGCCGAAGGTCTTCGGCTCGACCCACACGCCGTCGAGGTCGGCGGTGATCCCCTCGGCCTCGGCGCGGAGCCGGTCGCGGAGCTCTTTGTCGCCGGCGTCGTCGGGGGTTGCCGCCGCACCGCCGCCCGGGCTCCAGAACTCGGCGCCGTGAGAACCGGCGAGAAGGATCGGCGAGTCGTCCTCGTGCTCGCCGATGACCCGCAGATCGTGCAGGCTCCGGCCCGAAACGAACGCGACGATGGTCTCGGGGGCGGCGGTCAGCGCCAGAACAGCCTCGCGGGCGTCATCCGTCATCCGCGCGTCCATCGGTTCATCCAGCAGGGGCGCCAGTGTGCCGTCGAAGTCGAGCGCGACGAGGAGACGCGGCGTGGCCGCGAGGCGGTCGATCTCCTCGCCTGCCCGGGAGGTGTCGGCGTGCGATGCGCTCATCGTGCCGCC
Organism: Microbacterium sp. ET2; assembly: GCF_030347395.1. NCBI lineage: Bacteria > Bacillati > Actinomycetota > Actinomycetes > Micrococcales > Microbacteriaceae > Microbacterium > Microbacterium albipurpureum. The sequence goes on from NZ_CP128170.1 coordinate 193,417, forward strand.
CGCCGGCGCGAGACGTCGGTGAGGGCATCGAGGAACTCACGGGACCAATCCTCGACGTCGTGCTCGAGCACCCGTTTGCGCAGTGCCCGCATGCGCCGGCCCTGGTCGGCCCCGGGCATCTCGATCGCGCGGACGATGGCGTCCTTCAGCCCGTCGATGTCGTGCGGATTGATGCGGATGGCACTGCCGAGCTCGTCGGCCGCGCCGGCGAATTCGCTGAGCACGAGCACACCGCGGTTGTCGACGCGACTGGCGACGTACTCCTTGGCCACGAGGTTCATCCCGTCGCGGAGGGCGGTCACGAGCATCACGTCGGACGCCAGATACAGCGCCACCATCTCCTCGCGTGGAAAGGACTGATGAAGGTAGCGGATCGCGGTGTGGTCCATGGTGTCGTGATCGCCGTTGATGCGACCCACGGTCAGTTCGATCTCGTCGCGCAGCTGAACGTAGGCCTCCACCCGCTCGCGGCTGGGGCTGGCGACCTGGACGAGCGTCACGTCCTCGACGCTCACCCTTCCGTCCTCGAGCAGCTCGCCGAACGCCTTCAGCCGGTGACGGATGCCTTTGGTGTAGTCGAGCCTGTCGACACCGAGCAGGATCTTCTTGGGATTTCCCAGGCTCGCGCGGATCTCGGCGGCCCGGGCCTGGATCTCGGGCCGCCGGGCCATCTCGATGTACGACTCCGCGTCGATCGAGATGGGGAAGGCGCGTGCCAGCGCGAGCCGCTCCCCGCCGTCTTGAAGCGGGACCGTGATCCCCGTGGCTTTCGTGTCGAAACGCAGCTGACGCCGCACCGCGCGGGCGAAGTTGCCGGCATCCTGCACACGCTGGAAGCCGATGACGTCGGCGCCGAGGAGTCCCTCGAGCACCTGTCGCCGCCACGGGAGCTGGGCGAACAGGCCGTATGCGGGGAACGGAATGTGGTGGAAGTACCCGATCGTCAGGTCGGGGCGCTTCTGCCGGAGCAGCTGCGGCACGAGCTGCAGCTGATAGTCCTGCACCCACACCGTGGCGTTCTCGGCGGCGACCTCGGCCGCCGCGTCGGCGAAGCGCTCGTTCACGGAGACGTAGGCATCCCACCACACGCGCCGGTACCGGGGAGCGGAGATGACGTCGTGATAGAGCGGCCAGATCGTATCGTTCGAGAAGCCCTCGTAGTAGTTCTCCACCTCGTCGGCGTCCAGGCGCACCGGGTGGAGGTGGGTGCCGTCGAAGTCGAACGGCTCGATGTCGAGGCCGGGCTTGCCCGCCCATCCGACCCAGGCGCCGCGGGTGCGGCGCATCACGGGTTCCAGGGCGGTCACGAGGCCCCCCGGGGACTGCCGCCACCCGCCATCGGCGTCCCGATCGACCGGGAGCCTGTTCGCGACGACGACCAGCGGGGCTTCAGACACACGGACTCCTCACGAGGCGGACGGCTTGTCACCAGGCTATCGGTCGGTCTCGTGAGGCGCCGTCGGAGCGGGCCGGGGTTGTGTCAAGGCCCGGGTTGTGGCAGGTGGTCGCGATAGCGTGGAGGCATGCGCTCCTACCTGTTCGGTTCCGGCATCATCAGCGCCATCACCGGCGGCCTCGCGCTCCTGCGCGGGCTGCGCAGCGGTGAAGCCTTCACGTGGCGCATGGCCCTCGCGTGGGTCAGCTGGGGCATCAGCCTCGCGCTTGCGATCGGAGCGATCATCGATACGCGGCGGGCGGCGCGCGGGAAGAACATCGACCTCGACTCCCCGGTGAGCGGGCGCGAGGACAAGCTCATGAAGAAGCGCGCACGCCGCGGACGGTGACCCCGGCACGCCGGGGGGGCCCAGATCTCAGCGCGTGAGGATCAGGGCATCTCCCTGACCACCGCCACCGCACAGCCCGACGGCGGCGGTCCCGCTCCCCCGGCGGACCAGCTCGTGCACCGCATGGACGACCAGCCGGTTGCCTGAAGCGCCGATCGGGTGACCGATGGCGATGCCACCGCCGTGCGGGTTGACGACCTCATCGTCCAGGCCCAGCTCCTGCTGCGACCGCGCCACGACAGCGCCGAAGGCCTCGTTGATCTCGACCAGGTCGAGATCAACCGGCTCGATCCCCTGCCTGTCGCACGCCTGCGCGATCGCGCGCGACGGCTGAGAGTGCAGCGAGTTGTCGGGCCCGGCAACCTGTCCTGCGGCGCCGACCACCGCCAGCACCGGCCATGCGTTCTCATCCGCGTGCGAGCGTGAGGTGAGGATGACCGCGGAGGCGCCGTCGGAGATCTGTGAGGAGTTGCCGGCGGTGATCGTGCCGTCTTTCGCGAAAGCGGGGCGGAGGGCGGCAAGGGTCTCGACGGTGGTGTCGGGCCGGATCCCCTCGTCCGCCGACACCACGACGGGCGCGCCTCTGCGCTGCGGCACCTCGACGGGCACGATCTCCGCGTCGAAGATCCCCGCGCGCTGGGCCGCGGCCGCGCGCTGATGCGACCGCGCCGCGACGGCATCCTGAATCTCGCGGGTGATCCCGAGCGCACCGTTGTGGCGCTCGGTGGAGGCGCCCATGCTCTCCGCGTCGTACGCGTCCGTCAGGCCGTCGAAGGCCATGTGATCGAGAACCTCGACCGACCCGTACGCGTACCCGTCGCGGGAATTCATCAGCAGGTGCGGCGCACGCGTCATCGACTCCATCCCCGCGGCGACCACGACGCGCGCATCGCCCAGGCGGATCATGCGGGCCGCATCGATGACAGCCGTCAGGCCCGACAGGCAGACCTTGTTGACGCTTCCCGCATGGACCTGCCAGGGGATCCCCGCTCCGATCGCCGCCTGCCGGGCCGGATTCTGGCCCGCCCCTGCGGCGAGCACCTGGCCGACGAGGACCGCGTCGACGGCGTCGGCGGCGACCCCTGACCGCGCGAGCGCGCCGGCGATCGCCGCGCTCCCGAGCTGCACCGCGGTAAGTGGGGAGAGCTGACCCTTCAGCCGTCCCTGGGCCGTACGTGCTGCAGCGACGATGACGACATCATCGTGGTTCATGCGTGCTCCTCGAGGTTCTTCGAAACGATGAGCGGGGGCTCGGTCTGGGACCGCACCTCATCCACGCTCACACCCGGGGCCAGCTCGGCCAGAACGAGGCCCTCGGAGGTGACATCGATGACCGCGAGATCGGTGATGATGCGATCCACGACTCCGCGCCCGGTCAACGGCAGCGTGCACTCGAGCACGATCTTGGGCGAACCGTCCTTGGCCACGTGCTCCATGAGGACGATGACCTTCGCGGCGCCGTGGACCAGGTCCATGGCGCCACCCGGGCCCTTCACCATCTTGCCGGGAATCATCCAATTCGCCAGGTCACCGTGGCGCGAGACCTGCATCGCCCCCAGGATCGCGGCGTCGATCTTGCCGCCGCGGATCATGCCGAAACTGGTCGCTGAATCGAAGAATGCCGACCCGGGAAGGACCGTGACCGTCTCTTTGCCGGCGTTGATCAGATCGGGGTCGACATCCGCATCGGGCGGATAGGGTCCGACACCCAGGATCCCGTTCTCGGACTGCAGGACGACCTTCACTCCCGCCGGGAGGTGGTTCGGCACGAGGGTCGGCAGACCTATGCCGAGGTTGACGTATGCGCCGTCGCGCAGCTCTTGCGCCGCACGCGCCGCCATCTGGATCCTGGTCAGTGCCATGTCAGCGCCCTTCCCGCTCGTCGGATGCCGCGACCGTGCGCTTCTCGATACGCTTCTCGATCCCGGTGCCGACCTCGATGATGCGATGGACGAAGATTCCGGGAAGATGGATCTGGTCGGGATCGAGCTCCCCCGGCTCGACGAGTTCTTCGACCTGGGCGATGCAGACCCTGCCGGCCATGGCGGCGAGAGGGTTGAAGTTGCGCGCGGCCTTGTTGAACACGAGATTGCCTGCACGATCCCCCTTCCGCGCGTGCACCAGGGCGAAGTCGGTGACGATGGCCTCCTCCAGCACGAACTCGCGAGGAGAGCCGTGCACGTCGAAGACCCTGACATCCTTCGGGGGCGAAGCCACCGCGATCGAGCCGTCCGGGTGGTATCGGCGGGGCAGACCCCCCTCGGCCACCTGAGTCCCCACACCGGTCTGCGTGAAGAAGGCCGCGATGCCCGAGCCGCCCGCCCGCAGCTTCTCGGCGAGCGTCCCCTGCGGGGTGAGTTCGAGCTCGAGCTCCCCGGAGAGGAACTGACGCTCGAACTCCTTGTTCTCCCCCACGTACGACGAAGTCATCTTGCGGATGCGGCGGGCCTGGAGCAGCACACCGAGACCCCAGTCGTCGACACCGCAGTTGTTGCTCACGACGCTCAGATCCGTCGTCCCCTGCGCGAGGATCGCTTCGATGAGGGCGATGGGGTTGCCGGAGAGGCCGAACCCGCCGACCGCGAGGCTCGCACCGTCGGGGACGTCGGCTACGGCAGCGGCTGCCGAAGCGAAGGTCTTATCGATCACGCGCACTCCCCGGGGTTCGTCGGTCTGCTCCTTCCATCCTCGCCGCGAGAAGATCGCAGGACCACCCGGTGCTTGCGATGTGGATGATCCGGCGCGTACCGTCCACATCATGGACAGCGCCGAACGCCAGAGCGTTCCCGGTACGCAGGCGATCGGGCGCGCGGCCCGCCTGCTGCGGATCGTCACCGCCGCCGGGGGCGAGGGGGCCTCGATGAGAGACCTCGCCGCGCACGCCGGCCTGACCCGGCCGACCGCGCATCGCATCCTCCAGGCGCTGCGGCACGAGGGACTGGTGGACTTCGACGAGCGCCTCGGCAGATGGCTTCCCGGTCCAGAGCTCTACCTGATGGGAACGGTGGCGGCCGCTCGGTACGACATCACCGATCTCGCGAGGGACATTGTGCGCTCCCTGGCTGTCCGGACCGAGGAGAGTGCCTTCCTGTCCGTGCGACGCGGGGACGAGACGGTGTGTCTGCTCCGCGAGGAGGGGAGCTTCCCCATCCGTTCCTTCGTGCTGTCCGAGGGGGTGCGCTTCCCTCTGGGAGTCGCATCGGCGGGCCTGGCCATCCTGTCGTTCCTTCCCAGCCACGATGTGGACGCCTACCTCGATCGCCATCCGGATCTCGCCGATCGGTGGGGGGCGTCCCACGCACCAGCGCGGCTTCGCACCCGCATCCGCGAGACGCAGGAGCGCGGCTATGCCGTCAACCCGGGACTCATCGTCGAAGGGAGCTGGGGACTCGGCGCCGCCGTCTTCGCCCGCGACGGTCATCCGCAGTGGGCGCTGAGCCTGACCGGCGTGCAGTTCCGCTTCTCGCCCGACCGGCTCGCCGATCTCGGCAAGACCCTCCTCGCCCACGCCCACCAACTCACCGCGCGCATCGCCGCGACCGGGCGATGAGCCGACCACCCCGAGAGCATCCCTCGCGCCCTACCCTGTGCTCATGCCCTCCTCCCCTGTCGGCGCCCCGTGGCGCCGGTCCCTCGCTCTGGTCTGCGTCATCGCGGTGCTGTGGTGCGCCGGCTGCGCATCGCGGACACCCGAGGCCGCGATCAGCACGACGGCGTCGCCCGTCACAGACGAGGTCATCGCAGCCGAACTGCGAGAGGTCCTCTCTCTGATCTCAGAGCGACTCGCCACCGCACCGGCGGTGGCAGCCGCGAAGGAAGTCGGCGGCCAGCTCGTCACGGACAGGGATCGAGAGCAGAGCGTTCTCGAGGCTGCGCAGACGGAGGCCGAACGGCAGGACGTCGATACGTCCTGGGTCCGCGAGGTGTTCGCCGATCAGATCACGGCGAATAAGGACGTCCAGTTCGCGCTTCTCGACGACTGGCGCGTCGGGGTATCCCCCGCCCCGACCCAGGGACCCGACCTCGCCGCCGAGGTGCGACCGATCCTCGATCGCCTCACACCCGCACTCATCGGCGCCCTCGCCGGGCTCGAACCGTATCGAGACGCACCCGGGTGCGCTTCCGTGCTCGCCGAGGTTCGGGACGAACTCGACGGGCAGCTGGAGCCGGCCGTCGAGACCGCCCTCGTCCGCGCGACGGAGAACCTCTGCGTGGCGTGATCGGCGCCTGCCCGTCACGGGGCCTGCAGGGCGCCGACGACCTCGTCGGCCACGACGGCACCACCCTCGGGGGTCAGCAGGATCGAATAGTGGTTGAAGCCCGCGACACGCCGGTGGGAGATAGCGGGTCGTGCGAGGAGGAGCGCCGAGAGATGGTCGGGCGGGTAGAGCCCCGGTTCCTCGTCTCGGAGGCCGCGTGGAACGGTGAGAAGCCGGGTCGGGTGACGCAGCGCGTCCAGGGCGGCGCGCAGGGCCGACCCGGTGGTGAGATCGACGGTGTCGTCGATCGTGACGGCTTCGCTGGTCGACGGTCGTAGTGCGCCGTCTTCCGCCGCGACGAGGTCGTACCGAAAGTAATCCTCGAGCTCGGGCGTCCACGGAGATGAGAAGGCCGGGTGCTCCCGCCAGAAGCGAAGGTAATCGGCCTCATCGGCGAACTTCATGCGAAGACGCGTGGCCGTCGGTCCGAGGATCGCGGCGACCGTCTCCTCCGGCGAGAGCCCTTCCGGTGCACGCAGGGGCAGGCCGCCGTCGACCAGGAGCAGACGATCGAGAAGATCCGGATGCCGGTGGGCGAGCACCACCGACACGAAGCCGCCCATCGAATGGCCGACGACGACGGGCGCCGTCCCGAGGGTCTCGGAGACCACGAGGGCGAGGTCATCGGCGTGACGGGCCATGCCGGCGGGACGGTCCGCCGTGCTGCGGCCTCGGCCGCGCAGGTCGGGTGCGACCACCCGGATCCCGGGCAGCCTGTCGACGGTGTGCGCCCACACGCGGTGGGACGAGGTCACACCGTGAACGGCGAGGATCTCTCCGCGCACGGGTCCGGAAGGTTCCCACACCCCGATTCGGAGAGCGCCCCCTGGAACGGCGACGTCGCGCGCGAGGTAGCGATGCGCGTTCATCGCGCGGTCCAGCCGCCGTCCATCATGTAGGAGGCCCCCGTGACCATGCCCGCGCTGTCGCCGACCAGCCACCCCACGAGGGAGGCGACCTCCTCGGGCTCGATGAGGCGCTTGACCGCCGTCTCGGTGAGCATGATCTTCTCGACCACCTCGTCTTCGCCGATGCCGTGCAGGCGAGCCTGGTCGGCGATCTGCCGCTCGACCAAGGGCGTTCGAACGTAGGCGGGACTGACGCAGTTGCTCGTCACGCCGGAGCGGGCGCCCTCGAGCGCCGTGACCTTCGACAGGCCCTCGAGTCCGTGCTTGGCCGTGACGTAGGCCGACTTGAATGCGCTCGCTCGCAGACCGTGGACGCTGGAGATGTTGACGATGCGTCCCCATCCTCGCCGGGACATGCCGGGCAGTGCCGCCCGGATGAGCAGGAACGGACACTCGACCATGAGCCGCTGGATGTGCCGGAAGTCCTCCGGCAGAAAATCGACGATCGGGTTGACCCGCTGCATCCCGACGTTGTTGACCAGGATGTCGACGTCCAGCCGGACGTCCTCCAGAGCGGCGGTGTCGGCCAGATCGACCACCCATGGCTCGGCTCCCAGCTCCTCGGCCACCGCCTCGGTCTGGTAGACGTGGTGATCGGCGACGATGACGTGTGCACCGCGGCGACGCAACTCCTTCACGCAGGCCAGCCCGATGCCGCTTGCGCCGCCGGTGACGACGGCGCGCTTTCCGTGCAGGTCGCTGTCTGTCATCCCGGCTCCTTCGCTCGCCGGCGCCGGCTCGAACGGCACCCGACCTCAGCGTAGGACGTCGACGGGGAGGTACACACGAAACGCCCCGGCGTACCGGGGCGTTCGGTGAGGTGGTGCGCCCCCAGGGACTTGAACCCTGAACCCACTGATTAAGAGTCAGTTGCTCTGCCGATTGAGCTAGAGGCGCGAAGCCGGCCGCGACGATGACGACCCGCGAACCGAGGGTCAACATTACCATCACGATGTCGACACGGTGAAATCGGGCCCCGTCCGCCGCATATCCTTGGTCGTGTGACCCTGCCGCCTGCGGATAGCGTTTTCGAGACCCCTCACGACGGGGACCTGACCGAGGATCTGGCCCTCGCCCTGCGCTTGGCCGACGTCGCCGATGCGGTGTCGATGGCCCGGTTCGACGCCGCCGATCTCGACGTGCGCACCAAGGCGGACGCCAGTGAAGTCACCGAAGCCGACCTCGCCACCGAGGAGGCGATCCGCAGGGTCCTCGCGGCCGAGCGGCCGGGGGACGACGTGTTCGGCGAAGAGTTCGGCTCCTCGGGCGCGGGCGCTCGACGCTGGGTGATCGACCCCATCGACGGCACGGCGAACTACCTACGGGGCATTCCGATGTGGTCGACGCTCATCGCTCTGACGGTCGACGGCGTGCCGCGCGTCGGCGTCGTCAGCCAGCCTGCGATCGCTCGCCGCTGGTGGGGGGCGAGCGGCCTCGGCGCCTGGACGCACGCAGCTGACGGCAGCCCTCGACGCCTCGCGGTGTCAGCCGTGGACTCCCTCGCCGAAGCCAGCGTGAGCTTCCAGAGCATCGGCCAGTGGCGGGAGGCCGGCCAGCTGGGTGCCCTCGAGAGGCTGACGGCATCGGTCTGGCGTGATCGGGGCTACGGCGACGCCTGGCCGTACATGCTCCTGGCGGAGGGACGCGTGGAGTTCGTCGCCGAGTTCGGCGTGAAGGAGTACGACGTCGCAGCGCTCGTGCCCATCATCCACGAGGCCGGCGGACGGTTCACCGATTTCGCCGGCACGCAGACGCTGACCACCGGATCATCGCTGGCCACCAACGGTCGGCTCCACCAGACCTTCCTCGACCTGCTCCACTCCCCCACCCCGGAGACCGATCGATGACCTCTGCCCTTCGGCGCCTCTTCGTCGGCGGCGCGTTCGCCGTCGCGCTGCTCGCTCTCACCGCCTGCGCGGGAGAGACCGCCGATGCCGAGCCCTCCGGGGCCCCGTCGCCGGCGGCTTCCTCTCCCGTAGCCGAGCCCTCGGCGGCGCCCACGGAGGAACCTGCGGCCGCTGCCGACCCGACCTGCGAGACGATCATCCCGGAGACTACGGTCGCCGACTACGACAGCGTCGGCTGGAGCGCCCAGGCCTCACCGTTCACCATCACCGGCGAGGAGGTCCCGGGGGGCATCGAATGCGTGTGGGCGAACTTCGACGGGCCTGCCAGCGACCAGCTCCACATCTACGGCTGGGCCCCGATCGATGAGGCGACCGCAGACGAGGCGCGCGAGCGCCTCGAGGCGGAGGGATGGACGGTCGAGGCCGATCCGGCGGGTGTGTACGTCACCGAGCCGGCTGAGACGGCCGTCGCCACCGACGAGAACGGATACGGCATCACCTATTTCTTCGAAGCGGGAACGGTGAAGATCGCCGACACCAAGCAGAGCATCCTCCTCATCGAATGGGGATGAGCGGTCCCGGTCCTATCTCCGCGGGCGCCGTGACCCAGTTCGCGGTGCTCGACGCTCTTCTGGCGGGCGCGTACGAGTCGGGGATGCCGGTGGAGGAGGCGCTCCAGCACGGCGACTTCGGCATCGGATGCTGCGATCGCCTGGGAGGCGAGGTCGTCATCGTGGACGGGACGGCGTACGCGTGCACGGTCGACGGGCCACCCCACCGCATGACCGGCGCCGACATCCTCCCCTTCGCCGACGTCTGCCACGAGCCGTCCGTGATTCCCGTGTCCACGGGTGCCGCGGACCTCGCGGCCCTCACGTCACTCGTCGAGGCCACGACGGTCAGCCGCAATCTGTTCCACTCCGTCCGCGTCGAGGGCGTCTTCCGAACCATCCGCGTCCGGGCGACGCGGCGCGAGCACTTCCCGCTCCGCCCGCTCGCGCAGGTTGCGGACGAGCAGGTCGAAACCGTGCTGACGGAGGTGGAGGGGACTCTCGTGGGGTTCTGGGCGCCGTCGATCTATCAGGGCATCGCCGTTGCGGGACTGCACGTCCACTTCCTCGCTGCCGATCGCCACGCCGGCGGCCACGTCCTGGATCTCACGCTTCGGCGGGGCGCCCTCTCCGTCGGCGCCTTCGCCCGATTCGACCTCGTTCTGCCCACCGACACCGGATTCCTCGCATCCGAGCTCACTCACGACGACGACCACCGGATCGTCGCGGTCGAGGGCGGCGCCCAGCGCCCGGCCGACCGTCAGCGGTAGGGATTTTCGGGGCGGGACTGGTCATCCTCGTCCGAGGCGGCGGTCTGGCCTGCGGCGAAGCCGCGATCCCAGGCGTCGCCCCGCTCCTCGAGATCGCGCGAGAGGGCGTCGAGCCTCAGTACCCGCTGCGCGAAGCGCACCCACTCCCCCCACGTCGCCTCGCACGCCTCCGCCTCAGCGCGCGTCGTCGTCAAACGCCAACGCTCCGGTGCGTCGGCCGGTGCGAACTGCAGCGGGCCGACACGGGTGGGCTCTCTGCGGGGATCGGGCACGGTTTCCTCCTCGTCCGGGAACCCTTCGAGCATGCCCTACCGGCCGTCTCGATCGCCGGGTGTTCCGCGCGCGTCGAGCAGCTCTGTGAGCGATGACCCGGGAAGGGCGATCCATCCCTCCACGCGGGCGAGATGTGCCGCGGCCGGAGGCACGGGGATCGTGGCGCCGATCGCGTGTGCACGAGCATTCAGCGCTGCCACGACGGCGTCGAATGCGTCGGCAGACCGCAGCATGTCCGTCTCGACCGCACGCGGGATGCGCAGCCATGGCGCGGCAGCGGTCAGCGCCGCGACGGCCGCTCGCCGGGCCACGGGATCGACCTTGTAGGACGGAACGGCGATCCCCCACAGGCGCAGAGCGGCCGCAGGATAGACCTCGACGAGCACTCCCGCTCCCGACCGGTCGACGGCAACACCCGACGCGGCGAACAGCGCGGCGAGCTCGGCGCACCGCATCGCGGTCAGGCCGAGGCGATCGGTGGCGACGCTGAGGGGCCACCGCCCCGTTCGCTCACGCACGACGCGATCGGTGTATCGATAGGCCAGACGGCGTCGCCATTCCAGACCGGAATCGGGCCCGCACGGTGGTTCTCCCCGCGCGTGCCGGGTGACGAACTCGACGAAGTCGATCGGCCAGCCCAGCGCGCAGTCGATGCCTACGGACGCCGCACCGCGGGCGGCCGCCACGATGTCGGGATCGTCGATCCCGACCACGAGTCCGGTCACCTCGGCGACCTCGTCACGCCAGTCGATGACCGCCATCGCGGTGCCCTGTGGTGCGGCTGCGAGGTCCACTCCGACGGTCTGCACACGCCCACGCTATCGACCGACTTGGTCCCCATCGCGCCCAGGGCGCCCCCAGCCGCGCTACGGTTTCCTCAACGCCCGGCTCGGCGATTCGGGAGGTATGGAACGCATGGGTTTCGACCACGCCATCGTCATCGGCGCAGGTATCGGCGGTCTTCTCTCCGCCGCGGCCCTGTCGCGTCGGTACGGCAGCGTCACCGTGATCGAGCGCGACAGACTTCCCGACGCACCCCTCCATCGGCGCGGTGTTCCCCAGGACGAGCAGATGCATGCGATCCTCGCGATCGGTCAGGAGTCGTTCGAAGACCTCGTCCCCGGTGTCGCGGGTGAGTTCCTGCGGGCCGGCGCCGCGTGGTACGACTCTCCGCGGGGAATCGCGAGCCTCAGCTCGCAGGGGTGGGCCGCGCGCGGACCCAGTGAGGCGTGGATCTACGGCATTCGCCGCGTGGTCCTCGAAGACGCCCTCCGCCGCAAGGTCGCCGAGATCCCGCAGGTGCGCATCGTGGAGGGTCAGGTCGTGGGCCTGCACCCGACCGCGGAGGGGGCGGTCGGCGGCATCATACTGAAGGGCATCGGCCGACCGCATCTGGAATCCGACCTCGTCGTGGATGCATCGGGCCGCACATCGCATGCATCGGACTGGCTGGCGGAGCTGGGGTTCGTGCCGCCGCCCGAGCAGGAGATCGTCAACGCGGTGAGCTACGCGACCGCCGTCGTTCGCCTCCCCGGCGGGACACTTCGCGACGACATCCAGGGCTACCTGATCCCACCACTGCCCGACAGTCCCCGCGGGGCTGTCCTCCTCCCCTGCGACAACGGGCTTCACCAGATCGTCGCGCTCTCGCAGTCGGACAGCGCGCCCCCTGCGACCCGCGAGCAGCTCATCGCGGACCTCGAGGCGGTCAGATCACCGGTGGTCGCCGAGGCTGCCCGCCGGGCGGAGTTCCTGGGGGATCCCAAACCGTTCCGCATACGCGCCTCGCGTCGACGCCGATTCGAGGACATGCCCGTGCACCCCGGAGGCTTCGTGGCCCTCGGCGATGCCGTGCTCGCCCTGAATCCCATCTACGGTCAGGGGATGTCGGTGGCCGCGGTCGAGGCGAGGACGATGCGTGACATCCTGCTCGAGGCGACGGATGCCACGGGGCTCGCGGCTCGCATCCAGGAAGCGTTCCGCCCGACTCTCGACTTCGTCTTCGATTCGGTCGTCCGCAGCGACGGTGTCTTCCCGGGCGCCATGCTCCACGGTCTCGAGCGGCCCGCCGCGCCGAAGTCGCGGGTGCTCGGTGCCTTGGCCACAGAGGATTGGAAGACGGCGGTGGCCCTGCGCTACGCGGGTCACTACTTCACTGCCGAGCCGCTTCAGGCCCCCGAGATCCGCACCCGTGCGCGCGCCTGGGCTGCCAGCGGCCGGAAGCCTCGAAGATCCGACCCCCGGGACGTCCCGCGAGCCTTCGACGGTTCCCCCCTGCCGCGATAGTGTCCGAGCAGGCGCCGTTTATCGCGGACAGGAGGCGGCGATGGAGCACGTGGACACGATCGTGGTGGGCGCAGGAGTCGCCGGGCTGACCGCCGCCAGACTCCTCCGTGCTGCCGGTCAGCGCGTCATCGTGCTCGAGGCCCGCGACCGCGTCGGCGGCCGGGTGCACACCGCCCGCACCGGTGGGCGGGTCACCGACCTCGGGGCGTCCTGGATCCACGGGATCACCGATTCTCCCGTCGCTGACGCCGCCCGGGCGTTCGGCATGCCGATGATGGAGTTCACCGTCGGCAGCTTCCAACCCGATGGGCGTCCGATCGCGTACCACGCTCCCGACGGGACCCGGCTGCCGGACGATGCGGCAGCAGCGTTCGCGGCGGACGTGCGCACCGTGGATCAGCGGCTTCTGGATGTCATCGCCCGATCGGGGCCCGAGGAGTCGTACCGCGACGTGACGGAGCGTGCCATCGCCGATCAGGCGTGGGGTCCCGAGCGCGCGCTTCGAGTGAAGGAGTTCGTCGAGCATCGGACGGAGGAGCAGTACGGCGCGTGGATCGAGGATCTCGCCGCCCACGGCCTGGACGACGACCAGGTCGAGGGCGATGAGGTGGTGTTCCCCGACGGATACGACCGCCTTCCCACTCACCTCGCCGAGGGTCTGGACGTGAGACTCGGTCACGTCGTCACACGAGTCTCCTGGCACGCGTCGAGAGTCGACGTGACGAGCGACCTCGGGACCGTGACGGCCGCGGCGGCGGTGGTCACCGTCCCCGTGGGTGTGCTGCAGTCCGCGTCCTTCACCTTCGACCCGCCCCTTCCGCCGGTCGTCGCGGAGCCCCTCGCGCGGCTGCGGATGAACGCATTCGAGAAGGTGTTCCTGCGATTCACGGAGCGGTTCTGGGACGACCGCGTCTACGCGGTACGGCAGCAGGGGTCCGAGGGCCGCCGGTGGCACTCGTGGTACGACCTCACGCTGCTGCACGAGGAACCGACGCTCCTCACGTTCGCCGCCGGGCCCACGGCGCAGGAGATCCGCTCCTGGACTCGTGGTGAGGTCACCGCATCGGTCATGGCGCAGCTTCGGAGACTCTTCCCCGGGGCGCCCGACCCGGTGGACGTGGAGGTCACCGATTGGCAGGGCGACTCCTTCAGCCACGGGTCCTACGCGTACATGACCGTAGGCTCCGTCACAAGCGATCACGACGACCTCGCCACCCCGGTGGGCGGCGTGCTCCACCTCGCCGGTGAGGCGACCTGGACGGACGATCCCGCCACCGTCACCGCGGCGATGTGCTCCGGCCATCGTGCGGCAGAGCGCGTGCTCGGCAGACGCGTCGCCATGGAGGACATCTGGAACGTCGAACCCTGACGGCTGCGCCGACGGCGTGATCACCCGGGCAGGGCGAACCGCGGGAGATCCAGGATGCCGCTTCGCGCCTCCTGCACCGCGGCGCACACGGCTCCGAGCGAGACGATGTCGGCACCGAGCGCAGAGGCGACGATCTCGGGCGCGGGGAGGTGCAGCGTGTCGGCCACGGCGGCCCGGGCCGCCTCGATCAGCGGCGCCGCCCCGTCGGCGACGGCGCCGGAGACGATCAGCAGCCGGGTGTCGAACAGGCTCCCGAAGACACCGGCGATCACCGCGAGCGATCCGCCGATGTCGTCGGTGATCCGCCGGGCACCGGGGTCGCCCTGAGCGGCGGCGGCGAAGACATCCTTGCCCTCGACGTCGGCGGGCGCGATCCGGTGCAAGGGGCTCGAAGCCGGAAGCGCACCCGTGGCGATCGCTTCGCGCGCGAGCTCGACCGCCCGGTGCCCGAACCCCCAGGCACTGTCGACGCCACGGACATGATCGAACGCCACCATCTCGCCCGCGCCGCCGTGCGCACCCGTGAGCAGCCGCCCGTCCACCCAGACACCGGCGCCCAGCCGTTCTCCCGCGAGGAGGACCACGAAGTCATCGCAGCCGCGCGCCGCGCCGAGCGTCCGCTCGGCGACCGACGCCAACGACGCGTCGTTTGCGACCTTCATCATGGGGACCCACTCGCGGAACAGTCGCGCGAATCCAGGGTTCATCCGCGTCCAGAACTCGGCCCGGTCGGTCGGAGAATCCCCCTGTGCGTCGACGGGCGCCGGAAGTCCCACACCCATCGCCGCGATCTCCGCTCGGGCCACGCCGGCGTTCTCGAGCGCGCGATCCACGGCATGCACAGCGGCGCGACGCCTGGCGTCGGGCGCGTCGTCGTCGGCGTCCACGGTGAGGCGCTCGACCGCGCGGGTCGTCCCGCGCAGGTCCGACACCGTCGCGGTCAGATGTCCCCGCCCGGCGTCGAGTCCCACGACGAACGCGGCATCCTGACGAAGGGCGAACCGACGGGCGGGACGGCCCTTCCGGTAATCTCCGACGGCGCGCGCGTTGGGAAGCTCGACGATGAGCCCGCGGGCGACCAGCTCGTCGATGACATCGATCGCCGTCGATCGCGTCACCGCGACGCTCTCCATCACGTCCGTGGCGGTGAAGACCTCTGCGTCCCAGGCGTATCCGATGACGCCGAGGAGGCTCGCTCGCCGTGGCGGAAGGGGGACGGCGCCCGGGTATGGCAAGGGGTTGACCTTTCGTGTGTTCCTTTGCATTATGGATGGCAGGAACTTGATTCGCGGCATAAATTTACTGCGGCAAACAAGTGAGTGACAAACTCTGACGAAGGACGATGACGTGCCTCCTGAAAACCCTGCTCGTCGCGCTGCCGCGACGATCTCCCTCCTCGCCCTCGCCGGCGCCCTTCTCGCCGGGTGCTCCGCGGACGGCCGCGAGACCATCCGCTTCACCTTCAGCAAGAGGGAAGCCCTCGACTTCATGAACCAGCTGGTGTCCGACTACAACGGCTCTCAGGACCAGGTTCGGGTGGAGATGGACACCTCGGGCGTGGACGTGGTCTCCGCCAGCTTCGTCCGCGGCAACCCACCCGACATCATGCTCGCCAACTACAACTACGAAGTCGCCCGCTTCGTCGACCGGTGCGCTCTCTCGGATCTCTCCGACACGCAGGCGGCATCGACCGTGCGAGACGACCTCGACGTGCTGATGGCGCAGTACGGATCGTGCGAGGGTCGGACCAGCGCCCTCCCCTACTCGGTCATGGCGTCGTCGGTCATCTACAACCGTGCGATCTTCGAGGAGAACGGTCTGGAGGTCCCCCAGACGTGGGAGGAGCTCATTGCCGTCTGCGACGCGCTGGAAGGAGCAGGCGTGACTCCGTTCTACGCCACCTTCAAGGATGACTGGACGGTCGCCCAGGGCTGGTACGACTACGCCGTCGGCGGTTCGATCGACGTCGTCGACTTCTTCAACCAGCTCGCAGAGGAGGGCGCGGATGTCGGCGAAGGGTCGGCGGTGTCGTTCCAGGACCAGTTCGCCGAGCCTCTGGACAGAATGGCCGACCTCACGGCGTACACCAACGCCGACGCCGACTCCCGGGCCTACAACGACGGCAACCTGGCCTTCGCGCGCGGGGAGGCGGCGATGTATCTGCAGGGGCCGTGGGCCCTCGCGGAGATCGCCAAGACCGATCCCGATCTCGACCTCGGAACCTTCCCGCTGCCGATGACCGATGACCCCGCCGATCTCAAGGTCCGTGTCAACACCGACCTCGCCGCGATGATCCCCGAGGAGTCCGGGCATCAGGACGCCGCGCGGGACTTCCTGGAGTTCCTCTTCCAGCCCGAGAACATCGAGGCCTACAACGAGTCGCAGCTCGGATTCGCTCCGACCGAGGGGGCACCCCCGCCCAGTGATCCGCGAGTGGAGGGGATGACGGCCTACTACGACGAAGGCAGGTTCTATCAGGGACCCTCGGTTCTCGTTCCCAAGACCATCCCCGTCTTCAGCTACGCCCAGGCCCTGGCCCTCGGCGCCGACACCGAGGCGACACTGCGCACGATGGACACCGACTGGGCCCGACTGGCCTTCCGCTCGCCCCTTCCCTCGAGCGAGACCGACGCGCAGGGCGAGGCCACGCGATGACCGCCACCGAGACGATCGTCGCAGGATCGGCGGCGAGCCGCCGCTCCCGGCGGCGCGTGGAACCCATCTACTATCTGTTCCTCCTTCCGAGCCTGGTGCTCTTCACCCTCGCGATCACGGTGCCGGGGATCGTCGGGATCTTCTTCAGCTTCACGGACTCCATCGGCATCGGCTCGTGGAACTTCATCGGCCTGACCAACTACATCGCGCTCTTCAGCGACCCGGCCATTCTGCAGAGCTACCTCTTCACCTTCGGGTTCGCCACGGCGACGGTCATCGTCGTCAACATCGTGGCGTTCCTGCTGGCGGTGGGGCTGACCTCCCGCATCCGATTCCGCACCGGGCTTCGCACGATCTTCGTCATCCCGATGGTGATCTCGGGCATCATCATCGCGTACGTCTTCAACTTCCTGTTCTCCAACTCCGTGCCCTCGCTCGGGCAGGCCACGGGGATCGGATGGCTGCAGGAGAGCCTGCTGGCCAATCCCGACCTCGCCTGGGTCGCGATCGTCGTGGTGACCGCCTGGCAGGCGATCCCGGGCACGCTCCTCATCTACATCGCAGGGCTTCTGTCGGTTCCGGGAGACGTGTACGAAGCAGCCGACATCGACGGCGCCAACAAGCGCCAGCAGCTCCTGCGCATCACGGTGCCGCTGGTCGCGGGCTACGTCGTCATCAACGTGATCCTCGGATTCAAGAACTTCCTCAACGCCTACGACGTGATCGTGGGCCTTACCAACGGCGGGCCGGGAACGGCGACCCGAAGCATCGCGATGAGCATCATCTTCGGCTTCAACAGCGGTGACTACGCCTACCAGATGGCGAACGCGACGATCTTCTTCATCGTCGCCGTGCTCATCTCCATCCTCCAACTCTCCCTCACCCGCGGAAGGAAGGTCTTCCGATGACCACGCAACCCGCCCTGTCCGCCGAGACCGCCGAGGGCGAGCTCATCGCCGACCGCGAGAATCGAAGGACCCGGTCCGCCGAGGACCGACCGAAGGCCAGAGCACGGGGCCGCGTCGGCCAGGAGCGCGTCAACTGGTCGACGACGGTGATCCTCATCCTCTGCGCGGTCACCGTGCTGCTGCCGCTGTACGTCACGATCTCGATGTCGCTGAAGACGTCGGGGCAGGCCGTCGACGGCAACGCCTTCTCCCTGCCGGCACCGTTCAGCTTCGACGGCTTCGTCCAAGCCTGGACCCTCACCCGCTTCCCGGTGGGAGCGGCGGTGTCGCTGTTCGTCACCGCCGGAACGGTGATCCTCACCATCATCCTCGCCGCCTTCGCCTCGTACGCGATCGTCCGCAACTGGGACCGACGGCTGTTCCGCTACTCGTTCTTCTACCTGCTCGCGGCGATGTTCATCCCGTTCCCCGTGGTGGCGCTCCCGCAGATCCAGCTGACCGGTCGGGTGGGCCTGGACAATCCTCTGGGCGTGGTCCTCCTGGCCACGATGTTCCAGTTGAGCTTCAGCGTGCTGCTGTTCACCGCCTTCCTGCGATCCATCCCCTACGAACTCGAGGAGAGCGCCCGCATCGACGGTGCCAGCACCTGGCAGACGTTCTGGAAGCTCATCTTCCCGCTCCTGGCCCCTATGAGCGCCACGGTAGGCATCTTCGCGTTCCTCTACGCGTGGAACGACTTCATGATGCCTTCGCTGATCATCTCCGACCCGAACCTGCAAACCCTTCCGGTGCGGCAGAACCTCTTCCAGAGTCAGTTCAGCAACAACTACAACGTCGCCTTCGCGTCCTACCTCATGGCCATGGCCCCGGCGATCATCGCCTACCTGTTCACGCAGCGCTGGGTCATGGCGGGCGTCACGCAGGGCGCGGTCAAGGGCTGATCCGCCCGCTCCCCCGTATCGACCACCTGAAAGGAAACCCGTTCCCGTGACATCCGCCGGCTTCCCCGCCGTTCAGACCGCCGACCCGCACGAGATCGCGCTGCCGGAATGGTGGCGTCAGGCCGTGGTGTACCAGGTCTACCCCCGCAGCTTCGCCGACGCCGACGGCGATGGCATCGGCGATCTGCGCGGCATCCTCTCCCGGGTCGGCCACCTGCGTGATCTCGGTGTCGACGCGATCTGGTTGAGCCCGTTCTATCCGTCGGAACTGGCCGACGGCGGGTATGACGTCGCCGACTACCGCGACGTCGACCCACGGCTGGGCACCCTCGACGACTTCGACCGTCTCGTCGACGCCCTTCACGCTGTGGGCATCCGCATCGTCGTGGACATCGTTCCCAATCACACCTCCGACCAGCACGCCTGGTTCCAGGAGGCCCTCGCTACGGGCCGCGGGTCGGCGGCGCGAGACCGCTACATCTTCCGCGACGGCACAGGCCCCGACGGTTCCGAACCGCCGACCGACTGGGTCTCGGTCTTCGGTGGGCCGGCCTGGGAGCGCGTCGCAGACGGCCAGTGGTACTTCCACAACTTCGCCGTGGAGCAGCCCGACCTGAACTGGGACAACCCCGACGTACGCGCCGACTTCGTGCGCACCCTTCGCTTCTGGGCGGACCGCGGCGTCGACGGTTTCCGCATCGACGTCGCTCACATGCTGACGAAGGACCTCACCGAGCCGCTGCCCTCTCGGACAGAGCTCGAGGCCCTCCCCCGCGACGGTCACCACCCTCTCATCGACCGCGACGACGTGCACGAGGTCTACGCCGAGTGGCGCGCGGTCTTCGACTCGTACGATCCACCCCGCACTGCCGTCGCCGAGGCCTGGGTCGACCCCGCACGCATCCCGCTCTATGCCCGCGCGGAGAGCCTCGGCCAGGCGTTCAACTTCGATCTGCTCGAGGCCGACTTCGACGCGGGGCAGTTCAGCCGTATCGTCGGCTCGAACCTGCTGCTGGCGGCGGAGTCGGGCTCGTCGACCACCTGGGTGCTCTCCAATCACGACGTCGTCCGGCACGCGACGCGCTACGGCCTCCCCGACGCCGAACGCGGAGAGAACGGTCGACCGGTGCGAAAGCACGGCAACGAATGGCTGCTCTCCGGCGGCCGCACGCCCGAGCTCGACCGCGACCGAGGGCTTCGCCGGGCACGCGCCGCGATCCTCTTCGTCCTCGGACTTCCCGGCTCCGCCTACATCTACCAGGGAGAGGAGCTGGGTCTGCACGAGGTGGCAGAGATTCCGGATTCCCACAGACAAGACCCCACCTTCTTCCGCAGCCCAGGTGAGGACATCGGCCGGGACGGATGCCGCGTGCCGCTCCCCTGGTCGGCCGACGAGCCGTCCTTCGGGTTCGGCGGCGGCTCTCCGCATCTCCCGCAGCCGGCGTGGTTCGCGGCGTCGGCCGCGTCGCAGCAGACGGATGACCCGTCGTCGACGCTCACCCTCTACCGCGATGCGCTTGCCGCGCGCCGGCGCCTGCAGACCGCCGAGAGCCTGGAATGGGTCGAAACCGGGCGCGACGACGTGCTGCACTTCCGACGCCCCAACGGATGGACCGTGATCACCAACTTCGGCACCGAACCCTTCCCCGCGCCGAAAGACGTCACGCCCGTGCTGTCCTCCGGGTCGCTCGAGGGTGACCTGCTCCCGGGAGAGACCACGGTGTGGTTCGAGGCGATCTGACGACCCCATGCCTGGTGGGCGGGCCGTCCTCGAGCCTTCGGGGGCGCTGGCGTGGCGCGGCGGCAACGCGGAACGTCATCGCCCGGGGCAACACCTGGATCCGCACGCGTGGCGCGGAACAGGATCTGCGGTGGGAAACGCTGACGGGGTGGATGGATCGGCAACGCGTCCTCGTGCGGATCGTCATCGCCCTGTCGGCGATCCTCCGGCTCTGGGCACTGCGTCCATTGGACATCGGCGAGATCGTCCTCGTCGTCGTCGTCGCACCGCTCGCCTGGTGGATCGCCGAACTGCTACGCAC
Organism: Microbacterium sp. ET2; assembly: GCF_030347395.1. Classification (NCBI taxonomy): domain Bacteria; kingdom Bacillati; phylum Actinomycetota; class Actinomycetes; order Micrococcales; family Microbacteriaceae; genus Microbacterium; species Microbacterium albipurpureum. The sequence continues at coordinate 214,010 of NZ_CP128170.1, forward strand.
GAGACCTGATGAGTCCCACAGTGAGTCAGGGGTCGATGCCGTCGGCGGCTCAGAGACGCGGACCTCCCCCGCCGCCCGGAGCTGCGGAGGCACTCGGGACCGTCGTGATGTCGACGGCCACCGCGAGCGATCCCATGTACCCCGACCCGGCACTGCCACTGAACGTGCCCATCTGCAGATCGGCGCCGTCATCGAAGACGTTGTCGGAGGCGATTCCGCCGATCGCGGCGAGGTTCCCCGCCGATCCGGGATAGGTGTCGAGCCCGTAGACATCCTCGAACATCGACGCGGGGAAGGCCACCTGGGAGGTCGCGATGACGTTATCGGCAGACGTCGCCGACGCGGGATCCGGATACACCTCGCAGTGCAGGTGCGGCCAACGTCCGCTGTAACATCCCGGCACGATGGTCTGGAACGTCACCTCGCCGTTCTCGTCGGCGATCTGGATGCCGCGAAGGTACGTCTCGTCCTCGACCCCCTCGGAGTACATCGAATACAGGCCTGCCGCATCGCATTGCCACAGATACACGGCCACGCCGGCGAACGGGACACCCCCGGCGGCGATGTCGGTGATCGTGAAAGTGAACGTGAGGCGCACGCCGTCGACGGTCATGCCACCGTCCAGGCTTGACCGGATATCGCTTCGGACGATGCCCGAGTGCTCGAGGACGTTCACGCCGTTGGAGCCATCGCCCCCTGGTCGACCACCTCGTCCTCAGGCCGGGCGAGCAGGCGCCCCTCGTAAGCGGGGCCTTGCAAGGTCTGCTCAGGTTCGGGAATGCGTGCCATCGTCGTCTCGTCCGTGTGGTGAACAGGTCCACACTGAGGGTCGGATGTTCGCGTCGGCTATGACGATGTTGTGCACCCGTGATGAACGAAGGGCCCGAGGTCCGCGTGTGTGCGCGGACCTCGGGCCCTTCTGTGCGACAGCGGCACTGGTGGAGATGGGGGGAATCGAACCCCCGTCCATCGCTGGGATACTGCGTCTTCTCCGGGCGCAGTCTGTGCAGACGTTCTGCTCGGCCCCGACCTTTGTCACAGACACCTAAGTCGACAGGCCCAGCCTGGGAAGAGTCCCGCGTGACGTCCAGGCGCCGTCACACAGCAAGTCCCCTAGATGACGCCAGAATCCGTAGCGGGAACACCTACGGTCTGACGGAGTTCAGGCTCGCTTAGGCAGCGAGGGCGAACTCAGTGCGCTTAGGTTCGGCACTTATTGGTTCGCAGAGATCGTTAACGAGATAACTCTGCATCCTCGGCCCGCTTCCCGCAGATTCACAGGCGATGTCGAAACCGATCATCCCCATGGAACCCTCGAGAGGGAGCCGCCGTCACACTGTGGAATTGCCATCCTCGGGCGATGTACGACCGAGCACATCAGGATACAACGGATGATGACGCCACGCCATTCCGCGAGGATGGCGACGCGCCGGGTGCCTCTTCCCGGGGCGCCGCCACCACGTCAGGCGAAGTCCAGCGCTCCGCGCACGATCGAGTCGCCGGAGTGGGTCGGATCGCCGTCGACCGGCTCGTCGGAGACATCCACGAGCACGAACTCGCGAAGGTCGATGGTGTCGGGTACCACGAACTCACCGGTCTGGCCCTCGAGCATGCCGAGACTGATGATCTCGGACGCATCTTCGGTGATCAGCCACACTTCGCGGTTGCTGTCGGGGTCGACGTCGGCATCCAGGGCCACCTCGATGACCGTCTCGTCTCCGCGTTCCACGACCACCGCAGATCCCTCGGCACCCGGGTGATCGGGGAATGCTGCGAGTTCCGCAGATGCCAGCTCCACGACCGTCGCCTGCCGTGTCAGCGCCCATCCCCCCACGGCGACGCCCACGACCGCCACGCTGGCGGCCAGCACGAACAACCCGCGGATGAGCCCTCTTCGCCGGCGACGGTGCGCGGGCGCCGCGTCGGAGCCGGCCCGTGATCTGTCCGCTCCCGCGTCTGAGGGATTCGTCGGACGGGTCTGGACCGCGGGGCCGATCTCTGAGACCGCTGTCGCACCGGAGGTCATCGCCGGAGTGGAGAATCCGAGTTCTTCTGAGATACGTGACCAGACGCGATCAGGCGGGGCTTCCAGGTCTTCGAGCAGCACGGTGGAGCGGCCGGCCACCACGGTGCGCGTCAGAGCGGACAGCTCCGCCTTACAGCGAGGGCACGTGCTGAGGTGATCCTGTTCGGCGGGCGTCGCCACCGATTCCCCGATCGCAAGCAGCGTCAGGACTTCGGGATCGAGATGCGACTCAAGATGCGGCATGGCTCACCTCCAATCGGGATCGCAAACGGGTAAGGCTCCGGCGGATATGACTCTTGACGGTGCCGAGTGGCATCTCCAGGCGGGAGGCGATCTGCTGATGCGTCAGATCGTCGTAGAACGCCAGCTTCACCACTTCCTGGGCGTCGGGCTCCAAGCGGCTGATCTCGTCGGCGAGAAGGATGGTATCGCCGATGTCGACTTCGGGGACGTCACGACCCGGAGGCTCTGCGTACCTCTCCAGCTCTCGCTGAAGAGCCCCGATCCGTGCCCGCGCCTCGTGGGTGTCGGCGATCCGGCGGCGGGCGATGGCGATCAGCCACGTCGAGACGCGAGCCTTCGCCGGATCGAAGCTCGTCCGCGAACCCCACGCGGAGACGAACGTCTTCTGCGTGACGTCTTCGGCGTCGCTGCGGTCACCCAGCGAACGCAGCGCCAGCGTGAACACCACCGGCGACCAACGCCGGTAGATCTCCTCCAGGGCTCGCTCATCACCGTCGCGAAACCGCTCACCGACCCCTTCGTCGGCCGCGCCCGGCGGCGAGACCGCCGAATTCTCGATGCTCATGGTGGCGCTCACTCCTGTACGGGGGTGGCGAGGGCCACCACGTTGTCCTCGTAGCGGCCGATCGACGCATCGAACGCGCCACCGCAGGTGATGAGCACCAGCATGGGGGAACCGGATCGGGCGAACAAGTCATCGACAGGAAGGTCGGCCTTCTTGTAGTACGTGACCGAATCCAGTCGGTAGCGGACGAGATTCCCCGTGTCATCGGTCACCTCGATGGGGGTTCCCTGAGCCAGGTCCCGGATGCCGCTGAAGGGGCCGATCCCGTATCCCGGCATGTCGACGTGGGCGGAAACGACGGTCCGGCCCTTCGGGGACTGCGGGCCCGGACCGAATCGGTACCACCCGGCCACTGCGGGGTCTTCCGGCAGCTCCATCGCCTGGTTGGCATCGACGCCCACCGGGACCACCGGGATGTCGATCCCTGCGTCGGCGATCGACACCCGCACCGGAGCCGGTACGACGGCAGCCGGTGCGGGTGTGGCCGGCGCCACGGGGATCTCTAAAGAGGGGGTCGGCGCCGGAGCGGGAACCTCCGGAGCGGGGAGCGAAGTGGCCGGCTGCGGCGCCGATTCGACCGGGGTTCCGCAGCCGGTGAGGGCGAGGACGAGAAGTGCCACAAGTGGTACTGCTCGCCTCGCCCTCACCATCCTTCTATCCTCGCCGATCAGCGTCCGCTGCGGGCGCGGACGGCGACCACGGTGCCACCGGCGACACCGAAGGCGACCAGGAGGCCGGCGGCGAGCCACGCACCCTGCACGAGCGTGTCCTGCGCGGCCAGCTGGCCACCGGCACCCGACGGGACGCCGCCCGAGGGGCCACCGTGCAGACCGTCGATGGTCTGCACCGCCAGAGCGAGGTTGCCGGCCTCAGCCGAACCCCACGCGTAGACGATCGTCAGCGTGCCCTCGGCGACGTTGACGTCTGCCGGGCCGATGACCGGGTCGGTGGTGCCCGCGAGGGCGACCGCAGCCGAGACGGTGCCGGCCGGCAGGTTGAGGGTGGCCTCATTCGGGTTCGTCAGGTCCTCGACGACCGGGGAGCCACCGGCGAGGACGTCGACGGCAGGCGCCGCGGCGACGTGGCGGACCGTCAGGCGGCCCTCTCCCGCAGCGGTCTGAGCGGTGTCGTTGACGAACGCGTTGAGTGCGGGCTCGCCCGCCTCGTTCAGGTTGGCGGTGGCGGTGTAATTCACGCCGGCGTCGAGCGTCACAGACGTCGACAGGATCGGCTCGCTCGCGTCGGCGGCGTCGGTCGCCGTGAGCGCGATGTCGTAGCTGTCCGCCGGAAGTGCCAGCGGACCGGCGAGGTCGCCGGGCTGGAAGTCGTCGAGTGTCAGTTCGCCGTTGACGTAGACGTCCACAGGGGTGTCGGGGATGCCGTGCAGCACCGAAAGCTGAGCCTCGCCGCTCGTGCTTGCGTTCGCGGGAAGGGCAAGGCCCAATGCCGCGACAACGCCGACCGTGAGGCCGGCAACCATGGTCTTGCGCATGAAGATCCTCCTGGGGTGAGGGGCAGTGAGGTTCACCGCCTTTCATGAAGTACTTCTCGGCGCCACCGCCATTTGGATGCAGCAGCATGAGATTTTTCTCGATCGGGGTCGTAGAGTCGCCCTCATGAGTGAGGTCGTGGTGACGGTGCATGGGGAACACGTGGCGAGGGTGGCGCCCGAGGAGGCCGTGGCCACCCTCGTGGTCCGCGCCGAAGGTGTGACCCGCGAGCGCGTGGTCGCCGACGTCTCCGCGTGGAGCGCGCCGATGCGCGACGAGCTCGCGTCCGCGCAGACGGCTGGACGTGTCGTGGCGTGGTCCAGCGACAGTGTGTCGGTGTGGTCGGAACGACCGTGGAACGCCGAGGGCAAGCGCCTGGCGCCCGTCTTTCATGCGGCGGTGAACATGTCGGCGACATTCACCGACTTCGCGGCACTGTCGGCGTGGGCGAGCGGGGTCATCGAGCGCGACGGTGTCCAGTTCACCGGCGTCGACTGGCGACTCTCACCCCTGACCCGAGCAGCCTTGGAACGCTCAGTGGCCGCCGAGGCCGTGACCGTCGCCGTTGAGCGTGCGACGGCCTATGCCCGCGCCCTCGGACTGTCGGATGTGACCGCCGTCGAGATCGCCGACGCCGGGATGCTCACCGACGACCGCGGCGCGCGGGGTGAGTCTGCGCGTCCTCTCATGGCGCGCGCGGCGTTCGCCGGCGACGCGGGCGGGGCCGAGATCCGGCTCCAGCCCGCCGATGTCGTGGTGAGCGCCACCGTCGACGCCCGCTTCGTCGCCCGGTGATCGTTGCTGCCCGTCGCGCGGCTTCTCAGTCCCCGAGACGGTTCCGGGTCCGCATCGCCCGCTCCGCCTCGCGACGGTCCTGACGCTCGCGAAGGGTCTGGCGCTTGTCGAACTCGCGCTTGCCCTTCGCCACGGCGATCTCGACCTTGGCGCGACCGTCGGCGAAGTACAGGCGCAGGGGAACCAGCGTGTACCCGCCTGCCGAGACGGCATGCGAGAGCTTGACGATCTCGTCCTTATGGAGGAGCAGCTTGCGCGTCCGCTTGGCGGCGTGATTGGTCCAGTGTCCCTGCGAGTACTCGGGAATGTGGACGGCGTCGAGGAACGCCTGCCCGCCGTCGATGTAGGCGTAGCCGTCGGTGAGGTTCGCTCGCCCCTGACGCAGAGACTTCACCTCGGTGCCGGTGAGAACGAGTCCGGCCTCGTAGGTCTTGTCGATGAGGTAGTCGTGGCGCGCGCGACGGTTCGTCGCGATGACCTTCTCACCGCGTTCGCGTGCCATGGCTTCATCCTCCTTCAGCGCCGCTCAGCGGCATCCGGTCGTTCGGATCGCCCACGGCAGCCCGCCAGTCTAGCAAGCGGTCAGGTCCGCAGCCACCTGCGGATGGCGAAGCTCGCCGAGAGCGCGGCGAGCACCACGCCGATCGCGACGATCACGGGGATCACGATGGCGACGTCGCCCCCGTCGACCCACGTCGTGACGAATTGCACGCGGCCGCGCAGCTCCTCGACGCCGAAATGCAAGCCCAGGACGACCGTGACGCTCGCGAGGATCGAGCCGATGAGAGCGGCGAAGACGCCCTCCAGGACGAAGGGGGTCTGGATGAAGCGGTTGGATGCTCCGACCATGCGCATGATCCCGAGCTCACGGCGGCGGGCGAAGGCCGAGAGGCGGATCGTGGTGGCGATGAGAAGGACCGCGGCGATGAGCATCAGCCCGGCGATGCCCACCGCGATGTAGGTCGCGACGGTCAACGCCGAGAACAGCGGATCGAGGTACTGCAGCTGATCTTCGACGACTTCGACACCCTCCATGCCCTGGAACGCCTCGATGATCACGTCGGAGCGGCGGTGGTCGACGAGGTTGATCCGGAAGGTCTCATTCAGCTGGTCTGGGGTGATGACGCTGGCGTAGTCCTCCCCGAGCAGGTCGATGACGTTCGCGTAGGCCTCGTCGCGGTTCTCGAAGCGGACCGCGTCGATCAGCGGGGCGATCGCCGGACTGTCCAGCTGCGTCTGGACCGCGGTGATCTGTTCGTCCGTCGCAACGCCGCCGGCACAGGTGCCTTCCTGGGTCGACACCGAGGTGCACATGCTGATCGCGACCTGTGCCCGGTCGGCCCAGAAGTTCTCCATCTTGCCGATCTGCATCTGCATGAGGATCGCTGCGCCGACGAAAGTGAGCGAGACGAACGTGACGAGCACCACCGAGATGACCATCGATGCGTTGCGGCGAAGACCCGTGAACGCCTCAGCCAACACCAGCCCGAGTCTCACGAGGTCGGCCCGACTTCGTCGTCCCGGTCGCGACGACCGAGGCCCAGTCGATCGGCGACGCCGAGCTCGGCGACCTCGACCTCGGGGATGTCCTGCACGGGCACCGGCTGCGTCTGCGGCCGCGTGATGCCGCGGGGCACGGGGGCCTGGGACGTCGCGTGCTCCTGCGGCTGAGCACCAGCCGGAACCGTCGCGGGCTCAGGGGCGGAGTCGCGGGCTTCGCCCGCCCACGGTGGTGCCGCCGACTCGTTCGGCAGGCTCGTCCCGGCCATCGCCGCCGCTTCGCGCTGGAGTTCGAGTACGGCTGTGAGTGCGGCCACGGCCGCGGCGCCCCGTTCGGGCTCCGGAGCGAGACTCGGAATCGCCGAGGTGTCCCCGTACCCGCCGTGGCGCTCGTCGCGGACCATCTCGCCGTTCTTCAGCTCGATCACACGCCGCTTCATCTGATCGACGAATCCCGCCTCGTGCGTGGCCATGACCACCGTCGTGCCGTTGGCGTTGATGCGGGCGAGCAGCTGCATGATGTCCACGGATGTGGCGGGGTCGAGGTTTCCGGTGGGCTCGTCGGCGAGGAGGACCTGGGGCCGGTTCGCCAGTGCCCGCGCGATCGCCACACGCTGCTGCTCGCCGCCGGAGAGCTCGTGCGGGAACCGCTTCTCCTTACCGGCCAGACCCACGAGCGCCAGCACCTCCGGAACCGCCTGCTGAATGAACGCGCGGGACGACCCGATCACCTGGAGGGTGAAGGCGACGTTCTGGAACACCGTCTTGGACGGCAGCAGCCGGAAATCCTGGAACACCGCACCGATGTGGCGACGGAAATACGGGACCTTGCGGTTGGAGAGCGTGCGCACATCGCGTCCCAGCACGACTACCCGACCTTCGCTCGGCACGTCTTCGCGCAGGATCAGCCGGAGGCAGGAGGACTTGCCCGAGCCTGACGCGCCGACGAGGAAGACGAACTCGCCGCGGAGCACCTCGAACTCGACCTTGTTCAGGGCAGGGCGGGAGGTGCCGCGATAGTGCTTCGTGACGTTCTCGAACCGGATCATGGCGTGACGAGCCTAAGCGGCGTCGCCTCAGAGGCGCCGAGCGACACCCGGCGCGGCGTCATCCGTCAGTCGTCGTCATCCTTGCGCTTGCGCCAGCGGATGCCGGCGGCGATGAAGCCGTCGATGTCACCGTCGAACACCGGCGCCGGGTTTCCGACCTCGTGGCCGGTGCGCAAGTCCTTCACCAGCTGCTGGCCGTAGAGGAAGTACGAGCGCATCTGGTCGCCCCAGCTGGCGGTGATGGTTCCCGCGAGCTCCTTCTTCTTCGCCGCCTCCTCCTCGCGCTTGAGCAGCAGCAGGCGCGTCTGAAGCACGCGCATCGCGGCCGCGCGGTTCTGGATCTGCGACTTCTCGTTCTGCATCGACACGACGATGCCGGTGGGAAGGTGTGTGATGCGCACCGCCGAGTCGGTCGTGTTGACCGACTGTCCACCCGGACCGGACGAGCGGAAGACGTCGACACGGATGTCGCCCTCGGGGATGTCGACCTCGACGGCCTCCTCCATCACCGGGATCACCTCGACGGCGGCGAAGGATGTCTGCCGCTTGTCAGCAGCGCCGAAGGGGCTGATCCGTGCGAGGCGGTGGGTCCCCGCCTCGACGGACAGCGTGCCGTAGGCGTACGGCGCGTCGATCTCGAAGGTCGCCGACTTGATGCCGGCGCCTTCGGCGTAGGAGGTGTCCATGACCTTGACGGGGTATTTGTGGCGCTCCGCCCATCGCAGGTACATGCGCATCAGCATCTCGGCGAAGTCGGTGGCGTCGTCGCCCCCCGCACCCGACCGGATCGTCACCACGGCGGAACGGTCGTCGTACTCCCCGTCGAGGAGCGTCTGGACCTCGAGCTGCCCGATGACGTCTTCGAGCTCGGCGATCTCGTGGCGGGCCTCCTCGGCGGAGTCCTCGTCCTCCATCTCGTTGGCGAGCTCGACCAGTACGTCGAGGTCGTCGAGACGCTGCTCGATGTCGGTGACGCGCTTGAGCTCGCTCTGACGGTGGCTGAGGGCGCTGGTGACCTTCTGCGCCTTGTCCACGTCGTCCCAGAGGTCGGGGGCGCCGGCTTCCTCGCTGAGGCGCGCGATCTGGGACTTCAGGGCGTCGACGTCCACGACGGCCTTGATGTCGGAGAACGTGGACCGGAGGGCCTTGATGTCGTCGGACGGATCGAATTCGAGCATGACAGTCCAGACTAACGTGGATCACCGTGTCAGATCTTCCGCGTCGCTCCCCCCGCGCGGCGGCGGTGCTCGGCCGCTTCGCGCCGATGATCTACGGCCCGACCCTGCTCTTCGCCATGGGGGAAGGCGCGATCCTGCCGCTCATCCCCGTGATCGCTGCGCGGCTGGGCGCCGACATCGCCACGGCGGCATTGGTGGCCTCCGCCCTCGTCGTCGGCCAGCTGTGCGGCAACATCCCCGCCGGCTACGCCGTCGCGCGCGGCGGAGAGCGCCTCACCATGGCGATCGCCGGTGTGCTGTCCCTCCTCGGGGTGGTGGGCATGGTGTTCGCACCCGGACTCGGAGTGTTCGCCGCATCGGTCTTCCTCATCGGCTTCTGCGCGGCGGCTTTCGGCCTTGCCCGTCACTCCTTCATGACCACCCGCGTTCCGCTGTCCTTCCGCGCGCGGGCGCTGTCGCTTCTGGGCGGGACCTTCCGACTCGGGATGTTCGTGGGCCCTTTCCTGTCGGCGGGGCTGCTCGCGCTCTTCGGCGACGCGACGGCGAGCATCTGGTTCTTCGGCGTCTGCCTTGTGGCGGTCATCGCACTCGTCCTCCTGGGTCCCGATCCCGAGCAGGCCCTGATCGCCGAGCCGGATCTGAGCGACGCCGCGCATTCCGCTTCCGGCAGGCGGGACACCGGGGATGGTGAAAGCGACACGGGCGAGCCGGTCACCACGGGTGCGGTGCCGGTCCTCGGTCGACACCGGCCCCGCGAGGGCGTGTTCCGCACGATGTGGCGCCACCGCGCAGTGCTCTCGCGACTGGGCGTCGCCGCAGCATCCCTCTCCGCCGTCCGATCGGCCCGGCAGGTCGTTCTTCCGCTCTGGGGCGTCTCCATCGGTCTCGACGCGCAGACGATCGCGCTCGTGGTGGGAGTGTCGGGCGCTATCGACTTCGCACTCTTCTACGCCAGCGGCCAGGTGATGGACCGGTTCGGTCGGCTCTGGGCTGCGCTTCCCGCGATGATCCTCATGGGCGCGGGCTTCCTGGCGCTGGCGTTCACCCATGACCTGGCCTCGGCGGACATGTGGTTCGCGATGTTCGGCGCCGTGCTGGGGGTCGGGAACGGACTCTCCAGCGGCATCCTCCTCACCCTCGGAGCCGACGCAGCGCCCCCCGACGACCCCGCGCCCTTCCTCGGCTCCTGGCGCACACTGACCGATGCCGGGGGTGCCCTTGCGCCCCTCGCCGTATCGGCGATCGCGGCGGCGGCATCGCTGTCGGTCGCAGCGGCAGTGATCGGTGTCGTCGGATTCGTCGGCGCGGGAGCCTTCGCCCGATGGGTGCCGCGGTTCGTGCCGCGCCCCTGACGGAGGACGGGCCGGGCGTACGCTCGGGACATGGTCGTCGTCGGGCTCGTCTTCGCAGCGATCGCTGCGCTCATCCACGTCTACATCTTCATGTTGGAGTCGCTGACCTGGACCAGTGCCCGCACCCGGAAGACCTTCGGCGTCCGCAGCGTCGAGGAGGCGCAGGCGACGAAGGCGATGGCGTTCAACCAGGGCTTCTACAACCTGTTCCTCGCCGTTTCGACGCTTCTCGGGATTGTGCTCGTGGCCGCCGGGGTGACGACGGTGGGCGCGACCCTGGTGTTCGTGGGAACCGGGTCGATGGTCGCCGCGGGCGTCGTTCTCGTCCTGTCGAATCGGCGGATGCTGGGACCCGCCGCCGTTCAGGCTGTGCCCCCGTTGATCGCCGTCTTCGCGCTTGCGGTCGGACTCGCCGTCTGACCCCGGCCGCGTCCGTCAGCGAAGCGCGGTGCGGCTGGTGGCCGTCGCCTCGAGGGCCACTCCCTCGGGGACGAAGAGCGTCGCGATCGGGGGGCGCCACGTGCCCTCGACCGTCACGCGGGCGGACGTGCCGTCGGGCGTCCCCGCCGCGGTGACCCGCAGGTCATCGCCCCACTGTTCCACGAGCGCGGTGGCGAGTTCCGCGACGTCGTCGTCGCTCAGGAGCGCCCGCGGTTCCCCGCCGTCGACCACCAGCTCGAAGCCGTCCGCGCCGGCGAGGGCCGCGGCGTCGGCGGCCGCATCGACGCGCTTCTGGGCGAGATAGAGGCTCGTTGCGTCGACGCAGACGAGGACGACCACGAGCGCAAGGATCGCGTAGCCCAGCGTGAGGAGCAGGACGCTGCCGGAGTCGTCCGCCGTATCGACGGTTCCTCGGTCGCGACGCGTCATCCGCCCTCCCAGAATCGTGAGACCCGCTGCGCCGCCATCGCCTCGACCGGGATGACGGCGATCCGGTCCAGACCGAACACCGGCGGTACCAGCGGGAGTGCGACCGTGCTGCGCACGCCCACGAGGAGGGTCGCCCCCGCTCGGGGGCAGGCGGAACCCGCCGGGGCGCACTCGAGCGAGAGATCGAGGCGATCGGGATCGATGCCGTACTCCCCCGCGACCGAGGCGAGAACCCGCTCGGCGCGTCGGTCGGCGTCGGAGGCATCGCTCGCGCCCGCCACGGCACGCGCAACGTGGCGGGCCCCGGCTTCCACTCCGAGGGCCTGGCCCTGGATCATGGCGAGGGTCACGATGACGTAGACGAGCGGAACAAGGAGGAGCAGACCCACGACGATGAACTCCAGAGCGGCCAAGCCGCGGTCATCGAGGTCGACGGTGGTGTCGTCGGTGTCGGCCCGCTCAATCGAAGGACTCCACGGGTGCATGGGCGCTCACCTCCATCAGTCCGGGAAGCCCGACCAGACCGATCACGGGAAGGGGCGCTCGCACCGTGACCTCCACGGCCGGGTAGCCGAAGGACGCCGTCTCGGCGACGACGACCTGCTCGGCGTAGGCCGCGCCGACGGTGCGCGAGACGATCTGCGACGTGCGGTCGGCCCCGTCGAGGAGGGACGTGTCGGCGAGAGCCGCGTGGTAGGCGCCCTCGACTGCCGCGTCGTGGACGACGTTGCGGACGTAGATGCCGAGTCCGAGCTGAAGCACCCCGAGCGTGAGGGCGGTCAGCATCACGCCGACCAGGACGAACTCCACGGGTGCGGAGCCACGTTCGTCGGCGGCATCCAGGTGCACCGACCGGAGGAGACGACGGATGCCGCCCGCCGCCGGGGGCACGTCAGAAGCCCGAAACGCGCTCGATGGCCTGCTCGAAGAGTCCCGCGAGCGCCGGACCGGCGAGGGCCCAGATCACCACGACCAGCCCGGCCCGTACGTGTGTAGTGTGATGCGCATGACGGTGATCTACTGCAGGATCTCGCAGGACCGGACCGGGGAAAAGGTCAAGGTCGAGCGACAGCTGCGCGAGTGTCGCGCTCTCGCCGCGAAGCTTGAACTCACTGTGGAGCACGTCTACACAGACAACGATGTTTCTGCCACGTCGGGGAAGGTGCGGCCCCAGTTCGAGGCCATGCTCGCGGCGCGCCCGAAGGCGATCATCGCGTGGCATCAGGACCGTTTGTTGCGCCTCACAAGCGACTTGGAGAAGGTAATCGCCCTTGACGTCCCGGTGTACACAGTGACGGCGGGGACGCTCGATCTGTCGACACCCGCCGGCCGCGCCGTCGCCCGCACTGTCGCCGCGTGGTCACAGTATGAGGGCGAGCAGAAGGCTAAGAGGCAGGTCTCAGGGAACGTCGAGCGCGCCGAGAAGGGTGTCTATCAGTTCAGTCGGCGCCCATACGGTTACAAGAGGGTCGAGAAGAAGGTCGTGATCGTCGAGAAGGAAGCGGAGATCGTCCGCGAAGGCTACAAGCGCTATCTCGACGGCGACTCCTACTATTCGATCGCGCAGGACTGGAACGACCGCGGCGTGCCGACGTTCTCGGGTCCGTGGAGCATGGCCCGTGTCCGCGCGATGCTCCGAAACCCCGCCTACGTCGGCGAACTGCACTACAAGGGCGAGCACGTCGGCGCCGGGGACTGGAAACCGATCATCGACCGAGACACGTGGGATGCCTACCTGCGGATGCGTGGCCGGCGTAAACGCGCCGGGGACTGGTCGACGCAGACGAAGCACCTGCTCAGCGGCATCATCTTCTGCGGTGTGTGCGGGTCGAGGATGCTCGCCCGCCCTGACCGTGGCGTGATGAAGTACTCGTGCACGACGAACTGGTGCACGACCCGCCGCGCGTCCGACGTCGAGGCTGTCGTCGAGGGCGTCGTGATCGCTCGCCTGCAGGACCCGGAGATCGTCAGCCGCATCCGGCAGGCCCCGGATCTGGCGCCGCTCGAGGACGAGCTGGTGACGCTCCGTTCCCGCCGAGACGATCTCGCTGCGATGCTCGCTGAGGGCCTTCTGAGCCGTGAGGCGGTCAAGGATCAGGCGCAGGCGCTCACGACGAAGATTGACGCGCTCACGCGCCGCCTGGACGCCGCCCGCTCCCAATCGCCTGTGACCGACCTCGCGCTTGCCGCGTCGGTCCCCGACAGGTGGGCGCAGCTGACGCTCCCGACGAAGCGTCTGGTGATCCAGAGCCTGCTCAAGGTGCGGGTGCAGAAGACGAGACCCGGCCGCGTGCCGTTCGACCCGACCTCGGTTGAGATCGAGTGGGTGTCGGAGGGGCCGTAGAGACTTGCGCTGTCGTCATTCGGAGATTCCGATTCAGGACAGCGCTTGAGGAGGAGACACCTGTCTCCCCCTGAGGTGGTGAAACTAGCCACCTGACAGAAGATGCCCCCGCCGCGCGGCACACGCGACGAGGGCGACGATCACACAACCATGGAGGAAGAAATGATCACCAACCAGAGTACCGTCGCGACGATCGACGAATGGGCTGCAGCGGCGATCGCGGTCATCGAGGTGGAGAAGGAACGGCTGCTTGCTGACCCTGACTTCGCCCGCCGTGTCGACGCGCTGGAGGAGCCCTGGACGGTCGACGATCTGTTGGCGAAGACCATCACGGCGGATATCCCTGAACTGCCGCCGCTACCGGCTGCTGGCTGGGTGGTTGAGTCGGCGATCGCGGCGGTGAGCTACTGCGAACTGACCGTCCAGCAGGACGGGGTCGAGGTGACGCTCGATGGAGCGCAGCTGCAGAAGCAGATGACCGGGACGCTGGACGTTATCACCGGCAAGTTCCAGAGCCTCACTTGCGTGCGTATCGCTCGACCCGGCGAGGGTGGCGTCGACATCCCCCTCGATTCGATCCCCGCGGTCATCGATGGGCTGCTCTCGACGGGGGCGCAGTCATGAGCGCCTGCCCTGTCTGGTGCACGATCGAAGCCGAGCACGAAGCCGACAACCACCACAGCATGACCTTCTACGCCCAAGCACCGAAGAATGAGGTGTCCGTCAGCGTCGGACGGTGGGAGAACCCCGGTGAGGATGAGCGGGTCCTCAGCGTTCACATGGAGTCCTGGGAGATCGAGGCCGACACCGCGAATTTGCACGCCGAGATCCGACGTGAGGTGAGCGAGCTCCGCGCGATCATCGACGACCTCGAACGCAAAGCGCTGGAGTTCGCCGACATGGTCGCACCGAAGACGGAGGTGGCGTTGACGGCGTGATCCTGGGTGCAGCTGTCCAATCTGGACAGGTGGAAAGTCTTTCCACCCGGTGCGATTCACCACCTGTGTCAGATGACACACCTGCACCCCCTCCCCGCGAGAAGCTCAATGGATGAGTAGCCGCCTTCTAAGCGGATGGGTGCCGGTTCGAATCCGGCCTCGCGGACTCTCGATGTGACGAATTGTGAAGAGGTGAGGCGATGACCGAGTACCGACGAGTGGTGAGCCCCGGGACCGGCGTCAGCTACGCCCGCCTCGACGGTGATGTGTGGGTCGACATCACGGAGGAAGATGCGCGCGCTGCGGGTGTGTGGCGCGACCCGCGCGGCGACACGTTCGGCGTGAAAGATCCTCTGGCGACGAGGGAGCAACTGGGCGCGCGAGACAAAGGCGCCTACGATCCGCGTCCCGCTTCCGGCGAATTCATCAGGAATCTGGTTGTCGTGCGGTGCGGCGACTGCGGCGAGCGTATCGCCACGATCGAGAAATATGAGGGCCGCATCCTGCTGCACAACGCCGCGACCGGCCGGCGGTACTGGAGCGACCTGTTCCGGTGGTCGCTCTACCGGTGCGCTTCATGCGAACCAGGACTTCGGGACATTGTCCCGCGCAACACCTCGAAGATCGAGTCCGCGATCGAGCGCGCCGAGAGCGACTCGCGAACAGTCACGGTCAAGATTTGAACGCTCGCGACGCGCCGAACAGGTCTACCGCGCAACCCGCAACATGTGTTCTATGATCTGACTAAGCCTGCGAACCCGATGCGTCGGGGGAAGCTGAACTCTCTGAGGGGGCGCTCAGAACAACCGCTTTCTGCGGAGGTTCCGAGTGTCCCTTTCTGTTTCCCCCGTCCAATCCGCCAAGGGTCGCAAAGCGCGCGCGACCTACCTGCACGGCGCCGACTCCCCCCAGGCCATTGAAGCCGGCCGCGATCTCGCCGCTTCGCTGATCGAGCAGTACATCGAGAAGGTCGTCGCGAGCGCGCCGCCGCTCAGCGAGGAACAGCGCGACCGCTTGGCGAGCCTCCTGCGCACTGCGGGGCCGACGCCGAAAGTGTTGCGCCGGCCTCGCAGTATCGACGAGCGCATCGCCGCTGGTGGTGATGCGACTTGAGCGCAAACGAAACCCGCCGCGAGGACGGCGGGCTCGAGACTCAGGTGGGTGCCGGGTCTACGACAAATTCTACCGCCGCTCGGGACTCCGCCGTTTTCTTCCGCGACTCCTATGCGGTGCTCGTCCGGGGCAAGGCTGTGCGCCGACACCTGTACTTCTCGCTCCCCGCCGCAACCCGCACCGTCCAACGAGCCCGCGCTCGCGGTGATCACGCTGAGATCGTGCTCGTCAAGCTCGTGCCGGTCGACGCGCGCCACCTCGACGAGAGCGAGGCCAGCCGATGACCACCGCCTACGACCGACTACTCGACAAGTTCCGCGATCACGGGCTATCGGTGAGGACGACGGGTCCGAACACCTCGTCGGCGCAAGCGCCGGGGCATTCGGGCGCCGACCTCAGTGTCAGCATCCGGCAGATCGATGGGCAAGTGCTCGTGCACTCCCACTCCGACCCCACCGAAGACGTGCTCGCCGCGCTAGGCGTGACCCACGCCGACCTGTTCGACTCCCCCCGCGGGACTCGCTACGACTACCCGGACGGGCGGCAGGTTCACCGCTCCCCGGACAAGCGATTCCGGCAATCGGGGAACACAAAGGGGACCGCGCTGTACCGCGCAGACCGCCTCGTTGACGCGACCGACATCTGCGTCGTCGAAGGAGAGAAGGACGTGCACGCTCTCGAATCCCTCGGGGTCGTCGCGACCTGCACCGCGATGGGGGCCGGCAAGGCGCACAAGGCAGACTTGACGCCGCTGTACGGCAAGACGGTACGGATCATCCAGGATCGGGACGAGCCGGGCAGCAAGCACGCCGAACACCTACGTCAGCTTCTCGACGGTCACGCGACAGTGCTCGTCTACGAGCCCGCGGTCGGTAAGGACGCTGCAGACCACGTTGCCGCCGGCAAAGGCATCGCGGACTTCGCGGCGGTGCCGCTCCCCGCGATCACCAAGCCGTCGCTCACTGAACCTCGACCCGCCGAGCAGCGTCGACACCTTGTCGCGCCGGCCAGTGGCATCCGCACCGAAGCGCAGAAATGGTTCTGGGCTGACAGGATCCCGACGAACACGGTTGCGATCTTCGCCGGGCGCGGCGGGGAGGGCAAGACGACCTTCGCGTTTCACCTTGCGTCGGAGGTCACGCGCGGTGCCCTCCCCGGCTCTTTCCAGCGGTCACCCGCACCCGTGCTGATTTGGTCAGGCGAGGACCGATGGGAGAGCGTCATCATCCCGCGCCTGAAAGCAGCCGACGCCGATCTCGACCTCGTGTTCAAGCTCGGCATCGAGTCGACGATCGACGAGGTATCGCTAGAAGTCACGCCGAACCTTCCTGACGACCTTCCTCTCGTCCGCGCTGCCATCAACAGCGTCGGTGCACGGCTGGTGATTGTCGACCCGATCTCGTCGACGATGCGCGGAGACCTGAACAAGGAAGCCGACACCCGCCGCACCCTGGACGGTCTCGCTCGGATCGCCGAGCAGACGGGCGCAGTCATCCTCGCGATCCGGCACTTCAACAAGGGAACCGGCAACGCCAGCGACAAGGTATCTGGTTCGCACGCCTTCCGGGACGCCGCGCGCGCCGTGTTCCTCTTCGCTACCGACGAGGACACCGGCAACCGCATCGTCTCGCAGGACAAGGGCAACTACTCTCAGCACGGCGCCGGATCGGTCGCATTCCAGCTCGAGCCCGTCGAAATTGCCACCGACGACGGCGAGATGGCATCGGTGGCGAGGGTCGTGATCGTCGGCGAGTCCGAGGTGAGCGTGTCAGACATCATCAACCGCACACCACCGACCGGAGACGACCGCGAGGCGCACAACGCGGCCACATCGTTTCTGCTCGACTACCTCCGTTCCTGTGACGCCGAAGAGGCGAAAGCGGCAAGCGTCATCAAAGCAGCGCGAGAGGCCGGCTTCTCCGAGCACGAGATCAAGAACGCGAGGGCTCGCAGCAAGACCCCAAAAGTCGTGTCCCGCAAGGCCGCGTTCGGCGGCGGATGGGTGTGGGCGATCGACCACGGACACCTGACTCCCACCGAGGCCGAGCAGTTCGACAGCTTGGCCGCATCTTTCCAAGGTGTCACCGAAGGTGCCGAAGAAATCAACTTCCTGAAACATGAGACCTTCGACACCTTGGTGACACCTTCGACCGAACCCGACTACTGCCTCCACGGCGTGACATTCGGTGCCAGGTGCAGCAAGTGCGGCGGCACAGCGACGGAACCGACAGCATGAGCCGCGCCGACGTCGCCTACCGCGTCTTGCACGACGCGCTCGCCGAGATCGAGGCGCCTGCGTGCACGGGTGACGATCGCTTCCTCCTGGAAAGCCACGAGCTGGCGCCAGAGGAGCTACAGCACCTCGGTGCGACTGTCTGCCGCCCGTGCCCGGTCCGTGGCCTCTGCCGCGACTACGGCAACGCCGCCAGACCTCCCGCCGGCGTCTGGGCGGGACGCGTCTACCCGACCCCGAAACGCCGAACGGCGAAGGAGGACCAGCTATGACCCGACACACAGCGCGCGCTCGCCACGTCGACATCTACGACGACGACGAGGTGCTCGTCGAACGGCGCCGCGCCCGCCGATGGGAACGCCGCGCGAAACGGCGCCGGCAAGTCCTGCTCCGCGCGCGCGACGAGCTCGACCAGATCGCCAACACCCTCGAGGCGCTCATCACCGCCCAGGCATCGACACCGAGATCACTGCGCCGACTCCTCGACCGCATCGACGCTCTCGCCGACTCGATCGACGCTCACGCCACCGACGACACCTCACCCGCCTCCACCGACAACCACCGATGAAAGGAACACCGACCATGACCGACCCCCGCACCGAGATCGCCGAGCAAACCGGCATCCCGGCCTCAGCGCTCCGCGGCACCACCCGAGACGAGCTACAGGCTCACGCCGACCAGCTCGTCGCGCTCGGCTACAGCACCCAGCGTGACCTCAGCCCGGCCGAGATCGTCGACCGCGCCCTCGGGAAGACCAGCGACGTCGACGACATCGTGAACACCGCCCTCAACCGATAGGAGAACCCCATGTACCTGCAGAACGAAGACAAGCACCTCGACCTCGCCGAATGGCTCGACACCCTCGAGCAGCTCGGTATCGACATCACCACGGCGTTCCCCGCCGTAGCCGACGCGAACCAACGGGTCGACCGCCTCGAGAAGATCCGGTCCGAGCACATCAGCACGCACCGTGACATCACGACCATCGCCCGCCAGCTCGGTACCGCCGACAACCTCGACGACACCACCGCGGTCCTGACCGTCGCGGATCACTTCGCGTACAGCCAGAGCGACGAGCACCGGCAGCGGGTCACCGAGATACTCGAACAGGCGGCGGACTTCGCCAAGGGCGACGCGATCCGCCGATTCCGTCACGCCAACATCCTCGCCGCGATCCGCCCCAGGTTCGACGCGCTCGCCGCACGGATCACCGAAGCTGAGCACGCCCTCCCGGGCGGTGTCCTCAATCTCGATGATGCCGCCCGCCTCGCTCACGCGGACACGTGGATGCAGCTCGAACGCGACATCGCCACCTGGAACACTCTCGCGGGTCTCCTCAACGACCTCGTGACCGCGCGTGTGCTGCAGCATCCCGCGACCGGGGACCAGCCCGCCAGCGGCATCGACTTCCTCATCGAGGACTACGACGCGTTCGACGACACGCTCGCCGGCCGCGGAAGCGTCCGCGCCATGGCGGCCGCGATCACCGCCGGACGGCCCCGCCTCCTCACCCCGGACGAGATCACGCCCAGAAGCGCCGTGCAGCCACTCACACACGATCAGCAGGCTCGACGCACCTGGGAAGCCAACGAACGCGACAGGGCCGCACGCGCCGCCCTGCCGATCCCGGCCTGACCCTCGACCGGTCTGAGCGGCCAGCCCCACGCTCAGCGCCTTGACACCTCCACCACGGGGCACGAAGGAGAACCAAGATGAATCCGCACCTCGACGAAGCGATCCAGCGCATCCAGCAGGCACAGGACAACGGCGGCCAGGGCAGCGAAGCGAGCGCAACACTCTTATTCGCACTCGCCGTCGTCGCCGTCGCCACCGAGCTGAAGCTGTCTCGCGAAGCAGCCTGAACCAAAGGGGGGTGAGAGCACCGGAGGTCAGCGCTTCACGGGCCGACACGGTCGCATCCTCACCCCCTGCCCCCACCCCTCCCCCCGCCCCTCACGACCGCGGGGAGGAGCTGTGATCAACAGTTCCTACGGGTCTGGGGATTCCGACCCGTACATCTGATTGGAGACCTGACCGTGTGGCCTCGCGTTCTGTACACGAAGTGCGTCGGTTGCGGCGCTGCTCTTTCGCATCATCCGCGGCAGAGGAACCCGAAGAAGTGGTGCTCGGAGCGGTGCCGGGTCGCGACGTGGCGGGCGCGCCGCGCCGCAGACCCAACTACCGGATGATGAGCGCGAGCACGGCCGCGACGGTGGCGACCGCTGAGAGGATCGTGCTCGATACCGCGAGCCAGAATGAGCGGTTCGCAAGCCGGTTCGCTGCGTCGGTGGCCCTTTCCCGCGAGCGGCGGTCTAACTCGTCGACGTAGTAGCTGGTGCCGACCATGGTGTTCTGCGCCTCGCGGTCGTGGGCGGCGATCAGGTCCGCGTCGGTCATCTTCCGCAGCTGCTCGATTGATCGCGCCATTCCCATGGGCAGACGATAGCGCGAACTCCCCTCCCCGCTACCGTGGGCGAATGACCATCAGTGATGTGATTCAGCTCGCCGCGGTGCTCGTCGCCGTCGCCGCGTCCGTGATCGCGCTCGTGATTGCCACCGTTGACCGGAAGACACAGCTGCGGATCGCGGAGAAGGACCGCGCGCAGGCGCGCCTCGCCGTCGAGCTCGAGTACGCGGTCAGGTTGAGTGCGAATCGCAACATGGGCGGTAGTGCCGACCCGGCCGAGAGCAAACGGCTCGGCGCTGAGGCTCTCGCGCTCGCCGTCGTCGTCGGCAAGCGATGGGTTCCACGACAGTACGACCACGTGATGGACGGGCGGACGCCTGAGGAGATCGCCGCGATGTTCGACAACGACGAGAGCCCCCAGTGGGTCAAGTGGCGGAACGAGGCCGCCGTGGCCGTGCAGGCCATCGTGGACGAGATGTACGAGACCTCGCCACGTCACCGTCCCGCCGGCAACGGCGACGCGTGAGCGGGGCCTCATGAGTCGCCGCTACGTCACCGATCCGGCCGACAACCTCGACCCGCAGTTCGTGCGGCGCGTTCTCTCCGACCTCTGCGACCTGTGGGAGAAGTCGGCGGACGATGAGCGGCGCTTTCGAGCCGAGGTAGATCTCGCTCAAGCGACATCGATCCACACTCACGCGCACCACGCAGTGAGGTTGGGGCGCGCGATCCTGGCCCTCGACGAAGGGAGGTTCGGCGCCGAGATGGTCCCGCTCGTAAGGTTCCTCCTGGAGTGCGGGGTCACGGCGGCGTGGCTCCTTCTCACGCCCGGGTCGGGGCAAACGTTGATCCGTGACGGCGCCGACTCGCGCCGAAAGGCGTTGGTCGAGCTTGCCGAGCTGGGCGAGGAGGTGAATCCCGGCTACGACCAGGCGCTCGAAGCGCTAGCCCATCTCGAAGACGCATCGAAGGCGTATCAGGTCAAGCATCGGTGCGAATCGCTGATCGAAGGGAAGCGGCTGTATGTGCTCTACAGGGTGCTGTCGGCAGAGTCTCACGCCGGGATGGGCGTGGCGGACCTCTACACCGTCAGCATGGACGACAGCCCTATTGGAATCGCGTTCGACGACGCGCCCCGATTTAGCACGCGCGCGTCCACGCTCGGCATCGCCGCGTGCATGCTGTTGCTCGCGATCAACGCCGACGAACTCGCGCGGATCAAGCCGCGCCGCACCACCCAGATCGCCAAACTCGCAAAACGCCTTGGTGTCGGGACTCGCATTGTCCGCGCGGACGGAAGCGAACTTCCCCCGCGCACGTAAACACTATTCAAGTTACCGCTTGCAGCCCTGCGGTCATCAAAGTGATGAGCACCCAGCCGGGCACGTCGCCTCGGTCATCGGCGACCACCTCGCCGAACGCGCTCCGCGCGCGGATCCAGTTTCGGCTCACGAGCTCGCGCATGCCGTTCTCCTTTCGTCGGGGCCGCCCGGCCCAGTCGTGGCGGGTGCTGAGGCGGTTACGGTCATCCGATCCCCAACCGCAGCAGGAAGATGCCGGGGAACACGGCGAAGAGCACGCTCAGCGGCAGGATCAGGAAGACCAGGGGCACGAGCATGTGCTATAGATTCTCCTCATGACCTCGACGCAACCCCCGAGGGCGGTGATCTACTGCCGCATAAGCGACGACCCCACCGGCCGCGCAGCTGGCGTTGACCGTCAGCGCGATGAATGTGCTGCGCTTGCCGATACCAAGGGCGTCGAGGTCATTGACACGCTGGTCGACAACGACCTCAGCGCCACCACCGGGAAGCGTCGCCCCGGGTTCGAGCGGGTCCTCGAGATGATCCGCGCCGGGCGCATCGACACCATCGTCGTGTGGCACACCGACCGCCTCTACCGGCTCCCCCGTGACCTTGAGCCGATCATCGCTCTCGCCGAAGGGCGCCGCCTCCGATTCCTCACTGTGACGGCGTCAGAGATCGACCTGAATACACCGAGCGGTCGGATGGTAGCGAGGATGCTCGCGGCCGCCTCCGCCCAGGAGGTCGAGCACAAGGCAGACCGGCAGCGTTCCGCCGCAGATCAGCGAGCGGCGAAAGGTCTGCCCACAGCCCGGCCGGGCTATGGGTACCGGCGTGTTGACGGTCACGACGTGATCAATAAGGACGAAGCCGCGGTCATTACCGAGGCGGCACGACGGGTGTTGAACGGTGAATCCCTCCGCTCGATCGTCGCCGACTACAAGCTGCGTGCGATCCCCTCGCCCGCCGGCGCGCCGTGGCAGCCGGTCACCCTCCGACAGCTCATCCAACGCCCGAGCCTCACAGGCCTGCGCACACACCGCGGGAAGGTCGTCGGAGACTTCGACCCCAGCCTGCACCCCGCGATCCTCGACCGTGACACCCACGACCGCCTCGTCGCGTTCCTCACCGACCCGACACGCAAGACAGCAAACGTTGGGCACCCGCCCAAGCACCTGCTCTCAGGTATCGCGATGTGTGGCCTCTGCGGAGACACTCTCGGCGGGAAGATGAAGCGACTGCCCCCGTGGACGCCGAAGCTGGGACAGAAGTCGAAGCCGGTGAAAGCGGCGTACGCGTGCGACACCTGTCACAAGGTGCGGCGCCTGCAGGAACCCGTCGATGAATTCGTGACCGAGGTGCTGCTTCGCAGGCTCGAGCGGGACGACGCCGCCGAACTGTTTACCACCGGCGACGCTGACGCGGCGAGGGAAGCACGCGACGCGATCGCCGCTGTCAACGCCCGTCTCGCATCGGCCGCGGACCTGTTCGCTGACGGTGCGATCGACGCGGCACAGCTGGAGCGGATCACTGCGCGCGGACGCGCTGACCGGAAACAGCTCGAGAGAGAGCTCGCCGCTGCACTCCCTCCAGCGCTCCCTACCGAGGCTGTTGGGGAGCGAGCTCGCGAGGTGTGGGCGACGTTGGATCCGGAACGGCGAAGAGCGATCGTGTCCGCGCTGATGCGGGTGACGATCATGCCGGCCGGATCCGGCACAAGCTTCAACCCCGAACTTGTCCGCATCGAGTGGGTGTCGGACACCGGGTGAAGACTCGCGAGACCGGGCTCGGATGCCGACGAAGGTCTCGCTTGAGGAGGAGACACCTGTCTCCCCCTGAGGTCGGAAGGAGTTTCCGACCTGACAGAAGATGCCCCCGCCGAGCTGGCACTCGACGAGGGCGAAGTGATCAATCGAAAGGACCGATCATGAAAGACGCTACCTTGGATGCCCTCGTGGCCGCGATTGCGGAGAACGAGCGGGAGAAGAATCAGTCGTTCCTCGCCGCTCACCCCGCGATCGAGGCGAACAAGCCGCACTGGGCTCGCAAGATCGAGTTGCCGTTCGAACCGAACGGTGACGTGACCTGTGGGGTCTACGCGCTCGAGCACGGCATCGTGGGCCTCACCCAGGACTTCTCACTCCGCGACGGCGTGGTGACGCTCGTCGGCCCGCCCACCGTGACGCTCTACGCCGACCACGTCGAGGCCACCGTGGAGACGCTGCAGGAATTCGCGACCGACGTGATCACCGCGCGCCAGCGCTTCGAGAACGCGACCATCCGATGAGCGAGACGATCACGCCTGCCGACGTCGCCGCTGTCGCGGCCGACAAGCTGGCAACCATTAAGGCCGAGATCGCCGACCTGGTTCAACGCCGCGAGGCTCTTCTCTCAACGACAATCGCCGAACTCACTGCGCACGGGATCGAGGCACGCGTCGCGCGAAACGCGCAGAGAGATCTCATGCCGTACAAAGCCGGCGACATGGTGCACGTGGTGGAGACGCACGGCCCCGTTGCCGGGTTCCACTGGTCCATCATCGGTCCCCACGCCACCGAGAAGGCGCTGAGGTGGGGCCCTCGCGTAGGAGCGACCTGGGGTAACCACTGCGACGTGATCGTGAACCGAGGGCAACACGAAGTGCTTCTCGTAGACAGTCGCGACGTTCTCCTCGTGCGCACACGTGCAGAGACCGACCAGGAGTACCGCCGCGCGGTCGGGCGTTTACGCACGCAGGCACGACACGACGGCATCCGCGTCCACGTCCGAGACCGCGAGGTGGCGCTCGAGGATGGGATGGGCAACGTGCTGCACACCGGCGACGTCGAGACCGCGTTCTTCTGGCTGTTCAACATCGACCCGAACGAGAGGTAAGCCACCAGGGAGGGTCCGCCGGCCCGCGACTCTCCCTGGTCCCCCGCGAGAAGCTCAATGGATGAGCAACCGCCTTCTAAGCGGTCGGGTGCCGGTTCGAATCCGGCCTCGCGGACTTCGCAACACGCCGTAAGTGGTGTGCTGTACCAAAAGACTCACCACAACACTTAGAACTAGTCAGGACCACAACACTTAGGAGGGTGACATGTCGAGAGGACCAGGCATCTGGCAGCGACAGATCCTCGATCGCATCGAAGCGGGCAAGGTCGTCATCCTGACCGGACCCGAGCACACGCATGCGGAGCAGAACGCCATCCGGCGAGCCGCGAACACGCTCGAGGCGAAGGGCGCCCTCAAGATCATCGCCTCGCGCGTTGACGGAAGGTCACGCCTCGTCGCCTGCCCTGTCGACATGAAGACGCCGCCGTTCCGGGTCCTGACCGGGCTCGACGGCAAGCAATACAGGACGAAGTAGATGGCCAGCGGCGAGCCCGAACGGCGGCCCCCGTATTCCCTCGAGGAGGCACGCGAGATTTCCCGTCGCCGAGCGCGGGAACCCATCCGCACGAAGGGCGCGAAACCGCTCCTGAACCTCCGATGCGGTCGATGCTCCCGCGTCCGACGTGAGGTGTCTCGCGCGGACGAGCCCACGCCTGACAATGACGGCGCGCAGCTGCTGTGGGTTCCGCGGTGCCCGTGCGACCTGAGGACCCAGACACCCACGCGAGCGGTGCTGATCATGGTCCCTTGGAGCGCGCTGACACCAGTGCTCGAGAGGGCGGAGAAGTCCGGTCGCACATACAACGCAGCGTTCACCATGCGCGACGACGGTGTGTCGGACATCGACGAGATCAACGACGACCTAACCTAAACGTGTCGCTTACGTTAAGGTAGGCCGCAAGCAGTCCGCCGTCGGGTACGGGAAGAATCGCGCTTTCGGACACGCGAACCGAAAGGTTCGACCGTGCCCACCAAAGGCTCACGCCTCGCATTCACAGCATCCCAAGTCGCAGTCACCGCTCGTCGGCGGGACCACGCCGCTCATCTCGACGCCCGCCGGGAACACGCCGCCGCCAAGCTCGAGCAGTACATCGAGCAGGTGGTCGCATCCGCTCCACCCCTCACTGTCGAGCAGCGCGATCGCCTCGCCGCCCTCCTGCGCACCGCGGAGCCCGCAGCGAAGGTGCTACGCCGCCCCACAACTGTCACTGAGCAGATCGCGTCGGGCGGTGATTTCGAGTGATCGTCTGGATTTGGCTGACTTTCGCCCTAGCATCCGCGGGCATCGATTTATTTCTCGGGCAGGACACGGCCACTTTCACGATGGGTGCGATCGTGATGTCCGCCATCTACAGCCAGGGCATTGAGACTCGCCAGGTAATCGGAGGCGGTGACGTCGAGTGAGCCCAAATGAAAATCGCCCCGCGGCCAACGAGGCGATCTCCGAAAACAACAACCACCCTCAGGATACCGCCGCTCATGGCGCCGTGAAGGAACCTTCCGCGTGGCTCCGCGGACGCATCCACGACGCCGTCAGGGCATGGCAAGACGCGGGATCCCCTGCCCGCATCGTCGCCACCCTCGGCGACTCCCCCGACGACTGCTGCAGGTGCGGTGACCCCTCCCGGCGTCCCCTCCTCGTCACAGCATCGACACCCACGGGGCAGCTGCTGGTGTGCGGGATGCTCTGCCAGGCCTGTCACGACCTCGAGGCGGTGACCCTGTGAGCACCACCACCACCATCGACGCAACCACGCGAGTCGTCGACGCGCTCGCCGCCCGAGTGAAGATCAAACCCTTCGGACAGGACAGGTGGCGAGCGCAATGCCCCGCACACAACGGCCACGACCTCAACCTCTCCGTCGCGAAGGGCGACCAGGGTGTCCTGCTGAAGTGCTGGTCGCACAACTGCAGCGAGACCGCGATCGCGCAAGCGCTCGGCATGCAGCTGCGGGACCTTTTCGACCGTGACGGACGCGCCATCTACGACTACGGCGGGGACTACAAGATCCAGCGCACCCGCCTCGCGTCGGAGTTCGGCAGCGCGAAAGAGGTTCGCCCCGTACGCGCAGGCATCACGCCGGACCTGCGCCCCCTGTGGCAACCAGAAGGGTCCGCGACGATCGCGCAATCATCCACGGTGATGCTCTGCGAGGGCGAGAAGACCGCCGACGCGCTCGTCCGCCTCGGCGTACCCTGCGTCGCCACGTGGGCAGGAGGCACCGGAGGAGTCGAGAAGGCCGACTACAGCCCGCTCGCAGGCCGCAAGGTCGTAGTGGTCCCAGACAACGACGAGCCAGGCGCCAAAGCCGCAGCAGCGCTCCTACGGCTCCTCACACCCATCGCAGAGGACGTCCGCGTATGGCGAGTGCCCGGACACCTCAACGACGCCGCCGACCTGTGGCTCGAGGGAGGCACGATCGAGGACCTCACCGTCGACAACACCCCACCTGGTGCAGACGCACCACCTGTGTCAGAAGACACACCTGACGCGGACGACGACAGCGACCACTCGGCGCACGCGACCACGTGGGAAGAGGTCAGCATCGCAGACATCGTCGCCGGCATCGTCAACGGCACCATCGAACCCGTCCGCCCCCAACGCCTCACCCGAGACGACGGCGCCGCCCTGTTCTACGACGGGAAAGTCAACGGCATCCACGGCGAAAGCGGGTCCGGGAAATCATGGACCGCGTTGTACGCCTGCGCGCAAGAGATCGCCAACAACCACCACGTCATCTACGTCGACTTCGAAGACAGCCCCCGCGACGTCGTCGGCCGCCTCATCAACCTCGGCGCCGACCCCGCAGACATCACCGCCAGGTTCCACTACGTCCAACCCGAAGCCCCCTTCGTCGTCGGCGCCGACACCCTCCTCGAGCTCATCCACCAGCACGACGTCACCCTCGTCATCATCGACTCCACCGGTGAAGCCATGTCGATGGACGGGGCGCAGCAGAACGCCGACGAGGACGTCACCCGCTGGTTCCAGCAGGTCACCCGACGCATCGCCCGACAAGGTCCCGCGGTCGTCGTCCTCGACCACCTCCCCAAAGCCGGCGGCAGCGACCTCATGCCCATCGGGTCGCAACGGAAACGATCGGCGATCAACGGCGCCCAGTACCTACAGGAGACCCTCACCAGCTTCTCGAAGCAGAAGGCCGGCGCCGCCCGCCTGAAGGTCGCGAAGGACCGGAACGGGGACAACTCCACCGGTGACACCGTCGCCACCCTGCACGTCACCCCCATCGGCGGTGGGAACGTCCGAATCGCGTTCACCGCGCCCGACCCGGGCGAGCGTACGGAGGCAGGTGAGTTCCGCCCCACCACCCTCATGAGCCGTGTCAGCCGGGTCGTGCAGAACGCACCCGAACCGATGAGCTACCGCCGCATCCTCGACAACGTCACCGGCAAGAAGGACCACGTCAGGCAAGCGGTCAACGTCCTCATCCAAGAGGGATACATCGCGACCGCCGCAGGACCACGCGGAGCGATCCTCCACATCCACGTCAAACCGTTCGAAGGCGGGGGAACACTCAACCCTCAAATCAGTGAGTTTTCGACCGTGGACCGTTCCCTGTTCCTAGGAAAGGGAACAGGGGAACAGTCACCACCGTTCCCCGGGGAACAGTGGGGAACAGTCGGGGAACAGTCGTCAGAAGGGCAAACACAACCCTCGATCTCGCTCGCAGATGAGGACGCCTCGTGAACCACGGCGACCGCGCATACCGTGCCCTGCACCTCGCGCTCGCGGACGCTGACGCACCCGAGTGCAGCGGCGATGACCGGTTCATTCTCGAGCACCACGAGCTCGCCGCTGACGAGGTCAAACACCTCAGGCTCACAGTGTGCGGACCCTGCCCACTCCGGACCCTCTGCCGCGCGTACGGTGACGCCGCACGCCCACAGGCAGGGATCTGGGGCGGGAAGGTCTACCCACCACCGAAACCCCGCAAGCGGGCGGAGGTTGACCAGTGACCCGCCGTCTCGTCACGGGCCCGAGCATCCTCCTCACCCAGGAAGACGCCCGCATCCTCTACCGCGCCGCGAACCTCGGCGACCTCCGCACCCGCTACCGCGTCGGGAACAAGACGATCTACGACCTTCTCACCGACATCACCGTCCTCGCCCTCAGCACCCCGGATGCCGCACGCGGCAACGAACAGCGGCAACCCGCGGCATCGGAGGAACGTGAGTACTGGACAACTCAACAAGTCGCCACTGCGGCAAGGCAGGCAGAACGCACCGTCCGCCTCGCCTGCCAACGCCAGGAGATCCCCGCCGAGAAACCCGCCGGCACCTGGCTCATCCGCAACAGCGACGCCCGCACCTACATCAACACCCATCGACCCCGATGATCAAGGAGAATCACATGAGCCTCGACGCTCTCGAGAAGCAGCTCGACGAAATCCGCGACAGAGCGGAACGCGAGAAGAACAGCCACTGGGGCAGAATCAAGCAGATCGACGCCGACGCCGAACTCTCCGACGAAGGGAAGAAGGCGCAGCGGGACAGGTTCGCTGAGTCAGCCCGCGAGCGGCTGCGCGCCTTGCGCGCCGAGGAGGAAGCGCGCGTCGACGCGAAGATTAGCGAACTTGAACGCCGACTCGACGGCGCCACCGGAACCTCCTCCACCGACGTCATCGCGTTTCGGGACGCGCAGGACCGCGCCGAACGACTCGACGACGCCGACGACGCCAAGCGGATGCTGGACCGTGCACTCCGCAGCAACGACAAGTCCCTCGCGTTCGCGATCTTCCGCCGCGCGCTCGACGCGAACTGGCGTGGCCTCGTCGCGGACTTCACCACCGCGCAGCCCCAGGTCGCCGGGGTCGCACAGGACCTCGAAGTCCTCTACCGCCACCGCGCCAACACCATGGCGCGCACCCTCGTCTACGGCCTTCTGGGAAGCTGACCGACCATGAGCGACTCTGACCTGAGCGTTCCGACACCGCTTGACGTGCAGTCCGCACTGAACCTTTCACCCGCGCACCCGCAGCCGTGGCTACAGGACACCACCTGGCAGGAACGCCGCAACGAGATCGCCCAACGCCTCAGCCTCACCGACGACGCTCGCGATGAACTCCTCACCGCGCAGGACGACGTACTCCTCAACCTGCAGGCAGAACGCCTCGCCCTCTACGGATTCACCCAGGACGGCCACCCGCCGCTCACCGCCGGCAACACCGCACCACGAGAAGGACAACACACCGGGGAACCAAAGGGACCCGACAGTGAAGTCCGCGACTTCGTCCGCGACTTACTCGGCAAGGACCCATGGTGACCGCGCGCGCTACGGGTAGGGGGAACTCCCCCAAGGGTCCAGGCCTGACTACCTCCGGGCTTTGCCGGGATCTCTCCCCCCTTTGAACCACGTGACCATCAAAGGAGCCGATGTGACCATGCAGGGCAGGTTGCTGCACGCGGTGGAACCCACAGAGTCGTCAGAAACTCGCGGGAAGCCGCACTACTCGGACGTGTTCAAGGCGAACGCGGTGAGCCGGGTGAAGGGTGGTCAGGCGATCGCGCAGGTCGCGCGGGATCTGGGGGTCGCGCGGAACACGTTGAAGGCTTGGATTGGGGACCCGAACACGATGCCGGCGGCGCCGTCGTCGACGTCGGACGCGGTGCTGGAAGCCGCTCGCACGGGTTCGCGGAAGGCGGTGCTGATCGCGTTGAGGGATGAGATCGCGGGAAAGATCGCCGCCGGTGTGACCCCTCGTGATCTGCCCGTGAACGCGCGTCTTCTGCACGAGGTGATGAGGGAGATAGAAGCGATCGAGCACGGAGAGCGGCAGGAGCACGACCTCTCCGCGATCCCTGATGCACCATTCGACCCGCGGGAGTTGGGACTGTGACGGACGACATGACGATGGTGGAGCGGATCACGCGCTCTTTCGACCGGCTCGAGGTGCCCGATTCCGATCTGCGGAGGGCCGGTATCGCCCTGGCGCAGGTGTTCGACGGCGACGACCGTCCCGGTCACATGGCTCCTGCTTCCGCCGCGCTGCGCGCGTTGATGGTCGAGACGGAAGCGATCTACACGAAGACGACACCGCTCGAGGACGAGCGCGACCTGCTGCGGGCACGCCGCGAGGCGCGCGAGCTCGGCATCGACCTGACCGATGAAGGAGACACCAATGGCTGAACTATCCGTCGATATCGACGTCAACACCCAGCAGGCGGTGTCGAACGTCGGGAAGCTGGGTGAGTCGTTCGAGGATGCCGCTCGGCAGCTGCTCGAGATCGTTGACTCTGGGAAGCGTGCGGGGAAGTCCACGGAGGACATCGCCCGCGACATCGCCCGCCGCTACGACGTCGCGTTCGACGACGCGAAGAAGTCCGTGGAGACTCTGGAGCGCGCGCTGAAGGAAGTGGATAGGGCGGGCGGGCGCGTAGGTGACGACACGGCCGACTCCCTTGAGGATGTAGAGCGAGCCGCCCAGCGAGCCGAACGTGCGGTCGACGACGTTGGCGACAACGGGTCTCGCGGGCTCCGCCGGGTCAGCGACACGTCCCGTGAGGTGGGGCAGGAGATCCGGCAGAACCTCGGTGAGGGCATCGCGAACGCCGCCCGTGGTGACTTCGAAGGTCTCGCGGACACGATCGGTGACACACTCGGCGGCGCGGTCGCTGGGATCGGTGGGCTCGGCACGGCAGCGATCGGCGCGGCCGGCGCTCTCGGCCTCGGTGCCATCGTCGCCGTGTTCCAGGCGATCCAAGCTGAAGCCGAGAAGTCGGAGGAGCGCGTGCGGGCCATGTTCGCGGACTTTGCGGAGTCCGGGCAGACGTTCGTGTCGGACGACTTCCTCAGTCAGGCAATCAAGGACCTCGTCGCCGATACCAATCAATGGAATGACGCGTTGAAGCGGTCCGAGCAGACCGGTGTCGACATCGACACGATCCTGCGCGCCATGGCTGGCGACCAGAATGCTCTCGCCGAGACGCACGCCGCGTACGTCGCAAAGCGCGACGAGGAAGTGCAGAAGATCCGCAACGGCAACGATGTTCTGGCGGACCAGGTCAATCAGATCGAGATCGCCAACGCCGCGTTCTCAACGCAGTCCGGATGGATCGGCCAGATCCAACGAGACACAGGCACCGCCGCTGACAAGGCCGCGGCGTATCGCGCTGCGATGGGCGGCGCGGCCGACAACGCCGGGAAGGTGCGGGACATCGTCGGTCAGATCCAGGACCGCAACATCACGATCGGGATCACCGCCCGCGACGCTGGGTTCGAGTCCTACTGGAGGACTATCCAGAATCGGGCAGCGCAAGGCATCGTTGTCAACGCTCGGCCCGGTCAGGGTCGCTTCTGGGAATGAGAGGAACACCCGTGACGAACGACCCCACCGACGTCCCACAGCTGCAACTCGCGTTCCTCGGGGTCGCATCCGTCTTTGCGCGGCGCGACCCGACTGCAACCCGGTGGGGCACGGACGTCGCTCTGCCGAGGCACCCTGACGGCACCCCCGACCTCAAGAACCTGTTCATCGCTGCGGGGACGCTGATCGGGTACCTCGCTGGCGAACTCGCCGAAGAACGCGGAACCACGGCCGAGGAGATCCTGTCCGACATCACCGCCAGGATTGGTCAGGAGGAGGACGTCGTGCGCGAATTCCGCCGCGAAATCGACGATCTCAGGGATGACTCCGCGTAGAAGCCAATTGAAAACGGCAGCTAGTCGAACCTCGCGCGAGTCGCTCAGTCTCGCGCATGGCTCGCAGGTAAACGGCTTCGGATACTCCGAGCCCGGTAGCCAACTGGGTCATTACGATGAAGTCGCGGCCGGTGCTCACCGCCCGAACATGGCCTGCAGGCGCGTGAAAGCGTCGGGATCGAGCGCGACCTGCATATACAGCTGTTCCCTCTGAAGCTCGGCGAGCTGAATTTCTTCGCTTCGACGAACCCTGGACGCGATCGCGCTCGAGGCAAGCTCTGTCAGCGGCTCGCCGATCGCGCGCCGGAAGTTGAACCCCAATAGCTGCAAGACCTGAACCATCTCGGCCGAGAGGATGGGCTTGACCGCGGAGATGCCCTTCTTGAAGGTCTCGCCCTGGTCACCACCCTGCGCGTCCGCGAGCTGCTCTAGGAGAGGGACGACGGTGTCCGCGATGTACCGCACATCGCCGGGAGTCAGGCGTTGTGAGACGAGCTCGCTTTGGTATGACTGCGCGATCCGAGTTATCTCTGCCTTGTCATCGATGAGTTCGCTGATGATCTCTTCGAGGCCCGCTATGGTGTCCTCAGCCTTCCTGCCCGCGCGGAGAGAGCGGACCTTATCGGTGATGGCCTGGGCGGAGTTGCGGGCGACAGCGGCGCCCAGATCTAAGGCTAGCTTCTGCACCTCGGGAGGAATGTCCATCGAACGAGCGTGCCATGGCGACTGTGGACAAGGCGAGAGGAAAGTGACTCCGGGTCAGCTACTGTGACCAACGTGCTTGATGATCTCTTGGTGTTCGCCACGCAGCCTGCCTGCCGCGGCTGCACGTCGGTGCTGCGGGATGACCCGCGCGGGTTCGAGTGCGTCACCTGCGGGATGGTCTACCAGCGCGACGGTAGGACCCTGCAGCGCGTCGTCGACGCCGGCTGATTCTGTTGGCCGATCAGACGGCCACGCTGTCCCCCGGTGAAATGTGATCGTTTCGTGCCCGAGGCTCGGGTCGTCGGCTCGGTACGCTGACGGGGCGCGGTGGGGACCGCGCTTTCCGTCACCTCCGGGGGAATCACGATGCGTAACACCACAATCAAGACCGTCACCCTTCTCTGTGCAGTCGCTCTGACTGGCGCCCTGAGCGCCTGCACATCCACGCCGCAGCCCGAGCCGATGGCAACCCAGACGGCTGAGCCGTCGCAGTCAGCATCAGCAGAACCGACACCGACCGAGACCGAAGCGGCGCCCCCGGCCGCAGCGGGAACGCGACAGAATCCCGTCCCAATCGGGCAGGTGCTGCCCTTCAGTGAGGATTCCGCCTTCAAGGTCGGCGCATCCGCACCTACTCAGGTGTTCCCCGACTACGCCGTGCTGCCCCTCGTGATTCAGATCGATTGGGCGAACTTCAACCAGCAGGCGACGGAACAAGGGGTCCCGACGGGCGGGCCCTATACGCCTGCTGCAGGCATCGGCATCTCGTTCGTCACTGCCGCCGGGGTGTCGTATGCCACGACGGACCGGTACATCGAGATTGAGAACGACTTCCTAATGGTCGGCGACGTCTATGAGCCGAACGGCGTCATTAACGCGAACTACGCCGTGAGCGTCCCCGAGGGCGAGATTCCGGGCGGCGTGTGGGCAATCGAAAATTACGGTTCGGGTGCACAGGTGTTCGTCGCCGCACAGTGAACCTCTCGAAGTCACCGCCGCTCCGTGCCGGATCGGGTGGCTACAAAGAATTCGGAGGTGCTTGGACAGGTGGTCCCGTTGGACTCGGCGTCACTTCCCTCAGTGAACAACGAGGGAGCGCAGATCGCCGTCAATTGGCTTGGCGACGTCGTCATGCCCGTCGGCGTGCTGCTGATCTCTCTGGCCGTGTCAATCGGAATAGCGGTTGCAAGCGCCACGGCAGCGCGTCGAGCGGTCATCTTTCAATATGACATCCGCTATTCCGACGAGTTCCTTGCCGTCCTTGAGGTCGAACAGGCCTATCGCATGTTCGATCCTGACCAGGGCGAGGCGTACAGCCGAGCCTCCCGAGTCAATCAAGCCCGGGTGCGATTCTCCTCTCGCGCCTCTGGCAACGCCGATCTCTTCTTGGCTGCATACCTAAGCAAACAGGAGCAAATCGTTTGGGCAGCACAAAGGCGTTACTTCGACGAGCTCAGGCTGCTCCGTTCTGGCGGGATGCCTCCAGTAAGCGCGGCCCTCGCCGCCCTAGACGAAGAAGATCGCGCTGAGACCGGACGCGCTCTCGCTCGCATGCAACGCATCGCTAGAGACTGGCCTTTCGAAGATCGAAGGCGGACGATCCTCGAGAGGATCGCGCGATCCCACATGCTGGATTGGCACAAACCTCCTGAGGATCCCCAGCTCGCGATCCGAAGGCAGATGTTGCACGCGCGACCGAGTCGGATTTTCCTCGTCCAGTGGGCCCGCGAATTCACTGTCTGGGTGCAGGGTTGGCGAGAGACGGTCCGCTTTGGGCGAACCCGCAGTCGAGTCCGCGACTGGCTCCGCGGACGTGTGGAGACGTCGCTGAGCAGGGCAGACATGCGGCGTCAGTATGTGGCGGCCAAGGCGGCGCGGCGCGAAACGATCGAACTTCGAAGATTGCAGGAACTCGCGGGCGAGTACTACTCGCAGATGCGACAGGAGGTGCCGTTCAGATTCGTCGAAGTACCACCGATGCCGAGGCGGAGTGCGCGTCCACGGCGCCGACCGCATTGGAATGAGGATCTCTATTGAGGGTTGCGTGGCACGAGCATGGCGATCTCATTTCGCCCCGCTCGTTCGATGAGAGAGCGCTTGGCGTCCTCTCGGGCGTCGAGCGCCTGCGCGTGCAGCACCTGCGCCAGCGGCGCACCGCGGTCGATGGCGGCCACGAGGTGATCGACAGCGCGTGAGACGGCGGGGGAATCCACGCGCGCCGCCATATCTGCGAGGGCGTCCGAAAGCGACGATCCGGTTCCCACGGCGACGACCGCGCCGCGCAGCTCGATCGTCAGGTCGCCGCCCGGAAGGTCGCCCACGCGGCGCAACGCGTCGAGGATGCCCTCGCCTGCAGAAAGGCACAGCGCGAGGAACTCCAGCACGGTGGGGAGTTCTTCCTCGGTGCGGGCACGCCGGTGCCGAGCCGCCCGCGACAGCTGCAGGTCGCACGCGGCAGCCCCCGCCGTCGCGAACAGCGGGGGAAGAAGCCCCACTGCGGGTGATCCGCGGCCGGTCAGCATGAGCACGACGACGACCACCGCGCCGACGGTGAGCCCGGCCAGGGCGAAGCCCAGCTGGCGCCCGCGGAAGCTGGCGACGTCGCTCGTCGACCCTGCTTGGCGGAGGCGTCGCTCCACCGACACGGACCCAGCCAGTCGCGCGGCGAGCGTCTCCAGCACCCGTTGCCGGATCGCCGCCAGATCGTCGCCGAAGCCCGCCGTGAGAGGCGTGGCGCCGATCGGATCGGTGATGTCGCGGATGTACGGGGCGATCCGCTGGCTGAGCGAGGCCGATCGCCAGCGCGGAGCGCGCGAGAGAAGGAGCAGCACGCCTGCCCCGAGGGCGACGCCGAGCACCACCGCAAGCGACGCGTCGGTCAGGGCGAGGGTGGTCATCGCGCCCACCTCCGGGCCTCGGGGAGACGGCCGATGCGCAGCATGATGCGGAACGCGATCACCGACACGACCGCACCGCCGACGATCAGGATCATCCCCTCCGCCGTGGCGTACGCGGCAGCCCCCTCGGGGCGCAGCGCCAGAAGGGACAGGATGACCCAGGGAGCGGCGGCACCGAGGACCGCGGCTCCGCGGATCCACGACTGCCGCGCGTCGACCTCGGCGCGAATTGCCGCGTCGGAGCGAACCGACGCCGACAGGGCGCGCAGAACGGTGGTCAGCTCCGTGCCACCGACCTGACGGGCCATCCTCAGCGTTTCGATGACCCGATCCGCCACGGGGTCGGCGAGGCTGTCCTTGAGCGCGAGCATCGCCGAGTCGAAGTGCCCTGATGCCGCCAGATCCCGTGCGAAGCCGCGGAAGTTCGGACGGAGGGCGAGCGGAGCCGACTCGGCCAGGCTCGCCACCGCATCGGGGAGCGACATGCCCGCCCGCACTGAGGCGACGAGGAGGTCGCACACATCGGGCCAGAGCGACCGTCGGGTCTTCCTCAACCGGTCGCGCCGGGCCCGCACCCACCAGTACGGGGCGATCGCCGTCCCGGCGAAGGCCGCGAGCGCGAGCGGCAGCACGGTCGTGACGAGGAATGCCGATGCGGCGACCACGACGGCGAGCAGCACCGCGACAACGGCGAGCGCGAGCGGAGTCCCGCGCGCGAACCCGGCCTCCCTCAAGAGCTGGGTCGTCCGGCCGCCCTCCGCCGTGGAGGCCGGTCTCTTCTCGTCGGTGGCAGGCCAGAGCCAGGGCGACAGCGCGAGCAGGATCCCGGCGGCCAGCACGCCACCCCAGAGGAGCGTCATCGCTCCCCCGCTCGGTAGAGGACGCGTGATTCGACCACACCGTCGCGGACACCGGTGGGCTCCACGATCTCTCCCACGCGACGGCGTCCGTCCACCGCCCGCTCGCAGTGGACGACCAGGTCGACGCCCTGGGCGACGGCGGGCACGACGAAGGCCGCGTCGATGTTGCGGCCCGCGAGAAGCGGCAGCATCGAGAGCTTCACCAACGCCTCCGGTGCGGAGTTCGCGTGGATGGTCGCTGCCCCCGGCACACCGGTGTTGAGTGCGAGGAGCAGGTCGAGCGCCTCGGCGTCGCGCACCTCGCCCACGACGATGCGATCGGGCCGCATCCGCAGGGCCTCCTTGACGAGTCTGCGAAGCGTCACTTCGCCCGTTCCCTCCAGGCTGGGCTGTCGGCCCTGCATCGCCACGAGGTCGGGCGCCGTCACCGCCAGCTCGAACGTCTCCTCCACGGTGACGATGCGGTGGGCACGGGGGCTCGCGGCGACCAGCGCACCGAGCAGCGTCGTCTTGCCGGCGTGGGTCGCTCCCGACACCAGGACGCTGCGCCCCTCCCCCATCGCTCGCCGGAGCAGCTCCGCCGCGTAGGGCGCGAGGGAACCGACCTCCACCAGTGCGTCCAGATCGCGATAGGCCGGGAGGAACTTCCGGATGTTCACAGCCCAGTGCCGCCGCGTGATGTCGGGGATGACCACGTGCAGGCGACTGCCGTCGGGAAGCGACGCGTCGACGAATGGCTGGCTGAGGTCGACCCTGCGGCCGGTCGCGTGCAGCATCCGTTCCACCAGATCTCGGACCGCCGTGTCGGTGAGGTGGAGGGGAACCCGCTCAGGCACCCCTCCGCGCGCCACGTACACCCGGTCAGGAGCATTGATCCACAGCTCTTCGACGCCGGGATCGTCGAGATAGGCCTGCAGGGGACCGTAGCCGGTGACCTGTGCGACGACGTCGCGGACGGCACCCGACTCGTCGTCGATGGTGGCGAGCCCCCGGGCGAGGGCGTAGTCGTTGTGGCGGCGGACCTCGTCGGCGGCGATCCGCGCCGCCGCATCCGGGTCCTTCGTCGGATCTGCGCTCAGCGCACGCAGCCGGTCGCGAACGCGGGCCACGACGACAGTGGTCGGAGCCTCGTCGAGACGTGCGGCGGAAGTCACCGGAGCATCCTTGCAAAGGGCCGAAGAGAGGTGCGGATGTTATCCACAGCCACGTCGAATGCGGTAGACGGGTGCGCGAACGACCGGGAAGCGGCAGGATATCCATCAGCGACCATCGCCGGAGGGACCACCATGACGCATGCGGCCGACGCGAGGACAACCTCGGGCTCTCTGAAGGATTCACCCGTGGCGCAGGCCGCGAAGACAGCGGTGGCAGCGGCGCCCGCGGCGCGCGCGGCGCTGGGACTCCTCGGTATCGTGCAGGCCGCATTCGCGTTCCTGGCATTCTGGGACCTCGCGCATCGAGACAGCCGGCAGGTCACCGGACCGAAACCCATATGGATACCCGTCATCCTGGTCAACTGGATCGGGCCGGCTGCCTACTTCCTCTTCGGAATCAAGCGCTGACCCGAGGGTCACCAGAGCGCGGGGGCTCTCGGGTTTTCCCCATGCTCGCGCGGGAATCGCTCGCCTAGACTGATGCCACCCGCGGGAGTGGTGAAACTGGCAGACACGCAGGATTTAGGTTCCTGTGCCTCCGGGCGTGTGGGTTCAAGTCCCACCTTCCGCACGCGCATCCCGTTTTCCACGGCGAGATGCGCCACCCCTGCCGCCGCGACCACCCGACGGGACTCACGTGTACACCGTTCCCACCGCTCTCATCCCCTGGCTCGATCCCGCAGCGATCATCGCCGCGGCTGGGCCCTGGGCCCTCGCCGTGGTCTGCTTCATCGTGTTCGCCGAGACCGGCCTCCTGGTGGGGTTCCTGCTCCCCGGGGACACACTGTTGATCATGGCGGGGCTTTTGTCCCACCCCTCCGACGTGGCACCCAACGGCGTCTTCGGCATCAGCGCGTGGTGGGTGGCGCTCCTGATCGGACTCGCCGCATTCGTCGGTGGTGAAGTCGGATATCTCATCGGACACAAGGGCGGTCCGGCGGTGTTCGAACGGAAGGAATCCGGCGTCTTCAGCCGACGCAACGTCGAGCGGACCAACGCCTTCTTCGAGCGGTGGGGCGGGCTCACGATCATCCTGGCCCGCTTCGTGCCGATCGTCCGCACGTTCGCGCCCGTCGCGGCCGGCGTCGGCCACATGGCGTGGCACCGCTACACGCTCTACAACTTCATCGGCGCGGTGATCTGGGGCTTCGGGCTGACGATGATCGGCTACGGCATCGGCTTCATCCCGGGCGTCGGACAGTTCGTGACCGACTACATCGACGTCATCCTGCTGGTGGCGGTCGGCGGAACGGTCATCTTCATCGTCTGGCACTACCTGTCCGAACGCCGCAAGGCCAAGAAGGCCGCGGCGGCGGGCGAGGACACCGACACCGACCCCGTCGAGGCGCGTCAGCTCGTCCTCGACCCCGATGTCTTCCAGCGCGGTCCCGAGCACCGCTCGGGTACCACCCCCGACGCCTGAGCGACGTCGACCAGCCGCCCTTCCGCGTGCAGGGCGTCGGGCGTACCCTCGGCGCATGACCGTCATACGGACACCCGCCGAAGGCGAGGTCCAAGGTGCAGCCGCCAGGCTGTATGCCGATGACATCGAGAGCCTCGGCTACGTCGCGAGCCACACCAGGGTCACCGCCCTGAATCCCGACGCCCTCGCCGCGTTCGAGAGTCTCATTCGCGCCGTCGTGCCGAGCCTGGGGATGCGCCGGTACGAACTGGTGACGCTCGCGGCCGCCGGCGCGCTCGGCTCGACCGCCTGCCGCGCCCATCACGGCGTGAAAGCCTTGGGCTACATCGACGCAGACGAGCTCGAACGCATCGCCCGCGACTATCGCAACGCCGGGCTCGCCCCTGACGAGGTCGCGATGATGGCGTTCGCCGAGAGACTGAGCGGGGATTCGGCGTCGATGACCGAGCAGGATGCCGCGGAGCTGCAGCGGGTCGGATTCAGCGATCGCGAGATCGTCGACATCGCCTTCGCTGCCGCAGCGCGCAACTTCTACAGCCGGTCGCTGCATGCCCTCGGCATCGAACCCGACATCCCCCCCTCCCTCCCGGCGTCGCTGCGCGACGCGCTTCTCGACGGGATGCGCACGCGCGAAGCGTGACGACGGGGTCCTACGAGGCCTTCGCGGTCTTCTTGCGGGGCGTCTTCTTCTTCGCGGAGCCGCCCGATTTCGCCGAACCACTCGTCGTGCCCGACTCGGTGTCGTCCTTCTTGCCCGACCGAGCCGCGCGCGAGCGCTCCACGCTCGCGCGCAGCGCCTCCATCAGGTCGATGACCTCACCGCCACCCTCGCCCTCATCGTCGGTGGCGAAGGTCTCGGCCGTGTCGATGGCGTCGCCCTGCTCGATCTTGGCCTTGATGAGGGTCCGAAGCTCCTCCTGGTAGTCGTCGGTGAACTCGGTCGGGTCGAAGTCGCTGGCGAAGCTGTCCACGAGCGCGGCCGACAGCTCGAGCTCTTTGCCCGAGATCTTCACGTCCTCCTCCAGCGACGGGAACGCCGCCTCGCGCACCTCGTCGGACCACAGCAGCGTCTGCAGCACGAGCACGTCACCGCGCACCCGCAGCGCGGCCAGCCGGGTCTTCTGCCGCAGCGAGAACCGCACGATCGCGGTGCGATCGGTCTGCTCCAGCGTCCGACGCAGCAGCACGTACGCCTTCGGCGAGGCGGAGTCGGGCTCGAGATAGTACGCCTTGTCGAACAGCAGCGGGTCGACCTGCTCGCTCGGGACGAACTCCACCACGTCGATCTCGCGGCTCTTCTCCGCCGGGAGCGCGTCGAAGTCGTCCTTGGTGAGGATCACGGTCTGCGCTCCGTCGTCGTACGCACGATCGATGTCGCTGTAGGGCACGACCTCACCGTCGATCTCGCACACGCGCTGATATCGGATGCGCCCGCCGTCCTTGTTGTGCACCTGATGGAGCGACACGTCGTGGTCTTCGGTCGCCGAGTACACCTTGACCGGCACGTTGACCAGCCCGAACGTCAGCGCGCCCTTCCAGATCGACCTCATCTCACCAGTGAACACCTGTCACACCGCTCACGGCTACCCTTGCCCCATGCCCGGCGATGAGCAACTGGTCCGCATCGGCGGCCGCCGGCTGCGTCTGACGAACCTCGACAAGGTGCTCTACCCCGGGACGGGGACGACCAAGGGCGAGGTCATCGCGTACTACAGCCGCATCGCACCCGTGCTGCTCCCACATGTGGCCGGAAGGCCGGTGACCCGCAAACGCTGGCCGGAGGGCGTGGGAACCGACGCGCACCCGGAGATGTCGTTCTTCGCCAAGGACCTCGAGCCGGGCGCCCCCGACTGGGTGCCGAGAGTGCCGATCCCGCACTCCAGCGGCACGAAGGAGTACCCGCTGGTCGAGGACCTCCCGACCCTGGTCTACCTCGCACAGGTCGCCAGCCTCGAGCTGCACGTGCCGCAGTGGCGCTTCACGGCCGACGGCGAACGCGGCGACGCGGACCGTCTGGTCCTCGACCTCGACCCCGGCCCCGGTGTCGGCCTCGCCGAGTGCGCGGAGGTGGCGCGATGGGCTCGCGACATCCTCGCCCCCATGGGACTCGAACCGTACCCGGTGACCAGCGGCAGCAAGGGTCTGCAGCTCTACAGCGCCCTCCCGCCCGGCCAGACGAGCGAGGGTGCGTCGCGCCTCGCGCACGAACTCGCCCGGTCGATCGAGGCCGACCACCCCGACCTCGTCGTCAGCAGCATGAAGAAGGCCGTCCGCGACGGGCGGGTGCTGATCGACTGGAGCCAGAACAACGGCTCGAAGACCACCATCGCTCCGTACTCGCTGCGCGGTCGGACACATCCGACCGTGGCGACGCCACGCACGTGGAGGGAGCTGGACGACCCGGGGCTGCGACATCTTCGGTTCGACGAGGTTCTCGATCGGGTCGAGGAGATGGGCGACCCGCTCGCGGCGCTCGATCGCGACGCCCCGCCCGCCTCCCGCCAGGACGGCGGTGCGCCACTCACCGCCTACATCGCCAAACGCACAGCCGGCGCCACGCCGGAGCCCGTGCCCTCGGTGCCGGCCCCCCACGCGACGCCGGCCGACGGGCTGCCGTCGTTCGTGATCCAGGAGCATCACGCCTCGCGTCTGCACTGGGATCTGCGCCTCGAACGCGATGGCGTGCTGGTCAGCTGGGCGGTGCCCCGCGGCATCCCGCACTCCACAGCCCGCAACACCCTTGCCGTGATGACCGAAGACCACCCCATGGAGTACGCCACCTTCGAGGGCACCATCCCCGCCGGGCAGTACGGAGCCGGAACCATGACGATCTGGGACACCGGCCACTACGAGCCCGAGAAGTGGCGCGATGACGAGATCATCTTCACTGCCGAAGGCCGCCCGGGCGGACCGCTCGGGCGGGTGCGGCTCGCGCTGATCCGCACCGGAGGTCAGGGCGAGAAGTCCAGTTGGCTCGTGCACCGCATGAAGACGGATGCCGCGGGCAGGCCGCAGGCGGATGCGCAGCCGGTCACGCCGTCGCCTCCTCCGTCTCGCTCCCTTCCCGCCGAGTCGCAGCAGATGCCCGCAGCGAGTGAGCACGACCTCGATGCTCTCCTCGGTGCCGCGCCGGATGCGTCGTGGCCGCCGCACGCACGAGACCTCGCCCCCATGCTGTCGACATCCGCCGGCCCGGACCGCGCACGCTCGGACGCCGCGCGATGGGGGTCTCCAGCGTGGGCCGAGGCGAAGTGGGACGGCATCCGTGCCGTCGGCGTCTGGGACGGTCGCCGTCTGAGGCTCTGGGCCCGCAGCGGCAATGAACTGACGGCGCGCTATCCCGAGATCAGCGGCGTGGACGCCGGGCTCGGCGAGAGTCCGGCGATCGTCGACGGTGAACTCGTCGCCCTCGACCACGGCCGCCCGAGCTTCCCTCTCCTCCAGACCCGCATGAATCTCGCGCGCGAGGGCGACATCGCGCGCGAGGCGGGACGCACCCCCGTGCACTACTACCTCTTCGACGTGCTCGTCGCAGAGGGGAAGGATGTCACCGGGCTGCCGTTGCGGCAGCGGCGAGCGATCCTGGAGCGCCTCGCTGCGTCATCCGTTCCCGCCATTGTGACGCCACCGGTGTTCGAGGACGTCGACATCGCCCTCGAGACCAGCCGGCGGCTGCGACTGGAGGGCGTCGTGGTCAAGGACCCGGGGTCGACCTACCGGCGGGCGGCACGGTCGGAGTCGTGGCTGAAGGTCAAGCTGACCCGCACCCAGGAAGTCGTCATCGCGGGGATCCGGCCGGGTCAGGGCGGCCGGGCCGGCACCTTCGGCTCCCTCCTGCTCGGCATCCAGGGCGAGGATGGGCTGCGGTACGCGGGACGTGTCGGAACGGGCTTCAGCGACCGCGAGCTCCTCGCGCTCCAGGAGCGTCTCACCCCCCTGGTCACGGATCAGAACCCCCTCGTGGGCGTGCCCGCCGCCGATACCCGCGGGGTGCGGTGGGTTCGCCCCGAGCTGGTGGCCGAGGTCGAGTTCGGCGAGTTCACCCCGACGGGCATCCTGCGTCACTCGCGGTGGCGGGGACTTCGTCCCGACAAGCATGCCGAAGCGGTCGTCCGCGAGGACTGATCAGGCGTGGGCGTCGTGCTCGACGTGCCCGGCGCCCTCGACCTGGAACGTCGAATGGGCGACGTCGAAATGCTCGGAAAGGCAGCCCTGCAGATCGCGCAGCACAGCGTCGGACCGGCCGTCCGCAATGACGTCCGGTGTGACGACCACATGCGCGCTGAAGACCGGCGCACCGCGCGTCAGCTGCCAGACGTGGACGTCGTGCACGTCGACGACCCCCGGTGTGCCGAGGATGTGGGCGCGGATGTCGCGGACCTCCATGCCCCGCGGGGCGGCTTCACTCAGAACGGAGGCGACTTCCCGGAGGAGGGCGACCGCCCGCGGCACGATCATCGCCGCGATCGCGAGGGAGGCGATCGCATCGGCCGGCGCCCATCCGGTCAGGAGGATCACGACCGCGGCGATGATCACCGCGATCGAGCCGAGCAGATCGCCGAGGACTTCGAGGTAGGCACCGCGGACGTTGAGGTTCGTCTTCTGAGCCGCACTCAGCAGCCACATGGCCGCACCGTTGGCGATGAGACCGATCACCGCGACGACGAGCATCACACCGCCTGCGACGTCGACCTCGGCGGGGTTCAGCAGCCGGGAGACGGCCTCGATGCCGACCCAGACCGCGAGGATGATGAGGATGACGCCGTTCGCGAGGGCTCCGAAGACCTCGGCTCGCTGATAGCCGTAGGTACGACGGTCGGTGGCGGGGCGTGCCGCGACGACCGCGGCGAGGAGAGCGATGACGAGCCCCGCCGCGTCGGTGAACATGTGCGCCGCGTCGGCGATAAGTGCGAGGGATCCGGAGAGGATCGCCCCGACCACCTGGACCACCATGACGGTGGCGGTGATCCCGAGTGAGACGGCCAGGAGCCGGCGGCTCGAGGCGCTGCGCCAGCCGCCGGCGGGCTCGGGATGGTCGTGCACCCCTCCAGGCTAGATCCGCGGAAGGTTCGCGGTGAGCCGGGCGCGCCTGTCGGGAATGAGAGTCCTTTTCAGCCGATGCCGACCCCGTCGCGCGGGTTCAGAGGACCGACAGCAGCGGCGCCAGGCGTTCGAATGCACGGGCTCGATGCGACTGCGCGTTCTTCTCCCGCGCTTCCCACTCGCCGACTGTCCGTTCCGAGCCGGTCGGCTGCGCGTCGGGGATGAAGATCGGATCGTAGCCGAAGCCGCCTGTCCCCCGTTCAGCGGTCGCCAGGCGTCCCGGCCAGATGCCCTCCACGGTCT
This sequence comes from Microbacterium sp. ET2, assembly GCF_030347395.1. Lineage (NCBI taxonomy): Bacteria > Bacillati > Actinomycetota > Actinomycetes > Micrococcales > Microbacteriaceae > Microbacterium > Microbacterium albipurpureum. The sequence goes on from NZ_CP128170.1 coordinate 258,336, forward strand.
CCTCCTGCCCGCCCGGTACGACGAGGGCGATCACCGAGACGAACTGCGCCGCACGGTGGGGGTCGCGGATATCGGAGAGCTGATCGAGCAGCAGCGTCCGGTTGGCGGCATCGTCTTTGCGATGCCCCGCCCAGTAGGCCGAGAACACCCCCGGCGCTCCTCCGAGCACATCGACGCGGATGCCGGAGTCATCGGCGAGAGCGGGAAGACCGGTGTGGCCGGCGGCAGCTCGCGCCTTGATCAGCGCATTCTCCGCGAAGGTCACTCCGTCCTCGACGGGCTCGGGACCGTCGTACCCCGATACCACGAGGTCGGGACGCACTCGCGCGACGATCGCCTGGAACTCGGCGACCTTGTGGGCGTTGTGGGTGGCGAGGACGATCGGCCGCGGCATGCTCAGTCCTCGCCTGCGCCCAGCGCTGTCGACTGGATCTCGCGGAGGTCGGCGCAGCCGGCGAGGGCGAGCTCGAGCAGGGCGTCGAGCTCGCGCTTGTCGAAGGGCGCGCCCTCGGCCGTCCCCTGCACCTCGACGAAGAGCCCGCGGCCGGTGACGACGACGTTCATGTCGGTCTCGGCACGCACGTCTTCGACGTAGGCCAGGTCGAGCAGCGGCTCGCCGTCGACGATGCCGACCGAGACCGCCGAGACGGAGTCGTGCAGCACCTCCGCGCGCTGACCGATGAATTTCCGCTCGCGACCCCAGGAGATGGCGTCAGCGAGGGCGACGTAGGCGCCGGTGATGGCGGCCGTGCGCGTACCGCCATCGGCCTGCAGCACGTCGCAGTCGATCACGATGGTGTTCTCACCGAGCGCCTTGGTGTCCACGACCGCACGCAGCGCACGGCCGATCAGGCGGGAGATCTCGTGGGTGCGGCCCCCGATCCGGCCCTTGACGCTCTCCCGGTCGTTGCGATCGTTGGTTGCGCGCGGGAGCATCGCATATTCGGCGGTCACCCACCCCTTGCCCTTGCCGGTGAGCCAGCGGGGTACGCCGTTGGTGAAGGACGCGGTGCACAGCACCCGGGTTCCGCCGAACGAGATCAGAGCCGACCCCTCAGCCTGGGTGCTCCACCCCCGCTCGATCGTGATGGGGCGGAGGTCGTGGGGGCGGCGACCGTCGGTGCGGGTGATCTCGGACATGTGTCTCCTTCAGGCCCGGGGTGCGGGCAGGTCGATGGCGCCGGTCTGGACGAGCCGCACGTCGCGCACCTCGCGTCCCATCAGGCGGTGGGCGAGGCGCACGAAGTCGTCGGCCGAGGCGCCCGTGGCCTCGTACACGTGACGCGCGACCGCGTCGGGGCCGGCGAGCAGGTCGCGGCTGACCAGCTGACGGTAGACGTCCTTCGCGGTCTCGGTATCGCTGGAGACGAGGCTCACGCCCTGTCCCATGACGTAGCTGATCGCTCCCTCGAGGAAGGGATAGTGCGTGCACCCGAGCACGAGGGTGTCGACGCCGGCATGGCGGAGCGGAGCGAGATACTCCTCGGCGGTCGCCAGGACCCGAGGGGTGTCGGTCTCGCCCGCTTCGACGAAGTCGACGAACGCGGGGCAGGCCTGGGCGAACACCTCCAGCCGCGCGTTGACCTCGAGCATGTCCTGGTAGGCGCCCGAACCGATCGTCCCGTCGGTGCCGATGACCCCGATCCGACCGTTGCGTGTCGTCGACATCGCCGTGCGGACAGCGGGTCCGATCACCTCGACGACCGGCACGTCGTAGCGTTCGCGGGCGTCGCGCAGCATCGCGGCCGACGCGGTGTTGCACGCGATGACGAGCATCTTCACGCCCTCGTCGACGAGCGTGTCGAGGATCTCCAGGGCGTAGCGACGCACGTCGGCGATGGGCTTGGGCCCATAGGGCGAGCGCGCGGTGTCGCCGATGTAGAGGATCGACTCGCGCGGCAGCTGCGCCGAGACAGCGCGGGCGACGGTGAGACCGCCGACCCCCGAGTCGAAGATTCCGATCGGCGCATCGTTCACGATCATCCAGCCTACGCCGCGGCGCCCCGGCCTCGAGCCCGTCGATAGAGTGACCGCCATGAGCCCTTCTGTCGTGCCGTCCAGCGCGCTGCTGACCGATCGATACGAGCTGACCATGCTCGACGCGGCCCTCCGGGACGGGACCGCCGAGCGACGTTGCGTGTTCGAGCTGTTCGGCCGGCGCCTTCCCGGCGCGCGCCGTTTCGGCGTGGTCGCCGGTACCGGCCGGTTCCTGCAGCTCCTCGCCGACTACCGCTTCGGTGACGACGAACTGCGGTTCCTCCGCGACCACCGGGTGGTGGATGCCGCGACCCTCCGCTTCCTCGAGCAGTACCGATTCACCGGCACGATCCACGGTTACCGCGAGGGCGAGGCCTACTTCCCCGGCTCGCCGATCCTCGTGGTCGAAGGCACCTTCGCTGAGGCTGTGGTTCTGGAAACCCTGGCGTTGAGCGTGATGAACCACGACTCCGCGGTGGCCACCGCGGCCGCCCGCATGAGCGTCGCCGCCGGGGACCGACCGCTCGCCGAGATGGGGTCGCGGCGGGCGCAGGAGCGCTCGGCGGTCGCTGCGGCGCGGGCGGCGTACATCGCGGGTTTCTCCGCGACCAGCAACCTCGAGGCCGGCCGGGAGTGGGGCGTCCCGACGATGGGGACGGCCGCGCACTCCTGGACCCTGCTGCACGACACCGAGGAGGACGCCTTCCGGTCACAGGTCGACGCCCTCGGCGTCGAGACGACGCTGCTCGTGGACACGTACGACATCCAAGCGGGGGTGGAGACCGCGGTTCGCGTCGCGGGGCCCGAGCTCGGCGGGGTGCGGATCGACTCGGGCGACCTCCCCGCCGTCGCCGCCGCGGTGCGCGCGCAGCTCGACCGTCTCGGTGCCACGCGAACGAAGATCACCGTGACCAGCGACCTCGACGAGTTCGCGATCGCCGCCCTCGCGGCCTCACCCGTGGACTCTTACGGGGTCGGAACCTCCGTGGTGACCGGGTCGGGATCCCCGACCGCCGGCATGGTCTACAAGTTGGTCGCACGACAGGATGCCGCGGGCGGCTGGGTGCCCGTCGCGAAGGCCTCGACCGACAAGGCCTCCCGTGGCGGCCGGAAGGCGGCCTTCCGCACCTTGGAGTCGGGCACCGCGACATCCGAGCTCATCGCGGTCTCCGACGGATTCGAACAGATGGCGACCGACATCGATCACCCGGATGCCCGGCCGCTGCAGGTGGTGCTGCTCGAGGCCGGTGACACTGATCCGTCGGCGTTGGGATCCGACGGGGTCGCCCGTGCCCGCGCGCATCACGCCCGCGTCCGCGAGGAACTCCCCGTCACGGCGCTCGCACTCAGTCGCTCGGATCCGGCGTTGCCGACGGTCTTCGTCGACGTCGCGTGAGCGCTCAGACCATCGATTCGTAGATCTCTTTGCAGGTCGGGCACACCGGGAACTTCTCGGGGTCACGGCCCGGCGTCCACTTCTTCCCGCACAGCGCGCGGACGGGCTTGCCCGTCATCGCCGACTCGAGGATCTTGTCCTTCTTGACGTAGTGCGAGAACCGCTCGTGGTCTCCCGGCTCGAGGCTCTCTTCCCGGATGAGCTCTTCGAGTTCGCGGTCGAGGGTGGCCAGGCCGCCCTGGTCAGGGCTGTCGAGGGGCGTGCTCATGAGGGAAAAGTGTACCCTCGCGGCCGGACGCCCGGCAGGATCGAGCGCTCACGACGACTCGGCGAACTCCATGATGCGGCTCCCCCGCCGCTCGAAGACGGCGGAGCCCACCGCGATGCCGACGATCGCCGTGAACCCACCGATCGCAAGGCCGCCCCAGAGCGCGAGGGTCGTCGCCTCCTCGTCGCCTCCGAGAGACAGCCACCCCCACCACGCGACGGGGGCGCTCAGCAGCATCGCGCCGATCATGACGAACGCCTGTGCGAGTGCTCCCCCCGATCCGGTGCGCTGCGGCTGCTGGAAGGGACTGTCTCCGGGACGGGTCACCGGGTAGGGCCAGGTCGCCGACGTGATACTCGACAGCCCGAGGCCGCACAGGAACAGCGCGGCGCAGAGCCCGGTCATCGCCGGCAGCGCCGACCACCGGCCGTGGAGCGAGATGCTGATGGGAACCGCGACCGCCAGGAGAACGACGCCGATGAGGATGATCGGGACAAGGCGCCCGATGCGGTCCGATGCGCCGCGGACCCCGCTGCCGATGTGCATCCAGACAGCCGTGGAGTCGTACGCGAGGTCGTTGTGCGGCAACCAGCCGAAGAAGAGTGCGGCCACAGGCACCGGTACCAGCACCGCGATCTCGAGTGGGACACCCGCCACCAGGAGGGGCACCACGGTGAGCGCGGCGGCCACCGGGATGACCAGCACGTTGACCAGGTAGCGCCTGTCGGTGAGCCAGTAGAGCAGGCTTCGTGCGGCGATGGCGCCGCCCGGAGTGCCCGGGGCGACCGCGAACCAGCCGAGACCACCGCGCTCCCGTCCAGTCAGCGGACGCTCGGACGTGGTGAGCAGGGCCCGAACCAGCCAGAACCACAGCGCGGCGAGTGCAGCGACAGTGAGGAACGCGACCAGGAATGACAGCGGCGCGGCCTCGGCCCCGGTCACGACCAGTCCGGGGAAGGCCCACGCCGCACCGAGGGGTGTGAGGGCGAGGATCTCGACCGCTTCGGACAGCTGAGACGGAACGGTTCCGCGCCACTCCAGCGAGGCGAGGAACACGCCGACGGGCACGACGACCACGAGTACGGCGAGGATGAACAGTCCGGTGAGTTCGCGAGAGCGACGCTCGCGCAGGAGATGGGAGGTGACCGCCATGCCGACGCGCGCGAGCAGGGCGCAGGTGATGACGGCGAGCATGATGCCGAGCCCGATCGCCCACCACGGCGCGCCGAGCTCGCCCCAGGTGACGCCCGCGGCGACCGCGAGAGCGATCAGCGCCGCGATCGGGACGCTCACCAGTCCGGCAACCGCGAGCGTCGCGGCAAGCGGTGTCGGCGCGAGCCCGAGAACGGCGAATCGGCGGGGATCGAGAGGATCCGAGACCGAGGCCACAACCGGCGCGAGCGCGAACCCGAGAGTGACTCCCGAACCCCCGAGAACGGTCACAGCGAGCACGACTCCGGCGCGCGCGTCGGCGAGTGTCAGCAATGCCCAGCAGCCGGCCACAACCGCCGCGACGAGCACGATCGATCCGAGGATCATCCGGGTGAGGTGGCGTCGATCGCCGCGCAGGGCGCCGATGACGAGAGCGATCCTCAGTCGGAGAACGTGTGCAACCACTCCAGGCCTTCCACATCGCTCAGGCCTCCGGCCAGTTCGATGAAGCGCTGCTCGAGCGTCAGTTCGCCGCGCACCTCGTCGATGGTGCCCTCCGCCAGCACCTGACCTGCCACGATGACCGCGACCCGCGAGCAGACCCGCTCGACGAACTCCATCCCGTGACTGGACAGGATGACCGTCCCGCCGTGCGAGACGTAGGCGGACAGGATGTCGAGGATCACCGCGCTGGAGACCGGGTCAACGGACTCGAACGGCTCGTCCAGCACCAGGAGCCGCGGCGAGTGGATCAGCGCGCCGGCGAGCATGATCTTCTTCACCATCCCGGCCGAGTAGTCCGACACCACGCGGTGCAGAGCGTCGGTGAGGTCGAATGCGCGAGCAAGGTCGGCGGTTCGCGCCTCGACCACCGACGAGGGAAGCCCCCGGAGCACGCCGTAGTAATAGAGGAGCTGACGTCCCGTGAGTCGGTCGAACGTGCGCAGCCGGTCGGGCAGCACCCCCATGACCTTCTTGGCCTGCAGGGGCTTGGCTCCGGCGTCGACGTCGCCGATGCGGATGGTGCCCCGATCGGGGCGCAGCAGACCGGCGATCATCGACAGAGTTGTCGTCTTGCCCGCACCGTTCGGGCCCACCAGACCGTAGAAGGTGCCGGCGGGGATCGTGAGGTCGATCCCATCGACGGCGCGCGTTCCCCCGAACGACTTCGACACACCGCGCACCGTGAGGGCCGCGTGATCGACGTCGGGCTCGGGGAGGTCCAGGCTGTCCGCGAGTGAGAGCGGCGCGCTGTCCCTGAGACGAGAGGACGCGGTCTCCTCCGACATCTCATCGGACTCGGGCTCGGGCTCGGCGACGGTCGGCTCGGGGCTCGAGGACTGTTCGACCGGAGTGTCGACAGCCAGCACTTCCTCGGCGCGGCCTTCCTCGACCGGGGACTCTTCTGCGGGGGTCTCCTCGACCGAGACCGTCGCGGGAATCACGGGAAGGGGTGGGCGGGGCGGGATGATGATCGCGTCATCCCGCACCGCCGGCAGAGGCGGCACCGGAGGAACGACGAGGGCGGCGGGAGGTGACGCGTCCGGCCCCGCCTCTGGCGCGGCGACGACATCCGGCGCGTCGGCGCCCGAGCTGTGCGGAGCGCGAGGTGCGGTCGCGTTCTTCACCGCGGTGTTCTCGGCCGCACTGTCCTCCGTGGCAGGAGCCTTCTGCGCAGGCGTCTTCCGTGCGGGAGTCTTCCGCGCGGGGGTCTTCCGCGGCGCGCTCTTCCGCGGCGCCCGAGGTGTTCGCGGCGAGCTCTGAGCGCTCTGCGCCTTCGCCGGTCCCGACGCGGCAGGTGCGGTCACTTCCGGGGCGGGTGGCTCCGCGTCATCCTCGGGATCGGATGCCGCCAGGGGCGGAACAAGCTTGATCTCGACCTCGCGCGCCACAACGCCGTGGTCGTCACTGTCGGCGCGAGCCGTGTCAGCGTCGTCGGGCATCGGGAGTGAGGGAGTCACTGCATCACGCTATCAAGCGCATCCGATTCGGCGAACGGGTTGTGAGGGAACCGTCATTGTTCGATATATCACAAACCTGCAACGACGGGAAGGTATTATGCCTGCTCACAGGGGATATGGCTACCATCAGATGGGCACAACGGAGTGTCCAGTCGGTTAACCGACAGTGAACCACACACTCCAGGAGCAGATCTTGACCGTTCAGACCGTAATTCTCGCCGCGGGCATGGGCTCGCGACTCGGCCGCAGCCTGCCCAAGCCGCTGACGGAGCTGAACGACGGCCGCAGCATCATGCAGCAGCAGCACGACAACATCCGTGCCGCATTCGGTGATGATGCGCGCATCACCACGGTGGTCGGCTACCGGGCCGAGGCCATCGTCGATGCCTTCCCGAACGTGGACTACGTCTACAACGACCGGTACGACCAGACCAACACGTCGAAGTCGTTGCTTCGCGCTCTGGGCGCGACCGGTAGGGGCGGCGTGCTCTGGATGAACGGCGATGTCGTATTCGACCCGCGCGTGCTCGGCCGGGCGATCGACCTCATCGAGAACGACCGTTCCTTCGTCACCGTCAACACCGCGAAGGTCTCCGACGAAGAGGTCAAGTACACCCTCGGCGAGGACGGCTTCGTCAAGGAGCTCTCCAAGACCGTTTCCGGCGGAATCGGCGAGGCTGTCGGCATCAACTACATCTCCAGCCGTGACAAGCGCGCGTTCATCCGCCAGCTGAACCGCGTCGCCGACCAGGATTACTTCGAGCGCGCGCTCGAACTGGCGATCCTCGAGGACGGACTGCAGCTGCGGGTCATGGACATCTCGGATCTGTACGCGGTCGAAGTCGACTTCGCCGAAGACCTCGAGCGGGCGAATCTCTACGTCTGACCCCCCCGCCTGAGGCCCAGCTGCCCGAAGTCAACACCCAGGGGGCTGACGAGACCGGCTCGTAGGATCGCCGTCATGGCTGAGAAGGTGCACCGCATCCACTCGATGACCGATGACGCCCCGTGGCACGGGGGCCTCCCACCCGCGGGGTCGGACGAGCACCCGCACGTCGTCCGTCTTCTGGATCGGGTCATCGCCATCCAGCGTCCCGTGGTGCTCGCGCACCTTCGCAGCATTCGACTTCGCCACCCGGATGCGACGCCGGCGCAGATCATCCGCATCCTCGAACGCCGCTACCTCGCCGCCGTCACCACAGGCGGGGCGGCGGTCGGAGCGACCGCTGTCGTACCGGGCGTCGGCACTGGTGTCACCCTCGCCCTGAGCGGAGTGGAGACGGTGGGTATCCTCGAAGCGACGACGCTCTTCGCACAGTCGATCGCCGAGGTGCACGGGATCGCCGTTGCCGACCCCGACAGGGCGCGAGCGCTCGTCCTGACCCTGATGCTCGGCACCGAAGGTGTAGACCTCCTGCGCCAGCTCGCTCAGCAGGCGAGCGGCAAGGGTCCGGGCCGCGACTCGTACTGGGGCGAGATCATCACGAAGTCCCTTCCTCGCGCGGCGGTCGGGCCTCTGGCCGACCGCTTGAAGTCGACCTTCGTCCGGCAGTTCGCCGCCCGCGGGGGTGCGAGCTGGTTGGGAAAGGCGCTCCCCTTCGGCATCGGCGCCGTCGTGGGAGGCGCGGGCAACCACATCCTCGGTCGACGCGTGCTCGTCGGTTCCCGACGCGCCTTCGGGCTGCCGCCGGACATCCTGCCGGCCGACGTGGAGCCGCGGCCCGGGGCACGGCGGGTGGAGTCTGCGGCTGTGGGTGGCTTGAGACGCGCGGGGGTGTTGGTCGCCGGAGCGACCGGGACGATGGCGCGCGCAATCAGTCCGGGACGCCAGAGGCGCGGGACGGAGCAGCCGGTCGACGCGACTCCCCCGCAGGACGGTGAGGAGGAGGGAACAAACGAAATCTGACTCGGACCGACATTCCGTTCAACCTGGGGTTGAGAGTTTCGGGTTCGGATGTCGGAGGTCGATGCCATGCTTCATACATGCGTTCGAACCCGCGGCTCACCCTCCTCAGTGACGAGGACCGGAGTGAGCTGACCGGCGTTCTCACGCGGGTGGAAGCCGCTCAAGAGGCGCTCGCGGCCGCGGAAGCCGAGCAGACCCGCGCGCTCGCCGAGGCGGGGGCGTTCGCGGCACGGCTGGCGGAGGGGTCGTCGGTGGTGGTGCGGGACAGGGATATGGCGTTGCGGGGTGTCGCGGCCGAGATCGCCGCAGCGGTCCGACTGTCGGACCGGTCGGTGCAGCGCCAGATCGATAGTGCGTTCGCGTTGGTGAACGACTACCCCGCGACGGTGCACTGCCTCGAGAAGGGGCTGATCACCCGCGCGCATGTCGCGGTGGTCGAGGATGTCGGGCGGCGGCTGCCGATCGAGCTGAAGGGCGAGTTCGATCAACTCGCTGCCGAGATCTGTCTGGACGAGACCCCCGGGCGGGCTCGTGCGGATTTGGAGATCATCGCCGAGCGGATGCACCCCAGGTCGCTCACCGAACGGCATGGGGAGGCGTTCCGGCAGCGGAAGATCGTCCGGTACTCGATCGGGGAGGGGATGTCGGAGTTGCGGTCTGTGCATTCCACGGTGCTGATCGAGGGGATCTTCCAGCGGGTCACCGACCAGGCGAATGAGGTCATCGCCGCCCGGGAACCGGGATCGGGCGACACCCGGTCCCTGGACGAGGTCCGGGCCGACCTGTTCACCGACATGCTCCTCACCTCCACTCCCGCGATCGACCCCACCGGCGACCAGCCGGGAGGGCTCGGAGCGATCACGGCGAAGGTGCAGGTCGTGATCCCCGTCATGGCCCTCATGGGACAAAGCGACGTCCCCTGCGACCTCGCCGGGGTCGGACCCATCGACGCGAAGACAGCCCGGCTGCTCGCAGGCAACAGTCACGGGACGTGGGAGCGGCTGCTGACCCACCCCATCACCGGGTTGACGATGGCGGTGGACACCTACCAGCGCACCAAACCGATGGACCGATTCCTCAAAGGCAGGGACAAACACTGCCGGTGGCCCGGATGCCGCATGCCCGCCCGCAAATGCGAAGTCGACCACAACCATGACGCCGCCCTGGGTGGGAAAACCGAGATCTGCAACCTCTGCTGCCTGTGCCAAAGACACCACAGCATGAAACAGTTCACCGCCTGGAAAGTCCGACAACTCCCCGGTGGAGTGATGGAGTGGACCTCACCCACCGGGCGGATCCACATCGACAACCCACCCGGTCACGGGGTGCACTTCACCCCGGAAGAGGATCTCCCGGATGATCTGTGGGCGAAGTGGACGAATCCCGGCCTGGAGTTCCGGATCACCGACGAACCCGCCGACAACCCCCACGAACCCGCACCCTTCTGAACGCGTAGACGCGCGGCGCGACGGCGCCGTCAGTCGAGCTCCTCTTCCCCCTCGCGGTCTCCGGAGTCCTGGACATCGTCCTCGCCGTCGTCCGACCCGGCGCTGCGCAGATGCCAGTCCTCCCATGAAGCCATCAGATCTGCCACGGCGGCATGGAACCTTTCCGTGGCAGCCCCGGGCGTGGTGTCACCGAAGTAGTGGCGCACCCAGTGCTGCAGCCGCGACACGGCCTCGGGATCCTGCAGCACACGATCGGTTTCGACGACCACGTCTGACGCGCGGTCGGCATCGAGCCACTCGCAGGCCGACAGGTAGCCGTGCGCGTCGATGGCGGCGGCGGGGTCTGCGGGCCGTGTGATGAGAAGAGGCTTGCCCGCCGCGAGACGGTCGTAGACCATGGCGGAGATGTCGACGATGGCGATGTCGGCCGCGGCGAGCTGCCACCCGAGCTCGGGCTTTTCGTCGAAGACGTGGTGCGCCGACGGGTCTGCCACGTTGGCCTCGGCGAGCGCGGCGATGATGCGCCGATTGGCCGAGCCGTACTCGGGATCCACCACACCGGACCGAGGATGGGGACGGTACACGACGCGATGTCGACCGGTGGCGAGGAGCGCCGCCACCAGGGCCTCCCCGTGGGTGCGGATGGAGCCGTAATGCGCCGAGGGCCGATCTCCCTCCCAGGTGGGCGCGTAGAGCACCACGGTGCGCTCATCGATCGGATAGGGCACCGAGCCGGAGTAGTGATCGGCCTGCGGTCTGCCGATCTGCCGGGTCCGACGTTCGAGATCGTAGTCCCACAGCACTCTGGACAGCCGGTCGCGAGCGGCCTCGCCCGCGACGAAGGCGACGTCGTAGGCCTTGTACTGATTGGTGGTCATGTACATCTTGTCGGACTCGCCGTGGTTGATGAACACGTGCCAACGCCGCCCGTAGCGGAACATCTGGAAGTTCCGCGTGTTCTGGTTGACGTAGAAGACGATCCGGATGTCCTCTGCGACGAGGAACTGCTCGAGGTCGCGCACCGTCGGCACGAACGCCACGGGCAGCGCATCGTCCTCCATGAGGGCGCGCGCACCCGTCACCGCCCGGCTGAGCACGACGACCGGCCAGGTGCGGGCCAGCTCCTGCAGAGGGCGGTACCACTGCCGCATCTGATACATGTTGACCGCGCCGTCGGCGAAGTACACCGCGATCCTGTAGTGATCCTTCGGGAGGGGTGGTGCGGCCGACTGACGTCGACGGACATCGGCCACGGCTGCCCGATTGTCCAGAGCCCGCCTCACCAGGGCGAGAGCCTTCCCCGCGTCGGACACCCATCTCACCCGTCCAGACTAGCCAGCGGGCGCGTGACATGATCGACGGGTGCAGGCAGACGACCGGAAGCGACGGGATGCGCCCGCCGTCCCTGACGACGCGGGAGTGTCGTTCGTCATGCCGGTGCTGAACGAGCGCGACTACCTGGCCCGCGCGGTCGAAACCGTGCTGATGCAGGACCTCGACGCCCCGCTCGAGCTGATCCTGGCGCTCGCGCCCTCCACCGACGGGACAACGGAGCTCGCTTCCTCCCTCGCCGCTCGCGACTCCCGCATCGTCCTCGTCGACAATCCCGCCGCCGACATCCCCGTCGGGCTGAACATCGCGATCCGTGCAAGCAGGTACCCCACGATCGTACGAGTGGATGCGCACTCCGAACTCGAGCCCGGGTACACCCGCCGCGCACTCGACACCCTGTCGCGCGTCGGCGCCGCCAACGTCGGAGGGGTGATGCGGGCCGACGGCCGCACGCCCTTCCAGCGCGCGGTGGCGCGGGCCTACAACTCTCGAATCGGCCTGGGCGGGGGCGCGTACCACGGAGGGGCCGCCGAAGGCGATGCGGAATCGGCGTACCTCGGCGTCATGCGCCGGGCGGTCCTCGACGAGGTGGGGCTCTTCGACGAGTCGATCCGCCGCGGCGAGGACTGGGAACTGAACCTCCGTATCCGCCGCGCCGGTTACCGGGTGTGGTTCGATCCGACGCTGTCGGTGACGTACTGGCCGCGCGAGAGCTGGACCCGCCTCGCACGGCAGTTCTTCGCCACGGGACGCTGGCGCGGCGAGCTCGTGCGCCGCTACGGCCTGGTCAACTCGATGCGCTTCTTCGCGCCGCCCGCGCTCGTGGTCACCGCTGCGGCATCCGTCGTCGTGGCCGTCCTCCAGATCTCGGGGGTCCTCAGCGGCATCCCCTCACTCCTCGCCTCCCTCGTCCACCTCCCGGTGCTCGCATACCTCGTGCTCCTCCTCGTCGTCGCCGCGGGTCCCGGCGGCGGGAGGGGGTGGCGCGACAAGACATGGACTCTCGCGGTGCTCCCGACGATGCACCTCTCATGGGGCACGGGATTCCTCATCGGCCTCATCCGCGGCGCCGACGACACCGTCGACACCTCGCGCATCGGGGATCGCAACACGCCACTGCCCTGACCGGACAGCGGTGCTGCCGCCTCATTCGCGCCCGATCAGCCCCTGGTCGAGGATGCGGCTGACAACGCGTTCCGCCGCCCGCCCGTCGTCGCGCCCGTTGAACGCCCGCCGCCAGGCGTCGTACTTCTCCGCGTAGGGCTCGGACTCCTCCGCCGTCAGCGCAGCGACGAGCTCCTGCTGCGTCCGCACCACGGGCCCCGGAGCACGAGCGGCGAGGTCGAAGTAGAAGCCGCGCAGCGTGCCCCGGTAGTGATCCATGTCGGGCACCAGGAAGTACATGGGCTTGCCGGTGACGCTGAAGTCGAACATCACCGACGAGTAGTCCGTGACCAGCGCGTCCGCGGCCAGGAGGAGAGCCGACGTATCCGGGTAGCCCGTGACGTCGATCACCCGCGGACCGGCCAGGTCGTGACCGGGCTGGAGCGTGCGTGAGTGGCCGCGGACGAGCACGACCGAGTCCGTCTCGGCGGCAAGGCTCGCCGGATCGATGAAGTCGACGATCTGGTCGCGGTCGTCCCGCCAGGTGGGGGCGTAGAGGATGACCCGCTCCGCGGCCCCGATTCCCAGCGCCGCGCGCGTCATCGCGCCGTCACCGGTGACCAGCACGTCGTTGCGCGGGTAGCCCTCGACCCACAGCGGCCGCCGCAGGAACGCGTAGGCCTTCCGCAGCACCGACGCGGCGTAGGGGTTCTGCGCCAGCAGGATGTCCCACCGGAACGACTCGCGGATGACCGCCGCCGCACGTCGCGGGTCGAAACCCGGCCGGTGAAGGGCCAGCCGCTTCAGCGGCGTGCCGTGCCAGGTCTGGAGGACGACCTGCCCGCCCCGGCGCGAGAAGCGACGGCGAAGCCAGTCATTGACGACGAGGAGGCGTGCGACGCCTCGTGCCCTCCACCAGTCGGGGCTCCCCTCGACCACGGCCACGGCTCCGTCCGGCACCACCACGGAGAGATCGGCGACGCTCCAGTAGCGGGTCACCCCAGGGGCGCGCCGGGCGAGCTCGCGATCGATGGCGAGCGGGTTGCAGCTCGCGTTGCGTCCGTAGAAGCTCTCGAAGAACACCGCGTTCTCCAGCTCCCCCGGCCTCGTCGCGTAACGACGCTCAAGCGCGGCCTGACCCTCCCCGGAGTCGTACACCGGATCGATCGGCGGGCCGATCACGACCGCCCCGCCCCGCAGCTCGGCGCGGAGCGTGCCGAGGAGACTCGTCGCGACATCCGGCACCTCGACGTCATCGATCCCCGGGCCGCTCACGCGCAGCGCGTACGAGCCGCGAGGAAGCGGGAGATCCGGTCCACCCCAGCGCGCGACGTGCAGCGGCAGATCCACCCGCCAGCCATCCTCACCGGCGACGACGTCCGCCGACACATGCGCTCGCGGCCCCTCGAGGCTCGCACGCTGGGGCGCCGGGCCGGTGCCCGACAGCAGAAGGGCGGGCTCGGGTTCGGCGTGGAAGCGGGCGTCTGTCATCTGCGTCCTCTCGTGCGGCCGTCGGCGGTGGCGGCGCCCGTGGCGTTCAGGATGGCACGGTAGACCCGTGCGGTGTTGCCTCCGTCGCGGAAGGCGTGGACATCGGCGCTGCGCGCGGCGGAACGATCGGACATGCGCGCACGCTCCGGGCCGTCGGTGATCGCCGCGCCGAGCCGACGGATGATCTCCGTCCAGTCCGACGCGAGGTCGCCACCCGCCCCCTCCTCGAACGAGCCGTAGAATCCGCGCCGGGCCGCGTACTGCTCGATGTCGGGCGCGAGGAAGAGAACGGGCGTGCGGTTCAGCCCCGCATCGAAGACCAATGACGAGTAGTCGGTGATGAGGAGATCGATGCCGGGAAGAGCCGGCGTGACATCGCGGAGCAGGTCGCTGCCGAGCATCCGGATACGCCCCGACGGAACGGGCGGCACGTACTCCCCCGCGCCGAGCGGGTGGGAACGGACGAGCAGGATCGCGTTCTCGGCTTCGAGGACGTTCCCGAGCGCCGACCAGTCCGCGGCTGTCGGCACGGCCGGATCCGGCGCGCCGTCTCGCCACGTCGGCGCATACAGGACGACCCGCGCCGCGTCCTCGATCGATCCCACTGTCCTCGACAGCAGGTCGCGCGCCCGACGTCGCCGCTCCTCGGCCGAGCCCTGAGACAGCACGTCGACCCGCGGCTCACCGGTCACGGCGACCCGCTCGTCGGTGAGCGAGAAGGCGGACTCCAGACGGCCACGCACGAGGTGCGACGCAGCGGGGATGAGCCCGATGCGCCGGGTCGCGCCGCGGTACATGGCGCGGATGAGCGCGCGCATCGCACGCGATCGGGGCAGGATGCTGCTGCGCAGCGTCTCCGGGGAATCCAGGCCGATGCGCTTGAGCGGAATGCCGTGCCACAGCTGCACCACGAAAGCGCCCCCGGTGGCGTACCGGTTGACGTCGCCGAACCCGTGGGTGACCACGAGGACGCCGGCCCGGGCGGTGAGCCAGAAGCCGCGAAGCGTGGATTTCCTCACCGTCGGGATGCCCCGAGCCGCCGCATCCCGATCCTCATCTTCGGACGCGGTCAACCAGACCGAACGCCGTCCGTGTGCAGCCGCTTCCTCCCACAGCGCGAGAGCCCCGTCAGCGATGCCGACCGCGCAGCCGAACACCCACACATCGGGCCGACGCGGTGCAAAAAGCGTCACGACACGACCGAGCGCATACAGCGGAATGCTCGCGACTTTGCGTGCATTCCCCGCGCCGAACGAGAAGGACGCCATCCCGCGAGCCTATCGCGGGATGGCGTCCTGACCGAGAAGACCCTACTGCTGGAGCTCGCCCAGGGTCACCTCGGCGGTGGCGTTCTGTCCGTCGCGAACGTAGGTCAGCGAGACCTCGCTCCCGGCGGCGAGCGCACGCACCTGCGCGGTGAGATCGACCGAATCGGTGATCGGAACGCCGTTGAACTCGGTGACGATGTCGCCTGCGCGCAGTCCCGCGGCCTCCGCCGCTCCGCCGGCGGTGACCTCGGCGACGTAGGCGCCGGTGATGTCCGCATCCTCGACGTACGCCGCGGACTGCACGTTGGCGCCGAGCAGGCCATGGGTCGCCGAGCCGTTCTCGATCAGCTCGTCCGTCACGCGCTGGACGATGTCGGACGGGATGGCGAACCCGACGCCGATGTTCCCCTGCGTGGACGAGGCTCCCCGGCGGAGGCGATGGCGACGTTGACGCCGATGAGACGCCCCTGCGAATCGACCAGCGCACCGCCGGAGTTCCCGGGGTTGATGGCGGCATCGGTCTGGATGACGGCGATCTTGATGGACTCCGCCGGCTGACCCGACTGCTGACCCTGGCCGAAGTCGAAGGAGAACGGCGGAGCCTCGCCCTGGTCCTCATCGGCATCGCCCTCGTCGGGTGCGGCGGAGGACGCGATCTCGATGGACCTGTTGAGCGCGCTGACGATACCCGTGGTGACGGTGTTGGACAGGCCCAGGGGGGCTCCGACGGCGGTCGTCTCATCACCGACGTTGAGGTCGGAGGCGTCGGCGAACTCGATCGGGGTGAGTCCTTCGGCATCCTGGAGCTTGATCACCGCGAGGTCGTAGAGCGGATCGGTGCCGACGATCTCGGCGTCGAACACCCGCCCGTCCGATGTGGTCACCCGGATCGCGGCGTCACCGGTCGCCCCGTCGAGGGTCACCACGTGGGTGTTGGTCACGACGTACCCGTCGCTGGAGAGGATGACGCCCGATCCTGTGCCGCTTCCCGCGCCACCCGCGGCTTCGATCGTGACAACGCTCGGCACCACCTTGGCGGCGATCGCCGTGGTCTGGTTGACGTCGTCGGTGTCGTTGACCGTCACGCTGGTCGGCCCCGTCGCGGTGGTCGCAGCCGGGGTGGGCTGGAAGAGGGAGACTCCGGCGTACGCGCCGCCGAGACCTGCGGCTCCACCGACGACGGCGGCGGCCACGAGGAGACCCGCGACACGGGCGGCGCCGGACTTCCGCTTGGTCGGCGTCGCGCCCGCCTGGGTTGTGACGGGCGCGGCGCCGTACGCCTGACCGCCCTCACCCAGCGGAAGCGTCGGCTGCGTCGGGTGGGTGGGTGGGCCGAACGAGGCTCCGGCACCGACCGGATACGGCGCCCCCGCGGCGGCGGTCGGCGGCGCGGGGCGCGGCGGAACGTGCCATCCGGCGGGCGGAAAGTGCTGGGCAGCCGCCGCAGCGGGCGTCTCCGGGACGGGGGGCGTGGCCGGAACGTCCTCCGGCTGACGGTCGCTGGTGTTCTCGCTCATCTTCGTTCCTCCTCGGGCCGAAGGCCCATCGAAACCTTCGATCGCGTGTCTGTTCGATCTGCTGCCCAGCGTGGTCGCCCAGCCTGTGGGTTTCTTATGATCCGCCCGCGATGCGCCTATGCAATGCTGAGGAACCCGTGCAGGAGGGATGCCCACGATGCCCCGAACCATTCCCGGAGCCTGGCGGCGAACGGCCGAAGGCGCCGGACTGCTGTCCTCGGACGGGAGCACCCGCCCCACCATCTTCGCCGATATGTCGGCACTCGCGGCGCGAACCGGCGCGATCAATCTCGGCCAGGGATTCCCCGACGAGGACGGTCCGGCGGTCGTTCTGGAGACGGCACGCGCGGCCATCACCCACGGCGTCAACCAGTACCCGCCCGGTCGGGGCGTCGCCGAGCTGCGGGAGGCGGTCGCGGCCCACCAGCAGCGTTTCTACGGGATGCGCCTCGACCCCGAACGACACGTGCTCGTCACCGCGGGCGCGACCGAGGCGCTGGCCGCCGCGCTCCTGGCGCTCGTCGACGGTCCGGATGATGAGGTCGTGGTCTTCGAGCCCTTCTACGACGCATATGCGGCACTCGTCGCACTATCCGGTGCGCGCCTGGTCACCGTGCCGCTGCGGTTCCCGGACTTCCAACCCGACCCGGACGACCTGCGCGACGCCGTGAGCGCCCGGACCCGCGTCATCCTCGTCAATGATCCACACAACCCCACCGGGGCGGTGTTCTCCCACGAGCTCCGCTCCGAGGTGGTGCGGCTTGCTCACGAGCACGACGCCTGGATCGTCACGGACGAGGTCTACGAGCACCTGGTATTCAGCGATCGGCACGAGCCGATGGCCGCGATGCCGGGGGCGTGGGACCGCACCGTGTCCATCTCGTCAGGGGGCAAGACCTTCTCCACCACCGGGTGGAAGATCGGCTGGGCCACCGGGCCTGCAGATCTCATCGACGCGCTCATCGCCGTCAAGCAGTACCTCACCTACACCGGTGGCGCACCCTTCCAGCCCGCGATCGCTGCGGGACTGCAGCTGCCCGACGACTGGTTCGCCGACCTCGGCGAAACGCTCCGACGCAAGCGCGATCTGCTCGGCGACGGTCTGCGCGCGGCCGGCTTCGACGTGTCGGTGCCCGCGGCCTCCTACTTCACCGTCGTAGATGCCCGCGCCCTCGGCGTCGACGACGCCGACGCATTCTGTCGGGAGATGGCCGAGCGGATCGGGGTCGTCGGCGTACCCGTGACCGCCTTCGTCCGCCCCGAGGCGCGCCCCGCCGTGGCGAGTCTCATCCGCTTCGCCGCGTGCAAGCAGGTGGCCGTCCTCGATGAGGCGGTGCGCCGTCTGTCGAGCTTGCGGGACGGCCGAGCTGACGCCGGCGGGGCAGGCTAGGAGTCGACGGCCACGCGGAATCGGCGAAGCCGCAGCGCCGGGTTCTGTCGCCGAACGCGATCGACGAGAGCGGGATCCAGGTGTGCGATCGCCACGTCCGTCCCCGACCCGATACCCGCCACGACAACCCCCTGGGGGTCGACCACCCCCGACAGCCCGACGCCGAGGGGAGGCGGGTGGTCGGCAGCGACCACGTACGCGGTGTTCTCGATGGCACGGGCTTGCAGGAGAATCTGCCAGTGATGCTCCTTGAGCGGGCCGCGCACCCACTCCGCAGGGACGAGGAAGGCGGTGGCGCCGGCATCCGCCAGGAGCCGGCCCATCTCGGGGAATCTCAGGTCGTAGCAGGTCATCAACCCGAACCGGATGCCGTCGACGCTGAAGGTCTCGGGAGCGGCGGGCTCGCCCGGTTGGATCCAGTCGGACTCGCGCTGCCCGAAGGCGTCGTAGAGATGGATCTTGCGGTAGACCGCGACCACGCCGCCGTCAGCGACGGCGACGACGGTGTTGCGGACGCGACCCTCGTCGCCGCGCTCCAGCAGTCCCGCGACGATGTGGGTGCGCGTCTGGCCGGCGAGCTGTTGCAGTTCCGCGACGAACGGCCCGTCCAGAGTCTCGGCGTGCGTCGCCAGCGAATGGTCGAAGGGATCGATGAAGTAGTTCGAGTACTCGGGAAGGACGATCACGCTCGCCCCCCGGTCGGCGGCCGTGCGCACGAGCCTCACCGACGGTGTGTCGATTCGCCTCGGCGTCGGGCGCCGGCGCGAATTGCACCACCGCGGTCGCGACCGAGGCGCGGGGCGTCATGGCGTCCTCCCGTCCGGTGGCGGGTCGACGGCAGCGCGATGGCGGAGTCGGATGACCGCAGGGACGACGACCCACAGCACGATGACCAGCAGCACGAGGCCCGCCGCGGCGACCGCGGCCCACGCGGTGCCGAGGACGACGTCGAACACGAATGCGACGACACCGGAGAGAAGGAGCGCGACGATGGTGAGGGCGGTCAGCAGCGCGCCGTGACCGAACCGCACGACCGTGGCTTTCAGACCCTGCGCGAAGAGCACGCGATGCAGGGCCACGGGAGCCAGCGCGATGATGGCGCTCAGCGCGGAGAGGACCACGAGCAGAAGGTAGAACCCCCGTTGTGGCCCACTGAGGTCGGCGAAAGACGGCTGGAACGCCAGGGCGAGGAGGAAGCCGGTGAGGATCTGGGTGCCGGTCTGCAGCACGCGCAGCTCCTGCAGCGCCTCGTTCCAGTTCCGATCGGCACGCTGCGTCGGGGACTCGTCGCGTCCGTCGACTCTGTCGTCGACGACGTCCTCGGGCGCAGCAGGCATGAAGCCACCCTGCCCGCCGCCGGAGGCGTTCGGCAACAGCCACGCGGCTCGGTTCGACGACTCCGATCCCCCGTGCTAAGCTTTTCTCTTGTGCCGCGGGGTGGAGCAGTTCGGTAGCTCGCTGGGCTCATAACCCAGAGGTCGTAGGTTCAAATCCTGCCCCCGCAACAAAAGGAAGGCGTCCCGGAAGGGGCGCCTTCCGCATTTTCCAGGGCATCATGGAACGGGGAAGCAGGGTGCCGTGTAGACACCCCCACAGCCTCCTTGTATCATCGACCAACCGATATCGCTAGGAAAACTAGCGAAATAATCAGGAGGTGCCATGACGGAGATCGACCACGTCGTCCTTCTCGACGAGGCCGGCCGCGCCATCGGCACCGCGCCCAAATCGAGCGTTCACGGCAGTGACACCGCACTTCATCTGGCCTTCTCGTGCCACGTCGTCAACGACGCCGGCGAGGTTCTGATCACCCGCCGTGCCCTGTCGAAGAAGACGTGGCCGGGCGTGTGGACCAACTCGTTCTGCGGCCACCCCCGCCCGGCGGAGCCGGTGCTCTCGGCTGTGCGGCGCCACGCCGAATCCGAGCTCGGGCTCATCCTCAGCGACATCCAGCTCGCCCTCCCCCTGTTCCGGTACCGCGCCACCGATGCAAGCGGCGTCGTGGAGTATGAGGTGTGCCCGGTCTACACCGCTCGCGCCGCGCACGAGCCCGTCCTCAACCCCGCGGAAGTGATGGATGCCCGCTGGGTCGACCCCGCCGATCTCGCGGCGTCGCTGGTGACCACGCCGTGGGCTTTCAGCCCGTGGCTCGTCCTCCAGGCGCAGCAGCTCCACCTGTTCGACGCACCAGAATCCCGACGACGGGCCTCATGATCCCCACTGCCACCAGTGCCGAGATCGATCTCGCCATCGACTCGGCGGTGCAGCGCATCAGCGACCGTGCCGCGCGCCTGGGCGACGGCTTCTGCGTGCTCGGCGAGGCCATCACCCGGGCGGCGTCCGGGGGCAAGCGCCTTCGTCCCGCTCTCGTCGTCGCGTCATTCCGTGCCTTCGACGGCGACGAGGAACAGCTGCCGATCGTCTACCGGGTCGCGGCGGCGTTCGAGCTTCTTCACACCGCATTCGTCGTCCACGACGATGTGATCGACCACGATCTGATCCGACGTGGCATCCCGAACGTGGGCGGCGAGTTCCGCCTTCGTGCGCTCACCGCGGGCGCGAGCCCCGGCGGCGCGGCCACCCTCGGAGACGCGGCCGGGATCCTCGCAGGCGACCTGCTGCTGCACGAGGCCGGGCGACTCATCGCGACCTCCGACACCACCTCGCGCGCACGCGAGGCGCTTTTCGGACTTCTCGACGACGCCGTCTTCGTCTCCGCGGCCGGAGAACTCGCCGACGTCGAGAACGCCGTCGTTCCCGATCTCGCCGAGGACGCCGCCCTGATCGCCGCCGCCCGCGACAAGACCGCCGTCTACTCCTTCAGCGCACCTCTGCAGGCCGGTGCCGTCCTCGCCGGCGCCGACGAGGCATCGATCGCGGCGCTGGGCGACGCCGGTGCGCGCATCGGCCTGGCCTTCCAGCTCGTGGACGACCTCATCGGTGCATTCGGAACGGCCGACCAGGCGGGGAAGGAAGAGGGCGGCGACCTCCGCGAAGCCAAGCGCACCCCGCTCATCGCCTTCGCCCGGCAGACGGCGGCGTGGTCACGCGTCAACGATGCCCTCGCGGTCGCCCACACCGGCCCGATCGCCATCCGCGAAGCGCAGGAAGCCCTCGAGGCGAGCGGCGCCCGAACCCGTCTGCGAGAACTCATCGATGACACCCTCGCCGGAGCGGGAAAGCACTCTGCCGCCCCAGAGCTTCCCGCCGCTGCGAGAATGCTCTTGCAGGACCTCTGCGTCCGCATTCAGGAGAGTATTCCGTGACCGCATCCGGCGATCGTCCCACCGGGCTCGCGCAGTACGACCGCACCGCTGAGGACGCGTCCGCCGCCGTCATCGCCGCGTACTCGACCTCGTTCGGTCTCGCGACCCGGCTGCTGGGTACGCGGCCCCGCCCGCATGTGCGCAACGTCTACGCGCTGGTCCGGGTGGCCGACGAGATCGTCGACGGTCCCGCGCACGAGGCGGGCTTGGATCCCGACGCCGAACGAGCGGTCCTGGACGATCTCGAGAGCGAGACGATGGCGGCGATCGCGCGCGGGTTCAGCTCCAATCTCGTGGTGCACGCCTTCGCCCGCACAGCGCGCGAGTGCCTCATCGCATCTGATCTGATCGCCCCCTTCTTCCAGTCCATGCGCACGGACCTCACCGTCGCCAACCACGATGACGCATCGCACGACTCCTACGTCTACGGGTCGGCGGAGGTGGTGGGGTTGATGTGCCTCCACGTGTTCGTCAACGCCGACAACCCGCATCCCGCCCTCCCCGACCCGGCGCTGGTAGACGGCGCCCGGCGGCTGGGCGCGGCGTTCCAGGACGTCAACTTCCTCCGAGACCTCTACCACGACGAGGGGGCTCTCGGCCGCGACTACCTCGGTGTCACCACCGGGCGCCGCAGCCGGACCGAGGTCCTCGACCGCATCGACTCCGATCTCGCCGCGGCCGCCGCGACCATCCCCTCGCTTCCTGCGGACTGCAGACGGGCGGTGACGGTGGCCCACGACCTCTTCGCCGAGCTCTCCCGACGGCTCCGGCGCGAGGGTGAGGACGGCAGTACCCGGGTCCGCGTACCCGACACCGTCAAGGCCGCTCTCGCCGCGCGTGCGATGCTGGGCCTGCACCCGAGAGGAGCCCGCGCATGACCGCCGAACGAACCGTGGTGATCGGCGGAGGAATCGCCGGGCTCGCCACAGCGGCACTGCTGGCCGCCGAAGGCCACGACGTGACGGTCCTGGAAGCACGCGACGACGTCGGCGGGCGCGCCGGATCGTGGGAGAGCGACGGCTTCCGCTTCGACACCGGTCCGAGCTGGTACCTCATGCCGGAGGTGTTCGACCACTTCTTCCGCCTGGTCGGCACGACGGCCGACGCCGAGCTCGATCTGGTCAAGCTCGACCCGGCGTACCGGGTCTACCGGGAACCCCAGGCCTCCGGTACTGCCGGCGAGTCCGTGGACGTCCGCTCGGGCCGGGAGGAGGCGACCGCGCTGTTCGAGTCGATCGAGCCCGGCGCGGGCAAGACCCTGGCGACATATCTCGACTCCGCCGGGAACGCCTACGACCTCGCCGTCTCACGTTTCCTCTACGACACCTACGAGACCACGGCGGGCCTGCGCGACCCCGCTCTTCTCAAGCGCCTCCCCCAGCTTCTGCCGCTGCTGACCACGACGCTGGCGCGCTTCGTCGATCAGCGATTCCGCGAGCCGATGCTCCGCCAGATCCTCGAGTACCCCGCGGTCTTCCTCGGCGGCTCCCCCTACGCCGTGCCGAGCCTCTACCACCTGATGAGCCACCTCGATCTCGACGATCGCGTGCTCTACCCGCGCG
Source organism: Microbacterium sp. ET2 (assembly GCF_030347395.1). NCBI lineage: Bacteria > Bacillati > Actinomycetota > Actinomycetes > Micrococcales > Microbacteriaceae > Microbacterium > Microbacterium albipurpureum. The sequence continues at coordinate 281,371 of NZ_CP128170.1, forward strand.
GGGGTTTCACCGAGGTCATCCGCGCCGTCGAACGCGTCGCGCGCCGTCAGGGCGTCACGATCCGCACCGACGCCGAAGTCGGTGCCATCCTCACCTCCGCCGATACAGGACAGGTGCGGGCGACAGGTGTGCGGCTGCACAGCGGAGAGGTGATCGACGCCGATCTCGTGGTCTCGGCAGCCGACCTCCACCACACCGAGACCGCCCTCCTCCCCCGAGAGCTTCAGACCTATCCGGAGGAGTGGTGGACCCGCAAGCAGCCGAGCCCCGGGGCACTGCTGCTCCTCCTCGGCGTCGAAGGCGAACTCCCCGAGCTCGCCCACCACACGCTGATGTTCGTCGATCGGTGGAAGGCGAACTTCGAGGCGATCTTCGGCGCGAACGCGCACATCCCCGACCCCGCGTCCATCTACATCTGCCGGCCGAGCGCGACCGACGAGACCGTCGCGCCGGCGGGTCACGAGAATCTGTTCGTCCTGGTCCCCATTCCCGCCGATCCCTCACTCGGGCGAGGCGGAGTCGACGGAGACGGAGATCCACGCATCGAAGCGGCCGCCGACCACGTGATCGCGCAGATCGCGCAGTGGGCGGGCATCGCCGACCTCGCCGATCGCATCGTCGTACGCCGCACGATCACGCCCGGCGACTTCCTCCGCGATCTGCACGCGTGGCGAGGCAACTCGCTCGGACTCGCGCACACGTTGAACCAGAGCGCGGTCTTCCGTCCGCGCAACGCCTCGAAGAAGGTTCGGGGCCTGGTCTACGCCGGGTCCTCCACCCTTCCGGGGATCGGCCTGCCGATGTGCCTCATCTCGGCCGAGCTCGTGCTGAAGCGGCTGCGGGGCGACCGGAGCCCGGGGCCGCTCCCCGAGCCTGCGAGGGTCTGAGGTGCCGGGACTCTACCTTCTTGCGATCGTCTTTTCGGGCGCGGGGATGGCGGTGATCGACGCGCGCTACCGACTTGCGCTGTGGCGGACACCGCTGGCCACGATCGTCTCGATCGCTGTCGGCGTGCTGTTCTTCCTCGCGTGGGACGTCGTCGGCATCGTCACCGGGGTGTTCTTCCAAGGAGACAGCCCCCTGTACGTCGGGGTCTCGATCGCGCCTGAGCTGCCGATCGAGGAGGTCTTCTTCCTCACCTTCCTCTGCTACCTCGCGGTGCTCTTCTCCAGCGCCGCGATCCGTCTGGGAGAGCACCGGGCCCGGCGTCGCACGCGGGATGACGGGCCCCGGTCATGACCTACGTGCTGATCAACATCCCGTTCCTCGTCCTCGCGGCCGCCGTGACCCTGGCCACCGTGCGATTGCCGCGATTCCGCGAGAGGATGGGGGCATCCCTCGCCGGTGCGGTGGTGCTCGTCATCCTCACCGCCATCTTCGACAACGTGATCATCGGAACGGGACTCGTGGCCTACGACGACGAACACCGCAGCGGCATCCTCATCGGGCTCGCGCCCATCGAGGACTTCGCCTACGCGATCGCCGCGGCGTTCCTCGTCCCGGCTGTCCACACGCTCATGACCGCCGGGCGGTCCCGCCGGGAGCACACCTCATGACGACCCCGACCCCGCTGCGCCCCGGCCGCGTCATCCGTCAGCTCTTCGTCTCCTCACGGCCCGTCAGCTGGATCAATACCGCCTATCCGTTCGCCGCGGCCTACCTGCTGGCCACCCGGCAGGTCGATCTGACACTGATCCTCGGTGCCCTGTTCTTCCTCATCCCCTACAACGTCGCCATGTACGGCATCAACGACGTCTTCGACTACGAATCCGACCTGCGCAACCCCCGGAAGGGCGGAGCCCACGGCGCCGTCCTCGATCGACGGCTGCACGCGCTCACCCTGTGGGTCTCGGGATTGCTGTGCCTGCCGTTCGTCGCCTACCTGGTGTGGGTCGGCTCACCGGCCTCCTGGCTGGTCCTGGCGGCGAGCCTGTTCTTCGTGGTGTTCTACAGCGCCCCGCCGCTGCGGTTGAAGGAGCGGCCGTTCGCGGACTCGGTCACCAGCAGCATCCATTTCTTCTCCCCCGCCGTGTACGCGCTCGTCCTCGCCGGGGTCGCCTGGACCTGGCAGCTCGTCGCCGTCATCGTCGCCTTCGCACTCTGGGGGATCGCCTCTCACGCCTTCGGCGCCGTTCAGGACGTGCTCGCCGACCGTGCGGCAGGCATCAGCTCCATCGCGACGGCTCGCGGGGCGCGGTGGACCGTTCGGTTCGCCCTCGCCTGCTACTTCGCCGCGGGTCTGGTGATCCTCGCAACGGCGTGGCCCGGCCCGCTGGCCGTGATCGCGGTCCTGCCCTACATCGCGATCGTGTGGCCGTACCGTTCGGTCACCGATGACACCGCCGAGCGGGCGACGATCGGGTGGCGCAGGTTCCTCTGGATCAATCAGATCGCCGGCTTCATCGTCACGGTGCTGCTGATCTCCTACGGCCTCCTGACCGCTGACGCCTGATCTCCGACCGGGGGCGGGGAAGAGCGGATGCCGCTCGCGTCGAGATTCACTGGTCGCCGAGCTCGATGAGCCGCTCCACCGCCGCCGTCAGACGCGCATCGGCTTCGCCGTACGCCGCCCAGTCGGCCGCCTGCAGTGCTGCCTGGCGATCCATCATCGCGTCCTGTGCCTCCTGCAACGCCGCCTCGTACTCGTCGGCGGGCGGGGCCGTGGGCGCCGGGGTCTCCGTGGCGTCACCGGCTTCGGAGGGCGTCGGAGTCGGCGTCGGCGTTGGTGTGGGGTTGGCGTCCGGCGGCACATCCGTGTCACCGGCCGTGGCCCCCGAATCCCCGCCGAAGAGGGTGTCCAGCGCCTCGTTCAGAGTGTTCTCGAACGCGATCCGGTCACCGAACGCGACGAGCACGCGCTGAAGGGTCGGCAGCTGCGTGCCGCCCGAGGACTGGACGAACACGGGTTGGACGTAGAGCAGACCGCCGCCGACAGGGAGCGTCAGAAGGTTGCCGTTGAGGACATCGGACTGACCCTGAGACAGGATGTTGATCTGAGCCGACACCGTCGGATCGGCGTCGAAGGTGTTCTGCACCTGCCCGGGCCCGGGCACCGGGGTCTCCGCGTCGATCTCCAGCATTCGGAGTTTGCCGTAGCCCTCGCTCTTCACGCCGGCCTCGGATCCGGCGTTGGAATCGACCGACAGATATCCCATCAGGACGTTCCGGCTCGCGCCGCCCTCGGAGGACGGGATGAAGGTCGTGAACATCGAGTAGCTCGGCGCCTCCTGCCCCGGCATCTGGATCGTGGAGTAGTACGGCGGCTGGAAGCTGCCGGGGTCCTGCGGGTCCTCCGGGGTGGCCCAGGCGTTGTCCCGCTGGTAGAAGGCCCGCGCATCATCGACGTGGTACACGCCCAGCATGGCGCGCTGGATCTTGAACAGATCGGTCGGGTAGCGCACGTGACTCATGAGGTCGGCCGACATCTCGCTGATCGGCTGCACCGTGGAGGGGTAGACCTTCTGCCAGGCCTGCAGGATGGGATCCTCGGCATCCCAGGCGTACAGCGTCACCGACCCGTCGTAGGCGTCCACCGTGGCCTTGACCGAATTGCGCACGTAGTTGATGTCGTCGATCGCGAACCGCGGCTGGACGTTGTTGGCGTCGGCGATCGCCTGCTGCAGGCTGACCGTCGTGGAGTACGGGTAGTTCGCACTCAGGGTGTAGCCGTCGACGATCCAGACGATCCGACCGTCCACGACGCTCGGGTACGGATCGCTGTCGAGGGTCAGGTAGGGCGCAACCTTCTCCACCCGGGTGAGCGGATCGCGGTCGTAGAGGATCTGCGATTCCTCATTGACGAAATCCGAGAAGAGGATCTGCTCAGACTGGAACTTCAGCGCGTAGATCAAGCGGTTGAACACGTTGCCGACGCTCGGTCCCCCGTCACCGGTGAAGGTGTACCGGGTCTCGTTCTCGCCGTCCGCACCGGACGGGTAATCGAGCTCGAACGGCTCGGTTCCGGCTGGAGCACCCACGATCGAGTAGGGCGGGGAGTTCTCGCCGAAGTAGACGCGCGGCTGATACTCCTCCTCTTCGGTGAGGATGCCGGACACCGGGATCCCTCGCTCGATGAATTCGGGGAAGCCTTCGACCGTCCGCGCGTTACCGCGTGCCGCGACCATGCCGTAGCCGTGCGTGTAGACCACGGTGGTGTTCTGCCACGTCGAGGCCTGACCGAGCCGCTCGACGTCCAGCTCGCGCACCGAGACGATGGTGTCCTGCGACTGGCCATCGACCTCGTACCGGTCCACGTCCAGCGTCTCGGGGAACTGGTAGAACGCGCGGTACTGCTCCTGCTGACGCACGGTCGGGCTGATGATCGCAGGGTCCATGATGCGGATGGATGCCGTGGTCTCCGCATCCTCGCGCAGCTGACCGGGCTCGACGTCGGTGACGGCGGAGAAGTCGGTCTTCTCCAGCCCATCGATGCCGTAGGCCATCTTCGTCATGTCGATGTTGCGCTGGTAGTACTCGCTCTCGAGGGTGAGCTGGTTCGGCCGCACCTGGAAGGTGTTGAGCACCCATGGGTAGCCGACGCCGACGACGATGGCGGAGATCACCAGGAGAGCCGTGGCGATGAGGGGATAGCGCCAGCGCCCGATGACGGCCGTGACGAAGAAGAGGATCGCCACGATCGCGGCCACGATCGCGAGGATCGTCTGGCCGGGGATGACCGCGTTGACGCCGGTGTACCCGGGGCCGGTGATGCGGTCGTACGGCTCCACGAGCGTGCGGTAGCGGTCCAGCCACAGGCTCCCCGCCTGGACCAGGATGTACAGACCCGCGATGACGGCGAGCTGGATGCGTGCCGCCTTGGAGATGCGCAGCTCACGCTGCCCGACCCGGACCGAGCCGTAGAGATAGGACACCAGTCCGGAGACCAGCAGACACACGAGGAGCACCGCGGAGGCGAAGCCGAGGACCGAGCCGTAGAACGGCATGGCGAACATGTAGAACCCGGTGTCCAGGCCGAACTCGGGGTCGGTCACCGTGGTCTGCACACCGTTGAACCACAGCCACGTGGTCTCCCACTGGGTCGACGCGGCGAACCCGGCGAAGAAGCCGAAGAACACCGGAATCCCCCACATGGCCAGTCGGCGCAGGGGCTCGACGACCTCCTGGTAGCGGTCGAGCTGTGAGCTCAGGCGCGCGTACACGGGCCGGAGCCGGTAGGCGAGCTGGATCGCCAACCAGACCGGAATCCCCATGGCGAGGAAGCCGACGGCGAACATCACCACGCGCGCGACCCACTGGGTCACCAGGACCGAGGTGAACTCCAGTTGGTCGTACCAGAGCCAGTCGGCGTAGAGGTTGGCGAAGATGAAGAAGGCCGCCACAAGTGCCGCGATCACGGCAAGGGTGATGGCGATCGCCCGTCGGGATCGGGAGGGTGCGGCCTGCGGCGCGGGGGTCGTGGTCACGGTGTCAATCCTAAGAGGGCGTTTCTCGGCCCATGCGCGGGCGGGGTGTGGTCAGGGCGAACGCTCAGCCCGCGGTCGGTCAGCCGACCGCCGACGACGTCGTCGCGGTACAGGCGGGAAGCGCGTCGAGATCGCCGCCGTCGGCGACGGTCTCGACGGCGGTGAGCGCATCGTCGAGGTCCTCGATGGCGAAGACGCGCAGTCCATCGGGGACGTGCCCGACGACCTCGTCGCAGTTCGCCTGCGGCGCGAGGAACCACTCCGCGCCGGCGCCGACCGCGCCCCACATCTTCTGGCGGATGCCGCCGATCGGCCCGACGATACCGTCCGAGGTGATGGTTCCGGTGCCGGCGACATCCTCGCCCCCGGTCAGGTCACCAGGGGTGAGAAGGTCGACGATGCCGAGGGCGAACATCATCCCGGCGCTCGGGCCGCCGACGTTGTTCAACTGGATCTGCACATCGATGGGGAACTCGAAGTCGGTGGCGAGGATGACGCCGATGACCCACGTCGTGGTGCCGTCCGCCTCCGTCTGCTCGGTCGGCGTGACCGAGACTCTCTCCTCGACCCCGTCTCGCAGGATCGTCAGCTCCACCGGCTCGCCGTCGCCGTCGTTGATGACCTCGCGCAGATCGTCGACCCCGTCGATGGGAGTGTCGTTCGCGGCCAGGATCACGTCGTCCACTTCCAGGATGCCCTGCGAGGCGGAGTCTTCGGAGAACTCGTAGACGACGATGTCCGACGGCACATCGAAGCCCGCTTCGGTGAGGGCGGCCGCGGTGGCGTCCTGCTGGGAGTTGACCATCATCGCGGTGCTCTGATCACGGCGCTGCTCGGTGGTCTGGCCCGCCGGGAAGACCGACTCCAACGGAAGGACCGCACGCGTGCGGTCGAACCATGCCCCGGCGAGCTCCAGCCATGAGGGCGTCCGCTGGGGGTTGCCGACGACCTGCACGGTGAGCAGGTCGAGCGACCCGTCCGTCGGGTATGTCTCCGCACCGTCGACGGTGATGAGCGCAACGTCCTCACCGTCGGCGTTCTGGGCCGTGCCCAGGGTGTTGTAGACCGGCCCCGGCTGCTGGATCACGTAGGCGGTCGGAAGGAAGGTGAGGACCAGCAGCACGACCAGTGCGATCACCAACGCCCAGATGCCCGCCAGCGTGGCACGGCCCAGGGGCTTGCGTGGCGGCGGCGTGACCGTCACCTTCTCGTCGAACAGCACCACCGGTGTTCCTGCTTCCTGCCGTGAGCCTCATGCCGATGTCGCTGATCGTTCGCGACCGGCGTAAGGGTTGGCCCGGTCTGTTCGGAGAGTGCGATCATCCGTGCGACTAGCGTAGACACCACGTCTTTGACCCGGCTGAGAGGGCGATACACGTGCCAGACGACGACCGCGGCCCCGAGGATGAGTTCCAGGAGCTCATGCGCCAACTGTTCGGCGGAGGTGGCGGCGCTCCCGATCCGGAGGCGCTCGCCCGCCTGTCGGGCATGAACATCGATCCCGCCATGATGCAGACGATCATGTCGCAGCTGCAGGGCGCGTTCGCGGCCGGCAGCGACGGCATCCCCTGGGACATGACGAAGCGCGGCGCGCTTCACATCGCCAACCAGGACGGGCTGAGCGTCACCGGCGGCCAGCGGACCGACCTCGACCAGGCGTTCTCGCTGGCCGATCTGTGGCTCGGCGAGGCGACGTCGGTGTCAGATCTGTCCACGACACCGAAGGTCATCACGCGTGGCGCCTGGGTCGAGGCGACGCTTCCGGTCTGGCAGGAACTGGCCGAGCCCGTGGCCACGAGCATCACCGATGCTCTCACCCGGGCCCTCAGCGAGCAGGCTCCGGAGGAGATGAGGTCGCTCGTCGAAGGCGCCGGTCGGCTCATGCGCACCGTCGGCGGGTCGCTCTTCGCCTCGCAGCTGGGTCAGGTCGTCGGAAACCTCTCCAAGGAGGTCGTCAGCGGCGGAGACGTGGGCATCCCCCTCATGCCCGACGGCGAGGCGGCGATCCTGCCGCAGAACTTCACCGACTTCGGTCGGGACCTCGAGATCCCGGACGATCAGTTGGCGCTCTACGTCGCCGCCCGCGAACTCGCACACGCCCGCCTGTTCCGTCATGCCCGATGGTTGCGCCTGCACGTCATCTCGCAGGTCACCGAGTTCGCGCGTGCGATCCACGTCGACACCGATGCGCTGGAGGACCTGGCGACGCGATTCGACCCGTCCGAGCCCGAGGAGCTTCGTCGGGCTTTGGAGAGCGGCGCTCTTCTGCCCCCACGCACGGACGCGCAGAATGTCGCCCTCGCCCGCTTGGAGAACCTCCTCGCGACCATCGAAGGCTGGGTGGATGTGGTCACCGAAGATGCCACGTCCCGCCTCCCGTCTGCGGCGCGGATCGCGGAAGCGGTTCGTCGTCGCCGCGCGGTCGGAGGGCCCGCCGAGCGCGCGCTGGGCTCGCTGGTGGGCCTCGAGCTTCGGCCGCGGCGCATGCGGGAGGCCGCGGCGATGTGGCGCGCGGTGACGGACGACGTCGGCATCGCCGGCCGAGACAGCCTGTGGGATTATCCCGACCTCATGCCCGGCGCCGATGACATCGACGATCCCTCGGCGCTGGTCTCCCGCCTGCAGGCACGCGCGCGCGGCGAAGCACCGGCGCGCGATGAGATGGATGACGCGCTGGAGCGCCTGCTGTCCGGCGAGGCGGACTCCGGCGAGGCGGACTCCGACGGGCCGGAGGATCCTCGGCCGGTGTGACGCCTCACCTCTCCTGCACAGGCGGGCTCTGAGGCTCGGGACCGCAGTGAAGCTGTGGACAGGGACCGGGTGACGGGCACAGCGACGAAAATCGGGGCATGCTCCGCTTGGATCCCGCCTTCCCTCCGCTGTGGCGCTCCCCGTGGGCGGTGCAATTCGGGCTGGAATCGGTGGCGACACTGACTGCTCCGACGACGTGGCAGGAGCGCCTGATCCACGAGCTGGGCACCGGTCTTCCCGCAGCGGCGCTCCCGCTGGTGGCCGCATCGCTGGGGGCTCCGGCAGGGGCCGCCGAGGACCTCCTCACCACGATCTCACCGGCTCTGGAGCGACCGCGCCCGGAATCGCCGACGCGAGCGGTGATCCAGGTCGCGGACGATGTCGCGTCGGCCGTGGTGGAATCGCTCCAGGCGGCGATGGCCTGCTGCGGTCTCGCGTCGGAGCGCTCCGGCTGGCCCGGCGACGTGCCGTCGGATCCCACCGTGCCGGTGATCGCGCTCGCCGCTCACCTCGTCCACCCCGCCCGGGCAGCCGCTCTGATGGCCTCCGACGTGACGCATCTGCCGTTCATCCTGGCCGGGAGCCGCGTCCGCGTCGGTCCACTCGTCGTGCCGGGCATCACGGCGTGCCTCAGCTGCCTGGCTCTCACATCGACGGACGCGGACGCCGGGTGGCCGCTGCTGGCGGCTCAGCTGTGCGGGAGGCCGATCTCCGGTGTCGCGCCGAGCCTGCTGGTCGAGGCCGCGGCGCGGGCGGTGCGGCTCCTCAGCGGCGAGGGGACGACGCCGTCGACGACGACCGAGCTTGTCTTGTCGACCGCGCCGGCGCCCCGGACCCTCCGGCACCGCCCGCACGAACGGTGCGCGTGCCGATCTCCTGCAGGAAACGCGACGGGCGACGATCACGCGGTCCGCGCGACCAGCTCAGATCCAACGTCCGCACGGCCCGCGTGATGCCCACATAGGCCAGTCGTCGCTCTTCGTCGATCGTCTCGAACGTCTGCGCGTAGGAGATGGGCAGCACCCCCTCCGCCAGGCCGACGAGGTACACATGATCCCATTCCAGGCCCTTTGCGGCGTGGAGCGTGGCGAGGGTCACGGTTCGCAGTGTCGGCTCCTCCTGGACCTTCGCCCGCCGGAGCAGATCGTCGGCGAACTCCCGCAGGGTCGTCCCCTCGGGCGCCTCCTCCGCCAGGCGCAGCAGCGCGGCCCGTGCCTCCCACGCCTCGCGCACCGCGCCACCTGCCGGCGGCGGGTCGTCGGTCAGCCCCAGCGAGCGCAGCACATCGCGTACCGCCTCCACGAACGTCCCGGTCAGGGGTGCCACGGCGGCAGCGCGCAGAGCCATCACGGCTTGACGCACCTCGGGGACATCGAAGAACCGGCGCCCGCCCAGCACGCTTGCTGCGATCCCGACGTCCGCCAGCGCCCGCAGCAGCTCGGCGGACTGCGCGTGGGCCCGGTACAGCACCGCGATCCGTGCCGGATCGATCCCCGCCGCGATCCGTGCGCCGACGCGTGCAGCCACAGCCCGGGCCTCCTCGCGCTCATCATCGAATGCGGTGACCGTCGGAAGCGGCGCAGCGTCGGCAGCATCCATCCTGTCCGCGGGGCGCCCTTCCCCCGCGGGCCCTGCGGCCACCAGACGGAGTGCACCGGGACGATCCTTCATCAGCGCGTTGGCGACCCCGAGGATCGCCTGGGTGGACCGGTAGTTCCGCTCCAGACGGATGACGCGGGCATCGGCGTGGCGCCGCTCGAAATCCAAGAGGAACGTCGGGTCCGCTCCCGCGAAGGAGTAGATCGTCTGGCTGGCGTCGCCGACCACGCAGAGGTCTCGTCGATCACCGAGCCACAGCTCGAGGAGGCGTGCCTGCAGCGGGGAGACGTCCTGATACTCATCGACGGTGAAGTGGCGGTACTGCTCGTGGATGGTCGCCGCCACGCGCGGTTCTGCCTCGATCATCCCCGCGCACGCCAGCAGGACGTCTTCGAAGTCGATCTGCCGACGCTGGTCCTTCAGTTGCTCGTAGGCCCGCTGCAGACGCGCGACACGGTCGGCGTCCAGGCCCCCCACCCCCTGCGGCCGCTCACGGACGTACTCCTCGATCGAGCGCATCGTGACCTTCCGCCACTCGATCTCTCCGGCGACATCCCTGAGGGTCGCGGTGTCGGGTTCGAGCCCGATGCCGTCGGCGGCGTGTGCCAGAAGCCGCACCTTGTTGTCGACGATCGACGGCATGGAGTCCCCCGCGAGCGTCGGCCAGAAGTAGTTCAGCTGCGCCAACGCCGTGGCATGGAAGGTCCTGGCGGACACCCCTTCGACGCCGAGGGCACGCAGACGCGCGCGCATCTCTCCGGCCGCCTTCGTGGTGAAGGTCACCGCCATCACGCGACCGGGGGAATAGGCGCCGGTGTCGACGCCGTGTGCGATGCGGTGGGTGATGACGCGGGTCTTCCCCGTTCCGGCGCCCGCGAGCACCACGACGGGTCCGCGCAGCGTCGTCACCGCCTCGAGCTGCTGTTCGTCGAGGTGCTCCAGCGGACCGTTCACGGCGATCCCGCCGCATGCCAGTCGCTGATGAGGCGATGCGCGATCGACGCCGGGCCGGGAAGCAGGAGATCACCACGCCCGCCGAGAGCTTCGCCGATCTCCCGGCGATGGAACCATCGCACGCTCACGATCTCGTCGCCGTCGGGCCGGGCCATGCCGGCGTCGACAGCCTCGGCGGTGAATCCCACCATGAGCGAACGCGGGTACGGCCATGCCTGCGAGGCCTGATACCGAACCTCACCGACTTCCACGCCCGCCTCCTCGCGGATCTCCCGATGGACCGCACCCTCGAGGGACTCGCCCGCCTCGACGAACCCCGCGAAACATGAGTACCGCGGCTCGGTCCACGCCGCATTCGACCCGAGCAGGAGAAGGTCGGGGTCGCCTGGATGCGTCACAGCGACGATCACGGCCGGGTCGGTGCGGGGGAAGTGCTCCCGCCCGCAGGACGGGCAGTGACGCGACCACCCCGCGTGGAGGACCTCGGTGCGAGCGCCGCACGCGGCACAGAACGGCGCCTCGATGTGCCAGCGCCCGAGACTCACCGCGGTGACGGCGAGCGCCGCCTCGGCGGGATGCAGAGACGGAGTCGCGGTCCGCAGCGACGCGTACGTCACCGAGGTGTCGTCGTCTCCCGGCGCGGCCGCATCGGCGGCGAGGACGGCCATCACCACGGCAGCGCCATTCTCGTCGCGGCCCAGGAACGCCCATTCCTCGACCAGCCCCGGAGCCGCGGGGTCCACCCACCGGCTCACCGTGTCCCACGACAGTCCGCCGTCGGCCAGGGGAACCCGGTCCCCCGCCACCGCGAGCACGCGCGTGGCGGGGTCGGCGAGGACAGTCGGGAGCAGCTTCGCGATGATGCGGTCCTCCGCAGCGCGGTCCCACCACGTCATCCGCTCGAGGGCCGTCGGACGTGGCAGCTCTCGGGCGCTGTCGGACGATGTCATCGAGACCTTCCCGCGTTGGTCGACGAGCCAGGGCGTGGCGCGAAGGCCCCGCGGCATGCTCGACCTACCCTGGGCACATGGCACGCTCCTCCCTCACTCTAGCCGCGTCGGTGACCTCTGCTCTGCCCGGCGCAGCTGTCGTCGGCGTCGCCGCGCTGACCGAGAACAGCGCCGGGCGCTACGACTCCGCGCTGGTCGATCTCGACGATGGTCGTCGCGTCGTCGTGCGCGCCCCGGTCGACGACGGCGCCGCGGCGGAGGCGGCGGCCGAGGTGCGTGCCTTGACGGTGCTCACGTCCGGTGTGCGCGGGCTCCTTCCCTTCCGGGTGCCGACCGTGCTGGGCCAGACACCTCTCGTCGGCGGTCGTGCCGTCGTGGCCGACTTCCTGCCGGGCTATCGTGTCGATCCGCCCCACCTCCCCTCGGGTCGAGGAGCCGCGACGTCACTCGGAGAGGCGATCGCAGCCATCCACGCCCTTCCCGTCTCCGTGATCCGCGATGAGGGCCTCCCCGCCCGAACGACCCGCCAGCTGCGCGACGACATCGAGCGGACGGTGGAGCGCGCCGTGGCCACCCGCCGCCTTCCCCCGAGCCTCGATGTGCGGTGGAGTCAGGCGCTGAACGCCGAGGAGCTGTGGCGCTTCGAGACCACGGTCGTGCTCGGCGGTGCCGGTGCCTCGTCCTTCCTCTTCGAGGACTTCGCCGGTGAGCCCCGCGTCACCGGCGTCCTGGACTGGCATGGGCTGAGCGTGGGCGATCCGGCGGGCGATTTCATGTGGCTCGCCTCTGCCCCGGACGCCGCGGACGACGTCTTCGCCTCCTACCTCGCTCGCAGCGTCCACGCCCCCGACGGGCTGCTGCGCGAGCGCGCGCGACTGTACGCGGAGCTGGAGTTCGCCAGATGGCTCGTGCACGGGCACGAGACAGGGCGGTCCGACATCGTCGACGACGCGGTGGAACTGCTGGAGTCACTGGCCGCGGGCGTGGCCGGCGACGACATCGTGCCGCAGGATCGCGGCGACGTCGACGACGCGATCGCGCTGCTCGACCGCGTGCCGGGGCCCGCCGGGTCGGTTGTGGACACCTCCATGCAGACAGACGCCTACGACCCCGCCGAGGTCTCGGGGTGGTTCGGTGACGACCCAGAGGATCAGGACGAGGAGGGACCCGCCGCGGGCGAGCCGACGTCGTCCGGTCGGTCGGCGTCCCCGGCAGATACGGCGCCACTGGACCTCGGCCCGATCCGCGAGCGACTGGACGATGTCGGCGAGGCGGAGCGCGCGTCGCAGGCGGCGCTGCGACGCTGGGCCGTCTCGCCAACAGCGCCAACGTCCCCTCAGCCGCGGAGAACCAGGTCGTCCGCGACGTAGTACAGCGCCACGTCGATCTGGGACACCGGGATACCGTGCTTGGCGTGATAGGCACGACGGTAGAGCTCGAGCTGCACCATGCGCTCCTCACGCTCGCGGGCATTCTTCGGGGGCGCGCCGGTCTTCCAGTCGACGATCTCCACGCGGTCGCCGCGGCGGTAGACGGCATCGAGCTTGCAGATGATGACGTGCGGGCGGCCATCGGGACCGACCATGGTGAAATCGATCTCCGTCTCCACCTCGATCGGCTTCAGGTTCGCCCACTCCGAGGCCAGGAAGCGCTCCTGCAGCCGATCCAGACCGGTCGACGCGGTGTCCACCTCGTCGTGGCCGTCCCAGAGCGCATCGTCCAGTGACGCCGCACGCCCGGGGATCCCCGATCGGCGTTCGACCCATTCGTGGAAGAGCGTACCGATGCGCGTCTGTCGATAGGGGCGTTCCGGGAGCGGCCGGAAATGTGTATCGGCGACTCCGCCGTCCGCCGGGACGAAGTCCTTGTACCTCGATGCCGGAATTCGCGTGGGGAGGGGTCCGCTACGGTGTCGTGCACGCGCGCGACGTTCCGCGAGCAGCATCCTCACCTCGTCGTCCGGGGCGGCCGGAGGCGCATCCAGTGCCTCCCTCACCCGACGCGCCGCCTTCTCGACCCGCTCGCGACGGGCCCCGAGCGCGTCGATCGGCCACGGGAGGACTCTCCGCTCGCCCTCGAACGGATTGGACTCCAGATCGGGCTCGTCGATGTCGATGCCGAGAGCGTCGGCGATCTCGCGCAGGAACACCCCCGTGGGCCTCGGCCGCTTCGTGCCCGCCCAGGGTGAGGCGGTCAGCAGCAGGTATTCCCGCGCACGGGTGACGGCGACGTAGGCCAGACGGCGGTCCTCGTCGAGCTGCCGGGCGCGATGGGCGGCGACGAAGAGGTCGATCTCGCGCTTGAGATCCTGTTGGGTGGGGGCGGCATCCGCCCGCCATGGCAGGGACGGAAGCCATGCCGCATCACCCCGGAACTCGTAGGGAAGTATGCCGAAACCCAGCCACCCCTTCGTATCCTTCGGCGCGGAGGGCAGCTCGTCGGTGACCATGCGGACGACGGCCACGGCATCCCATTCCAGCCCCTTGGATCCGTGGATCGTCAGCAGCTGAACGACATCGTCTTCGGGAGGCTCTGTCCGGGGAGCGAATTCGTCGACCTTCTCTGCGTGATCGAGCCACGCCAGCAGGCTCGCCAACGACCCCGTCTCGTCGGCGGCGAGAAAGGCATGCACCTCGTCCAGGAACGCGCGCAACTGTGCCGAGGCGATCCGCATGGGACCCCGCGTCTCGTTCGCGGCGAGTTCGACGTCCAACAGCAGCTCCGCCTCGATCAGGCGGATGAGCTCGGGCAGCGGCGCTCCTGTGGCGTGGCGCAGACCCGCGAACACCGCTCCGGCCTCCTTCAGCCGCGCACGCGCCTGGGGCGTGAAGGCCGCCATCCAACCGTGGTCAGGGGTCGAACGCACCACGAAATCCAGCGCGTCCACCAGTGACGCGCGGTCCTCCCCCGCACCGGCGCGCACCCGCTCGGCGACGACGTCGTCCAGGGGCTTCAGCGCGGCATCGTGGGTCGCGAGGCGTCGGGCGAGTTCGGCGAGCGCCCGGAGGTCGGCCAGCCCGATGCCCCACCGCGGACCCGCGAGGAGTCGAATGAGGGACGAGCCGGCCGTGGGGTCGCTGATGACGCGGAGGGCGCTGACCACGTCTACCACCTCGGGCGTGGAGAGCAGTCCGCCCAGGCCCAGGATGCGATGCGGGATACCTCGTCGCCCCAGAGCATCGCCGAAACGCACCATGTGCTTCTTGCTTCGGAAGAGGATGGCGCCGGTGGTGGTCAGGCCCGCCCGACGCCGCTCGGAGCGCACCCGGTCGAACCACTCCGCGACCCGCGCAGTCTCGGCGTCGATGTCCGCTTCCACCGCGATCTCGATCGCTCCCTCCGGCGCGTCCGGCCGCGCACGGGCCGGCCACGGCGACGGGCGAGCGCGGGGCGATCGGTGCCAGGACGGCGGCCGCGGCGCGCAGGACGTCACGGCTGTTGCGCCAGCTGGTCATCAGGGCGTAGGTGCCGCAACCCGCGTCACCCGAGAACGCGGCGGAGAATCCGCCGAGGTTGCCCGAACTCGCTCCACGCCACCCGTAGATCGCCTGATGAGGGTCGCCCACCGCCATCACACCGGTGCCGGCGAACACCTCGGCCAGGAGGTCGGACTGGATCACCGAGGTGTCCTGATACTCATCGAGGAGGACGACCCGGAAGCGCTCGCGGAGTTCTGCGGCCACGCGGGAGTGCTGACGAACCACCTCCAGCGCCCCGGCAACCTGGTCGGAGAAATCGATGACGCCCCGTCGACGCTTGGCGTCGAGGTATTCACGAGCGAGATCCGACAGCAGGGCCAGAGCAGCCACGCGGCCTTCGGCGTCGAGGACGTCCTTGTAGACGGTGACAGAGCCCTTGCGGGAGGGACGCTCCAGGACATCGGCGAACCGCTCGGGGAATCGCCGCAGCGCATCGAAGTCGACGAGGTTGTCCGCGCCGTCGCGGGCGATGCGCAGTGCGGCGTCGACGATGGTGCGCAGCGCCTCGGGACGATCCTCGAGACGAGGGTCGTCGGAATCGAGGACCACTCGCCTCATCAGCAGCCAGGCAGCCGACTCGGACAGGACGGCGGTGTCGGTGTCGCGACCGATCCGGACCGCGTGCTCGCGGACGATCTGGTCGGCGAAGCTGTTGTAGGTCGCGATGACGGGCCGCTCGAGGAGGTCATCGCCCGCAGTCGCGCCTCCACTCGCGCCGGAACGCTCGGCGAGCGCGCGCAGATAGCCGAGTCGGGTCGCCTCGTGCTGCGCACCCTCGGTGGAGAAGAAGGTCAGTGCGCCTGAGGCGTGCAGCTCGGGCAGAAGGGGAAGCAACCCGGCCGCCTCGAACTCCCCGAGCCGGCGCAGGCGGCGCTGGACGCGCTCGGCCAGTTCACCCGCCGCCTTGCGCGTGAAGGTCAGTCCGAGGACCTCGTCGCGGCGTACGAAGCCGTTGGCGATGAGCCACACGACGCGACCGGCCATCGTCTCGGTCTTCCCGCTGCCCGCTCCCGCGACGACGAGCGCGGGACGCAGCGGTGACTCGATCACCGCCGCCTGCTCGTCGGTCGGTGGGAACTGCCCGAGCGCGGCGGCGATCACCGCGGACGTGAGACGCGCCGGTTCCGAGGTGCTCACGACGCGCTCACCGCCCCGATCGTGTGGATCCGGCAGAGCCCGTGGCTGTGCTCGTCGCGGCAGTGCTCCTCGTACGGGGCGCGGAAGGACTCGCCGGTCATCACCGTGATCGCGCTGTGGATGCGGGAGAGGAAGGCGGTCCGACGTTCTTCGTCGAAGGGCGGCTGCGTCGGGGTGACGAACTCCCGCTGGGAGGTCGGTCGGAGCACGAGAAGTCGTGCGCCTCCGGAGGGCAGTCCTGCCGTCCCCGCGATGGAGCCGGCCTCGAAGGCCAGTTGATAGGCAGCCAGCTGGGGGTGATCGACGACCTTCGCGTCCGTCTGCGGCTCGCTCTTGCCGGTCTTCAGATCCACGATGACCACGCTGCCGTCCCCCGTGAGCTCGACGCGGTCGATGTATCCCGACAGCACCGCCTGGGCTTTCGCCGCGCGCTCTTCGCCATCGCCTTCGGACGACGGCGCACCCACGGTGAGCCCGGTGGGTTCTTCGGGATCGAAGATCAGCGGAATCTCGAAGTGCGGTTCGGCGTCCAGCAGTCGTCCCCCGTCGGCGTCGAACCGGTCGAGGTAGCGCGCCAGTCGGCGCACGAGGTCGCGGGCCCGGGCGCGCTCGGCCCGGCCCTGCCACGACGCGTCGAACACCAGCTCGTGCCAGCGTCGCTCGACCACCTCCCAGAGCGTGTCTTCGTCGGTTCCCGCGGTGGCGACTTCGAGCGCGGCGTGGATGATCGTCCCGACTCCTGCCGTCGTACTGCCGGGGTCGCCTCCGAGCTCGCCGATGAGCCAGTTCAGCTCGCACTCCTCGAGGGTGTGCAGTCGGGACGGCGACACCCGCACCCGCTCGCGCGCGAGATCGCGCAGCGGTCCGCTCGACGTCGGCGGACGCACCCCGTACCACTCCTCCGGTGACGCCCCGGGCACCTCCGCGGCTGCGAGCAGAGCCAATTGCCCGGCCGCGGCACGAACGCCGGCCGAGTCGGCCGGAGCGTCAGGAGCGGTGAGGGTGCGACGGTGGAGAGCGACGACGCCTCGCAGGCTCAGCGGGTGCGCGGACGATGCAGCGGGGGCCTCGGGATCGGGAAGAAGGTCGAAGAAGACGCTCGGTCCCCGATCGTCGTCGTCGACGGCGGTGACCACCGTCTGCGACCGCGAGCGCGACAGCGCGCGGGCGAAGAGGCGGAGTTCATCGTGAAGGGCCGCGCGCCGACGGTCCAGTCCCGCCGCGCCGGGGTCGGATCCTGCGGGGTATGCAGCGTCGGCCAGCCGCCATGTCTCGAGCAGACTCCCGCGATGGCGGGTGTTCGGCCAGACCCCGTCCTGGACGCCCGCGACGATGACGGTATCCACATCCAGGCCGAGGGCCGCTGCCGGCGTCAGCACCGCGACCACGTCGTGCGGGAGCGCGGCATCCAACCGATCGTCGGCCACGGCACTGTCGAGAAGTCCGCGAATGAAAGCGCGCGCATCCGCGTCCATCGAACGTTCGACGAAGCGCTTGGCCGCCTGGAACAGCGCGACCATCGCGTCGAGGTCACGACCGGCCTGATCGGCGAGCGGGCCGTGCCCCTTCGCCTGCTCCACCCATGCCCGCTCCAGGCGGCTGCACTCCCACGCGGTCCAGAGCAGTTCGTGGATGGTGGCATCCAGCGCAGCCTGTTCCCTCAGGCGTGCGAGGGTGTCGGCCACCACGGCAGCGCGGCGGGCCTCCCGCGTGTCGATCAGCTCCCACTCGAGGGGATGGATCATCGCGGACAGCAGCAGATCGCGTCCCGACCGGTCACCGCCCTCGGCGATCTCCCGATGCCGAAGTGCCGTTCGCAGCCTGCGCAGCTCGATGGAATCGAGGCGGCCGCACACCCCCTCCAGAGCGACGGAGACATCGTCGACGGTCCAGTCCTCGACGGGCCGGTGGGCCAGATCCACGAGCCGGAGGATGTCGCGGACGGCACGCACCTCTCCGAGTGCTCGACCCGCGCCTTGCGAACGCGCCGGGACCTCACGCGCTGCGAGCTCGGTCTCGAGCGCGGCGACCTGCCGACTGTCGTGCGCGACCACCGCCAACTCGCGCCACGGTACGCCGTCGAGCAGGTGACGTTCGCGCAGGATCCGTGCGACGGTGTCGAACTCCTCCGCGGCGGATCTCAGCACGAGCGCGCGCACCGACGAGTCCTGCGCCGTCGGATCGGGCGCGCGGCGGTGGGCCACGACCCCGACCGCACCGATCCGCTCGACGACGCGGCGGACGGTCTCGCGCTGGGCAGGGGTGCCGCGGTGGCCCTCCCCGAGCACATGCACGGTCTTCAGCGAGGCGGCCAACCGGGCGAAGTTCTCCGGTGACGCACCCCGGAACGCACCCGCCCCGACGTCCGGGTCGCCGAACGCCAGCACGGCGACGCCCCGGGCGGCGCAGGCCTCCAGCAGCTCGATCGCACCCAGTGTGAGCTCCTGTGCGTCGTCGACGAGCAGAACGCGCACCCCGCCGGCGACCGCGCGCGCAGCCGCGGCGTCTCGTGCTCGGCGCACGAGCCCGACCGCCTCGCGGACGAGCCCCGCCGCGTCGCGGTGCGCACCGCGCATCGCCGCGCGCACGTCGAGGTACTCCTGGAAGAACGATGCCAGCGGATGCCACACCTCGACCTCGCACGTCCGGGCCAGGCGACCGAGCGCCGTCGGCTCGACGCCCAGGGTGGTGCATTCGGCGAGGAACGTGCGCACCTCGGTGCGGAACCCCGCCGTCGCCCGGATCTCGGGCCCGAGCCATGCCGGCCACCCGCGGGGACGACCAGCCGCTTCGTCCTCGGCGTCGCCGTCGAGCAGGTCGCGCAGCAGCTGATCTTCGTCGCCTCCCGTGAGCAGCTGCGGCGCGTCGCCGCCGGAGGAGAGCTCGGCGGCGCGCACGATCTGGAACGCGAACGAGGGCACCGAACGGGCCGGAGCGCCCGACGTCGCCCGCCCGGCGGCCAGCGACAGCCGGTCGCGCAGGACCGTCGCGGTCTGCCGGGTGGGCGTGAGGACGAGGATCTCATCGGGGTCGGCCCCCTCGTCCACGAGGTGGCGGAACCGCTCGATGACGGTGCGGGTCTTGCCCGATCCCGGCGCACCCACCACGACGCCCGAGGCGTCCGCGGGAAGCCCGACCACCGCCGACTGATCCCCATCCAGGATCGGGGCGGCGCGGCCCTCCACCTGCACGTCTGCCGGTCCGGGTACCAGCGCAGGCAGGTCGGTCGATGTCACGCTTCGACGCTAACCCGGGGCTCCGACAACCCCCGTCACCACACCGACGTGGCGTTCGCCCAGAGCGTGCCCGACCGCCCTTCACCCCTCAGCCGGTGTCGTAGAGTTGCCATGCGCATCGAGGTCCGAGCGCGAGAGGAAGGCAGACACGTGGAGATCCGTATCGGTATCGCGAACACCGGCCGCGAGCTCAACTTCGAAACGAGCGAGTCGGCGGCGGACGTGAAGGCGTCGGTGGCAGCCGCGCTCGATGCCGGCGCGACCCACGTGAGCTTCGCCGACAACAAGGGCAACACCTACATCGTGCCCACCGCGGGTCTCGCCTATGTCGAGGTCGGGACCGAGGAGTCCCGCCGCGTCGGTTTCGTCGCCTGAGGACTCGACCGTGCAGATCCTCCTGGCCTTCATCGCCGGCGCCGCGATCGGCATCGCGATCCACTTCCTGCTGCAGGGTCGCGACAGCCGTGGGGTGATGCTCGCGCCGGTGATCGGCGCCGCCGCATCGGGGATCGTCTGGTCGGCACTGACCTGGTCGGGTGTGGGGATCGACAATCCGTGGATCTGGCTGAGCGCCCTGGTCGCCCCGGCCGTGGTCACCGCGCCGATCGTGGCTCTGCTGGCGCGCGCACGCGTCGCCGCCGACCGGCGGGAGCGCGACCGGCTCGGCATCGCCTGAGCGGCACCCCGACGGTCGGTGCCGGGATGGGAGCCGCTCAGGCGGCCAGGCCCATGTCCTCCATGCGCCGGGAGTGCGCCGCCATCAACGCGGTGAACACCGGTTCGACCCGCTTCTCATCGGAGGCGGCGAGCGTCGGAGGACGCAGGGCGGCGCGCGCGATCAGGAGGGTGTCGCCTACCAGGCGCCGGCCCCACATCGCCAGCAGGGAGCGCCATTCCGGGTCGCTCTGGATCGTCTCGACGACCAGATCGACGATCGCCTGCCGGTCGTCGTCTGCGCGGAGGATCCGCGCGACCCGTCGACCCGTCTCGCCGTAGCTGGCGGAGAGCGCGAGATAGAAGTCGTCGAGCATGCCGGCGGTGATGTGAACGGAGAGCATCGTCTCCTCGGGTCGGACCCCGTGAGCCGCCCGGCGGAATGCGTCCAACGGCTCCCGGAACGGGAGCATCAGCGAGGTGGGGTCCTCGCCGCGATCACGGATCAGCGCCACCAGCTCCTCGTGCTTGGTCAGCGCCGCGCCCGCGGCCCGGGAGAGTGACTCCTTCTCGGCCAGCGACGGGGTCATCGCGATCAGCTCGGAGAGGGTCTCGAAGAAGCCGAGCTGCAGATACGCCGCCTGCCCGAGGAAGGTGCTGACGTCGGGAGCCAGCTCGGCGAAATCCACGCGCCGCGCGTCGCCGAAATCCCCCCGTGACCGCAACGACAGGGTCCGAGCGGTGCCACGCTGCCTTCGCCAGAACCAGTTCACCACGCAGGTCACCTTACCGTCGCGGCTCGCCGCCACGAGGGCGTCGGCGGGCTCGCGGCCGTCGCCGGGTATTCTGGGACGCGTTCCGGCATCGGATCGGAACCCCCGCGCCTGCGGTCGACGAAGGGCGTGGATCCATCACACGGCCCGCCTGCCACATCCGGGCCCCTTCGACAGACAGGCATGACATCGTGACGACTTTCGCCGAACTCGGCGTCGATCAGGACATCGTCGATGCGCTCTCCGCGCGCGGCATCATCGACTCCTTCCCGATTCAGGAGCAGACCATCCCCCTGGGCCTTCCGGGCCAGGACATCATCGGTCAGGCCAAGACCGGCACCGGGAAGACCTTCGGCTTCGGCATCCCCGTCGTCCAGCGTCTGGGGCTCGACCCCGCACCGGGTGTGAAGGCACTGATCGTGGTCCCGACCCGGGAACTGGCGGTGCAGGTCTACGAGGACATCGACATGCTCACGCAGAACCGCTCGACCTCCGTCGTCGCGATCTACGGCGGGAAGGCCTACGAAGGCCAGATCGAGCAGCTGCAGGCGGGCGCGCAGATCGTCGTCGGAACGCCCGGGCGATTGATCGACCTGGCCGGCCAGCGCCTCCTCGACCTCTCCGGTGCGACCGAGGTCGTCCTCGACGAAGCCGACAAGATGCTCGATCTCGGATTCCTCCCCGACATCGAGAAGATCTTCCAGAAGCTTCCCGCGGTGCGCCACACCCAGCTCTTCTCGGCCACCATGCCGGGCCCCATCGTGACGCTTGCGCGTCGGTTCATGTCCAACCCCATCCACATCCGGGCGAACGACCCCGACGAGGGGCTCACGCAGGCGAACATCAACCACCTCGTGTATCGCGCGCACTCGCTGGACAAGGACGAGGTCATCGCCCGCATCCTGCAGGCGGAGGGGCGCGGCAAGACGGTGATCTTCACCCGTACGAAGCGCGCCGCCCAGAGACTGGTCGACGAGCTCGGCGACCGGGGGTTCTCGGTGGTCGCGGTGCACGGCGACATGAGCCAGGAAGCCCGGGAGCGGTCGATGGCGGCGTTCAAGGCGGGGAAGAAGGAGATCCTGATCGCCACCGATGTGGCCGCCCGCGGCATCGACGTCGACGACGTCACCCACGTCATCAACCACACGATCCCCGACGACGAGAAGACCTACCTGCACCGCGCGGGGCGAACCGGCCGAGCCGGCAAGACCGGCATCGCCGTGACCTTCGTGGACTGGGAAGACCTGCACAAGTGGGCGCTGATCAACCGTGCGCTGGAGTTCGGCCAGCCCGAGCCTCGGGAGACGTACTCCTCCAGCCCGCATCTGTTCGAGGACCTCGGCATCCCCGCGGGTGTGCGCGGCCGACTCACCAGCGCGCCGCGCGCCGAGACGGCGAAGACCTCCGGCGCCGCGTCCGATCGCCCGGGGCGCTCGGATGCGCCCCGCCGTCGTCGGCGGCGCAGTGAGGGCACGGGATCGCCCGACGCCGCAAGCGTGCCGGCCGAGCACGGGGCCGAACGCGCCGCCGAGACCGACGGTCAGGGGACGCACGACGGCAGCGGCAAGGAGCACCACGACGGCAATGCCGCCCCGGCGCGCCGCCGGCGCCGCCGCCGGGCGCCTCGCACCGGTGGCGCACCGACGGTCGGCTGACACCGTCCCGACGGCCGGGTCGCTCGAGCGATATGGTGAGCGAGACGACGCAGGACGCGGCGTCTCACCTCGCTACGAAAGGCACGACCGTGCGCTTCACCGATGTCATCGAGTACCAGGGTTTCTGGGGATCGTTCTGGGACCTCATCTGGTGGTTCCTGTGGGCCTTCGCCTTCATCGCCTATCTGTTCGCGCTGTTCGCCATCATCGGCGACCTCTTCCGCGACCACAAGATGAAGGGCTGGGCCAAGGCGATCTGGATCGTCTTCCTCATCTTCGTCCCGTTCCTGACCGCCCTCGTGTATCTGATCGCGCGCGGCGGCGGCATGGCCGAGCGCAGCGCCGCCCAGGTCCGTGCGATGCAGAAGGCGCAGGACGAGTACATCAAGTCCGTCGCCGGCGCCTCGGCGCACCCCAGTCCGGCTGATGAGATCGCCAAGGCCAAGGCGCTGCTGGATGCCGGAACCATCACGCCCGAGGAATACGAGCGTCTGAAGGCCCGCGTCATCTCCTGACGGTAGGAGTCGCGGCTCCGTCCTGGTTCAGACCAGGACGGGGCTGCTTCCTCTGCCGAGCGCGATGATCCTCTGAATCATCGCCGTCTCGGTGCTGTTCTCGCCCGGGACGTTGGGCTTGCCCTGTCCGTGGTAGTCGCTGGAGCCGGTCACGATGAGATCACGGTCCTCCACGACGCGCCGGAGCTGACGCACCTGGTCGGCGATGTTCTCCCGATGGCGCAGCTCCAAGCCGGCGAGCCCCGCGTCGAGCATGCGCTGCATCACCCCGTGCGGGAGCATGCCCCGTCCGGCCGGGTGCGCCACCACAGCCACGCCGCCCGCCCCGGTGATCCGCTCGACAGCGGTGACCGGATCGGGCGCGTAGAGCGCGACGTAGTAGTCGCCTCCGGGGTGGAGGATGCGCGAGAAGGCCTCGGTCCGGTCGCGCACGTAGCCGCGCGCGATGAGGGCGTCGGCGATGTGCGGGCGACCCACCGTGGCACCGTCGGCGGTCTGGGCGAGGATGTCGCCCCAGTCCAGATCGAAGTCGGCGCTGATGCGCTCGGCCATCTCCTGCGCGCGGTCCATGCGCGAGGAGCGGATGCGATCGGTGAGGGTACGCAGCTGGGCGTCATCCGGATCGAAGAGATAAGCCAGGATGTGCACGCTTCGCCACTGATACTTCGCCGACAGCTCCATTCCGGGGAGGAATGTCAGCCCCAGCGCCGATGCGGCGTCGGCGGCCTCGCTCCAGCCCGCTGTCGTGTCGTGGTCCGTGAGCGCCGCCGTCTGCATCCCGTGCCGGTGGGCGGCGCCCATCACCTCGGCCGGGGTCTCGGTGCCATCGGAGTAGACGGAGTGGAGGTGCAGATCCCCCGGGCCCTGGGGTCCGCGGGATCGGTGCATCCTCCCACGCTACCGTCGGCGGCGGGGCCTCGGCGGCGGGGCCCCGGCTGCGAGGGCCACGTCGAGGCCGGGCAGACGGATCTTTCAGACTCGTCGCATAGTGTCGCGATGTGCTTCGCCTGGTCGGGATCCTGCTTGCCGTGGTGGCGGCGATCGTGGCCGCGGTCCTGACGTGGCCGTCGTTCTTCCGCCTCGACCGCACCTTCCCGGTGGCGCAGATCGTCTCCTTCCGCCCTCTTCTGGTGGTGGTCTTCGCCGCCGCGGCGATCCTGTTCCTCCTCGTGGCGATCATCAGGCCGATGCGAGCCCTCGCGCTCAGTCTCGCCCTCATCTGCGTCGTGGCATCGGCGGTGGGCCTGACCACCGTGCTCGGGCGCGGCATCGGCACCCAGACGCTTCCGGAGAAGGGCGAGGACAGCCTCCGGGTCATGACGTGGAACACCGCCGGTGAGGCGACCACCGCCGAGAGCATCGCGCGGGTCGCCGTGGCGATGGATGCCGACGTCGTCACCCTCCCCGAGACGACCATCGAGACCGGCGAACAGGTAGCGATCGCCATGAGGGAGCTCGGCCATCCGATGTGGGCGCACCACACCGAGTACTTCCCCGGCGAGGGATGGGACGCGCACTCCACCACCCTTCTCATCACCCCCGAACTCGGCGACTACAGCGTGATCGAGTCCTCGGTCAACGGAACGACGAACACCTCCACGCTCCCCAGCGCCGTGGCGATGCCGGTCGACGGCGCGGGGCCCATCGTCGTCGCCGCTCACGCCGTGGCCCCGCGTCGGGAGTACATGGATCAGTGGCGCACCGATCTGCAGTGGTTGGCAGACCAGTGCGCCGATCAGAACGTCATCATGGCGGGCGACTTCAACGCCACCCTCGACCACTTGGGCGGGTTGGGCGTGGACGGCGGCGACATGGGTCGGTGCCGGGACGTCGCCAGTCGCACCGGCAACGGCTCGGTGGGGACGTGGTCCACCTCGTTGCCGGCGCTACTGGGAACGAGCATCGACCACGTCATGGTCTCCCCGCAGTGGACGCCGACGGCATCGGTGGTGCTGCGGACCATGGACGACTCCGGCAGCGATCACCGTCCCCTGATCGTGCAGCTCGAGCCGGCTGACCCACGCGCCGGCTGGCGGCGCGCGCCGGCTGATTCCCGATCGGATGCCGCGGCGGAGTGCGACACTGGAGGGATGAGCACCTCGGGCGACACCTCCTCGAACACCACCACCAATCGCCGTCAGCCCTTCCCGCAGGGTTTTCTCGACAGCATCTCCTCCGGGTGGGCCGAGCGGCCCGGCTCCCTGCCGCCGCAGCGACCCCAGGCGCAGTACGCCGCCGCACGGCGCGAACGACTCTCGGCAGCCTTCCCCGGCCGCCGCCTGGTGATCCCCGCGGGGGAGATGAAGCAGCGCAGCAACGACACCGACTACCCCTTCCGTGCCCACTCGGCGTTCTCTCACCTGACCGGCTGGGGCTCGGACTCCGAGCCGGGAGCGGTACTCGTGATGGACCCGCTTCCCGAGGGCGGCCACGGCGCCACGCTGTACTTCCGTGAGCGCGCCGATCGCACCACGCC
This sequence comes from Microbacterium sp. ET2, assembly GCF_030347395.1. Lineage (NCBI taxonomy): Bacteria > Bacillati > Actinomycetota > Actinomycetes > Micrococcales > Microbacteriaceae > Microbacterium > Microbacterium albipurpureum. The sequence goes on from NZ_CP128170.1 coordinate 306,973, forward strand.
GGAGTTCTACGCCGACGCCTCGGTCGGCGAGTTCTGGATCGGACCCCGGCCCGCCCTCGCGGGCGTCGCCGCCGACCTCGGCCTCGAGACCCGTCACCTGGACGACTTCGCGACAGCCGACGCAGACCTGATGCTCGACGTCGACGCCGAGCTCACCCGCGCGGTCTCCGAACTCCGCCTGGTCAAAGACGCGTTCGAGGTCGAGCAGATGCGCCTGGCGGTGGAGGTGACCGCGCACGGGTTCGACGACATCGTGGCCGAGCTTCCCCGCGTTCTGGCGCATCCGCGCGGAGAGCGCGTGGTGGAGGGGGTCTTCCACCTGAGAGCGCGCACCGACGGCAACGGGGAGGGCTACGACACGATCGCTGCGTCGGGTCCTCACGCCTGCTACCTCCACTGGACCCGCAACGACGGAACGGTCGCGCCCGGCGACCTCATCCTCATCGACGCCGGCGTCGAGGTCGACAGCCTCTACACCGCCGACATCACCCGCACGATCCCGGTGAGCGGACGCTTCACCGACGTCCAGCGGCGGGTGTACGAGACGGTCCGCGAAGCCGCCGACGCCGCGTTCGCCGCGGCGCGACCCGGGGTGACGTTCCGCACCGTCCACGAAGCGGCGATGCGGGTGATCGCGCAGCGCACCGCCGAGTGGGGCCTTCTGCCGGTCAGCGCCGACGAGGCCCTCGACGCCGATCGCGGCGGTCAGCACCGCCGGTACATGGTGCACGGCACCAGTCACCACCTCGGGATAGATGTGCACGATTGCGCCCAGGCGCGCCGGGAGATGTACTACGACGGCATTCTCGAGCCGGGGATGGTCTTCACCATCGAGCCGGGTCTGTACTTCCAGATCGATGACCTCACCGTTCCCGAGGAGTACCGGGGCATCGGCGTCCGCATCGAAGACGACGTGCTGATGACCGCGGACGGACCCGAGAACCTGTCAGCCTCGATCCCGCGGACCGCGGACGAGGTGGAGGCGTGGATCGCCCGGCACGCCTCGACCGCTCCGACCGGCCCGACCCCGCTGTGAGCTTCACTCCTCCTCCCCCGTTCACCACTCGGCCGACGCTGGCGGGCACCTTCGGGATGACCGCCTCCACGCACTGGATCGCCACCGCCTCGGCGCAGTCCGTCCTCGAGCGCGGCGGCAACGCCTTCGACGCGGCGACGGCGGGCGCGTTCGTGCTGCATGTGGTCGAACCGCACCTGAACGGACCCGGCGGCGATCTGGTCGGCGTCTTCGCCACCGCCGATGATCCGAGCCCCGTGGTGCTGATGGGCCAGGGTCCGGCTCCGGCACGCGCCGGCATCGCCCACTACACCGCCGAGGGGCTCGATCTCGTCCCCGGGGCGGGGGGCCTGGCCGCAGCCGTCCCCGGAGCGGTCGACGCCTGGCTCATCCTGCTGCGCGACCACGGCACATGGGAGCTGTCCGACGTGCTCGCCTATGCCATCGGCTACGCCCGTGACGGCCACCCGCTGGTCGCCCAGGCCGCCGCGACGATCGCACGGGTCGCCGGGCTCTTCCGTGACGATTGGAAGAGCTCGGCCGACCTGTGGATGCCGGGCGGCGAGCCCCCGCGCGCGGGCGAGGTCGTGCGCAATCCCGCCTACGCGTCGGTGCTCGAGGGACTCGTGCGCTCCGCAGGCCACGTGCGCGACGAGGGCCGGGCGGGACGCGCGGCACGCATCGACGCCGCGCGACGCGAATGGCGGGAGGGCTTCGTCGCGGACGAGGCCACGGCCTTCCTTCGGACGCCTCACCGTCACTCCGGCGGGGGAATGCACGCCGCCGTCATCGAGACATCCGATTTCGCGGCCTTCGAGGCGGGGTACGAGTCGGCCCTCACCCGTGAATTCCGCGGCGTGACGATTGCCAAGGCGGGGGCGTGGACGCAGGGTCCGGCCCTTCTGCAGACGCTGGCGCTCCTCGAACCCCTCACCGACGATCTGCTGGATCCTTCCACCGAGCGCGGTGCGCACACCGTCCTCGAAGCCCAGAAGCTCGCCTACGCCGACCGCGAAGCGTGGTTCGGAGACGCTTCCGACGCCGAAGCGATCACGGGTCTGTTCGACGAGGACTACCTCGCCGCGCGGCGGGATTCCATCGGAGAGGATGCTGCCACCGCGTTCCGGCCCGGGCGCCTGAGCGGCCTCGAGCCCTGGACGCCACCCCTGCGGACCGCCTACGGCCACGCCGGCGGTGCCGGAACCGGTGAGCCCACCGTCGACCGTCGTGGCCGGACCCGCGGCGACACCTGTCACATCGACGTCGCCGACCGCTGGGGCAACATCATCTCGGTGACGCCCTCCGGCGGATGGCTGCAGTCCTCTCCCACGATCCCCGCGCTCGGCTTCTGTCTCGGCACGCGGCTCCAGATGACCTGGCTCGAGCCCGGCCATCCGTCATCGCTCGAGCCGGGTCGACGCCCCCGTACCACCCTGACCCCCACGCTGACGCTCCGCGACGGCCGACCCTGGTTCGCCATGGGCTCACCCGGCGGCGACCAGCAGGACCAGTGGCAGCTGCTCGCCATCCTGCGCATGATCGTGGGCGGCTATCGCGCACAGGAAGCGATCGACGCCCCCGCGCTGCATTCGACCGCCCTGCCCGAGTCGTTCTGGCCGCGCACATGGACTCCTGCGGGAGCGGTGGTCGAGGATCGGCTCGGTGATGAAGTGATCCGCGGTCTGGAGCGACGCGGTCACGTCGTCACCCGTGCCGGGAACTGGTCGCTCGGTCGTGTCTCGGCTGTCGGCCGGGAGGCTTCGGACGGCTCGGGCAGGTCCCTGCTGTGGGCCGCCGCCAACCCTCGCGGGATGCAGGGTTACGCCGCAGGGCGCTGAGGCGAGCGCTCTCGCAGCCACGCCGCGACGGCGTCGCCGAGCTCGCCGCCTATCGCCTCGGCAGGACGTTTCCGCCCGGCGATCTCGAACGAGTGACCGCCTCCGGGTACCCAGGCGAGGGTCGCGTCGCGGCATCCGGCGACCACGCGCTCCAGGGCGTCGACGGGTTGCACGAACGGGTCGCGGGTGCCCGACAGGAAGAGCTGAGGCGGCGAGATGTCGGGAAGGTGGGTCGCGCGTTCCTTCTCCGGTTCACCCGGCGGGTGGAGGGGGTAGCCGAGGTAGACCAGGGCGGCCGGTTCGATCGCTCCCGACGCGGCGGCAAGCGACGCCATGCGGCCCCCGTACGACTTCCCCGCAGCGAAAACCGGCACCGCCGGGCACCAGCCCGAGAGCGCCGCCATCGCCGCGGCCCAGGTGGCGGTCGCATGCGCGGCAGGACCCGGCATACGACGCCCGGCTTCGCGATACGGGAAGGCGAAGCGCAGCACGCCGACGCCCCGACGCGCCAGAGCGTCGGCGACGCCGACGAGAAAGGGGTGCTCGGGCCCAGCCCCCGCGCCGTGAGCGAGGGCGACGCCGCCCCAGCATTCGTCGGGGAGCGTGAGGAGAGCCGACACTGCGACGGTTCCCCGCGGAAGCTCGACGTCGATCCGTTCGTCGCGCGAGAGCGTCATCTCGGATCGGACGTGGAGCCTTCGTCGGGGTCCCCTCCGGACGGCTCGGGGGGTGCCACGCGCTCGCCGTACCGTGGAGGATCGGCGCTACCGGGAGGAGTCGGAGGCACGGGGGCGACCGCAGGGGCGTCGGCCGGATCGACCGGTTCGGCGACCGGGGCGGGTGCGTGGGCACGGGGGCCCAGCACGCCGCGCGCCTTCGCGACGTCGGACGCGCTCACGGTGACGTCGTAGCGCTCGGCGACCACCTGCATCACCGAGGCGAAATCGCGCCGGCGGCGAACGAGCGAATAGGTGATGAGGCTCAGGAGCATGCCGATGGCGATGCCGACGAACAGCACGCCCACGAAAGCCTGGATCGGGACGGAGGGAGACCCGAGGACGAGGATCGCGGAGAACAGCATGCCCAGGAGCAGACCGTTGATCGCGCCCGACCGCGCGGCCTCGGCGTACCCGAGCCGCCCGGTGACCCGTTCGACCGAGCGGAGGTCGTGACCGACGATGGCGATGTCGCGTGCGGGGATCTCCGCCGCGATCAGGGTCGAGACGGCCTTCTGAGCCGCTTCGTACGTCGGAAAGCTCGCGATCGCCTGACCCGGTTCCCCCACACCCTGCGGCAGACGCCCCCCACCCATCATGCTCATCTCATCATCCTCCCACGCGCGACTACGCTTGACCCGTGAGCACGCAGAGGGTTTTCGTCGCGCGGCTGGCGGGGTGCTCCGTCTTCGACCCCACCGGCGATCGCCTCGGCAAAGTACGCGATGTCGTGGTGATCTATCGAAGAGACGACCCGCCCCGCGTCATCGGTCTCGTCGTGGAGATCCCCGGGCGGCGGAACGTCTTCCTCTCGATCAACCGGGTCACCTCCATCGCCACCGGGCAGGTGATCACGACCGGATTGATCAACGTGCGCAAGTTCCAGCAGCGCGGCGGTGAGGTGCGGGTCATGTCGGAGATGCTGGGGCGGAAGGTGTACTTCCGCGACGGATCGGGCCACGCCGTCATCGAGGATGTCGCCATCGAGCGCAATCGACTCGGCGAGTGGGATGTCGGCCAACTGTTCCTCCGCAAGCCCAAGACGAGCGCCTCACCGTTCGCCAAGGGACCGACCACGTTCGCCTCATGGGCCGACGTACGCGAGGATCACACCCCCGGCGAGGCGCAGTCGGCCGAGCAGCTCGTGGCGACCTACTCGGAGCTGAAGCCGGCCGATCTCGCCAACACTCTCCTCGATCTTCCCGACGACCGCCTCCTCGAGGTCGCCGAGGAGCTCTCCGATGAGCGTCTGGCCGATGCCCTGGAGGAGATGCCCGAGGACGAGCAGGTCCACATCCTCGAGCAGCTGGGCGACGAACGCGCCGCGCACATCCTCGACGCCATGGAACCCGACGATGCCGCCGACCTCCTCGGGCAGCTGCCCGAGGAGCGTTCGGAAGAGCTGCTCGACCTGATGGAGCCGGAGGAGGCCGAGGACGTCCGTGAGCTGCTGAAGTACCTGCCCGACTCCGCGGGAGGGCTCATGACGAGCGAGCCCATCGTGCTGTCCGCCGACGCCACCGTCGCAGAAGCACTCGCCCTCATCCGCCGTCATGAGCTGCATCCCGCTCTCGCCGCCGCGGTCTTCGTGACCCTCCCGCCCTATGAGACGCCGACGGGGAGGCTTCTCGGGACGGTGCATTTCCAACGGATGCTGCGCTACCCGCCGCACGAGAGGCTCGGGACGATCATCGACGACACCCTCGACCCCGTCCCGGTGACCGCGTCCGCCGCCGAGGTCGCCCGCATGCTCGCCAGCTACAACCTCGTCTCGCTGCCGGTGGTCGATCGGGCGCGACGGCTCGTGGGAGCGGTCAGCGTCGACGACGTGCTGGACTACCTCCTGCCCGAGGACTGGCGCTCGCATGACGGCGACGACAGCTCCCGCGCACCCGTTTCCGCCGCGTCACCGGCATCCCCGACGGGGACGCGCTGATGGCCCGGGGTCACCGCAGCGCGGTGTCGTTGGACGCGCCCCGCGGCCGATCAGGAGTGCTCAGCCGGACCCCTCAACCTTCGCGGGACCGGTTCGGGCGGTTCACCGAGTGGATCGCGCGCAACATGGGCACGCCCGTGTTCCTCCTGGGGCTCACCCTGTTCTGCGTGAGCCTGGATCGCCTGGAACACGCTCATGCCCATCTGGCTGCGTTTCGACTCCGCCGAATTCGGGTTCACCGCCCTGACCCTCGTCCTCTCGCTCCAGGCGTCGTACGCCGCGCCCCTCATCCTGCTCGCGCAGAACCGGCAGGATGACCGCGATCGCGTGCAGATCGAGCAGGACCGCCAGCGCGCCGAGCGCAACCTCGCCGACACCGAGTACCTCGCTCGGGAGATCGTCGCCCTGCGGATGACACTGCGCGACTTCTCCGACGAGGTGGTCACGAAAGACACCCTTCGAAGCGAGCTGCGGGCCCTGCTGGAGGATCTGGACCAGCGACGCGACGCCCCCGGTGAGCGACCGTGACCGACGCCGCATTGACCTCGGCCGTCGCCGCCGCCGTCGGCGCGGTGACCGACCCCGAGCTGCGGCGCCCGCTCTCCGAACTGCAGATGGTCACAGACGTCCGCACCGATCGCGGCGTCGCCCACGTCACCATCGCACTCACGATCGTCGGCTGCCCCGCCTCGGACCGCATCGAATCCGACGTCCGCCGTGCCGCGGCGTCCGTCCCCGGCATCCGCGACGTCGACGTCACCCTCGGCGTCATGACCCCCGATGAGCGGGCGGCGCTCACCGAGCGCCTTCGCGGGGGGCGCGCGCGTCGGGAGATGCCCTTCGGAGCAGGCTCCTTGACCCGGGTGATCGCGGTCACCAGCGGCAAGGGAGGCGTCGGCAAGTCGACGCTCACCGCCAACCTCGCCGTCGCCCTGGCGGCATCCGGCCTGTCTGTGGGTCTCGTCGACGCCGACGTCCACGGCTTCTCGATCCCCGGTCTGCTGGGTTTGGTCGCGGAAGACGGATCCGTACCGCAGCCCACCCGGATCGACGACCTCATGATCCCTCCGATCGCCCACGGCGTGAAGGTCGTCTCGATCGGGATGTTCCTGCGCCGCGGGCCCGAGGATGCTCCGCTGGGCGCGGTTGCGTGGCGCGGCCCGATGCTCCACCGCACGGTGCAGCAGTTCCTCACCGACGTGTGGTTCGGCGACCTCGACGTCCTGCTGCTGGACATGCCGCCCGGCACCGGCGACATCGCCATCTCGGTCGGCCAGCTCCTTCCGGACGCCGAGGTCCTGGTGACCACCACCCCGCAGTCGGCAGCCGCGGACGTGGCGATCCGCAGCGGACTGGTCGCTCGGCAGACCGGTCAGCGGGTCGTGGGCGTGGTCGAGACCATGGCGCCGATGACGCTCCCCGACGGAACGACGCTCGACCTCTTCGGTACCGGAGGCGGAGAAGCGGTCTCGCGCGCCCTGTCGACACCCGACGAGGCGGTCGACCTCCTCGCCTCGATCCCGCTGAGTCCTGCCCTCCGCGCGGACGGTGATGCGGGGACGCCGGTCGTCCTCGCCCACCCCGACGATCCGGCCGCGCGGGCGGTCCGCGATCTCGCAGCGCGGCTGGCCCGCTCCCCACGGGGGTTGTCGGGTCGCTCGCTCCCCCTCCGCACCCGCTGAGCGCCTCAGGTGGCTTCGCTGTCGAACGGCGGCTGCTCGCCCGCGGTGAGCGACGTCTTGCGCACGGGCGCCGCGTCCATCGCCGTCACCACCGATGCGGCCTGTGCCGCGCGGACGGTCGCCACGGGCGCATCGTCCAGGAGCGCCTCACGGATGATGCGACGAGGGTCGTACTGGCGGGGGTCGAGCGAACGCCAGTCGACGTCGTCGAAGTCCGACCCCATCTCGTCGCGCACGCGCGTCTTGGCCCCCTGAAGGAAGTCGCGGGTGCGGCGGGTGAACCGCGCCAGCGACTCGGCATAGCGCGGCAGCCGTTCGGGGCCGATGAGCAGAGCAGCGATCACACCGATCAGCAGAAGCTTCTCGATCGTGATCCCGAAGAACATGCGTCCAGATTACCGCCGCGCCTGAGGAGTCAGCCCGCAGGATCACCGTAGGCTGAGGCGGCAGGCCGGCAGGAAGGACGAGCGCATGGGCGAGCACGACGCGAACCACCGTTTCGCCGACGAAGCGACACCCGAACCCGACCACATCGCCCGCGCGAGAGCGCACGCCCTCGAGCTCGGCGCCGCGCCGGTGAGCGCCGCCGTCGGCTCTCAGTGCGCCCTCATCGCCGCATCCTCCCGAGCCCTGAACATCGTCGAGATCGGCACCGGGGGTGGAGTCTCCGGCCTGTGGCTCCTCCACGGATCTCCGCGGGCGACCTTGACCACGATCGACAACGAGCCCGAGCACCTCGGCGCGGCCCGACAAGCCTTCGCCGACGCGCGCATCCCCGCCGCCCGCGCACGCTTCATCACCGGTCGCGCGTCCGAAGTGCTGCCCCGCATGAACGAGGCGTCCTACGACATCGTCCTCATCGACGCCGATCCCGACGGGGTCCTGGAGTACGTCGAGCACGGCCTGCGCCTGGCCCGCCTCGGCGGCACGGTGCTGGTGCCCCGGGTCCTCCGCGGCGGTGCGGTCGCCGATCCGGTGCGCCGCGACGCCGTGACCACCGCCTACCGATCGCTCATCCAGGAGACGTTGGCCTCATCCGCCGTGATCGGCGCGCTCTCCATCGCCGGGGAGAGTCTGCTTCAGCTCACGACCGTCGGCGCGGACGTCTGACGCGGTCGCAGAACGGAAACGACCGGTCCGAGGACCGGTCGTTTCACGCAGAGTCTGTGGCGAGGGCTCAGGCGCCGACGACCTCACCGAGGACGTCGTACAGCTCTTTCGCTTCCGCGTCGTTGACGGAGACCACCAGACGGCCACCGCCTTCCAGCGGGACGCGCACGATGATGAGGCGTCCTTCCTTCACGGCCTCCATCGGCCCATCCCCGGTTCGCGGCTTCATGGCTGCCATCGCGGCTCCTTCTCGTCGTCGGTATATCGGTCAAGTTTATCGGGTGCGCCAGGTGCCGCGGCATCATCTCGTGTCCGTGCCGCGCATCGGTCAGGGGATCTGCCAGAACGAGGTCCCCAGTCCGTACACGTTCCAGATCCACCACCACTGACCGAGCACGCACAGCACGAGAACCGATCCGCGCCAGACCGGGTGGCGCGGTGCCGCGAACGCGCCCCACAGGGGCGAGAGCGGGAACAGCAGCCGGAACACGCTGGACTGCGGGAAGAAGACCGCCAGGAGATACACCAGGTAGCTCACCGCCCAGAGTCGCACCTCGATTCCCAGACGGGCGACGTGGGGCTCGAAGAGCACGACGCCGCCGACCACGGCGACCCCCAGACCCAAGACGACGAACCCGAGCCACGCAGGAAGCCCCCACACCCCGAACCAGAACTGCGCAGCCTGCGCCCATCCTTCGAACGGGACGAATCCGCCGGTGTCCCCCACCCACACCCGCCGCCAGGCCAGTTCTGTGTCCAGGTATGCCGTCGGATCGGCGGTGACGGCGCCGGCGATGAACGTCCAGGAGAAGCCGGTGACCGTCGCCAGGGCCCCGAGCGCGAGGATGTGCACGACCTCCGTCCCGCGCAGCGGGTCCCTTCGCCGGACGGCGAACCGCCGGATTCCGTAGAGCCCGAACAGCAGCGCCACGGCCAGGACGCCGGGGCGGGTGTACGCCATCAGCACCACCGCGGGATACAGCCAGCCATACCGACGCGTCTGCAGACACCGCAGGATCCACAGCAGGAGCAGGAGGAACAGTGTCTCGGCATAGGCGACCTGGAACATCGCCGCGAGAGGAGCGGACGCGAAGAAGGCAACGGCCCACATCGCCGCGATCCGCCCGATGCGCTCGCGCAGCAGCATCCAGAGCAGGACACAGCAGCCGTAGCCGGCGGCGAGGGCGACGAGGACCCCACCCGCTCCCCACGCTCCCAGGGGCGCACCCACCGCTCGCGCCACCAGGGCGAACACCGGCATGAACGCCCAGGCGTTCTCTCCGACCGTGCCCTGCGGGTCGCGGGGCAGCTCCGCGGGGTAGCCTTCCACAGCGATCAACCAGTACCACTGCGCATCCCAGCCGACGATGTAGTCGGCCAGGCTCGCCCCGGGGCCGAACCGGCTGCCTGCCGGAGCGAGCGCGGAGGTGAGGAGGAAGAGCGCTGTGGTCACTGCCCGCGCAGCGATGTAGAGGACGAGGATGAGCAGCGCGGGATGGCGGAACAGCACCGCGCCGGTGCGACGCCGGGTGAGCGACGAGGTCAGCCCGCCAGCCACGCCCGCAGCCCGCGCTCGACGTCCTCGATCTGCGCGAGCGCGACCCGCTCCTCGTCGTGGTGCGCCAGGTGCGGATCGCCGGGGCCGTAATTGACGGCGGGTACTCCGAGTGCCGAGAAGCGCGCGACGTCGGTCCAGCCGTACTTGGGACGGGGCTCCCCGCCGACGGCGTCGAGGAACTCCTGCGCGAGCGGCGCGTCGAGCCCGGGCCGTGCCCCCTCCGCGAGATCGACGACCTCGACGTCGAAGCCCGCGAAGACGTCGCGGACGTGTCGCTCGGCCTCCTCGCCGCTGCGACTCGGGGCGAATCGGTAGTTCACTTCGATCTCGCAGGCATCGGGGACGACGTTCCCGGCGATACCGCCGTGAACGCGGACGGCGTTCAACCCCTCGCGGTAGACCAGCCCGTCGACGCCGACATCACGCGGACGATACTCGGCGAGCCGGGCCAGCGCGGGCGCCGCGGCGTGGATGGCGTTGACCCCCACCCAGGCACGCGCGCTGTGGGCGCGAACGCCCGAGGTGCGCACGATCGCGCGGAGATTGCCGTTGCAGCCGCCCTCGACGGTTCCGTTGGAGGGCTCGCCGAGGATTGCGAAGTCGCCGGCGAAGAGATCCGGGCGGGCCCGCGCGAGGCGGGTCAGGCCGTTGAGGTCGGCGTCGACCTCCTCGTGGTCGTACCACATCCACGTGAGGTCGACGCGGGGCGCGGTCAACTCCGCGGCGAGCTTGAGCTGCACCGCGACGCCCGCCTTCATGTCGACCGTCCCCCGGCCCCACAGGAAGGCCTCGCCGTCGATCTCGACGTCGCGCGTGGGCACATTCGCGTTGATCGGCACGGTGTCGATATGCCCGGCGATCACGACCCGCTGCGCCCGCCCGAGATCGGTCCGCGCCACGATGGTGTCGCCGTCTCGGTGGATCTCCAGGTGAGGGAGGTCTGTGACCGCCGCGAAGATCGCATCAGCCAGCGGCGTCTCCTCACCGGAGACGCTGGGGATGTCGCAGATGGTCCGGGTGAGATCCACGGATGACGCGGACAGATCGATCGCGGGCACGCCCTGGAGTCTACCCAGCCCGCACGTCGCCGATCGTCCGGGTCGGGGGTCCCGGTTCGCTACCGTGGAGGTATGAGTGAAGACCGCTGGGTGTGGGGCGTAGGGCTCTCGACGATCGCCGAGAACGGCACGGTTCTGGACGCATGGTTTCCCGAGCCACGGATCGGCCGCCTTCCGGCCGGATTCGATCCGGCGCTGGCGCCCTCGGACATCGAGCGTCACGCCGTCCCCGACCCCCGTCGGGCCGTCGACATCGAGGTCGTCGCGATCGAGATCGATCTCGACCACCGTCCCACCTCCACAGCGGACGCGTACCTCCGCCTGCACGCGCTGTCGCACCGCCTCGTCGCGCCCAACGACCTGAATCTCGACGGCATCTTCGGCCAGCTCCCCAACGTCGCCTGGACGACGGCCGGGCCGATGCATCCCGACGACCTCACACGTCTTCGTCCGTTCCTGGCCCGCGACGGCATCCAGGTTCAGGGAATGGACAAGTTCCCACGTCTGCTCGACTACGTCACACCGATCGGGGTCCGCATCGCCGACGCTTCGAGAGTGCGCCTGGGCGCCCACCTCTCCCCCGGCACCACTGTCATGCACGAGGGCTTCGTCAACTACAACGCCGGCACTCTCGGCGCATCAATGGTCGAGGGCCGGATCTCGCAGGGGGTGATCGTCGGCGACGGCAGCGACATCGGTGGCGGCGCCTCGATCATGGGGACGCTTTCGGGGGGCGGTTCGCACCGCATCTCCATCGGGCGACGCACGCTTCTCGGGGCCAACGCCGGCATCGGCATCTCCCTCGGCGACGACTGCGTCGTCGAGGCGGGCCTCTACGTCACGGCCGGCACGAAGGTCGTGCTCTCCGACGAGCCTGCGCGCGCCGATGGAGCGCAGCCCGTCGTGAAGGGCGCCGAGCTGTCGGGCCGGGACGGTCTGCTCTACCGCCGCAACTCGCTCACCGGAGCCGTCGAGGCGGTGCGCCGGACCGGAGTGGGCGTCACACTCAACGAGTCGCTGCACGCGTAGCCGCAGGCAGAGAGGAGCGGACATGGCTCGCAGGATCCCGCGGGAACTGTATGAGAACGAGCTCGCCAGGCTCCAGGCGCAGCTGGTCGAGATGCAGGCATGGGTGCAGGCCACCGGCGCCCGGATCGTGGTGATCTTCGAGGGCCGGGATGCGGCGGGCAAAGGTTCCACGATCAAGCGGGTGTCGGAGTACCTCAACCCCCGCGTCACGCGGATCGTCGCCCTGCCCGCTCCCACCGACCGCGAGAAGACCCAGTGGTACTTCCAGCGGTACATCGCCCACCTGCCCGCGGCCGGCGAGATCGTGCTGATGGACAGATCCTGGTACAACCGAGCCGGTGTGGAGCACGTGATGGGCTACTGCACCAATGCCGAGTACCACCGGTTCCTGCACCAGGCGCCGATCTTCGAGCGGATGCTGGTGGAGGACGGCGTCCTGCTGCTGAAGTACTGGTTCAGCGTCTCGGACGTGGAGCAGGAGCGCCGCTTCCGCTCCCGCGCGAAGGATCCGATGCGGCGCTGGAAGCTCAGCCCCAACGACGTGCTGTCGATCACCAGGTGGGAGGACTACTCCCGCGCCAAAGACACGATGTTCGTGCACACCGACATCCCCGAGGCGCCGTGGTTCGAGGTGGACAACGAGGACAAGCGCCGCGGCCGACTCAACATGATCGCGCACCTGCTCTCACAGGTCCCATACCGCGAGATCGAGCGTCCCGTCATCGAGATCCCCGAGCGCCCCGCCTCCGGCGGCTACGAACGCTCACCGCGCAACGTCGAGAACCATGTCCCCGACTTCGCAGGCGAGGTGCTGCGACGCATCCACGCCGGAGAGAAGCTCCCCCGCTGCCCCTGCTGGAATAATGCGGAGCGGACTGACTCGCGCGGGTCAGGCCTCTCCGGGGTAATTCCGTTCGACGGCGCCCGTGTACAGCTGCTGCGGACGCCCGATCTTGGTCTGCGGGTCCTGCTGCATCTCGCGCCAGTGCGCCAGCCAGCCGGGCAGGCGCCCGATCGCGAACAGGACGGTGAACATGCGCGTGGGGAAGCCCATCGCCTTGTAGATCACGCCCGTGTAGAAGTCCACGTTGGGGTACAGGCGACGCTCCTTGAAGTAGTCGTCCTCGAGCGCGATCGCCTCGAGCTCCTTCGCCAGGTCCAGCAGCGGATCGCTGACCCCGAGCGCCTCGAGCACCTCGTCAGCCGACTCCTTCACGAGCTTGGCGCGCGGGTCGTAGTTCTTGTAGACGCGGTGCCCGAAGCCCATGAGCTTCACGCCGTCTTCCTTGTTCTTCACACGCTCGACGAAGCGACGCACGCCCTCGCCCGAGTCGCGGATGCGACCGAGCATCTCCAGAACGGCTTCGTTCGCGCCGCCGTGCAGCGGACCGTACAGCGCGTTGATGCCCGCCGATATCGATGAGAACTGGTTCGCGCCCGTCGAGCCGACGAGGCGCACGGTCGAGGTGGAGGCGTTCTGCTCGTGGTCTTCGTGGAGGATCAGCAGCCGCTCGAGGGCCCGCGTCATCACGGGGTTGACGTCATAGATCTCCGAGAGCACACCGAAGTTCAGCTTCAGGAAATTGTCGACGAAGCTCAGCGAATTGTCGGGGTAGAGGAAGGCCTGCCCGACGCTCTTCTTATGCGCGTACGCGGCGATCACGGGAAGCTTCGCGAGCATCCGGATGGTGTTCAGCTCGACGTGCTCCGGATTGTTCGGGTCGGATTCGCGCTCGTAGTAGGTCGACAGCGCCGCAGTCGCCGCGGAGAGCACCGACATCGGGTGGGCCGTGTGGGGAAGGGCGGAGAAGAACCGCTTGAGATCCTCGTGCAGCAGAGTGTGGCGACGGATGCGGTTGTCGAACTCCGCGAGCTGGTCGGCCGTGGGCAGTTCGCCGTAGATGAGCAGCCACGCGACCTCGAGGTAGGTGCTGTTCTTCGCCAGCTGCTCGATGGGATAGCCGCGATACCGCAGGATCCCCTTGTCGCCGTCGATGAAGGTGATGGCCGACTTCGTCGCCGACGTGTTCACGAAACCGTAGTCGAGGGTGGTGTGCCCGGTCTGACGCATGAAGGTGGAGATGTCGACGCTGGGGATGCCGTCGGTCCCCGCCAGCACCGGGAACTCGGCGGTGCGTTCCCCGACTGTGAAGGTTGCCTTCTCCTGCTGGGTTCCGTCGCTCACGGCGCCTCCTCGCGATTCCTGGTCGTGCCGGGGGTGTCGTCCAGCCCGGGCGTCACGTTGCCTGCCCGAGCGATGCGGCCCACGACGCGTGTCGCGACGCCGCTTACAGCCTATCGGGCGACGGCGCCTACTGTTGTCATCGCCAAAGCCCGACGAGATCGGCTGGAGGGATCAGACGATTCATCGCGTGCGCAGCCGCGCGGCCGCGGTTGCGATCCGCTCGTCCGACGCGGTGAGCGACAGCCGAACGTGCTGCGGATGATGAGGGCCGTAGAACGTGCCGGGCCCGACGAGGATGCCGAGATCGGCGAGGTCGGACAGGCTCGCCCATGCATCGCGTCCTTCCGTCGCCCAGAGGTACAGGCCGGCTTCGCTGCGGTCGATACGGAACCCGGCGTCGAGCAGGGCGGGGCGGAGGATGTCGCGGCGGCGGCGATAGCGCTCGCGCTGATGGTCCACATGCTCGTCGTCGCCGAGAGCGGCGACCATCGCGGCCTGCACCGGCGCCGGAGGGATGAGACCGAGGTGCTTGCGGGCGGTGTGGATCTCGGCGAGGAGAGCGGCGTCGCCGGCGACGAAGGCCGCGCGATAGCCGGCGAGGTTCGACTGCTTGCTCAGCGAGTAGACCGACAGCACGCCGCGTCGGTCTCCGTCGGTGACCCGCGGGTCGAGCGCGGAGGGCACGGGGTCGGCGTCCCACGGGGCGTCCCAGCCGAGTTCGGCGTAGCACTCGTCCGAGGCGAGGATCGCCCCGAGCTCACGGGCGCGCTCTCGGGCATCTCGCAGCGCCGCGACATCCTGTACCGCTCCATCGGGATTCCCGGGCGAGTTCAGCCAGGCCAGCCGGGTCGCGTCGGGCCATTCGGATGGATCATCCGAGGCGATCGGCGTGGCGCCCACGAGCCTCGCGCCCACCTCGTACGTCGGGTACGCCGCGCGCGGATGTACGACGATGTCTCCCGGACCCACGCCCAGCAGGAGCGGAAGGAGGGCGACGAACTCCTTCGACCCGACGGTCGGCAGCACCTCGTCGGCACCGAGCCCCTCGACGCCACGTCGCCGGGCGTACCATCCGGCGATCGCCTCGCGCAGCGCCGGTGTGCCCGCCGTCTGCGGGTAGGCGTGCGCATCCGTCGCGTCGCGCAGTGCCGCGGCGACGACGTCGGGGGTGGGGTCCACCGGCGAGCCGACCGACAGATCCACGATGCCATCGGGATGCTGCTGAGCCCGGACCGCGAACGGTCGGACGGCGTCCCAGGGGTAATCGGCGAGGTCGGCGACCCCCACGATCAGTGTTCCTGGGGAGGAAGAGCCGCGATGATCGGATGGTCCTTCGCGATGACGCCGACCTTGGCCGCGCCGCCGGGGGACCCCACGTCGGAGAAGAACTCGACGTTGGCGGTGTAGTAGTCCTGCCATTCCTCGGGCAGATCGTCCTCGTAGTAGATCGCCTCGACCGGGCAGACGGGCTCGCACGCACCGCAGTCCACGCACTCGTCGGGGTGGATGTACAAAGAGCGTTCACCCTCGTAGATGCAGTCGACCGGGCACTCGTCGATGCAGGCGCGATCCTTGACATCGACGCACGGGAGGGCGATCACATACGTCACGTGATCAGTCTATGGGCTCCGACCGTGCAGTCCTCGCCGGGACGGACATCCGCTCGGGCCAGGCGACGACGATCGCGACCACGAGGGGGACGGAGAACGTCCACACGATCCCCAAGCTCGTCTGCGGCACGATGACGCTCCCGCCCGGGCCTTCCCCGGAGAAGACCAGGGTGGCGGCGAGCATCCCGAGCCCGGCGGCCAGCGTCGCCCACCGATCTCCCGTCAGGAGTCGGATGGCGACCAGGAGCGCGGTCGATCCGATGATCGCCAGCACCAGCCCGACGGGCAGGACCCACAGGGTGAAGGGATGGGCGATGGTGCCCGCCAGTCCGTACGCTCCGCCGATCACGACCGCGACGATCCAGGTGAGGATGCGGGCGAGGGTGGACGTGCGCATCAGACCAGCGTAGGCGCTGCACGACCGGCGGACGCGATCAGGCCGCCCATCCGAGCCACCGCAGGAGCGCCGCGGTCAGCGCCGCGGCAGCCACCACCACGAGGAAGGGCGCACGAAGGAGGAGAAGGCCTGCCGCGACCAGTACGGCGGGTACCCGCGCGTCCACGACGATCGCCTGGCCGGCACCGAGGGTCTGCACGGCGACGAGCGCCGCGAGCAGCGCGACGGTCAGGAGATCGGCGATCCGGGCCGGGCGGGGCGCCTCGAGGACCTTCGGCGGGATGAGGTATCCGACGGCCTTGAGCGCCACGCAGATGATCGAGGCGACCAGCACCGCTGTCCAGAGCGTCACGGCGCACTCCTTCCCGGCGTTGCGGTGGCGGCGGTCCCCCCGAGGAGGTTTCCCCACCCGATGACGACGGCGACGAACGCCGCGACGAGGACGGGCAGCCCCGGCATCAGCACCGGGGTGAGCACAGTCGCGACCGCGGCCGCGGCGATTCCGGTTGCGATGGCCTGCCGTTCACGCAGGCGCGGCCAGAGGAGAGCGAGGAACGCAGCGGCGGCCGCGGCGTCGAGCCCCCATGCGCGGGGATCCCCCAGAACATCACCGAGGAGCGCTCCGGCCAGGGTGGAGAGATTCCAGCCGAGGTAGATGCCGATGCCGGTCGCCCAGAATCCGATGGTGCGTCCCCGAGGCGTGTCGCGCGCGAGCGAGACAGCCGTGGACTCGTCGATCGTGACGTGCGCTGCGGCCAGCCGCTTCAAGGGACCTGTGCCGATGATCGCCGACATCCGCATCCCATAGGCGATGTTTCGAACCCCGAGGAGTGCGGCGGAGGCGATGGCGGCAGGGGCGGCGGCCACTCCCCCGGCTCCGATGATGCCGACGAAGGCGAACTGGGACCCACCGGTGAACATGAGAAGACTGAGCACGCACGTCTGCCACACATCCAGACCGGCCGCGACCGCCAGCGCGCCGAAGGACACCCCGTAGGCACTGGTGGCCAGCGCCACGCCGAGGGCGTCGTGCCAGGCCTCGCGCGCGTCGGCGTGATCGGTCATCTCGTCCGCCTCTCAGAACGGTCACGGACATCTCCCCGGTTCGGGGGGTCCGGGTTCATCCTGGACGACCACAATCGGCCAGTCAAGTGAACGAATGTTTGGCATACTGAACGAATGGAATCATTGGGAACCCGGATCGCCGTCGCCCTCCGCCGCGAGCGCGAAGCAGCCGGCCTCTCGGTGTCGGAGCTGGCGCGGAGGGCCGAGGTGTCCAAGGCGACGATCTCGCAGCTGGAGGGCGGAGCCGGAAACCCGAACGTGGAGACGCTGTGGGCGATCGCCACGGCGCTGGGCATCCCCTTCTCGGTCTTCGTCGACGACCCGGCGCCGATCACCCGTGTCGTCCGTGGCAGCGAGATGCCCGCAGTGCCCTCAGGGGTGGCACCGTACGCGGCCGCCCTGCTGTCCGCGTGCCCACCCGGAGCGCGTCGCGACCTCTACGTGATCCGAGCCGATCCCGGCGGCACGCGCCGGTCGGCGCCCCACCCCCGCGGCACGGTCGAGTACGTCGTCCTCATCTCGGGACGGGCACTGGTCGGGCCCGAGTCAGAGCCCGTGACCCTCGAGCCCGGCGACTTCCTCACCTACGCCGGCGACGGTCCGCACGTCTTCGAGGCACTCGAGCCCGCGACATCCGCCGTGCTTCTCTCGGAAGCGCGGTGAGTCGGCCCGCGAGGGCGGGCCCGATCAGACGTTGGCGTCCTGGCGCTTCAGCCGCGACGCGGCGCGACCGCGCTCGGTCGCATCGAGGATCACCTTGCGGATGCGCACCTTCTCGGGCGTGACCTCGACGCACTCGTCCTCACGGGCGAACTCGAGGCTCTCCTCGAGCGAGAGCTGACGCGGCGGGGTCAGACGCTCGAGCTCGTCGGCAGTCGAGGAGCGCATGTTGGTGAGCTTCTTCTCTTTGGTGATGTTGACGTCCATGTCGTCGGCGCGGGTGTTCTCGCCGACGACCATGCCCTCGTAGACCTCTTCGGTGGGCTGGACGAAGAAGCTCATGCGCTCCTGGAGCGCCATCATCGCGAACGGGGTCACGACGCCGGCACGGTCGGCGACGATCGAACCGTTCTGACGGGACTGGATGTGGCCGGCCCAGTCGTCGTAACCGTGCGAGATCGCGTTGGCGATGCCCGTGCCACGGGTGACCGAGAGGAACTCGGTCCGGAATCCGATGAGCCCGCGCGAGGGTACGACGAACTCCATGCGCACCCATCCGGTGCCGTGGTTGACCATCGTCTCCATGCGACCCTTGCGAGCGGCGAGGAGCTGGGTGATGGCTCCGAGGTACTCCTCGGGAGCATCGATCGTCAGGTGCTCGAAGGGCTCCTGAACCTTGCCGTCCTCGCCCTTGCGGGTGACCACCTGGGGCTTGCCGACGGTCAGCTCGAAGCCCTCACGGCGCATGTTCTCCACCAGGATGGCGAGGGCGAGCTCGCCGCGGCCCTGCACCTCCCACGCGTCGGGCCGGCCGATGTCGACCACCTTCAGCGACACGTTGCCGATGAGCTCACGGTCGAGGCGGTCCTTCACCATGCGCGCGGTGACCTTGTGGCCCTTGACCTTGCCGACCAGGGGCGAGGTGTTCGTACCGATGGTCATCGAGATCGCCGGGTCGTCCACCGTGATGGCGGGAAGCGGCCGAACGTCCTCGGGGTCGGCGATGGTCTCGCCGATGGTGATGTCCTCGAAGCCCGCGATCGCGACGATGTCGCCCGGACCCGCCTCCTCGGCGGGGTAGCGCTCGAGCGCACGGGTCTTCAGCAGCTCGGTGATCCGTGCGGTGGAGTGCGAACCGTCATGGCGCACCCACGCGACGGTCTGCCCCTTCTTCAGCGTGCCGTTGAACACGCGCAGGAGTGCGAGGCGGCCGAGGAAGGGGCTGGAGTCGAGGTTCGTCACCCACGCCTGGAGCGGCGCTTCGTCGTCGTAGGACGGCGCGGGAACGTGCGCGAGGATGGCCTCGAACAGCGGCTCGAGGTCGCTGTTGTCGGGGAGGTCGCCGTTGGCGGGGCGGGTACGGGAGGCCGCTCCGGCGCGGCCTGACGCATAGACGACCGGCACATCGAGGAGAGCGTCGACATCGAGGTCGGGCACATCGTCCTGCAGATCGGAGGCGAGTCCGAGCAGCAGGTCATGCGCCTCCTCCTCGACCTCGGCGATGCGCGCGTCGGGCCGGTCGGTCTTGTTCACCAGCAGGATGACGGGGAGCTTGGCCTCCAGGGCCTTGCGGAGGACGAAGCGGGTCTGGGGAAGCGGGCCCTCGCTGGCGTCGACCAGCAGCACCACGCCATCGACCATCGACAGACCGCGCTCGACCTCGCCGCCGAAGTCGGCGTGACCCGGGGTGTCGATGACGTTGATCGTCACGGGTACGTCGGTGTGCGCGCCGTTGTAGGTGATGGCGGTGTTCTTCGCGAGGATCGTGATCCCCTTCTCGCGCTCCAGATCGTTGGAGTCCATCGCCCGCTCCTCGACGTGAGCGTGGTCGCCGAACGACCCGGTCTGTCGCAGCATGGCGTCCACGAGGGTGGTCTTGCCGTGGTCGACGTGCGCGACGATCGCGACGTTGCGGAGGTCCGGACGGAGGGCGCGCGCCATGAGGGAATCCTTGAAAGCTGTGGGAAAAGCCCGGAATCGGGCGGACCCATCCTACCGTCCGCGCCTGCGCGACCCGTTCAGGAGCCTCGCAGGCGCGGAGGAGAGTCCTCCGGCGCAGCGGTGTCGGTCAGCTTGCGGAACGCCCCAGGAGGGCGGCGCGGGCCTCTCGGCGCTCCCGCTGCGCGTCGGGGTCGGGCACCGGGACCGCGGCGATGAGGCGCTGGGTGTAGGGATCCTTCGCTCCGCGCAGGATCTCGTCGCGTGTGCCGGTCTCCACGAGCTTCCCCAGGTGCATCACGCTGATGCGGTGGGCGAGGATGTCGACGACAGCCAGGTCGTGGCTGATGAACAGGCACGCGAACTGCAGCTCCTGCTGCAGCTCCTGGAGAAGATCGAGGAAGCGCGCCTGCACCGAGACATCCAGGGCCGAGGTGGGCTCGTCGGCGACGAGCAGCTCGGGCGCCAGGGCCAGGGCGCGGGCGATACCGACGCGCTGGCGCTGACCGCCTGACAGCTCGTGCGGGAATCGATTCCGGTACGAGCGGGGCAGCTCGACCTGGTCGAGGAGGTCTTCGACCCTGCGATCGAGGTCCTTGCCCTTGGCCTCGCCCGCGAGGAGGATCGGCTCGCCGATCGACTGGCCGATCGGCATCCGGGGGTTCAGCGACGAGGCGGGGTCCTGGAAGACGATCCCGGTCCGGCGGCGGATGGCGAACAGATCCTTCTGCGTGGCGTGGGAGATGTCGGTGCCGACGGTGGTGAGCTTCCCCTCCGCGATCGGGATCAGGCCGATCGCGGCGCGGCCGATGGTGGTCTTGCCCGATCCCGACTCCCCCACGAGCCCCATGATCTCGCCGGGGTAGATCTGCAGATCGATGTGCTCGGCCGCACGGAAGGCGGGGATGCGCCCGCGCTTGGGGTACTCGATCGCGACATCCTCGAACGACAGCACCGGCTCGCGCGTCTCGACGACGCGCTGCGTGTTGGCGTGCTCGCGGATCGAGGCGATGGTGGGTACGGCCGAGGTTTCGCTGACCACCTCGCCGGCGGCGGACTCGTCGATCGGCTCGAGCACGCCGAGGCCGAGGTGCGGCACCGAGGCCAGCAGCTGCTGGGTGTAGGGGTGGGTGGGGTGGTGGAAGATGTCCTCCACCGAACCCGACTCCACCACGATGCCGTTCTTCATCACCATGATGCGGTCGGCGAGGTCGGCGACAACGCCCATGTCGTGGGTGATGAGGATGATCGCCGAGTCCAGACGCTTGTGGAGATTGCGGAGCAGGTCGAGGATCTCGGCCTGCACCGTGACGTCGAGCGCGGTCGTGGGCTCGTCGGCGATGAGCAGGAGCGGGTCGCACGAGATCGACTGCGCGATCATGGCGCGCTGACGCTGACCGCCGGACAGCTGATGCGGGTACTTGTGGAAGGACTGCTCGGGGTTGGGCATCTCCACCAGGCTCAGCAGCTCGATGGCGCGCTTCTTCGCCGCCGACGGCGCGAGCGAACGGTCGTGGGAGCGGAGCGCCTCGACGATCTGGAAGCCGATCGTGTAGACGGGGTTCAGGGCCGTCATCGGCTCCTGGAAGATCACCGCGATCTCGTTTCCGCGCAGCGACCGGATGGTGGCCTGGTCGACGCCGCGGAGCTCACGGTCGAGGAGCTTGATCGAGCCGGTCACGCGGGCGTTCTCGGGCAGCAGGCCCAGCAGCGACATCGAGCTGGTCGACTTGCCCGACCCCGACTCACCCACGATCGCGAGGACCTCGCCCCGGCGGACGGTGTAGTTCATGTCGACGGCGGCGGGGTAGAACTCGCCGTCCACCCAGAACTCGACGTTCAGTCCGTCGACCTCGAGGATCGTCTCGGGAGTGCCCGAGGGGGCGGTGGTGTCAGTCATGCGGTGGCATCCCATCTGAGAAGCTTGAGGTCATGGCGTTCCAGGAGGTCGACTACAGGCCGATGTTCGGCCGCATCCTCGCTGTCGTGACCGGGGTGTTGTGCGCGGGGGGAATCATCGCGCTGTGGGTGGATGACCCGGGGTCGGGGCTGCGCTACTCGTGGCCCCTGGTGTTCATCGCCGTGCTGGCGTGGACCTTCTTCTGGCGTCCTCGCCTGAAGGTCGAGCCGCACGGGGTGACGGTCGTCAACGTCCTTCGCACCCACTTCGTGCCGTGGCCGGCGATCCGCGACATCGACACGCGCTTCGCGCTCACGCTGCGGACCGGTCACGGCAAGGTGCCCGTGTGGGCGGCGCCCGCGCCGGGGCGGCACCGCGCACTCGGATTGGCGGAGAAGGACTTCGACGGTGTCGGCGCGAGTGCCCGCGGCGAATTCGGCTCGCTCCGCCCGAGCGACGCCGTCTCGACGCCGACCGGAAACCTCGCTCAGCTCATCCGCGGCCAGTGGGAGGCGCTGCGCGCCCAGGGCCTTCTCGCCCCCGGGGAAGACCCCGAGGCTGAGAAGGTGACCTGGCACGTGGGGACGATCGCCGCTCTCGCGGTCAGCGGCGCGGCGACCGTCCTCGGCCTCGCGCTGTAGGAGCGGCATCTCAGCGCTCCGGATCGAACCGGCCGTGACCGGCATCGCCGGGCTCTTCGGGGCGGGGGTCGTGGTAGTTCTCCACGTCACCGGTGTAGACCGCCTCCCCGGCGACCGTGACGGTGGCGGGTTCGTGAGCCTGCGCGGTGCCACCGGCGGGCGCCGCCGGCCCCTTCGCGATTCCCGCGCGGGCCATCGCCCGCTCGCTCGGCATCTTCTTCTGGCGCGGGTCGAACGCGTCGCGGAGGCCATCGCCGATGAAGTTGACGCAGAGCGCGATGGCGATGATGAACAGACCCGGCCACCAGAACAGCCACGGCCTCGTCGAGAACGCCGCCTGGTTGTCGGAGACGATCTTGCCGAGCGACGTGTCGGGCGACTGGACGCCGAATCCGAGGAAGCTCAGCGCCGACTCGAGCAGGATCGCGCCCGCCATGAGGAGGGTCGCGTTCACGACGATCACGCCGACCGCGTTCGGGAGGATGTGGCGGAAGATGATGCGTCGATCACGGGCTCCCGACACCCGAGCGGCATCCACGAACTCGCGCTCGCGAAGCGTGAGGAACTCACCACGCACGAGTCGCGCCAGGGTCGTCCAGGCGAAGAGGCCGATCACGACACCGAGGACGGCGGCTCCGAGGTTTCCGAGCGCGTTGCCGAGCACCGCGCCGATGACGATGAGCGGGATGGTGATGATGATGTCGGTGAAGCGCATGAGCACCGAATCGGCCCACTTGCGGTAGTAGCCCGCCACCGCGCCGATGACGACGCCGATGATCGTCGCCACCACACCTGCGATGACCATCACCATGAGCGACTGCTGCGCGCCGCGCATGACGACCGCGAAGGTGTCGCGACCGACCTCGTCCTGCCCGAACGGGTGGTTGCCGAAAGCGATCCCGGCCCCGCCGAGGAATTCGGGGATGAGGCTGAGCGACGGAGCGCCACGATTCTCGACCGTCGGGATCTCCCGCCAGTCGTACTGCCACCATCCCGGGATGCGGAGACTTCCGATCTCGATGCCCACGGAGGTGAAGGCCAGCACCACGATGAACGCCAGCACGATCATGGAGGTCACGGCCGCGCGGTGACGGAAGAACCGGCGGCGGACGATCTGACCCTGACTCAGGCCCTCGGTCTCGCGCTGCTCGATGGAGATCTCCGCGGTGGCCTCGGCCTCACGGTCTTCGGGTCCTTGTGTGACGGTGCTCATCAGCCCACCTTGATTCTCGGGTCGAGCGCGGCGTAGACGAGGTCCGCGATGAGGTTGAACAACACGGCCAGCGTCCCCGTGACGACGAAGAACGCCATGATCGGGTTCGGATCGGAGACACGCAGTGCGTCGACGAACAGGCGCCCCATTCCGGTCCAGCCGAAGATCGTCTCCGTGACCACCGCGCCGCCGACGAGGGCGCCGACGTCGAAGGCGATGATCGTCGTGATCGGGATGAGGGCGTTCCGGAAGGCGTGGCGGACGACCACGGTTCGCTCGGTGAGGCCCTTCGATCGCGCCGTGCGGATGTAGTCCTGGTTCATCACCTCGAGCAGGCTCGCCCGGGAGTAACGCGTGTAGGACGCGAACGAGATCAGCACGATCGCGATGGTCGGCAGAAGCAGGTGGGTGTAGAGGTCGATCCCCTGCACCCAGAAGTTGCCGCCCAGTCCCGGCGTCGAGGCGCCCACCGTGGCGATCGGCCGCCCCCGGATGCGGCTGGAGTTGGCGTAGGCCTCCCAGTAGGACATGTACTTGTCGAGGGCGATGAGGCCCGCGGAGAAGACACCGACGAGGATCGCGGTTCGGATCACCGGGCCCCGATCGGGGGCACCGAAGAACCACCCGATGGCGCCGGTCACCACGATGGTGAGGACGATGAGCAGGACGAAGAAGCCCAGCGTCATCCCATTGAGGATGTAGTTCATCATCGGGAAGTACAGCGCGATGCCGAGCACCGCGACGGCCAGTGCCGCGTACAGGGCCTTGCGGTTGCGCAGTCCGGTGGAGACGGCGGTGATGCCGAAGGCGATGCCGATGACGAGTGCTGCGTACACGACGATCCCGATACTCGGGTCGGCGAACCACTGGGTGACCGACAGGTAGGCCAGGACTCCCGCGGTGGCGAGGGTCGCCGCGCCGAACACGATGAGACGACGCTTCCAGTGGCCGCCGATCAGCGACATCCACAGCACACCGGCGATCAGCGATATCAGCACGATCGCGGGTATCGCGATCGTCGGATCGGCGAGCCAGGAGTTCAGCTGGATCGCGCCGTACTGCTTCAGCAGCACCGCGACCCAGAAGATCGGCAGGGAGAAGAAGAGGAACGCGATGAGGGTGACGGAGTAGTCGAAGCCGGTGTACTGGCGAAGCGCCGAGATGATGCCGACCGTGATACCCAGGACGATCGCCACGACCGTCGCCGTCGTCACGAGCGTCAGCGTCGACGTCAGTGCGTTGGAGAGGAGGGCGTTGACCGACTGGTTCTGGATGCTGATGCCGAGGTCGCCGCGGAAGAGACCGCCGAGCCACAGGAAGTAGCGCAGCGGTGCGGGGACATCCAGGTTGAGAAGCCGCGTGCGAGCTTCCATGAGCTCCGCTTTGTTCGGAGCATTGGACTGTCTGAGCTCTTCGAGCGGGTCACCCGAGAGCGAGACCAGGATGTACATCAAGAAGGTGGCGGCGAAGAGCACGAAGATCGACGCGATCAACCGCCGGATGATGAATGAAGCCATGGTGAGGCTGCCTGCCTATCGATGAGTCGGCACGGCGCGCGCGGGAGCGGGGGATGCAGCTCGGGCGTGCGGCTGCCGCGGGGAGAAGTCTAACAAGCGGGAGGGGTGCAGATTCCCGAGGGAATCTGCACCCCCCGACCTTGGTGCGGGTTCAGGCGGCGCGCGCCCGAGTCAGACCGTGGTCTTGCTTACTCCTCCGAGCCGGCGTCCGTGACTTCCCAGTCCCACGCGTTCCAGAAGATGGTCGGCGCGAGAATCGACGGGTCGATGTTCGTCACGCGGTCGCTGAAGGCAGTGACCTCGGGGAACTGGTAGATCGTCACGCCGTAGAAGTCCTCCCACAGCAGACGGTCCATCTCGACCTGGAGCTCGATCTGGGTCTCCTCGTCGAACGTGGTGTTCAGCTCGGTGATGATCTCGTCAACGCGCTCGTTCGAGTAGAAGTTGAGGTTGTTGATACCAGCGGTGACGAAGGTCGGCAGCGAGTTGGTGACACCCAGGCTCGTCGACTGCCATCCGAACAGCGAGGCGTCGTAGGCACCGGGGGTGCCCAGCAGGCCGCCCCAGTCCTCGGAGCCACAGTCGGTGACGTTGAAGCCGGCCTCGTTGGCCGACTGCTGGATGAGCGCGAACTCGTTGACACGACGCGGGTTGTTCGAGGCGTAGAGGACGCAGACCTCGGTGTTGGTGACGCCCGACTCCTCCAGGAGCTGGCGGGCGCCCTCGATGTCGACCTCGGCGTAGTCGGCGGAGGTGTTGCTGGCCGCCGCCTCGTCGTAGCCCGCCGCACCGGGGACGAACAGCTGCGAGTCACGGAGGATCGCGTCGTCGCCGATGATCGGCTTGATGAGGGTGTCGACGATCTCCTGGCGCGGGATGGTCTTCATGAAGGCCTCACGCACCTGGGGGTTGGAGAAGATGTTCTCCGGGTTGCGTCCCTGGTCGAACTGCAGGTCGACGTGCTCGTACGTGCCACCGAGACCGGTGTTCACGGTGATGCCGTCGATGCCTTCGAGGGCCGTGGTGATGTCCGCGGTCGCCTGCGGCTGGATGATGTCCACCTCACCGTTCTCCAGCGCCTGAACCGCTGCGAGCGGGTCGGGGATGAAGCGGACGGTGATCTCCTCGATGTTCGCGGTGTTATCACCGGAGTACTCGGGGTTGGCCGTCAGGGTGATGTACTCGTCGGCGACGAAGTCGCTGATGATGTACGGGCCGCTGGCGGTGACCAGCTCGGCGTCGTCGGGCATCGCCGTGAAGTTGAAGCCCGAGTTCCAGAACGAGGCCATCGGTGCGAGCGCGGCGGCGTCGTTGGACTCGATCGCGTCGAGGACGGCCTGCTTGGCCTCCTCGTTGTCCTCGAGGCCGAGGGCGTTCTTGGCGATGACGTGCGCCGGCAGCGGAGAGGTGAAGACGAGCTCCCAGTCGACGAACGGCTGGTCGAAGGTCATCGTGATGGAGCGACCGTCCTCGCCGACCTCGGGGGTCTCGCTGACCAGACCCATGCCCGACTCGGGCGTGGCACCGGAGTCGAAGTACACGACGTCGGTGGGGAACGCGTCGGTGAACTCACCGGTCTCGGGGTCGGTGAACTCGCCCGGGTCGAAGTCGGGGGTGTCCAGCGCGCGCGACAGGGCGGCCCAGTTGAGCATGAGGTCGGCGGCGTCGATCGGGGTGCCGTCGGACCAGTTGACGCCCTCGTTGACCGTGAAGGTGACCGTCAGCGGGTCTTCGCTGACGAGCTCGTAGGTGCCGAACGAGGTGTTCTGCACGAGCTCCGGGGTGTTGTTGTAGTAGTTGAAGCCGTCCAACACCAGGTAGTTGATGTTGTTGTTGGCGGTGGCGTTTCCGAACGACGTATTGCCGTTCATGGAGTAGAACGCCTGGTTCCACGCCGCGGTGATGGACGATCCTTCGACCAGACCCGAGTCGTCGCCGGCATCGCCGCCGCCGCCCGGGGCGCAGCCCGAGATCACGAGTGCGCCGACCGCGGTGAGTCCCACCGCGATCGAGAAGCGCTTCATTCTCACTGTTCCTCCTGTGCAGGGTTGTGCGCACGCGAAAAGGCCTGGACCTTACGCCGCGCGGATACCGAAACACTAAGCACGCCCTCTGCGGATGGTCAAAAGGGTGGCCCAAAACGTTACAGAGCCTTAACTCAGAGCGACCGGAATGTGACAATCTGACAAGATGGCCGCCGTGATGCCCCCCGATGATGTGAGGATTCCCACGTCGTTCCCCCGGGCCCGGACGTGGTGGGAGATCGGCATCGTGCTGGCCATCACGGTCGGTCAGAGCGCGGCCTACAGCGTCCTGGCCTTCGTCCGCTCGGTGATCCGCGCCCTCGAGGAGGAGCGTCGGATCTCCGACCAGCAGACGCAGCTGAACCCCTCGAGGGACGCCGCGGCCATCTGGGATCTCGTCTATCAGCTGCTCGACATCTTCTTCTCCCTGGCCCTCGTCGCCCTGGTGATCTACCTGCTGTGGGAACCCGGGAAGAGCGCCTTTGCCAGGATCGGCCTCGACTTCCGGCGATTCGGCGGCGATCTGGGTCGCGCCGTGCTGCTCGGCCTCGTGATCGGCGTCCCCGGCCTCGGCCTCTACATCCTCGGCCGTTCACTCGGCGTGACGGTGGCCGTGGTCGCCTCGCCGCTGGATGCCGCGTGGTACACCGTTCCCCTTCTGCTGCTTGCGGCCCTCCGCGCGGGTCTGACGGAAGAAGTCATCTTCCTCGGCTACCTCTTCGACCGCCTGCGGCGCGTCGGCTGGTCATGGTGGGCGATCATCCTCGCCACGGCCGGCCTTCGCGCGGCCTATCACGCGTATCAGGGCGTCGGCGCGATCATCGGGAACTTCGTCATGGGCATCGTCTTCGGCTGGTGCTACCGCCGGTGGGGACGCGTGATGCCGCTGGTGATCACGCACACCCTCATCGACATCGTCGCGTTCGTCGGCTACCCGCTGGCCGTCGCCTTCTTCCCCGGCGTCTTCGCCCCCCTCCCCACCCCCACCCCGTGACCCCGCCCCACCCTCTCCCCCCTTCGGCGAGAGTGCATCTGGGCGCCGAGGATGCGGGGCGACCCCGCATTCTGGGCGCGCAGATGGATTCTCGGTGGCAGACGCCTGGTCGACGAGGCTCCTCCACAGGACGGCTTGAGCACAAGTCATCCACAATCCGCCAAGACGACCGCACCGCTGCCCGACGACACGGTCAGGGTGAACGGATGTTCACCTCTGCATCGACGCTCGGGATCGCTCCGAATCCGCTACCGCTCCTGAGGGCGCGGAGCGTTCCGCATCCCGAACGTGAGGTCGCGCGCGGCGCACTCGTTCGACTCCGAAGGGGCGTGTATGCGCCCGCAGAACGGTGGCGCGATCTCGCACCCTGGGACCGCTACCTGGCCCGCGTCCACGCGGTCAACCTCACGCATCCCGACACCGTGTTCAGTCACGAATCCGCCGCTGCACTCCTGGGCGGGCCGGTCTTCGGTGATCCCCAGGTCGTTCATGTCCTGGTCGGCCCTGCAGACACCTCGCGATTCGGCGGCGGCGTCCGCACCCACCGATCCGGCTCGGACCGCGACATCCTGGTGACCGACGGATTCGCGATCACGAGCCTGGCCGACACGGCGGTCGACCTCTCCCGATATCGGCACTCGTCGCTCGGGCTGGCGATGAGTGATTACGCGCTCCGATCCGACGCCGGCCTGAGCCGGGAGGAACTCCTCGGACGTAATGCGGAGCGGATCAGCGGCCGAGGGCGCGGGGCGGCTCGGTGGGCCCTTTCGCGGGCGACGCCCGTCGCCGAGACCGTCCTCGAATCGGTCAGTCGCGCCGTGATCGAGTGGCTCGGATTCCCCGATCCCGACCTACAGGTCGTCTTCCGCTCTGGTTCGGGTGTGGAAGATCGTGCGGACTTTCACTGGCCGACCCTCGGTGTCATCGGCGAAGCCGACGGCGACGTCAAGTACGACGGTCGGTATGGAAACCCCGTCGAGATCTTCCGACGACAAGGTCATCGTGATCAGCGCCTCCTCGAGAGCATCGCGGCGACCGCGCACTGGGGATGGAGCGACGTCGCTGCTGTCGCGCCACTTCGAGCGACTCTGCGCAGCGTCGGGCTTCGACCGATCGCATCGGAGAACACAGCCGAACTCGTCGCCGTCCGTCGCATCCTTTTTCGCGAGAATGCAACGGGGCGCCGAGAGAACGGGTGAACCCCGCATCCTCGGCGCCCAGATGCACTCTCGCTGGCCGCGGGGAGCGCGCGAGGGACGCGAGCGCGGCGCGGCGCGGCGCGGCGCGGCGCGGGCTAGGCGAACGCCTCGATCGGCGGGCAGGCGCAGGTGAGATTGCGGTCGCCGTAGGCCTGGTCGATACGACGCACCGGCGGCCAGTACTTCGTCCTCACCAGCGCACGCACCGGATACACCGCTTCCTCACGCGAGTAGGGATGCCGCCACTCGGCGTCGACGATCGACTCGGCCGTGTGGGGGGCGTTGACCAGGGGGTTGTCGTCGGCGGGCCAGTCGCCCGCCGCGACGCGCGCCGCCTCGGCGCGGATCGCGATCATCGCGTCGACGAAGCGGTCGATCTCGGCGAGATCCTCCGACTCCGTCGGCTCGACCATCAGGGTCCCCGCGACGGGGAACGACATCGTCGGCGCGTGGAAGCCGTAGTCGATCAGGCGCTTGGCCACATCGTCGACGGTCACACCGGTCTCCTCGCGCAGCGGTCGCAGATCGAGGATGCACTCGTGAGCGACGAGCCCGCCCTCGCCGGTGTACAGCACCGGGAAGTGATCGCGCAGCCGCGCGGCGATGTAGTTCGCGGCGAGCACCGCCGACGCCGTCGCCCGCGTGAGGCCCTGCTCCCCCATCATCCGGATGTAGGCCCACGAGATCGGGAGGATCCCGGCCGACCCGTGCGGAGCCGCTGACACCGCACCTCCCTCGAACCGGAATCCCCCGGCGTGATCGGCCCACTGCGAGAACGGGTGCGACGGCAGGTAGGGCGCGAGGTGCGCCTTCGCCGCCACCGGCCCGACGCCCGGACCGCCCCCGCCGTGCGGGATCGCGAAGGTCTTGTGCAGGTTCAGGTGCGACACATCGCCCCCGAGGTCGCCGAACCGGGCGTAGCCGAGGAGCGCGTTGAGGTTCGCCCCGTCGATGTACACCTGGCCGCCGGCGTCGTGCACGGCCTGGGTGATCTCCAGCACGTCGTGCTCGTAGACGCCGTGCGTCGACGGGTAGGTGATCATGAGCGCCGCGAGCTCATCGGCGTGCGCGGCGACCTTCGCACGCAGGTCGCCGAGGTTGACGTTGCCGGCCTCGTCGCACGCCACGACGACGACCCGCATCCCCGCCAGCACCGCCGAGGCGGCGTTCGTACCGTGCGCCGACGACGGGATGAGGCACACCACGCGCTCCACGTCGTTGTTGGCGCGATGCCACCCCCGGATCGCCAGCAGGCCGGCGAGCTCGCCCTGCGAGCCGGCGTTCGGCTGCAGAGAGACCGCGTCGTAACCGGTGAGCTCGGCCAGCCAGCTCTCGAGCTGCTCGATGAGCGCCGCATAGCCGTGCACGTCGTCGGCGGGGGCGAACGGGTGCACCCGCGCGAACTCCGGCCACGACACCGCTGCCATCTCGGTGGCGGCGTTGAGCTTCATCGTGCACGACCCCAGCGGGATCATCCCGCGGTCCAGGGCGTAGTCGCGGTCGGCGAGCTGATGCAGGTACCGCATCATCGCCGTCTCGCTCCGGTGCTGCGAGAAGACCGGATGCTGCAGGTACCCGTCCTGACGACGGAGCGCGTCCGGCACAGCGCGCACCCCCACGATGCCGTCGAACGAGACCTCTCGGGTGCCGTCGGGCTCCTCGTCCGGGAGTCCGAACGCCCAGGCAACGGCAGCGAGGTCGGCGGCGGTCGTGGTCTCGTCGACCGAGACGCCGACGGTGGCGTCATCCGCCCAGAACAATTGGTATCCCTTCGACCGTGCGCGCTGGATGACCCGCTCCGCCGGTCCCGGGGTCACGATCCGGAGGGTGTCGAAGAACGCGTCGGACACGAGGTTCAACCCGTACGAGCGCAGGCGATCGGCGAGCGCCTCGGTCTTCTGCGCCACCTCGGTGGCGATCGCACGCAGCCCGTCGGGGCCGTGATAGACCGCGTACATCGACGCCATCACCGCAAGAAGCACCTGGGCGGTGCAGATGTTCGATGTCGCCTTCTCACGGCGGATGTGCTGCTCGCGGGTCTGCAGCGACAGGCGGTAGGCCGGGTGGCCCGCAGCATCCTGCGACACACCGACCAGCCGCCCCGGCAGCTGGCGCTCGAGGCCCTGGCGCACAGCCATGAAACCCGCGTGCGGGCCACCGAACCCGAGGGGCACGCCGAAGCGCTGCGTGGTCCCGACGGCGATGTCGGCGCCCAGCGAACCGGGTGAGGCCAGGAGCGTCAGGGCGAGAAGATCCGCGGCGACGACGGCGAGCCCGCCGGCGACGTGCACGGCGTCGATCACGCCGGAGGGGTCCCACACCCGCCCGGTCGCGCCGGGGTACTGCAGCAGCACGCCGAAGACACCCTCGGGCAGGGTCTCCCCCCGCGCGAAGTCGCGCTCGGCAACCTCGATCCCGACCGCCGAGGCGCGGGCACGCAGCAGCGCGCGGGTCTGCGGCAGCGCGTCTGCGTCCACGGCGAAGACGTTCGCGCTGCTCTTGGAGGCTCGCCGCGCGAGCAGCATCCCCTCGACGACCGCGGTCGACTCATCGAGCATCGACGCGTTCGCGATCGCGAGCCCCGTCAGGTCGGACACCATCGTCTGGAAGTTGATGAGCGCCTCGAGCCGTCCCTGGGAGATCTCGGGCTGGTACGGCGTGTACGCGGTGTACCAGGAGGGGTTCTCGAGCACGTTCCGGGCGATGACCGACGGGGTGATCGTGTCGTAGTAGCCGAGCCCGATCATGGGTCGGGCGAGCCGATTCTGCGACGCCAGCGCGCGCAGCTCGGCGAGCGCTTCGGTCTCGCTCGCGGCGGCAGGGATCGACGACGACGCGCGCGCCGTGGCCCGGATGGATGCCGGCACGGCAGCTGTCAGCAGAGCGTCGACGCTGTCGTAGCCGAGCGTGTCGAGCATGACCGCTTCGGCCGCCGCGTCGGTGCCGATGTGCCGTTCGGCGAAGGTCCGCGCCATCACTCGCCTCCCGTGAGGGCCTCGTACGCGGCGCGGTCGAGAAGCCTCTCGACGGCCGCCGGGTCGACCCGCAGCTTCAGCAGCCAGCCGTCCTCGTACGGCGAGGAGTTCACCAGCGACGGGTCGTCGACGACGGCATCGTTGACCGCGACCACATCGCCTGCGACCGGGGCGTAGAGCTCCCCCACCGACTTCGTCGACTCGATCTCGCCGCAGACCTGACCGGCGCTCACGCCGGAGTCGACCGCGGGCAGATCGACGAAGACGACATCGCCGAGCTTGTCGGCGGCGTAGTCGGTGATGCCGACGGTGGCGACATCACCGTCCAGGGCGATCCACTCGTGCTCGGCGGTGTACTTCAGAGCGTTGGTGTCTGTCATTTCTTCCTCCGGTAGAACGGCAGGGCGGTCACGGTGGCGGGAATGCGGGTGCCGCGCACGTCGATGGCCAGTTCGGTGCCGAGAGCGGATGCCGCGGGCGAGACGTACGCCATGGCGATGGGGTGCCCGAGGGTCGGGCTGAGGGCGCCGCTGGTGACTTCGCCCACGCGGTCGCGGCCGACGCGTCCGTCGCCGGCGAAGACGCCGTAGCCGGCGCGGCCCGCACGGCGGCCCTCCGAGACGAGCCCCACGAGCACGGGAGCGCCCTCATCGGCGACGGCGTTCTTCCCGACGAAGTCGGCCTTGTCGGCCGCGACGACGCGGCCGAGCCCTGCCTGGGCAGGGCGGATGCCACGTCCGAGCTCGTGGCCGTACAGCGGCATGCCCGCCTCCAGACGCAGCGTGTCGCGGGCGGCGAGGCCCGCAGGCACGAGGCCGAAGGGCTCCCCCGCCACCAGGAGCGCGTCCCACAGTTCGCCCGCGACGCCCGCGGGGGCGAGGAGCTCGAAGCCGTCCTCCCCGGTGTACCCCGTGCGGGCGACGAGAAGGTCGGCGTCCCGCCACCGAGCAGCGCGTGCGGCGTAGTAGGACAGGTCGGCGAGCTCCCACGGGGCTCTCGGCTCGCCGGCTCGTGGCGCCGGCTCACTGAGGTCGAGGTCGGGCAGAGCTTCGAGGACCTCGCGGGCACGCGGCCCCTGCACGGCGATCAGGGCGGTCTGCTCCGTGAGGTCTTCGACCCGTGGCACCTCCGAGCCGGCGACGCCCGACCAGTCTCCCTCGACAGGGCCGTCGAGGAACGGCAGGATGCGGGGCCACGCCGTCCGAGCCGCGGCGAGCGCCTCCGCCACCGCGTCACGGTTGCCGGCGTTCGCGACGACGAGGAAGTACTGCTCCCCCGTTCGGTACACGATGACGTCGTCGATGATGCCGCCGTCCTCGGCCAGCACGAGCGAGTACTTGGCCTTACCGATCTCCAGGGTGGAGACCCGGCCCGCGAGTACGTAGTCGAGGAAATCCGCCGCTCGGCCGTCGTGCACCCAGAACTCGGCCATATGCGAGATGTCGAACAGCCCCGCCGCCGATCGAACGGCATGGTGCTCGGCGAGGTCGGACGTGTACCGGACCGGCATCAGCCAGCCGCCGAAGTCGGTGAACGAGGCACCGAGCTGAGCGTGTCGATCGTGCAGCGGGCTCTGCCGCGCTGTGCTGTCCATGGAGTTCTCCCGGTCGGATCGGGTCGGCACGGTGATCCGTGTCGAAGAACTCCCCCTCTGTCATGGACCTGAGAGTTTCGCGCCGGGCGGACCCGGGCTTTCACCGTCGGCGGATGACGCAGAAAGCGGCGGCATCCTTTTTCAGAGTCGGCCGGCACGGACGGTACGCGGTACCTGAGAGATTGGCGGGGAGGCTTGCTCCTTCGGTGCTCGTCGCCGTGGCGACGAGGCTCTCCCGTCCGTGTCATGGGCCGGTATGGAGTTGTGTCCCGGCCTGGCCGGTGGGGCCCAGCATAGCCGCGGAAGAGACGTTGGCCCAGACTTCGCAAGCCGGCGCGTCAGCCGAGGCAGTTCCCGGTGGACACCCGGTCGCTGAGCCCCGGGGCACCGGCGGCGACGGGTTCGAGTTCGGCGTTCGTCATCGCGTATCCCCGCGTGTCGTCGCCGTCGGCCCGCGCGAAGACGACACCCGCCACCTCCCCGTCACCGGTCAGGAGCGGCCCTCCCGAGTTGCCCGGACGCACCTGGGCGAACAGCTGATAGATCTCCCGCGCATTGGCGGTGTCGTCGTAGATGTCGGGAACCGGAACCGTCCCCACCGAGAGCACCTCCGCCTGGGTGGGCGTCCACGGCCCGCCGAGCGGGTAGCCCTGCACTTGCGCAGCGCTTCCGGCGGGAAGGGTGTCACTGAGACCGAGCGGGGCGGCGGCGAGCCCGTCGACGGCGATGACGGCGAGGTCGTCGATGGGATCGAAGTACACCACCCGGCCCTCGACGGCGGCGCCCGCGTTCGGCTGCACGACGGGCGTGTCCACCCCTGCCACCACGTGAGCGTTGGTCACCACGCGGTCGGGAGCGACGACGAACCCCGACCCCGTCGAGCTCGTTCCGCAGGCGAAGGCCGTACCCGAGACCCGGACGACGGATGCCGCGGCGAGCTCGAGCTCAGGATCGCCGGCCTCGACCGGCGTCGCCGTGCCGGGCAAGACCTGCGGCGAGAGCAGACCGCCGAGCCTCGGCAGACCGTCATCGGTGACGAAGCTCCGCCATTGCGCGAGCGTTTGCGCCACGGGTGCCGGGATCACGCCGTTGATCGCCGTCATCACCCGCGACGACGCCACCGCGGGTCCGAGCACCGGAGCCCCGGTGTTGGCGACGCTCTGTCCGACGAGCGACAGGGCGAGGGCTGCGACGACGACGCTCACCACGCCGCCGAGGAGCCGATCGATGACCCGCAGCTTCACCCGATCGACGCCGCGACGCACCATGCCCCCGAGGACACCGCCGATCGTCCCGCCGAGCACCAGGAGGAGGAAGGACGCCACGATCACCACGAGCGGCCGCCACTGCTGCCAGGGCCACGCGTCATTGACGACCGGGGCCAGCCACCATGCCGCCACCCCGCCGGCGGCGAGGCCGAGCAGCGTCCCGAGACTTGCCACGAGGCCACGCTGCAGCCCGACGACGAGCGCCACCGCCAGCAGGGCGATGAGGAAGAGATCGACGAGCAGCACGGCCATCCTTCGGCAGGGAGCCACCAGCGTACGGCGCCCGCCTGTGACATCACCGAGGCGCCGCCGTCCGACGTCGCATTTGCCTTCAGGTCGGGATGACAATAAGATGATGGCGCACTTAGAGTCAGGATGACACGAAGATGAGCCCGGATGAAGACATGACCCGCGTCGCGGTGTCGACCGTGATCTTCTCGCTGCGCGCGCGCCGGCCCGGGCTCCCTCCGTCGGTCGTCCTCCCGCTCGTGAAGCGCACCCGGGACCCGTTCGAAGGCCTGTGGGCGCTGCCGGGCGGATGGCTGGACGTCTCCGAGGGACTGGACGCCGCGGCATCCCGCACTCTCGGCGAGACCACCGGACTCGCTCCCAGCTACCTCGAGCAGCTCTACGCGTTCGGTGCGGTGGACCGCTCGCCGACCCGTGTCGTGTCGATCGTGTACTGGGCTCTGCTGCGACCCGAGGAGGTCTCCGACGTCGAGAACGTCGGGTGGTTCGACGCCGCCGATCTCCCCCGGCTGGCGTTCGACCACAACGAGATCGTCGACTACGCGCTGTGGCGCCTGCGCAACAAGGTCGGCTACAGCCGGATCGCGCACGGCCTCCTCGCCGACGAGTTCACCCTCGCCGAGCTCCGCGAGGTGTACGAAGCGATCCTCGATCGCAAGCTCGACCCCGCCAACTTCCGCCGCCAGGTCGACACCTCCGCCACCCTCATCCCCACCGACCGGTTCCGCACCGGCAGTCACCGTCCCGCCCGTCTGTACCGCTACAACCGCGATGTGGAGCTCGCCGACCGCGGGCCCCTGTCGCGCTCGCCCGAAATGAGTGACCGATGACCACCCTCATTCCCACCCTTGCGCTCCGCGAGCCCATCGACCCGTCGGTCGATCACGAGATCCAGGCGATCGTGTCGGGCCGGTCGACGACCGAGACCTGTGCGACCGATCTGTCCGCCGGCCCCTGGACCTTCGACACACGGCCGGGCTACGGGCCGGGATCGTCGATGGGCGATGTGATCCCCACCGGGGCCCCACGCCAGGGTGAACTGCCGCTCGAGTACCGCGAGGCCTCCGAGGCCGAGCTCGCCGATCGCATCCGGGCCGCCAAGGCCACCCTCGGCGAGCGGGTCGTCGTGCTCGGGCACTTCTACCAGCGCGAGGAGGTGATCGCCCACGCCGACTACGTCGGCGACTCGTTCCAGCTGGCCAACGCCGCTTTGGCGCACCCGCACGCGGAGGCGATCGTCTTCTGCGGCGTGCACTTCATGGCCGAGACCGCCGACCTGCTCTCAGGCCCCGAGCAGGCGGTGATCCTCCCCAACCTCGCCGCAGGCTGCTCGATGGCCGACATGGCCGACATCGATCAGGTCGAGGACTGCTGGGAGCAGCTCGCCGATGTCTACGGCGACCTGGACGCCCCGGATGAGAACGGGCTCGTTCCGGTCATCCCGGTGACCTATATGAATTCCTCCGCGGCCATCAAGGGATTCGTCGGCCGCCACGGGGGCATCGTGTGCACCTCGTCGAACGCGCGGACCGTGCTGGAGTGGGCCTTCGCCCGCGGGCACCGCGTGCTCTTCTTCCCCGACCAGCACCTCGGACGCAACACCGCCAAGGCGATGGGCGTGCCGCTGGAGCAGATGCCCCTGTGGAATCCGCGGAAACCGCTCGGCGGCAGCACTCCGACCGAGCTCGCGGACGCCCGCGTCCTCCTCTGGCACGGGTTCTGCTCGGTGCACCGACGTTTCACCGTCGAGCAGATCGACCGGGCCCGCGCGGAGCACCCCGGTGTGCGCGTCATCGTCCACCCCGAGTGCCCGATGGCCGTCGTGGACGCCGCCGACGAGGCGGGGTCGACCGACTACATCCGCAAGGCCATCCAGGCGGCGACCGAACCGACCACCTTCGCCATCGGCACCGAGATCAACTTGGTGCAGCGGCTCGCCGCCGAGCATCCGCAGCACACCATCTTCTGCCTCGACCCCGTGGTGTGCCCGTGCTCGACGATGTACCGCATCCACCCCGGGTACCTCGCGTGGGTGCTCGAAGGACTCGTCCGCGGCGAGGTGCAGAACCGGATCACGGTCCCCGCCGATGTCGCAGACCCCGCCCGTGTGGCACTCGAGCGGATGCTGGCGGCCAAGCCCTCATGAACGCCACCACCGCACCCGCCGTGCACGCCGTCGTCGTCGGCAGCGGGATCGCCGGCCTCACCGCCGCGCTCCATGCCGTGAAGCGCGGATGCCGCGTGACCCTCGTCACCAAGGACGTCCTCGAGCACGCCAACACCCGCTACGCCCAGGGCGGGATCGCCGGGGTGATGTTCGACGACGACCGGATCGAGGACCACATCCGCGACACGATCACCGCCGGGGCGGGTCTCAGCGATCCCGACGCCGTCCGCGTCCTCGCCGCGGAGGGCCCTGCGCGCATCCGCGATCTGATCGCGCTCGGTGTGGCGTTCGACCGGGCTCCCGACGGCACCCTCGTGAAGGGGCTCGAGGCGGCGCACTCCTACCCGCGAATCCTTCACGCCGGAGGGGATGCCACGGGCACCGCCGTCGAGAAGGCGCTCGTCGCGCGTCTGCGCGAGAGCGGCGTGACGGTCGTGGAGCACGCGTTCCTCGTCGACCTCGCCGTCGACGCGGGGCGGGTGCGAGGGGTGAAGCTGCTCGTCGGCGGGTCCGCAGACCGGATGGGTGAGCGCCGTCTCCTCGCCGCCGACGCGGTGGTGCTCGCCACCGGTGGCGCGGGAGA
Organism: Microbacterium sp. ET2; assembly: GCF_030347395.1. NCBI lineage: Bacteria > Bacillati > Actinomycetota > Actinomycetes > Micrococcales > Microbacteriaceae > Microbacterium > Microbacterium albipurpureum. The sequence goes on from NZ_CP128170.1 coordinate 345,094, forward strand.
GCTGTACTCCCACTCCACGAACCCGTCGGTGGCCACCGGCGACGGCATCGCCGCGGCGCTGCGCGCCGGCGCCGCCGTCACCGACCTGGAGTTCTTCCAGTTCCACCCCACCGTTCTTCCCGAGGACGATCAGGGCGAGGCCTTCCTCGTCTCCGAGGCGGTGAGAGGCGAGGGTGCCACGCTCATCGACGACGCCGGCCGCCGCTTCGTGTTCGACGTCCACCCCGACGGTGAGCTCGCCCCGCGCGATGTCGTCGCGGCGGCGATCGCGCAACGGATGGCCCGTCAGGACGGGCGTCCGGTGCGGCTGGATGCCACGCATCTGCGGCCGACCCTCACCGAGCGACGCGCGTTCCTCGCTCGGCGCTTCCCTACGATCGACGCCGCCGTGCACCGCCGAGGGTGGGACTGGGCGGCCGAGCCCGTGCCTGTCACGCCTGCGGCGCACTACCTGATGGGGGGCGTCGTGACCGACCTCCGCGGGCGCACGTCGCTCCCCGGTCTCTACGCGGTCGGCGAAGTGGCGCGCACCGGCGTCCACGGCGCGAACCGGCTGGCCTCCAACTCGCTGCTCGAGGGCGCCGTGTTCGGCGCACGAGCGGGTGACACGATCGCCGCGGACACCGCGCGCGACTGGCCGTCCACGCCGGGCGTCGTCCCGAACGCCACGCCGGCCCTCCCGATCGCCGTTGTCGCTCCTCCTCCCTTCGACCGCGCAGCCTTGCAGGACCTCCTGTGGACGCTCGCGGGGCTCGTCCGCACGGAGCGGGGCCTCGCCGAGGCAGCCGCCGTCCTCCGCGCCTGGAGCGCTGCGGCCCCCGCCGCGTCGACCGAGCGGGAGTACGAGGATGCGAACCTCCTCCTCGTCGGCACGCACCTCGTCGCGGCAGCACGCGCGCGTCGGGAGTCCATCGGAGCGCACGTCCGCGCTGACGCGTCGAGGCCGGTCTCCTCGGCGCCGACCGAGCCGATGGCACGGGCGGCATCATGCTGACGCCGGCCTCGATCGACCGCGTCGTCGCCGCGGCACTTGCCGAAGACGCACCGTGGGGCGATCTGACCAGCACCGCGTTCATCCCCGAGGCGGCGACGGCGCGCGCCGAGCTCATCGCCCGCGAAGCCGGTGTCGCCAGCGGCCTCACCGTCTTCGCCGCGGCCTTCGGGCTCACCGACCCCGTCATCACGGTGATCGCTCAGGTGGAGGACGGCGCCCGCTTCGAGCCCGGTGCCGTGCTCGCCGTCGTCGAGGGGCCTGCCCGCGGCATCCTGACCGCCGAGCGGGTCGCGTTGAATCTGACCCAGCGGATGTCGGGGATCGCCACCCTGACCGCTCGGTACGTCTCGGAGGTCGCGCACACACGGGCCCGTATCGCAGACACCCGGAAGACCACGCCGGGCCTGCGCGCGCTCGAGCGCCAGGCGGTGCGCGACGGCGGCGGACACAACCACCGCTTCTCACTGTCGGACGCGGTGATGGTCAAGGACAACCACCTGGCGGTCCTCACCGCGGGCGGCGCCTCGGTCACCGATGCCCTCCGCACCGCGATGGCGAGCCTCCCCCACACCACCCACGTCGAGGTCGAGGTCGACCGCCTCGATCAGATCGAACCCGTGCTCGCCGCGAACGTGGACACGATCATGCTCGACAACTTCTCCCTCGACGATCTCCGTCGCGGGGTCGAGGTCGTCGCCGGTCGGGCCATCGTCGAAGCATCGGGTGGGGTGTCGCTCCAGACGGTGGGCGCCATCGCCGAGACCGGGGTCGACGTCGTCTCGGTGGGAGCTCTCACGCATTCGGCCCGCGCGCTGGATCTGGGGCTGGACATCCGGGTCTCCGCTGCCGGGACCACCTGACGGGCGCCCGATGTCACTGCTCTACCTCGACAATGCCGCTACGACCCCGGTGCGTCCAGAGGTCCTGGAGGCTATGGCGCCCTACCTCACCCGGTGGTTCGGAAACCCGTCGAGCCACCACACCGTCGGCGAGTCGGCTGCCGCCGCCCTCGAAGACGCCCGCGCGCGCGTCGCCCGGATCGTGGGAATGCGGCCAGGCGACATCGTCTTCACCTCGGGCGGCACCGAGGCCGACAACCTCGCGGTGAAGGGGATCGCCATCGCGGCCCAGCAGCATCGCGGCGCGCGACACGTGGTGACCTCGCCCATCGAGCACGAGGCCATCCTGAAGTCGGTGGACTTCCTCAGGCGCATCCACGGCTTCGCGGTGACGATGCTCCCCGTCGACCACGACGGCCGGATCGACCCCGCGGAGGTCTCCCGCGCACTGCGGGATGACACGGCGCTCGTCGCCGTCGGCTACGCCAACAACGAAGTGGGCACGGTGCAGGATGTCACGGCGATCGCCGCCGTGACCGGCGCACGACGCATCCCCCTTCACCTCGATGCCGTCCAGGCCGCGGGGTGGCTGCCTCTCGCCGGCACCGGCGCCGACAGTCTCGCGATCGCCGGCCACAAGCTCGGCGCGCCCAAGGGAACAGGAGCCCTCGCCGTGCGGGGCCGCGTCCCCCTCGAACCGCTGTTCCACGGCGGCGGGCAGGAGCGAGGACGTCGCAGCGGCACCGAGGACGTCGCGGGCGCGGTGGCCCTCGCCACGGCGCTCGACCTCGCCGAGGCCGAGCGGGGTACGAGCAGCGCGCGGGTGAGAGCCACGCGGGAGCGCTTCATCGCCGCCGTGCGCAGCCGGGTGCCCGAGGCCCTCCTCACCGGCCACCCCGCGGAGCGGCTTCCCGGGACCGCGAGCTTCGTCTTCCCCGGCACCTCCGGGGAGGCGATCCTCCTCGAGCTCGAACGACGCGGAGTGGTGTCCTCCAGTGGATCGGCGTGTGCGGCAGGCAGCGACGAACCTTCGCACGTCCTGCTCGCCATGGGATACCCGCCCGAGGTCGCGCAGACCGCCGTGCGGTTCAGCTTCTCCCCCCACTCCCACGTGGAGGCGGACGGGCTGGCCGACCAGGTCGCCGCGGCCGTCCGGGCGGTACGATCGGCCCCGTGACACCCGCCCTCACCGTCATCGTCCCGGGTTTCGACGTCGGGCCCTGGGTGGGTGAGGCGCTGGCCTCGCTGCGGTCTCAGACGTTCCGCGAGTGGCGCGCCGTCCTCGTCGACGACGCCTCCACCGACGACACCCTCGAGATCTTCACGCGCGCCGCCGCGCAGGACGAGCGGTTCTCCGTCATCCGCCACGCCGAACGGCGGGGCCTGGCCGCCGCCCGCAACACCGGGCTCGACGCGGTGGACACCCCCTACCTGGCCTTCCTCGACGGCGACGATCGGTTCACCCCCACCGCCCTCGAGCGCCTCCTCACCGTCCTCGACGACACCGGCAGCGACTTCGTCGTCGGCGCCTACGTGCGGCTCCGACCCGATGAGACGGGGGCCTACGCCGCCGGACCGGTTCAGCCGTGGGTCACCGCCGCAACCCACCCCGAGCGTCGGCGCACCTCCCTGGAGGAGCACCCCGCGGCATCCGGCAACATCGTCGCCTGGTCCAAGGTCAGCAGGCACGACTTCTGGCAGCGCGCGGGCTTGCGCTTCCCCGAAGGACGACTGTACGAGGACCAGATCCTCGCCCAGCGGATGTACGCCGCCGCGCGGGCGTTCGATGTCATCCCCGACGTCGTCGTGGAGTGGCGCGAACGCGCGGACGGATCGTCGATCACCCAGCACAGGGAGGTCCTGCCGGTGCTGCGCGACTATCTCGACGGACTTCGCGGCGGTCTCGAGATCCTGGATGCCGCGGGGCATCCGGCCGCCGTGCGCGCGCGGATCGAGCTCATCCTCACCCTGGATCTCCCACCCCTCGTCACCATCGCGCGCTCGCATGACGACGACGCCTACCGACGGGCGCTCGGGGTCTTCATCCGCGAGCTGCAGGGGCGGGGCCCGGACCGCGCCGTCTCGCCGGAGGTATCGGCCGCCGCGCTCTGGTGATCTCAGGGCCCGGTGGTGATCTCGGGGGCCCGTGGTGATCTCAGGGAAGAGGGCGGTCGGGGAGGACGACGACGGGCTCGGTGAGGAGCCGCGCGACCTCCTCCCGATCGCGTCGCAGGTCGGCGTCGGTCTGCCGATCCCCCGTCTCGTCCGGCGCGCGGTCCGCTCGGCGGTCGGGGAGGTCGGCCGGTTCATCTTCGGCCTCCGCCTCGAGCACGCGCGTGGTGGCGAGCTGCTGCGCGGCGAGCTCGGCGTAGAGTCCCCCCTCGGCCACGAGTCGGCTGTGCGTCCCCGACTCCACGATGCGCCCGGCCTCGATCACATGGATGACGTCGGCGGCGATCACCGTCGAGAGCCGGTGGGCGATCGAAAGGGTGGTGCGCCCCCGGGCGGCGGCGTCCAGCGCCTCCTGCACGACCCGTTCCGAGACGGTGTCGAGGGCTGAGGTCGCCTCGTCGAGGAGGAGGACGGGCGGGTCCTTCAGCAGCACGCGCGCGATGGCGATGCGCTGCTTCTCACCGCCTGACAGCCGATACCCCCGCTCCCCGACCACGGTGTCGTACCCGCGCTCGAATCCGGCGATGACATGGTGGATGTTCGCGGCGCGGCACGCCGCCTCCAGCTCGGCATCGGTCGCGTCGGGCTTGGCGTATCGCAGGTTCTGCCGGATGGTGGCGTGGAACAGGTACGTCTCCTGGGAGACGATCCCGATCCGGTCGATGATCGACTCCTGTGTGAGATGCCGCACGTCCTCTCCGGCGAAGAGTACGGCGCCGTCTCCTGCCTCGTAGAGGCGGGGGGTGAGGTAGAGCACCGTCGTCTTGCCCGCACCCGAGGGGCCGACGAAGGCGATGTGCTGCCCGGGCTCCGCCACGAACGAGATCCCGGCGAGCGTCGGACGTGTGTCGGGTGCCGCGTCGGGGTAGCGGAACACGACGTCGCGGAACTCGATCCGCCCGACCGGTCCTGGTGCGTCGGCGACGTCGATCGCGTCGGGAGCGTCCTGGATCGCCGGCGTGAGGTCGAGGTACTCGAAGATGCGGGCGAACAGCGCGGCCGAGGTCTGCAGGTCCAACGCCACGCGCATGAGACCCATGAGCGGCATGAGCAGACGCGCCTGCACGGTGGTGAACGCCACGATCGTCCCCGCGGTGATGGCATCGGCGCCGCCGGTCACCAGCAGTCCCGCCACGAGGTAGATGAGGGCCGGCACGCTGGACATGAGCACCTGGACGACGGCGAAGAAGCCTTGACCGCTCATCGCGCGACGGACCTGCAGGCGCACCTGGTTGACGTTCTCGTCGGCGTACCGGGCCGACTCCGTGCGCTGTCGGTTGAAGGACTTCGACAGCAGGATGCCCGAGACGCTCAGCGTCTCCTGCGTGATGGAGGTCAGCTCCGACAGCGACTCCTGGGTCTCTCCGGCGATCCGCGCGCGCACCTGCCCGACCCGGCGCTGCACGATGACGAGGAACGGCATCATGATCACCGCGATGATCGTGAGCCGCCAGTCGATGATGATCATCGCGACGAGCGAGGCGATGACGGTGACGACGTTGCCGAGGATGCTCGTCACGGTGTTGGTGAGCACCCCCGACACGCCGCCGACGTCGTTCTGCAGGCGGGATTGGATGACACCCGTCTTCGTCCGGGTGAAGAACGCGAGCTCCATCGCCTGGAGGTGGTCGAAGAGGCGCACCCGCAGATCGCCGGTGACCCGGTTACCCACGGTCGAAGTCAACCACGTCTGGACGACGCCGAGCACGGCGGAGAGCAGGAACAGGCCGATCATGATGGCGACGAGCCGAGCGAGGAGGGGGATGTCGGGCGATCCCCCGTCGACGGGGAACAGGGCGTCGTCGAAGATCCGCTGCACCAGCAGCGGCGGGATGACCGCGACGCCGGCGCCGACGACGACGAGGATGCCCGTCAGGGTGATCCTCCCGAGGTACGGCCGGAAGAGGGCCACGACGCGGCGGCCCAGGTTCGGGATCTTCGGCGCCTCGGCGTTCAGTCGGCGCTGCGCCTCGATGTCGACCGGCCGGAAGCCGCCGGGAGCTCCCCCACCGCCACCACCGCGCATACTCACCTTCGCCAGCCTACTGACGCCCACCCCCACCGGATCGGTAGGGTGTGACCTATGAGCGAGACCACTCCGGAACAGCCCGCACGCGACGGTGAGGACCTCGCCGAGATCCGCGCCGAGATCGACGAGCTGAAGGCCGTGCCGGAGGAGGAGCTGGTCTCCCCGACCCCCGCGGCCCTGCTCGCCGCCGAGCCCGAGCCCGAGCCCACCGACCCGATCGGGTCGGCGGACGACGACGACACGGAGCCGACCACCGAGCACTGACCGTCGGATTCGAACGGATTCACCTCCGAGGGGAATGCCCTGTCGGAGGTGGCGGTTAGCTTCAGACAGTTCTCACGGATGACGGGTGCACCCGCGTCATCCGTCATCCTTCGCCTTCTTCCGCCCGCCCTGAGGAGCCCCGTGGCAGCCACCGACACCATCCCCACCGCCGGCGCCGTCCGCGACTCCGCGCCACCCGCCACGCTCAGCCCCATCGAGAGCCGCATCATCTGGCTCCTGCTGGCCGCCGCCTTCGTCGCGATCCTGAACGAGACCACGATGGGCATCGCGATCCCGCGTCTCATCGTCGACCTCGGCATCACCGCCGTCGCCGCGCAGTGGCTCACGACCGCCTTCATGCTGACGATGGCCGTCGTCATCCCCATCACCGGCTTCCTCCTGCGCCGATTCACGACTCGACAGATGTTCATCGCCGCGATGACCCTGTTCTCGCTCGGCACGCTCATCGCGTTCCTGGCCCCCGGCTTCCCGATGCTCCTGGTCGCACGCGTCGTACAGGCGTCGGGAACGGCGATCATGATGCCGCTGCTCATGACGACGATCATGAACGTCGTCCCGCCGCAGTCCCGCGGACGCATGATGGGGCGCGTCAGCATCGTCATCTCGCTCGCCCCGGCCATCGGCCCGTCGCTGTCGGGCTTCCTCATCGACACCGTCGGCTGGCGTTGGAACTTCGGCGTGGTCCTCCCGATCGCCCTGGTCGCCCTCGCTGTCGGCGCGATCTGGATCCGCAACCTCGGCGAGACCACGCGCGCCCCGATCGACGTGCTCTCCGTCATCCTCTCCGCCCTCGGTTTCGGCGGCCTGGTCTACGGCCTGAGCCAGATCGGCGGCGCCGCGGAGGCACACGGCGGCACCGCCGCCGAGGCGGCTACGGCGTCCACCACCGCGACCGTCTCCCTCATCGTGGCGTTCTCGGTCGGCGTGGTGGCCCTTGCGCTCTTCGCGTGGCGGCAGATCCGGCTGCAGCGCACCGACGACGCCCTCCTCGATCTGCGGGTGTTCACCTTCCGCAACTTCAGCTTCGCCACCGGTCACATGACGCTCCTCTCGGCGGCGTTCTTCGGCATCATCACGGTGCTGCCGCTCTACGCGCAGAACGTAGTCGGGCTCGACCCGTTCATGTCAGGCCTCATCGTCCTCCCGGGCGCCCTGGCGATGGGCCTGGCCGGACCCATCGTGGGGCGCATCTACGATCGGCACGGCACCCGCGTACTCCTCGTCCCCGGCACCGTCATCGCCGTCGGCATGCTGTGGGTCTTCACGACCTTCACCGCGACGACGCCGATCTGGGCCATCGCCGTGGGCCAGACCGCGCTGTCGATCGGACTGGCGCTGTCGTTCACTCCGCTGTTCACCGCATCGCTGGCCTCCCTCGACCGGAAGTACTACTCCTACGGCTCTGCCGTGGTCGGGACGGTGCAGCAGGTCGCCGGAGCTGCCGGCATCGCCCTGTTCATCACGGTGATGTCCGGCGTCCAGTCCGCCGCGGAGGCGACCGGGGCCTCCGACGCGGGCGCGCAGGGTGCTCACGCAGCCTTCCTCCTCGCGGCGATCGTGTCGCTGCCGCTGCTGTTCAGCGCGTTCCTGGTGCGCAAGCCCGCCGACGAGAGGCTGCCACTGCCCGCTCCGCACTGAGGCCTAGCCGTCGAGGGCGGCCGGGGCAAGCCCGGGCGCGGAGGCGACCGACCGACCTAGCGTGGGAGCAACCCACGAAAGGAAGTGTCATGGCCGATCTGGACGGCAAGACCGTCGCGTTCCTCCTCACCGACGGTTACGAGGACAGTGAGTTGACCAGTCCCTGGCAGGCGGTGACCGACGCCGGTGCTCAGGCGCAGCTGGTCTCGCCCGCATCGGGCAGCGTGACCGGCAAGAAGGGACACGAGCAGGCGGTCGACATGTCTGCCGCTGATGCCGACGCGGCGTCCTACGATGCGCTCGTCCTGCCCGGCGGCGTCGTGAACGCCGATCACCTGCGGATGGATGACGCGTCGGTGGCCTTCGCGCGCGCCTTCTTCTCGCAGCACAAGCCGGTCGGCGTCATCTGCCACGGCGCCTGGATCCTCATCGAAGCGGGCGCCGTCGACGGCCGAACCCTCACGAGCTACCCGAGCCTGAAGACCGATCTGACCAATGCCGGTGCCCGCTGGGTGGACGAGGAGGTCGTCGTCGACCAGGGCTTGGTGTCCAGCCGCACACCGGATGATCTGCCGGCCTTCAACGCGAAGGTGGTCGAGGAGATCGCCGAGGGAACTCACGCCGGCCAGACGATCTGACCGGCGCGCGGGGGTGGTGAGGCGGAGCCTGAGCGATCAGACGCCGCAGGCGCCGCCCCCGCAGCACGACCCCGCTAAGCTCGGCTCACCCAGGAGGTTCTCACCCGGGACGAGGGGCTTGGCGTCCTCGACGCTCTGCGCGGTGGGGATCTCGGTGGCGGAGGTGTGAGCAGTCATCCCTCCATGCTAATCCGATCCCCGGAGCTCGGACGCTCGACTCAGTCGATGGAGCCCTGACAGACCGGGCAGTACTGCGCCGCGCCCTTCGATCCCGGCACGTCCTCCACGATGCCCCCGCAGACCGGACAGGCCTCGCCCGTCCGCCCGTGCACCCTCATCGACGCGGCCTTGGCCTGCTTCATGCGCGGCAGTGGGATGCTGCGTCGTGCGCGGACCGCCTCGGAGAGCTCGTCGCGGATCGCCTCGAACAGCACCTCGCGCTCGGTGTCGTCGAGGGCGGCCGCATGGGTCGTCGGGGCGATCTTCGCGCGATGCAGGATCTCGTCGGAGTAGGCGTTGCCGATGCCGGAGATGCTCTCCTGCTCCTGCAGGAGGGCTTTGGGCTGTTTGCGCCGGCCGACGGTGATCCTGTCGAAGTCGGCCCGTGTGTAGGTCGGCGACATCGGGTCGGGTCCGAGCTTCTTCACCGCCGGCACGTCCTGGGGGTGATCGACGAGCGACAGAGCGAGGGAGAGCCACTCGCCGGCGTCGGTGAACTCCAGAGCGGTGCGGTCGTCGAGGTCGAGCGTGGCGATCACCGCGGCCGGAGGTGACGAGGGATCCGGCGGCTCGACGGTGTCGCCGTCGCCTCGCTCCCCCTCCACGCGATGCCGGACCCACCCGGCGCGACCGAGGGTGACGACGAGGTCTCCCCGATCGGTGTCGACGTCGAGGTGCTTGCCGAAGCGGGTGACGCCGGTGATCGTCGCGCCGATGAGCCCCTCCGCCGGCCGGTCCCGGGTCTTCCACGAGCGGAATTCACCCACGTCCACACCGATGATCCGGCGATGGGTCACCGCGTCGTCGAGAACGTCGGCGAGAACCTGCACTTCGGGCGACTCGGGCATGCGGTCATCCTTTCATCGACGGCCGCGATGCGGCATCCGCGTGTCTACAATCGCCGGATGACGACCGCGACGATCTGGTGTCGGAGCAGAAGCGCGGGGGCCGTCTGCACCCGGCCCGCCGGTCACCCGGGCCTTCACAACCGTGTCGGCACCGGGAGGATGTGGTCGAACGCGCAAGCCGATGCCCCGCGCTGTTCAGGAAGCGGCAGGCGCGCGTCCGCCGCCCCTTCGCTGCCGGGCGGGTTCCCGAACGGCAAGGCGGTGTGTCCGGTCTGCTGGGGGTTCGTCGCACTCGAGGGCGGCGCGCTCTGCGACCATGACGCGTACACCCGACCGGCCGACGACGACGACGCCGCAGATCGCGCCGCATGGTTCAACGCGTACGGCTGGTCCGACGGGGACGCGGAGTCGTCGATCTAGAACTCCTCGCCCCAGTTCAGCCCCTCACCCGAATCGGAGGCAACCCGCATCACAGGTCGCTGCTCTCGTGTCAGGGACTGCAGCTGCGCCACGACATCGGGTGCCGAGAGCTCTGCCCCGGACAGCGGGGCGTCCTTCACCACGATCTGGCTCGCGGGTCCCACCAGGAACGTCGCTCCGACCGTGGAGCCGTCGGGCTCGCGGACCGGGATCTCGACGATGTGTGCGGCGTGGGCGGCGCCGAGGGACTCGCTGTATTCGAGGAGGGCTGTGGCGAGGTCATCCCCCGTCAGGAACTCGCTCCCGGCGTAGACGACGACTTTCATGTCTCTTGTCTACTCCGCGGGAAAAGCCTGAGGGGCCCCCTTGCAAACCCGGCGCCGGCGAGGTACTCGTGCCGGCGACGGGTTCGTGCGGCGTGCGGAAGTGCGTCGGCAGCAGCGGCGGGGCGGTCAGTCCCAGTCGAGGTACTCCTCGATGAACAGCGCCGTCTCGATCGGATGCGACATCGGGAAGAGGTGATCGCCCGAAACCGTCCGGACCGTCGCCCGGTCGGCGGCCGACGTCTGGAGACGCGCACCGTTCTCGGGCGGGGTCTCGGCGTCATCCGTCCCCTGGATGATCAGGACCGGAATGCCGGGTGCGAGCGGAAGATCGGCGTCCTCGGCGCCCAGGAGCAGCAGTCCATCGACTCGCGCGGTGTGCTCAGCCGCCACCGCCCGGGCGACGGTGCCCCCGGGGCCGTGTCCACCGACCCAGGTATCGTCGAGACCCACGTGATCGAGGACGGCCATGACGTCCGCGACACGCTCGGCGACACTCGCGTCGCCGCCGGCAGGCTCATCGATGCGGATGACGCGGAACCCGGCCTCCTCGGCGAGATAGTGCGCGATGGCGCCCAGCGCGTCGCCCTCGAGGCTGTGTTCGGGAATGAGGACGAGCGAGACCGGTCCTTCGCCCTCGTCGATGAACGGGATGACGCGCGCGTCGCGCGTGACGCTCTGCAGGTCGGGCATCAGGATCCTCTCGAGTCGGGCGGCGGGCGCTGGGCGCCGGACAATGCCTCGAGGAGCCTACCCGGTGGTGCGTCAGGCCTCGGGCAGGTCTGCTTGCGCGAGGATCGATCGATCCTCCGCGCGCACCTCGAGACGCACGGCCTCGGTGCGCATCAGGGCGGCATTGAGGCGACATTCGATCGGCACCTCCGAGCCGAGCATCGCCCCCGCGGAGTACTCCACCCCCGATTCGTCGATCAGGACGACCTCGTAGGTCGCTCCGACGTCGAGCCCCGTGGCTTCGACCACCGTCTCGGTCCCCCAGGTGTGCGCCACGAGGTCCGCCTCGATCTCGACGTCATCGGGGACGCCGTCGAGAGCGACCGGTTCGATCGCGCCGAGAGTGCCGGGCGGTCCCGACGGCGTCGTCACCGCCGGGTCGGGCCAGGAGACGCCGATGGCGATCCCGACGACCAGGCACGCCGCGGCCACGATCGGGGCGAGCCACCGACGCGAGCGCCGGGCCGGCGCGGCGGTCACCGTCGACCGCATACCCCGCGACTCGGTCTCGGCGTCGACGGCACGGAGGATGCGGTCACCGAGCGCGTCGATATCGCGTGGGGGCGTCCAGGTGACATCTCCCTCGCGGAGCCGATTCGACAACGTTGCCAGCTCGCGGAACTCGTCCTCCACGTCGGGACGACGTCGCCGCAGCGCCTCCCACTCCTCGACTTCGCCCGGCGTCAGTTCGCCGGCGAGGGCTGCCGCCATCAGCTCGGCGATGCGGTCATCGGGGGTGCGCATCATTCCTCCTCCGTTCCCTGGAGATGTCTGCGAAGGGCCCTGAGCCCGTGAAACGCCCGCGTCCGCCACGTGGCCACGGGGATGCCGGTGGCGTCTGCGAGCTCCTGATAGCTGCGCCCCTCGACGTGCACCGCCACGACGACCGTACGATGCGCGTCACTGAGAGCCGCCAGGCCTTCGATGATGCCAAGCCTCTCCAGGGGGTCGATGGCGTCGGCCATCCGTGTCTCCAGCTCTGCGTCGTCGCCGATGCGCGGCAGGCGTGCACGGGCCCGGAGTGCGTCCACGATGACGTTCCGGGCTATCGCGAACAGCCAGGTGCGCTCGGTCGCCCGGGCCGCGTCGAAGCGGTCACGGGACCGCCATGCGCGCAGGAACGTCTCCTGTACGCAGTCCTCGGCGAGTGGACGGTCGCGGAGGGCGTTGACGGCATAACCCAGGAGAGCGTTGCCGTTCTCGGCGAAGGCCCGTCGAACGTCGAAGTCCTCCGGTGGGCGCGGGTCCGAGATCATCCTCTCCCCCTCGCCCCGTCGTGCGGTGATTCCCACACCATCTCCTCACAGGCTAGTGATCGCCCGGGCGCCGGAACGGCCTCGCGATCATCAGGTGTTACCGCCCGCGGCGTCCATCCGTTCATCGAGAAAGAAAAATCTGCGCGCCGATGAACGCACGCCCTTCGCGCCTCGTAGACCCCGACAACGGATGCGACCGGCGCGTCCAGATCGGAAGGTTCGAGGAAATGACGAAGAAGACATCCGCCCGTCTCGTGACGATCGGTGCCCTGGCCGGCGTAGCCGCCCTCACCGTCGCGATGCCCGCCCACGCCGAGACCGCGGTCGAGGAGCCGGACACATTCACCAGCGCGTTCACCGTCATGGCGACTCCGGATCAGGTCATCAACAACGACGGCGTCGCCGCGCCCGGGCAGGAGGGTGCAACGGGGACGTTCACGTTCCGCATCAATTCCGAGTTGGAGATCATCTGCTACGACATCCGCCTGGAGGGTGTCAGCGGCGACTACCAGAGCCCGGCCAAGACGGCCACGCACATCCACGAGGCTGCGGCGGGTCAGCCGGGACCGCCGCGGATCGCGTTCCCGAACCCTGAGCCGGTGGGTGACGGACCGCGCACCTCCTCGGGATGCCTCCAGGGACCGTTCACGACGGGCGTCGAGGTTGACGGCGCCGACACCGGCGACGGATTCTCCCTCGCGGAGATCGAAGCGAACCCCGCCGGATTCACCGGCGACTCGCACACCGTCGATTACGCGGCGGGCGTCGTACGCGGGCAGCTCTCAGCCATCCCCGTCGGCGGAGTGGACACCGGCGCCGGCGGAACCGCCGACACCGGCATCTCACCCCTCGGCATCGGCGGGGCCGCGCTGGCCGTCGCCGGTCTCGGGGTCGGCGCTGCGGTCGTCGTGAACCGCCGCCGGCAGGCCGCCACTCGGTGATCCGACCGCGGTCGGCCGCGCAGCGTCCATTCTGGGGGGAATGGGCGCTGCGCGGCGCGCTCGCGGCCGTGCTTGTGCTGGCGATCGGCAGCGCCGCCGCGTGCGCGACGCAGCGTTCGGCGGACTCACCGCCGCCCGCCTCGCCGGCGGTGAGCCAGGCCGCGCCGACGCCTTCGTCCGAGCCGGAGGCGCAAGCCCTTCCCCCTGCGCGGGTCTCCGTGCCGTCGATCAGTCTCGACGAGCCGCTCATCGACCTCGGCCTGAATGCCGACGGCTCGATGCAGGTACCGACCGACTTCGACGAGGTCGGATGGTTCACCGGTGGCGGTCGCCCGGGAGGAACCGGTCCGGTGGTGATCGCCGGGCACGTCGATTCGCCGACCGGGCCCGCCGTGTTCGTGCGTCTTCGCGATGTGCAGGTCGGTGATCTCGTGGAGGTTGTGGACACGGCCGGCACGGCGCACGCGTACGTGGTGACGGAGACGACGGACTATCCGAAGTCCGCTTTCCCGACCGCGGCGGTGTTCGGAGCCGTCGTCACCGACGAACTCCGCCTCATCACATGCGGCGGGGTGTTCGACCAGGACGCCGGATCGTACGTGGACAACAGGGTCGTGTACGCCCAGCGCGTGGTTCCCTGATCAGTCGTTGAAGCAGAACTCCACCACGTCACCGTCCTACGCTCTTCCGGCGCGGCGCCCTCCTTCGCCGGAAACGACGACCAGCAGGAGCGGACATGGCTTAGGCTTCGCGCATGGAGCGGCGCCGATTTCTGCTTGCCGGCCTTGCCGCCGCGTCAATGATCGCGTTCGTGGGATGTTCAGACGCCGAAACCGACGTGCCGCAGACCCCTGCGGCAGTGGCCACGTACGAGTACCGCTACGGCGACGGTGCGAACGCGGCGCCGATCGTCGGAGTCCTCGATTTCAGCAGCGGCTGCGTGCGGTTCGAGGACGGCTCGGTACCTGTCTTCGCGAGCGCTGCCATTGAGTGGGTGGGCGACGCGCTGCTCATCGAAGGCGACCCGTATCGTGACGGCGATCTGCTCGATTCCGGCGGCGGCGAGTATTCCCAACCGCTGAAGGAGGGCCTTTCCATCCCGACGGAGTGCGAGGGACACCGGTACCTCGGCATCGGGCCGTCTCGAGACTTCATGCGCAGCTTTCCGCCGCCCGTCGCGAGACCGTGTCATGGTGAGTTCATCGCCGACGTCGATACGAGCGCTGAAGGCGCGGCATCCCCGGCGGAAGCAGCGGACGCCGGCGGATGGATAGTCTCCGGACTGAACTGCGCGAGCCCGTCCGACACAACCGGCTGAGCTGGGGCCACTCGGTCCAAGATCAGGTGCTCGCGACACCGTCGGTGGTGTGAGACGCACCGGACCCAGGGAGACGTCCGCAGACGTCTACCTATGACGTCGCCGTCCTGCGCACGGCCGATGTGCCTACCGTTGAGATAGCAGTGCGGCCTCAGCGCCGTCACCGTGGACCGAGTGCTCGCGGGAGGAGCGCTCTTCGGCTTACCGAAGTCGTGACCTCATTCGACCGATCAGTTGTTGAAGCGGAACTCCACCACGTCGCCGTCCTGCATGACGTAATCCTTGCCCTCGAGGCGCGCCTTGCCCTTTGCACGGGCTTCGGCGACGGAGCCGAGGGCGACGAGGTCGTCGAAGGAGATCACCTCGGCCTTGATGAAGCCCTTCTCGAAATCGGTGTGGATGACACCGGCCGCCTGCGGCGCCTTCCAGCCCTTGCCGATCGTCCAGGCACGAGCCTCTTTCGGCCCCGCGGTCAGGTAGGTCTGAAGGCCCAGGGTGGCGAAGCCGATGCGGGCGAGCTGGTCGAGGCCCGACTCGGTCTGTCCCGTGGAGGCCAGCAGCTCGGCGGCATCCTCGGGGTCGAGATCGATCAGCTCCGACTCGATCTTCGCGTCCAGGAACACCGCCTGCGCCGGGGCCACCAGGGCGGCGAGCTCGGCCTTGCGTGCCTCGTCGGTGAGGACGGCCTCATCGACGTTGAAGACGAAGATGAAGGGCTTGGCCGTGAGAAGGCCCAGCTCCCTGATCGGCGACAAATCGAGTCCGGAGGCCGACAGCAGCACGCCCTTCTGGAGCGCGTCCTGAGCGGCGACGGCGGTCTCGAGCACGGCGGGGTCGAGCTTCTTGCCCTTCACCTCCTTCTCGTACCGGGTGATGGCCTTCTCCAGCGTCTGAAGGTCGGCCAGCTGAAGCTCGGCGTTGATCGTCTCCATATCGCCGGCGGGGTTCACTGCTCCGTCGACGTGCACCACGTCATCGTCGGCGAAACCGCGCACCACCTGGGCGATGGCGTCGGCCTCGCGGATGTTGGCGAGGAACTGGTTTCCCAGCCCCTCCCCCTCGCTCGCGCCGCGGACGATGCCGGCGATGTCGACGAACGACACCGCCGCGGGCACCACACGCTCGCTGTGAAAGACTTCGGCGAGAGCATCCAGGCGCGGATCGGGCAGGTTCACCACCCCCACGTTCGGCTCGATCGTCGCGAACGGGTAGTTCGCTGCGAGCACCTGGTTCTTGGTGAGGGCGTTGAAGAGCGTCGATTTGCCGACGTTGGGTAGACCGACGATTCCGATGGTGAGAGCCACGGGCATCCAGCCTACCGGCGGCGCGCGGCGTCGCCGACGCCGTCAGCGACGCACGACCCCTCGGAAGGCCTCGGTGCGATAGGGAAGCTCCACGACGCCGTTCTGGGCGAGTTCGTCGAACAGCGCTCCGACCTCGTCGAGGATCCTCCGACGCGCGGTCACCTCGGCGGTGATGACAGAGCTGCGCGAGGCGGCCATATCGAGGAAGGCCTCGCGCCTGAGGGGGCGATGCCACTCCCAGACGCGCGTGTCGAATGCCTCGAAGCGCGGATGCGGCCTGGGACCGCCCTCCGAGATAAGCTGCTCCGCCGAGGACCCGTGCATGATCCCGGTGAGGCGGTGCACCCAGGCGACGCGCTCGTCGCGGACGTTCCAGACAAGACCCAGGACGCCGCCCTCGCGCAGCACCCGGCCCGCTTCGACGGCGCCGGCGACCGGATCGACCCAGTGCCATGCCTGACCGCCGACGACGGCGTCGACCGATGCGTCGGGGAGCGGCATCCGCTCTGCTGTTCCGACGAACGCAGGGGTTCCGGGAACACGTCGCCGCAGCTCCGCCAGCATGTCGGCATCGGGGTCGACCGCGACGACCTCCGCTTCGAGCTCACGAAGGACTCGGGTGAGCTTGCCCGTTCCCGCGCCCACGTCTGCGACCCGCGGACGCCGCCCGGGCTCGGTCACGGGCTCGAGGAGCCACGCGACCGCCTCCGCGGGGTAGTCAGGGCGGCCGCTCTCGTAGCGAGTGGCCTCGCGTCCGAACGAGGTGGACATCTCCTCACGGCTGACCATCCCCCGAGCCTACGCCGACACGATCCGGCGAACATCGGCGCGCCTCGGACACCGGCGGCCGGGTGACGGAGAGGGTGAAGCCGTGCCTCTGGACTTCACCGCAATCGACTTCGAGACGGCGAACTCCAGCAGCGCTTCGGCATGTGCGGTCGGCTTGGCGCGGGTCCGCGGCGGGGAGGTCGTCGCCACCGCGGGGTGGCTCATCCGCCCGCCCGCCGGCCACGACCACTTCTTCGACATCAACATGCGCATCCACGGCATCCGACCGGAGGACGTCCTCCACGCCCCAAGCTGGTCCGATCAGCTCGGCGACCTCGCCGGATTCGCCGGCGGCGACGTGCTCGTGGCGCACAATGCCGGCTTCGACATGGCCGTGCTCGCGCGCGCATGCGAGGCGACCGGTGACGAGTGCCCACCCTACCGGTACGCGTGCAGCCTGCAGGTGGCGCGCAAGGTGTATCAGCTGCCGTCCTATCGACTGCCCTTCGTCGCCGCGGAGGCGGGATTCGCCGAGTTCGCCCATCACAACGCCGTGGCCGACGCCCTCGCGTGCGCGCATGTGATGATCGATGCGGCGCGACGCGTCGCCGCCGACGACATCGACGACCTGGCGGCGTGGACCGGTGTCCGGGTCTCGCAGATCGCCGTCGCCGCCGCGCCGGCGCCACGGCGTTCGGTGTCGTTCGAGGCCGTCGCCTAGGCGTGAGACCTCACGCGCCGCGCAGGCGATGTCCTACCCCTCGGGCAGGGTGAGGTCATGGACGCGCTCCTTCTTCCCCTCCTCGTCACGGTGAGCCTCTTCGCCGGGGTTCTCGCCGGCTGGACGCTCGCAACGATGCGCGCGCACAGCCGTACGGCTGCCGTGCGCGAGCGCCTGGCGGCCTCCCAAGCCTCTGAAGCTGCGATCGGGGCACAGCTCACCGAGCAGCTTCGGCTCTATCGGGACTTCGTCGCGCAGTCCCGCGCCGAGCAGGCGACGCGCGAAGAACGAGAGCGCCGCGAGCAGGCGGTCCTTCGGGCCCTCGCGCCGGTCGCCGAGACCCTGCAGACGATGCAGCATCGCGTCGGCGAGATCGAACGTGAGCGGCAGGAGCAGTTCGGCAGTCTCGCCGAGCAGCTCCGTCGTGCGCAGCAGTCCGACGAGGCCCTGCGTGCCACGACCGAATCCCTCGCGTCGGCACTGCGATCGGGCACCACGCGTGGAGTGTGGGGCGAGACCCAGCTGCGTCGGGTCGTCGAAGCGGCCGGACTCACACGGCACGTCGACTTCGATCTGCAGAGCGCCGTGAGATCGGATGCCGGCGGCGGGCGTCCCGACATGGTGATCCGACTGCCCGGCGACAAGGCGATCCCCGTCGACGCGAAGGTGCCGCTGGACGCCTACCTCGAGGCATCGGCCATTTCCGACGGAGCCTCCGGTGAACCGGCGGTGCGCCGCCGTTCACTGCGCGAGAAGCACGTCAAAGCCGTCCGCGCACATGTGGATGCGCTGTCGAAGAAGGCCTACTGGGCGGGGCTTCGCTCGAGCCCCGAATTCGTCATCTGCTTCATGCCGAGCGAGTCGCTCTTGGCCGCGGCGCTGGAGGACGATCCGTCGCTTCTGGACTACGCCTTCAGCCGGCGCGTGGCGATAGCCTCGCCGGTCAACCTGTGGGCTGTCCTGAAGACGGTGGCCTACACCTGGACGCAGCAGGATGTCTCGGCCGACGCCCGCGTGCTGTTCGACCTGGGCACCCAGCTCTACGACCGCCTCGGCACTCTCGCCGGCCATGCTGACGAGCTGCGCCGGGCTCTCGAGCGCACCCTCGATGCCTACAACGGCCTGGTCGGGTCGCTCGAATCCCGCGTCCTCGTGACCGCACGGAAATTCCCCGGCATCGATGAGACCAAGATCGATGCGCTCCGCGCGCCCGCGGCTGTCGAGTCCGGACCGCGCAGATTCACCGCGCCCGAACTGCTCGACGATCTCGACGCGACGTCGGCGCCATCAGACGAACCGGCGCCCGCCGTGGCGGCGGATATCGGCGTCCTCCGGGACCGGCTCGGTCCCGAACGCCGCTGACGAGATGCGCTCAGGCCCCGCCGGGGACGAAGCTCAGAAGGGTGATGACCGCGATGGACACTCCGGCGAACGCGCCGATCATCCACCACGGCGAGAGCTGATGGTCTTCATCCCGGCGCACCCGGAACAACACATCGGGGCGGCGGGCGGGGTCGACGGCGTCAGCGATGACCGCCTGAGCTCCCGTCTGCGGACCCACGGACTGTACCGACATGGAGTAACCCCCTGCTGTGGATGAACGACACGTGACTCCGTTGGCACTGAGGTCAATTGTGCCAGAACCGTCCACAGATACCCGTCACGACTGCGTCACGATCGACGATTCGCTAGAGTTCGCCCTTCGCTTCCGCGTGTCCGCACGACGAGGTCGCGTTCAGAGCCACTTGGAGGTCAGATGCTCCGACGTGATGCGGCGAAGGGTCCCCGAGGCGCCGCGGAGCACGACGCTCTCGGTGTAGACGTGGTCTCCTTCGCGACGCACGCCGTCGACCAGCTGCCCGTCGGTGACACCGGTGGCGACGAAGATGGTGTTGCTGCCCTTCACCAGGTCGTCGGCCTCGTACACATGGTCATTCAGGAGAAGACCGGCGTCGATGCCCTTCTGCTTCTCGTCATCGTCACGGGGCCACAGCACACCCTGGATGTGGCCGCCCAGGGCCTTGATCGCGCACGCGGTCACGATGCCCTCCGGACTGCCTCCGATCCCCACGCACATGTCCGTGCGGGCGTTGTGGCGCGCCGCATTGATCCCGCCGGCGACATCGCCGTCGCTCATCAGACGAGTGCCGGCCCCGGCGTCGCGGATCTCCGCGATCAGCCGCTCGTGCCGCGGGCGGTTCAGCACCGAGACGACGACCTCGTCGACGGGTTTGCCGAGCGCCTTGGCCAGCCGCCGGATGTTCTCGCCGATGGGGAGACGGATGTCGACCACGCCGACGCCGGCGGGACCGGTGACGAGCTTGTCCATGTAGAACACCGCCGAGGCGTCGAGCATCGATCCGCGGTCGGACACCGCGATCACCGAGAGGGCGTTGTTGCGCCCCGCAGCCGTCAGCGAGGTACCGTCGATCGGGTCGACGGCGATGTCGCACTGCGGGCCGCGGCCGTTGCCGACGCGCTCGCCGTTGAACAGCATCGGAGCGTCATCCTTCTCGCCCTCGCCGATCACGATCGTGCCGTCGAAGTTCACCGTGGTGAGGAAGGCGCGCATGGCGTCGACCGCGGCACCGTCGGCGGCTTCCTTCATCCCGCGGCCGATGAAGGGCACGGCGCGGATGGCCGCTGCTTCGGTGGCCCTCACCAACTCCAGAGCGAGGTTGCGGTCGGGGTGCAGGGGGCTCATGTCGCCGGTGATGCTCACCATGTCTCCAGCCTAGCCAGCGCCGGAGGCGAGCCACCGGCCCAGGGCAGGCCGGAGAGCGAAGGAACGCCGGTTCTTTCACCGTCGGTAAGTGCGCAGCGCTCGCCGTTCGCTTCGCAGACGGGCATGCGGCCGAGCCCTTCGCTAGAGTTTCGATCGACCCGCGTTGCGCGGAGCCCGCACGACCGACCCATCCCAGGCCACTCGACGACAGGCCGCTCGACAACAAGGAGTCCTCATGCCCGTTGCCACCCCGGATCAGTACGCCGACATGCTCTCCCGCGCCAAGGCCGGCGGGTTCGCGTACCCGGCGATCAACGTGTCGAGCTCGCAGACGATCAACGCGGTGCTCCAGGGACTGACCGAGGCCGGTTCGGATGGAATCATCCAGGTCACCACCGGCGGCGCGGACTACTTCGCCGGGCACACTGTCAAGGCTCGCGCCGCCGGAGCCCTCGCCTTCGCCAAGTTCGCCACCGAGGTCGCCAAGAACTACCCCATCACCGTCGCCCTGCACACCGACCACTGCCCCAAGGAAGCGCTGCCGAACTTCGTGCTGCCGCTCATCGAGGCATCCGA
Organism: Microbacterium sp. ET2; assembly: GCF_030347395.1. NCBI lineage: Bacteria > Bacillati > Actinomycetota > Actinomycetes > Micrococcales > Microbacteriaceae > Microbacterium > Microbacterium albipurpureum. The sequence continues at coordinate 365,840 of NZ_CP128170.1, forward strand.
AGAAGAGGTCAGAGCCGGCCGGAACCCCATCTTCCAGTCGCACATGTGGGACGGCTCGGCCGTGCCGCTGGATGAGAACATCGACATCGCGAAGGACCTCTTGCCGCGCCTGAAGAGCATCAGCGCGATCCTCGAGATCGAAGTCGGCGTGGTCGGCGGCGAGGAGGACGGTGTCGCGCACGAGGGGTCCAACGAGGCGCTGTACACGACCGTCGGCGACGTGACCAAGGCCGTCGAGGCACTGGGACTGGGCGAGAACGGCCGGTACATCTCGGCGCTCACCTTCGGCAACGTCCACGGCGTGTACAAGCCCGGCAACGTCAAGCTCCGTCCCGAGCTCCTCGGTGAGATCCAGGAGGGCATCGCCTCGCGCTTCGGCACCGGCCCGAAGCCTCTCGACCTGGTCTTCCACGGTGGCAGCGGGTCCAGCGACGAGGAGATCGCCCTGGCCGTGGCCAACGGCGTGGTGAAGATGAACATCGACACCGACACGCAGTACGCGTTCACCCGCGCGGTGGCGGGCTACATGTTCTCCCACTACGACGGCGTCCTCAAGATCGACGGCGAAGTCGGCAACAAGAAGCAGTACGACCCGCGTGCCTGGGGCAAGATCGCCGAGTCGGCGATGGCCGCGCGCGTCGTCGAGGCGACCCACCAGCTGGGCTCGGCGGGCCAGTCGCTCGGCGTCTGAGGGCGACCGCGCCGACCGTTCAGACGCCGCGGTAGACCTCCAGGATGGTGGGTGCCCGCTCGGGGCGCTCCACCACCTCCACGGGGTCTCCCGCGCCGGCTGAACCGGTTCTCCGGACGCGCAGGTAGGCACCCAACCGGCCCTCGTCGGAGAAGCGCTTGACCCAGCCCCGCGCGTGGCTGCCGCCGACCCAGCGGGCGAATGTGGCGCACGGCGTGCGGGGCATCGTCACTTCGAGCTCCAGACGATCCCCGACGCGCCAGATCTCGCCCACGCGTGCCGCATTGACATCGATTCCGTCGACCCGGAGATTCTCGCCGAACCATCCGGGCGGAAGATCCCGTCCCAGCTGGCGTGCCCAGAAGTCGGCATCCTCCTGCGCGTACGCGTAGAGCGCCTTGTCCAGCCCGCCGTGGTGCCTGCGATTGGCCTGGACATCGCCGCGCACGCCGTAGCGGCCGACGGGTGCCTGCCCCTCGATCGGGCGTTTGTCGATGGCGGTCACGCCGTTGGTTCCGGTGTCGGGTCGAAGCTGGTGGACCGCGCAGACGGCGAGGAGGCGAGGCATCCGATCAGCCTAGGGCGATGAGCCGGAATCAGCGCAGCGGCGTCCAGCCGAAGGGCACGGGGCCATCCGTCTCCGCCCGCCGGAGGTCGGCCTCGGCGGACCATCCCTGAGCTGCATCAGCGGCGTCGAAACCGCCGCGGGCGATGCGGAACCCGACGTCGTCGTGCGACGACCTGGGTGGTCCCCCACGGCGCGTGGATGCTCGCACACTCCACGCGTCATCCGCGAATCCGCCGCCTCGGAAGACGCGGTAGTCGGCGTAACGGGCCGGGTCGAGATAGTCCCAGCACCACTCCCACACGTTTCCGAGCGTGTCGAACAGCCCAAAGAGATTCGGGTGCTTCCCGCCGACGGCCTGGGGACCCCCGACGCCGTCGGCGCTCGTCCAGGCGACATCGGCGAGCGGACCGTAGTGGGGGCCGCTCGAGCCGGCTCGGCAGGCGAACTCCCACTCGGCCTCGGTGGGCAGTCGGAATCCATCGGCATCGACGTGCCACGTGACCTGCTCGCCGTCGTAGGTGTAGGCCGGGTCCAGGCCCTCCCACTCCGACGCCGCGTTGCAGAAGCGGATGGCACGGAGCCAACTCACCTCCGACGCGGGCCGGCGCGAATGACGCCCACCGTCGAGCATCTGTGCCGTCTGCTCCTCGGTGACGGGATACACGCCGATCTCGAACGGCGCCAACTCGACCGTCCGGCGCGCCTTCCGGCGCGCGTCGTGCAGCACCACCGTGCCACCGGGGATGGCGGCGAGCGCGAAGTCCGTCACTGCGAGAGCAGCGCCCCCATGAGCGCGGGGTCGCTCAGGAGCGGCACCATCAGGAGGGCACCCGAGAGGAGGTTGAACACGACGCCTCCCACGATCGGCACCCAGAACGTGATCTTTCCCCGCTGGAGCATGATCCACGACACCGCGGCCGTCAGCAGAAGACCGACCCCCAGCACCACGGATGCCGCGACGCCCCACGCGCGGCCGTTGAGGCTCGGATCGGGCGCCTCCGCGACGCCCATGAACTCGAAGAGAGTCTGGACGTAGCCGTTGTAGTCCACCAGTGCCGGAATGGCCGTCGCGACGGAGAACACCGCGTAGACGAGCAGGGCGATCGTGAGGACGCGGTCGAAGAACCGGCGCCGCGAGGCGATGAGGTTCGGCGCGCCGTCTTCGGCCGGCGCCGGTGTCGGCGCCGGCGCGCCGGGCGCGGCCTCGGACGGTGCGGCGCCGGTCTCCAACGCGACGGTGACGTCGGGCTGCTGGATCCGCGCCCGCTGCTCCTCGGGGGTGGCGTACTCGCCGTACTGCGGCCGCGGCCGAGGATCGGAACCGTCGGTCACGCGCGACCCCGGCCGCCCAGGGCGCGCTCGTCACGACGACCCGCCGGGTCGGTCCGCAGCTCCTTGGGAAGGGAGAACATCAGATCCTCCTCGGCGGTCCGCACCTCTTCGACGTCGCGGTACCCGGCCCCTGAGAGCTCGGCGAGCACCTCTTGGACGAGCACCTCGGGGACGGAGGCCCCGCTGGTCACGCCCACGGTCTGCACGCCGTCCAGCCACTCCTGCTGGACCTCATCGACATAGTCGACCCGGTAGGCCGCTTTCGCGCCGTACTCGAGGGCGACCTCGACGAGGCGAACGCTGTTGGAAGAGTTCGCCGAGCCCACGACGATCACGAGATCGGCGTCTCTCGCAACCTTCTTGATGGCGACCTGCCGGTTCTGCGTGGCGTAGCAGATGTCGTCGGACGGCGGGTCCTGCAACTGCGGAAACCGCGTGCGCAACCGTCGGACGGTCTCCATCGTCTCGTCGACGGACAGGGTCGTCTGCGAGAGCCACACGACCTTCGAGGGGTCACGCACGTCCACGAGATCCGCCTCGTCGGGCGAATTCACTACGGTCACATGATCAGGGGCTTCACCTGCGGTGCCCTCGACCTCTTCATGGCCCTCATGACCCACGAGCAGGATCTCGAAATCATCGCGGGCGAACCGCACGGCCTCGCGGTGCACCTTCGTCACCAGCGGGCACGTCGCATCGATGGCCTGCAACCCTCGATCGGCGGCAGCGGAAACGACGGCCGGCGACACTCCGTGCGCGCTGAAGACCACATGCGCGCCCTCGGGGACTTCGTCGACCTCTTCGACGAAGATCGCACCCTTCTGCTCCAACTCCGTCACGACGTGGATGTTGTGCACGATCTGCTTGCGGACGTACACCGGCGCGCCGTAGCGATCGAGCGCCTTCTCGACCGCGATCACCGCCCGGTCGACACCGGCGCAGTAGCCGCGCGGAGCGGCGAGGAGCACCTTCTTCGGTCCGGACACCGGGATATCCTGGAGCCGCCCGCGGCGCCCCGGTATGCGGGGAACGGGAAGGCTCACGGTCGGAGTGCTCATCCCCTCGATTCTACGGGGCAACCGGCCCTGACGACCCCGATCGACCGATGGAGTCCCCATGACCACCTTCCAGCCCGCCGCGGTCCCGGGCGAGGCGCCGCCGCCCGACTCGGTCCACCCCCGCGATTCCCGTTCGGAGACTCCGACCTCGGTCTCACGGCTGAACGACACCATCCGGGGGTTCATCGAGCGCTGGGGCTCGGTGTGGGTCGAGGGCGAGGTCACCTCGTGGAACGTGCGCGGGGGCAACGTCTTCGGTCGCATGAAGGACCTCGCGACCGACTCGACGGTCTCGTTCCGGGTCTGGTCCTCGACGCTGCAACGACTCCCGCGCGATCTCAAGGTGGGCGACCACGTCATCGCGTGCGTCAAGGCGGACTACTTCGTCCGCACCGGCGATTTCACCTTCGCCGTCTCGGCGATGCGGCACGTCGGCTTGGGCGACCAGCTCGAGAAACTCGAGAGGCTGCGCCGGAAGCTGCGCGCCGAAGGACTGTTCGACCCGGCACGGAAGAGAGCCCTGCCGTTTCTGCCGCGCACCATCGGCCTCATCACCGGAGAAAGATCCGACGCGGAGAAGGACGTGCACCGCAACGCGGAGCTGCGCTGGCCCCAGGTGGTCTTCCGTACGGCCTATGCCGCTGTACAGGGCGATCGCTGCGTGCCGGAGACGATCGGTGCGTTGAAGGCGCTGGATGCCGACCCCGAGGTGGACGTCATCATCATCGCGCGCGGCGGGGGCGATCCGCAGACGCTGCTGGGTTTCAGCGACGAGCGCCTGCTCCGCGCGGTCGCCGAGGCGCAGACCCCGGTGGTCAGCGCCATCGGACACGAGAACGATCACCCGCTCCTCGACGACGTCGCCGACGTGCGCGCCTCCACACCCACCGATGCCGCCAAGCGGGTGGTGCCGGATGTGGCGGAGCAGCGGGCGCTCATCGGACAGCTGAGGTCGCGGATGACCTCGCGCCTGACCCAGCGGGTGTCTCACGACATCGCGCAGCTGGAGCAGCTGCGCTCCCGTCCGGTGCTGAGGTTCCCGGAGCAGCTGGTGGACGCAAGGACACAGCAGGTCTGGCTGGCCACGGCACGCGGCCGCGACGTCGTCGACCGGGCTGTGCACGGCGCGGAGCGCGCCACCGCGGAACTGCGTGCCTCACTGCGCGCGCTCTCCCCCGCTTCCACGCTCGCGCGCGGGTACGCCATCGCGCAGGGAGAGGACGGCCACGTCGTCCGTGACGCGACCGATGCGCCGCCCGGAACGAAGCTCGTCGTCACGGTGGAGCGGGGAATCATCGCCGCACGATCGGAGGGTGTCTCCGATGTCACCGTCGCCGGCGAAGGGTCGAGGGATGGGCGTGGCGGAGCGGAACTAGAATGACGGGTATGACCGGGGCGAGCGAGGGCGTGGCCGACATCCAGGCGATGACGTTCGAACAGGCTCGCGACGAGCTCGTTCGCGTGGTCGCCGAACTCGAGCAGGGAACTCCGACTCTCGAGCATTCCCTCGCCCTGTGGGAACGGGGCGAGGCCCTCGCCGCACGCTGCGAGGAGTGGCTGCTGGGTGCCAAGCGGCGCCTTGACGCCGCCCGTTCGGCCGTCACCGCCCCACAGGGGGGCTGATGGCCCGCGACCCGAAGATCGTCGCCGAGCTGGGGCGTCCCGAGACCCCGGATGAGGCCGCGGACCGCAAGGCCGCCTCCTCGCGCACCTACCGGGCGAGCCAGAACACTCGCAACCTCGTCGCCGCGCTCATCGCGACCCTCGCGGTCGTGCTGGTGATCATCCTCGCCGTACCCCGCGGCGCTCCGCCCGAGCGCGAACCGATCGATGTCGCCGGGGTCGCCGCGCGCATCTCCGCGAACGAGAACCGGACGCTGGTCGTCCCCGACGTCCCCGCCGAATGGCAGGTCAACGTCGCGACCGTCGAGGGGGATTCCGTCCGCGCCTGGACGATCGTCTACGTCCCCGCCGAAGACCGGGGCTTCGTGAGGGTGGCACAGGGGTTCGGGGCCGATGAGGGCTGGCCATCGCGCACCCTCCGGGGTGCCGAGGTCGCCGACACCATCACCATCGGCGGTGTGGCATGGGACCGCTACGAGATCCGCAATCCGTCCGCGGCCGGCAATGTCGCCGCCGCTCTGGGCACCACGTCGGGTGAGGACACCATCCTCATCTACGGCACCACCGATCAGGCAGCGCTGGAAGAGGCTGCGACCGCCGTCGCCGCCGAACTGCCGCTGCCCACCGAGGAGGAGGGTCCGTGAGCGAGACCAGTCCGCAGCAGGTGTGGGACGAGATGAAGCGCGGCAACGCGCGATTCGTGGGCGGCGAGCCGCGCCATCCCCGACAGGATGCCGAGCGCCGCCACGAGGTCGCCGCGGGGCAGCGCCCGCGCGCGGCGCTGTTCGGCTGCGCCGACTCGCGGCTGGCGGCGGAGATCATCTTCGACAAGGGGCTCGGCGACCTCTTCGTCGTCCGCAACGCCGGACAGGTCGTCTCGGACTCGGTCATCGGAAGCCTCGAGTACGCCGTCGCCGTGCTCGGCGTGCCGCTGATCATCGTCCTCGCGCATGACGAGTGCGGAGCGGTACGGGCCGCCATCGACTCGGTCCGCCCTGACGCACCCGCCTTGCCACCGCACATCTGGCGGCTGATCGCCCCCATCGTCCCGGCCGTGCAGCGCGTCGTGCGCGCCGACCCCACCTCGGGTGCCATCGACGGCGAGGCGGTGGGCCGCGAGCACCTGCGCGACACCGTCGGCGACATCCTGAAGACCTCGGAACTGATCAGCGAGGCCGTCGCCGAGGGCCGCCTGGCGGTCATCGGGGCGAACTATCGCCTGGCCGAAGGCGTGGCCGTCCCCGAAGTCATCGTGGGCGCCGTCTCCGACGACCTCACCCCCTCGGCCGCCTGACCGGACGACCGACATCCGACCCAGCCCTTCGCCGCGCCCCGCGGCACCCGTCACACCTCGGAGGACAACGACGTGACCGACATCGATTACCGCATCGAACACGACACCATGGGCGAGGTGCGGGTGCCCAAGGACGCGCTCTACGCCGCCCAGACGCAGCGCGCCGTGGAGAACTTCCCGATCTCGGGAGATCCGCTGGACCCCTCTCAGGTCGTCGCACTTGCGCGCATCAAGAAGGCCGCTGCGCTGGCGAACAAAGAACTCGGCACCCTTGACGGCGAGATCGCCGACGCCATCGCGCGCGCGGCGGACCGCATCATCGCGGGAGAGTACGCCGACCAGTTCCCGATCGACGTCTACCAGACCGGCAGCGGCACCTCGTCGAACATGAACATGAACGAGGTCCTGGCCACTCTCGCCACCGGCGACCTCGGTCGGACGGTCCACCCGAACGACCACGTCAACGCGTCGCAGTCGTCCAATGACGTCTTCCCCACCTCGGTCCACATCGCCGTGACCCAGGAGCTCATCGACGACCTGATCCCCGCGCTGGACCACCTGGCCGTCGCGCTCGAGGACAAGGCTCAGGCATGGGCCGAGGTGGTGAAGTCCGGCCGCACCCACCTGATGGATGCCACACCCGTCACCCTCGGGCAGGAGTTCGGCGGATACGCCCGCCAGATGCGCCTGGGCATCGAACGTGTGCAGTCCGTCCTCCCCCGCGTGGCCGAAGTCCCACTCGGCGGCACCGCGACCGGCACGGGGATCAACACCCCCGTGGGCTTCCCTCAGCGCGTCCTCGAACTCATCGTCGCGGAGACCGACCTGCCGATCACCGAGGCGAAGGATCACTTCGAGGCGCAGGGCGCGCGCGACGGCCTCGTCGAGGCATCCGGCGCCCTCCGCACCATCGCGGTGTCGCTGACGAAGATCAACAACGACATCCGCTGGATGGGCTCGGGGCCGAACACCGGCCTCGCGGAGCTGCACATCCCCGACCTCCAGCCGGGCTCGTCGATCATGCCGGGCAAGGTCAACCCGGTCGTGCCCGAAGCGAACCTCATGGTGTGCGCACGGGTCATCGGCAACGATGCCACCGTCGCCTGGGCGGGTGCCTCCGGGACGTTCGAGCTGAACGTGGCGATTCCCGTCATGGGCACCGCGGTGCTGGAGTCCATCCGCCTGCTCGCCAACGCCGTCCGGCTGCTCGCCGACAAGACCATACGGGGTCTGGAGGCCAACGTCGAGCGCGCCGCGGCCTACGCCGGCATGTCGCCGTCGATCGTCACGCCGCTGAACAAGCTCATCGGATACGAAGCGGCGGCGAAGATCGCCAAGCACGCCGTCGCCCAGGGGATCACCGTGCACGACGCGGTGATCGACCTCGGCTACGTCGAGCGCGGCGAGCTCACCGAGGCGCAGCTGCACGAGCGGCTGGACCTGCTGTCCATGACCCGACCGGGGTGAGCCCCGCGCGCTGCACCTGAACTCCGCATCCGCCCCCAGGGTCCGCGGGGGGCGATAATCAACAGCGTGGTCCGTATCCCGCGTCCGCTGTCGGCCAGAACGCGCATCCTTGCCGCGGTGCTCGCCGTCGCGTGCGTCGGGTTGACCCTGGTGGGAAGCGTGACGTTCCTCGTTCAGCGGGACATGGTGCTGAGCGAGATCGACGACCGCTTGGAGGGGCAGGCCCAGAGTCTGCTCTCCGTCGCGGAGTCCGAAGACGACGTCGCCGAGATCGACGACTTCGACACGGTCGAGGAGTTCCTCCGCGCGGCGATGGACCGCACGGTGCCCTCTCGCAACGAAGCCGCTCTCGCGATCCTCGACGGCACGACGCTCATCGGTCCGGGCGTCGCCTCGGGTATCGACATCTCCGAAGACGACGCCCTCATCGAGCGCATCCTCGCAGGGGTGGAGCGCGGCGTGACGGTCACCCCGAGGACGGCGGTCACGCCCGAGGGGACCCTCCGCTACATCGCCGTTCCAGTGTCGCTTCCGGCCGATCCGTCGCGGGGGGTCGTGGTGCGGTCGGTGGAGCTCGGAGCCGCGCTTCGTCCGGTGGCGTCGGCGCTCGTCACCTACGGCATCACGGCAGTCGCCGTGCTCGCAGCGATCGGCGTGGTCGGGTGGTTCGTCACCGGCCGGCTGCTCTCGCCCATCCGCCGGCTCCGCGAGACCGCGGACGCCATCACCCTCACCGACCTCTCCCCCCGCCTGCCGGCCGAGGGCACCGACGACATCTCCGACCTCAACCGCACCGTCAATTCCATGCTCGACCGCCTCGAGGGGTCGGTCGACGTCCAGCGCCAGCTGCTGGACGACGTGCGCCACGAGCTGAAGACGCCCATCACGATCGTCCGCGGGCATCTGGAGATGATGAACCCGAGGGATGTCGCCGACGTCACCTCGACGCGGGAGATCAGCATCGCCGAGCTCGACCGGATGACCCGGCTGGTCGAGGACATCGATCTCCTGGCGGCGGTCGAGGGCGACTCCTTCGCGATGGGCGAGGTCGACCTCGCCCTCCTCACCGCCCGGATCGGCGAGCTCGTGGCGGTGATCCCCGGGCACCGGTGGCGGATCGATGACATCGCCGACGGCGCGATCCCGGGCGACGCCGACCGGCTGCTCCAGGCGTGGCTCCAACTCGCCGACAACGCCGCGAAGTACACCCCCGCCGGTTCGCCGATCGAGCTGGGCAGCACCTGGGATGCCGCGGGCGCGCGGCTGTACGTGCGAGACCACGGCGGCGGCATCCCGCCCGCATTCCGGCACCGGATCTTCCGCCGCTTCGACCGCGCCGACGGTGCCAGACTGGCCGGGGGGTCGGGTCTGGGTCTTGCCATCGTCGATGCGATCTCGAAGGCACACGACGGCTACTGCGCGGTCACCGATACCCCCGGTGGCGGCGCCACCTTCACCATTCACGTCCCCCCGGCGACGGCGGAGCTTCCGGCTCCGGTGCGCGCGGGCGACGTGCTGCAGCGGGAGTCCAGCACATGACGACGATCCTCATCGCCGAAGACGAGCCACGCATCGCCGCATTCGTCAGCCGGGGCCTGGAGAATGCCGGGTTCACCACGCTCCTCGTCGCCGATGGCGCCGAGGCGCTCACTGCGGCACTCCGCGACGGGGTGGATCTCGTTCTGCTGGATGTCGGCCTGCCGACGATGGACGGCTTCGAGGTGCTCCGCGAGCTGCGCGCGCGCGGATCGGCCGTCCCTGTCATCATGCTCACGGCCCGCACGAGCACCCGCGACACCGTCGAGGGACTCGACGCCGGAGCGAACGACTACGTCCGAAAGCCCTTCACGTTCGAGGAGCTTCTGGCGAGGGTGCGCTCGCGCCTGCGCGAGAGCCCCGTACCGGCGGGGATGACGCTGCGTCACGGTGACGTGATGCTCGATCTGCTCGGCCGTCGTGCCACGGTGGGCGGCGACGAGGTCGAGCTCTCGGCGCGCGAGTTCGCGCTGGCCGAGCAGTTCCTGCGCAGTCCCGGTCGGGTCCTCAGTCGCGAGCAGCTGCTCAGTCGCGTCTGGTCGCTGGATTTCGACCCGGGATCGAACGTCGTCGACGTCTACGTCCGATACCTGCGCGCCAAGCTCGGCGCTCATCACATCGTGACGGTGCGCGGCGCGGGCTACCGCTGGGAGTGAGAGGTGAGAGCCCCCGGCGTCGGGGGAACACCGGGGGCTAGATCCGGGTTGGGGGCCCGGTCACCGGCCGCATTGCGTCTGGGGGATTCGCGGCCGTGTCCCCATGGTGGCAGACCGGCCCCCCTCACCGGCACTGCGCCAGATGAGACTCTTCTCACGTTCGAGCGGAATGGCCGCTCACGCCAGTTCGCCTACCTCCAGGAGATCCGTCACCAGCGCGGCGATGGCAGAGCGCTCGGAACGGGTGAGCGTGACGTGCCCGAAGAGGTCGTGACCCTTCAGCGTCTCGATCACCGAGGCGATCCCGTCGTGGCGTCCGACGCGGAGATTGTCGCGTTGCCCGACATCGTGGGTGAGGACCACGCGCGAGTGCTGGCCGATCCGACTGAGCACCGTCAGCAGTACGTTCCGCTCGAGGGATTGCGCCTCGTCGACGATCACGAAGGCGTCGTGAAGGGAACGACCGCGGATGTGGGTGAGCGGGAGCACCTCCAGGATGCCGCGCTCGATCACCTCCTCGATGACATTCGACGACACCACCGAGCCGAGCGTGTCGAACACCGCCTGACCCCAGGGGTTCATCTTCTCCGCCTGGTCGCCGGGGAGGTACCCCAGCTCCTGGCCGCCGACGGCGAACAGCGGGCGGAAGACGATGATCCGCTTCTGCTGCTGACGCTCCAGAACCGCCTCGAGTCCCGCACAGAGCGCGAGCGCGGACTTCCCCGTTCCCGCTCGCCCTCCCAGCGACACGATGCCCACCTCGGGATCCAGCAGCAGGTCGATCGCGATCCGCTGCTCGGCCGATCGCCCGTGCAGGCCGAAGGCGTCGCGGTCGCCGCGCACGAGCCGGAAGGCTCCGTCGCCGGTGACACGACCCAGTGCGGAGCCGCGCTCGGAGTGGATGATGAGCCCGGTGTTGACCGGCAGCCCGTGGACGGCGTCGGCGGTGGCGACCTCGCTCTCGTACAGGTCGCTCACTTCGTCGCCGGACAGGTCGATGTCGGCGATGCCGGTCCAGCCGGAATCCACGGCCTGCTCGGCGAGGTACTCCTCGGCAATGATCCCGAGGGAAGCAGCCTTCACGCGCATCGGGAGGTCCTTGGAGACGACGGTGACATCCTGGCCGTCCTGCGCCAGATGCATCGCGACGGCGAGAATCCGGGTGTCGTTGTCGCCCAGGCGCATACCGGAGGGCAGAACGGTCGGATCGGTGTTGTTCAACTCCACCCGCAGTGTACCGCCCGCTCCCACCGGAACGGGGAAGTCGAGGCGCCCGTGCTCGATGCGCAGCTCGTCGAGGTGACGCAGCGCCTGCCGGGCGAAGTAGCCGATCTCGGGATCGTGGCGCTTCTTCTCCAGCTCCGTGATCACCACCACCGGGATGACGATGCTGTGCTCGGCGAACCGGAAGAACGCGCGCGGATCACTCAGCAGAACCGACGTGTCCAGGACGTACGTGCGCAGATCCTGCGACAGCGCGTCCTCGTCGATGTACTGCTCGCGGCGCTGGTCGTGCGGTGCTCGTGTGGTCACAACCCACTCCTGCCCCGGGCGTGTCACCCGGCAGTCTCGAGTCGACCGTGGGTCACGAGTCGCGATCCGAGAGGCCGACCCGACCGGGCACCTTGCCCGGTGAGATGACGGTACGACTGTTCCGGGGTCCGCGGGTCGCAGACACGCTGTCGGCCGGTTACGAGCAGATGAAGTTCTGCGAACGCGCGGGCGATGACCCGACCACAGTTGCGCTCAGCGCCCGAAGCGACGGTCTCGGCGGGCGTAGTCGCGCACGGCGCGCAGGAAGTCGACTTCGCGGAGGTCGGGCCCCAGGGCCTCGACGAAGTAGAACTCACTGTGCGCGCTCTGCCACAGCAGGAAGTCGCTCAGTCGCTGCTCGCCCGAGGTGCGGATCACCAGGTCGGGATCGGGTTGGCCGCCGGTGTAGAGGTGTTCGCCGATCTGCTCGGGGGTGAGGCTCGCCGCCAGCTCTTCCAGCGACCCGCCCTCGCGATCGTGTGTGGCGATGATGGAGCGCACGGCGTCGACGATCTCGCTGCGCCCGCCGTAGCCGACCGCCAGGTTCACATGCAGCCCGCTGTGGCCGCGCGTGCGCTCCTCGGCCAGGCCCAGGACATCGGCGAGCTCGGACGGGAGCAGATCGGCGCGCCCCACGTGCTGCACCCGCCAGTCGCGCTCGTGGGAGAGCTCATGGGCGAGCTCGGCGATGATCTCCAGGAGATCTGTGAGCTCGCGCGAATCGCGCCGGCGGAGATTGTCGGTGGAGAGGAGGTAGAGCGACACGACCTTGACACCGATGTCGTCGCACCAGCGCAGGAACTCCCGCATCTTCGCGGCTCCGGCGCGGTGGCCGTGCGCTGCGGAGTCGTAGCCGAGCTGCCTCGCCCACCGGCGGTTGCCGTCGATCATCATCGCGATGTGATGAGGCACGACATCGGACGTGAGGCTCCGACGCAGCCGGGAGATGTACAGCCGGTAGAGCGGACCCCGCCCCTCGTCCGTCGCACTCACACATCTACGCTACTCCCGACATCGCGCCGTCCGTGCCCACGGCCTCCTCACGTGCATCCGGCGGCATGCGCAGCGCCGTACCCTTGGGAGGATGACCCCCAGCCCGGACACCGACCTCTCCCCCGACGGACCGGACATGCCGCAGCTGCCACTGCTGGACGCCGCCGCGGTCGACGCCAACACCGAGGTCAAGCCGACCTGGCGCGGCTGGATCCACGCCGGAACCTTCCCGGTGGCGATCGCCGCCGGCATCCTCCTCATCGTCCTCGCCGACGGCGCGGCGGCCAAGTGGTCCTCGGCCGTCTTCACGGCCACCTCGCTGCTGCTGTTCGGCAACTCCGCGCTCTACCACCGCTTCGATTGGTCACCGCGCACGAAGGTGGTCCTCAAGCGCATCGATCACGCCAACATCCTCCTGCTCATCGCCGGCACCTACACCCCCATCGCGGTCCTCGCCCTGCCGACGGACAAGGCGGTCCTGCTGCTTTCCCTCGTGTGGGGCGGGGCGATCCTCGGCATCCTGTTCCGCGTGTTCTGGATCCACGCTCCGCGGTGGCTGTACGTCGCCCTCTACCTGGTGCTCGGGTGGGCTGCGGTGATGTACTTCTTCGATCTGTTCGCCGCCAACGCGGCGATGATGATCCTCGTGGCGGTGGGCGGTCTGCTGTACACCGCGGGAGCGGTCGTCTACGCGCTCAAGCGTCCCAATCCGTGGCCAGGACACTTCGGGTTCCACGAGATCTTCCACGTCTGCACGGTGCTGGCGTTCCTCTGCCACTGGACCGCCTGCCTGCTCATCGCGTTGGCGCCGGCCTACCACGCCTGAGGCGATCAGGACCGGCCGTCGCCGTCGCGCATCTGCTCCTCGGCATCGAGCTGCTCGTTGATCTCGCCGCGGATCCGCGCGCGGCGGATGCGCCGCATCATGTCCCACACCAGGAACACCACCGCGAGCGCGATGAACGCGATCACCGCGAAACCCACCGGTCCGGGCGTGACGAGGTCGGGGTCGACCGTCGGAACCGGTGAGGGGGTGGCGGCCGCGACGAGCGTCACGAGAGCGTGCTGCATGATGTCCTCTCGGGGCGTGGGAGCGCTTAGCCTGGAATCACCAGCCTAGACGCCCCGAAGAAGGCCATGACGACTCACCAGATCCTCGACGAACGCTACGGCCGCACCCGTTCCCGCGCGCCGCGCTGGCTGATCGCCGCGGGCGTCGCCGTCGCTGGTGCGGTGGTCATCGGAGCCGGCTGGATGACCGTGGCCGGCGCTCTGGACGACGTCGACGTCCGCACCACCGGATTCCAGCTCGTGGACGACGCCTCGGTCCGCATCGACTTCCAGGTCACGGCGCCCGGGGGCCGGGCCGTCGCGTGCGCCTTGGAGGCGCAGGATGCCGACCACGGTGTGGTCGGCTGGAAGGTGATCACGCTGAGCGAGACCGACGGAACGCCGCGCGCGTTCCAGGAGACCATTCCCACGGTGGCCGAGGCGACGACCGGTTTGGTCAACTCCTGCTGGGTGACGTAATCTGTCGGGACAACTCAGAGGGACGCCCTGGCCAGCGCCGGGGCGTCTTTGCATACCAGCTGACGACCGAAGGAGACGAACGTGACTGGCGAAGCCCCGGTGACCTTCCTGACCCAGGACGCCTACGACCGTCTCGCCGCCGAGCTCGAGCACCTCTCGACCACCGGCCGCGAAGAGATCGCCAAGCGCATCGAAGCCGCGCGCGAAGAGGGTGACCTCAAGGAGAACGGCGGCTACCACGCGGCCAAGGATGAGCAGGGCAAACAGGAGGCCCGCATCCGCACGCTCCAGCAGCTGCTCAAGGACGCCAAGGTCGGCGACGCGCCCCAGAGCACGGGCGTGGTCGAATCCGGAACCGTCGTGACGGCGGTCATCGCCGGTGGCGAAGAGGTCTTCCTCCTCGGCAACCGCGAGATCGCCGCGGGCTCCGAGCTCGACGTCTACAGTGAGGCCTCCCCTCTCGGCGCGGCCATCCTGGGCCTGAAAGAGGGCGAGAAGACCACCTACACCGCACCCAACGGTCGCGAGATCGCGGTGGAGATCGTCAAGGTCGAGACGTACTCGGGGCAGTGACCCCTCCGCCGCCCGGCCCTAGTCGACGGCGATCGTGGGGGTGAAGCCGGCGTCGGTGAGCATCTGCATCACGTGCACGCGGTGATCCTCCCCCCGCGTCTCCACGCTCAGCTGCAGGATCACCTCGCTGATCTGCAGTCCCTGGCCGTGTCGCGTGTGCAGCACCTCGATGACGTTCGCCCCCGCCTGGGCGAGGACCTCGGACACCCGTGCCAGCTGCCCCGGGCGGTCGGGGAGCGGGATGCGCAGGGTCATGTAGCGGTCCGACGCGGCCAGGCCGTGGGCGACGACGCGCTGGAGCAGCAGCGGATCGATGTTTCCCCCGGAGAGGATGGCGATCGTCGGTCCGTCGGATCGGATCTTCCCCGCCAGGATCGCGGCGACACCGGCCGCACCCCCCGGCTCGACGACCTGCTTGGCCCGTTCGAGCAGGACGAGGATGGCGCGCGCGATGTCGTCGTCGGTCACGGTGACGATCTCGTCCACAAGATCACGGATCATCGCGAACGGGACATCGCCGGGGCGCGCCACGGCGATCCCGTCGGCGATCGTCGGACGGGAGGACGCGATGACCGGATGCCCTGCGGCCAGCGACGGCGGGTAGCCCGCCGCGTTCTCGGCCTGCACCCCGATGATACGGATGCGACGCCCTTCGGCGGCCGCGCGGGCCTTCATGGCGGCGGCGACGCCGGCGATGAGTCCACCGCCGCCGACGCAGACCACCACGGTCTGGACGTCGGGGAGATCGTGGTGCAGCTCGAGCCCCAGCGTCCCCTGACCGAGGATGATGTCGCGGTGGTCGAACGGGTGGATGAGGACCGCGCCGGTCCGCTCCGCGAACTCCGCAGCCAGGCGCAGCGGCGTCTCCACCGTCTCCCCCTCGAGGATGACCTCCGCACCGTACCCCCGGGTGGCCAGGAGCTTGGGCACCGGAACGCCCAGCGGCATGAAGATGGTGGCGGGGATTCCGAGCTTCTGAGCGGCCAGGGCCACGCCCTGCGCGTGGTTGCCCGCTGAAGCCGCCACGACGCCCCGGGCCCGCTCCTGCGCGGTCAGCCGCGACAGGCGGTAGGTCGCGCCGCGGATCTTGAACGACCCCGTGCGCTGCAGGTTCTCCAGCTTCAGGTAGGTGGGGACACCCAGGACGTCCGTGAGGTGCTGCGACTCCTCCAGCGGGGTGTGCGCGGCCACTCCGCGCAACGCAGCGGCGGCATCCTCGAATTCAGCGAGAGTCGGGATGCCGGAGGACGCGATCGTCGGGATGCTCACGCGGGGGTTCTCCTTCGACGGGGGACGGTACTCCAGATCAGGTCTTCCGGCGGCGGTCGCCCACCCGTCTCCCATCCGCGGGAGCCGAGATAGAGCACTACCACGTTGACGAAGGCGGCCAGCGGAACGGCGAACAGTGCTCCGGGGATGCCGGCGATCATCGCCCCGCCGGCGACGACGAGCACGACGGCGAGGGGATGGACTTTGACGGCCGCACCCATGAGCAGCGGCTGCAGCACGTGCCCTTCCAGCTGCTGCACGCCGAGAACGACGAGCAGCATCCACAGGGCGATGAGCGGACCGTTGTAGACCAGGGCGACGAACACCGCCACCGCTCCGGTCAGGACCGCACCGACGATCGGCACGAAGGCACCGAGGAAGACCAGGACCGCGATGGGAACGGCCAGGGGCACACCCAGCAGCAGCGCGCCCAGGCCGATGCCGACCGCGTCGATGGTCGCCACCAGCAGCTGCGTGCGGGCATAGTTCACCAGTGTCACCCAGCCCGCACGGGCGGCCCCGTCCACCGGAACGCGCGCAGCCTTGGGCAGGAGGCGGGTGCTCCAGCGCCAGATCCCGCCGCCGTCGGCGAGGAGGGTGAGGAGGATGAACAGGGCCAGAAGCGCCCCCGTCACGACATGGCCCAGGGTCGTCCCGATCGCGAGGGCACCCGACCACAGCAGCGAGGCCTGCTCCTGCACCAGGGCGCCGATCTGATCGAGCAGATCGTCGATCTGCTGGGCGGACAGGTGGAGCGGACCGTCGATGAGGTACTGCCGGAACGAAGCCACGGCGTCGACGGTCCGGGCCTGGACGCGGCCGAACTCGCGCGTGATCTGCCAGACCACGACCCACAGGAGTCCGGATACCACGGCGAGCGTCGTGATCACCGCGATCACGATCGCGAGCCATCGCGGCACGCGGTGGCGCAGCATCCAGCTGAAGAAGGGCCAGAGCAGGGCGGTGATGAGGATCGCGATGAGCAGCGGCACGACCAGCAGCTTCAACTGGATGACGAGCCAGATGACGACGCCCGCGGCGGCGGCGATGACGAGGAGACGCCAGGAATACGCCGCGGCCAGCCGGAGGCCGCGCGGGAGGGATCCCGACAGTTCGGTCGAGACCACGCGCGTCCGGTCGCGCAGGGCGCTCCACAGCGACTCGCGCTCGTCCGATCCGGCCATTCGGCAAGTCTAGAACCGCTCTCCGCGTCGGATGTCGGCGCCCGGGTCTAGTGTTGCGGCCGTGACGCCCCGACAGCAGCTCAGCGCCGCCGAAGCACGTCGCGTCGCGGTGGCCGCGCAGGGTCTTCACCGCGCGCGCCCTGCCCGTGTCGGCACCCGCCAACTGAATGACGCGCTGCGGCGGATGTCGGTACTGCAGATCGATTCCGTCAACGTCTTCGCCCGTTCGCACTATCTCCCCCTGTTCTCCCGGCTCGGTCCGTATGACACGACCGACCTCGACCGGCTGCTCTTCAGCCGCCGTCCGCGCTACGTCGAATACTGGGCGCACGTCGCCGCCTTCGTCGACGCCGCCGACCGCCCGCTGTTCGCGTTCCGGATGGCGGAGCTCCGGCGAAAGTACGAGGGCGACCCCGACGGATGGGTCTCGCGGCATCGAGACGTCATGGACTGGGTCCGCGGCGAGCTCGCCGCCCGCGGTCCGCTGCGCCCGGCCGAGATCGAGCGCGACGTGCGTCGCTCTCCGCGCGGCGGGTGGTGGGAGTGGGACGTCGTCAAAGAGGCGTTGGAGTTCCTGTGGCTCTTCGGCGAGGTCGCGATCGCCGGGCGACGCGGCTTCGAACGACGCTACGGCCTCGCCGTCGACGTCCTGGGCCCGGGCTGGCCGGTCGGGAGGTCCCGAGGCCCGAGGCCATCCGCGAGCTGGTTCGACGCGCCGCGCGGGCGTACGGCGTGGCGACCGCCGCCGACCTCGCCGACTACTGGCGCATCAGAGACCGTGGCGCGATCCTCGCCGCGGTCGCCGACCTCGTGGAGGACGGCGAGCTCATCCCGGTCACCGTCGTGGGGTGGACGACGGGTGGCCGCCCGGCGCCGGCATGGCTGCACCGTGACGCCGCGGTGCCGCGACGGGTGGAAACGGCAGCGCTCCTCACCCCGTTCGACCCGATGGTCTGGTTCCGCGACCGCGCGGAGCGGCTGTTCGACTTCACCTACCGC
This sequence comes from Microbacterium sp. ET2, assembly GCF_030347395.1. NCBI lineage: Bacteria > Bacillati > Actinomycetota > Actinomycetes > Micrococcales > Microbacteriaceae > Microbacterium > Microbacterium albipurpureum. The sequence continues at coordinate 384,146 of NZ_CP128170.1, forward strand.
ATCGAGATCTACACCCCCGCGGCTCGGCGACGGTTCGGCTACTACTCCCTTCCGGTGCTCGTCGACGATGCGGTCGTCGCTCGGGTGGATCTGAAGGCCGACCGTTCGACGCAGACGCTGCAGGTGCAGTCCGCATGGTGGGAGCGCGAGCACACATCGTCCGTCGTGGAACGCGTCGCGGAGCAGGTGCGTCACGCGGCGACCTGGCAGGGGCTGGAGCGCATCTCGGTGTCGCGCTGGGGCGACGCAGTGGACCACCTGGCCGCGGCCCTGCCCCACGCCTCCCGGCATACCGCCGGCCCCACGGCCGGATGACCTAGCGTTGAGGGATGACCCGTCCGCGACGCGCCCGCACGGCAGCGGCCATCGTCGTAGCGGCGGTCGTCGTCGCGGGCGTGGTCGGTGTCCTCATGTGGACGGGATCCCAACAGGAGTCCCCCGAGGCGGTGGCACGGGCATGGCTGCGCGCGATCGCCGAGGGTGACGACGACGCGGCCCGTGCGGCGATGACCGCTCCGGCGGAAGCGCTCGACGTCGGAGACGCTGCGGAAAGGCCGTCGGAGCCGACGGTGCGTGAGGTCCGCATCAACGGCGACACGGCCGAGGCCGACGTCTCCTTCGCCCTGGCGGGCGACGTGCACGAAGCCAGCGTCACCCTCGCGCAGACCCCGGACGGGTGGCTGATCGGAGCGGATGGCCTCGGCGACGTGGAGATCAGCACCAGCCTGGGAGACAGCGTCACGATCGGGGAGACCGTGATCCCCGCCGGCGGGATCCGGCTCCTCCCCGGAATCTACGACGTCGCCGCCGCCCCTCGGAACTACCTCGACGGAGCGGCGTCGGTCTCCGTCGTCCCGGGCGGGATGCAGGCGGTCGCGATCGATGCGGCATTCAACGACGCAGCTCTCGGCGCCGTCCGCGAGGCGCTCACCGACCATTTGGACGCGTGCACCCAGCCGTCGGCCGCCGTGCCGGACAGCTGCGGCCTGCGCGTGCCGTGGCCGGCGGACATCGCCGTCCTCGAGCGGATCGCGTACCGCATCGAGCGTCGGCCCGACGTTCAGCTGACCGATGACGGCGGGTTCGCCGCCACGGGAGGCGTCGTGGTGGCCACGGCGACCGGCACCGGCCGTGACGGCTCCCCCGCTGCGGTGACCTACCGCGACGACGCCTGGGCCGTTCGAGGAACGATCGCCGTCACCGGAGAGCAGATCCGACTCGACGTGCTCTAGGGTCGCGACACCTCGACCCCCAGCCAGCGCGCCAGGTCCTCGATCTCGGCATCTACCGCATCGGCGACCGAGGCGGTGAACGGCTCGTCCTCATGCACGGCGTTGACGCGAAGCGTCGCGGCACGACGCTCCAGTATCGCGTCGAGCTTTCCGATCAGCCGATCGCCGTGGAGGATCGGCAGGGCGAAGTATCCCCACCGCCGGGACGCCGCAGGCTTGTACATCTCCAGGACGTAGTCGAACCCGAAGAGCTCGCGCAGCCGCACACGGTCGAAAACGAGGCGGTCGTGCGGCGAGAGAAGCGCCGTGCGCGGGTGAAGGGGCTCGTCCTAGAGGAGCGCTCGGTCCACGCGCCAGCGACCGTCCACGCCCTCGACGAGCACGTCGACTCCGACGTCTCCGACGTCCACCGGCTCCCCCGGCTGCGCCACGCCCTTCCGTCTGGCGATGCCCAGCGCCGACAGGCGACGCTCGGCCCTCCCGCGTGCCGCCTCGTCGGCGGTCGCCGATGCCACCGCCGGATAGACGCGCTCGGCCAGGTCGAACCATCTGCCCTTCGCATCACGGTGATCGACGGCCACCTCTCCGCACTCGGTGAGGATCTCCAGCATCTGCAGGACGTTCCGATCGTTCGTCCACCCCGTCGAACGCCAGGACTGAACGGAGGTGTCCTCGATGTCGACGGGACGCAGCGGTCCGTCATCCCGAAGTCGACCCAGGATGTCGCGGCGGAAGGGATCGTTGGTCGACAGCCAGTCGCGGACGGCGGCCGACTGCGGGCCACCGCGCATCAGCGGAAGGAACAGCGGCAGGTCGCTCATCGGGCGGAAGAAACCGCGCCACTCGAAGATCTGCCGGTCCTCGCGGAAGAGGCGGCGGAAGCGGCCGGCTCATAGCGCACGCACCGCGATGCGTGCCGCCTCAGCGCGCGAGATCGTGGGAACCGAGGTCAAAACTGAACGCGCGGAGGCTCCGAGATCGCCGCACCGTCGACGACCTCGAAGAACTCACGTTCGTCGAAGCCGAGATTGCGGGCGAATAGGTTGTTGGGGAACACCTTGATCTTGGTGTTCAGCTCCCGTACCCCGCCGTTGTAGAAGCGACGGGACGCCTGGATCTTGTCTTCGGTGTCGACGATCGACTGCTGCAGCTGCAGGAAGTTCTGGCTGGCCTGCAGCTGCGGGTACGCCTCGGCGACCGCGAAGATCGACCGCAGCGCCTGCTGCATGTGGCCCTCCGCGACACCCGCCTCCGCGGGCCCCCCCGCAGAGAGCGTCTCGGCGCGCGCGCGGGTCACGTTCTCGAACACCGCCTTCTCGTGCGCGGCGTAGCCCTTCACCGCCTCGATGAGATTGGGGAGCAGGTCGGCCCGTCGCTTCAGCTGGACGGTGATGTCGCTCCATGCCTCATCGACACGCACGTTCAGCTGCACCAGCGAGTTGTAGGTCGCCCACAGGTAGATGCCCGCGATGACGACCAGTGCGACGACGATCAGGACGGGGATGAGCCATTCCCACATACCGGGGTCTCCGTTCCAGGTCAGTGCTGACAATCCTAACGGTCCGCCGATGCGCGCCCCAGGCTGTGCGGCGACCTCACAGGCCTAGAGCCCGAGCACGCGGTCCAGATACTCATTGCGGAACAGGCCGTCGGGATCGAGTGCGCGGCGCACCGAGAGGAAGTCGTCGAATCGGGGATAGCGGTCGCGGAGGACGTCGGCACCGAGCGAATGGAGCTTGCCCCAGTGCGGACGTGCGTCGTACGCGAGCATGATCTGCTCGACGGCGGTGAAGTACGCCGTCGGGTCCTCCCGGAAGTAGCGGTGGACGGCGATGTAGCCCGTCGGTCTGTCGTACGCGGTCGACAGCCAGCGATCGTCGCCGGCGGCGAAGCGCACTTCGAGGGGGAAGGAGATCCGCCACCCCTCGGCTGCGATGAGGGCGCGCACCTCGGCGAATGCCGACGCCACGTTCTCGGCGGGAAGGGCGTACTCCATCTCGCGGAAGCGGACCCCGCGCCGCTGCGTGAAGACGCGGTGCGACCGGTCGAGATAGGTGCGGTCGCCGGTGACGCGCGTGGCGAGGCGCGAGAAGGCCGGGACGGCCGGCGGGAGCGCCCTTCCGACGGCGCACATGCCCCGGTACACGCCGTTCGCCAGCACCGTCTCGTCGATGAACCTCCCCACCCGTGGCAACGGACGGCGAGGGGTCGTCTCCGCGAGCCTCCGGTTGGTCTTGGTCAGGGCCACGTCGGTGTGGGGGAACCAGTAGAACTCGAAGTGGTCCGCCGTCCGAGCTCGATCCAGCAGTCCCGCGACGACCTCGTCGAGCGGCTCGCGACGTTCGACGGCTTCGAGGTGGAAGGCGGGAACGCACTGCAGCGTCACATCGACGAGCACCCCGAGGGCGCCGAGTCCGAGGGAGACCGCGGCGAGCAGAGGATCATCCTCTGCAATCCGCCGGGTCTCGCCGGTGCCGGTGACGATGGTGACGCCGACGACCTGGGTGGCCAACCCCCCGAAGGCGAGGCCCGTGCCGTGGGTGCCGGTGGCGATGGCCCCGGCGATGGTCTGCCGATCGATGTCACCGAGATTCTGCATGGCCAGACCGTGACGAGCAAGAAGGCGCGGAACCTGGTGCAGAGGCGTGCCCGCTCCCAACGTCACCCGCATGGTCTCGGAGTCGATCGCGACGACCCCCGACAGCGCGGACAGGTCCAGCAGCACGTCGGGTGCGACGGCGATGCCCGAGAAGCTGTGCCCGGAGCCGACCGGCTTGATCCGCAGCCTCCGCCGGGCAGCCGCGCCGACCGCGCGCTCGACCGCCTCGGGAGTGGCCGGGAACTCGGCGCGCACCGGCTTGGCCTGGACCGTGCGCCCCCAATTGCGCCAGACGGCGCCCGGGCGGGTCACAGGAACGCCTTTCCCTCGCCGCGGTATGTCGGAATACCGGCCACGATCCCTCCGTCCGACACGAGCTCGAACCTCTCCACCCGCTCGGCCAGTTCTCCGCTCTTGGCGTGACGGAACCATACTCTGTCGCCGATCGCCAGATGCGCGGCGGCCGGGCCGCGAAGCGGGGTCTGGACCTCACCCGCGCCCTCGCGAGGGAGAAGACGCAGGCCCGCGGGCCAGACAGGGCGCGGCAGCCGCGATTGCGCGGCAGGACCCGAGGCGACCCATCCTCCCCCGAGGACCGTCGCAACGTCCGGCGCGGGCATCCGCACGATGTCGAGCGCGAAAGCCGCCGCCGGGGCCGGGTCGAAGGAGCGGTAGCCGTCGAAGAGGTGGCCGGCGAGCAGGCCGCTCCCGGCCGTCAGTTCTGTCACCGCGAGGTCAGCAGCGGTCCGCTCCAGCGAGCCGGTGCCCCCGCCGTTGACGAAGTCGAGGTGTGCGAGTTCGCCGACGCGCCGGACGACCTCGCCCCGGCGCTCGCGCAGTTCTTCCGCAGACCGGCGCTGCATCCAGCGGATGACGGCGTCACCGGCACCGGTCGCATCCGGCTGGCCGGCGATCTGAGCCTCGTACATCATCAGCCCGACCAGTCGGAAGCCCGGCCGCTCGACGATGACGCGCGCCAGGCTCACCGCGTCCTGGGCCGTGTGAAGCGGCGAGCGGTGCACGCCGACATGACCGAGGCCCGGGGTCCGCCACGACGCGTCCACGTCCACAGCGACCCGCAGCTCGGTGCGAGCGGTCGCCGGCACGACCGCATCGATGAGATCGAGCTGCCCGGGGTCGTCGACCATCAGGGTGATCCGCCGCGCGGCTTCCTCGTCTGCGGCAAGGCGGGCAAGACTCCGCCTGTCGATCGTGGGATAGCCCAGCACGATGTCATCGTGGTCCGAGCTCAGCCACAGGGCTTCGGCGAGCGTGAAGGCCAGGATGCCGCGATACCCGGGGAGCCGCAGGACAGCGTCGAGCACCTCCCGTACGCGGATGGACTTGCTCGCCACCCGGATGGGCACGCCTCCGGCGCGCACCATCATGTCGAGGGCGTTGAACGCCAGCGCCCCACGGTCGATCGCGGCGACCGGCGCCGGCAGGTGGGCGGTGGCCGCCGACATCTCGGCCCAGTACCGCGCCGGCGCCCGCCAGAGCTCGCCGGATGACTTCGCGGTGGCATCCTGCGCCAGGAGATCGATCGTCACTGGCTCATCCTCGCCCAGATGCGTGCCCCCGGTGGGACTCGAACCCACACTGAAGCGATTTTAAGTCGCCTGCCTCTGCCATTGGGCTACGGGGGCGCCGTCCTGCGACACCCGTCACCTTAGCGTCAGCGTCCCGCGGCGACCTTCGACTTCTCGGGAGCGTCGGCGTCCGCACCGGCGTCGCGGGGCGTCTGCGGCGGCGTCACCGCGGGCTGAGCAGGTCGCGGGCGCGCCGCGAACTCCTCGAACGCCGCACGCGGCGTCTGCACCGCTTCGAGGTTCGCCATGTCGCGACCGAGGACCACATTGCCCAGCCATCCGGCGATCACGCGCAGCTTGCGCTCCCAGGTCGGCATGGCCAGGCCGTGGTAGCCACGGTGTGCGAGCCAGGCGAGGAATCCCTTGATCGCGATGTTCCCCGACTGGAAAGCCCCGTTGTACAGACCCAGACCGGCGACGGCACCGAGGTTCTTGTGGAGGTAGTCGACCGGGTCCTCGCCGCGCAACACAGCAGTGATGTTCTTCGCCAGGAGCTTCCCCTGGCGGACGGCGTGCTGAGCGTTCGGCACGCAGTAGCCGCCGACTCCACCGCCGGACAGATCCGGGACCGCCGCGACGTCGCCCGCTGCCCAGGCACCTTCGACGATCTCGTCCTCTGTGCCCACGCGGAGGTCGGCGCGCGTGCGGATGCGACCGCGCTCCTCGACCGGGAGATCGCCGCCGCGCACGACCGTCGGGTTTGCCATGACCCCGGCCGTCCAGATGATGAGATCGGCGGGGATCACCTCTCCGGTGGACAGTTCGACGTCACCGTCGACCGCGCTCGTGACCTGGGTGTCGAGATGGACGAAGGCGCCGCGCTTGGCCAGGTCCTTCAGCACCCATTCGCTGGTCTTCAGCGAGACCTCGGGCATGATGCGCCCCATCGCCTCGATGAGGTGGAAGTGCGTCTCGTCGAACGTGAGCTCGGGGTACTTCGCCACCAGCGACGAGGCGAACGAACGCAGTTCGGCGAAGACCTCGATGCCGGCGAAGCCGCCGCCGACCACGACGACGGTCAGCAGCCGCTCACGCTCGGGACCGGGCGGGAGCGCGGCGGCCCTGTCGAAGTTGGTCAGGAGCCGGTCGCGGATCGCGACGGCCTCCTCGATGGTCTTCAGCCCGATCGCGGTGTCGGCGATGCCGGGAATGGGGAAGGTCCGCGAGACCGCGCCGGCGGTGACGACGATCTGGTCGTACTCCTGCTGGTACGGCTCCCCCGCGATCGGGGCGAGGGTAGCCGTCTTGTGGGCGTGATCGATGCCGGTGACCTTCGCGGCCACGATCCGGGTCCGCTTCAAGTGCCGTCGGAGTGACACCACCGAGTGCCGGGCCTCGATCGAACCGGCCGCCACCTCGGGCAGGAACGGCTGATAGGTCATGTAGGCGAGAGGATCGACGATCGTCACCTCGGCCTCGCCGCGGCGCAGACGCTTCTCCAGCTTCCACGCCGTGTAGAAGCCTGCGTATCCGCCACCGACAATGAGGATCCTGTGCGCGGTGTGGGTCACGATGTGGAGTACTCCCCTAGATCAACGGCTCGGCGTGCGGGACGCCAATCGGACGCGTCGGACAGCAGCGGTGACGCCGAGCGCCACCAGTATAGCCCCGACGGTCAGCGCCCCGAGCGGCAGGGTGCCGTACAGGAGGGTCTGCTCCGACGGAAGGAACGGCGATCCGGCAGGTCCCGCAGCTTCGGCCGGAGGCAGCGGCGGCACCTCCACCGCGCTCGGCGTGGGCTGCGGATCCGGAGCACTCTCGGCTCGACGGTAGAGCCTCACCCACTCGCGGAGGTCGCCGAGCGGATTCTGCGCCACGTCGGGCACCGTCGCGCTCAGCGCCGCGGCGGCGTCGATGAGGCCGTACCCGTAGAGAGGATCGGGGACGGACACCCCCGGAACCTCCCGTGCGGTGGAGATGATGCGATTGATGACATTCGCCGCATCGAGGTCGGGATAGGCCGACCGTACGAGGGCGGCGACGCCCGCCACGATGGGCGCCGCCCCGCTCGTCCCGTTCCAGGACACGACCCGACCGTCGGCGGAGATGCCGAGGAGGTTCTCGCTCGGCGCGGCCACGCCGATGGTGATCCCCTGGGTGGACGCCTCGACGCTGGCCCGACCGTCGGGGTCGACCCCGCCGACGGCCAGAACCCCGGGGATGGTGGCGGGCGCTCCTACGCGGGTCGTCCCCGTGCCCCGGTTGCCGGCGGCCACGACCACCACCACGTCGTTGTCGAAGGCGTAGAGGAACGCGTCGTCCCAGCTGCGGTCCCAGTCGGGGGTGTTCGTCGTGAGGGAGAGGTTGATGATGTCGGCTCCGTTGTCGACCGACCAGCGCACCGCCTCGGAGATCTGCTCGGCGAACGGCACGGGCGAGGAGTTGCCCACCCCGATCGAGACCGACAGCAGTTCCGCCGCCGGCGCCACGCCGATCATGCCGGTGTCGGCGCCGGTCCCGCGCGCCGCAGCCAGCGAGGCCACCCAGCTGCCGTGATTGCCGTCGACCGCACCCACCGGCAGCCGGCCGTCGGGCGCGCCGATGTCGGACACATCCGTGCCGCCGACCACCGCACCGGCGAACTCGACCGGTCCGCGCCCGATGCCGGTGTCGATGATGGCGATGCGGGCACCCTCGCCACGGGTCGTGCGCCACGCATCCCGGATGCCGTAATCGTCGAGCCAGTACTCCGCGGCCCGCACCGGATCAGCGGCGGCGTCGGGCGACGGCGTGGTCGCTGCGGCAGGGGTCACCAGTCCCCCGACCAGCCCCGCGACGAGCACCGCGATCACTCCTGCGCGGCCGCGGCGCGTCATCCGCTCTCCTCCGGCGGACACGCGCACACCCCCGGCGACCAGGACGCCCGTTCCAGGGCGGCATCCCCCACCGGATTCACTCCGGGCCCTGCCGCCAGTGCGTGTGCCGCCAGCGCATGCAGACACTTCACCCGCGTGGGCATGCCACCGGCGGAGATCCCGGCGATCTCGGCGACCTCACCGAACTGCGCGCGATCGGCGAGGTACTGCTCATGGGCGTGCCGGTAGGCCGCGGGCCCCTCGGGATCGGCCTGGAGCTCGGCGAGCAGCTCGGGCATCACCTGTCCGGCCTCCAGCGCCGACATGGCGGCGGTCGCAGCGGGATGTGTGAGGTAGTAGAACGTCGGGAAGGGCGTCCCGTCGGGGAGCCTCGGCGCGGTGGCGACGACCGTGGGGTTGCCGCAGACGCACCGCGCGGCCACGCCCAGCACACCGCGCGCCGGGCGTCCCAGCTGACGCTGGATCACGGCCAGATCGGTGTCGCTCACGGGCGGATACGGCGGCCTCGTCACCTCGACAGGTTACCCGGGGTCGGTGACGGTGGTGGCGAGGCCGGCCTCGGCGACCGAGCGCAGAAGCTGCGACATCCAGTCGGTGCGGGTGCGTTCGACCTCCTCGCTCACCGCACCCTGCTCCTGCGGGACGTCCTCGGGCGGCAGGTCGTTGTCGACCAGGTACACCACCTCGCCGGGCCTGACGTAGTACAGGCGCTCGCGGGCCTCGGTCGTGATGTAGGCCGGATCGCTCCAGCGCTCGCGCTCGGATTCGAGTTCCTCGATCTGCTCCCGCGTCAGTTCCACGGACTGCTCCAGAGCGGCGATCTGCTGACGCTGATCGAGGTAGGTCCCGACCGTCGGCACGAGGACGAAGGCGGCGAGCACCACCAGACCCAGCATGATCACCATGAACCCGGAGAGTCGGATGCCGCCGAGCCAGCCGCGCACGTCGACCCGGCCGTCCGCGGGGCGACGCCCCGGCCGCCGTCGTCTGGCTGCGGAAGACGACGAGGGGGGAGCCGATCGTGCGGTCACGGCTCCCCCTTCATCGACGATCGGTCGCGCGTCAGCCCCGGTAGCGGGGGAAGGCGGAGCGGCCGGCGAATTCCGCGGCGTCGCCCAGCTCCTCCTCGATGCGCAGAAGCTGATTGTATTTCGCGACGCGCTCGCTGCGAGCGGGCGCGCCGGTCTTGATCTGACCGGCGTTCACAGCCACCGCGAGGTCGGCGATGGTGGTGTCCTCCGTCTCGCCCGAGCGGTGCGAGAGCATCGAGGCGTAGCCCGACCGGGTGGCCAGCGAGATCGCGTCGAGCGTCTCGGACAGGGTGCCGATCTGGTTGACCTTCACCAGGAGCGCGTTCGCGACCCCGCGGGAGATGCCGTCGGCGAGGCGGGTGGGGTTGGTGACGAACAGGTCGTCGCCGACAAGCTGCACCGTCGATCCGATCGCGTCGGTCAGGGTCTTCCATCCGTCCCAGTCATCCTCGGCCAGGGCGTCCTCGATGGTGACGATCGGGTAGTTGGCCACGAGGTCGGTGAAGTACGAGACGAGCTCGTCGACGCTCCACGCCTTGCCCTCGACGGTGTACACGCCGTCCGAGTAGAACTCGGTCGCCGCCACATCCAGGCCCACGGCGATGTCGGCGCCGGGGGTGAAGCCGGCCTTCTCGATGGCGCGGATGAGGAAGTCCAGGCCCTCGCGGTTGCTCGGCAGATCGGGGGCGAAGCCGCCCTCGTCGCCGAGGCCCGTGGCGAACCCGGCGCTCTTGAGCCTCGCCCTTCAGCACGTGGTAGACCTCCGTGCCCCAGCGCAGCGACTCGGCGTAGGTGTCCGCGCCGATGGGTGCGAGGAAGAACTCCTGGAAGTCGATGCCGTTGTCGGCGTGCTCGCCACCGTTGATGACGTTGAAGAGCGGCACCGGCAGAAGGTGTGCGTTGGGACCGCCGAGGTAGCGGAACAGCGGCAGGTCGGCGCTGTCGGCCGCGGCCTTGGCCACGGCGAGGCTGACGCCGAGGATGGCGTTGGCGCCCGTGCGGGACTTGTTCTCGGTGCCGTCGGTCTCGATGAGGATCTCGTCGATGATGCGCTGCTCGCTGGCGTCGACACCCTCGATCGCCGGGCCGAGCTCGTCGATGACGGCGGCGACGGCCTTGAGCACACCCTTTCCGCCGTATCGGCTCTTGTCGCCGTCGCGCAGCTCGTACGCCTCGAACGCTCCGGTGGACGCGCCCGAAGGCACGGCCGCGCGCTGCACGATGCCGTCATCGAGCAGCACCTCCACCTCGACGGTCGGGTTGCCGCGCGAATCCAGGATCTCGCGCGCGCCTACAGCCTCGATTGATGCCACGGGGTGTCTCCTTGCTCGTGGAGGGCGTCCTGCGCCCGATGGAACGGTGGAGCGTCGTCGGTCCGCCCCCGAGTCTAGTGATCCGGCTTCACACCACCATGGCCAGCGCCACGCCGTCCCATCCCTTCGCGTCGAGGGTCTGGAAAGCGGTGGCGTCGAAGCGTGGGTCGCGCGCGAGCATCTCCAGGCCCCGGCGCACACCGTGCACCTGCAGGCTCTCGCTGGCGGGGTTGGCCACCTCCCCCGAGCGCACGACGTTGTCGACGATCACGACCGTGCCGGGCCTTCCGAGCCGGGCCGCCCAGTCGAGGTAGACGGTGTTGGACTCCTTGTCGGCGTCGATGAAGACGAGGTCGAAGGGCGCTTCGCCGACGAGGGTGGGGAGCACGTCGGCCGCGCGACCCTCCGCGATGCGCACCCGCTCGGAAACCCCGGCCCGGGCGAGGTTGGTGCGTGCCACGGCCGCGTTCTGCGGCTCGGCCTCCACCGTCACGACCCGGCCGCCCTCGGGGAGCGCCCGCGCCATCCAGATCGCCGAGTAGCCGGCGAGGGTCCCGATCTCCAGGACGCGGCGGGCGCCGGTGACTCGGACCATGAGGTGGAGGAACTTCCCGGTCAGCGGCGCCACCTCGATCGCGGGGAGCCCGGCGGCCCGCTGGTCGAGCACCGCCTCGTGAAGGGCGGCGTCTTCGCCGACGAGGGTGTCGCTGAGATAGCGGTCGACGCGGGTCCACGCGTCCGGGGTGGGCAGGCTCACTCCCCCAGCCAACAAGCGCCGGGGCCCGCGCGTCAAGAGCGGGCTCGCCATTCCGCCACGAGCGCGGGCACGAGCGCCTCCGCGGTGCGGCGATAGCCCAGTGCGCTCGGGTGGAACCTGTCTGCGCTGAACATCGCCTCGGGATCGCGGGCGAAGGCGTGTCCGACCGCGGCTCTCAGCGAGACCGGTCGCGCGTCGAGCGCGCGTGCCACGCGCGCCTGTCCCGCAGCGAGCCGTCGCGAAAGTCGGGACGCGAGGGCGCGCAGCGGCTGCGGCACGGGTCGAAGGGCACCGAGGTCGGGGCAGGTCCCCACCACCACACGTGCGCCACGGGCTCGGAGTTCTCGCACGGCGTCGGCGAGGTGCCCCAGTGAGATCTCCATCGGCACGCGGTGCGTGACATCGTTTCCGCCGACGATGATGACCGCGAGATCCGGCCGCAGGTCAGACGGCAGCCGCGCGATCTGGGAGGGGAGAGCGGATGACTCCGACCCGACGACCGCAACAGATCGAAGTCGCACCGGGCGCAGGAGCGCGGTGCCCAGTCCCTTGGCGACCCGCGCACCCAACGTCTGCTTCGGGCGCTGCGCACCCAGACCCGCGGCGATGGAGTCGCCGAGGACCACCAGATCGATCGGGTCACCGTGCAGCCGACGCCGCCATACCCGGTCGGTGTCCCAGGCGTCCTCCCCGAGGGGCTTGCCGATCCGGCGCCTCGCGATGCCCGCCTGCCGCCGGATGGTGCGGGGCAGCTCCACGGTCACAGCGACGGTGAGCACGACGGCGACGGCGAGCGCGACGCCGCCGATACGTGCCGCTGTCGCCGAGGATCTCATGAGGTCATTGCACGGGCGTTCGGTGAACGAAGGGGAACGGCCGGGTGACCACCCGGCCACCCGGGCTTAGTAGGGTTCGGTCGTGTCCTCCCCCTCCCTCGCCCGACGACTCGGCCTCGGGGACGCCGTGTTCATCGGGCTCGGTGCGATGCTCGGCGCCGGTGTCTTCTCCGCCTTCTCGCCTGCGGCCCAGGCTGCCGGCGCGGGCCTGCTCATCGGGCTGGTGCTGGCGGCCGTCGTGGCGTATGCCAATGCGACCTCCTCCGCCCAGCTCGCCGCGGTGTATCCGACCTCGGGCGGCACCTACGTCTACGGGCGCGCGGAGCTGAACGACTGGTGGGGGTTCCTCGCCGGCTGGGGTTTCATCATCGGCAAGACCGCCAGCTGCGCGGCGATGGCCCTCACCTTCGCCGCCTACGTCGCCCCCGCCGGATGGGAACGGCCCCTCGCCGTCGCCGCGGTGGTCGCCCTCGGCGCGGTGAACTGGTTCGGCATCACCCGGACGGCGCAGCTCACCCGCATCATCGTCACCGTCGTGCTGCTGTGCCTCGCGGTGGCGGTGGTCGCCGCCGGGGCGGGAGCGGCGGCGGCTCCGACCGCGGCCACCGTCACCGCGCCGGAGCTGTTCGTCGGCGGCCCCTACGGCATCCTCCAGTCGGCGGGTCTGCTGTTCTTCGCCTTCGCCGGCTACGCCCGCATCGCCACGATGGGCGAGGAGGTCCGCGACCCCGCGCGCGTGATCCCGCGCGCGATCTCCCTGGCCTTCGTGATCGTCGTGGCCGTCTATGCCGTCGTCGCCGTCGCGGTCCTCGCCGCACTCGGTCCGCAGGCCACCGCCGCGTCATCCGATCCCGTGGCGGCGGCGGCCGCGACCGCTGGCTGGACGTGGGTGGATCCGGTCGTGCGGATCGGCGCCGCGGCCGCCGCTCTCGGGGCTCTCCTCGCGCTCATCGCCGGGGTGGGGCGGACCACCCTCGCCATGGCGCGGGAGCGGGATCTGCCCGCCTTCCTCTCCGCGGTGCACCCCCGGTGGCACGTGCCGCACCGCGCCGAAGTGCTGATCGTCCTCGCCGTGGTGCTGCTGGTTGCGTTCACCGACCTGCGCGGCGCGATCGGCTTCTCCTCGTTCGGCGTGCTGACCTACTACCTCGTGTCGAACCTGGCCGCGCACCGCCAGACCGAAGCCGCGCGCCGTTACCCCCGCTGGCTGCAGCTGGTCGGGGTCGCGGGGTGCGTCATCCTCGCGCTGAGCCTCCCCTGGCAGAGCGTCGTCGGTGGCGCCGCGGTGCTCGCAATCGGGCTGGTCTTCCGGTTCGTGCGCCTGCGGGTCAGTCGCGGCGACTGATCATCCCAGAGGCTTGATCTCGAGCCTGTCGACGTCACGGTCGCCCGATGCCACCGTCGCGAAGGCGGTGAACCCGTCGGCGCGGGCACGCTCGAGGAGGGCCTTGAGGTTCTTCGTCCGCTGCTCGAGACGCACACGCCCGCCGCGATCGATGAGCGCAGACTTCAGGGTCAGCAGATCTCCGACCGACGCATCCCGGTCGTGAACCAGCACGAGGGCGTCGGCGGTGGTGTCGCCACCGGCGGGAACGAGGTCGACGAGCCGTTCGAATCCGAGCGAGAAGCCGACGGCGGGGACCTCCTGTCCGAGGAAGCGCCCGATCATCCCGTCGTAGCGGCCTCCGCCGCCCAGCGAGTACGACACCGCCGGGTGAGCGAGCTCGAAGATCGTGCCCGTGTAGTACCCCATCCCCCGCACGAGGAACGGATCGAACCGCAGCGGAACCTCACGACTGCCCGCGTCCACCCCACGTGCAGCCGCCACGGCCTCGCCGATGCCCACGAGGTGGGCCACGACGTCGCCCGGCATCCCGTCGGGGAGCGCCCCGCGGATCCCCGACGCGGTGAGGGGATGGTCGGAGCCGGCCCCGGACGCGGCCAGACGTGCGAGATGGGACGCCACAGCAGTCACCGCGGTCTCGTCGGCGCCGCGTTCACGCAGCTCGACCGTCACGCCCTCGGGGCCGATCTTGTCGAGCTTGTCGAGCGTGATCAGCACCCCGGCGCGCGCGTCGGCGGGAAACCCGAAGGCTGCGAGCATCGCGTCCAGCAGGCGACGATCATTGACACGGACTTCGCCGCCCTCCAGCCCCAGCGCATCGAGGGTGTCGAGGGTCGCCGTGACGAGTTCCGACTCGGCACGGGAGGTGGCGTCGCCGATGATGTCGATGTCGCACTGCAGGAACTGCCGGTAGCGGCCCTTCTGCGGACGCTCCGCGCGCCAGACCGGGGCGATCTGCACGGCGCGGAAGATGCCCGGCAGTTCGCCGCGGTGACTGGCGTAGAAGCGCGCGAGCGGCACGGTGAGGTCGTATCGCAGACCCAGATCGGTGAGGGATGCGGGGTCGTCGGCGGCCGCGCGGATGGCATCGGCGTCGAGCCCGCGCTTGAGCACGTTGTAGGCGAGCTTCTCGTTGTCCCCGCCGATACCGGCGTGGAGGCGGTCGTAGTCCTCCATCACCGGGGTTTCGATCTCGTCGAAGCCGTGCACTCGGTAGCGGTCGCGGATGGTGCGGAGCACACGCTCGCGGCGGGCCTTTTCGGCGGGGAGGAAATCGCGCATGCCGCGCGGCGGAGTGACGGTGGGCACCGGACTATCCTTCCAGGTCGTCCCCGCGCGACGCGTCGCGCTCCTCTCCCTCGGCGAAGCGGATCCGAGCGCCCAGGGTCCGCAGCGCGCCGCGGAGCGCCCGATCCGCGTCCCACCCCTGCTCCCGCGCACGCGCCGCCAACGCGAGGAGGGCGTCGCCGAGCTCCGCCTCCGTCGAAGGTTCCTGGGCGGCCGCCGGCACGACGGGCGCGGGCGTGAGACCGGGGACCCGAGCCGCCTTCCCCAGCATCTTCTGCGCGAGGGCGAGAGCCGGCATCCGCTCCGACACCCCGTCCAGCACGCTCGTCCGGGTGCTCTTCTCGGCCGCCTTCGCGGCGTTCCAGTGCACGAGCACCTCCTCCGGGGTCTCAGCGACGGCGCCCGCGAAGACGTGCGGGTGGCGACGTTCCATCTTCTCGGCGAGCGCGGCGGCGACGTCGTCGATGTCGAACGGATCGTCCGGATCCTCCGACGCGATCTCGGCGTGGAAGAGCACCTGCCAGAGGAGATCGCCGAGTTCCTCGCGCAGCTCCGGGCGCGACCCGACCTCGATGGCGTCGATCAGCTCGGCCGACTCCTCCACGAGGTAGGGCACGAGATCGTGGTGGGTGATCAGCCGTGACCAGGCGCACCGCACGCGCACGGCGTGCATCACCTCGGCCGCCCGGCGCAGCCCGTCATCCTCGCTCATGCGCACCCCTCGCGGATCAGTGGATGTCCCCCGTCGTCTCAGCCGGCTCGGGGAGCTCCTCGTCGGCGGTCTCGGGAGACACCCGACGATAGTGGCGGGCGCGCTGGGCGACCAGCAGCGCCGCGAGGATGATCGAGATCGCCGACCCCGCGAGGACACCCAGCGTCGCCTCGTCGCGCACGAGGGGGCTGTTGGCGAAGGCGAGTTCGGACAGCAGCAGCGACACGGTGAACCCGATACCGCCCAGCGCCCCGGCGGCCAGGAGGTCGAGGAACGACAGCGGCGGAGTCACGCCGCGGTTGAGAAGCCTCATCGAGATCCAGCTGAAGACGGAGATGCCGATGATCTTGCCCACGGGAAGTGCGACGAGGATGCCCCAGAAGGCCGGGGAGAGCTGGGTCGGCGAGACGGCGGGGATGACGACGAGGGCTGCCGAGAATGCGAACAGCGGCAGGACGAGTCCGTTCACCCACGGCTCGAGGGTGTGGCGTGTGCGAAGCGCCGGCTGCTGAGCCATCGCGATGCCGAGTGCGACGCCGGCGATTGTCGCGTGGACGCCCGACAGGTAGACCAGCACCCAGGTGGCGAGACCGATCACGACGAGCGCGGCGGCGATCGGGATGCGGCCGCGGGTGTCGAGGCGCCGGCTGAGGAAGCCGAAGGCGATCACCAGCAGGGCGGCCACCGCGAGGAGCCCGACGTTGACGTCGGTGGTGAAGAGCACCGCGATGAAGATGATGCCGACGATGTCGTCGAGGATCGCCAGGGCGAGGAGGAAGATCCGGATGCCGGAGGGCAGGCCCTTGCCGAAGACGGCGAGCACGCCCAGGGCGAAGGCGATATCGGTCGCCGTGGGAATCGGCCACCCCTGCGCGGCATCCGACCCTCCGGCGATGAGCACGAAGATCGCGATCGGGATGACGACACCGCCCGCGGCGGCGATCGCCGGCTGGAGTGCTTTCTTCGCCGAGTTCAACTCGCCGCTGGTGAGTTCGTACTGCAGCTCCACGGCGACGACGAAGAAGAAGACCGCCAGCAGGCCGTCCTGGATCCAGTGACCCACCGACATCTCGAACACCCCGGGGATGCCGAGGTAGGTCTCCTTCAGCGCCTGGGCGGCAGGGCCGAGCGGGGAGTTGGCCACGATGAGCGCCGCGGCGGCGGCGGCGAGGAGCACGATGGCGGGGAAACGGGCAGAGCGCAGCAGGGACACAGGCGGTCCTTTCGTCGGTGTCTGGCGAGTACGCTGACGCGCACGCCGACCAGGCTTCCCGGCACACCGTGTCCGATTCTACCGGGCTCTCCTGTGACATACCCGTCACACAGCGGCGATACCGTGGGGGAATGCGCGAACTCACCCAGACGGAGGCCATCGACCTCGTCGGTCGCTACGAGGCGGGGCAGGGCATCCCCGAATCCATGCGTGCCAACGTCCGCCTGCTGGGCGCCCTCCTCGGACAGGTCCTCCGCGAAAGCGGCTCGCCGGGACTCTTCGATGATGTCGAACGCCTGCGGATCGCCACGATCCAGGCGTACACCGATGAGACCGACGAGGCCTTCGCCCGCGCCGCCGAGATCGCCGATTCGTTCTCGGTGACCCGTGCGGACGAGGTCGCCCGGGCCTTCACCTGCTACTTCCACCTGGCCAACCTCGTCGAGGAGCACCAGCGCGTGAGGGTTCTGCGCGAGCGCGACCGCACGCCCGATGCCGACGGGGATTCGATTCCCGCAGCCTTCCGGCGACTGGCCGACGAGGTGGGCGAGGACGCCGCGACCAAGCGCCTGCAGTCACTGCGTTTCCACCCCGTGTTCACCGCACATCCCACCGAGGCGCGTCGTCGGGCGGTGTCGACCAGCATCCGCCGACTCGCCGCCCTTGTCACCGAGCACGAGAGCGCACCGGAGGGCGGCAGCGAACAGCGACGCGCCCGTCGGCGCATGCTGGAGGAGATCGACACCCTCTGGCGGACCGCACCGCTGAGGCATGAGAAGCCCACGCCGACGGATGAGGTCCGCGCGGTCATGGCCGTCTTCGACGAGACCCTCTACACCGCCATCCCTCACGTCTATCGTCGTGTCGACGACGCGCTCCAGGCCGAGCGAGCCGGCAGCGCCGCGCCGCTGGTGCGGCCCTTCGTCCGCATCGGGTCGTGGGTCGGCGGCGACCGGGACGGCAACCCGTTCGTCACCGCGTCGGTGACCCGCAAGGCGGCCGCCATCGCCAGCGAGCACGTGCTGCGCGGGCTCGAGCGCTCTGCCGAGCGAATCGGACGCACCCTGACCCTGGATGCCGCGACCACCCCCCCGAGTCCCGATGCCGTCGCGCTGTGGCAGCGTCTTCGCACCGAGGACGACGACGCGGCAGCGGAGATCGCCGCGCGGTCGCCGGAGGAACCCCATCGGCAGATCCTCCTCATGGTGGCCCGCAAGATCGAGGCCACGAGGCTCCGCAACGCCGACCTGGCCTACAGCGACCCGGAGGAGCTGCACCGTCAGCTCCGC
The DNA here is from genome assembly GCF_030347395.1 of Microbacterium sp. ET2. Taxonomy (NCBI): domain Bacteria; kingdom Bacillati; phylum Actinomycetota; class Actinomycetes; order Micrococcales; family Microbacteriaceae; genus Microbacterium; species Microbacterium albipurpureum. The sequence continues at coordinate 402,165 of NZ_CP128170.1, forward strand.
GTGGTGCAGGACTCGCTCGTCGCCGCACGGGCGCCCCGGCAGGCCTACGGACACCTGCAGCAGCTCATCTGGCAGGTGCAGACCTACGGGTTCCACCTCAGCGAGCTGGAGGTGCGCCAGCACTCCGCCGTACACGCGAAGGTGCTCGCCGAGCTCGATGCCGGCCAGCCTCGCTCGGAGCTGACCGAGGAAGTGCTCGACGTCTTCCGGGCGGTGCTCTTCCTCCAGGATCGCTACGGGCCCCGCGCCGCGGGGCGCTACATCGTGTCGTTCACCCAGTCCGCGGATGACCTGGCCGCCGTCCACCGTCTCGCCCGCCACGCCGCGGGACCCGACGGTCGCGTGCCCGTCCTCGACGTCATCCCGCTGTTCGAGACCTTCGCCGACCTCCAAGCCGCCCCGCGGATCCTCGCCGAGATCGCCCTGCACCCCGAGTTCGAAGCCCGGCTGCAGGCGACGGGCAGGCGCATGGAGGTCATGCTCGGCTACTCCGACTCGTCCAAGGACGTCGGACCCGTCGCGGCGACCCTCGCCCTCTACCAGGCGCAGGCGCAGATCTCGGCGTGGGCGCAGGAGAACGGCATCGAGCTGACGCTCTTCCACGGTCGGGGCGGTGCGCTCGGTCGCGGCGGCGGACCGGCGAACTCCGCGATCCTCGCGCAGCCGCCGGGTTCGGTGGACGGGCGCTTCAAGCTCACCGAGCAGGGAGAGGTCATCTTCGCTCGCTACGGTGACCCGGCGATCGCGATGCGTCACATCGATCAGGTGGTCGCGGCGATGCTGCTGGCCTCCTCCCCCTCGATCGAGACACGAAACCACGCCGCCGCCGAGCGGTTCGCCGGCGTGGCCGCGCGCATGGACGAGGCCTCCCGCGCCCGCTTCCTCGAGCTGGTGAAGGCTCCGGGATTCGCCCCGTGGTTCGCCCAGGTCACGCCGATGGAGGAGATCGGCCTCCTGGCTCTCGGCTCCCGGCCGGCCCGGCGCGGCCTGTCGGTGGAGTCGCTCGCCGACCTCCGGGCCATCCCGTGGGTGTTCGCGTGGACGCAGGCGCGCATCAACCTGGCGGGCTGGTTCGGTCTCGGCACGGCCCTCGAGGCCGTCGGCGACGAGGAGGTGCTGCGAAGCGCGTACCAGGAGTGGCCACTGTTCCGGACCCTCATCGACAACGTCGCGATGAGCCTCGCCAAGGCCGACGCGCGAATCGCCCGGCGCTACCTCGACCTCGGCGACCGCGACGACCTCGCCGACCTGGTGATGGGCGAGATGGAGCTCACCCGAGCCTGGGTCGTCCGGGTGACCGGGGGCGCGGAGCTCCTGGGCAACAAGCCGGTGCTTCAGCGGGCGGTGAAGATGCGCAGCCCCTACGTCGATGCGCTGTCACTGCTCCAGCTGCGTGCGCTGCGATCACTCCGGCAGGATGCCGCGGCCGGCTCCCCCGCCGATCCCGAGCAGCAGCGCCTCCTGCTGCTCTCGGTCAGCGGCGTCGCGGCCGGCCTTCAGAACACCGGCTGATCCGCGGCGGCGGGTTCTGCGACCGGCTCGGGCCACAGCTGCGTGAGCAGCTGATCGACCCACGCCAGCAGTTCCGCGCCACCCAGCGGTGCGTCACCGGCGCGCGGAAGGGGCACCACGAGCGCCTCCCCGCCGGCGAGGAGCTTCGCTTTGGGGTGCAGGCGCTGCAACCGCACGCGCATGGAGTCCGGGAGGTCAGCCGGCGCGATGCGCAGGTTCGGTCCCATCGCCACGACGTCGCTGAGGCCCGCACGCGCAGCTTTCCGCCGCAGGCGCGCGACGGCGACGAGGCCGTCGACCTCGGCGGGGGGCTCGCCGTAGCGGTCGCGCAGCTCGTCGATGACCGCGTCGATCGGATCGCGCCCCTCGGCCTCGCGCGAGACCGCCGTGGGCACCGCGGCTGCAGAGAGCTTCTGGTAGGCCTCCAGCCGCAGCCGCTCGCTGTCGATGTAGTCCTCGGGAAGGCGTGCCTGCACCGGCAGCTCGAGCCGCAGCTCGGTGGGACCCTCGGTGTCCTCACCGCGGAAGGTCGCCACCGCCTCGCCGATCATGCGGAGGTAGAGGTCGAAGCCGACGCCCGCGATGTGACCGGCCTGTTCGGCGCCGAGGAGGTTTCCCGCGCCGCGCAGCTCGAGGTCCTTCAACGCCACCTGCATACCGCTGCCCAGGTCGTTGTTGACGGCGATGGTCTCGAGGCGGTCGGCCGCGGTCTCGGACAGCGGCTTCACCTCGTCATAGAGGAAATAGGCGTAGGCGCGCTCGCGGGCCCGGCCCACCCGGCCGCGCAGCTGATGCAGCTGCGACAGCCCGTATTTGTCGGCCCGGTCGATGATGATCGTGTTGGCGTTGGCGATGTCGAGCCCGGTCTCGATGATGGTCGTGCACACCAGCACATCCGCCCTGCGCTCCCAGAAGTCGTCGACGACCTGCTCGAGCTGATGCTCGCCCATCTGCCCGTGGGCGACCGCCACGCGCGCCTCGGGGACGAGCTCGGCGATATGGGCGGCCACGCGCTGGATCGAAGACACCCGGTTGTGCACGTAGAACACCTGCCCCTCGCGCAGGAGCTCCCGCCGGATCGCCGCGGTGATCTGCTTGTCGTTGCGGGCTCCCACATAGGTCAGGATCGGATGCCGGTCCTCGGGCGGTGTCGCGAGGGTCGACATCTCGCGGATGCCGGTCACGGCCATCTCCAGCGTGCGCGGGATCGGCGTGGCGCTCATGGCCAGGATGTCGACATTGGTCTTCAGCTTCTTCAGGGCGTCCTTGTGCTCGACGCCGAACCGCTGCTCCTCATCGATGATCATGAGCCCGAGATCTTTGAAGATCACCCGCTCCGTGAGGATGCGGTGGGTGCCGATGACCATGTCGATCGTTCCGTCGGCCAGGCCCGCGACGATCTCCTTGGCCTGCTTGTCGGTCTGGAACCGCGACAGGGCGCGCACCTTCACCGGGAATCCGGCGAAGCGCTCGGTGAAGGTCTCGAGGTGCTGCTTGACCAGGAGGGTGGTCGGTACCAGCATGGCGACCTGCTTGCCGTCCTGGATCGCCTTGAAAGCCGCCCGCACCGCCACCTCGGTCTTGCCGAAGCCGACATCGCCCGAGAGCAGTCGGTCCATGGGGATGGGCTTTTCCATGTCGGCCTTGATCTCGTCGATCGTCTGGAGCCTGGTCCGGCGTCTCGGCGAACGGGAAGGCTTCCTCGAGCTCGCGCTGCCAGGGCGTGTCGGGTCCGAAGGCGTGGCCTCGCGCCGCCATCCGTGCGGAGTAGAGCTTGACCAGCTCCACGGCGATGTCGCGCACCGCCTTGCGAGCACGCCCCTTGGCCTGGGCCCAGTCGCTGCCGCCCATCTTCGACAGAGTGGGTGCCTCACCGCCGACGTATTTCGACAGCAGGTCGAGCTGGTCGGTGGGCACGAAGAGCTTGTCGCCGGGGTACCCGCGCTTGGAGGGCGCGTATTCGAGCACCAGGTACTCCCGGACACTCTTGACGGCGTTGCGGCCGCCGCTGGACACCTCTCGCTGGGTGAGCTCGACGAAGCGGCCGATGCCGTGGGTGGCGTGGACGACGTGATCGCCGGTCTTCAGCTGGAGCGGGTCGACGACGTTGCGCCGACGCGACGCGAGCTTCTTGACCACCCGCGTATCCCCGCCGATGGTGCGGCCGTAGAACTCCGACTCGGTCAGCACCGACAGCTGCGCCTCGGCGACTTCGAATCCGCGCTCGAGCGAACAGGCGACCACCTGGGCGACGCCCGGCTCGGGAGCATCGTCGATGGTGTCCACACGCCGGGCGGCGAGGCCGCGCTCGGCGAGCACATCGCGGGCGCGCTCGACGAGCCCGCCGCCGGAGGCCATGACGACGACCCGCCACCCGGCGCGGAGCCTCTCGGCGACATGGCTGACCGCGCCGTCGACATTGCCCTGGAAGGAGGGGACGGATGTCGCGGCGACACGGGTGACGCCGGTCTCACCCGGCTGCAGCAGTCCTTCGGCCGAGGCGTCGGCGGCCCCGGAATCGAAAGAGCCTCAGGCTCCACCACACGCCCTCGCGCTCGGCGACGACATCCCGCAGCCTCGGGAGCGGGACGAAGTCGCCGGCACCGAGGTCGATGGGCGACTCGGCTCCCGAGGTGGCCGCGTTCCACGCGGCATCCAGGAACTCCCTGTTGGTGTCGCTGAGAGTGGTCGCCCGTGTCACCGCGCGCTCAGGGTCGACCAGGGCGACCGCGGTGCCCCGGGGGAAGTAGTCCACCAGGGTGACCAGCTGATCGACCACAGCCGGCATCAGCGATTCCATCCCCTCGACGGGGATGCCCTCGGCCATCTTCTCGAGCATGCCGCGCAACCCCGGGAACTCGTCCTTGAGCTGACGAGCCCGGTCGCGGACGGCCTCGGTGAGGATCAGCTCGCGACTGGCCAGCAGGCTCACCGCGGTGACCTCACCCGGCAGGGAGCGCTGGTCGGCGACGGAGAACGCGCGGATCTGGTCGACCTCGTCGCCGAAGAACTCCACGCGGTAGGGGTGCTCGGCGGTGGGAGGGAAGACGTCGAGGATGCCGCCGCGCAGGGCGAATTCGCCGCGCCGCGAGACCATGTCGACGCGGTGGTAGGCGCGCTCGACGAGCATCGCGGCGACCTGGCCGAGGTCGTGGCCGCGCTCGCCGACCGCGAGTTCGATCGGCGTCGCCTCATCCAGCCCTGCGGCCAGCGGCTGCACCGCCCCGCGGACGGAGGCCGTGACGACGAGCGTGTCGTCCGCGTGCAGCCGCGCGAGCCGGCCGAGGACGTCGAGACGTCGCCCCACGATTTCGGGCGTGGGGCTCAGCCGCTCGTGCGGCAGCGTCTCCCACGCGGGGAAATGGCGCACCTCGGCGTGAGGAAGAAGCGCCTGCAGGGCCGGTCCCAGCGTCTCAGCCCGACGACCGGTGGGCGCGATCGCCAGCAGCACCGCGGGCTTGCCTGCTGCGCGACGTCGCTCGAGGAGCGCCGCGAGAAGCGGCGCATCGACCCCTTCGACCACCGAGTACTCGGCGTCGGCCACGCCGGCGGTCACCGCCTCCCGGAAGGAGTCAGCCTGCTCGAGGGCGCGCACGATCCCGGGAATTGTCACCGGAGAAGTCTACGGTCGCCCGCCGACATCGGCTCCTAGGATGTCAGCGTGAGCACACCCTCCACCCCCGGCGGCTACGCCCCGCCGCCCGGCTACGCACCGCCCGCGGGATACCTCCCCCCGGCGGGCCCCGCCCACGGAGCGGGATGGGCCCCCTCGCAGCCGAAACCGGCACGCGGCGTCGCCCTCGGGCTGACGGCCTTCCTCCTGGCCCTGGGCGCGGCGGTCCTCGCCCCCGCGGCGGGTGGAATCGGCGGCTACTTCATCGGCGCCGGAACCGGCGAGCGTCTCATGGCCGGCACCCTGGGCACGGACTTCGACTGGTCGCTGCTGAGCCCCGTGCGCGACTGGGTCCTGCTGGCCGAGATCGGCTTCTGGGCCGGAACGGTCCTCGGCCTCTGGGCGATCGTGCAGGGGATCATCGCCATCGCCCGCCGTGCCGGGCGCGGGTGGGGCATCGCGGCTGTGGTCGTGGCGGCGCTCGGACCCGTGGTCTTCGGGTTGACGCTCCAGGCGGTGATCGTGGCGGGGCTCGCGGCGGCCGCGAGCTGACGTCCGCGCGTCAGGTGCGGGGAGCGTGGAAGCGCTGCTGAGCCGCGACCAGTCCGTGTTCGATGATGTCTTCGACCGCGTCGGCGGCATCGGAGACCAGCAGCGACACGGCGTCGCGGTCACCGGCGGGGAAGGGCTGGAGAACCCAGTCCGCCGCGTCCTGCCGTCCTGGCGGACGGCCGATCCCCACCCGCACCCGGGTGAAGTCGGGGTAACCGAGCGCCGCGGCCACGTCACGGACGCCGTTGTGACCACCGTGCCCGCCGCCGGCCTTCAGTCGCACGGTGTCGAACGGGATGTCGAGCTCGTCGTGGACGACCACGATGCGCTCGCGCTCGGTCCGGTAGAAGCGGGCCAGCTGCGAGACCGGACCGCCCGACACGTTCATGAACGAGTTGGGCTTGGCGAGGATGAGCTTCGCCCCGCCGGGGCGCAGCCACGTCTCCGCGACGCGCGCATGGGCGCGATGGGCCCGGAAGGGGGCGTCGCGCCTGCCGGCCAGCTCGTCGAGGACGAGCTGGCCGACGTTGTGGCGTGTGCGTTCGTAGCGCGGCCCCGGGTTTCCGAGCCCCACCACGAGCCACGTGTCCGGCATGGCCGGTGATTACTCGCTGTCGGAGGCCTCGTCGCCCGACGCCTCGCCCTCGCCCTGCTCGGAGTCCTCGGCCTGCTCGGCGGCGACCTCGGCGTCGGCCTCGGCGATCTCCTCTTCGGCGATGAGGGTGGACACCGGAACGGCGATCGCCACGACGAGGACGTCGGCGTCGGTCACCAGCGTCGCGCCGCGGGGCAGGGAGAGGTCGCCCGCGGTGATGTGGCTGCCGTCCTCGAGGCCCTCGACATCGACCTCGACGGTCTCGGGGATGTGCGTGGCCTCGACCTCGAGCGACACGGTGGCCGCGTCGAGGTTCGCGATGGTGCCGGCGAAGGGCTCGCCGGTGATGATGACGGGGACGTCGACCTGGACCTTCTCGCCCTTCTTGACCACGAGCAGGTCGATGTGCTCGATGATCTGGTGCACCGGGTCCTTCTGCACGTCCTTCACGAGCGCGAGCTGCGACACGCCGTCGACCTGGAGGTCGAGCACGGCGTTGGCGCGGCGGATCAGCAGCGCGGTCTGGTGGCCGGGCAGCGCGAGGTGCACGGGGTCGGTGCCGTGGCCGTAGAGGACGGCGGGGATCTTGCCGGCGGCACGGAGGCGGCGGGCGAAACCCTTGCCGAAGTTCTCGCGGCGCTCGGCGGCGACGGTGGTGTCGGTCTCGGTGGGCATGGTGTTCTCCTCGCAGGCTCTCGCCTGTCGTATCGGCCTCGCGGGGCCTGGATCTGGGTCTGGGTCGACTCGAACGCGAGCGCGTGAGGAAAACGAGCCTTCACACCCCCGTCGATCACGGATCCGCGCCGCGGCCTGCGCAGACGGGATCCCTCGCCGAAGTCCAGTGGGAGAGTCTACCAGCGACCGGCGATAGCATGGGAGACACTGCCATCCCGACGGAGGACACCATGGAATACGGCTTTCTCTCGCACGTGCTCGTCTGGGTCGTCGGGGCCATCACGGCAGTCGGTGCCGTCGGCGCGGTCCTGGCGATCTTCTCCATGGCGCGCACGGCCTATCGCAAGGACTGACCCCGGCACCGCAGTCGGGCGATCGGGGTGAACCCGATAACCTGAAACGGTGACCGATCCTTCCCGCTCGACGAAGATCTCCACCGACCGCGACGACCAGCCCGGGTCGACCGAGGAACACGAGGGGGCACCCGCCCCCGAGGACGTGCCTCGCCCCCGGGCCGAGGCAGGGGTCGCCGCCCCCTCCGACTCCGCCGCCATCGCCAACATCGGGGTCGTGGGACTGGCCGTCATGGGCTCGAATCTCGCCCGCAATCTCGCCAGCCGCGAGGGCAACTCGGTCGCGGTGTTCAACCGCAGCCGCGAGAAGACCGACCACCTGCTCGAGGCTCACCCCGAGGCGGGCTTCGTGGCGACGTTCTCCTACGAGGAGTTCGCCGCCGCCCTGTCCACCCCCCGGACGGCGATCATCATGGTCAAGGCCGGCCGCGGAACCGACGCCGTGATCGACGAACTCGTCCGCGTCTTCGAGCCGGGCGACATCATCGTCGACGGCGGCAATGCGCTGTTCAGCGACACCATCCGCCGCGAGAAGGCCGTTCGCGAGACCGGCATCAACTTCGTCGGCATGGGCGTCTCCGGCGGCGAGGAGGGAGCTCTGCTCGGCCCGTCGCTCATGCCGGGCGGCTCCGACGAATCATGGGTGACGCTCGGCCCGATCCTGCGGTCCATCGCGGCCGTGGCCGAGGGCGAGCCCTGCGTCACGCACGTGGGGCATGACGGTGCCGGTCACTTCGTGAAGATGATCCACAACGGCATCGAGTACGCCGACATGCAGCTGATCGCCGAGGCGTACGACCTCATCCGGCGGGGCACCGGCAAGTCGCCCGCCGAGATCGCCGACGTGTTCGCCGAGTGGAACCGCGGTGAGCTCGAGTCGTACCTCATCGAGATCACCGCCGAGGTGCTCCGACAGAACGACGCCACGTCGCAGCGTCCCCTGGTGGACGTGATCCTCGATCAGGCCGGCGCGAAGGGCACCGGCGCATGGACGGTGCAGACCGCCCTGGATCTCGGCGTTCCCGTATCGGGCATCGCCGAGGCGGTCTTCGCCCGCTCGCTGTCGTCGCACCCCGACCAGCGGCAGGCTGCCGCCGGACTCCCGGGGCCCGCGGAGGACGCCGTCGGATCCTCCATCACCGATCCGGACGCCTTCATCGAGCAGGTGCGGCTGGCCCTGTACGCGTCGAAGATCGTCGCCTACTCGCAGGGCTTCGACGCCATCCGTGCCGGTGCCGCCCAGTACGGCTGGAAGATCGACCTGGGCGCGGTGTCGCGCATCTGGCGCGGCGGGTGCATCATCCGCGCGCAGTTCCTCAACCGCATCGCAGACGCCTACGCCGAGACGGCAGACCTTCCGGTGCTGCTCGCCGCACCCTACTTCGTCGAGGCGCTGGGCCGCGCCCAGGATTCCTGGCGGCACATCGTCGCGACGGCGGCGACGGCAGGCATCCCCGCGCCCGCGTTCTCGTCGTCCCTGGCGTATTACGACGGCTTGCGCGCTCCCCGTCTCCCGGCAGCGCTCATCCAGGGTCAGCGCGACTTCTTCGGCGCCCACACGTACCGCCGCATCGACCGGGAGGGCACCTTCCACACACTCTGGTCGGGCGACCGTTCCGAGGTCACGGCCGAAGACACGCACTGATCGCTCCCGTCCCTCGGACTAGGGTCGGAGGATGACTCGACGCATCCTCTTCCTCGGCGGTACCGGCACCATCAGCGCGTCCTGCGTGCGACGGGCGGTGGCGCGCGGTGACGAGGTCACCGTCGTCAACCGGGGAACGGGCCGGCGTGCGCTTCCCCCGCAGGTGCGGACGCTGACGGCAGACCTGCGCGACCCCGAGGCTGTTCGGGCTGCGATCGGGTCGGAGGAGTTCGACGTCGTCCTGCAGTTCCTGGCGTTCACGCCCGAGCACGTCCAGGCCGATCTGGAGCTCTTCGAGGGGCGTGCAGGTCAGTACGTGTTCGTCAGCTCCGCATCGGCCTACCAGAAGCCGCCGGTGCGCCTGCCGGTGACCGAGTCGACGCCACTGCGCAATCCCTTCTGGCAGTACTCGCGCGACAAGATCGCGTGCGAGGACCTGCTCGTGGCGGCGTATCGCGAGCGCGGCTTCCCCGCCACCATCGTGCGCCCGTCGCACACCTACGACGAGCAGCTTCTTCCGACCCTGGGGGGATGGACCGACATCGCTCGGATGCGAGCGGGGCGACCGGTCGTCGTGCACGGCGACGGAACGAGCCTGTGGACCATCACGCACAGCGACGACGTCGCAGTGGCGATCATCGGGCTTGCAGGTCACCCGGACGCCCTCGGCGAGGCCTTCACGGTCACCGGCGACCACGCTCCGAGCTGGAACCGCATCTACGGGTGGCTGGCCGATGCAGCCGGTGTCGACTCCCCCGACCTCGTGCACGTCGCATCCGAGACGATCGCCGCCTTCGCGCCCGACCTCGGTCCCGGCCTGGTCGGCGACAAGGCGCACTCCATGATCTTCGACAACGCCAAAGTCACCGCTCTGGTGCCGGAGTTCGGCACCACGATCACCTTCGATGAGGGCGCCCGGCAGATCGTGGCGTTCTACGACGCGCATCCCGACCACCGAAAGGTCGACGCGGACCGCGATGCGCTTTTCGATCGCATCGCGGCCCATGCCCGACAGGCGGGGTGACCACCTTCACCGCGTGATGTCGCGGACCACTCCCTTCTCCAGGCGGAGCCGACGGCGGGCGCGCCCCGCCACCGCGGAATCGTGCGTGACCACGATGAGCGTGAGCCCCTCGTCATTCAGTCGCTGGAGGACGCCGAGGATCTCATCTCTCATACTCTCGTCGAGGTTGCCTGTCGGCTCGTCGGCGAGGAGAACCCGGGGGCGCTTGACGATGGCCCGCGCGATCGCGACGCGCTGCTGCTGACCGCCGGAGAGCTCGCCCGGGCGGTGACCCGCCCGCTCCGCGAGGCCGACCCGGCTCAGCGCCTCGCTCACACGCCGGGACCTTTCGGTGGCGGGGAGGCGCAACGGCTCGAGGGCCATGTCCACGTTCTCGCTCGCGGTGAGGGTCGGGATGAGGTTGAACCCCTGGAACACGAAACCGATCTCGTGCGCACGGATGCGACCGAGGCGGCGGTTTTCCGCGGTGGCGAGATCGAGCTCGCCGAGATGCACCGACCCGCTGCTCGGGCGGTCGAGGGCGCCGAGCAGCTGCAGCAGCGTCGACTTCCCCCCTCCCGTGGGTCCCTGGATCGTGATGAAGTCCCCTGCCTCGATCTCCAGATCGACCTGGACGAGCGCGGCGACCTCTCGTCCCTTCTGGGAATACGTGCGGGTGACGCCGTTCAGGCGGTAGAGCGCCGCCGATGTCGAGTCGGTCGCAGTCGTCTGAACTGGGTTGTCGAGGGTCATGACGGGGTCTCCTGTCTGAGGTGTCGGGGCAAGGGATGAGAGATGAGGGCGCTGGTCGGACACGGTCAGCCCACCGACCTCAGGGCTTCGGCCGGGCTCAGACGGGCGGCTCGCCATCCGCCGAAGGCACCGGCGACGAGACCGCCGAGGATCGAGATGCCGACGGCGGCGAGGATCACCCAGAGCGTGACCGGAGCCTGGAGGACCACGTCGGCGGCCGCCGAGGTCATCGCCTCTCCGAAGCCCCCGCCGCCCGGTCCTCCCGGACCGACGACGCCCTCGGGACCGGTCGTGGTCTGGGCGGTGCTCGTCGAGGAGATCGTCGGGGCGATGAGATTGACCACGAGGATGCCCGCCAGGCCCAGGGCGACGCCCACCCCTCCCCCGATGATTCCCTGGACCGCCGACTCGCCGGCCACCTGACCGACGACGCGGCCGTTGGACCACCCGATGGCCTTGAGCGTGCCGAATTCCCGCGTGCGCCGGGATACACCCGAGATCGTGAACAGGACGGCGAGGGCGAGCGCAACGGCGAGGACGATGAGTGACAGCCAGGTGCCGAGGTTGGTGATCAGTGAAGCGGCGCTGGAGAGCGACCCCGACACCGTGGCGGCGAGATCGGACTGGGAACTCACCGTGGCGTCGGGAAGCTCGTCCTGCAGGGCCGTCTGGATGGTGCTGATCGCATCGGACGACGCGGCCTGCACGTAGATGATCGAGACGACGTCGCCCGCTCCGGAGAGCTCCTGAGCCACATCGAGCGGAATGTAGACGTTGGCGGCGGTGTCGGCTTCGTCCGAGGTCGACGCGACGATGCCCACGATCTCGAAGTCGGTGCCGCCGATCTCGATGGTGTCTCCGACGCCGAGCTCCTCGCTCGAGGCGTAGGTTGCGTCGAGCACGGCGACATCCTGACCGGCGTCGTCGACAGCCAGCGTGCGGCCGTCCGTGATGTCGACGGCGGACGTGGGTCCGATCCCCTCGGCGCCGGGCTCCAATCCGAGGACGGTGAAGGAGTTCAGGTCGAAGGATCCTCCGCCGAAGCCCCCGCCTCCGCCGTCGGACTGCTGGGGTGGCTGCCCTTGCATCGTCGTGTCGTCGCCGGTGCCGCTCGGCGGCTCGGGAAGCTCGCCCGAGAAGGTCGTGTTGGTCAGGCTCAGCGCGCCCACAGCCGAGGCGACGCCGTCGGTCGCCGTCACGGTCTCCACCGTCGAGGCGTCGAGGGTCGATCGGAGGGGCTCGGTCATCAGGCGCGACTGATCCAGTCGCGTTGTGCCGTCCTCGCCGGTCTGACCGCCCTCTTCGTCGAAGTCGAATTGGGCGCCGCTCTGGCCCGGTTCCGCCGTGCCCCCGGTCACCGTGAGGTCGGTGCCGACGCCGTAGACGGTCTCCAGCGCCTGCGCCTGTGCGTCGCGCACACCGGCCGCCAACGAGGTGACGATCATCACCAGGGCGATGGCCAGCGCGAGGCCGGCGGCGACGATGATGGTCTGTCTCTTGCGCCCGGCGAGCTCTCGCCGGAGGTAGGTCGCGTACATGGGTCTCCTCTCGCCGGGCTGCGGTCCCGGCCGTCACGCCGACGCTAGGGACCTCGGTGAAGAGCACCGTTGGCAGGGGGTATGGGATTGCTATGGATGACTCTCAGCCGGCGCATAGCCGACGCCATAGGAAATCCATAGCTGAGCCCGCACACTGGGGAGCATGACGACCCTCGCCTCCTCTGCCCTCCGCCGCCCCGATGGGCAGGCGCTCCGACTCCTCGTCGTCGATGACGAGCAGATGCTGACCGACCTGCTCTCGATGGCTCTTCGGATGGAAGGATGGGAGGTCAAGACGGCGTCCTCGGGCTTCGAGGCTCTCCAGGCGGCACGCGACTTCCGCCCCGACGCGATGGTGCTCGACATCATGATGCCCGACCTCGACGGGATGTCGGTGCTGCAGCGGCTGCGCGCCTCCGGCGACGACGTGCCCGTGCTGTTCCTCACCGCGAAGGACGCCGTGTCGGATCGCGTCGCGGGGCTCACTGCCGGCGGCGACGACTACGTCACCAAGCCGTTCAGCCTGGAGGAGGTCGTCGCGCGGCTGCGTGGACTCATGAGGCGCGCCGGAACGGCCCAGACCGCCGAGGACGAGCCGATCCTCCGGGTCGGCGACCTGTCGCTGAATGAGGACAGCCACGAGGTCGAGCGTGCCGGGACGGAGATCGAGCTGACCGCCACCGAGTTCGAGCTGCTGCGGTTCCTGATGCGCAATCAGCGACGCGTGGTCTCCAAGGCCCAGATCCTCGATCGGGTGTGGAACTACGACTTCGGCGGGCGCTCCAGCGTCGTCGAGCTCTACATCTCCTACCTCCGCAAGAAGATCGACCAGGGCCAGGAACCCCTCATCCACACCGTCCGCGGCGTCGGGTACATGATCAAGGCCCCCCAGTGAGGCGGCCCCGACACCCGTGGACCCTCCAGCGACGGCTGATCGTCACGATCGCCGCCATCGTGTCGCTCATTCTGATCCTGGTCGGCGTCGCCACCTCCGCCATCCTCGGATCCGTGCTGGAGCGGAGTCTGGACAGCCAGGTCGAGGCGACCGCGAACCGCGCCGCCACCTGGATCCGGCCGCTGATCGGCAGCGGAGCGACCGCCGCCGACATCCTGGGGGAACAGGCTCCGCAGCCGGGTTTTCTTCTCGTGGTCGGCGATCCCGTCACGGGTGAGACCACCGCGGCAGCCACCGACGACCGCGGGCGCGTGGTCGAACTCAGCGACGCCCAGATCTCCGAGCTGGTCGAGCGCCTCGACACCGCGGGGCCTGCGGTGACCGCTCTCGACGGAGTCGGCACGTATCGACTCGCAAACGTTCCCGCCTCCCCCGCCATCGTCGTCGTCGGCATCTCGCGTACCGCCGTGGCGACCACCATCGGCGAGATGCTCCTGACGATCGCCCTCCTCACGGTCGGTGGACTGCTGCTGCTTGCCGTTGCGACGGCGTGGACGGTGCGGGCCGGCTTGGCTCCCCTCCGCTCCGTCGCCGAGACCGCCCGCCGTGTCGCGGCGCTCCCCCTCGACCAGGGCGAGGTCTCGATCCGCGACCGTGTCCCCGATGCCGAGGCCGACCCGCGCACGGAGATCGGCCAGGTCGGGCAGGCGCTGAACACCCTTCTCGACCATGTGTCGACGTCGCTGACCGCCCGGCAGCGCAACGAGGAGCGGATGCGTTCCTTCGTCGCCGACGCCAGTCACGAGCTGCGCACGCCGCTGGCATCGATCCGCGGCTATTCCGAGCTGTCGCTGCGCGCCCTGGAACGCGGGCACGACGGCGGAGCGCTCGACACCGCCGAAGCGTCGCTCGAGCGCATTCAGAGCCAGTCGCTGCGCATGACGTCACTCGTCGAGGATCTGCTCCTGCTCGCCCGCCTGGACGAGGGACAGGAGCTCGTGTACGCAGCGGTGGATCTGTCGCAGCTGGCCGTCGAGGCCCTCGGCGACGCGCAGGCGGCAGGACCCGAGCATCACTGGGTCGCCGACGTCGGCGAAGATCCGGTCGTCGTGGCCGGGGATGCACGTCGCCTGCACCAGGTGATGGCGAACCTCCTCGGCAACGCCCGGATCCACACCCCGGCGGGCACCACCGTGCGCGTGTCGATCAGCCGAGACCGTTCCGACGCCGTGGTCCGGGTGCACGACGACGGGCCCGGGATCGACCCGGCGATCGCCGACGATCTGTTCGAGCGTTTCGCCCGAGCCGACCGGTCGCGGGCGCGGAACACCGGCGGCACGGGCCTCGGCCTGTCGATCGCCCGGGCGATCGTGATCGCGCACGGCGGCACCCTCGCCGTCACCAGCACGCCGGGTGACACGACGTTCGAGATCCGGCTGCCTGCCCGCCCCGAGCATCCCCCGGAGGTCAGTACCCGCTGAACGCGTCGGTCGTCAGCGACCGGGCCCGTCGGAGCGCCGGGGCGAGCTCGGCGATGAGGCCGGCGGGGCCCGAGACGAATGCGTGGCGGGCAGAGATGTCGGGAACGACGCCCAGCAGACCGTCGGCGTCCAGCCGCACTCCGCGCGCCCACCGCCAGTGCGGCGGCAGGTCGGCGGGAGCCCCGCGGGTGAAGACGATGACGGGCACCCCCGAAGCGGCGATCTCTTCGCGGTAGGCGAGCTCGGCGGCATCCGAAGCGACATAGACGAGCACGATGTCGCGATCCTCGTCCGCCAGGCGGTGGTGCCGCAGCTGGGAGACGAACGGCGTGATCCCGATGCCGGCGGCGACCAGGAGCACCGGAGCCGCGGTGCTCCTCGGCAGCACGAAGTCGCCCCACACCCCCGTGACCGCCAGCTCTCGCCCGGCTGCGGTCTCGGCGAGCGCGCGCTTGAAGCTCGACGGGGTGCCTGTGGCGGGCTCGCGGTAGGCGATCTTCAGTTCGGGAAGGTCTTCGGGCGCCGACGCGATGCTGAACTCCCGGCGCGTGCCCCGCGCGTCGGCGCGACGATGCGGCACATCGAGCTCGAGGTACTGACCCGGGGCGAAGGAGAGCGGACCCGATACGCGGAAGGTGAGCTCGCGCACGGTCGGGCTCAGGTGCGCGCGCTCCTGCAGCCGAAGCCGCTGCGCGGCCCGGACAGCGAGGAAGAACGCGAGCAGGTTTCCGATGAGAAGGGCCCGCTCCTGGCCGAGACTGAATGACCCGATGACGATCGGCCATCCCGCCAGCGCCCCGACCACGAGCGCGACGAGCAGCTGCTGCCACCGCCTCGGCGGGAGGGTGAGGGGTTCGGAGAGCATGAATGCGCCGAGGAAGAGGAACGGCGAGGAGAACACCACCTGCGGAAGGATGTCGCCGAGCGCGACCGGGGCGCCGAGTGCGGCGTACTGCGAGAAGACCCGGACGAGCGCGACCCCGACGGCCACGACGAGGAACAGCGCAGCGATCCGCAGCTTCTCCGCACGCCACAGCACGGCGATCCCGAGGATGATCACGGGCGCGGCCAGCACCGGGCTTCCCACCCACCACGCCGATGCCCCGAGCGCCGGAACCCAGATGCTGAGGAGGGTCAGCGCCGACGCTCCCGTCGCGGCGGGATTGAGGATGTGGCGCCCCCTCCAGGCCAGGAGGTACTTCGACACGGCCGCGATCGCGCCGGCCAGCGCAGCGCCGAGCAGCAGGAGCGGATCCAGCGACGGGCGCAGGACGAAGAGGAGGATGCCCGCCGTGATGAGCGAAGACTCCCACCGCCACGGCAGGCGCAGCACGCGCTGGGCGGCGAGGTCGACCGCGACGCAGACGACGACGAGCACGACGGCGGTGCCGAGGATCTCGAGCGGGGTCTGCGCGAGCGCTCCGAAGAACGCCAGGACGACGGCGACGGCGGTGAGCGCGCCGAGCGCGAGCAGCACGACGCGATACATCGAGAAGCGACCGAGGACCGCGAAGACGCGGGCGGTGACGGCGCGCACACCGGCGGTCAGGGAGTTCACGATGCCACCGTATCCGCCCTCATGAACAGCTCGGCGGGGCTGCCCGGCGACCAATCGACGCGGCCGTCGGTGGTCATCCTCACCCACTCCACGCCCCAGCGAAGGGCGATCTCGGGCCCGCCGTCGAAGAACAGCGCGGTCGCGATCGCGTCGGCCGTCATCGCGTCGGGCGCGAATGCCCAGGTCGCGGCGATGGTGCGTACCGGCTCTCCCGTGCGGGCGTCCACAACGTGATGCAGTCCGTCACCCCAGCGTCGCCGATTGGTCGCCGAGGAGCAGACGGCGCCGGTCGACACGGTCACGACGCCGATCGCCCGCGACGTGTCGTACGGGTGCTCGAGGCCGATTCGGAGATCGGCCCCGCTCACCCGGAGGTCCCCGGAGGCGTCGACGAGCAGCGGGCCGCTGACCCGCTCGGCGAGCACGGCGTGGACGAGATCGACGAGCCGGCCCTTGCCGAGGGCGCCCACGTCGATGGTCGCGGGTCGAGAGAGGCTCAGCGCATCCGAGGTCCACGACAGGACATCGCGCCAGGGGGGCGCCGATTCGGCTCCGCGATCGATCAGCGACATGGCGGCGTCGTAGCCGCGGCGTGCCAGAACTCCGCCGATGAGGGGGCTGACTGCGCCGCCGGTGGCGTCGGCGATGTCTGTCAGGCCCGAGAGCAGGAGGTCGGTGTCGGCGGGTGCGGCCACGGCTCCCCCGCGATGGGCGAGGGCGGTGACGGTGGAGTCGTCGCGGAACCTCGACCAGATGCGATCGAACGTCTCGATCGCATCGGCCACGGCGGCGCGGTCATCGCTCGTGAGCGCCTGGGCGCTTCCCACCTCCCACCGGGTGCCTATCGCCTCGAATCGCCAGATCGCGGGCGTCGCATGCGGGAGCGGCGAAGACATCTCACGCGGCCGCTTCGGCCTTGATCTCCTCGACTGCCGCGTTGAAACCGCCGCTGGTCAGCGAGGAGCCTGCGACGCGATCGACGGAGAGGTCGTCGATGTTCCGGCCGACGACCTCGTCGGCGATGCCGCCGATGAACTGCGACTGGTACCGCTCCGATTCCGGCCGCTGGGGGTCTCCGGAGACCTCGACGTCGGTGACGACGTCGTCCTGCAGAG
Source organism: Microbacterium sp. ET2 (assembly GCF_030347395.1). Taxonomy (NCBI): domain Bacteria; kingdom Bacillati; phylum Actinomycetota; class Actinomycetes; order Micrococcales; family Microbacteriaceae; genus Microbacterium; species Microbacterium albipurpureum. The sequence goes on from NZ_CP128170.1 coordinate 419,453, forward strand.
TGAGGGTCACGGTGATCTGCTCGACGGACTCGGGAGTGTTGTAGGTGCCCTCGGCGGTGTACGTCCCGTCGGCGTAGGGTCCTTCGGCCGAGGTGGCGCCCGCATCGCTGCTCGACCCGGCATCCTGGGTTCCGGCGTCGGCCGCGCCGGTCGAGCATCCGGCCAGGAGAAGGGCTCCGAAGACACCGGCACCGGCGGCGCCGGCGCGGACGGGACGAGGGGCGAGGTCGAGACGGATCATTGTTCCTCCAGGGGAAGCGTCGGATACCGTCATCCTGCCTCCCCCTCCCTATGGAGGGGCTCGGAGCGGTCGCAGGCGCGGCGAAGACTCAGCTCACGCAGCGCCGTCGAACATGCTCGTGACCGAGCCGTCTTCGAACACCTCGCGGATCGCGCGAGCGAGAAGGGGCGCGATCGGGAGGATGGTGAGCCCTGGGAAGCGCTTCTCATCCGGCACCGGCACGGTGTCCGTGACGACGACCTCGTCGATCGACTCGCTGCGCAGACGCTGGGCGGCCGGATCGCTGAAGATCGCGTGGGTCGCGGCGACGATGACGCGCTCCGCACCGCTGGCTTTGAGCGCTTCGGCGGCCTTGACGATCGTGCCGCCGGTGTCGATCATGTCGTCGACGAGGAGGCAGACGCGCCCCTTCACCTCACCGACGATCTCGTTGACGGTGACCTGGTTCGCCACATTCGGATCGCGGCGCTTGTGGATGATCGCCAGCGGCGCCCCGAGGCTGTCAGACCACGTGTCGGCGACACGCACACGACCGGTGTCGGGTGAGACGACGGTCAGCTTGGCGCGGTCGGCGGCGCTGAGGGTGTCGCGGAAGTACTCCAGCAGCACGGGCTTGGCGAACAGGTGATCGACCGGACCGTCGAAGAAGCCCTGGATCTGGGCGGCGTGCAGGTCGACGCTCATGACGCGATCGGCGCCCGCGGTGCGGAGCAGGTCGGCGACGAGGCGCGCGCTGATCGGTTCGCGCCCACGGCCCTTCTTGTCCTGTCGGCTGTAGGGATAGTACGGCGCGACGACGGTGATGCGCTTCGCCGAGGCCCGCTTGGCCGCGTCGAGCATGATGAGAGTCTCCATCAGCCACTCGTTGACCGGCGGTCCGAAGCTCTGCACCAGGAAGAAGTCGCATCCGCGGATCGACACTTCGAATCGGGTCAGGATCTCCCCGGAGGCGAAGGTGCGGTATTCGGTGGGCACGAGCTGCGTGCCCAGTCCCGCGGCGACCTCGGCGGCGAGGTCCGGGTGCGAGCGACCGGCTGCCACGACGAGCCGCTTCTTGGTCTTGGCGACGATTCCGGGGGCGATGTCGTTGTCGCGGTCGAGATCAACTGTCTTCGTTTTGCGCGCCATCGTCCGCTTTCTGTGACGTCCGGGCTCGCGCTGCGACCTCGGCCGCGGCCGTCCCGGGCCTGTTCTTCTCGACCCACCCCTCCACGTTGCGCTGAGGGGCCACACTCAGGGCCAGAGCGCCGGCGGGGACATCCTTGCGGATGACGGCGCCGGCTCCGGTCTTCGCGCCGTCTCCGATCCTAACGGGCGCGACGAAGACGTTGTGCGAGCCGCTGTGGACCTCGTCGCCGATCTCGGTGCGGTGCTTGGCGAGATCGTCGTAGTTGGCCGTGATCGCTCCGGCACCGAGGTTGACGCCGGTGCCGATGGTGGTGTCGCCGATGTACGACAGGTGCGGCACCTTGCTGCGCTCGCCGATGTCGGAGTTCTTCACCTCGACGAACGTGCCGATCCTGCCACCGGCCCCCAGCCGCGCGTTGGGGCGGAGGTACGCGAACGGTCCCACCGTCGCATCGGCGCCGATCACGGCGAGGGTGGCATCGGTGCGGGTGACCGTCGCCCGCTCCCCCACCTCGCAGTCCACGAGGGTGGTGTCGGGACCGACCACGGCTCCCTCGCCGATGACGGTCGCACGCAGCACGTGCGTGCCCGGGAGCAGGGTGACGTCGGGCGCGAGGGTCGCGGTGACATCGATCCAGGTCGTGGCGGGATCCATCACGGTCACGCCTTCGCGCTGCCAGTGGCGGACGGTGCGGGTGTTCAGCGTGCGCGCCGCCTCGGACAGCTGGATGCGATCGTTCACCCCGAGTGCGGCGGCCGCGTCGGGCGCGGTGACGGCGGCGACGGGCAGCCCCGCCTCGCGCAGCAGACCGATGACGTCGGTGAGGTACTTCTCACCCTGCGCGTTCGCGGTGCCCACCCGTGCGAGCTGGCGTCGGAGCGAGGACGCCTGGAAGACGTAGACCCCCGCGTTGATCTCGCTGACGGCGAGTTCGGCGGGAGCAGCATCCTTCTGCTCCACGATCCGCGCGACGGTGTCGTCGCCCGAGCGGATGACCCGCCCATAGCCCGACGCGTCGTCCAGCACGGCCGTCAGCAGGGTCGCGGCTGCCCGCCGCTCGCGGTGGGCGTCCAAGAGGGTGGCGAGCATCTGAGTGTCGAGCAGCGGCACGTCGCCACTGAGGACCAGGACGTCGTCGTCCTCTTCGCCGAGAGCCGCCAGCCCGAGCTCGACCGCACGCCCGGTGCCGGGAACCTCGTCCTGATCGACGATCACCGCCCCCGGGGACACCTCGGTCGCCTCGAACGCGACGAGGTCGCGTTCGTGACGCACGACGACGGCCGTGTTGCGGGGGCTGAGTCCCGCGGCGGTCTGCAGCACGTGACCCAGGAGCGACCGGCCGCCGATGCGGTGGAGCACCTTCGGCGTGGCGGACTTCATCCGTGTGCCCTGCCCCGCGGCGAGGACGATCACCGAGAGGGAGGAGGTGGCGGTGGTGTCTGTCATGCTCCGCCGCCAGGACTCGAACCTAGACCTCACAGCTCCAAAGGCTGTCGTGCTGCCATTACACCACGGCGGACCGCGCCCGCAGAGGGCGCCCGGACAAGTCTGCCAGAGTGGATGCATGCCCCGAGAGTCGGACGAAGTCGACCGCATCGTCGAGGCGTGGGGTGCGCAGCGTCCCGACCTCGATTTCTCGCCCCTGGAAGTGCTCTCCCGGGTGGACAGACTGTCGCGGCATCTCGATCGCGCCCGACGCGAGGCGTTCCGCCGCAGCGAGTTGGAGCCGTGGGAGTGGGACGTCCTCTCGGCACTGCGACGGGCCGGCGAGCCGTTCCAGCTGAGCCCCAAGCAGCTGCTGCAGCAGACCCTCGTCTCCAGCGGCACGATGACCAATCGCATCGACCGCCTCGTGGGGCGACGTCTGGTGCGCCGCGAAGCCGATCCCGGTGACGGGCGGAGCATCCTGGTGACGCTCACCGAGGAGGGACGCACTCGCGTCGACGCAGCGATCACCCGCCTCGTCGACGCCGAAGCCCTCCTTCTCGGCGCGCTGTCACGAGGTGATCGGGATCGCCTGGCCGGGCTGCTTCGGAAACTCAGCCTGGGTTTCGACGCCTGAGAGTCAGCCGATCTGCTCGATGAGCGCGAACCAGCGCTCCTCCGTGGTGTCACGCTCGGCCTCGAGGGCGCCGATGCGGCTCATCTCCGCCGAGAGGCCCGCGTAGTCGGACTGATCGTGGTCGGCCAGGGCGATCTTGGCGCGCGACACCTCCGACTCGAGCTTCTCGATCCGCCGTTCCAGCGCGGCGGCCTCCTTCTGAGCCGCACGGAGCTCCGCCCCGGTGAGATCCGTCGTGGCCGGCCGCGCAGTCTCCTCGGAGGACGGCGGTGTGGCCGCCGCGGAGAGCCTCCCCGCGGCGCGCAGCCGCAGATACTCGTCGACCCCGGCGGGCAGGTGTCGAAGCCGACCCTCCAGCAGCGCATACTGCTGGTCGGTCACCCGCTCCATGAAGTAGCGATCGTGAGAGACGACGATGAGGGTGCCGGGCCAGGAGTCCAGGAGATCTTCGAGCGCGGCGAGCATGTCGGTGTCCAGATCGTTGGTCGGCTCGTCGAGGATCAGCACGTTCGGCTGGGACAGCAGGATCAGCAGCAGCTGCAGGCGCCGCTTCTGCCCGCCCGAGAGGTCGCGGACCGGAGTGGACAGCTGTGCGCTGGCGAATCCCATCCGCTCCAGCAGCTGGCCGGGTGACAGTTCCTGGGCCTTCGACCCGGCGCCGAGGGTGTACGTCGTCCGAAGGCCCGAGATGACCACGCGGACGGGATCGTCCAGGTGCGGATCCAGCTCGTCCATCCGCTGGCTGAGGATCGCCACCCGCACGGTCTTCCCCCGTTTGACCCGTCCGGACGTGGGTTCCTGCTCGCCGGAGATGAGCGACAGCAGGGTGGACTTGCCCGCGCCGTTGACCCCCAGGATGCCGGTGCGCTCACCCGGCGCGATGCGCCACTCGACGTCGTGGAAGACCTCGGTGCGGGTGGCACCGTCGTCGTAGGCGACCGAGACGTCGAGCAGGTCGACGACGTCCTTGCCGAGTCGGGTGATCGCCAGGGCCTGCAAGGCGACCGGATCACGCAGCTCGGGCACGTCCTCGATCAGGGCGTTGGCGGCGTCGATGCGGAACTTCGGCTTCGATGTCCGGGCCGGAGCACCGCGTCGCAGCCACGCCAGCTCCTTGCGCGCGAGGTTCTGACGTCGTGCCTCCATCGCCGCCGCCTGCCGGTCACGCTCGACCCGCTGCAGGATGTAGGCGGCGTACCCGCCCTCGAACGGCTCGACGATCCGGTCGTGGACCTCCCAGGTCATGGTGCAGACCTCGTCGAGGAACCAGCGGTCGTGGGTGACGACGAGCAGCCCGCCCTGGTTCGCCGGCCATCGGCGGCGGATGTGATCGGCGAGCCATGCGATCGCTTCGACATCGAGGTGGTTGGTGGGTTCGTCGAGGAAGAGCACATCCCAGTCGCCGACGAGGAGCGCTGCCAGGGCGACGCGGCGGCGCTGGCCGCCCGACAACCCGGTGACCGGGCCTTCCCAGTCCAATCCTTCGAGCAGTCCGGCGATCACATCGCGCACGCGTGGATCACCCGCCCACTCGTGATCGGGACGATCGCCGACCACGGCGAAGCGGACGGTGTGACCGTCATCGAGCGTGTCGGACTGGTCGAGGACACCGACGCGGACACCCCGCCTGACGGTCACTCGACCGGAATCGGGCTCGAGCCGCCCGGCCAGCAAGGCGAGCAGAGTCGATTTGCCGTCGCCGTTTCGGCCCACGACGCCGATGCGGTCTCCCTCGTCGACGCCGAGGGAGATGCCGTCGAAGACGACCTTCGTGGGAAATTCCAGATGCAGGGCTTCAGCCCCGAGAAGATGCGCCATATCCTTTCCAGGCTATGGCCCTCGATCGAGCTCGCGGACCAGCGCCTCAGTACCAGAAGCTCAGTCGTGGCGCACGGGGCGTGAGGAAGAGCGGGGCGATGACGTCGGGGTCGTCGACCGCGAGGCGTCCTGCGGCGGCCAGCGTGGCCACCGACACGCCGCCGAGGTAGATCGCCGACAACTCCTCGATCCCGAGGCGCATGACCGGGGCGGCGGAGACGGAATCACCGACGTCTTCGACCGTTCCGATGCCGTCGACCACATGCAGATGCCAACGGCCGGTGGACAGGCCCAGGGAGTCCTCGACGTCGAGGAGCACATCGCCGGATCCGGTGTAGGTTCGCGCCTCGAGCGCCCGGGGGACGTCGATGATCCGCACGTACTGGTGATCGCGGACCGTGATCGTCGCGGCGCGCTGGTCGGCGATCATCCACCACAGCGGCTCATCGACGGCGAGTTCGCCGGCGTGGACCTCTCCGATGAGGTCGAGCTCGAGGAGGAAGCGCCAGAGCGCTGCGTAGGCGACCGGTGTGGCGGCGATGAGCGAGGACACATCGACCCGGGACTTGGTCCAGTCGTCGCTGTTCTCGGTGGCCGTGTACAGCGCAGCGCCCCGGACCCGTCCGGCGTCGTCGCGCCACTGGATGGCTCGCCGCTTCCCCGGGTCCTTGGCGTCGGGCCGCGTGCCCGCGAAGCTGTCCCAGTGACCGGCGGGGATCTCCAGTTCGCCCGCCGAGCGCACGCGCACCTCCTCGTGGAGACCGGGCGCTATGTCGCGCCACGTCTCACGGGGGATGAAGTCCACCCGCCCGGAGCGGCCGGGACCGCGCCATCCGGCCCGCTTGGTGTCGATGACCCAGGTGGCGGCGGGAGCCGCCGGAGCGAAGCCGTAGCGTCCGTAGAGCGTGGCCTCACTGACGGTCAGCATCGCCAGCGGAATGCCGCCGGCGACGGCGCTGCGCAGCTCCGCCTCGAGAAGGGCGCGCGCGATCCCGCGTCGCCGGTGCGTGGGGGCGACCGACACGGCGCTCACCGCACTGCCGGGCAGAACACCCCCGCCGGGAAGGGTGAGGTCCGACACCCATGAGGCACTCGTGGCTACAGGCGCTGAGGTCGTCGGGGTCTCCGGGTCGTAGACCCCCGTCATCCGGCGGTAGTCTCCCCGTGCGCGCGTCTCGCGCACCTGTTCGTCGGTCAGTTCGGGATCGAGGAATCCTCGGGCGACGACCTGGATGAAGGCCTCACGGTCGGCATCGCCGGTCACCGATCTCATCTCGAGTCCCTGAGCTTCGAGGCGTTCTCGGGAGATCGGATCCACGTCGCGCGCGAGGTGGGCGTCGGCAGCAGAAGCATCCATGCCCACCACGCTAGTGAGGGGCACCGACGGGCGCACGCCCGCCGATGCCCCTCCGCTGTGCCGGATCAGGAGATGCCGTTCTCCTCGAGCCACTGGGTGGCGATGTCGGCGCTGGAGAGCTGGTCGACCGTGCTCTGCACGTTCAGGGCGACCAGCGCCTCCGGGGTCAGCGCAGCGCTGACCTGGTTGATGACGTCGGCGATCTCGTCGGCGATGTCGGCGCTGACCACCGGCACCACGTTCGAGGCCAGGAACAGGCCCTCGGGGTCGTCGAGCACGACGAGGTCCTCGGTCTGGATGCGCGGGTCGGCGGTGAAGACGTTCGCGACGTTGACGGTGCCGGCGACGAGGTCCTCGACGGTGGTGTCGCCGGTCGCGGAGAAGGACACATCGACACCGTAGGTGTCGGCGAGGCCCTGGGGACCGTAGGGACGCTCGGCGAGCTCGGGCGGTCCGCCGAGGGTCAGCGGAACATCGACGTTCGCGAGGTCGGCGATCGAGGTCAGCGAGTACTCGTCGGCGAACGCGGCGGTCACGGTGTAGGAGTCCTGGTCGCTTGCGGTGGACTGGTCGAGCACCGCCAGCCCCTCGGGAAGGGCGTCGGGCAGAGCGGCATAGACCTCGTCGGCGGTACGGGCCGTGGTCTCCTCGTCGAAGTACTGCAGCAGGTTGCCGCTGTACTCGGGGAAGAGGTTCACCTCGCCGCTCTCGAGCAGCGGGATGTAGGCGTCGCGCTGTCCGATGTTGAACTGCTTCTCGACCTCGAAGCCGGCGTTCTCGAGAGCCTGCGCGTAGATCTCGGCGATGATCTCGTTGGAGTAGTAGGCCTGCGACCCGACGACGATCGTGCTGCTGTCGCCCGTTCCGCCGCTGTCGTCACCGTCGCCGGAGTCCAGCGGATCGCTGGACGCGCATCCGGACATCGTGACGACGGCACCCGTCAGGATCGCGACGCCTGCCAGGCCCTTTCGGAGTCGTGCTGTGAACATGGTTTCCTCTTTTCTGATGCGGACGGGGAAGGAGCGGGGTCAGGCGGCCGCCATGCGCGGGGCCCGGGCACGTGATGAGGTGGACTGCCGCACACCGGCGGCGACACCCCGCGGGACAGCGAGTCGTTGCAGGATCGCGAACACGCCGTCCAAGACGAGGGCAAGGGCCGCGACGAGGATCGCACCACCGATGATGACCTCGATGCGGCGCAGTTCCAAGCCGGTGATGATGTATTGCCCGAGGCCGCCCAGTCCGATATACGCGGCGATCGTGACCGTCGCCACGACCTGCAGGGTCGCCGACCGGATGCCGCCGACCAGGAGCGAGAGTCCGAGCGGCACCTCGATCCGCCAGAGGATCTGCCGTTCGGTCATGCCCATCGACCGGCCCGCATCGATCACCCGGCGATCGATGGCCTCGAATCCGGCGTAGGCCCCGGCCAGGATCGACGGGATGGCGAGCACGACGAACGTGATGACGGCGGCTTCGGGTTTGCGCAGCACCCCCAGCAGCAGGGTGAGCAGGATCAGCAGTCCGAACGAGGGGATGGCACGTGCGGCGCCCGAGATCGCCACGGCGACCTCCCGGCCCTTGCCGGTGTGCCCGATCCACCACCCGATCGGCGTCGCGATCGCGCCGGCGATGATGACGGACACCACGGTGTACGCGACCTGCTGAGCGAAAGCGACCGGAATGGGGTCGAGGTAGCCGGTGTCTCCGCCGAAGATCCACGCGAACGCGTCGATGAAGTAGTTCATGCGCTCGCTCCGGTCAGGGCGACCCGGCCCGACCTCATCCGCGTGCTCGCCACGCGCCGGGTCCACGGCATGAGGAGGCGGCCCGCGACGATGAGGACGAGATCGACGAGGAGGGCGAGAACCACCACGGCGACGACACCCGAGACGACCTCGGGGATGATCCGACGGTCGAGGCCGTTGGTGAACAGGTAGCCGAGGTTGATGATCCCGGCGAGGATTCCGACCGTCGCCAGCGCGATGGTGCTCGCCGCGGTCACCCGGAGCCCGGCGAGGATGACGGGGCCTGCAAGCGGGAACTCCACCGCCCAGAATCGGCGGAACGAGGCGTATCCCATCGCGGTGGAGGACTGGCGCACGCCCTCGTCGACGGAGTCCAGGCCGTCGGCGACGGCGCGTACGAGGATGGCCACGGCGTAGATCGTCAGGGCCACGACGAGGTTGGTCTCGCTGGTGATGGAGTAGAACCCGGTGGCGCTCGGCAGCAGCACCAGCAGGGCGATCGAGGGAATCGTGTAGAGCAGACCCGTGAGCGTGATCACGCCGCTGCGCACCAGTCGGTAGCGCCAGGCGACCCAGCCCAGCGGCACGGAGATGACGAACCCCAGAACCAGGGCGATGACGCTCTGCCGCAGGTGCACCACGGCCAGCTCCCCGATGAGTCCGAGGTTGTTCAGCACCCACGTCACGTGCGAGCGCCATCCTCGATGAGAGCTCCCTGCGTACGTCCCTCGCCGTCGACGACCACCGTCCCGTGAGGGGTCTGCTTCAGCCGAAGCGCGCGCTTGCCCTTGTCGGCACCGATGAAGGAGGCGACGAAGTCGGTGGCGGGTTCCTCGATGATCTCGTCGGGGGTGCCGCGCTGCGCGACCTGGGCGCCCTTCTCCAGGATGACCACCTGATCGCCGAGGAGGAATGCCTCATCGATGTCGTGGGTGACGAACACGATCGTCTTGGCCACATCGCGCTGGATGCGGAGCAGCTCTTCCTGGAGCTCAGCCCGCACGATCGGGTCGACGGCGCCGAAAGGCTCGTCCATGAGCAGGATGTTGGGGTTCGCGGCGAGGCCGCGGGCGACGCCGACGCGCTGCTGCTGTCCGCCGGAGAGCTGGCTGGGATAGCGATCGGCCATCCCCTGGTCGAGGCCGACGGTGTCCATCAGCTCGAGCGCCTGCGCGCGGGCCTTCTTCCGGCTCACTCCCTCCAGCACCGGGACGGTGGCGATGTTCTCGGCCACGGTGAAGTGCGGCAGAAGACCGGAGTTCTGCATGACGTAGCCGATGCTTCGGCGCAGTTTCACGGGGTCACGTCCGGCGATGTCCTCGCCGTCGATGAGGATCGTGCCGTCACTCGGTTCGATCATGCGGTTGATCATGCGCAGGAGCGTCGTCTTGCCGCATCCGGAAGAACCGACGAAGACGGTGGTGGTGTGCGCCGGCACGACGAGGTCGAAGGATCGGACCGCTTCCGTGCCGTCGGGGAAACGTTTGGTGACGCCTCGGAATTCGATCATGGCGGGGTGCCTCCTGGGGCCTCAGCCGACCTGCACATCCCTGCCGAACGCGACGAAGCCGGCGAAATCCCTGCCCACCCGGTCGATCGCCGTCGGGTAGGGCGTCGGATAGGCCCAGGCTCCGTCCTTGACCGCGTCCTGTCCGGTCTTCAGGTGGTAGTACTGGCACTCGCCCTTCCACGGGCACGTGTACGGCGTCGGGCTCTCAGCCAGCACACCGTCGGCGATGCTCGACGGGGGGAAGTACCAGTTCCCCTCGATCGACACCAGGTCGCTCTCCGGCGCCTCGGCGATCACTGTTCCGTTCAGAACGGCCTTCATGGGGTTCTCCTGACCTGGTGCGGACACGCCGTCCCGGCGACGACCCTGTTCACGCTAGCCGACCCCGACGACACCGGGACGAAACCCGGCTCACTCCGGCATGATCCGCGCACCGACGACCGGGCCGTGGACGTGCAGGGCGTGGTGCCCGGAAACGCTCAGGGCGACCTGCAGCTCCAGCGCGGATTCGGGGTCGACCGCCAGGAAAGCCAGCGTCGGTCCCGACCCCGACACGATGCCGACCAGCGCACCTGACCCCTCACCGAGCTCGAGGACGTCCCGGAGGTCGGGGCGCAGCGACAGCGCCGCCGCCTGCAGATCGTTTCGCACATGGGCGGCGAGCGCGACGGCATCCCCGATGCGCAGAGCCTGGAGGACGCCGGGATCGACGTCGGGCGTGCGCGGCGGCGGAGCGATGTCGGAGCGGCCCCTCATCACATCGAGGTGCCCGTAGACCTCGGGGGTCGACAACCCGTCCTCCGAGGTCACCACGACCCAGTCGAACCGGCCCTTGGCCAGAGCGCGATTCAGTTGATCTCCCCGGCCGGTGCCGATGGCCGTCCCGCCCATGAGGGCGAAGGGAACATCCGCTCCCAGGCGCCGGGCGAGCCGGTGCAGTCCGGATGACCCGAGCTCGGCGCCCCACAGGGCATCACACGCGACCAGGGCGGCCGCGGCATCCGCGGATCCCCCGCCCATGCCGCCTGCCACGGGCACGTGCTTGTCGATGTGCAGCCGCACACCGCCGCGGTGGCCGATCTCGCTCGCCAGCAGACGCGCGGCGCGGAGGGCGAGGTTGCGGTCGTCCACCGGCACACCCGTGACATCCACGGAGCCCGACACGGTCAGCGAGAAGTCGTCATCGACCTCTGCCCAGAGGTCCTCGGAGAGCGACACGGCCTGATAGGCCGAAGCGACATCGTGATAGCCGTCGGGCTGCACCGCCCCGACCTCGAAGAAGACGTTGAGCTTGCCCGGGGCGCGGACGTGGACGCGATCGGCGGGGCCGGCGGGGTCCACGGTCATGCATCGAGGCTATCGCCCGCGGCGAGAGCGGGTTCGCGCGATCTCGGGTGTCAGCGGACGAAACGCCGGGGAAACAGAAGGAGAACTACAGTTATCCGGTGCCTCATCTGCGGCACGCCCACCTGACTTCGCGAGGAGGTTCCCATGGCACGTGTCGCTCCCCTTCCGTCGATGAGCGATCCCTGGACGAACCTGCTCGCTCGCGACGACGTCCGTCTCGTCGACGGGATGCTGCACGCCGTCCACGACACGCTCCCCGTGAGCGAGGCGACCGTGGTCGACCTGCTCGCCGTCGCCGATGCGATGGGTGCCGAGGGGATCGGCGTTCTCCTGGTGCGCGATGCGGAGCGCCGCGATCGCCTCGTGGTCGATGTGGAGGACGGTGCGCGGGCATACGACGCCCTTCGGCGCCTCGGTGCCGACGAGCCGTTCTACGCACGCATCCCCGGGGACGACGCCATCCCGCTGCACGCCCTCGTCGAACCGGTGGGCCTGGCGACCGTCACGGTGTTCCGGCCGCGTGTGACGCGGGGCGGCACGCTTCGCTACGGGTCGGCCTCAGGGACCCGCGTCGACCTGTGGCGGTTCGGGGCCGACCTCGTCGAGGCGCCGCGGCCCACACTCCTCACCCGCCGGACGATGGCCGCCGACGACGTGTCGTACACCACGGTCGAACGCCACGGCCGTCGCTGGCGCACCCTCTCCGGCATGTACGAGACGCACGCGACGGAGTTCTCGGGCGATGTCGACATGGTCTTCTCGTGGGTCGACGGGTCATCCAGCGAATTCCAGCGCAGCCGTGCGGCACGCATGCAGAGCTACGTCGTCGGCGACGGCGACGACGCCCCCGCGCGCTATCGCCAGATCGATGAGCTGAAGTACGCGCTGCGGAGCGTCTACATGCACGCCCCGTGGGTGCGGCGCATCTTCATCGCCACCGACTCCCCCGCGCCCGCGTGGCTGGCCGACCACCCCCGGGTGACGATCGTGAGGAGCGAGGAGTTCTTCGCAGACCCGGGCGTGCTCCCCACTCACAACTCCCACGCGGTGGAAGCGCAGCTGCACCGCATCGACGGACTCGCCGAGCACTTCCTGTACAGCAACGACGACATGTTCTTCGGGCGGCCCGTCGATCCCGAGCTGTTCTTCTCGCCCGGGGGCGTCAGCACCTTCGTCGAGAGCCGGGTGCGCATCGGCACCGGCGACCCCCGCCCCGAGCGCAGCGGCCACGACAACGGCCTCCGCGTCAATCGCGCCCTGCTGCGCGAGAGATTCGGACGCCTCATCACCCACGACCTCGAGCACTGCGCGGTGCCGATGCGCCGCTCGGTCGCCTACGAGCTCGAACGCGAGTTCGCCGACGACTACGCCCGCACGGCGGGCAGTCCGTTCCGATCGGCCACCGACATCTCCGTCACCAACAGCCTGTACCACTACTACGCACTGCTCACCGGGCGGGCGATCGTGACCACCAAGCCCCGGGTCCGCTACATCCAGACGACGCAGCTCGCATCGCTGCGCCGGATGGAGCGGCTCCTGGCCCGTCGCGACACCGACATGTTCTGCCTGAACGACGGCAGCGTGCCCGAGCTCCCCGAGGAAGTGCGCATCCGCGCGATCCGCGACAGCCTGGAGCGCTATTTCCCGGTGCGTGCGCCCTGGGAGCGTGACGAGATCAGCGAAGCACCGGCAACGGGGACGTCGGCGGCGAACTCCCGCTGACAGCGTCGGCGTCGGCACCGTCGGGGTCGCGCAGGGCGACGCCGGCGTCCTCCAGACGCCGACGCGACTCGGCCGCGTCGACGAAGTCGAGCACCGGGCCGGCGTCCACCGGTACGACCGAGTGAACGACGGTGTCGTCGTAGATGTGGACGACGTTGAACGCCTGTGCGCCATCCTGCGGCCTCGTCCCCCCGACGGGGACGGTGAGGTCCTGGGTGTAACAGGTCGCCGACGCCACCGACACCGGCACCCCCGCGAAGGTCGCAAAGGTCGAATAGTGCAGGTGACCGGCGAGGATGGCGCGCACATCGGTCGATCGGACGACCTCCGCGAGGCGTGACTGCTCGCGCAGCTCGACGGTTGCGGCGAGGTCGAGCACGCTCGGGACCGGCGGATGGTGCATGGCGAGGATTGTTCCCAGGGGCGCGGGGACGGCCAGCACCTGCCGAAGCCACGACAGCTGCGCATCGGTCAGCTCCCCGTGGTGCCTGCCAGGGACGCTGGTGTCGAGGGTCACGATGCGCAGGCCGTCGATCTCGTCGACGCCGTCGACCGGGCGGCCCGCGTCATCCGCGCGGCCCCACAGTCCTTCCCGGAAAGCCGACCGCTCGTCGTGGTTCCCCATCACCCAGATCACCCGGGCGCCGATCGTCTCTGCGACCGGTTCGACAAGAGCGCGGACGCGGTCGTAGGCCTCGGGCTCGCCGTGATCTGCGAGGTCGCCGGTGAAGACCAGGGCGTGAGGCGCGATCCCGGAATCGGTGATCGCGGTGAGTGCGCGCTCGAGCCGTTCCTCGGCGTCGATGCGGTCGTACAGACGGGAGCCGTGGGCTCTGAGGTGCGTGTCACTGAGATGCAGGAGCACGCGTTCGGGTCTGGGGTACTCGGCGAGGAGTCTGTCCACTTCGTTTCTCCGCCCCCTTGGCGGTCGGGGTCGTCCGATCGTATCCGGACACCTAAACCGTAGGGTGCCGTCGGGTGAACACGGGCGGCACACCCCGTATACACACGATGTCTTCAGACGGGCGGCCGCGCCCGGACGACGTGCGCGATCCGCAGGAAGTCGTGCACCACGAGCTCCTCACCGCGGGCGGTGGGGGCCACCCCTGCCGTCTCCAGAACGGCGGATGCTTCAGCGGAACTCCCGCCGAGCACGCCGGCCAGGGCCTGACGCAGCATCTTGCGCCGCTGCCCGAATGCGGCGTCGATGAGTGCGAAGGTCGCTTGCCTCTCCTCCTCGGACCCGATCGGTGCGTCTCTGCGCTCGAAGGCCACCAGCACGCTGTCCACGTTCGGGACGGGCCAGAACACCTGACGCGGCACGTTCCCCGCCAACCGCCAGAGTCCGTACCACGAAGCCTTGACGCTCGGGGAACCGTACGCTTTCGTCCTCGGCGCCGCAGCAAGCCGCTCCCCCACCTCGGCCTGGACCATCACCACCCCGCGCTGGAGCGCCGGGAAGGTCTCGAGGAAGTGCAGCAGCACGGGCACGGACACGTTGTAGGGAAGGTTCGCCACGAGAACCGACGGGTCGCCGGGGAGCTCGGTGACGGCCAGCGCGTCGGCGTCGATGACGTGCAGTGTTCCCGGAGCCGCGCCGTGCCGGCCGGCGGTGATCTCCAGTCGCGCCGCCAGACGGTGATCGATCTCGACGGCGGTCACCTCTGCGCCGGCGTCGAGGACGGCGAGGGTCAGCGAACCCAGCCCGGGTCCGACCTCGACGACATGCTCCCCTGCCGCCACCCGTGCCACCTGGACGATGCGGCGCACCGTGTTGGCGTCGACGACGAAGTTCTGACCCAGCTTCTTGGTCGGGGTGACGTCCAGCTCGGCGGCGAGGGCGCGGATCTCGCCCGCACCGAGAAGGGTCACCGCCATGGGTTCCACCCTAGTGACTCGCCGCGCAAGCCCTCACTCCCGCGAAACGCGCGGGACTATGGTGACCCTCGTGAGCTCCTCAGCGTCGATTCCCACCCAGGCCTTCTCCATGCGCAGTCCATTCGGACGCCGAGCGGTGGCCCTTTCGATCGCCGCGGCGGTCGGGGGGTTCCTCTTCGGTTTCGACTCGTCGGTCATCAACGGCGCCGTCAATTCCATCGAGAGCCAGTTCGACCTCACCGCGGTGATCACCGGCTTCGTCGTCGCCGTGGCGCTCCTCGGCTGTGCGCTCGGCGCGGTGCTCGCGGGTGTCCTCAGCGACCGCTGGGGACGCCTGCGCGTCATGCTCGTCGGCGCCGTCCTGTTCTTCGTCAGCGCCATCGGGTCGGGCCTGGCGTTCAGCGCCGTCGACCTCACCGTGTGGCGCTTCATCGGCGGCCTCGGCATCGGCATCGCCTCGGTCGTCGCCCCGGCCTACATCGCCGAGGTGGCGCCGCGGCAGATCCGTGGCACGCTCGGCTCGTTGCAGCAGCTCGCGATCACGCTCGGCATCTTCGGCGCCCTGCTCTCCAACGCCCTGCTCGCGGGGGTCGCCGGCGGCGCTTCTTCACAGCTGTGGCTGGGGCTGGAGGCCTGGCGCTGGATGCTTCTCGTCGAGGCCGTGCCCGCGATCGTCTACGGCGTGCTGGCCTTCACGATGCCCGAGTCGCCGCGGTTCCTCATCTCGCAGGGGAAGTACGACGAGGCGCGGGCGATCTTCGCCCGGCTCGTGCCCGAGGCCGACCTCGACCAGACGATGAAGGACCTCGAGCAGGCGATCGCAGCGGACAAGAAAGCCAAGGGCGTGTCGCTCCGGGGTCCCCGGTTCGGTCTGCAGGGAATCGTCTGGGTCGGCATCATCCTGTCGGTGTTCCAGCAGTTCGTCGGCATCAACGTGATCTTCTACTACTCCACGACGCTCTGGCGTGCGGTCGGGTTCACCGAGCAGAACTCGCTGCTGATCAGCGTCATCACCTCGGTGACGAACGTGCTCGTCACGATCGTGGCGATCGTGCTCGTCGATCGCGTGGGACGCAAGCCCATCCTCCTCACCGGGTCGGTGATGATGACCGTGTCGCTCGGCGCCATGGCGCTGTCGTTCGCGTTCGCCGAGACCGTGGACGGCGAGGTGAGCCTTCCCGGCGCCTGGGGTCCGATCGCCCTGGTCGCGGCGAACCTGTTCGTCATCGGTTTCGGCGCGTCGTGGGGCCCGCTCGTCTGGGTGCTGCTCGGCGAGATCTTCCCCAGCCGCATCCGCGGCAAGGCGCTCGGCGTCGCCGCCGGCGCCCAATGGATCGCGAACTTCCTCATCACGGTGAGCTTCCCGGCGATGTCGAGCTGGTCGCTGCCGCTCACCTACGCCATGTACGCGATCTTCGCCGGGCTCTCCTTCGTCTACGTGCTGCTGAAGATCCCCGAGACCAAGGGGATGGAGCTGGAGCAGACCGAGACCCTGTTCGTGACGAAGGAACGCGCCAGAGCCGGTCGCAGCGCCTGACCGCAGCCTTCCGCCGACGGGCCGTCCGCCGCGGCATCCGATCGTAGGATGATCGGATGCCCTTCCTCGGCGACTTCGTCGCTCCGCGTCGCCTCGGCCGCGACTTCCGGTGGCTGCTGGCGTCGTCGTGGACGAGCAATCTCGGCGACGGCATCGCCCTGGCCGCCGCTCCCCTGCTCATCGCGTCGCTGACGTCATCTCCCATCCTCGTCGCCGCGGGCGCCATGATGCAGTTCCTGCCGTGGCTGCTGTTCGGGCTGCTCGCGGGGGCTGTCGCCGACCACCACGACCGGCGCCGGCTGGTCATGCTCGCCAATGCCCTCCGCGCCCTGGTGATCCTCGCGCTCGTGGTGTTCCTCCTCACCGGGCAGGCGACCGTCTGGCTGGTGCTGGTGACGTCCTTCCTCTACGGCACCGCTGAGGTGTTCGCCGACACCGCCGGCAGCACGCTGCTGCCGATGCTCGTCCGTCCGGCGGATCTCGGCGTCGGGAACGCCCGGATGCAGGCGGGCTTCCTCGTGGGCAACCAGCTGGCGGGGCCGCCGCTGGGTGCTTTCCTCTTCGCCGCCGGTTCCTTCGTGCCGTTCCTGCTGCAGGTCTTCTGCGTCAGTCTGGCGATCCTCCTCATCTCGCGCATTGCGCGAACCCCCGCGCGCGACGACGGAGAGCCCGAGCGCGAATCGAAGCTCCTCGCCATCCGGGAGGGTCTCGGCTGGCTCAGGCACAACGCGCCGGTGCGGACGCTCGTCGTCATCATCCTCGTCTTCAACGTCACCTGGGCGGCGCCCTGGGGGGTGCTGGTGCTGTACGCCACCGAGTACCTGGGCATGGGGCCCGTGGGGTACGGCGCGCTGACGACCGCCTCGGCCCTCGGCGGGATCATCGCGGTCTTCAGCTTCGGCTTCCTGGAGAGGAAGGTCCCCTTCGCCACCCTCATGCGCGTCGTCCTCACCTGCGAGGTTCTGATGCACCTCGCCTTCGCGCTGACCACCGTCCCGGCTGTCGCATTCGTGATCATGTTCGTCTTCGGCCTCTACGCCTTCGTATGGGGCACGATCTCCACGACGGTCCGTCAGCGTCTGGTTCCGATGCCGCTGCAGGGCAGGATCGCCTCGGTGAACATGGTGGGGGTGTTCGGCGGGCTCGTGATCGGCCAGTTCCTCGGCGGGGTGATCGCCCAGATCTGGGGTCCGACCGGGCCCTGGTGGTTCGCCTTCGCGGGTTCGGCCATCACGCTCGCGCTGGTGTGGCGCTCGATCTCCCACATCGCCGCCGCCCCGCCGGCGCTGGATGCCGGCCCCGAGGCCGCCGCGGTCTGAGCGTCAGGTCGCGAGCCGGGCGCGAAGAGCATCACCGAGCTCCCGCAGGCGCCGCACCCATGGCCCGGCCATCTCCCCCGCACCGGTGCGGGCGAAGACCGTGGCCGGCACGACCCACTCGGCCTCGCTGACCTCGGCGGGATCTGGGATCACTTCGGGATCGTCGACCCGCGCGACGTAGAGGTCGAACAGGGCCTGCTCCTCCCGAACACGTCCGACGAGTCCGAGCGAGGCGGGATCGACGACGACACCGGTCTCCTCCGACAGCTCGCGCACCGCCGCCTGGCGACTGGTCTCGCCGGTCAGTGCGCTTCCCGCAGGGAACTCCCACGAGAGCGGCCAGTCCTTGACCGCCGCGCGGCGAGTGGTCAGCACCCGGCCGTCTCGCCGGACGACGCACACCGACACGACGAGGTGGAACGATCCGACGGGGAGATCGGGATCATCGCGGCGATGCGTCCGCCCGAGCGGCCGCCCGGTCTCATCGATCAGGTCCCACAGCTCGCTCATCGTCGCTCAGTCCGTGAACGCGCCGTAGACGGCCAGGGTGTTCTCGGCGAGCTGTGCGCACAGCTCATCGACGTCGACCTCGAGTTCGGCGGCCAGGAACCGCACCGTCACGGGAATCAGGTAGGGCGCGTTGGGTCGTCCGCGGTGCGGCGTCGGGGTGAGGAAAGGCGCGTCGGTCTCGACCAGCACCCGCTCCCTCGGTGTCACCTTCAGGGCGTCGCGCAGGTTCTGGGCGTTCTTGAACGTGACGTTGCCTGCGAACGAGAGGTAATAGCCCTCATCCGCGCAGCGGCGCGCCATCTCGGCGTCGCCGGAGAAGCAGTGGAAGACGGTCTTCTCGGGCGCTCCCACCCGGGCGAGCGTCTCCAGGACGGCGTCGTGCGCCTCACGGTCGTGGATCTGCATCGCCAGCCCGTGCTTCTTCGCCAGGGCGATGTGCGCCTCGAACGAGGCGTGCTGGGAGGTGAGCCCCTCTTCGCCGGTGCGGAAGAAGTCCAGGCCCGTCTCGCCGATCGCGCGGACGCGAGGTTCGGCCGCGAGCGCGTCGATCACACCGATGGCCTCATCGAGGTGGCCGGACTCGGCATAGGCCGGTGCTTCGTTCGGGTGGATGGCGACGGCGGCGAGGACGTCGGGGTGGGATGCCGCGGCGGCGGCCGACCAGCGGCTGGACTCGATGTCACCCCCGGCCTGCACCACCCCGATGACGCCGACGGCCCGGGCACGGGCGAGCTGCGCGTCCAGGTCGAGGGGCTCGTCGCCGTCGATGATCTCGAGGTGCGCGTGGTTGTCGTAGACCGGCACGCGCAGCGGCTCGGGAGCCGCGGGCCACCGCACATCGCGCGACCCGTCGTTGTGACGCTCGCGGACGTACCCGCTGGGGTCGCTCACGCCCCCCGACCCTCCGGCCGCGCGTCGCCCGGCTGCTCGACGCGCGGGAAGAGGGGCGAGAGGGCGTTGACACTCGTGCCCGGGCGGAGCTGCCCCCAGCGCCCCGCGTCGCGGAGCGGCTGATCCTGCAGCCGGCCCAGCGACTCGGCGGCGCCGAGACCCACCCACAGCTTCTCGTTGGCGATCGGCATGATGGGCGACAGCAGTACCGCGAGGGCGCGAAGTCCTTCGGCGGCGGTGTAGAGCACCGTGTCCAGACGCGGGCGCGACCCCTCGTCCTTCGCCAGCACCCAGGGCTCGTTCTCGGTGATGTACAGATTCAGCGCATCGACGATCGTCCAGGTCGCCGCGATGGCCTCATCCAGCCGGAACCGTTCGATCGCGGCATCCGCGCGCTCCGCAGCGCTCGCCACGGTCTCGCGGATGATCCGGTCCCCGTCGGTCTCCTCCCCCGGGGGCGGCACGATGCCCTCCCGGTACCGGGCGATCATCGCCGTGGTGCGCGAGGCGAGATTGCCGAAGCCGTTGGCGAGCTCGGCCTGGTACCTCGCCGACAGGTCCTCCCACGAGAACGAGCCGTCCTGGCCGAAGGCGATGGCCGAGAGGAAGTAGAACCGGTACGCATCCGACCCGAAGACGTCGGTGATCTCGGTGGGCGCGATCCCGGTCAGCTTCGACTTCGACATCTTCTCGCCGCCGACCAGCAGCCACCCGTGGGCGAAGACGCCGCGGGGAACCTCGACACCGGCGGCCATCAGCATGGCGGGCCAGATGACGGCATGGAAGCGCAGGATGTCTTTGCCGACGACGTGATAGGCCGGCCAGCGACGGGCGAACTCCTCGGGATCGGAGCCGAAACCCACGGCGGTGGCGTAGTTCAGCAGCGCGTCCACCCACACGTAGATGACGTGGGTCTCATCCCACGGCACCTTGATGCCCCAGTCGAACGTCGACCGCGAGATCGACAGGTCCTTCAGGCCCTGCTTGACGAAGGAGACGACCTCGTTGCGCGCCGACTCCGGCCGGATGAAGTCGGGATTCTCGGAGTAGAGCTTCAGCAGCGGCTCGGTGAACTCGCTCAGCTTGAAGAAGTAGTTCTTCTCCTGCAGCAGCTCCAGGGGCTTGGAGTGGATCGCGCACACCTTCAGACCCTCGAACGCCCCGGTGCCGTCGACGATCTCGGACTCGGTCTTGAACTCCTCGCATCCGACGCAGTAGAGCGCCTCGAACTCGCCGGCGTAGATGTACCCGCGGTCGTAGATGGCCTGCACGAACTTGCGCACGCGCTCCTCGTGCCGGGGCTGGGTGGTGCGGATGAAGTCGTCGTTGGCGACGTCCAGTGTCTCGAGCAACGGGAACCACGACTCCGTCACCAGCCGGTCCACCCACTCCTGCGGTGTGGCCCCGTTCGCGGCGGCGGCTCGGAGCATCTTCTGCCCGTGCTCGTCGGTTCCGGTCAGCATCCACGTGTCGTCACCGGCCTGCCGATGCCAGCGCGCCAGCGCGTCCACGGCGACGGTGGTGTAGCCGTGGCCGATGTGGGGCACGTCGCTCGGATAGTAGATCGGCGTCGTGATGTAGAAGGATCGGCCGGAAGTCACCCGAGAATTCTAGGTGGACCGGATGCCACCGGCCGCCGTGTGACGTGCAGCCAGCGCCGCTTCGTAGAGATCGCGCCGCGACAGGCCGGTCTGCCCGGCGACATCTGCCGCGGCATCCTTCAATCGCATGCCCCCCGCGACGAGATCCGTCACCTCGGCGACTCCGTCGGCCAGCGACACCCCGCGGCGCTCGGCGCCGGCCACCACGACGACGATCTCGCCGCGCACTCCGCCGCCCGCCCAGTCGGCGAGCTCGCCGAGCGAACCCCGGCGGATCTCCTCGTGGAGTTTGGTGAGCTCCCGGCAGACCGCTGCGGGGCGTTCGGGCCCGAAGGCACGGGCGAGGGCGGCGAGGGTCTCGGCGATACGCGACGGAGCCTCGAAGAACACCATGGTGCGGCGTTCCGTCGACAGCTCTGCCAAGAGCGCGTCGCGCTCACCGGCTTTCCGTGGTGGGAAGCCCTCGAAGGTGAAGCGGTCGGTCGGCAGCCCCGATGCCGCGAGCGCGGTCACCACCGCGCTCGGACCCGGGATCACCGTGACGGCGACCCCCTCGACGGCCGCCCGCGCGACGACGGAGAACCCGGGATCGCTCACCGTCGGCATGCCGGCATCGCTGAGGAGGAGAACATCCTGCGCGCGGGCGAGCTCGACGATCTCGGCCGCTTTGGTCTTCTCGTTGTGATCGTGCAGGGCGATCAGCCGCGGGCGATTCTCCACCCCGAGGGCGGCGAGCAGGCGCTGGGTCGTGCGGGTGTCCTCCGCCGCGATGACGGGAGCCTCCGCCAGCGCGCGGCGGAGGCGGTCGGATGCATCGCCGAGGTTGCCGATCGGTGTGGCCGCGAGGATCAGCATGCCGTCAGCTTAGGCGGGCCGCCTTTAGGCTGGTCGACGTGACCGCCCCCGCACCCGCGCTGACCCGGCCGTCGGCGTGGGACCGGTGGCAGCAGCGGGTGTCCGACGACGGGCGGCTCGCCCGCCGATGGACGGTCCTCGCCGCGGTCGCCGTGACACTCCTCGCCGCCGTCCTGCGCTTCTGGAACCTCGGCCACCCGCACGCCCTCGTCTTCGACGAGACGTACTACGTCAAGGACGCCTGGAGCCAGTGGGTGCTGGGGTACGCCGCCGAATGGCCGGAGGGTGACGACACCAACGACCGGTTCGTCGCCGGCGAGACCGGGATCTTCACCGCCGACGAGCCCGCGTTCGTCGTCCATCCGCCGCTCGGCAAGCTGCTCATCGGCGCCGGGATGGCGCTCTTCGGCGCCGACTCGTCGTTCGGCTGGCGGTTCGCGACCGCGCTGGCGGGGACGGCGCTCGTGCTCGTGCTGTTCCTCCTCGCCCGAACGCTCACCGCCTCCACCGTCTTCGCCACCGTCGCGGGTCTGCTGCTCGCCGTCGACGGACTGGCCATCGTGATGAGCCGGGTGGCCCTCCTCGACATCTTCGTGGCGCTGTTCGTGCTCGTGGCCTTCTGGTTCGTCGCCCTCGACCGGCGGCGCCTTCCCGATCGGCTCGCCGCGGCATTGGCCCTGCGATCACCCGACGGCGAGGGCGGCTACCGCCTCGGACCCGTGCTGTGGGATCGGCCGTGGCTCGTCGCGGCCGGGGTCGCCGCCGGCGCCGCGAGCGGGGTGAAGTGGTCGGGGCTGTACGCGCTCGCGGGGATCGGCATCTACGCCGTCGTCACCGACCTCCTCGCCCGGCGACGGGCGGGCATCCGGCTCTGGGCGGTCGACGGCGTGCTGCGGCAGGGGCCGGTGTCGTTCCTGCTGCTCGTCCCGGTCGCTGCCATGATCTACCTCGCGTCATGGTGGGGGTGGCTGGCGACCACGGGCGGCTACGGCCGCGACAGGGCTCCGACGGCGCTGGAGAGCCTCTGGATCTACCACCAGGGGATCTACGACTTCCATGTCGGCCTCGACACCGACCACGCCTACGAGAGCCCCGCATGGCAGTGGCCGCTGCTCCTGCGCCCGACCTCGATGTACTACGACCAGACCGACGCCGGGGTGCAGAATATCTACTCGATGCCGAACCCGCTCATCTGGTGGGCAGGCGTCGCGGCAGTGGTCTACCTCGCGTACCGGTTCTTCCGCGATCGCGACGCGCGACACGCGCTCGTCCTCACCGGCGTCGCCGTGACGTACCTGCCGTGGCTGCTGTACCCCGAGCGCACGGTGTTCCAGTTCTACACCGTGGCGATCCTGCCCTTCACGGTGCTGGCTCTCACCTTCGCCCTCCGCGACATCACCCGATCCCCCGACCCGCAGCGCCGGCTTCCCGGCCGGGTGGCAGTGCTCGCCTTCCTCGGGATCGTGCTGCTGGTGTCGGCGTTCTGGTACCCGATCCTCACCGCCACGACGGTGCCCTACGACTTCTGGCGGGCGCACAACTGGCTCCCCGGCTGGGTCTGAGGTCAGAGTGGGGTAGCGGATGCCGCGGCGCGCGCAGCCTTCGGAAGCGCGGCGAGAATCTTCTCCAGCGCCTCATCATCGTGCGCGGCCGTGAGGAACCACGCCTCGAACACGCTCGGCGGGAGGGAGACCCCTGCCTCGAGCATCGCGTGGAAGAAGGCGCGGTAGCGCCATCCCTCCTGTGCCCGGGCGTCGTCGTAGTCGCGCACCGGCCGGTCGCGGAAGGCGATCGAGAACAGGCTCCCTGCGTGGGTGATGACGTGGGCGACACCGGCGGCGTCGAGGGCCTCGCCCGCCGCGCGGGAGACGACGCCCGCGGCCCGATCGACGTGGGCGTAGACGGCGTCGTCGGCGAGGCGCAGGGTCGCCAGGCCCGCGGCCACCGCGAGCGGGTTCCCACTGAGCGTGCCCGCCTGGTAGACGGGTCCAAGGGGGGCGAGCAGCTCCATCAGATCCCTGCGGCCGCCGATGCCCGCGAGCGGCATCCCGCCGCCGATGACCTTGCCGAAGGTGACGAGATCGGGCGTCCAGGAGGCCCCGGCCCGGTGCTCGAGCCCCCACCAGCCGGCGGGATCCACCCGGGAGCCGGTGAGCACCTCGTCGGAGATGAGGAGGGCGCCGTGGGCGTGAGCGGTGTCGGCGAGGAAGGCGTTGAAGCCGTCCTCGGGCAGGAGGATTCCGGCGTTGGCGCCGGCGGCCTCGGTGATCACGGCGGCGATGCGGTTCCCGTGGAGCGCGAACGCCTCTTCGATCGCATCCCGATCGTTGTACGGCAGCACCATCGTGAGCGCGGCGATGTCGGCCGGAACGCCCGCCGAACCGGGAAGGCCGAGGGTCGCCACCCCCGACCCCGACTCGGCGAGGAGGCCGTCGGAGTGACCGTGGTAGTGACCGGCGAACTTCACGATGAGGTCGCGCTGGGTGGCGCCGCGGGCGATGCGGATCGCGGTCATGGTCGCCTCGGTGCCGGTGGACACCAGGCGCAGACGCTCGATCTCCGATGCCTCCCCGACTCGCAGGCGGCCGATCACCGCCTCGGCGAGGAGCGTCTCACCGGGGGTCGAGGCGCCGAAGGACAGTCCGCGCGCGGCCGCCTCCTGCACCGCGGCGACGACACCCGGGTGCGCGTGGCCGAGGAGAGCAGGACCCCAGGATGCGACGAGGTCGACATACTCGCGTCCCGAGACGTCGCGGACGTACGCGCCGTGAGCGCCCACGATCGACAGCGGCGTGCCCCCTACCGAGCCGAAGGCGCGGACAGGCGAGTTCACGCCGCCGGGGATCACGGCTCGGGCGCGCGCGGCGGCCTCGACGTTGTCGGTCGGGGTGAGGGTCATGCTCATCGTGCCCACCTTTCTGCCGTCTCCACAGCCCAGTACGTCAACACCGCGTCGGCGCCCGCGCGGACGATGCTCTGCAGCGACTCGTCGATGGCGCGCTCCCGATCGATCCAGCCGTGAGCGGCGGCGGCCTCGATCATGGCGTACTCACCGCTGACCTGATACGCCCACACCGGGACCGGTGAGGATGCCGCGGTGTCGGCCAGCACATCCAGATACGACATCGCGGGCTTGACCATCACGATGTCCGCGCCCTCCGCGACATCCAGCGCGACCTCGAGCGCGCCCTCGCGCCGGTTGCCCGGATCGAGCTGGTAGGTGCGCCGGTCACCCTGCAGAGAGGACTGGACGGCCTCGCGGAACGGGCCGTAGAACGCCGAGGCGTACTTGGCCGCGTAGGCGAGGAGCGCGACGTGCGAGAACCCGGCCTCGTCCAAGGCCGAGCGGATGACGGCGACCTGGCCGTCCATCATCCCGGAGAGCCCGAGGAGCTCGGACCCGGCGGCCGCCTGCGCGAGGGCCATGTCGCGGTAGCGCTCGAGGGTGGCGTCGTTGTCGACACGCCCGCGCCCGTCGAGCACCCCGCAGTGACCGTGGTCGGTGAATTCGTCGAGGCACAGGTCGGTCTGCACGACGAGGTCGGAGCCGACCTCGTCGGCGGCGATGCGCGTCGCGACGTTGAGGATGCCTTCGGGGTCGGTCGCGCCGGAGCCCTGGGCGTCTTTGTGCTCGGGCACGCCGAAGAGCATCACGCCGCCGATGCCCGCGGCCGCCGCGCGCCGCAGCTCTCCGCGCAGCGACTCGAGGGAGTGCTGCTGCACGCCCGGCATCGAACCGATCGGAACAGGCGCGTCGGCGTTCTCACGGACGAACATCGGCAGCACGAGCTGCGCGGGGTGCACCCGGGTCTCGGCGACCAGCCGACGCCAGGCGGTGCTCTGCCGAAGCCGCCGGGGGCGGGTGGCAGGGAAGGGCGGAGGGCTGGGGGTCATGCCTGGTCCTCTCGGGCACCGGGGCCGACGGGCGCGAGGTCGGCGGCCCCCTGGGCCAGGAGCTCGTCGGCCACGCGGGCGGCCAGCTCTGTGGCGACGTCCGGGTCCTCGGCGTCGGCGGCATGGGCGCTGGTGAGCTGTGCCGTGCCGTCGGGGCGGTAGATCCGCGCGGTGAGGAACATCAGCCCGTCGTCGAAGAAAGCGTGGGCCCCGATCGGGGCTGCGCAGCCCGCTTCCAGACGAGCGAGCACGCCGCGCTCGGCGTCGACGGCCAACCGGGTCGGGCGGTGCTCCAGACGCGACACGCGATGCTCTTCGCCGGCGCGGGTCTCGACGGCGAGGGCCCCCTGCGCGGGCGCGGTGGGCCAGCGCTCCAGCGGCATCAACTCCGTCGCCGCGTCCGAGCGATCGATGCGGCTGAGCCCCGCGGCGGCGAGGAGGATGGCGTCCAGGCGCCGCTCCGGGTCTTGCGCGCCCACGCGGGACAGACGGGTGTCGATGTTGCCGCGGATGTCGATCAGGTCGAGGTCGGGGCGCCGCGCCGCGAGCTGCGCGCGACGGCGGGGGGAGCCGGTGCCGACGCGCGCGCCCTCGGGCAGGGTGTCGAGGGTGAGCCCGTCGCGTGCGCACAGCGCGTCGCGCGCATCGGCCCGTGTCGGCACCGCGCCGATCGCGAGCCCCTCCTCGGGCGCGGTCGGGAGGTCTTTGTAGGAGTGCACGACGACGTCGACCTCACCGGCGCGCAGAGCTGCGCGCAGCGCCGTGGCGAACACCCCGGCACCGCCGAGCGACGCAAGCGGCGCGCTGGAGCGGTCGCCGTCGGAGACGATCGGCACCAGCTCCGCACCGAGGGCGGCGGCGACGGTGCCGGCCTGCGCCATCGCCAGCGCGCTCGCGCGGGTTCCCAGACGCAGCGTCATCGCACCACGTCGGCGATCTCGGAGGGCTCGATCAGCCGCCCGGTGAAGAACGGCACCTCTTCGCGAACGTGGCGACGCGCCTCGGTGGCACGGAGGTAGCGCATCAGGTCGACCAGGTCGATGACGTCATCGGCCTCCAGGGCGAGCAACCACTCGTAGTCGCCGAGGGCGAAGCTCGCGACGGTGTTGCTCTGCACCTGCGGGTAGTCGCGGCCCATCCGGCCGTGCTCGCCGAGCATGGCGCCGCGCTCCTCGGCGGGGAGGAGATACCACTCGTAGCTGCGCACGAACGGATACACCGTCACCCACTGCTTGGGAGCGAGCCCCCGGGCGAAGGCGGGGCTGTGGTCGCGGCTGAACTCCGCGTCGCGGTGCACCCCGAGCGCGTTCCATGTCGGAGCGAGCCCCGCGAGCTCGCGCGTGCGGCGAAGGTCGCGCAGCACCGCCTGCAGGTGCTCGGCGGAGCGGCCGACGAGCCAGAGGAGGATGTCGGCGTCGGCGCGAAGGCCCGAGACGTCGTACACGCCGCGGAGGGTGTCGCCGGCGGCGGCGGCCACGTCCACGATGGCGGGAAGCTCCTCCGGCACCGGCGTCCCGGGCTCACGTCGCAGCACCGCCCAGAGGGCGTAGTGCCGGTCGTTCGGGGTCTCGGACGAAGCGGAGGGGGCGGTATCGGTCACCCCTCCATCCTCCCCCGTTCACCGGACGGGTGGCCACTCGCCCTCTCGACGGTGAGAGATGTGGCCAGTGCCTCGGCGTGGCGGACGACGGCGGCCAGCCCCGTGCCCGCGGTCTCCTCCCCGACGGCGAGGGCAGCATCGCCCGCGTCTGCGCGGCCCCAGCGATTCCAGGTGCGCACCGTGTGATCGAGGAGCGCATCGATCGGTGAGCCGAGGAGCGTCTCGGCGTCGCGGACGGCCACAGCGGCGGCATCCGAGGCGGCGGAGCCGTCATACGACAGCCGCACCGCCTCCCGCGGGCCGAGGGATTCGCGGATCCACGGCCATTTGGCGGTGAGGTGGGTCAGGGCGCGGGCGCGCACATCCTGGACATCGGCACCGACGAGCACCCCGGTGCCCCGCGGGGCGTCGCGCCACGCGGGCGCGTCGACGACGAGGGTGACGACGGTGATCCTCCGGGCGGGGTCCGGCGTCCGCCGCGGCCGGGCGAGGACCGGGATGCCGGGGATGCGGCGACCGTCGACCTCGATGCCGTCCGGGGCGACGGCGGTGACCCGGGCACCGCTGGTGAGGCTCGGCCCCGTGCGCGGCGGCGTCGGCCACGAGGGCATCGACGAGGCGGAACACCCCGCCGCGTACCCCGGCGACCTGACTGCCGGCAGGGGATGTGGCTCGGATCGACGCGATGGCAGCGGCGAGCGACCCCGTCCGGCGGAACTCCTCGCGAAGGCGCGGCGACGCACTGTCGATCGGCAGCGCGTCGGGGGTGGTCGAGTGCACGCCCCGGACGACCGGGGCGACGAGGGCGTCGAGAACCCGGTCTCCCATGCGGGCGCGGACGAGCGCACCCAGCGTCTCGGCCGTCGCTCCCTGGTCGGGGGGAAGGGTCGCGTCCTGGCGGGCGCGGGCGAGGCCTGCCGCTCCGAGGGCGGGGAGCAGGGTCTCGTCCAGGTCCGTCGGGATGCCGAGGAGCCCGGCAGCCGGGAGCGGGAAGGTGCGGTCGCTCTGCTCCTGCACCCAGGCGGGTGAGCCCGCGGCCGGCGCGACGACGTCACCGGCGAGCCCGAGTTCGCCGAGCAGCGCCAGGACGGTTCCGGGACCGTCACCTCCCCGCGTGGCGAAGGACTCCGCGCCGGCGTCGAGCGCCACGCCCGCGACATCCTGCCGGGAGACCTGACCGCCGAAGACGCGCGCGGCCTCGAACAGCCGCACCCGGTGACCGGCGAGCGCGGCGCGCCGGGCGAAGACCAGCCCGGCGACGCCGCCACCGGCGACGAGGAGGTCAGCGGCCATGGACGAACGCGACGATGCGCGTGAGGGCGTCGGGGTCGGTGTCCGGCGGCACGCCGTGACCGAGGTTCAGGATGTGGGCGGGCGCCGCCGATCCCGCCTCGATGACCTCCTCGACGTGGCGCTCCAGCAGTCGCCACGGGGCGTTCAACAGGGCCGGGTCGATGTTCCCCTGCAGCGGCACGCGGCCGTCGAGTCGGCGGTTGGCCTCATCCAGCGGGAGTCGCCAGTCGATGCCGACGACGTCGGCGCCGATGCCCGGCAGCAGGTCGAGGACGTCCCCGAGGCCGAGACCGAAATGGATGCGGGACACGTCGGTGCCGCGCAGCGCATCGAATGCACGGCGCGAGTGCGGCGCGACGCGCTTGTGGTAGTCGGCGCGGGAGAGGGAGCCCGCCCACGAGTCGAACAGCTGCGCGACGCTTGCTCCCGACTCGACCTGGGCGCGCAGGAACGCACCGGTGACGTCGGCGCACCAGTTCAGCAGAGCGGCCCACGCGTGGGGATCGGTGCGCATGAGGGCGCGGGTGCGCAGCTGCTCCTTGGAGGGACCGCCCTCCACGAGGTAGCTGGCGAGCGTGTACGGCGCTCCCCCGAAGCCGACGAGGGGGGTCGTGCCGAGCTCGGCCACGACGATCGAGACGGCCTCGCGGATCGGGGCCAGCGCCTCGGGGTCCATCGGGCGCAGGCGCAGGATGTCGGCGGACGAGCGCACGGGCTGATCGATGACCGGACCACGACCGGGGACGATGGTCACGTCGATCCCGGCGAGGAGCACCGGCACCACGATGTCGCTGAAGAACACCGCCGCGTCCACGCCGTGGCGCCGCACCGGCTGCAGGGTGATCTCCGCGGCGAGGTGCGGGGTCAGGCACGCGTCGAGCATCTCTGTGCCTGCGCGCGACGCGCGGTACTCCGGCAGCGACCTGCCCGCCTGCCGCATGAACCACACCGGGGGGCGCTCGGGGCGGTCTCCCCGCGCGGCACGCACCAGCGGGCTGTTCGTGGTGCGTCCGTCGACCAGGGGGTGCGCGGCGGGAAGAAGGGGCGTGGATTCGGGGGATGACACGCCCTCCAGGCTAGACGCGCGCGGCCTTCGGCTCGCCGGTTGGGTAGACTTGTCCGGTGCTGTTCTGTGTGACGGCGAATCATCGCAATACGGATTTCGAGGTGCTGGGTCGCATCTCGGCCGTCGCCGAATCCACCGGCCGAGCGCTCGTCTCCGAGCACGACTTCGTTCGCGGCGCCGTCGTCCTGTCCACCTGCAATCGCTTCGAGGCCTACCTCGAGGTGGATGAGCCCCTGACCGGCGGCGCGGTCGTCGCCCGTGAAGCGGTGCTCGAGGCTCTCGGGGTCGCCGCCGGCGACGATGCGCACGCCCTGCGCGAATCAGCGGTGTCACTCTGCGGCGACGATGTCGTGCGTCACCTCTTCGCGGTGAGTTCGGGCCTGGAGTCCATGGTCGTCGGCGAAGAGGAGATCAGCGGCCAGGTGCAGCGGGCGCTGGTGCAGGCCCGCACCGACGGCACGACCAGCACGCAGCTCGAGCAGGTGTTCCAGCGCGCCACCCACGCCACCCGTGAGATGCGGGCCAAGGCCGATGTCGGCGCCGGGCGACGCTCCCTGGCACGACTTGCCCTCGACCTCGTCGACACCCGCGTGACTGACTGGGCCGCCGTTCCGGTTCTCCTCGTCGGCACCGGCAGCTATGCGGCCACCACCATCGCCGCCCTCCGCGCCCGTGGCGCACGCGACATCGGCGTGTACTCGGCCACCGGTCGCGCCGCGCGGTTCGCCGCGCGCTACGGCGTCCGCCCCGAGGCGGATCTGTCTCGCGCGATCGCGCACGCCGAGATCGTCATCACCTGCACCGCCCGCTACGTCGTCACCCCCGACGACATCCCCGACACCGCACGACGCATCATCATCGATCTGGGCCTTCCCCGCAACGTCTCCCCCGAGGTCGGCGATCTCCCCGGCGTCGAGCTGCTCGACCTCGAGCTGCTCGGTCGTCACGCCGCGCTCCCCGAGCTCGGACCCGGAGCCCACGAGCTGGTCGGCACGGCGGCGGCGACCTTCACCGCGGAGCGGGCCGCTGCCCCGGCGATCGTCGCGGTGCGTCGTCACATCCAGGACGCCCTCGACGACGAGCTCTCGCGACTGCCCGACGACGCGGAGCAGGCTCGGGCCGCGCTGCGTCATCTCGCCGGCGTCCTCTCGCACCGCCCGTCGGTGCGCGCCCGCGAAGCGGCCGCAGCCGGCGAGCTGGCGGAGTTCGAGCGCGCGCTGGACCTGGTCTTCGGCATCGCGGTCGAGCACGGCGCCGGCGAAGCCGGCGGCACGGTCGCGCCGGCCGCCGGCTGACGACGCCGCGGGTCAGTTGACCTCGTCGATGCTGCCGCCCACGCGTCCCTCGTCCGCGCGATCCAGCGCATCGATCGACGCCATCTGGTCCGTGGTCAGCTCGAAGTCGAACAGGTCGAAGTTCTCCTCCAGGCGTGAGCGGCGCACGGACTTCGGGAAGACGATGAAGCCGTGCTGGATGTGCCAGCGCAGCACCGCCTGAGCGGGCGTCTTGCCGTGGGCGGCCGCGGCATCGGCGACGGCGGGCAGCTCGAACAGGTCGTACTTGCCCTGGCCGAGCGGCCCCCACGACTCGATGTGGACGTCGTGGTCGGCGGCCCATGACGTGATGTCGCGACGCTGGTAGGCGGGGTGCAGCTCGATCTGGTTGATCGCCGGGGTCACACCTGTTGCCTCGATGACCTCTTCGAGGTGGCTGACGTGGAAGTTCGACACACCGATCGAGCGGGCCTTGCCGGCGTCGCGGATCGCGACGAGCTTCTCCCATGCCTTGACATAGGTGCCGCGCTTGGGCGCGGGCCAGTGGATGAGATAGAGGTCGACCTGCTCGAGGCCGAGCTTGGTCAGGCTCTCGTCGATCGCCGCGTGCGGCTCGTCGCCGCCCTGCCGGTCGTTCCAGAGCTTCGTGGTGATGAAGAGCTCGTCACGCGGGATCCCCGACTTCTCGATCGCGGCGCCGACGCCCTCTTCGTTGCGGTAGATCGCCGCGGTGTCGATGTGGCGGTAACCGATCTCGAGGGCCTCGCTCACAGCCCGCTCGGTGTCCTCCGGCGGAACCAGGAAGACGCCGTACCCGAGCTGAGGGATCTCGTGTCCATCATTGAGTTTCACAGTGGGGATGGTCATTCCCTCAGCCTAGGATCTCCGTCTCGGCCCCAGTCGCGAGTTGCGCCATCCGGCGCGACCCGCTACCCGAATCCCCGGCGGAAGTACGATGGAGGGCTATGCCCACGACCGTCCCGGTGATCACCTACCCCCCCGAGCTGCCCGTCAGCGCGGCCCGGGATGAGATCGCCGCCGCCATCCGCGACCACCAGGTCGTGATCGTCGCGGGGGCGACCGGGTCGGGCAAGACCACGCAGCTGCCGAAGATCTGCCTCGAGCTCGGACGGGAGCGCATCGCGCACACCCAGCCCCGCCGCATCGCGGCGCGCTCGATCGCCGAGCGCATCGCGGAAGAGCTCGAGGTGCCGCTCGGCGGCACCGTCGGGTACAAGGTCCGCTTCACCGACCAGGTCTCCGACGACACCCGCGTCGCGCTCATGACCGACGGGATCCTCCTCAACGAGATCCACCGCGACCGGCTGCTGCGCCGATACGACACGATCATCGTCGACGAGGCGCACGAGCGGTCTCTGAACGTCGACTTCCTGATCGGCTACCTCACCCGCATCCTCCCCAAGCGTCCCGACCTCAAGGTCATCATCACCTCGGCGACGATCGACCCGCAGAGCTTCGCGGCCCACTTCGCCGACCGGTCGGGCACCCCGGCGCCGATCATCGAGGTCTCGGGTCGCACCTATCCGGTCGAGATCCGCTACCACCCGCAGACCGAGGCGGCCGACGACGACATCGACGGACTGCTCGCGGCACTGCGCGAACTCGATCGCGAGCCGGCCGGCGACGTCCTCGTATTCCTGCCCGGCGAGGCAGAGATCCGCGACGCCATGGATGCCGTTCGCGGCATGTACGCCAAGGACGCCTCGCCGACCGAGGTCCTCCCCCTCTACGGCCGGCTCACCTCGGCCGAGCAGCATCGGGTGTTCGAGCGATCCACGACCCCGGGGCTCCGTCGCCGCGTCATCCTCGCCACCAACGTCGCCGAGACCAGCCTCACCGTGCCCGGCATCCGATACGTCGTCGACACCGGCACGGCCCGTATCTCGCGGTACAGCAACCGCAGCAAGATCCAGCGGCTGCCCATCGAGCCGGTGTCGCAGGCATCGGCACAGCAGCGCGCCGGCCGCGCGGGTCGCACCGCGCCGGGCATCGCGATCCGCCTCTACGGCGAAGATGATTTCACCGCGCGTCCGGAGTTCACCGAGCCCGAGATCCTCCGCACGAGCCTCGCCGCGGTGCTTCTGCAGATGCTCAGCCTCGGCTTCGGCGATGTGGCGTCCTTCCCGTTCCTGACCCGCCCCGATTCGCGCGGCGTCAAGGCCGCGCTCGACCTCCTCACCGAGCTCGGGGCGGTGCAGGCCGGCGAGCGAGGTCCGCGCCTCACCGAAATCGGACGGCGGATCGCCCGGCTCCCCATCGACCCGCGCTTCGCGCGCATGCTGATCGAGGCCGAGCGCACGAAGGCCCTGGGACCGGTGCTGGCGATCGTCGCGGGCCTGTCCATTCAGGACGTTCGCGAGCGGCCCGAGGAGCGTCGCGAGGAGGCCGACCGCCTGCATGCCCGGTTCACCGATCCGACCAGCGACTTCCTGACACTGCTGAATCTGTGGAATCACCTCCGCGAGCAGCAGTCCGAGCTCGGCTCGAGCGCGTTCCGGCGCCTGTGCCGCAGCGAGCATCTGAACTACGTCCGGGTTCGGGAATGGTTCGACGTCCACCGGCAGCTGAGTGCGCTGCTGGGCGCGAGAAGAGCGGATGCCGCAGCCACCGCCGATCCCGATGACGTCCACCGCGCGATCCTTTCGGGCCTCCTCTCGCAGATCGGCGTCCTCGACGAGCGGAACCGTGATCCCAAGCGCCCCGCGCAGGGGCGTGCGGAGTACCGCGGCGCGCGGGGCACCCGCTTCGCGATGTTCCCCGGCTCGGGGCTGCGCAAGCGGCGTCCGGCGGCGGTCATGGCCGCCGAACTCGTCGAGACCTCGCGCCTGTTCGCCCGCACCGTGGCCGAGATCGACCCGGCCTGGGCGGAGGCCCTCGCCGGCGATCTCGCCCACCGCAGCGTCAGCGAACCCCACTGGTCCAAGAGCGCCGGCGCGGCGTCGGCGTACGAGAAGATCACGCTGTTCGGAGTGGAGATCATCCCGCGGCGTCGCGTGCAGCTCGCCCGATTCGACCGCCCGCTCGCCCGCGAGCTGTTCCTCCGCCATGCGCTCGTCGAGGGCGATGTCGATCTGTCGCACCTCGACAAGAGGCTGAGCGCGTTCGAGCGGCGCAACACCGACCTTCGACGACGACTGGAGAAGCTCGAGGAACGCGAGCGCCGACGCGACATCCTCGCCGGCGACGAGGCCGTGTACGCGTTCTACGATGCGCGCCTCCCCGTCGACGTCTTCGACGTGCGCTCCTTCGAGCGCTGGTGGAAGGACACCTCGGCCCGCACACCGCGCCTTCTGGACATGACCGAGGCCGACCTCCTCGACGACGCCACGCGGGCCGACGAGCGAGACTTCCCCACGCGGTGGCGGCAGGGTGACCAGGTGCTCTCCCTCGCCTACCGGTTCGAACCCGGCGCTCCCGATGACGGCGTCACCGTCGTCATCCCCCTGCCTCTTCTGGCACAGCTGCGACCCGACGGCTTCGACTGGCAGGTCCCGGGCCTTCGCCCCGAGCTCATCGCCGCACTCATCCGCTCCCTCCCCAAGGCCATCCGCCGTCACGTGGTCCCCGCTGCCGACTGGGCGGCGCGCCTCGGCGACGAGCTCGACGGTCAGGGCCCGGAATCCACCGATGGGCTGCCGGCGGCGACCCTCACCGCCGGACTCGCCCGCCTGATCCAGCGCGCGGCGAGCCAGCCCGTCACGACGTCGGACTTCGACCTCGAGCGCATCCCCGGGCACCTCCTCATGTCGTTCCGCGCGGTCGACGAGCGCGGACGGGCACTCGGCAGCGACCGCGACCTCGCCGCCCTCCAGGACCGCCTCCGGGGGCGCGCCCGCTCGTCGGTCGCCCGGACCCTCGAGCGTCCGACCGATCGGGTGGCCGCGGCGACGGCACCGGGGGGCCCCACCCTGGCGGAACGCGCCGGCATCACCACGTGGGACCTCGGCGATCTCCCCGCCGTCGTCGACACGCGCGTCGCGGGCGGGGTCGTGCGCGGCTACCCCGCCCTGATCGACGAACGCGACAGCGTGACGCTGCGGATCGAGTCGACCCCGGATGCGGCGGCCGCGGCGCTGCGCGCGGGCGTGCGCCGTCTGCTGCTGCTCGCGGTGCCCTCGCCTGCGACGTACGTCCTGGAGCACCTCACCGCGCCGGAGAAGCTCGCGCTCGCGGCGAGCCCCTACCCCTCGGCGCGCGCACTGATCGAGGATGCGCGCTCCGCCCTGGCCGACGCGGTCCTCGATCGAGTGGCGGGCGCAGAGCCGGTGCGGACGGCCGCGGTCTTCGACCGCGCCCGCGCAGAGTTCTCCCGGGCGAACGTCGATGAGCTGTTCGCCCTCGTCTCGTTGGCGGCGAAGATCCTCACCGCGTCCCGCGACGTGGAGCGGGCGGTACGCGAGGGGACGTCGATGGCCCTCCTCGGAGCGCTCGGCGACATCAAGGCGCAGCTCGCGAGCCTCATCTTCCCGGGATTCCTCTCCCGCACGGGCACGGCGCGGCTGATCCACCTCCCCCGCTACCTCCGCGCCGCCGCCGAGCGGGCGCGGGCACTCGTCGACAACCCCGGCCGAGACCGACAGCGCATGACGGAGTTCGAACGGGCTGCCGCGGTGTTCGCCGAGGCGGGCGGGAGCACCCCGCTTCCCGCGGGAGCGCCGCCCGCCCTCGTGCGCGCACGGTGGCTGCTGGAGGAGTATCGCGTGAGCCTGTTCGCCCAGCCTCTGGGTACGGCCGAGCCGGTCTCGCTGCAGCGGATCCAGAAGGCGCTGCGGGAATAGCCTCGGCGCCGCGAGGCGTTCCCCCGGGTATGGCTCAGGCGATCGTCTACTCCTCGTTCGGTGGTCCCGAGGTCCTCACTCTCACCGATGTCCGCCACCCCGTCGCGGGGGCGGGCGAGGTCGTGGTGCGGATGGAGGCGGTGGGGGTCAATCCGATCGACCACAAACTTCGCTCGGGCCGTCGCCCCTCGCCGCCGATCGAGGAGCCCCGACGCATCGGGGCTGACGGGGCGGGAGTGATCGCTGCCGTGGGCCCCGACGTGGATGGTTTCCGCGAGGGCGACCCCGTCGTGGTGTTCGGCGCGACGGGTGCCTATGCCACCGACATCGCCGTCCCCGTCCGGTCGGTGCAGCCCCGGCCGGCATCCGTGACGGCCGCCGAGGGGGCAGCCCTCGGGATCCCGGTGGCGACGTCGTATCAGGCGCTGCGGTCGCTCGGCGTCCGCGACGGCGACACCCTCCTCGTCCACGCCGGATCCGGCGCCGTCGGCCAAGCGGCCATCCAGCTCGCGACCCTCTGGGGCGCGCGGGTCATCGCCACCTCCTCGCCGGAGCGCTTCGATCGCGTCCACGATCTCGGGGCTGAGCCCGTCGCCTACGGCGATGGCCTCGCCGACCGGGTTCGCGCGGCCGCACCCCACGGCATCTCGGTCGCCCTCGACGCGGCGGGCACCGACGAGGCGATCGAGACGTCGCTCGCCCTCGCCCCCGCTGCGCGGATCGCGACACTCGTCCGCGGTCGCGATGCGGCCGGCTACGGCATCCGGGCATTCTCCGGCGGCGCGCCCACCCCGCTCACCGCGCAGCAGCTGACATGGCGCGCCGAGGCGATACCGGTGGCGCTCTCGCTCCTGGCCGCCGGAGCCTTCTCGGTCGAACTCGGACCCTCCTTCCCGCTCGGCGACGCCGCTGCCGCCCACCGCGCCGTCGAGCAGGGCGCCGCGGGCAAAGTCATCCTGCTTCCGTGACGCCGCCGCCCACCCCGGTACGCTCGAACCCATGACTGGACTTCGCTGGGGCATCCTCGCCACGGGAGGCATCGCGCATGCCTTCGCCACCGATCTGCGCACCGCTGAGCGGGACATCGTCGCCGTCGGCTCGCGACGGGAGGAGGCCTCGCGGTCGTTCGCCGCCGAGTTCGGCATTCCTCACGCGCACGCCTCCTACGAAGCGCTCGTCGCCGACCCCGACGTCGACATCCTCTACATCGCCACCCCCCACCCCTTCCACGCCGAGAACGCGATCCTCGCGCTCGAGCACGGCAAACACGTGCTCGTCGAGAAGCCCTTCACCCTGAACGCGCCCGAGGCCGCGTCGATCCGAGACGCCGCCCGCGCGAACGGGCTCCTGGCGATGGAGGCGATGTGGACGCGGTACCTCCCCCACATGATCCGCATCCGCGAGATCCTCGCCGCCGGCACCCTGGGCGAGATCCGCGCCGTCTTCGCCGACCACACCCAGAAGATCACCGCCGATCCCTCGCACCGACTCAACGCGCTCGACCTGGGCGGCGGCGCGCTGCTTGACCTCGGGATCTATCCGATCTCGTTCTTCTGGGACATCCTCGGCGCGCCGTCGTCGGTCGCCGCACGCGCCCGGCTGGCGGCCACGGGCGCCGACGCCGACGTCGCGACGATCTTCACCCATGCGTCGGGCGCCATCTCTACGTCGATCACCTCATCGCGTTCGGCCGGACCCAACACCGCCCACATCATCGGGACCGAGGCGCGCATCGACATCGATCGCACCTGGTACGCCCCCACGAGTTTCCGTGTGATCGCACCGGACGGCACCGTGATCGAGGACTACGTCAGCGACATCGCGGGCCGCGGGATGCAGTTCCAGGCACTCGCCGCCGAGGAGATCGTCGCGCGCGGCGAGACCGACAGCCCGCTGCTCGGGATCGACGAGACCGTGGCGATCATGGCGACCCTGGACGAGATCCGCACCCAGATCGGCGTCCGCTACCCCGGGGAGAAGTGATGGCCGATCCGCACGGCCGTGTGGCCGTCTACCTCGACTTCGACAACATCGTCATGTCGTGGTACGACCGGGTGCACGGCCGCAACTCCTACGCCCGCGACCGTCCCCGCATCGTCGCCGGCGAGGGCGACACCGAGATCACCGAGCGACTGGCAGCGGCCATGATCGACGTCGGCGCGATCATCGACTACGCCGCCACCTTCGGCACTCTCGTGCTGACCCGCGCGTACGCCGACTGGTCGTCGCCGGTCAACGCGGTGTACCGATCCCAGCTCGTGGCCCGCGCGGTCGACCTCGTGCAGCTCTTCCCGGCCGCGGCGTACGCGAAGAACGGCGCCGACATCCGGCTGGCCGTCGACGCGGTGGAGGACATGTTCCGCCTCGACGACCTCACCCACGTCGTGATCGTGGCCGGCGACTCCGACTACGTCCCGTTGGCTCAGCGCTGCAAACGACTCGGCCGTTTCGTCGTCGGCATCGGGGTGGCGGGGTCCACCGCGAAGTCCCTCGCCGCCGCGTGCGACCAGTTCCATGCGTACGACGCCCTTCCCGGCATCCCCGCTCCGGCGGTGACCGAGAAGCCGGAGACCGCACGCAGCCGGTCGCGGAAGAAGACCGTCGACCCCGGAGCCGAGCTCCTTCAGCGGGCGCTGCGGCTGGAGAGCGACCGCGCGGGCGAGGACTGGCAGCATGCATCGGCGGTGAAGAGCCTCATCAAGCGCCTGGATCCGTCCTTCAGCGAGAAGGCCTACGGCTTCCGCAGCTTCTCGGAGTTCGTCAAAGCCCACGCCGACGTCGCCGAGGTCGACGAGTCGGGCCACATCGTGCTCGTCCGCCTCGCGGGCGAGAAGACCTGACCCGCTACAGTGTGCATGTGATCCGCCGAGAGACGCCGCCGGGCTCGCAGTCGTCACTGCGTGAAGCCAACCGTGCGCGCCTGCTCGAGACGCTGAAGCGTCATGGACGGATGACACAGGTCGAGCTCGCCGGCATCACCGGCCTGTCACCGGCGACCGTCTCGAACATCGTCAAGGAGCTCGTCGCCTCCGGGGTGCTGCACACCTCCATCACCTCGCGGAGCGGTCGCCGGGCCACGCTGGTCTCGCTCGCCCGGCAACTGGGCCTCGTCGCCGGAGCGCACTTCAGCTCGCGACAGCTGCACATCGCCATCTCGGATGTCACGCGCACCGTCGTCAGCCAGAGCTCGCTCCCCCTCCCCCTCGACCACCGGCACGATGCCGAGCTCGACCGTCTCGCGCTGCTCCTCGGCGACATGATGGACTCCCTCGGCGGCGCGGTCGACGATCTCCTCGCCGTCGGGCTCGCCCTTCCCGCCCCGATCGACCCGCGAACCGGTATAGTCAGCGCCGCCGGGATCCTCCGCGGCTGGGAGAACGTCGACATCGCGACATCGCTCGCCGCCCGCATCCAGCGTCCGGTCCTCGTGGACAGCGAAGCCAATCTCGGAGCACTCGCCGAGGCCCGCGAGGGGGTGTCGAGAGACGTCCCGTCGTCGGTGTACCTCCGTGTCGGACACACGATCAGCGCGGGGATGGTCGTCGCCGGCGAGCTGTTCCGGGGTGTCAACGGCAAGGCCGGTCAGATCGGCCACGTCACGATCGACGAGAACGGGCCCATCTGCCGCTGCAGCAACCGTGGATGCCTCGAGACCTACGCAGGCGGTCCGGCGCTTCTGTCCCTCTTCCCGCCCGGGGAGGGCATGCGACGTCTCAGCGACCTCATCCAGGCCGCCGAGTCCGGCGACGGCAGCGCACGGCGGGTCATTGCCGATGCCGGTCGGCACATCGGCATCGCTGCGGCGAGCCTGTGCAACCTCCTCGATCCCGGGCTGATCGTGGTGGGCGGCGAACTCGCCGAGGCGGGCGAGACTCTGATGGCACCGATGCGGCACTCGCTGGAGCGCACCGCGCTGGCCGCGGGCAACGGCCTGCCCGAGATCGTCGCGAGCTCGTTCGGGGAGTGGACCGAGACGCGGGGAGCCATCGCCGCCGCGCTCGACGCCGTCGCCTTCGATCATGTCGCGGTCGACAGCGGAGTCGATCGCGCCACCGCGTGAGCGGCCGATGACCTCCGCTCTCCGCCGCGCCGGCGCGGCCCTCCTCGCGGCGGTGATCGCGCTGGGAGCGGCAGGCTGCGCTTCGCCGACGGGTGGCGAGGAGGGAACGATTGCGCTTCTCCTCCCCGATGCCAAGACCGCGCGGTACGAGACCTTCGACCGCCCGTACTTCGAAGAGCGCGTGGCGGAGCTCGGCGACTTCCGTGTGCTGTACTCCAATGCCGATCAGGATGCCGCCAAGCAGCAGCAGCAGGCGGAGGCCGCACTCACCGGGGGCGCGGGGGTTCTCGTGCTCGACCCGGTCGACGCCAACGCCGCCGTCACGATCGTCCGGGAGGCGAACGCGCAGGGTGTTCCGGTGATCTCGTACGACCGTCTCGTCGCCGGGGGCGATCTGGCTTACTATGTCTCGTTCGACAACGAGAAGGTGGGTCAGCTGCAGGCGGCCGCGCTCACCGAGGCCGTGGCCGCGGACATCGCCGCGGTCGAACCCGAGACGGAGCAGAGAGGCATCCTGATGGTGAACGGCTCGCCGACCGACAGCAATGCCGCGCTGTTCAAATCAGGCGCCCAGAGGGTCATCGACGAGGCGGGACTGACCGTCCTGTCGTCCTTCGACACACCCGAGTGGAGCCCCGACCTCGCCCAGGAGTGGGTCGCCGGTCAGATCGCCCAGTTCGGCGATCGCATCGCAGCGGTCTACGCCGCGAACGATGCCACGGCGGGGGGTGCGGTAGCGGCGCTGCGCGCAGGAAGCGTCACGCCATTCCCCATCGTGACCGGCCAGGATGCCGAGCTGACCGCCATCCAGCGGATCCTCACCGGCGACCAGTACATGACGGTGTACAAGGCGATCCGGCCCCAGGCCGAGCGTGCCGCCGAGGTGGCGGTCGCGCTGCTGCGGGGCGAAGAGGTGAACGCGCCGCTTGAGATCGAGGGCACGCCGACGACCCTCCTCGACCCGGTCGCCGTGACCGTGGACGACATCGCCGACACCGTCGTCGCCGACGGATTCTGGACGATCGACGACATCTGCACCGCCGAGTACGCCGCAGCCTGCGAGCAGGCGGGCCTGCGATGACCGGCGGGATGACGGCGCCCAAGCCCCGCCCCCGGGAGCGTGTGCTGACCATGGAGGGCATCGGCAAGCGGTTCGGCGCCGTGCGCGCCCTCAGCGATGTGGACTTCTGGGTCGACGAGGGCGAAGTCGTCGCCCTCGTCGGTGACAACGGCGCCGGCAAGTCGACGCTGGTGAAGATCCTCGCGGGTGTGTACACCGCCGATGCCGGCGTGATCGAGTTCGACGGCGCACCGGTGCGGCTCACCAGCCCCGCAGACGCGCAGGAGCTCGGCATCGCCACGGTCTTCCAGGACCTCGCCCTGTGCGACAACCTCGACGTCGTGGCGAACCTGTGGCTCGGGCGCGAACTGGTCTCGGGACGCCGCCTGAACGAGGTGGAGATGGAGCAGCGGACCTGGACGCTGCTGCGCGAGCTCGCCGCCAAGCTCCCTTCGGTGCGGGTGCCGGTGGCCTCGCTCTCGGGCGGTCAGCGCCAGACCGTCGCGATCGCCCGTTCGCTGATCGGCGACCCGCGGGTGGTGATCCTCGACGAGCCGACGGCAGCGCTCGGCGTGGCGCAGACGGCCGAGGTGCTGAACCTCATCGAGCGGCTGCGTGAACGCGGGCACGGCGTCATCCTGATCAGTCACAACATGGCCGACGTCATGGCCGTCGCCGACCGCGCGGTCGTCCTGCGACTGGGGCGCAACAACGGCGAGTACGACGTCGCCGACATCACCACCGAGACGCTCATCTCCGCGATCACCGGGGCCACCGCCGACGCGCCGGTGCGCCCCGCGCCGGCGCCCGAGCAGGCGACTCCCGGTCGCATCATCCCCCTCCCCACCGATCGCCCCCGCCGACGTCCGCGCGCGCAGGACATCGACGGATGACCGCCGCCGACACATTCTCGCGCGTCGCCGCTCGCGTCCGGGAGGGCGACCTCGGTGCCCTTCCCGTGATCGTCGGGGTGGTCGTGATCTGGTCGGTGTTCCAGTCGCTCAATCCCTCCTTCCTCTCGAGCCAGAACCTGGTCAATCTCACGATGCAGTGCGCCGCCATCGGCACCATCGCGCTGGGAGTGGTGCTGGTGCTGCTCGTCGGTGAGATCGATCTCTCCGTGGGGTCGGTCTCGGGACTGGCCGCCGCGATCCTCGCCGTGACCTTCGTGCAGCTGCAGTGGGATCTGATCCTCGCGATCGCGGTCGCGGTCGGGGCCGGAGCGGCGATCGGCGCCGGATACGGGCTGCTGCTGACCCGGTTCGCCCTGCCGAGCTTCGTCATCACTCTGGCGGGCCTGTTGGGCTTCCTCGGCCTGCAGCTGTGGGTGCTCGGCGAGACCGGCTCGATCAACCTCCCCTTCGACTCCTGGCTGGTGGTGTTCGCGCAGCAGCTGTTCCTGCCCGACTGGCTGTCGTATCTGCTCGTCGCCCTCGCGGTCGTCGGGTTCGCTCTCTCGCGTGTGCGCCGCGCGCAGCGACGCGTGCTGGCCAACCTCGACAGCCAGAGCTATCGCGAGATCGCCGTGCGGACGATCATCCTCGGCGTCTTCCTCGCCGGTGCCACCTGGTATTTGAATCTCTCGCGCGGCGTCGGGGTGATGTTCCTGTTCTTCCTCGCCCTGGTCGTCGTCATCGACATCGTGCTGCAGCAGACGCGGTGGGGCCGCGCGGTGTACGCCGTCGGCGGGTCGAAGGAGGCCGCACGGCGCGCGGGGATCCGCGTCGGACGCATCTACGTCACGGTCTTCGCCCTATGCTCCAGTCTCGCCGCCCTCGGCGGCATCCTCGCCGCTGCGCGGCTCGCCGCGGTGAGCCAGAGTTCCGGCGGCGGGGACACGAATCTGAATGCGATCGCCGCGGCGGTCATCGGCGGGGCCAGCCTCTTCGGCGGGCGTGGTACGGCCTACTCCGCGCTCCTCGGCATCATCGTCATCCAGTCGATCTCCTCGGGTTTGACGCTGCTGACCCTGGACTCGTCGGTGCGCTACATGATCACCGGCCTCGTCCTGGTCATCGCCGTGATCATCGACTCGCTGTCTC
Source organism: Microbacterium sp. ET2 (assembly GCF_030347395.1). Lineage (NCBI taxonomy): Bacteria > Bacillati > Actinomycetota > Actinomycetes > Micrococcales > Microbacteriaceae > Microbacterium > Microbacterium albipurpureum. Next base: position 462,066 of record NZ_CP128170.1, read on the forward strand.
GCCGCACCCGGGAGGCGACCGGCCGATAGCTGCCTTCATGGACCGAACGCATAAGCGCCGTTGCTAAAGCGTTACGTTCACTACTTGACGCCAAGCCCTGCTACTCGGGATGATCGGTCTCGTGAGCGGCCCAACGGGGCGTCGCGCTCACCGTTCGACGATGAAAGGTGAACAATGAAGAAATCCTTCCTCTCGGCCGCGGCGGTCGCCGGCGCAGCCGTGGTGCTGCTGGCGGGCTGTTCCAGCTCGACCGGTGGCGACACCGGCGGTGGCGATGGCGGTGGCGAGTCCGGCGGCGGTGACGCCGCGGGCCGGGCCTGCGTCATCCTCCCCGACGCGGCGTCCTCGCCCCGCTGGGAGAACTTCGACCGCAAGTACCTGCAGGAGGGCCTGGAGGCCGCCGGCTTCGAGGTCGACATCCAGAACGCCCAGGGCAACACCAACACCTACTCGACGATCGCCGATCAGCAGCTCACTCAGGGCTGCGGCGTCATGCTGCTGGTGGACTACCAGGGTGCGGCAGAGGCCGTCGCGGCGAACGCCACCGCCGAAGGCATCCCGGTGATCGCGTACGACCGTCCCTTCGAGGGCGCCGACTACTACGTCTCCTTCGACAACATGGAGGTCGGACGCCTGCAGGGTCAGACGGTGCTCGACGGCCTCGAGGCCGCCGGCAAGGACCCCGCCACCGCGACCGTCGTCTACATGGGCGGCGACCCCACCGACGGCAATGCCGCGATGTTCAAGTCCGGCGCCGTGGAGGTCATGGAGGGCGCCGGCATCACCCCGGCCGCCGAGCCCCCGGGGGTCTGGGACCAGGCTGAGTCGCAGACCAACTTCGAGCAGGCTCTCACCTCGCTCGGCGGTCAGGTCGACGGCGTCTGGGCAGCGAACGACACCAACGCCGCCGGCGTCATCAAGGTGCTGCAGGACAACAACCTCGAAGGCGTGGCCGTTTCCGGTCAGGACGCCAACGTCGCGGGCCTGCAGAACATCCTCCTCGGCTGGCAGACCGCCACGGTCTACAAGCCGGTGAAGGACGAGGCCGACGCGGCCGTCGAGCTCGCCGTGGCGCTGCTCAACGGCGAAGAGGTCACCGCCGATGCCGAGCTCGAAGACGGCACGCCCTACATCCAGGTCACGCCGGTCCTCGTCGGTCCGAACGAAGTCAAAGACGTCATCGCCGCCGGCGACGCCGCCTACGACGACGTCTGCACCCCCGACGTGATGGCTGCGTGCGAGGAGTTCGGCGTCACCGAGTGATGCCCCGCGCGTGACAACGCGCCGAACCGGGGGCGCCACGGCACCGCGCCGTGGCGCCCCCGCCGCGCCCCTCCACCCGGTCGCAAGGAAGCGAGCATGACAGACACCATCCACACCTCCACCGCCCTGGAACCCATCATCGAACTCGTCGGGGTCAAGAAGTCCTTCGGTCCCGTCAGCGTCCTCAAGGGCGTCAATCTCAAGGTCCACCCCGGCAAGGTGACCGCGCTGGTCGGCGACAATGGCGCCGGCAAGTCCACGCTGATCAAGGGTCTCGCCGGCGTGCAGCCCTACGACGAGGGCGAGGTCCTCATCGACGGACAGCACCGCGACCTCATCGCACCGCGCGACGCCTCCGGCCTCGGCATCGAGGTCGTCTATCAGGACCTCGCTCTCTGCGACAACCTCGACATCGTCCAGAACATGTTCCTCGGACGCGAGGAGCTGACCTTCGGGATGTTCGACGAGGGACGGATGGAGAAGGAGGCGTCCGACACCCTGCGCTCCCTCTCCGTGCGGACCGTCAAGTCGGTGCGCCAGAAGGTCTCCTCGCTCTCCGGCGGGCAGCGGCAGACGGTCGCCATCGCGCGCGCGGTGCTGAAGAAGGCCCGCGTGGTCATCCTCGACGAGCCGACCGCCGCGCTCGGTGTCGCCCAGACCGAGCAGGTCCTGAACCTCGTTCAGCGCCTGGCTCAGCAGGGCGTCGCCGTCATCCTCATCAGCCACAACCTGGCGGATGTGTTCGCGGTGGCCGACGACATCGCCGTGCTCTACCTCGGTCAGATGGTGGCGCAGATCCCCACCGGCGAGACGACCCGCGACGACGTGGTCGGCTACATCACCGGTACCAAGACCAACGGCGTCGACATCATCGACACCACCACCCTCAGCACGGGAGGAGCCGAATGAGCAGCAACGCGACACGAACCGAAGCGGCACCCGATCCGGTGACCAGCGACCTCATCGGCAGCGGCGTCGAGGGCGGGCTGATGGACCAGGTCCGCGCCTGGGTCCAGCGCGTCCGCGGTGGCGACATGGGCGCCCTCCCCGCCATCGGCGGGCTGCTGGTCCTCGCCGTGCTGTTCTCCACCCTGAGCCCGTTCTTCCTCACCGAGCGCAACTTCGCCAACCTGCTGAACCAGGCGGCGACCCTCGTCGTCCTCGGCATGGCGCTCGTCTTCGTCCTGCTCCTCGGCGAGATCGACCTGTCGGCCGGCGTCACCGGCGGCGTCGGGATGGCTCTCTTCGTCGTGCTCACCGCGCAGTTCGGCCTGCCCTGGCCGCTGGCGCTCCTCATCGGATTCGGATTCGGTTTCCTCACCGGGGCGTTCATCGGGTTCTTCGTCGCGAGGGTGGGGATACCCTCCTTCGTCGTCACCCTGGGGCTGTTCCTCGGCTTCCAGGGTCTCGCCCTCACCGTCATCGGACCCGGCGGACTGTACCGCGTCGAGGTGCCCGAGCTCCTGGCGCTGCAGAACGGCAATCTGCCGGTCTGGGGCGGCTGGGCGATGCTGGTGGTGATGCTGCTCATCTCCGCGGCGACGAGCTTCTGGGATCGCAACCGCCGCGCTCGCGCCGGGGTGCCCAACCGAGCTCTGTCGCTGGTGTGGATCAAGCTCGCCGCGATCGCCGTCATCGGCGGAGTGGTGGTGTACGTCCTCAACCAGAACCGCGGCCAGTCGGTCGTGGCGGTGGAGGGCGTCCCGATCATCGTGCCCGTCGTGCTGACGATCCTGTGGATCGGAACGCTGGTGCTCGACCGCACGAAGTTCGGCCGCTACATCTACGCCATCGGCGGCAACGCCGAGGCCGCACGTCGCTCGGGCGTGAAGGTGCGCTGGGTCAAGTGGTGGGCCTTCGTGATCTGCTCGAGTCTCGCCGTGGCCTCCGCCCTCCTCGCGGTGACCCGTGTCGGCTCGGTGGACGCCACGGTCGGTCGAGACATCGTGCTCAGCGGCGTCGCTGCGGCGGTCGTGGGTGGTGTCAGCCTCTTCGGCGGACGCGGGCGCCTGGTCCACGCGGCCATCGGTGCGCTCGTCATCGCCGTCATCACGAACGGCCTGGGGCTGCTGAACCTGCCCGCGGGCGTGAACCTGCTCGTCACCGGCGGCGTGCTGATCCTCGCCGCGACGGTCGACGCGCTCTCGCGGCTGAGGTCGGGCGGCATACGGATCTGACTCCGGGGTGGGTGCGCCCCGGCACGAGACCGCGGCGCACTCACCCCTTCGTCAGCACCTCCGACACCCACGCGGGCACCACCTGCGACGCGGGCCCCGCGCGCACCTCGTCGAACGGGACGGCGGCATCGCTCGGCACGAGGTTGAGCTCGACGGTGCGGGCCCCCAGCGCCGAGGCGAAGGCGACGTATCCCGCGGCCGGATACACACTCCCCGAGGTCCCGATGGAGACGAACACGTCCGCGGTGACGAGCGCCCGCTCGATCCGGTCGAGCTCGTAGGGCATCTCGCCGAACCACACCACGTCGGGGCGGAGCGCCCGCGCCCCGCAGAGCGGACACGCCGGTCGACCTTCGAGTTCGTCGACGATGACCGACACCCCGCCGCACGCGGTGCACAGCGCGTTCGTGAGCGTGCCGTGCATGTGCACGAGCCGCGTCGTGCCGGCGCGCTCGTGCAGGTCGTCGACGTTCTGCGTGACGACGAGCAGGTCATCGCCGATCGCCGCTTCCAGCTCGGTCAGGGCGCGATGACCCGCATGGGGCAGAGCGGATGCCACGGCGCGGCGACGCGCGTCGTAGAAGCGCAGCACCGTGTCGGGATCACGGTCGAACGCCTCCGGCGTCGCGACATCCTCCACCCGATGCCCCTCCCACAGCCCGTCGGCGTCGCGGAACGTCGGCACGCCGCTTTCGGCGGAGATCCCCGCACCGGTGAGGACGACGACGCGCACGTCAGCCACGCAGCAGCGCGCGCAGCACGTCGATGGTGTCAGCCTCGGCCGCCGTCTTGTCGGGGCGATAGCCCTTCACCCGCGCGAAGCGGAGGGCGACGCCGCCGGGGTATCGGGCCGAGCGCTGCACACCGTCGATGGCGATCTCGACGACGGTCTCGGGTCGCACGTGCACCGTGTTCGACGACTGCGCGGTCGCGATAGTCGGGAAGTGGGCGGTCTGCCAGGCGAGAAGCTGATCGGTCAGCCCCTTGAAGGTCTTGCCGACCATGACGAACCCGCCGACCGGTCCGAAGGCGCCTTCGGGGTCGCGGGCGCCGAGGTGCAGGTTCGACAGCTGACCGCTGCGGCGCCCCGATCCCTCTTCGACGGCGAGCACCACGAGGTCGAAGGTGAGCACCGGCTTGACCTTCAGCCAGCTCTTCCCGCGCCGTCCCGCCTGATAGGGCGCATCGACGCCCTTGACCATCACGCCCTCGTGGCCGGCGGCGAGGGCTGCGCGGGCCGTCTGCTCGGCGACATCCGGATCAGCGGTGCGCACCGCAGGCACCCGCCACTCCCCCGCCACGCGATCCAGTTCCGCCTGCCGGACGTGCAGCGGTTCGTCCAGCAGGTCACGGCCGTCGAGGTGCAGCAGGTCGAAGAACCAGGGACGCAGCGCCACGGCCGTCGCGGCCTCGGAACCGAACCGCGACATCGTCTCCTGGAAAGCGCGCGGAGCGCCGTCCTCATCGAGTGCGAGCGTCTCTCCGTCGAAGATCGCCGTCTCCACCGGCAGGGCGCGCACCGTCTCGACGATCTCGGGGAGGCGGTGGGTCACGTCTGCCAGAGTGCGGGTGAAGACGCGCACCTCGTCGCCGGTGCGGTGCACCTGGATGCGGGCACCGTCCAGCTTGTACTCCACCGACGAGTCCCCGGTCGCCGCCACCGCCTCGCCCGCGGACGACGCGGTCGCTGCGAGCATGGGGAGCACGGCGCGACCGACGACGAGTCCGACCTCGTCCAGCGCGGCGGAGCTGTCGAACAGCGCCACCGACGCCGCTGCACCGACGTCACCCGACAGCATCGCGGCGCGCCGCACCGATGGGGTCGGGCGGTCGGCGGCCACCGCGATCGCGTCGAGGAGCACCCCCTCCAGCGCGCCGGTGCGCAGCTCGCCGAGGATCACACGGGTGAGGAAGTCCCATTCTGTGGCCGTCGCCGCGTGGGCCAGAGCGTCGAGCTCGGCCTGTCGGCGCGCGGTCGAGCCGGTTCCGACGGCGACGGCGAGTCGCTCGAACGCCGCGTCGACGTCGAGGACGCCGAGGGTGGCCACCTCGGCGTGGTCGCGCTCGGCGGCGAGGGTGCGCCATCCCACTCCCAGCCGGCCCTGCCGGGGCTTGGCCAACAGGAATCCCACGGTGATCGGGACTTCCTGCCGGGCGAGAGAGCTCAGCACCTGAGCGAGAGCGGCGATCTTCGCCTTCCGCGACGACGTCCGAGAGACGCCGTCCGTGGCATCGACGACTTCTCGAAGGAGCATGAGCGCGATTCTGCCACGCGCGTCAGACAGCGGCGGCCGCGCGGTCGATGAACCCCCGCGCCGCCACGACGTCGCCGGGCTCGGCGAGCATCATCCGCAGCACCAGCTCGTCAGCCGCGCGGAGGTAGGCCGGCACGCGGTCCGCGGCGGTGTCGGGGGTGATCACCGTGTCGGCGGGAGCGAGGTCCAGCCGCGCGAAGTTGGCCGCGTACGCGGGGTAGCCGGCGTAGGCATCGCGCTCGGCCTCGAGACGCGGCACGGCGTCGGCGTCGAGGGCGGCACGGACGTACAGCGCCACATGGGCGCGATCCTCGGCGCGGTGCGCGTCGCCGGCCTGCACGGCCGCGATCTCGGGACTGAGCCAGCTGAGCAGCACGCCGTCGCCCGTGGTGGCGCCGAGGCGACGCATCCGCGGTCCCAGCGCGCCGACGACGACGCGGGCGTCCGTTCCCTCCCGCAGCCGGGTGATCGCGGCGGCCACAGCCGCCAGCGCACCGCGGCGCAGGCTCCCGGAGCCGATACCCAGCGTCACCCGGTCCGCCGGCAGACCGAGCGTCCTCACCCGTTCGACGATCTCCTCACCCGGGCGACGGTCCACCGGGATGACGCCGGTCGCGAGCCCCAGCGTGTCGGTGACGTCCGCGGCAGCGGCGAGCACCTCGAGCGCATCGTGCCCCGGGGTGTCATTCACCCACAGCGCGGCGAATCCGGCCCGTTCGAGGGCCGGGGCGATCTCGCGGGCGAATGCGGGGCCGACAGCAGCGGCGATTCCGATGGAGCATGCCATGTCCTCAGCATGCCCCATCGGAACCAGCGTCAGGCGGCAGCGGCGACCGTCGCTCCGGCGGCGACCCGCAGCATCCCATCGAGGGCATCGAGCCGTACCGCACCGCCGTCGCTCAGCTCACCGGAGACGAACAGGTCGGCGATCCGGTCGTCGACCTCTCGCTGGATGAGGCGGCGAAGCGGCCGCGCCCCGTACTCGGGCTCGTAGCCGTTCTCGGCGAGCCAGGCGATCGCGGAGTCGTCGATCTCGAGCGTCACCTCGCGGGCTACCAGCCGGTCGCGGGTCGCGCCGAGCATCAGTCCGACGATCTGCTCCAGCTGCTCCTTCTCGAGCTTGCGGAACAGCACGATCTCGTCGATGCGGTTGAGGAACTCCGGCCGCATGGCGTCGCGGAGACGCCCCATCACACGGTCGCGGAGATCCTTGTCCGAGCCGAAGCCGGTGGCTCCGCCGCCGTCGGCGATGAAGCCGATGGCACCTGAGCGCGAGGCGAGGAATTCGCTGCCGATGTTCGAGGTCATGACGACCACCGTGTTGCGGAAGTCGACCGTCCTCCCCTGACCGTCGGTGAGACGGCCGTCATCGAGCACCTGCAGCAGCAGGTTGAACACGTCGGGGTGGGCCTTCTCGATCTCGTCGAACAGCACGATCGAGTACGGGTTGCGCCGCACGCGCTCGGTGAGCTGTCCCGCCTCATCGTAGCCGACGTACCCCGGAGGGGCACCGACCAGACGCGATACGGTGTGACGCTCGCCGAACTCGCTCATGTCGAACCGGATCACCGCGCCGTCGTCGTCGAAGAGGGAGTGCGCCAGTGCCTTCGCCAGCTCCGTCTTGCCCACCCCTGTCGGGCCGAGGAAGAGGAACGATCCGACCGGGCGACGGCTGTCTCCCATGCCGGTGCGGTTGCGACGCACCGCCTTCGCGACCGCGGTCACCGCGTCATCCTGTCCGATGACCCGCGCGTGCAGCTCGGTCTCCAGCTGCGCCAGGCGCTCGCGCTCGGTCTCGGTCAGGCGCTGGGCGGGGATGCCGGTGGCACGGCTGATGACCGCGGCGATCTCGGGCTCGTCCACCACCGCCGCACCCGCTGCGGAACCGGCGGCGGTCGCCTCGCGCAGACGGTCCTGCACCGCGGTGATCTCGTCGCGGATCTGCGACGCCTCCTCGTAGCGCTCGGCGGAGACCGCGGCGTTCTTGTCGGCCTCGAGGGTGGCGAGACGCTCCATGAGCTCACGGGTGTCGACCTTCGCGCCCAGGCGCAACCGCAGCCGTGCGCCGGCCTGGTCGATGAGGTCGATCGCCTTGTCGGGAAGCACCCGGTCGGTGAGGTAGCGGTCGCTGAGCTCCACGGCCGCGCGCAGCGCGTCGTCGGTGTACGAAACGCCGTGGTGCTCCTCGTAGGCGCCGCGGAGGCCGCGCAGGATCTCGACGGTGTCGATGAGCGACGGCTCGCCCACCCTCACCGGCTGGAACCGGCGCTCCAGGGCCGGGTCCTTCTCGATCGTGCGGTACTCCTTCAGCGTCGTCGCGCCCACAAGGTGGAGCTCGCCGCGGGCGAGCCGGGGCTTGAGGATGTTGCCGGCGTCCATCGCTCCCTCGCCGCCGCCTCCCGCGCCGACGACGGTGTGCACCTCGTCGATGAAGACGATCAGCTCGCGGGAGCGCGCGGCGATCTCGTCCATCGTGCTCGTCAGACGCTCCTCGAAATCGCCCCGGTACCGGGTGCCGGCGAGCATCGCGGGCAGATCCAGGGCGATCACGCGCTTGTCGCGCAGCTGCTCGGGTACCGAGCCCGACACGATCGCCTGGGCCAGGCCCTCGACGATCGCGGTCTTGCCGACGCCCGCCTCGCCGACGAGCACGGGATTGTTCTTCGTGCGGCGGCTGAGGATCTCGATGGTCTGCTCGATCTCGTCCTCGCGCCCGATGACCGGGTCGAGCAGTCCGTCGCGCGCCCGGGCGGTGAGGTCGGTGCCGAAGCGGTCGAGCATGGGAGACCCGGATGCCGCGGCATCCGCACCCTCGTCGGTGCTCGCTCCGGCGGGAGTGACCGTCTCGCGGACCCCCTGGGTGAGGGCCTCGGCGGTGACGCCCGCCTGAGCGAGGATCTGCCCTGCCGGAGTGTCCTGAGCGAGGACGAGGGCGAAGAAGAGGTGCTCGGGGTCGACGTAGGTCGAGCCCGAGGAGCGCGCCACCTGGAAGGCGTGGAAGAGGGCTCGCTGAACCGACGGGGTGATCACGGCGCCGTCGACGTCGGCGGCCGACGACGCGGCCGGGAGCCGCTCCTCGGCGGCGCGGGCGATCACGTCCGGGTCGGAGCCGACCCGCGCCACCGCATCGCGGGCGGGGGCGTGCTGGACCAGCACGCGCAGCACGTGCAGGGCGTCGAGCTCGCGCTGCCCGCGCTCGAGCGCGTAGCGGCCCGAACGCTGCAGCATCTCCTGGGTTCGGGCGCTCAGGAAGCGGCTGAGGTCGATGGAACGCTCGGCCCGCGCCCGCTCGCCCGCGAGGTAGCGAGCGAGGAACTCGTCGAACGCACTCTGACCGTCTCCGGTCGGGGGGAAGTCTTCGGGCATGTCACTCTCCGTGAATGGTGATGCGAAGCCTGCTCTTCAAACTTGAGCAGACGCGTATCAACTTAAACGCGAGGGCTCATCGCCTATTCCCGGCGTCCGTCACCGGATTCTCGGATCGGGATCGCTCCAGGTGCGGACCGTCTCGACGACCCAGAACGCCGCGAACAGCATCAGAAGGACCACCTCCCCGATGAGGACGAGCGGGATGTCGCGGGGTGGAGCGCCCGGGTCGGCGAGCTGCAGAAGGAAGACGGCGAGAAGGAACACGATCGCGAGGATGATCCCGATCGCGATGACCCCGTACACCCCGCGAACCGAGGGGCGGGACGACGACGGAGCCCAGGCGGTCCACCCGGCGACGGCCGCGATCACGGCGAAGAACGCCAGTGTCGCCGTGAGATGCCCGAAGCGCAGGAGACTTCCCTCGTCGAGGACGGCCCACAGCGGGAAACCGACGACGAGCACGGCCACCACCGCCAGAGTGGTCACGACGCCGCGGGTGAGCGTCCCCTGGGCACGGGCGACGACGACCGCGGCGACGAGCCCGGCGACTCCGACGAGGAGGAAAGTGACAAGCCCGTTGACGACGTCGGCGTGCACGGCGGCGGGGACGACGCCCTCCACCGGCGTCGGGATGATCGCGACGAGCGGCGCGAGGACCGCGGCGACGTCGAGCAGAGCCTGCGGGACGCTCCGCCCCGACAGGGCGAGGAGGGCGAGCGACACGGCGAAGAGCGACCCGGTGAAGACCGTCCGGGCTGGAGTGTAGAAGCCGGCGCTCAACGACTCCGGCGCGGTGCCGGCGCCGATCGCGACGGCTGCGACGGAGACGAGGATGGCGAGCACCGCCCCGAGGATCGCGAGCCGGACATATCGATAGGTGCGGGCGAGGGATGTCGCCGAGGCGACCTCTGTCACCGGTACCGCCGTCCCGCCGACCACACGGCCTCGACCTCGAGGGTGGGGCCGAGCAGCACGACGTCGGCGGCGTATCCCGGGTCCAGGCGCCCCAGCCGGTCCTGCCGGCCGAGGACGGCCGCGGGGGTTTCCGTCAGCGCGGCGACGGCGGTGGGAAGTTCCAGTCCCACCTGTCCCACAGCCCGGCGTAGAGCGACGTCCTGGGTGAGGGTGGATCCGGCGATCGTCTCCGTGCCCGTCAGCCGCGCGACACCCTCCGACACGGTGACATCCAGGTCACCGAGGACGTAGTCGCCGTCCGCCGCACCCGCGGCGGCCATGGCGTCGGTCACGAGGGCGATCCGCCCCGGGGCCAGATCGAACAGCATCCGGGCGACGCGAGGGTCGAGGTGGCTGCCGTCGAGGATCACCTCGAGGATGACTCCGGGCGCGCCCACCGCGGCGAGGACGGGGCCCGGGGCGCGGTGATGGATGCCGCGCATCGCGTTGAACGCATGGGTCAGAAGGCTCGCACCGCGCTCGAACGCCGCGTCGGCGAGAGCGTGATCGGCACCCGTGTGTCCCACCGCCACGACGACGCCGTCGGCGACGAACGCCTCGATCGCCTCGAGCGCGTGAGGTCGGTCGGGGGCGATGGTGATCTGGACGAGCGCATCCCCCGCGGCATCCCGCAGACGACGCACCGTCTCGGGATCGGGGTCGCGCAGGACGCGCAGATCGTGTGCCCCTCGGAAGTCGGGGTGGAGGAACGGTCCCTCCAGGTGCGCACCCAGCACGCGCGGATCGCGGGCCTTCGCCTCCGCGATCGCGGCGAGGCGCCGAGCGAGCACGTCGATGCGGGCGCTGACGAGTGAGAGCACGGAGCGCGTCGTCCCGTGGGCGGTGTGGGTGTCCACCACCCGCGCGATCGAGGCGGCGCCGTCATCGTCGACGGATGCTCCCCCGCCCCCGTGACAGTGCAGGTCGATGAACCCAGGCGTGAGGACGCGCCCCGCGACATCCACGACCTCCCCCGGGGCGTGGCGCTGCCAGTCGTCGCCGTTGCCTCGCGCGGCGACGACGTCGCCGTCGAGCACGAGCCAGGCGTCATCGTGGATCTCACCGCCCGACACCAGTCGCGCCGAATGCAGGACTGTCGTGCCGGTCGCGCTCACTCCGCCACGATATCCGTCTGCGCCTCGCTATCCTTCACAGGGCCGGAAGGAGCGGGATGTCGGAACTGTGGCGCGGGGCGGGTCTCCTCCTCCGCGGGTTCGGGTGGTGGGCTCGTCGGCCCGCGGCGATGGCGCTCGGCCTCATCCCCGCGGTCGTCGTCGCAGTGGTCTTCCTCACGGCCCTGATCGTCCTGGGAGCGTGGGTGCCCGGGGTCGCCGAGTGGCTGACGCCCTTCGCCGCCGGGTGGCCGGAATTCTGGACCGGCGTGCTGCGCATCGCCGTGAGTGCGGCGCTGCTCGGCGGTGCCGGCATCAGCGCGATCGTGTCCTTCACCGCGGTCACCCTCATCGTCGGCGAACCCTTCTACGATCGCATCTGGCGCTCGGTGGAGAAGAGCGCGGGCGGCGAGGTCCCGGGCGCGGACTACGGTTTCTGGCGATCCGCCGGAGACGCGCTCTCACTCCTCGGCCGCGGCATCCTGATCGCGATCTGCGCGGCCCTGTTGGGGTTCATCCCCGTCGTCGGCACGGTTCTCGGCGCGGTCGTCGGAACGACGCTCACCGGTTGGGTCCTCGCCGACGAACTCACCTCTCGCGCCCTGACGGCGCGGGGCATCTCGCGCAGGGAACGGCGCGCACTGCTCCGTCGCGCCCGGCCCCGGGTGTGGGGTTTCGGGATCGCGACCCAGCTGTGCTTCCTCGTGCCGCTGGGCGCGGTGGCGGTCATGCCGGCTGCGACAGCGGGCGCGACGATGCTCGCGCGGACGCTCGTCGGGGAAGAGGCGAGCGGTTAGCGCCGACCATCCCGCGTAGACCACAGCGCCGCGGCGACGAGGACAGGCTGGAAGAAGAGCCGCAGGAATCGCTTGCGGTCGGTGTCGAGGCCGAAGCCGTCGCGCTTCTTCAGATACTGCTCGACGTTGCCGGGGAAGATCGCCACGAAGAACGCCGCCAGGTAGTTCCCGAGCGTTCGGCGTGAACCAGGAAGAACCACCAGCGACGCGCCGAGCATGACCTCGAGCACGCCCGAGACGATGACGACGTCATCCTTGTCGAAGCCGGTGCCCCGGGTGGTCCAGTCGGGAACCTGCGCCTGGAACTCCTTGCGGCCCCAGAACAGGTGGGTGAGGCCGGCGAACACCATCGCGCCGGCCAGCGACCAGCGGGCGAGGGTGCGGAGGGGGCTCGAGCTGTCCGACATCCCGTCAGCCTAACGGCGCGTGGATCAGTCCCGGCCGCCGGGCGGACCGACGATGAGAAGCACGACGAACAGCAGCACCACAGCGGCCGCGATGAGCAGCGCGAGCACCCACGGGCGTCGCAGGAAGAAGCGCAGCATCCGGTCGAGGATCCGGCGGTCGCGGGGGTCGGCTGACTCCTCGGTGCGCCAGGCGCCGCGCAGGCGGCCGGAGCGCTGCAGCCAGATCTCGGTCGGGATGGTGGCGTACGGGATCACCGCGCTGCCGATGGCCACGATCGCAGGCCCCGGCGACCAGCGCTGATTGAGCGCGACGAGGACCGCGGTCGCGCCGTACGTGAGGAACATGAACCCGTGGATGCCACCGCCGATCGTCACCGCGATGTCGAGACCCGCGGTGGCCCGAAGGATCAGTCCCGTGATCAGCAGGGTCCACGACACAGCCTCGGCGATGGCGAGGGTGCGGAAGAGGGTCAGGGGCGTGCGGAACACGGGTTCTCCTCGGCGAGGGACGGGGTTTCCAGCCTAGAGAGGCGCACCGAACGCTCCGTGCCGGTCGTGTCGGTGTCAAGAGATCGCGACGGCGCCTAGCGTGGGGGTGTGGAGTTCCCCTTCGATGCGCTGCGGCGGTGGCCCGACGTCGAGGCGCCGGATCTCGTGGCTGTCGACGCGGCCGACCGGCTGCTGCTGGATCTGTCCCAGGAGGCGCGCCGTGAGGCGGCGCCGGACGAGGTGGTCGTGATCGGCGATGCCTACGGCGCGCTCACGCTCGCATCGGCTGCGGACGGCGAGCCCGTCCGGGTGCACCAGGACTCCCTCCTCGGTGAGCGAGCCCTCGCGGCGAACGCCGAGGCGCTGGGGATGTCGGGAGTGTTCCGCTCCATGCCGCTGACCGCCGAGCTCGTGCGCGACGCGAGGGTCGTCCTCCTGCGCCTCCCCCGGTCCCTGGACGCGCTGGACGACATCGCCGGGCTCATCGCGAAATATGCCCATCCGAGCGTGCGGGTCTTCGCCGGCGGACGCATCAAACACATGGCCCTGGCCATGAACGATGTCCTGCGCCGCTTCTTCGGACGCCTCGACGTCAGCGCAGCGCGGCAGAAGTCGCGTGTCCTCATCGCCGCCGAGCCTCGCGGCGGACGCGATCCCGAGCCGAAGCGTGCGCAGGTCGGAGACCTCGCGGTCTGCGCCTTCGGCGGCGTCTTCGCCGGCGCGGGCCTCGACATCGGCACGAGGTTCCTGTTGGACACTCTCTCGAGGCCGATCCGGGATGGTGCGCTCGTCGTCGACCTGGCCTGCGGGAACGGCATCGTCGGGGTGACGCTCGCCCGGCATCATCCCCGTGTCCGGGTTCACGCCTCGGATGTCTCAGCCGCTGCCGCCGCCTCGGCGCGGGCCACGGCCGCCGCCAACGGGGTCGACGATCGTGTCGAAGTGATCCAGGATGTCGGCCTGTCGAGCGTCCCCGACGGCGTGGCCGACGTGATCGCGTTGAACCCGCCGTTCCACACCGGCGCGGCCGTGCACGAGCGGCTCGCGCACGGACTTTTCGCGGACGCGGCACGGGTGCTCGCCCCCGATGGTGAGCTCTGGACCGTCTGGAACTCGCACCTCCGCCATCGTTCGGCGCTCGAACGCCTCGTCGGCCCCACTCGGCAGGTCGCCCGGAACTCCAAGTTCACCGTCACCGTGTCCAGGAGCGGCTGACATGCATGACATCGCGCGGTGGACGGTCGCCCTGTCGACGCTGATCGGCCTGGGGCTGGCGCTCGGCCTGAACCCGGCCCTGTACGGCGCGACGGCTGACATGCTGGCTCGCAACACCCAGGTGGCGGCGCGGATGGCGTGGATGGTCGGCGGCCTCGCGACGGGAGCCACGATCCTCTTCCTGGCGTTGCAGAGCTTCAATCCGGCGAACCTGGTCACCGCGGCGGAGCGCGAGGCAGATGCCCTCGCGCTGAGCCGCACAGTCGACCTCATCGCCGGAGCGGTCTTCCTGACCGCGGCGATCGGGGTCGCCGTCTGGCGTCTCCGCGTTCCTCGGCGAGCGGAGGGCGGCCACCCGACGTTGGGTCGCGCTCACGCCGGCAGCTACTTCTGGCTCGGCCTCAGCTGCTCGATCGTCGGGTTCACCACGCTGCCCATCATGTATACGACCGGACGCGTCACGGCGGGCATCAGCGACGACCTCGTGCCCCGCGTCCTGGCGTACGTCGTCTTCCTTCTGGCGCTCATCGCCCCCTTCGTCCTGCTCGCCGGCATGTGGTCGCGGCTGCCCGGCACCGCCGCATTCGTCTCTCGCACCTACGACAGACTCATCCATTTGGACTTCCGGTGGACGTACGCGGTGGTCCTGGCCATCGCCGGCGTCGTATGCCTCGGATTCGGGCTCATCGCGGGGCGGTGAGATCCGCGCAAGTCTGACCGTCCCGCCCTGACCGCCCGAACCTCAAAAGGGTGCGGGTTCGTGGGGGTTGTCGGCGGGTTCGTCGGTGATCCGGAACTCGAGGCGCGGGTTCGTCCACTTCGCCCACAGATCGTCGGGGAGATCCTCTTCCGGTGTGAAGTGCACCCCGTGACCGGGTGGGTTGTCGATGTAGATCCGCCCGGTCGGGGAGGTCCACGCGATGACCCCGCCGTCGAGTTGCCGGACTGTCCAGGCGGTGAACTGTTTCATGCTGTGGTGCCGTTGGCAGAGGCAGCAGAGGTTGCAGATCTCGGTCTTCCCGCCCAGGGCGGCGTCGTGGTTGTGGTCGACCTCGCACTTCTTCGCGGGCATCCGGCATCCGGGCCACCGGCAGTGCTTGTCGCGGCCCTTCAGGAACCGGTCCATTGCTGCGGTGCGCTGGTAGGTGTCCACCGCCATCGTGAGCCCGGTGATGGGGTGGGTGAGGAGCCGCTCCCAGGGGCCGTCGCTGTTTCCCGCCAACAACCGGGCGGTCTTCGCGTCGATGGGTCCGACCCCGGCGAGATCGCACGGGACATCGCTCTGACCCATGAGGGCCATGACGGGGATCACGACCTGCACTTTGGCTTTGATCGCCCCGAGCCCGCCCGGCCGGTCGCGGGTGGGGTCGATCGCGGGAATGGCGGTGAGGAGCATGTCGGCGAACAGGTCCGCACGGACCTCATCCAGGGACCGGGTGTCACCCGATCCCGGTTCCCGGGCGGCGATGACCTGGTTCGCCTGCTCCGTGACACGCTGGAAGATCCCCTCAATCAGCACCGAGGAATGCACCGACCGGAGCTCCGACATCCCGTCCCCGACCGTGTACCGGACGATCTTCCGCTCCCGGTAGGCGCCCGCGTGCCGCTCGGTCAGGGTGCGGGGATGCATCCGCTCCGCGAGGATCTCCAGATCCGCACGGGCACGACCGGGGGTCTCATCCAGGCAGATCTCCGCCGCGAGCTGATCGAACTCGCCCTTCACCTCCGGCGGCAGGCGCCGCCCGATGTCCTCCACCACCGCCACGTGCGCGCGGGTGAGCAACCCCTTCTCCAGGCAGTGCACCGTCGCGGGATAATCGTTCACCAACGCGAACGCACTATCGATCTGGCGTTGCACCGACCGGTCGGACAGTCGCACCGCCGCGGCGATCTCCGCCGCCACACCCCGCAACGCCATATCCCGGTCCCGCACCACCGCGGGCGACCCCTCGGCCAGCCGCGCGGCGAACGCGCCCGCCTTGGCCAGCACGCGGGCCTGTGCCGCCTCGGCCGCAGCCAACGCCGTCTGCGCGGCTTCGGCCTCCGCCAGGATCCCGGTCAGCTCGGACCGGTCCTCGTCACTGAGGAGAGTGAGCCGCGGATTGGAACGCATGTATGAAGCGTCCCACCACCCTCCGACATCCACACCCGAAACCCTCAACCACAGATTGAACCCAAATCGAGGCGAGGCGTGCCGACCCCAGGACGGGAAGATCCCTGCTCAGATGGAAGGACCCTGACCATCGCGCACCTCGAAGAGGAGCTGCGTCTCGGTCGCCCGCACGACGGGGTGCACGGTGATGTGCTCCAGCACCACGTCCCGCAGCGCTTCGGGATCGCGCACGGCCACATGGACGAGGAAGTCGTCCACTCCGGCCACGTGGAAGACACGCAGCGCAGACGGGATCTCACAGAGCGCGTCGAACAGGTCGCGAACACGAGAGGCCGAGTGACTTCCCAGTCGCACGCGGATGAGAGCCTGGATGGGATAGCCCAGCGCGGTCTCACTCAGGCGCACCTGCGATCCGAGGATCACTCCCCGCGCGCGCAGCATGCGCACCCGATGGGCGCACGTCGACTCGGCCAGGCCGAGCCGTTCGGCGAGGGCACGGTTGGTGAGGTCACCGTCGTGCTGAAGCAGCCGCAGGATGCGGATGTCGTTGTCATCCAGGAGGTCATCACCGCCCTGAGACTTCATCGAGAACTCCTTGCCCGAGCCGATAGAACCCGCAGAATATTCGGACCAAGCACGCTTTCTCCGCCCCTTCAGCCTGATCATCGCCGTCTTGTTGCGATTCCCTCACACTAGCTGCATGGAATCTGCACACCGCCACCGCGACACGGTCGCTGTGCACGCCGGACGTGCCGACCTCGAGGGTCTCGGCGTTCACGCGCTCCCGATCGACCTGTCGACCACCAACCCCATCCCCGACCTGGAAGCCGGCGGGCTGTCCTATGAATCCATGGCGAGCGGGGGTCACCCGCTCGCCGAAGGCGGGCTCGTCTATGCGCGGTTGTGGAACACCACGGTCGCCCGCTTCGAGTGCGCGCTGGCCGAACTCGAGGGCGCCGAGGAGGCTGTCGCATTCGCCTCGGGCATGGCGGCGATGACCGCCGCGATCGTCGCACACACGGCAGCGTCCGGACGGTCGCATGTGATCGCGGTGCGCCCGCTCTACGGCGGGACCGACCACCTGCTCGCGTCGGGACTGCTCGGCATCGATGTCACGTACTGCCGCGAGGACGAGATCGCCGCCGCGATCCGACCCGAGACCGGGCTGATCGTCGTCGAAACGCCCGCCAACCCCACGCTCGACCTCGTCGACATCGCTGCTGTGGTGGCGTCGGCCGGCAGCATCCCCGTCCTCGTCGACAACACGTTCGCAACGCCCCTGCTGCAGAATCCGGTCGCGCTCGGAGCGGCGATGTCGCTGCACAGCGCGACGAAGTACCTCGGCGGCCACGGCGACGTCATCGCCGGTGTCATCGCGTGCGGTGCCGAGACCGCCGCCGCGCTGCGTCGTGTGCGCGCGGTGACCGGCGGACTCCTGCACCCCCTGGGCGCGTATCTGCTGCACCGAGGACTGCCGACCCTGCCGGTGCGCCTGGAACGGCAGCAGGGTACGGCGCGCCGGCTGGTGGAATGGCTGCAGGAGCAGCCGGAGATCGCAGAGGTGCACTACCCCGGACTCGACGGTGATCCGCGCGGTCTGCTGCGACGTCAGATGCGAGGAACCGGCGCGATGATCGCGATGCGACTTCGCGGAGGGTTCGAGGCCGCGGCCGCCGTCACCTCGGCCGTCGCTCTCTTCACGCACGCCGTGTCGCTGGGGGGGGTCGACTCCCTCATTCAGCACCCGGCTGCCCTGACGCACCGTCCCGTGCCCTCACATGCGCGCCCGGATCCCGGTCTCGTGCGGCTGTCGATCGGGCTCGAACACGTCGACGATCTCCGCAACGACCTCGCCCGCGCGCTGCGCGCGATTCCCGCCGAGCTGATCAGCGCGTAGTCCGAACCAAGACAGCCGCAGACCCCCCCCCAAAAAAAAACGATGCGGGCGAAGCTCCACGCTTCTGACTGGGCATTCCTCCGACCGCCCGCGCGCACAGGAAAGTCCACTCCCGTATCCCGGCACCCTTGATCGGCTTCGAACTCAACCTAGCCGCGCGCGACGAGCGCCCTTCGCGTCTCAAGTCGGCTCAACTCCTCAAGTTAGATCTCGACATAGATCTCAACGGCCGCGTCGATTGCCTCCTTGCGTCAGCGGCGATGACGCTTGACGTCTGCGTCGAACTCACTGACAAAAAACTCGAGGCTGTAGCGGCAGCGATGAGCGAGGCACGCGACGCCGCCGCCTCCTAGGGGTAACGTGGAACACGGCGAGGCCGGACTGCCATCCAAACCTCGCCGTGTCCCATCAGTGATCACTTACCGGATCGCTTGGGCTTGTGCACGACGGTCGTCCGCGGATTGCGGGCGGCCGTCGACTTCTTTACGAAGCGACCGGTGATCGCGCTACGCGCGTGTCCTTTGCTGGCCATGCCATCACCTCCCCTCCTGCGATTGTGGGCGAAACGAGGCAAGCCCCCACCCGTGCGCTCAATAGAGCGTCACGGATGAGGGCTTGCGAGCGCAGCTCAACCCCACGATGTCGGCTGCGATCAGGCATTCTCAGAAGTCCCAGTCGTCGTCCTCGGTGGCGACGGCCTTGCCGATGACATACGACGAGCCCGACCCGCTGAAGAAGTCGTGGTTCTCGTCGGCGTTCGGCGAGAGCGCCGACAGGATGGCCGGGTTCACGTCGGTGACGGTCGCCGGGAACATCGCCTCGTAGCCGAGATTCATCAGCGCCTTGTTGGCGTTGTAGTGAAGGAACTTCTTCACGTCCTCGGTGAGGCCGACCTCGTCATACAGATCCTGGGTGTACTGGATCTCGTTGTCGTACAGCTCGTACAGCAGCGAGAACGCGTAGTCCTTGATGTCCTGGCGTTCCGCGTCATCCAGCAGCTCCAGACCACGCTGGAACTTGTAGCCGATGTAATAGCCGTGCACGGCCTCGTCGCGGATGATGAGGCGGATGATGTCGGCCGTGTTCGTCAGCTTCGCCTTCGACGACCAGTACAGCGGCAGGTAGAAGCCCGAGTAGAACAGGAACGACTCCAGCAGAGTCGACGCAACCTTGCGCTTGAGGGGCTCGTCGCCGCGGTAGTAATCCATGACGATCCGCGCCTTCTTCTGAAGGTTCTCGTTCTCCGTCGACCAGCGGAAGGCGTCGTCGATCTCGGGCGTCGAGCACAGCGTCGAGAAGATCGACGAGTAGCTCTTGGCGTGCACCGACTCCATGAACGCGATGTTGGTGTACACCGCCTCCTCGTGAGGGGTGATCGCGTCGGGGATCAGCGACACCGCGCCGACCGTGCCCTGGATGGTGTCCAACAGGGTCAGACCGGTGAACACCCGCATGGTGAGGGTCTGCTCCTGCGGAGTCAGCGTGTTCCAGGACTGGATGTCGTTGGACAGCGGCACCTTTTCGGGCAGCCAGAAGTTGTTCACCAGACGGTTCCAGACCTCGAGGTCCTTCTCGTCCTGGATGCGGTTCCAGTTGATCGCCTGGACCCGGTTGAGCAGTTGGAGCTTCTCAGCCATCATGTCTCCTAAAAAGTCCTGATCAGAGGGTCACAGCATGCAGCTGACGCACTCGGACATGTCGGTTCCCTCGAGCGCCATCTGCCGCAGGCGGATGTAGTAGATGGTCTTGATGCCCTTCTTCCAGGCGTAGATCTGCGCCCGGTTGATGTCACGCGTGGTCGCGGTGTCTTTGAAGAAGAGCGTCAGCGACAGCCCCTGGTCCACGTGCTGCGTCGCAGCCGCGTACGTGTCGATGACCTTCTCGTAGCCGATCTCGTACGCGTCTTCGTAGTACTCGAGGTTCTCGTTCGTCATGAACGGAGCCGGGTAGTAGACGCGGCCGAGCTTGCCTTCCTTGCGGATCTCGATCTTCGACGCGATCGGGTGGATCGACGAGGTCGAGTTGTTGATGTACGAGATCGATCCGGTCGGCGGCACAGCCTGCAGGTTCTGGTTGTAGATGCCGTACTGCTGGATGCTCGCCTTCAGCTCGCGCCAGTCGTCCTGGGTGGGGACGGGGATCTCGGTGAACAGCTCCGCGACCCGCTCCGTGGCGGGCACCCATGCCTGATCGGTGTACTTGTCGAAGAACTCCCCCGAGGCGTAGGTGGAGTCCCAGAAGCCGTCGAAGGCCGTGCCGCGCTCGATGGCGAGTCGGTTCGACGCGCGCAGGGCGTGGAAGAGCACCGTGTAGAAGTAGATGTTCGTGAAGTCCAGGCCCTCTTCCGAGCCGTAGTGGATGTGCTCACGGGCGAGGAAGCCGTGCAGGTTCATCTGTCCGAGACCGATCGCGTGCGAGCGGTCGTTGCCGTCCTCGATCGAGCGGACCGAGCGGATGTGGCTCTGGTCGCTCACCGCGGTCAGGGCGCGGATGGCCGTCTCGACCGTCTGGCCGAGGTTGCCGCCGTCCATCGCCAGCGCGATGTTCATCGATCCCAGGTTGCAGGAGATGTCCTTGCCGATCTGGGCGTACGAGAGGTCTTCGTCGTACGTCGTCGGGGTGTTGACCTGGAGGATCTCCGAGCACAGGTTGGACATGTTGATCCGCCCCTTGATCGGGTTGGCCTTGTTCACCGTGTCCTCGAACATGATGTACGGATAACCCGACTCGAACTGGATCTCGGCGAGGGTCTGGAAGAACTCGCGCGCGTTGATCTTGGTCTTCTTGATGCGGGCGTCGTCGACCATCTCGCGGTACTTCTCGGTGACGGAGATGTCGCCGAAGGGCACGCCGTAGACGCGCTCGACGTCGTACGGCGAGAAAAGGTACATGTCCTCGTCGTTCTTGGCCAGCTCGAACGTGATGTCGGGGATCACCACACCCAGCGACAGCGTCTTGATGCGGATCTTCTCGTCGGCGTTCTCGCGCTTGGTGTCGAGGAACCGCAGGATGTCGGGGTGGTGCGCCGACAGGTAGACCGCACCCGCGCCCTGACGGGCGCCGAGCTGGTTGGCGTAGCTGAAGCTGTCTTCGAGGAGCTTCATCACCGGGATGATGCCCGAGGACTGGTTCTCGATCTGCTTGATCGGAGCGCCGGCCTCACGGATGTTCGACAGCAGCAGCGCCACCCCGCCACCGCGCTTGGACAGCTGCAGAGCGGAGTTGATGCCGCGGGCGATCGACTCCATGTTGTCTTCGATCCGGAGGAGGAAGCACGACACCAGCTCGCCGCGCTGCGCCTTCCCGGTGTTCAGGAACGTCGGCGTGGCCGGCTGGAAGCGCCCGGAGATGATCTCCTCGACCAGCTGGACGGCGAGCGTCTGGTCGCCGTCGGCGAGCCCGAGGGCGGTCATGACGACGCGGTCCTCGAAGCGCTCGAGGTACCGCTTGCCGTCGAAGGTCTTCAGCGTGTAGCTGGTGTAGTACTTGAAGGCGCCGAGGAACGTCTCGAAGCGGAACTTCTTTCCGTAGGCGAGGTCGTTGAGCTGCTGGATGAACTCGAAGGGGTACTTCTCGAGCACCGTGGGCTCGTAGTACTCCTTCTCCACGAGGTAGTCCAGGCGCTCCTTGAGCGAGTGGAAGAACACCGTGTTCTGGTTCACGTGCTGGAGGAAGTACTCCCGCGCAGCGCGCTTGTCGGCGTCGAACTGGATCTTCCCGTCCGGTCCGTACAGGTTCAGCATCGCGTTGAGGGCGTGATAATCCATACCCTCGAATCGCGCCTCGGTCTTGAAGTCCTTCTCGGTCAGTGCAGCTTCCACCATCGTTCCAATCCATCGCTGACGCGTGTCACGTCTTCAGGCGTGCCGAATACTTCGAGCCGGTACAAGTGCGGCACTCGGCACTTGCGGCTGATGATCTCGCCGGCGAGGCAGAACGACTCGCCGAAGTTGCTGTTGCCTGCGGAGATCACTCCCCGCAGGGATCGTCTGTTCCGCTCGTCGTTGAGGAAACGGATGACCTGCTTGGGGACGGCACCCTTCTCTTCACCGCGTCCCTGGCCTCCCCCATAGGTGGGGGTCACGAGAACGAAGGGCTCGTCCACGACCGGGGTCGGTTCGGAGGCGGTGATCGGGATGCGGATGGCGGGGAGATCGAGCTTCTCGACGAAGCGTGCGGTGTTGCCCGACACGCTGGAGAAATACACCAGGAGCGGGGCGGATGTCGCCAGTGCGCTCATGGTTCCCTCCTGAGCTCGGTCCTCGCGGGTCCCCGACGCGGCGCCGGCCTCAGGCCAGGCGCGACGCCAGTTCGTCGATCTTGTCGGGACGGAAGCCCGACCAGTGGTCTTCGTCGGTGATGACGACGGGTGCCTGCAGGTAGCCGAGGGCCTTGACCTGCTCGAGCGCGGCCGGGTCTTCGGAAAGGTCGTGGACCTCGTATGCGATGCCCTTCGAGTCCAGTGCACGGTAGGTCGCAGTGCACTGCACGCAGGACGGCTTGGTGTAAACGGTGATCGCCATGTCGATCCGTTCTCCCCTCGATTTCGAGTGTTTTCTCCGGTGACCCCCACCGGGAGACCAATACTACATATGGGTGCCGACATCGGATAGCACCACTAGGGATAGTAGTTACATCCGTGTAGTTTTCTCACCGTCATCCCCATGTACAACACAGGTTGTCCACCATTTCATCCACAGGCGGCGCGTCGGTTCCGCTGCCGGAAAGCCCGGATTCGCGCGGCTCCGCGAACCCGAGAGAGAACTCCTCCACAGGGGCGACCGTATTCGGGGGTTCCGACATCCGATTACCTGTGGACAGAGCACGACGGCGTGTCGCGGCGTGTCGCACTAGCGTGGTGGCGTGGCGGGATATCGAGACCTTCTGCGCACCCCCGGAGTAGCGCGCATCATCGCCGCACAGCTGACCGCCCGCTTCCCCAACGGCATGACGAGCCTGGCCGTCCTGCTTCACATCGAGCAGGTGACCGGATCGTATGGCGCGGCCGGTCTGGTCCTGGCCGCCACCTCCGTCGGACAGGCGGTCGCCGGCCCGGTCACCAGCCGCTGGATGGGCCTGTGGGGCATGCGGCGGGTGCTGTCGATCACCCTGGCGATCTGCGCGGTCGCGATCGCGACACTGGCCCTGGTCGAGATGCCGCTCCCCGCCTACATGCTGCTGGGCCTGGTCGCAGGGCTGTCGACGCCTCCGGTCCAATCGGCGGTGCGCACGATCTACCCCAAAATGGTCAACTCCCGTCAGCTGACGCCGCTGTTCTCGCTGGATGCCTCGCTGCAGGAGATCATCTGGATCATCGCGCCGGTTCTGGTGACCTTCGTGGCGACCCAGATCGGCACGGTCGAGGCCCTGGTCCTCATCGTGGTGATCCTCGTCGGCGGCGGACTGTGGTTCATCCTGTCGCCCGAGGTCGGACGCGTGCGGATCCCACGGAGCCGCCGACGCCTGGGACGGGTGCTCGCCAAGCCCCCCGTGCTTCTGGCCACCGTCATCGGCTTCCTCCTCATCGGCGGCTGCGCCGCGGTCGAGGCCGGAGTCGTGGCGACCTTCGGCCACAGCGGGTTGGAGGCCGGTCTCGTCCTGGCGGTCTTCTCCATCGGCAGCCTCGCCGGCGGGCTCGGCTTCGGCCACATCCCCATCGGCCCCTGGGCCATGGCGCGACGCATGGGCATCTTCACCCTGGGCCTGCTCCTCGCCCTGATCTCGCTCGATGTGTGGTGGCTCGGCGGCACGCTCTTCCTCGCCGGTATCGGCATCGCCCCCGCGCTGGCGGTGCTCTTCGCGATGACCTCGGCGAGCGTGAAATTCAGCGAGACCGCCGAGGCGTACGGCTGGATCGGCACGGGACAGCTCATCGGCGCCGCCGCGGGTTCGGCTGTCGCCGGCTTCCTCATCGACGGTGTGGGTCCGCAGGGCGCCTACCTGGCGGCGGCGGCGTTCGCGGGCGTCGGCTTCCTCGTCGCGGTGGTGTTCGTCCGAGGGTTCCCCGATCTCCGCGGGCGCGACGCCAGCCCGATCCCCGACACCGAACCGGTGTCGACGATCACCTGAGCGGATGCCGCGGGCGAGCGCGCTACTGGATGCGACGCAGCAGCTCGAGGACGGCCAGCGCGTAGGCGTCGGCGGGCTCGGGATGCTCGAACACGATGACGTCGCCGCCCAGCTCGATCTCCACCTGATGGGTGTCGACGAGCCGGCGCAGCGACCGGAACGCCCCGCGCAGAAGCTCCCGCAGCTGGCTCTCGTGCGGAAGCCACAGGGCGTCTTCGAGCGCGACCGAGTCGAGCGCCCACTCGGTCGTTCCGTTGAAAGCCAGGATGCGACCCGTCGGGTACTCGCGCGGTTCGATGGTCATCTCGCTGACGGTGAAGACGTCGGCATCGAATTCGGGTTCGTCCAGCTGGAAGCGATCACCGGAGGTCGGATGCCACACGAGACCCGCCGCGCGCAGCTCGAGGGCGAGGTCGGTCGAGATCATGCCCTCCATCTTCCGCCACCCCGGGGCGGCGAGGCCCGCTTACGCTGAAGGGCGTGACGTTTCCGGTGACTCTCCCCCGCATCTCCTGGGGCGACCCGCGCGCCGCGCGACGCGCGCTCCTCGTCCACGGCCTCGGCTCCACCGCCGCACTGATGTGGCGCTACGGCGTGGCGCTGGCCGAAGACGGATGGCGCGCGGACGCCGTGGATCTGCGCGGGCACGGCGTGGCCCCACGCGTGCTCGACTACACGATCCCCGCCTACGCCGCAGACCTCGTCGGCATCCGTCCCGAGCAGGGCGATGGCACGTGGGACCTCGTCATCGGCCACTCCCTCGGCGGCGCGGCGACCACGCTCGCCGCCGCGGACGATCCGGAATGGACGCGTCGCGTCATCCTGATCGATCCCGCCGTCCACCTCTCCGACCACGACCGGGAGGTCGTGCGACGAAGTCAGGAGGAGGCCTTCGCCGACCCGACGGAGGCCGCTGTGCGTGAGGCGCACCCGCAGTGGCATCCTCACGACATCGAGCTGAAGGCCCTCGCAGCCCGACAGGCCAGCCGGTGGGCGGTCGAGCAGACGAGCCTGCAGAATCCCGCGTGGGACGTCCGCGCCGCCCTCGCGCGACTGGATGTCGACGTGGACGTTCTCGCCGCCGATCCCAAGGTGTACAGCATCTTCGACGGCCCGCTCGCCACCGAGGTGCTCGCAGCCAACGACCGGGTGCGGATGACGGTGGTCACCGGCGCCGGGCACTCTCCGCATCGCGACAAGCCCGAACAGACCGTCGCCGAGCTGCGCCGGGTGCTGCGGGACGAACGGACAATGGGATCGTGAGCGAATCCGAGAAGATCCTCCCGCCGGATCTGCTGGAGCGGTTCCGTGAGCGCGCGGGCGCCCACGACCACGAGAACACCTTCCCCATGGCCGACCTCGACGAGCTCCGTGGCATCGGGTACCTCGCCCTCTTCGTACCGGAGACCCTCGGGGGACGAGGACTGACCCTCGCCGAGGTCGCGGTGCTGCAGCAGCGGCTCGCCACCGCCGCCCCGGCGACGGCGCTCGCGATCAACATGCACCTGGTGTGGACGGGCGTCGCGCGCCAGCTGCTCGACCGCGGCATCGACGACCTGCGGTTCGTGCTCGAGGGCGCGGCAGCGGGAGAGGTGTTCGCCTTCGGCATCAGCGAAGCCGGCAACGACCTCGTGCTCTTCGGCAGCGACACCGCCGCCGATCCCCGGCCGGACGGCGGGTACGCCTTCACCGGCACCAAGATCTTCACCACCCTGTCGCCCGTCTGGACGCAGCTGGGACTTCACGGTCTCGACACCCGCTCGGCCGACGGCCCGCGGATCGTCTATGCCTTCGTGCCGCGAAGCGAGGAGGCTGACGATCGGGTGCGCATCCGCGATGACTGGGACACCCTCGGCATGCGCG
Source organism: Microbacterium sp. ET2 (assembly GCF_030347395.1). Classification (NCBI taxonomy): domain Bacteria; kingdom Bacillati; phylum Actinomycetota; class Actinomycetes; order Micrococcales; family Microbacteriaceae; genus Microbacterium; species Microbacterium albipurpureum. The sequence goes on from NZ_CP128170.1 coordinate 488,046, forward strand.
CCACCCAGTCCCGCACGACGGAGCTCCACGGCGCCGTCGCTCCGCCCGAGCGCGTGGTCAGGCGCGTGGCACCCGGGCCCCAGCCCGACCCGCTCGTCTTCGGCATCTTCAGCGTGTTCGAACTGCTCATCGCCTCGGTGTACACCGGCATCGCACGGCGAGCGCTCGACCTCGCGGTGCTGTCGGCGAGATCACGGCACTCCAAGAAGACCGGTGCACCCCTCAGCGACGACCCCGACATCCGTCGGCGCGTGGCGACCATGGCGATGGCCTACGACGCGCTTCCGCCCCAGATCTCCGTCCTGAGCGCAGACGTGGACGCGCGAGCCGAACACGGCGAGCGATGGTTCTCGCTGCTCGCCGGTGTGAAGCACCGTGCGGTCGCAGCGGCCAGACAGGTGGTCGACGAGGCGATGCTGGTCGCGGGAGGATCCTCGTTCTTCGCCCGGAATGAGCTGTCCCGCCTCTACCGCGACGTCCTCGCCGGGCAGTTCCATCCCTCCGATCCCGAATCGGCGCACGCCGCCCTCGCCACCGCCTGGCTCGGCCCGATCGCACCGCCCACATCCGTCTGACTATCGTTCTCGTCAGTCAGGCGAACTATTCTCAACGGAATCAGTTGCTCAGGCGCTCCTCGAGTGCCAGGATCGAGACATGGCAGCGCGGACCGCACCCCCGCAGATCGACGAGGTGTCGAAGGCGATCATCGAACTTCTGCAGGAGGACGGTCGCCGTTCGTACGCCGACATCGGCAAGTCCGTCGGGCTCAGTGAGGCGGCTGTGCGCCAGCGCGTGCAGAGACTGACCGAGTCGGGCGTGATGCAGATCGTCGCGGTCACCGACCCGCTGCAGTTGGGCTTCCACCGTCAGGCGATGATCGGCATCACCGTGTCGGGTGACACGCGTGAGGTCGCCGAGGCACTGGCCGCCTTGCCCACGGTCGACTACGTCGTCCTCACAGCGGGATCGTTCGACATCCTCGCCGAAGTGGTGTGCGAGAGCGATGACGACCTGCTCGCGCTGCTCAACTCCGAGATCCGCAGCATCGACGGCGTCCGGTCCACCGAGACGTTCGTCTACTTGAAGCTCCACAAGCAGCTCTACAACTGGGGAACACGATGACGTCAGAGTTCACCCGCACGGCGCGCCTCAGGCCCGACGCCGAAGCGCTGCAGCAGATGACCGACGACCACCTGTGGATGCATTTCACCCGCCAGTCCACCGTGGCCGACGGGGTCCCGATCATCGTCAAGGGCGACGGTCACCACATCTGGGATGCGGGCGGCCGGAGGTACTTCGACGGGCTGTCGGGACTGTTCGTGGTCAACGCCGGCCACGGACGACGGCGACTTGCCGAAGCGGCCGCACAGCAGGCATCCGAACTGGCCTTCTTCCCCATCTGGTCGTACGCGCATCCCGCGGCCATCGAACTCGCCGATCGATTGGCGTCGTACGCGCCCGGCGACCTGAACAGGGTGTTCTTCTCCACCGGCGGGGGCGAGGCCGTCGAGACGGCGTTCAAGCTCGCGAAGTATCACTTCAAGCTGCAGGGAAAACCGAACAAGCACAAGGTGATCTCGCGCTCCGTCGCCTATCACGGCACGCCGCAGGGGGCGCTGGCGATCACCGGCATCCCGGCGATGAAGGCGATGTTCGAACCGGTCACCCCCGGCGGGTTCCGGGTGCCGAACACGAACTTCTACCGCGCCGGCGACATGGGTGCGCCCACCGACGACGAGGAGGCCTTCGGCGTGTGGGCGGCCGACCGCATCGAGGAGATGATCCAGTTCGAGGGGCCCGAAACGGTCGCCGCGGTGTTCCTCGAGCCGGTGCAGAACTCCGGAGGATGCTTCCCCCCGCCGCCCGGCTACTTCCAGCGCGTCCGCGAGATCTGCGATCGCTATGACGTGTTGCTCGTCTCGGATGAGGTCATCTGCGCCTTCGGCCGCATCGGCCACATGTTCGCGTGCGACGCGTACGGCTACGTGCCCGACATGATCACCTGCGCCAAGGGCATGACGAGCGGCTACTCGCCGATCGGCGCCACGATCGTCAGCGACCGCATCTACGAGCCGTTCCGCACCGGCCAGACGACGTTCGCGCACGGGTACACATTCGGCGGACACCCGGTCTCGGCGGCGGTCGCCCTCGAGAACCTCGACATCTTCGAGGAGGAGGGGTTGAACAACCGCGTCCGGGAGAACTCGCCGCTGCTGCGCGCCGAGCTCGAGAAGCTGCGCGATCTGTCGCTCGTGGGCGACGTGCGCGGCGACGGATACTTCTTCGGCATCGAGCTCGTGAAGGACAAGTCCACGCGCGAGACTTTCGACGACGACGAGTCGGAGCGACTGCTGCGCGGGTTCCTGTCGAAGGCGCTGTTCGAGGCCGGGCTGTACTGCCGGGCCGACGACCGCGGCGACCCCGTGATCCAGCTCGCTCCCCCATTGACGACGGGACCTGCCGAGTTCGCAGAGATCGAGCAGATCCTGCGCGCAGTGCTGACCGACGCCGAGAAGGTGCTGTAGACCGCGTGTCACCCGCGATGGGGAACGTCTCGTTCTGGATGGCGGAGCTGGGCGTTCCCCGACCGGCCGACCGCCTCGACGGTGACGCCGACGCGGATGTCGCCATCGTCGGCGCCGGGTACACCGGACTCTGGCTGGCCTACTATCTCGCCACGCAGAACCCCGGGATGTCCATTCGTGTGCTCGAGGCGCGTTTCGCCGGCTTCGGCGCGTCGGGACGCAACGGCGGCTGGCTGACCAACACCATCACGGGCGGGCACGAATGGTATGTGAAGCACCACGGCAGAGCCGCCGCGGCGGCTCTGCAGGAAGCGCTCAACGACACGGTCGACGAGGTGATCGTCACCACCCGACGCGAGGGGATCGACGCCGAGATCCGCAAGGGCGGCAGCCTCGTGGTGGCGCGCAACACGGCGCAGCTCGCGCGGGCGGACGCGTTCGCGCGGGACGCGACCGCGTGGCCGGAGGAGGGCTTCCGGCGGCTCGACCGGGAGCACACCGATGAGCGGGTGCGCGTCGCCGGATCGCTCGGCGGACTCTGGCAGCCGCACTGTGCTCGAATCCACCCCGCGAAATTGGCGTCGGGCCTGGCCGCCGTCGTCCGCGGGCTCGGCGTGCGGATCCACGAAGACACCCGCGTCGAGCGGATCCGTCCCGGCCGCGCCGTCACCGCGACCGGTACCGTCCGGGCGCGGCACGTCATCCGTGCGACCGAGGGGTACACCGCGACCCTGCGCGGCGAACGCCGCACCTGGGTGCCGCTGAACTCCGCGATGATCATCACCGAGCCGCTGCCGGAAGCCGCCTGGTCCGAGATCGGATGGGCGGACAGCGACACGCTGGAGGACCTCTCCCACGTGTACGCCTACGCCCAGCGCACGCCGGACGGCCGGATCGCCCTGGGCGGACGCGGGAATCCCTACCGCTTCGGTTCCCGCACCGACAACGACGGTGACGTCTCGGCAACCACGGTGGCCGGGCTCGCCGGCATCCTCCACTCCTGGTTTCCCGCAGCCACCGGCACCCCGCTCGCCCACGGCTGGAGCGGGGTGCTCGGCGTGCCGCGCACATGGCGGGCGAGCGTCGGGTACGACCCCGCCTCCGGGCTCGGCTGGGGCGGTGGGTACGTCGGCACGGGCGTCGCCGCGACGAATCTGGCAGCCCGCACTCTCGCGGATCTGATCACCGGTCGGGACACCGACCTCACCCGACTGCCGTGGGTCAATCAGCCGGCGCGGCGCTGGGAGGTCGAGCCGCTGCGGTGGCTCGGTATCCAGGGGATCTACGCGGCGTATCGCGCCGCGGATCGTCGTGAGAGCCGGCACGGCGCGCGCACCTCGCGCCTGGCCCACCTCGCCGACCTGATCAGCGGCCGTTCCTAGGCGGTGTAGACGCGCTGCCCGCCCACCCAGGTGCCGAGTACGCGGGTGAAACCGATCTGATCGGGCGGCGCGGCGAACGGGTCGCGATCCAGGAGGACGAGATCGGCGAGCGCGCCGACGCGGATCGTGCCGGTGTCGTCGAGGCCGTTCACGCGGGCCGAACCCGCGGTGTACGCAGCGAGCGCCGTGCCGAGATCCAGCGCCTGTTCGGGCAGGAAGGGCTCGTAGTCCCCCTCCCACTCGCTCGGCGCGGACCGACGGTTCACCGCGACGTGGATGGCCGCCAACGGGTCGGGGGTGCTGACCGACCAGTCGCTGCCGGCGGCGAGCGTCGCGCCCGCGCGCAGAAGATCTCCGAACGGGTACTGCTGCGACGCCCGCGGTTCCCCGAGGAACGGGAGCGTGAGCTCGACCATCTGCGGCTCCAGCGTCGCCCAGAGCATCTGCATGTTGGCGGTCACGTCCAGATCGCGGAACCGCGGGATGTCATCGGGATGGATGACCTGGATGTGCGAGATGTGGTGACGATTCCCGCTCGGGCCGTTCGCCCGTCGGGCAGCCTCGATCGCGTCGAGACATTCGCGCACGGCGCGGTCGCCGATCGCGTGGAAGTGCATCTGGAAGCCCAGGGCATCCAGCTGGATGGCAGCCGCGTTGAGCACGGCGGGCTCGACGAAGGAGATACCTGCGTTGTCGGTGTGGTGGCCGTGGGCGTCATGGTAAGGCTCCAGCATGGCCGCCGTGAAGTTCTCGGCCACGCCGTCCTGCATGATCTTCACTGTCGTCGCCCGGAACCGCCCGACGGAGGACTCGGCTCGACGGCGTACGAGGTCGGCGATCTGCTCGAGACCCCGATGTCGGTCCCACCAGAGCGCCCCGACGACGCGTGCGGTGAGCTGTCCGGATGCTGCGGCGGTGAGGTAGGCGGGCAGTGGGTCACCCGCGTCGGAGTACTGCGTGCCGACGATCGCATCCTGCCACGCGGTGATGCCGAACGAGTGCAGGTAGCGCTGGCCGGTCAGCAGTGCTTCGACGAGTCGCTCGGGCGGCTCCTCGGGGAGCAGCCTGTTGACCAGGCTCATCGCGCCCTCGTGGAGCGTGCCGGTGGGCTCCCCCGCAGCATCCCGCTCGATCCGGCCGTCGGCGGGGTCCGGGGTGTCGCGCGTGATGCCGGCCCGCTCCAGCGCGCGCGAGTTGACCCACGCGCCGTGTCCGTCGCGATTGGGGAGGAACGCCGGCCGGTCCGCAACGACGGAGTCGAGGTCGGCCGCCGTCGGCGTACCGCCGGGGAACGCCGACATCATCCACCCGCCGCCGAGCACCCATTCGTCATCCGGATGCTGCGCGGCGAACGCCTCGATGCGGGCGAGGTACGCCTCGCGGTTGGAGTCAGCCGACAGATCGCAGCGGAGCATGTCGAGGCCGCCCCAGACCGGGTGGACGTGCGCGTCCTGGAAACCGGGCACGAGCAGTCGCCCGGCCAGATCGATGACCTCCGTGCCCGGTCCGATCCATCCGCTCGCCTCCGGGCCGACCGCGACGATCCTCTCGCCGGCCACCGCGACGGCGAAGGTGCGGCTGCGCGCCGCGTCGGCGAGGAACACCGGCCCTCCGGTGAAGACGATGTCGGCGGGCACCGTCAGCCGCCGGTCATGGTGCGGGCGATCTGCGACGCGGAGTCGCCCGCGCGCCTGAGGACCAAGGCGACGAGTGCGAGGGCGACCAGGGTCAGCAGGAGCATGATCGTGGAGACGGCGGCGATCTCGGGCCGCAGGCCCGACCGCACTGCGCTCAGGACGTAGACCGGCCAGGGGGTGGTGCCCGAGACCTGCACGAACGCCGCGATGATCGTGTTGTCGAGGCTCAGTGTGAAGGCCAGGAGGAATCCGGCCAGCACCGCCGGCATGGCGAGGGCGAGAGTGATGCGGCGGAAGGTCGTCAGAGGCGTGGCATAGAGATCACCCGAAGCCTCTTCGAGGTTCGCCTCCTGTCCGACCAGGCGCGCACGCACGATGTACGAGACCACGGCCGTGGCGAAAAGCGAGCTGCCGATCGACAGGCGGACGATGCCGTCGTTGAACAAGGCGAGGCCGAGATCCTGCCCGAGGAAGACCAGGAAGGGCAGCAGGGCCACGGCGTCGACGATCTCAGGCGTCACCGAGACGAGGAGGAGAAGTCCGAGGAACCACCAGACCCACCGGCCCGGATGACGGGCCATGGCGATCCCGGCGAGGGTGCCGAGCACCGTGGCGATGACGGCGGAGATGAGCGCGGTGACGATCGAGACGCGGACGGCGTTCTGGATGGCGGGCTTTTCGACGATGGCGCGGAATCCGTCGAAGCCGAAGCCATCCCACGCCACGAGGAGACGTCCGCTGTTGAAGGAGTAGATCACGATCACGATGATGGGGGCGAAGAGGAACAGCAGCACCAGGACGCCCCAGACCGTCAGCGCGATGTCCGACCACGATCGGGGAGCCGACCTCCGCTCCAGGGTCACGACCGCACCTCCACCCGCTCGGGCGCTGCCGTCTCCGGCGCGGCGGCTTCGGGTGGCGGGCCGAGCACCAGCCCCGTGCGCGACCGGAACGGCAGGGTGATCACCCAGATGATCGCGGCGGCCACAGCGATCGTGAGCACGATCACCAGCATCAGCAGCACCGCCATCGCCGACCCGAGCGCCCAGTTCTGGGCAGTCTGGAACTGGCTGGCCACGAGCTGCCCGACCATGTTCCCCCGCGCCCCTCCGAGCACGGTGGCCGTGATGTAGTCGCCCATCAGGGGGATGAAGACGAGCAGGACACCGGCGATGACGCCCGGACGCGACAGCGGCAGGGTCACGCGCAGGAACGTCGTGACTTTCCCCGCTCCCAGGTCCTTCGATGCCTCGCGCACCGCCGGGCCCACGCGGTCGAAGGCCACGAACAGGGGCAGGATCATCAGCGGCAGATAGTTGTACACGACGCCGATGAGCACCGCGGTGCGGGTGTAGAGCAGTTCGAGCGGGCCATCGATGATCCCGATCGACTGCAGCACTCCCGACGCCCATCCCTCCGGGGCGAGGATCACCTGCCAGCCGATCGTGCGCACCAGGAAGTTCGTCCAGAACGGCACCAGCACGAGGGCGATGAGGAGGCCACGACGCTCAGGTCGCACCTTGAAGGCCATCCAGTATGCGACCGGCATCCCGATCAGGAAGCAGATCGCCGTTCCGAGCACCCCTACCCACAGCGTGTTCTGGAAGGTGGTGAAGAACGTCGGGGAGAGCGCCTCGACGTACCGGTCGAAGGAGAGCACGTCGTTGGCGTGCGTGCCGAAGACGCCCGGCTTGTAGCCGAAGCTGAACCAGACCACCATCGCCACGGGGGCGACGAAGAACACCAGCAGCCATGCCCACGCCGGAACGGCGAGCGCGGCACCGGCGCGGCGTCTAGGCACCCGCCGCGGCCTTCATCTCGTTCCAGATCTCCACCCGCGTCGTCTGCGAGTCGTTCAAGGTCTGCTCGCGCATCGTGTCGAGCTGCTGGGGTGTGAAGAAGATCATGTCGGTGAGCTCGAGACCGGCTTCGACCGCGGCCTGCTCCATGTCCTTGCCCCCGACGTTGTAGCCGATGTAGTCGAGGTTCAGAGCCAGGTTCTCGGGTGTCATCGAGAAGTTGATGAACGCGTGCGCCGCCTCGGGATGGGGAGCACCCGCGGCGATCGCCCAGTTGTCCATCCAGAGCTCGGTCAGCGGGCCGGGCAGCACCCACTGCCACCGGTCGGGCTCGCTGCTCTCGAGCAGGCCGAGGCGGGCATCTCCATTCCAGGCCTGCATCAGCACCTGCGTGCCCTGCGGGATGGCGTTGGTCCCGGGATAGGAGTCGAAGGCGGAGATGTGGGGTGCGATGGTCTCGACGAGGAACGCGCGGCACTCCTCGAGCTCGGCGGGGTCTTCGGTGTTCCAATCCATGTCGTTGGCCCAGAAGTAGGCGCCGATGATCCCCGCCGGGTCATCCGACATCGATGTCCTGCCGCTCGCCTCGTTCTGCGCGGCGTCGAAGAAGTCCGACCACGTCGCGAGCTCGCGCGTGATGACGTTCTTGTCGTAGACGAACCCGGTCGTGCCCCAGGCCTTGCACACCGAGTAGTCGTTGGAAGGATCCCACGCTCGCCCGAGGTAGGCGGGATCCATGTTCGCCAGATTCGGCAGCAGCTCCTTGTTCAACGGGGTGAGGAGCTCGTTCTCGATCATCTGGGGGATGAACACCCCGGTCGGCACGACGATGTCGTAGCCGGACGTGCCCCGCGCCGCGACGAGCTTGGCGATCAGCTCTTCGTTCGAGCTGTAGGAGTCCAGCGCCACCCGCGGCCCGAGCTCCGACGTGAAGTCCGCGATGACGTCGGGTGAGTCGTAGTCGCCCCAGGTGTAGATGGACAGATCGCTCTCGAGGTCGCCACCGGTGGCCTGTGGGTTCGGTGCGCTCCCGCCACCCGGTGCACACGCTGCCAGCACCGCCGTCCCGCCGACGAGGGCGGCGAGGCTGAGAAAGCGCCGCCGGGACAGTTCGCGCGCGATGACGGGTACGGCGGCGTCGGGGGCGAGGATGCGGATCGGGCTGCGGGATTCGTTCATCGGTGCTCCTGGGGTCGGGAGGTCGGGAAATCCGGTGAAGGGTTCAGGCGGTCGGCGGCGCGACGTAGCCGCCCTCCTCGGCGGCGTCGTCGAAGGGGAAGAGGAGGACGTGGTGGGGCGCCCACGCGCAGCGCACCCGGTCGCCGACGCGCAGGGCCGGGGCGTCGGGCGTGGGTCGGCGGACCACGAGACTCTGGTCGCCGCCGAGGCTGACGAGGTACTGCATCGTCTCGCCCAGGTGCGAGACGCCGATGAGTTCGCCCTCGACCGCATTCACCTCGCCGGCCGCGGATGACCCGGCGGGATCGATGCGGATGTTCTCGGGCCGCACCGCGGCCTCGCCCTGCGGGCCCGTCAGCACCCGCTCCGTGCCGCGCACGACGACGTGTGGAGACTCGACCGCCGCGCCCGCGTCGACGACCGCTCCGCGGAAGAAGTTCTGCTGGCCGACGAACGCCGCCACGTAGGCCGTCGCCGGCCGCGCGTAGATGGTGTCCGAGTCCGCCAGCTGCTCGATGCGGCCATCGCGCATCACCGCGATCCGGTCGCTCATCGACAGGGCCTCACCCTGATCATGGGTGACGAACACGAAGGTGATGCCCAACCGCGACTGCAGAAGCTTGAGCTCCAGCTGCATCTCCTCGCGCAGCTGCCGATCCAGGGCGCCGAGCGGCTCGTCCAGGAGCAGCACGGCGGGCCGGTTGACCAGGGCGCGTGCGAGGGCGATGCGCTGCTGCTGCCCGCCGGAGAGCTGCGTCGGCTTGCGGTCGGCGAACCGGCGCATCTGCACCATGTCCAGCGCGTCGGCGACCCGCTGCCGCACCTCCGCCTTCGGCGTGCGCGTCTGCTGCAGACCGTAGGCGACGTTCTCGGCGACGGACAGGTGAGGGAAGAGCGCGTAGGCCTGGAAGACGGTGTTCACGTCGCGGCGGTAGGGCGGAAGACCGAGCACGGAGCGGCCGGAGACGACGATGTCCCCGGCATCCGGATGCTCGAATCCCGCGATCATGCGGAGGGTCGTCGTCTTCCCGCACCCGGAGGGCCCGAGGAGCGAGACGAACTCGCCGGCAGCGATCGCGAGAGACAGATCGTCGACAGCCGCCTGACCCGCGTAGCGCTTGGTGACCCGGTCGATCACGACCGACCCCGTCGCCCCGCTCGCATCCTCCTCCGGCTGCGAGGTGCGCCCGCGCGGGCCGGGGTGTGTGGTGAGGGAAGCCTCGGGCATGAATCCTCCGCGGGCGGCAGTGCCGCGTCTGTTCGAACCGCTGTGTCCCGTAGTCAAACACACGCGCTGTTGCTCGTACAGACGTGATTGTGTGTCGGAGTTGTAAAACCTCGCGGATTCCGTCGTCTATGTGCCGTAACGGTGACGGATTCGACCCTCTCAGCCATCGGCGCCGCGCCGTAACCGACACTCGCGAAGTACGCAAGGACCTGCCCTCGCCCGCGCGGCCGTCATAGCGTGGTGCGATGCTGCCCACCGACATTCCCCACACCGCCCAGCTGCTCGAACTGATCGACGTCCGCGACGACGCGAGCGTCACCATCGCCGTGGCATCGTCGCCCGTCCCCTCAGATCACGACAGAGTGCGAGGAGACCTGAGAAGCGCGGTGTCGGAGGCCGAGCGGATGCTCGCCGAGAAGGACGTCGACGCCGCCGACGCGGAGGAGGTCGTGGCCGCGCTCCGCGCTCTGGAAGACGACGACGAGCTCTGGCGCCACCAATCGCGTTCGCTCGTGATCCTCGCCTCCCCGTCACGCGTCGAGGTCTTCCGCCTGGCCAACCGGGTCGAGCGCAACGTCGCCGTCGGCGATCGGTTCGACACCGGAGCACTCCTGCGCGCGACGGCGTTCCCGCATCGCGCCTTCATCATCCAGGTCTCCCAGGGCGGAGCCCGCCTGACGGAGATCAGCGCCGATCACGGCGTCGTCGCCCACGAGCTCGACCTGCCCGACGACCACCACGCGGTCCTCGAGCATGCCAGCAACGACGGCCAGGCCGACATGCCGCGCCCGCAGGGATCGACTGGAGACCGGATCGAGCGTGAACGCTTCTGCCGGGTCGTCCAGGACCGGGTCGTCGCCATCGCGCCCCGCGATGTTCCCGTGATCCTCGCCGCCACCGTCGACCTCGACCCTGCCTACCGCGCGGTCAACACCCACCCTCGCCTTCTCGAAGCGAAGATCGACGCCCACCCCGATTCCCTCGACGACGCCGAACTCGAGCAGAAGGCGCGGGCGATCCTCGACGCGGAGTTCTCGCGTGAGCTGTCGGAGTGGCGGGAGCTCTTCGGCACGCGCAGAGCCGAGGACCTGGCGACCAGTCGCCTCGCCGAGGTTGCCGCGGCAGCAACCGCCGCAGCGGTCGACGAGCTTCTGTTCGACATCGACGCCACCCTCGAGGGCCAGATCGACGAGTTCGGCGTCATCACCACCTCCGAGGAGCCGACCCCCTCGGCGTACGCCGTCGTCGACGAGATCGCCGCGCGGGTGCTGCGGGGCGGCGGAACGGTGCGGGGTGTGCGCAACGCCGACCTCGTCGACGGCTCACCCGTGGCGGCGCTCCTGCGTTTCCCGGTCTCAGCACCGGCTGAGGGGTGACGTGCGAGGATGACCGGATGGCGCGTACCCCGACGGCTCTGCTGAGCCCCGCCGACCAGCAGCGGCGCCGCGGCCTGCGCACGATGAAGGCCGTGGCCCTGGGCGCTCTGCTGGCGATGGCCGTGGTGTTCGCCATCGCCTTCTCGCTCCAGGAGCAGGTGCCCTGGCTCGGTTACGTCCGCGCCGCCGCCGAGGGCGGCATGGTGGGAGCCCTCGCGGACTGGTTCGCGGTGACGGCGCTGTTCCGGCATCCGCTCGGTCTCCCCATCCCGCACACCGCCATCATCCCCAAGCGCAAGGACGAGATCGGCCGCACGCTCGGCGAGTTCGTCGAGACCGAGTTCCTGCGCGGTGACGTCGTGCGCACGAAGCTCGCCGCGACCCATGTGTCGCGCCGGGCGGGCGAGTGGCTGCGCGAACCCGCGCATGCAGCCCGGGTGGGTTCCGAAGCCTCGGTGATCGCCGCCGGCGTCCTGCGCGCCCTGAGCGATGACGATGTGCGCGACGTGATCGAAGAGCTTGCTCGCGAGCACGTGCTCGTTCCGGAGTGGGGCCCTCCCGTCGGCGCGTGGCTCGGCCGAGTGATCGACGCGGGCGCCCACCACAGCGCCGTCGATCTGGCCGCGGAGACCATCGACCACTGGCTCTCGGCCAACAGAGTGGCGTTCGAGGGTCTGGTCTCGCGGCGACTGCCCAGCTGGGTGCCCCGGATCGCTCAACGCCTCGTCGACGAGACGGTGTACAACGAAGCGGTGAAGTTCGTCGCGGCCGTGCGCGCCGATCCCGATCATCCGGCGCGGCATGCGATCGACGGCTACCTCGAGCGGCTCGCCCAGAACCTGCAGACGGACCCCGCCACCATCGGACGACTCGAAGACGCCAAGGGCGCGCTGTTCGACAGCCCGCGGGTCCGCGAACTCGCCGCGCAGGCCTGGGGCACCGCGAAGTCCGGACTGCTGGCTGCCCTCGACGACCCCGACAGCGGCCTGCGCCGCCGACTGACCGATGCGCTGGCCGACATCGGCGAGCGTCTGGTGACCGACACCGCACTGCAGCAGCGTGCCGACGGCTGGGTGACCGAGGCGGCGGTCTTCCTCGTCGACCGATACCGCCACGACATCGCCTCGATCATCACCGACACCGTCGAGAAGTGGGACCCCGAGGAGACCACCGAGAAGATCGAGCTCATGGTCGGGCGCGACCTCCAGTACATCCGGCTCAACGGCACCATCGTCGGGTCGCTGGCGGGTCTGGTCATCTATACGATCGCCCGCGCCATCTGGGGATGACGCTCCTGCGGCGCTACAGTGAGCGCGTGGAATCGATGGGCGGCGAACTGCTCTTCAGCTACGGCACACTCCAGCAGCCCGAGGTGCAGCTGGACACCTTCGGCAGGATCGTCGAGGCCGAACCCGACATCCTGCCCGGATTCACGGTGGACTACGCCGAGATCGTCGACGAACGCGTCGTGGATGTCTCGGGGCACGCGGTGCACCCCATCGTGCGCCCCACGGGCAATCCGCTGGACAAGGTGGTGGGGAAGGTCATGTCCATCACCGAGGACGAGCTCGACGCCGCCGACGAGTACGAGGTCTCGCTCTATCGCCGCATCTCGGCCCCGCTCGCCAGCGGCCGCGTCGCCTGGGTGTACGTGACGGCGTGAGCGGCCTCTTCCACGACCCGCTCTGGCCCCGTGCCGGCGAGTGGCCGTCCGCGCACGACGGCGCCGAGATCTCGGGGCGCGTCGATGTCGCGATCCTCGGCGTGCCGACCTGGCGGACGTCGCTGTCGGCGACCGGAGCGCACGCCACCCCCGCCGCCGTGCGTGCGGCGCTGCAGCGGTACAGCGCCACCCTGATCGGTCCGCCTGCGCTCGACCTCGACGCCGCACTGTCGATCGTCGACGCCGGGGACGTGCCCGAGCCCGACGGCGACGCCGGCGAGGCGCGCGTCCGCCGAACTGTGGCCGACCTCGTCGCCCGTGGCGCGTTCGTCGTCGGTCTCGGTGGCGACAACGCCGCGACCGTGCCGGTGGTCCAGGGTGGGCGGGCGGGCGGCCTCATCACCCTCGACGCCCACCTCGACCTGCGCGACGGCAGGTCGAACGGCTCGCCGGTTCGCCGGCTCATCGAGGACGGGCTCGATCCACGACGGATCGTGCAGATCGGCATCGCGGACTTCGCCAACTCCCCCGCGTACGTCGCGCGCGCCGTGGAACTGGGGATCACCCTCATCACCCTGGATGAGGTGCGCCGTCGCCCCGCCGCTGACCTCATGGCCGAGGCGTTCGAGATCGCAGGAGCGGGTGCAGGCGGCGTGCACCTGGACATCGATGTGGATGTCTGCGACCGCTCGGTCGCACCGGGCTGCCCGGCCTCGGTTCCGGGTGGGCTGAGCGCTGATGCGCTTCGCGCGCTGGTGCGGTCGGCGACGTCCGATGCCCGGCTGGTCTCAGCCGATATCGTCGAGGTCGACGCGACGGCCGACACCGAGGACGGCCGGACGGTGCGACTGGCCGCGCTGTGCGTCCTGGAGCTTCTGGCGGGGAGAGCGATCCGATGACGATCGAACTGGTGCTGGCGCGACATGCGAAGTCGGACTGGGGCGACCCCGGGCTCCGCGATCACGATCGCTCGTTGAACGAGCGCGGCCGGCGCGATGCGCCGCGCATGGCCGCGCGCCTGGCCGGAACGGGGTTCCGCCCCGATGCGCTGCTGTCGAGCACCGCCGTGCGCGCCCGCACGACCGCGGAGGCCTTCGCCGCGGCGCTGGAGACCACGGTCACCCTTGTCCCCGACCTGTACGGCGCCTCACCCTCGACGCTCCTCGCCACCGCGTCGGAAAGCGGCGCCCTGCGGGTGATGCTCGTCGCCCACAACCCCGGGATGGCGGAGCTCGCCGACGCCCTCTCCGGAGGCCGGATCGGCGAGATGCCCACGTGCGCGGTCGCCCGGTTCCACTGGGATGATGACGACTGGGCCGTCGTCGGCGCGGTCGACCCGACGGAGTGGCACATCGACACACCCCGCTGAGGCGAGCTACGCGACGCGTCCGCCGTCCTTCCAGACCGCCGCGACGATCGGCACACCCGGCCGGTAAGCCAGGTGCGTCCTCGACGGCGCATCCAGCAGCACCGCATCGGCCCTCATCCCCGGAGCCAGGGCGCCGACGTCGCTGCGTCGGAGCGCCCGAGCCCCTCCCGCTGTCGCCGCCCACACCGCCTCGGCGACGGTCAGACCCATCTCGCGCACCGCGAGGGCGACCATCAGGGGCATCGAGCTGGTGAAACTCGACCCGGGGTTGCAGTCGCTCGCGAGGGCGATGGTGACGCCGGCGTCGACGAGCCGACGGGCGTCGGGGTAGGGCTGCCGCGTGGAGAACTCCACCCCGGGCAGGAGCGTGGCGACGGTGGCCGACCCCGCGAGCAGGCGGACATCGGCGTCGGTGAGGTACGTGCAGTGATCGACGGATGCGGCGCCGAGACCGACCGCCAGGGCGACACCCGGGCCCTCCCCGAGCTGATTCCCGTGCACGCGGGGCTGAAGGCTGCGGGCGAGGCCCGCCTCGAGGACCCGGCGCGCCTCCGCCGCGGTGAAGGCGCCGTCCTCGCAGAAGACATCCACCCACTTCGCCACGGGCGCGCAGCGCTCGAGCATCGGCCCGCACACGAGATCGACGTAACCCTCGCGGTCACCGGCGTACTCCGGCGGGATCACGTGAGCTCCGAGGAACGTCACCTCGTCGGTCACCTCGGCCGCGAGGCGAGCAAGCCGCTCCTCGTCGTCGACGGTCAGCCCGTACCCCGTCTTGATCTCCACCGTCGTGGTTCCCTGGCGGCGCATCTCGCCGATGAACCCGGCAAGGCGATTCCGAAGCTCCTCGTCCCCGGCCGCACGTGTGGCCTCGACGGTGCGACGTATGCCCCCGGCGGAATAGGACCTGCCGGCCATCCGAGCCTCGAACTCGTCGGCGCGGTCACCCCCGAACACCAGGTGCGTGTGTGAGTCGACGAACCCGGGAAGCACCGCCCGCCCCGCGGCATCCACGGTCCTCATCCCGGTCGTTGAGCGAGCGAAGCGAGACGAAACGTCCGACGCCTCCCCTGCGGCCCCGACCCATGCGATCCGACCGTCGTCGATCAGCACAGCGGCGCCGCGGAGCGTGCCACACGCGTCGCCGTCGCGGGCGACGTTCGTCGTCAGCTCCCCGATGTTCGTGATGAGCGTCACCGTCACGGCATCGGAACCTTCAGCCCGCGCTCGGCAGCGACCTCGCGCGCGCGTTCGTAGCCGGCGTCGACGTGGCGCATGACGCCCGTTCCGGGGTCGTTGACGAGCACGCGCGCGAGCTTCTCGGCGGCGAGCGCCGACCCGTCGGCGACCGTCACCTGTCCGGCATGGATGCTGCGGCCGATGCCCACGCCACCGCCGTGGTGGATCGAGACCCAGGACGCCCCCGAGGCCGTGTTGAGCAGGGCGTTCAGCAGCGGCCAGTCGGCGATCGCGTCGGAACCGTCGGCCATCGCCTCGGTCTCGCGGTACGGGGAGGCCACGGAGCCGGCGTCGAGGTGGTCGCGCCCGATCACGATGGGTCCGGCGAGCTCGCCGGAGGCGACCATCTCGTTGAATCGCAGACCTGCGAGGTGGCGCTCCTGGTAGCCGAGCCAGCAGATGCGCGCCGGGAGTCCCTCGAAGTGCACCGCGTCGCCGGCCTTCTCCAGCCACCGCACGAGCGCGGCGTTCTCGGGGAAGAGCGCCTTCACCGCGGCATCCGTCTTGCGGATGTCTTCGGGGTCGCCCGACAGCGCCACCCAGCGGAACGGGCCGCGCCCCTCGGCGAACTGCGGACGGATGTACGCCGGTACGAAGCCCGGGAACGCGAAGGCCCGGTCGAAGCCGCCCAGTTGCGCCTCGGCGCGGATCGAGTTGCCGTAGTCGAAGACCTCGGCGCCGGCGTCCTGGAAGCCGACCATCGCCGCGACCTGCGCGGCCATCGATTCGCGTGCCCGGCGAGTGAACTCCCCCGGGTCGCGCTCGGCCTCGAGGCGCCACTGTTCGACGGACACACCGACGGGCAGGTACGACAGCGGGTCGTGCGCGCTGGTCTGGTCGGTGACGATGTCGATCGGGGTACCGCGACCCAGCAGCTCCGGGAAGACCTCCGCCGCGTTCCCCACCACGCCCACCGACAGCGCCTCGCCGGCCGCGCGCGCCGCGACGACGCGCGCGACGGCGGCGTCGAGGTCGGTCGTGTACTCGTCGAGGTAGCCGTGCTCGACGCGGCGCGCGAGGCGCGACTCGTCGACGTCGACGATGAGCACCGCTCCCCCGTTGAGGGTGACCGCGAGCGGCTGCGCGCCGCCCATGCCGCCGCATCCCCCGGTCAGGGTCAGCGTGCCGGCCAGATCGTCGCGCCCCATCGACCGCGCGACGGCAGCGAAGGTCTCGTACGTGCCCTGGAGGATCCCCTGCGTGCCGATGTAGATCCACGACCCCGCCGTCATCTGGCCGTACATCGTCAGGCCCAGGTGCTCGAGGCGGCGGAACTCGGGCCACGTCGCCCACTCGCCGACGAGGTTGGAGTTGGCGATGAGCACACGGGGCGCCCACTCGTGCGTGCGGAAGACCCCCACCGGCTTTCCGGACTGCACCAGCAGCGTCTCGTCGGGCTCGAGGTCGTCGAGGGTGCGGACGATCGCGTCGTACGCCTCCCACGAGCGGGCGGCTTTCCCGGTGCCGCCATAGACGACGAGGTCGTCGGGGCGCTCGGCGACCTCGGGGTCGAGGTTGTTCATGAGCATGCGTTTGGCCGCCTCCGCTCCCCAGCTCTTGGCGGTGCGGTCCGCGCCACGGGGCGCGCGGATCGCGCGGGCCGGTGCCTGGACGTCGGTCATGAGTGCTCCTCGGAGGTGATCGGGGAAAGGGCGGATGCCGCGGCGCGGGCGATCGCACCGCGGGAGACGAGGTCGGTGACCGCCTCGATCTCGGGCGAGAGGAAGCGGTCGGGACCGGGGACGCCGGCGGCCTCGCACACGAGGTCGGCGACGGCGCCGGTGGCCGGTGCCGGCCGGAGCGGGGCGCGCAGCCGCTGTGCCCTCGCCCCGGTGATGACCTCGATCGCCAGGACACGGGCGAGGCCATCCACCGCGCGTCGGAGTTTGCGTCCCGCCGCCCACCCCATCGACACATGGTCTTCCTGCATCGCCGAGGACGGGATCGAATCCACCGATGCCGGGGCGGCGAGGCGCTGGAGCTCCGACACGATGCCCGCGGCGGCGTACTGGGCGATCATGAGTCCCGAATCGACGCCGGGCTCGTGGGCGAGGAAGGGGGGAAGGCCCTGATTGCGTGCGACGTCGAGCGCGCGGTCGGTGCGCCGCTCCGAGATCGACGCCACATCGGCGACGGCGATCGCGAGGAAGTCCAGCACGTAGGCGATCGGCGCCCCGTGGAAGTTGCCGTTGGACTCCACGCGGCCGTCGAGGGTGACGACGGGGTTGTCGATGACGGCGGCGAGTTCCCGCTCGGCGACCAATCGTGCGTGGGTCAGGGTGTCACGGGCGGCGCCGTGCACCTGCGGGCTGCAGCGCAGCGAGTACGCATCCTGCACCCGCGTGCACACCTCGGGATCGCGATGACTGGCGACGATGCCCGATCCGGCGAGGAGAGCCCGCAGGTGCGCGGCCGAATCCCGCTGACCGGGGTGCGGCCGCAGCTGCATCAGATCGGCGGCGAACACCGCGTCGGTACCGAGCTGGCTCTCGATGGACAGCGCGGCGGCGACATCGGCGGTATCGAGGAGCATCTCCAGGTCGTGGGCGGCGAGGAGGAGCATCCCCAGCATCCCGTCGGTGCCGTTGATGAGGGCGAGCCCCTCCTTCTCCTCGAGCACGAGAGGGGTGAGGGATGCCGCGGCGAGCGCCTCCCGCGCCGACGTGACGTCACCGCCGCGCACCCGCACCTCGCCCTCCCCCATGGCCGCGAGCGCGACGTGGGCGAGGGGTGCGAGGTCGCCCGAGCACCCGAGCGAGCCGTACTCCCGGACGACCGGGGTGATCCCGGCGTTCAGCATGCCCGCGTAGACCTCGACGACCTCGGCGCGCACACCCGTGCGCCCCGACGCGAGGGTCTGGAGGCGCAGGAGCTGCAGCGCCCGAATGACTTCGTCCTCGACCTCGGCGCCCGTCCCGGCGGCGTGCGAGCGGATGAGGCTCGCCTGCAGCTGTCGCCGTCGCTCGGGGGCGATGAAGGTGGTCGCAAGCGCGCCGAAACCCGTCGAGATGCCGTAGTGCGGGCGCGGGTCGTCGGCGAGGCTCTCGATGAGGGCACGGGTCTCGCGCACCTGCGCGAGTCCCGCGTCGGATACCCGGACCGCGGCACCGTGACGGGAGACGGAGACGACATCGGCCCCGGTGAGCGGGCGATCGCCGACGAGCACCTCGGAGGACAGCAGGGACATGACTCGATTGCACTCCTCGCCATCGTGCGACGCCAGCGCCCCGTGGCATCCTGTGTCTGTGATCTCAGACAGCCGCACGTCGAAGGCGAGGCCGCAGGTTCCGGCTGCCGACCAGACGCTGCGGATCCTCTCGCACCTCGCCCGTCAGCGCGGGCCCGTGCCGGCCCGGACGATCGCCGACGCTCTCGCCCTTCCGCGCTCGACGGTGTATCACCTGCTGACCACGCTCGAGCGGCGCGGATTCGTCGTCCACCTCACGGCCGAGCAGCGCTGGGGCCTCGGCATCGCGGCGTTCGAGCTCGGCGGCGGTTACGCGCGTCAGCAGCCGCTGGCACGTCTCGGACGCCCGCTGGTGGCCGCTCTCGCCGACCGTCTCGGCGAGAGCACGCACCTGGCGGTCATGAGCGGCCGCGACGTGCTGTACCTCGTGGAGGAGCGCGCGCCCGGTCGCCCGACGCTCGTGACCGACGTCGGGGTGCGCCTCCCCGCCCACCTCACGGCGACCGGACGCGCCATGCTCGCCGCCCTCCCCCCGGCTCAGGTGCGGGCCCTGTTCCCCGACGCGTCGGCGTTCGCCGATCGCACCGGGCGCGGACCCCGGCGGCTCAGCGAGCTCCGGCGGATCCTCCGCGACGTCCGCGGGGACGGAGTCGCCGAGGAGCACGGCGAGGTGACGCTGGGATTCCGGTCGGTCGCCGCCGTCGTGCGGGATCACGCCGGGTGGCCCGCGGCGGCGGTCGCGACGACGTGGGCCGAGGAGTCGACGCCTCGGCATCCCGACGTCGCCGCGCTCGTACGTGACACGGCGGGTGTCCTCGCCCGCCGCATCGGCGGGTGAGCGTCAGCGGACCACGAGACGCGGCTCGACGAGCATCCGCTCGGGAGGGCCCTCGCCGCCGGCGATGCGGCGCCCGGTGTCATCGGTGAGGAGGTCGAGCACCGCACCGGCCACGAGCTCAGGCGCCTGCTCGACGCTCGAGAGCCCCAGCGCCTCGGCGACCGGGGTGTTGTCGAAGCCGATGAGTCCGATTCCGGTCGCGCCGGTGTCGACGGCGGCCAGGTGAGCCCCGACGGCGAGGGCGTCGCTGACGCACACCACGGCGTCGATCCCGTCACGCACGACCGGATCGGCGAACGCCTCAGCCATCACGCTGCGGGCCTCCGCCACGCTATCGGGCACGCGGAAGACCCGACCCGTGAGCCCCGACGCTCCCATCGCCTCACGCCATCCGCGCTCCCGGTCGTCGCCGGTGCCCGCGTCGGGAGGCCATCCGAGCCACGCGACACGGGCTCCCCAGGACTCGAGCGCGTGCCGCGTCGCGGCCCGGGTGCCGGCCGCGCCGTCGACGTCGACCCAGGAATGCCCGGACTCCCACACGTCGCCGCCACCCCAGGGCCGCCCGAAGGCGGCGTAGGGAAGCCGCCGTCCGTCCAGCCACCCCGTGCGCGGATCGCCGAAAGCCGTACCGGTGATCACCGCCGCATCGATCTCGCCGCCGTCGATCAGGTCGCTGAGCCGCGCGATCTCCTCGTCCTTGCTGCGCGCGCTGTAGATGAGCACCCGCAGAGCGCGCTCGTTGGCGTTCTCGGTCAGGGCGTGGATGAAGCGGTCGAGGATGACGCCGGAGATCCCCCCGGTGAAGGGATCGATGTGCACGCCGATCGTCGAACTGCGCCTCGTGCGAAGGCTTCGCGCGGCGACATGCGGGCGGTAGGCGAGCTCGTCGATCGCGCGCTGCACACGTACCCGGGTCTCCTCCCGCACGACCGCGGGGCTGTTGATGACGTTCGAGACGGTCTGCCGCGACACCCCCGCGCGGCGCGCGACATCTTCGACGGTCGCCGCCTTCGCCATCTCCCGCCCCCTTCGGTCCGATCCGCACGGGGATCTGAACGATCAAAATCGTTACCCGAGCGTAGCCGTCCGTCGTTGACACACGAAAGAGCCGAGCCGTAGTCTTCCAGCGACACCGAATTTGAACGTTCATATTTGATCGTTCATACACCCCCGGATCACCCGAATGGTGTCGCGACTTCATTCAAAGGAGAGGGAGACATGACACGCAGGAAGATGCGCGCCGCCTTCGGCGCAGGAGCGATCCTCACCGCCGGAGCGCTGGTGCTCACCGGATGCGGCGGTGGAAGCTTCGACGACGACGGCGGCGGCGGAGCCGCGGCCGACGGCGAGCTGACCTCCTCCGACGACCCGATCACCGTCCTCATCGCCTCGAGCGGCGAGGCCGAGGCCACCGCCGTCGAGGACGCCGTCGCCGCGTGGTCGGCCGAATCGGGCGTCGAGGCGAGCGTCGAGATCGCCAGTGACCTCAACCAGCAGCTCGCTCAGGGATTCGCCGCGGGGTCGCCGCCCGACCTGTTCTACCTCTCCCCCGACGCCCTCGCCGGCTACGCCGACAACGGCTCGCTGCGGGCGTACGGCGATGAGCTCTCCAATGCCGGCGACTTCTACGCGCCGCTGGTGGAGAACTTCACCTACGAGGACGAGTTCTACTGCGCCCCGAAGGACTTCTCGACCCTCGCGCTGATCATCAACACCGACCTGTGGGAGGCCGCAGGACTGACCGAGGACGACGTGCCCACGACGTGGGACGAGCTCGCCACCGTCAGCCAGACCCTCACGACGGGCGGTGTCACCGGCCTCGCCTTCGGTCCCGAAGTGCAGCGTGTGGGCGCCTTCATGGCGCAGGCCGGCGGCGGACTCGTCACCGACGGCGCAGCGACCGCGAACAGCGACGAGAACGTCGAGGCGCTCGAGTACGTCAAGACCAACCTCCAGGGCGGCAACTTCGCCTACGCCACCGACATCGGCGCGGGTTGGGGCGGTGAGGCGTTCGGCCTCGGCTCCGCCGCGATGGTGATCGAGGGCAACTGGATCGAGGGGGCCATGCGCAACGACTACCCCGACGTGAACTACCTCGTCGCCCAGCTCCCCGAGGGCCCCGGCGGCCCCGGCACGCTGCAGTTCACCAACTGCTGGGGCATGGCCGCCGACAGCCCCAACCAGCAGGGTGCGCTCGAGCTGGTGGAGTACCTGACCGCCTCCGAGCAGCAGCTGGCCTTCTCCGAGGCGTTCGGCATCATGCCGTCGCTGGAGACCACCGCCGATGCGTGGCGCGAGGCCAACCCCGACCTCGCCGCCTTCATCGACGGCGCGGAGTACGCGCAGTTCCTGCCGACGCAGGCCGACGCCGCCGCGGTGATCACCGACTTCAACGCTCAGCTGGAGTCGCTCGCCGAGTCCGACCCCGCGACCATCCTCGACTCGGTCCAGGGCAACCTCGAGGCCGTGGTCGGCTGACATGACCGCCACGGTCACCACCCCCCGCGCCGGGTCCCGGAACAACGGGATCCGGCGCGGGGAGGCCGCCGCGGGGTGGGTGTTCGTCCTCCCCGTCATCCTGATCCTCGGGCTGTTCCTGCTGATCCCGGTGCTGATGGCGCTCTGGGTGAGCTTCTCGGACTGGGCGGGACGGGGAAGCCCCTGTCGGGGACGGTGAATTTCGTCGGCCTGGAGAACTATGCGTCGGTGACGACCGGCGGCGGGCTCGCCGAGCGCGACTTCGGCATCTCGCTGCGCAACATCGCCTGGTACGTCCTGCTCGTCGTGCCGCTCCAGACGGCGCTGTCGCTCTTCCTCGCCGTGCTGGTCAATCGTGCGGTGCTGCGCGGGCGCGGCTTCTTCCGCACCGCCTTCTACTTCCCCTCGGTCACCTCCTCGGTGGCGATCACGATCCTGTGGCTGTTCCTCTTCTCCCAGACCGGTGTGGTCAACGCCGTCCTCGCCTGGATCGGGATCAGCGGGCCGAACTGGTTCCAAGAGCCGAGCGGCATCGTCCACAACGCCCTCACGGGGCTCGGGATCACGAGCGGTCCGCAAGCCCTCACCCAGACAGACGTGCTCGGCGTGAGCCTGTGGGAATGGCTCGCCGGCCCCTCCGTCGCGCTGTCGGCCTTCATCCTCATGGCGGTCTTCACCACCAGCGGCACCTTCATGCTGCTCTTCATCGCGGCCCTGCAGAACGTCGGCGGCGAGCTCGGAGAGGCCGGGATGATGGACGGCGCCAACGGCTGGCAGCGGTTCTGGCAGATCACACTCCCGCAGCTGCGCCCGACGATCTTCACCGTCGTGACCCTCGGGGTCATCGGAGGCTGGCAGGTCTTCGATCAGATCTACACCGGCACCGAAGGCGGGCCGGCCAAGACCACGGTGACCCCGGCGTATCTGTCCTACGAGGCGGCGTTCACCCGTCAGGAGTGGGGCGAGGGGTCGGCGATCGCCTTCCTGCTCTTCCTCATCATCATCTTCTTCACGCTCATCCAGCGCTGGGTGCTGCGTGAACGCGGGGTCTCCAAGCGACGCGCCGCACGCTACGAAGTGAAGGGTGGCCGGTCATGAGCGAAACGGTCCCGCCGCAGGCGAAGGTCGCCCAGGTCGATCCCGACCGGTCCGCCCCCGCGCCCCGCACCCGGCGGGGCCTCTCCCGCCGGGTCAGCGGTCAGATCTTCCTGTACGCGCTGCTGGTGATCCTGGCGATCATCTACATCTTCCCGTTCCTCGTGCAGGTCGCGACGTCGTTCAAGACCGATTCCGAAGCGGCCAGCAACGCCCTGTCGCTCATCCCGCAGACGGTGACCTTCGCCGCCTACGAGACGCTCTTCGGTCGAAGCGACTTCCCGCTCTGGTTCGTCAACTCCACGATCGTCACGGTGGTGGTGACTCTCGGCCGGGTGTTCTTCGTCTCCCTCGCCGGCTATGCTCTCGCGCGGCTGCACTTCCGGGGCCGGGGTGCCATCTTCGCCCTCGTCGTGGCTGTCATGGCGGTGCCGGCGGTGGTGCTCCTCATCCCGAAGTTCCTGGTGCTGAACCAGATCGGCATCTACGACACCTACGCGGCGATGATCCTGCCGCTCCTCGTCGACGCAGCCGGGGTGTTCATCATGAAGAACTTCTTCGAGTCGATCCCGGTTTCGGTCGAAGAGCAGGCCCGTATCGACGGCGCCGGCGCGTTCCGTGTGTTCTGGTCGGTCGTGCTGCCGATGGCGCGGCCCGCCCTCATCACCATCGTCATCCTGTCGTTCCAGGGGTCGTGGAACGAGCTCAGCCACTTCATCGTCGCCACGCAGTCCCCGGAGCTGACCGTGCTCACCAAGGGTGTCGCGTCACTGGCATCCGGTCAGCTCAGTCAGGGCACGCAGTACCCGATCAAGCTCGCCGCGGCGCTGATCATGACGATCCCGGTGGCCGTGCTGTTCTTCATCTTCCAAAAGCGCATCATGAACACCAGCGAAGGAGCCGTCAAAGGATGAACCCCCTCACCGAGCCCGCGACCCGCACACGCCAGCCTCTGCTCGACGACGCGGTGATCGCGCTGCGCGCCCCCACGCAGGTGTGGTCGCGCGAGACCGGCGACGCCGGTGCGGGGGCGATCGACGGCATCTACCACGGCGACGTCCGCCACGTGCGCGACCTGGAGCTGACCTGCGACGAGTCCGAGATCGAATGGATCTCCGTCGCCCCCGACGGCCCGTCGCGGGTGGTCTTCACCGCGGTGCTGCGCGGCCTGGATGACGACACCCCCGACCCCAAGGTGCGGCTGCTGCGCGAGCGGGTGGTCACCCCGGGCAAGGTCAGCGAGATTTGGACGCTGCGGTCAGCGCGGGACGAGCCGGTCTCGGCGACTCTCCGGCTGCGTGCCGGCGCCGAGTTCGCGTCCCTCCACGACGTCAAGGGCGGCGCTCCCGAGGCTGCGGTGTCCGACGTCCACGGGACGGATGCCACGGCATCGGCCCGCTCGCAGACGGCGTCGTTCATTCTCGAGGCGGCCGGCGGCGTCGTCGAGACGAGCGGATCCGACATCCGGGCGGCATGGTCGATCGCCCTCCCCGCCCGCGGGGAGGGGACGGTGTCGTGGCGGATGGTGCTGGACGACACCACCCTGGTCGTCCGGGGGGCGGCCCGCCCGACCCGCGTCGACACGAACGCCGCGATCGCGGCCGCCCAGGGCGGCGATCCGCGTCTCGGCCGGTGGCTCGAGGTGGCCCTCGGCGACCTCGACGCCCTGCGGCTCACGCTTCCCGACGAGACCGGCGACGCGTTCTACGCGGCGGGCGCTCCCTGGTTCTTCACGCTGTTCGGGCGGGATTCGCTGTGGGCGGCACGCCTCGCCCTTCCGCTCGACGTCGGCATGGCGGCATCCACCCTCCGTGTCCTCGCCCGGCTCCAGGGTGATCGGGACGAGCCCGATTCGGCGCAGGAGCCGGGGAAGATCCTCCACGAGCTGAGGGCGACCACGCTCGAGCAGCCGGGCGAGGGGATCGCCCTCCCCCCGCTGTACTACGGCACGGTCGACGCGACCGCGCTGTGGGTGTGCCTCCTCGCCGACGCGCGGCGCGCGGGCATGCCCGAGGCCGAGGTCGCCGCCCTCGTGCCGGCCCTCCGCGCGGCGCTGAGATGGCTCGTCGACCACGGCGACAACGACGGTGACGGCTTCATCGACTACCTCGACCGCACCGGCCACGGCCTCGCCAATCAGGGGTGGAAGGACTCCGGCGACTCCATCCAGTGGCGCGACGGCCGCCTGGCGGAGGGTCCGATCGCGCTGTGCGAGGTGCAGGGCTATGCGTACGAGGCCGCTCTGGCCGGGGCCGAGATCCTCGAGGGCCTCGAGGGGGACGACGAGGAGGCTGGCCGGCTGCGCACCTGGGCCGCCGATCTGCGCGAGCGCTTCGCCGCGTCGTACTGGGTCGACACCCCCGAGGGGCGGTACCCGGCGGTGGCCCTGGACCGCCACAAGCAGCCCGTGGACACCCTGACCAGCAACATCGGTCACCTCCTCGGAACGGGCATCCTCGACGCCGACGACGAGGCGCATGTCGCGCGGCTCCTTCTGGACCCCTCGCTGTCGAGCGGATTCGGCATCCGCACCATGTCGACCGGAGCCACCGGGTACTGGCCGCTGTCGTACCACGGTGGGAGCGTTTGGACCCATGACACCGCCATCGCCGCGCACGGGATGCTGCGGGCCGGCCTCCGCGCGGAGGCCGAGCAGGTCGTCGCCGGCCTGCTCGCTGCGGCGGAGGCGTTCTCGTACCGGGTTCCCGAGCTTCACTCGGGCGACCCGGTCACCGAGACGTCTCGCCCCGCGCCCTACCCTGCGGCCTGTCGTCCGCAGGCCTGGTCGGCAGCTGCGGCCGTCGTCGCACTGACGGCACTGCAGGGACGCTGACGCGGCGCCCGCTCAATCGACCTTGCTGACCGTTCCGCCGGTGAGGCGCACCAGCTCGTCGAAGGTGAGCGGGAAGACGGTGTGCGGCGTTCCGCCGGCGGCCCAGATCTCGGGGTACTGCGCGAGATCCTCATCCACGACGGTGGTGAGCGCGGCCGGGTGACCGGTGGGGGCCACTCCCCCGATCGCCTGGCCCGTGGCATCCCGCACCTGCTCGGGGGTCGCACGCTTGATGCTCTCTCGACCGAGGCGGGCGGCCAGCGCGGCGGTGTCGACACGGTGCGCGCCGCTGGTCATCACCAGGAGCGGTTCGCCGTCGCTCCAGAACACCAGGCTGTTCGCGATCGCCCCCACCTCGACACCCAGCGCCTCGGCGGCGAGGACCGCGGTGGAGGCGGCGTCGGGGAGCACGACGATGTCACCGGCGATTCCGGCGGCGCGGAGGGCGTCATGGACCAGGCGGCTGCGGGCGGGAAGCGAGGACGTCATGACCGCCAGCCTAGGGTCGGAGGTCGCCGATACCGTGACGGCGATCTGACCCAGACGAGACAAGGAGCACGATGATGGCCCTTCTCACTCCCGGAGACCCGGCGCACGACAAGGCACGACGACTGCTGACCTCCGAGCTGATCGCGTGGTTCACCACGGTCGCGGCCGATGGCACCCCCCATGCCGTGCCGGTGTGGTTCCTCTGGCACGACGAGGCGGTGTGGGTTCTCACGCGTCACGACTCGGTGAAGGCCCGGCACGTGAAGCACGGTTCCCGGGCGCTCGTGCACCTGAACACCCAGGGGCGGTTCGGGGCGGATGTGGTCGTTCTGACCGGTTCCGCCGAGATCCTGGAACAGTCGGCCGCCGAGTGGATCACCCCGGTGCGCGACACCTGGGAGGCGAAATACGCCGAGGGGATCGAAGACTTCGGGATGCCGGCGGACACCATCCTGGAGGAGTTCTCCGCAGTCATCCGCATGCAACCGGAGAAACTGCTCACCTGGTGACCTCGTGGCGAGCGTCGTCGCGGCGCGGCGTGGTTGAACCGCGGCGTCGGCGGTGATGCAATGGAGTCGGATGCGGCGAAGCGGCCGCATCCGAAAGAGCATGCCCACAAGGCCCGCCGAAAGAGGACGCGATGTCGCACACCCTGCCCCTGCCCGATTTCACCCACGAGCGCGTGGAGGTGATCACGGGGCGGCGGAGCGGTCTGTTCCTCGCCGTGGCCCTGCATTCCTCCGTGCTCGGTTCCGCGCTCGGCGGCGCGCGGCTGTGGACGTACCCGCACTGGAGCGACGCCCTCGGCGACGCCCTGCGCCTCTCCGCGGCGATGACGCTGAAGAACGCCGCGGCCGGGCTCGATGCGGGCGGCGGCAAAGCAGTCATCGCCCTCCCCGAGGGGACGATGCTCGACGCCGATCGTCGCCGCGCGGCCTTCCTCGACCTCGGCGACGCCGTCGAGTCGCTGAACGGCCTGTACCGGACCGCGGAGGACGTCGGCTCCACCACGGAGGACATGCTCACGGTCCGCGAGCGCACGGAGCACGTCGTCGGCCTCCCCGATGCCGTCGGCGGCTCGGGTGAGCCGGCAGGACCCACGAGCCTCGGTGTCTACGCATCGCTCCAGGCGACGCTCGAGCGCGTGACCGGCAGTGCGGATGTCGCGGGCCGGCGCATCACGATCTCCGGCCTCGGACAGGTCGGCAGTCGCCTCGCCCTGCGCCTCGCCGCGGAGGGAGCCGTCCTCACGGTGACCGACGTGAACCCCGCCAAGCGCGACCTCGCCCGCGAGCTGCAGGCATCCTGGAGCGAGCCCGGATTCGAGCACCTCGTGCCGGCCGACGTCTTCGTGCCCGCGGGGATCGGCGGCATCCTCACCTCCGAGGTGATCGACGACCTCGACACTCAAGCGGTGTGCGGCCCGGCGAACAACCCGCTGGCCGAGCACGCCGGCGCCGACCGGCTCGCGGCGCGCGGCATCCTCTACGCTCCCGACTTCGTCGTCAACGCCGGCGGGGTGATCTACCTCGACCTCGAGGCGAAGAAGCTCGGCACGAGGGCGGAGATCATGGACCGGGTCGCCGGCATCGGCGACACCCTCCGCCGCGTGTTCGACGACGCCGCCGAGCGTGGCATCACCCCGCTCATGGCCGCCGAGGGTCTCGCCGCGCAGCGGCTGTCCGTCGGCCACCGAGCACCGGCACTGGCCTGACCCGCGCCCCGCGCGGGCCCGCCGCGACCCGTCAAGAAATGCTGCCTCCTTCGAATCCGAGCAGCAGTTTTTGACGGGTCGCGGCAGATGCTGCCGTCGAACGAAAGAAGAGCCCGCCCTGCGGGCGAGCTCTTCTCGGATTGGTGGACCTGAGGGGATTCGAACCCCTGACCTCTTCATTGCGAACGAAGCGCGCTACCAACTGCGCCACAGGCCCGAGAACCTCCGTTACATTATCACCCTCGTCGGGCAGCCGACGAATGCGGCCGGTCGCTTGGGCGGTCAGGCGCCGGCGGCGCGACGCTCGAGCAGCCGACGGACGTGATCCTCGATCTCGGCATCGTCGACATAGCCCATCCGGGCGAAGTCCGGACCCGCCTGCGCGGCGCGCGCCGCGCGCGCAACCTCGATCGACGGGGGCCGCTGAGCTTCTGCGCGCATCCGCGCCGCCTCGGCGACCGCGGCTTGACGGAGCTCCTCGCGGGCATCCTCGACATCGCGCACAGCAGCGGCCTGCGAGCCGGCCGACACGGTGAGCGGCTTCGGCAGCTCGCGCGGCGCCCATGCCGTCCGTTGGCGGGCCGCCGGCAGCGCGACATCCTGGACAACCGGCGCCTGACGGACGGCAGGAGCAACGGATGCCGCGGACCGGCGTGCCACGCGAGCGGCGACACGGGCCATCTGCGCCAGGACCGCGAGAGACACAACGACGAGGCTCAGACCGCCGATGAGTGCGCCGACCGCTCCGGTCGCGACGGTCAGCCACGCGCCCCATCCGGCGAGACCCAGCCCGCCCAGACCCAGCGACGTCGCGACGAGCCGCACGCGGCGACGAGCGCGAGCCTGCCGGGCTTCCGGAGCCGCCTTGGCTGCGGCCTTCTCGGCGCGTGCCCGTTCGAGATCGATGCGGGCCTGCTCGAGTGCGGCCTCCTCGCGTTCGGCCATCGCGCGCTTCGCGAGTTTCTGCTGCGCTGTTGCCGTACGGGCGGACAGCTCAAGGCGGACCTCGGCCGGCGTCTCACTCGTCTCGGCGAGGACGCGCAGAGCCTGGTTCAGACGGACGGCGTTCCGCTCCGCAGCGTCGAACTGACGACGGCTGTGCCATGAGGGCAGGAGGTAGACCATCCACAGCAGCACCGCCACGAGCACGATCACCCCGCCGCCCAGCACCTGTCCGCCCATGCGCCTAACGGTATGCGACGGTGGCACCCGTTCCCGGCAAGGCGGTTGCGTGTCGTCGCCTCAAATCTGCGCGAGGGTGGGCAACACCTCATCGGCCAACCGCGCCACCTGGCCCACCGGGTCGGCCGGGCGCACCCCGAGAACCACCTGTGTGATGCCGAGCGCAGAAAGCTTCTCCATCTGCGTGAAGAACCCGGGGTCGTGCGGATCCGAGAAGGCACTCACCACCGTCTTCTCGATGGCGTCGTAGTCGGTGCCGAGACGCTCGCAATGACCGCGCAGGACGTCGAGCAGGTGGGCGACGCGCTCAGGGTCATCGGTCGTGAGGTTCACGATCTGGGCGTACTGCGCCACCAGCCGCAGGGTCTTCCGCTCGCCCTGGCCGCCGATCATGATCGGCGGGTGCGGCCGCTGGATGGGCTGCGGGCTCGACAGGGTCTCCGCAAGCTCGTAGTGGGTGCCCCGGTAGGGCCCGTTGTCATCGCTCCACATCTGCTGGGCGATCTGCAGTGTCTCCTCGAGCCGCTCGAAACGTTCTGCGATGGGCGGGTAGGGCACTCCCAGCCCGTGGTGCTCGCGGTCGTACCAGGCGGCCCCGATCCCGAGCATCGCGCGACCCGTGCTCAGCACATCGAGGGTCGTGACGATCTTCGCCAGCAGACCGGGATAGCGGTAGGTGACCCCGGTGACGAGCGGACCGATCCGCATCGTATGGGTGTGAGCCGCGACGAACCCCAGGGTCGTATAGGCCTCGAGCATCGGCTCTTCCGCCGGGGCGACTCGCTCCATCTGGAACCAGTGGTCCATGACGGTGAACTGCGAGAACCCGCCCTGTTCGGCGGTTCGAGCG
This sequence comes from Microbacterium sp. ET2, assembly GCF_030347395.1. NCBI lineage: Bacteria > Bacillati > Actinomycetota > Actinomycetes > Micrococcales > Microbacteriaceae > Microbacterium > Microbacterium albipurpureum. The sequence continues at coordinate 518,109 of NZ_CP128170.1, forward strand.
GTGCGAGAGAGCACATCGGGGATGGTGTCGGGCGCGCCGGGGATCGAGAAATTCCAGAAGTGGAAACCTGCCTGCATGGCGCCACGCTACGACGGCAGGGCGGCATGCGGGCCGGGTTTCGAAGAGTTTCCCCAGACGTTCACCGTCGGCGAAACGAATCAGGCGGACCCACGGTCGCAGGATCGGTTCGTGTGCCGCACTCCACAGTACGACGCACCCGCAGGTACGCCGCACTGCGCGGTACGCCCCGAGCACCAGCTCGCCGATCGCTCAGAAGGGTGCGGGTTCGTAGGGGTTGTCGGTGGGTTCGTCGGTGATCCGGAACTCCAGACCCGGGTTCGTCCACTTCGCCCACAGATCATCCGGGAGATCCTCTTCCGGGGTGAAGTGCACCCCGTGACCGGGTGGGTTGTCGGTGTAGATCCGCCCGGTGGGTGAGGTCCACTCCATCACTCCACCGGGGAGTTGTCGGACTTTCCAGGCGGTGAACTGTTTCATGCTGTGGTGTCTTTGGCACAGGCAGCAGAGGTTGCAGATCTCGGTTTTCCCGCCGAGGGCGGCGTCGTGGTTGTGGTCGACTTCGCATTTGCGGGCGGGCATGCGGCATCCGGGCCACCGGCAGTGTTTGTCCCTGCCTTTCAGGAATCGGTCCATCGGTTTGGTGCGCTGGTAGGTGTCCACCGCCATCGTCAACCCGGTGATCGGGTGGGTCAGCAGCCGCTCCCACGTCCCGTGACTGTTGCCTGCGAGCAGCCGGGCGGTCTTCGCGTCGATGGGTCCGACCCCGGCGAGGTCGCAGGGGACGTCGCTTCGTCCCATGAGGGCCATGACGGGGATCACGACCTGCACCTTCGCCGTGATCGCCCCGAGCCCTCCCGGCTGGTCGCCGGTGGGGTCGATCGCGGGAGTGGAGGTGAGGAGCATGTCGGTGAACAGGTCGGCCCGGACCTCGTCCAGGGACCGGGTGTCGCCCGATCCCGGTTCCCGGGCGGCGATGACCTCATTCGCCTGGTCGGTGACCCGCTGGAAGATCCCCTCGATCAGCACCGTGGAATGCACAGACCGCAACTCCGACATCCCCTCCCCGATCGAGTACCGGACGATCTTCCGCTGCCGGAACGCCTCCCCATGCCGTTCGGTGAGCGACCTGGGGTGCATCCGCTCGGCGATGATCTCCAAATCCGCACGAGCCCGCCCGGGGGTCTCGTCCAGGCAGATCTCCGCAGCGAGCTGATCGAACTCGCCCTTCAGCTCCAGCGGCAGCCGCCGGCCGACGTCCTCGACCACCGCGACATGCGCGCGGGTGATCAGACCGTCCTCCAGGCAGTGCACCGTCGCCGGGTAGTCGTTCACCAACGCGAACGCACTATCGATCTGGCGCTGCACCGACCGGTCCGAGAGCCGCACCGCTGCGGCGATCTCGGCCGCGACACCCCGGAGCGCCATGTCCCGGTCTCGCACCACCGCCGACGACCCCTCGGCCAGCCGTGCGGCGAACGCGCCCGCCTCAGCCAGCGCACGCGTCTGCTCCGCCTCCGCCGCGGCAAGCGCCTCTTGAGCGGCTTCCACCCGCGTGAGCACGCCAGTCAGCTCAACCCGGTCCTCCTCACTGAGGAGGGTGAGCCGCGGGTTCGAACGCATGTATGAAGCATCCCACCCACCTCCGACATTCGACGTCGAAACCTTGAACCACAGGTTGAAGCAGATCGGCGACGGCAGGGGCGGCATCGGGACACCATGCACGCCGTGGGCGGAGGCGGCACGAACCGCAGGCGATCCGGATCAGGCGTGCAGCCGATCCGCCGGCGGAATCGTCGCCGCGTCCTGCGGCACCCGCCCCTCGACCCAGCGAGCGAGCACGCCGCCCGGCACCTCCTCGCGCACCAGCGCGAAGCAGTAGTGGTCGCGCCAGTCACCGTCGATGTGGATGTACCGGCGCCGGAGACCCTCGTAACGGAACCCGAGCTTCTCCACGATCCGCAGACTCGCCCGATTCTCGGGCCGGATGCAGATCTCCATCCGGTGCAGCCGCGCCTCGGTGAAGCACACGTCGGTCGCGAGCGCCACGGCGGTGGGCGTGATCCCGCGTCCCGCGAAGCGTTCGCTCACCCAGTACCCGATGGTGGCGGTCGCCAGCGAACCCCGCGCGATGCCCCACACATTGAGCTGACCGGCGATCTCACCGTTGTACTCCATGACGAAGGGGACGCCGGTGCCGTCACGGTACTGCTGCAGCAGCCGGCGGATGCCCGAGCGCATGTCGAACGAGACCGGACCGTCAGGACTGGTGGCCTCCCACGGCCGCAGCCACGACCGGTTGCTCAGCAGCTCGTTCTGCACGACCCGCGCGTCGCGCTGGCGGATGAGCCGGATCGCGATCGGGCCGTGGTGACGAGGGGCTGACAGGTCCACACACCCCCCTCGCTACGGCGATGGCGCCGTGTCAGGTCACAGCTTCGCCGCGAACTCCTTGAACCAGGGACGCAACTCCGGACCGAGGTCATCTCGGTCGGCGGCGAGCTGCACGATGGCCTTGATGTAGTCCACTCTATCGCCGGTGTCGTAGCGCCGGCCACGGAAGACCACGCCGTAGACGCCCGGTCCCTCGGGGTCGGCAGCCATCTCCTGGAGGGCGTCGGTCAGCTGGATCTCGCCGCCCTTGCCGGGCTCGGTGCGCTCGAGGATCTCGAACACCGACGGCGAGAGCACGTAGCGCCCGATGATCGCGAGATTCGAGGGCGCGTCCTCCTTCGCGGGCTTCTCGACCAGCCCCGTGACCTTCACGACACCGTCGTCGTCGGTCGCTTCGACCGCGGCGGCGCCGTAGAGGTGGATGGAGTCGGGATCGACCTCCATGAGCGCCACGATCGCCGCGCCACGCTTGGTGTGCTCGTCGAGCATCTTGGTCAGCAGCGGATCGCGCTCATCGATGAGGTCGTCACCCAGGAGAACGGCGAAGGGGTGGTCGCCCACGTGCGCCCTGGCACGCAGGACCGCGTGACCGAGACCCTTCGGCTCGCCCTGGCGGACGAAGTGGATGTCGGCAAGGTCGCTGGAGTGCTGCACCTTCGCGAGCTTGGAGTGGTCACCCTTTCGCTCGAGCGTGGATTCCAGCTCGGGAACCGAGTCGAAGTGGTTCGACAGGTTGTTCTTGTTCCGCCCGATGATGATCAGCACGTCGTCGATGCCGGCCGCGGTGGCTTCCTCGACGACGTATTGGATCGCCGGTTTGTCGACGACGGGGAGCATCTCCTTGGGCATCGCCTTGGTGGCCGGAAGGAAACGCGTTCCGAGTCCAGCGGCGGGAATCACGGCTTTGAAAGAGCTACGAGGCACGCCCCCGATTGTAGGGGGTGGATGTTTCCGGGAAAGCACGAGCCGGGCCCGATCGCCGCGCTTCGCCAGGGCCGTCCGCCTAAGATCGACCCATGTCAGACGCGATCGCCGATGCCAAACGGGCGCTCCGCGCCGACCTGCGTGAGCGCCGGAACCTGATGTCGTCGGCCGCTCGGGAAACCGCAGAACAAGGCATCGCCGCGCAGCTGGACGCCCTGGTCGAGCGCTTCGGTGTCCGGTCGATGTCGTGCTTCCTCTCCACGACGACCGAGCCGGGTACGCGGCGATTCGTGTCCGAGGCGGTGCGCCGCGGCATCCGGGTGCTCCTCCCGATCACCCGCACCGACGGGCTGCTCGACTGGGCGGTCGCCACGCCCGACCTCGACATCGCCGAGGGGATGTTCGGCCTGCCCGAACCGGTCGGCGATGTACTCGGCCCCATCGCCGTCAACGACGTCGACCTCCTCGTCATCCCTGCGGCTGCCGTCGGACAGGACGGGATCCGCCTCGGCTGGGGTCGGGGGTTCTTCGACAAGACGATCGGGTCGATGGAGCGCTGCCCTCCGGTCTACGCCGTCATCTACGACACCGAGCTGCTCGACGAGGTGCCGCGCGACGTGCACGACCAGCCGGTGACGGGTGTGGTCACTCCGACGCGTACGATCGATCTCGCGCCCGCCCGACGCTGACCCCCGGCGCACCCCTGACGAAAGACACCGCCATGCCCACCTACGCCTACGCCTGCAAGCAGTGCGGGCACCGTTTCGACGCCGTGCAGTCCTTCGCCGACCCGGCCCTGACGACCTGCCCCGAGTGCGAGGGACCGCTGCGCAAGGAGTACGGCTCGATCGGCGTCACCTTCAACGGCTCGGGTTTCTACCGCACCGACTCGCGTGCCGGCGGCGGCGAGGGCTCCAAGAGCGAGGGCACCAGAAGCGAGAAAAAGAAGAGTGAGAGCGCACCGGCGAGTTCCGGTGGCGAATCGAGCGGGTCTTCGACATCATCGAAGTTCGAGGCGAAGGCCTCCCCCGCGTCCAGCGGTTCGTAGCCCGGCGGTGGCCGGCGACATCGGAAGGCAGCATCGATGATCAAAGGCTTCAAGGAGTTCATCCTCCGCGGGAATGTGATCGACCTCGCGGTCGCCGTCGTGATCGGCGCTGCGTTCACCGGCATCGTCAACGCGATCGTCTCCGGTCTGATCAACCCGTTGATCGCCTTGATCTTCCAGGCCGAGAGCCTCAACGACGTCGTCATCGCCATCCCGAACATCCGGGGCACGACCACCGACTTCGGCATCGGCCTCATCATCGGCGCGGTGATCAACTTCCTCGCCGTCGCCGTGGTGGTCTACTTCGTCTTCGTCATGCCGATGAACCACTGGAAGAAGCGCCAGGAGGCACGCGCCGGGACGGCGACCGAGGCCGCAGCCGACCCCGTGCCGACCGAGCAGGAGCTGCTCATGCAGATCCGCGACCTGCTCGCGTCGCAGCCCGGCACCGGTTCGACCCGCACCCCGACCCCGTAGGCGCCGGGCCCCGCTCAATAGTGGGGCGGCTTCTCGCGCAGCATCCGTTCGTCATTCGGCCCGGAAAGAGCATCGGATGCCGCCGGCGCGGCGTCTTCGCTCTCGTCCGCACTCGCGGGCTCGGCCACCGTGTCGGGCGCGGGCGTCAGCCGCGCTCGTCGCGACCCGGGAACCCGTTCGATGCGCTGGCGGGGCTGGTCCTCGGGCATCGACTTATTCGATGAAGTCGACCGGCTGCGTGTCGGGGTCGGCGGTGATCGCCGGCGCCCCGAGCAGCTCCGCGATCCGCGCGGCGACCCCGGCCGGATCGCTGTACAGGTCGAACGAGTGCACGCGCACGTAGTGCCATCCGAGACGCCGCAGAATCTGCGGGCGGAGGCGCAGCGCCTCACGCAGCGACTCCCCACGGGTTTCGGGGTCGGTCTCGGCGACCACGGCCTTGCCGTTGTACTGGGCGACGAGGGGCAAGAGCCCCCGGTACTGCACGTCGACCGAGACGCCGAGGCGGCGAAGCTCGCGGGCGAGTGACCGGGTGAGCGGGTCGGCGAGATCCTCCAACCGCGCTTCGCGCGCACGGGCGGCGAGGCCGCCGAGGATGCCCATGAGCGTGGCCGCCCCGTGCTCGAGCCGTCCCTCGTCGAACGCGGAGGGACGGATGGATGACACGATCACCATCGACCGGCGCGCACGGGTCATGCCGACCGTGAGGAGACGCTCGCCGTCGGGGGTCGAGAGGTCGCCGAAGTCGCTGAGCACGCGACCGTGCTTGGTGAGGCCGAATCCGAGCGAGAAGATGACGCGGTCGCGGCTCTCGGCCACCGACTCCTCGAGGCTGAGCACGGCGAACGGCTCGGCGGTGTCGCGTCCGACGAAGTCGGCCACATCGGTTCGTCCGGCGAAGGCGGCTCCGACCGCGGCACGGATGCGCTCGGCGTGACGCCGGGACGCCGTGACGACCATCAACGACTCCGACGCCCGGTTCACGGCGTGCTCGACAACCAGGGTGACCACGCGGGCCACCTCGGCGTCGGGGCTCTCGACGGCGCCGCTGATGGGGTCGGGCGCGCCCGTGCCGCCCTCGACGTAGTCGACACTGAGGCTCCCGCGGCCGAGATACGACCCCGCCCAGGGCAGCGACACGATCTCGCCGCCGTAGAAGGCGTCGTTCACCAGCGCGGCGAGGTCTTCGCCCCCGGCGCGGTAGCTGCGGGTGAGAGTCTCAACGGGGAACAGCTCGGAGAGCCGGACGAAGACGCTCTCCTCGTCGAACGGCTCGTCGGGCGCGTCGGGATCGTCGGTCGGGATGGCGGATGCCACCCGGAACGGCGTGGGCTTCTGGGTCACCGGGTCGCCGAAGACCACCAGCTGACCGCCGCGCCGGAGCGCCGGTGCCGCCTCGGCGAGACAGAGCGCCCCGGCATCCGCGATGATCACGACATCGAAGCGGAGGGAGTCGGGAATCAGCGGCACGTCGTAGGGCGAGGCGAGCCACACCGGCGCCAGGGCGCGGGAGAGGGTGGGCGCGGCATCGACGAACTGGGCCGGGCTGATGTCGCCCGACTTCAACGCGCTGCGCAGCGCCGCAGCCTCATCGGCCTCGTCGACGATGCCGATGCGCCACTGGGTGGCCAGCTGCGACGCCAGGAGCGGGCCTGAGGCGCCGGTGTGCGCCTCGTCGACGAGCCTGAAGTCGCGCTCGAGACGATCGACGACGGCCGTGTTGGCACCCAGGAGCGCACGGTCGGTGCGCAGCAGATACTCAAGGGCCGACTGCCACCACGCCCACTCGAGCTCGGCGCCGACCTGATCCTCGGGAACGTGCCGCACCGACAGCTCGGTCAGGAGCGGCTCGAGGCCGAGGGCGGCCAACGCCGAACGCAGCGTCGCGCGTTCGACGAGGTTGTCGAAGACGTCGGACTCGGCGGCGAGTTCGGCAAGCGTACGCACCAGCTGCGACACCGGAATCGACGCGAGCGCGTCGGCACCCGAGCGCCCGAGCACCTCGTCGAGCTCCGCCAGATCGGCGTCGACCCGCTGCCACGCGACCTGCACGTCGGCCAGACCGAAGGGCACCTCGGGAATCACGCCGGCCTCGACATACCGGTGCCACTCGGTGCGCTGCTGCTGCACGCGCAGCAGGGCCTCGTGCATGTCGACGATGTGGACTCCGGGCCGGATGTACTCCCGCGACAGCCGCTTGAGCCGGCGGCGGTTGGCCGCGTTCATCGACGCGGCGTCGCGACGCGGACCGTGGGCCTGGATCAGCTCGCCGAGAGGCCGCTCGAACACGGTCGGACTGAAGCGGTCGAGCGAATCGCGGATGCCCGAGAGCAGGCGCAGCTGCACACCGAGCTCGGCGATGCTCTGGAACGGCCGCATGTGGGTCTGACCCACCACCGCATAGCCGCGCTCGAGGAGGGCCGGAACGTCGGTGCGATGAAGACGGGCGGCCAGGCCGTGGGCGCGACGGGCGTCGGCGGTGGTGGCGAACGAGACGCCGAACCACGGCGAGTCGTGCGGACCGAAGCGGAACTCCCCCAGCCGGGCGACGGCGGCGAGCTTCGCCGCGGCGTCTCTGCGCTTTCCGGCCAGGCGGATGAGCGTGCTGACGTCGAAGCGCGCGGCGGTCGAGGGCGCGGGCGTCAGCGCCGAGAGCTCGGCGAGCCTGCGCAGCACGTCGAGGGTGCAGACGCCGAGGTCGGAGTGCGTCGTCGTGAGCGCGTGACGGTAGTCGCGCAGCACGGTGCGGAGGCGCACGAGAGCGTCATCGACCTCGGCGACGGACGGCTTCTCGGCCTTCTCGTTGCGCCCGATCGCGCGGATCAGATCGCGACGCACGTGACGGGGCGAGACGGTGAGGCCCGGCAGGCCCACCCCGGCGAGGCGGTGTCGGACGCCCTCGAGGGTGGCACGGCGAGCGCTCACGACCAGGACGCGTCGCCCGTCGCGCACGAGCGATCCGACAGCGTTGATGACGGTCTGGGTCCCGCCGGTGCCGGGGAGCGTGTGCACGACGAGTGACTGACCCGACGCGATCCGTGCGAGCACCCCCTCCTGCTCGGCGTCGGCGTCGAGCAGCAGCGCGTCAGCGGCGGGGGGACGTTCGTCGGCGGGGAGGATCGAGGGGACCTCGCGACGGTGCATGACCCGTTCGCGATCGGCAGGATGCCCCGCCAGGGCGTTGAGCACAGGGTGATCGAGGTGCGCGGCGTCACGCGACATGACCGACGCGACGTCGGCGAAGGTCGACACCACCAGTCGCGGCTGCACCTTCACGTTCGGGAGCGAGGCGGTGAGCGCTCGCAGGTGGTCGATCACGGGCTGCGGCTTGAAGACGCCTCCGTCGTACGCGAGCGCGGCGAGCGCCCTCGCATCGACGGTGATGCCGAAGTGGGTCTTCAGCGCCCGGATGAGCTCGGGGTTGACGTGGAACGAGCCGCGCAGCTTGAGCTCGAAGTCGGAGTGGTGCCGCCGGATGGCGAGCGGTCGCAGCAGAACCGGTGCGGTGCAGGCGAGCCCGCCCAGTCGCCAGGAGGCGAGGCCCACCGCGAGGTGAACGGCGTCGATTCCCCGCGACGTGCGCAGCTCGACGTTCTTGGCGGTGATGCGCTCAGCGGCGAGTCGGGCGTTTCGCAGCGCCACCTCGTCGCGGAAGAGGCCCGACAACAGGGTCGAGCGTCCGGTGATGAACTGCGGAAGGCTCCCGGGGTGGGCACCCGTGATCTCGATGCCCTCTTCGCGGGAGTCGCTGTAATGCAGCAGCGTCGATCGTCCACCCAGCTGCGACGCTTGGCGACGCAGTCTCTCCCGCGCGGGGTCGGCGATATGCGCGACCGTGACACCCGGTTCGGAAAGACCGAGGTCGCCGGGGTTCACGGCCGCACCGGGCACGGTTCCTCCCCGGTTCTCCATGACATCGGACTCGACTCGCCACACGACTGCCACACTAAGCGTCCACCTCCCTCCGCGCCGTTAGGCGAGGCGGGTTTTCACGGTATTGGCGACACGCCGAGTGATCGGCCTTTCCTGCACAGGAGCCCGCGATGACCGATCACTCACAGATGGGGCCCCGGCACCCGCGGGCCGGGGCATGACGGGCGAGGATGTCGTCATGATCGCCGCCCTTGCTCCCCGGTTCCTTTTGCACCGCTCCCCCATCGGCGAGGTGCTGATCGTGACGTCGGATGAGGCCCTGCTCACCGTGCATCCGATCCATGGGCCGGCAGAGCCGGAGCTCGAGGGCCTCGCCCGCCGATACGGCGATGTGGAGCACGGCCCCGATCATCCACTCGCCCTGCGAGCCGCCGATCAGCTCGACGAGTACTTCGCCCGTGAGCGCCGGCAGTTCGACCTGCCTCTCGACCTCGGAGCGACGACGGGCTTCACCCGGCTCGCGCTGGAGGCGATCCGGCGGATCCCCTACGGCGAGACCGCCGGCTACGGCGAGGTGGCCATTGCCGCGGGACGCCCCGGCGCGGCACGGGCGGTCGGCACCGCCTGCGCGACCACGCCGTTCTCGATCGTCATCCCGGTGCACCGGGTGGTGCGGGCCGACGGGTCGCTCGGCGAGTACGGCGGCCATCCCGAGGTGAAGCGGTTCCTCGTCGACCTCGAGCGCGCGGCCGGCGTGTAGGCCGCCGGTCGCACGCAGCGGCCCCGCGGGAGTTTCCTCTCCGTGGGGCCGCCGGTCCTGTGGCATCCGTATCGAAGACGCCCTAGTGGCTCGTCGCCTTCTCGGCGCCGAAGCCGGTGAGCGAGCGGACCTCCATCTCGGCCGCCTTCTTGCGGTCTTCGCTGCGACGCGAGGTGACCGAACCGAGCCAGCCGAGGAAGAACCCGAGCGGGATCGACACGATCCCCGGGTTGTTCAGCGGCCAGATCGCGGTGCCCACCTTGAACACGCTCGTCTCCGTTCCCCAGAACACCGGCGAGAGCACGATGAGGATGATCGCGGCGGCGAGTCCGCCGTACATGCTCCACACCGCGCCGCGGGTGGTGAACTTCCGCCAGAACAGCGAGTACAGGATGGTCGGGAGGTTCGCCGATGCCGCCACGGCGAACGCCAGCGCCACCAGGAACGCGACGTTCTGACCCTGGACTGCGATACCGCCGAGGATGGCGAGGATGCCGATCACGATGACGGTGCGCCGGGCGACCTTCACCTCTCCGTCGGGAGGCACGTTCCCCTTCTTCACCACGTTGGCGTAGATGTCGTGCGCGAACGACGCCGCCGCGGTGATCGTGAGCCCCGCGACCACCGCGAGGATCGTCGCGAAGGCGACCGCGCTGATGAATCCGAGGAGCAGCGGTCCGCCGAGCTCGAGCGCAAGCAGCGGTGCGGCCGAGTTGACCCCGCCGGGCGCCGAGGCGATCCGTTCCGGACCGACGAGCGCTGCAGCGCCGTAGCCCAGCACGAGGGTGAGCAGGTAGAACAGGCCGATCAGCCAGATCGCCCACACCACGGAGCGACGGGCCTCCTTGGCGGTCGGCACCGTGTAGAAGCGCATCAGCACGTGTGGGAGGCCCGCGGTGCCGAGCACCAGCGCGATCGCGAGGGAGATGAAGTCCCATGGGTTGCCGCCGTACTGCAGGCCCGGGCCGAGGATCGCATCCGCCGGCTCGGTGACCGAGGCGGCGACGGCGTTCTCGAGCAGCGTGTTCAGGCTGAAGCCGTTGATCGCGAGCACCCAGATGGTCATGATCAGCGCGCCGCCGATGAGCAGGAACGCCTTGACGATCTGCACCCAGGTGGTGCCCTTCATGCCGCCGACGAGGACGTAGACGATCATGATGACGCCGACGACGGCGACGACCACCGACTGCCCCACCGCTTCGTTGATGCCGAGGAGCAGGGCGACGAGGCCACCGGCCCCCGCCATCTGTGCGAGCAGATAGAAGAAGCACACCGCGAGGGTCGTGATCGCCGCGGCCATGCGCACGGGGCGCTCCTTCAGGCGGAAGGAGAGCACGTCGGCCATCGTGAACTTGCCGGTGTTGCGCATCAGCTCCGCCACGAGCAGCAGGGCGACGAGCCACGCGACGAGGAACCCGATGGAGTAGAGGAAGCCGTCGTATCCGTTGATGGCGATCGCGCCGCAGATCCCCAAGAAGGATGCTGCGGAGAGATAGTCGCCCGAAATGGCGAACCCGTTCTGCGGGCCGGTGAAGGAGCGTCCGGCGGCGTAATAGTCCGCGGCGGTCTTGTTGTTCCTACTCGCGCGAATGACGATGAACAGCGTCACCGCGACGAAGGCCCCGAAGATCGAGATGTTCAGCACGGGATTGTTCTCGGCGGTGTCGACCGCGGCGCTGACCGCCGACCCGACGGAGGCGAAGAATTCGTTCATGCGCCGGCCGCCTCTCGCTGCTCGAGTTCTTCACGGATCTCTTCGGCGATGGGGTCCAGCTTCCGGTTCGCGAACCAGACGTAGAGCATCGTGATGCCGAAGGTGGTGACGAATTGGCCGAGCCCGAACAGCAGGCCGACGGTGATGTCACCCCACACGCGCTGCGACATGAAGTCCACCGCGAAAGACGACAGCAGAACGTAGGCGAAGTACCAGACGAGGAACGCGATCGCGAAGGGAAAGATGAAACTGCGTTGCCGCCTCTTCAATTCACCGAAACGCGGCGATTCCTCCACCGCGATGCAGTCGATTCCACCCGGCGGGGCGGACTCGGTACGTCGATCGGACATGTGGCCTCCTTGCACACAATCCCTGGGCGCTGATCGCGCCGGTCCCGAACTGAAGACGCCCACCATCGACGGAGAGCGCCTGCTAGGGTCGACGCTACGAAAGGCGGCGACGCAGCCGTCACCCCCGGAAGTAGGTAGTTCGTGGTCGGTTCGTCAAGCGCTCCGAGCGACGTGCAACTCGTTTCCCGTGCCGTGGGAGACCTGACCCGCCGCACCGGCTTCCCCGTCGCGTTCGGCGGCCTCTCCCGCGACGACGCGATCCATGTCTCAGCCATCTCCGGTGCCCGCACTCGGTACCTCGAGGGGCTTGTCGTTCACCCAATGCGCGGTCTCGGCGGTCGCGCCTACGTCGAGAAGCGCCCGCGGCTCGCGCTCGATTACCGCACCGCGCGCAGCATCACGCACGATTACGACCGCGCCATCCTCGGCGAGGGCATCGCGACCCTCTTCGCCGTGCCGGTCCTGGTGTCGGGGAAGCCGCGCGGCGTCATCTACTGCGGATCGTGGGGCGAGCGCCGCGTCGGCGACGTCGTCGCCCGTCCGGCCTTCCAGGTCGCCGAGGAGCTCGCGACCGAACTCCGCGTCCGCGACGAGGTGGCGCGGCGACTCGAGACCTTTACCCCGTTGCAGCTTCCCGCGGCCGCGATGCCCGCCGCGGCGCGCGAGGAGCTGCGGGAGAGTTACGCCGAACTGCGCAGCATCGCCGCGGGAGTGGATGACGACGGGCTGCGCCAACGCTTGGCGCGCGTCGAGCAGCGGCTGGCCGCGCTCACCCACGACGAGCCGAATCCAGCGACCACCGACATTCACCTCTCCCCCAGAGAGATCGACGTTCTCGCTCGCGCGGCACTGGGTGAGACCAATAGCGAGATCGGCGAGACCCTCGGGCTTCGCGAAGCGACGGTGAAGTCATACTTGAAATCGGCCATGGCGAAACTGGATGTCTCGACCCGCCATGCCGCGGTGATGCAGGCGCGTCGCGCGGGTCTTCTCCCCTGAGAAAGCCCTAATTCGTCGGTGCCGCGCCTTTCGCATCTTCCGCACGCCATAATGTGTGACCATGGCCCGAAAAATTGTGCACCAGCTCGTCGATGATCTGGACGGAACCGTCCTCGAGATCGGCGAGGGTGAAACCGTCCTCTTCTCGCTCGATGGCGTCGCTTATGAGATTGATCTCACCGTTGACAACGCCGCCGAATTCCGGAACGCATTGTCCCGCTATGTCGACGCCGCCCGAACGGTGTCGACCGGCCGGCAGGCCGAATCCGCGGCATCCCGAAAGCGCCGTCGTACCGGACAGACTGATTACACCGCGGTCCGTCAGTGGGCGAAAGACAACGGGTACTCGGTCTCAGAGCGGGGTCGCATTCCGGCGTCGGTGATGGAGGCGTACGAAGCCGCGCAATAAGGAATTGCGCTGTTTTGGTGTGGCGTGAGTGTTGCGTGAGAGAACCCTGGGTATCAGCGCTCTCGCTTGCGATCGCGCGTGAATCTCGGAAACGTGGCTGACTCAACCACGGAAGGAGAAGCACATGCTCACTCTCACCGAGAACGCCGCCACCGCCGTCAAGGCTGTGGTCGCAGGCACCCCCGACGTCCAGGCTGCCGGAATCCGCATCCGCGGAGCCGAGGCACCCACCTCCGGCTTCGAGCTGACCCTGGCCCCGCAGCCCGAGCCTGCGGACGCCGTCGTCGAAGCGGATGGCGCGCGCGTCTTCCTCGACAGCACCGCGCAGGCGGCGCTGGATGACCAGGTGCTCGACGCGCAGATGAACGAGGACGGCTCGGTGCGCTTCGCCCTCGCTGCGCAGGCGTAACGACCTGAAGCTTTACGACGGGCCTCGGTGCAGACGCACCGAGGCCCTCGTCGTCGGCGGATAGACTCGATCCGCCAGCCTCTGTAGCTCAATGGAAGAGCAGTTGCGTCCTAAGCAAACGGTTGGGGGTTCGAGTCCCTCCAGGGGCACAGTTTATTTTGCCTCCGACCAGGTATTTCTCTTCTGGCCAGACCGCCGAGAGGACGTCTTTGGCCGGGTTTTGGCCGCATTCTGAAAATCTCGAGACCGATCCGAGGGCGCCGACAAGCCCCTTCAGCGCACTCCGTCGGACGTCGCAGAACGACGAAATCGACCGTTTCGAGCGTCTCGAGCCCTAGTCGAAGAATTGAGCAATCTGCTCTATACGGCTACTGCGGTCGGGCGTAGCCGGGCTGCGGACCCGCCGGCAGCGCCACGAGCGGCATCGCGTCGTCGAGGCGCGATGCGACGGCAATCCAGCTCGTCGTCGAAGAGGTCGGCGTAGGTGTCGAGCGTCATCGCGGCCGACCCGTGGCCGAGCATCCGCTGCACAGCCTTCACGTTTGCTCCCTAGCTGATCGCGAGCGATGCGGCGGTGTGGCGGAGGTCGTGAGGCGTCAGCCGCGGGATTGATGCGTTGACAGCCTGCGCGCGGCGGACCGCGTTCGCGAACCGCCCCTGTGCGCCTCAGTTGCGCATGTGGTTGACGCCGTCGCCGAACAGCAGTCCTTCCGGGCCCTTGCCGGCGCACGCCTGCTCGATCATCGGAGCGAGCCGCGCCTGGTAAGGGACCGAGCGCTTCTCGTGCGTCTTTGGCGTGCCGCCGACAACGGACATCGTCTTCAGGCGCTCGAAGGTCGCCGTCTTCATCGACGGCTGCTACTGGCATGCCTGTCCCGACCAATTCAAGCCAGCAACCAACGCCACGTACTGGCGTGACAAGATCGCCCGCAACCGAACACGTGACCTGGACACGCGCATTCGACTGGGAAAGCCGGGGATGGCGGGTGCTGCGAATTTGGGAACATGACGACCCCGCATTCGCGGTACAGCGAATCGCCGATGTGGTCACGCAGAGGCGCTCGGGTAGCAGCAGTTGAACCGCTGGATACCGGGGCCTTGACATAGAGGGGATCCCGACGCCGTCCCTGCACCCATGCAAGCATGCAGGTGAGTCCGAGGCGACCGCGTGAGACGTTATCACGCCGTCCGAGAAAAGTTCCAAGGCCTCTCCAGATGCATCGAGTTCTCTGCCACGATCAGAGGATACGAGGAGCGCTGAATGGCCGTTGATTTTGATTCCCTGGATACCGCTGACCTGGTGGTTGACGAGGTGTACGAAGGAGGCCAAAGCACCAATCTTGGCGCTGAACCGCTCAGACGATTGCTGTCGGTAAAGGCGTCGGGGGGCATCCGCTACCTCGGCTCGGCGAGCCGGCCCTTACTGGTCGTCCTGACCACAACAGGACGTAGCGCGGACTGGCCCGATCACCTCGACGCGGAAACTGGCGTCTTCACTTACTACGGCGACAACAGGCGCCCGGGCCGCGAACTGCACAACACTCCCATCCGCGGAAATGAGGTTCTCCGTCACCTTTTCCAGGCCGCCGCGAGCAAAGAGGGACGGGCTGACTTCCCGCCGGTGCTGGCTTTTGCATCGACTGGTGTAGGGCGAGGCCAGCGCTTCCTTGGGCTGGCGGTCCCGGGAGTCCGCGGGCTTCCTTCATCGGAGGAGCTCGTGGCCATCTGGCATTCGACCGGGGGCGAGCGATATCAGAACTACCGCGGGCTATTCACGATACTCGATGCACCGATTCTCACTCGCAGCTGGCTGAACAGTGTCATCAACGGGGCCGTCGCGAATACTGTCGAGGCGCCAGCAGCATGGCGAAAGTGGATCAAGACTGGCGTGCCCGCTCCTCTAGTGGCCCCGCGTACGCGGGAGGTCCGCACCCCAAAGGAGCAAGAGCCTACAACAAGCGCCCAGCGAGAAATCCTGAACTCGCTTTATGGTTACTTCTCTGGGCGTCCTCACCACTTCGAACATTTCGCCGCGCATCTTGTGCAGTTGTATCTGCCCAAGGCATCGGAATTGGAGGTGACGAGGCCAAGCCGGGATGGCGGCCGCGATGCGGTCGGAAAGTATCGACTTGGCACTGGCTTGAGCGGGATTGAGATCGACTTCGCAGTGGAGGCGAAGTGCTACGCGCCGTCCAAAGGGGTAGGCGTGAAACAGCTGTCACGACTCATCTCGCGACTGCGCCATCGGCAGTTTGGGATTCTCGTCACGACCAGCTATCTGGACAGGCAGGCATACGCCGAGTTGAAAGAAGATGGTCACCCGATAATCGTTCTGTCAGGGCGTGACATCGTCGAACTCCTCTTCCAGACGGGCGTGACCGGGCAGGGCTCTATAGAGGAGTACATTGAATCGATTCTTCCGGCCACTTCGCCTGGATAATCCGCGAGGCCCCTGATTACCCACAGCCTCGCAACTCCGAGCTTTCGTTCATCGTCGATCGTCGATCGGAACCGCTCGTTCGATATATCTGAGGCGGATTCCTAATGCGCCGCAGTCCGCCTGTCATGGCACTGCGCCAAGAATCGCCGTAGCGACCTCGTGAAGCCCCGAGGTGGGATTAAGGTCCCCCGACACACGATCTGGGAGTTCGATTCTGAATGAGACGGAGTCAGTGAGCACGTGCTGGTGGGGCGCGATGTCCCTTGATCTGAGCACCTGGATCTGCGGGTCAGTCATGTCGTAGGCGCGTACGAAGCGCGGCACAAAAGTCCGAGTGAAGCGAAGATCGGTCGACATCGTCTTATGGTCGTAGCCGACATCGGCGTTCGCCCCGTACTCACGAACATGCGCCAGAAAGGTATCGATCGCGTCTCGCGCTTCGACCTCGTGAAGTCGACGGACGATCGAATCCACGAGGCCTGGGACGCTGAACGCCCCGTCCCGGTTCTCCCAGGCCAGACCCACGCTGACCAAGAACAACATGGCTTCGCTCTCGCTACCGTCTTCGCTATCGAAGAGTTCAACCTGATGCACCCCCTGAATCTGGTGCGCCGAGGTCGCCCGAGTCGTCGCCTTTACCTCTACGCCGACTCCTCCCAGCGCGAAGTCGCGGCGGGACTCCTTCCAACCGTCCCAACTGCTGACAACGCCGATGACTTGATTGCCGACTGCTCCTTGACAAAGTGCGTCCAAGACAAGGAGTTCGCCCGCGAGACCGACCAATACTTGATCGGATAGCCGAAGCCGTCGGATCGCCAACTCGATGATCGGTTCGGTGCGTCGGAACGCCCCGGCAAGGTCAACGTCCGCGCCGTTGCGCAGTAGCTCAGTGCACACGAATGCCGCGACGTGGGCGAAGTGCCCTGCCGCCGGCAGAAGGAGACGGCTGGCTTCAACCGGGGGGAGCCCAGCGCGACGGAACCACACCTGGTGCTCGAGCAACTCTCGGATGGTTCCCGAAACCGCGACGAGCGGATCGCCTCGCATGAAGATCTCGATCTTTCCGTCGTGAGCTCGCGCAACGCCAACGGCCCCGGCCCGCGTCGCCCACGTGACAGCACGCTCAGTCGCATCTGAGGGATGCAGGCCCTCAATCACAGCTAGGAGATCTTCGTAGTGTGCGGTGTTCATTCGACCTCCTACGCTCGTAACGGTGCTGGAGCCGAAAACGCCGCCGCGAACTGATCCGGCCCGCCGATCGGGATGCACACTCCTGTGATGATCGTCGGATGCTTCTGACCCGTTGGCTGATTCACATAGAAGAGGATCTGGCCGTCAGAGCCAGCGGGCCGCCATGTGTGGCCCGCGACATCAATTCCTACAACCGGCTCGCCCCGGAAGTAGTAGTCCATATAGTCGTCGCCCCGATAGCCATCCGGCCCAGCCGAAGGATCCTGCGATCCCCACGGGCCTCCAAGCTGACCACCTGCAACATGTCGGCCTGCGGCTGGCACCTCGAAAGTCAGGTCCGACATTGGACCGCGAGACACCGCAGACTCGCCGCCGTACCGTATTCCGACCCAAAACCGCGGCCGCCGACTCCGGCGCAGGCTCAAGTCAACTGCCGACCACGGAAGAGAGGGATCGTCCGTCGGGAACAGTCCGCGCACACGACGAGTGAGGCAAGCATCCCAAAGGCGGAGGTAGGCGCCGAGGGTATACGGGCAATCCTTCCGTGCCGGATCCGGAGCGCGACCCGCGGAAGGCTCCGGCGGTCGGTAGAGAGGCTCCGAGTATGCCAAGGCCCCTTGTTCTTCCACCCGCGCCTGGACTTCGTCCCAAAGAACTCCCTGCCAGCTGTCGTATCCCGGGACGTAGCCGTCAAACCGCAGGCTATCGAGCAGATCCGCAGCCTGCGCCAGCGGCAACGGTTCTTCGAGCATCCGCCCCCTCAGTGTGCCGCCAGCATAGACATCTCGCGACGGGTTCTTCGCGAACAGCTCGGCGACGACAAAGGTGTTGGGGTCTTCCTGCTCGCCTGAGTTGACGATTCGTATGAGCGGCTTGCTACCCTGACACAGCGGTTGATTTCCTAGGTTCGCGATCTTTCCTGTAGCCAAGAAGCCCGCGCCCTGCAAGACGTTAGGGGACGGCGCAGCCGACTCGCCTGTCATCTCAGACGCGATGATCTGCCGCATGCCTTCATCCACGTCGTGGTACTTGGCGAAGAAGCGCAACTGGCTTGAGGATGCGAAGAGCCTGCATAACTCAAAGTATGAGCCCCGGTAACCGAACCATCTCTGCATCTGCATCTGGCTATCCGCGAGCGGCTGGTCGCTGGTCCTGAGGAACAACGTAGTCGTAAGCCCCTCGAGCGTCAGCCCTCGCGCCATCACATTGCCGGACACAAAGATCGTGCAGAGATCTCTGGCAGCGAGCCATCCTTCCTGGCTCGGCGTGGGCTCGTATTCAGGGCGATCGTCGGCAGCGGCATCGCTGTTGACGACGGCAACCCTCGTGCTCGGAATGATTTCTCGCTGAAGGACATACTTGACCTCGGCCCACTCGGGGACCATCGCGGGAACCGGTGTGGTGAATGCTCGCTGCAGTTCGACCGCCGACTTCCGGTATCGATCAACCCATGTCACCCACTCCGATTCCTCCTCGTCGACCTTGCTCGCGAGCGACGCGGGCAGGTAAGCCCGACCCGACTCGATGAGCTCGGCCGCCTCCTCGTCTGACTCGATACCCGCCCAGCGGAGGACCCTCGCCGCGGTGCTGAAGTGGTCGTCAACTGATGCCGAGGGATGGATCAGCATGGAATGAGGCTCGGGCGATAGGCGCAGTGCTTCATCCCTGCTCTCAAAAGAGTGCGTGCGAGCGGCCATCGGACCCAACCGGTCGCCAACTCGGAGGAGACGAATAGCACCAGCAACCAAGAAGGCGCGGACCGCGTCCGCCAGGTCGTCGGCCGGGTTCGTACCGACCGGCACACATATCTCTGCGGCGCGGCCACGTTCGTAATATGCCGTGCCGCCCGTGTAGTAATTCCGGAGGCCGCCCGGTTCAAAGTACGTGGACGACCTTGGTTCAATGGCTCCGGAGTCGAACGGCGTGCGGAGGGAAACCACGAAGTCCCGTGGGAATAGCGGATTCTGATCCTCCTGCAGGAAGTTCGCTTGTGGAGTTGCCGTATACCCTACGTACGTCGTGAACAGATCTCGGGGCGCCGCCGACACGCGAGGCGCCCACAGATCGGCGATCGCTCGCGGGACCTGCTTTAGGTGGCCGAAGACCGGATTCAGTGAGTTCTCGATGCGCGCATCGAGTATCGAACCGTCGTCGGCTTCATCATCGAGCACGATCATGTGGGCCGCTCGACCGCGTCGTTCGATCGCAGGAAACACGCTCTCCCGCAGACTTTGGCCTAGTGCCCGCAAATGGTCCGTCTGCTTCATGGCGACGACGATCAACGGCTGGCCGCCAGCCACTGCCCTCCGCACTTGGGCCGGCTGGAGCCGGTACAGCGTGGAAAGGGGGATGCTGCTACCTTCTCCTGCGATAACGCCGGGGGCAGGCGCCAGGATACGGCGCCGCTGCTTTGCGACGGAGTCCGCGCCGACATCGAGTTGAGCCTGAAGCCGCCCGAACGTCTGCCGCCACAGCGAGAGACGCGTACCGGCCAGGATCACGACGACGTCAGCACCGCGATCAAGTGTTTTTGCTGCGACGGCGAGCATGGAGGCAGTTTTTCCGGACTGGACAGATCCCATCACTAAGCCCCGGCGCACACGGCTCTCGGGCCAAGCTGCGGGATCGGGCGATCCGACTCCGAAGATGCCTCGCTCGACAATGTAGTCTGCGTCTCGTGAGAGCACCTCGCTCGTCGTGGAACTTAGATTGCTTAGCGTCGTCAGGTAACGGTCCCACCAACCGTCGGCCTGTTCGCGAGCGCCTTGCGGATCTACATAGAGGCGCTCGTGGTAACCCGGGGTAGCAGCCCCATCACTCGCGGGAACCGTCACCAGTCACCGCCAGCAGGGCATCAACACCCGACGAGCCGAATCTGTCCCTGAGCGAATCCGACGCCTGCTTTGGATCGACTCCGACGATCTCGAGGATCGACCTTGTGACCCGAGAGATGTACTCCCATTGAGTCTTGGTTTGCGTCTTCTCCGGTCGCCGCCACGCTTCCGACTTGCTCGCTGAGTAAAAAGCATCTGAATGAACTAGGCACAGTTCTTCAAAGTCGTCCGGCCGTACCGCAGCCACGATCGCGATCCCGAGCACGCTCCCGACCAATTGCAACTCCTGCCACTTCGTCCCGGCGCCGCCATCGCGGAACACGGCTGCCCAGAGTTCTGCGTGGCCGGCGTGGAAGTCGACGGCGTCCGAGATCAGGTGGAAGAGGTCTCGAAGCGCCGCGGGGTCCCGAAGCCGATCGCGTGGATCGTTCTGTACGCGCTGGAGCAGGTTGTCGATATGCCTTGCCGTGGAGGGCAGGTTGTCCCCCGTCTTCTCACCGAGGAGCGTAGCGATAATCCAAGAGAGCACTTTCGTTCGCCGATAGCGCGAGGTGCCGAACTCGTACGCTGAGAGGGTCTCCTGAAGGATTCCGATCTCGTCCCAGTCCTCTAGCAGAGAGGGAGCAACGCTCTCGATTGGGATTCGCGGGTCCGAATCACCCGCAGCAACAAGGATCGTGCGCGTTAGTTCGAGTTCGTGGAAAATCGCATTCCTGATTTCTTCGGCATTCAGATGAGTCCCCTGCTTGTTGTACAGGTTGAAGACCTCGTGAATCTGCGCCTGCGTCGCCCTGTTGTAAACGATGATCGGCACGAGATACTCGCTGAAGCCCTCGAAGACGTCGGCGACTGTGACCGCATCGTCGGCAACCTTGATTGAACTGTCCTTGATTTGGGTGTAGTACTTGCCGCGGAGCGGTTCCAATGCCTCCCCGGCGAGACCTCTGACATCAGCCCGAAGCTTGAAGGGGAAGAAGTACTTTTCCTCGAGCGACGAGGTGATCGGCTCGCCGAAAAGTCCCTTCCATGCGCGCTTAAATCTCGGGTAGTCGGTCGCGAAGAGATCACGCAGATTGTTGCCCGGGTGAGTTCGATCAGCATCAGCGACGATCTCAATCGCCAACGGATGCTTGCCGACGAAGCGCAGGATGGATGTCAACCGCTGCTTCCCGTCCACAACCTCGTACGGTTTGCCCGCACCGCCCGACGGCTTCAACAAGATGACGGACGGAAGTGGGATCCCGCGGAGGATGGACTCAATGAGAATTTGGCGTGCACCCGTGCCCCACACATCGCCGCGCTGATAGGAGGGAGCCAGATTCAGACGACCTGCCTTCGCCGCTTCCACGAACTCGTTGATGCGCCACGTCGCTGCCTTGGCGGACACCGGCACAGGCGTAAGGGTCTCTGCGGAGTCGTCCTCCTCGTCCTCCCACGCCGCGATCCAATTCCGGGTCGCCGACTCACGCGTACCGCCGTCAGCTTCATAGTTCTCGAGAAACACTTGCTGGAGACGGACTGCGCGCTCCGCCCGGTCGCGCAGACGATCAAGACCTACCAGTGTCAGGTGCGGCGATTCCCTCGGCCCGGAAACCACATCGGCAACGTCGCGGAAACCCAGGAGACCGGCGAGGGAGCGAACGAACTGCTCCGTGCTCTGCAGAGCTAAGGGTTCGTCGAAACGAAGCCAGCCCTGTACGTCGGCTACTCGGGCAATCCATGCATCTGTCGAGAAGTCCACTTCCTCTGAACTGAAGGACGCGGCCACAGCATCGAACTCAGTCGGAGCGTCACTTGCCTGCGACAGGGTCGCGAGCAGTTCGGATACATCCGCCCGCGACTGGACGATCGGATCCTCGGCGACTTCATCGTCGATCTCATCAAGTTGCTGCATCACAATCCGTGCCTTCCAGTTGGCAGACTAGGCGGCCTTGTTAGCTGAAGCCATTCGGGATTCCACCACGTCGATTCCGCGGAGCAACGGCTCTGCGATGGCCCTGACCACGCTCGCGTTGACTGCGTTCCCGAGGGCTTTGTACGCTGCGACGTCGCTTGCAGGAAGTCTCACCCCATCGAGGCTCTGCAATTCCGCACACTCTTCGGGCGTCATGTACCGACGAACGCCCAGGATGCCTCTGCCCAGGATCGGCACCTGGGTGCTAGTCATGGCGATGAGGCTCGGTGCGGTCGTTGTGCGCTTTACTCGTATGCCGGATGCGCGAACCTGTAGTACGTAATTGTCAATCCGTCGTTCGCCGCCCTGGGCGTTCCACTCGAACTTTTGCAGGCTCTGCGGTAGCAGCCAGGGCTCCCACTTATTCATCCAGGGGACAATCCATGAGTGGTTGTCGCTGAAGAACTGCCGGTTTTGCCGGATGAATGATTGTTTCCAGCGTGGAAAGGACAGGCTTCCGTCCCGGCGCGCGTAACTCGGAAGAGCATCATATTGCTGACGGCGTGTTAGCCCAGCGAGTTCACGTCCGAAGCTGCCCTGGAATCTACCGAGTCCGCTAGCCCCTTCCGCTTCCCAGATGGCGACAGGCGTGCCCTCGTCGACGAACGGGTAGGTGGCGCCAAACTCCATGGACCAGATTGGGAATGACGGAAGCTTGACTTCTGCCGATGAACGTACGAGGAAGTCGTCCCACATGTCGATTGCCCGTTCCGTTTGGGCGGGGATCGCGCGACTGGGCGTCGCGGCCGCATCGAGCACTGTTCGAATGTCTGTAGTTGCCCTTGTCGGCTCGGGCCAGTCGAAGTCATCCAGTCCGTCAAGAGACCCGACGAAATACGCCCGCTCTCGAATCTGCGGGACCCCGAACTCATGGGGCGAGTACTGCCGCCACTCAACTTCGTACCCGGCTTCGCTTAGTTCCGACAGCATGGTTTGGAGCGTTGCGCCATTCTTGTGGCGCAGAATGTTTGGGACGTTTTCGAGGATGAAGCGACGAGGTTGCTTCTGCTTCAGGATGTCAAGCACTCTGAAGAACAGTTGCCCCTGCAGCGTGTGCTCGAAACCGAGTTGCTCTCCCGCTTTGGAGAACGGTTGACATGGGAAGCCCGCCGTAAGTACCTGATGGTCGGGCACGTGCGCGGCGATGGCTTCCGGAGTATTGAGTTCGTTGACGTCAGACCATACAACGGTGCCAGGGAAATTGTCTGCGTACAGCCGGTTGAGGGTCGGCTCCCACTCCGCTGCGAAGACTCCACGGCCGCCGAGCTGCTCCAGCGCGACATGGAAGCCGCCGAGGCCGGCGAAGAGGTCGATGAAGTCAAACCGCTCCATAGCCTTGGTCACACACACCCCTCTCCTATTCGATTGCCAACCTATCGTCGACTGCGGACAGCAGACGCCGTCCTCGCCGCTGATCCCCGAATCGATCTTGCGGCCGACGCGCGCGAGCACTCTGGCATTGGATGGGAGGGCGTGCTGCGGTGGCGCCAGCTACGAGTCCTCGTCCAAGCCCTGACCCGTTGCCCGCTCGGCCGGCTGCCTCGTGACGGCGTCGCGGAGCGCAGATCGCATCGGCTTTCGGCGCCGAACGATGCGAACGTCCTCAGCTTCTGGTTGGTCCTGTGACTCGTGATCAACAAAAGCCTTGATCTGCGGCCAGAGTTCCCAGCCTGTTGGCACCTCCGAGGAGAGTTCGTGCATGAGGCGCCCTCGGTCCATGATGACGTCCACGTCCAGATTGATGTGATCCCAACGCGGATCGCTATAAGGCATCGCGAATGGGATTGCGAACCCAATATGAGGCTGAGCGCCCACCGTAATCCAGTCACGCCACTGCGAGGGCCGTACGTCGCGCGGCTTGTTGCGGTATTCGAACTCCACTGTGTTCTGCACGAGGATGATCGGAAACGCGTTGCGCCCGTCCGGGTAAGCCCTCCACGCAATGACGTCAACACCGGCATCCTGATAGTCATCATTGATGGCGGTGGTTCGCATCTCGAGGCCTAACGCGTCCGCAACCCACGCCACCGCCAGCGAGAAGCGGCCCGGTCGCCCCCCTCGAGGCGGGGTTCCGAACGTTAAGGCTCGCGCGCCGGATCCTAAGTGATTGCGGAAGGCGACGCGAACGATCTCGTCAAAAACCTCGTCGGAAGTCCTGTAATCCCCGGACGCGCGAAGAGGTGTCCCCCTCAAGGACAGCAGCAAGAGGCAGGCGTAAAGGCTGCTCGAGTCACGTCGGTCGAGTCGAACCCCGCGGTGTTCCGACCTGAATGGGTAGAGCGCCCCGAAGTCTGCGGAACGCCGCTCCACCTCCGCCAGCGCATCCTCTAGTTCAAGGTCGTTAGGTTTGCTCCCGCTTGGGAACTCCCCTCGTATCTCGGCGATACTAAGAAAATCGTCTTCTCCGAGAAGCAGCCTCGCCTCGATGAACTCGGCCAACGAGTGGCTGTCGAAGTCGATGGGAACTGCGACGGACCTCACGCTTCTGTCTCCGTCGATGCTGCGATCTCTTCCAGGATGCGCCGGACCTTCGCTAGGAACTCATCCACCCGGCCCTTCCCAACCTTGTTTCCATCAAGAATCTTCTCGAGTTCCCGAAGGACGCGCGCAGACGAGCGTGAAAACTGCTCGTGAGCGTCGGCCAATGAGTCGACCGCGTCGACCAAACTGCCGGTTTTCCGGAGCGTGTCGGCGGCGGAGGGCTTGGCGAGGACTTTTGAGAGGTCGCCGAGCTGCCGGCTATCCGTGATGACTCGTCCTTCCCCTCGACTGTTCCCGAACACCCAACGGAGGAGATCCCGCAGGTTCTGTTGGCGGTCATCCGGAATTGGATATTCCGTAGTTTTCACATGCCGAGGTTGGGGTGCGCCAATGAACGATTGAATGCCCCGCCGACCCAGCGCATTGGTGAAGACACCGAACGCGGCCCGGGCGCGAGACGTGTCGATTTTCCACATCTCGTCGGCCTGCTGCAGGATTTCGTGGTCTCGGTACATCGAGCGAACTTCCGAAACGTCCCGGCCCACTAGATGTAGTGCCCAGGCAGGTTGTTTGAGATCCGGCTGATGGGCGGGAGCTTTCCGATGGCGGTGTGGGGCCTGTGGTGATTGTAGAAGTGCAGCCAGGCGGGAAGAGCGGCGCGGCGGGCTGACTCGGAGTTGTAGTGCTTCGAGTAAGCCCAGCCGTCGGCCATGGTGCGGTGGAAGCGCTCGATCTTCCCGTTGGTCTGTGGGCGGCGGGGGCGGATGAACTTCGGTGTGATCGCCAGCTCTTGGCAGGCGTGCCGCCAGGCGTGGGATCGGTAGGCCGATCCGTTGTCAGAGAGCACCCGTTCGACGATGACGCCGCGGTCGGCGAACCAGGATGTGGCGCGTTGCAGCACGCCGATCGCGGTGGTCGCGCGTTCGTCGTCGTGGATCTCGGCGTAGGCCACGCGGGAGTGGTCATCGATCACGGTGTGGACGAACGCGTGCCCGAGGAGAGGGTCGCGGTTCTTGCCCTTGCGGCGGTTCAGGTCGGACGCGGCCCTGTTGCGGTCCCCCTGAGCGCGCCCGACGAACCGCCAGCCACCGCCGATCGGGATGTTGCCGAGCTTCTTCACGTCCACGTGGATCAGGGCGCCGGGGCTGTCGTGCTCGTATCGTCGGGCCGGTTCCCCGGTCCTCACGTCGACATGCGAGAGCCGGTTGAGTCGGCAGCGCACCAACACCGCGTGGACCGTCGACGCGCTCAACCCGAGCCGGCCAGCGATCTGCACCGGCCCGAGACGCTTGCGCAAGCGCAGATGCACGATCTTCTTCACGACGGGCCGGGGAGTCTGGTTCGGGTGCACGTGCGGTCTGCTCGAGCGATCGACCATGCCCTCCGGCCCGAGCTCGACATACCGCCTGGCCCATTTCGTCGCGGTCGGATACGACACCCGGAAGAACCGGGCGGCCGCCGCCACGGACCAACCCTCATCGACGATCTGCTTTGCCAGGCGCAGCCTTTGGCGCGGCGTGAGGGCCGCATTAGCGTGAGACACGAGAACCTCCCGGGTTTCAGAGCGAAGTGGTAGCAGCTCCACTCTGCCGGGAGGTTCTCGTCACATCACGGCAACCAGGTCAAACAACGTCCCTGGGCACTACAACTAGATCTGCAACGTGCTCAAGGGTGTCGTTCTCGTTTACGAGCCGAGCGATGTATCGCGCCTGGGCGTAGGGATCCCACGGCTCGATGCCTGAGATATGGCGATAGCCGAGTAGGGGCGCGACCGAACGTTCATCGTCGACCACTAAGACGGGAAGCATATGGGGGACGCCAGTCGGGGCAATACGCTTCCAACCTTTGTTCTCCTCGGCGAACCGCTCGCGCAGCGCTTGGCCAGCTAGTCCCATGAGTGCGGTAAGGCGGCGGTTGCCCTCGATGACCCGGAAGCCCTCGCCCTCGGGCACGGCGATGAGAGGCTCGCTCTGGAAGAACTCGTGCGTCGCGATGCTTTCCGCGATACGCAGCGGGTCATAGTGCTTGTTGATGTAGGTCGCCAACTCCTCCTGAGAGACTTCGGGTCTCTGCATCGAGGGGGGAAGTCGCGGATTATTCCAGTCCAGCCTCAAAGATTCGAGCGGTAACTGTAGGAGCTTTCCGCTCGCGGGATCGGTCACCGGCACATGCTATCCGCAGCCAAGCTCAGACTGCCATGAGCGGCAGGGCTGAGGACAGAGACAGCGGAATAGCCCGTTCGACGTCCACTTCGTTCCCCACGATCGGGGACTTTGACGTCCCATGCCTAAAGAATGGACCGATCAACGGTCGGTGGTGGCCCCCACGCGGCAGGAATGCGCCCGACCACGCAGGCTGTACGTCGATCGCGTGGACGAGAACCCTCTGTTCAGCGGCGCCGTCGCGGCCGAGTTCGACGATGACCATTGATTCGGTTGCCTTGTTCTCATTTGAGAGTGGTGCTGCCTGACCGACCACGACCTGGCGAGTACTCGGGTGAATCGCGGCGTGCTGATCCGCCCCGACAACTTGGGAGTGATCGTCGGACAGTTGGTTGTGAACGTCTAGCGCTCGATGACCCTCGCCATGCGAGACGGATAACATCCGCGGAAATTACAAGGGGTCTGAGGCGATCTTGCCCGCAGCCTCCGACATCCCCGTAGTGGGCCCGTGGTAACGACCATGCCCATTCGAACACCGTGCGAGCCGCAGCGCCGCTTCCCGCGCGGTTGCCCTCTACTGTTGACCAAGAATCACGTCGACAGGGGATCAGATGAGCTTCAACGCCACTCGCCTTACGTGCTTTGCGTTGATTTCGGCGATCGAGACCGACTGTCGTGAGGCGATACTTGCGCTCGACGCAGACATCGACGTCCAGATCCCCGATGGTGCGCGACAAGCGGCCGCACACCGTTTGGCGCGTGACCGCAAATCCATCGGTGATGACCTCGATGTGTTGGTTCAGTATCTCGACTTCGCGGACTCCTACCAGGCGTTGCTCGCCAACAAGCAGCATCTGAGCGACTCCCTTCGTGACTCACTTGGCACGATCGCATCCCAGTTGCAGGCCCTCATTCAGGTGCGAAATCGAGTTGCGCACTCGCGACCGATGGAACTTGGGGACTTGGCGTTGGCACTCGATGTAGCCAACGCGCTAGTCGCACACTCGCGCTTCGACTGGAGCGCGACAGACGAGGTGGTCACGCGCCTTCAGCGCGAGCCATCATTCGTGCTTGGCCTGACCGTCGAACTGCCTGCTGATCCTTTGAAGCAACCGCAGCATAATCTCCCGATTCCAGACTTCGATGAAACCGGCTTTTTCGGGCGAGCGGCGGAACTGAAGCGCATCAAGAAGGCTTTACTGGGCGCGTACCCGGTCGTGTCCGTGCTCGGCGACGGCGGCATCGGGAAGACAGCGATTGCGCTCAAGGTCGCGTACGACCTCCTGGACGCGCAGGACAGCCCGTTCGACGCGATCGTTTGGGCAACGGCAAAGTCGACGACCCTGACTGATCGGGAGATCAGCACGATTGGAGGTGCGATCCAGGATTCGCTAGGACTGTTCGAGGCTGCCGCCAAGGAACTGGCGGGAAACAGTCAGTCTGACCAATCTACGGATCCCATGGAGGAACTCCTCGAATACCTCGAACAGTTTCGCGTACTGCTTATCCTCGACAACCTCGAAACGGTTACTGATCACCGCCTTCGCTCGTTCCTCCTGGACCTGCCGGTGGGGAGCAAGGTGTTGCTGACGAGCAGAATCGGCCTTGGCATTGAAAATCCCGTGAAGCTTGACCCGCTCACAAACGAAGAGTCCAAGCGTCTCCTCCGTACGCTTGCCGGTATCCGCGGGGTCGACGCTCTCCGAACGTTGGGAGACGATAGCCTCACTCGCCTCGTGGCGAAGCTACGCGGTCACCCGCTCTACATTAAGTGGCTCGTCTCTGGTGTGCAGGCCGGCCGCCGGCCGGCCGAGCTCGTGAACGACAACAGCCTGCTCCTCGACTTCTGTATGTCGAATGTCTGGGACAAGCTTCCACAGCCCGCTCGCAACGTCCTCCAAACAATGCAGATTGCCCGCGGGCCGCGCAATCTAGCGGAACTTGCCTTCCTTTCGACGATGTCTGCCGAGAAGATCCAAACGTCGGTGCTCGATCTGATGACGACAAACTTCGTGACGATGCGCCACGCCGCGGAGGGGGATCTCGAAGGCTCATTCGAGCCCGGCGAGTTCGCGGCGCAGTATCTCTCGAGACATCAACCTCCCTCGACCGGCCTCCGGTCACAGGTGACGGCCAGGTTGCGAGAACTTGAGGACATGGGCCGAGACTTCATGGCGCAGAGCCGGTCGAATCCGCTTGACCCCTTCATCATCGACGTACGTGATCGCGCCGATGTCCCGACAGCACGGCTACTTCATGCGGCAGTCCGCGAGTTGCGCGACGGCAACTTCGACCTCGCGCTGGAGCACTGCGCCGAGGCCCAGGTTCTCTCGCCCACGTATGGCGAGGTGTGGCGGGTCCAAGGGATCGCTCACTATTATCGCGAGGACGTTAGCACCGCGGCCGAAGACTTCGAGCGCGCTCTGGAGCACGCTGACAAGTCCGCGGTAATGGCCTTTCACGTAGCCAATTTCTTTGCCGACGCCACCAACGACCTGGAGCATGCGCTGAGGGTTGTCAACGACGCGCTTAAGACCAACTCACGCAATCCTGCGCTTCTGCACCAATTGGCGGATGTGAGTTTTCGCATGGCCCGATACGGCGACTCCGTCGGGGCATGCTCGCTCCTTGGAGGCATTCCACAATCTATGATCTCGGGACACGCGATCGCTATCCTGTGTCTCCGCGCCGCCGTGTTCGGAGCGGAGGACGCGCTGTGGAACAGCAATCTCGGCGCGGCGGCCGAACTGCTCGAAGACGCACTCGCTGCGCTGGAGAAGTTGGACCCGTCAGACCTGGACGTCGTGGCTGCAGACTGGCTAATTCACCTCAGTGAGCTTTCGGCGCGTCTCAGACGAGATTCCGATGGAGATGAGTTTCTCGTGAAGCGGGCCGGTGAATTTCAGCTGGCATTTGCGCAGCGCGCAAGAACGATCGATCCAGCGAAGCTGTCCAGGCTGACTGGACAGATCAAGCATCTCGACGACACAAAGAGGTTCGGTTTCATCCGGCGCGGCGAGCAGGATTTCTTCTTCCATCGCAATGATCTGATCACCCGCGACGACTGGAATGAACTGGCGACAAGCACCCTGGTTGCCTTCGATCCGGAGACGACACAGAGGGGTAAGCATGGCGTCCGCGTGCAACCACTGCTGTGACGAACCCCGGAGCATACCCGGCATGATCTATGCCGGTGCGGGTGTGCAGCCGTTGGCTCGTACTTCGCCATGATGTCGAGCAGCAACGCCTCGGACCGGGAGGTGGGCGCGACACTCCGGAGAATCGCACGCAACTCGAGCCATCCGTCCCAGAGTCTCCGTCGAACGGGGTTGGCTGACATGGTCCCCGAACTGGCTAGCATGCGGGTGCCTCAAGATCCGCGCTGGCACCCGGAGGGCGATGCACTGACGCATTCTCTACTTGCCGCGGACTTAGCTGCCGAGTTGTACGACCGATCAGACCTCCCGCTGGACCGCAGAGAGGTCGTGGTGTTGGGTGCGCTGCTACACGATGTGGGGAAGCCTGCGACGACGCGCGTGAGGGATGGGCGGATCACTTCCCGAGGGCACGCTGAAGTTGGCGAAAGCCTAGTCATAGAAATGGGTGCACGGATGGGCTGGCCGGCTTCGCTGACGAATGCGGTTGCTGCGCTCGTTCGACATCACATGGCCCCCGTATCAGTGGCCGGAGCCCCAACCCGCGGCGCAGTCAGGCGGCTACGTGCTCGATTGCTAAAAGCGAACACTTCGCTCGAAGAGTGGGGTATCGTGGTCGACTCGGACGGCGCATCCCGTGGGCCCGGTGCCATACCGAATCGCTCGGAACCTTGGCTTCGCGTAGGTTCTCTCCTTTAGGGGCCGACTCGGCCAGGCCCCCCGCGTCGTCCAAGGGCACTCATAGGAGAATAAGTTCGCTGTGCGCGTGTAGTTGTGCTCGCGATCTCGTCGCTATGGAGTTCCGCCCCGGGCGGTGACCCGGACTCAGGCGGACCAGCTGACATCTGCCGGATGTCAACGACGCCCTGCGTTCAAGCGTTGCCGACCGCAGTTCCGCGGCATGCGCCCGTGTCCGGCGTCCTCACGCGGCGCGTTCTACCGATCACCGGCCAGGCCGACAACGGTGATACCTGGCTCAGTGAACTCTCTGGCCCAGTGCGCGAAGTTGCACTCGTGAGATTCCACTGGAAGGGGCGGCCGTCAGGCGTCAGGCCGAAGGCGCGCAACAGCCCGGCACGTGGAATCATCACGCGCGTCCGAGCTGCACCATGGGGATCGTCCCGTTCTCGATGCCGAGCTTGATTGTGCGGTAGTCGACGCCGACGAGCTTGGCGGCATCCTTCATCGTCAATGCGAGCGAGTTCGCAGACCTGCTGTTGTCTCTCTCCTTACCGCGAGCAATGCCTGACATAGATTGCCCACGCCTTATTTCTGCCATATGCAATACGCGACATCAATTGCTTACTTGCTCGAAATCGTGGGACACTCACCACACGAGCGAACCAAGAGACGCGTTTGCGCACTCTGACAGCAAATCGCGCCAAAACGTGCAGAGGACGCAAATCGGCCTTCTGAAGAGGGGCCGAAAGCAGTCGTGGCCGCATTCTATTGCGGGCTGGGCCGGAGCGGCGTTTTGCGATTGGCGATTCTCGACCGCATCTTGGCCGCATTCCATCCGCCGCTGGCCGCTTTCGGACGTCGCTGAATAACTCTGCGATCTCGGAAACCCGTGTAATCCCGCGGAATATGCCGCTGGAGGTCGCTAAACAAAAAGCTCAAACCGTGTTCGAGTCCCTCCAGGGGGTACCGTCACAACGAACACGTTGCGCATCACACCCGCGGGGTCGGCGCGCCGCCCTCGGCCGGAGCAGCCGACGCACCAGGCGCCGTGTTCACCAGAAGGCTCTGGGCCCGCAGCAGCTCATCAGCCCTGACGGTGACGTCCCACCGCTCCGCGAGGAACTGCTTCACGGAACTGAAGTCACGACGACCCCGGGTTGCCGCATGCCCGACGAAGCCGAACACCGCGCCCCAGAGCGCACCAAGTCCGAGGCCGAGGAACAGCAGCAGGATCCACGCCGCGATGTTGTCGGACAGCAGCCCGAAGAGCAGGCCGATGAGGAGGCCGAACCAGGCGCCGGAGGCGGCGCCGTAGCCGGCGGCCGTCCAGTTCGTCATCCTCCCGGTCACCTGCTCTTCGATTCGGACGTTGTAGCCGATGATCGCGACGTGCTCGACGGGGAACTGCTTATCCGACAGCCTGTCGACCATCGCCTGCGCGTCGGCGTACTCGGTGAAGCTGGCCAGCACGGAGCGTGCTTGGCTGGAAGGTGCTGCGTCGGTCACGGTCACTCCCCGGTTCCTGCGGTGTCGGACCTCACCGAACACCTCGGCTGGTCCCTGGGCCCATCGTCCGCCACGGTGTCGACCGCGTCAACGGCTCCGTAACGGCCACCCCCCTGTGTGACGCTCGATGACGGCCGGTTCGGCCACCGCAGGCTCGGTCCCGATGCTGGAGGCATGAGCAAGCAGATCCGGTTCAACGCCTTCGACATGAACTGCGTCGCGCACCAGTCATCCGGCATGTGGCGGCATCCCGATGACCAGTCCGCCCGGTACAAAGACCTGTCGTACTGGACGGACCTCGCCCGCCTTCTCGAACAGGGCACCTTCGACGGCATCTTCATCGCCGATGTGCTCGGCACCTACGACGTTTACGGCAACTCGAACGAGGCCGCGATCCGTCACGGCGCGCAGGTGCCGGTGAACGACCCGATCCTGCTCGTGTCGGCGATGGCCGCCGTCACCGAGAACCTCGGGTTCGGGGTGACCGCGGGCACCGCGTATGAGCACCCCTACCCGTTCGCCCGACGCATGTCGACGCTCGACCACCTCACGAAGGGCCGGGTCGGCTGGAACGTCGTCACCGGATACCTGCCGAGCGCCGCGCGGAACATGGGGCACGACGACCAGCTCGAGCACGACCAGCGCTACGACGTCGCCGACGAGTACCTCGAGGTGCTCTACAAGCTCTGGGAGGGATCTTGGGAGGATGACGCGGTGGTCCGCGACCGCGAGAGCGGCGTCTTCACCGACCCGACCAAGGTGCACGAGATCGGCCACTACGGCACCCACTACACCGTCCCCGGCATCCACCTCAGCGAACCGTCGCCGCAGCGGACGCCGGTGATCTACCAGGCGGGGGCCTCGCCGCGCGGCATCGCGTTCGCGGCGGGCAACGCCGAGGCGATCTTCGTCGCCGCCCCCACCAAGCACGTCCTGAAGGCGACCGTCGCGCGCATCCGCGACGCCCTCGAAGCCGCAGGGCGTCCGCGCGATGCTGCGAAGATCTACACCCTGCTGACGATCATCACCGATGAGACCCCCGAGAAGGCGCGGGCCAAGCACGCCGACTTCCTGCAGTACGCCAGCCCTGAGGGCGCCCTGGTGTTCATGTCGGGGTGGATGGGCGTCGACCTGTCGGAGTACGACCTCGACGACCCGATCGGCAACGTCAAGAGCAACGCCATCCAGTCGACGGTGTCGAACTTCCAGGCCGCGAACGACGACGGCGAGGAGTGGGTCGTGCGCGACATCGGCCGTCACAGCGCGATCGGCGGTCTCGGCCCGCTGATCGTGGGAGGCCCCGAGGAGATCGCCGACGAGCTGCAGGCCTGGGTCGACGAAACCGACGTCGACGGCTTCAACCTCGCCTACGCGATCACCCCGGGCACGTTCGAAGACATCGTGAAATGGGTGATCCCCGAGCTGCGGCGCCGGGGCGTCTACCCCGAGGCGTACGAGCCCGGCACCCTGCGGCAGAAGCTGCACGGGCGCGGCGACCGCCTTCCGGGCGATCACCACGGATCGCGCTACACCGTCGGGCAGGCCCTCCCCGTCGGGTAGCGTCGCGGTATCGGACAGGATGCCACGGCTGCCGCGCCGCACCCGCAGAATCGTCACCTCGGTGGCGGGTCTGCCGTTGCACCGCGGCCCACGGCGAGTTGGAGGGCGTCGGTCGTCACGGCTCTCGCCTGGGTGACGGTCATCGGCGCGCCGCTTCTCGCGGGTGCGCTCGATCCCGGCACGGGCCTCGCGCTGCGGCTGCCGGTGGAGGCGATCCTCGTCCTGCTGCTCGCCGTCGCCGTTCCGAACGGCGTGATCCGCCGGGTCGCCGCGTATGCGTTCGGGGCGGTCACCGTGATCGCGGCCCTCGTCGCCCTGCTCGACCTGTCGTTCCGAGGAACGATCGACCGCGGATTCGCCGCCACCGAAGACTGGCGCGCCGTCATCAACGCCTACAAGGTCGTTCAAGACGTGGTGGGCCCGATCACCGCTGCGCTCGCGGCGCTCGTGGTCATCGGGGTCGCGGTCGCGGCAGTGTTCGTCGTCGGCCGGTGCGTGCTGCGGTGCGCGTTGACGGTGACGCGGCTCGGGGCACGGGGGCGCACCGCGGTCGCCGCCGCGGCGACCGCGTGGGTGATCCTGTCGGTCGTCGGGGCGCAGCATCCCACCGGAGCCGCTGTCGCCGCGGCGGACGTCACGAGAACCCTCGTCGGCGAAGCCGTGCAGGCGGCGGAGAGCATTCCTGAGCAGGTGGCCTTCGAACGTGCGATCCAGGACGACTCGCTCGCCAACAGCGGTCGCGACGATCTCCTCGCCGGGCTCCGCGGAAAGGACGTCGTCATCGCGTTCGTCGAGAGCTACGGCGAGGTCGCGGTGTCGGGCGCCGGGCCAATGGCAGGCATCACCCGGCTGATCGACGAGAGCGCCGAGCGGCTGACCGAGAACGGGTACCGCGCCGAGAGCGCGTTCCTCACCTCCCCCACCTTCGGCGGTGTCAGCTGGCTCGCCCACGGCACGCTGCAGAGCGGCGCGCGGGTCGACACCCAGCAGAAGTACGACACGCTGCTCTCGAGCGAGCGGATGACGCTGAGCCGCCTGTTCGGCGACGCCGGCTGGCGCACGGTCACGGTCAACCCCGCCCACACCGAGCCGTGGCCCGAGGGTGCGGCGTTCTACGGCTTCGACAGGATGCTCGACGAGCGAGAGCTGGCGTTCGACGGGCCTGCCTTCGGCTTCGCGCGCGTGCCCGATCAATACACCTGGCAGCGCTTCTTCGACGAGGAGCTCGCCCGGGGCGGCGCACCGATCATGGCGGAGGTCTCCCTGGTCTCGTCGCACACGCCGTGGACGCCGACACCCCGGCTCGTGCCGTGGTCGGACCTCGGCGACGGCAGCATCTTCGCCGGCCAGCTGGATGACGGCGCTACGGCAAGCGTTTGGCCCGACGAGCACCGCGTCCGCGCCGATTACGCCGAGTCGATGGAGTACTCGCTCGGCGCGACCCTGTCGTTCCTCGAGACCTACGACCCGGCCGATCTCGTGCTCGTGCTCGTCGGCGATCACCAGCCCTCCCGCGTCGTCAGCGGGCCGGATGCCGACAGCGACGTCCCCGTCACGATCGTGTCGAAAGATCCCGCGGTGTTCGGGCGGATCGAGGCGTGGGGATGGGATGCCGGCTTCCGTCCGTCAGCGAACGCGCCGGTGTTGCGCATGGACGCGTTCCGCGACCGGTTCGTCGACGCGTTCAGCGGATGAATCCGCAGTGTTACGGTTCGTGACTGCGATTCCGGCCGTTCGGATCCGGCCCGTGGGGGGCGTCGAATAATCGGAGCAACCCGCCATCGGTGCGCTCCCCTGCCGACACCCGATCTTCGACACAGGAGTCCGCATGACAAGCACCTCGACCACGACCATCGCCGCCGAAGTCGCCGACTTCGTGCCCGGCTTCTCCGAGGCCGTCGGCTCCAAGCTCTCCGCCGTCTTCGACGGTGAGCAGCGCGACCTGCGGGAGGGCGGCGTTCCCGACGGCGTCGTCTCGGTCGGCGACACCCTCCCGGCGGCCACCGTCTTCGACGCGCAGGGCCAGGCTCACGACCTGGCTGCGCTGCTCGGCGAGCGCCCTGCCGTGCTGGTCTTCTACCGCGGCGCGTGGTGCCCGTTCTGCAACATCACCCTCGCGCACTACCAGCGCACCCTGGCGCCCGCGCTCGCGGAGCGCGGTGTCGCCCTCATCGCGATCAGCCCGCAGACTCCCGATGGCACAGCAGCGGCGGTCGAGAAGGGCGAGCTCGGGTACACCGTCGTCTCCGACCCCGGCAACGCGCTCGCGCACGAGCTCGGCATCGTCACCGCGCCGAGCGCGGCCGCGCAGGAGGCGCACATCGAGCTCGGCTTCGCCGTGAAGGACAGCAACGCCGACGACACCCCCGCGATCCCGTTCCCGTCGGTGATCGTGCTCGACAGCTCGCGCACCGTCGCCTTCGCCGACATTAAGGTCGACTACACCGAGCGCACCGAGACGAGCGAGATCCTCGAGGCGGTCGACGGGCTCTGACCCCCTCACGGTCGGGTAGCGTCGCGAGTATGAGCAACGGCACCACCATCCAGGACAAGGCACAGACGCTCCAGTCGCTCCACCAGGCACCCGAGATTCTGCAGGTGGTGAACGTGTGGGACGTCATCAGCGCGCGAACGATCGCCGGCCTTCCCGAGACCCGCGCGCTCGCGACCGCCGGGCACTCGATCGCCGCGAGCCTCGGGTACCCCGACGGCGGGATGCCGCTCGACACCGCTCTGGAGGCGGCGGGAAGGATCGCGCAGTCCGTCGACCTGCCCGTCAGCGCCGACCTGGACGACGGCTACGACGAGCCGGGCGAGACGGTGCGCCGCGCGATCGGACTCGGCATCGTGGGCGCCAATGTCGAAGACCGCATGCGGCCCTTCGATGAGGCCGTCGCGCGGGTCCGCGCGATCGTGCGGGCGGCGGAGGCCGAGGGCGTCGCCTTCCAGTTGAACGCCCGCACCGATGCCCTCCTGCGCGGCGGCGATGCGCCCATCGATGAGCGGATCGACGAGGCCATCCGACGCGGACGGGCGTTCCTCGACGAGGGCGCCGCGGTGGTGTTCGTCCCGGGCGCGATCCAGCGCCCGCACGTCGAGCGGATCGTCGAGGGCCTGGGACGCGGGAAGCTCTCGGTCATCGGCTTCCCCGGTGCCCTCCCGGCGAAGGGGTACGAAGAACTCGGCGTCGCCCGCATCTCGTACGGTCCGCTCACCCAGCGCGCTGCTCTCCGAGCCCTCCGCGATCTCGGCGAGTCGCTCTACGCCGGCGGGGTCATTCCGGCAGACACCCCCGAGCCTGAACTGACGCCGGTACTGTCGTCGTGTTCACCGTCACTGAGGTCGTCGTGATCGCGCGTTCGCGCTCCGACGTGTTTGCCTACCTCACCGATGCGGGCCGGCGCCCGGAGTGGGATGACACCGTCATCTCCGAGTCGCTGACCTCCCCGCCCCCGGTCGGGGTGGGGAGCACGATCCACAGCGTCATGCGCGTGATGGGCCGCGAGGTCGAGTTCGACTGGCAGGTCACCGAGTACCTCCCCCCGGGACGGATGGCCATCGTCAGCACGAGGGGGACATTCCCGACATCCCTGCTCTTCGATCTGGCCGACCACGGCGACGGAACCCGCGTGAGCGCCACCATCGACGGCGAGCCCTCGGGAATGCTCCGGCTCGTGGAACCGATGATCGAAGACACCATCCGCTCGACCCTGGCGACGGGGCTCGGCCGGGTCGTTCGGATCCTGGAGGCGTGACCAGGCCGATCGTCGAGACATCCTCGGGCATCGGATGCCACGGATGCTCCATGATGGAGGGGTGACCTCCCGCCTTCCGCTCCTGCTGTCCCTGGCCTCGCTGGGCATCCTGTTCCTGTCGATCATCTTCGTCTTCGCACTAGTGATCGGCAGCTTCTTCGGCTTCGTCCCGCTGGAGACTGATCACGCGTCGACCGAGTCACTCGCCGACGCGCTCGCTCTCATCGCCTGATCCGTCACCCCTGGTCGCGGCACCGCCGCGCCGGTAACGTCGGCACATGACCGAGGATCGGGTGACGGCGGGACATCCCGGCGAGCCGCACCGGCCCGGGCTCGCCCAGCGACTGAACGGACTGCGCGCCGGCGTCCTCGGTGCCAACGACGGCATCGTCTCCACCGCCGCGGTGGTCGTCGGTGTGGCGGGAGCGACAGCGCAGGTCGGGCCGGTGCTGCTCGCGGGGACTGCGGCGCTCGTCGGCGGTGCGGTCTCGATGGCCCTCGGCGAATACGTGTCGGTGTCGAGTCAGCGCGACAGTGAGCACGCACTCATCGAGAAGGAGCGGCGCGAACTCGCCACCGACCCCGACGCGGAGTTCACCGAGCTTGTGGGCCTCTATCGCGCCCAGGGGCTGAGCGAGCAGACGGCGACCGCGGTCGCCAAGGAGCTCACCGAGAGCGACGCCCTCGCCGCGCACCTCTCCATCGAGCTGAACATCGATCAGAGCGACGTCGTGAGCCCCTGGTCGGCCGCCATCGCCTCGGCTGTCGCCTTCACGATCGGCGCGCTCCTCCCCCTCGCCACGATCCTCCTCGTCCCCCACCCCGCACGCATCTGGCTCACCTTCGCGAGTGTGCTCGTCGCCCTGGCGATCACCGGGTACGTCGCGGCGTGGATCGGCGGGGCGCGTCGAGGGCGCGCCGTCATCCGCACGGTCATCGGCGGGGCGCTCGCGCTCGGCGCGACGTTCCTCATCGGCACACTGCTCGGCACCGGAGTGGCCTGACCGCCGGGAGGCGGATTTTGCCACAACAGCGCCCGAAGCGAAAGGGAGCAGTCAGCACGCAGGAAAGGCGCTTCACTGGTTTTCCAGGCAGAAGGACGAGGACGCCATGCTGACCGAGTCACCGCGCACATCGCCGGAGCCGTTCGACAGAGATTCGTTCGGCGCACACCAGTTCGAACTGGTGCGGCTTGCGGCCGGAGGGTGGGTCATCACCGATCTCGCCCTGCCCCACGACGATCCCGCCTGCCTCCTCGCCTATGTGCAGGAGGACGGGTCGAGGTTCGAGGTCGTCTGGGTCCAGGCGCCGGTGCGGACCGCCTGGTTCGACTCCCTCGACGCGATCCTCGACGAGGCGCGCTCTCGCCGTCACCGCCGCATCGCCTGAGCGGGAAACGGCGCCGTCAGCGGAAATCCCTCGACCGGTGCCCGACGCCCACCCGCAGGTCTTCGAACCTGTCGGCGACGAGATTCGTCACCCCCTCCTCCGATCGCTCCAGCATTCCTCGCACGATGAGCGCCGGCGCATCCCGCGCCACCCGCCGGTAGCGGTTCCAGACCCCGACGGAGCAGATGACGTTGACCACGCCGTGCTCGTCCTCGAGGTTGAGGAAGGTGATGCCCGACGCCGTAGCGGGCCGCTGACGGTGGGTCACAAGCCCCGCCACCTCGACGCGTCGGCCGGGGTCGTGCGTCCGCATCTCGCGTGAGGTCAGCACTCCGCGAGCATCCAGCCCCGAACGGAAGTGCGTGAGGGGATGGTCGTCGGTGGAGATCCCGGTGGCCCACAGGTCTGCGGCGAGGATGTCGTAGCTGGACTGGTCCGGGAAGAGCGGCGGCTGCACCGCAACCATCGAGTCGGGGAGGAACTCCGCGCGATCCTGAGCGGCGGAGCCGGCGATCCACAGCGCCTCGCGCCGAGTGATGCCGAAGCACTCGAACGCTCCCGCCGTCGCGAGCGCCTCCAGCTGCGCCGCGGTGGCGCCGGTCCGGCGGACGAGATCCCGCATGTCGCGGAAATCGCCCCGCTGCCGACGCTCGGTGACGATCTTCGTCGCGAGGGCCTCGCCGATCCCCTTGATCGCCGCCAGTCCCAGCCGCACGGCGTGATTCCCGTCGCGCCGATGCGCGGCGGACTCGTCGGGCGCGGTCGGGTCGAACACCGGTACCGGAGGCTGGTTCCGGTGCGCGCACTCGGGGCGGCCGGTGACGCCGCTCTCGTCACCGACGGGTTCGAGCGTCGCGTGCACGTCGGAGCGGAGGAGGTCGGGGCGCTGCACCTCGACCCCGTGCCGGCGCGCATCGGCGACGAGGGTGGCCGGTGAGTAGAAGCCCATCGGCTGCGCCCGGAGAAGCCCGGCGAGGAAGGCGGCGGGATAGTGCAGCTTGATCCAGGAGCCTGGCGTAGACGAGGAGCCCGAACGACAGCGAGTGCGACTCGGCGAATCCGAAGTTCGCGAAGGCCTGGATCTGACGGTAGATCGCGTCGGCATCCTCCCCCACCAGGTTGTTGCGGGCCATCCCCTCGTACAGGCGCTCACGCAGCGACTCGATCCGCTCGACTCCCCGTTTGGAGCCCATCGCGCGACGCAGCAGGTCGGCATCCTCTCCCGAGCAGTCCCCGATGGCCATCGCCATCTGCATGAGCTGCTCCTGGAACACCGGCACCCCCAGGGTGCGCTGCAGCACAGGTGCGAGCTTGGGATGGGCGTAGGTCACCGGTTCCTGACCGAGCTTCCGACGCACGAACGGATGCACCGCCCCGCCCTGGATGGGACCGGGGCGGATGAGGGCAATCTCCACCACGAGGTCGTAGAACCGCCGCGGCTGCAGCCTCGGGAGAAGTCCCATCTGGGCGCGGGATTCCACCTGGAACACCCCGATCGAATCGGCGCGGCAGAGCATGTCGTACACCGCCTGCTCCTCCTTGGGCAGGGTCGCCAGCTCCCACCGCTCCCCCGTGGCGGTGTGGATCATGTCGAAGCAGTACTGCAGGGCCGCGAGCATCCCCAGGCCCAGCAGGTCGAACTTGACCAGTCCCATCCAGGCCGCGTCGTCCTTGTCCCACTGGATGACGGTGCGATCCTCCATCCGGGCGTGCTCGATGGGCACGACCTCGCCCACGGGGCGGTCGGTGAGCACCATCCCCCCGGAGTGGATCCCGAGGTGGCGCGGAGCCTTGAGCAGCTCGGAGGCGTACTCGATCACCTGGGCCGGGATGTCGTTGTCGGGGCCCGACTCCAGCGACGCCCCCCAGCGCTCGACCTGCTTCGACCAC
The DNA here is from genome assembly GCF_030347395.1 of Microbacterium sp. ET2. Lineage (NCBI taxonomy): Bacteria > Bacillati > Actinomycetota > Actinomycetes > Micrococcales > Microbacteriaceae > Microbacterium > Microbacterium albipurpureum. Next base: position 558,482 of record NZ_CP128170.1, read on the forward strand.
GCATCCTGCTGGCCGGTGGAGTAGCCGAGGGCCTTGGCGACGTCGCGCACGGCGTTCTTCGGCCGGTACTGGATGACATTGGCCACCTGGGCGGCGCGGTCACGGCCGTAGGTGGCGTAGACCCACTGGATGATCTCCTCACGGCGATCGGAGTCGAAGTCGACGTCGATGTCGGGCTCTTCGTCCCGGAGGCTGGAGAGGAAGCGCTCGAAGGGCAGCTCGTAGGCGATGGCGTCGACGGCGGTGATGTCGAGCAGGTAGCAGACCGCGCTGTTGGCCGCCGACCCGCGGCCCTGACAGAGGATGCCGCGGCGCCGCGCCTCCTGCACGATGCCGTGGACGATGAGGAAGTAGCCGGGGAAGTCCTTTGTCTCGATGACCTGCAGCTCGCGCTCGATGCGGGCGCGGTTGTCGGCTGACAGGTCGGGATACTTTCGGGGAACGGCCTCCCACACCAGATGCCGCAGCCACGACATCGGCGTGTGCCCCTCGGGAACCTTCTGACGCGGCAGCGCCGGACGCGCGCGACGCAGGGGGAAGGCGAGCTCGTCGGCGAGCTCCACCGTGCGCGCCACCGCTCCGGGGTACCGGGCGAAGCGCTCGGCCATCTCGTCTCCCGAACGCAGGTGAGCAGCGGCATGGGCGGGCAGCCATCCGTCGAGCTCGTCGAGCCCCCGGCGCGCGCGGATCGCCGCGACGGCGGCGGCGAGCCGTGCCCGCTCGGGGGCGGCGTAGTGGACGTTGTTGGAGGCCAGCACCGGGAGCCCCCGCTCCCGGGCGAGGGCGGCGAGGATGTCGTTGTCGCGGGTGTCGGTCGGGTTGCCGTGGTCCATCAGCTCCACGTTCACCGCCTCCGGGCCGAACAGCGCGACCAGCCGGTCGAGGGCGGTGGCCGCGGCATCCGGTCCGTCCTCGGAGAGCGCCTGACGGACGGCTCCCTTGCGGCATCCGGTGAGGATCGCCCAGTGCCCATCCGCCCGCTCAGCCAGCTCGTCGAGATCATAGACGGGACGCCCCTTCTCCGACCCGGCGAGCTGCGCGCGGGTGAGGGCGGCGGCGAGCCGGTGATAGCCCTCCTCCCCCCGGGCGAGGACCAGCAGGTGCGACCCCTCGGGGTCGGCGTCGCCTGCCCGCGAGGGCGTGGGCGCGCGATCGTCGAAACCGAGCGACAGTTCCGCTCCGAACACGGTCTTCACCTGCAGGTTCTCGGCGGCCTCGGCGAACCGCACGATGCCGTAGAACCCGTCGTGGTCGGTGACGGCGAGCGCATGAAGGCCCAGACGCTCGGCTTCCTCTGCCAGCTCCTCCGGCGAAGACGCGCCGTCGAGGAACGAGAACGACGAGTGCGCGTGCAGCTCGGCGTAGGGCACCGTCTCGGCGGGGCGCTCGATGGCGGGCGGGACGTAGGGGCCGCGCTTGTGCGACCAGGCGGGGCTATCTCCCCCGTCGGCACCCGCGGGGATGTTGCGCGGTCGACGCCGGTCGCTGAGGACGCGCTCGAGCTCCGACCAGGGGACGCCGGGATTGTTGAAGCCCATCAGCGGGGCCGTCCGCATCGATCAGTCATAGCGGCCCTCGGCGATCCACGAGCCACCGGCGCAGACCAGCAGCCAGGCGGTGCGGTCGGCGTCGACGACCTGGAACCGGTGCGCACGACGGCTGCGGGCGGCGTCCCAGCTGCGCTCCACGATCGGCCAGGGACCCGCCCACTCCCTGATCGCCCGGGGGCGCCCCGACTCCACCAGCACCGAGGGCGTCGCCGTCATCCGGTCGCGCTCGTCGACGGCGACCGGCGACCCCTCTCCGGTGACGACCTGCACCGGCACCGGGTCGGGGAAGACGGTGCCCGGGAGGGGGTCGGGGAGGCTCCCCGGCCAGGGGCGGGTGCGCTCGGCGGCCACGACGGTGCGGTCTCCCCACGGCACGAGCACCTGACGCTCGGTGAGCCACCGCCCCCCTCCCACCTCGGCGGTCAGCACGCCGCGATGACCGAGCATCGCCTGCACCCGGGAAAGGACGTGGTGGACCCGCTCATCCGTGCCGGCGCCGAACATCGCCGGGGCGTGGTGGGAGGCGGCATCCACCGCCTCTGGTGAGATGCGCACGAGCGCCACACCGCTGGCCAGCACTCCCCCGTCGTCGCCGGTAGCCTCCTCGGCGAGCTGCCACCTGACCCGGTCCACGACCGCCGCCGCATCGAAGGAATGCGGATGAAGCCAGACCCGTTCGCTGCGCTCTCCGCGGTCTCCGGTGAGCTCGACCCTCAGCTCGGTGCAGACGAGGTCGATCGCGCCGAGACGCGAGATGAACTCGTCGGCGGCGATGCGCAGGGCGAACGCCACCTGCTCGGCGATCTCGAGGGGCGGCTCGAAGGCGACCTCGCGGTGCAGCTCGGGAGGAGGCACGCGCGGCTCGACGGGACGCGAATCCAGGCCCGACGCCAGCCGGTGCAGCCTCATCCCCGGCTCGCCCAGTCGTTCCCGCACCCGCTCGGCGTCGAGGCGACTGAAGTCGCCGAGTGTCTGCACTCCCAGACGCGCCAGCAGCGCCACGACATCGGGATCGGCGAGGGCGGTGATCGGAAGAGGCGCGAGGAAGCCCGCCGCACCCCCGGTGGGAACGACCGAGACCGGATCGGACGCGCGAGTGATGCGGGCGGCCTGTTCGGCGGTGAAGGGGCCGTCGGCGATGCCGGCGCGCACGTCGGTGACGCCCTGCGCGCGGACCGTGCTCACGAGCACGCGGGCGGCCTCGGTCTCACCCCCGTAGTACCGGGCAGGTCCGCGGGCGCGCAGCGCGCACAGCCCCGGGCGGATGATCTGCACCCCCGGCGCGCGCTCCTCCAGCGCCGCCACCAGCGGCGCGAACGCGCGGTGATCGCGGGCGTCGTCGGCGTCGACCACGCGCAGTCCCGGGCATCGGGACTGCGCATCCCGGCGACGCTGCCCGCGACGGACCCCGTCCGCCCGGGCGGTCACCGAGCAGGCGGTCACCATCCCCCCGGCGATGATGGCCACCGGGGCGTCCTCGGCGGCCGGTGCGGAGCCGGCGGCATCCCGCGCCAGCGCCGCCACGGGCCAATCCGGGAACCACAGCACGAGGCTGCGCACCGGGGCGTCGGGACGCATCAGCCGACCGCCTCGAGGCGGGGAAGGGCCGGGACCGCCGACGCCGCCGACCGGACGGCGTCGACGCCGCCGTCAGCCGCGGGAAGGGCCATCCGCGCCCGCCGGGGCATCGGCCACCGTCGGCTGCGCACATCGATCGTGACCTCGCGCGCCGCCAGGTACCCGTGTCCTCGCCCCACCCCCGACCACTCCGGCTCTGCGAGGTCGAGCGAGGCCTCGGCCTGAGGCCACGGCCCCTGCACCAGCAGCACCGCACCGCGATCACGCAGGCGCGCCCCCAGCCGAGACACCTCGGCATCTGCCGCTCTGGCCGCCGGGCGCACCGCCACCACGGGGATGACCTCGGCCAGGGTCGCGGCGACCGCCAGCCACCGAGGGCCGGGATCGGGGACGAGCACGAGATGGGACAGGTCGACCCCGGCGCTCTCGGCGGCCTCGATGCCGAAGTCGGGCATGCCCACCACGGCGCACCAGGTGCCGTCCTGCGAAGGGCCGGACAGCAGCGCGGCCAGCAGCGCGGCGGAGCGGGTGAGGGAGTACGCCGACCCGGTGCGCAGACCTCCACCGGGCAGGACCTCGGCGAGCGGTTCGAGAACCGGCAGCACCGGAGCATCCATCCGACGCCCCTGCACCCTCTCGAGCTGGGCACGCAGACGATGGACCTCGCCGCGAACGTCGTCGCGGGTCGTCGTCTCGGTCTGCACGATCGCCCTCACCTCCACAGGCTAGAACATGCGTTCTATGATCTCAACGCCTGTGGCGAGCGTATGCGGGCCCTCCGACATCCTCCAGGGCGGGAACAGCGGAGGATGTTCGAAAGAAGATCAGTGCGAGGCGGTCCGCACCGTCTCGCGCAACTCCTCACGCCCGATCGTCAGCGGAACCGCCGGCTGACCCTCGACGGCCACCTCGTAGTCGCCCCGGAACCCCGAGAGCCGCACACGCCCATCCGCATCCGTGCGCACGGTCGTCGGCGACACCCACCACTCCTCCGCGATCATCCGGCGGAGAGCCTCATACGCGGGCTTCGGTGACCCATCGGCCCGGACCAGCCCGCCGGGCGCGCCCAGCCACATGCCGCGGTCGCTGAACCCCCAGTAGGTGATCGCCTCGACGGCGGGATGCGACACCAGCGACCGGTAGTGACGTTCGATCTCGTCGGCCTGCCGGGCCTCGCCCTCGGCGGTCGAGGGCCAGGAGGTCACCTGGTAGTCGTTGAGGTCGTCGATCTCGGCGGGCATGAGATCTCCCGACAGCAGCGTCGTCTCGGTGAAGTGCAGCGGCAGGCCGAAGCGCGCGAAGCGGTCGGCGACCTCGAGGATCTCCTCCTCACCGCGGTACCCCTGGTGCATGTGCGTCTGCAGTCCGATGGCGTCCGGCCGGATGCCGGCATCCAGCATCTCCTCGATGACGCGCTCGTACGCCGGCGACAGGTCGAAGTCGTTCACCAGCAGGACCGCGTTCGGGTTGGTCTCCCGCGCTTCCTCGAACGCCAACCGCAGCATCGCCAGGCGCCCCCGGTCTTTCGCGAGCCGGGTGATGCCGTTGTCGCCGTTGTCGAACACCGGCATGATCACCGTCTCGTTGATGGCGTCCCACGTGTCGACGAGCCCGGCGAAGTCGGCGACGTCGCGCCTGATGCGCTCGCGCTGCGCGCGTTCGATCTCATCGAGCTCGAGATCGAGGAGCCACGACGCGGTCACCGTGTGCCAGACGAGCGGATGCCCCTTCAGCGCCACGCCGTGCTGGCGAAGCCACTGCGCGGTCCGGCGCATCTCGTCGGTGCGCGGAGCGCCGCGGGTCGGCTCGAACCGACCCCAGTAGAACGGCAGAGTCGCGGCGTTGTGGATCTGCAGCCACAGATCGGCCTCCGCGGCGGTCAGCTGCCACTCCCCGGTCAGGTCCTCGCCGTCACCGACGTCGAATCCGGTGTTGCCGAACGCGAAATCGTGGCGCGTCTGGGTGACGGTGACCTCGGCGCCTGTGATCGGCTGGCCGTCGACGTCGACGACCGTGATGACGGCCTCACCGAGGCGGTGTGCGGGAACGGTGCCCAGGGCGGCGGCGGGTGGCGCGACAGTGTGCATCCGTCGATGCTACGAACCGCGCGGTCCGGCACCGGCATGCCCGCCCTCTTTTCGAAAGAGCTTGCGTCGGGGCGCTCAGGCCGCCAGAGCCAGATACGGCTCCCACCGCGGGTCGGAGCGCTCGGTGCCGCGCACGGTCCACTGCCCGCCGCGCGGCGGCTGCGGGGTGATCCGCAGCTCCCACGCCATCTCCTGGGGTGTGCGATCGCCCTTGACGTTGTTGCAGCGAAGGCAACAGGCCACGAGGTTCTCCCACGAGTCCGCTCCCCCTCGCGAACGCGGCAGGATGTGATCGATCGTCGAGGCGGACTTCCCGCAGTACCCGCAGCGGTGTCCGTCGCGGCGCAGCACGCCCCGGCGGGTGACCGGCACGCGACGGCTGCCCGGTACGCGCACATATCTGGTCAGCAGGATGACCGCGGGGCGGTCGTACGCCCCGGTCGCCCCCCAGACCGGTTCGTCGCGGATGTGCTCCACGACGGTGGCCTTGTCGTTCATTACGAGCACGAGCGCCCGCTTGAACGACACGACGGCAAGGGGCTCGTAGCCCGCATTCAGCACCAGAGTGCGCATTCCTGTTCCCCTCGAATGGCCGGAACGGCTTTCACGGTTATTCGACTCGTGACGTTTTCGAGGGGCTGAGGGTATGAAAAAAGGCGCCGTCTACAGACAGCGCCTCGGCGCCACGGTCATCCCGTGGCCTCCATCGACATGATGCCGAAGGACGAGCAGGCCCAACGCATCCATGGTTCGGATACGTGGTGCGCCGTCCATCGGCTCCCTCCGCTTCTCTAGAGCGTCAGCTGACCTCAGGCTAATACACGCGACACGCCCGGGGGTTCAGCGGCGTGAACATCCTGTGACGTGTCGGAGAACGACGAGGGCGCCGGGGATATCCCCCGGCGCCACTCGTTCGTTCAGACCGCGCGTCATCCTGCGTTGGCGAGCAGCCATTCGTAGGAGTCGACGACGGAGCCGTTGATGTAGGTCTCGAAGTGCAGGTGGCAGGCGGTGGAACGCCCGGTGCTGCCCACGAGTCCGATGATCTGCCCGGCCGACACGGTCTGGCCGGCCTGAACGGCCCGGCTGCCGTAGGTCATGTGGCCGTAGAGCGTCGACACGCGCTGGCCGTTGATGACGTGGTCGATGGTCACCGCGACCCCGTAGCCGCCGTAGCTCTCCTGGGAGACGCGGACGACACCGGCGGCGGCAGCGAAGAGCGGCTCGCCGCAGGGGGCGAGCATGTCGGTGCCCATGTGGGCGCCGCCGCGGGAGAATGTGCGGTCGCCGACGGTGAAGCCCGAGAGCGGCCAGCGCACCTCGCCGGTGCCCGGAGCCACCATCGAAAGATCGACGTTGGCCCGGCTGCCGCCGGACGAGGACGACGTCGGAGCGGCGGCGGCGAGCTCGGCGGCGATGCGCGCTCGCTCGGCGGCCGCTTCTTCGGCCTTCTTCTTCTCGATCTCCTCCGCGGTGGTGGCGGAGTAGCTGCTGCGCGAGAGCTCGGTCGCGCCGGCATCGGAGGCGACGACGAGCGACTGGGCGTCATCGACGGCCACCTGCTGCAGCGTCATCGGATCGGCGGTGGCGCTCTCGACGGCGGCGTAGGCCGGCAGAGCCACGGTGGCGATGAGGCCGCCGACCATCGTCAGGATGACGAGGGTGCGTGCGGGCTTGCGTCCCGATTTCGGCCGCCTGCGCTTGGGCGGGGCGGCGACCGCCGGGCGAACGGTCTTGGTGGTCGCGGTGCGGGCCGGCTTGCGTCGGCTGCGGTCTCGGCGTTGGAGTCCCGATCCGTCGGTCGCCGACGGTGTCTCGGGGGTGTGGTACGTATCGGCCAATTGTCCTCCGGCGCCTCTGCGCGGTCTGCGCTGGCTCGTCGACACTCAGTGTGGGGGCACGATGTGCGGGGCGGGCCGCGTGAACGACGAACCGATGAGGCAATTCACGCGGAGTCCGTCGGCGGGCTTCTCGCCTGTGGACCCTCAGAGGCTACCCGAAGGTAACGAATAAGTCACGTTGCGAGGATCTGGACGTCGTCGTCGACGAGGAAGATGTGCGAGGCGACTTCAACGGGAAGCTCCAGCGCCTCGTCGTTGTCGTCCATCTCCACCAGCACGTAACCCTCGCTGTAGCGGTAGCTGCCGGCGCGACCCGGAACGACGCCGGCCGCCTTGAGCTGCTGCAGCAGTTCGGGGTCGACCTGGGCGGGCTCGGCGAGCCGCCGCACCGTCCCGCGCAGCGGTCCCCCCGCGGCGTTGAGCTTGGTCACCAGTCCGATGACGCCCTGCTCGAAGGTGTTCGCCGGGACGTCGCCCAGCTGGTCGAGCCCGGGGATGGGGTTGCCGTAGGGAGACTCCGTGGGGTGGCCGAGCAGCTCGACCAGGCGACGTTCGACCTGCTCGCTCATGACGTGCTCCCAGCGGCACGCCTCCTCGTGGACGTAAGCCCAGTCCAAACCGATGACGTCGGAGAGGAGCCGCTCTGCCAGACGGTGCTTGCGCATCACGTCGACCGCCTTCTGACGTCCCGCGTCGGTCAGCTCGAGCCGGCGGTCTTCGGACACCACGACCAGTCCGTCGCGCTCCATGCGCCCCACGGTCTGCGACACCGTCGGGCCCGAGTGACCGAGGCGTTCGGAGATGCGGGCGCGCAGCGGCACGATCCGCTCCTCCTCGAGCTCGAGGATGGTCCGCAGGTACATCTCGGTGGTGTCGATGAGGTCGGTCATGTGGCGGTGTCCTCGCGGGTCTCAGGGGCCTTTCCAGCCTAGTCGTCGTCGCCGACGCCGAGCCCGGGCCGGCACCGGCCGCGGTGCCCGGCGGAAACGGCGCGCAGGCGACATCCCTAGAATCGCTCGCATGGCCCACGTCGCACTGCCCCACGACCTGCTGCCCACCGACGGCCGATTCGGCTGCGGTCCATCGAAGGTCCGCGGCGCACAGCTGGAAGCCCTGGTCACCCGCGGCGCGACCCTGCTGGGCACCTCGCACCGCCAGTCGGGCGTGAAGAACCTCGTGGGATCGGTGCGCGAGCGACTCGGCTCCCTCTTCTCCCTGCCCGACGGCTACGAGATCCTCACCGGCAACGGCGGCTCGACCGCGTTCTGGGACGCTGCCGCGTTCGGGCTGATCGAGCGACGCAGCCAGAACCTCGTCTTCGGCGAGTTCGGCGGGAAGTTCGCCGCCGCCGCGCGCGCGCCCTGGCTGGAGGCGCCGGATGTCCGCACCGCCGACCCGGGCGCTCGCTCCCGGCCCGAAGCCGTCGAGGGCGTCGATGTGTACGCCTGGCCCCACAACGAGACCTCCACCGGAGTCGCCGCGCCCGTCGAGCGCGTCGTCGGCGATGACGGAGCGCTGACGGTCATCGACGCGACCAGCGCCGCAGGCGGGATCGACGTCGACATGTCGCAGGCGGACGTGTACTACTTCGCCCCGCAGAAGAACCTCGGCTCCGACGGCGGCCTGTGGTTCGCCGCGGTGTCACCGGCCGCGATCGAGCGGATCGAGCGGATCGCCGCCTCCGACCGCTACATCCCCGAGTTCCTCAGCCTGAAGAACGCGCTGGACAACTCCCGTCTGCAGCAGACCCTCAACACGCCCGCGGTGGCGACCCTCGTGCTGCTGGACGAGCAGCTCGCGTGGATCCTCGACAACGGCGGCCTGGCGTGGGCCGACGCGCGGACGCGCGAGTCGTCGGAGGCGCTCTACGCGTGGGCGGAGGCGTCGCCGGTGGCCACTCCTTTCGTCCACCACCCGGCCGACCGATCGCCGGTCGTGGTGACGATCGACTTCGATGACACGGTGGATGCCGCCGCCGTCGCCGCCAGCCTCCGCTCGAACGGGATCGTCGACACCGAGCCGTACCGCAAACTCGGCCGCAATCAGCTGCGGGTGGCCACGTTCGTCTCGATCGAGCCCGACGACGTCCGCACCCTCACCCGCGCGATCGACTACACGCTCGAGCGGATCTGAGCTGGGAGAGCGGGTGCAGGGACTCAGTCCTCGTCGCCGCTCTCCTCGTCGGCGGTGACGTCGTCGCCGTCGCGGTCACCGTCCTCGTCGCCGCCATCTTCGTCGTCTTCGTCGGCATCGTCCGCGAGCTCGTCGATGTCGACACCGTCGAGATCGCCGGCGTGGAGGATGGGCGACCCGTCCTCGTCGAAATCCGTCGCGTCGAGGTCGTCGAGGTCGTCGTCATCCTCATCCTCGTCGTCGGCGTCGTCGTCCTCGGGGTCGTCACCGTCTGCGGCGGCCGCCTGCGCAGCCTGATACTCGGCCAGGCGGACCGCCCACGGAACCCACTCGGGAGCCAGCAGCGCTCCGTCGCCGGGGAGCAGTTCCACCTCGAGCACGGTCGGCTCGGCATCCTCGACGCGGGCGAGGCTGGCGGTCCAGTACCACCCCGGATAGCCGTGCAGTCGGTTCTCGAACCGGAGCGAGACGACCCCGTCGTCCTCGACCCGCACGTCCGCGGGCTCGCCGATCGTGTCGGCCGGGGTGATCTCGCGAAGTGCCGCGAGTGCGAGGTCGTGAGCCTCGAGCAGCCGGGGATCGACCTCAGGCTTCGAAGTCATCGGCGACCTTGCGGAGGACGGCGGCGACCTTCTTCGACTGCGATGAGCTGGGGTAGCGACCGCGACGCAGATCGGCGCCGATGCCGTCGAGCAGCTTCACGAGGTCCTCGACGATGACGGCCATGTCGTCGGCGGGCTTCCGGGCGCGCTTGGCCAGGCTCACCGGAGCCTCCAGGACCCGCACCGACAGCGCTTGCAGCCCGCGCCGGCCGTCTGCGACGCCGAACTCCACGCGCGCACCGGGCTTGGGCGCCGCCGAGCCCGCGGGGAGCGCGGTGGCGTGCAGGAACACGTCCTGGCCCTCATCGGTGGTGATGAAGCCGAAACCCTTCTCCTCGTCGTAGAACCTGACCTTGCCGGTGGGCATGAGACCTCGCTGAATTCGGTGCCCGCATGACGCGGGCATGACGGATGGCGGGCAGGGTTGTGCCCTCCCCCAGCCTACGCGGGCGGGCGCGAGCTCGTCACCGCGACGCATCCGATCTCCACGGCCGGAAGGCACCCGATAGGCTGAGCGACGATGAGCAAGCCGATTTCGAACGCCGACCTGCCGGTGCGGCGGATCGACCGCATCCTGGCCTTCATGTCGCTGGGACTGATTCTGCTGTCCATCGTGTGCTTCCTCGCCATCATGATCGGTTCGGCGGCGGGTGCGGAGATGTCCGGCGGTCTCTGGCCCACCGTCGGTGTCGTCGTCTGGATCGCCCCGCCTCTGGCGTTCGTCCTGATGCTGACGGTGCTCATCATGAGCTTCGTGCGAAGGGCACGGGCCAACCGGGCAGGGTGATGGCTTCCGACGAGCGCGCCCTCGCGACGTGGCTCGCGAGTCGCGACGACCGCGAGCTCGCCGACATCTTCACGGCCCGCAGCGTGTCTCCCTCGGCGCCCTGGAAGGACTTCTTCGACGCCGCGGACGCACTGCTGGAGGCGACGTCGGTCGAGCGCGCGATGGTCCACCTCACGCGGGGTGAGCTGATCAGCCTTGCAGCGACCGTCGACGGCGGGCCCCTCCCCCGTCCGCGACGGCGCCGTCGACGCGCCTGGCGCTCGTGAGCGACGAGGGCGCACCGTGGCATCCGGTGGTGACCGCCCTTCGTCGCCTCCGCGCGGAGCACTCCGACGCGTTCGAACCGGTCGAGGGCGAGACCGCCCCCACACCGGCGTCGGAGGAGGAGACACTCGCTGCCGCCGAGCGCGTGTTCGCGACCGTCGGGTCGCTCGCCGATGTGCTCGTGGCCGCCACGCACGCGCCGCTCACGCGCATCACCTCGGGCGGCATCAGCGCCGCTGACCGACGGAAGCTCCTGGATGCCGGAGCGCTCGGCGAGTCCGATGAGCTCGACGACATCGTCGCGGCGGCAGCGGCCGCGGGCCTGCTCATCTCGGGCGGACGCGATTGGGAGGTCTCCGACGCCGGGACCGCGTGGCTGGAGGCCTCGACCCCCGAGCGCTGGCGGATCGTCGTCACCGGGTTCCGGGATGCCCTGCCGCCCGGCGTGCGGACCCCGAGCGGGGGCTATCTGCCGGTGACGGCGTGGACGACACGCTATCCGCTCGATGGGGAGTGGAAGCGCCGATCCGAGGACCTCACCCGCATCGCGCTGCACTGGGGCCTCATCACCCCCGAATCGCGGGAACCCGCTTGGGCGAGGCCGCTCCGCGGCGGCGACGACCCGCAGACCGACGCATTGACACGGCATCTCCCCGCAGAGATCGACCGCGTCTACCTGCAGGCCGACCTCACGGCGATCGCGCCGGGTCCGCTGACCCCGCGTCTCGAGCTGCGTCTGCGCCGCCTCGCCGTGCGCGAATCGCGGGCGCAGGCCTCGACATACCGGTTCACCGCCGAATCGCTGACCGCAGGCCTCACCGAGGGCGAGACCGCCGACTCGATCCGCGAATTCCTCACCGGTCTGTCCCTGACCGGCCTTCCCCAGCCGCTCGGCTATCTGATCGACAGCACCGCAGCCCGGCACGGTCTGATCAGGGTCAGGACGGATGCGACGTCGCGACGCACCCTCGTCGAAAGCGGCGACCCTTCGCTCCTCGACGCTGTCGCCGTCGATCAGGGGCTGCGCGCACTCGGTCTCGTGGCCGACGGCTCCGCGCTGACGACGGGCGTCTCGCAGGAGACGGTGGCCTGGGCCCTCAGCGACGCGCGGTATCCCGTGGTCTCCGTCGGGGACGACGGCCGCCCGGCGGTGCTGCGTCATCGAGTTCGACAGAACTCCGACCGGCCTGATGCGCCCCCCGAACCGCTCGCGGCTCTCATCCGCGTGCTGCGCGGATCCCACGACGACGACGCCGAGAACGCATGGCTCGAACGCGAGATCGTCCAGGCCGTGCGAAGCCGCGCCGTGATCGACGTCGTCGTCCGCATGCCGGACGGGGCCGAACGCACCTTCACCCTGGAGGCGACCGGATTCGGCGGGGGTCGCCTGCGCGGCCGCGATCAGTCGAGCGACGTCGAGCGCACCCTCCCGCTCTCGCACGTGGTCACGGTCCGCAGCGGGGCCTGAGTCCGCGAGCCCACCCCGCGGGGCCTGTCGCCCCCGTCGGCGGTAGACTCGAACGCTATGGCTGACGGACCCCTCATCGTGCAGAGCGATCGGACGGTGCTGCTGGAAGTCGCCCATCCCGAGGCGGAATCCGCGCGTCACGAGCTGGCGATCTTCGCCGAGCTCGAGCGCGCACCCGAGCACATCCACACCTATCGGATCACGCGCCTGGGCCTGTGGAACGCCCGGGCGGCCGGCCACGCCGCCGACGACATGCTCGCCACCCTCGAGCGGTGGTCGCGCTTCCCGGTGCCGCCGTCGGTGTCTCTCGACATCCGCGAGACCGTCGGGCGGTACGGGCGCCTCGTCATCGAGCGCGACGACGAGGGGACTCTGGTGCTGCGCTCCGGCGACGCGCCGGTGCTGGCGGAGGTGTCGCGGAACAAGCGCATCCAGCCGCTCCTCATCGGCCACCCCTCGCCGGACACCTACGTCGTGGACGCCTGGGCCCGGGGTCAGATCAAGCAGGAGCTGCTGAAGATCGGATGGCCCGCGGAAGATCACGCCGGGTACACGCCGGGCACGCCGCATCCGATCGATCTGGCCGAGAACGGCTGGCACCTGCGCCCGTACCAGCAGAAGGCCGTCGAGACCTTCGCCGACGGGGGCTCGGGCGTCGTCGTCCTCCCCTGCGGCGCCGGGAAAACGCTCGTCGGGGCCGGAGCGATGGCCGAGACGAAGACGACCACCCTCATCCTCGTCACCAACACCGTCAGCGCCCGTCAATGGCGCGACGAACTGCTGCGGCGCACGAGCCTCACCCCGGAAGAGATCGGCGAGTACTCGGGTCAGGCCAAGGAGGTCAAGCCCGTCACCATCGCGACCTACCAGATCCTCACCGCCAAGCGGAAGGGACAGTACGCCCACCTCGCGCTGCTGGATGCGCTGGACTGGGGGCTCATCGTCTACGACGAGGTCCACCTTCTCCCCGCCCCGGTGTTCAAGCTCACCGCCGACCTTCAGGCGCGTCGGCGCCTCGGCCTCACCGCGACGCTCGTGCGCGAGGACGGTCGCGAGGGCGATGTGTTCAGCCTCATCGGCCCCAAGCGGTTCGATGCGCCGTGGAAGGAGATCGAGTCGCAGGGCTTCATCTCCCCCGCCGTCTGCTACGAGGTGCGGGTCGACCTGCCCGCCGACGAGCGTCTGGAGTACGCCGCAGCGGCGGACGAGGAGCGCTACCGCCTCGCCGCCACAGCGCCGGCGAAGATCGACGTCGTCCGGCAGCTCGTCGCGCGCCACCCCGGCGAGCGCATCCTCGTGATCGGGCAGTACCTCGATCAGATCGACGAGCTCGCCGACGCCCTGCGGGCGCCGAAGATCACCGGGGCCACCCCCGTGGACGAGCGCGAAGAGCTCTACGCGGCCTTCCGCGAGGGCGAGATCTCGCTCCTCGTGGTGTCGAAGGTGGCGAACTTCTCGGTCGACCTGCCGGAGGCATCCGTCGCCATCCAGGTCTCCGGATCGTTCGGTTCGCGTCAGGAGGAGGCGCAGCGCCTGGGCCGGCTGCTGCGGCCGAAGGAGTCGGGGCGCACGGCGAGCTTCTACACCCTCATCGCCCGCGACACCGTCGATCAGGACTTCGCGCAGAACCGCCAGCGCTTCCTCGCTGAGCAGGGCTACAGCTACACGATCCTCGACGCCGACGAGGTCGTGGCGGCGTAGCCGGATCATGAGCAGCGGGGAGCGGCAGTACGACGTCGTCCTGGTGGGCGCCACCGGCTTCGTCGGGCGCCTCACCGCCGCGCACCTGCGGCGCAGCGCCGGAGACGGCGCACGCATCGCCCTCGCGGGCCGCTCCCCCGAGCGTCTCGCAGCCCTTCGCCGGGAGCTGGATGTCGCGTGGGACACCCTCACCGTCGATGTCGACGACGCCGCGGCGCTCGATGACCTCGCCGCGTCCACCCGCGTGATCGCCTCCACCGTCGGGCCGTACGCGCGGCACGGCCTGCCCCTGGTGAAGGCCTGTGCCCGCGCGGGCACGGCCTACGCCGATCTCACCGGGGAGAGCACCTTCGCCGCGCGCAGCGTCGCGGAGGCGCACGCGACGGCCCGCGACAGCGGTGCGCGGATCGTCCACTCGTGCGGGTTCGACTCGATCCCCTCCGATCTCGGCGTCGGACTCGCCCACGCCGCAGCCGGCGGCGGGCCGCTCGCCGAGGCGACCGTGCAGGTGCGCGCGATCAAGGGCGGCGTGAGCGGCGGGACGATCGACTCCCTCCGCCAGCAGCTGCTCGACGCCCGGACGGATCCCTCCGCCCGCCGCGTCGTGGGCGACCCGTACGCGCTCACTCCCGGTCCCTCACGGCGCCTGCCCGCGAGCAGCCGCCCCCGCGGGATGCGCCTGGACGAGACATCCGGAATCTGGCAGGCCCCGTTCGTGATGGGCGCGTACAACCAGCAGATCGTGCAGCGGACGAGCTATCTCGGCGGCTGGTCGTACGGCGAGCTGATGCGCTACCGCGAGGTCGTCGACACCACGACCGGCCTGTCGGGGCGCGCCATCGCCGCCGCGGTCTCCGCGGCGACCGGAGCCCTCGTCGCAGGACTCCTGTTCCCTCCCACCCGCGCCATCCTCGACCGCGTCCTCCCGGCACCCGGCGAGGGACCGAGCACGCAGACGAGAAAAGCCGGCCGGTTCACGGTCGAGTCGGACGTCTACCCCGTCGAGGGCACCCCGACGCGCACGCGGATCTCGGCACCGTACGATCCGGGCTACGACGGCACGGCGGTGATGCTCGGCGAGTCGGCGCTCTGCCTCGCGTTGGACGACCTGCCGGTCGGTGGCGGCGTTCTCACGCCGATGGCGGCGATGGGCGAGGCTCTTGCCGTACGGCTCCGTCGTCATCGCTTCACGGTGGAGACCGGACCCCTTCCGATCGGTTGAGCCCCGGGGCCGGCGAACATCACGCCGCGCGAGCGAAGAACTCCTTCGCGAGCCCGGTGACGGCGCCGGGGTTGTCGTCGGTGGCGAAATGCGCGGCATCGGGAATGGATGCGAACTCGACGTGGTCGGCGAAACGCGAGACATCGCCGCTCTGCTTCCGCACGAAGTCGGCCGTCAAGGGCTCGTCCCTGTCGCCGAAGCAGTACAGGGCAGGGACGGCGAGCCGGCGTCGGCGATAGGTCCCCATCGCGAGCGTCGGCATCTCCCCGCCGATCAGCAGCCCGCGATAGACCTCGCTGATCGCGGCGTCCTTCGCCGGGTCGCGCAACGGACGCAGGTACGCCTCCTTCGTCGGCTCGCTCATCGGGGTGGCGACGTACGGCGGCGCCAGGACCCAATCCAGCGAAGAGCCCGCCCGGCGGTATCGGAGCTTCGGCACATGACGCATCGCCGGCAGCATCCCCAGTCCCAGCCTCATGAAGGGCGGCGGCACGCTGAGGATGACCATCGCCTGCACGCGGTCGGGGTGCGCGTAGGCAACCTGCGCGGCCACCACCGCTCCCATGTCGTGCGCCACCAGCCGGACCCGCTCCAGCTCCAGGGCGTCCAGCAGGGCCAGCACGTCGTCGCGCATCGAATACCGTGCGATCCGCGGAGATGCAGCCTGAGACCACCCGAAACCCCGCGCATCGGGACAGATCACGCGGTACCGCTCACCGAGGGCCGAGCCGACCGCGCGCCACTGCCACCAGTGCTGCGGCAGGCCGTGGAGCATGAGGACCGGTTCGCCCTCTCCACTGGCCGCCACGTGCACCCGGAGCCCCGGGATGTCGACGAATCGGTGCGCGAAGCCCGGCACCACAGGCATCTGCGGCACCTCAGCCGAGGGACCCGCCTCCGTCATCTTTTCGTCCATGCCCGCACAATACTACTTCTCTAGTACCGTGTCACTACTTCTCTAGTACTAATTCACTACTTCTCTCGTAGCGCGCGCGCCTTTAGGGTCGTGGATGTGGCCACCACCAGGGACCGAGCCCTCGACGCAGCACTCGCGCTCGTCGGCGAGCAGGGCATCCGTGCCCTCACCCATGCGCGTGTGGACGAGCGTGCGGGTCTGCCGAAGGGGTCGGCATCGAATTGGTTCCGCACCCGCGACGCCCTCGTCGCCGGGGTGGTCACGCACCTGGCTGAGAGCGAGCGCGCCGATTTCGCCGCCGCGCAGCGGCCGCCGGTGGAGTCACCGGAGCAGCTGACGGACGCTCTGACCGCCATGGTCGACATCGAGACCGGCCCCTTCGCCGCTCGCACCCGTGCCCGATTCGCGCTTTTCCTCGAGGGCGCCGCCGATCCCGAGCTGCTGGCGCCTCTCCTGGAGCAGCGCCGCGCCTACGTCGAGTGGATGATCCGACTGCTGGCCCAGGTCGGTGCCCGGTCGCCCGTCGAGGCGTCCCGGTCACTCATGGCCGCCGCGGACGGTCTGGTCCTCCACCGCGTGACGGTCGATCCCGACGCGGCCATCCGACCCGTGATCCAGCGCGCGGTGCGGGCCAGCCTCGACTGACAGGGCGCGGCCGTGGAGGACCGCTCATCCCGCCTCTCCGCGTGATATCCAGACAGCACGTAGCCCACCTCGACATAATGAGGAGATGACTGCACCCCGCATCCTCGTTGTGGACGATGAGCCGAACATCCGCGATCTGCTCATCACGAGCCTCCGCTTCGCCGGCTTCCAGGTCAGGGCCGTCTCCAACGGTGCGCAGACGATCTCGGCCGTGCTCGAGGAGGAACCCGACCTCATCGTGCTGGACGTCATGCTTCCCGACATGAACGGCTTCAGCGTGACCAAGCGCCTCCGGGGCGCCGGCTACACCGCCCCCATCCTGTTCCTCACCGCCAAGGACGAGACCGAGGACAAGATCACGGGCCTGAACGTCGGCGGCGACGACTACGTCACCAAGCCCTTCAGCCTCGATGAGATCGTCGCCCGCATCCAGGCGATCCTGCGTCGCACGATGCAGGCCGACGAGGAGTCGGTCATCCGCGCCGGAGAGCTGACGATGGATCAGGACACGCACGACGTCCGCGTCGGCGACGTCTCGATCGACCTCTCCCCCACGGAGTTCAAGCTGCTGCGGTATCTCATGCTGAACCCCAACCGGGTGCTGTCCAAGGCGCAGATCCTCGACCACGTCTGGGAGTACGACTTCAACGGCGACGCGGGGATCGTCGAGAGCTACATCTCCTATCTGCGTCGCAAGATCGATCCGCACTCGTCCGAGGCGCTCATCCAGACCAAGCGCGGATTCGGTTACATGCTGAAGGCCGGCAAGACCGCCTGACGCCCGGCCACCCCGCGCGCAGGCGCGGCGCCCGATTCGACGAGGAGCAGACCCTGGGCACACAGCCGGACGCGATCACGCGATGGTGGCGCGGCACGAGTCTGCGCACGAAGGTGACCGGTGTCACGGTCGCGCTGCTGGTCGTCGGTCTGTTCGCCGCCGGCATCGGAACCGCCATCTTCCTCCGCAACAGCCTCATCGCCAGTCTCGATACGCAGGTGGAGGCTCTGGCGACAACGGATTCCACGGATCCGCTGATCGACATCGGCGTCGAAGACGGGGTCCTGACCGCCCGCGCGATCCAGGGCGCGCCCCTGGCGGACTACTTCGTCGCGGTCTACGACCGCAACGGTGAACTGCTGACGACGGCGGGGGGCCGGGGAGGGACGCAACCCCAGCCGGCGTTCCCCGCGAAGTACCCGGTCGCCGACGCGCAGACCAATCAGCTGAACATCGTGACCCTCCTCTCCCGCAACGGCGAGGCGGAGTTCCGCGCGACGGTCGCCGTCAGCGAGTACCCGGGCGGGGGCGGTGTCTACTCCGAGATGGTCGCGCTCCCCGTCTCGTCGGTGAACCGCACGATCGCCAACTACATCGCGATCTACGGCATCCTCGCCGTCATCATCATCGCCGTCGCCGCCGCCCTCACCCGGTTCCTCGTGACCCTGACCTTCCGCAGCCTCGGACAGGTGGAGACGACCGCCGACGCCATCGCCGCCGGGGATTTCAGCCAGCGGATGACCGACATCGAGCCGAAGACCACCGAGGTGGGAAGGCTGAAGACCGCCATCAACGCGATGCTCTCGCGCGTCGACGCCGCGATCACGCAACGCGACGCCACGGTGCGCCAGATGCGTCGTTTCATCGGCGACGCGAGCCACGAGCTGCGGACGCCGCTCGTGACGGTGCGCGGCTACGCCGAGCTGTATCGCATGGGGGGGATCTCGGGAGACGAGGCGACCGGCCAGGCGATGGAGCGCATCGAGAAGGAGGCCGTGCGCATGGGCCTTCTCGTCGAGGATCTCCTCGCCCTCGCCCGCCTGGACGAACGGAAAGACGTCGCGATCGCGCCGGTCGATCTGGTGCCGATCGCCCGGGACGCGGGCCTGGATGCTCGTGCCGCGTCGCCGCAGCGCACGGTGACCGTGCTCGATGCCACCGTCCACGAGCTCCGTCCCGCCGTGACGGCCGAGGTCGACCCGGGTGTCGCAGGCACCGGGCGCCGCGGTGGCTCGACCCCCACCGCGCCCATCCCCCGGCGCGGCGCCTCGTTGTCACGCCTGCGCCGACGACCACGCACTGCCCCGGACGCTCCCGCGGCCGCGGCTGACATCGCGCCCCCGCCCGCGCCGACGGCCGCCCAGGCGACGGCGGCCTCCGCCGTCGTCGTCTGGGGCGACGAGAACCGTATCCGTCAGGTCGTCGCGAACCTCCTGGGAAACGCCCGCCGGTTCACGCCGGACGATTCGCCGATCGAGTTGAGGGTGGGAGTGGACCAGGAAGCCAATCTCGGCTGGATCGAGGTGATCGACCATGGCGACGGCGTCCCCGACCAGATCAAGGACAAGATCTTCCAACGGTTCTGGCGGGCCGACACCTCACGCACGCGCGAGACCGGGGGCACCGGCCTCGGTCTGTCGATCGTCGCGTCGATCATCAACGCTCTGCACGGATCGGTCGACGTGTTCGACACCCCCGGTGGCGGTGCGACCTTCCGGGTCGGCTTCCCCCTGGCAGAATCACGGGATGCCGCGGAGCACCTTCTGCTGGAGACGCAGCCGCTGCCACGTCCCCCTCGGGAGTGACACGCCGCCGTCCTCTCCTGCACAGTCGGGGCACCCCGGCCGGTTCTCCACCGATCCCTCCATCACCGAAGGCCGGAGTCTGCCGGCTCCCTAGCGTGGCGGGTGTCCACTTCGAAAAGGAGCACCCATGGCCACCTACTCCGTCGACAGCGATTCCCTTCTCGCGGCGACATCCACCATCCGCGGCACCATCGACCGGATCCAGGCCGACACGCAATCGATGCTGGCCCAGCTGACCCATCTGCAGGGCTCCTGGACCGGGAGCGCCGCCGTCGCGTTCCACTCCGTCGTCGACCAGTGGCGCGCCACGCAGCGTCAGGTCGAAGACAGCCTCAACGGGATCAACACCGCCCTGGCCTCCGCCGGCCGGCAGTATGCCGATGCCGAGCTCGCCACCGCCAGTCTCTTCCGCTGACCCCCACACGAAGCTGCAGCGGAAGACCGAACGGTCCCTCCCCCCGGGGAGGGACCGTTCACCCGTGCGGGCGTCGGCTACAGTCGAGATGAATCACCAGCGTCGGTGTGTTCGCCGGCGCTGCCCGCCCCCGGCAAAGGATCGATGATGACCCCACGGCCCTGGCTCGCCCACTACCCACCCGACGTGTCTCCCGACCTCGAGGAGACGCACTTCACCCATCTGCCCGCGATGCTCCGTCAGGATGCCGTCGACTACGCCGACACGATCGCCTTCACGCAGTGCATGCCGAACGGCATGAACGGCTCCCTCACCTACGCCGATGTCGACGCCCTCTCCGACGACTTCGCCGCCTACCTCCGAGAGGTCGTGGGACTGTCCGCCGGCGACCGCGTCGCCGTGCAGATGCCCAACTGCCTCAGCTACCCCGTCGTCGCGTTCGGCGTCTTGAAGGCCGGGTGCGTCCTGGTCAACACCAATCCTCTGTACACCGCCTCCGAGATGGCACGGCAGTTCGCCGACTCCGGCGCCACGGCGCTCGTCATCATCGACATGTTCGCCGATCGCCTGCCGGAGGTGCTGTCCTCGACGTCGATCGGCACGGTGGTCACGGTGCGGATCGCGGAGTTCTTCCCGCCCGTCATCGCCGGAGTCATCCGAATGGTGCAGAAGTTCTGGAATCGCTCGCTTCCTGCGATCAGCGTGGCGCACACACCCCTCCAGGATGCGCTCAAGGCCGGCCGCGCGCGCAAGACCGCGGAGGCCGTGGCGGCCTACCTCGATGACGTCGACCTCGATTCCGTCGCCGCCCTGCAGTACACCGGCGGCACCACCGGCATCGCCAAGGGCGCGATGCTCACGCACGGGAACCTCGTCGCCAACACGCTGCAGACGATCACGATGTGCAGCACCCACATGCGTCGCGGAAGCGAGATCGTGCTGACCGCGCTGCCGATCTACCACATCTTCGCGTTCACGGTGAATCTCCTCGGCTTCCACCACCTCGGTGCACGGAACATCCTCATCCCCACCCCGCGGCCGCCGAGCAACCTCAAACGGGCCTTCGAGAACTACCGCATCACGTGGCTCACCGGGGTGAACACCCTGTTCAACGCCCTGCTGAACGAACGGTGGTTCGTCGACAGCCCTCCCCGGCATCTGCGCGCCTCGGCCGCAGGGGGGATGGCGCTCCACGAGTCGGTCGCCGCCCGGTGGCGCGAGGTGACCGGCACTCCCATCGTCGAGGGGTACGGGCTCACCGAGTCCTCCCCCGTCCTGACGTTCAACCCGCTCGGGGCGCAGGGAAAGGACGGCAGCATCGGCATCCCCGTTCCCTCCACCGATGTGCGGTGCGTCGATGCGGAGGGCCGGGAGACCGCCGTCGGCGAAGCCGGCGAGCTCGTGGCGCGCGGCCCGCAGATCATGAGGGGGTACTGGCAGCGGCCCGACGAGACGTCGATCACCGTCGTGGACGGATGGCTGCATACGGGCGACATCGCCACCATGGACGCCGAGGGGTACTTCACCATCGTCGATCGCAAGAAGGACATGGTGATCGTGAGCGGCTTCAACGTCTACCCCAACGAGATCGAGGAGCGCATCGCCGCGATGCGCGACATCGTCGAGGTGGGCGTGATCGGGATCGACGATGACAAGACCGGCGAGGCGGTTCGGGCCTACGTCGTGGCGGCAACGCCGGCGCCCACCGAGGCCGAGGTGATCGCCCACTGCCGGCAGACCCTCGCGGCCTACAAGGTGCCGAAGTCGGTGGTGTTCGTCGAAGAGCCCCCCAAGAGCCCCATCGGGAAGATCCTCCGCCGGGAGCTCCGCGACAGCGCGCAGCCTGCGCCGACGACGAGCGGCGAGTCCCGATGATCGAGGTGTTCCTGGCCACGGGTCAGGCCGTGGTCGACGAGCAGGACGTCGTCACCCCGTTCGAGCAGGTGCTGCTGGTCGGACTGGTGTTCGTGATCATGTTCGGACTGGGCGCGGGGCTCACGCCGCGCGACTTCAAGCTGGCGCTGCGACGGCCCTACGGGCTGATCATCGGTCTGGTCACGCAGTTCGGCATCATGCCGCTGCTGTCCTACCTGCTCGTCGTCCTGGTGCTGTTCCAGCTCCCCCGGGAGTACGCCATCCCCGTCGCGATCGGTGCGCTGCTGATGGGCTGCGTGCCGGCCGGGACGACCTCGAACATCTTCACCTACTTCTCCAAAGGCAATCTGGCCCTGAGCGTCATCATGACCACCAACTCCACGCTCTGGGCCCTGCTGCTGACGCCGCTGATGCTCGCCCTCTACGGGTCGTTCATCTTCACCGAATCGACCGACCTGCAGATCCCCATCCTGAACATCGTCGTCACCCTGGCCACCCTCCTCATCCCGGTGGTCGCGGGGATGCTCGTGCGGAGGTTCAGTGCGAACGTCGGAGCGGTGATGGAACTGCTCGGCGGGTTCTTCGGGCTGTTCTTCATCGTGTTCCTCATGGCGACGTGGGTGCCGCGCAACTGGGCCCTGCTGACCTCGACGCCGTGGCAAACCTACCTGGTCGCGATCGGACTGGGTCTGTTCGGGATCGCCATCGCCTATGGGCTGGCCCGCGCCATCCGCCTGCATCCGATGAATGCGCGCACGATCGGTCTGGAGACGGGAATCCAGAACGGCCCGCTTGCGATCGCGATCGTGCTGCTGAGCTTCTCGGGAAACCCCGACATCGGGCTCATCCTCATCATCCCGGCGCTGTACTCGCTGTTCATCGTCATCGTGTCCACGTTCGTGACGCTGTGGTTCCGGCGCGCGAACCTCGCCGAGGAGCAGAAGATCCCGAGTCTGCTGTAGGCGGTGCAACGCAGAAGAGCCCCGGCCGAAGCCGGGGCTCTTCTGTGGGATCGACGGATCAGAAGTCCATGCCACCCGTGGGGTCGGCGGGCGCCGCGGCAGCCTTCTCGGGCTTGTCGGCGACCACGGCCTCGGTGGTGAGGAACAGGCCCGCGATCGACGCAGCGTTCTGGAGCGCCGAGCGGGTGACCTTGGCCGGGTCGATGATGCCCTGCGCGAACAGGTCACCGTAGTCGCCGGTCGCGGCGTTCAGGCCGTGTCCGACCGGCAGCTCCGCGACCTTGTTGGCCACGACACCGGGCTCGAGACCGGCGTTGAGGGCGATCTGCTTCAGCGGAGCCTCGATGGCGACCTTGACGATGTTCGCACCGGTGGCCTCGTCACCCGCGAGCTCGAGAGTCTCGAAGGCGATCTTGCCGGCCTGGATCAGCGCGACACCACCACCGGGGACGATGCCCTCTTCGACGGCGGCCTTCGCGTTGCGGACGGCGTCCTCGATGCGGTGCTTGCGCTCCTTCAGCTCCACCTCGGTGGCCGCACCCGCCTTGATGACGGCCACGCCGCCGGCGAGCTTGGCGAGGCGCTCCTGCAGCTTCTCGCGGTCGTAGTCGCTGTCGGTGTTGTCGATCTCGCGACGGATCTGGGTCACACGACCCTCGATCTGCGCAGCGTCACCGGCACCCTCGACGATGGTGGTCTCGTCCTTGGTGATGATGACCTTGCGCGCACGGCCGAGCAGGTCGAGGGTGGCGTTCTCGAGCTTGAGACCGACCTCCTCGGTGATAACCTGGCCGCCGGTGAGGATCGCGATGTCCTGCAGCTGCGCCTTGCGACGGTCGCCGAAGCCGGGCGCCTTGACGGCGGCCGACTTGAAGATGCCGCGGATCTTGTTCAGCACCAGGGTCGCCAGGGCCTCGCCCTCGACGTCCTCGGCGATGATGACGAGCTCCTTGCCGTCCTGGATCACCTTGTCGACGACGGGCAGAAGGTCCTTGATGTTCGAGATCTTCTGGTTGGCGATCAGGATGTACGGGTCTTCGAAGACCGCTTCCTGGCGCTCGGGGTCGGTGACGAAGTAGGGGTTGATGAAGCCCTTGTCGAAACGCATTCCCTCGGTGAGCTCGAGCTCGGTGCCGAACGTCTGCGACTCCTCGACGGTGACCACGCCCTCCTTGCCGACCTTGTCGATCGCCTCGGCGATCAGGTCGCCGATGGTGGGGTCGGCGGCGGAGATCGACGCGGTGGCGGCGATCTGCTCCTTGGACTCGACCTCCTTGGCGTCGGCCAGCAGCTGGTCGGTCACTGCCTTGACGGCCTTCTCGATGCCGCGCTTGAGCGAGATCGGGTCGGCACCGGCGGCGACGTTGCGCAGACCCTCGCGAACGAGAGCCTGGGCGAGGACGGTCGCCGTGGTCGTGCCGTCACCGGCGACGTCGTCGGTCTTCTTCGCGACCTCCTTGACCAGCTCAGCGCCGATCTTCTCGTAGGGGTCGTCCAGCTCGATCTCCTTGGCGATCGAGACACCGTCGTTGGTGATCGTGGGGGCGCCCCACTTCTTCTCCAGCACGACGTTGCGACCGCGGGGACCCAGGGTCACCTTGACGGCGTCGGCCAGAACGTTCAGGCCGCGCTCGAGGCCGCGACGGGCCTCCTCATCGAAAGCGATGATCTTTGCCATGTGTGTGTCGTCCCTCCCGGACGTTGGCTTTCGGACTTAGCACTCAACAATCACGAGTGCTAATCCATTCTGGCACTCGGCATGGGCGAGTGCAAGCCGCGGCACACACGGCGTGTGGCGGGGTCGAGCCGGGACGCCGACGGGCGTCATCCGCGCTCAGACCACGCGGACCGATTCGGCCTGCGGACCCTTCTGCCCCGACCCGACGGTGAACTCGACCGTCTGCCCCTCCTCGAGCACCCGGAACCCGGTCATGTCGATGTTCGAGTAGTGGACGAAGACATCCTGACCGTCACCGGCGGTGATGAAACCGTAACCCTTCTCGGCGTTGAACCACTTGACGGTGCCCTGTGTCATGGCGAACTCTCCTGTACTGCGGCGGGACAGGGCCCATGCTAGGGACCGCCGACAAGCCGGAACGGGGTCGCACGCGATTGTTGACATGCCCGCTGTCAAACATTTACGCAGGCGAAACACATCTCCCGATTCAGGGAGCGGGAGCCTCGTCATCGGGCGCCTCGGCCGTGCGGTCGAGTCCGATGACGACGGTCAGCTGCAGCGCCTGAGTCTCGTCCTCCGGGGTGTTCGGGTCATCGGCCAGCTGATAGACGTCGGTCTGCTCGATGCGCGCCCCGCCGAGCACGAGGTCGGCCAGCCCCGCGGCGGCCGCCTGGTCTCCCAGGAAGGCGTAGTAGACGGTGGTCTCGGCGAAGTCGGTCGTGCCGGCGCCGCTGGCCGAGACGGCGTCGGCGGACCATCCGGCCGCGACGATCTCATCCTTCACCTGCGTCGCCAGCCCCTGCTCCGGCGTGGCGTTGAGCACCTGCACGGCATAGGACGTGTCGATCACCGGCTCGACGGTGGGCTGCGGCGACGCCGTCGGCTCCGCATCGGGAGCCAGCTGGATGCGCCCCGACGTCAGGAGGGTGCCGAAGATGCCGACGACGATGAGCACGATGGTGGCCAGGCTCGCCCAGAGGATCACCGCCCACGGACGCATCCGAGGGTTCTCGGCGCGGTGCGCACCGAGACGTCCGCCGTCCGCGGGGAGGTCATCGAAGCGATCCCGCGGATAGGTCGTTTTCGGCACCAGAAGATGCTACCGAAGCGGGCAGGGGCAACCTAGGCGTCAGCTGGACAGAAGACCCCGGATGCCGCGTCGCGACCCTCAGCGCCCGGTGGCCGCGGTGCGGATGACCCGCGCGCGCAGGCGCGCGTCGCGGATGCGGCGGAGCCGCTTGACCAGCATGGGGTCGTACTCCTGCGCCTCCGTGGTGTCGATGAGACGCGTCAGCAGCTGGTAGTAGCGCCCCGGAGACATGCCGAGGCGGAGGCGGATGGCCTCTTCCTTGGCGCTCCCGTGCCGGGTCCACAGCGCTTCGAAGTCGAGGATCAGCCGATCTCTGTCGCTCAAAGGCACCCGCCCACGCTAACCCGGTGCCCCCGGCTCCCCCGCGCGCCACTCCACGAATGCGCCGAGCGGATCGACTGCGGCGCACGGAATCCCGTCGAGGGCGAGGACGAACCCCGACCATCGGCCCGGATCCAACGGCGGATGCCACTGATCGGCCATACCTGCAGGGGTGAGGCTGACCCAACGGGCCCCCGTCGTGGCGCGGAGGGTGTCGATCTCCGTCCGAAGGCGCGCCCGGCCCGCGCGGGGGATGTGCGGGAGGACGCCGGGCGTGGTGATCACGAGGGTGGCGTCCGCCGGAGCGGAGGCGGCGGCCTGCGCCACCACGCCCGGTTCCGATGCGTCACCCCGCCGCAACCGCGGCGGATCGGCCGCCGCGATGTCGAGCGCGGCGAGGACGCGCTGTCGTCGTCCCGTCTCACCCGGCCAGACCAAGGCGGCGAGGAACGTCCGGTCGGCCGGGTCCGCGGCATCCAGGGGTGTCAGATCGACACCTGCCCGCCAGACGACCTCGGGCAGGGCCAGGGTCTCGGCGATCCCTGCGGCGGCCGGCCCGCGGAGGGCGCTGTCGAGGACGACCGGGGAGGGCCCGTCGACGGGGTCGAGCGCAGGCCCATCGGCGTAGCGGTAGGAGTACCGGTCGGGATACAGGCACAGGCCGGCACTCGCCCCGATCTCCAGCAGGGCGATCGGCCCCGCGAGCGCGGAGAGTGCGGGAAGCAGTGCCGCGCAGCGGAGAGGCTCGTTCGTCTGCAGCGACCGGCTCGCGCACGCCTCGACGACGGCGCGGGCATGCTGCTGCGTCCACGCCGCCCACGCGGGATAATCCTCCTCGGGCGCGCCGAGGAGACGCGTGACGGCGAACACGAGCGGCGGCTGGCGGCGGGTCGGGGGTATCTCCGCCAGCATCCGCTGCATCGCCTGGTCGCCCGACACCCCCGCGGCCCAGGCCTTGTAGAGCGCCGAGCGCCCCGGCGCTTCGGTCTCGGCGAACCTGCGGTACCGCTCGGCGACGTCACGGACGGCATCGGAGTCTGGCACCTTCCCATCGTGCCGTGCTCGTGCCTCGCCGGCACCGTCGACGTGTCGCCGCATGGACGCGCCTGGCGGACCGCGCGCCCAGGGACGCGCGTCTGCGGTTGAATGGATGCAGGAGGTTCCATGTCTTACACGGTGGACAAGTCCGACGAACAGTGGCGGGCCGAGCTCAGCCCCGATCAGTACGCGGTACTGCGCGAGGCGGCGACCGAGCGCCCCTGGACCGGCGAACTGCTCGATGAGGAACGCGCAGGCCTGTACGCCTGCGCCGCCTGCGGGGCTGAACTGTTCAAGAGCGGCACGAAGTTCGACTCCCACTGCGGGTGGCCGAGCTTCTACGAGTCGATCCGACCCGAAGCCGTCGAGCTCATCGAGGACGACAGCCACGGGATGGTGCGGACCGAAGTGCGCTGCGCCGCCTGCGGATCGCATCTGGGCCACGTCTTCCCCGACGGCTTCGGCACTCCGACGGGCGACCGCTACTGCATGAACTCGCTCGCTCTGGACTTCACGCCCGAATCGCCCGCGTGAACGCGGTGAGCGAGGCGGTGTACGACGCCGTCGCCGGCCGACGCTCGTGGTCGCGCGTGACGGCTGACGCGCCGACCCATGAGGAGCTGGTCCGACTCGTCGCGGCAGCCGGGCGGGTGGCCGACCACTCGTCACTGCGTCCCTGGCGACTGATCGAGTTGCGCGGCGACGACCGCGAGCGGCTCGGCCGTGCGATGCACAAGGCCGAAGGCCACAAGGGCGCATCCACCAAACCGCAGCGCGCGCCCCTCCTCATCGCCGTCGTCGCGAGCTACCGCAAGAGCGGCAAGGTGCCGCGGTGGGAGCAGGAGGCCGTCGCCTCCGGCGTCGCACACGTGCTGAGCCTGCTGCTCGACGACGCGGGCTGGGGAGTGATCTGGCGGACCGGCCAGCACACGCGCAGCAAAGCGGTGGCCAAGGCTCACGGGCTGAAGAAGAACGAAGAGCTGCTCGGGTGGCTCTACGTCGGCGGCAAGCCGAGCGACGCCCGTCCGGGCCGGCGCACGCCGATCGAAGCCGACCGCTTCCTGTCGCGCATGCCCGCAGGCACGCGCGAGCCGCGCTGACACCGAGTCGGCGTGCGGGCTAACGTCGCAGCATCCGCCGCCACGGCACGCTCACGACGATCACCGACATCAGGGCGAGCGTGATCATGGCGATCGCCTGGAGGGCGTCGGGACTGCCGATCGCCGGCCAGAACGCGTCGATGAGGACGGATGTCGCGAGCTGTCCGACCACGACGCCGAGTCCGAGCAGCAGCACGCCGGTCGAGCCCACGATGGCCGCGGACAGGATGATGTAGACCACCCCGATCGCACCGCCGAGGTAGAGCAGCGGGTCGGTCGGGACGTGCGCGGGCAGACCGGAGAGAACGACGCTGATCGCCGCTCCCACCACAAGGATCGCGGTGCCGCCGATGAAGTTGACGAGGGTCGCCGTCAGGGGCGAGCCGACCCGCGCCCGGAGGCGACCGTTGGTCGCCTGCTGCCAGGCGATGCCGGCCCCGGTGAGGAGCGGAAGCACGAGCATCCACAGCGGCACGTCGGCGAGCGTGTCACCGCCGAGCGCGAACGCGACAGCGGCGATGGCGAGGGCGGCCCCCAGGAGCCGCGGAACGGTGACCGCAACCGCTCCAGCGGGTCCGTAGCCGGTGCGATCGAGGATGAGGCCCGACACCGCTTGACCGGCGACGACGCCCACGGTGAAC
Source organism: Microbacterium sp. ET2 (assembly GCF_030347395.1). Lineage (NCBI taxonomy): Bacteria > Bacillati > Actinomycetota > Actinomycetes > Micrococcales > Microbacteriaceae > Microbacterium > Microbacterium albipurpureum. The sequence goes on from NZ_CP128170.1 coordinate 586,979, forward strand.
AGAGAGACCCCGATGACGCCGACGGCGAGTCCCTGCGTCGCAACGGTGAGGGCGCCCGCAGCCCCGCCGAGGAGCATCCACCAGGGGATCGAGCGCTCCCTGATGCCCTGTCGAAGCGCGGTGAAGCCTCGGCGGCCGCCGGGGGTGACCGCCGTGAGGGCGGCCACGAGGAGAAGGCCCGATGCGAACGATATGACCGCGGCGACCACCCCGTCGCCGAGGCTCACCCCCAGTTGACCGTTCACGCGCGCCTGCAGCGCGGTCAGCACGCCGACGAGGACGGCGCCCGCGACGGCGAGGCTCAGCGGAAGGCGCGGGGCGGGCATCCCTCCATCATGCAGTCAGAGCCGGGGCTGTTCGGTGCAGGACGGGGCGGGGCCCACCGACGTACCCTGGAGTGTGCCCGTCACCCGTCGAACCCGAAGGCTGATCAGCTGGCTGCCCGCGACGCTTCTGGTGCTGATCATCGGCGCCGTCGTCGTCGGAACGTTCACGGTGCAGGCGTCGTGGTGGGCCGAGGACGACCCTGCGGCCTCGGCCGACCAGAAGGCGTCCGACGGCGGAAGCATGCTGACCGACGCCGGGTTCGACTACGTCAACGTCGAGGGTGTGCTGCGCGTCCGCGTCGGCGACGGGGCCCTGGCGGCATCCGATCTCGGGCTGCGCGCTAACGAGACCAAGGTCGCTGAGTTCCGCCGGCCGGTCCGTGCGCTCATCGCCGCCGGGGACGAGGTGCACGTCGTGGAGGACGTCATCACCGCCACCGCGAGAGCGGCGGATGACCGGCTGTCGTCGATCACCGTCGGAATCGACGGCGCGGGCTCGTGGCGCGGCGCTATCGACGGGCTGCAGGCGCGGGCGGCGGAGTTCGGCTGGGACGCCTCGCAGTTCGAGGGGCTGGACGAACGCCTGCTGGAGTTCAACTCGACGGGGTCGGGCGACGTGTTCGAGGTCGAGATCGGGCCGGGGTCGGATGGCGACACCGCCGTGACGGCGGAGGTCGCGTTCTTCCGCGAGGGAGGCGCGACGACGGTGTCGCTGCGCTTCGCGCCGCCGGAGTAGCGATCCGCGCCCGTCCTGCGCCCGCGCCCGCCCGTCCTACGCCCGCGCCTGTCCGCGGCGTCCTGCGCCCGCGCCTGTCCGCGGCGTCCCGCCGCGTCTGCGGCACGCGAGCCGTCAGAAAACGCGGCCCGCATCAGCCTGAGGCCGCGTTTTCTGACGGCTCGCGCCGCGTATCCGGCAACGTGCGCGCGAAGGGGGATCTGGAGCCGGCTGCGGGACTCGAACCCGCAACCCCCTAATTACAAGTTAGGTGCGCTACCAATTGCGCCAAGCCGGCAAGGCATCCCATCCTATCGATGGATGCGAGCCGGCGAGCGGCGGCGCCGGGAAGGCCGTCAGGGAGTCGGCGTCGGGGACGGCGTCTCGGTCGGGCTCGGCGAGGCCGTCTTGTAGTACGCGTCGCTGCCGATGGTCAGCACGAACTGGGAGAACTCCTGCGGGTCGTCGAGAGCGCCGACGTACGGCACACCGTTCACGAGCACCATCGGCGTACCGGTCAGGGTGACCCCGTCGGCCTCGGGGATTGCGTTGAGCGCCCGCTCGGTCGCATCCCGAGCCCAGCTCAGGAACGACTCCTCCTCGATGCACGAGCGCACGAGCCTCGGCGACTCGGCACCGGCAGCCTGGGCCAGGTCGGCGAGCTGGCTGTCGGTGAAGCCGTCGGTGTCGACCTCGGGCTGCTCACGCAGCAGCGCGTCGTTGAAGGCGAAGAACTCCTCGGGCGAGTGGGTCGCCACGCAGGCGGCCGCCGCGGCCGCGCGAAGGGAATACTTCGTGCCGTTGGACTTGGCCGTGAGCATCGCCACGGGGTGGTAGGTCAGATCCGCCGCGCCCTGCGAGACCCAGGTCTTCAGCTGCTGGACGTTGGCGAGCTGGAACTCCCGCGACCCGGTCGACAGGTAGTCGACGTACACCCGGATGTCGACGACCGCCGCCTCGGTGGGCGTCGGCGTGGGAGTGGGGGTGGCCTCGGGCGTCGCCTCGACCGTCGCGCTCGCGGCAGCGTCACCCGGAGCCGCCGCTACCTCGGGGGCCGCCACACCCGCGACGGAGGTCACAGCGAACCCGTCGTCGGTGACGTTCTGCGGGCGCAGCTCTGGGCGCGACATCGACGAGCCGACAGCCCACGTCACCATCACCGCTGCGACGGTCACGACGCCCACGGCCAGCAGCGTCAGGCCGCCACGACGCAGCCAGCGCAGACGCGACTGACGCGCCTGCACCTGCTGTGCCTTCTCGCGCACCGCATTCCGGCGTTCACGAGGGGCCGGAACGTTCGGTGACTGGTCGTGGGACATGAAACCTCTCGGACGAGTGGGGCTGCCGATGGGCAACGGGGGCGGGGCGCGGGCGAGGCGGGCCGGAGACGATGCTAATCAGGCAGGCTGGGAAAAGCCCAGACGGACACCCCTTCCCGCCCCCGCATCGCCGTCGTTCCCGCGCACGCGCACGCGTGACATACTGAGGGAGGGTGCCCGATGGTGGGCGTCTGCGGTCATACCGCTCCATTCACAACGGATCGTCCGGCACGTACCTGCCGGTGAAGGAGAAGAAAACAATGGCGTCCGTCACGTTCGACAACGCAACCCGCCTCTACCCGGGCGGCACCCGCCCCGCCGTCGACAAGCTCAACCTCGAGGTGGGCGACGGCGAGTTCCTGGTCCTCGTCGGCCCCTCCGGCTGCGGCAAGTCCACGTCGCTGCGCATGCTGGCCGGCCTCGAAGAGGTCAACTCCGGCCGCATCCTCATCGGTGAACGCGACGTCACCGACGTCCCGCCGAAGGACCGCGACATCGCGATGGTCTTCCAGAACTACGCGCTCTACCCCCACATGACCGTCGCCGAGAACATGGGCTTCGCCTTGAAGATCGCGGGCGTCGGCAAGGAAGAGCGCGCCCAGCGCGTTCTCGAGGCCGCGAAGCTCCTCGACCTCGAGCAGTACCTCACGCGCAAGCCGAAGGCGCTCTCGGGTGGTCAGCGTCAGCGCGTCGCGATGGGCCGCGCGATCGTCCGTCAGCCCCAGGTGTTCCTCATGGACGAGCCGCTGTCGAACCTCGACGCCAAGCTCCGCGTGCAGACCCGCACCCAGATCGCGTCGCTCCAGCGCCGCCTGGGCGTCACCACGGTCTACGTCACCCACGACCAGACTGAGGCCCTCACGATGGGCGACCGCATCGCGGTCCTCAAGGACGGCATCCTGCAGCAGGTCGGCACCCCGCGCGACCTGTACGAGCGCCCGAACAACGTCTTCGTGGCCGGCTTCATCGGCTCGCCCGCGATGAACCTGTTCCCGTCGTCGCTCGCGGAGGGTGGCGTCATGTTCGGCTCCGAGATCGTGCCGCTCGACCGCGACACCGTCGGCCGCGCCCACGGGTCGGAGGTCACCGTCGGCGTCCGCCCCGAGGACATCGTCGTCGGCCCCGCCGACGGCAAGGGCCTGTCCGTCACGGTGGACCTCGTCGAAGAGCTCGGCGCGGACGGCTACCTGTACGGCCACACCGACATCGCCGGCAAGCGGACCGACATCGTCGCCCGCGTCGACGGTCGCCGCCACCCGATGGCCGGTGACACCGTCACCCTCGCCGCGACCGCGGGCCACGTGCACGCGTTCGACATGGAGACCGGCGAGCGCCTCAACGACGCCCCGGTGGTCTCGAACTCCTGACACACCACGACGCGGCGCGGGCGGGTTCACTGAGCCCCCCGCGCCGCGGCATGTCCCCGGAGGAAAGATGGTCGATTCCCTGAGCATCACCGCCAGCGCGGTCGACCCGGAACTGCTGACTCTCCCCTGGTCGACACCGCTGGCCGACTGGCCGTCGCAGCACATCGTCTTCCTCCCGAAGGGCATCTCCCGCCACCTGGTGCGCTTCGCCACCCTCTCCGGCAGGGTGGTGGCGATCAAGGAGACCACGCAGGAGATGGCGCGCCGCGAATACGACATGCTGGGCAACCTGCACCGGCTCGACGCCCCCTGCGTGGAGCGCGTCGCAGTGATCGCCGGCAGGACGGATGCCGCGGGCGAGCCGCTCCCCGCCGCACTCGTCACCTCGCATCTGCGCTTCTCGCTCCCCTACCGCGCCCTATTCACGCAGGTCCTGCGTCCCGACACCGCCACCCGCCTCGTCGACGCCCTCGCGCTCCTGCTCGTGCGCCTCCACAACGTCGGCTTCTTCTGGGGCGACGTCTCGCTTTCCAACACCCTCTTCCGGCGCGACGCCGGCGCCTTCGCCGCCTACCTCGTCGACGCCGAGACCGGCGAGCTGCACGAGAGCGGTCTGACAGCGGGTCAGCGGGCTCACGACCTCGACGTCGCCCGCACGAACATCGCCGGCGAGATCATGGACCTCGAGGCGGGCGGACGTCTCGAGGGCGGTGTCGACGCGATCGCCATCGCCGACGGCATCATGGAGTCCTACCACTCCCTGTGGGGCGCTCTGACCGACACCGAGACGTTCCGCTCGGACGAGATCTGGCACATCACCGAACGCGTGCATCGCCTGAACGACCTCGGCTTCGACATCGGCGAGATGTCGATCGACACCACGCGCGACGGCACACGCGTATCGATCCAGCCCAAGGTCGTCGACGCCGGGCACCACCAGCGTCGGCTGCTGCGCCTCACGGGCCTGGACGTCGAGGAGAATCAGGCGCGCCGACTCCTCAACGACCTCGACGAGTACCGCGCCCGGGTCTCTCGGCTGGGAGCCGATGAGGAGATGGTCGCCCACGAGTGGCTCACGCGGGTGTTCGAACCCGTCGTGAAGGCCATCCCGTTCGAGTACCGGGCCAAGCTCGAGCCGGCCGAGGTCTTCCATCAGGTGCTCGAGCACCGCTGGTACATGTCACAGGCGCGTGGTCGCTCCGTGCCCCTGGCCGAGGTGCTGACGAGCTACATCGACGACGTGCTGCGCCATCGCCGAGACGAGGCGACGGTGATGGGCCCTCCCACCGAGACGACGGGGATCCCCGTCATCACCGGCGAGCTGGCCCTGGCTGAGAGCGATGAGGACGAGGTCGACTGGCGGGACCTCGTCTGAACCCCGCCTCAGTACCCGACGGTGAACCGCTCGCGGTGGTGCTTCGGCTGCTCGATCTCGTCGACCACGGCCACACCGAGGTCGGGACCGGAGATGAAGGACTCCCCGTCCGCGTCCGTCACGAGCACATCGCCGCCGTCGCGATAGGTCCCCGTCCGCTCGCCCGGGTTCCATGCCCCGAAGCCGCCCGCGGGATGCACGTAGAACCAGTCGCGATCCCCCGAGGCGGCCTGCAGGTCCTCGAGCACGCCGATCGCCTCGAGCGCCTCGGGCTTGTACTCCTCGGTGAACCCCGGCGTGTCGACGACGCGGGGCCCACCCGGCGACACCAGGCTCCCCCGGCTCCGCCGATCACACCGACGCGCACCGACGAAGGCAGCTCGCGCACGAGCTCGGCGACGGCGGGGCGCACCTGGCCCGCCATCTCGCCGCGGGCAGGAACACTGATGACGACGACGTCCACGCCCTCCAATTCGCCGACGAGACCCGGCACATCCAGGATCGTCCCCTCGATGTAGGTGACGTGGTCCATCCGTTCGCTCGGTACCGAGCGGGCGACCGAGACCACGGTGTGGCCCCGTGACGCGGCCTCCGCGGCGATGTGACCTCCGGCGTAGCCGGTTCCTCCGATGACGGCGATGCGAGCCATGGTGTGATCCTCTCCTGGTCCTGGATTCATTCAAGCCGACGATCGCTCCGGCGCCCGTCGTCACACGAGGATGCTGAGCGGATTCTCCATCTTCGCCACGAAAGCTGCCAGCCACTGGGCCGCCAGCGCGCCGTCGAGCACTCGGTGATCGGCCGAGAGCGTCACCGTCATGACCGTTCCGACGACGAGCTCGTCGTCGACCACGACCGGGGACGGGCGCGCCGCCCCGACCGCGAGGATGCCGGCATGCGGCGGGTTGATGATCGCGGCGAACTCCTCAGTGCCGTACATACCGAGGTTCGACACCGAGAAGCTGCCGCCCTCGAGCTCCTCCTGCTTCAGCCGCCCCGTTCGCGCGCGCTCGACGTGATCCGCGATCGCGGCGCTCACCTCTCCCAGCGACATCCGATCGACCCCCCGGATGACGGGGGTGACAAGACCTCCGGGAACGGAGACCGCCACGGCGATGTCGGCGTGCGAGAAGCGGTGCGTCGCCTGCTCGGTCCAGATCGCGTTCGCCTCCGGCACGTCGAGGAGGGCCGCCGCGACGGCCTTGATCACGAAGTCGTTCACCGAGATGCGCGTCGTCCTCCCCTCGTTGATCCGGGCGCGGAGCGCGAGGAGCTCGTCGACCCGGATGCGGGCGCGCAGGAAGAAGTGCGGCACGGTCGACGTGCTCTCCGTCAGCCGGCGGGCGATCGCGCGTCGCATCCCGGAGTGCGGGATCACCTCGACGTCGGCCGCGGGGGATTCCCCGGCGCGGGCCGCGGTGGGGTCAGCCGCGGGTGCACGCACCTCGGGAGCAGCCGGCGTCGAGGGAGACGGTGACGCGGGAGGGGTTCGCCCGTCCAGGTCGCGACGGACGATCCGGCCGTTCGGGCCGGTGCCGACGAGGGACGACAGGTCGAGGCCCCGCTCGGCAGCCAGGCGCCGCACGAGCGGCGAGGCGAAGAGACGGCGCGGGGGCTCGGGCGACGACGAGGGCGCGAGCTCCGCGACAGCAGGCGGCGGGAGGAAGGTGCCGTCCTCGGACGACTCCGTCCCCCCGGTCGCACCCGTCGTGACGGGTGTCTCCTCAGGCTCGTCGACGGACACGCTCTCCCCGGCGACGGCGACGTCCTCTCCCCTCGCGGCGAGCACCGCGATGGGAGAGCCGACATCGGCGGAGGCGCCTTCATCGACGAGGATCCGGGCGAGGACACCCGATTCCTCGGCCTCGTATTCGACGACGGCCTTCTCGGTCTCGATCTCGACGATCGGCTGTCCCGCCGCCACCTCGTCGCCCACGGCGACGAGCCAGCTCTGGACCGCGGCCTCGGTCGCCCCGGCGGCGAGCGCCGGCATCCGCACGACCGCGGCCATCAGCGGCCTCCCCACTCGGTCCGTACGCGTTCCAACCCGCGCACCACCTCCTCGGTGCGCGCGATGGCGGCACGCTCGAGCACTTTCGAGATACTGGGGCTCGCCTCTCCCCCGGTCACCCGCTGCACGGGCTGATCGAGCCAGTCGAAGAAGCGACGCTGGATCTCGTCCGACAGCCACGCACCGTACGACGGCCCCTGGGACCCCTGCTCGACGATGAGGACGTTGTTGGTCTTGCGGATGCTCTCACCGACGGTGTCCCAGTCCAGCGAAGCCCGGTCGAGCCAGCGCAGGTCGATCACCTCCGCGTCGATTCCCGTCTGGTTCACCGCCTCGAGACTGTGGCCGACCATCGAGAGGTAGGTGAGCACCGTCACCTCCTCCCCCGCGCGGCGGATCGCGGCGCTGCGCGGCGGGATCACGTAATCGAGGTCGCCCTCGGGAACGCGGTCTGCGGTGCCGTAGAGGTCGACGTGCTCGATGACGAGCACGGGATCGTCGAGGGCGAGCGCGGCGTTCATGAGCCCGACGTAGTCGGCGGCGCTGGAGGCCGCCACGATCCGCCAGCCGACGCTCGTGGCGAAGATCCCCGCAGGGTCCATGAGATGCTGCGAGCCGTACCCCGAGCCCATCGCGACCTTGGTGCGCAGCACAAGCGGGACGCGATTGTTGTCGCCGAACATGTGACGCGCCTTGCCGACCTGGTTGAACACCTGGTCGGCGGCGACCCACATGAAGTCGGGGTACATGAACTCCACGACCGGGCGGAACCGGCCATCCAGCGCGATGCCGCCGGCCAGACCGAAGAAGCCGTTCTCGCTGATGGGGGTGCCGATGATCCGATCGGGACCGAATGCCTTCGCAAGACCCTTGGTCGCGCCATTCGTCCCGCCGTTCAGGCGATGGACGTCTTCGCCGAGCACGATGATGCGCGGGTCTTCCGACATCCGCCGATTCATCGTCTCGGCGACGGCATCGACGAACTTGACCTCCCGCCACTCCCCGGCGTGCACGGCGGGCTCGGCCGCGACGAGACGGGCGAGCTCGCTCTCGTCGCCACGGATACCGCGGTCGACGTGGGCCGGGTCGGGCCAGAGCGCGGGACGAATGCGGGAGCGACCGGCGCTGTCGGGATCGTCCTCGATCAGCGCGGAGACCACGTCGGCCATCGCGCTGACGGCCTGCTCGCGCACCCCCTCGATCTCCGCCGGGGAGGCGACTCCCAGGGCGGTGAGCTCGCGAGCGGTCTTCTCCAGCGGGTCACGCGAGCGCCACTCGGTCTCCTCCTGCTTCGTGCGGTAGCCGAAGGCGCTGCCGGGATAGGGCCCGTTCTGGTGGAAGAACCGGTAGACCTCCGCCTCGATCACGGCGGGCCCCTCTCCCGCGCGCATGCGCGCGAGGGCTTCCTGGGTGGCGAGGTGGACGGCCAGGGGATCCATCCCGTCGACGCGCCAGGCAGGGATGCTGAACCCCTGAGCCCGGATCGAGAACCGCGGGTCCGCCGAGGCTTCGCTGGCATGGGTCGACACCGCGTAGAGGTTGTTCTCGATGAAGTACATCACCGGCAGCCGCCAGGTGGCGGCGAGGTTCATCGACTCCAGCACCGAACCGATCTGACTCGCCCCGTCACCGAAGTAGTTGATGCTGACGTCGGTGGTGCCCGCGTGCTTCTGCGCCCAGGCGTTGCCGGTCGCCAGCGGCGCGCCGCCGCCGACGATCGCATTGGTGCCCAGTGCCCCGGCCTCCAGCCACTGCAGGTGCATGGATCCCCCGCGACCGCCGGAGAACCCCTCCGCGAGGCCGAGGATCTCCGCGAGGGTGCGCTGCAGGAGGGCCCGCAGGTCGGCCGTGACCAGCGCGTCCAGGGCTAAGCCGCCGTCGGACACATGCGCGATGGCCTTGGCCAAGAACTGGTGGTGGCCCCGGTGCGACCCGTTGACCGCGTCGGATGACCGCAGCGTCACGATGGACCCGACCGCCCCGCCCTCCTGGCCGATGCTCGAGTGTGCCGGGCCGTGGACGAGGCCCTGCGCGGCGAGGTCGAGGACGGACTCCTCGAAGGCGCGGATCAGATGCAACTGACCGAGCATCGTCACCAGCAGCGCCGGGTCGGCTGCCCTCCAATCGGCGGCGGTGGTGCGCAGCTCAACCCACGGTGTTCCGGTGTCCAGCCGGCGACGTCGCGGCATCGCATCTCCTTCGATGGTCGGCGGCCGCGATCGGCGGCAATCGATACGGTACGACGGATTGGATCCAATATCAAGGCCACCGCGCCACAATCCGTGGTGATCCGGCCTCATCGGTGGCATCCTGGATCCAAACGGAAGGGGAACGCGATGGCGCGAGGGTTACCCGGGATGCGGGGGATGGACCACATCGGCATCACGGTGCCCGATCTCGACGAGGCCGAGCACTTCCTCGTGGAGGTCCTCGGTGCCGTTCCGGTCTACCGCCTCGGCCCCAAGCGCGCGGATGACGACTGGATGAGCGTCCAGCTCGGGGTGCACCCCCGCACGCAGATCCGCGAGATCCGCTTCTATCGACTCGGTCACGGGACCAACCTCGAGGTGTTCGCCTACGACGCCGCGGACGGGCAGGCCCCTCCCCCGCGCAACAGCGACATCGGCGGTCACCATCTCGCGATCTACGTCGACGACATGGATGCCGCGATCGCGCACCTGCGCGCGCACGACGTGGAGATCATGGGAGAGCCCGTCGCCAGTGCGGGAGCGAGTGCCGGACAGCGGTGGCTGTACTTCCGGGCGCCGTGGGGACTGCAGCTCGAGCTGGTGAGCTTCCCCGACGGCAAGGCGTACGAGACCAGCGCCGACACGCTCCTGTGGCACCCGGCGAGGCCGGCCGAATGAGCGCGACGGACGTCCGCAGCCGCGACGGCGACGCCGGAGCCCGCATCGCCGAGCAGGTGCGCGAGGGGATCGTGCGGGGGACCTTCCCCCCGGGAACGCGCATCCGCCAGGAGGATCTCGCCGAGCAGTTCGGCGCCAGCCGCGTACCGGTGAGAGAAGCGATCCGCCAGCTCGAATACGAGGGGCTCATCACCGTCGTCCCCAACGCCGGAGCCTGGGTGGCACGCCTCACCCTCGCGGAGTGCGAGGAGATCTATCGCATGCGCGAGCGCCTCGAGCCGTTGCTGCTCGGCTACAGCGCACCACTGCTGACCGGAGAAGCGATCGCCGAGCTCGGCGCGCTCGCCACGCGGATCAGCGAGGTCGGCGCCGACACCGACGCGTTCCTCCAGCTCGACACCGAGTTCCACCTGCGCAGTTACCGCGCCGCCCGCACCGCTCAGCTCGGAGAGCTGGTGGGCAGGCTCTGGAACGCGACGGCGCCCTACCGGCGGGCCTACGTCTCCTCATGGGCCGAGGAGTCCCGCCGCATCGCCCACGAGGAGCACCATCTCATCGTGGCCGCCCTCCAGGACGGCGACACCGAGGAGGCCGAACGGGTGTTGGCCGGCCACATCCGACGCACGCGCCGTCAGCTGGCGCGGAGCCCCGAGATCTTCGCCCCCGATCCGCTCACCTGAGCGCGTCGAGGAGGAGGGGGAGGTGAGAGGCCCCCGGCTCGATCTCCCCACGCTCGATCCGGTGGGCGATCTCGGTGATCGCCGCGTTGACGGGGGTGGGTATCCCGAGCTCGGCGCCTCGGCGCACCACCTCGCCGTTGAGATCGTCGACTTCGCTGTGCCGCCCCTTCCGCCAGTCCTGCAGTACGGTCGTCGTCGCACCGGGCACGACGAAGCCGGCGAAGAGGCGATCGGTCATCACCTCGACCGCCCCTCTCGGATCGTCGAGGTCGGCCGGTTCGAGACCGAAGATCGGCAGGATTCGGTGGCCGAGGGCTCCACCCACGGCCAGGGCTTCGTCACCGGCCGCGACCATGACGTCGCGGAAGCCGGGCTGATGGAGCGCGTCGAGCATCGGCAGACCGAGGATCGCCGATGTCACGAGAAGGGTGCAGTTGCTGACGAGCTTCATCCACTTGGCACTGAGGATGTCATCGAACCGCGCCACGGTGCCCGAGAGCGCGAGCAGATCAGCCACCGGCTCGATCGCCGCCGTCCCACCGGGAAGCGGGCCCACGGCGAACCAGGAGCGCTCCCGCGGGGTGTGCCGATGCACCACGGCGGGCTCGGTCATCGTCGCGGAGCACTCGATCACCGCTCCGACCGCCCGTGAGGCGCCCACCGTCTCGGTGACGGCGTCCGCGGTCATCCCGTTCTGCACCGCCGCCATCACGCCGTCGGCCTCAAGATACGGCGCGATCAACCGGCTCGCCCAGCCGGCGTCGTACGCCTTCATCACCAGCAGCACGACATCGAAGCCCGATCGCAGCTCGGCGACCTCGCAGAGATGGATGATGCGGGGGCGCACGTCAAGCTCGTCATCAGGGGTGATGATGCGCAGGCCCTCCGACCGGATCGTCTCGACGTGCGCCGGCCACTGCTCGACGAGTGTCACATCGACGCCCGCACGGTGCAGGTCCGCTCCGATCGAGGCGCCGTTGGCGCCTGCACCGACGACGGCGACGCGGGGACCGACCATGGTTCCTCCCGAATTCGGCGACAGGCGACGATGCCCGTCGAGCCAGCGTGTGTATCAAGCGAGAGTGTACAGTTCGGCTTGCCGCGCGGCACGCGCTCGGTCTAGCGTAGGAACGACGTCCGCTGATGCTGGACACTGCTCCGGCTTTCGACGAAGAGAGCGAGAACACCATGATCCTGCACCTGGTCACCTTCCGATGGGTCGACGGTGTCACCGACGAGCGCGTCTCCGCGCTGACGGAGGCTCTCAGCCGGATGGCCGAGGGCATCGACGTGCTCCGGTCCTACGTCGCGGGCGCGAACCTCCACCTGCGACCCGGCGGCGCCGACTACGCCGTCGCGGCAGTGGTCGACGATGCGGCCGCGCTCGACGCCTACCTCGACCACCCGCTGCACGCAGCGGTGTACCGCGACCACCTCGGTCCGATGATCGCCGACCGCTCGGCCGTGCAGCCCCCCCTGTCATCGGGCACTCTGACGTGACGACGATGCGCGCCGCCGTGCTGCGCGCAGTCGGCGATCTTCGCGTGGAGGACCGGCCCGTCCCCGTACCTGCACCGGACGAGGTGCTCATCCGAATCGCGGTGTGCGGGGTGTGCGGGTCGGATGCCACGGAGTTCGGGCGGGGGAAGGTGCTCGCCGAACCGCCGGTCGTCCTCGGCCACGAGTTCGTCGGCACGATCGAGGCGGTCGGCTCGGAGGTCACCGACCTCTCCCCCGGCGCCGTGGTCGTCTGCGGCGCGGGGATCTCGTGCGGTGGCTGCGCACCCTGTCGTGCCGGACGGACGAACCTCTGCCGCACCTACCGCACGCTCGGATTCCACCGCGACGGAGGCTTGGCCGGCTTCGTCGTCGCACCGGCGGCGATCGTCTACGACGTCAGCGCCACAGGGCTCACGGCCGACACGCTCGGGCTCGCTCAGCCCATGGCGATCGCGGTGCACGCCGTGCGCCGCAGCGGCCTGAAGACCGGGCAGGACGCCGTGGTCGTCGGCGCCGGGGGCATCGGCGCGTTCATCGCCTTCGCCGCCGCCAGCACCGGGGCGCGCGTGCTCGTACTCGATCGGAACGACGACCGGCTCGACCTCGCCCTCCGGCTGGGAGCCGTCGCCGCTCGGAATGCCCGGACGACCGGACTCACCACGGCGATCGAGGACGCCGGGCTCGAACCCGAAGTGTTCTTCGAGGTGTCGGGGAGCTCCGAAGGACTCGCCCAGGTGCTCGGCGCCGCGCGCCCCGGGGCAACGCTCGTCCCGGTGGGCATCCAGCGCGGCGAGCCCGCTCTGCCCCTCGGGTCGTTCACCCTGCGCGAATTCACGATCGTCGGGACCGTCGCCCATGTCTTCCGCGACGACATCCCCGAGGCGGTCAGACTGCTCGGCACCCGCCCCGACTGGTCGGATGTCGCGGGGACCGTCGTTCCGCTGGAGGATGTCGAGGAGGCGGCGCTCCGCCCGTTGCTCACCGGCGGACCACGCCAGATCAAGACGCTCGTCGACCCGTGGATCGGTTCCGCGCGCAGCGCCCGTCACCGCGACGCGGGGTCTGCCAGCCCTTCCATCGCCCGCAGCACGTCCACTGCCGAGGCGGGCGCGCCGGCGGAGTGACCGACCTCATCGGCGTGATGGCCACCGGGGGCGACGGGCATCTCCTGGTGGTGCTGGCGCCTCCCGACGACGAACCAGACCCCGCGCGCGGGCTCGTCGCCGCGGTTGGAGAACAGGTGGGGTCTCGTGGAGTCGAAGTGCAGCGAGTCCCCTGCACGCAGGACGTGGGTGTCGAATTCGAGCTGCAACGTCAGCGCCCCTTCCAGAAGGTAGGCGTATTCGACTCCCGCGTGCCGCATGAGCTTGCCCTCGATCGAGCTGCTCGCGCCCGGCTGATAGGTGACCAGCAGCGCATCGGCGGGGCCTCCCGGCCGTCCTGCGAGGCGCTCCCAGCGCACGCCGTTCTCCATCTCGATGGCCGGGTTCTCCGCGCCGCGCTGGATCGCCGACGCCGCCGCCTCGGCGGGGGCATCGGCCGGGGCGGTGGCCGCCGCGCCGCCGACCAGCTCGTCGAGGGACACCCCCAGGTGGCTGGCAATGGCGTACAGGGTCGAGACGGACGGCTGTGTCTTGCCGATCTCGACCTGCGACACCAGGCTCGCCGACACCCCCAGTGACTGGGCGACCGAGCGGAGGCTGAGCCCGCGACTCACGCGCGCGGCGCGGATGCGGGCTCCGAGATTGTCAGCCATCCCCTGATTCTCGCCGGTCAGAGCAGCGCCGTGCCACGATCGACCGGCAGATTGACCGCCGAGACGCCTCGATTGCGCAGCAGGAACTGCGTCGCATCCACCACATCTGCCATGGTGGCCAGCTTCCCGCCCGGCGTGTGTCGCTCGTACTGCTCGAGGACCCCGGCGGGTTTGGAGGCCCAGAACGGGCTGTCGCCGATGATCCCGGGGTGCAGGGCGTTGACGCGAATGGGCGCGAGTTCGAGGGCCAGGGTGTTGATGAGACCGGTCACGCCGCCGTTGATCGTCGACACGGTGGTCGAGCCAGGGTAGGGCAGGTCCTTCGCGCGGCCGCCGAACAGGACGATGCCGGTGTCGGCAGACACGGGCATGCGATCCAGCAGCGCGCGGATGGTCGCGGCGTAGCCGATGAGCTTCAGTGTCGTCAGCCGAATGGCGCGGTCGATGTCGTAGTCGCGGATGGTGTTCGCATCGCGCTCGATCGCCGCGAGCACGAGTCCATCGACGGCCTCGACGGAGGAGAGACGGTCGGCGACCGTGTGGGGTTCGGAGATGTCGAGGGCCACACCGCGGGCCCCGGATCCGAGTTCGGCGGCGATCGTCTCCGTGCGTGCGCGGTCACGACCGGTGATGACCACCCGGTCGCCGCGTCGCACGCAGTCCGCGGCGATCTCCCGCCCGATGCCCGACGTTCCTCCGACCACGACGATGGTGCGTTGGCTCACATCTCCTCCTTGCGATGTCGCCGACTCCCCGCTCGCCTCCCCGGCGAGTCGGGCTCGCGGATGGCGAAGGGAGTCAGAAGTAACACTGGACATCGGTGTCCAGTAACGCTTTACTGAGGAAGTAAACTCGACGCGAGAGGTGAAGTCAAGACACCCTCGCCGGCGAAGGAGAACACTCGATGAAGAGCACCGGTACGACGGGTCCTGCGGCGGTCGATTGGGAAGAGCGCGTCGACATGGAGCGGCTGCGTGATGCGCGGCTGGCCCGGCTCCACGTGGAACTCGATCGTTCTCACCTCGGGGCGGTGCTGGCCTTCGATTTCTCCAACATCCGGTACATGAGCGGTACCCATATCGGCACGTGGGCGATGGACAAGCTCATCCGCTTCGCGCTGCTCACCCGGAAGACCGACCCGATCGTGTGGGACTTCGGGTCGGCTGCCAAGCACCACGCGCTGTACAACCCATGGCTGGACGTCACCACCGCCGAGGCGGACGCCGACCCGCACGCACCGCACGAGGGCGCGAAACGGCCCCGGGCGGAGAGCGGCGCGCGGGCGGGGATCTCGACGCTGCGCGGAGCGTTCCCTCCCGACGCGGACCTTGCCGGTGATGTGGCCCGCAAGATCAAGCGGGAGCTGGAGAAGTTCGGGCTCGCGAACGAACCTCTCGGGGTGGACGTGGTCGAGATGCCGGTGCTGATCGCGTTGCAGCGGGAGGGCATCGAGGTCGTCGACGGCCAGCAGGTGTTCATGGAGGCCCGCCGCATCAAGACGCACGATGAGATCCGCCTGCTCACCCAGGCCGCGTCGATGGTGGACGCCGCCTATGAGGAGCTCTACCGGTTCCTACGCCCCGGCGTCCGCGAGAACGAAGCGGTGGGGCTTGTCGCGAAGACCCTGTACGACCTGGGGTCGGAGTACGTCGAGGGGGTCAACGCGATCTCCGGAGAGCGCTGCTCCCCCCACCCGCACGTCTTCTCCGACCGGCTGATCCGACCCGGCGACCCCGCCTTCTTCGACATCCTGCACAGCTACAACGGCTACCGCACCTGCTACTACCGCACCTTCGCCGTAGGCTCCGCCAGCCCGGCGCAGAAGGACGCCTATACCCGCGCCCGCGAGTACATGGACCGGGCCATCGCCCTGGTCCGCCCCGGCGCGACCACGGCCGACATCGTCGCGGTATGGCCCAAGGCCGAGGAGTTCGGGTTCCCCGACGAGATGGCCGCGTTCGCCCTGCAGTACGGCCACGGCGTGGGCCTGTCGATCTGGGAGAAGCCGATCTTCTCCCGCCTGACCTCCTTCGACCACCCCGAGACCCTCGAAGAGGGCATGGTGTTCGCCCTCGAGACCTACTGGCCCGCCGCCGACGGCTGGGGTGCCGCCCGCATCGAGGAGGAAGTCGTCGTCACCGCCGACGGCTGCGAGGTCATCACCAAATTCCCCGCCGAGGAGCTCATCGTCGCCGGGCGCCGCTACTACACCATCGACGGACCCCTCAACCTCAACCGCGACGCGCAGTCCCACCTGAACACCGTCTGGGGGCGCGGCGAAGCGTGAGTACCATCGCGTTCCTCGGTCTCGGCTCGATGGGATCGGCCATGGCCGGCCGCCTCATCGACGCCGGCCACGACGTCGTGCTGTGGAACCGCTCGCCGGACGCAGCCGCCCCGCTGATCGAACGCGGTGGCACGATGGCGCCGTCGGCGGCGGACGCCCTCGGCGCGGACGTCTCCTTCTCGATGCTCGCCGACGACGCGGCGATGACGGCCGTCCTCACCGATGATGCCGTCGACCGCGCGCGCGACGGCATCCACGTCGCCATGGGCTCGATCAGCCCCGCTCTGGCCGAGGAGCTCGACACCCGGTTCGGGGCGGTCGGCGCGCGCTACGTCGGCGCCCCGGTCCTCGGTCGCCCGGCCGTGGCCGCGGAGGGGAAGCTCAACATCCTCGCCGCGGGCCCCGCGGACGCGGTGGACACCGTCGCTCCCCTGCTGGACGTCCTGGGTGTGCGCACGTGGCGCCTCGGGACCCGTCCCGCCGTGGCCAACGCGGTCAAGGCGGCGGTGAACTACAACATCATCCACGCCATGCAGGCGATCGGCGAGACGGTGGCGATGACCGAACGCCTCGGCGTCGACCCCGGGCAGTTCACCCGGCTCCTCGCCGAGACGCTGTTCGGAGGGGTCGTGTACACCGGCTACGGCCGGATCATCGCCGAGCAGGCATACGATCCGCCGGGGTTCCACATCGCCCTCGGGCGGAAGGACCTCGATCTCGCGCAGCAGGTCGCGACATCCGTGGACGCCGACCCCGCCACCCTTCCCGCCCTCATCTCCGTGTTCGATCGCGCCCTCGCCGATCCCGAGCTGAAGGACCTGGACTGGTCCGCCATCGCGGAGGTGAGCAGACGCCGGCCGAGCTGAGACCCACACCCGAACCCGCTTCGCCCCACATCGCAACGAACCGCCCGTCAAGGAGGATGAGCGTTTATGCCTGAAACCCCGCTGCCGCAGAGCGGCCAGCCCATCGTGTTCCGTCACGGCATCGTCTTGACCATGGATGACGCCCACACGGTCCTTCCCGACGGCGATGTCCTCGTCGTCGACGGGAAGATCGCCGAGGTCGGAACGAACCTCTCGGTCCCCGACAACACCTTCGAGATCGACGCCGCCGGCGGCATCCTCATGCCCGGCATGGTCGACACCCACCGGCACATGTGGCAGACCGCCATGCGCGCCTACGGAGCGGACTGGACGCTGACGCAGTACTTCGTCTGGTACTACCTCCAGCACGGCGCGAAGTTCCGCCCCCAGGACTATGCGGCCGGCAACCTCATCTCGGCTCTGGACGCGGTCGAATCCGGCGTCACGACGAGCGTCGACTGGTCGCACGGCCTGCGCACGCCCGAGCACGGGTGGGCCGCCTATGAGGCCCTGGCGAACTCACCCGGGCGGTTCGTCTTCGCCTACGGCAACATCCACGTCTCCCCGTGGGAGTGGACCGCCGATCCGGAGGTGCAGAAGATCCTCACCGCCTCCCGGGACGACTCGCGCATGTTCGGCACGCAGATCGCCTTCGACGTGCCGAACCAGGACGAGAACTTCCCCGAGCTCGCCGCCTACCACGTCGCGAAGGACCTGGGGCTGCGCGTCACCACCCACGCGGGCGTCTGGGGCGCCACCAACGACTGGGGGATCCGCAATGCCTACGCCGCCGGGGTGATGGACGAGGGGTTCACCTACGTCCACGCCGCGACGCTGTCGGCCGACTCGTACCAGAAGATCGCGGCCACCGGCGGCAACGTCTCCCTCGCCACCGAATCCGAGGACACGTGCGGTCAGGGCTACCCGCCCGTGCACCAGCTGCGCAAGTACGGCATCCCCACCTCCCTCTCGGTCGACACCAGCGTGTGGTTCAGCGCCGACCTGTTCTCCGCCATGCGGGCGACAGTCAACGCCGATCGTGCCCTCGAGCACTACCTCGCCCACCAGCTCGAGCCGGCGGAGACCGTGACGCACGTGAAGCTGCGCGCCGAGGACGTCGTGCACATGGCGACCCGTGGCGGGGCGCAGGCCCTTGGAAAGGACGGCGAGATCGGATCGCTGGAGAAGGGCAAGCTCGCCGATGTCGTGCTGCTGAAGAACGAGCACTCCGCCACCTGGGCGCCGCTGGTGAACCCCTGGGGTCAGGTGGTGTACCAGGCTCAGCGTGGCGACGTGCACACGGTGCTCGTCGGCGGCGAGGTCGTCAAGGCCGACGGGCGGCTCGTGGCCGGCGACCTGCCGGATGTGAAGGCCAAGCTCGACGACACGGTGTCCTACCTCGAGCGCGAGGTCGGCGACGAATGGGTCGCCGGGATGCACCCCGAGATCCCCGAGGTCGAGGTGCTCTACAACCCGTACCAGTACAAGAAGTAGCGCGCCCCGCCTGCGGGTGACGTGCCCGGGGCGGCGTCTCGACGAAGCCGGACGCCGCCTCGGGTCATCCCGTCGGTTTCGGGGCGCGCAGCGTCGCGACCTGGTAGAGGGCGACGGATGCCGCGATGCCGGCGTTGAGGGATTCGGCAGCCGTGGAGATCGGGATCGACACGATCTGGTCGCACGTTTCCGTCACGAGGCGTGACAGGCCCTTGCCCTCCGAGCCCACGACGATCACCACAGGTCGATCTGCGAGCTGAAGGTCGGGGAGGGCGATGTCTCCCCCGCCGTCCAGGCCCAGGACGAAGACGCCCTGCTTCTTGAACTCCTTCAGCGTCGTGGTGAGGTTGGCCGCGAGCGCCACCGGCACACGGGCCGCCGCCCCCGCGCTGGTCTTCCACGCCGCCGAGTTCACTCCCGCCGAGCGGCGCTGCGGCACGAGGATCCCCTGTCCGCCGAACGCCGCGGTGGAGCGGATGATCGCTCCCAGGTTCCGCGGGTCGGTGATGCCGTCGAGGGCCACGAGCAGCGGGGTCTGACCGCTGTCGATGATCTTCTCGAGGAGATCCTGCGGGTGGGCGTACTCGTAGGGCGGCACCTTGAGCGCCACGCCCTGATGCACGCCGTCGAATCCCGCCATCCGATCGAGCTCGGGACGCGTGACTTCCAGCACCGGGATGTCGCGGTGCGTCGCGATCGCGAGCATCTCCTTCACCCGATCGTCCATCTCCACCCGCTGAGCGATGTAGAGAGCGGTGGCGGGGATCTTCGCGCGGAGCGCCTCGAGCACGGAGTTGCGGCCGGTGACGTTCTCGGTGTCTTCGTCCCTCTTCGGCGCCCGGCGCGCCGCGGAGGTGCCGGCGCCGCTCGAGCGTCCCTTGCCGCCTGCGGCGGCGTACCGCTCGGCTGCGGCTTTGCGCTTGCCCGCGGGGTGCCAGGCGCGATCCTCGGCCTTGGGTGTCGGTCCCCGACCCTCGAGAGAGCGGCGGTTCTTTCCTCCCGACCCTTTCGTGGCGCCCTTCTTCTTGCCGCGACCGGCGGAGGGGTTCCCTGGCTTAGCCATTCGTCAGACTCCAATGCGTTCCATCGGCGGTGTCCTCCAGGACCACGCCTGCTGCGGCGATCGCGTCGCGGATGCGGTCCGCGCTCGCCCAATCCTTCTCGGCGCGCGCCCGTGCGCGCTGCGCGATCATCGTCCGCACCAGTGCGTCCAGCGCCGCGGCCTCGGCGCCGCCCCCCGAGCGCCAGCGGGGGTCCTCCGGATCGATGCCGAGGATGCTCACCGAGACGGCGACATCGGCCCACGCCGCGCGCGCGGCATCCTTATCCCCCGCATCCAGTGCGGTATTGCCCTGGCGCACCCGCTCGTGGACGACGGCCAGAGCCTGCGGGACGTTGAGGTCGTCGTCCATCGCCGCGGCGAAGGCGTCCGGAACGGTCGCCGCCATCACCGTGTCGTCATCGGCCTGCGCGAGCGTCCGGGCGGCGCGCTCGAGGAACGAGCGGATCCGCTCCACCGCGGCGGCCGCCTCCTCGAAGCTCGAGGCCGTGATGTCCAGGCTCGAGCGGTAGTGGGCGGCAGCCAGGGCGTAACGCACGACGAGCGGGTCCTGCTCGCCGAGGACGTCGGCAGCCGGGAGGTAGTTCCCGAGCGACTTCGACATCTTCTGGTCGCCGACGGTCACGAGTCCGTTGTGCACCCAGTAGCGCGCGAAGCCGTCACCGGAGGCCGCGGACTGGGCGAGCTCGTTCTCATGGTGGGGGAAGCGCAGGTCCAGACCGCCGCCGTGGATGTCGAACGCCGGGCCGAGGTAGCGCCGCGACATCGCCGAGCACTCGATGTGCCAGCCGGGTCTGCCCGGCCCCCACGGCGATTCCCACGTCGCCGACTCGGGCTCATCGGGCTTGGCGCCCTTCCACAGGGCGAAGTCGCGGGGGTCGCGCTTGCCGCGCGGGTCGGCGTCGGCCGCGGGCTCCATCGCGTCGAGGCTCTGCCGGGTGAGGTCGCCGTACGACGGCCACGAGCGCACGTCGAAGTAGACATCGCCCTGCGCGGCATAGGCGTGCCCGCGCTGGATGAGCCGCTCGATGAGGGCGATCATCTGCGGAATCGACCCGGTCGCCCGGGGTTCGTAGGTGGGGGCGAGGATGCCGATCTCGGCGTAGGCGCGGGAGAACTGCTGCTCCATGCGGTAGGCCAGCGCCCACCACGACTCCGCGTCCGTCGCGTTCGCCAGCACCTTGTCGTCGATGTCGGTGACGTTGCGGACGAACGTCACCCGGCCGTAGCGGTGCCGCAGCCACCGCCGCAGGATGTCGAAGCTCAGGGCTCCGCGGAGGTGCCCGATGTGCGGCTCGGACTGAACCGTCGGTCCGCAGACGTACACGCTGACCTCGGCGGGGTCGAGCGGCACGAAGTCGCGCAGGGCCTGCGCTTTCGTGTCGTAGAGCCGGAGAGTCACCGACCCAGCCTACCGGCGCGCCCGTCGGTCCCACGCGGGGCTGTCCTGGCCGGAGGTGCCGGGGCCGGTAGAACTGTAGGGTGCACGTGTTCGCCGTCCTCGCCGCCGCGGTGCTGTTCGGCACGACCGGCACGTCGCAGGCCCTCGGTCCTGACGACACCACTCCCCTCTCCATCGGCGTGATGCGCATGGTCATCGGCGGCACCGGGCTCGCTCTGCTCGCCGGTCTCCTCGCACGACGCCATGCCCGGCGGCGTCCCGCAGACGCACGCCCTGCACCGCGTCTCGGCCTCCGCCCCCTTCTGCTCATGGCCGTCACCGGCATCTGCCTCGCGCTCTACCAGCCGCTGTTCTTCCTCGGCACCGAACGCAACGGCGTCGCCGTCGGGACAGTGGTGGCCCTGGGGTCGGCCCCGGTGATGGCGGGACTGCTCGAGTGGCTGCTCACCAGACGTCTTCCCACCGCCACCTGGGCCGTGGCGACCGGTGCTGCCACGATCGGCGTCGTGCTCCTGGGAGCCGGGGGTGATGTCGGCGGCGGCGGAACGGATCCGGCGGGCCTTGCGGGTTCCCTCGGCGCCGCGGCATCCTTCGCCGTCATCGCGAACGTGCAGCGGCGACTGCTGGATGCGGGGTGGGATCCCTTCACCGTCGTCGGCGGGATGGGTGCGAGTTCGGCCCTCGTGGCCCTGCCCGTGCTGCCGTTCGTGGACGTGTCATGGCTGGCCGAACCCGCGGGGCTCGCGATGGCGCTCTGGCTCGGTCTCGGGACGATCTCCGTCGCCTACGTCCTGTTCACCTGGGGACTCGGCGGCCTCACCGCAGCGACCGCCGCGACCCTCACGCTCGGTGAGCCGCTCACCGCCGCGATCCTCGGGCTCACAGTCCTCGGTGAACGGCTCTCGCTGCTCGCGGTGATCGGCCTCGTCGTGCTGGGGATCGGCCTGGCCCTCCTCGCCCGCGGATCGCGCGCACCGCGAGATCCCCGTCCGTTCGCAGTGGAGGGCTGATGACCGCCGTGACCCTCCGACCCGCCACCGTCGCCGATCCGGCGGTGCGCCGTCTCATCGAGTTCCACCTGCGCGACATGCAGGGCCTGTCGCCGGCGGAGAGCGTGCACGCGCTCGGCGCTGGGGCGCTGGATGTCGCTTCGGTCGAACTCTGGGGGGCGTGGGACGTCGATGCGCTGGCAGGCGTCGGAGCCCTGGCGGCCCTCGACGCCGTTCGGGGGGAGCTGAAATCCATGCGGGTCGCCGACGCCTACCGCGGCCGCGGGGTGGGGCGACTGATCCTCTGCCACCTCATCGAGCGCGCCCGACGGCTCGGAATGACGTCGGTCTGGTTGGAGACGGGCTCGGCGCAGGCGTTCGCCCCGGCCCGCGGGCTCTACCTCAGCGAGGGATTCCGCTTCTGCGCGCCGTTCGGCGACTACTCTCCCGATCCGCACTCGGTCTTCCTGACCCGGAACATCTGACCCCCGCCGAGCGGCCTCGCTCAGGCGGGCAGGACGAGGGCGACGGCGAAGGCGGCCACGCCGTCACCGCGACCGGTGAAGCCGAGGCCGTCCGTCGTCGTCGCCGACACCGATACGGGCGCCCCGCCCAGGGCGCGCGAGAGCACCGCCGCCGCTTCGGCACGTCGTGCGGCCAACCGCGGGCGCCGCGCCTGAACCTGCACCGAGACGTTTCCGATCCGGAAGCCTGCTTCACCGAGGAGCGCGTGCGTGCGGGCGAGGAAGGCATCGGCGTGCGCACCGGCGAACTCCGGTCGGTCGGTGCCGAAGTGCGTGCCGATGTCGCCGATACCCGCGGCCGCCAGAAGCGCGTCGACGATCGCGTGCGCGACCGCATCTCCGTCGGAATGCCCCGAGAGCGCCGGTTCACCCGGCCATTCGAGTCCGGCGAGCCAGAGGTTCCCGTCGCCGCCGACGGCATGGACGTCGGTGCCGATCCCCACACGGGGGGACTGGGGAACGTGCTGCAGGGACGACTCCACCGCCGCCAGCGGCTGGTCGGCGACGAGTCGGCGAGCGCGTTCGAGGTCATCGGGGGTGGTGATCTTGAAAGCCCTCGCGTCGCCCTGCACCGCGAGCACCGTGTGTCCCGCCTCACCGACGAGCGCCGCGTCGTCGGTGAACTCCGATGTCGCCGAGCGATAGGCCGTTTCGAGGATGTCGCGACGGAAACCCTGCGGTGTCTGCGCCGCCGACAGCTCGCTGCGATCGACCACCCCGACGATGAGGTCATCCTGCACGCGCTTGATCGTGTCGATGACCGGGAGCACCGGCACCGCGCCGGCATGACCGAGCTCGAGCGCGGCCATGACGCGGTCGAACACGTCGGACGGCGTCAGGCAGCGCGCAGCGTCGTGCACGAGGACGTAGTCGATGTCGGCCCACAGCGCCTCGATACCCGCCGCCACGGACGACTGCCGCGAGGCTCCGCCGGTCACGACGGTGACGAGGTCGCGCCGGTCACCCGCCGCCTCCAGCGCATCGGTGAGGGCATCCCCCTCGCGACCGGCCGGCGCGACGATCACGACCTGCGCCGCTCCCGCCTCGAAGACCCGGGCGAGGGCGTGACGGAGGATCGTGTGCTCGTCCAGTCCGACGAAGGCCTTCGGTCCGGCGCCGAGACGGGTGCCGGAGCCTGCCGCGACGACGATGATCGCGACGCGGGGAACGGGGGTGATGGTCACACCCCCACGCTATCGACTAGGAGGCCAGAACCTCGTCGAGGAGGACGCTGGCCTTCTCCTCGTCGGTCTTCTCCGCCAGCGCGAGCTCGGAGATGAGGATCTGCTTCGCCTTCGCGAGCATCCGCTTCTCACCCGCGGACAGACCGCGGTCCTGATCGCGGCGCCACAGGTCGCGCACGACCTCGCTCACCTTGATGACGTCACCCGAAGCGAGCTTCTCGAGGTTCGCCTTGTACCGGCGCGACCAGTTCGTGGGCTCTTCGGTGAAGGGAGCGCGGAGAACGTCGAAGACGCGCTCGAGGCCTTCCTTGCCGATCACATCGCGGACCCCGACCAGGTCGACGTTGTCAGCGGGAACCTCGATGGTGAGATCGCCCTGTGTGACGCGGAGCTTCAGATAGACCTTCTCTTCGCCTTTGATGATGCGGGTCTTCACTTCCGCGATCGTCGCTGCCCCGTGGTGGGGGTAGACGACCGTCTCGCCAACCTCAAAAAGCATGGAGTTATGTCCTTTCGGCAACGCCCAGAATACCACAGGCGACATGCGCTAGAGTTCGCCGGTCCACCGCCGCGCCGCGCCCGCCGGACTCCCGCTTGGCCCGTCCCGGACGGGCGCACCCCATAGAATGCAAGGGTTGCCGCCATCCGTTCCGGGAGGATCCGTGAATTCGTTGAACCGCACTTTCGGCACGGGACGCACCCGGACCGCCGCGCGCATGCTGGCCGCCGGCGCCCTCGGCGCTGCCGTCCTGCTCGGCGCGAGCGGGTGCGCCTTCATCTCCACGCAGGCCACGACCATCCAGTACTCCCCGTCGGACGGCATCATCATCTCGCCCGAGAGCGGGCCGGTGCAGATCCGCAGTGTGCTCATCGTGGCCAACGAAGACGGATCGGCGGGCAATCTCCTGGGCGCCTTCGTCAACTCCACCGACGACAACCACACCGTCAGCATGGAGTTCGGCGAGCCCGGCAGCGGCATATCCGAGACCATCCGCGTGCCCGCCAACACCGTGATCAGTCTCGGCGTCGACGGCGAGGACCCGATCCTCCTCGAGGGGATCGAGATGCTCCCCGGCACGGACGTGCCGGCGAGCTTCCAGTCCGGCGACGGCGAGACGGTCCTCGCCGACGTCCCGGTCCTCGACGGCGAGCAGGATTACCTCGCGCCGTTCGTCCCGGCCTCCTAGCGCGCCCGCAGCGGGTCAGCCCTCGAAGCGGTAGCCGAGCCCCCGCACGGTCACGAGCATCGTCGGGTCGGAGGGATTCTCCTCGATCCGCGAACGGATCCGCTTGATGTGCACGTCCAGCGTCTTGGTGTCGCCGAAGTAATCGCTCCCCCAGACGCGGTCGATCAGCTGACCGCGGGTGAGCACCCGGCCCGCGTTGCGCATGAGAACCTCGAGCAGCTCGAATTCCTTCAGCGGCATGTTGATCTGCGTGTCATCGACGCTCACCGTGTGCCGGTCGATGTCGAGCACGACGCGGCCGCCGACGAGCACGTGATCCTGCAGGTCCGAGTCGGTCTGCTGCTGACGGCGGAGGACGGCGCGCATCCGCGCCAGGAGCTCGCGCGCCGAGTAGGGCTTCGTGACGTAGTCGTCGGCGCCGAGCTCGAGCCCGACGACGATGTCGACCTCCGAGTCCTTCGCGGTGAGCATGATGATCGGCACCGTCGAGGTGGTCCGGATCTGCCGGCACACCTCTGTCCCGGGCATGCTCGGGAGCATCAGATCCAGCAGCACGATATCGGCCCCGCGCTCGCGGAATGCCGCGAGGGCTGCCGCACCGTCCTCAGCGATCTCGACCTCGTACCCCTCCCGCTTGAGCAGGTAGGCCAGCGGGTCGGCGAGATCGGGTTCATCCTCAACGAGCAGGACGCGGGTCATTCGGGTTCTCCGTTCGGAACGGGGCGGGAGGGGACGGATGCCGCGGTGCGGCCGACCCCGGAGGCGGGACGCTTGCGGCGGGGGCGACGACCGGGGCTGTCATCCAGGGGCGGCTCGACCAGGGGCAGCCGGATCGTGAAGGTGGACCCCCGCCCGGGCCGTGACCACAGCCGCACCTCCCCGCCGTGGCGCTGCACGGCGTGCTTGACGATGGCGAGCCCGAGACCCGTGCCGCCGGTGCGGCGCGATCGCGCCTGATCGGTGCGGTAGAAGCGCTCGAAGATGCGCTCCTGGTCGGCCTCGGGGATGCCGATGCCGCGGTCCGTGACCGCGATCTCGACGATGTCCTCGACGGCCTTGACCCCGACACCGACGCTCGACCCCTTCGGGGAGTACGCGATCGCGTTGGCGATGAGATTGCCGACGGCCTCGCTGAGGATCTGGCCGTCGCCGCGTACGTACAGACCGCGCGAGCCACCTCGGGTCAGCGCGACATCAGCGGATGCCGCCTGCAGGGTGTGCGCGTCGACCGCGGAGGCGATGACCTCGTCGACCGACACGCTGCGCTCCTCGGAGAGCCTCATCGGCCGACTGCAGCCGGGAGAGGTTCATGATGCGGGAGGTCAGGAGCGCGAGCCGATTGGCCTCGGCCGTCAGGCGGGAGGAGAACACCCGCACCTGATCGGGGTCGTCGGCGGCGGATTCGATCGCCTCCGCCAGCAGGCTCACCGCCCCCACCGGGGTCTTGAGCTCGTGGCTGGTGTTCGCCACGAAATCGCGCCGCATCTGCTCGACCCGTTCCCGCTCGGTGATGTCGCGGAGGACCAGGAGCGTCAGGCGCGGGGAGATCCGTGTCGCCCGTACCGAGACCAGTCGCGGCTCGGCGGGCGGCGCGCCCCGCTGCAGGCGCAGCGTGGCGGACGCCGACGTGGCGTCATCCTTCATCTTGCGCACGAGGACGCGCAGGTCGTCGCCGGGAAGGGCCGCACCCTCCCTCAGATGGAAAGGCGCCGCCGAGGCGGATGCCGCCAGGACGGTGAAGGAGTTGTCCACCACGACGGCCGGGTCGTCCATGCCGTGGAGCACCTCGCTCATGCCCTCGGGCAGCTCGCGGGAATCCGCCGCACGCAGGCGATCACGGGCGCGCATGGAAATGAGGACGATGCCGCTCAAGAGTGCCCCGATGACCACCCCGGCGAGGAGGGCCAGCAGCGCGAGCTGCGTCGTGTCCATGGGTTCCAGCGTAGAGTGCCAGGCACCAGCGCTCCGGCGCAACGGAAGACCCTGCGAGGGCGAGGTCGCTACTATTCACTGTTCGGGCACCGTTCGTTAACCTCCGCTGACGACAATCGCGGGGGTTACGCGTGCCCGCCCGACGCGGAAGACCATCACGAGGAAAGGTGCTGCGATGCGCGAAGTATTCCATCAGTCGCTGGAGGACGTGCAGTCGCGTCTGGTCGAGATCTCCGAGCTGGTCACGGTGGCGATCGACAAAGCCACCCGCGCCTTCGGCTCCAGCGACGTCTCGCTGGCCGAAGAGGTCATCGACGCCGACCTCATCATCGATCAGAAGACCGTCGAACTCGACGAGCTCGCGATCGAGATCCTCGCCCGGCAGCAGCCGGTCGCCCGCGATCTGCGCATCGTCGTCAGCGCCCTCCGCGTCAGCGCATCGCTCGAGCGCATGGGCGACATCGCCGAGCACATCGCTCAGCTCACCCGCATGCGCTTCCCCGAGCGGGCGGTCCCCAAGGGCCTGAAGTCGACGTTCTCCAAGATGGGTCAGCTCGATGTCGAGGCGGCGCGCCTGCTGACCGAGCTCCTGCGGACCATCGACCTGACCATCACCGACCGCATCCGTGACCTCGACGACAAGATCGACGACCTGCACGTCAGCGTCTTCGAGAAGGTGCTCTCCGACAGCTGGGAGGGCGAGGCCTCGGCGACGGTCGACGCCACCCTGGCGAGCCGGTACCACGAGCGCTTCGCCGACCACGCGGTATCCATCGGAAAGAAGATGATCTACCTCGCCACCGGTGACTGGGCGAGCCACGGCGAGGCGTTCGAAGAGGCCCAGGCCGCGAACGCCTGAACCCTCCCCTGACGAAAGAACGGGCCCGCGCATGCGCCGGGCCCGTTCCGCGTTTCCAGGATGCCTACTTCTTCGCGCCCTGAGCGGCGACGGCTGCGGCGCCGGCCGCCGCGGCCTCGGGGTCGAGGTACTGCCCCGGCCCGTCGGCCACGAGGTTCTCGTCGAGGCGGTACACCAGCGGAATCCCGGTCGGGATGTTGACCTCGGCGATGTCGGCGTCGCTGATGCCCTCGAGATGCTTGACGAGGCCACGCAGCGAGTTTCCGTGCGCGGTGACCAGGACCGTCTTACCCGCCTGCAGGTCGGGGACGATGTCGCTGTTCCAGTACGGCAGCAGACGTTCGATCACCAGCGCGAGCGACTCGGTGCGCGGCACCTCGCCGTCGATGCCCTCGTAACGGGGGTCGCCGATCTGGCTGAATTCGTCGTCGTCGGCCAGCGGCGGCGGCGGCACGTCGAAGGAGCGGCGCCAGAGCATGAACTGCTCCTGCCCGAACTCCGCCAGGGTCTGCGCCTTGTCCTTCCCCTGCAGTGCTCCGTAGTGCCGCTCGTTCAGGCGCCACGAGCGCTTCACCGGAATCCACAGCCGGTCGGCCGCGTCGAGGGCGATGTTCGCCGTCTGAATGGCGCGGCTGAGCACCGAGGTGTAGAGGATGTCGGGAGCCAGGCCCGACTCGGCGAGGAGCTGTCCGCCGCGGGTGGCCTCGGCCTTGCCCTGCTCGGTCAGGCGGACATCGACCCACCCGGTGAAGAGGTTCAGCTCGTTCCACTCGCTCTGGCCGTGACGAAGGAGGATCAGCGTAGAGGGCTCGGTCATACGTTCATGCTACTGAGCGCATCGGCCGCACCCGAACCCGCTGGCATCATGGAGGGATGACCGGCGGACGCGCTCCCATCGGTCGCGTCACGCGGGGGACGACCGGCACCAATCGCCTTCGCCGGGTGGACCGGTGGATCGCCAGGCACCCCGCCCTCCGACGCTCGGACGACCCCCTCGTCGTCGACCTCGGCTACGGAGCGCGGGGCTGGACGACGCTGGAGCTGTGGTCCCGCATCTCGCCGGTGCACCCGGCCGCGGAGGTCGTGGGCCTCGAGATAGATCCGGCGCGGGTGGACCGTGCCCGCGAGGAACTCGCACGGGTCCGCGCCGGGGAGACCTCTTTCGCTCGCGACGCCCGCGTGCGCTTCGACCGCGGCGGCTTCGAGGTTGTCCTTCCGAACGGACGCCGGCCCGCGGTCATCCGCGCCATGAACGTCCTCCGCCAGTACGACGAGACCGAGGTCGTCAACGCCTGGGAGCGAATGACCGCCCGCCTTCAGCCGGGCGGCGTGCTCGTCGAGGGCACGTGCGACGAGCGGGGCCGGATCGCCACCTGGGTCGCCGTCGACGACACCTCGCGCCCGCGCACCCTGACGATCTCCCTGCGCCTGGCCGATCTCGAGCGGCCGGGGGTCGTCGCCGAGCGACTCCCGAAGGCACTGATCCATCGGAACGTGCCCGGCGAGCGGATCCACGACGTGCTCCGGGCTGCGGACGACGAGTGGGAGCGCGCCGCCGGTCTCGCGCCGTTCGGCCCGGTCCAGCGGTGGGAAGGAGCCCTGCGGGGGCTGCAGGCGCGCGGGGTCGAGATCCTGGACCGTCGGCGCTGGCGCCTGGGCGAGATGACGGTCCCGTGGGAAACCGTCGCTCCCCGCTGACGGGGACCGATCAGGGTCTGACGGGGACCGATCAGGCCTGCGCCCGGATCACGCCCCGGCGACCTTCCGCCGTGAAAGTCGGGTGATGCGCGGAACTCCGGCGACCGCGCCCGCCTCCGGCGGCACGATGGCGACCTGCGCGGCCGCGATCGCACCGTCCTCGGTGTCGACGACGAGATCGACGTCGATGGGGGTGTTCCTGCGCACCAGAGCCAGGGCGATGGGCCCTTCCTCGTAGTGCAGCGCCGAGGAGGTGATCGCACCCACCACGTCCTCCCCCGTCCGGACCGGGGCTCCGGGCGCGGGAAGCGTGCTGTCGCTGCCGTCGAGGTGCAGGGCGACCAGGCGCCGCGGCGGATGGCCGAGGTTGTGCACCTTGGCCACCGTCTCCTGCCCGCGGTAGCAGCCCTTGCTCAGGTGCACCGCGGTCCGCAGCCAATCGGCCTCGTGCGGGAGCGCACGCTCATCGGCTTCGCTCCGCCAGCGCGGACGCCACGCGGCGATGCGCAGGGCATCGGCGGCGAGCGACCCGGCGAGGTCCCGCTCACCGCGGCGGGCGTCCTCGAGCATGCGAGCGGCGTCATCGGGGAGCACGAGCGCCTCGGTCCAGTCCCAGTCCTCACCGGCGTGCTGCTCGAGCGGTCCGTAGGCATGCCCCCCGACCTGAACGCGAGGCCACGGGTCCTGCCACGCGAGCCGGCGTCCTGTCACCTCAGCTGCGGGAACACCGCGCACCGCGGCATCCGTTCCCCCCACCACGACGACCTCGTCGGTCGCATCCCTGATCTCCACGCGCAGCCGGAACCGCATCCGCGTCAGCCACGACGCCAGCGGCCCGACGTCAGCGGCGTCGACGATCAACCAGGTCGTCTCGCCGTCGTCGAGGACGGATGCCGCGTGCTCGACGTGTCCGTGCGGATCGAGCACGAGCATCTCGGTGCTCTCGCCCGGCGAGAGATGGGCGACCGCCTGGGAGGTGAGCGAGTCCAGCCAGGACAGTCGATCGGGTCCGGCGACGGCGATGACCCCCCGATCGCCGAGGAGCGCGACGGCGCGGCCGTGTGCCAGCGCGCGCTGCTCTCCGAGCGGATTGCCGAGGTGCCGGAGCACCCCGTCTTCGACGACGGCACCGGGAAGATCGATGAGGGGAAGCATGTCAGTCCGCCTTCGCCAGTCGGGCCGACGCGTGCGCGCCCAGGCGGGCGCCGACGGCGGCGATGTCCCAGGCCCACAGCAGGTGGCCGTCCACGAGCCCGTACATCCGTGTGGCGGCGGTGTAGGGCTTGGCACCCGCGGTGCGGACGACGGCGTCGGTGGCGAGGTCGATGCGCGGACCACGCACGCGACCGAGGTACAGCTCGCTGACGCCGTCGGAGTGCACGATCGCCGCTTCCACCTCGAAGTCGCCCTCGGGCGTGCGCAGGGCCTCGACGTCGTCGACGGTGCGCGCGGGGGCGCTCGCGATCGGGGGAAGGAGCCCGGGGCCCGCGTCCGCAGCGGTCGCCGCGCGCGACAGGCGCCAGAATCCCATCTCGGAGACCAGCTCCTGCGGCCGCGGGTCGGGCGCAGGAGCGAGCAGCCACGCCCGGGCCGAATAGTTAAGGTGGTCTCCCCCGTCGTGACTGAAGCTCACCCGGTGACGGAACTCTCCGACGTAGTGGTGTTCAGGGGTGTCGTAATCGATGACGCCCGTGCCCTCCCACACGCCCAGTAGCCACGAGAGAGGAGCGAGATCGGCGGGGAGGTCGGTCGGCAGTTCGAGCACGAAGGGCTCGTCAGCGCTGACCGCGGTAGAGGTTCTTGATCACGACAGCCGACACGAACGCGATCGCGACCGACGCGAGACCCAGCAACCCCAGGTAGAAGATTTCCAGCGCAAGCAGGTCCATACCCCTGAGTCTAGCGCCGCCCGCGAAGGCTAGCCCGTCACGACGGCGGCGAGCGCGAAGCCCATGCTCAGCACGCCCAGCACCAGCAGGGCGCCGAGGACGCTGGCCGCCACCCGCTCGGTGAAACCCTGAGAACGCCCGTACCAGAGCTGCACCGCGAAGGCGAGGATCAGGCAGCCGCCGAGAGTCACCGTCAACCACGCGGCCCGCCACTCCACCGGCACGAGCACCCCGATCGCCACTCCCGCGACCGCCGCGAGCACCCATACGGCGATGATCCCGCCGATGGTGCGGCGGGGGACGAGCTCGATCTCGGACATCCCCTTCATTGTGTCCTATCCGACCGGAGAGAACACCCCGCTCGCCGACCGCGTCGGGCCGGTACCCGTCACGCCCTACACTGGGCTTCACGACGTGAAGTCAGAGTGCACGACGCCTCAGAGCGTCGGGAGGACGGTCCAGCGAGTGGCACAGCTTCTGGTGTTGAGCTCCACGCAGGGAGCAGGTCCTGTCCTGCCTGCCATGGAACTGCTCAGTCACCGCGTGCGGCTCATCCCGGCCGAGCCGGCGCAGCTGGTCAACGCCCCGGCAGCCGACGTCATCTTCGTCGATGCCCGCGTCGACCTCGTCGGCGCCAAGTCGCTGTGCAAGATCCTCAACACCACGGGCCTGGACGCACCTCTGCTCCTCGTCGTCACCGAGGGCGGCCTGACAGCGGTGTCCACCGATTGGGGTGTCGACGACGTCATTTTGGTGACCGCGGGCCCCGCCGAGGTCGACGCCCGCATCCGCCTGGCGATCGGCCGGGTCTCGAAGGAGCAGGTCTCCACCCGCATCCAGACCTCCGGCATCAGCATCGATGAGTCCTCGTACTCCGCCAAGGTGCACGGCAAACCCCTGGACCTCACATACAAGGAGTTCCAGCTCCTGCACTTCTTCGCCACGCACCCCTCGCGGGTGTTCACGCGCGAGCAGCTGCTGAGCGAGGTGTGGGGCTACGACTACTTCGGCGGCACCCGCACCGTCGACGTGCATGTCCGGCGGCTGCGCGCCAAGCTCGGCGATCTCGAGCAGCTGATCGGCACGGTGCGCAATGTCGGCTACCGGTTCAACGTCTACGAGGACGATCAGGTCCCCGCGCCCCGTGAGCGGACCACGAACCGGGAGCGCACGGACGCCTGACCCCGCCGCCGGAATCGGCGCCGACAGCGACGCCGGACGCGCCTGTTCACGCGAGCGACACCTCACCCTGCAATGATGTGGGGATGATCGAACACGACGTGCTCGACGCCGGCCTCGGCGATGCGGATGACGACGACTTCGACGTTCCCGAGGCGTTCGACTCCGAGCTCCCCGACGATCGCTACCTCGATCGCGAGCTGAGCTGGCTCGCTTTCAATCAGCGGGTCCTCGAGCTCGCCGAAGACCCCTCGCTCCCGGTGCTCGAACGGGCGAACTTCCTGGCCATCTTCGCCAGCAACCTCGACGAGTTCTTCATGGTGCGCGTGGCCGGGCTCAAGCGTCGCATCCTCACCGGCCTCGCCGTCCCCACCAACGTCGGCCGAGCCCCCCAGGAGGTGCTCGCCGACATCTCCTCCGCCGCGCACGCCCTCCAGCTGCGTCACGCCGACGCCTGGACGAGCCTGGTGAGACCGGAGCTGGCGGAGAAGGGGATCGAGATCCTCTCGTACGACGATCTCAGCACCGACGAGCGCATCGCCCTGTACGACTTCTTCCAGGCGCAGGTCTTCCCCGTCCTCATGCCTCTCGCGGTCGACCCGGCCCATCCCTTCCCCTACATCTCCGGCCTGTCGCTGAACCTCGCCATCCGCATCCGCAACGCCCGCACCGGCAGGCAGGAGTTCGCGCGATTGAAGGTGCCGCCGATGCTGCCCCGGTTCGTCGAGGTCGCCCGGGACGGCGAGCGCGTACGGTACCTTCCGCTGGAGGACCTGATCGCCCACAACCTCGACGACCTCTTCCCCGGCATGGAGATCCTCGACCATCACGCCTTCCGCCTCACCCGCAACGAGGACATGACGATCGAGGAGGATGAGACCGAGAACCTCATCCAGGCCCTCGAGGCCGAGCTCCTGCGCCGCAGGTTCGGACCGCCCATCCGCCTCGAGGTCACCGAGGACATGGACGACCTGACGCTGGACCTCCTTCTCAGCGAGCTCGACATCACCGCCCAGGAGGTCTACCGCCTTCCGGGGCCGCTGGACCTGCGAGGACTGTTCGACCTTTCCCGGATCGACCGTCCCGATCTGCGCTACAAGCCGCACCTGCCCACCACGGCGGTGGCCTTCCAGCCGGGCGACAACAACGAACGCGCCGACATCTTCGCCGCCATCCGCAAGGCCGACGTGCTTGTCCACCACCCGTACGAATCTTTCGCGACGAGCGTGCAGGCCTTCCTCGAGCAGGCCGCCAAAGACCCGCACGTGCTCGCCATCAAGCAGACGCTGTACCGCACTTCGGGAGACAGCCCGATCGTGCAGGCGCTCATCGACGCCGCCGAGGCCGGTAAGCAGGTACTCGCGCTGGTCGAGGTCAAGGCGCGGTTCGACGAGGCGGCCAACATCGTGTGGGCGCGCAAGCTCGAAAAGGCCGGCGTCCACGTCGTCTACGGCCTCGTGGGGCTGAAGACCCACTGCAAGCTCGCCCACGTCATCCGCGAGGAGGACGGGGTGCTGCGCTCCTACAGTCACGTCGGCACCGGGAACTACAACCCCAAGACCAGCCGCATCTACGAGGACTTCGGCCTGTTCACCGCCAACGATCAGGTCGGGCGGGACCTCACGCGCCTGTTCAACGAGCTGTCGGGCTACGCGATCGAGAAGAAGTTCAAGCGCCTCCTCGTCGCGCCCCTGCACCTGCGGAAGGGGCTTCTCCGACTGATCGACAGGGAGCGCCGGAACGCCTTGGCGGGCAAGCGCGCCCGCATCCGGATCAAGGTGAACTCCATGGTCGACGAGCAGATCATCGACGCCCTGTACCGGGCGAGCCAGGCGGGGGTGCCCGTGGAGATCTGGGTGCGGGGCATCTGCTCGCTCAAGCCCGGCGTCGCCGGCATGAGCGAGAACATCACCGTCCGCAGCATCCTGGGGCGCTACCTGGAGCACTCGCGGATCTTCGCCTTCGAGCACGACGGCGACCCGCAGGTCTTCATCGGCAGCGCCGACATGATGCACCGCAACCTCGACCGTCGCGTCGAGGCCCTCGTGCGCGTCACCGCCGAGCAGCATCTGAAGGAGCTCTCCGATCTGTTCGACCTCGCGATGAACGACGCGACGAGTTCCTGGTGGCTCGGCCCCGAGGGCGAGTGGACCCGTCACAGCCGAGACGAGGACGGCAAGGCGCTGATCGATCTGCAGGACCGGACGATGACGAACGTGCAGCGCCGCAGGCGCGCACGGGCGGTGCGATGACGGCCGACACGGTCTGGGCCGCGGGCGGCGTCGTCTGGCGCCTGGTGGAGGGGAAGCTCCGGATCCTCCTCATCCATCGCACGAAGTATCGCGACGTCACGCTGCCGAAGGGCAAGGTCGACCCGGGAGAGACCCTCCCCGAAACGGCCGTGCGCGAGATCCACGAGGAGACCGGGATCAAGGTGAGCCTCGGCGCACCCGTCGGGGTGTCCCGCTACCACCTGCCGAGCAAACGCGAGAAGGTCGTGCACTACTGGGCGGCCGAGGCGACCGAGACGGCCATCCGCACCTCCTCGTTCGTGCCCAACCGTGAGATCGCGGCCCTGGAGTGGCGGTCCCCGAAGAAGGCGCTGAAGCTGCTCAGCTACCCGGTCGACGTCGACATCCTCGAGCGGTTCCTGGCCCTCCGCGAAGGCGATCCGCCCCGGACCTTCCCGGTCGTCGTCCTCCGCCACGGAAAAGCCGTCGGGCGCGAGGATTGGGAGGGAAAGGACACCGACCGCCCGCTGGCCGTCCGCGGCAAGCGGCAGGCGTCGGCGCTCGTCGGCCAGCTGCAGGCCTTCGGTGTGCGACAGGTGCTCTCCAGTCCCGCCGTGCGCTGCGTGAAGACGGTCGCCCCCTTCGCCGCCGCTGCCGGTCGAAAGGTGGAGTTCTGTCGCAACATCAGCGAGGACGCCTGGGACGAGGGGTCGGCCGACGTGCGAAGGGTGATCGGGGAGCGGGTGCGCGGCCGGAAGCCCGTCGTGCTCGTCAGCCACCGCCCGGTGCTCCCCACGATCCTCAGTGAGGTCGTGCTGGCGACGGGGACGCTCCCGGGGATGCTGGCCAAGACACCGGCCCTCGAGCCGGCGGGGTACGCCGTGCTCCACGTCTCCGCCGACGCACCGGGCTCCGGTCTTCTCTCGATCGAGACCTTCACGCCCGCGCTGTGAGCGGACGGCCGGCACGGTGAGCGCACAGTCGCGGGCGCCTCATCCGCCTGGGTTCGCCATCGACTGGGCGGAGGTAGGTGAGGGGATGCCACGGCGCGACGTCGCCTGGACCCTCATCGCCGGGCTCGCAGGCAACCCCGCCGACCTTCGCATCCGTAACCCGTGCCCGCGGTGCGGCGGACCGCACGGACCGGTGGTGCTGGAAGGCACACGGCTTCGAGGCTCCGTGGCGTACGCCGGACGGATCGCGGTCGCTGCCGTCGCCTTCCAGGCGGGGGTCATCGGATTCGGAATCGATGCCGAGTCGCGGGTCGATGCCGCGCGCGACAGCGCCGGGTGGGAGGGCGTGCCGCGCCCTGGGCGGCACGGCACCGTGCGCGAGTGGACCCGGATCGAGGCCGCGCTGAAAGCCGACGGTCGAGGCCTGGGGGCCGACCCGGCAGACGTGGTCATCCACGATGTGTCGACCGGCGTCTGGCGGGCCCTGCTCCCCCGCCGCACGAGCGCCGCCGAGGGGTGGGATGTCGACGCATCCCCCGATCTCGTCGTGAGCGCGGCGATCCTCCGTCAACCGAGCGGCGGGAGTTCGGCGCCGTCGATCCAGCGGTGAACAAGCGCCTCCGCCGCGGACCCGAAGGTCTCTGCGACCGCGAGGCGGAAGTCGTCGGTTCCGACGAGCTGGTGGCGGTGCGCCGTGGTCCAGCGCCGCAGGAACCCGAAGAACGCCTCGTCCCCGACAGCCAGACGCAGCGCATGCAGCGTCAGCGCGCCGCGCTTGTAGACGCGGTCATCGAACATCGCCTTCGGACCGGGGTCGGAGAGGATGAGATCGGCCGGCTCTGCCGCCACCCGCTCCCAATGCGCGGCGGCATGGGCGGCGGCGATCGCACCGCCCGAACGCTCCGACCACAGCCACTCGGCGTAGCAGGCGAACCCCTCGTTCAGCCAGATGTCCTGCCAGTCACGGATGCCTACGCTGTTTCCCACCCACTGGTGGGCGAGCTCGTGCGCGATGAGCCGCTCGAAGGACGGTGCGAGGTGGTTGACGCCGAAGAGCGCCATCCCCTGCGCTTCGAGCGGGATCTCCAGGACGTCGGGGGTGACGACCATCGTGCAGCGTTCCTGCGGATAGGGGCCGAAGATGTCCTCGAAGACCGCCATCATCCGCGGGAGCGGAGCGAAAGCCTGCGCGGCCGGTCCCGCGAGTTCGGGCGGGTGGACGAGCTCCGCTGCCACCCCCGGAATACTCACCTCAGCGATCGTGAAGCGTCCGACGTGCGCAGCCACGAGGTAGGTCGCCGTCGGCGCGCGCAGCTCGAAGGTGCGTGATTCGAGCCGGCCACGACGGCGGACGTCCACCGGCACCCCCGTCGCGATGGCGCGGTAAGGGGCGTCCGTCGCAAGGGTCACGCGGTAGGTGGCCCGATCGTCGGGGCGGTCGTTGCACGGGAACCAGGTCGGTGCGCCCGTCGGCTGAGCGGCCACGAGGGCGCCGTCGTCGAGCTCCTCCCACCCGAGCGTCCCCCACGGGCTTCGCCGTGGCCGCGGGGTGCCGGAGTAGGTCACGTCGATGGAGAACCGCTCCCCCGGCTGCAGAGGCGTCGGAAGGGTGATGTGGACGCCCCGCGCATCGTGCCGGAAGATGACGGGGTCGCCGTCCACCCGGATCGCGCTGGCGCGCAGGCCGACCAGGTCCAGACGGACGCGTCCGGTGGGGAGGGCCATGACCGCGTGCAGCAGCGCCCGCCCGTCGAGGCGGTTGGTACGCACGCGGTACGTCAGGTCGAGCGTGTACGACTCGACGTCGAAGGTAGGGTCCCCGCTGTCGGGGGTGTAGGCCGAGACCGGGGTCACGAGATCGAGGACGTCACGAGGTCGACTGATAGGCGCGCACCTTCACCGCGCGCCACGGGCCGATCGGGTTGCCGCTCCAGCGTGACCCGACGGGCACCGCCTCGCCGCGCATCACCAGCGACGCCGGGCCCACCGTCGCGTGCGAGCCGATGACCGCGCCGGGAAGGATGACGCTGTGCGGTCCGAGCGTGGCTCCGGGTTCCAGGGTGACGGTGTCCATACTCATGATTCGATCATGGAACAGGTGTGTCTGCACGACGCACCCGCGATTGACCGTGCTGCCGTCGCCGAGGGTGACGAGGTCGGGTTCGGGGAGCCAGTAGCTCTCGCACCACACTCCCCGGCCGATGCGGGCTCCGAGGGTGCGCAGCCACACGGCCAGAGCCGGGGTGCCGGCGGCTGCTCGGGCGAACCAGGGTGCGGCGACCATCTCGGTGAACGTGTCCGACACCTCGGTGCGCCAGACGAAGCTCGACCACAGCGGAAACTCGCCCGCGCGGATGGGCCCCACGATGAGCCACTTCGCCGCGGTGGTCACGATCGCCGCCACTGCTCCGGCGGAGAGGAGCACGACGCCCGAGAGCAGCAGGGCCGCGATCGGGGCCGCCTCCCACAGGGCCGCGAGGACGAACAGGACGCCCAGGCCGATACCGCAGGTGACGACGACGGGCAGGAAGCGGCACAGTTCCCACAGCGTCCGCGCGACGCGGAGCCGGGTCGGCGGGTGGTAGGTGCGCGCGTCGTCTCCGTCGGCGGTGACCCGTCGCAGGCGCACCGCGGGCGAGCCGAGCCACGACGAGCCGGCCTTCGCCTTTCGCGGCGCGGAGGACAGCACCGCGACGAGGCCGTCGCGGGGCACACGGTGTCCGGGCGCGGCCATTCCGGAGTTGCCCAGGAACGCGCGCTTGCCGATGCGCACCGCGCCGATCCGCACCCAGCCGCGCCGAAGCTCGTAGGAGGCCACCATCGTGTCGTCGGCGAGGAAAGCCCCGTCTTCGATGCGGGTCATCGACGGCAGGAGCAGCACGGTCGACGCCTCGACATCCTTTCCGACCTCGGCGCCGAGAAGCCGCAGCCAGACCGGGGTGAACAGGCTCGAGTAGAGCGGGAAGAGGATCGTGCGCGCAGAATCCAGCAGCCGCTCGATGGTCCAGGCGCGCCATCCGTTCGCGCTTCGCACCGGGAAGGTGCCCTCGCGAAGGCCCGAGGACAGCAGGCGCACGGCGACGACCACGGCGGCGGCGAAGACGACACCGGCGACGAGGACTCCCGGAACGAGCAGGGCGAGCGCGCCCAGGAGGGCGGCGCCGAGGTCATCCGCCCCCCGGATCCCTGCGGCCACGACGAGTCCTCCGACGGCGAAGGCGACGACCGGGAGGAGGGCGAGCAGAACGGATGACGCGGCATAGGCCCAGAGCCATCGATGCGGCGCGGGTGCGCGTTCGGCCGGCCACCCCGAGGCGACCTCCCCCACCCGGACGGCGGGAGACCCGGCCCACGATTGGTCGGCCTTGACACGCCCGAACACCGCCGATCCGGGCGCGATCTCCGCGCGCTGACCGATGCGCGTTCCGGGCGCAAGCGTCGATCGCGTGCCCACCGTGGCATCGGCCCCGATGCGCACCCGGCCGATGCGCACGACGTCGCCGTCGATCCATGTGCCGCTGAGGTCCACCTCCGGCTCGATCGCCGCGCCGTCGCCGACCTCGAGCAGGCCGGTGATGGGCGGGAGGGTGTGCAGATCGACGCCTCGGCCCACCTTGGCCCCGAGCGCCCGGGCGTAGTAGACCACCCAGGGCGCACCGGCGAGCCCGACAGCGTCGACCTGGTCGGCGATCTGCTCGGCGAGCCAGAGGCGCAGGTGCACGCCACCCCCGCGGGGATAGTCCCCGGGCTTCACGCCCGAGAGCAGAAGCCGGGCCGCCGTCGCGGCGATCGCCATGCGACCGAACGGTGTGGCGAAGATCACCAGACCCCCGAGGAGCACGGGCCACGGCGCGGTCGGGAGGACCTCGAAGCCCGGCACCTGCTGCAGGAGCGCCGCGGCGGTGAGGAGGTACAGCAGCCATCGGATGCCGCTCAGCACGAACAGCGGCGCCGCCAGGAGCGTCTGGGCCCACTGCGTGCGGCGCGGGGTCGGCAACGGGCGGCGGAAGTCGGTGCGGGCATCCTCGGCGACGGCCCCGACGGCCTTCGCCATCGCGCCGAGCCGCGGCACATCGTAGATGTCGGCGACGGAGAACTCGGGCACCCGGGCTCGCAGCCTCGACACCAGCTGAGCCGCAGCGAGCGACCCGCCGCCCAGGTCGAAGAAGTCCGCCTCCCGGTCGGCCACCGGCATCCCGAGCACCGCCTGCCACTGGGCGGCCAGCCACACCTCATCGGGCGACAGGTCGCTCACATCCAGCTCTACCCCGGGAAGCGGCCAGGGCAGCGCGGCGCGGTCGACCTTGCCCGAGGTGCGCACCGGGAGGTCGTCGACGACGGCGAGGAGCGGCACGAGCGCGGCGGGAAGGCGCTCGGCGAGGAAGGCGCGCGCTGCTCCCCGATCCAGATCCGCGGGGGCGACGAGGTAGCCGACGAGGAGGGGGACGCCGGCGTCGCTGGTGCGCACGGCCGCTGCAGCGGCGGCGACGCCGGGGATGTCCTGCAGCGCCGCCTCCACCTCTCCGAGCTCGATGCGCCTGCCGCCCACCTTCACCTGGTCGTCGGCGCGACCGACGAACACCAGGCCCTCGGGGTCGTATCGCACGAGGTCGCCCGACCGATACGCCCGCTCCCACTCCAACTGCGGAAAGGGAGCGTACTTCTCGGCGTCCTTGGCCGGGTCGAGATAGCGGGCGAGGCCGACACCCCCGATGATGAGCTCGCCGATCTCGCCCGGCGCAACCCGCATGCCATCGGCGTCCACGACCGCGAGCGCCCAGCCGTCCAGGGGCAGACCGATACGCACCGGTCCGGGACCTCCGAGCGGCGCAGCGCACGCGACGACGGTCGCCTCGGTGGGGCCGTAGGTGTTCCACACCTCGCGACCCTCCACCGACAGCCGCGCAGCGAGCTCGGGCGGGCAGGCCTCGCCGCCGAAGATCAGCAGACGCACGCTTTCCAGCGCATCCTGCGGCCACATCGCCGCGAGAGTGGGGACGGTCGAGACCACGGTGATCCCCTGCCGGATGAGCCAGGGCGCGAGATCCTCACCCGACCGCACGAGCGCCCGCGGCGCGGGAACCAGGCACGCACCGTGTCGCCACGCGAGCCACATCTCCTCGCAGGAGGCGTCGAAAGCCACGGACAGTCCTGCCAGCACGCGGTCGGCGGGGCCGAGCGGCGCGTCCTGCAGGAACAGTCGCGCCTCGGCGTCGACGAAGGCGGCAGCCGACCGGTGTG
Source organism: Microbacterium sp. ET2 (assembly GCF_030347395.1). Classification (NCBI taxonomy): domain Bacteria; kingdom Bacillati; phylum Actinomycetota; class Actinomycetes; order Micrococcales; family Microbacteriaceae; genus Microbacterium; species Microbacterium albipurpureum. Next base: position 627,870 of record NZ_CP128170.1, read on the forward strand.
TGACGGCGACGCCCTTCGGCACGCCCGTCGATCCGGAGGTGAAGATGATCCACGCGTCGTCGTCGGGAGTGGGGGGCGTGAGCGCGGCGAGGGTGGCGGTGTCGGTCGGCACGGAGGGGGCGCGCGCCTCGTCGGGAGCGGATGTGGATGCTGCGGCGCCACCCGCGACGAAGACGAGACCATCGGTGAGGATCCCCGCGACCTGCGCCTCGCCGAAGACCAGCCGCGCCCGCTCGTCCGGGTCGTCGGCGTCGACCGGCACGTACGCGGCGCCGGCGGCGAGGATCCCGAGGATCGCCAGATACAGGTCCTGGGAACCCGACGCGATCCGAACCCCGATGCGATCGCCGCGCGTCACCCCTGCCTCCTGCAGACGGAGCGCGAGGCGGCCGGCCGCGCGCACCGTCTCGCGGTAGCTGAGCGCGGTCGAGCCGTCATCCAGCGCCGAGGCCTCGGGGTGCCGTGCGGCGGTCTCGCGGACGATGTCCCAGAGGGTCCGCGGCGGCGCCGCGACGCCGGCACGGTCGAGCTCGGGCTGGTGACCGCCGGCCGCCTGTCGGGGCGGATTCGCATCCGGTTCGGGGTCGGGCATGCCTCGGATCGTAGCGAGAGAAGGTAACGCGACCGGCCGTTTCCGGGTGCGGCCCGTTCACCTGCCGTTCACCGTCCCAGCGCACTCTCTTAAGAGTCGATGCTTAGCGTGCCCTGCGGACCCTGCACCGGGCATCCATCACCCCGAACCCGAAGGATTCACACAGTGAAGATCTCTCGCATTGCCCAGTTGGGCGCCGTCGCGGCTGTCGCGGCGCTCACGCTCACCGCCTGCGCCGCCAACGAGGGCACCACCTCCGGTGGCGACAGCTCCGACGCACCTGCCGAGTCGAGCCTCTCGGGCAACCTCGTCGGCTCCGGCGCCTCGTCGCAGGAGGTCGCTGTTCAGGCGTGGTCGGCCGGCTTCCAGGGCGCGAACCCCGACGTGACGGTCAACTACGACCCCTCGGGCTCCGGCGCCGGGCGCGACTCGTTCCAGGCCGGCGCGGTCGCCTTCGCCGGCTCCGACCGCGCATTCACCGCCGACGAGATCGCCGAGGGCCCCTTCGACGGCTGCGTCGAGGGCACCGGCATCATCGAGCTCCCCTCCTACATCTCGCCGATCGCCGTCATCTTCAACCTCGAGGGCGTCGAGGAGCTGAACATGGATGCCGCGACCATCGCGGGCATCTTCGCGGGCACCATCACCAACTGGAACGACCCGGCCATCGCCGCGCTGAACGAGGGCGTCGAACTCCCCGACCAGGTGATCACTCCCGTCCACCGCGCCGACGACTCGGGTACCACCGAGAACTTCACCGACTACCTCTACCAGGCCGCGCCCGACGTGTGGACCTACGAGCCCGACGGCGTGTGGCCGCTCGAGTCCGGTGAGGGCGCGCAGGGCACCTCGGGTGTCGTCGCCGCCGTCGAGGGTGGCGTGGGAACGATCGGCTACGCTGACGCGTCGCGCGCCGAGGGCTTCGGCCAGGTGGCCGTCCAGGTCGGCGAGGAGTTCGTCGCCTTCTCGCCCGAGGCTGCTGCCGCCATCGTCGACGCCTCGCCCCGCGAGGACGGCCGCACCGACGGCGACCTCGCGATCGCCCTGGACCGCACCCCTGACGAGGCCGCTTACCCGATCGTTCTGGTCAGCTACATGATCGCGTGCGAGGAGTACACCGACGCTGCCCAGGCGCCGCTGGTGAAGGGCTTCCTCGAGTACGTCATCAGCCCCGAGGGCCAGGACGAGGCGGCCGCCGCGGCCGGCTCCGCCCCGATCTCGGACACCCAGCGTGAGAACATGCAGGCCGCGATCGACCTGATCGTCACCGAGTGACACCATGGTGTCCGGCCCGCTTCGGCGGGCCGGACACCGCTTCTCTCCTCGCGAGAGAAAACGACCGCACAACCGAGAACAGGATGAGATGACCACTCTGGCTCCTCCGGCGGCTGACAGCCGCGCGAAGCCGAAGCAGCGGCCCGGCGACCGCTGGTTCTCGGGAACAGCACTCTTCGCCGGCTCGATGATCCTCGTGACCCTCGCCGCGGTCGCGATCTTCCTCATCGTCCAGTCGATCCCGGGCATCACGGCCACGAGCGAGAACGCCTCCGTCCTCACCTCCACCTTCTGGAATTACGTCTGGCCCCTCGCCTTCGGCACGCTCTGGGCCTCTCTCCTGGCCCTCCTGATGGCCGTCCCCCTCTCGGTGTCCGTCGCGTTGTTCATCTCGCACTACGCACCTCGGCGCCTGGCTCAGACGCTCGGCTACATCGTCGACCTGCTCGCCGCGGTTCCCTCGGTCGTCTTCGGTCTCTGGGGCATCCTGGTGCTGGCGCCCGCCGTCCAGCCGGTCTACAGCTGGCTCGTCGACAACGCCGGCTGGTTCCCGCTCTTCGCCGGCCCCGTCTCGGGCACCGGCCGTACGATCTTCACCGCCGCGATGGTGCTGGCGGTCATGGTGACCCCGATCATCACCGCCATCTGCCGCGAGATCTTCTTGCAGACCCCGGTCCTCCACGAGGAGGCCGCGCTCGCCCTGGGCGCGACCCGCTGGGAGATGGTGCGCATGGCCGTCTTCCCGTTCGGTCGCTCCGGCATCGTCTCGGCCTCGATGCTCGGACTCGGGCGCGCGCTCGGTGAGACGATGGCGGTGGCCCTGGTCCTCTCCGCCACCGGTGTGATCACGTTCGAGCTGTTCACCTCGGTGAACCCGAGCACGATCCCCGCGAACATCGCCCTCACCTTCCCCGAGGCCTACGGCGTCAACGTGAACGTCCTCATCGCCACCGGCCTGATCCTCTTCATCGTCACCTTCGCCGTCAACGCACTCGCCCGCTGGATCGTCAGCCGGCGCAAGGAATTCTCGGGAGCGAACTGACATGGCCATCACCTCCGCTCCTCCCACCGAGTCCGAGTCCGAGTCCCCCTCGGCACGGCAGGTTATCCCCGACCAGCGCATCACGACGGGGCGCCTGCCGAAGTGGGCCCCGTGGGGCATCCTCGGCGCCAGCATCCTGCTCAGCCTGATCTTCTTCGGCATCCTCGCCCTCGCACCCGAGGGAAGCTTCAACATCGCGGGATTCGCGGTCGTCGCAGCACTGGCCTACCTTGTCCTCATCACCGTCGTGTCGAGCGTCGTCGAGGGGCGCCGGAAGGCCGTCGACCGCCTCGTCACGGGCGTCGTCACGACCGCGTTCGCGATCGCGATGGTGCCCCTCGTGTCGCTGGCGTTCACCGCGGTGGTCAGCGGTGTCGCCGGGATCTCGGCGGAGTTCTTCAGCTCGTCGATGCGCAACGTCGTCGGTGAGGGAGGCGGTGCGCTCCACGCGATCGTCGGTACGCTTCTGATCACCGGTGCCGCGGCCATCATCTCCATTCCCATCGGGGTCTTCACGGCGATCTACCTCGTCGAATACGGAGAGGGCAAGCGTCTGGCGCGAGGAATCACCTTCCTCGTCGACGTCATGACCGGCATCCCCTCGATCGTGGCGGGACTGTTCGCGTACGCCCTGTTCGCGATCTTCTTCGGACAGGGCATCCGTCTCGGCATCATGGGCGCCATCGCCCTCTCGGTGCTCATGATTCCGGTCGTCGTCCGCTCCTGCGAGGAGATGCTCCGCCTCGTCCCGAACGAGTTGCGCGAGGCCTCCCTCGCCCTCGGCGTGCCGAAATGGCTGACCATCGCCAAGGTCGTCCTCCCCACGGCGATCGGCGGCATCGTCACCGGCATCATGCTCTCCATCGCCCGCGTCATCGGCGAGACGGCCCCGCTGCTCATCACGGCGGGGTTCACTACGAGCATGAACTACAACCTGTTCGAGGGCCGCATGATGACCCTTCCCGTGTTCACGTACACGCAGTACATGAACCAAGGCATCCCTGCCGAGGCGTACATCGACCGCGCGTGGGCCGCCGCTCTCGTCCTCATCCTGATCGTCATGGCCCTCAACATCGTCGCCCGCGTCATCGCGAGCTTCTACGCACCCGCCAAGGGCCGCTGACCCCTTCTCCACCCGAATCAGAGGAATCGTGTCCAAGAGCATCGAAGTCAACGACCTGAACGTCTACTACGGCGACTTCCTCGCCGTCGAGGGCGTCTCCCTCAACATCGAGCCGCGCAGCGTCACTGCGTTCATCGGCCCGTCCGGCTGCGGCAAGTCGACGTTCCTTCGCACCCTGAACCGCATGCACGAGGTCATCCCCGGCGCCCGGGTCGAAGGCGACGTGCTGCTCGACGGCGACAACCTGTACGGCTCGAACGTCGACCCAGTGCTGGTCCGCCGCCAGATCGGCATGGTCTTCCAGCGCCCGAACCCCTTCCCCACGATGTCGATCCGCGACAACGTGCTCGCCGGGGTGAAGCTGAACAACAAGCGGCTGTCGAAGTCCGACGCCGACGGCCTCGTCGAGAAGTCGCTGAAGGGCGCCAACCTCTGGAACGAGGTCAAGGACCGCCTCGATCGCCCCGGTTCCAGCCTCTCGGGCGGTCAGCAGCAGCGTCTGTGCATCGCGCGCGCGATCGCCGTGTCCCCGCAGGTGCTGCTGATGGACGAGCCCTGCTCGGCCCTCGACCCGATCTCCACCTACGCGATTGAGGAGCTCATCGCCGAGCTGAAGAACGAGTACACCGTCGTCATCGTCACGCACAACATGCAGCAGGCATCGCGTGTGTCGGACAAGACGGCGTTCTTCAACATCGCCGGCACCGGCAAGCCCGGCAAGCTCATCGAGTACGACGACACCACCTCCATCTTCACGACGCCCTCGGTGCAGGCCACCGAGGACTACGTCTCGGGTCGCTTCGGGTAAGCCCCTCAGACCTCCGCCGCGCGGCGCGCCCTGCTGGGGGGCTCGGCCCGTCGCGCGGCGAGAGTACCGTCGCGCGGCGAGAATTCGGTCGCGCGGCGAGAGTACTCTCACTCGCGCGGCGAGGGTACTCTCACTCGCGCGGCGAGAGCAGGTATTCGGTGATGGATGCGGTCAGGGCGGCGTCCATGGCGATCTCGCGGTCGTCCACCCCGACGATCGGTGCCGCGAGCCGAATGCTGGAGACCAGCCATCCGCTTTCCGCGCGTCGGAGCTGATCGACCGAGATGGTGTCGTACCCGACGTCGAAGCCTCGTCCGGCGAGGTACCTGAAGAGGCTCAGCTGCGTCGTGCCGTGGAGGATGCCGGCTGCCGGTTCGGGGGTGACGAAGCGGTCGCCGAATCGGAGGATGACCGACGCCGTCGGGGCCTCGAGGACGACGCCGTCGGACGACACGAAGACGGCGTCATCGGCGCCTCGGCGGTTCGCTTCACGTATCGCCGCCATGTTGACTGCGTACGACAGGGTCTTGGCTCCCAGGAGCAGCCAGGGTGCGCGGGCCGAGGCGCCACTGTCGACACCCCGGTCGAGGGTCACCACCCGCACGCCCTCGCGGCGGATCCGCGAGAAGTCCGGCGCGGGTGACGCCGTGACCCAGGCCGTGGGTGCGGGTCCATGATCGACGCCCCGGCTCAGGAGGAGCTTGATGACGTACTCCCCCGCCTCGCATCGCGACGCGATCTCGGCCACCGCCGCGCGCCACTGACCGGGATGCGGAGCCGGCAGATCGCAGAGACGTGCGGAATGCGCGAGGCGCTCCAGGTGCGCGGTGACCTCCTGCGGATGCCCGTCGACGACCCCGATGGATTCGAAGACACCGTCGCCGCGCTGCGCGCTCAGCTCGCCGAGGCTCAGGACCGGTCCTGCCGGATCGACAGCGGAGAGGGTGTCGGCGAAGTCGCTGCGGTCGTCATCTGATGCGACGGGGTCGATCAGCAGGGCGTGGCGCCGGGTCATCACTCGAGCCTAGGTCAGGGAACGGAGGTGGAGGGAATAGCCCGCGCGTGAGGTCGGTTAGACTCTTCTAGCCGGGCCGCAGTAACCCCGGGCTCCATCTTCTGCCGCTTCGAGCGGCCATGCGCCGAGAGGCGTTCTGCGGCCCGGCACTTCTCTGCCACTCAGGTGAGCGCGTCGCGGCGCCACAGGCCCGCGCAGGCGGAGAGATCGGCCGCGTAGTCGGTGAGACGCAGGGCCCGGGTCGTCAGCGCAGCGGCTCGGTCGGGTTCGGTTTTCTCGTAGTCATCCGCGAGATGGCTCGCTCCCGACGCCTGCACACGGCAGAAGGCCGCAGCCCGTTCGAGCGCGACGGCGAAGTCCCCCTGGAAGAGACCGCGCAGAAGCGTGTCCACGAGTTCGACGAGCTCGTCCGGCCCGGCAGGAGTCGGAGCGCCGGCGATGACCTCGTCGGCCGAGGCGAGCTCCACCCGCCCCCGCTCGTACAGCAGAGCGGCGGTGCGCGGGTCGTCATGGATCATGAGCTGCAGGAGGTACAGGCGCCAGAGCGCGCCGGGCAGACTTTTCGCGGGGGCGTGGGACCACAGCTCGGCGATGTCGTCGATCCCGTGGTGATCGGTGAATGCCACGAGGCGATCCACGATCTCAGCCGTGGGTTCCGAACGCACGCGAGTCAGCAGCGCCTGCGCGGTGGAGTGGGCCACCCGGGAGACTTCGGCGGGATCGCGCGACGCGAACACGCGATCGAACAACTCCGCGGGGCGGCGCACCGGCTTGTGGAATTCCCTCGATCCGTCACTCACCCGCACCACGCTACCCCCGTCTCCTGACGGAGGGCCGGTCTCAGGCGTCGGTGGCGATCGCGATCAGGGGGTCGGAGGTGGGCAGGCCCGTCGGCGAACCGCCCTCCGGCTCGATGGACATCGCGATGGTGTCGCCCTGTTCGAAGCTCGCCTCCAGCAGGGCGACGGCCTCGCCTCCGGATGCCGGCTCGAAGGTTCCCGCAGAGGTCACGTCATCGCCCCGGAGGACCCAGAGTTCGAAGACCTGGTCATCGGTGAGCTGCGGCAGGCCGTCGGTGACGACGACCGCCTGCTCGAGCGAGGGCGACCAGCGGGCGGTCACGACACCGCCGTCGGCGGCCTCCGCGGTCACCGACGCCGCGTCGGGTGCGCCCTCGATGGCCGCGAGCGCCACCTGGGCGGGAGTCCTGTTGAGATACTCGTTCACCGACGCGGCGCCGAACCCGAGCGCGACGAGGAGGACGAAGCTGGCCGCCAGGGCGAGCAGACCGCGTGTCCATCGGCGCCGGATGACGGCGACCGCTCCCGTCGTGGCTGGGTGGGCGTCGTCGACGTCCGTGCGCGGGGAGGCGGACTCGGTAGCATCCGAGGTCTCAGGATCGGGGATGTTCTGCACCGCCGCCAGGAGGCCGGTGGCCGAGGAGATCTCGGTCACGCTGTCGGCGCCGCCGGAGATCTGCCTCATGAGCAGGTCGCGCACGGAAGGCGGCGGGGCGACGGCAGGCGCCAGGTCGGCGAGGAGCGCAGCGGACGCGAGAGCGTCGTCGACGTGGTGAGCCCACTCGGGATGTGCGCTCCGCGCCTTCTCGAACGCCCGCGCATCGTCAGGAGCCAGCGCGTCGAGCGCGAAGCCGGCCGCGAGCTCGGCGAATTCCTGTTCGTTCACGTTGTCACCCCCATCTCCACGCGCAGTCGCGAGAGACCGTCCCGCATCCTGGTCTTGATCGTTCCGAGCGGCGCTCCCACGAGTGCCGCGATTTCGCTCTGACTGTAACCACCGAAATACGCGAGGGTCAGTGCCTCCCGCTGCGCATTCGGCAGGGTTTCGAGCGCTCGATTGACTTTCTCTGCTTCCAGGCGCAGCTCCACGTGCTCGGAAACCGTGTCGTGGGCGACCCCGAGGTCGCGATAGCCCACGCGGATGTCGCGATCCGAACTCGACTGCGACGACCGGACCCGATCGACCGCGCGGCGATGTGCAATCGTCAGCACCCACGTTCTGCCCTGACCCTTGTTCGGGACGAAGCGGGAAGCGGATTGCCAGACTTCGAGGAAGACCTCCTGCAGCACCTCTTCGCTCTGAGACCGGTCGACGAGCACGCGCAGGATCAGACCGAACACCCGCGGCGAGAGCATGTCATACAGCTGCGTGAAGGCGTCGGCATCGCCCTGAGCGACCTGCTGGAGGAGATCGCCGACGTGGTCGGCGTGCGGTTCATCCTCGCGCACGTCCGCTCCGTCGATCACCACATCCAACAGCATGCCGTACTCCCCTCGGAATCCCGATTCCGGCGCTCGGTCGACACCTGTTCGTTGCGGAGCATCCAGCGGTTTGCCAGAACACGACGTCGCGTTCATCCCATCCGATCCGGGAGGGGTTCCGAACGACCCGTTGTACCCGCTGAACCCAGTGGGGTCCCTGCACCAGGGATGCGGCCCGTGCCGCTTCGACTATCAGGAGGAACGCAATGTCACGCAAGACTCGTCTCACCGCCGGTCTTTCCCTCGCCTTCGCTGCGACGCTCGCTCTGAGCGCCTGTTCGTCCGGCGCCGGCACCGCGGAAGACACCATGGAGCCCTCGATGGAGCCGTCGACAGAGGCTTCGTCCCCCGCAATGGAAGAGGACATGGCCATGGACCCGGCCGCCAACCTCGTCGGCCCCGGCTGCGAGGCCTACGCCGAGCAGGTGCCCGACGGCGCCGGCTCGATCGAGGGCATGTCGACCGAGCCCGTCGCAGTGGCGGCATCCAACAACCCGCTGCTGAGCACCCTCGTGCAGGCTGTCAGCGGCCAGCTCAACCCCGAGGTCGACCTCGTCGACACGCTGAACGGCGACGAGTTCACGGTGTTCGCACCGGTCAACGACGCGTTCGCTGCGCTCGACCCGGCAACCCTCGAGTCGCTGCAGACCGACACCGCCGGCCTGACCTCGATCCTCACCTACCACGTGGTCCCCGGCCAGCTGTCGCCCGACGAGGTCGTCGGCACCCAGACCACGGTCCAGGGCGCTGATCTCGAGGTGACCGGCTCGGGTGACGAGCTCATGGTCAACCAGGCGAGCGTGATCTGCGGTGGCGTCGTCACCGCCAACGCCACGGTCTACCTGATCGACTCGGTCCTGACGCCGCCGGCTCAGTGATCTGATGCTCCCGGCCGTATCTGGGGTGCGACCGGGTGAATGGGGCGGCGTGACCGCCGGTGCCGAGCGAGGTTGGCACCGGCGGTCGCGTCGTTAAGGGTTGGGTGATCTCTGCGCCACGACACCGTTAGGCTGGAATCGCGGGCCTCTAGCTCAGTCGGTAGAGCATCGGACTTTTAATCCGCGGGTCGTGGGTTCGAGCCCCACGGGGCCCACCGCATCCCCCTGCACGGTCGGCGCGATCCGTCAAGGGCCCTGGGGTGGAACTTCTCCCCGCGTACCGTTTCAGGTATGTCGTCACCGGCCGAACCCCCCTTGCTGTCGGGGCGTTATCGCATCGGTGAGTGCATCGGCGAGGGCGGGATGGCGCGGGTCTACCGTGCCGAGGACGTCGCTCTCGGGCGCACCGTCGCCATCAAGCGGATGCGCGGATCCATCGACGACGATCAGCCGCGCGTCCGCTCCGAGATGCGACTTCTCGCCGGCCTCAGCCACCCCTCGCTCGTCACCCTCCTGGACGCGCATCTCGGCGACGACACTCGTGGGGGCGACGGCGATTTCCTCGTGATGGAATACGTCGAGGGCCCGACCTTGGCCCAGTGTCTGAGCGGCGGCCCGTTGCCTCCGGCGACGGCTGCGGCTCTGACGATGGACCTCGCGGATGCGCTGCACACGGTGCACGACGCAGGAATCGTCCACCGCGACATCAAGCCGTCCAACATCCTCCTGTCCCCCTCGCCGCTGCCGATGCGGCAGTTCCGCGCCAAGCTCGCCGACTTCGGCATCGCGTATCTCCATGACAGCGCGCGGATCACCTCCCCCGGCCTCGTGCTGGGGACTGCCGCCTACCTCGCTCCCGAACAGGTCAGGGGCGACGCACCCACCCCGGCGGTCGACGTGTTCTCGCTGGGCCTCGTGGTGATCGAGGCGCTCACCGGCCTCCGCGCGTATCGACACGGCACGGGCGCCGAAGCCCTCGTGGCGCGGTTGGCGTCTGCGCCCGCCATCCCTCCCGACCTCGACGACGGATGGCGCGAGCTCCTCGTGGCCATGACCTCGCTCGACCCCCGGGACCGCCCGAGCGCCCTGGATGTCGCTGTTGCCGCATCCGCTCTCACCAGTACCGGTGTGATGATCGCCATGCCACCGGCAGCACCTGCTTCCGCGCCCGCGCCGTCGGGCGACCTTGTTCTTCAGCACGACACGTCGGACCGCGATCTCGACACCTCCGAGATTCCGGCCACCATGCCGACCGCGTTCCCCGCCGCTGCGACGGCACATCAGGCGCCGACGCCGGTGAAGAACGCCCCGAGTCGTCGCACGACTCGCACCGAACGCACCCGACGGTCGCGCCGGATGACGGCCCTCTGGGGCGCGGCCGCCGTGGCCACCCTGCTGGTCGTCGGGGTCGTCAGCGCGCTCTCCGGCGCATTCGGGACCGCCGGATCGTTGACCCCCGTGGTTTCCGAACCGACGCCCGCGCGGACCCTGCCCGCTCCGAACCCCACCGAGGAGACGGCGGAGAATGCGGGCACCGCTCCGGCCACGGTGCTGGACTCGGTGCCGGCATCGGACACCGAGCTTCGGACGGATGACGCGCCCGTCGCGGATCCGCAGACACCGCCCGCCCCCGCGGCGACCCCGCGTCCGATCGAATCGGCGGGGACGGCGCACCCGCGGCCCACCCCCACCGCCCCTCGCGACGACGCCGACGACGAGGGCGAGACGGCTCCGTCGCCGACACCCTCGTCACCCGCCCCCGGCCCGACCCAGACGGGGCCGGAGGAGAACGAGGCGCCAGGAGTCGGCGCCGGCAACGGGGCCGGCAATGGCAACGGTCCCGGTGATGCCCCGGGTATCCCGGACTGGCTCCGCCCGCCCCCCTTCGACCGCGAGTCGGGCTCGCGCAGCTGACTCAGCCCTGCGAAGCAACGAGCTCGGCGCCGGCGCGGGAGATCTCGTCGAGCGCTCGCGCGCTGGAGTCCGGGTGGACGCCGGCGATGAGGTCGGTCAGCACCCTCACCCGCCGCCCAGCGGCGAGTGCATCCAGAGCGGAGGCCCGCACGCAGTAGTCCGTCGCGATCCCTGCGACATCGATGTCGACGATGCCGTGCGAATCGAGCAGCTGGGCCGCCGTGGTGCCGTCCTCCGCATGCCCTTCGAACAGCGAATAGGCGGGCCGGCCCTGCCCCTTCTTCAGATGATGGGTGACCTCCGACTCATCGAACAGCTCGTCGTACTCCGCGCCGTACGTGCCGGCGACGCAGTGCGGCGGCCACGTGTCGACGAAATCCGGTGCGTCGGAGAAGTGGCCGCCGTTGTCGTTGTCGGGGTCGTGCCAGTCACGGGACGCCACGATCAGCGCGTAGTCATCCGCGTGCCGGGCGAGGAACGCCGTCACCCGTGCTGCGACCTCGTCTCCCCGGTCACGCCGAGCGCGCCCCGCTCGGTGAAGTCGTTCTGCAGATCGACGATGAAAAGCGCCCGGGTCATGCTTCGAGCCTACGACGGGGGGTGCCCGTTCGGGCGAGGCGCCTCCGCGTCATCCGGCCGTGAACAGCAGGATCCAGGAGATCACGAGGGCGAGGAGGCCGAGCGCGGCGAGACCCACCCCGAACCAGGCGACGAAGCGCACGAGCGGCGATCCCCTGGTCAGCCGCATCCGTCCGGGAGAGTCACGGCGGGCGAACGCCGAAGCGGAGTCCTGACCCTCCAGCGCACGGAGCTGCTCGGGCGTGAGGTGCGCCTCGCCGACCTCGCCGTCCGATCCGAACCACCGGGCGATCCGGCCACCCTCGTCATCGTCGTCGATCATGACGGTGACCGGCTCCCACGTGCCGTCGGCGAGGGCGAGGATTGCCGCGACCAGCAGCACGACACCGCCGAGGCCCAGTCCCACCCAGCTGAAGATCTCCAGCACCGCGTTCACCGCGGTGTCGGCAGAGGTGGTCACTCCGTGAGTTTATTCGGCGCGCTGAGCCGCAAGGACCAGGAGCGGAGCCGATCGGATTGTGGAGCCACCTAAGGGAATCGAACCCTTGACCTATTCATTACGAGTGAATCGCTCTGCCGACTGAGCTAAGGTGGCGCGCGTCGCTCGCGCGATGCACGATCACCGATCTTACAGCCTCGTCGGGCACGGGGCGAACCGTGCCGCGGCTACTCGCAGCGCAGCCCGTCCTCGGGAACCACACCGTCGACGAGGTACGACTCCACAGCGGAGTCGACGCAGGCGTTGCCCTTGTTGTACCCGGTGTGGCCTTCCCCGACGCGCGTCACGAGAACCCCGGAGGCGAGCTGATCGGCGAGCGCCACCGACCACTCGTACGGGGTCGCCGGATCATTGGTCGTGCCGACCACGACGATGGGGGCGGCGCCTTCGGCGGTGATCGCCTCACGCACTCCCGTCGGCGGGTAGGGCCACACGTCGCACGGATCAGGTCCGGCCCAGTAGGGAGCGACGGTCGGGGCCTCGATCTCCAGTCGGGCTTGCGCAGCCTCTTCGTCGGCGTCGAAGGTGGGATCCTCGGGGTAGTCCATGCAGTTGTACGCACGGAAGGCCTCCGTGGAGTTGTCGAGGTACTGGCCCTCCTGACGGCCGTTGTAGAAGTCCGCCAGCACGAAGGCGAACTCCGGATCGCCTTGCAGCACGTCGCTGAGCGCGTTGGTGAGGAACGTCCAGTTGTCGCGGGAGTATAGGGCAGCCACGATGGCCGTGGTCAGCGCATCCGCGTTCAGCTCACGCCCGTCGGAAGCGATGAGCGGCGCAGCGTCGGCGCTGGCCAGCAGCGCACCCAGGTCGGCCATCGCCTCGTCCAGCGACCCCCGGAAGGGGCAGTCGTCGCTCGTCAGGCAGTCGGTCATGTACGCCCGCAATGCCGACTCGAACCCGATCGCCTGCGTCGTGCTGACATCGAAGCCCGACGCCGCGGGGTCGATCGCCCCGTCGAGCACGAGACGGCCCACCCGCTCGGGATAGAGCTTGGCGTAGGTGGCGCCGAGGAACGTGCCGTACGAATAGCCGAGATAGTTCAGCTGCTCGTCGCCGAGGACCGCGCGCAGAAGGTCCATGTCGCGGGCCGCGTTCTCGGTGGTGATGTGCGGAAGGATGCCGCCGCTGTTCGCCTCGCACGCCTCTGCGAACCCCTCGTGAAGGTCGAGCCACTCCTGGGTCCATGCGTCGCTGCCGCGCGGGGCGGAGACGTCGGGGTAGAGGTAGGCGTCCATCTGCGGGGCGTCGTAGCAACGCACGGCGGTGGACTCCCCCACCCCGCGCGGGTCGAATCCGATGACGTCGAAGCGCTGCTGCAGCTGCTGTCCGACGGCGAACCCCAGGGAGTCGCGGATGAGGGAGACGCCACTCGCGCCCGGCCCGCCGGGGTTGGTCAGAAGGGAGCCGATCGCCTCGCCCCCGGTCGCCCGATGGCGGACGACGGAGAGCTGGATGTCGCCGGCCGACGGGTCGCTCCAGTCCAGGGGAGCCCGCACCATGGTGCAGTCGAAGCCGTCGCCGCAGTCGCTCCATGTCAGCGTCTGCTCGTAGAACGGCAGGAGCTCTTGATCGACCCCCTCCGTGTCCGGGGTCGGACTCGCCGTCGACGTCGGCCGGGTCTCGGGGATCAGCGAGTACACACACCCCGACAGCACCAGCGTCATAGCGACGACGGTGGCGAGCGCCGCGGCGACGCGGCGGCGGAGGCGAGAGGGTGCGGGGGTCACGGGGTCCTTCCGGTGGCGACGGTGATCAACATGCTCTCGATGGCCAGGGTCGGAGCGACGTTCTGCTCGAGATTGCGCCGGGTCTCGGAGATCTGGTCCAGCACGACGAGCGTGCGCGAGGGTTGCCACTGATCGGCGAGAGCACGGATGTCATCGGAGAATTCGCGATTGATCATGTCGTCCTCCCGGCCGAACTGCCGCATGAGGACGTCGCGGAATAAGGACTGCAGATCGGTCAGGACGCGATCGATGCCGTCTCGCAGGCTCCTGGTCGCCCGACGCTTCTGGTCGTCCTCCAGCGCAGACAGCTGGCTGCGCACGGCGGGCGGCACAGGAGCTCCCTCGGGGATGCCGAGGGTGCGTCGCAACTGCAGACGCTCGGCCTCGTCGCGCTCGGCGCTGAGCGCCTTGGCGTCATCGGTGGCCGCCGCGACGATGCGCGCGGCCGCATCGACCGCGCCCCCCACGCCGCGGACGGAGAGGACGCCCGCGAGGGTCTCGGCGCGACGCCTGCGCGCCGCGTCGTCGCTCGCCAGGCGCTGGGCCATGCCGATGTGCCTTTGAGCGTGCCGCGCCGACTGTTCGGCGATCTCGGGCGTCGCGCCGGTGCGGGCGGCGATGAGAGCGGCGACGTCGGCGACATCGGGCTCGCGGAGCCGCACGGTGCGGACCCGCGACCGGATCGTGGGAAGCAGGTCGGCGTCGCTCGGCGCGCACAGCACCCACACCGTGCGCTCGGGAGGCTCCTCCAGGGCCTTCAGCAGCACGTTCGAGGTGCGCTCGGCCATCCGATCCGCGTCCTCGACGACGATGACCCGATGCCGCCCGATCGAGGGCGCGAAATAGGCCCGCTCCACCAGCCGACGGGCCTCGTCGATGCGGATGATGACCTGCTCTGTGCGCAGCGCCGTGAGGTCGGGGTGGGTACCGGCGAGGACCTGGCCGATGGCGGCGTCATCGCCGGGTTCTGCGATCAGAGCGGCGGCGAACGCGTACGCGAGGGTCGATCGGCCCGATCCGGGCGGCCCGATGAGCAGCCACGCGTGCGTCATCGACGCGGGGTCGGCGGCCGCGGCCTGGAGGGCAGCCACCGCATCGGGCTGCCCCCACACGCCGCGCCACGGGTCGGTCGCGGTGCCGATCGTGGTCGCGCTGGCCTCCATGGGATTCAGCCTATTCTCCCCGCCCGACACCCCGGCTGGGGGGTTGCTCACGATGTGCGGGCGGCGAGCAGGGCGGCCACGCGCGTCCGCACGGCGGTCGCGATCTCATCCGCCGGCGCGGCGGCGTCGAGCACGAGGAAGCGTCCGGGCTCGGCGGCGGCGAGGGAGAGGAACTCGCTCCGCACCCGTGCGTGGAAGTCATCCTGCTCCGCCTCGAGCCGGTCGAACGGTTTGTCGTCGGCATCGCGTCGAGCGCGCGCCGCCGCGGGGTCGAGGTCGAGCAGCACCGTGAGATCGGGCAGGAGACCCTCGGTGGCCCAGAGCGACAGATCGCGCACTTCGCCGGAGCCGAGCACCCGGCCGGCACCCTGGTAGGCGACCGAGGAGTCGAGGTAGCGGTCTTGGATCACGACATCGCCGCGGGCGATCGCCGGACGCACCACCGTCGCGACATGATGGGCCCGGTCGGCGGCATACAGCAACGCCTCGGCACGCGGCGAGACGTCGCCGCGGTGATGCAGCACGATGTCCCGGATCAGGACCCCCACCTCGGTCCCGCCCGGTTCCCGGGTGCGGACCACCCGCCGACCGCGCTCGGTCAGCCACTCCTCGAGAAGCGCGGCCTGGGTGGTCTTTCCGGCACCGTCGCCGCCCTCGAGGGTGACGAAAAGTCCCGGAACCACGGGGAGCCCCGGGACTGCGGGGAGTCCGGATGACTCGGGCTCGCCCTCCGACGCCAGGGCGGCGCCCGAGCTCACTTCTTCTTCGCCGCGGGCTTGCGGGCGGTGGTGGTGCGGCGCGTCGTGCGTTTGGGCGCCGGGCCCTTCGCCCGCTTGTCGGCGATCAGCTGCACGGCGCGCTCGTAGGTGACATCCATCGCGTTCTCACCCCGGGGGATGGTCGCGTTCGTCTCCCCGTCGGTGACGTACGGTCCGAAGCGGCCGTCGCGCAGCTTGATGGGCTTGCCGCTCACCGGATCGTTGTCGAACTCCTTCAGCGCACTCGATGCCTTCCGTGCACCGTACTTCGGCTGCGCGTAGAGCGCCAGTGCCTGCTCGAGTGTGACGTCGAAGATCTGCTGCTCCGACTCCAGTGACCGTGAGTCGGTGCCCTTCTTCAGGTACGGGCCGAACCGGCCGTTCTGGGCGGTGATCGGCTCGCCCGACTCGGGATCCTCGCCGACCACGCGGGGAAGGTCGAGCAGGCGCAGCGCGGTCTCGAGGTCGATCGTGTCGGGGGACATCGACGCGAAGAGGGACGCGGTGCGGGGCTTGGGCGCCGTCTTGGCGGCATCCTTCCTGCCCTTCTTCGGAGCCTCCTCGATCACTTCTCCGGTGGCCTCGTCGACCTCGCCGGGCTCTTCGGGGTCGGTCTCCTCGATGTAGGGACCGAAGCGACCGTCCTTCACGACGACCAGCTTCCCGTTCGCCGGGTTCGTCCCGAGCACGCGGTTGCCCGCGACGGGGGCGTCGCGAAGCTCCTGCACCTTCTCGGGGGTGAGCTCGTCGGGCGCGAGGTCATCGGGGATGTTCACCCGGCGCGGCTCGGCCTCGGGCTGCTCGGGATCGGTGATCTCGAGATACGGCCCGAACTTGCCGAAACGCAGGGTGGCGGTGTCGGTGATGCGGGTGGAGTTGAGCTCGCGGGCGTCGATCTCGCCGAGGTTCTCGACGATGTTGCGCAGGCCCGGGTGCTCCTCGTTGCCGAAGTAGAAGGCACGGAGCCAATCGGTGCGACGCTGCTCGCCACGTGCGATGCGGTCGAGGTCGTCCTCGAGCGCAGCCGTGAAGTCGTAGTCGACCAGGTCGGCGAAGTGCTGTTCGAGCAGTCGCACGACGCTGAAAGCGAGCCAGCTGGGCACCAGCGCTTGTCCGCGCTTGCGCACGTAGCCGCGGTCGAGGATCACGTCGATGATGCTCGCGAACGTCGAGGGACGGCCGATCCCCTTCTCCTCGAGGGCCTTGACCAGGCTCGCCTCGGTGTAGCGCGGTTTCGGCGACGTCGCATGGCCCTTGGCTTCGATGTCGCGCAGGCGCACCAGGTCGCCGACGCTCAGCACGGGCAGGGACTGGTCGTCGCTGCGGTGGGCATCGCCCCGCTTCTCATCGGTCCCCTCCTCGTACGCCTCGAGGAACCCCTTGAAGGTGTAGACGGTGCCCGACGCGGTGAACTCCGCGCGCTGGACCGCGCCGTCGACCGAGACATCCGCGGTGATGGTCACCGTGGTCGTCTCGTACTTGGCGTCGGACATCTGGCTGGCGATGGTTCGCTTCCAGATGAGGTCGTACATGCGCAGCTCGTCGCGATCGAGCTGATCCTTGACCGACGAGGGCGTGCGGAAGTCCTCGCCCGAGGGACGGATCGCCTCGTGCGCCTCCTGGGCGTTCTTGCTGTTGTTGCGATACGCGCGGGGATTGGCGGGCACCGCCTTGTCGCCGTACAGGCTGACCGCCTGCGCACGAGCCGCCGTGACCGCCTGGGCCGACAGCGCCGTGGAGTCGGTGCGCATATAGGTGATGTAGCCCTTCTCGTAAAGGCGCTGCGCCACGCCCATGGCGTGCTTCGCGCTCATCGAGAGCTTCCGCCCCGCCTCCTGCTGGAGGGTCGAGGTGGTGAAGGGCGGCTTGGGGCTGCGGGTGCCGGGCTTGGATTCGAGATTCGAGACGGATGCTTCACCAGCTGCCTCCAGCGCAGCGGCGAGGGCGCGCGCCCGCACCTCGTCGAGGACGACGACCGCCTTCTTCAACCGACCCGCGTCGTCGAAGTCGGTGCCGCGGGCGAGGGCGGCGCCGTCCAGGCGCGCGAGACGCGCGGTGAAGGGCTGCGCTCCGTCGGCGAGCGATCCCTTGACCGCTCCGGTCTCGACGTCCCAGTAGCTGGCGGTGACGAAGGCCATCCGCTCGCGTTCGCGGTCGACCACCATCCGAGTCGCCGCGGACTGCACACGACCGGCACTGAGCGCTGCGCCTTCCCGACCGCTTCCGACCTTGCGCCAGAGGACGGGCGAGACATCCCACCCGTAGAGCCGGTCGAGGACGCGCCGGGTCTCCTGGGCGTCGACGAGGGCGTGGTCGAGTTCGCGGGTGTTGTCGACGGCAGCGCGGATGGCGTCCTTCGTGATCTCGTGGAAGACCATGCGCTTGACGGGCACCTTGGGCTTGAGCACCTCGAGCAGGTGCCACGCGATCGCCTCGCCCTCGCGGTCCTCATCGGTGGCGAGGAGGACTTCGTCGGCCCCCTTCAACGCACGCTTGAGTTCGGCGACGGTCTTGGTCTTGCGGTCGTTCACGACATAGAGAGGATCGAAGTCGTTGTCGATGTCGATCGAGTACTTGCCGTACGCGGCCTTCTTGTCGGCCGGAATGTCCTTCTTGTTCGCCAGGTCGCGGATGTGCCCGACGGAGCTGAGCACCTCGTATCCGTCGCCGAGGTACCCCTGAATGGAGCGCATCTTCGTCGGGGACTCGACGATGACGAGCTTTTTGCCTGTGGATGCCACGGGGGTCCTTTCTTCGTTGCACACCATACACACCGCACAGGGGGGTGATCGCTGAGAGCGGCCGCGGCATTCCCCGTCGCGTCATGGGAAAACGGGCGGCCCGGCGCGGGCAGACGCCGACACCGGGAGCCCGAGGACGCGACCTTCCACCGAGACGGTCGCGACGAGGTCGTCGAGCTCGCAGCGGGTGAGCTCGCCCCCGATGGTGGCCGCCATCTGCGCGGCGCGCTCGCACGGTGCACCCGCGAGCACACCCGACGCGGCGTCGGCGGCAGCGAGCGCAGCCGCGTCGGCGACGCCGGCGACGCGCTGGGCCTGAACCGCTGCGCCGCCGACGGCGACGAGACCTACCGCGAGAGCTGCCGTCATGCCGACGACGCCGACGGCGAGGGAGGTGCCGGCCACCGGGTCACCACCCCCCGGCGAGACCGCAGCTGCGCGCCGACAGCGTGATCGGCAGAACGGGGTGCGCCGGCGCGGTGGCCGACACGCACACGAGATCCCCCTCGTGCGACACGGTGCTCCGCGCACCCGGCACACCGGCCCCGATCGCACCGTGGATGCGCTCCCCGTCCTCGCCGCGTGCGGCGAGACGTGCCGCATCCGCGGCGGCGTCCTGCAGCCGCACCTGCTGGGCCGAGACCGTCAGCGCGGCCACGGAGAGGAGGACCACGACCACGACGGCGGGAAGCGCCACCGCGAACTCGGCGACGACCGACCCGCGGTCGCCACCGAGCTCACGGCTTCTCATGCCACCGTGAGGGCGCGGCGGACGAGCTCCGTCAGGATGCCCCGCACCTCGTCGCTGCGCATGATCAGGACGAGGAGACCGGCGAAGGCGACGGCGGCCATCGTCGCGATGGCGTACTCGGCGGTGGCCGCGCCGGACTCGTCGGCGAAGAGCCGCGCCGCGCGACTTCGGCTCAGGCGGACCGAGCGCGTGGTGGTGTGGTGTCGGTGGGTCATGGTGGTCACTTCTCTCTGCGATGGGATGGGCGGTGGGCACGTCGAGGCGCTGTCACAGGCTGAGCGCGGACGAGGACAGGACGCTGAGGAACATGGGCCCGACCCCGAGGAGCAGGAATGCCGGGAGCGTGCAGACGCCGAGGGGCAGAAGAAGCGTCGTCGCAAGCTTCGCGGCACGAAGTCTGCCGTCGACACGCGCCTGGTGACGCGCGAGCGCGGCGGCGGCGCGCAGCAACTCGACAGCGGGCACTCCTGCCCGCCGGGACAGCTCCAGCAGACCCACCGTCGCGGGTGCCGGAGGTGTCCCGGTTGCGGTGGTGACGAGGATCATCGCCCGTTCGATCGAGACGCCGCCGCTCAGGGCGATCGCCAGAAGCTCGCCGTCGAGGCCCGCGATCCCCCCGGGCGGCCGGGCTTTGCGGGCCAGGGATGCCGTCCAGCGCCGCGCGATGAGGATGAGGGCGCCGCCGACGACGAGGCAGGCGATACCCAGGGGGTGCGTGGTGAGGATCCCGACCGTATCGAAGCCGAGCAGAAGTCCCAGGGCGACACCCAGAAGCGGTAGCCAGCCGATCAGTCGGGCGGTTCCGGCGGGCTCGGCCAGGGCCACCCGGACTTCATCCGCTCCCTCCTGCGCGTCGCGGAGGGCGACGGCGAGCCCGCGCAGGCTCGGCGCCAGAGGCGCCCCGACGACGGTGGCGACCTCCCATGCGGCCCCGACCTCCCGCCAGGGGCTCGCTTGCGGCCCCGTTCCGCTGATCGCCGACGCGAGGCCGGCGCCACCTCGTCGCCGGTCGCGGATCGTCCGCGCCGTGGCATCCCCCGTCTCGGCAAGGTGCTCCCACGCCCGGTCGGGCGTGACCCCCGCCTGGAGGAGGACCGCCAGCTTCAGGACGGTGTCGGCGGCGGGGGTCGTGGGCGGAGCGGGTGAGGTCCGACCGGGGAGACGGGCGAGCAGCGCACTCATCGGTCGGCCACCTCCTCCAGGTCCACGGGCGCGATCTCCAGCCGACCGACCGACGAGAGCTGCGGACGACCCGCGCCGGCGAGCCGGCGCTCGCTCCCGCTCCGCTCGACATGCAGCACGACATCGATCGCGCTGGTCACCTGGCGGGCGAGCGCGTGGTCTCCGAGTCCTGCCAGCGCGCCGAGCGCCTCGAGCCGGGCGGCGACGTCGCCGAGCCCGTTCGCGTGCACGGTTCCCGCACCTCCGTCGTGACCGGTGTTCAGCGCCGAGAGGAGCTCACGCACCTCGGCCCCGCGGCACTCCCCCACAACCAGCCGGTCGGGACGCATCCGCAGCGCTTCGCGCACGAGCCGAGCCAGGGCGATCTCGCCCGCCCCTTCGAGGTTGGCCTGGCGCGCCTCGAGGCGGGCATGGTGCGGATGCGAGAGGCGCAGCTCCGCGACATCCTCGATCGTGACGATCCTCTCCGCTGCGGGGGCGGCGGACAGCAGGGCGGCCAGCAGCGTGGTCTTCCCGGCCCCGGCGGCGCCGCTGACGAGCAGGTTCGCCCGTCGGGCGACCATTCGCTCGAGAGCACGCTGCGCCGCCCGGTCGAACATGCCCGAGGCGGCGAGGTCGTCCAGCGTGGGGGTGCCCAGTCGCGGGATGCGCAGGGAGATGAGGGTGCCCTCCGGCGAGACCGGCGGGAGTACGGCATGGACGCGGATCCCGCCCTCCAGACGCACGTCGACGCAGGGCGTCGCATCGTCGATGTGCCGGCCGCCCGCCCCGATGAGGTGCACGGCTAGGTCGCGGACCTCCTCCTCGGTGGCACGCCAACCACCCGCGCGCTCGGCTCCGAGACCGCGATCGACGAACAGACCTCGGGCGCCGTTGACGAAGACATCCGACACATCCGGGTCGTCGATGAACGGCGAGAAGGCGTCGAGGACCGCCGGACGCCGGACTCCGGCCGGTGAGGATTCACCCGCCGCGACCTCTCCCGCGGAGCGGGGGCGGACGACGAACGGGATCGACATGACCTCGACCGTAGGGACGGCGCACACTGCGCACGGCGCCGGGGACGGGATCGGTGGACAGTCGAGGAGCCCACGACGATGTGCAGGAGAGGACGGCCGTTGCTCCTCGTGATCCCCCGTCCTCCCGCGACCCGTCGGAAAACGCGGCCCGGACCGAGAGGAGGCCGCGGTATTCGACGGATCACGATGCGCATCCGCGGCTCGTCCGACGTGAGCGGACGATGGACAAGAGGAGGCGGTATCCCATGGGGGGAATGGGATACCGCCTCCCGCGACGCCCCGGCTCGGGGGGATGGGCGGGCGTCGCGGATGCCGGAATCGAAGTTCGGCCGTGAGAATCATACGCAGTCGTCACAGGGCGGCCAAACAGCGGCGGCGATCTCTCATCGGAATATCACGTTCCTCTCATCCACCCACTAACGGAGGTAGTGAGGCGACGCACGCCGTCGGTACTCTCACCAGTGTTGTGGCCGGAACCGGCACCCCGTCCGCCCGCGAAGGAGCGCGCACCGATGAGCATGACCAGCAGCCAGATCGACCACCTGTTGAACGAGAACCGACGGTTCGCACCGTCGCCGGAGTTCGCCGACGACGCCGTCGCGAACGCCGACCTCTATGCCCGCGCGGCAGAGGATCGCGAAGGGTTCTGGGCCGACCAGGCCCGGGAGCTGCTGCACTGGCACACGCCCTTCACGCAGGTGCTGAACTGGTCGAACCCCCCGTTCGCCGAGTGGTTCGCCGACGGCGAGCTCAACGTCGCCTACAACTGCCTCGACCGGCATGTCGAAGCCGGAAACGGCGACCGCGTAGCCCTGCTGTGGGAGGGTGAGCCGGGCGAGGAACGCCGTGTGACGTACGCGGAGCTGACCGACGAGGTCAAGCGGCTCGCCAACGTGCTGGAGGGCCTCGGCGTCGGCGTCAACGACCGTGTGGCCATCTACATGCCGATGATCCCCGAAGCGATCGCCGCGATGCTCGCCGTCGCACGCATCGGCGCGGTGCACTCCGTGGTGTTCGGCGGCTTCTCCGCCGACAGCCTGCGGGCGCGCATCGACGACGCCGGTGCGAAGCTCGTGATCACCGCCGACGGCGGCTACCGCAAGGGGAAGGTGTCACCCCTCAAGCCCGCCGTCGACATGGCGCTCGCCGATCGCAACGGCTCCGGCCCCCAGGAGACGGTCGAGAACGTGCTCGTCGTCCGCCGCGGCGGCAACGACGTCGACTGGGTGGAGGGGCGCGACCTGTGGTGGCACGACGTCGTCCCGGCGGCGGCGGCCGAGCACGAAGCATCCGCTTTCCCGGCTGAGAACCCGCTGTTCATCCTCTACACCTCCGGCACCACGGGTAAGCCGAAGGGGATCCTGCACACCTCCGGCGGGTACCTCACGCAGGCGGCGTTCACCAACCGGGTCGTCCACGACATCCACCCCGAGACCGACGTGTACTGGTGCACCGCCGACATCGGGTGGATCACCGGTCACTCCTACGTCACCTACGGTCCCCTCGCCAACGGCGCCACCCAGGTGCTCTACGAGGGCACGCCCGACACCCCGCACCCCGGGCGCTGGTGGGAGCTCGTGGAGAAGTACGGGGTCACGATCCTGTACACCGCTCCGACCGCCATCCGCTCGTTCATGAAGATCGGACGCGCGGTTCCGCAGAAGTTCGACCTGTCGTCGCTGCGCCTCCTCGGTTCGGTCGGCGAGCCGATCAACCCCGAGGCGTGGGTCTGGTACCGCGAGATCATCGGTCACGGTGAGACGCCGATCGTGGACACGTGGTGGCAGACGGAGACCGGCGCGATGATGATCTCGGCCCTTCCCGGCGTGACGGAGACCAAGCCGGGGTCGGCTCAGGTGCCCCTGCCCGGCATCTCGATCGACGTCGTCGACGACGACGGCACCCACGTCGGCAACGGCAACGGCGGGCTGCTTGTGGTCACCGAGCCCTGGCCGTCGATGCTCCGCGGAATCTGGGGCGATCCCGAGCGGTTCACGGAGACCTACTGGGACAAGTTCCGCGAGAAGGGCTACTACTTCGCCGGCGACGGCGCGCGGCTCGATGACGACGGAGATGTGTGGCTCCTCGGCCGCGTCGACGACGTGATGAACGTCTCGGGCCATCGCCTGTCGACGACCGAGATCGAGTCGGCCCTCGTGGCGCACGAGGCCACCGCCGAGGCGGCGGTCGTCGGTGCCTCCGATGAGACGACGGGTCAGGCCGTGGTCGCGTTCGTCATCATCAAGCAGAGCTACCTCGACAAGCACTCCCCCGAGGGGCTCGCGCAGGCACTGCGCGCGTGGGTGAGCGAGCAGATCGGGCCGATCGCCCGGCCGCGCGACGTCTACATCGTCGGTGAGCTGCCGAAGACGCGGTCGGGCAAGATCATGCGCCGGCTGCTGCGGGATGTCGCGGAGGGCCGTGAGGTCGGCGACACGACGACCCTCGCGGACACGGCCGTAATGAGCGTGATCTCGGCGCAGGTGAGGTAGCCCCGCGCCCGCTCTTCGTCCGAGCCCGTTCGCTTCCCGCTGGTTCGCCGAGGGTGCATCTGCGTGCCGAGGGTGTGGGGTTCACCCGCATTCTCGGCGCGCCGATGCACTCTCGCGGAGGCGCGTGGGGAGGACGGGCGGTGGGGGGATGGATGCCGCGGAGCGGCGTCAGGCGAGGGTGAACACGACCTCGACCTCGACGGGTGCGTCCAGCGGCAGGACCGGCACGCCGACCGCGGAGCGGGCGTGCCGACCGGCGTCGCCGAAGATCTCCCCGAGGACATCGCTCGCACCGTTGATCACGCCCGGCTGACCGGTGAACTCCGGTACCGAAGCGACGAATCCGGTGACCTTCAGCACGCCGGCCAGGCGGTCCACGCCCCCGGCTGCGGCGGCCGCCGCCGCAATCGCGTTCAAGGCGCACTGGCGGGCGTAGCCCGCCGCGGCATCCGGGGCCACAAGGCCCTCGCCCTCGCCGACCTTGCCGGTCTCGGGAAGCGCACCCGAGACCATCGGCAGCTGGCCCGCGGTGTACACGAGGCCGCCGTGCGCCTTGGCGGGGATGTAGGCGGCCACCGGCGGGACGACCGAGGGGAGCTCGATGCCGAGCTCGGCCAGGCGCTCGGAAACACTCACTGCTCTTCTCCGAACTGGCGCGCCGCCTGCTCGGCGGCACCGAGCGCCGCGTTGGGGACTCCGCCGCCGGCGGGACGCTTGAAGTAGGCGACGAGGCCCCCCTCAGGCCCCTGGACGACCTGCACGAGCTCCCAGCCCTGCTTCCCCCAGTTGTTGAGGATGGCGGCGGTGTTGTGGATCAGCAGAGGAGTGGTGAGGTACTCCCACGTCGTCATCGAGGCTCCTGTGGTCGGGGCGGTATCGCGGGCGGATGCTGGGAAACATCTCCGTGGGCGCACGCCGGTCGAGGGATCGCCCAGGAAGCTCCCTTACGATCAACCCTATGCCTGAGACGAAACGGACGGGTAGCGGTGTGCTCGGCGGCCTCCTCGGGGTCGTCGGGCTGAGCGCCGTCGCCGGTGTTCTCGTGACCGCCGCCGTCACCCCCGCGATCGCGGTTTCGGGGGCAGCTGCCTCCAGCGCCATCTCGATGTTCGACAACATGCCGAGCTACCTCGAGATCGACGAGCTGATGCTGCCGACGACGCTGATGTACGTGAACCCCGACAACGGGCAAGAGGTCGAGTGGACGAAGTTCTACGACCAGAACCGGTCGCCGGTGAACTTCGACCAGGTCGCGCCGGTCGTCTACGACGCGGTGCTCTCGTCGGAGGATCCGCGCTACTACCAGCACGGCGGTGTCGACCTCATCGGCACGACCCGCGCACTCCTCAGCAACGCCCAGGGCGGCCAGACCCAGGGTGGGTCCTCGATCAGCCAGCAGTACGTCAAGAACGTGCTCATCCAGCGTTGCGAGCGCGACGCCGAGCCCGAACTCGACGCCGACAACAACGTGGTGAGGACTCGCGACGAAGTCCTCCGCAACTGCTGGGAGGACGCCACCAACGCGACGGGTGCCGAGGGCTACGAGCGCAAGCTCCAGGAGATGCGCTATGCGATCGCCCTCGAGCAGCGCTACTCGAAGAACGACATCCTGCTCGGCTACCTCAACATCGCCAACTTCGGCGGTACGAACTACGGCATAGACGCGTCGTCGAAGTACTACTTCAACGTGCCCGCGTCACAGCTGAGCGTCTCTCAGGCCGCGACGCTCGCCGGGATCGTGCAGAACCCGAACACCTACCGGATCGACAAGCCGGAAGGTTCGATCTTCAACTCCGAGGGCGTCGGCTACAACAAGGCTCCCGACGGGTCCATCGACGACGTCGAGCCCGGCACCATCCAGGCGCTCTACACCCTCCGAGACGAGGGTGTCATCGATGATGAGCAGCTCCTCGCGGCGGCGGACGGTTACAGCGCGACCAAGGGGCGGCAGCTGTATGTGCTCAGCCGCATGCTGGACGACGGCAAGATCAACCGCGACCAGTACATCCAGGCAGCGGTGGAGCCGATCACACCGACCATCACGCAGCCGGTGACGGGCTGCCAGTCGACCGGCGCCGCCGCTTACTACTGCCAGTACGTCGTTGCGACCATCCAGAACGACCCCGCGTTCGGCGAGACACGAGAGGCTCGGGACCGGGCGCTCCGGCAGGACGGCCTGAAGATCTACACTACGATCGACCCCCGCGTGCAGGGCGCCGCGGAGCAGGCCATGGCCGAATACGCCCCGACGTCGATCGAGGGCATGGAGTTCGGGGCGACAGCCACGAGCATCGAGGCCAAGACCGGCCGGGTCCTCGCCATCGCGCAGAACACCCGCTACGTGCCGGGAGCCACCGAGGATCCCAACGAGTCGTCCATCGTGTTCGCCGGCGACTCGACCTACGGCGGCTCCGGCGGCTTCGGCGCCGGATCGACGTTCAAGCTCTTCACGCTCATCGACTGGCTGGAGCAGGGCAAGTCCCTCCGCGAGGTCGTGAACGGCACCGATCGCAACATCCCCCGGATGACCTCCTGCGCCGGAGATTGGGTCAACCCCGGCAGTGACCGGATCCGGAACTTCGGCAACCAGCGCGGTTACAACGGCACTCCTCTGCAGTTCACCGCTCAGTCGCTCAACACCGGCTTCATCGGGATGGCCGCTGAGCTCGATCTCTGCGACATCACCAACGTGGTGGCGAAGATGGGTGTGACCAGCGGAAACGGCAACCCGATCGACGTGACCGTGCCCTCTCAGATCATCGGTGTCGACGACGTCTCGCCGATCGCGATGGCGGGCGCCTACGCCACGGTGGCCAACGGCGGGACGCTGTGCCAGCCGAAGGTCATCGATCGCGTGGTCGACAACAACGGCGTCGACCGCCCGGACCTCGTCCCGGTGCGCAACTGCTCCCCCGTGCTGACCCCCGAGGTCTCCTCCACCGCCGCCTTCGCCCTCCAGGGCGTGATGGCCCGCGGCGGAACCGGCGCCCAGGCGAACCCGTTCGACGGCACGCCGATGCTCGGTAAGACCGGAACCAACGAGCAGCGCCACTCGTGGATGATCGAGTCGTCGACGAACGTCACGACCGCCGTGATGGCCGGCAACGTCCGCGGCGCCGTCGACATCGCTCGCACCTACGCCTACGACCGACGCGTGATGGACATCCGCTACCCGATCGCCCAGCGCATCCAGGCCACCGCCAATGCCGCCTACGGCGGAGACGACTTCCCGCCCCCCGCCGAGAACCTGATCCGTCAGGTGGTCCGCGACGTGCCCAACGTGGTCGGACAGACGATCGACCAGGCCCGGGGTACCCTCGAAGGCGCCGGCTGGCAGGTCGCCGTGGGCGAGGCGGTGAACTCCGACCAGCCGACGAACATCATCGTGCAGCAGAACCCCTCGGGTCAGGCCCCTGCCGGCTCCGTGATCACGATCAACCCCAGCAACGGCCAGGCCGCCACCGTTCCCGACGTCAGCGGGCAGAATCCCGCCGTCGCCGCGGGAGCCCTGAACGCGGCGGGATTCTCGGCGCAGCTCGGGTCGTGCACACCCGATCCCGGATCCGGTGGCGGTCGTGTCACCGGAACCGATCCGGCGGCCGGTACGGCGACGACGCGCGGAGCAACCGTGACGATCAACTTCGCCGCTGCCGCCTGCCCCGGCCAGGGTGGGCCCGATGACGACGAAGACGACGACGAGTAGTGCCGCACCCTCTGACGAGGGCCGCCCTCACCACGCTCGGTGTGGTGGGGGCGGCCGGCACCGCCGCGGCCGTGTGGGGCATCGGGATCGAGCGGTACCTCTTCACGCTCCGTGAGCACCAGCTGCAGCTCCTCCCGGCAGGCACCCGACCCCTGCGTATCCTTCACCTCTCCGATGCCCACATGGCGCCTTGGCAGCGACGGAAGCAGCGCTGGATCGCCGGGCTCGCAGCGCTCGAGCCCGACCTGATCGTCAACACCGGCGACAACCTCGGCCACCCCCTGGGGCTCGATGGCATCCGCGCCGCGTTCGGGCCGTTCCGCGGCATCCCGGGGGTGTATGTCCACGGGTCGAACGATCGCGTCGCCCCGAGCCCGCGCAATCCGCTCAACTACTTCCTGGGCCCATCGAAGATCAAGACCGAGCCCGAACTCCTCGACACCGATGTGCTCGATCGCTATCTCACCGACGAATTGGGCTGGCACGACCTCAACAACACCGTCGCAGCTTTCGACGCGGCCGGAGCTCGCATCCATGCGTTCGGCGTCAACGACGCGCACCGGGAGTGGGACCGTCTGGGCTCACTCCCGGAGCCGGTCCACCGCATGCGAGAGACCGAAGACGCAGCGCTGACGGTCGGCGTGACCCACGCACCCTACCGCCGCGTTCTGGACGCTTTCGTCGATCTCGGGGCCGATGCCGTATTCGCCGGACACACGCACGGCGGACAGGTGCGCCTCCCGGGGGTGGGCGCCCTCGTGGCGAACTGCGACATTCCACTCGACCAGGCGCGTGGGCTGAGCACCTGGACCCATGATGGTCGCGTCACACCCCTGAATGTCAGCGCTGGCCTCGGTCACTCGATCTACGCACCGGTGCGCTTCGCGTGCCGCCCGGAGGCGACGCTGATCACGGTCCTCCCCACCCGCTGAGACCAGGGCATCTCTCCTGCACAACGGGGAGATGAGCGAACTTCTCCACCGAAGCGACGCCTGACGACCTCGGCGATGCGCCCGGACGCGACGATCGATCCGTCCGATCGTCTCACCG
This sequence comes from Microbacterium sp. ET2, assembly GCF_030347395.1. Classification (NCBI taxonomy): domain Bacteria; kingdom Bacillati; phylum Actinomycetota; class Actinomycetes; order Micrococcales; family Microbacteriaceae; genus Microbacterium; species Microbacterium albipurpureum. The sequence goes on from NZ_CP128170.1 coordinate 656,463, forward strand.
GGAGTCCGCCACGATGCCTTTCACCGCCCCTCGCCCCGCCGCGTCCCGCCCCTCGGTCCGAGAGCTCCTCCGACTCCTCGCCGCGGGTGTCGCACTCAGCCTCGTCGCGGTCGCGGCGATCGTCCTCTCCCCCGCGCCGGCCTCCGCCGCCGAGCGGGGGACCGGCTTCGGTACGTGGGCGCCGGTGTCGGCCTACGGATGGCACGGCTCCATGCTGGTGAACGGCGTCCACACCTACTGCATCCTCCCCGGCCTACCGCTGCCCACCGGCCAGAGCGTCGATCACGGAATCAGCGGCGGCGCCGCCGGGCTCTCGGCCGAGCAGCTCACGCGCATCAATCACCTCGTCTCCACCCATGGACAAACGGATGACCCGGTGCAGGCGGCCGCGGTCGGCTGGGCTGTGAAGGCCGTTGCGGACTGGGACGAGACGCTCGGCCAGTTCGGCTACGAGGGAGACGCGCTCGCGGGTGTCATCGATCGGGTCTTCTCCCGTCTCGCCCCCGAGCACAGCGCGGCGGTTCAGCAGCGGGCGGTCGCCTTCTACGACGAGGCGATGAGGATAAGCACCGGCGCGCCCGCGGGGTCGCTGGTCTTCACCGCCGACCCGGTCGATCATCGAAGCGGCACGGTCAGAGTCGAGACGAGCGCCGCCGGCGCCGTCGGAACGGTGACCCTCGTGGACGCGGTATTCACCGACACCGGTGCAGCGACGCGCGAGGACGTGACGACGGGGACCGAGTACGCGATCACGACAGCGCCTCCCGCACCGGGACGCGCCTACACCGTGAGCGGCACCGGCCGCTTCGCGGGCGGAGTCGCTCCGGCGGTCCGCCACTTCACCACCGCCGGCGGACAGGACACCGCCGGTCCTGGGGGCCTCGCGACGTTCGACGTGGCAGGCGCCGACACCTCGCCGCGCGTCCCCGTCTTCTCCCCCGCGATCACGACGCAGGTCGCGTCCCGCTACGTCGCCGGAGGTGCGTTCGTCGACGACGTGATCGTCACCGTCGCCGACGGCGACTGGCCCCGCTCGGATGACGGGTCACCCTTGCCGATCTCGGCGAGCGCAGAGGTGTTCCGGACGGAGACGGAGCCGGCCGAACCGCAGCCCTCCGTCCCCGCCGAAGCCGAGCGCGTCGGTTCCCTCGCGCTCGTCACGGGCGACCAGGGCGGCGACATCAGCTACCGGGTCACCTCTGACTGGGAGCTTCCGGGACCGGGCTTCTACACGGCCGTCTGGACGATCACCCGCGACGCGCAACAGCCGGAGATCGCCGCGCACCTTCCTGCGGGCTTCTCCTGGACGGAGTTGTTCGGGGTGAGAAGCCAGATCACCGCGGTTCCCGACGTCTCTTCCCGCGCGGAGGGGCGCGTGCTGGTCGGCGCGCCGATGTCGGACACCGTTGTCGTCGGGGGCGTGGTCCCCACGGGTGGATTGACCGTGTCGTCCGCTGTCTACCGCGCGGTCGCGGGCGTCGAGCCAGAAGAGGCCTGCACCCCGGAGACGCTCGTCTGGCAGAGCGAGCCGATCACGGTCACGGAGGCGGGTGAATACACCGTGACCTCTCCCGCCGTCACCGAGCCGGGAACCTACTACTGGCGGGAGCGTGCCGTGGATGGCGCCGGTGAAGAGATGCATCACGGACCCTGTGGTCTGGCGAACGAGACCACGATCGTCGAAGAGTCCCCCCGACCCCGACCCCGACCCCGACCCCGTCGCTCGCCGTCACCGGTGCGAGCGTCGCGACGACCGCGGCGGCGCTCGTCGTCGGTGGCACCGTCCTCGTGACGGGAGTCACGCTCGGTCTCTCACGACGGCGGCGGTTCGAACACGGCGCGGGCATCGGGTAGGCTGGGAGGGTTGTCACGGGGTGTGGCGCAGCTTGGTAGCGCGCTTCGTTCGGGACGAAGAGGCCGCAGGTTCAAATCCTGTCACCCCGACAGCAGAGAGGCCTCACCGCATCGGTGAGGCCTCTCGCACGACACCGAACAGGAGCGCCGTGAACGCCACCCCGCCCCACCCCTCCCCGAAGCTCGTCGCGTTCGACCTCGACGACACCCTCGCGCCCTCCAAGAGCGCCATCGATCCCCGTATCGGCGATCAGCTGATCGCATTGGCCGAGCGCGTCGAGGTCGCCATCATCTCCGGGGGTCAGCTGTCGCAGTTCCGCACCCAGGTGGTCGATCGCCTGCCGGCTGCCGCGTCCGACATCCTCGATCACGTTCACCTGCTGCCCACCTGCGGCACCCAGTACTACCGGGTGGGCCCCGACGGCATCCGCACGGTCTACGCCCACAGCCTGACCGACGACCAGAAGTCACGGGCCATCGCCGCCGTCGAGGAGGAGGCGCGGCGCCTGGGGCTGTGGGAGAGCGAACCGTGGGGTGACATCCTCGAGGACCGCGGCTCGCAGATCACCTTCTCGGCGCTCGGCCAGCAGGCGCCGCTGGACGCCAAGACGGCGTGGGACCCGACGGGCGAGAAGAAGAACGCCCTCCGCGACGCGGTCGCCTCCCGCATCCCCGACCTCGAGGTCCGTTCGGGCGGCTCGACGTCGGTCGACATCACTCACCGCGGAATCGACAAGGCCTACGGCATGCGTCAGCTCTCCGACCAGACGGGCATCTCCCTCGATGACATGCTCTTCGTCGGCGACCGACTCGACCCCCACGGCAACGACTATCCCGTCCTGGCGATGGGTGTGCGCTGCCAGGCCGTCGAGGGGTGGGAGGACACCGCGACCTTCCTCGACGGGTTGCTGCCGACCCTCCCCGTTCGCGTCTGAAGCCCGCTCAGCGCGCACGCACGGCGCGCTGAGCGTCACCCACCGGCACCAGGCGAGTGAGCTGCGTCACGTGCGCGGGCTCGAGCTCGTCGAGGCCGGACACACCCAGCAGGCGCATCGTGCGCTCGATCTCCTCCCGGAGGATCGCGATCGCACGGTCGACGCCGGCGCGGCCGCCCGCCATCAGACCGTAGAGGTAGGCCCGCCCGACGAGGGTGAAAGAGGCGCCGAGCGCGATCGAGGCGACGATGTCGGCACCGTGCATGATGCCGGTGTCGACCATCACCGTCGCGTCCCTGCCGACCTCCCGCACCACACGCGGGAGAAGATGGAAGGGCACCGGCGCGCGATCGAGCTGACGCCCCCCGTGGTTGGACAGAACGATGCCGTCCACGCCCGCATCGATGAGACGCGCGGCGTCCTCGACCGTCTGGACGCCCTTGACGACGATCTTCCCCGGCCAGAGATCGCGGATGACACCGAGGTCGTCGTAGCTGATGGTCGGGTCCATCGCCGCATCCAGCAGCTCTCCCACCGTGCCGCCGGTCGAACTCAGTGACGCGAACTCCAGCTTCGGCGTGGTGAGGAAGTCGAACCACCACCACGGCCGCGGGACGGCGTCGAGGATGGTCCGGATCGTCAGCTGCGGCGGGATCGAGAAGCCGTTCCGCTTGTCCCGCAGGCGCGCCCCCGCAACGGGGGTGTCGACGGTGAACAGCAGCGTGTCGAAGCCCGCCGCCGCAGCCCGCCGTGCCAGCTCGTAGGAGATCTCCCGATCGCGCATCACGTACAGCTGGAACCAGTTGCGGCCGTCCGGGTTGGCGGCTCTGACGTCCTCGATCGAGGTCGTTCCGAGCGTCGAGAGTGTGAACGGGATGCCGGCGGCGCCCGCCGCGGAGGCGCCGGCCTGCTCCCCCGCGGTGTGCATCAGCCGGGTGAATCCGGTCGGGGCGATGCCGAACGGCAGCGCGCTGGCACCGCCGAGGACGGTGAGGGAGGTGTCGACATGCTCGGCGGGTCGGAGAATCGACGGGTGGAACTCGACATCCTCGAAGGCGCGCCGAGCCCGCGCCAACGACAGCTCGCCTTCGGCGGCGCCGTCGGTGTAGTCGAACGCCGCCTTCGGTGTGCGGCGCTGGGCGATCCCCCGGAGGTCGGCGATGGTGAGGGCAGAGGCGAGGCGTCGCCGGGTGCCGTTCAGCTCGGGACGCTTGAACCGCATGAGCTCGCGAAGGTCCGCCGGTACGGGCAGTTGCCGACGCACGATGGGCTCGGTCATGGCGTGGTCCTCTCCGAGGTGGTCTCGCGGGCGAGACGGGCCTCGGCGTAGTAGCCGGTGATGTGGGCGCGCACGAGATCACGGGCTCGCCCGGGATCACCCGCCTCGACGGCCTCCACGATGGCGCGATGCTCGTGCTGCAGTCGCGCCGCCATCGCCGGCCAGTCCGTCACGCGCGCGGCGCCGATCTGCACATACGACTCGATCGCATTGCGCAGTCCTGCCATCGTGGCGGTGATGACGAGATTGCCGGATGCCTCGGCGAGGCCGAGATGGAACTGCGCGTCCAGCGTCAGGAACTCCTCGCGCGTGCGGTCTGCGGCATCCATCGCGTCGAGGATGCGGCGGACCGCGGCCGTGTCGGGTGCGCCCTGCGAGGCGAGGTCTTCGACGACGGCGCTCTCCAACGCCACCCGGGCGCGGACGACGTCGTCGAGCGGGAATCCGTGAGCGGCCACCTGCAGCCGGAGAAGCGCCGACATGCCCCCGTGCGGGGTGGCGATGATCACGGCCCCCGAGCTCGGTCCCGAGCCCGTACCGGTGCGGATGAGCCCCATCACCTCCAGCACGCGGAGCGCCTCCCGCACGCTCGAGCGGCCGACCCCCAGGCGCGCCGCGAGGTCGCGCTCGGGGGGCAGGTGATCGCCGGGAGCGAGCGTGTCGTCGAGGAGGTCGCGCTCGATGTGCTCGAGGACGACCTGCCACGCCCGCGGGGCGGGTGGCAGAGAATCGTCTGATGGGGGCATGAAGGCTCCGATGAACAGAGGGCCACCATACTCTGTGGTCAGACCACACGCAACCGCGCGGGCCTACCGCCCGTCGAGACGCCCGCCCGACTCGCGCAGGTAGCACTGAGCGCACATCGACTCGTAGGTCACGCGGTCGGCGGAGAGCTCGTCGATCGCGACCTGGTCGCCGTCGAACACGAACCGGCCACCGACCAGGCGGGCATTGAAGAGGGCCTTGCGCCCGCAACGGCAGATCGTCTTCAGCTCCTCGAGGCTGTGGGCGAGCTCCATCAGCCTGGCGGACCCGGGGAACGCATCGGTGCGGAAATCGGTGCGGATGCCGTAGGCGAGGACCGGCACACCGTCGAGCACGACGATGCGCAGGAGATCATCGACCTGTTCGCGCGTGAGGAACTGCGCCTCGTCGATGAGGAGGCAGGCAACGTCCGGGCTCGCCTCCCCCGCCTCGGGGACGAGGGCATCCTCTGCAGCTCTCCTCACGCGCTCGCGGTGAATGCCGAACAGCAGGCGGATGTCATCGCGGGGCCCGACGAGGAAGTCGGCATCGCGCGTGACACCCAGGCGGCTGGAGATCTTGGCGGCATGTTTGGTATCGATGGCGGGCTTGGCGAGCAGGACATGCTGGCCGCGCTCCTCGTAGTTGTATGCGGCCTGCAGCAGGGCGGTCGACTTCCCCGAGTTCATCGCCCCGTATCGGAAATACAGCTTCGCCACCCCGAGAGTCTAGGCCCACGATGGGTCCGGTCAGCTGTCGCCGAATCTTCCCGCCGCCGCGGTCACGCGGTGAGGGCGAGCGCCTCCGCCGTCTCCGACAGCACCTCTTCCGCGACCTCGGGCCGCGGGTTCAGCGTGTGCCCGTAGCTCGGGATCAGCTGCTGCAATCGAGGCTCCCACGTGCCGATCCGGTCGGGGAAGCACGTCTTGAGCAACCCGAGCATGATCGACACCGCCGTGGACGCCCCGGGAGAAGCCCCGAGGAGCCCCGCGATCGTGCCGTCGGACGAGGTGACCACCTCGGTGCCGAACTGCAGCACGCCGCCCTTCTTCGGATCCTTCTTCATGACCTGCGCGCGCTGACCGGCCTGCAGCAGCTCCCAGTCCTCGTCGCGGGCGGTCGGCATGAAGTCCCGGAGACTGTCGACCTTGCCGGCGTGGTTCTTCAGCAGCTCGCCCACGAGGTACTTGATGAGACCCGGGTTGTCGACGGCGACCTTCAGCATCGGAAGGATGTTGCCCGGCCGAACCTGCGCCACGATGTCGGTGATCTTGCCGTTCTTGAGGAACTTCGGGCTGAACGTGGCGAAGGGGCCGAACAGCAGCGAGGCCTCACCGTCGACGACACGGGTGTCCAGGTGCGGTACCGACATCGGCGGGGCCCCGACCGAGGCCTGGGAGTAGACCTTCGCGCGGTGCTGCGCGACGAGGGCGGGGTTGCTGGTCTTCAGCCATTGCCCCCCGATCGGGAAGACTCCGTATCCGGCGATCTCGGGAATGCGGCTCGACTGCAGAAGCTTCAGCGCCCATCCACCCGCGCCGACGAAGACGAACCGTGCCCGGGTCTCGCCGGGGGTGTGGCCGATGGTGTTGCGCCATCGCACCCGCCAGGTGCCGTCCTTGGCACGCCGGACCTTCTTCACTTCGCGGTTGGTGACCACCTGCGCGCCCTTGTCCACGAGGTCGTCGAACAGCTGACGCGTGAGCGCTCCGAAGTCGACATCGGTCCCACTGGGAACCCTCGTCGCGGCGAAGGGCTCGCCCTTTCTGCGCTTCTTCATGAGCAGCGGCGCCCACTGGTTGATCACCCGTGAGTCCTCGCTGTATTCGATACCGGCGAACAGAGGCTGCTGCCTGAGAACCTCGTAGCGCTTTCGAAGGTAGGCGACGTCTTTCTCACCCGTGACGAAGGTCATGTGCGGCGTGGCGTTGATGAAGGTGGACGGCTCGTCGAGCACGCCCCTCTCCACCAGGGATGACCACAACTGCCGGCTCTGCTGGAACTGCTCGTTGATCGCGATGGCCTTGGCGGGATCGAGCGATCCGTCGGGGCCCTCGGGCATGTAGTTGAGCTCGCACAGCGCTGCGTGACCGGTCCCGGCGTTGTTCCACGCGTTCGAACTCTCCAGGGCCACGTCGCTCAGTCGTTCGTAGACGACGATCTTCCAGTCCGGCTGGATTTCCTTCAGCAGCGTGCCAAGGGTGGCCGACATGATGCCCCCGCCGATCAGGACGACGTCGATGACCTCGTCTGGTGCCGCCGGTGGGGTCTCGGAATCGGAGGAATCAGTCACTCCTCGAGTCTACGCGCCGCGGAAAACCTGCCGATCAGAGGGCGGGTCCACGCGCCGAAAGGATGACGGAACTTTCTCGTCGTCGAAAGACCGGTCGGACTACGCGCCGGCGGTCGCGAACCGTCTGGACGCCACGAGCTCCGCGATCTGTACAGCATTCAGGGCGGCACCCTTGCGGAGGTTGTCGTTGCTGACGAAGAGCACGAGACCTCGCCCCTCGGGCGCCGACTGGTCAGGGCGGATGCGGCCGACGAAGCTCGGATCCTTGCCGGCGGCCTGCAGCGGCGTCGGCACCTCCTCGAGGCTGACCCCGGGAGCATCCGCGAGGATCTCGACAGCCCGCGCCGGTGAGAGCTCGCGGGCGAACTCCGCGTGGATGCTCAGCGAATGCCCGGTGAAGACCGGCACCCGCACACAGGTGCCGGCGACACGGAGGTCGGGAAGCTCGAGGATCTTCCGGCTCTCGTTCCGGAGCTTCTTCTCCTCATCGGTCTCATTCTCGCCGTCATCGACGAGATTGCCGGCGAGCGGGATCACGTCGAAGGCGATCGGTGCGACGTACTTCTCGGGCTCCGGGAATTCCACCGCCGAGCCGTCGTGGACCAGACGCAGCGTGTCGCCCTGTGCCAGCACACCCTCGACCTGGCCGAGCAGCTCCTCTGCGCCCGCCAGACCCGACCCGCTGACCGCCTGATAGGTGCTGACGATCAGGCGCTCGAGCCCCGCCTCGGCATGGAGCGGCTTCAACACGGGCATTGCCGCCATCGTCGTGCAGTTCGGGTTGGCGATGATGCCCTTGACGGCGTCATCGATCGCGTGGGGGTTGACCTCGCTGACGACGAGGGGCACCTCGGGATCCATGCGCCAGGCGCTGGAGTTGTCGATGACGACGGCGCCCGCCTCGGCGAAGCGCGGTGCGTGCGCCCGGCTGCCCGTTGCGCCGGCTGAGAACAGGGCGATGTCGATGCCCTGCGGGTCGGCGGTGGCGACATCCTCGATGACCACCGTGTGCCCGGCGAAGTCCACCGCGGTGCCAGCGGAGCGTGCGGTGGCAAAGAGTCGGAGCTCGCGGATGGGGAACGAGCGCTCCACGAGGATCTCGCGCATGACGGTGCCGACCTGACCGGTGGCACCGACGACGGCGAGGGACAGACCGGAGTCGGAGATGCGGGCCATGGGTAGGGAGTCTATCGCTCCGGCCGCGGGCATTTTCGTGTGTGACGCCCCTGATGCGCCCCCGGATCAGCCGAGTGCGGCGGCACCGAAGGACACGCTGAATTGCACACACCACAGGTCGACGGTGCGGAAGACGTCGAGGTCGATCTCCGGGGGAATGTCGTAGAGCTGGTTGCCGAGATTCCCTTTGATCGGGCCGAGGTCGACGAACTCGTTCTGGCCGGCGGTGAACCAGCCGTCGAATCCCTCGATCACCGGTCCCGCGCTCAGCCACACGTGGACGTCCGGGCCGTTCGTGGTGGCGAGGTTCTCGATCGCCAGCTGCCGCGTGCCGTCGGCATTCTCGATGATCCGCGCCGACCCCGACGTCTCGTGCTCGTGGCTGATGAACGTCCCGGAGAGGAGGTCGACGGGACCGGACGGCGGCGCGGGTGGGGATGCGGATGCGGATGCCGCGGGCGACTCGTCTCGCGAGGGCGACGGGTCCGCCCCGGCGAGGGGCTGCTGCGGCGTCGAGACGGCCACCGGGATCTCATCATCGACCTGCACGTCGATCAGGGCCAACCACGGCTGGAAGACGAGCGCAGCGACGAGCCCGCCGGCGAGCGCAACCGTTCCGCCGACGATCCATGTCCAGCGCCGCCTCCGCCCCGCCGCCGCGCCTCGCTTTCGCACGCTCCGCCTCCGCTCGGCTGACATCGATGCAGCCGTCAGGCGAATGCTAGGGCGAGAGGCTGGACACGCGCCTCACGTTCCCGGACGCAGGCGCACGTACTCGTTGATGAGAACGCCGGAACGAAAGGTCCGGCTCGCCTGGAGGGTGAACGCGGCCGGGTCGTATCCGGTGGCGAACAGCGGACGACCGTCACCGAAGACGACGGGATTGACCTTCAGCACCAGGCGGTCGATATCGTCGATCAGCTGCCCAGCGAGGTCGCCTCCGCCGCAGAGCCAGATGTCACCGCCGCCGCGCGCCTTCAGGTCTGCGACCACGCCCCGGGGATCGTCCCGCACCACGCGCACCCCCGATCCGACGTCGGCCTCTGTGCGGTTCCGCGAGAAGACGATCTGGTCGAGGTGGGCGTACGGCGAGTCGGTGACGCTCAGGCCCGCGGCGAAGGTGTTCCATCCCATAAGCACGGTGGAGAACCTCTTGCGCGGTGCCATGGACCCGGATCGTTCATAGAAGGCGGAGGGCAGCGTGTCCGCCCAGTCGACCTGTATCGCCTCGAGGTGATCACCGGTCATGGGGAACGCATCGAACCCGCCGTCGGGTGCGCAGATGCGCCCGTCGAGGCTGGTCGCGACGTAGTAGACGAGTTCCGTCATGGCATCACCCTTCACAACAGCTGTTGTGGTTAGAATACGACAGATGTCGTGATCTGGCTAGAGTGACGGTGTGGCCCGGAACGACGCACGGCGGCAGACGCTCGCAGACGCAGGTCTGTCGGTCATCGCGCGCGAGGGGATGCGGGGTCTCACCCACCGGGCGGTGGATGCTCAAGCAGGCGTGCCCGTGGGCACGACCTCGAACTACTTCCGCAGCAGAGCCGCGCTCATCGCGGCGCTGGTCCAACGCATCGGGGAGCGACTGGCACCGAATCCGACGGTGTATGCCCCGTGGCAGGACCGCGCCCCGACACCCTCCCTGTTCGCCGACTACGCGCGCGACATCGTGCGCCGACTCCTGGCCGACCGCGACGTATCCCTCGCGCTGTTCACCCTCCGCGTCGAGGCAGCACGCAACCCGGAGATCGCCGGGCCCCTGAGCGAATGGATGCGAACGGGCTTCGCTGCCGACGTCGCGTTCAACCGGGCCGCCGGCCTCCCCGGCGGCGACTTCGAGATCGCCCTGTTCCACTACGCCCTGGAGGGGCTGGTGCTGGACAGGCTGACGGTGTCGATCGACCCGGACATCTCCACCGACGCCGCGGTCGATGCCTTCGTGCGGGGGATCCTGGGCGAGGACCCGCCCGCGGGTCAGCGCCCGGTGCCGGCGTAGACGACGGCCTCGGTCTCGCCGTCGAGACCATAGGCGGTATGGACGACGCGGGCCGCCTCGCCGAGGTTGTCGCCGCGCACGACGACGGAGGTGCGGATCTCCGACGTCGAGATCATCTCGATGTTGATCCTGGCGACGCTCAACGCCTCGAACAGCGTCGCCGCCACGCCCGAGTGCGTGCGCATCCCGGCCCCGACGATCGAGAGCTTGCCGATCTGGTCATCGTGGACGAGGCTCTGGAACCCGACCTCCGACTGCTCGCCCGCGAGGGCCCTCAGCGCCGCCGTCGCGTCGGACTTCGGGAGGGTGAAGGAGATGTCGGCGAGTCCGGTCGCCGCTGCGGAGGCGTTCTGGACGATCATGTCGACGTTCGCGCCCGACTTGGCCACGATCTTGAAGATGTCGGCCGCCTTGCCGGGCACATCGGGAACACCGATGACGGTGATCTTGGCCTGGCTGAGGTCGGTGGCGACTCCGGCGACGATCGGCTCTTCCATGTTCTCTCCCTTTTCCCCGTCGGGAAGACTCTGACCCGGGCCCACGACCCACGTCCCCACGTCCGGGCTGAACGTCGAACGCGCGTGGATCAGCACGCCGTGCCGACGGGCGTACTCCACGGCGCGGATGTAGAGCACCTTCGCGCCGTTGGCGGCGAGCTCGAGCATCTCCTCGCTGGAGATGCTCCCGAGCTTCTGCGCCTTGGGCACGACCCGCGGGTCGGCCGTGAAGATCCCGTCCACGTCGCTGTAGATCTCGCACACGTCGGCCCGGAGCGCGGCGGCGAGGGCCACAGCAGTGGTGTCGGACCCGCCGCGTCCGAGCGTGGTGATGTCGCGGGTGTCGCGGTTGAATCCCTGGAATCCGGCGACGATCACGATCGCGCCGTCATCGAGCGCCTCCCGCAGGCGCACCGGAGTGACATCGACGATGCGCGCGGCGCCGTGCGTGGCATCCGTGATCATGCCCGCCTGGCTGCCGGTGAACGAGCGCGCCTCGAAGCCCATCGAGTGGATGGCCATCGCCAGCAGCGCCATCGATATCCGCTCGCCGCTGGAGAGCAGCATGTCGAGCTCGCGCGGGGCCGGCATCGGGGCGACCTTGCCCGCGAGTTCGAGAAGCTCGTCGGTGGTGTCGCCCATCGCGCTGACGGCGACGACCACTTCGTGGCCGGCGCGCCGGGTGTCGACGATCCGCTTGGCGACCCGCTTGATGCTCTCGGCATCGGCGACGGACGAGCCACCGTATTTCTGGACGATCAACGCCACGTGCAAGACCCCCGCGTACGTCTGGCGCCACAGCGCCCGGCGACGGCGCGCGACGGGACGGCGCGCCGATGCACCATCTTACGGACCTTCGCATTCCCCGACTTCCATGTAGCCTGCCGACCATGACGGCGGACCTCGCGGCGTGGTCGGACTTCAACGTGGCGATCGTGGGCGCGGCTGCCGCGCTCGCAGGCCTGGTGATCGTCGCCGCGAGTGTCAACATCCGAGAGGTCATCCAGGCGACGACCGTCACAGCCCGGCTGGGGGCCGGCATCGTCGCCCTCGTGGTCGCCCTCTCGATCGCAGCGATCGGCCTCATCCCCGACCTCGACACCGGCGCCTACGGGGTGATCATCCTCACCCTCACCCTCATCGCGGCCGTCTTTCAGGCGCATGCGGCACGTGTCATCGTCCGCACTCCCCCACCGGGTGACGACACCCCTCCGATGGTGACGAAGGCCGTCGTCGGTTTCGTGCCGATCGCCGCGTACGCCGTGGCGGGGTTCGCGCTCCTCGTCGGTCACCCGGCTGGGCTGTATGCCTCCGCCGCTGCCGCGCTCCTGACGATCGCCTCCGCGCTGCTGGTGTCGTGGATCGCACTGGTCGAGGTGCTTCGCTGATCAGCCCGGGGCGACCGGTGGTGGATCGACCGCGGCGCGACGCGGCCGGAGGGTACCGCCTGTCGCGGCGAGCCAGCACCCGAGGATGACGAGCGGAAAGCCGAGGAGAAGTCCCACGGTGAGGGGCTCGGAGAGCACGATCACCCCCAGCAGGATGGCGACCACGGGATTGACGTAGGTGAACAGCGGTGCACGGGCGGGGCCGACCTCGCGGATCAGGGCGAAGAAGGCGATGAACGCGAGCGCCGTGCACAGCACCGCCAGGAGCCCGAGGGCCCACAGACTCCGCGCGCTCGGCGGGCCCGGCTGGACGACCAGCGCCACGGGGAGGTAGCACAGCCCGACCACCAGCAGCGACACCGTGATGGTCCCCAGCGGCGGGACATCGCGCAGCTTGTGGGCGACGATGAAGGGCGCGGTGGCGTACAGCACAGCCACCAGCAGCACCTCCCCCACGGCGATGAGGCCGGCGACGATCTCGCCCTCCGAGATCGCGGGTCCGGCGACGATCACCCCGACGCCGACGAATCCGATCACGAGACCGAGGACCCGGGAGGGGCGGAGGGCGGCACGGTCGCCGCCGATGACGGCGATGATCGCCGCGAACAGCGGCACCGTGGCCACGAGGAGTCCGGTCAGACCAGAGGACAGCGTCAACTCCGCGTGGCTGAGGAGGAAGAACGGTCCGGCCATCTCGACCGCTCCGAACGCCAGAACCCATCCGATCTTCGCGAACGCAGGGCGCAGTGCTTTCGCACGCAGTGCGAAGGGCAGCAGGAGAAGGGCGGCGGCCAGGGTTCTGCCCGCGACCACGCCGGCCGGGGAGATCGTCTCGACGGCTTCCTTGATGAACAGGTAGGGCATGCCCCAGAGCACCGACATGACGGCGAAGAGGGCCCAGCCGCGCGTGCCGAACCGACCTCCGGCCGGAGGGGCGAGGACGGGCGCGGTCACATCGAGCGCCGGCCTTCGAAGGCCCGCCCCAGGGTCACCTCGTCGGCGTACTCGAGGTCGCCTCCCACCGGCAGGCCCGAGGCCAACCGGGTCACGGTGATCTGCAGCGTGTGGAGCAACCGGCTGAGGTACGTCGCCGTGGCCTCCCCCTCGAGGTTGGGGTTCGTGGCGAGGATGACCTCCTGCACGGTTCCGTCCGCCAGACGCTGCATGAGCTGCGCGATCCGCAGGTCGTCGGGACCGATCCCTGCGATCGGGCTGATGGACCCGCCCAGCACGTGGTAGAGCCCGCGGAACTCCCGGGTCCGTTCGATCGCGGCGACGTCTTTGGCATCCTCCACCACGCAGATGAGCGTGGCGTTGCGACGCGGGTCGCGGCAGATCGCGCAGCGCTCCTGTTCGGAGACGTTGCCGCAGATCTCGCAGAAGCGCACCTTCTCTCGCACGTCGGCGAGCAGGTGCGACAGGCGCGATACGTCGAAGTTCGGGGTCTGCAGGATGTGGAACACGATCCGCTGCGCCGATTTCGGTCCGATGCCGGGGAGACGGCCGAACTCATCGATCAGGTCTTGGACGATGCCGTCGTACATCAGCCGAACCTCGTCGGTGACTGATGCGGCTCCTCGCGGACGAATCGCGCACCCAGGACCTGGCGGACGACCGCCTCACCGTACCGCTGCATGCCGCCCGAGGATCGCGCGGGAGAGATGATCGGGGGGGCGACGACCGGCGGCACGGGCGCGTCGACGACGGTCGGCCCCGTGTCGGAGTCGTCGTCCGGCTCGGAGGAGGTCACGACGTCGGAGGCTGGGAGCACCTGACCCTCGCGTCGAGGGGCGGCAGACGCCGCTCGGACGCGGGCGACCTCGATCGCGGCGTCCTCCGGATCGTCGTCGACAGCCAGAGCCGGCATCACGCGAGCACCGGCATCCCCGCCGGCCTCGCTCGCATCGCGCGGAATCGGGGCCACGGCCCACTCCGTGACCGAAGCCACGGCGCCGGCCGCCGACCCGCCCGGCCCGGATGCGACGGAACGATCCGGTGTCCCGCGCATCGGCGCTCCCTGCGGCGGGCGCCCCGCGGTGGCCTGGCGCGCTGCTCCGCCCCGACCGGGCGGGTCTGAGGGGCCGCGGTCATCGCGGGGGTCGGGTGGCGGCGGGGGCCCGTCCTCCCCACCATCGTCTCGCGGACCCTCGTCATGGGACGCGTCGCCGGCGCCGGCGTCATGGCGCGCGAGGTACTTGACCCGGATGCCCAGAACACCCTGGATCGCGGTGCGGAGGTCTTCGCTGGGCCCCGCGCCGGCGCTCCGCTGCTTGAACTTCACCAGGTCGGCCTGACTCTGGAACGACAGCGTGAGCACGTCGTCCCGCAGGTCGGCGACACGTGCGGTCGTGGCGACCAGCCACGACGAACGGCTCAGGTCCTCGAGCCGCGCCAGCACCTCCGGCCAGGCGTTGCGCATGAGCTCGAGCGTGACGGGCCCGGCCGGCGGCGTCGCGACCGGCTGCACAGGCGTCGGCGCGGCCGACGCGGGCGCTTCGGTCGGGGCTTCGATAGGCCGCCAAGACTCCGCGGCGGGGGTCGGCGCCGATGTCACGGCAGGGCTCGACGCTTCCGCCACCGTCTCCGCCACCGGGGAGGATGAAGTCGCGGGGGGCGCGGGCGCTGCCACCACATGCGCGGCGGGCGATGCACCGGCACCGCCTCCCGTCGACGCCGCCGTGTGCGTCAGCACGCGGGCGATCATCAGCTCGAGCTGCAGGCGCGGCGAGGTCGCACCGGTCATGTCGTCCAGAGCGCCGATGACGATGTCGGCGGTGCGCGAGAGCCGCTCGACTCCGAAAGCATCGGCCTGACGCATCATCTGCGCCAGGTCCTCCGCCGAAGTGCCGCGCAGGACCGCAGCCGCCCCCTGTCCGGCGGCACCGACGATGATGAGGTCACGCAGCCGCTCGAGCAGGTCGTCGACGAACCGACGCGGGTCCTGCCCGGTCTGCACGACTCGATCGACTGCCGCGAACGCGGCGGCGGCATCGGCGGCGGCGAAGGCGTCGACGACCTCGTTCAGCAGCTCGCCATGGGTGTACCCGAGCAGGGCGACGGCGCGCTCATAACGCACGACGGGGCCGTCGGACCCGGCGATCAGCTGGTCGAGAAGCGACAGGGTGTCGCGGGGCGACCCGCCTCCGGCACGCACGACGAGCGGGAGGACACCCGTCTCGACTGTCACGCCCTCGCTGTCGCAGAGCGTCTGGACGTACTCCAGCATCGCGGCGGGCGGCACGAGCCGGAACGGGTAATGATGCGTCCGCGACCGTATCGTGCCGATGACCTTCTCGGGCTCGGTGGTGGCGAAGATGAACTTCACGTGCTCCGGCGGTTCTTCGACGAGCTTCAGCAGGGCGTTGAAGCCCTGCGGGGTGACCATGTGCGCCTCGTCGAGGATGAAGATCTTGAAACGGTCGCGCGCGGGTGCGAAGACCGCCCGCTCCCGGAGGTCGCGTGCATCGTCGACGCCGTTGTGCGAGGCCGCGTCGATCTCGACCACGTCGAGCGAGCCACCACCGCCCCGTCCCAGTTCCACGCAACTCTCACAGGTGCCGCAGGGGGTGTCGGTGGGGCCTTCGGCGCAGTTCAGGCAGCGGGCGAGGATGCGCGCCGACGTCGTCTTCCCACAGCCGCGGGGACCTGAGAAGAGGTAGGCGTGACCGACCCGATCGCTGCGAAGCGCCGTCATGAGCGGCTCGGTGACCTGCGACTGCCCGATCATCTCGCCGAACGCCTCGGGACGGTAGCGGCGGTACAGGGCGGTGGTCACCCGAACAGCCTACGGCGTGCCCCCGACATCCGTTCTGCGGGCTCTTCCCGACCCCGGAAGAGCGAGATCACCGTTCTGCCACGGGCTCCGGCTCCCCGCCCGCGGCGAGAACGGGGGCGGTGACGACCGGGATCGAGGCGGTCACCGTCGGCACCGACGCCGACAGGGTCGTGCCGTCCTCGAGCTCGACATCGGCGAACTGCGTCAGCGACGGACGGCCGGGGATGACCGGTCCTTGATCCGCCAGCGCAACGGTGACCTCTTCACCGGGCGCGACCACGTAGGGGTTTCCGCGCACGCTGAACATGAGGGGCACCTCCCCCTCGATCCGCACGCGCATCTCATCCGCGCGGATCGCCACGTGCACCGGAGTATCCCTCCAGCGCAGCGGGAAGGCCAGCTCCTCCCACCCGGCGGGCAGACGAGGATCGAACGAGAGCTCCTCGGCGTGATCGCGCATGCCGCCGAAACCGCTCACGAGCGCGGTCCACACCCCGCCGGCGGAGGCGACGTGCACCCCGTCCGCGGCGTTGCGGTGAAGATCGGCGAGATCGACGAAGATCGCCTGTCGGAAGTAGTTCAGCGCCAGCTCCTGATAGCCGACCTCGGCGGCGAGGATCGTCTGGACTACCGCTGACAGGGTGGAGTCGCCCGTCGTCAGCGGGTCGTAGTACTCGAAGTCGGCGAGCTTGTCCTCGTCGGAGAAATGCTCTCCCTGCAGGAAAAGGGCGAGGACGACATCGGCCTGCTTGAGCACCTGATAGCGGTAGATCACCAGCGGGTGGAAGTGCAGCAGGAGCGGCCGCTTGTCGGGAGGCGTCGCCTCGAGATCCCACACCTCGCGCTCGAGGAAGATCTCGTCCTGCGGGTGGATGCCGAGCGCGGTGCTGAAGGGGATGTGCATGGCCTCGGCCGCGCGCTCCCAGTGCTCCGGCTCGGCCGGATCCAGCGACAGCCGCTCGGCGGTCGCGCGGTAGGCGTCGGGATCGCCCTCGGCCATGTCGCGGAGCGTCCGCGCGGCGAAACGCAGATTGAAACGCGCCATCACGTTGGTGAAGAGGTTGTCGTTCACGACCGTGGTGTACTCGTCGGGTCCGGTCACACCGTGGATGTGGAACGACTCGATCGCATCGCCGTTGGAGGTGCGCCAGAAGCCCAGCGTCGTCCACAGGCGCGCCGTGTCGACGGCGATGTCGACCCCCTCGCGGTACAGGAAGTCGGTGTCACCGGTGGCCCGCACGTACTTCGCCAGCGCGAAGCACACGTCGGCGTTGATGTGGTACTGGGCGGTGCCGGCGGCGTAGTAGGCCGAGGCTTCCTCACCGTTGATGGTGCGCCACGGGAAGAGGGCGCCGGCCTCGTTCAGCTGGTAGGCGCGCCGACGCGCGGCGGGCAGCATGAGGTACCGCATCCGCAGCGCATTGCGGGCCCAGAGCGGCGTCGTGTAGGCCAGGAACGGCAGGACGTAGACCTCGGTGTCCCAGAAGTAGTGGCCGCTGTATCCCGAACCCGTGACCCCCTTCGCCGGCACACCCTGTCCATCCGCTCGTGCGGATGCCTGTGCGAGCTCGAAGAGGCACCAGCGGGTGGCCTGCTGAACCTCCGGCTGACCTTCGATGCGGATGTCGCTGCGCGCCCAGAACGCATCCAGCCACGCCCGCTGCCGCTCGAACTGGTGTGTCACGCCCTCGGCCAGGGCACGGTCGATGGTGCGGCGACAGCGGTCGACCAGCTCCCGGGCGGGAACGCCGCGCGAGGTGTGGTAGCTGACGAGCTTGGTCACCCGGATGGGGACACCTGCCCGCGCCTGCACGCGGAAGACGTTCTTGGCGATGTCGGGCTCGACGATGCCCCGAGCCGAGTAGTGGTTCTCGGTCTCCACGACATGGTCGGCGACGACGGCGAGCGTCATCCCCGAGTCTGTCACCTGGTACGCCAGGGCCGACCGGTCGCGATCCTGCCAGTACTCCTTCGGCTGGAGCACCCGCTCGTGGATCCTGTCGCTGCGCCGGGGGTCGAACCCGGCCTTCTTCACCGGCGCGGGAGACCCGCCGTAGACGTCTTCGCCGTCCTGTCGGTTGATCAGCTGGCAGTTGATGGTCACCGGGGCGTCGGCGTTCAGCACGGTGACGTCCAGGCGCAGAACGACCAGGTGCTTCTCCTCGAACGACACCATGCGCTCGTCCTCGATCAGCACCTCTTTGCCGGACGGGGTCACCCAGAGCACACGGCGGCGCAGGACGCCGTCGGCCATATCGAGCTCGCGGTGATACTCGCGCACGTCCGCCACGTCGAGCGAGAGCGGTTCGTCGTCGACGTAGACCCGCATGATCTTGGCGTCGGGTGCGTTGACGATGATCTGGCCGACCTCGGCGAAGCCGTAGGCCTGCTCGGCATGGTGGATCGGAAAGGTCTCGTGGAACCCGTTGATGAACGTGCCGTGTTCGTGGGCGTGGCGCCCCTCGGGCGTGTTCCCTCGGAGCCCGACGTAGCCGTTGCCGACCGCGAACAGCGTCTCGGTGACGCCCTGGTCCTCCAGGGAGAACCGCCTCTCGATCAGCCGCCACGGATCGACGGGGAACCGGTCGCGGTCCATCATGCCGGGATCTCCTTCTCGACGAACTCGGCGAGGTCGCTCACCACGACGTGGGCACCGGCATCACGCAGCGCCTCCGCGCCGGCTCCTCGGTCGACGCCGACCACGAGCCCGTACCCGGCGGCGACCGCCGACTGCACGCCGCTCAGGGCATCTTCGACGGCGGCGCTTCGTGCGGGGTCGACTCCCAGCATCCGAGCGGCTTCGGCGAACACGTCGGGCGCGGGCTTGGAGGCCAGGTGGTCGCGCTCGGCGATGACACCGTCCATCACGACGGAGAAACGATCGCGGATGCCGGCGACGGCGAGCACCTCCTCGGCGTTCTTCGAGCTCGACACCACCGCGATCGGCACCTCCGCGGCGATGAGCACGTCCAGGAGGGCGACCGATCCCGGGTAGGGGGCGATCCCCTCGCTGCGGAGCACCTGCGCGAAGACGTCGTTCTTGCGATTGCCGATGCCGCAGACCGTGTCGGCGGTGGATGCGTCGGAGGGCTCTCCCCAGGGAACCTCGACGTCTCTGCTGCGCAGCAGGCTCGCGACGCCGTCGTACCTCTTCTTGCCGTCGAGGTGGGCGAAGTAGTCGGCGTCGCTGTAGGGCGGAGTGACCTCCCATGCGGCGAAGAGCTCCTCGAACATCGTCCGCCATGCGTGCATGTGCACCTCGGCAGTCGGTGTGAGGACGCCGTCGAGATCGAACAGCACACCGTCGTAGGTGGTGAGGTCGGGGAGGGAGGGGGCGATCACGGGTTCTCCATACGCGAGCGAGGCTCCTGGCGGGGGATGCGGGACGGAGCAGCGAGAGGGACGGATAAAGCGTAGTGGCCTGCGATCGAGCCCGGTGGACGTCGGGGTTTCCAGCGCGTTACGGGGTTTCGGCTCGTCCCGCCACGGTGAGGGTCTGCCGAGCGATCTCGAGTTCTTCATCGGTCGGGACGACGAGGACGGTGACCGCCGAATCGTCGGTGGAGATGACCCGGATGCCGCGCTCGCGCGCGTCGTTTCGCGCCGGCTCGACCCGGATGCCGGCGAACCCGAGCGTCGCGAGCGCCGCGGCGCGCACGCGGGGGGCGTTCTCGCCGACGCCCGCGGTGAAGGAGATGACATCGACGCCGCCCAGCTGCGCGAGATACGCTCCCGCGTAGGCCCGGAGCCGGTGCACGTAGACCTCGAACGCGAGGGTCGCCGCGGTGTCGCCTCGGTCGATGCCCGCCTGGATGTCGCGCATGTCCGACACCCCGGCAAGACCGAGCAGTCCGCTCCGCTTGTTCAGCAGCGCGTCGAGCTCATCGATGGAGAGCCCCGCACGACGGGAGAGCTGGAACAGCACCGCGGGATCGACGTCTCCCGAGCGGGTACCCATCACGAGTCCCTCCAGCGGCGTGAGACCCATCGATGTCTCGACGGATCGACCGCCCTCGATCGCGGTGACCGACGCCCCGTTTCCGAGGTGGAAGACGATCTGACGGAGCTCGGCCGTCGGTCGGCCGAGGAACGCTGCGGCCGCCTCGCTGACGAACTTGTGACTCGTGCCGTGGAAGCCGTAGCGCCGGATGCGGTGGGCGGCGGCCAGTTCGGCGTCGATCGCGTAGGTGAAGGCGGCGGGCGGAAGCGTCTGGTGGAAAGCGGTGTCGAAGACGGCGACGTGGGGGACCTTCGGAAAGGCCTTCCTGGCCGCGACGATGCCGACGAGGTTCGCCGGGTTGTGCAGCGGCGCGAGGACCGACAGCTCGTCGATGTTGATCTCCACGAGCGGGGTCACCAGGGTGGGTTCGAAGAACCGTGCACCGCCGTGGACGACCCGGTGCCCGACCGCGACCGGAGCCGTGTCCGTCAGCGACGGACCGTTGTCGGCGAAGGCCTCGAGCATGACCGCGAAGCCGGCCGTGTGGTCGGGGATGGGGAGCTCGCGCTCGTAGGTCGCGTCGACCATCGTGGTTGCAGGACCCGTCGTGGATGCCTGATGGACGGTGTGGATCGCGCGCCCCGGGCCTGCTTGTCCGATGCGTTCCACCAGGCCAGAGGCCAGCAGGGTCTCCCCCGTCATGTCGATGAGCTGGTACTTGAACGACGAGGATCCGCTGTTGACCACGAGGACGGGGGTCATTCTCCGCCCTCTCCCTGCGCCTGGATCGCCGTGATCGCGATGGTGTTGACGATGTCGTCGACGAGCGCTCCTCGCGAGAGGTCGTTGATCGGCTTGTTCAGCCCCTGGAGCACGGGGCCGATCGCGACCGCTCCGGCCGAGCGCTGCACCGCCTTGTACGTGTTGTTGCCGGTGTTCAGGTCGGGGAAGACGAACACCGTCGCACGTCCGGCGACAGCGGAGCCGGGGGCCTTGGCGGCCGCGACGGCGGCGTCGGCGGCGGCGTCGTACTGGATCGGTCCCTCGACCGGAAGCTCGGGCGCGCGCTCGCGCACGAGCGCCGTCGCTGACCGGACCTTCTCGACGTCGGCCCCGGAACCGGACTCCCCCGTCGAGTACGACAGCATCGCCACGCGCGGCTCGATGCCGAACTGCTCGGCGGTCGCCGCTGACGAGATCGCGATGTCGGCGAGCTGTTCGGCTGTGGGATCGGGGATGACGGCGCAGTCGCCGTACACCAGCACCCGGTCGGCCAGCGCCATCAGGAAGACGCTGGAGACGACCGAGACGCCGGGCTTGGTCTTGATGATCTCGAACGCCGGGCGGATGGTGTGGGCTGTCGTGTGCGCCGCGCCCGAGACCATGCCGTCCGCCAGCCCCAGGTGGACCATGAGAGTCCCGAAGTACGACACATCGGTCACGGTGTCGGCCGCCTGCGAGTAGGTGACCCCCTTATGGGCGCGCAGGCGCTCGTACTCGCGCGCGAAGCGGTCGACGTGCACGGCGTCGAAGGGCGAGACGACCTCGGCGTCGCGGATGTCGATGCCGAGGCTCGATCGCACGGTTTCGCACCTCGATCTCCTCGCCGAGGATCGTCAGGTCGGCGATGCCGCGCGCCAGCACCGTCGCCGCGGCGCGGAGGATGCGGTCGTCGTCGCCCTCGGGCAGGACGATCCGTCGACGCTCCGCGCGTGCGCGCTCGAGCAGGCGGTACTCGAACATCAGCGGAGTGACGACGGTGGGCCGGGCCAGCCCCAGCGCGGTGACGAGGGTCTCGGTGTCGACGTGCCGCTCGAACATCGACAGGGCGGTGTCGTACCGACGCTGCGAGTCGGCGGCGAGCCGGCCCCGCGTTCCCATGATCCTGACCGCCGTGTCGTAGGTGCCGAGGTCGGTGGCGATGATCGGCAGCGACGAGTCGAGGCCGTCGATGAGCGTGTCGACCGGTTCGGGAAGCGGGAAGGGGCCGTTGAGGATGACGGCGGCGATGCTCGGGAAGGTTCCCGACGAGTTCGCCAGGAGGGTGGCCAGCAGCACCTCGGTGCGATCGGCGGGGATCACCACGATCGCCGATTCGGTCAGGCGCGGCAGGACGTTCACCATCGACATGCCGGCGATGACCACCCCGAGCACCTCGCGGGTCAACAGGTCGGGATCACCCTTGACGAGGTGACCATCGACGGCGCGGGCGACGTCGCGGACGGAGGGGGCGACCAGCAGGCGGTCTTCGGGAAGCGCCCACACGGGCACCGGTCGCGCACCGCCCGCGCCGGGACCGCCCGCCTTCCGCGCCGCGGAGACGACGCCCGAGACGGCGCTGACGACGTCGTCGAGGCGATCGGGGTCGGCCCGGTTGGCGACCACGGCGAACAGCTCGGCACGCTCGTGGGCCAGCTCGGCGAGCGCGAGCGCAGTGATCTGGCCCATCTCTGCGGGTGACCGCGCGATGGTGGTGCCCAGCTGCTCACCCTGGCCGTGCTGAGCGCGACCGCCGAGCACCAGGAGCACCGGAGCGCCGAGGTTGACCGCGATGCGGGCGTTGTAGGCGAGTTCGGCCGGGCTGCCGACGTCGGTGTAGTCGCTGCCGAGCACGACCACGGCCTCGCAGGCCGCGGCGACGGCGTGGTAGCGCTCCACGATGGTCGCCAGTGCCCGCTCGGGATCGCGCCGCACATCGTCGTAGGTCACGCCGATGCAGTCCTCGTACGGCAGGTCGACGCCGTCGTGGTCGAGGAGCATCTCCAGGACGTAGTCCGGCTCGGTCGTGGAGCGTGCGATCGTGCGGAACACCCCCACGCGGGAGGTGGCGTGGCTCAGGGCGTCGAGCACACCGAGCGCGATCGTCGACTTGCCCGAGTGACCTTCGGCCGAGGTGATGTAGATGCTCTGCGCCACCCGTCCAGCCTATGGGCGGGGCCTTTGCCGGGCACGTTCCCGGCAAAAGTAAGACTCTCCGCGAACCCGGCAGAGCCTGGTTACCCTTGCTACGTTTCCGTCCTGGGGGAGTTGGCCTGGATGCCGCCTCGCGGAGAGCTGATGACAGTCTACCCCGGGACGGGTCGGGGGATTCCCAGGCCCCCCTCTGCCGGCGGCGGTTACGATCGCATAACGAGCACCGACGCCCGACCCGCGCGCCGTCCGAGAGGGGCACATGGACCATCCCGTCACGACCGAGCAGGTCGCGCCCGCCCGCCCCGCCCTGCCCGAACGACCGGCGTCGGCCGAGGAGTTCGCACGGCTGACCGAGTCCATCGTGGCCTCGGTGGAGCGGGTGATCGACGGCAAGCCCGACGCGGTGCGCAGCGCCCTGGTGTGCCTCCTCGCCGAAGGCCACCTCCTCATCGAGGACGTTCCGGGCGTCGGGAAGACCATGCTCGCCAGAGCGCTGGCCGCGAGTGTGGATGCCACGGTCCGTCGCATCCAGTTCACCCCCGACCTGCTGCCGGGCGATGTCACCGGGGTGAGCGTGTTCAATCCCGTCGCGCGCGAGTTCGAGTTCAAGCACGGCGCGGTGTTCGCCAACATCGTCATCGCCGACGAGATCAACCGCTCCTCCCCCAAGACGCAGTCCGCTCTCCTCGAGGCGATGGAGGAGGGGCAGGTCACCGTCGACGGCTCGACCCACCTCCTGCCCGACCCCTTCCTCGTCGTGGCGACGCAGAACCCGCTCGAGATGGAGGGGACCTACTCCCTTCCCGAGGCGCAGCGCGACCGCTTCATGATGCGCGTCTCGATGGGCTACCCCGATGCCCGCTCCGAGGCGCTCATGCTGCGTCAGCGCGAGACCGTCAACCCGCTCGATGCGATCCGCCCCGTCGCCACCGCACACCAGATCGCCGGCCTCATCGCCTGGGCGCGCGCGGTGCACGTCGCACCGGCGATCGAGGACTACGCCGTCGCTCTCGCGGCGGCCACCCGCACCCACGCCGACCTGCGCCTGGGGGCGAGCCCCCGCGCAACGCTGCAGCTGGTGCGGGCCGCCAAGGTCTGGGCCGCCCTCGACGGCCGCGGCTTCGTCATCCCCGACGACATCACCGCGCTCCTCATCCCCGTCCTCGCGCACCGGCTCATCCCGACTCGATCCGCCGGCGGCGCCCGGGCGAAGTCGATGACCGACGTCATCTCGTCGGTGCTCGAGCAGATCGCCGCGAGCGTGCGGGTGCCGATCGCCGCTCGGCAGTGATCCGATGCTCCGACGACTCTGGCCCCTGACGCTGCGCGGAACCGGTGCGGCGCTGCTGGCGCTGGTGAGCTTCGTCGTCGCGAGCGAGGTCGGAATCCCCGAGCTGATGTACTTCGGGATGCTGCTGGTCGGCGTCCTCGTCGCTGCGGTGGCCTCCCTCTACCTCACCCGACACGCCGACTCGGTCACCCGCTCCCTGGCCCCCGACACCGTCGGGGTGGGCCGTGCCTCGCTCGTGCGTGTGCGCGTCGGCGTCCGCACCGCGCTGCCGACGCCGCCAGGGACCTGGACCGACACGCTGCCGGCGGGGTTGGAGGGCACGGCGGCGGGTGTCTTCCCGGCGCTCGGGTCTGGCCTGCGGGGCTCGGATCGCGCGGTGAATATCGCGTACACCGTGACCGGGGTGCGCCGCGGCATCCATCACCTGGGCCCCCTGCGGGTCCACTCCGCCGACCCCTTCGCCCTTGCTCGCCGAAGCACCCTCTACGGCCAGCGCACCCGTGTCACCGTCGCCCCCGCCGTGATCGACCTGCCGCCCCTCACGGGCCTGGCCGGTGAGGCCGGGGGCACGCTGCAGACGCAGAACAATCAGCCCGGGCAGGGTGCGGACAATCTCATCGCCCGCCCCTACGCGCCCGGTGACTCCATGCGCCGCATCCACTGGCGGGCAACGGCTCATCGCGATGAACTCATGGTGCGCCAGGAGGAGCAGGAAGCGACCCCGGAGGCGACCGTGATCCTCGACCGGGGAGTCCTGCGGTGGTCGACGGAGGCCCTCCACGAGCCCGGCGCCGATGACGCCTTCGAGACGGCGGTATCGGCATGCGTCTCGGTGGTGTCACGGCTCGTGCACGACGGATACGGCGTGAGCGTGCTCGACAGCGACGGCACCGCCATCACCGAACGCATCGACGGCGGAGACACCACGGCGGTGGAGGACCTCGTGACCCACTTCGCCACCGTCACCGCGCGACGCGACGACCACCTTCCTCGTCTCGCGCGTCAGTTCGCGGGGGTCATGACCGGGCCGGTGATCGTGGTGACCGGGCGGCTCGACCCCGCCGACGTCGACGCGCTCGCACCGATCGTCCACCACTCGACCTTCGCGGTGCTGCTGGCCGCCTCACCCCGCAGCGGCGCGCTGGACCGCGCGGGTGACATCGGCTGGCATGCGGTCCACCTCCACCCGGACGGCGATCTGGTGCAGGAGTGGGCCGCCGCCGGCGAACGGGGGGTGAGCCGTGCCCTCCGCTGAGTCGTCATCACGCAGGAGTGCGGATCTCCTGCTGACAGCCGGGGTCTTCGCCGCCCTGATCGCGGCGCTCCTCCCCCTCATGCGAGTGGTGCGCCCCACAGGCTGGCTCCTGGGGACCCTGGTGATCGTCGCCGTGGTGCTCGTCACCGGATACGTCGCACGGCGCTTCCGGCTGCCGGCGCTGGCGGTCTCGCTCATCGAGGTGGCCGTGTGGGTGGCGTTCGTCACTCTGGTGTTCCTCCGCGACAGCGCCTTCCTCCTGGTCATACCGACCGTGGAGACCTTCCGGGAGCTTCCCGACATCCTCACCGCCGCCGGGGAGGAGATCGCGCTCGGGGTCGCACCGCTGACTCCCGGCGCCCCGCTCTCGATGCTGATCGTCGGGGCGACGGGCCTCCTCGCCGTGGTCATCGACCACGTGGTCCTCACGGCACGGATGCCGCTGCTCGCAGGGGTCGGGCTGATCGCGGTCTCTCTCATCCCCGCGATCGCCGTGCCGGCGGAGATCGACGTGGTCGCCTTCGTGCTGCTGGCCGCCGCGATCCTCTTCCTCATCCGGACCGACACCCGCACGCGCGAGGAGGCGGGGAGCGCGGAGGCGACCCGGGCGGGAGCGACCCGGACGACAGCATCACCGTCCTCGGCGTCGACGGCGGCCGGGGTGTCCGCCTCAGGGGTGTCGGCGACCGCGATCGGCATCGGGGCGATCGCCGTCGTCGTGGCGCTCGTGGCCACCCCCCTCCTCCCCCAGCCGGCGATCCGGCCGGGGTCGGGGGATCTGGGTCCCGGGCCCGGCATCGATGCCACGCTGCAGCTCGGCGACGACCTGCGCCGACCGCGTGAGGTCGAGGTGCTGCAGATGCGCAGCGATGCGCCCTCGCCGCCCTACCTTCGAGCGACGACCCTCACCGAGTTCACCGGCGCGGTGTGGGAACCCGATACCGGACGTTCCTATCCGCTCGACAGCGCCGAGGCGCTCACCGCGCTCCCGGTCGATCCCGAGATCCAGGTCGCGGAGTATTCGACGACCGTGGAGATCCGCAACCTCAACTCCTCGTGGCTTCCGGTGTCCTACCCCGCGATCGGGATCGAGGGACTCGACGGCGTGTGGGGGGCGTTGCCCTACAACCGCACGGTCGAAGCCCGGCAGGGCGGGACGCAGGGGCAGGACTACGAGGTCGTCTCCAGCGTCCCGCGTCCGACGCTCGAGCAGATCCGCGCGCGTTCGGCCGGGGGCGCGGGCGTCCGCGCCGACACCCTGGGGCTGCCCGCCGACCTCCCCCCCATCGTCGGTGAGCTGGCGGCGGAGATGACCGCCGGGGCGGCGTCCGATTACGACGCGCTGCTGGCCCTGCAGAGCTGGTTCCGCGGAGCCGACTTCCGCTACTCGCTCGAGGCGCCCGTCGAGGAGGGGTTCGACGGCAGCGGCGCCGAGGCGGTCGCCCGATTCCTGGAGGTGCGCGAGGGCTACTGCGTGCACTACGCCTCGGCTTTCGCACTCATGGCCCGGACCCTCGACATGCCGAGCCGGATCGTCGTCGGCTACCTCCCGGGAACCTCGACCGGTGATGCCGTGGACTTCCAATCGGTGTACTCGGTGATGTCGGGTCAGCTGCACGCGTGGCCGGAGATCTACTTCGAAGGCGTCGGATGGATCCCCTTCGAACCGACCAACGGTCTCGGTCAGCCGACCCGCTTCTCCCCCGAAGCCTCGGCGCCCGGGGAGACCGCCGACGGCGCGGACGCCGCCCCCGAGGCATCCACTCCCGCCGACGTGCCCGACGCGGTCGACCCCGACACGGGCGAGCCGCTGACCCCGGATGCCGGCACCGCCGCCCCCGACGACGAGGTCGACGCTCTCCCGGCGGTGACGGTGGTCCTCGCCGTCCTGGTAGTGCTGGCGATCCCGCTCATCGTCCGGGATCTGCGGCGCAGGCAGCAGCTGTCTGCCGCCCGGTCCGGCGATGCCGCCGCCGCGTGGGCGGTCGTGCAGGACACCGCGATCGACCTGGGGATCCCGTCGCCGATCAGCGAGAGTCCGCGAGGGATGGGAGCCCGGCTCATCGCCGAAGCCGGCGCGTCCGCCGACGCCATGGGTGTGCTCATCCGGGCGATCGAACGCGCCAGCTATGCCCCGGGTGGGCGCCACGGCTTCGGGCAGGGCGAGGCGACCGCGGTCGCCGCGCAGGAGGTGAGGGCGCAGCTGCTGGCGGCGGCGCAGCCCGCGAGGCGCCTTCTCGCGCTCGTCGTGCCGCGCTCGCTCATCATCCGCCCCGGGTCGCTCTACGCCGGCGCGGGCCGCGGCGCCTCCCGCCCGGCCCGCTGACGCGCCCGCGACTCCTGTTCCCCGCTCAGCTCCTCCCCGCGAGAGCGCATCTGCGCGGCCAGGGGTGGGGGTGGGGCGGTGGTGAGGAGAGGGACGAGAGGGAAAGGGAGAGGCCCCTCATCCCGGAGGACGAGGGGCCTCGACGCGGAAGCGACAGGATTTGAACCTGCGAGGCGAGTTACCCCGCCTACATGGATTCCAGCCATGCTCCTTAGGCCGCTCGGACACGCTTCCGTCGCCGACTTTATCACGCAGCCCGGTACCGCCTCGGCGCGGTCACCAGCCCATGGAGCCCGCCACGCCCTTGAACGGCCCGGCGACGCGCGACGTGATCCACCCGCCGTAGAAACGTCCGGGTTGAGCAGTGACGGTCTCGCCGTCGACCGTGCAGCGGTCCATCACCTGCGCATACACCGCGACCCGATCGGCCAGCAGCTCGTAACCGGCGCTCGGTCGTGGATAGTTCCACGCAGCTGCCGGACGATGCTCCCCGCCGCCGTGGACGTCGAGGTAGCGCGCCGCACCTTTGAACTCGCAGAACGATGACCCGACGCCGTCGGTGAGCGCGCCGTCGACGAACGCTGCGATCGGCAGGTAGAACACCGGCGGATGGCTGGTCTCGAGCACGCGGACGACGTCGCCGGTGTCGACGATCAGCTCGCCTCCGAGAGTGATCGTGACGCGGGCGTCGACCTTCTCCATCCGCGGCGGCCGCGGGTAATCCCACACCGATTCCTGCCCCGGTGCGACGGGGTCTGGTGACGGATGACGCATGATGTCAGGTTACGCCCGGCCGACCCCCTCGGCTCCGGATGCGAGGGAGCTGCGAACCGGCCGCGATTCGCCCTCGCCGCGTCATCCGCTGGTTGACTGAGAGGGTGACGCAGGCGGCGATGTTCCCCCTCGGCAGTGTGCTCTTCCCGCACGCGCCGTTGGCGCTGCGGATCTTCGAGCCGCGCTATCTCACCATGCTCGGGCGCCTGCTCGACGAGGAGGACCCGCAGTTCGGGGTGGTGCTCATCGAACGCGGGCCCGAGGCGGGTGGCGGCGATCAGCGCAGTTCGCTGGGCACCATGGCACGTCTCGCGCAGGTGCAGGTCGGAAAAGATGACATCTTCGTCCTGGCGGTGGGGGACCAGCGCGTCAGGGTGGACACGTGGCTCGATGACGACCCGCATCCTGTCGCCGAGGTCACGCCCCTCGAGGCGTTGACCTGGGACGATGCGCTGTCACCGCTGCGAACGGAGGCGGAGAGCATCGTGCGGCGCGTCCTGGGCAAGGCCGACGTGGTGGGCCTGGCCCCGTACGACCCGAACATCGAGCTGTCGGAAGATCCCGTCGAGTCGGCGTGGCAGCTCGCTGCGATCGCTCCGCTCGGCGAACTCGATCGGTTCACGCTCCTGCAGGCCACCACCCTGGGGGGCCTCCTGCGGCAGGTCATCGACATGACCCTCGACATCGAACCCGTCCTCGGCGGGGGAGATGGGACCTCCGGTCCATTCTCGGGAATGTGAATCCACTCGAGCGGGTTGTGGTCGGCATGAAGAGTTTCGGAACCCTCTCCTTCGGTCACTACGGTCCGCTCGGCGGGGGCCGGGAGCTCACTGCCGGTGAGTCGATGCTCCAGGCCATCGACCTCGCGCAGGGCATGGACGATCTGGGCGTGAACGGCATCTCGTTCCGCGTGCATCACTTCGCCCGGCAGCAGTCCTCCCCGATGCCGCTCCTGGCTGCGATCGCAGCGCGGACGCGCCACATCGAGATGGGCACCGGGGTCATAGACATGCGGTACGAGAATCCCCTCTACCTCGCCGAGGAAGCGGCGGCGGTCGACCTCATCAGTGGCGGCCGACTGGCACTCGGGGTCAGCCGCGGGTCACCCGAGACGGTCGTGCGCGGCTATGAGGCGTTCGGGTATACGGGTGCGAAGGATCCGCGGGGGGCGGACCTCGCTCGCGAGCACTTCGCGACCTTCCTGCACGCGATCGAGGGGAACGGCATCGCCGAACGCGATTCTTCGAGCCCGTTCGGCGGCGGCACGGGGCTGCAGCGGATCGAGCCGTACTCCCCCGGCCTGCGCTCGCGGATCTGGTGGGGTGCGGGCAACCGTGAGACGGCCGAGTGGGCCGGGCGCACGGGCGTGAACCTCATGTCGTCCACGCTCCTCACCGAAGACCGGGGTCTGCCGTTCGACGTGCTCCAGGCCGAGCAGATCGACGCCTTCCGAGCCGCATGGCGCGACGCCGGCCACCCCGGCGAGCCGCGGGTGTCGGTGAGCCGCTCGATCTTTCCGATCACCACCGCCGAGGACGAGATGTACTTCGGCGGCCGGCAGGACGGCGACGGCGTGGGCTACATCGACGGCTTCCGCTCGACCTTCGGCAAGACCTATGCCGCCGCCCCGGAGGTGCTCGTGGAGCAGCTGCGGGAGGACGCCGCGGTCATGAGCGCCGACACGCTGATGCTCACGATCCCGAGCCAGCTCGGGGTGGCGTTCAACCTGCGGCTGGTGGAGTCCTTCGCCCGCCACGTGGCACCGCACCTCGGGTGGGTCCCCTCCACGCAGAGTCTCGTGGCAAGCTGAGCCCCGTCGGAGGGGGAGCTCGTGGCGAGCTGAGCCTCGACGCCGCTCACTCCATCCCCACGACGCGCACGCCGAGCCATTCGGCGAGGTCGCCGATCTCTGCCCGGACCATGTCGGTCTCCTCCGGTTCGAACGGCACGAATTCGTGGACGGCGTTCACGCGCAGGAGCTCGCGGTCGCGATCGACCTCGGCATCCAGCATCCCGACGAAGCGGTCGCCCATCAGGATCGGGTGGGCGAAGAAGCCGTAGCGGCGCTGCGCCTTGGGCTTGAACTGCTCGAGCACATAGTCGAAGTCGAACACCTCGGCTAGACGCGGACGGTCGAACAGGACGCTGTCGTACGGGTTCACCAGCGCCACGCGGCCGTCGATGTCGACGTCGGCGGCTTCGAGCGCATCGGGATCGACGCGCCACTTCCATGACGATCCCTCGACCTCGGCCGCCTCCCCCGCCTTCCCCACCCGTGTCCAGGTCGACTTCTCCCGCGCGATGCCCGCGGCCTTCAGGCGCCGGGCCTCCAGCTCCTGAGCAGCGGTTTCGTCGTCCACCTCCGGAAGATCGCGGGGGTACACGCGATCGGCGAGATCCCATACGCGACTGCGTCCTTCCCGCCTGGTCACGGCCACCTCGCCCCGGCGCGCCAGGAGGTCGAGCATCAGGGGCACCTGGTTGGACCCCGACCACCCGTCCGGCGCCCGGGCCACCGCGGCCGTGTCGGGGATCTCACGTGCGGTCAGCGGCCCGTCTGCGCGCAGACGGGCCAGGACGTCGGAACGGAAGCCGGCGTTGGCCTCCAGCCACTGCCGGCTGCTCTCGCGCTCGGGGTGTCGACGCATGGTGGGACGAAGAAGCGGCAGCAGACTCATCGGGTGGAACGCGCCCTGGAACTCGAACAGCAGGCGGTCGATCTCCACCGCCTTCTTCAGCTGGCCGGTCTCGTAGGACCATCCGATCCGCGACCACAGCACGGTGTGCTCGCAGGCGGCGATCACCGTAGTCGGGTCGATCTTGATGTACCCCAGCTGCTCAGCCACCTCCACCACATCACCAGGCCGGTCGGCGTCGAGGAGCTGCGCACGCACGACGATGCGCCGCGCCTGTTCCCGGGTGAGTCGGTGCGTCACGCGTCGAGTATTCCAGCGTCCTCCGACGCCGGGCGACTCCTTACCCGGGGCTCCCCGCCCCCGTCGTGAAATAGGGCGATCGTCCGATCCGCACCTCCCGCCTCAGGGAGGAAAGTCGACGTCCAGAACGAACGACGGGAGGACGACGATGGACGCGATGACTTACGCCGCGAGCCGGATCGCGGCGCAGCGTGCGGAGATGCTGGCCACCGAGGTGCGATTGCGGCAGAGCCAGGCCCGACGGCTCGAGACGGGCGACCCGGGTGCCGCAGCTCGCAGCATCAGCGAAGCGACCCGGACGGATGCGGCGACGGTCGACTGCTTCGGGTTGGCGGGCCCCGCGGTATGACGGCAGTGCGAGCCATCGGGCACCGCGCGCGGTGGCGTGCCCGATGGCCCCGGGGGAACCTGTCGCAGCTGTCGGAGGGCGGTGCCACGATATGACCATGCCCGCGCTCGCCTCGAGTCCCCGCATGATCGGCCGTGACGCCGAGCTGGGCACGTTGCTCGACGCCCTCGACGACACCCGCCGCGGAACGCCCCGTTCGGTCATCGTGCGGGGCGAGGCGGGCATCGGGAAGACCCGACTGGTGCAAGAATTCCTGGTCGAAGCGACGCGGAGGCAGGACGCGCGGCTGCCGGTCGTCGTAGCCGTCGGTCAGTGTGTCGACCTCGGTCCGATCGGCACACCATTCGGACCTGTGCGCCGCGTGCTGCGTGACCTGCACGCCGTGGTCGGCACCGACGCGCTGCGCGAGGCGGCCGGTTCACCGGCGGCGCTGGCGACGCTCGCGGCGTTCGTCCCGGGGGTCATGACCGAGACGTCCTCGGCGGACGGTCCGACCGGCGATTTCGCCGAGGCGATCGAGGTCGTCCTGGAGACTCTCTCGACGACACGGCATCTCGTGATCGTGATCGAGGACCTGCAGTGGGCGGATGCCGCGACCCTCGCTCTGCTGAAGAAGCTCGCCGGCACGCTGCGCGGCCGCCACCTCACCATCGTCGCGACCTATCGGTCCGACGACATCGATCGTTTCCATCCGTTGCGCCCCGTCCTCGCCGAATTGGATCGCACCCGCGCGATCATCCGGGTCGAGGTGCTCCCGTTGAACGCAGGTGAAGTGGCCGAGCAGGTGGCCATCCTGGCGACAGCCGATTTCGGCGAGACCGAACTGGGAGCGCTGGTGGAGCGCAGCGGCGGAATCCCCTTCCTCGTCGAGGAACTCGTCGACCTCGGCAGCGCGGAACTGCCGGACACCCTGCGCGAGCTCGTCCTCGCGCGCTACTCCCGGCTGGATGACACCGCTCAAGAGATCGTTCGTGTGCTGGCTGCCGGCGGAATGCACACCGATCATGTCACCCTCGCCGCGGTCACCGGTTGCGACGAGCGCACGCTCGATCACGCGGTCCGCGACGCCATCGCCGCCCGCGTCATCGTCGCCGACGGCGCCGGCTACACCTTCCGTCACGCCCTGACGCAGGAGGCGGTCCACGATGAGATGCTGCCCAGCGAGCGAGTGCGGGTGCACCGCCGGTACGCCGAATACCTCGCCGCCGATCGCACCGATTCCCCGGAGGCGGTGTCGGCGATCGCCGAGCACTGGTTGGTCGCGCGGGAACTGACGCCTGCCTTCGACGCCACCGTTCGCGCACTGGAGCAGTCTCGCGCGACGTTCGCACCGGCGACATCGGTCAAGCTCGCCGAGCGGCTGACGGAGTTGTGGCACCAGGTGCCCGACGCCGCGACACGGTCGGGGACGTCGCTGCCGGAGCTGCACCTGAGTGCGGCGCAGGCCTGGCACGACCTCGGCGATCCCGACCGCGCCCTTCGGGCTGCGCTCGAAGGGCTCTCCACCGAACCGCAGGATCCGATGGTGCGGGCGGCGCTGATCCGCCAGAAGATCGTGCAGGAGTTCAACACCGACCGCAACCCGGATCACGAAGAGCTCCTCGGGGCCATCGCCATGCTCGAGGGGATCGAGACCGACGCATCGCGCGTGCTGCAGTCCCGCATCCTGTCGAATCTGGCGCTGAGCTACTCCGACGGCCGAGCTGAGCAGTACCTGCAGACGGCGGTGGCGCTGGCAGAAGGCGCCGGGGACGATGTCGCCCTCGCCATCGCCCTCGTCAATGAGTCGTGGCTGTCCTCCGACACGGCAGGCGATGAGATCGCAGCCCTCGCCCCGCTCGAGCGCGCGCTGGAATTGCAGGTGAACCCGGCGGTGCGCGCATACGTCGGAGCGGCCTACGTCGATCTTCTCGCTCGCCTGGGGCGCTACGACGACGCCGCGCGCGTCGGAGAGGCGCATCTCGCCGATGCGGTCCGCGGCGGCATCGAACGAGGATCAGGCGGATCGATCGCTGTGCAGATCGCTCACGCGCATTTCTGCGCGGGGCGACCGGACGAGGCGAAGCAGTTCGCCACACGGGCCCGACGGCTTCTGGACCGGCCGTCGCGGGGATCGGTCATCCGCCTGCTGGCCGGACACTATGCCTGGAACGATCAGTCGGACGAGCGCGATGCTCTGCTCGCCGTCGAGCGCACCGCGATGGACGAGTCCGGGCGATCACAACCGCACAGGAACGACTGGTGGGACCTGCAGACCGTCGACGCGGTGCTGATGTCATCGTGCGGCCTGCGCGCGACGATCGACGCCGAGGACCGCGCGGCGTGGGCGCAGCGGATCGATCGCATCCGTCGCCTCGTCGCCAGAGAAGGCGCATCTGCGGCTCGGCGCTTCCGTACGCTCACCGCAGCGATGCTGCTACGGGCGGTGGCGCCGACGCGTGCCGGGGGCGAGGGGTGGGAGGAGCTGTCCGGCCTTCGCAAGGCGATCACGGACGCGACCCGGGAGTGGCCCCGAGCGGGCGTGACCCCGGTGATCGTCGAGGTCATCGACGCCACGCTCGCCGATGCGGCGCAGCGAGACACGGACGAGCGCGTGCGCCGCTGGCACGCCGTCGTCGACGCGGCGCGAACCGGCGTTCTGCCGGTTCGCCACCAGCAGATCGCTCGGTTGAGCCTTGCCTCAGCGCTGATCGACGCAGGTGAACGCGACGCCGCGGCACGAGAGCTGGATGGTGTGAACATCGATGCCCGGCGGCTCGGCGTCGCCCGGGCCGCGTTCTGGGCGGAGGATCTCGCCGAGCGCGCCGGTCTCCGCCGTCGAGCGAACGAGTCTCCTCGGGCGACGGATGCCGTCGGTTCGGCTGCGCTGACTCCGCGGGAACGCCAGGTGCTGGCCCTTGTCGCAGAGGGACTCACGAACGCGCAGATCGGTGCGCGGCTCTACATCAGCCCGAAGACCGCATCCGTACACGTGTCGGCGATCCTCGCGAAGGTGGGCGCGTCCAACCGCGCCGAGGCGGCAGCCCTCTTCAGCGCGCGCGCCGACGTCGGTCGCGCGTCCTGACCGGCGCCGCGTCGACCGCATCCGTCACGGCTTCGCACCTCGATCCTCGAGAGTGCATCTGCGCGCCGAGAGCGGGGGTCCGCCCGCATCCTCGGCGCGCAGATGCACTCTCGCGGGTGGGGTGCGGGTCGTAGGCTGGCCGCGGGAAGAGGGGGGATGCCGCATGGGAGCGCTTCGAGCGAGGAGAACGGCGATCGACCACCGCAGAGAACGCGGGTCGGCGCACGTCATCCGGGGTCTGAGTGCCGGCGGAGCCGCGCTTGCCCTCGCCGCCGCGTTGTCGGGGTGCGGGATCGTCGAACGGATCGTCGCAGACGGTGAGACGCCCACCCCGACGCCCACCGCGCCGATCGCGCCGACGCCGACCGGACCGGATCCGGTCCTGGCGTGGGAGTGCGGGCAGATCAGTGCGCTCAGCGGCGTGGCGATCCGCACGAACTTCGAATACCAGACGGGTCGGATCGACGAGGTCGAGTACGTCTCGCGCCTGGCCGCGTTGCAGGATGCCTGGGTGTACATGCCGACCTACGACACGGAGATCACCCCGTTCATCTACGACGTCCAGGTGCAGGCCGCCGCAGATCCGTCGGGGGCCAATCAGGGCTACATCGACGCGATCAACGCCGCGACCGCTGCCTGCCAGGAGGCAGGCTCACTCGCGGTCGTCACCCCGCTGCCGGAGATGGGCGGCTAGCCGCTTCCGGCAGCACGAGAGGAAGCTCGCGCGAGGCATCCCAGGGGCGGGTCCAGCCGACGCTGTCGAACAGACCGTCCAGCAGCATGCCGGTGAAACCCCAGACCAGGTGCTCGCGAACGCCGTCGCGCACGAGGAAACCCGGTCCGCGCCACTCGCGGCCGTCACGTCGGATGACTGTCACCCCGCGATTGGCCGGATCCAGGAGGTCGGCGACCGGCGCACGGAACACATCCGCGGACTCGGCCTCGTCGACGACCCGCACGGGAGAAGGGCGGCGCCACCACCCGATCACGGGGGTGACCCGGTGCCGGGAGTACTCCAGAGGGATGGCGCCGAGCGTGCCGAGCACCTCGACCCCCGCGGGATCGAGTCCCGTCTCCTCCTGCGCTTCGCGGAGCGCCGCCGCGACGGGACCGTCGTCACCGTCATCCACCCGACCGCCGGGGAAGGCGACCTGGCCCGGATGCGAGCGCAGCGTCAGCGCTCGCGCCAGGAGCAGCACGTCGAGGTCACGGGAGACCGCAGCCACGTCGGTGCCGACGGCACTGGGCTGGGAGTCGAGCACGCCGAAGAGGATCAGCACCGCCGCGTCTCGTGCGTCATCCACATCTGGTAGCCCCGCCACGCGCTCGCCCAAGCCACCGCGGGGGTCGTCTGCGGCGGCGCGCACCAGCCCTCGGAGGGCCTGCCGCGCGGCATCCGACGTCGGATCCAGGGTCACCCTGACAGCGTACGCGGCGCCCCGTCATCCGTTCCCCAGCCCGTCCATCAGGACTTTTCCGCCGCCGCAGGGAGATCATCACATTCAGGTAACGCACGGGAAGCGTCCAGACTCAGGCACCAGACTCGGGGACTTGTGCCCCGCCCGGGCGCGTGCCGCGTCGCTCGCCGACGCATCCCCCGACACGAAACCGGTACTTCATGCGCTCCACCACGACGAATACGTCCGCCCGCCGCACCCGTCGCGCCGCTGACCGGCGCTCGCGCCGTCGGCCGGCCCTCGTCGTCGCCGGCCTGAGCCTCTCGGTGCTCGCAGCCGTCGGCATCACCGCGACCGCACCGACCGCGGCCGCCTCGTCGACCACCGCCTTCGGTCCAGTCACGCTCGCCTCGTACACGACCGCGTCGAGTTCGCCGCTGGCCGCCCGCACGTCGACGGCGGCGCCCGTGAGCGAGACCGTCGACGTTGACGCGACGGCGACCGACGCGGCGGGAGAGGCCCTTGCCGCTGCCGACACGATCGAGGCCGACATCCAGGCCGCCGCGCTCGACATCGGCGAGGCCGACCCGACCGTCGACACCGCTGAGCTCGAATCGGCGCTCGCTCGGCTGCAGGCAGCCGACGTCCTGCCCGCAGCGTTCCTGCCCGACCTCGCCGACGACGTGACCGAGGCGGTGGTCGAGGTCGACCAGCGGGTCACCCAGCTGCGGGGCAGCCTCGACGGAGCGCTGGCGAAGAAGGCCGAAGAGGAGGCCGCCGAGAAGGCTCGCCTCGAGGCCGAGGCTGCCGCTCAAGCAGCGGCGGAGGCGGCAGCCCAGGCCCGCGCCACCTCGAGCAACACCGGTGGCGGCGGTGGCGGGGGTGGCTTCGTCCCCACCGGCGGCAGCACCGGTGGCGACAACAGCCCCGCAGGTGCGCAGGCGACCGCCCGCGCGATGCTCGGCAACTACGGCTGGGGCGATGACCAGTTCTCGTGCCTGGTGTCGCTGTGGAACAAGGAGTCGGGCTGGAACTACCAGGCTTACAACGCCTCCAGCGGCGCCTTCGGCATCCCGCAGGCCCTCCCCGGCAACAAGATGGCCTCGGCCGGCGCCGACTGGCAGACCAACGCCGCCACGCAGATCTCGTGGGGCCTCGGCTACATCTCCGGCCGCTACGGCACCCCGTGCGGCGCCTGGAATCACTCGCAGTCCGTCGGCTGGTACTGAGCGCAGACCCGACGCGGCTCACTCGGCTGGCGGATCACCGAAAGGTTCGATCCGCCAGCCGACGCGTTCCAGGGCCGCTGCCAGGCGTCGAGCATCCTCCCGCGCCGCGGCCGGGTCGTGAGAGCAGACGTCGACGGCGAACGGCGGTGGTTCGGCGAAGCGGGGCAGATCGATCATCGCCCACGATCTCGCACTGACCCACACCCGCGGATCGGCCGACCCGGCATCCTGAACCTCGCCGTCGGACACCAGCGCGATCACGGCGAGCGCATCAGGTTTCGCAATGGGGAGATTCACCACGAGCGAGACCACGTGCACGACCTCCATGGTCGCAGACCTCGGACCCTCGAAGGCCGAGATCGGCTTGGTGTCCGATGATCATGGATGACCCGGCGCCGCCGGGTCATCCGCCTCACCGCCAGAAGAAGTCGCCGAGCGCGCCGAACTGGTCGCCGATGTTCGAGACCTGATCGCCGAATCCCGACACCACGTCCCCGGCACCTCCGACCAGGCCCTCCGCGCCCTCGCCGAAGCCCGAGACGTCGACGCCGTCCGCCAGACCCGAGAGATCGACACCGTCGGCGAGGGCGTCGAAGTCGACCCCGAAGCTCGCGGCCTGCTCGAGGAGCGGCACCGCCACCGAGCTGACCACAGCGGCTCCCGCCACGGCGCCGAGGACTCCGATGGCGAGGCCACCGGCGCCGACCATCGCCGCACCGCCTCCGACGCGGCCGAGAAGGCCGCGCATCCGGCCAGGGCGCAGGGCCTCGGCGCGGCCCGCGGCGAGGGCGAGGTCTTCCGGGGCTGCCGACCGCGGTCGCTCCGCGGGCGGGAACTCCGTCCGCATGCGCGACTCGATCTGCTGGCGTTGCTGCGGAGTGAGTCGGGCGAACGCCTCGCGATGGACTTCCTCCACCTGGTGCGGGTCGGCGGTTCGCATCAGGTAGTCGTAACGGGCGATCGCCGCCCGGTCGGTCTCACTCGGGCGACCGGAGGACATGCCACCCGCCGGTGGCGGCGTGGTCGAGGGACGACCCCACGGCACGGACGAGGAAGACGGGGTGGCAGACCCGGCGCCCGCGGCAGGACGACCGTCGCCGCCGAGTGCATCGGCGGCGCTTCGGACGATCCCCCGCCATTCCGAGGACGAGGAACCCCGAGCGGAGCCGCCCTGGTTGTCCAGCGCCTTGGCGGCCATGCCGATCAGCTTGGAGAGCTTGCTCATGACGATCCCTTCTGAACGTCAAGGTCTCCTCCACCCTCACGGGCCGGTGGGCCGGAACGCCACGGGGCGTTCGTACTGACGGGTCCACCGCGATCGGGAGTACTCCCCTTGCCTCGACCACGGTAGCCACGCTGACCTATGGATCCGCTCGAAACAGCGTTACCCGATCCGCTGCGCGTCGGGCGACACGGCGGCGGTCCTGCTCACCGCGGCGGCGCACCTCCACACGAGGTGACGCTCAGACGGGTCCCCGTGAACCGAGGACGCCCGCCAGGAGCGCATGCAGGAGCGGCGGCACCGCGGCGACGAGGAGGATCGTTCCGAACACCGGGTCGTCGGGTCGGAGCAGGATGCCGCCGATGAGGAGGGCACCGAACAGCACCGCCGAGAGGATGCGACGGCCGAGGCGCTCCAGACGCGCGAGGCGGCGGTCGACCCGTGGCGCGTCGACCGCGAGGCGACCCTCCTCCATGCGGGTGGCGAGCTTGTCGATCCGGCGCGGGAGGCGCGCGATGAGTCCCGCGGTGTCGACGGCCTGACGCGTGACGGCCTGCACGACGTTGCCGCGCTCCTCACGCAGCAGGGTGGCGGCGTACGGCTCGACGGCCTCCCAGATGTTGAAGGCGGGGTCGAGGGCGCTCGACACACCGGAGGTCAGCGACATCGCCCGGATGACGAGGAGGAAATTCTCCGGCAGCTGGAAGGGAAGCGCCCGAACGAGATCGCCGAACTCGATCGCGAAGTCGCGGAATTCGCGTGGATCGACCTCGGCGAGCTCGGCGAATCCCATACCGCCGAACCGCGCGAACAGCTGCGTCATGGCCCGTTCGAGCTCGGCGGTGTCGGCCGAGGGAAGCAGAACCCCCACCTCGCGGATGCTGTCGACCAGACCCACGCCGTCGCGTGCCGCGACGGCGATGACGAGGCGCCGAAGCCCCGCGCGCAGCGAGTCGGGGACCTGGCCCATCATCCCGAAATCGATGAAGGTGAGTGCCCAACCCTGCTCCCCGATCTCCGCCGCCGTGCCGGTCTGCCTCGCCGCCGGGGTGACGAAGATGTTCCCCGGGTGCGGGTCGGCGTGGAAGTAGCCGTTTCCGAAGAGCCTGCTGGAACATCACCGAGGCGAAGGCCAGCGCGACATCGGTCGGGTCGATCCCCGCGGCGACGAGCGCGTCGCGGTCGTTGATCTTGATCGCGGTCACGTCCTGCAGCGTGAGCACCCGCCGCGTCGATCGCTCCCACACCACCGCAGGCGTGGTCACGCGGGGGTCGTCGGCGAAATCACGCGCGAATCGCTCGCCGTTCTCGCCCTCCTGCAGGTAGTCGATCTCCTGGAGCGACGTCTCGGCGAACTCCTCGACGAGCGCAGGCATGTCCACGCGGCGCGAGACGAGCGACACCCTGCTGAGCCACACACCGACTTTGCGCAGCGCCCGCAGGTCGACCTCGACGATCTGGTCGATGCCGGGACGCTGCACCTTGACCACGACGTCGGTGAAGCCGGAGAGCTCGGCGTCGGCGCCCGACAGCCGCGCCCGGTGCGCCTGCCCGAGCGAGGCCGCAGCCACGGGCTGCGGGTCGACGAACGAGAAGGCCTGCTCGAGCGGCACCCCCAGCTCGCTCTCCGCAAGCGCGCGGATTCCGTCGAAGGCGACCGGGGGCACTTCGTCCTGCAGGCCCTCCAGTTCCTTCGTGATCTCGGGAGGCAGGACGTCGAGCCGGGATGAAAGGAACTGCCCCACCTTGATCATCAGACCGCCGAGATCCACGGCGAGCACGTGGAAGCGCTGCGCGATCCGGCGCATCCGACGCGCGCGCCCGCGCGCCACGAGTGCGGTCAGTCCGAACCTCGGGAGGAACAGCTCCCACCACCACGTCTGCAGCATGACGCGCAACGCGAAGCGGGTGATGCGGCGGTAGCGGGCGCGCATCCGTCGGGCGTCGGTCATCGATTCTCCTGGACGCCGACGCACGAGGGGCGTCGAGTCAGCTCTGGGCGAGGATGGAGTAGAGCCTACGGCGCGCGTCCTCGAGGACGGCGACAGCCTCTTCCACCTGAGCCGACGAGCCGGAGCGGGCCACCTGCGCGGCGGCCTGTGCGAGGTCGAGACCCGCCTTCGGGAGGGCGGTCATCCGCGGCGACTCGCGGTGCGATGATCCGCTGGACTCCCACGGTGCACCGCGTTCGGCGGCGGCCTCCGCCTCGGCGATCCCACCCTCTGTCAGGCTGTACGTCTTGCGCCCATCCGCTTCCTTCGCCTCGATCAGGCCTTCGTCAGCGAGGAGCTGGAGCGTGGGGTAGACCGAGCCGGCACTGGGCTTCCAGCTGCCGCCGCTGCGCTCTTCGATGAGCTGGATGATCTGGTAGCCGTGCATGGGGCGCTCCAGGAGAAGCGTGAGCACGGCCGTACGCACGTCCCCTCGGTTCATCCGCGGTGCGGACCCACTGCCTCCGACGCCCTTCTCGAAGGCGGAGCGCAACTGATCCATGGCCTCCGCGATGTTCGACATCGGCCATCCCGACGCGGACCCGCCGCGCCCGGAGAATGCATCGCCGAAGAATGAGTTGCTCATGATGACCTCCTCCGCCCCGTCGCGGTCGCGACGCTGAGCGATACCTAACGATATGTCGTCATGCATCGCTGAGGACGGGTGTGGAGCGAATTCGCAGGCGCGGAGGAACACCCGCGGGCGATTCAGACCGCCGTCCGCGCGTCTCGCCGCGCGAGGATCTCCGCCCGCTCGTACTGAGGCGCGAGCGACCACTCCTCGCCCAGGTGGCGCGCAGCGGTCACCGGCCACAGGGGATCGAGGAGGAACTCCCGGGCGAGGGCGATCAGGTCGGCGTCTCCGGCATCCAGGATCTCCTCGGCCTGCTCGGCGTCGCGGATCAGTCCCACGGCCGCGGTGAGCACCCCCGCCTCCTGACGGATGCGGCGGGAGAACGGCACCTGATAACCCGGGCCGACCGGAATCCGCGCGTCGGCGACGTTTCCGCCCGTCGAGACGTGCACGACGTCGACGCCGCGCTCTCGAAGCCGTGCCGCCAGCCGCACACTGTCATCCGCGGTCCAGCCCGCCGGTTCCACCCAGTCGGTGGCCGAGATCCTCACGAAGATCGGCGTCTGCTCGCCGACCGCCTGCCGCACGGCATCCGTCACCTGCTCCAGAAGCCGCACGCGGTTATCGAACGGGCCGCCGTATTCGTCGGTGCGGGTGTTCGACACGGGCGAGAGGAACTCGTGCAAGAGGTATCCATGCGCGGCGTGGATCTCGATGACGTCGTAGCCGGCCTCGCGTGCCCGTCGCGCGGCGGCGGCGAACTGCCCGATGACCTCGTCGATCCCCGCACGGTCCAGCGCCCTCGGCACCTGCTTGTCGGGAGCGAACGCGACGGCGCTCGGAGCGATCGGCTGCCAGTCGGCGGCCGGCTCGAGGCTTCCGAACGGGCCGTCGAACGGACGAGGTGAGCTCGCCTTCCGTCCGGCGTGGGCGAGTTGGATGCCGGCGGCCACACCGTTGTCGCGGAAGAACCGCGTGAGTCGGCGGTGAGCGGCGACCTGCGTGTCATTCCAGATGCCGAGGTCGTAGGCCGAGATGCGCCCCTCGGCGCTGACCCCTGTCGCTTCGACGATGATGAGGCCGGGGCGACCGAGTGCCCGAGAGCCGTAGTGCTGGACGTGCCAGTCGTTGGGCGCGCCCGCGTCGGGGCCGTCGGGGTCTGCGGAGTACTGGCACATCGGTGCCATCACGATCCGGTTGGGAAGGGTGATGCCGCGCACGGCGAGCGGGCGGAAGAGTGGGGATGTCACGGGCGTACCTCCATGGATCGCAACGCCGCGATGGCGGCGGGGAATTCCCCTCCGCGCAGCAGAGGGCGGGGCGCTCAGTCGCGGGCGGAGACGTCGACCTGCAGCTCGGCGGCGATCCGCTCGAGATCGGCGATGACGGCGGCGACCTCGACGGTCGGCGGTACGACGGCCGAGACGGTCGCCTCGAACAGGCGGCCCCCGGCCATCGCCGCATCGCGCGTCTCGGTCCGCATGCGGTCGATGCTCACACCGTGGGCGCCGAGGGTGGCGGAGATCTCGTGGACGATCCCCGGGTGGTCGTTGCCGAGCACGGTGAAGGACAGGCGACGCGAGGGCGTGTCGCGAGCGGTCGCATCTCCTTCCCCGGGAAGACTCACCGTGACCAGCCCGGGAACGGCGTTCAGTGCCGCCCGCAGGTCGTCGAGGCGCTCGTCGGGCGCCGACACCTGCACCACGCCGGCGAACGCGCCGGCGAGCTCGGTCAGCTCGCTGTGCTCCCAGTTGCCGCCGTGGGCGTCGATCACCTCTGCCACCGCGGCCACGAGACCGGCACGGTCGGTTCCGACGAGGGTGAGCACGAGGGTCGCCATGGATTCAGCGTACGACCCCGCGCCACGCGCCGCTCCGGGCTGGTTGACTGGGGTCATGTCCTCCCCGCCCCGCGCGCCGGCCGCCGACGCCGCGGTGGCCACCCTCGTCGCCGCCGACGCCGTCGACAAGCTCGCGGCTCTCGCGATCATCGCGCGGGCGACGGGCGGCACCGTGGTCGGCAGCGGCACCGCGCGTCCCCGCATCCCCCTGCGCGACGGGGTGTGGATCGAGATCGAGATCCCCAAGTTCGGAGAGCCGCCGCCGCTCGCGATCGACGTGCACGCGTCCGAGGGGCAGGCCGCGGCCAGGAGCGAGGCGATCGCGTTGCGCGACGTTCTCCGACGCGTCACCGAATGGTCGATCGTCGCGGCGTTCCCCGGGGACGAACCGCCCGCCGCGGCGCCTACGATGAACAACGCGGCGCCGGCGCCCGGCACCGACCGCCGATGACACCTCCGGGAGGCCCACCGAGATGAGAGTCGCATCCTCAGCGGACTGGCGGGACGCCCTTCCGTTCGACACTCCCGTTCCCGCCGCCGAGGTCGCCCCCGGCGATCCCGCGCGCTGCTCGGGATGCCCGGCCGACGTGGTGGCGTGGGAACGCACCGCGCTGTTCGCGGTCAAGCACCGCCATCCGAATCATCACTCCGGATTCGTCCGCTTCTACTGCGCGGCGCACGTTCCCGCGGTGGCTCCGCCCCCACCGGCCGCGCCGGCAACCGTCCGCGAGGCGCGTGCCCCGCGCGCCACACGCGAGCGGGCGGCGCCGCAACGCCGGGCGGTGGAGGACAAGCCGCGACCGGTGTGCCCCGACTGCTTCATCGAGGTGTCGGCAACCGGGATCTGCGGCATGTGCGGCGAGCGGATCGCCTGACTCAGAGCCGGCCCGGCAGGATGGCGTGCCAGTAGAGCCAGGGCAGGATGCGGCGATCGAAGATCCACGACAGCCGGTTCTCGCGGTACATCGACCGCCAGAAGGGGATCGTCGGCTTCAGCCCCCCGCGATCGTCGAACTCCGCGAAGACGACCGTGGAGCGCGACACGGTGAACGGACAGACCGAGTACCCGTCGTAGCGCGCCGTCGGACGACGTCCGGCGATCACGGCGGCGAGGTTCTTCGCCAGCACATAGCTCTGCTTGCGCAGGGCCCCGCCCGACTTCGAATTGGTCGTATCGGCAGAATCCCCGAGACTCCACACGTTCGGCCACCGTGGATGCCGAAGTGTCTCGGCATCGACGGCGACGAACCCGCCGGGATCGGATGCCGCTGAGAGCGGCGTCGCCTTCAGCCAGTCGGGGGCCGACTGGGAAGGTTCGACGGACAGCACGTCGTACTCCACGCTCTCGCGCTTCCCGTGCGACTCGAGCGTGACACGACGCTCGTCCCCGTCGACGACCGCCAGCTCCGTCGAATACCGCACCTCGATGCCGTACCGGGCGACGACGCGCTCCAATTCGGCGTCGATCTCGGGGAGCCCGAACATGGTCGGAGTGGGAAGAACGAGGATGACGCGGATGTCACCGAGCACGCCGATCCGGCGCCAGTAGTCGCAGGCCTGGTACATCGGCTTCTGGCCCGCGCCCGCGCAGGAGGCGGGACCGGGCGGCTGGACGAACACAGCGGTGCCGCGGCGGAGGTCGCGCAGAGCCAGACTCGCCTTCCCCGCGAGATCGGGTTCGTAGTTCGACACCACGTGCGGTGTGGTCAACGCCGCGTACA
This sequence comes from Microbacterium sp. ET2, assembly GCF_030347395.1. Classification (NCBI taxonomy): domain Bacteria; kingdom Bacillati; phylum Actinomycetota; class Actinomycetes; order Micrococcales; family Microbacteriaceae; genus Microbacterium; species Microbacterium albipurpureum. Next base: position 701,228 of record NZ_CP128170.1, read on the forward strand.
ACCCCGGCACCTGATTCCAGTCGTGCTGGACCCCGGCGCTCACGATGAGGTGGTCGTATCCGACGACGTCGCCACCTGCGAGGGTGACCGTCGAGCGTTCCGGGTCGATGTCGCTCGCGGCATCCTGGATCCAGGTGACTCCGCGCGGGGTCACCTCTCCCTGCGGACGCAGAGTCTCCTGCAGCCGCGCCGTACCGCCCGCCACGTGCGACAGGAGCGGCTTGTACACGTGCTCACCCCGCGGCTCGATGACGACGATGTCGGAGACCCCGCGCCGAGCGAGCCGCCCGGCGACCGAGAGCCCGCCGTTTCCGCCGCCGATCACCACGACCCGGTGTCGCCGGGCCACCGTCGCGATGGGTGTCACAGGTCGAACTTCTCGTTCTCACCCTCGAGGCGCTCGCCGGTCACCTTGTGCTTGACGAAAGCGAGAAGCGTCGCGACCCGACCGCCGGGGCTGTCCCAGTACTCTCCGCCCTCTGCATCGAACCGGAGGAGCACGATCTCAGGATCCTCCGGGCCGTTGGGGAACCAGGCCTCGATCCCCGCGTTCCAGAGCTCCCGCAGCTTCGCGTCGTCGGTCACCACTTCGGCGCGACCGGACAGCGACAGCCAGGCGTCGTTCGAGCTGAAGGACACCCCGACACGGGGGTCGGCCTGGATGTGCTGCACCGCAGAGGCGTGGCGCGCGATGACGAACCACAGATCGCCGTCGAATTCCGCCTCCTGGACGGTGAGGGGGTGCGCCTGGAGGGAGCCGCCCGTCGCCCGCGTGGTCACCATGGCGAAGCGGAACTTCTTCAGCAGTTCGCGGACCTTGGCCTGCTCGTCGTCTGCGGTGGCGGTCTCGTTCATCACGTCCCTTTCGTCGAGGTCTGCATCCATTCCATCCCCCATCCACAACGGATGCGCCCCGGTTGACAAGCGGCCGGCACCCTGCCATCGGCACCGGATTCGCAGGCGGCTCCCAGCTTCGCGGGACCAAATGCGGCCTCCGAACAGTTCTCCTCTGTGACGCGGCAGCCAGCCGCGTGAGGAGGAACCGTGACGAACTAGTACCGCAAGACCCCCGAGGCGATCACCGCCCTGACCGACCTGCAGTATCAGGTCACCCAGCGCGACGGCACCGAGCCGCCGTTCCGCAACGCCCACTGGAACAACCACGAGCCGGGAATCTACGTCGATGTGGTGTCGGGAGAGCCGCTGTTCTCCTCCACCGACAAGTTCGACAGCGGAACCGGGTGGCCGAGCTTCACGCGCCCCATCGAACCCGAGGCGGTCGCGACGAAGACGGACTGGAAGATGATCCTGCCGCGCACCGAGGTGCGGTCGGCGATCGCTGACAGCCACCTCGGTCACGTCTTCCGAGATGGACCGCGGGATGCCGGTGGGCTGCGCTACTGCATGAATTCCGCCGCGCTGCGCTTCGTACCCGCATCCGAGCTTCAGGCCCAGGGGTACGGCGCATACCGCAGACTGTTCGAGAACAGCCAGAAGGAGAACGCCTCATGACCAGTGGACCCACCGACACCGGAGCGGTCACCCGCCTCCCCGACGCCGAGACCGCCGTCCTAGCGGGCGGCTGTTTCTGGGGCATGGAGGATCTCATCCGCCGGCAGCCCGGCGTCCTGCAGACCCGCGTCGGTTACACCGGCGGAAGCAACGATCACGCCACCTACCGCAACCACCCCGGTCACGCCGAGGCGGTGGAGATCGTCTTCGACCCGTCGCAGACGACATACCGCGACGTCCTGGCGTTCTTCTTCCAGATCCACGACCCGTCGACGCTGAACCGTCAGGGCAACGACATCGGCACCAGCTACCGCTCGGCGATCTTCCCGCTGACCCCGGAGCAGGAGCGGGTCGCGCGCGACACCATCGCCGACGTCGACGCCTCGGGCCTCTGGCCCGGCAAGGCCGTCACCACGATCGAGCCCGCCGGCCCGTTCTGGGAGGCCGAGCCCGAGCACCAGGACTATCTCCTGCGCATCCCGAACGGCTACACCTGCCACTTCCCACGCGCCGGGTGGGTCCTCCCCCGACGCTCCGAGGTCGAGTCGGCGGTCTGATCCGACTCTTCCCAGGTTTCGCCCCCGCGGTCAAGGGCTTCGTTCCCCGCCGCGGGGGCGTCACCATTCTCGGAAGAGAAGGGGGATGTCGTGACCAAGGACCTCAAGAAGGGCGATCGCGTCAGCTGGAGCACGTCCCAGGGTCGGACCCAGGGCACCGTGGTGGAGCGCCGCACGAAGGACTTCCAGTTCGCCGGCCAGAAGTTCACCGCCAGCGACGATGAGCCGGCATACATCGTCGAGTCCGAGAAGAGCGGCGACAAAGCCGCACACAAGGGCTCTGCGCTGCGGAAGCTCTCCTGATCCGAACCCGTTGCCGTGCTACGGTTGACGGGCTTCTCGCGGGTCTTCATCGGGTCGCGCAGAACACGTCCGCTCCGCACTTGTGGGAGCGGCACACCCGGTCGTTCAGGCGGCCCGAAAAGAAAAAGGAAAGACACGATGGCCACTGGCACCGTGAAATGGTTCAACTCCGAGAAGGGCTACGGGTTCATCGCACCCGACGACGGCTCGGCCGATCTCTTCGCGCACTTCAGCGCGATCACCGGTGAGGGCTTCAAGGAGCTCCACGAAGCGCAGAAAGTCGAATTCGACGCCGAGCGTGGCCCCAAGGGCATGCAGGCTGCGAACATCCGCGCACTCTGATCTTCATCCCGTCAGCCGGCGGTGGCGACCGAAAGGTCTCCCCGCCGGCTGACGGCTTTCTGGGAACTCGGGTGTATACCGCTTCGTGGATACGAAGGTACGTACGCTGAAGAAAGCGATCGGCATCCGCCTTTGGCTCCACAGGCCGAAGTGGTCGCGATCGAAACCGAGGTAACCCCATCTCTTCAACCGTCCTCGAGCCCCGCCTCGGACCTGTTCGTCAGACCTATGCCGGCACAGCGGAATTCCCCCCGATGGCCCGCGCCTACACCGATGTGGCGCAGATCGTGCGCGAGACCGGCCTCCTCACCCGCGCACGCTGGTTCTACGCCCTCGTCGGCGCAGCGATCGCCGTCGGCTTCGGCGCCTGCATCGCCGGCTTCATCCTGCTCGGCGACAGCTGGTTCCAGCTCCTCATCGCCGCAGCTCTCGGCATCCTGTTCACCCAGGTGGCTTTCCTGGCGCACGAGGCGGCACACCGTCAGATCCTCAGCTCCGGGCCCGCCAACGACCGCCTTGCGCTGATCCTCGGCAACGGCGTGGTGGGGATGAGCGTCTCGTGGTGGGCCAGCAAGCACACGCGGCACCACGCCAATCCCAACCGGGTCGGCAAGGACCCCGACATCGAGATCGACACGATCTCGTTCATCGATGAGGATGCCGCGACCGCGCGAGGCCTCCGCCGCCTGATCACCCGGCGGCAGGGATATCTTTTCTTCCCGCTTCTGACCCTCGAGGGGCTGAATCTCCACGCCCTCGCGTTCCGTCACCTCTTCAGCCGACAGCCCGTGAAGGGTCGGTTCACCGAGCTCGCACTGCTGTTCCTCCGCTTCGGCGTCGTACTCGTCCCCGTTTTCCTCTTCCTTCCCCTGGGCATGGCCTTCGCCTTCCTGGGCGTGCAGCTCGCTGTCTTCGGCGTGTACATGGGAGCCTCCTTCGCCCCGAACCACAAGGGCATGCCGGTCATCGCCAAGGACGCCAAACTCGACTTCTTCTCCAAGCAGGTGCGTACCTCGCGCAACGTCGGCGGCGGATGGTGGGCGACGGTGCTCATGGGCGGCTTGAACTACCAGGTGGAGCACCACCTGTTCCCCAACATGCCCCGTCCGCACTTGGCGAAGGCTCGTGAGATCGTGCGTGATCACTGCAAGACGCTGGGCGTGCCGTATACCGAGACCAGCCTGTGGCGCTCGTACGGCATCGTGATCGCCTACCTGAACCGCGTCGGGCTCGCCGCGCGCGACCCGTTCGACTGCCCGATGGCGGGAACCTACCGACGCGCCTGACCGCGTCCAGGAAGCGGCGGGTGTGGCAGGACATGCCGCATCCGCCGTTTTCGTCTGCGCGTGCCGGGAAGGATCCCCGCGGTCACACTCGCCCGGGAGGGGTCTGCGCGAGAGCGCGCAGAGCGTCACCACTGAGACGCTGGGTGGTCCACTCCTCCATCGGCAGGGCGCCGATCGCCCGGTAGAAGCGAATCGACGGCTCGTTCCAGTCGAGCACCGTCCACTCGAACCGCGCGTACCCCCGTTCGACGCACTCGGCCGCGAGAGCCTGCATGAGCGCGCGACCGTAGCCGCGGCCTCGGGCGACCTCGTGCACGTAAAGGTCCTCGAGCCAGATGCCGTGCGTTCCGGTCCAGGTGGAGTAAGTGAGGAACCAGATCGCGATGCCGAAGATCGCCCCGTCGCGTTCGACGACGTGCGCGAAGACCCGCGGATCCGCTCCGAACAGAGAATCGGTCAGGGCGTCGACCGTGTTGTGCACCGCGTCGGGTTCTCGCTCGTAGGCGGCGAGCGCGGTGATGGCGTCGAGGATGCCCGGCTCATCTCCGGGCTGGGCGCGGCGCAGAACGGCACCGTCGGAAAGAGTGTGCGAGGTCACCGGATGAGAGTACTGTCTCGACGGCGCTGCTCCGGGTATCGGCTCACCCTTCGAAACTTTATTCTTCTCTCGACCGCCTTCCGCACTGCCGATGTCGGAGCCCCCTGCGATGATGTGGGTAGGTCATCGGGACGGGGATTTCAGTGGAAGCGGACGAGAAGCGGCGGCGGGCGGAGGACAAGCGCGCCGGGGTGTTCGCGGATGAGCTGGCGAAGCTGCAGCGGGCGGAGGCGAAGCTTGCCGCGAAGAAGACCCGGCTGCTCGCGGACGCGTACGCGCTGACGCTCGAGCAGCGGTCCCGGATCGGGTCCGCGCCATCGCGGGAACGGGACATGCCGCTGCGGTCCATGGCGCTGGAGCTCGGGATGGCGGTGCGGGTCAACGACCGGTCGATGCAATCGCAGATGCACGACGCGCACGAACTGATGGAACTCTTCCCCGCGACGATGGAGGCGCTTTCGGAGGGGCGGGTGTCGCGGGCGCATGCGCAGGTGATCCAGGACGCCGGCCGGGTCATCGAGGATCCCACCGACCGGGCCGCGTTCGAACGGATCGTGTTGGTGGAGGCGGAGCGTCAGACGGTGGCGCGGACGAAGACGTACGCCCGGCAACGCGCCGCGGTGCTGGACCCGCGGCCGTTGCAGGAACGACACGACACGGCGATGCGGGAACGCCGGGTGTGGGTCACCGACCTCGACGATGCCATGTCGACCCTCACGATCCTCGGCAAGAACGTCTACATCCACGGGGCCTACCACCGACTGACGGGCCAGGGCACCGAGATCAAAGCCGTGGACCGGGACAAGCGGCGCGCACACGCGGCCGCAAAGGCCGAGAGCGAGAAGGCAGGCGGCCGCAGCGGCGACGACGACAACAACAAGAGTGCCGCAGATGGTGATGCTGAGCCGTGGTTCGATGACCGGATCCTGGACGAGATCCGGTGCGACCTCGCCCTGGACATGCTCCTCGCCGGGTCTCCGGTCATCGACCCCACCGACCCCACCACCGGCGGACTCGGCGCCATCCGAGCCGAAGTGCAGATCACCCTCCCGATCACCACCCTTACCGGGGTCACCGGAGCGGGGGCGGAGTTGAACGGGGTCACACCGGTCGACCCCGAGACGGCCCGGCGGATGGCAGGGACGGCGAGGGTGTGGGACCGGGTCATGACCGACCCGATCACCGGGGTCGTCACCGCGGTGGACAGGTATCAACTCCATCCCTCCCAGACCCGGTTCCTCAACGCCAGGGACATGACATGCCGAACACCCGGATGCCGAAGGCCCGCGAAACTGTGCGACAAGGATCACTCGAAGGACTTCGCGTTGGGCGGACCATCCTCCAACGACAACCTGTGCAACGAATGCGCCCGACACCACACCCTCAAACACGCGACGAACTGGCACGTCGAACAGCTACCCGGCGGCATCCTGACCTTCACCAGCCCCGGCGGGAAGACCTACGACAGCCACCCACCCTCACGCGTCACCTTCGTCCCCACCGACGACGGCCAACTCACCGTCGCGCCCTTCTGACCAGCCACGTGCCCGGCGGGATACCTCATCTGTGGCGAGGATATGGCATCAGGCGAGTCGCGTGCTGGCTCGCAGCGGCCCATCGACCCATCGATCGACCTCCTTCTGGGAGCGCAGACGGATCACGGCCGGAGCCGCGTCATCCCGGGCCAGTCGCGGAATCCGCCCGTCGTACTTGTGCCTGGTGCTGATCGACCAGCGGACGATGTGCTCGGGGTCGGTGAAGACCGTGTGGAGCGGGGGCTCGATGTTGCCGTTCCACAGCTCCTCGCGGCGCAGCCGCCGCCGGAGGGTACGCCGCACAACCCGGGGGAACACGCAGGTCCAGAAGGGCAGATCGAGCCAGACCAGGACGTCGGCGCGCGCGGTGAGGAGCGGTCTCGCCGGCGCGTACTGCCATTCGGTGACCCACGACTCCCCGGCCACCAGCCGCTCGACATCGCTGAGGAATTCCGGTCGCTCGATCCAGCCGGCTCCGTGGAAGAGGGCGTCGATCTCGGTGTGCGGCGCCCCGGTGGTCTTTGCGATCCTCACCGCGATCGTCGTCTTCCCCGCCCCGGACACTCCCGCGACCGCGATCCGGCGCGGGCGCCGGGGCAGCGGATCGTCGAACGCGAGCACCGCACGATGATACGGCGCTAGCCTTCGACCCCTGCCCCGCCACCGCGATCCCTGGCCGCCTCTCGCGATCACCTTCCTCGTCCTCGCGGTCGCGGGACTCGTCGTCACCTTCGTCTTCAACGTGTGGGCGATCGTTCAGATGCGCGACTTCATCGGCGACCTCGTGAACAGCGGCCCGGCGGTGTCGTCGATCACCGTCGACCTGCTCATCGTCGCCGTCGCCGCCTGCATCGTGATCGCCGTGGAGGGACGGCGTCTCGGAATGAAGCGGTGGTGGCTCTACATCGTGCTGTCAGCCCTCACCGCGATCGCCTTCACTTTTCCCCTGTTCCTCGCGATGCGCGAGCGGCGACTGGCCGCGCTGCGCGCGACGGACGAGGCCGCTCCGGCGGCGTGACGGAATCCGGGGTCACGACGGCACCTACTGGCGCGACGGAGCCACGCAAGCGGAGAGGCATCTCTATGCGTTCGACAGCGGCCACCGCGTCATCCTCTTCATCGAGCAGGTACTGGATGGCACGGCGTCCGAGCTCGTAGTGCGGAATGGCGAACGTGGTCAGGCCGGGATGCAGCCACCCGGCCAGCTGATGGTCGTCGAAGGACACCAGCGAGAAGTCGTCGGGAACCCGCATGCCCACTTCCTGCAGCGCCTGATAGGCACCGAAGGCGAGCCGGTCGTTGAAGGTGATGATCGCATCGCCTCGCGCGCCGGACGCGACGAGATCTGCAGTCGCCTTCCATCCATCCTCGGGAAGCCAGACCTTGCACATGCGTCCGCTCGCCGGTTCGATGCCGGCATCGGCGAGGGCGTCGAGGATGCCCGCGAGCCGCTCGCGACCCGCGACCGTCTGTGGCGCCACCTGATCACGAGCCGGACCGGCTCCCACGAGGTGGATGCGCGTGTGACCCGCCGCCAGCAGAAGCGCCGCCGCACGCCGCCCGGCGTCGTACTCGTCGGGGATGATCGCGGTGACCGCGCCCGCCTCGTCGGGCAGGGCGTTCAGCAGCACGACCGACCGACCCCGCACTCCCTCGGGAATGGGCCGCTCCCTGGTGAACATCGAGGCGATCACGACCGCGTCGACCTGTCGGTCGAGCATGGTCTGAACCAGACGCTCCTCTTCGGCGAGATCTCCCTCGGTCTCGCCGATGAACAGCAGATAGCCCTCGCGATGGGCATGATCGAGAGCGCCCTTGATCATGTCACCGGCCAGCTGCGAGGTCGCAATGGTGTCGGAGATGAATCCGATGGTGCGGCTGGACCCGCGGCGAAGATCGGCCGAAAGGATGTTGGGGCGGTAGCCGAGTTCCGACGCGACCTGACGCACCCGCTGCTGCGACGCCTCCGAGATCCGCAGCTCGGTCCCGCGATCGGAAAGCACCAGCGACGCAGTCGTGCGCGAGACACCGGCGGCGCGAGCCACATCGGCGAGGGTCACACGGCGTCGGGTCACGTCATTCGTCCTTCGTTCCAGGCCGATCCTAACGGGTGGGTAACGACACCCCATGAGTCCTGCGCACCGGAGTTGACAGATGCGCGGCCGCTAGACATGATAATCCTTGCTAACACGATTTAGCATCGTGCTGAATCGAGTTAGCTCAGAGTACGTCGCAGCGCGCTGCGCTCCTCGCCTACCCGATCGAAGCCCTCGGAACCCCCATCCCAAGGAAGGGAGACACTGGTGTCTCAATCACACGGCAACCGGTCACGCCTCTACCTCGCCACCGGCCTGCTGGCAGCATCCGCCCTCGCCCTCGTCGCGTGCGCCCCTCCGGGGGGAGGCGGCTCCACCGATGCCGGTGGGTCGGCTGCACCCACCCTGGACGGCGCCCCCACGTGCGGCGAGGAAGACGTCGTCCTCGACATGTACATCGAGACCGGCTTCCCCCTGCCCAAGGAGCTCGCTGACGAATTCACCAACCAGTACCCGAACGTCACCTTCGACATCCGCGAGGACCAGTTCGCCGTCATCACGCAGAACGCCCCCCGCGTGCTGCAGGACTCGCCGCCTGACCTCATGCGCCTTCCGCAGATGTCCGAGCTGGCCTCCAGCGGCCTGCTGCTGAACCTCGACCCGTACGCCGAGGCGTTCGGCTGGACCGACTGGCCGGCCTCGCAGTTGGAGCAGCTGCGCGTCGACGACGAAGGCCGTCGTGGCGACGGACCGCTCTATGCCATGGGCCTGAACTTCTCGATGACCGGCGTGTTCTACAACAAAGAGCTCGCCGAGCAGATCGGCATGACCGAGCCGCCCGCGACGCTCGAGGAGTTCGACGGCTATCTCGCCGCAGCCCGCGACGCCGGGCTCACGCCAATTGCTCAGTTCAACGGCGGTGCGACCGGGGGCCTGCTGTTCCCGCTCCAGCTGTTGATGGCCTCGTACGGTGAGACCGCGCCGATCAACGACTGGATCTTCCAGAAGGAGGGGGCGACGATCGACACCCCCGACAACCTCGAGGCCGCCGAGCACCTGCAGGGCTGGGTCGAGGAGGGCTTCTTCGCCGACGACGTCAACTCGATGGACTACTCGCAGATGATGAGCCGCTTCATCGGCGGCGAGAGCGTCTTCATCTTCAGCGGCGACTGGGAGTCGGGCAACCTCGACGCTCAGATGCCCGACAACGCCGGCTTCTTCGTCATGCCTCCGCTGGAGGACGGCGGAACGATCGGCGCGATGTCGGCGCCCCTCACCTACGGCATCTCCGCCAACGCCGAGAACCCCGACTGCGCGGCGTTCTTCCTCGACTGGGTCGCCACGGATGAGACGGCGCGCACCATCACGGTCGAGGTCGGCGGATCCCACCCGATGGGGCCGGCCGATGCCTTCATGCCCGAGGTCGCTGAGGGCTCGGTCACCGCGGAGACCCTGGCTGCCGGAACGACGATCAACGACGCCGACGGGGCGATGGACTTCATCGCCAACGCCACCGGAGCGATCTACGCCCAGAGCTGGACGCCCAACGTGCAGCGACTGGTCGCCGGTGAGCAGGACGCGGCGGGTCTGCTGAGCTCGGTCCAGACCGACTACGAAGCCGAGGTCGGTCAGTAGGCATGAGCTCACGCTCCCAGGTCGCGGCGGCGGACGTGTCCGCCGCCGCGACCCCTCCTCCCCCGCCATCCCTTCCCGATGACACCGCGCTGACCCGCCGGCGGCGCCGGCGCCGGGTCGTCCGCGACCTCCGGATCTACCTGCTCGTCCTGCCGGCAGCGGCGTTCTACATCGCCTTCGTGCTCCGCCCGATCGCGCTGACCGCGCAGTACTCGCTCTACGACTGGGATGGTTTCACCACTGCATCCTGGGCGGGCTTCGCCAACTACGGCGAGGTCTTCGGCAACCCCACGCTGCTCGGCGCCATCCTCAACTCCTTCGAGCTGATCATCTACTTCAGCGTCATCCCGGTGATCCTCGGTCTCTTCGCGGCCAACATCATCCGGGGTATCGCGACCAGTCGGCTCGCGACGGTCTCGCGCACCGTGCTGTTCCTCCCGCAGGTCATCCCGCTCGTCGCCGCAGGCATCATGTGGAGCTGGCAGCTGTCCTCGAGCGGCTTCGTCAACCAACTGCTGAGCGCGGTGGGCCTCGGCGGACTCACCCGCGCGTGGCTGGGCGATTTCAACACCGCCCTTCCCGCCGTCGGCCTCATCGGCGCCTGGGTGCAGCTGGGCCTGTGCACCGTGCTGCTGCTCGCGGGTATGACCAAGATCGACCCCGCCCTCTACGAGGCGGCGCGCATCGACGGCGCGGGTCCCATCCGCGAGTTCTTCTCGATCACCCTGCCGAGCGTCCGCCAAGAGCTCGCCGTCGCCATCACGGTGACCGTGATCTCGGCACTGGCGAGCTTCGACATCATCTACATCTCCACGCAGGGCGGCCCCGGCAACAGCACGCTCGTCCCCGGCCTGCAGATCTACTACCTCGCCTTCTTCCAGCGCGATGTCGGCACCGCCTCGGCCCTCGCGGTCGTCCTGATGCTGCTCGTGCTCCTCGTGGTGCTGCCGCTGCAGCGCATCATCCGTGGGAGGGACGCGTGATCACCCCGCTCCGCGACAAGATCCTCGGTCGCGCGCTGCTGTTCCTTCTCATGGCGATCACGATCATCCCGTTCGTGAGCCTGTTCGTCACGGCGCTGCATCCGCCCGGAACCTATCCCGCCGGGATCAGCTGGCCCGAGACCCCGCGGTGGGACAACTTCCTCACCGCCTTCCAGTCGGCCAACATGCTCGAGCTGCTGTGGTCGAGCGTCCTCATCGAGCTCGGCGTGGTACCCATCGCGGTGCTGATCGCCACCCTCGCCGGGTTCGCCCTCGGCCACCTGCGCCCCCGCGGCGGCAACGCGGTGTTCATCGTGTTCATACTCGGGCTCACGCTGCCGTTCGAGGGCATCGTGGTGCCGCTCTACTACCAGATGCGCGACATCGGACTGCTGAACACCCGGTGGGCGATCATCCTCCCCCTCATCGGTCTGTTCATGCCGTTCGCGATCATGTGGATGCGTGCCCATTTCGTGAACATGCCCCATGACCTTTCCGAGGCCGCCCGTGTCGACGGGGCGACGACCTGGCAACTCTTCTGGAAGATCCATGTGCCGCTGTCGGCACCGGCACTGTCGTCGCTGGCGATCCTGCTGTTCCTCTGGACCTGGAATCAGTTCCTCCTGGCCATCGTGCTCGTCGACGACCCGGCGAATCGGACCATGGCGGGCGCCCTCGGCGCCTTCCAAGGCCAGTGGGGAACCGACATTCCGCTTCTGTGCGCGGGATCACTGCTGATCCTCACCCCCACGCTGCTGATCTTCCTGATCTTCCAGCGGCACTTCGTCTCCGCCCTCCTCCAGGGCTCCCTGAAAGGCTGATCGATGCCCCCGATCCCGCCCTTCGATCCCGATGTGGCGCACGCCCTCGCGACGAACCCCGACGTCGTCACGACCCTCCGACCCGACGAGATCGCGGCCCTGCGCACTCGGAGCGTCGTCCCCTCGAGGGAAGAGATCACCCGCAGCGGTCGCCTCGAGCACTCCGAGCACATGATCGACGGTCCCGGCGGTGACCTCCGCATCGTCCTTCTCCTCCCGGCCGCACGCACCGCTCCGGTGCCGGTGCTGCTCTTCGCCCACGGCGGAGGGCTGGTGGTGGGCGGACCGTACGACGGAATGGTGCCCCTGGCCGCCCTGGCGGCCGAGGCGGGGTTCGCCATCGCTTCGGTGGACTACCGCCTCGCCCCAGAGCACCGCTATCCCGCCGCCGTCGAAGACGTCTACGCCGCCCTCGGGTGGGTGGCGCGACAGGCCGCCACGCTGGATGTCGACCCCGACCGCATCATCCTGACGGGAATCAGTGCCGGCGGCGGCCTCGCCGCGGCGACCGCACTGCTGGCACGCGACCGCGGCGGGCCCGGGGTCTTCGCCCAGCTGCTCGTCTGCCCGATGCTCGACGATCGGAACCAGACGGGCTCGGGTACGCAGATGGCCGGCCGCGGCGCGTGGGATCGCGACGCGAACGAAACCGCCTGGAGCGCCTATCTCGGACCGGACCGCACCGAGGTTCCCATCTACGCCGCACCCGCGCGCGCCGAGGACCTGTCCGGACTTCCGCCCGCCTTCATCGACGTCGGATCGGCCGAGACCTTCCGCGACGAGTGCGTGGCCTACGCCGACCGCATCTGGCAGAGCGGCGGAGACGCCGAACTGCACGTCTGGCCCGGCGGCGCGCACGGCTTCGACGCCCTCGTCCCCGACGCGCTGCTCAGCCGCGATGCCGCTCGGGCGCGCGCGCACTGGCTCGCCCGCGTGCTCGCCCACGGTCGGCGCGCCCTCGCGGGCATCTGAACCTGCCCCCACCGGTCATCCGCCCGGCCGGTGGGGGCACGGCCATCCCCGACGAGCCGTCCGGGCAATGAAGCTTCAGTCTCCGCGTCGCCGGCGCATCTGCGCGAGAGGCATGTTCAATCGGGGATTGCCGGCCAGCTTGGATTCATGCCGGTCGAGGAATGCCCAGTAGGCGCTGGTGAAGACCGAATCACGGGCTTCGCGGTCGCTCCCCCACCACCGCCCCATCTTCTGCAGGTAGGCCCCGCCTGAGACATAGGGCTTGGTGGCCACGCCCCCGCCATCGGCGTACTGACTCATCCCCTGGACGTTGGGCACCATCACCCACTCATAGGCGTCGACGAACAGCGCCGAGTACCAGTCGAACACCGCGCGCGGATGGTAACCCTGCAGCAGGAACCAGTTCCCGAGGACCATGAGCCGCTCGATGTGATGGGCGTAGCCCCAGCGATGGACGCGGTCGAGGACCATCCGCACGGGTACCGGCAGATCGTCGGGGATGTCGGCGCCGGTGTACCACCAGTCCTCGAGGGGACGGGTCAGTTCGAAGTGGTTGGCGTCGATGAGGGTCGGCTCGGCACGGTAGGACCCCCGCATGTACTCCCGCCAGCCGATCACCTGGCGCACGAACCCCTCGAGTGAGGCGATCGGCACCGCGTCACGGTGGGCGACCGCGGCGCGGACCACCTCCTCGGCGCGGAGCAGACCCACATTGAGGAACGGGCTGATGATCGCGTGGAAGAGGAACGGCTCATCGGCGGCCATGGCGTCCTCGTAACGGCCGAAGAACTCCAAACGCTCGGCGACGAACGACGCCAGCCACTTCCGTGCGGCAGGGGCGGTGACCGGCAGCCAGAAGTCCGCCGCGTCACCCGGATGATCGGCGAACCGGTCGGCGACGAGGGCCATCGCCTCCCGAGTGATCTCGTCGGGCCGGGCCTCGGGAAGGGACGGGACCGAGATCCCGTCCGGAGGGAGCGGATGACGGTTGTCGGCGTCGAAGTTCCAGGCACCGCCCGCAGGCCTCTCCCCGTCCATGAGGATGCCGGTCCGAAGGCGCTGCCACCGGTAGAAGTCCTCCATCTTCGCCCGCGGGTGCCCGTCGAACCATCCGTCGAGGTCTTCGACCGCCGTGAGGAACAGCGCGTCCGGATAGATGCGGGTCGCGACGCCTTCGTCGTCGCAGACCCGGCGCAGTCGCTCGTCCACGCCGCGATCGGTCGCGCTCATCCACGCCAGCCCATCGATCCCGTGTTCGCGGATCAATCGACGAAGTCCGGTTGCGAAGCTCCACTCCTCCCCGACGCGGACGTGCGCCACGCGGTGTCCGGCTTCCTCGGCGCGGGCGGCGGCGTGGCGGAGTCCGGAGAGGACGAGCACGAGCTTGTGCGCGTGGAACGGCCGACGGGTGAGGGCGGATTCGGCCTCGACGAAGAACAGGATGTCGATGTCGGGATCGCTGAGGGCCGGATGATCCTCGAAGAGCTGGGTGGCGAGGATCAGGGCGGCCTTCATGCCGTCATCCTTCCACCGTCCGAAGCGACGGAGGTCGTCGTAGGCTCGGCACATGTCCCGCACCGGTCCCGCCGCGCACGACGTCGTCGTCATCGGAGCGGGCCTGGCGGGTCTTCGAGCGGCGCACATCCTCGCCCGGGCGGGCCGTGATGTCGTGGTGCTCGAGGCAGCCGATGACGTCGGGGGCAGGGAGCGCACCGATATCGTCGACGGGTTCCTCCTCGACCGAGGCTTCCATGTCCTGAACCCGGCCTACCCCGCTCTCCGGCGCGCGGTCGACCTGCACGCTCTGAACATCCAGGCCCTCCCCGTCGGGGTGCGGGTGCGCCGCGAGAGTCGCTCGGTGCGCCTGGGGCACCCCCTGCGGCATCCGGGCCTGATCCCGGCGTCTGTGGCGAGCGGACTCGCCCGACCCGCCGACCTCTGGGCGCTCGCCCGATGGATCCTCCCGGCGCTCCGCGACCCGAAGGGCGTCGTCTCCGGCGCCGACCGCAGTCTGGCGGAGGGCTGGGCTCGGGCGGGGCTCGCCGGCGCATTGCGCACCGAGGTGCTCGAACCGTTCCTCGCCGGGGTGATCGCGGACGACACCGGCGCGACCTCCGACGCGTTCGTCCGACTGCTCGTGCGCATGTTCGCTCTGGGGCGGCCGGGATTGCCCGCCGACGGTATCGCAGCCCTTCCGCGGCACCTGGCTTCCCGGGCCGAGGCAGCGGGCGCCGACATCCGACTCTCCCACCGGGTGACGGCCCTGTCGCGCGGGACCAACGCCTGCGACGTGGCGATCGCGGGCGCCGACACCGTGCACGCGAGCCATGTGATCGTCGCCGTCGGGCCGGAAGCGGTTGCGACGCTCACCGACCTTCCGGCACCCAAGACGAAGGGACTGCAGACCTGGTGGTTCGACGCCGAGCAGGAGCCCGCGTTCGACGCCCTCCTGGCCGTCGACGGGCGACGCCGGGGACCGATCGTCAACACCGCGGTCCTCTCACGCACGGCGCGCTCCTACGCCCCGTCCGGCCACCACCTCGTGGAGGCGACCTGCCTGCTTCCCGCCGACGGTGCGGGCGCTCCGGAGGGCGAGGTGCGCCGTCAGCTCGCGGACCTGTGGGGGAAGGATGCCGCGCAGTGGCGACTCCTCCGCCGCGACGACGTGCGCCATGCCCTTCCCGCCCAGCCGGCTCCACTCCGCGTGAAGAGTGCACCCTGGATCGCCGAGCGCATCCTGATCGCCGGCGACCACCGCGACACCGCCTCGATCCAGGGCGCGCTGGTCTCCGGAGCCCGCGTCGCGCGGACGGTGCTCTCCGCCTGAGCCTGCGGCCTCAGCGTCCGCCGGCTTCGGCGATGGCGCTCAGCGCCGTGACGATGATCAGACCGTTGACGAAATACCCGATCACGGAGTGGGTCATCACCCGCCACCGCATCTGCCGGTCGTGCACCTCCACGTCGGAGGCGGCGAAGCTGACCGCAACGGTGTAGGAGAAGTAGGCGAATTCGAGGATGCCGGGTGTCGAGGTGCCGGGGAAGCGCAGCGGGCGGTCGTTCTCGCGGTAGTACAGCTGCAGATAGAGCTGCGCGTACCCCCAGTGCAGCAGGATCCAGGCGAGCAGCATGGCCCAGATCCCGATGACGTCCAGCAGCGGGGTGATCGCGTCATCAGGTTGGAGGAAGATGTGCTGGACGGTGGCGACGACGCCCACGGCGCTGGTGAAGATGGTCGCCGTCAGCGAGATCGTGCGCGGCACGATGCCGAGCTCCATCAGCAGCGGCGGTCCGTCGCTCGCGGCGCGACGACCCGCGACCCACAGCACCACCCAGATACCTGTTGCGTAGGCGGTACCGACGCCGCACCATGCGAACAGGAGCACGGCGGAGGCCGCGTTGCCGGGGGCGAGGATGAAGCCGATCCCGAGGACCACGAGCGTCAGTTGCAGCACCGAGCTGATGACGAGCCCCCACACCGCGGTGCGTCGTCGCGTGCCCGTGACGGGGCCGCTCATCTCAGAACATCCACGGTTCGATCCCCTCCAGACCCTGACCGCTCTCCCGGGGCGGGTCGGCGATGATCGGCGGCGGAGTCCACCGCCGCCGCAGCCGCCGCAAGGCGAGGCCCCGCCAGATGCCGCACGCCCCGGGCATCCCTCCGCGAAGCCGGATGAGGTCGGCGGCGCGAGGGCCGGTGGGGATGTCACGAGGCAGCGAGGACGACGCGACGATCCAGTCGGGGAGAGAGAGGAGGCGAAGGATGCCGCGCAACCGCTCGGACTCGGAGACGCTGTCGCGCTCCAGCTCCTCGTCGAGGATCTCGGTCAGCGTCTCGCCGGCCGTCGGTACCCCTGCGAGGGCCGCGAATCCCGGCGCCGCGGCCACACCCACCAGTTCTGAGGCGACGTCGTCGTCGGCGCCGGGCTCCGCCGACGGGTCGCTGTCGTAGCGGCCGATCTCCTCCGCGCCCCGCCAGGCGACCAGCCCGAGCTGCCGGTCACGGCGCACGCGCACGGCGAGGACCGCGCAATCGAGCTGCTCGGCGACCACGGCACCGACCTCGATGATCCCGCGGCGTCCCGCCGCCACGACCCCCGCCCCCGGATCGCCGACCACGATCTGCGTTCCCGATGCGGCCGGCGCGATCCATCCGGTGAAGCGGATGACGCGGAGCACCCTCTCCAGTGCCGCCGCGTCCGCGGCATCCGTCATGAGCACCAGCGCACCGTAGGAGTAGCCGTCGGGTCCGCCGACCTCGCCGGGAGTGGAGATGGGCAGGTAGGCCATCGCGATGTCCGATCAGGCGTCGGCCTTGCGGCCCCCCGCTTCGAGGACGTCCCCCGCGGGAAGCTCCTGGTGACCCCCGAACTGCAGGCGCATCGCCGAGAGCACCTGGTTGGCGAAGTGGTCCTCACCTCGTGAGGCGAACCGTTCGAACAGCGACGCGGCGAGCACGGGGGCGGGTACGCCGGTGTCGACGGCGGCCTTCACCGTCCAACGCCCCTCGCCCGAGTCCGACACCCGCCCGGCGAGTCCGTCGAGCGTGGGATTCTCCTGCAGGGCGGCCGCGGTGAGATCGAGCAGCCACGAGGAGATGACCGAGCCGCGGCGCCAGAGCTCCGCGACCTTGGGGGTGTCGATGGTGAACTGATAGAACTCCGGCTCCTCGAGCGGCGCCACTTCGGCGGAGTGCTCGGCCTGATGTATGCCGGCATCGGCATGCTCGAGGATGTTCAGGCCCTCGGCGAGCGCGGCCATGATCCCGTACTCGATGCCGTTGTGCACCATCTTCACGAAGTGGCCGGCACCCGACGGACCGCAGTGGAGGTATCCGAGTTCCTCCGGTGCGTAATGGCCCTCGCGGCCGGGGGTCCGTCCGATCTCACCCTGGCCCGGTGCGATCGTCGCGAGCACCGGCTCGATGCGGGTGAAGGCCTCATCGGGGCCCCCGACCATCAGGCAGTACCCGCGGTCGAGGCCGAAGACGCCGCCGCTCGTGCCGACGTCCACGTAGTGGATGCCCTTCGGCTTCAGTGCGGCGGCGCGACGGACGTCGTCGCGATAGTTGGAGTTGCCGCCGTCGATGATGATGTCGCCCGGCTCCAGCACCTCGGCGAGCTGATCGACGACGCCGCCGGTGAGGCCAGCGGGAATCATCAACCACACCACGCGGGGGGTCTCCAGCTTGCTCGCGAGATCGGCGAGGGTCGCCGCGCCCGTCGCGCCTTCCGCGGCGAGGGTGGTCACGGCATCCTGATTGACGTCGTAGACGACGCAGTCGTGACCATCGCGCATCAACCGTCGCACGATGTTCGCGCCCATCCGCCCCAGTCCCACCATCGCCAGCTGCATGTGTCCTCGCTTCGCTTCCAGCACCGGTCGGTCCGGCCCCTGCTCGCAGTCTAGGGACGCCATGCGACGAGCGGGTATCACTGCAGCCGACCCGGTGCAAGCTCTCCCACCGAATCTGTCGCTCGCCTATCGTCGAATCCACCCCGACCGATAGGAGCGTTCCGTGGCCACCACGACCGACAAAGCCTCTCCCGCCACCCGCAACAAGCGGCGGCCGTCGCGCGGCGCCGAACTCACCGACGAGCAGAACGCCGAGAAGGGCTTCCAGGCGTCGGAGACGCTCAGCGACAGCCTGCAGCGTGTCCTGGTCGATCTGATCGAACTCTCCCTGCAGGGCAAGCAGGCCCACTGGAACGTCGTCGGGACGAACTTCCGCGACACCCACCTCCAGCTCGACGAGATCATCGACGCGGCGCGCGAGTTCGCCGACGACATCGCCGAGCGGATGAGGGCGCTGCACGCCCTGCCTGACGGTCGCAGCGACACGGTCGCCGAAACGACCACCCTGCCGGAGTTCCCGCAGGGCGAGATCGCCACCACCGAGGTGATCGACCTGATGACCGAACGTCTCGACGCCGTCGCCGGCACCGTCCGCGAAGTGCACGACCCCGTCGATGAGGAAGACCCCACGAGCGCCGACATCCTTCACGGGGTTCTGGAGCGCGTGGAACAGCTGTCGTGGATGGTGAGCGCGGAGAACCGCAAGCCCAAGCGCTGACAGCGCAGCACGAGAGCGGATGCCGTGGGGGCGGCATCCGCTCTCGTCATGTCTGTGGGCCGGCAAATCCGGGGTTGGGCCGTGTCGGCCGACCTCGCTACTGTGTACCGGCGGCGACGACGCGTCCGTCGCATGGAGAGGAAGCGATGTCCGACCAGAACCCTGCTCCCGCAGACGGGCAGCAGCCTGCCGACCCTCCGCCCGCGGGCTCCTACGCACCTCCGGCGGGTCACTACGCGCCGCCTGCCGCACAGTACGCCCCGCCCGCGGGGCAGTACGCGGCACCACCCTCCTATCCGGGGGCCCCGCTGCCGCCGTACGCCCAGCCCGGCATCGCCTATCCGGGAGGGCCGTCCTCGCCGGGGGGACCCGACACCCGCCCCAAGGTTCTCGCGATCATCGCGCTAGTCGCGTCGATCGTCGGGCTGCTCATCGCCTTCATCCCGTTCCTCGGATGGCTCTCCGCGCCGATCCTTCTCGCCGCGCTGGTGATGGCCATCATCGCGCTCGCGCTGAAATCCCAGGGTGGCAAGGGCTTGAGCATCACCGCGCTCATCATCTCGGTGGTGGGCGGCATCATGGCGATCGTGGTGACGGTCGTGGCGGCGCTGTTCGCGACGATCTCGACCTTCGAGACGATCGATGACGGCGTTACCGACCCGTTCTCCCCCGGTGGCGGTGAACCGGTCACCTCGGCCGAACCCGTCCAGATCCTCGAGACGGCATTCGGCCAGGACACCCTGGATCCCGAACTGTGGTGGTACGTCGTGATCGTCGACAATCCCAACCCCGACGCCGTCTTCGAGTTCGGTGAGATCACCACCGAGGCGGTCGACGCCTCCGGCACGATCCTCGACAGCTCGACCGACTACATCACAATGCTTCCCGGTCAGGTCGCCGTGTCCGGGTCGTTCTACGAGGTCGGCGCGAACCAGATCACCTCACTCGAGGTCATCGGTCCCGACCCGGCCGTCGCGGTGACCGAGCCCTCGACCGGGGCCGGTGAGTTCGCGGTCGGCGAACTCACAGCCGGCGGCGACGACTACGTCACCGAGGTCTCCGGCACCGTCACCGGGCAGTTCCCGGTGGATCAGGAGTTCGTGGGGGTCACCGTCGTCGCCCGGGACCCGGGCGGAACGATCATCGGAGGCACCTCGACCTACATCGAGCGCCTGCCGGCCGACGGCGGAAGCGCCCGCTTCGAGGCGATCTTCTTCAGTCCGCTGCCGGCCGACTCCGTCTACGAGGCATATCCGTTCCTCTGACCGTCTGACCTCCGTGCCTCAACGCGCGCGGCGGATCAGGCCGCGTGCCAGCCGGAATGTCAGCAGACCCGCGAGCACCCACGGCCCGACCACGAGGATCGGATCGAGCCAGGCGTGCTTGCCGTCCGACCGCCCGGGACGCGTGCGGGATGCGACGGGGCTCCGGCCACGCTCACCCAGAACCCCCGACTGCGTGATCGGGTCGTCGGGACGAAGGCTCGCGAACGACCGGATGTGCGCGGTGGCCGCATCCACCCGGTCGCCCAGCACCAGCAGAAGCCAATGCGCCGTCTGTCCCTCGCTGAAGCGTTCGTAGGCGAAGCGGCGCAGCGCCCCGGCGGGGCCGTGCAGCGGTTGCGCCGTACCGAAGACCGGCGTGAGCCGCTCGTGCTCCACGGAGCGCTCGCGGTACCCGTCGACGGGCTGCTGATCGGGCAGCTCCCACCGCGCTCCGGTTTCGATACCGGGCACCTCGCGGGGGAAGGCCGGCCGATCGGCCGGGTCGAGGTCGGCGCCCCAGCCGGGAACTCTCCCGCGGAGCTCTTCGGACGTGGGCCGTGTTCCGGGCTTGGCGGCGGTGTAAGGCATTGCTTCTCCTGGTTCGGACGGTCGCGAGATGGTCAGATGTGCACGACGGTCTTGATACAGCCGTCGAGCTTCGCAGAGAACACGTGATAGGCCTCGGCGATGTCCTCGAGCGGGAACCGGTGGGTGATGAGGTCGCGCGGGGCGATGAAGCCCGACCGGATGTGCTCGATCAAGCGGGGCCACTGGCGCGCGACCGGAGCCTGGTTCATCCGCAGGGTCAGCCCCTTGTTCATCGCGTCACCGAACTTGACCGCGCTGAAGAGCGGCCCGTAGGCGCCCATCACCGACACCGTGCCCGCCTTGCGGACGGCGTCGACAGCCCAGTTGAGGGCGACCGGTGAGCCGCCCTGCAGCTTCAGTTTGGCCGCCGTGATGTGCTGCAGAACATGTCCGTCCGCTTCCGCCCCGACGGCGTCTATGGCCACATCGGCACCGAGACCGCCCGTCATCTTCTTCAGGGTCAGGACGATGTCGTTCACCTGTCCGAAATTGACCGTCTCGGCCTTCGCATACGAACGGGCCTTGTCGAGCCGGTAGTCGAGGTGATCCACGACGATCACCCGCCCCGCCCCCATGAGCCACGCCGAGTGAGCGGCTGCCAGGCCGACGGGCCCGGCGCCGAACACCACGGCGGTGTCGCCTTCGACGATGTCCGCCAGCTGTGCGCCGAAGTATCCGGTCGAGTAGGCGTCGGTGAGGAGGAGGGCGTCCTCGTCATGCAGATCGGAGGGGATCACCCAGGGGCCGACGTCGGCGAAGGGAACCCGAACGAGTTCCGCCTGGCCGCCGTCGTAGCCGCCCGCGGTGTGGGAGTAGCCGTAGATGCCGCCGACGGCGGTGGCGTTGGCGTTGACGTTGTGGCAGTTCGAGAACAGCCCCCGCGCGCAGAAGAAGCAGGAGCCGCAGTAGATGTTGAACGGCACCATGACGCGGTCGCCGACCCGGAGGGTCTCCACTCCCGGGCCGACCTCGTGCACCGTGCCGATGAACTCGTGGCCGAAGGTGTGTCCGATCCTCGTGTCGGGCATCATGCCGTGGTACAGGTGCAGGTCGGAACCGCAGATGGCCGCGAGCTCGACCTTCACGATCGCATCCTGTGGATGCTCGATCTTCGGCTCCGGCTTCTCTTCGACCCGCATCTTGTACGGGCCGCGATAGGTCATGGCTCTCATGGCGTCTCCTCGCAGGTCGACCTCCCACCCTGCCCATGCCCCGCGCGCCGCACACGGGGGTTGCCATCACCGCGGAACGGACTAGCATCCCGCGCGTGCGATCCCAGCATCGGCGGCGCCTGTCAACCCCGACGACGGCGGGTACCCGGGGCACCTAGCGTCGCCCGGACCTGACCGAAAGGGGCACGAGAGATGTTCTTCCATCGTCAAGAACTGCAGTTCGAATCCACGCCTGACAAGCCGGACGCGGTGTACGCCCGGAGGCTCCAGGAGGTGCTGGGCGGACAATACGGCGAGATCACCGTCGCCATGCAGTACGGCTTCCAGGCGTGGAACAGCCACCTTCCCGGGAAGTACCGCGATCTGCTCTACGGGATCGGCGCGGAGGAGTTCGGCCATGTCGAGATGCTCGCCATCATGATCGCCCAGCTGCTGGAGAAGGCGCCGGTCGAGCAGTCCGAGGCCGCCGCCGCGTCCGACCCGGTCCTCGGGGCGGTGCTCGGTGGGATGGACGTGCAGCACGCCATCGTCGCCGGTGCCGGGGCGCGACCCGTCGACAGCAACGGCAACCCGTGGCAGGGGTCCTACATCACCGCCAGTGGGAACCTCCTCGCCGACTTCACCGCGAATGCGAACGCGGAGATGCAGGGGCGAGTCCAGGTCGCGCGGCTGTACAACATGACCGATGACCACGGCGTGCGAAAGATGCTGTCGTTCCTTCTCGCACGGGACACGATGCATCAGAATCAGTGGCTGCGTGCCGCTGCCGAGCTTCGGGAGGAGGGCACGGAAGATCTTCCTGTGCCGATCAACTTCCCGTTGTCGCAGGAGCACCGGGACGTCAGCTACCAGTACCTCAACTTCTCCGACGGCGCGGCGGCAGCCGACGGTTCCTGGGCCGCGGGCCCGACGCCGGACGGCAAGGGCGAGTTCAGCTACCACGACGGGCCGACGACGTCGGCACCGATGCCGCCGCCCACTCAGCCCGATCCGCGCCTGTTCGGCACGGACCCGAAGCCCAATGTCATCGATAAGGCGACGGGAGTAGTGAAGGACAAACTCAGCAACAAGTGAGCCGGTGGCTTCAGCCGGCGAGGAGGATCCTGTCGGGGTGCGTGTAGATGTTCATCGACGCACCCCGCAGGAATCCCACGAGCGTCAGGCCCGAATCCTCGGCGAGCTCGACGGCGAGCGACGACGGCGCCGAGACCGCCGCGAGGATCGGGATTCCGGCCATGACCGCCTTCTGCACGAGCTCGAAGCTCGCCCGCCCCGACACCTGCAGCACAGTGCCGGCAAGCGGAAGCCGGTCGTTCAGCACCGCCCACCCGACCACCTTGTCCACCGCGTTGTGGCGCCCGACGTCCTCGCGCACGACGAGCGCCTCGCCCGTCGTGGCGTCGAAGAGCGCAGCAGCGTGGAGACCGCCGGTCTTGTCGAAGACATCCTGCTGCCGGCGCAGTTCGTCGGGGAAGCCGGAAAGCGTCGCCGCCGGCACCTTGGCCTCGTCGAACGCGATGTCATGACTCGAGACGGTGCGGACGGCATCGATCGACGCCTTGCCGCACAGCCCGCAGCTGCTCGTCGTGTAGAAGTTCCGGGCGAGGTCCGGGTCAAGCGGCGGGACGTCAGGCGCCAGGGAGACATCGAGCACGTTGTAGGTGTTGCCGTCGGAGCCTGGCCCCGTTCCGGGGCCGCCGCAGTGGATGGCCGAACGGAACTGATCTCCGCGGGAGATCACCCCCTCCGACACCAGGAAGCCCGAGGCCAGTTCGACGTCGTGCCCCGGCGTTCGCATGGTGACCGCCAGCGACGTGCCGCGCACCCGGATCTCGAGGGGCTCCTCCACGGCGAGCGCGTCAGGACGCCGCCGCACGGCATCCGTTCCCCCCTCTCCCCCGCCGATGGCGACGCGGGTGACGGGTCGGCGCGCGGTGATGCGTCCCATCTCAGCCGCCGATCGCGTTCATGCCGCGCGCGGGCTGGAGGAACGACGGGTCGTTGATGGCGTGGCCGGGGAGCTTTCCGTGAACGCAGGAGCGCAGCATCCGATCGATCGCGTCGTCGCTGGGTGCGGGCCCGCGCATGACCGGGAGCAGGTCGTACTCGGTGGTGGAGAAAAGGCAGTTGCGCAACTGCCCGTCAGCGGTGAGGCGGAGCCGGTCGCAGGCGCCGCAGAACGGCGCGGTCACCGAGGCGATGACGCCGACCGAGGCCGGGCCCCCGTCGAGGAGGAAACGCTCGGCCGGGGCGCCCCCGCGGCCGGGCACCGGGGTCAGACGCCAGCGCTCCGAGAGCGTGGCCAGGATCTCGTCACGAGTGACCATCCGCTGGCGGTCCCAGGTGTGGCCGGCATCGAGAGGCATCTGCTCGATGAAACGCAGCTGCGCGTCATGGGCGAGGGCGAAGTCGACGAGGTCGACCAGCTCGTCGTCGTTGACATCGCGCATGGCGACGGCGTTGATCTTGAGGGGGCGCAGCGCTGACGCGGCGGCGGAGTCGATTCCGTCGAGGACGTCGGCGAGCCGGTCGCGGCGGGTGAGGTCGCGGAAGCGGTCGCGGCGGAGCGTGTCGAGCGAGATGTTCACCCGCGAGAGGCCGGCGTCGATGAGGGCCGGAAGCGCGGCGCGCAGTCCGATGCCGTTGGTCGTCATCGCGATCTGCACCGGCCCGTCCGGACCGCGGAGGGCGGCGAGCCGCGCGACGATCTCGGGCAGATCGCGGCGAAGCAACGGCTCGCCACCGGTCAGCCGGAAGGTCGAGACCCCGTCGGCGGCGGCGACGCGGGCGACACGCTCGATCTCGTCGAGGGTCAGGATGCTGGTGCGTGCCAGCCACTCATTGCCCTGCTCGGGCATGCAGTACGTGCAGCGGAGGGAGCACCGGTCGGTCAGCGAGACGCGCAGGTCACGATGCACCCGGCCGTGGGTGTCGACGAGCGGATCGCCGATCGACCCGGCCGGGGTGGAGGCGGAGGGCGGCGCGTCGGGACGCGACCGGGTGGGTGAGATCGTCACCGGAATGGCCGCCATCTCAGCTGCCCCCTCGCCGCGCAGTCATCCTTCGAGCGTAGTCCCGCCCGGTCGGGGTGTCGCTTCCTCCCCCGGGCGGGGGTGCCGCGGGTTGTCCACCGATCGCGGTCGTCCCCGCCCGGCGGTGTGGAGGCTCGGGCACCGTGAGGGGGTGGTTTTCACTCCCGACCCGCTTCCCGACGACCTGGCACCGTCGTTCACCTGCGGCGAGGCGCTCACGGCGGGAGCGAGTCGCAGTCGCCTTCGGGCGGGCGATCTGGATCGGCCCTTCCACGGCGTCCGCACGACACGGCAGCCGCCTACCGAATTCGACGGCCCATTGGCAACGGACCGTACGGACCGAGAGCGGATTGTGCGCCTCGCGGAGGCGTATGCGCTCATCATGCCGCCCACGGCCTTCTTCGCAGGCAGGACGGCGGCTGTGCTGTTCGGTGCACCGCTTGCACACGGTCCTGATCTGAGGGTCGGCGTGCTCGCGCCGGATCGCGCTCCGCGGGCACGCGGAGTGAAGGGTGTCAAGGTGTCACCCCATCTGGTCTCCGTCGTCCGACATCAGGGGCTGCCGGTCTCCAGCCCGGCGTCCACGTGGGCCATGCTCGGACGCGAGCTGAGCGTCCGCGAGCTGATCATGGTCGGCGACGCCCTCGTGAGAATTCCCCGCGACTCGCGCGGATTCCCGCAACCCCACCGGCAGCTGGCGAGCATCGCGCAACTCCACCGTGCGGTGGGCGCGGGGCGCCGTCTCGGAATCGCATCGCTGCGAGAGGCGGCACAGCTCATCCGAGTCGGCAGCTCCTCGCCGCTGGAAACCGAATTCAGGCTTGATATCCAGGCCGGGGGTCTTCCGCAACCCGAACTGGACGTCGAGATCCGCGACGAGAGAGGTCGCCTGGTGGGCATCACCGAGCTGGTTTTCCGCGCGTTCAGAGTGGTGGTCGAGGTCGAGGGGGATCACCACCGCACCGACCGCCGCCAATGGCATCGCGACATCGAGAAGTATGCCGCCTACGCCGATCTGGGATGGGAAGTGGTTCGGGTGACGTCGCACCACATCCGGAACGGAAGCGGGGTCCGGCGGCTCCACGACGTGCTCGTGCGCCGCGGTTGGCGACCGGGCGACAGGTGACCAGGCCGGAGTGCTCGTCGTTCCGGTGACACAGATGGCGACCTTCGCCGCGTCAACCTTGCCAATCGCGCCACCTGAGTGACGGGGAGCCGCGCAAAGGTGACGCAAATGGCGAGGTTCAGCGGATCAACCTCGCCATATGCGACACCTGAACCAGTGAGACGGACGAGCGCGGGTCAGCACTCGATGACGTTGACCGCGAGGCCGCCCTCGCTCGTCTCCTTGTACTTGTGCGACATGTCGATGCCGGTCTGACGCATGGTCTCGACCACCGCGTCGAGCGAGACGAAGTGCGACCCGTCGCCGCGCAGCGCCAGGCGCGCCGCCGTCACCGCGGTCGACGCCGCGATCGCGTTGCGCTCGATGCACGGGATCTGCACCAGTCCGCCGACCGGGTCGCACGTCAGGCCCAGGTGATGCTCCATGGCGATCTCGGCGGCGTTCTCGATCTGTCGCGTCGTGCCGCCCATGACCGCCGTCAGGCCGCCTGCCGCCATCGCGCACGCCGAGCCCACCTCGGCCTGGCACCCGCCCTCGGCCCCCGAGATCGACGCGTTGGCCTTGAACAGCGACCCGAGCGCGGTCGCCGTCAGCAGGAACCGCCGGATGCCGCGCCGCCGGTTCGCCTCGGCGACGAACGCCGTGTCGTGGGCATCGACTGCCGCACCGGCGGCCACGGCCCCGTCCGCACCGAACCCGAGCAGCGCGCTACCGACGAGCTCGCCCCACGGGGTGACGGCGTTGCCGACGCCTAGCCCCGAGTCCGACAGGAATCGCCACCAGTACATCGCCACCGCGGGCAGGATTCCCGCAGCACCGTTGGTCGGCGCGGTGACGACGCGACCGCCGGCGGCGTTCTCCTCGTTCACGGCGAGCGCGAACGCGCCGAGCCACTCCCCGGGGAGCTCGCGGTGCCCGGAGGACTCCGCCTCTTCGAGCTGCGCGCGGATCGCGGCCGCACGACGCTTGACCCCGAGCACCCCGGGAAGGACCCCGTCGGTGTGAAGGCCCGCCGCAACGCTCCCGGCCATGGCATCCCAGATCGCATCAAGACCTGCGGCGATCTCGTCCGGTGAGCGCAGCGCCTCCTCGTTGCGCCGCGCGAGCTCGGCGATCGTGATGCCGTGGTCGTGGCAGAGGCTGATGAGCTCCGCCGCGCTCGCGAACGCGAAAGGGAAGGCGGCAGCGGCCACCTCGCCGTCGGCCCCCTCCCGCCGGATGAACCCCCCGCCGATCGAGAGGTACGTCTCCGACAGCAGCGGAGCCTCGCCTTCCGAACCCCACGCCTCGAGGGTGAGGGCATTCGGATGACCGGGCAGGCGCGTCCGCGGAGCGAAGACGACGTCGTCTTTCGAGAACGGGATCGGATGGGTCCCGTCGACCTCGAGCAGCGCACCCGTCGGCCACTGCGCCCACGCCGCCCGCACGGCGTCCGGATCCACGGTCTCGGGCTCGAATCCCCGCAGCCCCGCGACCACCGCATCGGGGGTTCCATGACCGAGACCGGTGGCACCGAGCGACCCGAACAGCGTGCAGGAGATCCGGATGACGCGATCGAGCGCTCCGCCCTCGCGCAGCCGTCGAGCGAAGTCGCCGGCGGCGCGCATGGGGCCGACCGTGTGGGAGCTCGAGGGTCCTACACCGATGGAGAACAGCTCGAACGCCGAGATGTAGGCGCTCATCCGTCTACCGTACGCCGCCCGTCTCACTCGACATCGAGACACATCCGCTCGACGTCGAGACAGTCCTCCGTGATGTGGTCAGACCACAGCGTACGCTCGGTCCCGAAGGCCCCTTTCGAAGATCGGAGAGCTGACGTGGACCTCCTCGACCCGCTGCTGCTGGCGCGGTGGCAATTCGGGCTCACGACCCTGTACCACTACCTCTTCGTCCCCCTCACCCTCGGGCTCGTGCTCGTCGTGGCGATCTTCCAGACCGCGTGGCACCGCACCGGGAACGTGAAGTGGCTGCACCTCACGCGCCTGTTCGGCAAGATCTTCCTCATCAATTTCGCCATGGGCGTGGTGACGGGCATCGTGCAGGAATTCCAGTTCGGAATGAACTGGTCGGCCTACTCGAGATTCGTCGGCGACGTCTTCGGCGCCCCGCTCGCCTTCGAGGGCCTCATGGCCTTCTTCTTCGAGGCGACCTTCATCGGGCTGTGGATCTTCGGGTGGGATCGGCTGCCGCGCCTGCTGCACCTGGCCTCGATCTGGATGGTCGTCCTCGGCTCGACCCTGTCGGCGTACTTCATCCTCGCCGCGAACGCGTTCATGCAGAACCCGGTCGGCTATCAGCTCGCCGCCGACGGGGGCCGCGCCGAGCTGATCGACATCGGCGCCGTGCTGACCAACCCCGTCGTGCTCGCCGCCTTCCCGCACACGATCTTCGCCGCCTGGATGTTCGCCGGCACGGTCGTCGTCGCCGTCTCGGCCTGGCACCTCTCCCGCGGGCAGCACCTCGACACCATGCGGTCGTCGCTGCGCTTCGGCCTGTGGTTCGTCATCGCCTCGTTCATCGGCGTGGCCGTCAGCGGCGATCAGCTGAGCCTGGTCATGGTCGCGACCCAGCCGATGAAGATGGCTGCCGCAGAGGCGATGTGGGATTCCGCCTGCGGTGCGAACGCCTCCTTCTCGATCTTCTCGATCGGCACGCCGGATGGGACGGAGGAGATCTGGTCGCTGCGCGTGCCCTACCTCCTCTCGCTGCTGTCCACCCACAGCCTCGACGGGTGCGTCGAGGGTCTGAACGACCTGCAGGCGCTGTACACCGAGCAGTTCGGCGCCGGCGTGGACTACCGGCCGATCGTGTGGGTGACGTACTGGTCGTTCCGGTGGATGATCGCCCTCGGCGGAATCGCCGCCCTCGTCGCCGTGGCGGGACTGTGGGTCACCCGCACGAAGGCGACCCGCCCCGTGGCGAGGTGGATGTGGAAGGTCGCGATCTGGTCGGCACCGCTTCCCCTCCTCGGCAGCCTCGTCGGCTGGGTTTTCACCGAGATGGGCCGTCAGCCCTGGATCGTGTTCGGGCTGATGCTCACCGAGGACGGGGTCTCCCCCAACGTCCCCGGCTGGACGGTGCTCATCTCCCTCATCGCCTTCACGCTCATCTACGCCACTCTCGCCGTCGTGGAGTTCGGGCTCATCCTCCGCGCCGCGCAGAAGGGTCCGGACACCTCCCCTCCCACCGGTGGCGACGAGGACGCGGAGCTCGCGACCCGGACGACGGTCTACTAGGCGAAAGGCGCATCATGGATCTTCCCTCCCTGTGGTTCTGGATCGTCGGCTTCCTCTTCCTCGGCTACTTCGTCCTCGATGGCTTCGACTTCGGCGTCGGGATGTCGCTGCCCTTCCTCGGCCGCGACGAGACCTCCCGCCGCCAGATCATCAACACCATCGGACCGGTGTGGGACCTCAACGAGACCTGGGTCATCGTCGCGGGCGCGTGCCTGTTCGCCGCCTTCCCCGAGTGGTACGCGACGCTGTTCAGCGGCTTCTACCTGCCGCTGCTGCTGATCCTTCTCGCCCTCATCGTCCGCGGGGTGTCGTTCGAGTACCGTCACCAGCGCGATGACCTTCGCTGGAAGCGGCGCTTCGACCTCATGATCGTCATCGGTTCGGCAGTCCCGGCGTTCCTCTGGGGTGTCGCGGTGGCCAACATCGTCCGCGGTGTGCCGATCGACCAGGACTTCGAGTTCACCGGAACCCTGCTCGATCTGCTGAACCCCTATGCGCTCCTGGGCGGAGCGACGACCCTGCTGCTCTTCTTCACCCATGGGGTGACGTTCGTGGCGCTGAAGACCGATGGACCGGTCCACGCCGGTGCACGCCGGCTCGCCGTCCGCGCCGGAATCGTGACCCTCGCCGTCGCGGCCGTCTTCCTCACCTGGACGCTCGCCGACGCCTGGGGCGGGGGCGCCCCCGCGTTCCCCGCTGCCCTCATCGCCGCCGGTGTGGCGGCCGCGTGCGTGCTCGGCGGCGTGCTCGCCAGTGCTCGGGACCGCGAGGGTCGTGCCTTCGCGTTCGGTGTGGGCGCCGTCGCGGGCGCTGTGCTCACGCTGTGGTTCTCGCTGTTCCCGAACGTGATGCCCTCGTCCACCGACCCCGCCTTCAGCCTGACGATCCAGAACGCCTCGAGCACCGATTACACCCTCACGATCATGTCGTGGGCGGCGCTGATCTTCCTCCCACTGGTCCTGGCGTACCAGGGCTGGACCTATTGGGTGTTCCGCAAGCGCGTCACCCGCCGCCACATCGAGACCGCGGGCGCCGCGGCCGCCCACTGAGAACCGCACATGGCCCGTCCCGTCGACCCTCGGCTGCTGCGGTACGCCGCAGCGTCCCGCCCGTTCTTCGCACTCCTCGTGCTGATCGGGCTCGCTCAGGCGGTCGTGGTCGTCGCCTTCGCCTGGCTGCTCACGCAGGCGATCGTGGGCGCGATCGACGGGATGCCGCCGGCCGAGCTCGCCGGGATTCTCACCGCTCTGGTGGTGGTCGTCGCTCTCCGTGCGGCGCTCGCCTGGGCCCGGGAGGCGGCGGCGACGCGAGCCGCCGCCCGCGCCCAGTCGGAACTCCGCGCGGCCGTCCTCACCGCCGTCGATCGCCTGGGCCCGGGCTGGCTGTCGGGTCGCAACACGGCGCGGCTGGCCGTGACGGCGGGCCGAGGGCTCGAGGCGATGGAGGCGTACTTCGGCCGCTACCTGCCGCAGCTGGTCCTCACCGCCGTGGCTACGCCGCTGCTTGTGGCGGTGATGTGGTGGCAGGACTGGATCTCGGCCCTGACCGTCGCCCTGACCCTCCCCCTCATCCCGCTGTTCATGGTGCTCATCGGGCTGGCGACCCGTGGGGTGCAGAAGCGGCAGTGGGACACACTCGGCCGGCTGGCCGCCCGCTTCGCCGACACCGTGCGGGGCCTGGGCACCCTGAAGCTCTATCAGCGTCAGGAGCGCGCGGTCGCGTCGATCGGCGAGACCACCGCCCGGTATCGCCGCGAGACGATGACGGTGCTGCGGGTGTCGTTCCTGTCGGGTTTCGCCCTGGAGTTCCTCGCCAGCATCGCCGTGGCGATCGTCGCGGTCTCCATCGGCTTCCGGCTTCTCGACGGCGCGCTGCCTCTCGCCGTGGGTCTTTTCGTCCTCCTCCTCGCGCCCGAGGCCTATCTGCCGCTGCGTCAGGTGGGCGTGCAGTTCCACGCGGCAGCCGAGGGGGTCGCCGCCACAGAAGAGGTCTTCGCCGTGCTCGACGCCGCCGGCGGCGAGACCCGGTCTGGGGATGATGGCCGAGACGGACCGGATGCCGCAGGGCAGGGTCTGTCCGCGGGCCAGCGTCTGTCCGCGGGGATGCCGGGTCTCGTCGTGGAGGACCTGCGGGTACGACGTGGTGACGTCCTCCTCGACGCGATCGACCTGACCGCAGCCCCCGGAACCGTCACCCTCCTCACCGGCCCGAGCGGAGCAGGCAAGAGCAGCCTGTTCGCGGCGCTCCGCGGAGCTGCCGAGGCAGAGGGCACGGCGACCTGGCAGGGACGGGATGTGCGGGCGCTCTCCCCCGCGCAGTGGCTGGCGTGGGCGGGGCAGGACGCGGGGCTCCTCCACGGCAGCGTCGCCGACAACGTCGCTCTCGGCGACACCGCCCCGGTCGAGGCTCTGGTGCGGCGGGCGCTCCTCCTCGCCTGCGCGGACGGGGTATCTCCCGACCTCGAGCTCGGCGTGCGCGGGGCCGGTCTGTCGGGGGGCCAGGCCCAGCGCGTGGCCGTGGCGCGGGCGTTTTATCGCCTGCTTCGCGACCCGGCCGGTCGCGGGGCCTGCCTGCTTGCGCTCGACGAGCCGAGCGCCGCGCTCGACCCCGGCACCGAGGAGCGCCTCTGGCGCTCGGTCCGCACCCTCGCCGACGAGGGTTCCGCGGTGCTGCTCATCTCCCATCGCCCCAGCGCGCGCCGGATCGCCGATCGCATGGTGTCGATGGGCACTGAGTCGATGGGTGCTGAGTCGATGGGCGCTGAGTCGACGAGCCAGGAGGCACGTCATGCCGCAGTCTGACTCCCGGACGACCGTTCGCTCGCTTCTGCGCGGCGCACTGCCCCCGGCGCGGCGGTGGGTGCCGACGATCCTGGCCGGGCTCGCCGCGGAGGCGTCAGCGGTGGCACTGCTGGCCGTCAGCGCCTGGCTCATCGTTCGCGCTTCCGAGCAGCCGCCGGTGCTCTATCTCTCGCTCGCGGTCGTCGGCGTGCGCTTCTTCGCGCTCGCCCGGGCGAGCGCCCGTTACCTCGAGCGCCTGTTCGGGCACGACGCCGCCCTCCGTCAGCTCGTGCGCACCCGCACCGACCTCGTCCGCCGCCTTGTTCCGCTCGCCCCCGACGGCCTCAGCCGGACCAGGAGCGGCTCGGTGCTCGGCGCCCTCGTCGACGATGTCGACGACCTGCAAGACCTTCCGCTGCGCGTCATCCAGCCTCTGGCCTCCTCCGCACTGGTCGCGGCGCTGTCGGTGATCCTCGTCGGGCTGGTGTGGTGGCCGGCAGCCCTCACCCTGCTCGGCTGCCTCGTGCTGGCCGCCCTCACCGCCGCCGTCTGGGGCTGGGCTGCGGGGTCACGCGCCGAGCGCGCCGTAGCACCCCTGCGGGCACGCGTCACCGAGGCGCTCCTGGACCACCTCTCCGCCCTGGACGTCCTCCACGCCTACGGCGCGGCCGAGGCCAGTCGCGCCCGTATCGACGCCGCCGATCGTGCCCTCCGGCGCGCCGTCGTCCGCCGCGCCGGAGCTCAGGCGGCGACGACTGCGGTGGTGTCGGTCGCGGCCGGCGGCGCGTCGATCGCCGCCGTGCTCGTCAGCACGCCCGCCGTGGCCTCGGGGGCGCTGTCGGGTCCCGGACTCGCTGTCGTCGTCCTCGTACCCATGGCGGTCTTCGAGGTCTTCGCGGTGGTGCCGTCGGCGGCGGCAGCGTGGCGGACCGTCCGCGCGTCGGCGACCCGCATCGCCGACGCGGTTCCGGACGATCTTCCGGTCGAGCCTCGTCGCGGGTCCCCCGGTGGCACCGACCGGCATGGGCCCGTCGCTGGGAGAGGGACTGTCCCTGCGGGGAGTGACGGCGAGGTGGCCGGGTGGTGCCGGCGCGGCGCTGCGCGACGTCGACCTCGACGTCGCGCCCGGCGAGCGCGTGCTGGTGTCGGGCGCGAGCGGCTCGGGAAAGACGACGCTCGCGCACGTGCTGGTGCGCTTCCTCGAGCCAGGAGGCGACTACACGATCGGGGGCGTTCCGGTCACCGCGTTCTCCCCTGATGACGTCCGCCGCACGATCGGTCTCGTCGAGCAGCATCCGATGCTCTTCGACGACGACATCCGGCAGAACCTGCTCTTCGCGCGGCCGACCGCGAGCGACGCGCAACTCGAGCAGGCGCTGGAACGGGTGGGGCTGTGGGACTGGGTCCGCCGCCGCGGCGGCCTGGACGCCCGGGTGGGCGAGCGCGGCGCCTGGGTCTCGGGGGGCCAGGCCCAGCGGCTCGCGCTCGCACGAGCGCTCCTCCGCGGCTTTCCCGTCCTCATCCTCGACGAACCCACGGCCGGGGTCGATCCGGCCGGCGCGGATGAGCTCCTTCGTGATCTCCTCTCGGCCGCCGGGTCCGAGCAGGCTGTGATCCTCATCTCGCACGCCGACGTCCCGGCGGGCGGGGTGGATCGCGTGGTGCGCCTGGAGGCCGGCGGCGTGGTCCGCGAGGTGGCCCGGACGACGGCGTAGACCCCGCCTCGTCGGTCCCTCAGGCGGCGGGCGAGGCCACGGTCGGTCGCGCGCCGCTTCCGGCCACCGTCTCGGCAGCCGCCGCGATGCGATTGGCCATACCCGCGAAGATGAAGCCGTGGAAGGGCAGCACGGCGAACCAGTAGAGACGACCCGACAGGCCATGGGGGAAGAACACGGCGCGCTGCTCGTAGCGTGAGCCGTCGGCCTCCGGGCGTGCCCGGAGCTCGAGCCAGGCGAGCCCAGGCACCTTCATCTCCGCGCGGAGGCGGAGGAACCTCCCCGGCTCGATCGCCTCGACCCGCCAGAAGTCCAGGGCGTCGCCCACGACCAGGCGCGCTCGGCTGCGGCGCCCGCGTGCCAGCCCGATCCCCCCGACGACGCGGTCCATCCACCCGCGGATCGCCCAGAGCACCGGGGAGGAGTACCACCCGTTCTCGCCGCCGATCCCCTCGATGACCTGCCACAGCGCTTCGGGAGGGGCGGTGGTGTGGGCTGACCGCTCGTCGACGAAGACCGCCTTCCCCGCCCAGTTCGGGTCGCTCGGCAGCGGATCGCTCGGAACGCCGAGCACTTCCGCGTCCTGCCAGCTCGTCTCGATCGCGTCGTCCGCCACCCGTCCGAGAGCCCGCGCCACCGCCTCCCGGTACGGCATCAGCCCGCCCTCGGGACGCGGGATGAGAGCGTCGACGTCGACGTCCTTCATGACGCACTCGTTCTGCAGCGACTCCACCAGCGGCCGTGCGATCGAGCGGGGGATGGGGGTGACGAGGTTCACCCAGTGCGAGGCCAGGCGGGGCGTCAGCACCGGGAGCGCGGCGATCGCCCGCTGCGGGAGCCCCGCCTCGAGTGCGTAGCCGTTCATCATCTGGCCGTAGCGCAGCACATCCGGTCCGCCGATGTCGACGGCACGGTTGACGTCCCGGGCGACCCGCGCGGCACCGAGCAGATAGTGCAGCACGTCGCGCACCGCGATCGGCTGGATGCGGTTGCGCACCCAGCGCGGCGCGGGCATGTACGGGAGCACATCGGTGAGGTGGCGGACCATCTCGAAGGACGCCGAGCCCGACCCGATCACGACGCCCGCCTGGAGGACGAGCGTGGGCACTCCGCTGGCGAGGAACACTTCCCCCACCTCGACCCGCGAACGAAGGTGCGCCGACAGCGGCACCCCGTCGGGGTGCAGGCCACCGAGGTACACCAGTCGTGCGACGCCGGCCTGGGCGGCGGCGCGGGCGACGGTTTCGGCGGCCTCCCGGTCGGCACTCTCGAACCCGCGACCCGCCGACATCGAATGCACGAGGTAGTACAGGACGTCCACATCGGCGGCGGCCTCTGCCATGACGGTCGCATCAGCGGCATCCCCCGACACGATCTCGACCCGCTCGCCCCAGGCGAAGGCGGCCACACGGCGCGGGTCGCGCGCGAGGACCCGCACCCGGTAGCCGGCGCCCAGCAGCCGCGGCACCAGTCGTCCGCCGATGTAGCCGGTCGCGCCGAGGACGAGGGCGCGGGGGGCGGTGCCGTCGTCGCGCGCGACGGCGACGAGGGCCGCTTCGCGACCGGTCGGAGCGGAGAGGTCGTCCATGCCAGCGAGGCTACCGCCGCCGGGAGGGGCGAAGGGCGGTGCCCACTCAGTCCAGCGACATCCCGAAGGCGCGCTCGCCGGGCCCCGACGGCAGCGACACGAAACCCAGCCGGGGATAGAACGCCAGCGCCCCGGAGTTGCCGGCCGAGGCGACGAGGTGAACCCCCGGCACGCCCTCGTCCCGGAGGGTCTGGACGAAGCCCGCGATGAGCCTGCGCCCCCATCCCTGCCCCTGCACCTCGGGGAGGAGGTCGATGTGCAGGTGGGCGGGATACTCCCGGGCGTACGCCTGAGCGCTCGTCCCCCGCCTGGCGGCATAGTCCAGCAGGTCGGCGTACCGTCCCTCGGCCTCTTCCTTCCCGCGGCGGTGCGGGGCGACCCGCGGCCACCAGTCGCGCGCGAACCACTCCTCGAACGCGGCGGTATCGGGCGTACCCACGACGTAGCCGGCGACCCGACCGTCATCGGTCTCGACGACAGAGGCGAAGTCGGGGTGCCGCGCGACGTAGGGGAGGACGAAGAGCGCAGCCCAGAGATCGTCATCCGGCAGCACGCCGGTCGCGTCGGCGCCGTCGTCGGCGGTGAGAAGGCAGACCTCGGCGAGCGCCGGTTCGTCACCGGGACGGAAAGGGCGAAGGCGCGGCACGCGGGGAGTCTACGCCGCCGGTGTGCGAGACCATGCCGGGGTCACGGCGCCAGCCGGACCGCCCGTTCGTCCAGGGTGACGGTGACGTCGGCCCCGACGGGGAAGCGCGCGGCGGCGGCCAGGTCGGCGTCGACGAAGAGGGGAGGCTCGTCGGTGTGCAGACGCACCCCTGACGGTGTGGCCTCGTGCCGGACGATCCGCGTCCGCCATCCTCCCGCGTCGGCATCGGCGCCGGCGCCCGGCGCCGCGATCGCCGCCGCCGAGGGGCGGAACACCGCCCACACCGGCCGGCCAGCCGCCGCGGCGAGCAGGGCGCGCCCGGCGGCATCGGCGGGAACGAGCCGCCGACCGGCCCGCTCCCAGGCTCCGCTTCGCGCAACCCCCTCGACCCGGTTCAGACCCGCGATGCGCGCGACGAACGCCGTCGCCGGGGTCGTGAGGACATCGCGAGTCGGTCCGCGCTGGCTGACCCGACCGGCTTCGACGACGATGAGCGTGTCGGCGAGCACCGCGGCATCCAGGGCGTCATGGGTGACGACGACGGCGGTGACGCCCGTCGCGGCGAGCTGATCGCGCAGCACCGCGCGCAGGTCGTCGGCCGTGACGGGGTCGAGCGAGGTGAAGGGTTCATCCAGCAGCAGGACGGCGGGGTCGGTCACGAGCGCCCGAGCAAGGGCCACACGCTGCTGCTGACCGCCTGAGAGCTCTCCGGGCCGCCGGTCGCCGAGGCCCGCCAGTCCGACCCTTTCGAGCCAGGATGCCGCGTCGGAGCGTGCCTTCGCCCGCGGGACGCCGCGCGCGCGCGGCCCGAACGCGATGTTCTCCGAAGCGGAGAGGTGGGGGAACAGGCGCGCGTCCTGACCCAGCAGCACCACCTCCCGCGCGGCGGCCGGCACGAGACGTCCGGGGCTCGACAGCACCCGCCCGTCACGGACGACGCGTCCGGAGTCCAGGCCCACCGTTCCCGCGATCACCCCGAGGAGCGTGGACTTCCCCGCGCCGCTGGGCCCCATGATCCCCACGACCTCGCCCGGCTCGGCGACGAACGACACCGACAGCCGGATGTCGCCGCGCGCCTGGTCGTCGACGTCGACCTCGAGCCGCCCCGCCGTCACCGAAGGCTCCCCGGTCGCCAGGCACGGACGAGGAGCAGCACGACGAGGGCGGTGACGAGGAGGAGGAGCGAGAGCGCCACACCGGTCCCCTGCGACACGCCTGCACC
Source organism: Microbacterium sp. ET2 (assembly GCF_030347395.1). NCBI lineage: Bacteria > Bacillati > Actinomycetota > Actinomycetes > Micrococcales > Microbacteriaceae > Microbacterium > Microbacterium albipurpureum. Next base: position 738,248 of record NZ_CP128170.1, read on the forward strand.
GTTGAAGGCGCTGTAGATCGCGAGCGGCATGGTCTGGGTGACCCCCGGGGCGTTCCCGGCGAACAGCGCCGTCGCCCCGAATTCGCCCACCGCCCGAGCGAAGCAGAGGATGACACCCGCGACGAGCCCGGGGGCTGCCAGCGGCAGGGTGATCCGGACCAGGATCGTCCAGCGACCGGCTCCGAGTGCGCCCGCCGCCTCCTCGAACCGGCTCCCGATCGCCCGCAGCGAGCCCTCGAGAGCGAGCACGAGGAACGGCAGCGCGACGAAGGCCTGGGCGAGGATGACGGCAGCGGTGGTGAAGGGCAGTCGGATGCCGGCGGCATCCAGAGCAGGGCCCAGCCAGCCGGTGCGGCCGAAGAGGAACAGCAGGGCGACGCCGCCCACCATCGGCGGAAGGACGAGCGGCACGGTCACGACCGCACGCAGCACCGCCGCCGTCCGCGCCGATGCGCGCGCGATCACGAGCGCGAGGGGGATGCCGAGGACGACGCACAGCACCGTGGCCGCGAACCCGGTCTGCAGCGACAGCAGCAGCGCCGACACCGCCGGGGGCGCGGTCACATCCGCCCAGAGCGTCGACCACTGCGCCCGCGACACCAGCGCGGCCAGCGGCACGACGAGGAGAGCGAGGCCGAGAACGGCAGGGACGGCGAGGATCGGCGGCACCGCGGGGGCGGGTGCCGATCGGAGCGAGCGCGGGGCCGAGGTCATGGCGCGGACGCGAACCCCGCGTCGGCGAGCACCCGCTGCCCCTCGGGACCGGTGACGAGGGCGATGAAGGCACGGGCTGCCTCGTCGGAGGCGGCCCGGGTGGTCACCGCGATCGGATAGAGGTTGACCACATCCGCGGCCCCGTCCGGCACGATCACCTCGACGTCGTCGCGGCCGACGACGTCGGTGGCGTAGACCATGCCCGCATCGGCCTCGCCCGCGGCGACCTTGGTGACGACGGCCGTGACGTTCTGCTCCAGGCTCGCGGGGGTGACGCTCACCCCCGCGTTATCGAGCAGCCTCCGCGAGGCGGCGCCGCACGGAACGTCGGGCTCGCACAGCACCACGGTGGCACCGTCGAGATCGGCGAGCCCCGCGATCCCCGCGGGGTTGCCCGCCGGAGTGACGAGCACGAGGGTGTTCGCGGCGAAGACCACCGGATCCACCGCGACTCCGGCGACGATCGCGTGCTGCATGACGCGCTCGTCGGCGCTGGCGAACACATCCGCGGGCGCCCCCTCGATGATCTGGGTCGCCAGGGCCGACGATCCGTCTGTGACGAGCGGCTGCACCGCGGCATCCGGATTCTGCTCGGCGAAGACCGTCAGGAGATCATCGAACGCGCTCTGCAGGGATGCCGCCGCGTAGACGGTGAGGCTTCCTGTGAGTCCTCCCCCGTCGGCGACCGATGGAGGCGACGTCGGGGCCGCCGTGCCCGCGCAGCCGCTGAGGACCGCGGCGGCTGCCGCGAGGGCGCCGATCGTGGCGCGGCGGACCGTGCCGCGAGAGGTCGCGCGACCTGTCAGCTGCGCGTGGGTCACCGGGGGACCTCCACGGTGACCGTCGTCGCCTTGACCGACGCCACCGCGAGCGACCCGACCTCCAGACCCAGGTCGTCGACCGCCTCGGACGACATGAGCGACACCACCCGGTGGGGCCCGCATTGGATGTCGACCTGGGCCATCACGCCGTCCCGCTGCACCCGGGTCACGAGCCCCACGAATCGGTTGCGGGCACTGGAGAGCACCCCGGTGGGGTCGCCCGCGTTCTTGGCCAGGGCGAGCGCTTGAGCGGCGAGCGCGGTGCCCGAGATCTCCGCGGGCGCCGCGCCCGTGGTCTCCAGCGTTCCCTGGTCGATCCAGCGACGAACGGTGTCGTCGCTCACCCCGAGAAGGGAAGCAGCATCGGAGATCCGAAAATCCGGCATGAAACGCATCATATCTCCGCAGGTGCGGAAGTAAAGCGCGGCCGCGGAGGCAGGGTTAGCCTGATGCCATGCCGTTGCCACCCCTTGTCGACCCGGCACCGCCGCTCGATCCCGCCGAGCAGGAGCGGACGCTCCGGCACGCCGCTCTGACCGGGCTCGGGGAGGTCGGCCAACGGCGCCTGGCCGCCGCCCACGTCGCCGTCATCGGCGCCGGCGGCCTCGGCTCGCCGGTCATCCTCGCGCTCGCCGCCGCAGGTGTGGGAACGCTGACGGTCATCGACGACGATGTGGTCGATCTGTCGAACCTCCAGCGTCAGATCCTGCACCGCATGGACGATCTCGGCAGGCCCAAGGCCGACAGCGTCGAACGCGTCACCCGTGACCTCTCCCCCACCACGCGCGTCCACGCACGGCGGGAGCGCCTGACCGCGAGCAACGCGGCCGATCTGCTGCGCGGCGCCGACCTCGTCATCGACGGAAGCGACAGCTTCCGCACCCGGGAGGCGGTGGCCGGGGCGAGCGAGACGCTCGGAGTTCCGCTGGTGTGGGGAGCCCTGCAGGGGGCCGCAGCCCAAGTGACCGTGTTCTGGTCGGCCCCGCCGGCCGGGGCTGTACGGGTCGTCCTCGACGACCTGTACCCGACGGGCTCGGCTCACGACGCGCCTTCGTGCGCCGAAGCGGGTGTCCTCGGTCCCCTATGCCTGCAGGTCGGCGGGCTCCTGGCAACCGAGGCGGTCAAGCTCATCGCCGGCGTGGGAGAGCCGCTCCTCGGCCGCATCCTCGTCGTCGACGCCTGGGCCGGCACGGTACGCGATGTGCCGCTCGCACCCGCGCGACGATCCGCTCCCCTCCCGACCGTCGCCGCGGGCGACATCCCCGAGATCGAGCCGGCGCGACTGGGCGAGACGCTCGACGCGGGGGCGGTGCTGCTCGACGTCCGTGAACCATGGGAGACCGCGCGCGGCGTCGTCCCGGGGTCGCTTCTCCGACCCCTCGCCGATGTGCTCGCCGCACCCGCTGCATCCGGGATCGGTGACGGTCCCGTCGTGGTCGTCTGCCAGGCGGGCGGCCGCGCCCGGCGCGCCGCCGAGGCTCTTCGCGCCGCCGGTGTCGACGCCTCTGTGCTCCGCGGCGGCTACACGGCCTGGACCGCCGCGGATGCCGCACCCGCCGGGGCCCGCACGTGAGCACCGTCCGCACGATGCGGTCGGTCGAGGAGCACCGCGACGTCATCCTCGCCGCGGTCCGCCCGTGCGATGTCATCTCCTCCCCGCTCGAGACCGCGCTCGGTCTGACGCTCGCCGAGCCGGTGCGCGCCCGGGTTCCGATTCCGGTCTTCAACAACTCGGCGATGGACGGCTTCGCCGTGCGCTTCGACGACGTCGCCGGTGCGACGGCATCGACGCCGGTCGCGCTGCGCGTCGTGGCCGACCTCCCCGCGGGGAGCCCCCTCGACCCTCACCTCGCCCCTGGGCAAGCCGCCCGGATCATGACCGGATCGGCGATGCCCACCGCGGCCGACACCATCGTGCCGTTCGAGGACACCGCTGACGGTCTCGCCGACTCGCTGGGAGAGATCCAGGTGCTGCGCGCACCACGGGCCCGCGGCGCCCATCGGCGTCACCGCGGCGATGACCTCTCCCCCGGCGACGAGGTGGTCGCCGCCGGAGAGACGCTCGGGGCCTTCCAGCTCGGTGCGGCCGCTGCGGCGGGTGTCGCCGTCGTCCAGGTGCGCCGCCGGCCCCGTGTGGCCGTGATCTCGACGGGATCCGAACTCGTCACCCCCGGCTCGGACCTCGCGCGAGGTCAGATCCCCGAGTCCAACAGCGTCCTCCTCGCCGGTCTGGCGATCGACGCCGGAGCCGAGGTGGTCCTCCGCACGACCGTCGCCGACGACGACGAGGGCCTCCGACCCGCACTCGCCGCGGCCCGCGCCGCCGCCGCGGACGCCGTGGTGTTCTCCGGGGGCGTGAGCGCCGGCGCCTACGAGGTGGTGAAATCCACCCTCGGCCCCACCGGGGAGATGACCTTCACCGCCGTGGCGATGCAGCCCGGCAAGCCGCAGGGGTTCGGCGCACTCGATGACGGCACTGTGCTGTTCGGCCTCCCGGGAAACCCCGTGAGTGCCGCGGTGTCGTTCGAGGTGTTCGTGCGCCCGGCACTGCTCCGCATGGCAGGGCGCACGCAGCTCGAGCGCCCCGTGCTTCGGCTCGCCGCCGGCACGGGGTGGCGCACGCCGCCCGGCCGCCGCCAGTACCTCCCCGCGGCCATCGACCGCAGCGACCCCGCCGGGTGGCGTGTGGTTCCCGCGACGGCGGGGGGCTCGGGCTCGCACCTGGCCGGTGGGCTCGCGCAGGCCGAGGCCTTCGCCGTCGTGCCCGCCGAGGTGGAGCAGGTCGAGCCGGGCGAGAGCGTCGATGTCATGCTGAGGGGATGAGCTTCACACACCTCGACGCCGCCGGCCGGGCCCGCATGGTGGATGTCACCGAGAAGACCCCGACCGTTCGCACCGCCACCGCGCGCGGCTTCGTCCGCTGCGCCCCCGCGGTGATCACCGCCCTGCGGGATGGGGCGGTTCCCAAGGGCGATGTCCTGGCGGTCGCGCGGATCGCCGGCATCCAGGCGGCCAAGCTCACCCCCACGCTGCTGCCCCTCGCCCACGTCATCGGCGTGCACGGGGCGACTCTCGACCTCTCCATCGAAGACGAGGGCGTGTCGGTCGAGGCGACCGTCCGCACCGCCGATCGCACCGGAGTGGAGATGGAGGCGCTCACCGCGGTGAGCGTTGCCGCCCTCGCCGTCGTCGACATGGTGAAGGGCATGGACAAGTCGACCTCCATCGAGGCCGTGCGGATCGTGGCGAAGGAGGGCGGCCGATCGGGAACGTGGGTGCGCCCGGGAGAATGACCGATCTCTCGGCGATCCTTCTCGCCGGCGGGCGCGCGCGGCGGCTCGGCGGTGTGGCCAAGCCGCTCCAGACCGTCGGAGGCAGATCCCTGCTCGACATCGCGATCGCCGCGGCCACCCGCGCCGGTGCCGACCCCATCATCGCCGTCGGTCCCGAGATGCCGGCAGCGGGCACCGTGCGGTGGACGCGAGAGGATCCCCCGTTCGGCGGCCCGGTGGCGGGCATCATCGCGGGATTCGACGCCGCGAGGGCGGGGTCCGACGCGCCCGCCTCCTGGACGCTCGTGCTCGCCTGCGACCTCCCCCACGCCGAGTCCGCCGTCCCGATCCTCACCGCCGCGGCCGCGCTGGTGCCGAGCGACGTCCAGGGCGTCTGCCTCGGTGACGCCGCGAGCCGACCGCAGTTCCTCGTGGGTCTGTTCCGTACCACTGCCCTCGAGCGCCGGATCGAGCGGATGCCGCAGCGCGGCCGTGACGCTGCCGTCCGCGACCTGGTGACCGACCTCGCCGTGACTGTCGTCACGGATCCGCGCGCCGCGGCCCTCTCTTCCACCGGCGCTGCGGCCCTCTCTTTTGACAGCGCCGCAGCACTCTCGTTTGACATCGACACGTGGGAGGATCTTGAGGCGGCGCGCCGCGCCGGGGAGGACGGGAACCGTGAGTGAGACACCCACGCCGACGCCGCGCACGCTGCCGCCGGAGGCTCTGGACCGCTGGGCCGAGCTGATGCGCGATCATTTCGATCTGGCCGCCGATCAGGTGCCCGTCTCGGCCATCCTCGATCTCGCACGGGAGGTCGCGAACGGCGTCGCCCGCCCGGGCGCCCCCCTGGGCGCCTTCGTCGCCGGCCTCGTCGCCGGACGCGCCGGAGCAGGGCCCGAAGACGTCGGAGCCGCGCTCGCCGCCGTCATCGACCTCGTCGCCCGCTACGACGACGCCGCACCCTCCGAGCAGACGGCGGGAACCTGAATGGCGCGCGTGAGGTACTTCGCCGCCGCAGAGGAGATGGCCGGAACGAGCGAGGAGACCCGGGCGGAGCCGACCCTCGGGGCGCTGCGCACGGCGCTGGCGACCGAGCGTCCGGGAATGGCGGGCCTGTTGCCCCGATGCGCGGTGCTCGTGGGCGGCAGCCGGGTCGATGACGACGAGCCGCTCGCCGATGACACCGTGGTGGATGTCCTCCCGCCGTTCGCGGGCGGGTGAGGCTCAGCCGCCGAGGCCGAGCCAGGTCGAGGTGCCGTCGACCTCGGTCTGACGCTTCCACACCGGCAGATCGGTCTTGATCCGCTCGATGAGCTGACGACAGACCTCGAACGCCGTTCCACGATGCGCCGCGGCGACCGCGATGATCACCGCGGCCTCTCCGACGCTCAGGCTCCCCACCCGGTGGCTCACCGCGACGAGCACGCCGGCGTCACCGGAAGCCTCCTGGGCGAGCGCGGTCAGGACCCTTTCGGCATCGGGGTGGGCGGTGTATTCCAGTGCCCGCACCGCTGCCGCGGCATCCGGATCGTGGTCTCGCACCCGCCCGATGAAGGTCGTGATCGCGCCGGCCGTGGCGTCCTCGACGGCATCGAGATGCGCGGTGAGATCGAGGGGCTCGGCGCTGATCCGCGCGATCCGCACCACGGTCATCGGTGGTCCTCGCCGGCGAGCTGGTCGAGCACGTGCCGGGCGACCGACAGGATCACCGGCATCCCCGACGTCACCGCCCGTGGGGAACCGGGGAGGTTCACGACCATCACCCCGTGCGGGTCCACCACCCCTGCCAGGCCCCTCGTGAGCATGCCGGCGGGCTTCTCCGCCGCGCCGCGCCGGCGCAGCTCCTCAGCGATCCCGGGGATTTCACGCGTGAGCACCCGCGCCGTCCCCTCGGGGGTGGCGTCGCGCGGCCCGACGCCCGTGCCGCCGGTGGTGATCACGAGCTTCACCCCCGCGAGCACCTGTGCTGTGAGCGCGCGCTCGACGCTGTCGGCGCCGTCGCTGACCACGACCGCCTCATCGCAGTCGAAGCCGGCCTCGCGGAGCGCGGCGACCGCGAGCGGGCCGCTCTCGTCGGCGCGCGTGCCGGCGGCGGAGCGGTCGGAGACGGTGATGACGGCGGCGGTGTGCACGCCCTCAGCCTAGGCGCGTGCGACGGCGACCTGTTCGAGGCGGACCACGACCGACTTCGACGTCGGGGTGCCGCTGACGTCGGCGACCGAGTCCAGCGGGACGAGCACGTTCGTCTCGGGGTAGTAGGCCGCCGCGTTGCCGCGCGGGGTGGGGTAGGCGACGACACGGAAGCGTTCCGCGCGTCGCTCCTCGACGGCGCCGTCGGTCATCGTCCACTCCGACACCAGGTCGACCAGATCGCCGTCGCGCAGGCCCTGCGCGCCGAGATCGTGCTCGTTGACGAGGACCACCCGCCGGCCGCCGTGGATGCCGCGATAGCGATCATCCTTGCCGTAGATGGTGGTGTTGTACTGATCGTGCGACCGCAGGGTCTGCAGCAGCAGCCTCCCGGCGGGGATTTCAGGGTATTCGAGGCGGTTCGCGGTGAACATCGCCCGACCGGTCTCTGTGGCGAAGGTGCGCGCGTCGCGGGGGCCGTTCGGGAGGATGAAGGTGCGCCCCTTGGCGATCCGCTCTTCGAAGTCCTCGAAGCCGGGCACCACGCGTGCGATGTGCGCGCGGATGAGTGCGTAGTCGCTCTCGAGGGCCGACCAGTCGGCGTGCGGGACGTTGCGCGGAAGATCCATCCCCGCGGGGTCGGCGCCGCCCGCCTCGACGGTGTCACTCTCAACAGTGTCACGCTCGACCTGGCGGCGGTCGACCTCCTCGGGCGCGGGCTGCGTCTCGAGCGGCGGTGCGGTGAGCGGCGCATGGTCGGTGTCGCCGTCGAGGTCGTCGAAGAGCATGCGGCAGAGCCGCGCGATGATCGCGACCTCGCTGAGGAGGTCGTCCGAGGGCGGCGCGAGCCGGCCGCGAGATGCGTGGACCGCACTCATCGAGTCCTCCACCGTGACCCGCTGCTCCGCCCCGCCGCGGCGGTCGCGGTCGGTGCGGCCGAGGGTGGGCAGGATGATCGCGCGCCGTCCGGTCACGAGGTGCGAGCGGTTGAGCTTCGTCGAGACCTGCACGGTCAGATCCGTGGTCGAAAGCGCCGCCTCGGTCACCGCGGTGTCGGGCGTGGCACTGGCGAAATTGCCGCCCATCGCGAAGAAGACCCGCACGCACCCGTCGCGCATGGCGCGGATCGCCTCGACAGTGTCGTAGCCCCACTCGCGCGGCGCGGCGAAATCGAACTCGCGGTCGAGGGCATCGAGGAACGCCGTGGAGGGCTTCTCGTAGATGCCCATCGTGCGGTCGCCCTGCACGTTGGAGTGGCCGCGGACGGGGCAGACCCCCGCACCGGGGCGCCCGATGTTCCCCTGGAGGAGCAGCACGTTCACGACGTCGCGGAGCATGGGGACGGAGTGCTTGTGCTGGGTCAGCCCCATCGCCCAGCAGACGATCGTCGCCGTCGACGCCCGGACGGTCTCGGCGACGTGGCGGAGTCGCTCCTCGGCGATCCCCGTCGCGACGACCAGCTCCTCCCACGGCACCGCGGCGATCGCCGTCCGATACTCCTCGAAGCCCGACGTGTAGGCGTCGATGAAGGGGCGGTCGATGACCCCTCCCTCGCGGTCTTCGGCCTCCAGCAGATGCTTGCCGATGGCCTGGAACAGCGCCTGGTCGCCACCGAGGCGGATCTGCACGAACTGATCCGCGATCCGCGTGCCGCCGAGGATCATGCCCTTCGGGGTCTGCGGATTCTCGAACCGGATCAGGCCGGCCTCGGGCAGCGGGTTGACGGCGATGATGGTCGCTCCGCGTGCCTTGGCCTTCTCCAGCGCGCTCAGCATGCGGGGGTGGTTGGTCCCCGGATTCTGCCCGGCCACGATTAGCAGATCCGCCTCATGGATGTCGGTGATCGAGACCGTACCCTTGCCGATCCCGAGCGTCTGGGTCAGCGCCGATCCGGATGACTCGTGGCACATGTTCGAGCAGTCGGGAAGGTTGTTCGTCCCGAGCCCGCGCACCAGCAGCTGATAGAGGAAGGCTGCCTCATTCGACGTGCGCCCGGAGGTGTAGAACACCGCCTCGTCAGGGTCATCGAGCCCCCGGAGCTCATCGGCGATGAGGCGGAGGGCGTCATCCCATGACGCCTCCCGATAGTGCGTCGCGCCCTCGTCGAGGATCATCGGGTGGGTGAGGCGCCCCTGCTGTCCCAGCCAGTAGTCGTCGCGCTCGCGCAGCTGTGCGACGCTGTGCCGCGCGAAGAAGTCCGGTCCCACCTTCCGCAGCGTCGCCTCCTCGGCGACGGCCTTGGCGCCGTTCTCGCAGAATTCTGCGATGTGCCGCTTGTCCTCCTCCGGCCACGCGCAGCCCGGACAGTCGAAGCCGTCCTTCTGGTTCACCCGCAGCAGGGTCTGAGCGCTGCGGACCGCACCCATCTGCTCGTACGACATCTGCAGGGCATGCAGAACGGCGGGCACGCCGACCGCGACCTTCTTGCGGTCGGCGACCTTCAGGTCGTTCTCGTCGATGTCAGAGGTGGGGGGCTTCGTCGCCATCTGCACAGGCTACCCTCGCCTCGGCGGCGAGGAGCGGGGGTTCCCACTCAGCGGCGCGCGGTGCCGAAGACGCCGCGTATCACCTCGCGGAGGATGCTCTGCGTCGCCTTCGAACCCAGCACCCGGTCGATCGGCGAGGGGTCGGCTCGCCGGGTGGTGCGGGTGGAGCGACTGCCCGCGCTCTGTCGGAGAAGACGCTCGTACTCTTTCTGCGCCTTCCTCTCGGCATCCGCCTGCGCCCTGTCCAGGGCTGCGCGCTGCTTCGCCAGCTCGGCGTCGATCTCAGCCTGCTCCGCCGCGGCATCGGCGGCGGCAGCCGCGGCAGCGGCGGCGTTCATCCGCGCGGTGAGGATCTCCCGCGCCGACTCCCGATCGATGGCCTCGGCGTAGGCGCCGAGGAGGGGGGACCCAGTGACGCCGGCACGGATCGCCTCGGGGGCCGACGGGCTCATGAGACCCTGGGGCGCCCGCATCCTCGTCCAGGCCACCGGCGTCGGAGCCCCCTTCTCGCTCATCACGGTCACCACCGCCTCGCCGGTGCCCAATTCCTGCAGGACGCGCTCGAGGTCGTATCCGGATGTCGGGTACGTGCGGACGGTCGCGCGCAGGGCCGCGGCATCCTCGGGGGTGTAGGCCCGCAGTGCATGCTGCACCCGGGAGCCGAGCTGGGCGAGCACGTCGGACGGGACGTCCTTCGGCGTCTGTGTGACGAAGAACACCCCGACGCCCTTGGAGCGGATGAGTCGCACGGTCTGCACGATGGCGGCGACGAAATCCTTCGAGGCGTCGCGGAACAGAAGGTGAGCCTCGTCGAAGAAGAAGACCAGCTTCGGCCTGTCGAGGTCGCCGACTTCGGGGAGGGTCTCGAACAGCTCCGCCAGGAGGTACATGAGGAACGTCGAGAAGAGCTCGGGCTTGTCGGCGACACCCGGGATCTCGAGCAGATTGATCATGCCCCGGCCGTCGGGAGCGGTGCGGAGGATGTCGGCGACGTCGAACTCCGGCTCGCCGAAGAAGACGTCGGCGCCCCCGTCGGCGAAGGTGATGAGCCCCGCAGGATCACCCCCGCCGTCGCCGCGGAGAGGCCGCCGAGCTGCTTCAGCTCCGCCTTGCCCTCGGCGCTGGTGAGATACGTCAGCACCGCCCTGAGGTCGGAGAGGTCCACGAGGGCCAGGCCGTTGGCGTCGGCGTAGTGGAACACCAGCCCGAGACTGGACTCCTGCGTCTGATTCAGTCCCAGCACCTTGCTCAGCAGCAGCGGCCCGAACGCCGACACCGTCGCGCGGATCGGCACGCCGGTGCCGATGCCCCCGAGACAGAAGTACTCGGTCGCGGATGCCGCGGGCTGCCAGTCCTGGCCGATGGCGCGTGTGCGCGCGAGCAGCTTCTCGCTCGGCTCACCGGGCGTGGCGACCCCCGACAGGTCTCCCTTGACGTCCGCGGCGAAGACGGGGACGCCGCCGGCGGCGATCTGCTCGGCCAGCAGCTGCAGCGTCCGGGTCTTGCCGGTGCCGGTCGCGCCCGCGATGAGCCCGTGACGGTTCAGCATCCCGAACGGGATGCGCACCTGGGCCGTCGGTACGGCCTCGCCGTTCACCAGGGCGCCGAGGTCCAGGCCCGGTTCGTCGAAGGTGTAGCCGCGGACGATGGCGGTGACATCCTCCTCGCTGAGCGGACCGTCCCCCACCCGCTCCGATACCGGCCCGGGGGCGTCCGGCGGCGCCTGCGAACCGCGGGCGGCCGCCTCTTCGGCGGCGGCGAGCGCTGCGCGCGCCCGGGCGGCCTTCAGCTCCGCTTCGGCGGCCTCGGCGTCGGCGCGCAGTCGCGTGAGCTCGGCCGCGGCCACCGCATCGGGATCGGACGACTCCCCCTGGGTCATGGGTTCACAGTAGCGAGGCGGGCGCGACCGCGGCATCCGCCCGCCGTTTCCTCTCCCTGGCCAACGGCACCGCGAAGGCCGCGGCGAGCAGCAGCGTGACGCCCGCCCCGAGGAGCGCGCCGCCGAGGGTGTCGCTGAGCCAGTGCGCGTGGAGGTAGGTGCGGCTGAAGGCCATGAGAAGCACCCATGCGGCGCCGGCGATGCCCACCCACAGGCGCGGGAAGAGCACCACCGCGATGGTGGCCACCGTCGCCGCGTTCCCGGCGTGCCCGGAGGGATAGGACCCGTAATCGCTCATCACCAGGATGTCCTCCGGGCGGGCGCGACCGAACGTCTGCTTGAGCACCTGGACGCCCGCGGCCGAGGCCGCGAGGGAGAGGACGAGGAACAGCGCCCCCCAGGGGCGGCGGAGCAGGATCATCAGCAACGCTCCGCCGAGGGGGACGACGGCGATCGAGAACCACCCCGCGCCGACGACGTTCATGAACTGCGAGAACCCGGTGACCACCGGCGACGACCAGCCCGCCAGGAGGATGTTCCAGTCGGCGTCGATGTCGAACGGCTCATTGCCGCGGACGAAGATCCATGCACCGAGACCGACGGCGAGGGCGACGAGGATCAGTCCGGTCACTAGCGGGACCGCCCACGCTCGTCGATCCGGCGTCGGTGGTGCGGTGTCCATCGGCCCATTGTGCCCCGCCGCTCCGGCGCGGGGTGGGGAGCGCGGGGGGCTTGCGCTCAGGGCGTCAGCTGTGCCACCGATCGCGGGCGGACGATCACCCAGAGAGCGAGGACGGCGACCACGCCGCACCCGACCATCACGATGGCCATCGAGGTGCCGGTGATGCCGGTGTCCTGCGAGATCCACCCGACCACCGGTGAGATGAGTCCGGCCACGCCGAAGTTGACCGCGCCGAGGATCGATGCCGCCGTACCCGCCGCCTTGCCGTGCCGATCGAGCGCCAGCACCTGGATGCAGGGGAAGGTGAACCCGCACGCCGTCATGAAGAAGAACAGCGGCACGACGGTGCCCCACAGGCCCAGGCCGAGCTGGTCGAGGACGATGATCGTGCTGGAGGCGAGCACGAGCGTCGCAGTGGATCCCGCCAGGACCCACTGCGGACCGAACCGCGCCGCGAGTCGGGACGCGGTCTGCACTCCGATCACGAGGCCGAGGGAGTTGACGGCGAACAGGAGGCCGTACTGCTGCGCGTCGAAGCCGTAGCCCTCCTGGAACAGGAACGAGGAGGCGGAGAGGTACGAGAACAGCCCGCTGAACGTCATGCCGCCGATGACGAGGACGCCCAGGAACACCCGGTCGCTGAGAACGCTTTTGTACCGCTGCAGCACCGTTGCGCCGCCTTTGCCGCCTCGGCGGGCCGGGGGAAGCGTCTCGGGGACCAGGAGGACGGCGCATATCAGCAGGAGGGCCCCGTAGACGGCGAGCACGATGAACAGACCGCGCCACGGCATGACGGCGAGCAGGCCGGCGCCGACGAGCGGCGCGACCACCGGCGCGACACCGGTGACGAGGGCGAGGCGGCTGAGCATGACCACGAGCCGCTTGCCGCCGAACAGATCGCGGACGATCGCCATCGCGACCACGCCGCCGGCTGCGGCGCCGATCCCCATGAAGACGCGCGAGACGCTGAGGAGCATCAGCGTCGGCGCGAGCGCGGCGGCGATGCTCGCGATCACGTGAAGAGCCGTGACGGCGATGAGCGGCACGCGGCGCCCCACCTTGTCGCTGAGCGGCCCGACGATCAGCTGCCCCACGCCGAAACCGATCATCGTCCCGGTCAGGGTCAGCTGGATCGCGGCGGCGGTGGTCTGGAAGTCGTCCTCGAGAACGGGGAAGGCCGGCAGGTAGAGGTCGATCGTGAACGGGCCGAGGGCGGTGAGGGCCCCGAGCAGGATGATGTAGATCAGGCGCTTGCGGGCGGGGATGGCATCGCCCGGATGCAGCATGACCGGCGCCGTCGCGGGGTTGGGCCCGAGGGTGCGGATGGCTCCGGTGGTCATGCGCGCCGGGGAGGCAGCGGCGGGCGGGACAGTCGGCTGGGAGGCGGTATCGAGCACAGTCACTCTCGGTTTCGTGGCAGGGTGTCGCGCGGCCGGAAGGACGGCAGCTGGCGGGGTTCGTCGCCGCGTCGCGAGGAGACGCGCGTCGAATCGATTCGAAGACCACCCGAGTCTAGCGGATGCGGGGCCGTTTACGAGCCTGTTCCCAGGGGTCGCGCCCATGCACCCGCATAAGATGGGCACGTCCCTCCTGCCTCGACGCGCTCGCCGCGCCAGACCCGAGAGCCCACGCTATGACCCCGCCCTCGTCCTCCCGTCCCTCCGGAAAGCGCGCCAGCGGAAATCCGGCCACCCAGGCTGAGATCAATCTGACCGTCAAGCAGCAGCGCGAGCAGAAGAAGCAGGAGAAGCTCGCGGAGTATCAGCGCCAGCTCGCCAAGCGCCGCCGCAGCAAGCTGGTCTGGTGGGCTGTGGGATCGACGGCGGCCGTCGCCGTCATCGCCGCGATCGTGGCATCCATCGTCTTCGCCCCCGCCCCTCCCCCGACCTACGGCGCCCTCGACAGCACGGGCGCCGAGATCGAGGGCGTCGAGACCTTCGAGAACGCCACCGACCACGTCGACGGCGTCGTGGATTACGAGCAGACTCCCCCGGCCGGTGGCCCGCACAACGCCGTCTGGCTCAACTGCGGCGTGTACACCGAGCCCCAGGCGAACGAGAACGCCGTGCATTCGATGGAGCACGGCGCCGTATGGGTGACCTACGACCCCGCACAGGTGAGCGCCGAGGACATCGACACCCTCGAGAGCTACCTCCCGTCCAGCTACGCCATCCTCTCGCCGTACGAGGGCATGGACACCCCCATCGCCGTCAGCGCCTGGAACGCACAGCTCAAGGTCGACTCGGCCTCCGACGAGCGGATCACCGAGTTCTTCGAAGAGTACTGGCGCAGCCAGAACGCCCCTGAGCCGAACGCGGCGTGCAGCGGCGCCATCGACGGCCCGGGCCGTCAGTGATCGGGAGCCGATGACCGACGCCACCGCCCCGCGCCGTGGGTTCCCGCGCTGGGCGCTGATCGCGCTTGTGGCACTCGGCATCGCGGCGCTCGCCTTCGCGATCGGCCGGTTCTCGATGTTCGGTGCCGCAAGCGCCGTCGCCGCTCCGGGGACGACATCGGCCGAGGCGGGCTTCGCCCGCGACATGCAGGTGCACCACGCTCAGGCCATCGAGATGGCGATGGAGATCTACCGCAAGACCGAGGACGATGAGGTTCGCACGCTCGCCTACGACATCGCCACCGGTCAGTCGGGCCAGCGCGGCGAGATGTACGGCTGGCTCGTCAGCTGGGGCCTGCCGCAGTCGGGCGGTCCGCTGATGGGCTGGATGGCGGGGACCGATCACGCGCACGGCGGGCATGGGGGCGCGGACGATGAGGCCCTGACGACGGCCGAGCTGGAGGCCGAGATGGGCATGGCGACCGCCGCCGAATTGGACGCGCTCCGGTCGGCGACGGGCACTCGGGCAGACTGCGACTTCCTCGGCCTCATGATCCGCCATCACCAGGGCGCCATCCCGATGTCCGAGGCGGTGATCGAGCTCGGTTCCGAGCCGCGGGTGCTCGCGGTGGCGCAGTCGATCATCGAGACCCAGGAGGCGGAGATCGACCGGATGACGAGTATGCAGCAGCGCCTCGGCTGCACCGGCTGATGGCTCGCGAAGGGGTGCGCCACTAGGGTGAACCCGTGAGCGCGCCCCGGAGTGACGCGGTCCGCCGCGACGCGGCGACCGGTGAGACGCGACCTCGACGCGGGGTCGTGTTGACCGTCGTGGTGGTGCTGGTCTACATCATCGCGTTCGCCGGTGTCGCCCTGGGCATCCTCGTCCTCCTCAGCCGGTACGACGTCGCCGACGACGAGGTGCTGCCGGTGTCGCTGCTGGGTGCGAGCATCATCCTGTTCGGCCTCCTGGTGGTGGCCCTCGCCTCTGCGCTGGCCCGCGGCAGTCGCTTGGCGCGTTCGCTCCTGACCGGTTACGTCGCCCTCCTGGTCGCGCTGCAGGTGGTCACCATCGTCTCCAGCGACACATGGGACATCCCCGCGACCGTGCAGCTCCTGGTGCAGGTGATCGCTGTCATCCTCGTGTGGGTGCCGCCTGCCTCGCGCTACTTCACCGCACGCGCCGCGCGGCCGGCCGCGATCGAATCCGTCGGCTGATCGGTCGGCCCCGAGCGAGCGCGCGCGAGGTCTCGCGCGACGACGCGCCGGTGGAAGAACCGGACGATCTCGATCGCTCCGATCGTGACGATGATGACGCCGGTGATGAGCCAGGCGGCATCCCGCCCGGGGTCGACCAGCTGGAAGAACGCCGTCGCCACCGGCAGGGTGAAGATGGCCAGGAGCGCGACGAACATGGCTCCGATGACGAGCACCTTCACTCGCGTGACGGGCCGGGACAGGACGGTCAGCACCCAGATGCCCACCACGGCGAGGATGATCGTCGAGCCCGTCCGAAGCTCCGGCTCGCCGACACCGAGGGAGGTGGCGGCGAGGGTGTAGAGCGTCAACGAGATCGCGATGATCAGTCCCGCGGGGATCGCGAAGCTCAGCGAGCGCCGGAGGAACCCGGGGATGTAGCGCTGGGTGTTCGGCAGCAGCGCCAGGAAGAACGCCGGGATGCCGATGGTGAGTCCGTCGGTGATGGAGAGCTGCCGCGGCAGGAACGGGAACTCCAGCACCAAGAGACCGAACAGCAGCGCGAGCCCGGTCGCGTACGCGGTCTTGGTGAGGAACAGCATCGAGACCCGCTCGATGTTGGCGATGACCTGACGACCCTCCGCGACGACGTCGGGGAGATGCGAGAACTTGCCGTCCAAGAGCACCAGACGAGCGACCGCCTTCGTCGCCGCCGATCCCGAGTTCATCGCGATGCCGATGTCGGCGGTCTTGATCGCCAGGGCGTCGTTCACCCCGTCACCGGTCATCGCCACGGTGTGTCCGCGGCTTTGCAGGGCGACGACCATCCGCTTCTTCTGCTCGGGGGTGACGCGCCCGAAGACGGTGTGCTCCTCCAGCACCGCCGCCAGCGCCTCGTCGTCCGCGGGGAGGCGCCGGGCGTCGTATCCCTCCGGGGCCTCCACCCCGAGGTCCCGGGCGATGGCGGCGACGGTCCGCGGGTTGTCGCCGGAGATGATGCGCACGCCCACGCCCTGACGCGCGAAGTAGGCCAGCGTCTGCGCCGCATCGGGACGAACCGTCTCACGGAAGGTCAGCACGGCAACGGGCTCCAGCTGTGCGGGCAGACGCTCCGCAGCGACATCCTCCTCGGTAAGCCTCGCGGCGGCGCGGGCCAGGACGAGGGTCCGCCGGCCCGTGGCGGCGAGCGAGACGACCCGCGCGCCCAGGGGTGACCCGGTGTCGGTGGCGATGTCGCCGAAGATCATCTCGGGGGCGCCCAGGATCCACGTCCCCGCCGGGCCGTGAGCGAACGACACCGCGCTCCACTTGCGCGCGGAGGAGAACGGGATCGCTTCCGCGGGCACGCTCGGATCGGCGACCGGGAACGGTTCCCGCAGGCAGCGCGCCGTCGCGTTGGCATCCGGCGCGGCACCGTACCAGGCAAGAACCGCCGCGACCTCGGGCGAATCGGCCGCCGTGCCCTCGAGGGGGTGGAGGGCGTCGAAGGCGATGTCGCCGACGGTCAGCGTGCCGGTCTTATCCAGGCAGATGATGTCGACGCGGGCCAGGCCCTCGACGGCGGGGAGCTCGTTGACGAGCACCTGACGACCGGCAAGACGTGCCGCGCCGACGGCGAACGCGATCGAGGTCATCAACACCAGGCCGAGCGGGATCATCGCCGTGAGGGCGGCGATCGTGTTGACGATCGCCTGCACCCAGCCGCCTGACTCCCAGGCCGCGGCCCACCCGCCGGCGACCATCATCTGGGCGTTCAGCACGAGGAGCCCGAGCGGTCCGATGAGCCAGCTCATCCACCGCAGCACGCGGTTGATGGACGTGCGCAGCTCCGAGGCGACGAGGGAGAACCGCTTCGCCTCGCCGGCGAACCGGTTCGCGTACGAGTCGGCTCCGACGCGCGTGACCTGCGCCTCGCCCTCGCCGGCGACCACCACGGAGCCGGAGAGCACCTCGGCGCCGTCGCGCTTGTCCACCGGGTCGGCTTCGCCGGTGAGCATCGATTCGTCCAGCTGCAGCCCCCGCGCGCGGCGCACGACCCCGTCGGCGGGAACCTGATCGCCCGCGCGGAGGACGAGGATGTCGTCGAGGACCACCTCCCCCGGAGCGATCTCGCCCTCTTCGCCGTCGCGGCGGATGCGCGCCCGGGGCGCGTTCAGCAGCGCGAGCTTGTCCAATGCCGCCTTGGCGCGGAACTCCTGCACGCATCCGATGATGGAGTTCGCGAACGCGGCGAACCCGAACAGCGCGTCCTGCCACCTGCCGAGCACGAACAGGACGAAGAAGCAGCCGAAGACGATTCCGTTGAACAGGGTGAAGACGTTCGCCCGCACGATGTTCCACACGCTGCGGCTCGTGTCGGCGGTGAACGCGTTCGTCCGGCCGGCGGCCACGCGCTCCGCGACATCGGCCGCGCGCAGCCCCGCGTCCGGATCGATCTCGATCTGCATCGCCGTGCTGGCGCCGTCACCGGCGGGGGCGTGGATCTCAGGCGTGGCCATGCTCAGACAGTAGCGGTCGCGCTGCCGCGGGGAGACCCGGACTGGTTGACGCGGCGCACATCGTCGGACGCCGCGCCAACACCATCCGGAACCCGGTCCTACCCCTTCGTCGATCCCGCCAAGAGACCTCTGACGAAGAATCTCTGGAGCGAGAAGAACACGATGAGTGGTACGACCAGCGAGACGAAGGCACCAGCCGTCAGACGCTGCCAGTCCTGTCCCCGCGACCCGACCAGTTCGGCCAGTCGCTGTGTCAGCGGCGCGACGTCCTGCGTACCGCCGGAGAAGATGAGGGCGACCAGCAGGTCGTTCCACACCCACAGGAACTGGAAGATCGCGAAGGACGCGATGGCCGGGATCGCCAGGGGCAGCACGATCCGGAAGAAGATCTGGCTGTGCGAGGCGCCGTCCACACGCGCGGCCTCGATGACGTCGCCGGGGATCTCGTGGATGAAGTTGTGCAGCAGGAAGATCGCCAGGGGCAGGGCGAAGATCGTGTGCGCGATCCACACCGGCAGATAGTTCTGCTCCGGGATGATCGGGATGAGGTTGTGCAACCCCGCCTGCAGCGGCCGCAGCCACGAGGAGAAGAACTGCAGAAGCGGCACGAGGGCCATCTGCAGCGGCACGATCTGCAGCGCGAACACCAGGATGAACAGCACATTCGCCCCGCGGAACTTGATCCACGCGAAGGCGTAAGCGGCCATGCAGGCGAACACCAGCGGGAAGATCGTCGCCGGGATGGCGATCGCCAGCGAGTTGACGAAGTAGGCGCCCAGCTGCGGCGCCGACTGCGACGGTGAGAAGAGGACATCTCGGTAGTTGTCCAGCGTGAAGCCGGGGTTCTGGAAGATCGTCCACCAGCCCGTGGTCTGGATCAGCTCCGCGGGTCGGAACGAGGAGATCAACAGGCCGAAGGTCGGAATGGTCCAGACGATCGCGATCGCGATCGCCGCGATCGTCGCCCACGGAGAGGTCAGGCGGCGCTTGATCCGCCCGGACTTGGTGTCGCGGGCGGCCTCGGCGAAGCTCGAATCGTCTTTTCCTTCACCGGTGGGAAGATCGACGGGGGCGACGCTGCTCATCGGATCTCCCTCTGCTTGCGAAGCACGTTGACGTTGTAGATGACGATCGGCAGGACGAGCAGGAACAGGATGACGGCGAGCGCGGACCCGCGCCCGACCTCGCTCGCGCGGAACGCCTGGGTGTACATCTCGTTGGCGACGACCGACGTGTTGAAGTTACCGGCGGTCATCGTCCGGACGATGTCGAACACCTTCAGCGTCGCGATGGAGATGGTCGTGAGCACCACGACCAGCGAGCTGCGGATGCCGGGAACGGTGACGTTGGTGAACCTCTGCCAGGAATTGGTGCCGTCCAACTGCGCCGCTTCGATCTGCTCGGCGGGAATGCCCTTGATCGCGGCGCTCAGGACGACCATCGCGAAACCGGTCTGGATCCAGATCATGACCACGATGAGGAGGAACGTGTTGAGCGGATCTGTCTGCAGCCACTGCACCGGTTCGCCGCCCAGGGCGGTGACGATCGCGTTGAGCAGACCGATCTGCTCGCGTTCGCCGGCACGGTACTCGTAGACGAAGCGCCAGATGATGCCCGCACCGACGAACGAGATCGCCATCGGCATGAACACCAGCGCCTTGTAGTAACGCTCACCGCGGGACTTGTCGATGAAGATCGCGTACGCCAGCCCGAGGGCGGTGGCGAGGGTGGGGACCAGGAGCACCCAGACGACGGTGTTGATGAGCGTCCGGATGGCGGCGGGCTGGGTGAACATCCAGATGAAGTTGTCCCAGCTGAAATTTCCGCTGTTGTCGAGGAAGGCCAGTCCCGTGGTGCGGATCGCCGGCCAGATCAGGCCGATGGCCAGAAGGATGATGGCGGGGGCGAGGAAGCCGACGAGCTGCCAGTAATCTCGGCCCTTCTTCGGAGCCCGGTCGATGAAGAAGACCAACAGGCCCACGATGGCGGCGAACACGGCCAGCCCCATCACGACCTGGAGGATCTTCCCCAGAAGATCGGCGGTGGTCATCGATCACGATCCCTTCTTCGTCGTTGAAGTGCGAAGGACGCGGTGCCGCGTCATCCGGTGTTCGGAGTGGTCGGGGGCGGGGCCATCCGCGCCCCACCCCCGACCTGGATCAACCGATCAGCTGGCGGGCCAGCTGGACTCGATCGCGTCGACCGTGTCCTGGGTGCTCTGCCCGGTGACCCAGGCCACCACGCCGCGCCAGAACGAGTCGGCGCCGACCGCGCCGGGCATGAGGTCCGAACCGTCGAAGCGGAAGGTGGTCTCGGGATCCTGCAGGATCTCGATCGACTGCACCAGCAGCTCGCTCGATGCGTTCTCGGGGTCCACACCCGTGTTGGCGCTGATCACACCGCCGAGGCTGACGCGGTTGTTCGCCCAGGTGTCGCTGGAGAGGAACGCGCGCACCGTCTCGACCTCTTCGGCGTCACGGAAGGCGACGGGGAACTCCCCACCACCGGTCACCGACAGGGGCTCGCCGGCTGTGGCCGGCGGGGTGAGGAAGCCGAAGACGTCGCCGTTGGAGGCAACGGTCACCTCGTCGCCGCCCTCAGCGTTCCAGAAGGTCTCGTAGAACGACGCCTGGTGGTGCAGCGAGCACTCGCCGTCGAGGATGGGCAGACCAGCGGTCTGGAAGGCCTCGGTGACGAGGGTCGACACGTCGCCGATGCCGCCGTTGACGAAGTCCTCGTTCTTCAGGTAGGCACCCACCGCGTCGAAGGCCTCGACGATCCGGGGGTCGTTGAACGGGATCTCGTGGGTCACCCACTGGTCGTAGACCTCGGGGCCGTGCAGGCGCAGCACCCAGTCCTCGATCCAGTCGGTGGCCGGCCAACCGGTGGCGTCACCGGACTCGAGACCCACGCACCAGGGCTTCTGGCCCGTTGCCGCGATCTCCTCGGTCAGCGCCGTCATCTCGTCGAGGGTCTGGGGGATCTCCCACCCGTTCTCCTCGAACTGCGTCGGCGAGTACCAGACGTATCCCTTGATGCTGGCCATCAGGGGGGCTGCGTAGAACGTGCCGTCGTAGGTGCCGTACTGCTTCCAGTCCTCGGACCACCACTCGTCGACGTTGGCCTCGACCTCGGCCGATGCCGGGATCAGCCAGCCGCCCTCGGCCAGACGCGCGAGCAGACCGGGCTGCGGCACGATGCCGATGTCGGGAGCGTTGCCGCCCTCGGCGAGGACGGCGATCTGCGCCTCGAACTCACTCGAGCCCTGGTATTCGATGTTGATGCCCGTGCACTGGGCGAAGTCGCTCCACGACTCCACCAGACGGTCCGCCTCGAGGTCGAGGATGGTGCCGCCGATGGTGACCTCGGCATCGTCGAAGGTGCCGTACTCCTCGTACTCCGTGCAGTCGACGTCTTCGTTCGCCGCGATGTCGCCGGTACATGCCGACAGCGCGAGGGCGGAAACACCGAGGGCCGCGACGGCTGTGACGACGCGACCCGCTTTTCCGAATCTCATTTTGCCTCCTCATCGAGCAGTTCCCACCGTCCTGCGACCCGCAGGCGTCGGGTAGGGAACCGATTCCAGGATCACCGTACGGGATAGCGCCTTGGCTTCACAACGCGAATTGATCACGACTCGATAACCGATGCGGACACTGGTGGCGCGCCGAGGATGCAACGTTGCATGATGACGTGGAAACGGTTCCAGATTCCGGTGGTGCGACACCGCCGTGAGAGCCCGAAGGAGGGTTCGTACGATGAGGGGGATCGCCGACGTCGCACGCCTCGCCGGGGTCTCGAAGTCCACGGCCAGTCGCGCCCTGACCGGGGCCGGGTACGTGTCCGCCGACACCCGCGAGCGCGTGCAGCGGGCCGCGGCCGAGCTCGGATACGTCGCCTCGACGAACGCGGTCAGTCTCGTCACCGGACGCACCCGCAACGTCGGAGTCGTGATGCCGTGCGTGAACCGCTGGTTCTTCGCCGAGGTGCTCGAAGGCATCCAGGACAGCCTCCTCGACGAGGGCCTGAACCTCACCCTCTACGACGCGCAGCCGGGCACCCCGGGCCGCCGGCGGATCTTCGAGGACTTCCTGTCCCGCAAGCAGTTCGACGGGCTGATCGCCGTCGGACTCGAACCGGAGGATGCCGAGCTCGCGCGACTGCGACGCATCGGCAAGCCCGTCGTCAGCATCGTCGGCGGAGCGGACGGACTCAGTGTCATCGCCCTCGACGACGACTACGCCGCACGGCGGGCCACCGACCACCTCATCGCCCTCGGTCACCGTCGCATCCTGTTCCTCGGCGGGGGCGCCCCCGACGGGCCGAAAGTCGCCGGCTCCGACGTCGAACGCGCCCGTCGCGAAGGCTACCGGGGAGCGATGGAGGATGCCGGCATGGGCGACCTCGCACAGCACGTCATGTCGCGCCTCAGCCTCCCGTCCGGCTACGCCGCCGCGGTCGACGTGCTCGGCTCGAGGGATCGTCCGACCGCGATCGTGGGGGTCTGCGACGAGGTCGCCATCGGCGCCATCATCGCGGCGCGCCGGCTGGGCATCCAAGTGCCGAACGATCTCAGCGTCGTCGGTATCGACGACCACGAGTACGCCGAGATGTTCGCCCTCACCACTCTTCGGCAGGCACCGCGCGAACAGGGCGCGACGGCCGTGAGGACACTGCTGGATCACCTCGCCGACCCCGAGCAGCCGCCCACCGTCATCCGGGCCCGGGCGCGACTGGTCGTGCGCAACTCGACGGGACCGGTCAACCCCCGGCAGTCGGCGGCGGTGGCGGATGCGTCGCTGGGGAGGACGTAGTGCCTCGCGACCCGTCACAGCCGCCGGCGCCGCAGCGCCGCCGGTGCCGACAGGTCGAGATCGGGGGGAAGGCCGAAAGACCCGGGACACGATGGGGTGTCCCGGGTCTTTCATGGCGGCGGTGTGCGCCACGGGGAGGTTTCGACAGGCCGCCTTCGGCGGCTCCTCGACCTGAGCCGACGCCGGGTCACCGCGCGCTGCGCATCGACCCGGCACGGCTCACTTCAGGGTGACGGTGGCGCCGGCCTCTTCCAGAGCGGCCTTGGCCTTGTCCGCGGTCTCCTTGTTGGCGCCTTCGAGGACGGGCTTGGGGGCACCGTCGACGACAGCCTTCGCCTCACCGAGGCCGAGCGAGGTGAGCTCGCGGACGACCTTGATGACCTGGATCTTCTTGTCGCCGACCGACTCGAGGATGACGTCGAAGGAGTCCTTGACCTCTTCCTCTTCGGCGGGGGCACCACCGGCGGGGGCGCCGGAGGCGGCGACCGCGACGGGGGCGGCGGCGGTGACGTCGAAGGTCTCCTCGAAGGCCTTGACGAACTCGGACAGCTCGATGAGCGTGAGCTCCTTGAACGCGTCGAGCAGCTCCTCAGTGCTGAGCTTTGCCATGATGTATCTCCTTGTTGGGTGGTTTGTCTGCCGGGCCCGTGTCAGGCCGCGGACTCCTGCTTCTCACGCAGCGCGTCGACCGTGCGAACGGCCTTCGACGGCAGCGCGTTGAAGACGTAGGCCGCCTTGGTCAGCGAGGCCTTCATCGCACCGGCGAGCTTCGCCAGCAGGACTTCACGGCTCTCGAGATCGGCGAGCTTGTTGACCTCCTCCGCGGTGAGGGGGTTTCCGTCGAAGAATCCGCCCTTGACCACCAGGAGGGGGTGTGCCTTGGCAAAGGCACGCAGACCCTTCGCGACGGCGACCGGGTCGCCGTGCACGAACGCGATGGCCGACGGACCCTTCAGTCCCTCGTCCAGTCCCGTGACCCCCGCGTTGCCCGCGGCGATCTTGGTCAGCGTGTTCTTCACCACGGCGTATTCCGCATCCTGACGGATGGTGTTGCGAAGCTCCTTGAGCTCGGCAACCGTCAGGCCGCGGTACTCGGTGAGCAAGACGGCGGTCGAGTCCTCGAATTGCTTCGTGAGCTCGGCGACCGATGCTTCCTTCTGCGCCATGGCCACTCCTTGTATCTGTGAGACGCACCACGGTGGCGGTGCGTCGGCCTGCGACATCCGGTCGTCACGGCAAAGCAAAACGCTCCGGCGCAAGCGCACGGAGCGTCATCCTGAAAGGGTTTCGATCGTGTCACCTGCGCGGGCCCCTGCGATGCAGTGCTTCGGTCTCGGTGCTCGCGCACCTCGATGACCAGCGGTCTTCGGCTCCGCATACTCTACGCCGCCGGCCCACCCTTCTCCAAATCCCCACATCTCCTCTCCTCCATCCGCCCGCCCGCCCGCCGCGCACACACCATCACCGCGGTTCGTTCGTCGCAGATGTACGCCGACGGGTGGTGGAGCCGTACATCTGCGACGGACGAACAGCATGGGGTGAGGCAGGTGGCGGGCGCGGGAGCGCGACGCGCGGGAGCGCGAACGCGCGGGAAGGCGACGCGCCGAGCACGACGTGCGGTGCGCGTCGCCGGGCCGGGTTACCCTCGAACGCGTGACACCCGAACTCGCCGCCCGCATCGTCGCGGATTCCCGCGATCGGGTCGCGTGGGTGCGGGCGCGCTCCCGCGGGATCACGGCGACGGATGTCGCGGCGCTCACCTCCGAGCGCGTGATCCCCCGAGCCGCCGACGCCAAGCTCATGGGCTCGAACTTCTCCGGCAACGCCTACACCGCTCACGGACGCATCCGCGAGCCCGAGATCGCCGCGTGGGTGGCCGCCACCCACGGGATCCGGCCATCGAGCGCGCTCTTCCACGCCGAGGTCGAGAAGCGCCACCTCGCCACCCCCGACGGCATCGCCGTCGACCCGACCGGCCGCGTGGTCCTCGCCGAGATCAAGACGACGAAGAAGGCATGGCGGAGCATCCCCCGCACGTACCTCCGGCAGGTGTGGTGGCAGCAGCACGTCCTCGGCGCCGAACGCACGCTCGTGGTCTGGGAGGAGCACGACGGCTTCGTCCCGGTGGGCGATGAACCCCGGTGCGCGTGGGTCGATCGCGACGAGATCGAGATCGGTCGGCTCGTGCGCCTGGCGACATCCCTCATCGACGAGCTGTACCGACGCACGCAGCTGTCCCGAGCAGAGCGGATGACGCGGCCCGCCGCCCCTCCTGCCCAGCCTTACCGCGCGCTCGCCCTCGCCGACTGATCGCCGGCGGTCAGCGCAGCGTCGTGACCGTCCGGCTGGTCGCATCCCAGATGCGCAGTCCCGTGATCTGGCCGACGTGCGGGGAGAGGTCGATCGCCTCGACGGCGGCGCCGAGGTCGGCCAGTCTCACCCGGCGGGCCATCGTCAGATGCGGAGTCCAGTCATCGGGCGCAGTGTGCGCGTAGCGCTCATCGGCCGGGCCGACCGCGGCGGCGACCCGGCGGTGGAACTGCGCCAGCGGTGTCGTGACGACCACCTGCCAGGCGATGACCGCCTGACCTGAGCGCGGGAACAGCAGCACCCCGCCCATGCGAAGGGTCAGGGGGAGAAGATCCGCAAGGTCTGCCAGCCCGTCGAGCGCAGGAGACTCCCGCACCGCCACGGTGATGTGGGGTCGGTTGCTCTCGCCGGTGTGGCGACCTGCGCTCGGGAGCCCGGCGTCGATCAGGCGCTTCCAGGCCGCCCGGGCGAGCGCGTCGGTGGCGGGATCGGGCAGTACCTCGACGCTGATCACTCCCCCATCCTCCCGCGCGGCGAGGTCGCACGCCTTGCGGCGATGTCGTTGACACAAATCAACGGTTCACCTATAGTTGACTCAGCTCAACGTTCAGGAGGACGCACCACATGGCCACGACCGCAGACGCACCACCCGCTCACCGGCCCGGCGTGGTCAGAGCCCTGGTGGGCCTCCTCCTCGGCATGTTCGTGTCGATGCTCGCCTCCACGGTGGTCTCGACCTCGCTGCCGGTGATCGTCCACGACCTCGACGGCGACCAGGCCGCCTACACGTGGGTGGTGACCGCGACGCTGCTGACCACCGCCATCTCCACTCCCATCTGGGGCAAGCTCGCCGATCTGTTCAACCGCAAGCTCCTCATCCAGATCGCCATCGTGGTCTTCGTGCTCGCCACGGCGGCCGCCGGCTTCTCGCAGAACCCCGAGACTCTCATCGCCTTCCGCGCCCTGCAGGGTGTGGGCGCGGGTGGGCTCGCCGCCCTCAGCCAGGTCATCATGGCCGACATCATCAGCCCTCGCGAGCGCGGCCGCTACATGGGCCTGTTCGGCGCGGTCATGGCGGTCGCCACCATCGGCGGACCGCTCCTCGGCGGCGTCATCACCGACGCCTTCGGCTGGCGGTGGAACTTCTTCGTCGCGATCCCCGTCGCCGTCGCCGCACTGATCATCCAGCAGCGCACGCTCCACCTTCCCGAGCGCCCGCGCCGCGCGGTGCGGATCGACTACGTCGGCATCGTGCTGCTCAGCGCCGCAGTCTCGCTGCTGCTGGTGTGGGTGACCAATGCGGGAACCTCCTTCGACTGGTGGAGCCTGCCGACCGCCCTGATGGTGGGGGGCTCGGCCCTGACCACCCTGCTCTTCATCGTCGTGGAGCTGCGCACCCCCGAGCCGCTCATCCCGCTCCGCCTGTTCCGCAGCGCCACCTTCTCGCTCGCGGTGGTCGCCTCCATCGCGACGGGCATCTCGATGTTCGGCACCACGGTCTTCCTCAGCCAGTACATGCAGATGGCCCGGGGTGCCACCCCGACTGAGGCGGGCATCATGACGATTCCGATGATCGCGGGACTGCTCCTCGCCTCCGTCGTCATCGGCGCGCTCATCTCGCGCTACGGCCACTGGAAGCCGTACCTGGTCGTCGGCGGCGTCCTTTTGACCGCCGGCACCGCGCTCCTGTCGACGATCCACTACGACACGCCGTTCGTCCTGGTGTCGCTGTACATGTTTCTCCTCGGCGCCGGTGTCGGCATGACCATGCAGAACCTCGTGCTGGTCGTGCAGAACACCGCCGATCCGCGGGAGATGGGCGTGGCCAGCTCCGGCGTGACCTTCTTCCGCAGCCTCGGGGGCACGATCGGGGTCTCGGTCATGGGTGCGGCCCTCGCCAGTCAGGCCACGAGGCTCACCGGCGAACGCCAGGGCGACATCGCCGCTGCGCTGTCGAGCCTGGGTGCTCAGGGCGCGACCCTCGCACAGGAGCTGCAGTCGGGGACGATTCCGCAGGTCGCCGTCCTCCCGGAGGCCCTTCGGGTGATCTTCGAGGATGTCTACGCCCAGGCGATCGCCCATTCGTTCCTCATCGCCGTTCCCGTGGCGATCGTCAGTCTCATCGCGATCGTGTTCCTTCCGAACACCCCGCTGAACCGGATGACGACGACCGAGCGCATCCACGCCGGCGAAGCGGACCTGGCCACCGTGTCGACCAGCACGGGGATGAACGCCCTCCCCGCGACCGCTGATGCGCCGGCCCCGCGGGCCGCGCGCAAGCGGTGAGCACGACGTTAGGCTCGAAGGCGATGAGCACCGCGTCCGACCACGATGCCCGCACCGAGGCGGTGCGGGCACTCGAGGTGGAGTTCGGCGGCCTGATCCACCAGGTGCGCCGGATCGTCAGTGAGAACGCCGAGAGGGTGAGCCCGGGGATGCTCCCCGGGGCCTACAAGGTCTTCACGACGATCGTCCGGCGTGAGCGCGTCACACAGTCGGAGCTGTCCGAGACGCTCGTGGCCGACAAGGGCCAGATCAGTCGCACGGTGCGCGAGCTCGAGGAGCTGGGGCTCATCGGGCGGGAAGCCGACCCCACCGACCGCCGCTCGAGCATCCTGTTCCCCACGCCGTTCGGTCTGGAGCGGCTCGCGGAGGCCCGCGCCCCGCAGGAGAGCACGCTGCTGCACGCGCTGGAGGAATGGCCGATCGACGACATCCGCACCCTCACCCGCCTGCTGCACGCCCTCACCGTGCGCGAACGACCCTGAGCGGCATCCGCTCTCGAGATCGCCGGGTGCTGCCGGGGCCCGCGCGCTCCCCCGCCGCGCGGGCCCCGGAGCCGGTCACTTCGAGCTGAACGCAGCGTCGAAGAGCTGGTGAGGTGGGGTGATCTCGGAGAGCTTGCGGACGAACTGCAGGGCTTCGGGGGCGCCGATGAGGCGGTCCATGCCGGCGTCCTCCCACTCCACGCTCGTGGGTCCGTCGTAGCCGATCGCGTTCAGCGCACGGAACAGCGGCTCCCACGGCACGGCACCGTGACCGGTCGAGACGAACGTCCACCCCCGGCGCGGGTTGTCCCACGACAGGTGAGAGCCCAGCACCCCGTTGCGGCCGTCGAGGTTCGTGATCGATTCCTTGACGTGCACGTGGAAGATGTGATCGGCGAAGTCCAGCACGAACGCGACACTGTCCAACTGCTGCCACACGAAGTGCGACGGGTCGAAGTTGAACCCGAAGCTCTTCCGGTGGCCGATCGCCTCGAGCGTCCGCTTGGCCGTCCAGTAGTCATAAGCGATCTCCGACGGATGCACCTCCAACGCGAACCGCACACCCTCTTCCTCGAACACGTCGAGGATCGGATTCCAGCGGGCCGCGAAATCGACATAGCCGGCATCGATCATCGCGTCCGAGGCCGGCGGGAACATCGCCACGTACTTCCAGATCGACGAACCGCTGAACCCGTTCACCGTCGTCACACCCAGCTTCGCCGCCATCCGCGCAGTGTCCTTCAGATCCTCCGCCGCACGCTGCCGGACCCCCTCGGGATCGCCGTCGCCCCAGACCCGGTCGGACAGGATGTCACGATGCCGCTGATCGATCGGGTCATCGCACACCGCCTGACCGGTCAGATGATTCGAGATCGCCCACACCCCCAGACCGTTGCGCTCCAGGATCTCCTTCCGAGACGCCACGTACTCCGCGTCATCCCACCGCGACACATCCAGATGATCACCCCAGCAGGCGATCTCCAGCCCGTCGTACCCCCACTCACCCGCCAGCCGCGCCACCTCCTCGAACGGAAGATCCGCCCACTGACCCGTGAACAACGTGATCGGTCGTGCCATACTGTCTTCCTCTCTGCGAGAGCCGGGCGACGCGCGTCGCCCGGCTCGATTGCTTCAGCGGGTCGTCTGCCAGGCCCCGTCGGCCTCGGACGAACGCTCGACGGCGTCGATGACCCGCTGGATGTGAAGTCCGTCCGCGAAAGACGGCGTGGGATCGATACCCTGCGCGATCGCCGTGACGAGGTCGACCACCTGGTGACTGAAGCCGTGCTCGTAGCCGAGCATGTGGCCGGTGGGCCACCACCGATCGGTGTACGGGTGCGAGGGCTCGGTGACGAGGATGCGCCGGAACCCCTGCTCGGAATCGGGGAGGGTGGCGTCGTAGAACTCGAGTTCGTTCATCCGCTCGAGGTCGAACGCAAGCGCTCCGCGAGAACCCGAGACCTCGATGCGGAGCGCGTTCTTCCGGCCCGTGCGGAAACGGGTGGCCTCGAACGACGCCAGAGCACCGCCGGAGAGCCGTCCGGTGAACAGCGCCAAGTCGTCCACGGTGACGGGGCCGCGCTCGGAACCGGCGGTCCCCGACAGTCCGACCCCCTCGGCCATGACCGGACGCTCGGCGACGAGTGTCTCGAGGATGCCCGAGACACGGTCCACGGTCTGCCCCGTGATGTACTCTGTGAGGTCGACCGCGTGGGCCCCGATGTCGCCGAGCGACCCGGATCCGGCGATGTCCTTGTTCAGGCGCCAGGTGAGGGGGGCGTTCTCGTCGGCGAGCCAGTCCTGCAGGTACTCCGCGCGCACCTGCCGGATGTCGCCGAGGCGACCGTCGGCCACGAGCTGGCGCGCGAAGGTCGTGGCCGGTACGCGGCGATAGGTGAACCCGACCATCGACCGAACGCCGGACCGTGCCGCCTCCTCCGCGGCGGCCGTCATGGCCTCGGCCTCCACGACGGTGTTCGCGAGCGGCTTCTCGCAGAGGACGTGCTTTCCGGCGCGGAGGGCCGCGATCGCGATCTCGGCATGGGTGTCGCCGGGGGTGACGATGTCGATGAGGTCGATGTCGTCACGCCGGATGACCTCGCGCCAGTCGGTCGCCGCTTCGTGCCATCCCCAGGTGTCCGCCGCCTCGGCGGTGCGCCCGGCATCGCGGCCGACGACGACCTGCATCACCGGATCGAGGGGGAGATCGAAGAACCGGGGAGCCACCCGCCAGCCCTGTGAGTGCGCGGCTCCCATGAAGCCGTGCCCGATCATGGCTACGCGAAGCGGTGCTGCCACGCCATTCTCCTTCCGTAGGGCGGGGCGCCCGAGCGATCTCGGACGCCCCGTGATGGTTGTGTCAGGACTCGAACGACAGGTCGATGTACTCCTCGACGTTGTCCTTCGTGACCACGGGCGCGTCCAGGACGACCCGGTTCGGCACGCTGGGCGTGATGAGGTCGCCGACGGTCTTCTGCTGGGCGATCAGGCGGGCCAGCGCGATGCCGTCGGCCGCCTGGGTCGACGGGTAGATGACCGTGGCCTTCAGTACCGAGTCATCGGCCTGGATGGCTTCCATCGCGTTGCGGGAGCCGGCACCGCCCATCATGATGAACTCGTCGCGGCCCGACGACTCGATGGCGGCGAGAACGCCGATGCCCTGGTCGTCGTCGTGGTTCCAGATCGCGTCGATCTGCGGGTTCGCGGAGAGCAGCTGCGAGGCAGCCGCTTCACCGCCGGCAACGGTGAAGTCCGCGGCGACGCGGGCCGAGACCTCCAGGCCGCAGTCCGACAGGGCGTCCTCGAACCCCTGCGAGCGGTCCTGGGTGAGTGGCAGCGAGTCGATGCCTGCGATCTCGGCGACGACAGCGTCGGGGTTGTCCCCCACCTGCTCGCAGATGTAGGTGCCCGCGCTGACGCCCATTCCGTAATTGTCGCCGAGGATCGTCGAGCGTGCGGCGAACGGGCTCGAGAATTCCCGGTCGACGTTGATGACGGGGATTCCCGCTTGCATGGCCTCGATCGCCACTTCGGTGAGCGCGGCGCCGTCTGTGGGCAGCAGGACGATGGCGTCCACGCCGTCGTTGATGAACGTCTCGACCGCAGCGATCTGGGCGTTGGCGTCGTTGGTGCCCTCCGCGACACGGAGCTCGACGTCGTCGAAGCTGTCGGCCGCGGCCTGGGCGCCTGAGTTGATCGCGCCGAGCCAACCGTGGTCGGCTGCGGGACCGGAGAAGCCGATGACGACGGTGTCGCCGCTCTCGGCGTTCTCCTCGACACTGGTTCCCTGGTCGACGACGTCGTCCTCCTCGGCACCGGTGCCGGTACATCCGGCCAGCAGTCCGATGGAAGCCAAGATCGCGGTTCCGGCGATCACGAACCGCCCCCGCCCCCTTGCGAGTGTGCGCATTCTTTTTCCTCCTAGAGATGTGATGCAGCGACGCCAGCGGGCACCTCGTGCCCCGAGCATCCCGAGGAGTCCACGCTGACGGTGGGACTGTACGTCAGTGCGACGACCTTTGTCCACCTTTTGTTCGCGCATCCGGCAAAAGTGGGGATGTCGCGAACTTTCCTGGCGTGTTAGGTTCGCCCCGTGATCAAAGACGACCATGATTCGGCGTTACTCGAGGTGCGCGGTGTGACCAAGAGCTTCGCCGGGGTCCGGGCGCTGCGCGGCGTGGACCTGCATGTCGCGCCCGGCGAGGTCCACTGCATCCTCGGGCAGAACGGTGCGGGGAAGTCCACGCTGATCAAGACTCTGGCGGGTGTGCACCGCCCCGATGACGGCACCATCGCCTGGCGGGGCGAGGCGGTGGAGATCCCCACGCCAGAGGCCGCGATCGAACTCGGCATCGCCACGATGTACCAGGAACTCGACGTGGTGGACGGCCTCACCATCGCCGAGAACATCTTCCTCGGTCACGAGATCGCGCGGGGCGGCTTCACCAGACGGTCGGCGGCGGCGGAGAAGACCCGCGAGCCTGCTCGCCCGGCTCGGTCACGCCCGACTGTCGCCGCACACAGAGGTCGGCGAGCTGAGCGCGGCGAACAAGCAGATCGTCTCGATGGCCCGAGCCCTCTCGCACGACATCAAGCTCATCATCATGGACGAGCCCTCGGCGGTCCTCGACACCGAGGAGGTGCGAAACCTCTTCGGCGTCGTCCGCGAGCTCACCGCCGCCGGCATCGCCGTGGTCTACATCACCCACCGCCTGGAGGAGATCCGACAGATCGGTGACCGCCTGACCGTCCTGAAGGACGGGCGGACGATGGCCACGGGCCTCCCGGTCGCCGAAACCCCTACCGCCGAACTCATCCGGCTGATGACCGGGCGTGACGTGGAGAATGTGTTCCCGCCCGCGGCTCCCGTCCCCGCCGAGGCACCCGTGATGCTCCAGGTGCGTGACCTCGCCCTCGCGGGCGTCTTCGAGGGGGTGTCCTTCGACGTCCGAGCCGGCGAGATCGTCGGGCTCGCCGGGCTCGTCGGCTCCGGCCGCTCCGAGATCCTCGAAACGGTCTACGGCGCCCGCAAGTCCTCGTCGGGTACCGTACGCGTCGGCGGCGCGGCCCTTCGCCGCGGCTCGGTCACCGCTGCGGTGTCGGCGGGGGTGGGGCTCTCGCCCGAGGAACGCAAGAGTCAGGGGCTGGTGCTCGACGAGTCGATCGCGATGAACGTGACGCTGTCGAGCATGCGGCGATTCTCTCGCGGCGGCTTCCTCGACTTCCGGCGCGAGAAGACCGTCGCGCAGGAGCAGATCGCCGCGCTCGAGCTGCGACCGGCCGATCCCGAGCGCCCTGCGGCGACCCTCTCGGGCGGCAATCAGCAGAAGATCCTGCTCGCCCGGTGGCTCGTCCACGGAACGCGCGTTCTGCTTCTGGACGAGCCCACGCGCGGCGTCGACGTCGGTGCACGGTCGGAGATCTACGGACTCATCCGCCGGCTGGCTGCGGCCGGCAACGCCATCGTCATCGTCTCCAGCGAGATCGAAGAGGTGCTCGGTCTCGCCGACACCGTCCTGGTCGTGGCCGACGGGCGCGTCCTGACCACCCTTCCCGCCTCCGAGATCGACGAGCACGGCGTGCTCGATCTCGTCATGAAAGGACAAGCCGCGTGAGCGATCAGCGAACCGTGACCGACCGACCGGGCTCCGACAGTCCGGCGCCGGCGACGGGAACGACGGAGACGCCGCCGCCTGCGTGGCGTCGACTCCTGTCGGGCTCGGTCGGCCGCAACCTCGGACTCGTCCTCGCCCTGCTGCTGCTGGTCGTCGTCGGCGCCGTCACCGCACCCGACACCTTCACGAGCCTGGACAACATGCTCACGATCCTCCGGCAGGCCTCGATCATCGGGGTGATCAGCATCGGGATGACCCTGGTCATCATCTCGGGCGGCATCGACCTCTCGGTGGGAGCGATCATGGGCCTCGCCTCGGTCGTCGCGACCATCGCCGCGGTGCAGGACCTCGCCGATCAGCTGCACTGGTCGGTCATGATCGTCATCGCACTCGCCGTCGGCGCCGGCGCGGGTCTGGTCAACGGCATCGTCATCGCCTATGGGAAGGTCGTGGCGTTCATGGCGACCCTTGCGATGCTCGTCGCGGCCCGAGGGCTCGCCGAGATCCTCGCCGAGCGGCGCACCCTCGTCGTGGAGGAGCGCGGGTTCATCACCTTCATGAACACCGACATCCTCGGCGTCGACATGCTGATCTGGATCTTCGCGGTCGTGGCGGCTCTCGGGTGGGTGCTGCTCAATCGCACGACCTTCGGGCGGCGGACGGTCGCGATCGGCGGCAACCGCGAGGCGGCACGTCTGGCGGGCATCGACGTCAAGCGGCACACGATGTGGTTGTACGTCATCTCCGGTCTCACTGCGGGCATCGCCGCGGTGATGATCCTCGGCCGGACGACGGCCGGGACCTCGACGCACGGTCTGCTCTACGAGCTCGACGCGATCGCTGCGGTGGTCGTCGGCGGCACGCTTCTCATCGGCGGCCGGGGCACGATCACCGGCACGGTGTTCGGCGTGCTGATCTTCGCCACGCTCACCAACGTCTTCGTTCAGAACAACCTCAACTCCTCAGTGCAGGCGGTCGTCAAGGGGGTCATCATCGTCGTGGCCGTCCTGCTGCAGCAGCGGTTCGCCCGCCCCTCCGGCCGCGCGACGTGACCGACGTGCACGCCCGGGTGCGCGGCACAGGGAACGCGCCCAGAGAGACCCGCGACTCCCCCGTCTCGTCCGGAGTTGGCGAGGTGTTCCAGCTGCTGCGCGACGGCGTGCCGCGCACCCGCGCGGACCTCGCGAAGACGACGGGACTGGCCCGGTCCACGGTGGCCGCCCGCGTGGACGCGCTCGTGCGCCTGGGCCTGGTCGCGCCGGTCGGAGACGCCCTGTCGACCGGGGGCCGCCCACCCTCCCAGTTCGCGCTGAACCCGCAGGCCCGTGTCGTCCTCGCCGCCGACCTGGGCGCCTCCCACGCCCGCGTCGCGCTGACCGATCTCAGCGGACTGACCCTCGCCGAGCGCAGCGAAGACATCGCCATCGCGCTGGGCCCGGAGGCGGTCCTCACCTGGGTCGTCGAGGCGGCCGAGCTTCTTCTGCGGGAGGCGAAGCGCGATCGCGGCGACCTCGCCGCGATCGGCGTCGGGGTGCCCGGCCCTGTCGAACACGAGAGCGGCCAGCCCGTGAACCCGCCGATCATGCCCGGCTGGGACCGCTTCGACATCCCCGCCTGGATCGGTCGTCACCTCGACGCACCCGTGCTCGTCGACAACGACGTGAACATCATGGCGCTCGGCGAGCGCTCGGTCGCGTGGCCGACGGTCGATCACCTCATCTTCGTGAAGGTCGCCACCGGCATCGGCGCCGGACTCATCTCCGGCGGAGCGCTGCAGCGCGGCGCTCAGGGCGTCGCGGGCGACATCGGACACGTCCGTGTACCGGGCGGCGCAGACATCCCCTGCCACTGCGGCAACCGCGGGTGCCTGGAGGCGCTGGCCTCGGGTCCGGCGATGGCGCGGACACTGCGATCGCAGGGGATCGCAGCCCAGGACGGCGGTGACGTCGTGGCCCTGGTGAAGCAGGGCAACGTCGAGGCCGTGCAGACGGTCCGCCAGGCCGGCCGCGACATCGGCGAGGTGCTCACGACGTGTGTGAGCCTGATCAACCCCTCCGTCATCGCGATCGGCGGATCGATGGCCCGGGTCGGCGAGCATCTCCTCGCCGGCGTCCGCGAGGTGGTGTACACCCGATCGATGCCGCTGGCGACGGAACACCTCACGATCGCCCAGTCCCTCACCGCCGAACGAGCCGCCGTCCTCGGGGCGAGCATGCTGGCGGTCGAGCACGCACTCTCCCCCGAATCGTTGAGCCGTCAGTTCGAGGCACGCTGAGAGGATGCCCCTCGACGCCGTTCTTTAGCACCGGCGTAACACGGGCGAGACAAAGGCCGGGTGTACTGAGTCTCACCGACACATCTGCCTGCGTCCCCGACGAGGGGCGGCGCGAGAAAGGAGCGACCGATGCGCTTCCGGCCGCTGCGATCCCCCTCTCCCCCGCAGGCACCGGCGGCACCGCCCGACGCGCCGCCCGAGACGATGCGCGCCGTCGTCCTCGCCGGTGCCGGCGGCCCCGATGTGCTCCGATGGAGCGAGGCGCCGACCCCGAGCCCCGTGCTCAGCGAACTCCTCGTGCGCGTCGTCGCTGCCGGGGTCAACCCGATCGACGCCAAGACCCGGGCCGGAAGAGGCGTGGCGGCAGCGCTCGGCGACACACCGGTCGTTCCGGGATTCGACTTCAGCGGCGTGGTGATCTCCTCACCGTTCGAGGCGCATCCGCTGACGCCGGGAACCGAGGTGTTCGGCATGGCGCCCTTCCCCCGCACCGGCGGCACGTACGCCGAGTACGTGGTGGTCCCCTCGCAGTCGGTGACGCGCAAGCCCGCGTCCCTCTCCCACGTCGAGGCGGCAGGCGTGCCGCTGGCAGCTCTCACGGCATGGGGACTCGTCGTGGAGACCGCGCACGCGCATGAGGGCCAGCGGATGCTCATCCACGCCGGCAGCGGCGGGGTGGGGCATTTCGCGGTGCAGTTCGCCGCCTACTTCGGTGCTCATGTCACCGCCACCGCCTCCGGGCGCAACGCCGCATGGCTGCGCGAACTGGGCGCCGCCGTGGTCGTGGACTACACCTCGACGCGGTTCGAGGAGGTCGTCGGCGAGATGGACGTCGTCATCGACCTCGTCGGCAACGTGTCCGACCGCACGGCCAGCCGGTCCCTCCAGGTCCTCCGACCGGGAGGTCTGTACGTGCTCGTGCCCACCGGATCGTGGCCCGATTACGCACAGGCCGCCGAGGAGGCCGGGGTCCGCGCCACCTCGTACAAGGTGATCCCCGACGGTGGCGCCCTGGCGACGATCGCCCGCCTGCTGGACTCGGGCGCCGTGCAGGTCTACATCGACCGGGTCTTCGATCTGCCCGACGCGGCCGCAGCTCACGCCGAGCTGGAGCGGGGACACACCCGCGGAAAGATCGTGCTGCGCGTCAGCGACGACTGACCGGACGTCTGGACTCGGGTGCGACGAGCACCCGCCTCCCCTCCGCGACGACCTCCTCAGCGACGGCGTCGAGGAGCGGCGAGCGGAGGTTCCACTGCTGCCAGGTGAGCGGAACGTCCACAGGCGGCCCACCGAGCCCGATGAGCTCCCCCGACCTCAGCGCTTGCGCGGACTGCGAGGTGGGGAGCAACGCCCATCCCAGGCCCAGGCGCGTCGCGGCGGCGAAGTCGTGCGAGGCGGGGACGTAGTGCCGCGGCGGCGCGGTCGCCTCCACTCCTCGAGCCCGGAGCCAGCGCCGCTGCAGGTCATCGCGACGATCGAAGTCGATCACGGGGGCGACCGTCAGCGCGTCGACGGTCACGCCTTGCGCGAACCACCGATCGTGGAACGCGGGGGTGGCGACGGCCTGGTATCTCATGAGGCCGAGGGCGATCGCTCGGCATCCGGCCACGGGCTCTTCGCGCGAGGTGACCGCGCCCATCACGGTGCCCGACTCAAGCAGTCCCGCCGTGAAGTCCTGATCGTCGCGGTGCAGGTCGAAGACGATCGGATGCCGCTCGGCGAGCGTCGCAAGCGGTGTCAAGAACCATGTGGCAAGCGAATCGGCGTTCACCGCCAGCGGTACCGACACACGCGTCCCGGCCGCGTCGTCGCCGGTGAAGCCCGCGATCGCGTCGTGCTCGAGGAGGGCGAGCTGCCGGGCGAGACGGACGACGGCGACACCGGCTGCGGTCGGGCGCACGGGACGCGAGCGGACGAGAAGCACCTGTCCGAGCAGCGACTCGAGGGCCTTCACCCGCTGACTCACCGCACTCGGAGTGATCCGCAGCCGCCGCGCGGCGGCATCCATCGTGCCCTCGTCGGCCACCGCGGCGAGGGTCTCGGCAAGGTCGAAGGGAATGCGCATCTGAAGTGATGCTAATGCACCTGAAGAAGCCTGAACTGGTGCTCATCCGATCGCGCTCCTAACGTGCAAGGGTGACTCTTCCGCTCCTCGCCGGACTCGGCCTGGGCTTCTCGCTCATCATCGCCATCGGCGCGCAGAACCTCTTTGTCCTCCGGCAGGGGCTGCGGCGCGAGCACGTCCTCATCGTCGCGGCCCTGTGCGCCGTGTCGGACGCGGTGCTCATCGGCATCGGCGTGTCAGGAATCGGCCTCGTGCTCCAGGCTCTGCCGTGGCTGGTGACCGCCATCCGGTGGACAGGAGCGGCCTTCCTCATCGGCTACGGGCTGCTCGCCGCCCGCCGCGCCTGGCGCCCGAGTGGGGATGCTCTCGCGGTGCGCGAGGAGGATGCGTCGGAGCGGGACGCGCCGGGGCGGGGTGCGGGCACAGGGGGCGTGGCGACCGCCACGCGCACACGGCTTCTCCCCGTCGTCGTCACGACCCTCGCCCTCACCTGGCTCAACCCCCACGTCTACCTCGACACCGTCTTCCTGCTGGGCTCGGTCGCCAACACCCACGGCGACGGTCGCTGGCTGTTCGCCGCGGGGGCCATGGCGGCCAGCGTCATCTGGTTCTTCGGCCTCGCCATGGGGGCTCGCTACCTCGGACGGTGGCTTTCCACACCCGCCTCGTGGCGGATCCTCGACGCCGGCGTCGCGGTCGTCATGATCGCGCTGGGGGTGAGCCTCGTCGTGCCCCTCTGAGTCCGACCCCGAGCAGCTGCGCGGAACGACGGAAGGGGCCCCGCCTGACGGCGGAGCCCCTTCTGTGCGATGGCGGTCAGGCCAGCGAGTTGACGTCCAGCGGGATGCCGGGGCCGAACGTGGTCGACACCGCGCCCTTCTGGATGTAGCGGCCCTTCGAGCTCGACGGCTTCAGACGGATGATCTCCTCGAGGGCAACCTTGAGGTTCTCATCCAGCTGCTCGGCGCTGAAGGACGCCTTGCCGACGACGAAGTGCACGTTGGCGTGCTTGTCGACGCGGAACTCGATTTTTCCACCCTTGATGTCCTCGACCGCCTTGGCGGGGTTCGGGGTCACCGTTCCGGTCTTGGGGTTGGGCATGAGGCCGCGGGGACCCAGCACCTTGCCCAGGCGACCGACCTGACCCATGAGCTCAGGAGTCGCCACGGCCGCGTCGAAGGAGGTGTAGCCGCCCGCGACCTTCTCGATGAGCTCGGCGCCGCCGACCTCGTCCGCACCGGCCGCGATGGCGGCCTCGGCTGCGGGGCCGGTGGCGAAGACGATGACCCGGGCGGTCTTGCCGGTGCCGTGGGGCAGGATGACGGTGCCGCGCACCATCTGGTCGGCCTTGCGGGGGTCGACCGAGAGCTTCAGCGCGACCTCGACGGTCGAATCGAACTTCGCCGAACCCGTCTCCTTGGCCAGGGCGACGGCCTCGGTGGGCGAATAGAACGTGTCGGCCGCGATCTTCGCGGCGGCGGCCTGGTAGGCCTTGGACTTGTTAGCCATGGTTGTTCTCCCCCTCAGTCCTCGACCGTGATGCCCATGGAACGGGCGGTGCCGGCGATGATCAGCGAGGCGGCCTCGATGTCGTTCGCGTTCAGGTCGGGCATCTTCGTCTCGGCGATCTGGCGCACCTGGTCCTTGGTGAGCTTGCCCACCTTGGCCGTGTGCGGCGTCTGCGAACCCTTCTGCACGCCCGCAGCCTTCTTGATCAGCTCGGCGGCCGGCGGGGTCTTCAGGACGAAGGTGAAGCTGCGGTCCTCGTAGACGGTGATCTCGACGGGGATGACGTTGCCGCGCTGCGACTCCGTCGCGGCGTTGTACGCCTTGCAGAACTCCATGATGTTCACACCGTGCTGACCGAGCGCAGGGCCGATCGGCGGTGCCGGGTTGGCGGCGCCGGCGTTGATCTGGAGCTTGATCAGGCCGGTCACCTTCTTCTTCGGTGCCATTGTCGTTTCCTTTCTTCGAACCGGATGCCGCAGCATCCGCTTCTCCCGCGGTTCCGGCCGTTCCGGACCGCGGTGCCTATGGGGTCAGAGCTTGGTGACCTGGTCGAAGCTGAGCTCGACGGGGGTCTCGCGCTCGAACAGCGAGACGAGGACCGTGAGCTTGCCGCTCTCGGGCTTGATCTCGCTGATGGTGCCGGGAAGGCCCGCGAACGAACCCTCCTTGATCGTGATGGTCTCGCCGACCTCGAAGTCGACTTCGGCGGGGATGCTGCGCGCGGCGGCGGGAGCACCCTTGGCCGCGCCCTTGGCCGGGGCGACCTCCTTGACCTCGACGAGGCTCTTCAGCATGGTGAAGGCCTCCTCGAAGCGGAGGGGGGTGGGGTTGTGCGCGTTGCCGACGAACCCGGTGACACCCGGGGTGTGACGCACGACCGACCAGGTGTCCTCGTTGAGGTCCATGCGCACCAGCACGTAGCCCGGGATCCGGACGCGGGTGACCATCTTCCGCTGGCCGTTCTTGATCTCCACGACGTCTTCCATCGGGACCTCGATCTGGTAGATCTCGTCCTCGACCTCGAGCGTGGATTTGCGCTGCTCGATGTTCGCCTTCACCTTGCGCTCGAACCCGGCGTAGGAGTGGATGACGTACCACTTGCCCGGGAGGGACCGCAGCTCGGCGCGGAAGGCCTCGAACGGGTCGAGCTCCTCGTCGTCGGCGGCGTCCTCACGGTCGTCCTCGCCGTTGACGTCCGGGCCGTCGTAAGGAGCGACCTCGTCGGCGGCCTCGGCCTCGAGCTCGGCGACCTCCTCCGCGACGGAGTCGGTGAGGACCTCCGCCGCCGCCTCGGCCTCGGCGGTCTCGTCGATGTTCAGGGCGTCGTTCACGATGGCGTCTGCCTCCGGATCCTGGATTTCGATGTCGTCGAGCTCCTCGGTGTCGTCCTCGGTGTCGTCCTCGTCGTCGACGATGTGGATCGCGCTGTGCTCGGCGGGGGTGTTCGCGCGCTCCTCGAACTCGAGGATGTTGCCCTCCTGGGCCTCGTCCTCCTCGGAGGACTGCTCCGCCGCGGGCGCCCAGTCGGCGTCGTCGACATATCTTTCAGACACTTGTGTTCTCTTCCTCTGTCGTGACCGGGGGATCCGGCTCGACGCATCGCGCGCCACCACCGGACGAACCCGGTGGACGCGTTGTCGGATCAGGCGCCCGGAATGCCGAAGACGTACTGGGCGATCCAGACGAACAGCACGTCCAGTCCGTACACGATCGCCATCATCACCAGGACGAA
Organism: Microbacterium sp. ET2; assembly: GCF_030347395.1. Taxonomy (NCBI): domain Bacteria; kingdom Bacillati; phylum Actinomycetota; class Actinomycetes; order Micrococcales; family Microbacteriaceae; genus Microbacterium; species Microbacterium albipurpureum. Next base: position 778,855 of record NZ_CP128170.1, read on the forward strand.
ACCGAGCACCACGGCGGTGAACTTCACCAGTTCCTGCCGGGTCGGTGTGACGACCTTGCGGAGCTCGGCGAAGACCTGTCGGATGAACAGGACGATGCGCGCGAAGAAGTTGGGCTTCTTCTCTCGGGGTGCGTCGCTGCGAGCGACCACCTCGTTCTTCGGCTCGTCCTGGAGCATGCCACCCACCTGATTGTTTCCTCGTGCCAGCAGACGCTGACGCGCAGGGCGGACAGGAATCGAACCTGCAACCTGCGGTTTTGGAGACCGCTGCTCTGCCAATTGAGCTACCGCCCTAAGGGTCTTCCGACCCCGGGATGCCTGCAGACTTCTGCCCCTGCCTGAAAGGAAGGAGGTCCCGACCGGCGGGCACGGCGAAAGAATGCAGACTTCAACTGCATCTCCCAGTCTACGCCATGCCCGGGGACCCCGCGAATCACTCAGTACGACGCGACGCCGTACCGGTCCGGTTCCGGACCGCGCGGGAAGGCGCGCCCGGAGATCGCGTGGGCGACGATGCGGACGTAGACGTACTTCACCGTCGGGATCCACGGCGTCAGCCCCAGGCCGTCGGCGCGCTCCACCTCGGCGGAGGTGTCCAGTCGCTGGGCTCGCCCCCGGATCACCACGCTCCACGCCTCCTGGTCCGTGTAGTCGTCGACCTCGAACAGCACCTCGTCGTTGACGGTCAGCTCGAACAGCTTGCTGCCCTCGGCGGTACGGAAGAGGATCGTGTCGTCGTCCACGACGTAGTTCACCGGGAAGATGTCCAGCACGTCCCCCACGCGGGTGACGAGGCGTCCCAGCCGATGGTCGCGCAGGCGCTCCCAGCACCGGTCGTCGTCGAGGGCGGTCACGGCGTCGTCGATGTCGGACATGGACACCATTGTGTCGCCCCGTCGGCATTGTGTCGCGCCGTCGGCATTGTGTCGCGCGCCGGTGTGCGGGACAGACCGCCGGCGGCCCACGCCGCTCAGGCTGCGACGGGCGGGCCGGGGATCACCTGGTGGACGTAGCGGGCTTCGGTGATCACGGAACGGCGAGTGAAGACCCACCGGCCGCCGATGCGGGCGTATTCGTCCTCGTAGCGGATGAGGAAGGCGTGCGTGAGGTCGAAAGGGAACCTCCCGTGCTGGTGGGTGTCTCGGTAGAGGTGGTGGGCGATGCAGTACACGGTGCCCGTCGCGTGGTCGCCGTCACAGGCGACCACCTGCGTGGTCACGGCGTGGAGGGTGCGCTCGTACCGCTGGAGCTGATCCGCGGGAATGGCGAGCACGTCCTCACGTCCGCGCACCGTTCCGCCGCTTTCGAAGGCGATGTCCTCGGCGAACAGCGCGGCCCACGACTCGGCGTCGCCGCGGTCGAGCGCGACGGCGTAGCGGTGCGAGAGATCCCGGATCTCCCGCTCGTCGTCGCGCTCCCCCACGGCGGTCACGAACCGGCCGGCTGCCGCGCGGCGGCCTTCCGGCGATGGGCGGCCCACGTCACCGCCCAGGTGTCGGGGTCATCGAGTCCCGAGCCGTCGATCTGGGCGACGACCTGGTTGTGCGGCGCGGTGCGCACCAGTTCGGGGTCGCGGCGACCCTCCTCCAGGACGTGGGCGAGCACGGCGATCCACTCGTCCAGATCCTCCTTCGACCACATCTCCCCCGCCTCGGGGGTGAAGGGCTCGGGGATGAAGGCCGGCTCGTGGGATGTCCAGAACGCGTCGATGCCGAAGTCCGTCATCCGGTTCTGCACGTCATGGCCGGTCACACCGGTCTCGGCGGTGTACTCCTCCAGCGAGTAGCGGGTCATCTCCAGGCGCGGCAGAGCCTTCCCGGGGAAGGACATCGTCACCCCCGGGAGGGCCATGAGCTGCTTCTCCATGTAGTTGTTCGCCAGTACGGACAGGTCGGCGGCTTCGCGTAGACCCTCCGTGCCCATCGCCCTCGTCCACGAGTACGCCTTGACCAGCTGCTGGACGTTGCCGAGGAACTCGCGGACGCGTCCGACGCTGTGCTCGGGCTCGACGAGGTCGTAGGACTCGCCGATCTTGACCACCCGAGGCCCGGGGAGGAAGCGGGCGAGCTCCTCGGAGCAGCCGTACGCGCCCACGGACGGGCCGTTGCCGCCCTTGGGCACCCCGAAGGTCTTGTGGAGCATGTACATGCAGGCGTCGAACCCGAGGTCGCGGGCGCGCAGCCGCGTCATCACGCCGTTGAAGTTCGCGCTGTCGTAGAACGCCAGCCCGCCGACCTCGTGCACGGCGTCGATGAACTCGGTGATGTGGGGGTTGTAAATCCCCATGTCGTCGGGATTGTTCAGCATCAGCGCCGCGGTCCGCGCACCCACGACGGCCCGCAGCGCCTCGACGCTCGGGTAGCCGTCCTCCTCGATGGGGAGGGTGATCACCTCGAACCCGGCGGCCTTCGCCGTTGCGGGGTTGCAGGGGTGAGCCTGCGCCGTGGTGATGATCTGGGTGCGCTCGCCCAGCTCGCCGCGCGAAGCGAAGTAGGCGCGTGTGATCACGGTGTGGAGGTACGCCGCGTCGGCGCCGCCGCCGGGTTGGAAGCTGAAGGCGGCCATCCCCGAGAGGTTCTGCAGTTCGCCCTCGAGCGAGTGCACGATGCCGAGGAGTCCCTGGTAGGTGGCCGGGTCCTGCCTCGGATGCACCGCCGCGACTTCGGGGCGGGCCGTGATCTGCTCGTTGACGGTGGGATTGTGCTTCATCGTGCAGGTGCCGAAGAGGCTGATCCCCATCATCCCCATGGTCTGCTGCGCCAGGTGGGTGTAATGACGGCGCACCTCGTACTCGGCCAGTTCCGGCAGGTCGGCGTCGGCGGTGCGACGCAGGGATTGGGGGAAGAGGTCGTCGGAGTCCGGTGCCCAGGATGCGGGCGGCACGACGCCGCGCCGGCCGGGCGCCCCCAGCTCGTAGACGACGGGTTCGTCCCAGGACGCGGCGTGGTAGCGGCGGATGGCGCTCATGAGGCGGCGACCTCCTTCAGTGCGGTGATCAGGCGAGTCACGTCGTCCTCGGTGGTGACCTCGGTGACGCAGTACAGGGCGCAGCCGTCGAGGCCGTCGGCGGAGCCCGACAGGTCGTGGCCGCCGAGGATGCCACGGGCGAACAGCTCCTCGTTGATGCGCGAGACCGACATGCCGGTCTGGGAGAAGTCGACGATGAACTCCTTGAAGATGGCGTCGGCGTACCGCACCGACACCCCGGGCACCTCGGCGAGGAGCGCGGCCGTCCGACGGGCGTTGCGGGCGACGGTGGTGGCGAGCTCCCGCATCCCCTGCGGCCCGAGAAGCGCGAGGTAGACCGCCGCGCGCACCGCCCAGAGGTAGACGGAGTTGCCGGTCCAGTCGTTGCCGAGCTCGCGGGCGCCGTAGGAGCTCTGGGCGAACAGCGTCATCCCGAACGCGCGCTCGCCCTCGCGGCGGGTCGGCGCGAGGCTGACCTGCAGCGTCGGGAATTGGCGGGCGTAGCGCTCCTCGTCGCGACTGGCGATGAATCCGCCCACGCCGCCACCGGCGTTCAAAGGGATCCCCAGCGGCTGCAGCGAACCGACGACGATGTCGGCACCGAAGGAGGCCGGCGAGGCGAGAGCGCCCAGTGAGATCGGGTCGACTCCCACGACCGTCTCCGCGCCGACGGCGTGGGCGGCGTCGACGATCCGGGCGATGTCGGCCTCGATCACGCCCCACGAGTTCGGCGTCTCCAGGTAGACCCCGGCGACCTCCTCGTCGAGCACGGCCGACAGCGCCTCGAGCGAGACCGTGCCCGTGGCGCGGTCGAGAGCGACCTCGCGGATGCTCAGCGAACCGCCGAGCTCCCGGGAGCCGCAGTAGGTCTCGATGACCAGTCGCCGTTCACGGTCGAGCCCCTCGGGGATGACGACGACGGACCGGCCCGTCAGCCGCGCCGCCATCCGCAGCGCGTGTCCGGCGGCACAGCCCCAGCTGTAGACCGGGAGACCCACGAACTCGAGGTCGAGCAGGGCGCCGACCTGCGAGGTGAACTCGAACCAGGCCTGATTGCGGCCGTGGTCGGAACTGGGCGTTCCCCACACCGAGGTGGAGATCTCGGGTCGACTGGCGATCTCGTCGCAGAGCGCGGGGATGTGGTGCTTCCAGTACCCGCCGCCGAGGAACGACACGTGCGAATCGGTCGAGGCGACCCCGCGCAGGCGCCCCTCCAGCATCCGGCGCAGTTCGAACTCCGAGGCGATGCCGCGGGAGGGCGTGATCGCGTCATCCGATCGGTGTTCCGCCGGGATCTGGCGGAACAGCTCATCGGGGTCGCTCACGCCGACCGCGTCGAGGAGGGCGGTGCGGCTGGCCTCCGCCGAATTGGCCATGTAGGGGTGGGACCGACGCATCTGCGGTGCTCCTTCGCGTGTGATCGTGTGAACGGGTGGGGGGATCCGCGCCTCAGGCCGCGGCATCGACGACGTTGAGGACTCGGATGTCACGGGCTCCGGTGCGCACGCGCCGGTACCCCAGGAGGGGGTGGGAGGATGCTCCGCTCCCGGGTCGCTGCGGCGAAGGATCGGCGTCGATGAACAGGATCGGCGGATGCAGTCCCGCGACCTTGTCCTCGGTCGCGACGATGTCGACCTGCTCGGCCCCGATCGCCGCGACCACGCGAGGACTGATCTCCTGGTTCCCGCGGCCGAGGAGAAACCCCTGGCCGCCCACGACGCCGAGAACCAGACGCGGGCGCCTGGCAGAGCAGACGAGGTCGTACAGGCGCTGCTCGGTGACGTCGTGGACGACCGACCCGTCGGGAAGGCGCACGTCCACGCCGCGCAGAGTGGGGGTGAAGCCGAGGGCTTCGGCGACCGCGGCGGTGGTCGTGCCGGGACCGAGGATCCAGGTGGTCTCGGCGGAGGCGTCCGCCAGGAGCGCCCGGGCGATCCCCCGCCGGTCGTGGGCGCCCGGTCCGGATGCGGCCACGGCCTTGGGCCCCTGCAGCGGATCCCGCGAGACCGGCGCTGCGACGGTGTGCAGCGGGCGAGGCCCGTCCGGTGCGCCGGGGGCGACGTCGAGGATCTCCACCCGACGCACCGTCGCGCGACCGGCGGCGACATCGCGGAGAAGTCGTCCCGCACTCTCGGGGGAGCGCGAGAACACCTCGGAGTGCATCTTGACCCCCGCCGGCACGCCGATGAGGGGGACGGTCTCACCGACGACGTCGGCGATGTCGGTCGCGGTGCCGTCGCCGCCGGCGAAGACGATGCAGTCCGCGCCCGCGGCGATCAGGGCATCGACGCTCGCGCGGGTGTCGGCTGCCGTGGTCCGTGCACCGCGCGGGACGGAGACGTTCTGGAACGGCACCCCGGCCTCGCGGAGCGCGTCCGCCCCCAGGACCCCGTCCGCTCCCAGGAAGACCGGGAGATCACCATCGGCGACGGCGCGTCGCAGCGCGCGCACCAGGCGGGCCCGGGCGCGACCGGCCGCCACGGCGTCGTCGTACTGCGCCGCGCTGAGGTCATCCGTGCCGTGCATCGCACGCGTGCCGCCGAACCCCGCGACGGGGTTCAGCACGACACCGACGCGCGCGGTCATCTCACCCGCGGCGGAGGTCGGCGACCGCCTGGTCGAGGCCGGTGCGCACACCGGCGACCATGCGCTCGAGTCTCGTCGGGGGTGGTGACGAAGGGCGGCGAGAACGACACCGTGTCGGCTGCCGGAAGCGCCCGGGTGATGACGCCTGCGGCGAGGGAGGCCTTCGTCACCGCAGCGGCGAACGAGCCCTGCGCGGCGAAGGGGCGCAGCGGATCGCGGGATTCCACGAACTCCACCGCCGCCATGAGGCCCCGCCCACGCACCTCGGCGACGTGGGGGTGATCGGCGAATGCGTCGCGCAGCATCTCGTGCAGCAGCTCCCCGTTTCGCGCCACGGTGGCGACCAGGTCCTCGCGCTCGATGATGTCGAGGTTCGCCATCGCCGCGGCTGCCGCCAGCGGGTGGGCGGAGTAGGTGTACCCGTGCCCGAAGCTGCCGAACTTCGCCGACCCCTCGAGCAGGACCTTCCAGACCTTCTCGCTGACGAGGATGGCCGACAGCGGGACGTAGGCGGAGGTGATGCCCTTGGCGAGGGTCATCAGGTCGGGCTTCATGCCGACCGACTGGCTGCCGAACGGCACCCCCAGGCGACCGAAGCCGTTGACGACCTCGTCGGCGATGAGGAGCACGTCGTGACGGTCCAGGACCTCTTGGACCTTCGGGAAGTACGTATCCGGCGGCACGATGACCCCACCGGCGGCCATCACCGGCTCGGCGATCATCGCCGCGACCGTCTCGGGTCCCTCGTTGATGATGAAGCGGTCGAGCTCGGTGGCAAGCGTCGTGGCGAATTCGTCATCGGTCTGGCCGGGCTCGCGCTCCCACAGCCGGTGCGGGGGTCGCACGTGGCGGATCATCGGCAACGGCAGGTCGAAGCCGTCGTGCAGGTTCTTCAGACCGGTGAGGCCGCCCGAAAGGACCGTGACGCCGTGGTAGCCGCGGCGGCGGGCGATGATCTTCTTTTTCTGCGGTCGGCCGAGCACGTTGTTGTAGTACCAGACGAGCTTGGCCTGGGTGTCGTTGGCGTCCGACCCCGAGTTGCCGTAGAAGACCGTGCTCATCGGCACGGGGGCCATCGAGATCAGACGCTCCGACAGGCGTGCGGGGAGGTCGGTTCCCATCGACGAGAACGCGTGGAAGTACGGAAGCTTCAGCGCCTGGGCGCGCAGGGCCTCGGCCATGTCGGGGTGGGAGTAGCCGACGTTGACGCACCACAGGCCCGCCATCGCGTCGAGATATCGATTGCCCGCACGATCGATGATCGTCGCGCCGTGACCCTCGACCACGGTCATGTGGGGGCCGTTCTGCGCGTGGGCAGCAAGGTTGGTCATCGGGTGGAACAGGAAGGTCCGGTCCAACTCCTCGACGTTCGTCATAGGCTTCATCCGTTCGCATTACGCACTTATGGTCGCTTCTCGCACACTACCTCTATGCTGGGTGAGGATCAAACATCACCTTCCGTTCGGTCCGGAAAGGACGAGGGCGCCCATGTCCACACCAGCGACGCTGATCGCCGACGATCTTCTACGTACCCAGCTTCACATCGCCGGCGGGTGGCGGGACGGTTCCGCCGGAGAGTCCGCCCCGGTCATCGATCCGGCCACCGGCGACACCGTCGCCGAGGTGGCCGTGGCCACCCCCGACGACATGGTCGCGGCGATCGACGCGGCGCAGGAGGCCTTCGCCGGCTGGTCGCGCACGCCGGCCCCGCAGCGTGCTCGCATCCTGCGCCGCTGGTACGAGCTCATCGTCGAGCGCGCGGACGATCTCGCGCAGCTCCTGACCGCCGAGCAGGGCAAGCCGCTGGCCGAGGCGCGCGGCGAGATCCTCTACGGCGCCGGCTTCATCGAGTGGTTCGCCGAGGAGGCCAAGCGCCTCTACGGCGAGGTCATCCCGACCAACAACCCCGACCGCCGCATGATGACCATCCGCAGCGCCGTGGGCGTGACCGCGGCGATCACACCGTGGAACTTCCCGTGCGCGATGATCCTCCGCAAGGCCGCACCGGCCCTGGCGGCGGGCTGCTCGATGATCATCAAGCCCGCCGAGGAGACGCCGCTGTCGGCCCTCGCCCTCGCGGCCCTCGCCGAGGAGGCGGGGATCCCCGCCGGCGTGCTGAGCGTCGTCACCGGCTCCGGCCCCCGCCTAGGCGAGGTGCTGACCCGCGACGAGCGTGTGCGCACCATCAGCTTCACCGGCTCGACCGAGGTCGGGCGCATCCTCATGGCGCAGTCGGCCGGCACCCTCAAGCGCCTGGCTCTCGAGCTCGGCGGGAACGCTCCGCTCATCGTCTTCGACGACGCCGACCTCGACAACGCCGTCAAGGGCGCGATGGACTCGAAGTTCCGCAACGCGGGGCAGACCTGCGTGTGCGCCAACCGCATCTTCGTGCAGGACGGCATCCACGACGCCTTCGTGGAGGCGCTCGGCCGCGAGATGGCGAAGCTGCAGGTCGGCGACGGCCGCGAGCCGGGCACCACCCAGGGGCCGCTCATCTCCCCCGCCGCGGTCGACAAGGTCCGCCGTCACATCGACGACGCTCGCGACAAGGGCGCCCGCGTGGTGCAGGGCGGCGACCTCACCGAACGGGGAGGGACGTTCTTCACCCCCACGCTCGTCGTCGACGCCACCACCGACATGCTGCTCTCCCGTGAGGAGACGTTCGGGCCGCTCGCCCCCGTCATCCGCTTCTCCACCGAGGAGGAGGCCATCCGGATGGCCAATGACACCGAGTTCGGCCTCGCCGGCTACTTCTTCAGCCGCGACATCGGTCGGATCACACGCGTGTCCGAAGCCCTCGAGGTCGGGGTCGTCGGGGTCAACACCGGCCTCATCTCCTACGAGGGCGCCCCCTTCGGCGGGGTGAAGCAGTCGGGGATCGGCCGCGAGGGCTCCCGGCACGGGATCGAGGAGTACACCGACCTGAAGTACATCTGCATCGAGGGCGTCGCATGACCCGGATGCCGCGGGGCGGCCGGTCGACGGCGGAGACGGATTGATATGGTGATCCCACTTTCCGCCGACGTCACAGAGGAACGTAGCGCGATGACCGACACCGAGACCGACCGCAAGTCGGGCGAGTTCATCCAATCCCTGGATCGCGGGCTCGCCGTCATCCGCGCTTTCTCCAACGAGCGGGACCTGCTGTCGCTGGCCGACGTCGCCAAGATCACCCACCTCAGCCGCGCCTCGGTGCGTCGGGCGCTGCTGACGCTCGAGACACTGGGATACGTCGGGAGCCGTCAGAACCGGTTCTACCTGCGCCCCCGGGTGCTCGACCTCGGCTATGCGTTCCTGTCCTCCTCGAGCCGGATCGACATCATCCAGGATCACCTGCGACGCCTGTCCGCTCAGATCGGCGAGTCGGTGTCGGCCTGCGAGTACGACGACGGCGACGTGGTCTACGTCGCCCGCGCCGCGACCGAGACGATCATGCCGATCCGTCTGGGGATCGGCCGGCGACTGCCCGCCTTCTGCACCTCGACCGGACGGGTGCTGCTCTCGGAGTTCGACGACGCCGCTCTCGATGAGTACTTCCGCACCTACCCGCGCGAGAAGCTCTCCCCCGCGACGATCATCGACGAGGCCGAGCTGCGCGCGCGCATCGCCGAGGTCCGTCAGCAGGGCTGGGCGCTGAACAACCAGGAGGTCGACCTCGGTGCGCGTTCTGTCGCAGCCCCGGTCATCGGCGCCGACGGTCGCTACGTCAGCGCCGTGAACCTCTCCGTGTCGACCTCGCGGGTATCGGTGGAGCAGCTCGTCACCGACTATCTTCCGCAGCTGCTCGACGCCACCCGCGCCATGAGCGCGGACCTTGCGCTGCTGGACCGGCGCAAGACCTACGAGTGACCCCCTCGTAGACCGCACCGCTTTCTCGCATTCTTCCGAAGGACCCCCGTGCCCCGTCTGTCTCCGCGCCTGTTCGACCCCATCACCGTGGGCGGCCTGACCGTCCCCCATCGCCTCTGGGTCGCCCCGATGTGCCAGTACTCTTCCGTCGACGGCATGCCGGGTGAGTGGCACCTGGTCCACCTCGGCTCGTTCGCCATCGGGCGCGCCGGCCTCATCATGACCGAGGCCGCAGCGGTCTCGCCCGTCGGACGCATCACCCCCGACGACGCCGGCATCTGGAACGACGACCACACGGCCGGGTGGCGGCGCGTGGTCGACTTCGTCCACGGCATGGACAGCCTGATCGGCATCCAGCTCTCCCACGCCGGGCGCAAAGCCTCGACGTACCCCCCGACGCGGGGGCGCGGGTCGGTGCCGGCTTCGGAGGGCGGTTGGACCACGGTCGGGCCGTCACCGGTCGCCTGGGGACCGTTCGAACCGCCGGTCGAACTCGACCGCGACGGGATCGCAGGCATCGTCGCGGAATTCGGCGATGCCGCCGCACGGTCGGTGGAGGCCGGCTTCGACCTCGTCGAGATCCACGCAGCGCACGGGTACCTGCTGGGTCAGTTCCTCTCCCCCACCTCCAACCTCCGCACCGACGAGTACGGCCGCGACGTCGCCGGGCGCTCGCGGATCGTCCGCGAGGTCGTCGAGGCCGTGCGTGCGCGCGTTCCGTCCGACATGCCCGTCGTGCTGCGCGTCTCGGCGTCGGAGTGGGTTCCCGGCGGCGTCACCGTGGACGACACCATCGCGGCGCTTCACCTGATCGACGGGGTCGACCTCGTGAGCGTGTCCTCCGGCGGCAACAACCCCGATCAGGCCATCCCCGCAGGCCCCGGCTACCAGCTCCCGCTCTCGCGAGCCGTGCGCGCCGCGACAGACGCTCCGGTGGGTGTCGCGGGCCTGATCACGACCCCCGAGCAGGCCGAGGCCGCCCTGGGCGCGGAGGATACCGACGTCGTCTACGTCGCCCGGCAGTTCCTGCGCGAACCGACGTTCGCGCTCCGCGCCGCGGCGGCGCTCGGTGGCGAACTGGCGTGGCCGTGGCAGTACAACCGCGCGAAGTACATCGAGAGCATTCCCTGAGCCGCGGCCGGTCCTCCCTCGCGCGGCCGGCGGGGGTCAGCGGGCGGAATCGGGGTCCGGCGCGCCGGCGCCGGCGCCGAGCTGGTGCTCGACGGTCATCCCCGCCCGCACCCACGTCATGCAGGTGCGGGTCTGCGGCACGCCGTCGACCACCATGGTGCAGTCGAAGCAGACGCCCATGCCGCAGAAGTAGCCGCGCGGGGCGCCACCCTCGGTGACACGCAGGGCCAGCGTCTCGGCGGCCATGACGGCGGCCGCGACGCTTTCCCCCTCGTAGGCGGTCACCGTCACGCCGTCGACGACGATGTCGACCGGGCGGCCCCGTTCCAGTCCGTGGCCGGGCAGTCGCCGGCCGCTCACGCGGGCACCCGATCCGGTGCGAGCAGGCCCTCCTCCTGGAGGATCGATCGCATCGCCCGAAGGTCGTCGGCGTTAGTGATCGGCAGCCGCGGTCGTCGCACGTGACCCGCCGGCTGATCCAGCATGTGCATGAGGGCTTTCAGCTGCGCCTGGTACGAGCCGAACTGACCCGCCCACCCTCCGGGGAGCCACAGCTTGGGAAACAGCCGGTCGGATCGTTCGGCGTGTGCCCGCATCCGATCGACGTCTCCGGACCAGTGGTCCTCCCAGAACTGCGGGTCCGGTCGCCCGTAGAGCGAACCGCCGCCGACGGTGCCGTCGCCTCCCTCGCTGCGAAGCACGTCCACCCCTCGCGCGGACATGTACGGACCGAAGACCCGCACTCGGTCGCGCACGCGACGCGAGGTCTCGAAGAACTGATCGGCGTCCGGCGTGGAATCCTTGATCGCCACGACCGCGTCGACGTCTGCCAGACGGTCGGCCAGCTCCGTGCCGATGTCGATGCCGGTCCCGTGCGGCCAGTTGTAGACCACCACGGGCGCCCGGAGCGACGCGCCGATCTCCTCGTACCAGGCGACGACCTCGTTCGGGAAGAGCTTGATGTAAGGCGGAGGCGAGACGAGCACGCCGTCGACGCCGGCACCGATCGCGTGACGACCGAGGGCCAGGACGTTCGCCGCGGTGTTCGATGTGCAGCCCACGAGGACGCGGAGCCGGCCCCCCGCGGCGGCGACGGCGGTCTCGGCGACCTGCCGGCGCTCGTCCTCGCTCTGCGAGAACCACTCGCCGCAGGTGCCGTTGACGACCACCCCGTGCATGCCGCGGTCGGCATACTGCTCGATAAGCGCGTGAAGGGTGGCGAGGTCGAGCTCGCCGGTCTCGGTGAAGGGAGTGACGACGGCCGGGAAATAGCCGGCCCAGTCGACATCGTCGCGGTTCATCGGGCAGTGCTCCTCAGGGTTGTGGTCATCGCGTCGGTGCCGAGGCGATGGTGCGGTCCAGCGAGAACCGGGTCGGGAAGCGGGAGGCGGTGCGCGCCGGACCGACGATGGATTCGGCGACCTGGCGGGCGTAGATCGGGGAGAAGGTGAATCCGGTCGAGGCGACACAGGCGTGGTAGCCGGGCACGCGCTCCGACTCTCCCACGATCGGCGAGTAGTCGTCGGTGAAGGCGATGACCCCCGACCACGTGCGCACGACCCTCACGTCCTCCAGCTGCGGGACGACGTCCAACGCCACACGGAGGTTCCCCGCGGCGCTCCGCCAGGTCGTCGGATAGCGGCGCGGGTAGCCCGTTGCCGGGCTCGGCCACCCGCCGCCGATGATGAAGGAGCCGTGATGGGTCTGCTTGAGCGTCAGCCGGCGACCGATGTGCTGGATCATCGACGGCAGGAGGGGCCGGCGAGCCTCGGTGACGTTGACGTGCAGACCCTCGCGCCTGATGGGGAAGTCGAGCCCCACCATGGCGCCGATCTCGCCCGCCCAGCCGCCGGCGCAGTTGACGATGTGGCGGGCACGGATGACGCCGGCACTCGTCGTCACCCGGAAGCGATACGACGAGTCGGACTCGTCGGCCTCGATGGCGAACACCTCGGTGTCCACACGCAGGCGGGCGCCGTGCTCGCGGGCACGCCGGGCGTACAGCGGCGCGACGATGAGCGGATTCGCGTGACCCTCGAGGTCGCAGTAGGTCGCTCCGAGCACACGGTCGGAGAAGTACGGCGCGCGGGCGCGCAGGGCGGCTCCCTCGAGCACCTCGGTGTGGATCCCCGCCTCCTCCTCGAGAAGATGCTTCTCATGGAGGAGGGAGAGCTGCTCCGGAGTCTCGGCGACCATCCACCCGCCGGTCTGATGAAGCCCGACATCGGCACCGAGCTCGTCGGAGAGAGACGTCCACAGCGCGTAGGCCTCGACGCTGGCCCGCGCGTCGCTCAGCAGCCGCGACCGGTCGGCGTCGGTGCCCTTGCCGGAGAGCTGGTGGATGGCGAGCTGGAAGTGGAAGCTGCCGGCGTTGGTTCCGGATGCTTCGCGGTTGAGCTGGCCGCGATCGAGGAGCTCCACCTCGACGCCCTCGCGGGCGAGGTAGTAGGCGACGGCCGCGCCGGCGATCCCCCCGCCGATGACGAGGACGTCGGTATCGGTCAGGGGGTCCCGCGGCTGTCCCGCGAGATCGTCGGGGGCGAGGTCGGTGCGCTCGGGTTCGACGGGGTCGTCCTCCCCCGCCTGGAACAGACCCGGGTCGGCCACGTCGGCGTCGGCGATCGCCCCGATCGGCACCGGACGCGCGGGCATGCGCGGGGTGGCCGGAAGGACCGTCGACGGTGCGACACCCTTCTGCTCGGCGATGAGAGCCGCGATGTGCCGCCCGCACATGCGGCCCTGGCACGGGCCCATTCCCGCGCGGGTGAGGGCCTTGACGGCGCTGACATCCGCCGCCTCGGTCACCGCTGCTCGGATGTCGGCCTCACGGACGCGTTCGCAGCGGCAGACGACGGTGTCGTCGTCTGCCAGACCGAAGATCCCGTCGCCCACGTGGTACATCCGGGTGGTCGCCTTGGTGAGTGAGCGACGCCGGCCGATCCGGCGACGCAGCTCCTCGACCGCCGCGGCGCCCTCGATCGGCGCCCCGAGGTCCTGCATCACGGCGAACGCGGCGAGGCGGCCCTCGTCGGCGGCCACAGCGGATCCTTCGACGCCCGCGCCGTCGCCGGCGACATAGATGCCGGCGACATCGGTGCGGCCGAGGTCGTCGCGATGCACGACGGGGCCGCCGAGATCCTCGTCGACGTCGAACCGGCAGCCGACGAGGCGCAGCAGCTCGGCGCTGGGAGTGAAACCGTAGCCGATGCACAGGATGTCGGCGTCGATGACCTCCTCCGTGCCGGGGAGCACGCGCCACCGCTCGTCCACCCGCGCATGGACGACCCGTTCGACCCGGCCCTCTCCTTCGGCGCGGACGACGATGCGACGGTACTTCAGGGGGATCCCGCGACGCAGCAGGGTCGCCTGATACCGCGCGGCGTCGCCGAGCAGGCCGACGTTTCCCGGGGCGGCGGCGGCGATGCGGGCGAGGTCGGTGATGGATGGTGCGGGTCCGGCCTCGAGCGCGGTGACGATGTTCGCGCCGTACCCGGCCAGCTGCGCGGGGAAGGCGAGGGCGACCGGACCGGAGCCTGCGAAGACCACCCGGTCTCCCGGGACGAAGGACTGCGTCTTGGCCAGGGTCTGCAGACCACCGGCGGTGATGACGCCGGGAAGGTCCCAGCCGGGGAAGACGACCGGACGGTCGTGCGCTCCCGTGGCGAGGATGACGGCACGCGCACGCAGCGGTACGACCACGCCGTCCTCCGGGTGGACCATGGCGGTCCACCCGTCGTCGGACGGTTCCAGGTCGACGACGCTCGAGCGCAGGCGAAGGGTGGACCCCGAGGCCTCGGCTTCGTCGATGAGACTCCGACCCTGGCGGTACTGCTTCCCCATCTCGCGGCCGTTCACCACCCGCATCCCGGGACCAGGCTGCTTGTACACCTGCCCGCCGAGGGTCGGACGCTCGTCGATGAGCACCGCATCCAGTCCGCGCGTCGCCGCGGTCGCGGCGGCGGCCATGCCGGCCGGACCGCCCCCGATGATCAGGACGTCGTGCACGTGCTCATCGACGGTCATCGATCAGCAGCCTCCGGGCATCTCGGGCATGGTCGGGGCCATCCACTTCGTGTACAGCTCCTCGAGGGTGCCGTCCTCCTGAGCCTGACACAGGAACGCATCGAGCTGGCCGACCAGGGCGGCGTTGTCCTTCTGGACACCCCAGGCGCCGTAGTAGAGGCTGAGCGGCTCGTCGAGCTCGAGCGCGGTCAGCTGGTCGGGGTTGGACCGATCGAACTCGGCCAGGATGTAGTCCTCGACGACCACCGCGTCCGCGCGTCCGGTGGCGACTTCGAGAAGCGCCGCGTTCTGGTCGGGGAAGCCCGCAACGGTCGCGTTGGGGAAGGTGTCGCGCACGAGCTGCTCGCCGGTGGAGCCCTGGAGGGCGGTGATGACGACCCCCTCCTGGTTGTAGTCCTCGAGGGTGGTTCCGAGCTCCTCGCCGGGCTGCACGCCCAGGATGGTGGCGTAGGGGACGTAGCCGCGACTGAAGTCGATCACCTCTTTGCGCTCGTCGGTGGCGCCCAGGCCCACCGACACCATGTCGAACTGCCGGGACTGAAGGCCCGGGATCAGCCCGTTGAAGTCGAGGTTCTGGATGTCCAGTTCCACACCGAGGTCGTCGGCGAGCGCGTTGAGGAGGTCGACGTCGTAGCCCGAGGGGGTGTCGCCCTCGAGGAACATCTGCGGCTTGTACTGCAGGTTCATCCCGACCACGAGGGTTCCCGGGGTCATGAGGCCGGTGTCCTCCGCCGCCGGTGCATCACCGCCGGAATCCCCGCCGCCGTCAGTGCCCGCGTTGCCTCCGCCGCAGGCGGAGAGCACCAGGGCTGCCGCCGCCAGGGCGGTGATGACGGGAAGGCGCAGCGCCTTCCGGCTGAATCGTGTGTTCACAACGGTCTCCGATCGTTCAGGTGGGTGGGAGTGCTCGAAGGGGCGGCAAGGACTATTGGGGGGTGGCGATCACGCCGGTGCGGGGGGTGACGGCTTTCACGCGTGCCGCCAGCGCCTCGATCCGTCGCCGCTGGCGGGCGCGCAGGGCACGGCCGAGGACTCCGAGGGGCGGGCGCACGTACGTGCTCTCGATGAGGCGGAACACCAGATCGATCGCGAATGCGGCGAGCACGTAGATCACGGCTGCAGCGGTGTAGAGCACGAATGGCTGGAAGCTGGTCGCGACGAGGTTCTGGGTCACCCGCACGACCTCGAGCAGCCCGATGACGGTGAAGGTCGAGGTGTCCTTGACCATCCCGATGAACATGCTGCCGATGTTCGGCAGGGCGATCTTCACCGCCTGCGGGAGCGTGACGGAGAAGAAGATCTGGATCGACCGCATCCCCAGGGCCCATCCGGCCTCGGTGTGGCCGCTCGGCACCGCCTGCAGGGCGGAACGGAAGATCTCGGCGAAGAAGGCGCTGTAGAGCAGCGACAGGGCGATCACGCCGGCCTCGAACACCGAGAACCGCACTCCGAGCAGCAGTGCCAGGCCGAAGTACACCCAGATCACGCTCACCAGCGCCGGAACGCCGCGGAAGATGTTGATGTAGACCAGGGCGATCCAGGAGAACGGCTTGGGCGCAGAGCGGAGCACGGCCAGCAGCAGGCCGAAAACCAGTGAGATGACCAGACCCACGATCGCCACGGAGAACGCGGTCCACAGACCCGCCAGGAGCGCCTCGCGGTTCTCCCAGATGAGGCTCCAGTCGTAGTCGGTGATCGACATCACATCACCGCCCGGAGAAATTCGCGGGCACGGTCGCTGCGGCAGTTGTCATAGAACCCGCGCGGGCCGGTCTCCACGATCCGCCCCTCCTCCATGAAGACGTTCAGGTCGCCGATCTCACGGGCGAAGCCGAGTTCGTGGGTGACGACGACCATCGTCATCCCGGTCTCTGCGACCTCCCTCATCGTCTTCAGCACCTCACCCACCAGTTCCGGATCGAGTGCCGACGTGGGTTCGTCGAACAGCATGACCTCGGGGTCCAGGGCGAGCGCGCGAGCGATGGCCACGCGCTGCTGCTGTCCGCCGCTGAGCTCGGCCGGGTAGTTCGCCGCACGGTCGATCAGGCCCACACGGCGCAGCGTCACGGCCGCCTTCTCCCGGGCCGCCGACCGACTCATGCCCCGCACCTTCCGCAGCGGCAGGGCGACGTTGTCGAGGGCGCACAGGTGAGGGAACAGGTTGAACTGCTGGAAGACCATTCCCACCCGGCGGCGCAGCGCCAAGCGACCACCACGGGGGGCCTGGTCGCCGGCGAGCCCCGGGCCGAACTCGACCCCGTCGAACTTGAGAGAACCAGAATCCGGGTCGGCCAGCAGATTGATGCTGCGCAGGACCGTCGACTTCCCCGACCCCGAAGGGCCGAACAGCACCACGTGCTGACCCCTTTCGATCGTCAGGTCGATGTCGAACAGCACCTGCGTCTTGCCGAAGGATTTGTTGATCTTCTGAAGCTGGATGATCGGGTGAGCGTGGGCGGTGACCTCGTCCACGGTGGCGGTGCGCGTGCTCACGCCCGCACCTCCGTCACCGAGACGTAGAGGTCGTCCGGGTCCCGGAAGTAGGCGTAGCGCCACGAGCGACGGTCATCGAGGGCGATCTCCGCGGGTTCGCCGACGAGCTCTACGCCGATCGATTCGAGGTGGTCCACGGCGAGGTCGAGGTTTCGGGCGCCGATGGCGAATTCGAAGGTTCCGAGGTGTCCCCACTCTCCCCGCATGTCCGGACCGGCGGGGCTCTGCTCGACGGGCTCGAGCGAACCGCCGTGGGGGCTCATCAGCATCATCATCCGCTGGCTGGGCGGCTGCCGGCCGACGTCGAGGAACCACTGGTTCATCGGCTCGTTGACACCGGCCATGTCGAAGAGCTTCGCGGTGAAGCCGAGCTTGCGGTAGAACTCCTCGGTCCGGTCGGCGCTGCCGACACCGAAGGCGACGTGGTTGACCCCCTGTGGTCCGTCGGGATAGGGCCAGCCCGACTCGAGGGAGCGCCACTCGATGAACTCGAGCTTGGCTCCGTCGGGGTCTTCGACATACGACAGGCCGCAGTGCGTGTCGTAGGGCTCCAGGATCTGGTCGTTCGGCTCCATCAGGACGCGATGCCCCGCGGCCACCAGCTTCTCGTGGAACTGCTCGTACGACTGCACGTGGATGCACACCTCGCAGATCCCCGGCTCGCCGTAGGCGAAGCCCTCCGGAAGCGGCGGCTGAGGGCGGTCGAGGATCTGGACCAGCTTGATCCCCGAACGGCCGAGCACGGTGGGCTGGCTCGAACGCAGATATGCCACCCGCGCGCGCGTGATCGCGTGGCCGGTGACAGGAGCCATCCCGGGGAGTTCGCCGGTGTAGTCGAAGACCACGTCGATGAAGCCGAGCTGGGCGTAGAAGGCCAACGACGCCGCCATGTCGGAGACGCCGACCCCGATGTGGTCGACCCCCAGCAGCGTTCCGAATCGGAAATCTGTTCCGTGCATCTCTTCTTCCCCGGACTGTTGTTGTGGAGCGATGGTTGCACAACGAACACTTGTCCGCAATACGCACAGAACTGTTCGGATTGCGATAGTTCGTTCGCATAACGTACGTTACTGACAACGGAACGAAGGCAGACAGGTGGCACAGGACGATCTCTCCTCCGGCGCATCGCCCGCAGCGGCGACGTCGCCGACCTTGCTTTCCGGCCGCCGGATCCTCGTGACCGGCGGCGCGCGGGGCCTCGGCGCGGCGATCGCGCAAGCCCTCGGCGCGGCGGGAGCCACCGGAGCCGTCGTCGATCTGATCGCCCCCGAGCCGGGCTCGAGCCCGGGGTGGCCCTCGGCGCAGGCCGATCTGACCGACGAGCGCGGGGCGCGAGAGGCGATCCGCGGCCTCGCCGAGCAGTGCGGACCCTTCGACGGCCTCGTCGCAGCCGCGGGGATCGTTCCGTCCTGGCACGCCCCCGACCAGGTGGATCTGGAGGACTTCGACCGCGTGATGGCGGTCAACGTCACCGGCGTCGTCACCGCCATCGCCGCGCTCTCACCCGACATGGCGCCGGGATCGACGATCGTCGCGATCGGGTCCCTCAACTCCTGGCGAGGAGACCCCCACCTGCTGTCCTACGTCGCCAGCAAGCACGCCGTGCTCGGCGTCGTACGGTCGGCCGCGATGGCGCTCGGTCCGCGCGGCATCCGGGTGAACGCGATCGCACCCGGCCCTGTGGCCACCGCCGCCCTCCTCTCTCGCGTCGACGGCCGCGCAGCGACCACGGGCCTGTCCCGCGCCGAGGCGCTGGCGAAGGCGGCGGAGCTCACCGCTCTCCGCCGGCTGGCAGAGGAGCAGGATGTCGCGGATGCGGCCGTCTTCCTCTCGTCGCCGCTGTCCCGGGCCATCACCGGGCACCTGCTCCCCGTCGACGGCGGGATGCTCTGAAGACCATGACGACACTTGCCGATCGCACCGCCCTCATCACCGGAGTGTCCGGTGCTCTCGGAGCGGCGTCCGCCGCGACCTTCGGTCGTGAGGGCGCCCGGGTCATTGGCACCTTTCGCAGCCGGCGATCCGAAGCCGAGGCCGCTCTCGCCGTCATCCCCGAGTCGCGACGCTCTCTGCTCCACGCCGATCTCGACGGCCCCGAGGCCGCCCGCGCGCTCTGGCACCGGGCGTGCGAGATGTCCGCCATCGACACGGTCGTCGTCAACGCCGCCGCCCTCACACCGACGCCTCTGGCTGGCGACGACGGGGCCTGGGACCGTGGCTGGCAGCTGTCGCTGCAGGTCAATGTCGTGGCCGCGGCGACGCTCATGCGGGAGGCGGTGGCGACGATGTCGGCCCGCGGTTCGGGAACCATCATCGCGATCTCCAGCTGGGCGGCCCTGCAGGGCAGCCGCATTCCCGATCTCGGGGCCTACGCCGCTTCGAAGGCGGCCCTGCGGAACTTCGCCCAGACGCTCGCGCGCGCCAACGCCCGGTCGGGTGTGAGGGTCTACACGATCGCGCCCGGCGTCGTGGGGGCCGGGATGGGCACCGCCGACTTGGATGCCTCGCAGATCGACGCCGTCGCCGACGGCCTGGCGATGGGTGACCACGTCCACCCGACGGAGGTCGCCGAGCTCGCCGCTTTCCTCGCCTCGGATCGATGCCCGAGCCTCACCGGTTCGACGATCGACCTCAACGGAGCCTCGTACATCCGGTGACCGTCTTCGATCACCGCTCAGAACGCCACCTCGGATCGGATGCCGACATGACTTCACCCCCGCCCTCAGGACCCGATGCCGCGGCATCCATCGCCGACACCGTGGCTGTGATCGGTGCCGGAAGCATCGGCATCGCCTGGACCATCGTGTTCGCCTCCGCCGGAATCCGAGTGCGCATCTTCGAAGCCGCGCCGGGTGTGCGCAGAGCCGCGATCGGCGAGGTGACGAACATGCTCGGCGAGCTGTCCGAGGCGGGCCTGCTGGACGAACCGGTCGCCACGATCCTGGAGCGGGTGCAGGTCGTGGACAGCCTCGAGGCGGCGGTGAGCGGAGCGGACTTCGTGCAGGAGTGCGTGATCGAAGACCTCGGCGTCAAGCAGCAGCTCTTCGCCCAGCTCGACGCGCTGACCGACCCCCGGGTGGTGCTGGCGAGCTCGACGTCGACGATCACCGCCTCGGCATTCGCCGCGGGTCTCGCCGGACGCGAGCGGTGTCTGGTCGTCCATCCCGCCAACCCGCCGTACTTCCTCCGCGTCGCCGAGGTCGTCCCCGCGTCCTTCACCGCCGCGAGCACGGTCGCCACCGCCCGGGCGCTCCTCGTGCGCGCACGGATGACTCCCATCGTGCTCGGCCGCGAGATCGAGGGGTTCGCCTTCAACCGCCTGCAGGGCGCGATGCTCCGCGAGGCCTATTGCCTCGTCCGCGACGGCGTGGTGTCGGCCGAGGACATCGACACGCTCGTGCGGGAGGGCCTGGGCCTGCGCTGGTCGGTGATCGGGCCGTTCACCACCAGTGAGCCTCAACACCCGTGGTGGGCTCCGCCGTCACGCCGAAGTCCTCGGACCGGTGTACGCCCGCATCGCGCTCGAGCGCGGCGACGACAACCCCTGGAACCCCGACACCATCGAACACGTCGCCACGACCATCGAGCGGCGCCTGCCGCATCCGGGGTGGGAGGACAACGTCCGCGAGCGGGACCGCGCCATGATGCGACTGGCGTCGCTGCTGCGGCAGTTTGACAACCCGCTCGCCGACGTCCGCCCCCGGCGGGAGGACCTGGCCGGCGCGACGCCGATGACGGCTCCTCAGTAGAGTCGGGCCGTGACCTCCTCCCCCGCCCCGGTGCGCCTGGCCGCCTGGTCGATGCTCGGCGTCCCCGCCGCGGCATCGCTCCTCGCCGGCATCGGCGCCGACCTGCTCGTCCTCGACGGCCAGCACGGGCTCTACGACGACGCCGCACTGATCGCCGCCATCCCCGGCGCCGCACGGGTTCCGGTGCACGTTCGCGTTCCGCACAATTCGCCCGCGCTCATCGGTCGCGCCCTCGACGCCGGGGCGCGCGGTGTGATCGTGCCGATGGTCCAGAGCGGCGACGAGGCGATCGCGGCCGCCCGCGCCAGTCGGTACCCCCCGCTCGGAGAACGCTCGTGGGGTCCTCTGGCGGCCTACCGGGGGGAAGCGACGATCGACCCGGTCACGGCGAATCGGGCCGTCTGGTGCGCCGTCATGGTCGAGACCGCGCGCGCCGTCGCCGACGTCGTCGCGATCGCCGCAGCCCCCGGGGTGGATGAGGTGTTCGTCGGCCCCTTCGACCTCGCCTTGGCCCTGGGCACCACGGTCGGCGACCTCCTCGCCGACCGGTCGCCCGGCAATCCGCTCGACACCGTCGTGGCGGCGTGCCGGCAGGCGGGCACGGTGGCGGGCGCTTTCGCAGGAGGTCTTGCCGCGGCAGAGAATCTCATCGGCCGCGGGTTCACCAGCGTCGCGGTGGCCGTGGACACCCAGGTGATCGCCGCCGCCGGCGCCGAGCTCATCAGCGCCGCGCGCTCGCTGCCCGTTCCGGCGGGTCCGTCACCCGAGGCGTGATGAGGGCGGCGTCGGGTCGATCCTCCGCGACGGTCGCCAGCACTCCCGTCACCCTCACTCCGACCCGATCACCGGGGCTGAGGTCGGCGGACGTCACGGCCTCGATCTCGCCTCCGCCCGGGAGGACGAGGCGTACGAGCCGGTCCGCGCCGCGGAACAGGGCGCGGACGACAGTCGCCCCGAGACCGGCTTCCGGATCGGTGAGCGACACCGATTCGGGCCGGAGCACGGCCAGACGCACGCCCAGCGGGGTCGCGGGGTCGACGGCGACGTCACCGAGCGGGGTGATCGCGACACCCGGCCTCGTCACCCGGACCGGCACGAGGGTGGATCGGCCGACGAACTCGGCGGTGAACCGGTCCGCGGGGCGCCGGTAGACCTCTGCGGGCTCTCCCGTCTGGTGGATCCGGCCGGCCCCCATCACCATCACGCGATCGGCGACGGCCAGCGCCTCGCCCTGATCGTGGGTGACCATGAGCGCCGACGTCCCGGTGCGGCGGAGCGCCGCGACGGTCTCCTCACGGACGCGTTCGCGCAGACTCGCGTCGAGATGCGAGAAGGGCTCGTCCAGGAGCACGAGCGCCGGCCGTGCCGCCAGGGTCCTCGCCAGCGCCACACGCTGCTGCTCGCCGCCGCTGATCTCCGACGGCATCCGCGCCGCGAGGTGGGCGATCCCCAAGAGGTCGAGGATGCGACCCGCCTGCGTCATCCGATCGGCTCCGCGCAGTCCGAAGGCGGCGTTTCCGGCGACGTCGAGGTGGGGGAAGAGGACGCTGTCCTGGAAGACGAGCCCGACCCCGCGCGCCTCGGGCGGCACGAAACGCGCACCCCCGCTCATGCGCACCCCGGCGATGTCGACGCTCCCCTCACCGCGGTCGAGGCCGGCGACAAGGCGCAGGATCGAGGTCTTCCCGCAACCGGAGGGTCCGAGGAGGGCGACCAGCTCCCCCTGCCGGACCGAGAGATCGACGTGGTCCACGGCGACGACGTCGCCGAAGCGGCGGACGAGTCCGCGCGCGTCCAGCGCCGCGACGCTCACGACGCCACGCTCACGCGCACCTGGGATCGCGCGTGAAGCGCGAGGAGGGGGACACTGATGACGACCATGAGAAGTGCGGCGATGCTGGCAGTGGTGTACTGCCCCTCGATCATCGCACCCCACAGTCGTACCGCGAGCGTCTCCGACCCCGTCGGACGCAGGAGCAGCGTCACAGGCAGCTCGTGCAGCGTCGCGAAGAACACCAGCGTCGCGCCGGTCAGCATCGCGGGGCGGACCAGCGGCAGGACGACGCCGACGAGGGTGCGCATCTCACTTCGTCCGAGCGAGCGCGAGACGTCGAGAAGACGCTCGTCGACGCTGCGGAGCGCCTCGGAGAGTGGTCCGATCGCCAGAGGGAGGAACAGCGCGGCGTAGGCGAGGACCAACGTGGTGCGGGATTGGTAGAGACCCGGCGGACCGGCTATGGAGAGGACGAGGATCGCCAGTCCCACCGCGAGGTGCGGCAGGGAGTGGGTGATCCACGGCACGCCCTCCAGCACCCTCGTGAATCTGCTGCGTCGCCGGGCCGCCAGCGCGATGGGAAACGCCAGGAGCGTCGTGACCGCTCCCGCGAGGAGCGCCAGGCCGAGGGCGTTCACCGCCTCCTCCAGGACGGGACCCGGCCGCGCGCCCGCCGCGAGTCCCCGCAGCGCCCAGGCGGCCAGCGTCGTCACGGGGAGCACGGTCGAGAAGAGCACGACCACTCCGAGGAGCGTCGAGACGATCGCGGTGCCGAGCGGTCCGAGCCGCGAAACGGCGGCCGGCCGGGTGTGCGCCGCGCCGGCACGGTGCCGGCCGCGCAGCAGCACCTGTCCGGCGATGAGCGCACCCGAGACCAGGACCAGGATGAGGCACAGCGCGAACGCCGGGCCGACCTCGACCCGCCCACGGAACTGCGCGTAGATCGCCCGCGTGAAGGTCTCGTAGCGCAGCATCGACACCGCGCCGAAGTCGGAGATGACATACAGCGCGACCACGCAGGCGGCGAGGGCGAGAGTGCCGCGCAGCTGCGGGAGGACGACACGGAAGAACAGCCTCGGGCCGCTCTGACCGAGGAGCCGCGCGGTCTCCTCCAGTGCCGGGTCCATCCGCGAGAGCGCCACGGTGGCGAGGGTGTGGACGATGGGCACCGCCACGATGGTCAGGCAGAGCGTCGCCGCCCAGAGCCCCGCGGCCGGCGGGAGGCGTTCGAGCCCCCAGGGACGGAGCAGATCGGTGAGCAGCCCGTCCCCGCCCAACATCCCCGACAGAGCGACCGCGACGACGTACGCGGGGAGCACGAGGGGGATCGTGAGCGCCGTCGCCCAGACCCGCCGACCCGCAAGGGTCGTCCGCGACGTCAGCCACGCGGTGGCCGAGCCGATGGGCAGCGAGAGGGTGACGACGAGGGCGGCGAGCAGAAGGGTGTTTCCCAGCAGCACCAGCAGCCGTCCCACGGGGACGGTCTCGGCACCCGCCCCCGCCGCACCCTGCACGAGCAGGACGACGAGCGGCGGCAGGCTCAGTCCGAGGACGACGACCGCCGCGATGATCGTCGCGACTCGGCCCCTCGCCGTCGGGCCGCCGCGCACCGACGGGTCCCCCTTCACCGTCGCCGGTCTCACACGGGTCAGATCAGACCCGCCCGTGCGATCAGGTCGGTGGCGACATCCAGATTCCCGGCCACCTCGGCGAGGTTCATGGCGGCGATGAGCTCCGGATCGAGAGGTCGCTCGCCATCTGGTGTTCCGATGCCGGGCACGAGCGGGTACTCGCCGACCTCCTCGAGGAAGTGGCGCTGAGCCTGGTCTCCGAGGAGGAACCGGACGAACTCCACGGCGGCGTCGGGGTGCGCACCACCGGTCAGGCGGCCGATGGCCGTGGGCATCAGCACGTCGCCGGCGTCACCCGGGGTGAAAGAGTGGTTGCGCACCGGGAAGGCAAGGTCCTCGGCCTGCAGCCGGTGGACGTAGTAATGGTTCACCAATCCCACATCCAGATCGCCCGCCGCGATCGCTCGCAGCTGCTCCTCGTTGCCGTCGAAGATCTGCGGATCGTTGGCGGCGATGCCTTCCAGCCAGGTCAGCGCCTCGCCCTCGCCGCGGATCGCCACCAGGGCCGCCACGAACGAGACGAAGGAGCTGTGGGTGGGCGCCAGCCCCACCCGCCCCCGCCATGGCTCCTCCGCGAGCTCCGAGATCGCGTCCGGCAGCTGATCGGCCGGGGTCGTCGCCGGGTCGTAGGCCAAGACCCGCCGACGAGCCGTCACGCCGACCCAGTCGCCGTCGCTGCCGGCGATCCCGGGAACGACGGCGTCCAGAACGTCCTCGGGCAGCCGGCTCAGAAGCCCCGCCTCAGAGATCGCTCCGATGTAGGCGGGGTCCTGCGTGAAGAAGAGGTCGGCAGGAGAGGACGCCCCCTCCTGCAGGATCGTCGTGGCGAGCTCGCCGGTGCTGCCGTACCGCGCGTCGACGTCGAGCCCGGTGCGCCGCTCGAACTCCTCGACGAGCGGTCGCACGTGGTCCTCGTTGCGACCCACGTAGACGACGAGATCGGCTCCCCCGAGCGACGAGGCCTGGTCCGTCGGCGAGGAACCGCCGGAGGCACCGCTTCCCGTCGCGCAGCCGGTGAGGGCGAGCACGGCGACGAGCGCGAGAACGGCGAAACGGCGGGCACGCATGAGCAGAGAGTCTCCTAGAAGCTGAGTCCGAGCAGGGGGACGGTGGTGTCTGCGCGCAGGGCCGCATCGAGCTGCGGCAGTGCGTCCGCGCGCAGGGCGGCCAGGCGCCGGAGTGCGTCATCGGCCTCGGCTTCGAAGCGGTCGAGCACCTCGTACACTCCCGGCACCGGGCGGGTGTCGGAGAGCTCGACGACGATCTCCGGCAGGAGCACGATCTTCTGCTCGAGGCCCGCCGCCATCTTCAGCGCGTCGTTGTGATCCTTCATGTCGGGGTTGGTGAGGATTCGGCGCACCGCGTCAGCCTCGTCGGAGATCTCGCCGATGCGCGACGTGAGCGGATGATCGCCCAGGCGACGGGAGAGTCCGGAGAGCACGTCATGCACGGCAGTGGACGTGCCGATGCCCTCCGCGACGCGCTGCAGCAGGTCGCGGATGCGCAGGAGCAGCAGGTATTGCTCACGCAGATCGTCGTCGTCGGCCACTCCGCGGGGGTCGCGATGCACCACGACGTCCTGCGCGCGGCTTTCGCCATCGGCGGTGATGGTGACGGTGTAACGCCCGGGTGCCACGCGGGGCCCGGGATAGACCACCCCGCGTCGCCCGTCCTCACCCGGCGCGGTGAGGGCCGGTTCCACGCGCAGATCCCACAGGAAGGCGTGCGTTCCGGCGTCGGTGGCGGGCACCTCGGCGGGCGGCAGCTTCCGATCGTCCGGCACAGCGGAGCGGAAGGTGCGCAGCGTCCGCCCCTCGGCGTCGGCGATGGCGATCGTGACGGACGAGACCTCGGCGGGCAGGCGGTACATGACCTGGGCGCCGTTCGGGGGGTTCTTCCCTCCGTCGAGCCACACCGTCTCGGCACTGCCGTCCGGCAGGTGACGACGGGTGAAGGTCGCGCCGCCCAGGGGAACCCCCGGGAAGCCGCCCACCCAGGTGCCTTCGCCGGGCATGTCGAAGCCGTCCGGTGTGGGGTAGCGGTAGACCGTGGGCGGGGTGAACAGGTGGAGACCGTCGGATGCCACTTCGGCGATCTCGCGCAGCGGTGCGAGATCGTCGAGGATCCAGAACGCCCGCCCGTGCGTGCCGGCGATGAGTTCGTGGTCGCGCACCTTGATGTCGTAGACGGGCACGGAGGGCATGTTCCCGCGCAGGCTCGCCCAGGTGCTCCCCGGTCGACGGAGAACCACACCCGGCGCTCGGTGGCCACGAACAGCAGGTGGGGCTGCAGAGGATCCTCGCGGATGCTGCGTGCCCATTCCGTCTCGGGGATGCCGGCGGTGATCGCCTCCCACGTCGCGCCGAAGTCATCCGTCCGGTAGACCAGCGGCCGCAGGTCCTGCAGCCGGTAGGCGTGCGCGGTGAGGTACGCCCGCCCGACCTGGTGGTGGGAGGGCTCGATCCGGGTCACGGTCGCCCACTCCGGCAGCCCCGCCGGGAACAGCTCCGTCCATTCGCCGCCGCCGTCGCGGGAGAGGTGGACGCGTCCGTCATCGGTTCCGACCCACAGTTCGCCCGGGGTGAGCGGCGACTCGGCGAAGGCGTGGATCGTGCAGTAGACCTCTGCACCGGTGGAGTCGCCCGAGATCGGGCCGCCGGTCGGCTGCTGCTTGGCGGGGTCGTCACGGGTGAGGTCGCCGCTGATGCTCTGCCAGGTGATCCCGCCGTCGGGCGAGCGGAAGACCCGCTCGCCGCCGACGTAGAGCACCCCCGGCTCATGCGGCGAGAACTCGATCGGGTAGGTCCACCCGAACCGGTGCTTCATCTCGCTCGCACCGATGCCCATGAAGTACTCGGGCCACACCGCCACGTCGCGGGCCTGCTCGGTGACCTGATCGAAGCGCAGCAGCGGACCGGGGTGACCGAAGCCCGCGCCGCCCAGCATGACGAATCGAGGGTCGGAGCGGTCCAGGGCCACGTCTCCGGCCTCGGCCTCGCCGAGCTCCAGGCAGTCAGGCCAGCGCAGGGCGCCCTTCCACGAGCGCGAGGGCGCCCGGATGCCGGAGTTGTCCTGCTGGGTGGCGTACAGGTCGAACGGGAACCGGTGGTCCACGTCGAACCGGTAGAACTGCGCGGTCGGCTGGTTGTAGATCGACGACCAGGTCATCCCGCCGTTGACGCTCACGCAGGCGCCCCCGTCGTTGCCGTTGATCATCCGCTGCGGGTCGCTGGGGTCGATCCACAGGTCGTGGTTGTCGCCGTGCGGGGTCTGGACCTGCTGGAAGGTCCGGCCGCCGTCGCGCGATCGCCAGGCCCACGTGTTCATGCACCACACGGTGTCGGCCTCGGTGGGGTGCGCGATGATGTGGCTGTAGTACCAGGGTCGGCCCTGCACCGATCGCTCGGTCGACACGTGCGCCCAGGTCTGGCCCGCGTCATCCGATCGGTAGACACCGCCCTGTCCCCCGATCGCCTCGACCAGCGCCCACACCCGACCCGGCCGTGCCGGGCTGGCAGCGATGCCGATCCGTCCGAGCAGGCCCGTGGCGAAGCCGGGGTGATCCGAGATCAGCTCCCAGGTGTCGCCGCCGTCGCGCGATCGCCACAGGCCCGAGTCCTCTCCGCCCGAGACGATGTCCCAGGGGTGGCGGACCATCTGCCAGATGGAGGCGTACACGACCCGCGGGTTCGCCGGGTCCAGAACGAGGTCGGCGGCCCCGGCGCGATCTGAGACGTGCAGCACCAGATCCCAGGTGTCGCCGCCGTCGCGGGTGCGGTAGACGCCGCGCTCGGCAGAGGGGCCGAACACGTCTCCGAGCGCCGCGACGAAGGCGACGTCGGCGTCGCGCGGATCGACCCGGACCTTGGCGATGTGCTTCGTGGCGTCGAGCCCCCGGTGCTGCCAGGTCCGGCCGCCGTCGACGGTGCGATACACCCCGTCTCCGGGCACGACGTTGTTGCGGGCGAAGGATTCACCCGTTCCCACCCACACCACCTGCGGATCGGCGTCGGCGACGGCGATCGCCCCCACCGAGGCGGATTCGAGGAACCCGTCGGACATGGGCTTCCAGTACTGGCCGGCGTCGTCGGTCATCCAGACACCGCCGGAGCACGCGCCCATCCAGAACCGGGAGCGGTCGGAGGGATCACCCGCGACGGCGACGACGCGGCCTCCGCGGGATGGTCCGACGCTGCGCCAGCGGATGACGTCGGGGCCGAGTTCGGCGGCCAGGTCCTCGCTCGAACGGGTCATGCCTTCTCCTTCGCGCTCACGCATAGGGCCGGATCTTGCAGATGACGCGTTCGCTCTCGATCTGCTCTGCGATGTAGGAGCGGCCGAAGTAGCGTTCGGACAGCTCGTCGATGTGGGCGCGCGCGCGATCGCCGAGGATGAACTCGATCACCTCGCCCCGCACCTCGGCGTAGCTGTAGGGATTCGCCTGATCGATGATCAGCACCGCCACCCGGGGGTCGTGTCTCATATGACGGTACTTCAGACGGTGCACCTCGGTGTTGATGAGGATGTGCTCGTCGTCGCAATCGACCCACATCACCTGGGCGGTGGGCGATCCGTCTTTTCGCAGCGTCGTGAGCGAGGCGAAGTTCTTGCCCTTCGCGAGGGCGCGCGTGTGCTCGTCGAGCATGTTGACCTTTCTTGGATCTCACTTCACGCGGACGCGCGAATCGAGGAGCGCGTACACGATGTCGACCAGGATCGAGGAGATCACCACGAACAGCGAGGCCAGCAGCATCGTCCCGATGATGACCGGCTGGTCGCCGCGGGTGACCGACTGGATCGCCAGCCGCCCGATGCCGTTGATCCCGAAGATCTGCTCGGTCACGACGAGGCCGCCCATGAGGACCGCGATGTCCAGGCTCACCTGGGTGACGACAGGGGTGAGGGCGCTCCGCATGCCGTGGCGGTACACCACCGCGCCTTCGCTCAGACCTTTGGCGCGGGCGGTGCGGATGTAGTCCTCACCGAGCACCCCCGCGAGCTGGCTGCGCGTGAGGCGGGCGTAAGTCGCCGCCGAGACGAAGCCGACGGTGATCCACGGGAGGATCAGATGGCGCGCCCACTCCCAGGGGTTCTCGGTGAGGGGCACGTACCCCGCGGCCGGGAAGAGCGGGAGCCCCAGCACCGTCAGCTGGAAGAAGAAGACGTAGAGCAGGAGCAGACCGACGACGAAGGTGGGGACGCTCAGACCGCTGAGGACGAACACGGTGCTCACCCGGTCGCGGAAGGACCCCGGCCGCCGGGCGGCGCCGATGCCGATGCTGATGCCCATCAGGAGCGCCATCGCGAGCCCCCCGATCGCGATCGAGGCGGTCTCGGGCAAGCGCGAGACGATCGAGTCGAGGACCGGCTGCTGGTTGAAGAACGAGTACCCGAGGTCGCCTCTGAGCAGTCCGCCCATGTAGATCGCGTAGCGCTCGAGGATCGGCAGATCCAGTCCCAGACGCTCGCGCACCTGGTCGACCTGGGCGTTCGTCGCCTGCACGCCGGCGATGGTGCGCGCCGGGTCGTTGGGCGCGACATAGAACAGGAGGAACATGATCGCGCTGATCGCGAACAGGGTGAGGATGCCGGAGACCACCCGGCGACTGAGGAAGCGGATCATGCGTGCGCGGCCTTCCGTGCGGCGCGCTTGGCGGCGCGGCGGCGGGCGAGACGGCGGCGACCGGCGAAGAGCGTCTGCCGCGGGTCCAGCGCGTCGCGGATCGAGTCGCCGAGGAGGTTGAAGGCGAGGGTCACCGACAGCAGCGCCGCCGAGGGGAAGATGACCAGCCACGGAGCGATCGTGTAGAGCGATCCCTGAGAGGCGATCGAGAGCATGTTCCCCCAGGTCGCCGTCGGGGGCAGCACGCCGAGACCGAGGAACGACAGGGTCGCTTCGAAGACGATCGCCTGCGGGATGAGCAGGGTGCCGTAGACGAGGATCGGCACGAGCAGGTTGGGGAGGACGTCCACGCGCATGATGCGCCAGTTCGACGCCCCGAGCGAGCGCGCGGCTTCGACGAACTCGCGTTCGCGGAGCGAGAGCACCTGTCCCCGCACGACGCGGGCGATCGGTGCCCAGGAGAACAGGACGATCACGATCACCGTGGTCGTCAGGGACGGCCCGACCAGCGCCACGAGAGAGATGGCGAAGAGGAGCTGGGGGAGGCTGAGGGTGGTGTCCATCAGCCACGTGAGGACGGTGTCGACCCAACCGCGGAGGAATCCGGCGATCAGCCCGACGAGAGTGCCGATCCCGAGGGCCCCGATCGTGGCGGCGAAGGCGACGATGAGGCTGACCTGCGCACCGTAGACGAGACGCACCAGCACGTCGCGGCCGAGGTTGTCGGTGCCCAAGAGGAACTCCGGCCCCGGCGCGACGGGTGCGCCGAACTCCGACAGCCCCGTATCGCGGAATTGCTCGTCCGGGCCATGACCGACCCAGGCGGCGACGAGGGGCGCGGCGACGGCTGCGAGGATGACGAGGATGATCACCGCGGCGGAGATCATCGCGGTGCGGTCGCGCCGCAGCCTGCTCCAGACCAGCTGGAGGGGACTGCGCGCCGCGACGGCGGTCTGCCGGGTCAGCCCCGGAACGGCCTTCGCCTCGGCGGCTTCGGCCTCCTCCTCGTGCTCCGCCGCCACGCGGGCATCCGTGGGTCCGGACCCGCTCATCGCTCTCCACCTTTCGCGAACATCCCGCCACCGTCGAGGGCGGCGTCCACGTGCGGTGCGGCGTCGAGCAGCGCACGGGTGTACTCCTCCTTCGGCGAGCGGTAGATCTCGTCCACCGTCCCCTTCTCGACCACCACGCCGCGGTACATCACGGCCACCACATCGGCGATGTGCTCCACGACGGCGAGGTCATGGGCGATGAAGACGTAGGTGAGTCCGAGCTCGTCCTGCAGGGAGCTCAGGAGGTTCAGGATCTGCGCCTGGATCGACACGTCCAGCGCCGAGACCGGTTCGTCGCACACGATGAGCTTGGGGTTCAGCGCGAGCGCCCGGGCGATGCCGATGCGCTGGCGCTGGCCGCCCGAGAATTCGGCCGGGAAGCGGTTGTAGTGCTCCGGGTTCAGACCCACGAGCTCCATCAGCTCCTGGACGCGAGGGCGCAGGCCCCTGCCCTCGGTCTGGTCGTGGATGACGAGCGGATCGGCGATGATCGACCCGACGCGACGCTGCTGGTTGAGGGAACCGTACGGG
Source organism: Microbacterium sp. ET2 (assembly GCF_030347395.1). Taxonomy (NCBI): domain Bacteria; kingdom Bacillati; phylum Actinomycetota; class Actinomycetes; order Micrococcales; family Microbacteriaceae; genus Microbacterium; species Microbacterium albipurpureum. The sequence goes on from NZ_CP128170.1 coordinate 810,264, forward strand.
TCCTGGAAGACCATCTGCACATCGCGACGGAGGGCGCGCCGCTCTGCGCGCCGCATCGTGGAGATGTCCTGACCTTCGAACTCGACGCGGCCGCTGGTGAGCGGGATGAGCCCGGTCAATGCACGGGCGAGGGTCGATTTGCCGCTGCCGGACTCACCCACGATGCCGAGGGTTCCCCCGCGCGGGATGTCGAGGCTGACGCCGTCGACGGCGACGACGGTGTCGGACTTCAGGCCCAGGACACCCTTTCGGGCCCCGGGGAAGGTGATCCGGACGTCCGCGATCCGGGCGAGGATCTCTCGGTCCGCACTCGCGGTGGCCTGGGCGTCTTCGATGACGGGGAGGATGACGGGGCCGGCGTTCTCGATGGGAAGAACGCAGGCCGAACCGTGCCCCGGCGCGATCTGCTTCTCCTCCGGGAATCTGGGAAGGCACTCGGCGTGCGCGAACGCGCACCGTGAGGCGAAGGGGCAGCCGGGCTGGTCGATCAGCAGGCTCGGCGGATTGCCGGGAATGGCCTGGAGCACCGTGCGCTGGGAGCCGACACGGGGGACGGATCCGAGCAGACCCCGCGTATAGGGGTGGTGGGGCCGAGCGAGCACATCGGTGCGGGAGCCGCGCTCGACGATCCGGCCGCCGTACATCGTGATGACGCGGTCGGCGATGCCGGCGACGACCCCGAGGTCGTGGGTGATCATGAGGATGGCCGTGCCGTGCTCACGCTGGAGACGGTTCATCAGCTCGAGCAGCTGCGCCTGCACCGTGACATCCAGCGCCGTGGTCGGCTCGTCCGCGATCAGCAGCGACGGTCGAAGCGCGAGGGCGAGACCGATCATGACGCGCTGCCGCATGCCGCCCGAGAACTGGTGCGGGTAGTCGTCCACGCGCTTGTCGGGATCGGGGATCCCGACCTCATCGAGGACGTCGATGACCCGCGAGCGCAGTGCCTTCGGCGAGGTGCGCTCGTGGACCCGGATGGCTTCTGCGATCTGGGCACCGACGCGGAACTGCGGATGCAGCGACGACAGCGGGTCCTGGAAGACCATGCCGATCTCGCGCCCCCTGATCGAGCGCAGGTCGGCATCGCCCATCGTCAGCAGATCGCGTCCCTCGAACAGGGCCCGTCCGGAGACGATCGCGCCGCTGGAGAGCCCGACCATCGCCTGCGTGCTGACGGACTTGCCCGAACCGGATTCTCCGACCACACCGAGGGTCTCTCCCCGGTCGAGATCGAAGGAGATGCCACGCACCGCGTGTAGTCGACCGTCTCCCGTGTCGAACGACACATCAAGATCCTCGACGCTCAGCAACACGTGGCACCTCCTTCTCTCTCATTTCGTGATTCTCAGGACTCCTCGACGATCACTCGTCGAGGAACACCTTCGTCATGTCGCCGTTGTTGGTCCACGCGTTCCATTCGAACCCGCCGACCCGCTCCGAGTGGAAGACGGGGGTGCGAGCGAAGGCGATCGGGACCCAGGCCGCGTCCTCGGTCGCGACCGCATCGGCCTCGATCCACAGCTCGTTCGCCTGTTCCGGAGTCTCGGCCGCGAGGGCCTCGTCGACGAGGGTGTTGAACTCCTCGTTGTTCCAGCCGCCGAAGTTCGGTGAGCCGGCCTCGTAGCCGCGTCCGTCGAGCATGGGCACCAGGTAGGGGCGGCCGCCGAAGTAGTCGGCGCTCCACGCCGCCAGCGCGATGTCCCACTCGCCGGCCTCGGTGATGTCCTGGTTGAGCAGGAACTCGCTGTAGAAGGCGTTCTGCGTGGTGACCTTCATCTCCACCTGGAACCCGGCGGCTTCGAGGTCCTGTTGCATCGCCGTGGCGAGCGAGGCGTACGGCTCGGTCTCGCGGTAGAGCAGCTTGACGGGCACACCGTCGGCGTAGCCTGCCTCCTCCAGCAGCTCCTGCGCGCGCGCGGTGTCGCCCTCGGCGGGCACGTCCAGCACGTTGGCCTGCTCGGTTCCCAAGACCTCGGGGGGCAGGATCTGGGTTGCCACCTCGGCAAGGCCCGGGCCACCCAGGATCTGCTGCGACGCCGCGCGGTCGATGGCGAAGTTCAAGGCCTGACGGACGGTGGTATTGCCGTAGGCGCCGTCCGCGTTCGGGCTGAGGGTGTTGATCACGACGTAGGGGCGGATCGCGCCGTCGCTGCCGATGACCAGACGCTCGTCGTTCGCGCCGATCAGCGCCGGCACCGAGGCGGTCGGGGTGACCGTGTCGGCCCACTGCATGTCGACGGTGCCGGCCTCCAGCTGCTGCTGCACAGCGGCGGCGTCCTGACCCATCGAGATCTCGATGGCGTCGACGTTCGCGTCGCGGATCGGGTCGAGCTCGGCGTTCCATACCGGGTTGCGCTCGAGGGTGAAGCTCTCCTCGGGAACGTACTCGGCGATGCGGTACGGACCGGTGGAGATGATGTTCTGACGGAGCTCCGGGGAGTCGGGCAGGTACTCGAGGTACTCCACCGGCTGCGGCGCGAGGAAGACACCCAGCGCCATGATGTCGATGAAGTCCGCGGCCGGCTGCGTGATGGTGAACTCGACGGTGCGCTCGTCCACGGCACGGACACCCTCGACGTCGTTGCCCTCGATGTAGGCCCGGATGGCCTCGACCGTCGGCTCGACCTCGGCGAAGCCTTCGCAGTACTCGGCGAGGCCGACGATGGTGTCGGTGAAGTAGCTCAGGGCGTTGGAGGGCGACACCGGGTTGCAGATGCGCTTCGCCGCGAGCACGACATCCTCGGCGACGACCTCGCGGGCGCCGTCGGGCGCATCGAACTCCACGCCCTCCTGCAGCTCGACCGTGTAGACCGTGCCGTCCTCGGAGATCCCGCCGTTGTCCTCGGTCGGGATCTCCAGCGCCAGGTCGGGCACGATCTCGGTGTTGCCGGTGTCGTTACCCGTCGGGACGTGGGCGAACAGCGTCCGGGTCAGGGCGCGGTGGATCTGGTAGTCCGGCGCCGAGTACGATGCGGCGGGGTCGAGATAGAGGACATCGGAGTTGCCCGCCAGGCGCAGGGTCCCGCCGGTCGCGGCGTCGTCGCCGCCGGATGCGTCAGTCTCGCCTCCCCCGGGGTTGGAGCACGCGCTCAGGACGAGCGCGGGCAGCGCGAGGGCTGCGGCGATGACCGCCAGCCGTGATCTTTTGTGCATGGTGTTTCCTCTCATGCGTTTCGTCGGCTTTCCCTCCGCACGGGCGCCGAAGGGGTTGTGAACACCGTGACGCGACTGTGTTTCAACGCACGGCCACGTGTGTTTCAGTTTTGCAAACAATCACTCTTCGTTGCGTGAAGTTTGGCTTTGACAAGCCTAATGCCAAATTCACCTTACATTCGATACCAATTCGATTACGCCGGATCGAGGGTCGCCTCGATGGTGTCCAGGTCGCTCCGATCCCCGAGGATCTCCCATCGCTGCAGCGAGAAGGGCACATTGCCGTTCTGCCATACGCGGTCGTGGAGGCGCTGCAGAGAGAAGCTCTCCCCCTCGGCGACCATCGCGTCCGTGACGAGACGCAGCAGCTGCTGCTTTCCGACGTGGTACGACATCGCCAGTCCCGGGGTCGCCAGATACATGGCGCACTCCTCGCGCGCCGTCTCGACGTCCATCGGGACGAGGCGGACGAAGAAGTCGATGGCCTCGTCGAGGGAGAAGGCACCCGTCGCGAGATTCACGTCGACGACGACGCGCAGGCTCCGCAGGCGATTGAAGTTGTGGACGACCTCCTGGGAGTGGGGGGCGTCGTCGAAGAGCCCGGCCAGCAGCATCAGCTCCTCGTTGTAGAAGGCGATGCCCTCGTTCGCCACGGAGTCCACATAGCGACGGCGCACCGGATCCGGATTCGCCCACGACAGCGCGAGCTGCTTGTAGTGGGCGCCCTCGTGGATGATCCCCAAGCGGGGGTCGCGTGCATTGGCAGCGTAGAAGTAGGGCAGATCCGGCCGGGGCGGTGGCATGTACGACACCCCGTCCTGATCGAGCCGGTCCTGGTCGGTGAGGTCGTCCGTCACGCCGAGGAATCGAATCGGCTCGAGGTAGGCCGGCATCGGGGCAACGTGGTATCGCTGCAGGCCGTCGGGCTGTGACAGCAGGCCCTCTCGCTCCGAGAAGGCTCGCACGTCGGCTTCCTGGGCGATCTGTCGCTGGACCTGGTCGTCGATGGTCGCGGCGATCGGATCGGACGGAAGGTCTCGGAAGCGGTTGCGGGTGACGGTCTCGGCGAGCACCGCGCGCCGGTAGTCCTGCAGGGCCGCGCGGACCAGCTCTTCCGGCTCCTCGGCGATGAGGGCGATGTTGCGCAGGAACCACACGAACTTCCCCCGGCCCACCGGCACCGACGGGGCGAAGCCCGACGCCTCGGCGTCCAGCCACTCGCCGAAGCTCGCCAGCGCGTCACCGGCGGCCGGCGCGAGGAGGCGCAGCTCGCCGAGCACCTCGTCGGCGACGACACCGTCGAGGGCCTCGACGGAGGCGGCGAAGCGCTCGCGCATGCCGCGGAGCTCGAGCGCGGCGACGCGGGCCAGGTCGGCCACCCCGGCGCGCCGGAGGTTCTCCTCGGCCAGTGCGACCCGCTCGGGGATCGATCGGGCGACCTCGATGAGCCCCTGCTGCACATCGCCCGAGAAGGGAGGCCGCGGCAGGAGCAGGTCGAACCAGGGACCCAGGATCTGACCGACGAGGAAGACCGCATCGCGTTCCCAGTTGCGGAGCACGTCGGTGTCCCACTCCATCCTGTTCAGCACCGAGCGCAGCAGCCGCACATCGACCTGACCGGCGACGTCGCCGTCTTCGATCTCGAGTGCGTCCAGCCGTCCGCGGAAGTCCGCCACCGCCCGGCGACGCTCCTCGATGGAGGCGGGCGTGAAGTCCGGCACCCACCGCGGGTCGCGGCGCAGGCGTGGGATGTCGTCGGAGGAACGGAATGCCGCGCGGCGCGCCCACTCCTCGATGTCGTCCGAGAGCGCGATCAGGGCGTCGTTCATGGGGTGCTCCTCAGGGCGGGAAGGACGCGGCGACCGAGAAGCTCGATCGCGGCGACGGGATCGGGGCCGAGCGGGGGTCCGAAGGAAAGATGGTCGACACCGCGGGCCATCAGATCACGGCACCGCCGGATGACCGTGTCCGGGTCCCCGGAGATGCCGAGAGAAAGCATCTGCGGGGTGATGGTGTCGATCGCGGCATCCTCATCGCCGTCGCGGAGGGCGTCGAGCGCCGGGGCGAAGTCCTCCGCGCGAAGGCCCGCCCGCTCGAGGAGGTACGGCGAGAACGCCCCGCCGTAGTAGGCGAGCTTGCGGGCGAGGGCGCGATCTGCCGAACGACGATCCTCGTCGATCGAGAGCCAGATGCAGGCGGGCATGTCGACCTCGGCCATCGTGCGGCCTGCGCGCTGCGCGCCGTCCGCGACCAGGGCCGAAGCGGTGGTGAAGTGCTCCGGTGGGAACAGCAGCGCAAGGACGCCGTCGGCCTCTTCGCCGGCGAATCCCAGCATCCGTGGGCTCATCGCCCCGATGTAGATGGGCACCGACGTCGGCGCGAGGCGCAGGTAGGCGTCACGGGTCCACCCCTCCCCCGCCCCGGCGACGTCCATCGGCCGCCGGCCGGACAGGAGTGCGCGCACAGCCCGGAGGGCCTCGCGGGTGGCGGTGAGGGGCGTGGGCTGGTCGATCCCGATCCATGACAGGAACTCCCCCGAGCCGGCCGCGAGGCCGAGCAGGAACCGCCCGCCGGAGATCTCCTGCAGGGTCGCTGCCGTCATCGCCAGCTCGGCCGGATGGACGGAGTACGGATTCATGATGCCGATGCCGAGGTGGATGCGCGTCGTGCGGGTGAACAGCGCACCCAGGAGCGCGGGCGCGGAGCGCAGCATCAGGTCATGGGAGATCCACAGCTGGTCGATCCCCGCCTCCTCCGCGGCGAGGGCCATGGCGCTCAACGCCTCGAGCTCGAGGTCGTTGTTGACGCGCAGGCTGAAGCTGAGAGGCTTCTCGGTCGCGACAGCCGACAGCGTTTCGGACACCGTCAGACTCCTCGGGCCGTGAGACCGGAGCCGGCCGGCAGCGCGAGATGGGCCTCCCGCCACGCGAGGAAGCGTGCCAGTCCCTCCCGGATGGTCGCGTCGGCGGCCGCGAGCGACACCCGGAGGTGGTGCGGGACCTGGCGGCCGAAGGCGGTGCCCGGGGCGAAGGAGACACCGTGAGCGACGAGCTCGAGCGCGGCGGCGCGCGCATCGATGTCGCCCGGGAGCGGGAGCATCAGATAGAAGGCACCGTGGGGACGAACGATCTCGATGCCCGCACCGGCGAGGATGCCGCCGGCCAGATCCCGACGCCGACGGTAGGCGTCGCGCATCTCGGCGACGATCTTCTGCGGACCCGTGATCGCCGCCAGCGCCGCCGCCTGGGTGACGCTGGACACGCACGAGGACTGCAGCTCGAGGATGCGCACGACGGTGTCGGCGAGCCAGCCCGGCACGAGGGCGTACCCCACGCGCCACCCGGTCATGGCGTAGGTCTTCGAGAAGCTGAACACCGACACGACGTTGTGCGGGGCGAGAGCCGCCGCCGTGGTGTGGCCGCCGTCGAAGACCATCTCGTCGTAGACCTCGTCGCTGATGACGAGGATGTCGCGGGAGACGGCGAACTCGACGATCGCCGCCACCGTCTCGGCGGGCATCACCGCGCCGGTGGGGTTGCTCGGCGAGTTGATCACGATCACCCGTGTCCGGGGCGTCACGAGGGCGCGGATCTCGGCGATGTCGGGCTGGAAGGCATCGTCGGGACGCAGACCGTAGTGCACCGGCGTCGCGCCGAGCAGGGTGGCCTGCATCTCGTAGTTCGGCCACGCGGGGTCGGGGATGAGGACCTCATCACCGGCGGCGACCACCGCGGCCATCACCGCGTCGACGGCCTGGACGGCGCCGTGCGAGATCAGAACGCGTTCGATCGGGGCGCGCACGCCGTAATCGGCCTCCAGGCGGTCGGTGATCGCCTCGCGCAGCACCGGGATGCCGGCGGTCTGGACGTAGGAGGTCTTCTTCCGTGCCGCCTCGAAGGCGGCGTCGATGACATGTGCGGGCGTCGGGAAGTCCGGCTCCCCGATCTCCAGACGGATCATCGGCGATGACGAACCCAGCGCCAGGTCCACGATCTCGCGGATGCCCGAGTGCGGCAGGTGCGACGCCGGGATGGCGGTGCGTAGCATCTCAGGTCCTTTCCGACAGGGGTGCTGACGCACGTCGCTGTCCGTCAGTCTCATTCATTCGTAAACATCACGATGCATTGACATTTCCTATCGAAAGGAATCCTACGGGAAATCCCGAACAATTGGATTCCTCATCGCGCACCCGCGAGCGCCCGGGAGCGCGTGGCCGGGCGGGTTCGGGGGGGATGTCAGGCGGCGTCGTCGCCCGAGTCGTCCGCGGCGTCGTCGACAGAGCCCTCGAGGAGCTCGCGCACCGCGCGTTCGCGGATGACCTCGCCCAGGCTCAGGAACGTCTCGATCCGCTGGAGCCCGCGGATCGGCCAGATCCGATCGAGCAGGAGCGCCTGCAGGTGGGCGTGGTCGCGGATGCGGAACCGGGCGATCATGTCGAAGCTGCCCGTGACCACGACCAGCTCGGTCAGCTCCGAGATCGACCGGAGCTCGGTGAGGATCTCGCCGAGGTCCGCGTCGGTCGCGAGCGTCATCGGGATGTACACCAGTCCCGGGTAGCCGAGCGCCGACCAGTCCACGACCGTCGTGTAGCCACGGATGACCTGCTGCCGCTCCAGACGCGCGATGCGCTCCCCGACCGCCGGGGGCGACATCCCCACGGCGCGAGCCAGCTGGCGCTGGGACACCCGAGGATCGTCGCTGAGCAGGAACAGGATCTTCCGGTCGATCTCGTCGAGTTCGACGACCGGATGAGGCTTTTCGACCTCGCGCGTCATGTTCGACATGGGCGAGCGCTTCGTGCGCACCTCCGGCGGTTCCTCCGGCGAGGATGATCGGGCCATGCCGTTCCTTGTCTGGTCGTGATGATGGTCTTCGTCGATCACTGTCGGATCGAGCATACGGTCGGCGTCCGCCGGGGTGACAGCGGCACGCGAGGGGCTGCGGGGGCGCCACAAGAGGGAAGCGCCCCCGCAGGTCAGTTGACGACGGGCGCGTTGGGGTGATCGTTGATCGACGCGCAGCCGCCGTCGGAGAGCAGGAACACGTCCTCGACGCGCACCCCCACCCGGCCCGGCCAGAAGACCGACGGCTCGATGGTGAAGAGCATTCCTGCTTCCAGAGGCGTCTCATCCTCTTCGGAGATGTAGGGCAATTCGTGGACATCGAGCCCGATGCAGTGGCCGGTGCGGTGACGGAACCAGTCTCCGTATCCGGCATCCTCGATGACCGCGCGGGTTGCGCGGTGGACATCGCCGCCCGTCGCCCCGACGACCGCGGCCCGGCGCCCGGCCTCCTGGGCGGCGATGACGATGTCGTAGACCTCGAGGTATTCCTCGTTCGGATCGCCGATGTGGACCGTGCGTCCGAAGTCTGAGCAGTAGCCGCGGGTGATGGCACCGAAGTCGAAGCTCACACCCGACCCCGGGCCGAGGGTGTTCGTCGACACCCGCACCGAGGCGTCACGGCCGAGAGCCGGCCCCATCGCCCACACCCCGGTGTCGAACGAGGCGCCGGGAGACCCCAGGCGCCGCATCTGCAGATCCACCTCGGCGGCGAGATCGAGCTCGGTCACCCCCGAGACGACCAGCGGCGCCACCGCCTGCATCACGTGATCCACGATCGCGGCCGACCGCCGCATGAGGGCGATCTCCTGGTCATCTTTGATCCGCCGGATCTCGCCGATGAGACCATCGGCCACGACGAAGTCGGCGTCCGGCCGGTGGTTGCGCAGCTCGACGGCGGTCTCGGCCCACGTGCGCCCGGCCAGCGCGATCCGCTCAGAGCTCACGCCCTCGTGCGCGCAGTGCTCGTCGGTCGGACGTGCGCCGATCGCCACCGCACCCGTGCGTGCGCGGTAGCTGTCGAAAGCACGGCGGAACACCTCGCGACCGTCGTCGCTCTCGGTGGCGGTGACCACCTCGCCCGACACCCCCTCGGGGAGGTCGAACTCCTGGAAGTGGCGCGTGAGGACGAACAGCGGTTCTTCGCCGGGACTGATGAAGGCCCCTGAGATCCAGTGATTGGTGTAGCCGATGTTCCCGAACGACGGCGCACGCCTGGGCACCCCGGTGAAGTACTCCAGGTCGGACTGTGAGGCGGGAAGAAACAGCACGTCGACACCGGCGGCGTCCATCTTCTCCCAGAGCCGGCGCTGCCGCGCAGCGTGATCGAAGGGAGCGGAGAGGATGTCGGTGCCCGACGCGGAATCGGTGGTGAGCATGAGGACAGTCTGCCTCATCTGACCGCGCCTTGGCTAGCGATTGTCACGTGTACGGCCGGAATGCTTTGAAATTGAAAAGCACAGCCGGCTTTTCACATTACTTTCGCCGCTCTCTGTTCCAGGGCTTCGGCGGCGACGAAGTGGCCGGGCCCGCACTCCACCAGCCGGGCGTCGTCGTCACCCACCTCTCGCGGGACGCTCCTGTCGGGTTCGCTCGGCAAGGGTGCTCCCCGACCGAGCCGCGGAATGGCGCCGATGAGAGTACGGGTGTACGGGTGACGAGGCTGCGTCCAGATCGCCTCCGTCGGTCCGGTCTCCACGATGCGTCCGAAGTACATCACCGCGAGGCGGTGGGCGATGGTGCGCAGCCCCGACAGGTCGTGCGAGATCATCAGCAGGGCGACCCCCCGCGCCGTCGCGGTGTCGGAGAGGAGACCCGCCACCTGCTGCCGGGTCGAAGCGTCCAGTGCCGACACCGGTTCATCGGCGACGATCACGGTCGGATCGGATGCCAGAGCGCGTGCGATCGCGATGCGCTGGCGTTGTCCCCCGGAGAACTGGTGGGGGAAGCGCTGGAGGGCCGATGCCGGAAGACCGACGGATTCGAGCAGCTCTCCCGCCCGCGCCGAGCCGGCGCGGGCGGAGATCGCATCCTGGATCTGGCGGCCGATCCGCCGCCGCGGGTTGAGGGAGGAATAGGGATCCTGGAACACCATCTGCACCGCGCGATCGGCTATGGGCCGGGCGCGCCGGCGGAGGGGTGCGAGTTCTCGACCCTCGACCAGGATGTGTCCGGAGCTGAGCGGGTTCAGTCCCACGATCGCCTTGCCGAGCGAGGACTTGCCGCAGCCGGACTCGCCCACCAGTCCGACGACCTCCCCGGACTCGACCCGGAGCGAAACCCCCGAAACGGCTCGGACGGTCTTCGCGCCGGGGACGCGGTACTCCACGACCGCGTCCTGCACCTCCAGTGCGCTCATGCGATGGCCTCCGTGTCGGGCAGGGCGTCCACGAGCGCCCGGGTGTAGTCGTCGGTGGGTGCGGCGAGCACCTCTCGTGTGGGACCCGTCTCGACCACGCGACCGGAGCGCATGACGTACAGCCGGTCGGTCACCACGTTCATCACCGCCAGGTCGTGGGTGATGAACAGCATCGCCATACCCAGCTCCTGCCGAAGTCCCTCGAGGAGGCGGAGGATCCCCGCCTGCACGGTGACATCGAGCGCGGTGGTCACCTCGTCGGCGATGAGCAGCTCGGGCTCGCAGGCCAGCGCCGACGCGATCGCGATGCGCTGCCGCATCCCTCCGGAGAATCGATGCGGATACGAGCGGATCGCGAGGTGGGGGTCGGGGATGCGAACGCGGTCCAGCAGCTCGATGCCGCGCTGGCGCGCCTGCTTGCGGGTCACCGACCGGTGGACGAGCTGATGCTCGGTGAGTTGGCGTTCGATGGTCAGCATCGGATGAAGGGCCGTCATCGGATCCTGGAACACCACCGAGACACGGTCCCCACGCAGCGCCCGCAGGTCGGGCTTGCTGAGGGTCAGCACGTCACGACCGTCGAAGAGGACCTCCCCCGACGTGGTGGAGCCGTCGGGGAGGAGTCCGAGGGCGGTCAGGGCCGTGAGCGTCTTGCCGCTTCCGCTCTCGCCGGCGAGCCCCACGATCTCGCCGGGGGCGACCGAGAGCGATACCCCGTCGACCAGGGCACGGCCCCCCAGGCGCAGGCGGAGATCGCGGATGTCGAGGAGAGGCGCGCTCACAGCTCCACCGCCTGCACGGCGCGGGAGGTGCGGGGGTCGAGCGCGTCGCGGAGCGAGTCGCCGATGAAGTTGAACGCCAGCACGATGCTGAGGATCGCAACGCCCGGGAACAGGGCCACCCAGTAGTTGTAGAACACCCGCGAACCCTCCGAGACCATGGCCCCCCATTCGGGGGTGGGCGGCACCGCGCCGAGCCCGAGGTAGCTGAGCCCCGCCAGCAGCAGGATGGCGTTGCCGAGTTCGAGCGTGGAGATCACCGCGATCGGACCGAGGATGTTCGGCGCGATGTCACGCAGCAGCGTCCGCAGCGACGATGCGCCCAGCAGCCGGGAGGCGGCGATGAAGTTGCTGTCGCGCAACCCCAGCACGAGCGATCTCGTCACGCGGGCATAGGCGGGCCACGACACCACCACGATGGCCAGCACCGCATTGACCAGAGACGGGCCGAGGGCCGCGGAGACGGCCATGGCCAGGATGATGGCGGGGAAGGAGAAGAAGAGGTCGACGATGCGCATCAGGACCGCATCGACGGCGCCGCCGAAGTACCCCGCGATCGCTCCCACCGTCGAGCCGACGATGAGCGACAGCGCGACGAGCATGATCGCGATCGGGATGCTGATACGTGCGCCGTAAATCACGCGCGAGAGGACGTCGCGCCCCACCCCGTCGGTGCCGAAGGGGTGATCCAGCGAGGGCGGGAGGAAGCGGGCCGAGTCCTGGGCGAGCGGGTCGTAGGGGGCCAGGAGCGGGGCGAAGATGATCACGACGATCCAGAACACCACGATGACGATGCCGACGATCGCGAGCGGACGCCGCCATGCAGCGGGCAGACGCCAGCGCGGCATCCATCGGCGACCCTCTGCCTCCTGGATGGGATCGACCGTGTCGAGGGCCTTCTCTGTGGTGCTCATGCGCGCCGGATCCTCGGGTCGATGATGCCGTACAGGATGTCGGTGATCAGGTTCACGAAGATGTAGATCAGCGCGACGAAGATGGTCACTCCCACGATCGCCGACAGATCGAGCGTGGAGGCCGCTCGGTAGGCGTAGGAGCCGATGCCCGGCCAGGCGAAGATCTGCTCGACCAGCACCGTGCCCGCCAGAAGCGACGCGAACGCCGTTCCCACGACGGTGATCACCGGCACCAGCGCACCGCGAAGGACGTGGCCGAAGACGACCGAGCGGGGGCTGAGACCCTTGGCTTCGGCGGCGCGGATGTACTCCTGGCCGAGGACGTCGAGGACGGAAGCTCGCGTGAAGCGCATGAGGAGCCCGACCATCGGTGCCGACAGCACGATGGCGGGGAGGATCAGGTGGTCCACGGCCTGGAAGAAGAGGGGCAGATCGCCGGCCAGCAACGAGTCGATCGTGTAGAAGCCGGTGACGCGCGGCGGCGGGATCTCTCCGGCGTCCAACCGCCCGGAGGACGGGAACCACTGCAGGCGGGTGGCGAAGACCGAGGTGGCGATCAACGCGAACCAGAAGATCGGGATCGACACCCCGCCGAGGCTGAACGCCCGCAGCACGTTGTCGATCGCGGTGTTGGCGCGAAGGGCCGCCACGATGCCGAGCCCGCCGCCGACCACGACCGCGATCAGCGTGGCCGACAGCGCCAATTCCGCCGAGGCGGGCCCGAACAGCATGAGGTCGGTCAGGACGGGGCGGGTGGTCTGGACCGAGTCGCCGAGATCACCGCGGAAGAGTCCGCCGAGGTAGATGAAGAACTGCTCGTAGAGGGGGCGGTCCAACCCCATCTGACGCCGCATCGCCTCGACGATCTCGGGGTTGGCGGCGGCCTGTTCGCCCAGGCGCGCCGTTGCGGCGTCACCGGGCAGGACGGCGGTGAGCACGAACGCCACGAGGATGGTGCCGACGACCAGGAGAAGGGCAGCGCCGAGACGTTTGGCGATGAACAATGCCACGCGACGACCTCGATCTGGATGGGGGTGGGGGGACGGGAGGCGAGCACGCTCCCGGGCGGGTGCCCGGGAGCGTGCTCTGGGTCACTCAGCGGCCGATGGCCGCGATGTCGAGTGAGAATACCGGGTCGTACGGCACGTCGCCGACGGCGCTGGTGGAGACCACCGATGCCGCGGGCTGGAACAGCGGCACGATGACGCCCTCCTCATTGCTCAATTCCTGGAACTCCTGGTAGAGCGGCTCGCGCGCGGCCGGGTCGATCTCGCTGCGGACCTCGTCCATGACGGCCTCGATCTCGGGGGCCATGCCTGCGGTCCAGCCGGCGCGCTCACCGACGATCCCGCCGGGCCCGAAGGCCAGGTAGTCGGCCGAGTCCGGGTAGTCCGGGTTCCAGAGCCAGAGGCCCATCTCCTCGGTGCCGGCACGATAGCTCTCGAGCGTCGTCGCGATGGGACCGGGAGCGAGGTTCACCGTGATGCCGACCTCCGCGAGCTGAGCGGCGATGCGCTCGGCGAACGGTCCCATGCTCAGGCCGTTGCTGGAGAAGTCGCTGGCGTACTCCAGTTCGACGGTGACGTCGCCGCCCAGCCGCGCCACAGCCTCCTGGGCGCGCTCCACGTCGCGCTCCACCGCACTGTCGGCTCCGAGGGCCCCGAGGTACGACGAAGGCACGATGCCGTAGGCGCGCTCGGCACCCTCACCGGCGAGCTCGAGCATCGCATCGAAGTCGATGCCGTAGCGGACCGCCTCACGGAAGTCGGGAGACGAGGTGATCTCGGATACCTCGGGGTTGGCGTTGAGGAAGAAGAAGAACATCGTCGGAGACTGGGAGGTGTTCACCACGACGTCGCCGCCGAGGCCGGCGATCTGGTCGGAACCGAGATCGAGGGCGATGTCGGCCGTGCCGCTCTGGATGTCCATGAGCTGCGCCTCGGCGGTGGCATTGCGCAACACGACGCGGTCGTAGACCGGCGCCTCGCCCCAGTACTCCGGGTTGGCGACGAGAACCGTCTCCGTGGTGGTGTCGAAGGACTCCAGCACGTACGGCCCGCTGCCGGCCGACGTGGCGTTGAGGAACTCCTCCGCGGTGTCGGTCTCGGCGGCATCATCGGCGTCGGTTCCGCCGTTCTCCGTCACCAGGGCGCTGTTGACGATGCCGAGCGTCGGGCTCGTGACGATCGCCGGGACCGCGGTGTTGGATGTTTCGGAGGAGATGACGACCGTCGTCTCGTCGGGCGCGCTCACCGACAGCCCGTTCATCAGGAAGGAGCCGTTGCCCTGAATGTTCTTCACCCTGTTCAGCGAATACACGACGTCGGCCGAGGTCAGCGGGGTGCCGTCGGAGAAGGTGATGCCGTCGCGGATCGTGAACGTGTACTCCGTGGCGTCATCGTTGACCGTCCATTCCGAGGCGACGCTGGGGAGCGGCTCGGTGGCGTCGCCGTCGGCGAAGGTGAGGAGACTGTCGTAGACGGCGTGCAGGACGATGCCGCCGGTGGTCTCGAACATCCGGGCCGGGTCGGCGGTGACGAGGTCGAAGGACTTGTCGATGACGAGCGATTCGGTCTGCTCGCCCTCGGGCTGGTCGGTGTCGGTGTCGGCCGGTGCTGCGCACGCGGCGAGGGCGAGGGCCGTGGCGGCGACGAGGGTCGCCGTCGTGAGGAGCCTTCTGGATGTTTTCACGGGACTCTTCTTTCTCGGGTGGGGGGGTTACTGCTCGGGCAGGACGTCTTCGTGATTGTGGACGAGGAGCCACGTGCCCTCTCGCCTCCGCCAGACGCCGGTGTTCCGGACTCGTTCAGGACGGGCGGCGGGGTCGGTGAAACGGACGGTGAAGGTGTGTCGGACGAGGGCGAAGTCCTCCCAGACGTCGATGACCGGTTCCGTGACGTCGATTCCCGCGACGGCCCCTACGCTCCCCGGCGGGCGGCTGTCGCGCAGCGCGTTCAGGCCGGACAAGCCGAAGACGAGGGGCTCGTGCTCGGTGTCCCAGAGGGTCACGTCCTCGGCGATGTAGCTGTCGGCTCGCGCACGGTCGCTGGTCAGGTATGCGTCGTACATGGCGTACACCGCGTCGTGCAGCCACTTCTCGTCGTCGGTCACGGATGATGACATCGTCACTTCCTGAGTGTTCGGGAGAGCCGCGGATGCTCAGATGGAAACAGATTCTTCGTTTCAATCGTATTTCGTAAGGAGAAGTCGATCTCAGGTCTTACGTTCAGAAGAAATTTGACGGATGAACCGGCCGTTTGTCTATAGCGAATTACAACGGAATCGTCACAGTCCGAGCTGGCGGGTGAGGTCGTCCAGCTCGTCGATCACGGCTCCGATGCGATTGAGACGGTCCTCGCCCTCGGCACCCAGCTGCGCGAACGTCGTCAGCGGCGGGCGCACCGTTCCCATGGGGTAGCCTGCGCGCTCTGCGAGCCGCTTGGAGTAGCACTGGTGGCCGTACGTGGGATGCCCCGCGGCGATGATGGCGTCGAATCGCTTGATCAGACCGTCGATCCGTCGAGCATCCTCGATGCGCCCCTCCTCCAGGAGCCCCCAGATGCCTGCGGACGCGCGGGGGATGTAGTTCCCGTAGGGATTGACGTAGCCCTGTGCGCCCAGGAGGTAGGAGTCCACCACCCGCTCCCCCGCGTAGACGGTGATGGCGTCGCCGGCGAGATCGATCACGTCCCGCACCCGGGCGATGTCCTGCGAGGACTCCTTGATGTACGAGACGGTGGCGAAGTCCTTCGCCAGACGCGCGACGAGCTCCGCGCTCATGTCGACGTTCGAGGTGACGGGGTTGTTGTACAGCATGATCGGCAGATCGACGGCTCCGACGATCGCTTCGTAGTGACGATAGATCTCGTCGTCGGTGGGCGTGTAGTAGTACGGCGGCACGATCATCAGGCCGTCGGCCCCCAGGTCCCGCGCCTCGACGCTGAACTGCACCGCCCGCGTCGTCGAGGCGTCGGCCGTGCCGACCAGCACGGGGATCCGCCCGGCGATGTGCTCCACGGTCGCTCCGACCAGCTCGCGACGCTCCTCCGGCGTGACCGAGAGGAATTCGCCCGTCGTTCCGAGCATGATGATTCCGGGAACACCCTCCGCGAGCTGCCAATCGAGGAACGCACGCAGCCGGTCGAGGTCGACGCGGCTGAGGTCGTCGGTGAAGGGCGTGACCGCGACGGTGTAGGAACCCGAGAAGGTAGCGGGCATGAAGTGACCTCTCTGCGAACAACTGTACGTAAAGTGAACACCCAGGATACGGTGTAGGCATGGTGGATCGGAAGCATCCCAGGCATGTCTTCGATGTCGCGGTGGTCGGCGGAGGCGCGAGCGGGGCTGCGGCAACCTACCATCTGAGCCGAGCCGGACTCGATGTGGTGCTCCTGGACCGCAACGATCTCAACACCGAGGCGTCCGGGCGGAACGCCGGAAGCCTCCACGGTCAGATCCAGCACGAGCCCTTCTTGGAGGAGGGTGCCGAGTGGGCGGAGGCGTGGCTGCCCGCACTGCGGTTCCTGGCCGACTCCCTCACGCTCTGGGACGGACTGAGCGACGAACTGGGCACCGACCTGCAGGTGGCGAAGAAGGGCGGCATCCTCGTCGCCGACGACGTGAGCCAGCTCGCCGCGATCGAGCGGAAGGTCGCGCTCGAGAATCGAATCGGCATTCCCAGTCGGATGCTGTCCGCCGGCGAACTCCGGAGCCTCGCCCCGTGGCTCAGCGATTCCGTCGTCGGCGGGGAGCTGTGCCCGATCGAGGGCAAGGCGAATCCCCTGCTCGTCGCCCCGGCCTTCGCGCGTCGCGCCCTGGAGGCCGGAGCCGTGGTGCGCACCCAGACCCCGGCGGTGGGTTTCGACCGCGACGGCGACGCGCGCGTCATCCGCACTCCCGGCGGCGAGGTCCGGGCTCGACGTGTCATCCTCGCGGGAGGGGACGGGATGCCGGATCTCGCCCGCCACTTCGACCTCGATCTGCCGATCTCCAGCGGCGCGGTGCAGGTCAGTGTCACCGAGCGGGTCGATCCGATGGTGGCGCACCTCTTCTACTACGCCGGCGGAAAGCTGACCTTCAAGCAGGCGCAGTCCGGCACCCTGCTCATCGGCGGCGGATGGCCGGCCCGGCGCAACGCGGCAGGGGAATGGATCGTCAACCCCGACTCGCTGCGTGCGAACCTGGCGATGGCGATCCGCATCGCCCCGGTGATCGCCGACCTCGCGCTCCTGCGCACCTGGACGGGCATCGGCAACGGGACCCCCGACCACAGCCCGATCATCGGCCCCGTGACGGCCGATGGCGACGTCATCGTCGGGTTCTACCCCTACATGGGCTTCACGGCGGCGCCGCTCATGGGGCGGATCCTCGCCGACCTCGCCCGGGGCGAAGACCCCGGTCTCGACCTCACGCCGTTCGCCCCGACCCGCTTCTGACCGCCAACCCGATTGCGAGAGGCTCGGCCGCCTCAGGCGGGAGCGCGCTCACCCCTGGGCGACGTCCCCCAGCGGCACGGGCTTGACCGGCGCCTGCGGGGCGAATCCCGAGCGCTCCGCGACAGCGACACCGGTGCGCGCGGCCTGCATCGCTGTGAGCACGGGGCCGCAGTACCGCCCCTGGCACTTCCCCATGCCGGCGCGCGTGACGCGCTTGACCGCACCGGCCGTGGTGACGCCGTCGGTCATCGACTCGGCGAGGTCTCCGTGCGTCGTGCCTTCGCACCGACAGACCACCGTGTCCGGCCGCGCAAGTTGATCGGTGAGGACAGGGGCCGCGAACAGCGTGTTCACGGCCCGCTGGAACGCCGCCTGACGGCGCGCGTCCGCCGCTGCCTGGCGGGGCGCGCCCGACGGCTCGCCCCGGAGGTCCCGGCGGATGGCGGCCGCGGCCAGTTTCGCCTGCGCCTGTGCGAACTTCGCGCCGCGCACGCCCGCGGCGTCGCCGATCGCGAAGACCGACTCGAGGGATGTGCGGCCCTCGTCGTCGGTCACCGTGCGCAGCGCTCCCCGGGCCGCGTCGACCTCATGCCGGCATCCGAGCGATCGCGCGAGGTCGTTCCCCGGCAGGAAGCCGTAGCCGAGGCACACTGCGTCGACGTCGAAGGACCGCAGCTCCCGCGTCATCCGTCCCTCTTCGTCGATGCGTCCGATGGTCGCGCGGGAGACGCCGGCCGCCGGATCCCCCTCGAGCCCCACCACGGCGGCGCCGGTGATGATCGGAACCCGCCGCGCCGTCAACTCGGCGAGGTAGCGGACGCCGTCGGCGGTGAGACCGGGGACCGCGAGGGCCATGCGCGCGACCGCGGCTGCGCGCAGCGGCGAGAAGATCCGAGCCGCCTCGACCAGCCCGACGACGTTCACTCCCCCGCGCGCCAGCTCGGCAGCCAGCTGCACGTTCAGTGGGCCGTTCCCCGCGACGAGGACGCGGTCTCCGGGCGAGACCTGGTAGGACCGCAGCAGGGTCTGCCCCGCACCGGTGGTCATCACACCCGGCAGGGTCCAGCCCGGGATCGGCACGCCCCGCTCGTAGGCGCCGGCGGCGATCACCACCCGCCGGGGGCGGATGATCCAGCGCTCCTGATCCGACCGAGCGAGAAGGTGATCCGGCTCGAAGGCCGCCCACACGGTGGTGCCCAGGAGTGTGCGCACCCCCGCGGTCTGCGCCGCGCGGATCAACCGGCGGCCCGCGATGTACTGGCGGTCCAAGCGGTCTTCGTCGACGCGGAACGCCGCGTCCGGTTGCTTGTAGTACTGCCCCCCGAGCTTCGGGCGATCGTCGACCAGCAGCACATCCAGACCCCCCTCAGCCAGCGCGGTCGCAGCGACGAGACCTGCGGGCCCTCCCCCGATGACGAGGACGTCGGGGGAGATCTCCGTCTCGGGGCGGGCCGGGGTGGTCGCGGCGGGAACCCGGCGCCGGGGCGGCTGGGTCTCGATGATCTGGCCGTTCCGCGCGGGGGTCATGCACGCGAGCCGGGCGTCCTCGCCATCGATGCGCACTGCGCATTCGTGACACACGCCCATGCCGCACCAGACACCGCGCCGACCGCCCGCGTCATCGGCGCGATTGCCTCGCTCCCCCGCCGCGACCATCGCGCTGGCGACGGAATCGGTGGCGCTGACCGCAACGGTGCGACCGTCGAAGCACAGCGCGCCGTCGCCCTCCGCGTCGCCGCCGATGCCGGGGGTGGTCACTCTCATCCGGTTCTCCTTCGGTTCGTTCGCACAACGCACCTTCATTCGCCATACGAACCATGTCTATTATGATGGCCATTGACGTCCCGCGACCGTTCCCGGAGGCAATCATGACCCGTCAGCGTGCTGTTCTTCCTCAGCGCGACCGCCTCGGCGGCGGACGATGAGCGAGTTGGCGGGACGGACGGTTCTCGTCACGGGCGCCTCCGGCGGCATCGGCCGCGCAACCGTCGAGAGGCTCGCCTCATCCGGGGCCAGGGTCATCGCGCACGGTCGCTCCAATCCCGAGGGGGCCATGGAGGCCATCGCCGACTTCCCCGAGGGTTCCGCCACGGTCATCCAGGCCGACCTCGCCGACCCGCAGGGGGCATCGGAACTGTGGCGGGACGCCCTCCGCTGGGCGGGACGGATCGATGTGGTGGTTCTGAACGCGGCCATCATGCCCAAGGTCGAACTCGACGACACCGACGAGGCGTGGAACGAGACCTTCGAACGGGCCCTGCAGGTCAACACCCTCAGCCAGCTCACTCTCATCCGCCGGTCGCTTGCGCACTTCCTGGCCGAGGGCGGCGGCACGATCGTGGGACTGAGCAGCTGGGTGACACAGCGGGGAGCGGGAAATCCGAACCTCGTCGCCTACGCCGCCTCGAAGGCAGCGACGGCTGCGGCCCTGAAGACCGTCGCCCGCGCATATGCGGCCGACGGAGTCTGCACCTACCTCATCGCCCCCGGTGCGGTGGACACCCCGATGTCCGCTTCCGCGGGAGCGGACCGCGGCGGGCGGGAGGCCGTGCTGCAGACGCTCGCCATGGGAGAGATGGTGCCGCCGGCCGAGATCGCCGAACTGATCGCACTGCTGGCGAGCGGCCGGGTTCGCCATCTGAGCGGCGCCACGCTGGACGTCAACGGGGCCACCTACGTCCGCTGACCGGCCGAGTTCAGCGAGTGCCGACACTCTCTTCGATGCGTTCGATGACGCTCCACCCCGACTCGATCACCACGAGGGCGCCGGTGACGTGCCGGGACACATCGGAGGCGAGGAAGCGCAGCGCCGTCTCATCTTGATCGCCGGCGGGCGCCAGGGCGTTGACGCGCACACCATGGGGCTCGAGCTCGTGAGCGAACTCCCGGACCATCTGGTTGATCGCCTCCGAGGACATCGCGCGGGTGCCGCGTTCCGCGCCGGTCGCAGCCCGCGCTCCCGAATAGGCGATGATCGACCCGCGACCTCGGGCCGCCATCGCGGGAGCGAAGTGCCGAAGCGCCGCCCAGCATGACGCGACCTCGGCGGTGAACGCATCGACGAGGTCGTGCTCCGCCGCGATCGGAACACCCGCTGAGTACCCTCGGTCGGCGCAGTGGATCAGCACCTCGGTGTCGTCGAACTCCGCAGCCAATCGCTGCACATGACTGCCGTCGGTGATGTCGACGTCCCATACCCGGAAGCGGTCATCGGCGCCGAAGACGGCCTCGAGCTGCGCCACATCCTCGTCGGCGACGATCACCCGCGCCCCGTGCCCGGCCAGCGTGCGCGCCGCCGAGCGTCCCATCGCGCCTGCGGCGCCGAGGACCAGCACGGTGCGGCCGATCAGGTCAGGGGCGCACATGTCGCATCCGTCGGTAGCGGGGTGTGATCACGGGGGTATCCTCGCCTATTGTTCGCTTACCGCACATGCGTTCACTGTGCGATCGCTCTCTCTATCTTGCACCAGAACCACGGGGCTCGCATCCTCCGCCTAGGCGGACGTTCCTTCCGCGTCCTCGACACCGGAGCGCGTATCGAGGATGCGGGAGAGGAATCGTCGGGTCCGCTCCTCGACGGGTCGGTCGAGCACCTCCCTCGCACTGCCGCTCTCCACGATCCGACCGTCATCCATGAAGACGACGCGGTCGGCGACCTCCCGCGCGAATTCGATCTCGTGCGTGACGACGATCATCGTCAGCCCTTCGGAGGCCAGGCGCCTCATGACCGAGAGGACCTCCCCGACAGTCTCGGGATCCAGGGCCGAGGTGGGCTCATCGAACAGCATCACGCGAGGGCGCATGGCCAGAGCACGCGCGATCGCCGCACGCTGCTGCTGTCCTCCGGAGAGCTGGCGCGGATAGGCCGCTTCTTTCCCGCTCAGCTGCACCCACTCCAGCAGCTGACGCGCATGCGTCTCCGCCTCCGCCCGTGGTGTGCGCAGCACCTGGATCGGGGCTTCGATGATGTTCTCGAGCACCGTCATGTGCCCGAACAGATTGAAGTTCTGGAACACCATCCCGATCTCGGTGCGCTGACGGGCGAGCTCTGCGGGGCCGATCTCGACCAGGTGTCCCCGGCTCTCTCGCACCCCCACGGGCTCGTCACCGAGCCACACGATTCCGGCGGTCGGCGTCTCGAGATGATTGATGCAGCGCAGGAGCGTGGACTTGCCCGACCCGGAGGGACCGATCACACAGACGACCTCGCCGCGGAAGACCTCCAGATCCACCTCACGGAGGACCGCGAGCGCCCCGAAACTCTTGCTCACAGCCTGCAGACGGATGACGGGGTCGACGATCGCGGTCATGCCGGCGTCCTCTCCCTCGGCCCGGAGACGGGTGTCGTCCTCGGCAGGAGCTTGCGGAGCTTCTGCAGATACGTATCGGGTGCGCTCCGTGTCGCGCCTCGTGCGTAGTACTTCTCGATGTAGTGCTGACCGATCGAAAGCACCGTCGTCAGCACGAGATACCAGATGCAGGCCACCACCAGAAGCGGAATGGTCTCGAAGGTGCGGGCGTAGATCACCTGGACGGTGTAGAGGAGTTCACTGATGGCGACGATGCTCACCAGGCTCGTCCCCTTGAGCATCGAGATCACCTGGTTCCCCGTCGGCGGGACGATCACCCGCATCGCCTGCGGCAGCACGATGCGCCGCATCGCCCGGCGCCGCGACATCCCGAGCGCGGCGGCGGCCTCGCTCTGGCCCTGGTCAACCGACTGGATGCCGGCGCGGATGATCTCGGACATGTAGGCACCCTCGTTCAACCCCAGCCCCAGCAGCGCAGCGACCAGGGAGCTGATCACCGTGTTGGTATCCCACTCGAACCACTGCGGTCCGAAGGGGATGCCGAGGGTGAGCTTCGGCAGGAAGCTGGCGAGGTTGTACCAGAACAGCAGCTGAACGAGCAGGGGCGTTCCCCGGAACAGCCAGATGTAGGCGTCGGCGGCCACGTTGAACAGAAGGCTCTGAGAGATCTTCATCAGGGCGAGGATCAACCCGATGAGGCATCCGAGCACCATCGCGACCGCGGTCAGGAAGAGCGTGAGCCCGACGCCCTGCAGCACCCGGTCGCTGAAGAGATACTCTCCGACCACATCCCACCGCATGGCGTCAGCGGTGAGAAATTTCGAGATGATCTCCAGCACGAACAGCACGAGGAGGATCCGCAGCGCCCATCCCGCGGTCTTCACGGCGAGGTGGCGCGCCGTGGTGGTGCGCACCCGGGGCCCTTCGGGGCCCCGTCCGATCTGCAGCGTGGTGGTCAGCGGCCCCCGGCTCGAGCGCTCATCGGGAGCCTCATCGGTGCCGGTCGAGGTCACTGCTCGACGCTCGGATTGACGACCGCCTCATCGAGCAGGCCGAAGTCGACATCCCAACTGGTCATGATCGTCTCGTAGGTGCCGTCCTCGATGAGCTCGTTCACCGCTGCCGCGATGGCCTCGGTCATACCGGAGTCCTTCCCCACCGCTACTCCCTCGAGGTTCGGCTGGTAGTCCAGCGGCTGGATCTCCAGACCCTCGGCACTGCTGTCCTCGCGCAGCAGCCACGACAGCTGACCCTTTGCGGTCATGAACGCGTCGATGCGGTCGGAGCTCACGGCGAGGATCGCCGCAGCCTGCTGCGGGAACGAATCGATGGTCGGCGCCGGTTCTCCGGCGTCGTCGCAGATCGTCACGATCTCCTCGATCTGGATGAGGAACGCCGACCCTGCCAGCGCGCCGACGCGGAGCCCGCACAGGTCCTCGGGCGTGCTGATGTCCAGACCCGCATCCTCACTCGTGATGACTCCGGTGGTGCTCTCGTGCACGGCGACGATGTCGACGACGTCGAGCCGCTCTTGGGTGACGATGATGGATGCCCACGAGCTGTCGAATCGGCCGTTCTCGATACCTGGGATGAAGGTGTCGAAGGCGCCCGACACCTCGGCGGTGTACTCCAATCCCAGCAACGCAGCGGCGGCGCGTCCGAGATCGGGGCCCCACCCCGCGATCTGGTCGTTCTCGTCGAGGAATGTGTCTGCCGGTGCGTTGTCGAACTGGATGGCGGTGAGGGTTCCGCGTTCAGCCACATCCTCGGGTACGAGTTGTGCCAGCTCGTCGTTGGTCTCGATGGTGACGCCGGCGACCTCGATCGATCCGCTGGAATCGTCCCCGTCGCCCGAGGCGCAGCCCGCGAGAGTGAGACCCAGAACTGAAAAGGCGGCGAGGCCGACGAGAACGCGGCGGGTGGCGGGGATGTTCATCGAGGCGGCTCCTTGCAGGTCGGACGAGGTCAAGTGTGTTCGTTGTACGCACGAGTGTTCACTATGCGTTCATCGAAGTCAACACATTCGCTGGGCGCACAACCCGGACCGATCAGCGGAACGAATCGACGACGGCGTTGCGGTGGTAATCGAAGATGATGTTCGTCCGGGTCGAGGCCACGCGGTCATGACCGGAGATCTGCTCCACGACGAAGCGACGCAATGCCGAGGAGTCGGTCACGGCCACGTGAACGATGAAGTCGTCGGCGCCGCCGAGGAAGAACACCTGCACGACCTCGGCGAGCGAGCGGGTGTGTTCGGCGAAATCGGTGATACTCGCCTGACGTGCGCCGGGGCGGAGCGTCACCCCGACGAGGGCCTGCAGCGCCACGCCGAGCCTGGCCTGTGCGACGCTGGCCGTGAACGACGAGATGACGCCGCGGTCGATGAGCCCGCGCAGGCGCGTATGGGCAGTCGACGGGGCGACGCCGACTCGCTCCGCTAGCGCGGCATTGGTGATCCTGCCGTCCGCCGTCACCGCCTCGAGGATCCGACGATCGAGCTCGTCCAACGGAACAGGTTGTGGATCGTTCGGCTCAGGTGCCATCCGAGACCTCCTTCTTCGACACGGGCCCGTCAATCGGCGGAGAATGCCGAATGTTCATCGGATGGCCTGCCGTTTTGACGACTTTTCTCCAACACTATTCATCAACTGCGAAAGGAGCGGTGATGCGAGTCGGTATCCCAGCGGAGATCAAGAACAACGAAGACCGCGTGGCAGCGACGCCGGCGATCGTGGACCAGCTGCGTCGCCGCGGCCATGAGGTCGTCATCCAGGCGGGCGCCGGTGAGGGCTCTCGCATCTCCGACGCCGACTTCGTCGCCGCAGGGGCCAGGCTCGCCGCGACCGCGGACGACGTGTGGGAGCAGGGCGACCTGATCCTCAAAGTCAAGGAGCCGATCGCCGCGGAATACGGCCGGATGCGACGGGGACAGGTGCTCTTCACCTTCCTTCACCTCGCGGCCTCGCGCGCGTGCACCGAAGCCCTGCTCTCGAGCGGGGTCACCTCCATCGCCTACGAGACTGTTCAGCTGCCCGATCGCTCGCTCCCCCTGCTCACCCCCATGAGCGAGGTCGCCGGGCGCCTCTCGATCCAGGTCGGTGCCACCCATCTGATGCGCCCGGCCGGGGGACGCGGCACGCTCCTGGGCGGTATCGCCGGCACCCGCAAAGGCAAGGTCGTGGTCATCGGCGGCGGAGTCGCCGGTGAGAACGCCGCCCGCAACGCCGTGGGCTTCGGCGCGGACGTCACGGTGATCGACATCTCGCTCCCCCGCCTGCGGGCTCTGGAGTCGGAGTTCGGCGGTCTCATCCAGACCCGGCACTCGTCGCCTCTCGAGATCGCCGATCAGCTCGTCGACGCCGATCTCGTCATCGGATCGGTGCTGATCCCGGGGGCTGCCGCGCCGAAGCTCGTCACCGACGAGATGGTGGCGGCGATGAAGCCTGGATCTGTGCTCGTGGACATCGCGATCGACCAGGGCGGCTGCTTCGAGGGCTCGCGACCCACCACCCACGACGAGCCGACCTTCGCGGTGCACGGGAGCCTGTACTACTGCGTCGCGAACATGCCCGGCGCCGTTCCCGAGACCGCCACGCGGGCCCTGACCAACGCCACCGCGCCCTACGTGCTGCGCCTGGCCGACCGCGGATGGCAGGATGCCCTCCGCGCCGATCCGGCGCTGAAGGCCGGCCTCAGCACCCACAACGGGCTGCTCACCAACGCCGATGTCGGTGCGGCACTGAAGCTGGATGTGGCAAGCGCCGACGTTGTGCTCGCGGCCTGATCGGCAGGGACCGACCACGGGGTGGGTGCGGCAGAGCGCCGTACCCACCCCGTGACGCTCAGCCGGCTACCCGGATCAGCTTCTTGTTGACGAACTCGTCGGCGCCGATGAGACCGAGCTCGCGCCCGGTGCCCGAGCGCTTCACCCCGCCGAAGGGAAGCTCCGGCGAATCGGCGAGCACCACGTTGACGTAGACCATGCCGGCGTCGATCTCGTCGGCCACCCGCTGGGCCTGGTCGGGATCAGTGGTGAAGACATACGAGCCCAGTCCGAACCCGGTGTCGTTGGCGATGCGGATCGCCTCCGCCTCGTCCTTCACCCGGTAGACGACCCCCGCCGGGCCGAAGAGCTCTTCGCCGTACACATCCATCTCGGGGGTGACGTCGGTGAGCACTGTGCCCGGGAAGAACGCCCCATCCCGCGCCCCTCCCGTCACCAGTCGGGCCCCCTGCGAGACGGCGTCGTCGATCTGCTTCTGCAATCTCTCGGCCGCCGTTTCGGACGAGAGCGGGCCGAGGACGGTGTCCTCGGCCAGCGGATCGCCGACCTTGGCCGCACCCATCGCCGCGGAGAACTTCTCGAGGAAGGGCTCGTACAGCTCGTCGACGACGATGAAGCGCTTGGCCGCGTTGCAGGACTGCCCGTTGTTGTCCAGTCGCGCGTCGACCGCTGCCTGCACGGTGGCGTCGAGATCATCCGTGGACAGGAGGATGAAGGGGTCTGAACCCCCGAGCTCGAGCGCGACCTTCTTCAGGTGGCGCCCGGCGACCTCGGCGACCGCCGCGCCGGCCCGTTCCGACCCCGTGACCGACACGCCCTGGACGCGCGGATCGGCGATGACTGCCGCGGCCTGATCGTTCGTGGCGTAGATGTTCGTGTAGGCGCCGACGGGGAGTCCCGCGTCGCGGTACATCGCCTCGAGGGCGGCTGCGGACTCGGGACACTGCGGCGCGTGCTTGAGCAGGATGGTGTTGCCGAGGATCAGGTTCGGCGCCGCGAAGCGCGCGACCTGGTAGTACGGGAAGTTCCACGGCATGATTCCCAGCAGCACACCGAGCGGTGTCCTGCGGATGACGGCGGTGCCCTCCCCCTCGATCTCCAGCGGCTGGTCGGCGGTGACCCGCTCGGCGACGTTCGCGTAGTACTCGGTGATGTCGGCGGCGAAGTCGACCTCGCCGAGCGCCGCGACGAGCGGCTTGCCCATCTCGCGCACGATGATGGCCGCCAGTTCGTCGCGACGCTCCCGGTGCAGGTCGGCGACCCGGCGGAGCAGGGCGGCGCGCTCCGAGACCGGCAGGTGGCGCCAGGAGCGATAGGCGATGTCGGCCCGATCGATCGCCGCGGCCAGTTCGTCGTCGCTGATCGTCGGATAGGTGGCGAAGGTCTCCCCCGTCGCGGGGTTGATGACGGCATAGTCACTCATCGGTTCGTGCCTTTCTTGTCGTTCAGTCGTATCGGGCATCGCCGTCTGATGGTCAGCGACGGCGGAGGCTCTCCGGTGCGTCGAGGCTGAGCGTCTCACCCCGGAAGAACGCCGGGCGCCTGATCGACTGCCAGATCATGATGACGATACCGAGACCGATGATGACCACGCCGAGCACGAACACGCTTCCGACCCCGAACCATTCGGTCCCACTGCCGTAGTCCGGGTCCAGGCTCTCCACCAGGGTGATGACGAACAACGCTGCCAGGATCACACCGCCGACCAGGGGGAACAGCAGCGTGAAGACGAAGCTGCGCACCGAGTCGAACCACTGCCGGCGGAAGTACCACACGCACGCGAACGCCGTGATGCCGTAGTAGAAGCAGATCATCATGCCGAGGGTCGTGATGGTGTCCCACAGCACATTCTCATTGATGAAGCGCATCACCGTGTAGAACACCGAAGCCACGACGGCCGAGACGATGGTGGCGTAGCCGGGTGTGAAGAACCGCGGCGAGACGCGGGCGAACTTCGCGGGGAGCGCGCCGTAGTGCCCCATCGCGAGGAGCGTGCGGGCGGGGCCGACGAAGGTCGACTGCAGCGACGACGCCGAGCTGGTGAGCACGGCGAGCGAGACGAGGAACGCCAGCGGCCCCAGGATCGGCCCGGAGAGGTAGAAGAACACGTTCGCCTGGATGTCGGGGTTGCCCAGACCCAACCCCTCCTCGCCCGTTCCCGCGAAGGCGAGCAGCGCGATCGAGATGAGGAGGTAGAGCGTGACGATCGTCACCACGGTGACGGTCGCTGCGCGTCCGGGGGTCTTCTCGGGGTTGCGGGTCTCCTCGTTCATCGTGAGGGTGACATCCCACCCCCAGAAGATGAAGATCGACAGCGACAGGCCGGCCACGATCGCGATCGCCGGTGTGACGACCAGCGGATCGAACCAGGAGAGCTCGATGGGGCTCGCGTCGAATGCGGTGCCGTTCGCGACGTGCACGAAGGCGGCGATCGAGAAGACGAGCAGAACCAGCACCTGGAAGCTCACCAGCACGTACTGCAGCTTCTGGGTCGTCTGCATGTCCCGGTAGGAGATGACGGTCGCGCCCAGCATGAACAGCAGGCAGACCGCGACGTTGATGAAGGGGTTGAAGGCGAGTTCGGCGATCGTCCCGGGGCTCCCCGCGATCTGATCGATCAGCAGGAAAAGGAACTCCACGGCGATGCCGGCGAGATTCGACAGCACCAGGATCGTCGCAGCGACCAGGCCCCAGCCCGCCATCCAGCCCACCCACGGCCCGAAGGCGCGGACAGCCCAGGTGAACGATGTGCCCGAGTCGGGCATCGTGCGGTTGAGCTCACGGTAGCCGAATGCGACCAGCAGCATCGGGATGAATCCGAGCAGGATGATCGCGGGCACCTGGAAGCCGACCTCCGACACCGTCGGGCCGAGCGCCGCGGTGAGCGTGTAGGCCGGTGCGATGCAGGAGATGCCGATGACCACGGCGCCGATGAGGCCGACCGTCCCCGCACTCAGGCCCTTCTTCGACAGTCCGCCGGTCAGTGCCTCGGAGGCGGGTGGGGTGGCGGTCGTCGGGCCGCCGCTGCGCGGCCCGCTGTGTGCAGCGCTCATCGCCGCTCTCCATTCATGCTTTCGTGGACGCGTGTTCGGGGCACGACGACCATCGGGACGGGAAGCTCGTGCAGCATCTTCGCCGCGGTCGAGCCGAGGAACAGCCGCCGGGGCTGCGCGAGGCGACTCGATCCGACGATCGCGAGCTCCCCGGGCTCCCAGCCGAGGTGCGAGACGGCGTCCTCGATGCTCTCTCCGCGCGCGACGACCACGTCGGCCGTGATGCCCTCGGGAAGAGACCCCAGCGCCGTGCGGAGCACATCGTCGGCGTGGGCGGCGCCCGCCAGGCGGATGACACCGGTGTCGACGCTCGCGGGCAGGTCGACCGAGACGAGGGACAGCAGCCGCAGCTCCGCTCCGGTCGCGATGGCGAGCGCGATGCTCTCCTCCATGAGCGCGTCGGCACCCGGGCGCGTGCCGATCGCGGCCGTGATGCGGGTGACGCCGAGAGCGGGGTCCTGGCGACGCGACCCTTCGGGAGCCAGCACGACCGGAACGTCGGAGGAGTGCAGCAGCTCGGTGGCGACCGTGCCGAGGCGATGCCGACCGCGCAGCCCACCGTTGGCCGCGCCGACCACGACGTGCGACGCCTCGAACTCGTCGGCGGCGGCGACGAGGCCCTCGGCGAACGAGTCGCTGTAGCGGACGTGACCGACGTGGGAGACGCCCGCGGGGATGCCGGCGGCCGCACCCTCCAGCCACATCGTGGCCTGCTCGCGCAGGTATCGGTCGTAGCTGGCATTCGGCGGCGTGATGACGCTGCGATCGTCGCCGGGCAGCACGACGACGAGGTCGAGCTGCGCACCGGTCGCCTTCGCGAGGCGCGCGCCCAGCGCGACGGCGTCGGCTCCGGCATCCGTGGCGGTGTAGCCGACCACGATGCGGCCACTCATGCGCGCGCCGCCTCGACGATGTTCTCGGCGACGAGGCGGCCCATGCGGATGGCACCGTCGACGTGCTGATAGCCGAGCCCTGCCATGTCGCTGCAGGCGAAGTGGATCGGACCGACCGGTTCGCGCTGATCCGCGCCGTATCGGGTCAGACCGCCGAGGTCGAAGCTCGCGGCGTAGGCACCGCGCGTCCACTCCTCGGCGCCCCAGTCGCTCTCGTAGTAGACCACCGGATTCTTCGCCTCGGGCCCGTAGTAGTGCGAGAGCGACTCGAGGATGCGCTCCTTGCGCTCCTGGGGCGACAGGCGGAACACGTCATCGGCATGACGGTCGGAGACGAACCCGACGAGAGTGCCGCGCTCGTCACCGTGGTTGGTGTTGTCGTACGCCTCGTGCGAGAGCTCGTAGGGGCTGAATGCCGTCCCCGACAACCCGTTGTCACGCCAGAAGGGCCGCTCGTAGACCGCGTGGACCTTGATGACGAGTCCCATCGAGATGTGCTGGTGCATCTGATGCTGAAGCCTCGGCAGCGGAGGCGAGAACGAGATGCGCGGGTAGAGCACCGGGGCGAGGGCCAGGATGACGAAGCGGGCGCGCACCGTCATGCGGTCGGCCTCCACGGTCACGCCGCCGTCGGTCCAGTCGATGCGGCGCACCGGCTGGTCGAGGAAGACGTCGCCCCCGAGGCGCTCGGCGAGCAGGAGCGGCACCTGCTGCAGACCGCCGACGACGCGCTTGTCGAGGATGAAGTCGGCGTCGACCAGGTGCGAGAAGCTCCCGGCCGAGGCCGCCATCAGCAGCGCCTGGAGGGTGGAGAAGGCGTGAGGGGGCTTGGTGAGCATCGCCCCCGCGATGAACAGCGCGATGTTGTCCCGGGCCTCGACGTCGTCGGTCTGCTCCGCCAGCCATGTCTCGAAAGAGGTGCGGTCGAGCTTCTCTGCGTCGGGATGCTCCCACGGACGGTCGGGATCGATCTCTGCGACCATCCGGTCGAGCCGCTCGATGAGGTCGACCATCACCTTCTCCGTCGCCGCGGGCACAGGGAAGATCTCGCCGGTGAACCGGGTGAGCTCGCCGTCGGCGTTGATGTACACCGAGTCGCCCTCGCGGTAGCGGGAGTAGGTCTCCAGCCCCAGGTCCTCGAGCGTCTCGATCAGGGCTTCCTGGTCGGGCGAGACCCACTGGCCGCCCACTTCGAGCATCGCGCCGTCGATGACATCCGTGTGCAGGCGCCCGCCGACCCGGTCGCGCGCCTCGAGGACGGCGACCGAGAGGCCTGCTTTGCGCAGCTCGTTCGCGGCCGCCAGGCCTGCCGCTCCCGCGCCGATGACGACGACGTCTCGCGTCAGCACGTCGGTGGTGGGGTCTGTCATGGTGCTCCTTCGCATCGGGTTCGAGCAGGCCACCCGGCGCCGCGGCACCGGGTCTGTCGGGGGTCAGTCTGCCGTGGGTGCGGGGGCGTCGTCGCCGGCGAGCGCCGGCTCGCTGTCGGTGCGCGATTCGTCGAGCACGCGGGCGAGCACGTCGAGGCCCTCGGTCAACAGCTCGTCGCCGATCGCCAGCGGAGGAAGAAACCGGATGACGTTGCCGAACGTGCCGCAGGTGAGCACGATCACGCCCTCGGCGATGCACGCCTTCGCCACCGCGGCGGTGAGGGCTGGATCCGGCGCGCCGGTCGCCGGATGCACGAATTCGACCGCCACCATCGCGCCGCGGCCGCGCACCTCGCCCAGCCGCGGGTCCGCCGCCTGCATCGCCCGGAGGCGCTCGGTGAGGATGCCGCCGATCTCGCGCGCCCGCTCGATGAGGCCCTCTGTCTCGAACGCTTCGATCGCGGCGAGGGCCGCCGCGCAGGCGATGGGGTTGCCGCCGTACGTGCCGCCCAGTCCGCCGAGGTGCGAGGCGTCCATGATCTCGGCGCGGCCGGTCACCGCGGCCAGGGGCAGGCCGCCCGCCATCCCCTTGGCTGTGGTGATGAGGTCGGGCACGATGCCGAAGACGTCGCTGGCGAACATCGCGCCGGTGCGGGCGAAACCGGTCTGCACCTCGTCGGCGATGAAGACCACGCCGTTGGCACGGCTCCAGTCCACCAGTGCCGGAAGGAAGCCGTCGGCGGGGACGATGAACCCGCCCTCGCCCTGGATCGGCTCGATGATGACGGCGGCGAGGTTGTCGGCCCCCACCTGCTTCTCGATGACCGAGATGGCCCGCGCCGCGGCATCCGCCCCGCTCAGTCCGTCCCGGAACGGGTACGACAGCGGTGCCCGGTAGATCTCCGAGGCGAACGGCCCGAACCCGCTCTTGTACGGCATCGCCTTGGCGGTGAGCGCCATCGTGAGATTCGTGCGCCCGTGGTAGCCGTGGTCGAAGGCGACGACGGCCGGCTTGCCGGTGTACTTGCGGGCGATCTTGACGGCGTTCTCCACCGCCTCGGCACCGGAGTTGAACAGCGCGCTCTTCTTGGCGTGGTTGCCGGGGGTGACGCGGTTCAGCGCTTCGGCGACGGCGACGTACGACTCGTACGGCGAGATCATGAAGCAGGTGTGGGTGAATTGCGCGACCTGCGCCTGCACGGCCTCGACGATGCGGGGGTGGGCGTTGCCGACCGTGGTGACGGCGATACCCGACCCGAGGTCGATGAAGGAGTTGCCGTCGGCGTCGACGACAACCCCGCCGCCGGCGGCGACGGCTTCGACCGGGACGGTGTGTCCGACACCGGCGCTGACGGCTGCGGCCTTCCGGGCGAGGAGCTCCTGCGAACGAGGCCCCGGGATGGAGGTGACGAGTCTGCGCTCCTGCGGAAGGGTCGGTCCGCCGAGCGGGGGCGCGGTGAGGGTGGCAGCGGTCATGCCGGGAGCGTAGGGTTCGAGATGCCGCCGGCGCACCGGCCGCCGCGTACATTCTGCGGCCGGAGCTGTACCATCCGTACAGTGGCGCGGCGCGGGCCGCTCCCCCGCGAGGAGACACGATGACGACGTCGGCCGAAGCAGCTGCACCCCCCACCCTCCGCTCCCTCCTCGCTCGCGCCGACCTCCACCTGCGGGCGGAGGACACCGCTCCTGACGACGCCCTGTCGCGCCCCGTGCGGTGGGTCCACAGCACCGACCTGCTCGATCCGACGCCGTTCCTCTCGGAAGGCCTCGTGCTGCTGACCACCGGCACGCAGTTCCTCCCGTCCGCGGACGAGGCTTCCGTCGTCGACGCCTACGTGCGGCGCCTGTCCGAGCGAGGCGTCGTGGGAGTCGGCTTCGGCACCGAGGTCGTGCGCGACGGCATCCCGCCGACCCTCGTCGAGGCATGCGGACACCACCGCATGCCGCTGTTCGAGGTGCCCTACCGCACGCCCTTCATCGCGGTCGCCCGCGCCAACGCCGAGGCGATCGCCGCGGTCGGGTACGCCCGCCGGTCGTGGGCGCTCGCGGCGCAGCGCGCCATCTCGATGGCGGCCCTGCGCCCCGACGGGCTCGGAGCGACGGTGGCGGAGCTGGCCAAGCAGCTGGGCACCTGGGTCGGACTCTTCGACGCCGCGGGCGAGCTCTCACGCGAGCACCCGGCCGGGGGGCTGGACGAGCCGACCGCGGGGGCGCTGCACGGCGAGATCGGCGCGGTGCTGCGTCGCGGCGCCCGTGCCGGTTCGTCGATGCGCCTGGGAGGTCTGCCCTTCACCCTGCAGACCCTCGGCCGGGGCGGTCACCTGCGCGGCGTCATCGCCATCGCCGCGGGCGACCTCGATCAGGAGGGCCGCGGGGTCGTGACCGCGGTGATCGCGATGGCAGGCCTCGCCCTCGAACAGCAGCAGGGGCTCGCCCGAGCCCGCGGCTCCCTTCGAGCCGGGCTCGTGCAGTCGCTGCTGTCGGGCGACCCCGCTCTCGCGCGACGGATCTCCCGCGACCTGTGGGGAGCGCTGCCGGCCGCGCCGGTGGTGGTGGCCATGACGGATGCCGCGACCGCGCGCATCGACAGCGTCGCCGAATTCCTCGAGCTGCGCGCCGAGGAGCGACGCGGGGCGGTGTTCTTCGGGCGAAGCGGCGACGGACTCGCGGTGGTCGTCCCGGCTGCGGCGCCCGACGTGCTCGACGAGCTCGTCGACAGGTTCGACGCGCGGATCGGCGTCTCGGACGGTGCAGGCTACGACGGATTCGCGGCCGCGGTCGAACAGGCGCGCATCGCGCGGGACCGCGCCGCCGAGCGCGGCGGCGGACCCGTCGCCCACTTCGCCGAGGTGGCCCGTTCGGGCGTGCTCGCCGCACTCACCTCGCTCTCGGGCGAGGCCCGCGCGGTCGCCGCCGCCGAGCTGGCGCCGCTGGCGACCCACGACGCCGAACACGGCACCGCGCTCGTCACGACACTGCGGACCTGGCTCGAGCAGGACTGCTCGCACGAGGCGTGCGCGCTCGCCCTCGGGGTGCACCGCCACACGGTGCGCACCCGGCTGGGCCTCGCCGAGCGGGTGCTCGGGCGCGACCTGTCGTCGTTCGCGGTGCGCGCGGAGCTCTGGGCCGCGTTCGCGGCATCCTCCTGACCGCGCGTCCTCTCCCCGCCTTCCCGCGTCCCCGTGCGCAACGGCGGGGCCCGGCCGAAGACACGCCGGAGCCAGGCGAACATCGCCAGCGTGTTGCTTCCCCACCCCGCCGTTATGTAACGCCAAGCGTCGTCGGGCACCCGGCATCCTCTCCTCCCCAGCCGGGATCGCTGCAAACTCGTCCACACAACGGGCCCCGGGGGCTCTACGGTCGGTGCCCGCCGAACACCATGTCGTCATGTGCACCGAGAAGGATGCCGTGGTTTCCGCGGCCGCGCTCCGGCGCGGAGGACTCACCCGGCGAGACGTCGACCGCTGCCTCGAGCACGGCGTGCTCGCGCGGCTGCGCCGCGGCGTCTACGCCCGGCCCGGCGCTTGCCCCGACGCGCGGAGCGCCGCATCTCACGGAGGCCGGATGGCCTGCGTGACCGCCGCCCGCCATCTCGGGCTCTGGGTGCTGGACGACGGCGACGCCGCGCACGTGTGGCTACGCGGTCACGGTCACTCTTACCGTCACGACGCATGTCGGTGCGTTGAGCATTGGGACGACAGCACGGCATCGGATTCCTTCGGCCTGCCCTCGGTCCCCCGCATCCTTCGCCAGATTCTGAGATGCTGCGGCATCGAAGGGTTCTTCGTGGCGCTCGAATCTGCCCTTCACCTGAGACGCATCTCGCGGGAGGGGGTCGCGTGGCTTCGCGCGGTGTGTCCCGGGAAGGCGCGTGAGGCGATCGCTCTTGCGCGGGGCGAAGCCGACAGCGGACTCGAGTCGCTCGTGCGGTGGCGGTTGCGCGACCTCGGCCTGCGCATCCGGGCTCAGGTGACGATCGTCTCGGTCGGACGCGTGGACTTCCTGATCGGCGACCGGCTCATCATCGAAGTCGACGGACGGGCGGGGCACGACGACCCGGCGAGTCGGCACAAGGCTCGGGTGCGCGATGCGAACGCGGCGATGTGGGGCTACATCACACTGCGATTCGATTACGCCATGGTGGTGCACGACTGGGACGTCGTCGAGCGGGCGATCCTCGCGCATGTCGTATCGGGCCGTCACCTCGCGGGCGGATGACCGCACCCATGCGTAACGGCGGGGATGCGGCGCAACTCGCCGACGCCGCAGCGCGGGCGATCGGCGCGTCATCCCTCCGGCCCGCCGTTGCGTCCGCCGGGAGGACGGGTCAGGAGCCGGATGCCGGGGCGTGCGCCTGCAGGAACTCGTAGACCTCCGTCGTGTCCACCCCGGGGAACGAGCCGGTCGGAAGCGTCGCCAGCAGGGTGCGTGGGGTCCGGACATTCGGCCACGAGTGCTCGCGCCACGCCGACTCCAGCTCCGCCGGCGCACGACGGCAGCAGACCTCAACCGAATGCCGGGAAACACCCCGGTTCGGGGTGTCGCGACCGTGGAACCACTTGGTGTCGTCGAAGCGGACCCCCACCGACACCGAGTGCGCGCCCTCGCTGGAGGGCTCCACCCGCGCGGTGCACCAGTAGGTGCCGTTGCCGGTGTCGGTGTACTGGTAGTACGGGTTGAACTTGTCGGCGATGTCGAACACGACCCGCGAGGTCCACCGCCGGCAGCACATCTGTCCCTCGATCGAACCGAGTCGATCGGTGGGGAAATTGACGTCGTCGTTCTCGTAGGCCTTCGTGATCGTTCCCGACTCATGCACCTTCAGGAAGTGCACCGGGATGCCCAGATGCACCGTCGCGAGGTTGGTGAAGCGGTGCGCGGCGGTCTCGTAGGTCACCGAGTAGGCGTCGCGGAGATCTTCGATCGAGATCGCGCGATCCTTCTTCGCCTCCTGCAGGTACGGCACCACGTGCGCCTCGGGAACGAGCAGCGCCCCGGTGAGATAGTTCGTCTCCACGCGCTGGCGGAGGAACTCGGCGTAGCTCGTGGGCTCCTGATGACCCAGGATGCGGCTC
Source organism: Microbacterium sp. ET2 (assembly GCF_030347395.1). NCBI lineage: Bacteria > Bacillati > Actinomycetota > Actinomycetes > Micrococcales > Microbacteriaceae > Microbacterium > Microbacterium albipurpureum. Next base: position 846,230 of record NZ_CP128170.1, read on the forward strand.
GACAGCGCCTGCAGCACCGCGGTGCGCGGGTCGCCCTTGGCGGGCACGCGACTGGAGAGGTAGAGCCGGCCGTTCTTCATGTCGGCGACGCTCCGCGTCGTCTGCGGCAGATCCGCGACGTAGTGCAGCGTGAAGCCGAGGTGCGCCGCGATATCGGAGGCCGCGCGCTGGGTCAGCGGCCCGCCGGGGTGATCCACCGCTTCGAGCACCCGCCGGGCCTCGGCCTCGAGCTCGGGGAAGTAGTTGTCCTGCGTGCGCATCAGGCGCCGGAGCGCCACGTTGGCCCGCCGCGCCTCTTCAGGCGTGGCCGAGCGCTCGTCGCGGAGCCGTTCGATCTCGCCCTGGAGGGAGAGCAGGGCTGAGAGCACCTCCGTCGGAATCGTCTTGCCGACGCGGAACGGGGGAATGCCGAGCGCCTGGAAGGTCTGCCCCCGCATGGCGCGCTCGAGGGACACCTCGAGCGTCGCCCGCTCGTCGAGCGGATCGCCCGCGAGCAGAGCGTCGAGCGTCGTGCCGAGCGCCTTCGCGATCGCCTGCAGCAGCGACAACCGTGCCTCGCGGCGGCCGTTCTCGATCATCGAGAGCTGGCTCGGTGCCCGGCCGACGGCGTCGGCGAGGGATTCCAGCGTCATCCCGCGCTGCGTGCGCACGGCCCGGATGCGACGGCCGATCATCAGCGGATCGAGCACGTCATCGTCGGCGCCCGAGTCGGGCTCGAGTGCTTCTTCACGGTCGGCTGCGAGCGTCATGACCGGCATTCTGTCACAGCAGCAGAATTTCGTCGAAACTTCACACCGCAGATTGTCTTCTCCGCGGCGGAACTTCACGGAGAGTGAGTTCACGTCCTCCTCGTCCCGATCCGGTCGGCACGAGACATCCGATGAAGGAGAGCACCATGACCGCCACCGCCGCCAGCCGCCCGCCGCTTCGCGCCGGAGACCAGACGCAGACCGCCGCGGAGCTGCAGGAGGTCTGGGAGACCGATCCCCGATGGGACGGTGTCCAGCGCACCTACACCGCCGACGACGTGATCGCTCTTCGCGGCTCGGTCCGCGAGGAGAGCACCCTGGCCCGCCGGGGCGCAGAGAGCCTGTGGAACCTGCTTCACACCGAGGAGTACATCCGGGCCCTGGGCGCCTACACCGGGGGTCAGGCCGTGCAGCAGGTGCGTGCGGGCCTGAAGGCCATCTACCTCTCGGGCTGGCAGGTGGCCGCCGACGGCAACCTCGCCGGACAGACCTACCCCGACCAGAGCCTGTACCCCGCCAACTCCGTGCCCGCCGTGGTCCGACGGATCAACAACGCCCTCCTCCGCCAGGACCAGATCGAGCACGCCGAGGGCACACCGACCCGGGATTGGCTGGCGCCGATCGTGGCCGACGCCGAGGCCGGCTTCGGCGGACCGCTGAACGCGTACGAACTGGCTCAGTCGCTGATCCAGTCGGGTGCCGCCGGCATCCATTGGGAAGACCAGCTGGCCAGCGAGAAGAAGTGCGGCCACCTCGGCGGCAAGGTCCTCGTGCCGATTCAGCAGCACATCCGGACGCTGAACGCGGCGAGGCTGGCGGCGGATGTCGCGGGCGTGCCGACCGTCATGATCGCGCGCACCGACGCCCTGGCCGCCGACCTGCTCACCAGCGACGTCGACGAGCGCGACCGCCCCTTCCTCACCGGCGAGCGCACCGCCGAAGGGTTCTACCGGGTGCGCCCGGGCCTGGACTCGGTGATCGCCCGCGGTCTCGCGTTCGCGCCCTACGCCGACCTGCTGTGGGTCGAAACCGGGGAACCCGACATCGAGCTCGCCCGCGAGTTCGCCGCGGCCGTGCACGCGAAGTTCCCCGGAAAGCTCCTGGCGTACAACTGCTCGCCGAGCTTCAACTGGAAGCGGCACCTCGACGATCGGCAGATCGCGACCTTCCAGCAGGAGCTGGCCGAGCTCGGCTACAAGTTCCAGTTCATCACCCTCGCCGGTTTCCACGCCCTGAACTACTCGATGTTCGATCTCGCCCGCGGCTACGCCGACCGGGCGATGAGCGCCTACGTCGAGCTGCAGGAGGCCGAGTTCGCCGCCGAGGCGGCCGGGTACACCGCCACCCGTCACCAGCGGGAGGCCGGAACCGGCTACTTCGACCGCGTATCCACGGCGCTCAACCCCGACAGCGCCACCCTCGCCCTGGTGGGATCCACCGAGGCTCAGCAGTTCCACTGACCCCGTGCTTTCTCGAACCCGAAGGACCCGATCATGACCCTCACCACCGCCCCACCGCCCCTGACCACGCCGCCGCCGACCATGCGGCCGACCACCGGGCCCATCCGCACCCATCAGCCGACGATCCGCGTCACCGGGGAGATGTCACCGCGGTACGACGAGATCCTCACGCCTGAGGCCCTCACCTTCGTCACGGCCCTGCACGACCGCTTCGGCGGACGCCGCCACGACCGCCTCGCCGAGCGGATGCGCCACCGGTTCGAGATCGGCAACGGTCGCGATCCGCACTTCCGCCACGACACCGCGCACATCCGCGACGATCCGCAGTGGCGGGTGGCCGGTGCCGGCCCGGGTCTGGAGGATCGTCGCGTCGAGATCACCGGTCCGACCGATCCGAAGATGACGATCAACGCGCTGAACTCCGGCGCGAAGGTGTGGCTCGCCGACCAGGAGGACGCCACCTCGCCGACGTGGCGGAACGTCATCGAAGGGCAGCTGTCGCTCTTCGATGCGATCCGCGGACGGCTGTCGTACACGAGTCCGGAGGGAAAGAGCTATCGGGTGACGGCGGATCAGACGCCGACGATCGTGATGCGACCCCGGGGCTGGCATCTGCCCGAAGCGCACATCGAGTTCACTGATCGCACGGGTCGCACGCTGTCGGCGTCGGGATCGCTGGTCGACTACGGCCTGTACGTGTTCCACAACGCCCAGGCCCTGATCGACGCGGGCCGCGGACCGTACTTCTACCTCGCAAAGCTCGAGAGCGCGGAGGAGGCGCGGCTGTGGGATGACATCTTCACCTTCACCGAGCGCGCCCTGGGCATCACCCACGGCACGATCCGCGCCACGGTGCTGATCGAGACGCTCCCGGCGGCGTTCGAGATGGAGGAGATCCTGTTCGAGCTGCGCGACCACTGCGCGGGGCTGAACGCCGGGCGCTGGGACTACATCTTCTCGATCATCAAGAACTACCGCGGGCGCGGCGCGCGATTCGTCCTTCCTGACCGTAGCGACGTGACGATGACGGTGCCGTTCATGCGGGCCTACACCGAGCTGCTGGTGAAGACGTGCCACAGGCGCGGGGCGTTCGCGATCGGGGGGATGAGCGCCTTCATCCCGAACCGGCGCGACCCCGAGGTGACCCAGCGGGCGTTCGAGAAGGTCGCCGCCGACAAGAAGCGCGAGGCCGCCGACGGCTTCGACGGCACCTGGGTGGCCCACCCCGACCTCATTCCGATCGCCCGGGCGGAGTTCGACGCGGTGCTGGGCGGCCGGCCGAATCAGGTCGACCGCCGGCGCGACGACGTGTCGGTGACCGCGGCGCAGCTGATCGACGTGCACATCGGACTGCCGATCACCGCCGCGGGTGTGCACGCCAACGTGTCGGTGGCCATCCGCTACCTCGAGGCGTGGCTGCGGGGTGTGGGTGCGGTCGCCATCGACAACCTGATGGAAGACGCGGCCACCGCCGAGATCAGCCGCTCGCAGATCTGGCAGTGGATCCACCAGGACCGCACGCTCTCCGACGGCACACCCATCACGGCCGACTACGTCGAGGGACTCATCGTCCAGGTGCTGGGTGAAGTGGCTCGCAGCGACGGCGACCGGTTCGACGACGCCGCCGAGCTGTTCCGCGAGGTCGCTCTGCAGCCCGAGTTCCCCACGTTCCTCACCGTCCCGGCCTACGTCCGCTACCTCGCCTGAGCCGGCCCGCCGAGACCGCATCCGCCCGTCGAGACGTGCGCCCACGCGTGCGGTCTCGGCGGGCGATGTCGGTCTCGGCGTGGACAGGACCCGGCGGAGGCCCATCGACCGGTGGCCGACGCGGCCCGCCGCTACGCTTCTACCGTGACCTCCCGTGCTCCTCTCTCCCGCAAACTGTCCGCCATCGCCGAATCGGCCACCCTCAAGGTCGACGCGAAGGCCAAGGCTCTGCAGGCCGCCGGGCGCCCGGTGATCTCCTACGCCGCCGGTGAACCCGACTTCGCCACGCCCCCGTTCATCGTCGACGCCGCCGCCGAAGCTCTGAGCGACCCTGCGAACTATCGCTACACCCCCGCGGCGGGTCTGCCGGTGCTGCGCGAGGCGATCGCCGCCAAGACCCTCCGCGACTCCGGGTGGGATGCCGAGCCGTCGCAGATCATCGTCACCAACGGCGGCAAGCAGGCCGTGTTCCAGGCCTTCCAGGCCGTGGTGAACCCGGGCGACGAGGTGCTGCTGCCCGCGCCGTACTGGACGACCTATCCCGAGGCGATCCGCCTCGCGGACGGAGTGCCGGTAGAGGTCTTCGCCGGGGCCGATCAGGAATACAAGGTCACTGTCGAGCAGCTGGAGGCAGCGCGCACCGAGCGGACGACGGTGCTCGTCTTCGTCTCACCCAGTAACCCCACCGGCGCGGTGTACTCCGCCGATGAGACCCGGGCGATCGGCGAATGGGCGCTCGAGCACGGCATCTGGGTGATCTCCGACGAGATCTACCAGAACCTGGTCTACGACGGCGCCCGGGCCACCTCGATCGTCGAGGCGGTGCCGGATGTCGCGGGTCAGACCATCCTCGTCAACGGCGTCGCCAAGACCTACGCCATGACCGGGTGGCGGGTGGGCTGGATGGTCGGCCCGACAGATGCGATCAAGCTCGCCGCCAACCTGCAGTCGCACCTGTCGAGCAACGTCAACAACATCGCACAGCGTGCCGCGCTGGCCGCGCTCACGGGGCCGCAGGTCGAGGCGGAGAAGATGCGGAACGCCTTCAACCGGCGTCGCCGCGTGATCGTGACCGAGCTGGCCAAGATCCCCGGTGTCACGGTGCCCAATCCGCTCGGCGCCTTCTACGTCTACCCCGACGTGCAGGGGCTGCTCGGCCGCGAGTGGGCCGGGGTGACACCGACCACCACCCTGGAGCTCGCCGACCTCATCCTCGAGAAGGCCGAGGTGGCCGTCGTTCCCGGTGAGGCGTTCGGACCCAGCGGATACCTCCGCCTGTCGTACGCCCTCGGCGACGATGCGCTCCTGGAAGGCGTGCAGCGCCTCCAGCGCCTCTTCGGCGCCTGACCCCGCTGCGGGCCCTCGCATCGGATCGACCGCCGGTGGATCCAGCGGTTGTGATCGGATGCCACACTGTCAGCGTGACCCCCCACACCGCCTCATACGACCTCGCCGTCATCGGAGCAGGGCCCGCGGGCACGGCCGCCGCCCTCCGAGCCGCGGAACTCGGCGCCACGGTGGTCGTCCTCGAGGCCTCCGACCGCCTCGGCGGCACCTGCGTGAACACCGGCTGCGTCCCCACCCGCGTGCTCGCCAAGGCCGCGCGGTTGATGCGGGAGGTCGGCGCCGCGCGGGAGTACGGCGTCGTGACGCACCCCGAGGCCCTCGATTGGCCCGCCACCGTCGCCCGTGTCCGCGACCGGGTCGACCGCGTGCGCGCAGTGAAGAACGAAGCCGACAGGTTCACGTCGGCGGGAATCGACCTCATCCAAGAGGGGCGAGCACGCTTCACCGACCCCCACACCGTCGCGCTCGACTCCGGACGGCGCGTCCGTGCCTCCTCTGTCATCGTGGCGGTCGGCGGCCACTCCCGCCGCCTCCCCGTCCCCGGCGCGGGACTGGCGACCGTACCCGAGCACGTGCTGGAGCTGCCGAGCCTCCCGCAGCGTGCGGCGATCATCGGCGCCGGGAACACCGGCGCGCAGCTGGCGACCGTCTTCGAGTCGTTCGGTGCGCAGGTGACACTGCTCGACGTCGCACCGCGCGTGCTGATGGCCTCCGACGCCGACGTGTCGGCCGCCATCGCCTCGTCGTTCGAAGACCACGGGATGACGGTGCGCACCGGCATCGCCGGCGTCGACGCCCTCGAGGGGGACGAGGGCCGGATCGTCCTCCGGTGGCGCGAAGGCGATGGAGCGGAGGATACCCGGTGCTCCGACAGCTTCGACGTCGTCGTCATGGCCGCCGGCTGGCCGGCCGACGTCGAAGACCTCGGCCTGGAGCATGCGGGCGTCGAGGTCGAGCGCTCCGCGATCCCCGTCGACGCCTATTTCCGATCGCCGGTGCCGCACATCCTCGCGGTGGGGGATGCCACCGGGCGCGACATGCTCGTGCAGGCCGCGCAGTTCGAGGGCGAGGCGGCAGCCGAGAATGCGGTCCTGGGGGTGAACCGTCGAACCCCGCACCATCTCCTCCCCGCGGGAGGGTTCACCGATCCCGACTACGCCGGGGTGGGCCTCACCGAGGATCAGGCGCGCGAACGCGATGGGCGCTGCATCGTCGCGATCGCGCGTTACGCCGACCTGGAGCGCGCTGTCATCGACGACCGCGCCGTCGGTTTCCTCAAACTGATCGCCGACAACCGGCGGGAGCTGATCCTCGGCGCCCACGCCGTCGGCGAGAACGCGGTCGAGGTGATCCAGTCGGTGACGACGGCGATGGCGGCCGGGATCGACGTCGCAACCCTCGCGGGCGTGAAGTTCGCCTACCCGACGTACAGCGCGATCATCGGCCTCGCGGCCCGGCAGCTCCTCCGATCCTGAGCGCCCGGCCTGAATTCCCCGCATCCCGTTCGTTCGTCGCAGATGTACGCCCGGAGCACCCGCCCGCGTACATCTTCGACGAACGAACAGAAGGAGCCCGGCGACGAAGGGCCGAGGCAGAGGGCGACCGGCCCCTGAGACGGGTCGCGCGCTCTACAGGTCGACGCCGACCAGGACGGGCTCGGGCTGGAGCAGCAGCCCGAACTCGGCGTGCACGCGACTCTGGATGAACCGCGCCAGCTCGGCGATCTCGGCGGCGGTCGCGTCACCCCGGTTGGTCAGCGCGAGAGCGTGCTTGGTCGACACCGCCGCGCGCGAACGAGGAAGCTTGAAGCCCTTGCGGATGCCCGACTGCTCGATGAGCCAGCCGGCGCTGACCTTCACATCGGACTCGGCGCTCGACAGGCGCGGGACACTGCCGTCGAAGCTGGTCAGCGGCACGACCACGACGGGATCGAAGTCGGGCGCGACCGGCCAGCGGGGACATTCCGGCGGGAGGGTGCGGGCGAAGGATGCCGACACGACGGCGTTCTGGAAGAAGGATCCGGCGCTCCACGTGTCGGGATCGGCGTCATCGAGCACCATCCCTTTCCGCGCGCGGATCTGCAGCACCTGCTCGCGCACGAAGGCCAACGTCGCCACGGCCCCGGGCTGCAGGCCGAGCGCGGTCCGCAGCTGATCGCCATGGATCTCACGGGGCGCATCTCCGATGACGGCGAGCTCGACCGTGACCGACAGGATGACCGCGCGTCGCTCGGGAACCGAGCCGTGGTGGTGTTTGAGCACCGAGGTGCGGAAGCCGAGCCCGAGCTCGTCGGCCGGCACAGTGGACACCTCGCCGGTGGTCTCGTCGATGAGCTCGACCTCGACGAGGGTCTGGACGATCTCCTGGCCGTACGCGCCGATGTTCTGCACGGGCGCCGCCCCGACCGTGCCGGGGATCCCGGACATCGCCTCGACGCCCGCGAACCCGTGCTCGACGGTGTACCCGACGAACGCGTCCCAATCGTGCCCGGCCTGCACCCTCAGGCGGATGAACCCCTCGCGTGCGGCGGGGAGCGTCTCGATCCCGTCGGTCAGGATGCGCACGACCGTGCCCGGGAACGGCTCGTCGCCCACGAGCAGGTTCGACCCGCCACCGAGCACGAACCACTCCTCGCCCGTCGCCCACACCTCGCGGAGCGCGTCGACGAGTTCATCGGTCGTCCGCGCCTCGATCATCCGATCGGGAACCCCGCCTGCGCGAAGGGTCGTCAGGCCCGACAGCGCGACGGGGGGAACCTCGGTCATCGAGTCCCGTCGCCCGCAGCCGCGGCGGTGTCCGCCGGCCGCACGCGCACCTGCGCCTTGCCGAGCACCGTGGTGTCGGCGGAGGTCACGGTGAGGTCGACCCGGACCGCGTCGCCCGCCACCTGACCGACCCTGGCGACGATGTGAAGGTCGGCCCCGTCTTCCGCGTCGACGACGACGGGTCGGGTGAAGCGCACCCCGTAGTCGAGGATGCGACCGGCATCGCCGAGCCACGGCATGATCGTGCCGACGGCGATACCCATCGTGAGCATGCCGTGCGCGAGGACCCCGGGAAGCCCGACCTCGGCGGCGATGTCGTCGCGGTAGTGGATGGGGTTGAAGTCGCCGGACGCACCGGCGTAGCGCACCAGCGACTCGCGTGTGAGGTGGATCGTGCGTTCGGCGACGACATCGCCCACGGTGACGGCGCTCATGCGTCGCCCTCGCCCACGAGCAGGACGGATGTCGCGGTCACGACGTGGGCACCGGCGGCGTCGACCATCTCGGCTTCGCTGGTGACCATGGCATTGCCGCCCAGGGTGCGGATGCCGGTGACGCTCAGCTGGGCGGTCAGCTCGTCACCTGCCACGATCGGACGCGAGTACTGGAAGCGCTGCTCGGCGTGAAGCACGCGCGACAGCTCGATGCCGCTGTCCGGCTCGGCGAGCAGCTGCTGGAGGGTGACGTCCTGCAGCACGATCGGGAACGTCGGGGGCGCGACGACATCGGCGTATCCCAGCGCGCGCGCGGCGTCGGGGTCGCGGTGCTGGGGGGCATCGGCGAAGACCGCGCGCGCGAACTCACGCACTTTCTCGCGGCCCACCAGATACGGCGGCGTCGGGGGGAACACTCGGCCGACGAGTTCGGGGTTCACTGGCACCAGATCATCCTACCGAGCGGTCTTGCGCCCCCGAATGGCGCGCACGGCCATCTGCACGGCGATGATCGTCAGGAACGCTGCGAACAGGATGTTCCCCAGCTGCGGGTCGACGACGGTGGCAAGCCACGTGCCGACGGGGGCGGTCGCACACGCGGCGACTCCGACGATCGCGGCGGCGGGCAGGTCGACGTTCTTGCGGATCAGGTTGCCGACGGTGCCCGAGATCGCCGTCGGGATCATCATCAGCAGCGATGTCCCCTTCGCCAGCAGGTCACTCGTGCCGAAGAGCAGGAGCAGAACCGGCACGACGATCACGCCGCCGCCGACGCCGAGAAGACCCGCGAGGATGCCGGTGACGACACCGAGCGCGATGAGGCCGAGCACCGTCACGACGGTGAGAGGAAGGCCGGCATCTCGCGAGGGGATCACCAGGAACAGCGACACGATCACGATCACGAGGAAACCGACGAAACCCCAGCGGAGCACTGTCACGGGCGTCCGCGGGAGCAGCCACGTGCCGATCTGCGCCCCCACGACCGCGCCGGCGGCGAGGATCAAGGCGGGGATCCAGGCGACGGAATCGTTCACCGCATAGGCGATCACGCCGACCGCGGCCGTCGGAACGATGGCCGCGAGCGACGTTCCCGCCGCGAGCCGCTGACCATAGCCCAGCACGAGGACGAGGAGCGGTACGACGACGGTGCCGCCGCCGACGCCGAACAGCCCGGACATCAGGCCGGCGATGAAGCCGACCCCGAGGCAGGTGAAGACGAAACGCGCACCGCGCGCGGTGGGGGCGTCGGTCATTCGCCTACGAAGGCGTTGTCGATGACCCAGGCACCGTCGATCTCGACCACGGTGTACTGCCAGGTCTCCTCGATCGGCTCCGGGGTGTCCAGCGGCTCGCCGTCTGCGTTGAAGAGGCTGTCGTAAGTCTCGGTGGTGTCGACGAAGATCGTCCGCTCGGAGGAGCTGACACCCACGACCTCGACCTGGTAGTTCTCCACCGACTGCGTGAAACCGGCCGACTGCTCTTCGAACGCGGCGCAGTCGGTGAGCTGGTTGCCGGTGCGGAAGGCCTCGGACGTCGCTTCGAGGTACTTGTCGCAGTCCCCCTCGCGCCATGCCTCGTCGTAGAGCTCGACCGCGCGCACGGCCTCCTGCTGGTCGGCTTCGTCGACCCCGCCACCCGACGAGAAGACCCCGATCAGGATCGGGATCAGCACCGCGGCGGCGATGACGATGCCGAGGAGCACCACGCCCAGCACCACCCACAGGATCCAGAGCTTGGACTTCTTCGGCTCGGTCGCTGCAGTGAAGGCGCCGCCCGCGGGTGCGTACCCGGGCGCGCCGGTGAAACCAGGCCCGGACGGCGGGGCGCCGGCGGAGGCGTATTCAGACGACTGAGCGTCATCGGGACCGGCCGGCGGCGCATCCGTCCCGTCCTCGGTCGACTGCACGTGCTCGGTCCACTTCGCGCCGTCCCACCACCGGCGCGTGCCGGGGCCGTAGTCGTACCAGCCGGGAGGGTTCGTGCTCATGCTCGCTCGTTTCTTCTTCTTCCGGCCGTGCGAGGAACCGGTGGCCGCCGCACTAACACTACTGCCGCCGCTCGGCGCAGCGAACGCAACGGGTCGCGGTGGGACGCACCTCCAGCCGTCCCTCCGGGATGGGGTTCGCGCACACCTCGCAGATGCCGTACGTACCCGCCGACACGCGGTCGAACGCGGCGTCGATGCCCTCGAGTTCGGCAACCACGCCGACACGCACACCTTCGATGCGCGACCACTCCGCCGACAGGGTTCCCCCCTCTGGATCGTGCTCGTCGTCGGCTGACTCGGCGCCCCGCGCGTCGCGCAGCTGAGCGAGCTGCACCTCGACCTCGGCGAGGCGTCGGCGCGCTGACTCACGCGCCGTACGGAGGGCGTCGACGGGGACCTTCATACGCGCACGCTACCGGCCCGGTCCGACATCGGCGCCCTAGGCTCGAGGGGTGCGCCGGCGCCCCGCCCGCACGGAGAGGTGGGCAGCGTGCGCGTCGTCGTCATCGGCGGAACCGGCCACATCGGCACCTTCCTCGTTCCACGGCTCGTCCGCGCCGGCCACGAGGTCGTCTCGATCAGCAGAGGTGCGAGGCCTCCCTACGTCGCCTCCCGGGAGTGGGACGCGGTGCACCAGGTCGTCGCCGACAGAGAGGCCGCCGACCGCGACGGCACCTTCGGCGAGACCGTGCTCGCCCACGACCCCGACGCCGTCGTCGACCTCCTCGCCTTCACGCCGGAGTCCTCGCGCTTCCTCGTCGAGGCCCTGCGCGGTCGCGTCGGGCACCTCGTCCACTGCGGGACCCTCTGGCGCTACGGCCCGAGCGATCGCGTGCCGATCCGTGAGGGCGAGGGCACGCCGCCCTTCGACGAGTACGGGATCCTCAAGGCCGAGATCACCGCGCTCCTGGCCGCCGAGACCGCCGCCGGGGGGCTCGTCACCACCACCGTAGATCCGGGTCACATCGTCGGCCCGGGCTGGGCGCCGGTCGGGCCGCTCGGCAACGGCGATCCGGGCGTCTGGTCCGATCTGTCGGCGGGCCGCACCCTCCGGGTGCCCGGCGGCGACGGCGCCCTCATGCACCATGTCCACGCCGACGACGTCGCGCAGGTCTTCGAGCTCGCCCTCGCGCATCGCGACGCCGCCGCGGGCGAGGACTTCCACGCCGTGGCACCGTCCGCGCTCACCGTCCGGGGATACGCGGCGGCAGCGGCATCCTGGTTCGGAAAGCCCCTGTCTCTGGAGTGCATCACCTGGGAGCAGTTCCGGGCAGAGACCAGCGAACGGCACGCGGACGCGAGCTGGGGGCATCTGCACCGCAACCACTACCTCAGCATCGATAAAGTCCGCTCGGTGCTCGGCTACCGACCCCGCTACGAACCCGCCGAGGCGATCCTGGAGTCGCTGAGGTGGCTGATCGAGAACGACAGGCTGGATGTCGCGGGGCCGCTCGTGGTCTGAGACGGCGTCGTCGCGGCGGCCGACATACGGCGGTTTCGAAGCGAGGACCGATAATGTGGCCGCCATGCCGAAAACTGCGGACGGATCCGACTGTCATAGTCCCGGCGCCCGGGTGACCCCGGGCGCGTCCCCGCGAGGGGAGGTGAACCGATGAACGGCGACCTCCTTCTCAACATCGCCCTGGTGGTGGTCTTCGTCCTCATCGGCGGTGTCTTCGCCGCCACCGAGATGGCACTCGTGACCCTGCGCGACAGCCAGGTGAACGCCCTCGCCGCACGCGGCAAACGCGGCCAGAAGGTGGCCGATCTGGCGCGCAATCCGAACAGGTTCCTCTCTGCCGTGCAGATCGGCGTGACGGTCGCCGGTTTCGCGTCGGCCGCGTACGGTGCGTCGTCGATCGCGCCCAGCGTCGCGCCCCTCTTCGTTTCGCTGGGCCTCGACGAGGGCTTCTCGCTCACGATCGCCACCGTGGTCTTGACGCTGATGATCGCCTACCTGTCCCTCGTGCTGGGCGAGCTCGTACCCAAGCGCCTGGCGATCCAGCGCAACGCGCAGTTCGCCTACGGAGTCGCCCCGGTGCTGAACGGGTTCGCCGTGCTCATGCGTCCGGTGATCTGGCTGCTGTCGGTGTCGACGAACGCGGTGGTGCGGCTCCTCGGCGGCGACCCGCACAAGACCGGCGAGGAGCTGAGCGAGGAGGAGCTGCGCGACATCGTGTCGAGCCACCAAGGTCTCCCGGAGGATGAGCGGCGCATCCTCGACGATGTGCTGTCGCTGCGGGGACGTCAGATCAGCGAGGTCATGCGACCCCGGCCCGAGGTCGTCGCGCTCGATCACGCCGAGGAGGTGGGCGAAGCTGCCGTGCGGGTGCGCGAGCTGCCGTACTCGCGCTACCCCGTCGTCGACCAGTCGATCGACGACATCACGGGATTCGTCCACGTCCGCGACCTCTTCGAGGCCGCGGCGGTCGACCCGCGTCAGCCCATCGAGCCGCTCGTCCGCGCCATCCCCTATCTGCCCTCGACCGCGCGCGTGCTTCCGACCCTGACGGGCATGCGGGCGGGCGGCGATCAGATCGCCGTCGTCGTCGACGAATACGGCGGCACCGACGGGATCGTCACCCTCGAGGACCTGGTCGAGGAGGTCGTCGGCGAGATCTTCGACGAGTACGACACCGATGCCGCGACCGCCGACCTCTCCGAGAACGGCGGCGCGGTCGACGGTCGATTGAACCTGCAGGACTTCGAGGAGGCCACCGGCCTCACCCTTCCCCGTGGGTCATCCGACACGATCGCCGGCTTCATGCTGGAGCGGCTCGGGCGCCTCGCCGTCGTCGGGGATACGGTCGAGGTGGACGGAGCCACGCTGCGGGTGACCGCGCTGGACCGCCGACGCATCTCCGAGCTCTCGGTCGCACCCCATACGGCTGCGGACGCGGTGGGCGAGTGAGCCGCACGCGCCTCGCCCGCCCTACTCGGCGTCGCTGACGAGCTTCAGCCCGACGATGCAGCCCACGAGACCGATGATCAGGAGCATCCGAACCCAGGAGAAGCCCTCATCTCCGGTGATCATCGCGTAGAGCACGGTGAGAGAGGCGCCGATTCCGACCCAGACGGCATACGCGGTGCCGGTCGGGATCTCGCGCATCGCCCACGCGAGGCCGCCCATGCTCGCCACGAGGGCGACACCGAACACGACGCTCGGCCAGAGCTTGGTGAACCCCTCGCTCTTGCCGAGGGCGGTGGCCCAAACGGCCTCGAGGACTCCGGAGATGATGAGGATGACCCACGACATGATGCTCGCCTCCATGGCCAGTCTTGTCGCTCACCGGGTACTGAACCCTCGTCCGGGGATCCGGTCGGGATCCGACCGCGATGCTACCGGTCGTACCTGGTCGCCGTCTGGGCAGCGGTCCGGATGTCACAACCGCCGGACCGGCGCAGAGAGAAAGAGGTAACCCGACCGGTTCCTGCCGACGCACCGGAGGAAACACCCCGTCCCTAGCGTCGGGTCATCGGCACCACCGCCACCGCCGGCACCGCCGGCGCCGCCGGACAGGGAAGGAACCGCCATGACCTACGTACCGCCCGCCGAACTCGTCGGAAACGCCATCGACGCCGGCGCCTCGAAAGTGCTCCTTTCCACGCGTGACACTCTGGTGCGCGCGATCCTGGGAGGGGCAGTGCTCTCCATCGCGGCCGCGTTCGCCGTGACCGTGTCGGTGACCACCGGAGTCCCTCTTCTGGGCGCGGTGCTGTTCCCGGTCGGCTTCATCGTGCTCTACCTCCTCGGGTTCGACCTGCTCACCGGGGTCTTCGTGCTCGCACCCCTGGCCTGGCTGGACAAGCGCCCCGGAGTCACCCTCGGAGGCGTCCTGCGCAACTGGGGCCTGGTGTTCCTCGGCAACTTCATCGGCGCCTTCACCGTCGCGGTGCTGATGGCCGTGGTGGTCACCTTCGGCTTCTCCGAAGCTCCCAATGCGGTGGGCGAAGCCATCGGCCACATCGGGGAGGGGCGCACCGTGGGCTACGCCGAGCAGGGGGCAGCCGGCATGCTGACCCTGTTCGTGCGCGGCGTGCTGTGCAACTGGATGGTCGCCACCGGGGTCATCCTCGCCATGATCTCCAAGGACGTCATCGGCAAGGTCGTGGCGATGTGGATGCCGATCATGCTCTTTTTCTTCATGGGATTCGAGCACTCGATCGTCAACATGTTCCTCTTCCCCTCAGGGCTGCTCCTGGGCGGTGACTTCACGCTCGTCGACTACCTGATCTGGAACGAGATCCCCACCGTGCTGGGCAACCTGGTGGGGGGACTGGCGTTCGTGGGCATCCCGCTCTACCTCACCTACGGACGTCAGCGCGCTCCGCGGGCTCGTCGTCCCCGCCGCAACACCGACGGCGTCCTCCGTCCCGCGAGAGCAGCCTCGGCGGAAGCCGAGCGGGACCTTCGCTCCTCGGCCACGGTCTGAGAGGAGGACGACCGATGGTCCGAGACGTCAAGAGCCCGAAACACGCCACTGACGTGCCGGCAACACCGTCGCCGTACGGTGCCGACATGAGCTCCGCCGGCACCACTGGGTCGCATCTCGTGGTGGTCGGAGCAGGCATGGTCGCCCACCGGTTCGTCGAGAGCCTCCTCGCCCGCACGGGAGAGGAGTGGCGCCTCACCGTCGTGGGAGAGGAGCAGCACCACCCGTACGATCGGGTCGCCCTCACTTCCTTCTTCTCCGGGGCGTCGGCCGAAGACCTGGCACTGGACCGGTCGGTCCTGACCGATCCCCGGGTCGATCTGCGGCTGGGCGTGCGGGTCACCCGGATCGACCGGCAGGAACAGCGGGTCCGCCTGAGCGACGGGAGCGTTCTCGGTTACGACCGGCTCGTGCTCGCGACCGGCTCCTACGCCGCGCGCCCGGTCGTCGACGGCTTCGACTCCGCCGGGTGCTTCGTCTACCGCACTCTCGACGACGTGGCAGACCTGCGGGCGTTCGCCTCGTCCCGCGCCGCCGAGGTGGGCCGGCCCGTGACGGGGACGGTGATCGGAGGTGGCCTGCTCGGTCTGGAGGCGGCCGGCGCGCTGCAGGGAATGGGCGTCGAGTGCACCGTCGTGCAGGCGTCGGATCGGCTGATGTCGGCGCAGCTCGACCGGCCGGCCGGCGACGCCCTCCGCC
This sequence comes from Microbacterium sp. ET2, assembly GCF_030347395.1. NCBI lineage: Bacteria > Bacillati > Actinomycetota > Actinomycetes > Micrococcales > Microbacteriaceae > Microbacterium > Microbacterium albipurpureum. The sequence goes on from NZ_CP128170.1 coordinate 861,811, forward strand.
GCCTCATCGAGGCGCGTGGCATCCGCGTCCGGACGAGCTCGGTGACAACCCGGCTGGACGCCGACCGTCGCGGTCGGGTGCTGGGACTGGAGTTCCGCGAGGGCGACTACCAGCAGACCGACGTCGTGGTGTTCACCGTCGGGGTCCGCCCGCGCGACGAGCTCGCTCGGGATGCCGGCCTGGCGGTGCATCCGCGAGGCGGCGTGGTGGTGGACGAGGGGTGCGGCACGTCCGATCCGCGAATACTCGCGATCGGCGAGGTGGCGAACTTCGACGGGATGTCCGTCGGACTCGTCGCGCCCGGGTACGCCATGGCCGAGGTCGCGGCGACGCGCCTCCTCGGCGGGGCGGCCGATTTTCCCGGCTACGACCTGTCCACCAAGCTCAAGCTCTCGGGGGTGGACGTCGCGAGTTTCGGCGACGCGTTCGCCGAGACGCCCGGCGCGCTCGACGTCGTGTACGCCGATCCGGTCGCCGGCGTCTACAAGAAGCTGGTGCTCTCCGATGACGCCCGAACCCTCCTGGGCGGCATCCTGGTGGGCGACGCCTCCGCCTACGGCTCACTCCGCCCCCTCGTGGGCGGACCACTGGGCGGCGACCCCTCCGCGTACCTGGTGCCGGAGGGCTCTTCGTCCGCGCCCTCGGGCGACCTCCCCGATGCCGCGACGGTGTGCTCCTGCAACAGCGTGACCGCCGGGGCCATCCGATCCGCGGTGCATGACGAGGGGTGCGCCGACATCGCTGCCGTCAAGGCGTGCACGCGCGCGGGGGCGGCCTGCGGCTCGTGCGTCCCGCTGATCAAGAAGCTCGTCGGCGCCGAGCTCGCACGGGCCGGTGCGACGATCAGCAGCGCACTGTGCGAGCACATCGGGATGTCGCGGCGCCAGCTGTTCGACGCCGTGCGGGTGTCGGGTTCGACCACCTTCAGCGCCATCATGGCGCGCTTCGGCACCGGACGGGGATGCGACATCTGCAAGCCGGTGATCGCCAGCATCCTCTCCACTCTCACGCACGCCCATGTGCTCGACGGCGAGAACGCCGCACTCCAGGACACCAACGACCACGTGATGGCGAACCTGCAGAAGGACGGCAGCTACTCGGTCGTGCCACGGATCCCGGGAGGTGAGATCACTCCCGAAGGACTCGTGGTGATCGGGGAGGTCGCCCGCGACTTCGGTCTCTACACGAAGATCACTGGGGGCCAGCGCATCGACATGTTCGGGGCGCGCCTGGAGCAGTTGCCGCAGATCTGGAAGCGGCTGGTCGATGCCGGATTCGAGTCGGGGCACGCCTACGGCAAGTCCCTGCGGACGGTGAAGTCGTGCGTGGGTTCCACGTGGTGCCGATACGGGGTGCAGGACTCCGTCGGGATGGCCGTCGCGCTCGAGCTGCGCTATCGCGGGCTGCGCTCTCCGCACAAGCTGAAGATGGGAGTGTCGGGGTGCGCCCGCGAGTGCGCCGAAGCGAGAGGAAAGGACGTCGGCGTCATCGCCACCGAGGCCGGGTGGAACCTGTACGTCGGCGGGAACGGCGGCTTCACTCCGCGGCACGCGGTCCTGCTCGCCGAGGGCCTGAGCGATGACGAGCTGCTGACCGCGATCGACCGCTTCGTCATGTACTACATCTTCACCGCCGACCGGTTGCAGCGGACCGCGCCGTGGCTGGAAGATCTCGACGGCGGCGTGGAGGAGCTCCGATCGGTGATCTTCGACGACCGCTTGGGGATCTGCGGAGACCTCGACGCCGCCATGGCGCGGCACATCGAGGCCTACGAGGACGAGTGGAAGGCGACGCTCGAGGACCCGGAGAAGCTCCATCGCTTCGCGTCGTTCGTGAACGCCCCGACGACGCCCGACCCCTCCCTGGCGTATGTCTCGGAGCGGGGACAGCCGAGGCCCGCGACCTCCGCCGAGCGCTCCGACGGCGCCGTCGTCATCGCCGGAACCACGTTGGAGGTGCGGCGATGAGTCTCGCAGCCGTTCGCAGAGACGCCGTCGGCATCCCCAGCGCGGCGCCCGAGGGCTGGGTGCGCGTGTGCGCTCTGAGCGACCTCGCCGTCGAACGAGGGTCGGCGTGCCTCCTCGACGACACCCAGATCGCCCTCTTCCGGCTGCACACCGGGCGGGTGCATGCGGTGGCCAATCACGACCCGTACAGCGGTGCGCAGGTCATCAGCCGTGGCATCGTCGGCACGCGCGACGGCATTCCGACGGTCGCGTCGCCCATGTACAAGCAGGTCTTCGACCTTCGGACAGGTGTCTGCCTGGACACTCAGGGACGCGAAGCCGCCGGGCTGCAGGTGTTCCCGGCATCCGTTCTCGGGGGCGATGTCTGGATCCGGTGGGGGGATGAGAGATGACCGCACTGATCGGACTGTCGTTGCACGGGCGAGCCGTGCTCTTCGTGGGCGGCGGTGCCGTCGCCGCACGCCGTCTTCCGCGGTTCGTCCGCGAGGGTGCACGGGTCAGCGTGGTGGCTCCGAAGCTGTCCCCGCAGGTGCGGGCGCGTGTGGACGCCGGCGAGATCCGGTGGCTCGCCCGAGGGGTCGAGGAGGAGGATGTCCACGACGTCTGGCTCGTGCACACGGCGACCGGGGACGCCCGGGTCGACGCGGCAGTGGCCCGCTGGTGCGATGCGCGCAGGACATTCTGCGTCAACGCGTCCGATGGAGCGCATGGGAGTGCACGGCTCGCCGCCGAGGCCCGGTCGGGCGACGTCGTCGTCGGCGTGGCATCCGACAGCGGCGTCGACCCCCGTCGCGCAGCGCGAGTGCGCGACGGCATCGCTGCTCGGCTCCGCGACGGCGCGTACCCGGTGCGGTCCCGCCGGCGCCGCCTCGGCGGCGGGCGCGTCGACCTCGTCGGCGGGGGCCCCGGACCCCTCGATCTCCTCACGGTGCGGGCGCGACGGCTCCTGGCGGAAGCGGACGTGATCGTGGCCGACCGGCTGGGCCCGGTCGATCTCGCTGGTGAGGTCGACCCTGATGTCGAGATCATCGACGTCGGCAAGCGGCCGGGCCATCACCCGGTGCCGCAAGAGGAGATCAACGACCTTCTCGTGCGGCTCGCGCGAGAGGGCAAGCGGGTCGTCCGGCTCAAGGGCGGCGACCCCTTCGTCTACGGCCGGGGCGGCGAGGAGGTCGCCGCGTGTCTGGCCGCCGGCGTGCCCGTCGACGTCGTGCCGGGTCTCACCAGCATCGTCTCCGTCCCGCAGGCAGCCGGCATTCCCGTCACGCATCGCGGGGTCTCGGCGGGCGTGCACGTCGTCAACGGGCAGGGCGAGATCTCGCCGACCACCCTGGCCGCGCTGGGCGACCCGGCGATGACGACCGTGGTCCTCATGGGCGTCGCCGCACTTCCCCGCCTGGTCGCCGCCGCGGCGGCGGCGGGAGTCCCCCGCTCCCGACCGGTGGCCATCGTCGAGAGAGGTCACACCCCGCAGCAGCGCACGACGTGGACGAACCTCGGAGATGCTCTCGCCGACGCCGCGTCGGCGGGTGTCGAGAACCCCGCGGTGATCGTCGTCGGCGATGTCGCACGGGCAGGGCTGCTGCTGCCCCGGCCTCAGTTGGCGGGTGATGCGTCGAGGTGACGTCCCCCGCACACCCTGCCCTCTCCGCCGCCCTGGCCGGCTGCACAATCGTGATCGCCGTGGACCGACGCTCGGCCGAGCTCACCGCTGCGCTCGAGCGTCACGGGGCGGAGGTACGCCAGGCCGCGCCGCTGACGATCGTGCCGCACATCGACGATGAGGCGCTGATCGACGCGACTCGGGCGCTCATCGCCGGCCCCCCGGACGTGGTGGTCGCGACCACCGGAGTAGGGTTCCGCGGCTGGATGGAAGCGGCGGAGGAGGCCGGGCTGAGTGCTTCCCTGCACGACGCGCTCGCCGGGGCCCAGATCGTCGCCCGGGGCCCCAAGGCCCGGGGCGCCATCCAGCAGGCCGGCCTCACCGCGGACTGGGTGGCCGAGTCGGAGACCTCGGCAGAGCTCGGAGAGTTCCTCCTCGCCGAAGGCGTGTCCGGCCGCAGGATCGCCGTGCAGCACCATGGCTCCGGCGCCGACGGCCTCGACGAGCTCTTCGCGGAGGCGGGGGCCGAGGTCGTCAGTCTCACCGTGTACCGGTGGGGGCCCCCGCCCGACCCGGCGGTGGTCACCCGCTCGGTCACCGCGAGCGCACGCGCCCAGGTCGATGCGGTCCTGTTCACCTCGGCCCCCGGGGCGGCGGAGTGGCTGGCGGCGGCGCGGCGCGAGACCGCGCTGGCCGACATCGTGCGGCTGTCCGATTCCGGTGAGCCTCGTCGTCGCCGCCGTCGGGCCGGTCACGGCGGCCCCGCTCCTCGACGCGGGCATCCGGCCCCTCATCGCCGAGCGCGGTCGGCTCGGCTCGCTGGTGCGTGCCGTCGTCACGCACTTCGGCGGCGGTCGCGCTCCCTCCGTGAGCACCTCGGTCGGAGTGCTGGAGATCCGCAGCGGCGGAGCGGTCCTGGACGGCCGGTTCACGCCTCTCTCACCGACGGGAGTGGCCCTGCTGCGACGGCTGTTCGCCGCCCGGGGCGGGGTTGTCTCCCGCACCGAACTGCAAGCGGCACTGCCCCGCTCCGGCGAGAGCACCCACGCGGTCGATGTCGCTGTCGGGCGGATCCGGGAGGCGCTCGGCTCGCCCGACCTCATTCGCACCGTCATCAAGCGCGGCTACCGACTGGACGCCCACGACACAGGAGATCATGCATGACGCCGACCCTCATCGCCTGCTCGCACGGCACCGATTCCCCGGCAGGACGCGCGGCGATCCGGAGCATCGTCGACGACCTGCGCGGACTGCTCCCCCATGTCGACGTCCACGAGGCCTTCGTCGACGTGCAGGAGCCGGCTCTGCCCGATGTCCTGGAGCGGTCGACCCGTGCCGGCGCGGCGATCGTGGTGCCGCTCCTCCTGTCCACGGGCTACCACACGAAGGTCGACATCGCACACGCCGTCGCGGCGCATCCGCAAGCCGCGGCCGCGGCGCACGCGCTCGGACCGCATCGGCTTCTGACGGACATCCTCGAGGATCGGCTGGCCGCTGTGGGATTACGGGATGACGATGCCATCGTCCTGGCCGCGGCCGGGTCGAGCGACCCCGCGGCCGCCGTCGATGTCGACGTCACCGTCCGTCGGCTCGCGGAGCGCCTGGGGCGTCCTGTCACGACGGGCGTCGCCTCGGGCGCGGGTCCCCGCATCGGATCGGTCGTCGCCGCCGCGCGCGCGGCCGGGGCCGGTCGGGTCGTGGTCGCAAGCTACGTGCTGGCGACCGGCTATTTCGCCGGCGTCATCGCCCGCGCGGGCGGTGACGTCGAGACGGCGCCGCTTGCTCCCGATGAGCGCCTGGCTGTCATCGCCGCCGACCGCTACCGGAACGTGCTCGGTACGCGCGCGGCGTCAGCGGCGTGAGGTTCCCTCACTCACGTCGGAGGTCATGCGCAAACCCTCGACGTCTCGGTGTGCTCGACCTCGATGCCGGAGCGGGTCCTTCGGTAGCAGGAGCGGGGCTTGAACCCGCGACCTCACGATTATGAGTCGTGCGCTCTCACCAACTGAGCTACCCTGCCGCGATACACCGGCAGCAAGATGCCGGATGCTGCGAGCCCCGAGTCAGGATTGAACTGACGACCCCTTCCTTACCATGGAAGTGCTCTGCCACTGAGCTATCGGGGCGTGCTGCCCTGCGCGGGCAACTCAACGAGAATACCAGAGCCGAGGCTCCCCGTTGAATCGGCGGTCACCCGCCCGCATGCTGCCGAAGCCACGGCAGCGGGTCGATCGGCGTGGTGCCGTTCATGAGCAGCTCGAAGTGCGTGTGCGCGCCGAACGAGCGACCGGTGTTGCCGGTGCGACCGAGGACGGTGCCGACCGTGACCTGCTGACCCGGGACGACCTGCATCGAGCCGTACTCCATGTGCGCGTAGTGGCTGGAGACCAGCTGGCCGTCCACGACGTGGTCGATGATGACGTGCACGCCGTAGGCGCCACCCGACTCGCTCGCCACTCGCACGGTGCCGTCGGCGATCGCCTGGATCGGTGATCCGGCGCCGGGGATGAAGTCCAGACCCTCGTGCATCTTCCCCGAGCGCATGCCGAAGCCGTAGCTGATGGGCACGCCGACCGCGAAGGGCCACTGGATGGCGGCGGTGGGGTCGTTGACGTAGAAGTTCGAGAAGTTCGTGATTCCCGACGCCGCGGCCAGGTCGGCCACCGTCACCGTCTCGTAGCTCTCGCCTCGGGCGATCTGGGCGTTCTCGGTGGTGGCCGGAGCCACGTAGGCCTGGATCTCGTCGGGGTCGACCGAGAGGTCGGTCGACGCCGGTGCCATCGTGGAGAGCGAGGCCGATTCGGCGCCGGTGGCCGCAGCCACGGCCTGGGCGGGCGTCGTCGTGGCGACGGCGAGGAGACCGACGATCCCCATCACGCTCACCGAGAAGGAGGCCGTGGCGGCGCGACGGAACGCCGCTCCGCGTCCCGGGCGACGGCGACGAGCGGCCGCGACGTGGGCGGCGATGTCGGGGGCCGGCGGTGCAGCGTCGCTGTCGACCGGGCCGTCGTCGTCGGCAGCGGCGTTCTGCACCGGTGTCTCGCCGGTGAAGCAGAACAGTCGCGCGGCGGCTTCGAACTCGTCGTCCGGGTGAACGGCAGCGTCGGGGATGTCGTCCGCATCCGGGGTCGGAGCCTCGTCGGCGACCGAGTGACCCATGGGCGGCTCGAGAAGGCGGAAGGGTCCGGTCGTCGTGGACGCGTCGAAGAGGATCGCGCCGGCACCACCGGTGAAGGTGGCCGGGGACTCGGGATGCTCGGGATCCGCACCCTCCGCTTCGGCTGTGTCGGTGTCGGTGTCGGTCGACGATCCCTCCGCCCAGGCCTCGGGCACCTCGGTGACGCTCGCCTGGGCAACGGGGGCGGACTCTGCGGGCGTCGCCGTCACCGATGAAGCGGGCGAGTGCGCGACATCCGCGGCGTCACCGGTCGTCGAGGCGGAGCCGGCAACCGGCACGGCCCCGGTCGAGAACACGGGGTTGATGAGGAACGGCTGAGCGGCTGCCCGGGCGCGCATCGCGCGGCGGGTCATCGCAGGAGGAGCAGACGAGGGCTCACCGACGGAGGGAACCGTCGTCGTCTCGGCTGGGATCTGAACATCCGCGGGGGAGAGTCGACTCGACCGGCGAGTGCGCGGGAGAAGAGCCGAGGAGGAATCGTGGGGCAAAACGGGGGCGTGCTTCCGAGTCGTTGCCGCGCATGGGGGTGCACGGCAGGCGGTCGTTGGGGGATACTTCCGGTTCGGACACCAAAAGTAACGAACGGATAAACACTACCCGGCGACGTCTGGGAATGCCATGTACGACACCGGAGCGCAACCACCCACGCGATCGCTCAGTCTGTGGTAAGGGAGAGCAGACGCTCGAAGACGCCGGGACCGGCGGCGACTGTGAGGAGCCGCTCCGCGGCATCCGGCATCTCCACGCGCGCGAACCTCCCGCCCGCCTCGGTCACCAGGAGAGCGCCGGCCGCGAAATCCCACGGCTGCAGTCCGCGTTCGAAGTACCCGTCGAGCCGACCCGCGGCCACGAAAGCGAGATCGAGTGACGCGGCACCGATACGCCGGATGTCGCGGGCGATCGTCATCGCGCGGCCGACACGTGCGAGGTCGGAGGCATGGGTCGCGGGGTTGTAACCGAATCCGGTGGCCAGGAGCGCTCCGGCGGCGGCCGGTTCGGCGTTGACGGTCAGCCGGGCTTCGTGCAGCCACGCACCCTCGCCCTGGGTGGCATGGAAGAGCTCCCCGCTCGCGGGGTTGAAGACGGCGCCGGCGAGGGCATCCCAGTGCTCCGGGTCGCTGCCGCCCGCGACAGCGGCGACGCTGACCGCGTACGACGGGATGCCGTAGGCGTAATTGACCGTGCCGTCGATCGGATCGATGACCCAGGTGACGTCGGAGTCGCCGCCGTGCGACACCGGCGCTGCACCCGACTCCTCACCGAGGAAGCCGTCACCCGGGCGCTCGCGGCGGAGCCGATCGCGGATCAGATCCTCGACCTCGCGGTCGGCCTCGGTGACGATGTCCGCGAGGGCCGACTTCGTCGCGGCGATCGCGACACCCTCGGTGCGGCGGCGACGGGCGAGCTCCCCGGCCTCCCGGGCGATGTCGACGGCCAGATCGTGAAGCTGCGCGGCAAGCGTCATGTCTCTCACGCTACCGCGGGGGTCGGTTTCCGATGATCGATGCAGAGGTCGGCGGGCGGCTCTAGCGTGGAGTCATGCCTCTCCCCCGGGATGCCGCCACCCACGATGTCGTGATCGTCGGCGGCGGTCACAACGCCCTCGTCGCCGCCGCGTACCTCGCCGGTTCCGGTCACCGCGTCGTCGTCCTCGAACGACTCGCACACGTCGGCGGCGCCGCAGTGTCGGAGGAGCCCTGGCCCGGGGTGGCTGCCCGCCTGTCACGGTACTCCTACCTCGTGAGCCTGCTCCCCCGCGCGATCATCGACGACCTCGGACTGCAGATCGACCTGTTGCGCCGACGCTACTCGTCCTACACGCCGTCTCCCACCGACCCGTCGCGCGGCATCCTCGTCGACCGGGGCGACGCGGATGCCACGACGCGGAGCTTCGTCCGGGCGACCGGCGACCCCGCCGAGGCCGACCGGTTCGCTGCTTTCGGCGATCGGCTCCTCCCACTGGCCCGTCGGATCTTCCCCACGATGACCGAGCCGCTGCGCCCCCGTGCCGAGGTGCGCCGACTCGTCGGCGACGACGAGCTGTGGAGGGATGTCGTCGACCGGCCCCTGGGCGAGATGCTGCGTCGTTCGCTCGAGACCGACCTCGCTCGCGGGATCGCGTTGACGGACGGGCTCATCGGCACCTTCGCCTCCGCCGACGACGCGACGCTCGCGCAGAACCGCTGCTTCCTCTACCACGTCATCGGCGGCGGCACCGGGGACTGGGACGTGCCGGTCGGGGGAATGGGGCAGGTGAGCACCGAGCTCGCCCGAGCCGCCCGCGAGGCGGGAGCCGAGATCCGTACGGGCGCCGAGGTGACCGCCGTCGATCCTGACGGTGAAGTGAGGGTGGCCAGCCACGACGGGCGCAGCGAGACACTGCGGGGTCGCCTGGTGCTGATGGGCGCGGGCCCCGCGGTGCTGGCCGACCTGCTGCGCGCGGGGGGCGCGGAGACGGCGGACGCGGCGACCGCGCCCGAGGGCGCGCAGGTGAAGGTGAACATGCTGCTGCGGCGGCTCCCCCGTCTGCGCGACAGCGCGGTGACCACCGAAGCGGCCTTCTCCGGGACCTTCCACATCAACGAGACCCTGAGCCAGCTCGACGCCGCGCACGCCGCCGCCTCGGCGGGGGTGCTTCCCGATCCGCTGCCGGCGGAGATCTACTGCCATTCCCTCACCGATCCGTCTATCCTCGGCCCGCAGCTGCGCGCCGAGGGTGCACAGACGCTCACGCTCTTCGGCCTCCAGGTGCCGCATCGCCTGGTCGCGGACCGCGACGCCGACGCGGCGCGGGCGGATGTGCTGGCCGCGGCCCTGGCGTCGCTGAACTCCGTCCTCGGCGAACCGATCGAAGACTGCCTCTACATCGCGCCCGACGGATCGCCGTGCGTGGAGGTGCGCACGACCGCCGACCTGGAGGAGTCGCTGCGGATGGCCGGAGGCGACATCTTCCACGGCGGGCTCGCCTGGCCGTGGGCGGACGATGACGCCGACCTGTCGAGCCCGGCATCACGGTGGGGTGTGGCCACCGGACACGGACGCATCCTGCTGTGCGGATCGGGCGCGCGACGTGGGGGCGCCGTCAGCGGGATCGGCGGGCACAACGCCGCGATGGCGGCGCGAGAACTCCTCAGCTGACTAGTTGCGCGGCGGCAGCGGCGGCGGGGGCGGGAAGCCCTCGTACCCGTGTGCCCCGGGGGAGCCTTGTGCTCCTCGCGGGCCGCCGGGGCTCGGCACCGGCGGCGGGAAGGTCGGCTGCGACGCCTGCTCGGGTGCGATCGGCACGAACGACTGGGCTCCGGGCGAGGGCCGGCCGGTCTGATAGGCCTGCCAGTCGGGGCTGCCGTCGGGGAGCATCGGCAACGGCGTGCGGCCGTCCGCGTACATCGGCCAGGGAAGAAGCTCCCCCTCGGTGGGCGCGGGGGCGGCGGGAGAGGACGCTGCGGCCACCGGCGCAGCGGACGCCGGAGCAGGTGCCGACTCCGCGGCGTGCGGTGCAGTCGCGTCGTCGTCCGAAGCGTCGGCTCGGGGCGCGGGCGCGACGGGAGCGGATGCCGGAGCCGCGGGGACGGGGGCCGCCGGGATCGGAGCGGCGGAGGCCGGCGCAAAGGACTGCGGAGCGCTCTGCCCCTGCGATCCGGCCTGCGGCTGCCAGGAGGCCTGCGCCTGTCCGGGCCAGGTCTGGCCCTGCGGAGCATGGGGCGCCCAGGCGGGGATGACGCCGGTCTGCTGGCCCCCTGCGGCGGGGTATCCCGGGTAACCGGCATACGCCGGGGCGACGGGCTGGGGCCGCGGCCGACGCGGCGCGAAGAGCACATTCATGAGCGGGAGGAGGGCGGTGCCCACCGCGGCGAGGATCGTGATGGAGACGACGAAGCGCCAGTACAGGTCGCCCAGCTGCGCGTACTCCGACAGCATCAGCGGGATCACCAGCATGATCGCCAGCGCGATCACGAGCACGATGGTCACGATCGCGATGACGGAGGTGAAGGTCGTGCGGTTGCGGGCGAGTGCTTTCAGGAACAGGCGGATGTGCAGCAGCGCCAGCTGCAGGATCAGCACGATGAGGAGGAACGACACGAAGCGGCCGAATCCCGAGTAGGCGAACCGCTCCGGCATCCAGATCATCACCGCCCCGATCAGCAGCGTGACGACCCAGACGCCCATGCTCGCCAACGCCAGCCACGCCGGACGGTTCGGCGCGAGGTTCGCGTCGAGGATGGCCGCTCCGGCGAAGCCGGCCAGGAGCAGCACCGTGAGGAAGGCGCGCGCGACGATGCCGTTCTCCGGCCCGATCAGCACCCAGACGACGCAGACGATCGCGGCCGCGATGAGCGCACCGATCGCCACCCAGATGGCGGTACGGATGAGGGGTGACCGACCCGGGTCATCCGTCGCCTGCGACTCGGCGGACGTGGGCGTCTCATGCGGCTGGGGCTGTGTCATCTCGGTCCTCTCGTCGACGCATGCCCATCCTGACACGCGAGGGCGGAGGTGTCAGGCGGCCGGGCGCAGACCGAGGAGAAGACGCCTCTCCGGCTAGACACCCGTTTCAGCGGGAAGGCGACCCGATGCGACAGCCCGGCGCAACTGCTCGAAGTCGGCCTCGGCGAGATCGGCGTACGCGGCTGACCAGGATGCGGTCGCCTCGGCGAACTCCTCGGATCGACCGAGGTAACCCACGATCGCGGTGGCGGCGGGCGACTGCCCGTGCGCCCGGGCGAGGAGAGAGGCGCACAGTGCACCGTAGGAGCGGAACTGGTCGGGGTTGAGCGTGTCCGGCTCGATCGAACCCTTCATGTCACGGAACTGCCGCCAGTAGTAGTCCACGCGGTGACGCTCGGCGGAGTCGCCGGCCCAGCCGCGGATCCATCCGACGAACGGGTCGGAATTCGCCTGCAGAATGCGCTGTGCCGCGACGACGCGGTGGCCTTCGACGATGTCGGTCACACCGGGGCGGCCGGGGACGAGGGACGGTCGGCCACCATAGGTCGCCAAGACGGACGGCGGCGCTTCCTTGGCCTGCAGGAACAGGATGTCGCCCGTGGGCCCTTCGACCGCGATGAGGTAGCAACGGGTGCCGACGCTGCCCACACCGACGACCCGCAGGGCGAAATCGACCACGCGATACTGCTCCAGAAGGAACGCGATGTCCTCGCGAAGGGTCGTTCGATACTGGGTGAAGAGGTCGGTGACCTCGCCCAGGGTCGCGTGGTCGACGTGGCGCAGAACGGGAGGTTGATCGACGATCCGGATGCCGCCGTGGACCGAGATCGTCGTCAGGCGCTGCAGGACCCGCTCGGACGTGCGGGCGCGCGCCTTCTTGGCCGCCTTGCGGACCGTCTGCTCGCCCTTCTTTCCGAGATGACGGGCGACGGAAGAAGTGTCGACCCGGGTGTAGTAGCGCTCTCTGCTCGAAACACTGCAGAAGTTCCGAAGCATCTCGCGATACGCGTCGGCAGCGGCGAAGGCCGCATCGCGGCATCCGTCCTCGCTCAACCCGATGTCCCGGCCGCTGATGTAGACGCTCGTCGTGAGGCGGCGGACATCCCACTCCCATGGTGCGACACCCGCCTCGTCGAAGTCGTTGAGATCGAACACGAGCGCGCGTTCCGGGGAGGCGAAGAAGCCGAAGTTCGAGATGTGCGCGTCGCCGCAGGAGACGACCTCGAGCTCGGTGCTGGGCGCGTCGCGCAGATCGGCCGCCATGATCGCCGCCGTACCCCGATAGAACGAGAACGGCGACTGCAGCATCCGTCCCACACGCACGGGCACGAGATCCTGAAGGCGGGATGCGTGCTGATCTTCCAGGACGCCGACCGGATCCCTGTCGGCGGGGAGGACGAGGTCGGCCAAGTCTCGCCGCGGCAGGCGCTTGCGAACGAGGCGCCCGGCTTCGCTCGCGGGTGACCATCGCTCGCCAATGCCCATGTGCGCAGGCTATCGCGATGGGGCCGGCGGTGTGGGGGTTGTCGCGAGAGGGACCCCGAAATCGGGAAAGAGCCCGGCCGAAGCCGGGCTCTCGGGGTGGCGAGTGAGGGATTCGAACCCCCGAAGGCTACGCCGGCTGATTTACAGTCAGATCCCTTTGGCCGCTTGGGTAACTCGCCAAGTGCGCACCCGCCCGGCTTGTGCAGTCGACCGGAGGCGCGAGAAACAAGTCTAGACCCCCGGCGGGCGTCGAAAAAATCCACACGGGATGCCGCCCGCTGCGATCCTCAGGTTCCCAGGCGATCGAGGTCGGGAGCGGTCAGCGCCGAGGGGAGGCGCAGGAGCGCGCCCTCGAAGCGACAGGTCGCGGCAGCGACATCCATGGCCTTCTGCAGCGCATCGCCCCATGCCTCGGAATCCGCGGGGACGCCGTCGATGATGGCGGCGATGACGGTCGCGAAGGCAGCATCCCCCGCCCCCATGGTGTCGATGACGCGGCCTGGCAGGTCGGAGATCGGGCGGGTGACGACATCCGCCCCAGCCTCGACCGTCGCGCCCGCGCGGCCCTGTGTGGCGAGCACCGCGGCGGCGCCGGCGTCGATCAGGCGCGCGCGCAGGGCGTCGAGAGGTTCCCCGTAGAGCAGCTCGGCGTCGTCTTCGCCGATCTTGACCAGCGTCGCGCCCGCGGCGAGCTGCTCGAAGCCGCGGACGAACTCCGCGCGGTCGTGCATCATCCCCTCCCGCGGGTTGACGTCGATCGCGAGTGGGGCACCCGACGCGCGCACCGCCTGCGACAGCGCGAGCGTCTGGGCGACGTCGTCGAAGGGGAAGCAGCTGATCGCGGTGACGGATGCCGCGTCGAGGGCGGCCCGCTCGGCCTCCCCGAGGTGCACGGCGCGGTGCTGGGCGGCATCGTTGAAGACGTAGGTCGGCTCGCCCCCGCCGCTGCGCGTGCTCACCGCGCGCGACGAGCCGCGCGGCGACGGGGTTGCGAGCAGCTCGACCCCGAAATCATCGAGGTACGACCGGATGCGACCGCCTGCTTCGTCGTCGCCGACCATCGCGATGAGGGTAGCGGGCACGCCGAGGCGTGCGAGGCCGACAGCCACGTTCAGGGCCGCGCCGCCGACGAACTCCCGGACGCCGTGGTCGTCGCGCAGCTCGTCGATGAGGGCGTCGCCGATGACGACGGCGCGGCTCACGACCGGCTCCGCGCGTGCTGGGCGACGCTCTCGACGAATGCCTCGATGCGGCGACGGGTTCCGTCGATGCGCCGGTCGACGCTCGCACGGATCTCGCTCGGCGCGAGAGGGGCGGCGAGCCGCACGTTCTCGTGGCACGACAGGTCGGCGCACATGTAGGTGCCGACGCTGTCGCCGTTGCGGCCCGCCTCACCTGCCTTGCGCGCCGTGAACAGCGCGACCTGATCGGCCGGCTGCATCGTGTGGCACAGATTGCACATCGCCGACCGGGCCGACGAGGTGCCCTCGGCGGCGCGCAGCAGCACACCGACGGCTTCACCGTCGACCTCGGCGATCACGTACCCGCGGCCCCGGGTGCGGGGGTCGCGCCAGGCCAGGAAGTCCAGATGATCCCAGTCGGTAAGCACGAAGTCGTTCGGCAGGGCCATCACCTGCAGTTCGTCGGGACGGGCATTCACGAACGACGTCTGGATGTCGTCCTCGGTCAGCGGGCTCATGCACTCTCCTCGCCTGGTCTCGGGACAGTCTACGAACCTCTGACCACCCGCGGGCGGGCCGCCCCCTCGCGCGAGTCGCTCACGACGGACGACCTCGTCCACTCGCCACGCCGGACGACTCCGACCACTCCTCACTCCGGACGACTCCTCCACTCCTCACTCCGACCTGTCGAATATTGCGGCCCACCGGACTCGCAGACGACAGAAATCGACGGTTCGCGGAGGATGAGCGACAGACATCGACGGGTCGCAAGGATGAACGACGGATCTCGACGGGTCGCGAAGGATGAGCGACGGACCCGACGGGGCGCGAAGGATAAGGTGGCGCCCGTGACACACGACGATGGGTGGTCCGCCCTCGCGGAGGGCTGGGCCGCGCGGTGGGGCGGAGTGTCGGCGCCCGCGCGTCAGGCGCTCATCGCCGCGTGCGCCATCGGCCCGGAGATGCGCGTGCTCGACGTCGGCTGCGGTTCGGGCGAGTTCCTCGCCGAGCTCGGCGCAGTCGGCGCACGAGCGATCGGAGTCGACTCCTCGCCGGCGATGGTCGCGATCGCCGCTCGGCGCGGGGACGCGCGAGAAGCGGATGCTGCCGCCCTCCCCTTCGCCGATGCCTGGTTCGACGTCGTGACCGCTGTCACCGTCCTCCACCTGACGGATGACCTCGACGCGGCCGTCCGCGAGTGTGCGCGCGTGCTGCGAGCCGGCGGCCTGCTCGGTGTTGCGGAATGGAGCAGAACCGGCCGGAATGACCTCGCTGTCGTCGAGCGGGCCCTCGAGGTGGCGCTGGATCCCGACACACGCGGGTCCGATTCCGAGGTCGACGCCACGTCGGATGGAGCGGAGCCGCCGCATCCATCCGCTCTGGATCTCGTTCTGGATGCCGCGGGATTCCGGCGCGTCTCGCACGGCGAGGTCCAGGTGGGGGTACGGGCCGCCGACGCCGACCAGCTCGCGGCGACGGTGCTGCTCGGCGAGGATGAGGCGACGATCCACGCGCTCTCCGCCGCCATCGAGACCGCGGCGGAACCGTTCCAGAAGCCCGACGGCGGCTACGAGCTGAGGAACACCTTCCGCTGGCGCGTGGTCTCCCGCACCTGATCCTCAGAATCCGAGTCGGCGGGCCACGGCGTCCGCCGCGCGCACGGGGAACGCGTCCCAGCCGGGCTCGAGGATCTCGCGGGCCAGTGCGTACAGCCCGCGCGCGGCGTCTTCCACCGGCGTCGACGCCGCCTCGGCGATGCGGGCGCCCCACTCGGGGAAGTCCCACTCGAATCGGCGAAGCGGGTCGATGCCGTCTCGGCGGGCCGTCGACCTGTCACCGAAGCGGCCGCGGATCGCACGCACGAGATGGATGACCGCGGAACCGCGAACGAACTGGCCCGCGTTCAGCACCTCACCGCGACGGGCCCGGCCGGTACCGAGCAGGAGCTTGATGAACACCAGTGCGGCGTCGTTGGCAGGGTCGAACCGATCCCGCGCCGCCGCGTTCGCGCGGGCGCGAGCGATGAGATCGGCGGTCGTGCCCCGGTCGTCGTCGACGACGACGGTGGCCTCTTCCGCGACCGCGCCGTCCAGTTCCGCGGCCTCCGAGAAGGCGAACTCGAACACCTGCCCGTCGTCGTACACGGCGACGAAACCGATCTCGCCCTCGCGTGCGATCACGGCGAGCCGGTCCTGATCGGGCAGCCATGTCAGGTCGTGCCGGACCTCCTGCCCGCGGCCGTCGGCGATCAGGGCGAAGAAGTCGTGATCGGACCATTCGTCGCGACGGTGAGCCGCGTCGTCCGATGCCGAGCCGAGCAGGACGAGGCCGATCAATCCGTCGTGCCCCTCCACCCCGGCTGCGAGGCCGCGGCTCAGCGTGGTGAATCGCGCGAGATCGGCGGGCACCGTCATCCGGTCACTTCACGCTGCCGGCGGTGAGGCCGCCGACGATGAAGCGCTGCAGCGCAAGGAACAGCGCGACGGGGATGATGGCGGCCAGCACCGCGCCCGCGGCGAAGACGCTCCAGTTGCGCGCGGTCTCCTGGGAGACGAACTGGTACAGACCGACGGCGAGGGTCTGCTTGTCGGGGTCGGAGAGCACGACCGATGCGATGACGAAGTCGTTCGTCGTCGCCAGGAACGACAGCAGCCCGACGACGGCGAGGATCGGAGCGACCAGGCGCAGGATGATCGTGAAGAAGATGCGCGCGTGACCGGCACCGTCGATCTTCGCCGCCTCATCGATGGACGCCGGCACGGTGTTGAAGAACCCGTACATGAGGTAGGTGTTCACGCCGAGCGCGCCGCCGAGGTAGACCATGATCAGCCCGAGCTGGGAATTCAGTCCGAGCGCCGGGAAGATGTCGGCGATCGCCGACATGAGCAGGAAGATCGCGACGAACGCCAGCAGCTGCGGGAACATCTGCACCAGCAGCAGGGTGAGCAGGCCGAACCGGCGGCCCGTGAACCGCATGCGCGAGAACGCATACGCCGCAAGTGCGCCGAGCAGCACCGTTCCGAACGCGGTGGCGAGCCCGATCACGAGGGTGTTGACGAACCACGCGCCGTAAGGCTGCGACGGGTTCTCGAACAGCCGGAAGTACGCGCCCAGATCGAAGGTGGAGAACAGGCTGTTCGCCGTCAGCAGCGTGCCGCCGGGGTTCAGCGACGCCGAGAGCACGTACGCCAGCGGGAACGCGCAGAACAGCAGCATGACGATGCCGATGATGTGGCGCCACCCGGTCTCACGGAACCACCGGCCGAAGGGCCGGCGCGGCGCGGGGGCGGCCTTCTCCGCCGCGGCCGCCCCGCGGCGATCGTCGGCGAGCGCCTCCGCAAGAGCCGGGGCGGGCTGCGACGTCAACGGGTTGGAGTTCAGTGCCATCTCAGTTCAGCTCCTCGAGGACCTTGGTCTGTCGGAAGCTCACGTAGGAGATGACGGCGACCAGGATGAAGATGATGATCGAGAACGCGCTCGCGAGCCCGTAATCGCGGTTGGCGCCGACGAAGGCCACCTTGTAGACCATCGAGATCAGGATGTCGGTGGCACCGACGTTGATCGACGCGTCGGCGAATCTCGGCCCGCCGTTGGTGAGCATGTAGACGATGTTGAAGTTGTTGAAGTTGAACGCGAAGGAGGAGATCAGCAGCGGGGCGACCGAGACCAGCAGAAGCGGGAACTTGATGTGGCGGAAGACCTGCCAGACTCCCGCGCCGTCGACGCGACCCGCCTCCTGGATGTCATCGGGGATCGACTGCAGCGCACCCGTGCACACCAGGAACATGTAGGGGAAACCGAGCCAGAGGTTGACGATCAGGATCGCGACCTTCGCCAGTATGGGGTCGAGCAGCCACGGTATCGAGGCGCCGCCGAGCAGGACCTGA
Organism: Microbacterium sp. ET2; assembly: GCF_030347395.1. NCBI lineage: Bacteria > Bacillati > Actinomycetota > Actinomycetes > Micrococcales > Microbacteriaceae > Microbacterium > Microbacterium albipurpureum. Next base: position 879,558 of record NZ_CP128170.1, read on the forward strand.
TTGATGAAGCCGAAGTCCTGGTTGAACATGCCCGCCCAGATCAGGGCCGACAGGAACGCCGGGAACGCATACGGGAGGATGAGGATGACGCGGTAGTACTTGCGACTCTTCATCTTCGGGTCGTTGAAGACGACCGCGAGGAAGAGCCCGAGGACGAAGGTGGTCGCCACCGAGAGGAAGGCGAAGACGAAGGTCCAGATCAGAACCGCGATGAACGGGCCTCGGATGGATTCCTCGGTGACGGCGCGGACGAAGTTCTCCCCGCCGACCCACACCTGCCATCCAGGGAGGATCTCGGTTCCATCGTCGGCGGTGAACGCGCCGGTGCCGATGTCACGGTAGACCACGCCCGTCTCGGTGTTGGTCATCGTGTCGGCGACGGGATCCCACTCCAGACTCGACTGGAACAGGTAAGCGTTCGAACCGTCGGTGGTGCGCAGGTAGCCGTCGTTCAGGTCGTCGTCGAGCGGTACGGCCAGTGCGCCGATCTCGGCCTGGTTGGCGAGGATCTGCGAGAAGTCGAGCACGTCGTAGCCCGCCGCCTCGGGCGAGGAGATCGACTCCAGCGGCAGCTCGTTGCCGCCCACGCTGAGGTCGCCCGTCTCGGGGTCCTCCACGACGAGGAAGAACTCCCCGTCGCGCGAGGCGATCTGCACGGGGTACGTCGCGGAGTCCGCCACACGCGTCTGCGACTGCTGAAGCAGAGAGGTGATCGCGTCTTCCTTGTCGGAGTTGTGCCCCGATCCGTAGTTGGTGAACGCGATGTAGACGGTGTAGAGCACCACGAAGATCTGGAAGATGAAGAGGAACACCAGACCGGGTGCGAGGTACTTGGCCGGGAGGAGTCCCGGGATGAGGTAGATCGCGTTGAGGACGACGACGCCCACCGCGATGGCCACCGCGATGACCCACTGCTCCTGGACGACGAGGACGAGGATCGCATAGATCGCCATCGCGTCCACGATGCCCAGGGCGACGATCTTGAACAGCCACACCTTCCAGCCGGCAGAGGCGGCGTCGGCGAAAGCCGCAGCGCGGCGGCGGCGCTTCTCCGTGGCCGGATCGGCTCGACGATCGGATGCGCGGTCGTCGGTGTCGAGTGTCGGAATCGTCATCGAGGCTCCTTGGCGGACGATCGACGGCACGGTCGATCTGTCGAAGAAAAGGGGTTCGGCGGGGATGCCGCCTGAGCGACACCCCCGCCGAAGGCGATCAGCCGATCTTGCCCTGGATGTTCTCGGCCATGGTCGTCCAGCTGGAGACCGGGTCGGAACCCTGGATGATGGCGACCTCGGTGGTGCCCCAGTCGTCCCACACGGCACCCATCTGCGGGATGCTCGGCATCGGCACGGCCTCGGCTCCGACCGCGGCGAAGCCCGCGACGATCGGGTCGGTCTGCGCGGCTTCGAAGGACTCGGTCAGCGCGGGGGCACGGCCACCGGCCTCGAACAGCGCGGTCTGCACTTCGGGGGTCGCGATGTAGTTCACGAGGAACTCGTTCGCCGCGAGGGCGTTCTCCGACTGCGAGCTGAGGAAGAAGGTCTGCACACCGGCGAACGGGCGGGCGGTGTCGCCACCGGCCGACGGGATCGGGTCGACGGCGACGTTGACGCCGGCGTCCACCGCGTCAGCGATGTTCCAGGGGCCGGTGAGGAAGAACGGCGCCTGACCGGCGTTGAAGGCCTCCTTGGCGAGGTCGCCGTCGAGGTTGAGGTTGAACACGCCCGCGGCACCCTGCTGGCCGAGCCACGTCGCGAACTGCTGACCAGCCTCGTCACCGATGGTGAGGTTTGCGGCGTCGTACGAGCCGTCCGCGTTCTGGGCGAAGACCGAGTTCCCGAAGGAGGTCTGGAACGGGTAGAGGTGGTACGGGTCGGAGTTCTGGGGGTTCAGGCCCACCACGAAGGGGTACTCCGTGCCGGCCGCGGTGCCCTTGGCGATCATGTCGTCGAAGTTGGTGGGCGCCTCGGGAACGAGGTCGGCATTGCGGACGAGCGCGATGTTCTCGATCGCGTAGGGCAGGCCATAGGTGTTGCCGTCGTAGGTGACGGCCGCGATGGCGACCTCTTCGAACTCGGCCGCCTTGTCACCGAGCTCGACGGGCGCGACGACGCCGTCCTGCACGAAGGCACCGGTCCAGTCGTGGCCACCGATCGTGATGTCAGGGCCTTCACCGCTCGGGACCTGGGTGATGAAGTCCTGCTGGATGTCCTCGTACTCCTTGACCACGAGGTCGACGGCGATGCCCTTCTCTTCCTCGAAGGCGGTCGCGACATCCTGCAGGGCGCGCTCACGATCGGCGTCGACCCAGACCGTCAGAGTGTTCTCGGCTGCGCCGGAGTCGCCGCCGTTGTCGGTGCCACCGGAGCTCTCGCCACCGCCGCCGCCCGCGCAGCCGGCGAGCACAACGGCCCCGCCGACCAGGAATGCACTGAGACCCAGCGCACGCTTGTTCATCACCTTCATCGGTGTTCGCCTCTTTCTTTGGGGAGGGCGACCGGTCCGCGGGAGGCGGCTCCTTTGTCGCCAGCTCGTGTTGCAAGCGCTTACAGTTTGCGTCAGTCGCGCGCACTTCGCAATCCCGCCCGGTCGGTCGATACCATCCTGTGACCGTTCCCGCGCTGCAATTGTGTCGAACACACAACGACCGGCCAGTCCATCCTGTTTGGAAGCGCTTACATCTACAGTTTCAAATGTTGTCGTCACCGAGATTTCGTCGCAGGCGACGATGCGATCTCCGACGCTCTCCCGGATGGTGGCGCGGAGGGCTCGCTAGACTCCCGGCATGGCCGACTCAAGTTTTGACATCGTCTCGAAAATCGATCGGCAGGAAGCCGACAACGCGCTGAACCAGGCACGGAAGGAGGTCGAGCAGCGCTACGACTTCAAGGGCACCGACGCGTCCATCGAATGGAGCGGCGAGTCGATCCTCATCAAGGCGAACTCCGAGGAGCGCGCGAAGGCGGTGCTCGACGTCTTCCAGACCAAGCTCATCAAGCGCGGCATCTCACTGAAGAGCCTCGACTCCGGAGAGCCGACGGCGAGCGGTAAGGAATACCGCATCGTTTCGACGCTCAAGGAAGGCATCTCGCAGGACAATGCCAAGAAGATCGGCAAGATCATCCGAGATGAAGGTCCGAAGTCGGTGAAGTCGCAGATCCAGGGCGACGAGCTGCGCGTGCAGTCGAAGTCTCGCGACGACCTGCAGGAGGTCCAGCGCCTGCTGAAGGCCGCCGACCTGGACGTCGACCTGCAGTTCGTCAACTACCGGTAAGCGGCGGATCCCGGTCTGTGGAATTCTGGCGCTCAGGAGCACGATGGCTCCTCGCCGCACTCCTTGCGGCTGCGGGGATCTCTCATCTCACCTGGGGTCGGAGGGGATACCGGATCGTGGTGCCCGACTGGTCGACACGGACGACCGGCCTGAGCAAAGACGCCATCGTCGTGAGTTCGGGCGTCGCGGAACTCCTGCTCGCCGGCGCCGTCGCCACCATTCCCCGGGAACGCAGCGTGGGGTGGCTGGTCGCCGCGTTCTTCGTGGCCGTCTTCCCCGGCAACATGCACCAGTGGCGCACGGGCCGCTCCGCCCCGATGCTGCGGACCGACCGCGCACGATTCAACCGACTGCTCCTCCAACCCGTCCTCATCCTGTGGGCACTATGGGCTACCCGCTGATGGGAATGGGCGAGGGAGGCGCGCGCGTTGGGGACTCCATGCGATCGATCGTGTACTCCCAGACCGGCGACTCCTCTGTCCTCACCGCCGTCGAGCGAGACCTCCCGCAGCCAGGACCTGGCGACGTGCGGATCCGCGTCGCCGTCTCCGGCGTCAACCCCACAGATTGGAAGGCGCGTCGGAACGGGGCTGCCGCCGCGACCTTCGGTGAGGTCATCCCCAACCAGGATGGCGCCGGCGTCGTCGACGCCGTCGGCGACGGGGTCGACTCGCCCGCCGTGGGCGACCGCGTCTGGCTCTATCTCGCGCAGCACGAGCGACCGACGGGAACCGCCCAGGAATACACCGTCGTTCCTGCCGAGCGTGCCGTTGCCCTCCCGGAAGGCGTCGGTTTCGACATCGCCGCCAGTCTCGGCGTTCCGGCGATGACCGCCCATCGCGCCCTCACGATCCACGAGGACGGTCCCGCCCGCCTCTCCCCCGGCGCGCTGGCCGGGCGCACCGTTCTCGTTGCCGGCGGCGCAGGCGCCGTCGGCCATGCGGCCATCCAGCTGGCGCGGTGGGCGGGGGCCACCGTCATCGCGACCGTCTCCAGCGACGAGAAGGCCGCGCTCGCCCAGGACGCGGGCGCGCACCACACCGTGAACTACAACAGCGAAGACGTCGCCCGTCGCATCCTCGAGATCGCTCCTGGCGGAGTCGAACAGATCGTCGAGGTGTCGCCGGCCGACAACTTCGCACTTGACACCGACGTCATCGGCAATCACGGAAGCATCGCCTACTACGCCAATAACGGTGGCGACGAGGCAACGATCGCCATCCTGCCCACTTTCGCGAAGAACGTCCGCATCCAAGGCCTGCTCATGTACACCGTGGGCGAGCGTGCGCTGACGGCGGCCGCCGAGGACATCACCGCGGCGCTTCGCGACGGGGCACTTCCCGTCGGCGAAAGCGCGGGGCTCCCCCTCACGTGGTTCGACCTCGACGACACCGCAGCGGCGCACGACGCGGTGGAGAACGGCGCGATCGGCAAGGTCCTGATCGACGTCTCCGGCGACAATCAGTGACGACTGAGCATCGCCGTAGTCCACCGTTCCATCCGCTCGTAGGCTTCCGCGCGCGCCTCGCGGCGGGACAGGAAGACATCGTGCAACGCGCCGTCGATCCGCTCGATCGTCACCGACGATCCGAGCTTGAGCGCCGCGCGCGCGATGTCGTCGACCACCAGCACCGAATCGGCGCGGGTCAGCTCGTCATCCCACCGCGTCGGCGCGACGCTTCGCGCCGACAGCAGCACGCACACCGGTACCGAGATGCCGAGGCCCTTCGAGACCGCCGCATGACCCGCGACGATCGCCCGCATCCACCCCACGTGCACGGGCAGGCTGCGTTCCGGCCGCCACGCCGGATCCACCTGCACGGGGTCATCGGCATCGGCAACCTCCGCCTGCGCCCGCGCATAGAAGCCTCCGTCCACCTGCGGCCAGAGATCCAGCGGCCGACGGCGGGAGTGGATGTCGAGCACCGGTGTGATCGCCTGCCGCACGGAGGCGCTCAGCTGGAATTCGAGCCACGGGCTGTTGAGGACGACGGCAGCCGCCGCGTCGGGATGACGTGCGGCCCACAGGCTCAGCGTGAGTCCACCGGTCGAGTGCCCGAACAGCACGAGCCGGCGCTCCCCCGTGCCATCCGCTTCCCGCCCCATCGCCGTCAACGCTGCGGCGATGTCGGCGTCGTAATCCCCGAGGTCGCCGATGTAGCCCGGTGTCTGGCCGGGACGGAGGCTCCGGCCGTACTTCCGGAGGTCGAGCGCGTAGAACCTCGCGCCTCGCTCGGCCCAGAACCGGGCCAGACGCGTCTGGAAGAAGTAGTCAGACCAGCCGTGGACGTAGAGCACATCGACGTCGGCGAAGGGCCGCGGACCTCCCGTGAAGAAATCCACCAGCGAGCGGCGAGGCAGCAGCCGCACCAGCGTCGCGACGACCGCGCCCTCATCGTCGTCGGGGAGCGACAGCGTCAGCCGCTCGAACGGCGGCCCGAGGACATCCGGCACCCAGCCCTCGGTCATCCGATCGGCCCAGCGTCGGGTCACCGACTCAGCGGCTACCAGTTACCGGGGTTGGAGTCGCGGTTCTCGTGGCGGCTGAGCGTCACCGGCAGCGCCACCGCTGCACAGATGATGAGCACACCGGCGGCGAACAGGACCGCGCCGAAATCGGGGAAGTTGAAGCTCACGCCCAGGATCCACATCCCGCCGACGAGCAGGATCATGTACAGCGCGATCAGCATGAGGTGACCTCCTGGTGAAGGGGAACTCCCCCCAGCCTATCCGGGTCGCAGCCCGTGCCGCAGGCGACTACTCCCCGCGCGAGACCGAGATCATCTCGTCGCGCGGCACGACCTTGATCCGTGCCCGGCCATGAGGCGCGCCGAGGGCCACCTCATGCTCGTCGAGACGGTGCCAGCCGTCGAGATCGGTCCACGCAACGCCGCGGGATTCCAGCAGCGCCGGGATGGCCTCCTCCGACGGATCGCTCGGCTGCCACCAGGAACCCTGGTCGTTGATGATGTGACGGACGGTCTCCATCGCGTCGGACTTGGTGTGGCCGATCAGGCCCACCGGTCCGCGCTTGATCCATCCCGTCGCGTAGACGCCCGGGACGCGCTCATTGGAATCCGTGCGGAGCACCTGACCCTCGTGGTTCGGGATGACCCCGTGGCGCTTGTCGAACGGCACTTCCGGCAACGGCGACCCGAAGTAGCCGACCGCGCGATAGATCGCCTGCACGGCGACCTCGCGCATCTCGCCGGTGCCCACGACACCGCCCTCGCCGTCGGGGCGGGTGCGCTCGTACACGAACGCCGACACCCTGCCGTTCTCGTCGGTCTTCACCTCGACGGGCTTCGCCCAGAAGTGCAGATGCAGGCGACGCGACGCCTCGCCCCCGGCGTTGTTGACGCTCGGGCGCTTGCGCCACGCCTGCAGCACGCGGTCGATGACCATCACCTGCTTGTTGCTCGCGATGGCGTCCTTCGATGCCTCGTCGTAGTCGAAATCCTCGTCGTAGACGACCATGTCGACATCGCGCAGCTCACCGAGCTCGCGAAGCTCCAGAGGGGTGAATTTCACCTGTGCGGGGCCCCGTCGGCCGAACACGTGCACGTCGGTCACCGGCGAGGCCTTCAGGCCCTCGTAGACGTTGTCGGGGATCTCGGTCGGGAGCAGATCCTCGGCGTGCTTGGCGAGCATGCGCGAGACGTCGAGGGCGACGTTGCCGTTCCCGATGACGGCTACCGATTCCGCATCGAGCGGCCAGGTGCGCGGCACGTCGGGGTGCCCGTCGAACCAGCTCACGAAGTCGGCCGCGCCGTAGGAACCCTCGGCGTCGATGCCTGGGATCCGCAGGTCGGTGTCGCGCACCGCCCCGGTGGCGAAGATCACCGCGTTGTAGTGCTGCTTGAGGTCGTCCAGCGTGATGTCCTCGCCGAAGCGGACGTTGCCGAAGATGCGGATGTCACCCCGATCGAGCACCTCGCGCAGCGCCGTGATGATGCCCTTGATGCGCGGGTGATCGGGAGCCACTCCGTAGCGCACCAGTCCGTAAGGAGCGGGCAGCTGCTCGAACAGATCGATCGAGACGTCGAAGCGACGCTCCGCCTTGAGCAGGATGTCGGCGGCGTAGATGCCGGCGGGTCCTGCGCCGACGATGGCAAGCCTGAGCTTGGTCATGAAGTCCTTTCTGACGGATGCCGCGCCGCGGCCCTCCCGGAGAGGTCGCCGGTCAGCTCGCGCGATCGGCGACCGCGCGCGCGAAGCGCGTCAGCGCCTCGCGCACCGGCCCTTCGGGCAGCGGCTCGAGCGCATCGATCGCTTCAAGAGAGTACCGGTGCGCAAGCTCGCGCGTGGCCTCGGTCGTCTCGTGCTCGCGCAGTTCAGCCAGGGGGCCGTCGAGGATCGCGGGGTCGGCGCCGTCGGCGATGCGCTCCACCCCCTCGTCGATCGTCTCGCGCAGTCGCACCGCGTCGGCGTCTCGTCGTCGCCCCAGCAGCAGGAACGGCATCGTCGGCACGCCGGCGCGCAGGTCGGTACCGGGCACCTTGCCGGTCTCACCGGGGTCGGGCGAGAGGTCGATCACGTCGTCGAGCAGCTGGAAGGCGACGCCCGCCTTCTCACCGAACACCACCATGGGACGCTCGAAGGCGGGATCGGCGTCGGAGAAGATCACCCCGGCCTGCGCGGCCGCGGCGATCAGCGAGCCGGTCTTGTCCGAGAGCACCTGCAGGTAGAACTCCACCGGGTCGTCGTCCTCGGTGGCGCCGACGGTCTCGTGCATCTGGCCGAGCACCAGACGCTCGAAGGTGTCGGCCTGGATGCGGATGGCGCGCTCTCCCAGCCGCGCCATGATCTGGCTGGCTCGGGAGAAGAGCAGGTCGCCCGTGAGGATCGCGACATTGTTCCCCCACACCGCGTGGGCGGCGGGCACACCGCGACGCTTGTCCGCGACATCCATCACGTCGTCGTGGTACAGCGAGCCGAGATGGGTCATCTCCAGCGCCGACGCCGCTTCGACGACCTCGCCGGTGACGCCGTCGCCCAGCTGGGAGGTGAGAAGCGCGAGAGTGGGTCGCACGCGCTTGCCGCCGGCGTTGTACAGGTAGCGGCTGGTGGCGTTGGCGAGCGCGTCGGTCACGCGCAGTTCGCTGCGCAGGTGTTCGTCGACGCGCGCGAGGCCGTCCTCCACCGCCGCGAGAAGGCGACGAGCCCCAGGCCCGGCGAAGACCCGCTCGGTCAGGCTCAGCTGACCGGTGATCGGCGAGCCGGGAGCGGAAGGAGTCACGGATCCAGCCTAGCGGCGCGAGGATCAGAGGCGGACGCCCGGGGGTTTGCGGCCCCGGTGCAGAGCGACGATTCCCATCGACAGGTTGCGGAACGCGACATCCGTCCACCCCGCCTCGCGGATCCAGGCCGACAGCGTGCGCTGATCGGGCCAGTCGCGGATCGACTCGTTGAGATAGTCGTACGCCTCGGCGTTGGAGCTCACGGCCTTGGCCACCGTCGGCAGCACGCGGTCGTTGTAGAAGCGGTACAGCCGATTGAAAGCGCCCGAGGGCGGCCGCGAGAACTCGCAGATGACCATGCGCCCGCCCGGCTTGGTCACCCGCAGCAGCTCTCGCAGGGCCTTCCTCGGATCGTTGACATTGCGCAGACCGAACGACATCGTCACGGCGTCGAAGTCCGCATCGCCGAAGGGCAGATCGGTCGCGTCCGCCTGCACGAACGACAGATTCCGGATGCCGCCGCCCGGCGCCTTCGCTCCGTGACGGCGCTCGCCTTCGGCGATCATTCCGGGAGAGAAATCGGCGGCGACCACATCGGCTCCGCTCCTGGCGAGTGCGACGCTCGAGGCGCCGGTGCCTGCGGCGAGGTCGAGGATGCGCTCGCCCGGCCGCGGCGAGACGGCGCGGGTCGTCGCCGCACGCCACATCCGGTCGTTGCCCAGGCTCAGCACGGTGTTCGTCCGGTCGTAGCCGCGCGCGACCTGATCGAACATGCCGCTGACGCGCCGCGGATCCTTTCCGAGGTCGGCGCGGTTGGGCTCGCGATCGGTCGTCACGGGTCGAGTCTAAGCGCGTCGCCGTCTGGGCAGACCGGACCGTCGCCGGTCATCCGTCCTCAGAGGTGCAGGGCCTCGAGCCGAGACAGCCAGTGCGCGGGCGTCGCCTCGTCGAAGGGCGCGACGCCCGCGCGCACCTTCTGCTCGAGGTCGACCGCGAGCGACTCGAGGCGCGCGACGATGTCGCGCGGGTAGCCGTAGGCGACCCGGTGCTCGTCCCACTCATCGCGGTCGTCGATGTAGATGCCCCGCTCGGTGTGCTTGACCACGTCGAGATCCATGTCGACACCGACCGGCGCGCCGTCCTGCCAGCCGACATCCCACGCCAGGTCGATGTAGATCTGCGTCCGGTTCGGATCCGCGTTGCGGGTATAGGCGTACTCCCCGCTCGGAGGCAGCAGCATCACACACGCCTGACGCGTCACCATCTGCCGTCCGGGCCGCTCGCTGATCCAGCCCGCAGGCTGGCCGACCCAGTCGCCCCACCGGTCGCTGCCGAGGTAGACGCAGTCGTGCTCCCAGTGCACCCCGCCGTTCCACTTGCGCCAGCGGAAGCGCACGCGCTGTCCGATCTCAGGCCGGAAGGTGGATGACGGGGCGTCGGTCACCTCGTCAATATACGGCGTCGCCGTCCGGCCCCGGGCGCCCGGATCTAGAGTGGAGCCGTGATCTCCCCCCTCCCCCGGCTGGTGGTCGAGACCTCTCCGATCGACCCCGTCGAGGAGCTTCTCCCCTTCGCCGATGCCGAGTCACCCTTGTGCTGGGTACGCCGCGCCGAGGGCATCGCCGGATTCGGCGAGGCCCTGAGACTCCAGGAGCCCGGCGGCCAGGAATCCAGCGCCGGATCGCGCAACGCACGCGTCGTCCGCCTCGCCGACGCGTGGCGCGACGTGGCGTCTCAGGCGCAGGTCGACGATGCGGTCGGCGTTCCCGGGACGGGCCTGGTGGCGTTCGGCGCGTTCAGCTTCACCGCCGCCTCGGCAGCATCGAGCGTGCTCATCGTGCCGCGCGTCATCGTCGGCCGCCGAGGCGGACGCGGCTGGATCACCACCATCCGCACCGCCGACCAGGCGGCGACCCAGCCCTTCCCGCACCGTCTCGGACCGTACTGGCCCGGCGCGGTGGGTCCCGGTCGGATGACGCACGAGGGGTACCAGTCGGCGGTCCGCGACGCTGTCGCCGCGATCGGCGCTGGAGAGATCGGCAAGGTGGTGCTCGCTCGCGACCTCGTCGGTTCGGTGCCGCACGACGCCGACCTCCGCCGCCTCGTCCGGGCCCTTGCGACCGACTACCCCGACTGCTGGACCTTCGCGGTCGACGGTCTCATCGGAGCCAGCCCCGAGACCCTCGTGACGGTGCACGACGGCACGGTCACCGCCCGCGTCCTCGCCGGCACGCGCGCCCGGGGGGCCGACGCCGACGCCGACAACGCCGCATCCCTCACGCTCGCCACGAGCGCGAAGGACCTCGACGAGCACCGGTACGCGGCCCACAGCGTGCTGTCCTCCCTCCGCCCCCACACCAGCGCCCTCGCTTCGAGCGAGCAGCCCTTCACCCTGAAGCTCCCCAACGTCTGGCACCTGGCCACCGACATCGAGGGCACTCTGGATGACGGCGCGTCCTCGCTCGACCTCGTCGCGGCCCTGCACCCCACCGCCGCGGTGGCCGGCTCTCCCACAGAGGCAGCCCTCGCCGTCATCCGTCGCCTGGAGCCCTTCGATCGGGGACGGTACGCCGGACCCGTCGGCTGGGTCGACCAGTCCGGCAACGGCGAATGGGCGATCGCGCTGCGGTGCGCGCAGTTCGGCCTCGACGCGATCGACACCCACGGCGACGGGATCTCCGTCGTCGCCCACGCCGGGGCGGGAATCGTCGCCGGCAGCGACCCGGAGGCAGAGCTGTTGGAGACACGCGTGAAATTCCGTCCGATCGTGGACGCCCTCGCATGAGCGGCGCCGTCCCTTCGCTTCCGACCCGCGGCGACGCCGCCCTGGTGGGCTTGAACCTCATCGACGGCGTCGAACGCGAACCTCGCGAAGGCATCGCCCTCGTCATCGAGGACGGCAGGATCGCGCGGGTCACGACACCGGATGACGCGATGAGCGGGGCCGAGCGGGTCATCGACCTCGACGGCGCCTTCGTCATGCCGGGCCTGATCAACATGCACACGCACTTCTCGCTGTCCCTCCCGGGAGCGGGCGGCGACGCGGTCAGCAGCCTCAGCCCGCACGAGCTCTCGCTGTACATGGCAGACGGCGCGCGCCGCACTCTGCTGTCGGGGGTGACCACGGTGCGCTGCGTCGCCGAGAAGGGCGGCGCCGACTTCGCGCTGCGCCGCGCGATCGCCGCCGGGCACGTGCCGGGCCCGCGCATCTACACCGCGGGACGCGCGCTGTGCTGCACCGGCGGCCACGGATTCGACAGCGACGACACCCTCGAGTGCGACGGGGCCGACGCGTTCGCGCGAGGAGTCCGGTCGCAGGTCAAGGCCGGCGCCGACCTCATCAAACTCATGATCTCGGGCGGCATCGCCGGCGAGCACGAGGAGATCACGACGCCGCAGCTCACCCGCGAGGAGATGGCCGCGGCGATCTCGACCGCCCACTCCTGGGGCCGCAAGGTCACGGCCCACGCCGGGCCCGCCGCGATCATCTCCGAAGCGGTGTCTCTGGGCTTGGACTGCGTCGAGCACGGGTACGAGCTCACACCCGAGGTCGCGCGCCTCATGGCCCAGCACGGCACCGCGCTCGTGCCGACGCTCGTGGTCACCCGGGCGAGCGCGTTCTTCGACGACCTCGGCGTGCCGGCATGGATGCAGCAGCGTTCTCTCGGCGCGGGACCGCGTCACATGGCCTCGTACCGCCACGCGCTCGACGCCGGCGTCGAGGTGCTCCTCGGCAGCGACATGCCTCCGTTCTGGAACTTCGAGGGGACGAGCGCGGTCGTGCGCGAGCTCGAGCACATGCAGGCGGGCGGCCTGGCCGCCCCCGACGCCGTCCGAGCAGCGACAGCGGCCCCCGCCCGCTGGCTGGGCGCGGAGGGTCAGCTCGGCACCCTCACTCCGGGCGCGTGGGCCGATCTCGTCGTGACGCCGGGCGACCCGACCGCCGACGTCTCCGCACTCCGCGACCTCGATCTGGTCATGAAGGGCGGCGTCGTCGTCCGCGACGACCGCGGCCGTGTCCGCGGCGCCGTGAAGTGAGACACGCGAGCGACTGACAGGATGAGGGAGATGAGCACCGCCAACCCGCCCGAGCCCCCCTCCGACAGTGGCGACGGCGCCACCTCGGATCTGTACGACCTCCGGGTCGTCGTCGAACGCATCGAGGGCCGGTCGGTCTGCGGCATGGCGGTGGGCGATCACATCGACCTCGTCGAGAGCAGCCGGCTGTGCCTTCCCGACGGCGGTCACTTCTGCCTCTACGCCCTCCAGGCGGTGCTCCCCCTGCTCCCGGCCAAGCAGCGGCAGCTTCCGGCGGGCGACTGGCTGGAGAGGGATGACCTCGTCGCCTGCCCCGACCCCGAGGAGCGTCTGATCATGCGGATCGAGCGCACCGGCATCCGCTCCATCCCGACCGACGAGCTCACGTGAGCGGCGTCTCGCGCCGTGTGCAGGTGAGCCTGGGTCTGCAGACCGACAAGCGCCTCGGCGAGTACGGGGCGCTCGCACGCCTGGCCGAAGACCTCGGCTTCGACGGGGTGAGCGTCTTCTCCGATCTCCTCTACCAGCCTCCGATCGCCGCACTGCTGGAGATGGCCGGCGCCACCTCCCGCATCCGGCTCGGATGTGCGTGCTGGAACCCTTTCACCCTCCATCCCTACGAGATCGCAGGTCAGTTCGCGCTCGTCGACGACGCCTCCGGGGGTCGGGCGTACCTGGGCCTCGCCCGTGGTTCATGGCTCGAGGCCATCGGACTCGAGCCCGAGCGGCCGATCACGGCCCTCCGCGATGCCGCCGGGGTGATCCAGGCCCTGCTGAGCGGTGCGGGTGGAGGGTACGACGGCCGGGTGTTCCGTCTGGAACCCGACGTACGGCTGCGATATCCGGTGGTGCGCACGCAGGCGCCGGTGCTGATCGGCTCGTGGGGTCCGCGAGGCATGGCCCTGGCGGGTGAGATCGCCGACGAGATCAAGATCGGCGGTTCGGCGAACCCGGCGATGGTGCAGGTCGTGCGCGAGCGACTCCGTCCCGGCGCGCAGAAGGCGAGCCGTGCCGAGGCAGAGGTCGGCGTCGTGCTCGGCGCGGTGACGGTCGTCGATCGAGACGGCGATGCCGCCCGGGCGCTCGCCCGCCGTGAGGTGGCGATGTACCTCGACGTGATCGCCGCCCTCGACCCGACCGTGGATCTTCCCGAGGGGCTGCTCCCCGGCATCCGCTCCCGGCTCGCCGAGGGAGACGAGGAGGGCGCGGGACGCCTGGTTCCCCGCGACGTGCTGGAGCTGTTCGCCTTCGCCGGCACGCCCGACGACATCGCGCGCCAGGCGCATCTCCTCATCGATGCCGGCGTCGACCGGATCGAGTTCGGAACCCCTCACGGACGGGTGCCGGCCGAGGGGATCGCGCTCCTCGGGCGCGAGGTGCTGCCGCAGCTCGCGAACTGACCGACCGCCCGCGGCATCCTCTCAGCCCAGCAGGCGCTCGCGAAGCGGATCGAGACCCATCGGACCGAGTGCCAGCGCGTCACGGTGGAATCGGCGCAGCGAGAAGGCCCCGCCGTCGACGACCTCGCGTGCGTTGCGAGCCTGCGTCCACAGTCGCGCGCCGACGCGGAACGCCAGCGCCTGCCCCGGCCAGCCGAGGTAGCGGTCGACCTCGAATCCGGCGAGCGCCGGCTCGACGAGCGCGAAACGCTCGAGCAGATCTCGCGCGAGCTCGGGTGTCCAGGGCTGCGCGGGGACGATCACGCCGCCGGGCACCGGCCACCCGGTGTGCAGCCCGATGTCGGCGACGATGCGCACCGTGCGCCAGATCTGCCCGAGGAGCAGCCCGAGCCGTTCGGCGGGATCGCGGATGAGACCGAGTTCGTCCGAGAGCTGCTCGGCGTAGTGGGCCCAGCCCTCGGCGTAGCCGTGGATGTGGCAGAGGTGTCGCTGCCAGGGGTGAAGCCCCGCATCGGAGGCGGTGACGACGAACTGCAGGTGATGGCCGGGGAGACCCTCGTGATGGACGCTCGTCACCTCCTGCCAGCTGGCTGCGACCGGAATGCCGCTCGGGATCGTCCACACGATGCGGCTGGGGGCCGATCCGTCCGGCGGGGCCGGGGTGTAGTACACGACACCGCTGGATGCTTCGGAGACGACGCACTCCACGCGATCCACGGCCGGCGGCAGATCGAAGGCGTCGGCGAGCGCGGCGGTCGTCTCGGTCACGCGGGTGCGGAGCCACGCGCGGATGGCGGGGATGCCGTCGAGCCGGTAGCGCGGGTCGACGTCGAGAAGGGCGGCGGCCGTGCGCACCGGATCGTCTCCCGCGCCCTCGAGCGGCGAGCCCCCGAGGGTCGCGGCGAGCTCGCGCGACGAAGCGACGAGCCGGGCGAGCTCGGCCCACCCCCACGCGTACGTCTCGGCGAGGTCGATCGAGGCGCCCAGCATCGCCGCGGCCATGCTCGGATAGACCTCGGCCCCCACCCCGTCGACCGTCGGTGCCACGGGTCGCAGGCTCGTCGCGCAGCACCCCGACGAGCTCGCGCAGGGCGTCGGCGGAGGCGTCGCCGGCGGCGCGGAGCCGAGCACGGGCGGCGGAGTCCACGGCGCCATCGACGGGGACCCCGCCGAACCAGTCGGTCTCGACCCACCGCTCGACCTGCGCGGCGAGCGTGTCGAGCCTGCCTCACGGGCGCCACGCCTCCGCCGGTGAACCGCGCGGTGTTCTCGCGCGCCCAGCGGAGGCTGTCGATGTACTGGCGGGTGGCGGCCGGTACCGCTTCGATCCGGCGCAGCAGCGCCTCGCCCGCGGCATCCGCAGTAACTGTCAGGCCCTCGACGGCGTACCGCACGAGATGGATCGGGGTGGCCAGGCCCGCAACCAGCCGCGGCGTGAATCCGGTGTCGAACAGCAGCTGCTCGCGCTCCATACGCTCCCGGAGGGCGGCGCGAAGCGCGGGGTCCCCGGCCTCGGGCGCGAGGGCGTCGAGTCGGGCGATCACCTCGCCCTGCAGCGCATAGCGCTCCCGGAGCCATGCCGGAGAGAGGTCGGGGAGGTCGGGTCCGTCGCTGCGGCCGATCGCCTGCGCCGCATCGGGCTCGTGCTCGGCGAGGCGGGCGACGTAGTCGTCGGCGATCAGGTGGACCGGGTCGGTGCGGGCGCTCACCGACCCAGCCTACGGACGCGCGGTCCTACGAGGGGATCGTGGCGGCGAGCCGCACCTTCTCCTGTTCGACGTCGAAGGTCGCCGCCGGCCACTGCGGGTCGACGGCCTCGAGCGCCTCCCGGAGGAGGCGCTGCACGGCCAGTCGCGCGTACCACTTGCGGTTCGCCGGGACCACATACCAGGGCGCTGCGGCAGTGGAGGTCCGCTCGAACACCGTCTGGTACGCGGCCATGTAATCCGACCACAGCGCACGTTCGTCGACGTCGCCGGGGTTGTACTTCCAGTGCTTGTCGGGCCGATCGAGCCGCTCCATCAGGCGGGCACCCTGTTCGGCGTAGGAGATGTGCAGCATGACCTTGACGATGCGGGTGCCTCCCGCGACGACGCGGGCCTCGAAGTCGTTGATCGCGTCGTACCGCCGCTCGATCTCAGCCGCGGGAGCGAGGGCGCGCACGCGCCCGATCAGCACATCCTCGTAGTGGGATCGGTCGAACACCCCGATCAACCCCGGCTCGGGAAGACGACGCTCGATACGCCAGAGGAAGTCGTGCGCAAGCTCCTCGGGGGTCGGCTTCTTGAACGCGGTGAGCATGACACCCTGCGGATCGACCGATCCGACGACGTGCCGGATGATCCCGCCCTTGCCTGCGGTATCCATCGCCTGCAGCACGAGGAGCACGGCCTGGTCGGTCGTCTCGCTCCTGCTCGCGGCGTAGAGACGCTCCTGAAGCTCGTCGAGCCGGGAGCTGTCGGCGAGGTCGGCGACACCGTCGGCCTTGGAGCCGTCGTAGGCGGGGGTGGCGTCGGGATCGACGGCGGCGGCTCGAAACCGTCCTCGACGCGGAGAGCGGATGCGGGGTCGCCGATCCAGCCGGTGGAGTCTGCTGTCGTCATCCCGCCATGATGTCCCACCGCGGACGGCCGCGGGAAGAGCGGGGCGGTCAGCGGGCCAGCGGCACCTCGATGACCAGGCGCGTCGCGCTCCCGGCGGTGAGCGCCTGATCGAGCTCCGACCGCGTTGCGGCCCGGCGGTACTCCCACCCGTAGGCGCTCGCGATCGCCTCGAGCCGCACCTCGTGGGGGGTGTACAGCACGCGGTCCATCGCCTCGGGCCCGGCGACTCCTGCGACCTCGAGCCCGTCGAAGATCGTGCCGCCGCCGTCGTTGCCGACGATCACCTGCATCCGCGGACCTGGTTCGGCCGGCGGAACGAGCAGCGCACCGACGTCGTGGAGCATCGCGAGATCGCCGAGCAGCACGCGCGTCACACCGGCGGCGGCGCCGCCCACGGCGTCCTGGCTCGCCAGGGCGATCCCCGTCGCCGTCGCGATCGTGCCGTCGATGCCGGCGAGCCCCCGGTTGGCGTGCACCCGCACCTTCTTGCCGCCGAGGACGGTGTCGGCGACCCGCACCAGCCGCGACGAGCCGAACACCAGGCGGTCGTGGGGCCAGGTCGCACGCCACACCGCGTCGACGAGCGCCGCCCGGTCGACCGGTGCGCGCAGTACTGCGAGCTCGGCCGCGATCGCGGGCAGCCGCTCGTCGGGCACGGCCGACGACAGCGCATCGGGATCGGGCGCGGGAGGGCTCAGATCGATGGATGCTTCTTGCGAGGCGCGCATCCAGGCACCGAACCATTCGCGGTCGGTCGCACCGGGAGCGACGGAGACGGCGTCGACGTGCGCAGTCGAGCCGTTGAGGTTCAGCGCCTCGCCCGGGCCGCGGAGGGCGAGCACCGTCACGTCGTCGCGCGAGAGGAGGGCAGCCACCTCGCGGCTGAGCGTGGGGTGGCCGAACACGACGGCGCGTTCGATACGGCCGCCGAGTCTGGGGTCGGCGAGGAGCGTCCGGTACCCGTGCACGAGGTGCCGGCCGAAGCGGGCTCCGCTGACGATCTCGGCGATGAGCGGCCATCCGCCCTCATGTGCCAGCGCCTCCGCCCCGGCACCGGCGTCTGCCCCCGCGATGACGACGGTGCGCGGACCGCGTTCGAGAACGGCGTCGAGGCCGGTGTCGACGCCTGGCTCATTCGCTCCCTCCGACCCGCCTATTCCGCCGCCGCCCTGGTAGAGCGCACCGGAGGGCTCGGGCGGAGCGGCGTCGGACGGCTCTGCGCCGACAGGCGCGGCGAGCCACCGCGGCAGGGCACCGGCGAGCGGGTCGCGGTAGGGCAGATTCAGGTGCACGGGCCCCGCGGGCCGGCCCGTCTCGCCGCGAGCGGCGGCGAGCGCATCGCCGGCGGTCTGACGCAGCATCGACGTCTGGTCGCTCCCGCCCGACTCGTCGACCTCGTTCGGGACGGGAAGGTCGGCCTCCCACCGCGTGAATCCGGCGTACAGACCCGGTTGGCGCGTGGCCTGGTTCGCACCGACACCGCGCAGCTCAGGCGGGCGGTCGGCCGTGAGGAGGATGAGCGGCACCCCGGTGTGATGGGCCTCGAGCACCGCCGGGAGGTAGTTCGCCGTCGCGGTTCCCGAGGTGCAGACGAGGGCTGCCGGCGTCCCCGTCTCGCGTCCGATCCCGAGGGCCAGGAATCCCGCGACGCGTTCGTCGATGCGCACGTGCAGTCGAACGGCGTCCCGCCGCTCGAGCTCGGCGGCAACCAGCGCGAGTGCCTGCGAGCGCGACCCGGGACTGAGCACGAGGTGTCGGACACCGCCGGCCACGAGCGCGCCGATCAGGGCGGCGGCGGCATCGGTCGAGGGAGCCTGCGTCCCGGGGGTGTCGCCGGTCACCTCAGCTCAGCGGTCCGCGGGTGCCGAGCGGGTCATCGTCGTCGGCCGGACGGTCGCCGGCCCGGGCGGAGCGGTCGCGACCGCTCGGCGGCGGTTCGATCGCGCTGCCGGGCGCCGCGCCGCGCTCGGGCGGCAGGAAGCGGGGGTCATCGGCTTCGGCATCGAGCTGGGCGAGTTCTTCTTCGAGGCGGCGGATGCGCTCGTCCTGATCGCTGATCGAGCCGATGCGCCCCAGGAACTCGGGGTCGTCGTCGGGCGCGCGCCGCGCGGCGATCGTCTTCTTGCGCAGGCGCCCCACCACGAACCACAGCACACCGCCGAGGACGGGGAGAAGGATGACGATGAGGATCCAGATCGGCTTGCTCACACCGCGATGGCGATTCGGCGGCTGCAGGGCGCAGTCGACGATGCTGTAGACCCAGAACACCGTGGCCAGCAACGCCGCGATGAGGAGCACCCTCGTCATGGGTCCATCCTAGGCGCGCTGGGCTGGGCGCGGCCTGGGGGTCGTGGGAGGGGAGCAGAAGGAGCCGACGTAAACTGGAGAGGTGAAAGCCCGCTCCGCCCTGGTCTACTCCGTGCTGCGGCTTCTGGCGTTCCTGGTGCCGTTCGGCATCCTGATGCTCTTCCCGATCTTCCAGCAGCTCTACTGGCTCGCGGCGATCTTCGCCGCCCTCATCGGTCTGAGCCTGTCGCTGCTGTTCCTGCGCCGCCCGCTGAACGAGGTCACCTCATCGCTCGGCGCCGGCCGCCGCGAACACGCGGTGCGCGTCGACAGCGCGGCCGCTGACGCGGACGCGGATGCGGAGGACGCCGCCGCTGACGCCATGGGTGCGGACGCCGCGGGCGAGCGCGCGGCCGGTCAGCCGACGAACGCCCAGAACAAGAACACCCCGTAGGTCAGCGAGGCCAGCGAGCTCAGCGCCAGCGCGACGACGAGTTCCCTGGGGAGCCGGTAGGTCCACACGATGAGCACCGCCGGAAGCGCGGCGAGCAGACCGAACAGGGTCAGCCACGCGATGGGGTAGAACAGCGCGATCCATCCGGAGATGACGAACGGAGCGAGGACCAGCACGGTGAAGAGCACCTGCGACCCGCGACGCCCGATCAGTACCGACAGGGTGCGCTTGCCGGCCGCGCGGTCCTGATCGATGTCGCGGAGGTTGTTCGCCAGCAGCACGGCGCACGCGAACGATCCCGCGCCCACCGCGCCGAACCAGGCCTCCTGCGGCAGCGCGAGCGCCTGGACCCACGTCGTGCCGAGGGTCGCGACGAGGCCGAAGAAGACGAAGACGACGATCTCCCCCAGCCCGTAGTAGCCGTAGGGTCGCTTGCCGCCGGTGTAGAACCAGGCAGCGACGATGCACACAGCGCCCACGAGCAGCAGCCACCACTGCTGGGTGCGGATGACGATCGCAAGGCCCGCCACCGCGGCGAGGCCGAAGAACACCAGCGCCACGATGAGCACCGTACGCGGCTTCGCCTTCCGCGCACCCGTCAGGCGCGCGGGGCCGACGCGGAAGTCGTCGGTGCCCCGGATGCCGTCGCTGTAGTCGTTGGCGTAGTTGACCCCGATCTGAAGGCACACCGCCACCGCGAGGCAGCACAGCGCCACCACCCAGCGAAGCGAGTCGAGCACGAGCATCGAAGCACCCGTGCCGATGAGCACCGGGGTGACCGCGAGCGGCAGGGTGCGCAGGCGCGCGGCGCCGATCCAGTCGCGCGCGGTCGCTTTCTGCGGCGCGCGGGTCGGGGCCACCGGAACACGCTGCGGGTTCCCGCCGGGGCGGGGACGGGATGCCGGACGCTTGCGCTTCTTGCTGGAGGTTCGTGCCACGAGGTCACATCCTAGGGCTGTGCGCTAGCGGTGCCCGGCCACGAGCCGCCGGATCGCCTCGCGATCGGGTTTCCCCGAGGGCAGGACGGCCACCTCGTCGACGAGGATCAGACGGGAGGGGCGGGCGTGGACGCCGATCTCGGTGGCCACGGCCGCCCGGGCCTCGGTGAGCTGGGTGCCTTCGCTGCGGCGGAGCGCCTCGCCGCGGGCGGCGACGATCACCGAGGCCTCGCCCCAGCGGTCATCCGCCACCCCCACCACGACGGCGGAGTGGAGGCCCGGCACCGACCGCACCACGCGCTCGACCCGGTCGAGAGAGACGTTGATGCCGCCCGAGACGATGACGTTGTCCAGGCGCCCGCGCACCCGCAGCACACCGTCTTCGATCAGGCCGGCGTCGCCGGTGCGGTACCAGCGGGTGCCGTCGCGGGCGGTCACGAATGCCGCGTCGGTGCGGGCAGGGTCGCCGAGATACCCCTCGGCGAGGGTCGGCCCCGACAGCTGCACCTCTCCCCCTTCGATCCGCAGCCCCACCCCGTCGAGCGGGAGGCCGTCGTAGACGCAGCCGCCGCTCGTCTCGGTCGCACCGTAGGTGCGGACGATCCGCACCCCCGCGCCTTCGGCGCGCTCGAGCACCGCTGCCGGGAGGGCCTGGCCGCCGATGAGGATCGCCTCGAAGGAGCGGACGGCGGTGCGCACGGCGGTGTCGTGCTCGGCGGCGTCGAGGAGCCGGATCAACTGCGCGGGAACGAGAGAGGTGAAGGTCGGCACGCGGCGTCCGTTCTCACTCGAGACGAGCATGAGCGCCGCCGACGCGAACGCCTGCGGCTGGAACGGACCCGACAGCAGGCCCGGCTGCCGGTCGGCGACGAGTGACCGGACGAGCACCTGGAGCCCCGCGACGTAGCTGGCGGGGAGCGCGAGGAGCCACGCCCCGTCGCCGAGCCGAGCGGCGGTGGCGAGCGCACTGGCGGTGAGCGCCGATCTGCTGAGGACGACGCGCTTGGGGATCCCGGTCGACCCCGACGTCGTCACCACCACGGCGGTCCCGGCGGGGACCTCTTCGGCACCCCCTCCCGAGTCCGATCCGGTCATGCCGAGGCCGAGCGCGGGGCCGGCCCCGAGGACGGCGGCGCGCAGCGCCGGGAGGATGTCGCGGGGATCGTCGCCGTCGACAGGGCGGAGCTTCACGGCGGACCTGTCAGTAGTGCCAGGGGTAGGGCGACCAGTCGGGGTCGCGCTTCTGCAGGAATGCGTCGCGGCCCTCGACCGCCTCGTCGGTGCCGTAGGCCAGGCGCGTCGCCTCGCCGGCGAACAGCTGCTGGCCGGCGATGCCGTCGTCCACGGCGTTGAAGGCGAACTTCAGCATGCGGATCGCCGTCGGTGACTTCGTGAGGATGACCCGGGCCATCGTCAGCGCCTCCCGCTCGAGGTCGGCATGGTCGACCACACGGTTGACCGCCCCCATCTCGTAGGCCCGCTGGGCGGAGTACTCCTCGGCGAGGAAGAACACCTCGCGGGCGAACTTCTGCCCGATCTGACGCGCGAAGAACGCCGAACCGTACCCGGCGTCGAACGACCCCACGTCGGCGTCGGTCTGCTTGAAGCGGCCGTGCTCGCGGCTGGCGATGGTGAGATCGCACACCACGTGCAGCGAGTGCCCCCCGCCCGCGGCCCACCCCGGCACCACCGCGATGACGACCTTCGGCATGAACCGGATGAGACGCTGCACCTCGAGGATGTGGAGGCGGCCGAGCGCCGCGCGCGCATCACCGGACGCGTCGCCCGGGTCATCCGCGCCGTCGTACTGGTAGCCGGTGCGTCCGCGGATGCGCTGGTCGCCGCCCGAGCAGAACGCCCAGCCGCCGTCCTTGGGGCTCGGGCCGTTGCCGGTGAGGAGGACCACCCCGATGCGCGGGTCCTGGCGGGCGATGTCGAGGGCGTCGTACAGCTCGTCGACCGTGCGGGGGCGGAAGGCGTTGCGCACCTCGGGGCGGTCGAACGCGATGCGCGCGACCCGACCGTCGGCGGAGACGTGGGCGGTGATGTCGGTGTAGCGCTCCGCGCCGGGAGCTCCGACCCACTCCGACGGGTCGAAGAGGTCGGAGACCGCTTCGGGGCTCACACCGCGCTCCCGGTGCCGTTCTTGGCGTCGCGCCAGCGCAGCCACCCGGCGATCGCGTCGTAGTCCGCCTCGGAGGGCGCCCACCCGAGCGTGAACAGCCGGACGCCGGCGTCGAAGAGCCCATCGGCGTCGGACTGGTCGCGGCGCTGCAGATCGTTCGAGACGACGAGGCCCGAGACATCCGTCCCCTCCTTCTGCGCCCAGGTGTCGATGACGCCGAGCTTGTGGCCGAGCTCCTCGGGGGTGACGAAGCTGTGCCAGATGTCCGCGTACCGGGCGACCAGGCGCAGCGTCTTCTGCTCGCCCTTGCCGCCGATCATGATCGGGATGTCGCGGGTGGGCGCGGGGTTGAGCTTGCTCCACCGGGCGACCACGCGCTCGAGGCCCTCGGCCAGATCGTTCAGCCGCGACCCGGCAGTGCCGAACTCGTAGCCGTACTCGGCGTAGTCGCGCTCGAACCAGCCCGAGCCCGTGCCGAAGATGAACCGGCCGCCGCTGATGTGGTCGAGGGTGCGGGCCATATCGGCCTGCAGGTCGGCGCTGCGATAGCTGTTGCAGTTCACCAGCGACCCGAACTCGACCCGCTCGGTCTGCTCCGCCCAGGCGCCGAGCATGGTCCATGACTCGAAGTGCAGGCCGTCCGGGTCGCCGAAGAGGGGGAAGAAGTGGTCCCAGTTGAACAGGATGTCCACGCCCATCTCCTCCAGGCGCAGGACGGCATCGCGGATCTGCGGGTAGGTCGCGTGCTGGGGCTGGATCTGCACGCCGAGGCGCACGGGGGTATCGGGGAGCATGTCGCCAGCCTAGAACGCGAGGCGTAGGGCGGTCAGCGTCCGAGCATCGCCCCGCCCCGGCCCTGGCGCGCCTTGAGGAAGGCATCGACGGTGTCCCACGCGGCGATGGCGACGATTCCGAACCCGAAAACGACCCCCAGGATGCCCGCGACGTCGTCGCCGCCGTCGCCGATGATCGTGGGGAAGAATTCGGCGTTCAGCAGCCGTCCCTGTGTGAGGAGCCACACCGACACGGCGACGAACACCGCGTTCAGGACGAGGTTCGCCACGGCGAGCGCCGGCGTCCATCGCCCCACCAGGTAGACGACGATCGTGAGGACGGCCTCGGCCACGGCGAGGATGACGAGGCCGGCGAACCCCGTCGGCCAGAGACCGGGGTCGAGGAACGACAGGCCGCGTTCGGTGGGGACGAACCCGATCGAGAGGTCCCACAACACCAGTCCGACACCCAGGACGAGGAAGACGAGGTTGCCCACCATGTCGCCGAATCCTGCGCCGCGCGGGCGCGGCTCGGGGAGCCTGTCGAGCGACCATTCGCCGAGACCCATGTCGGCGCGGCGCTGCACCGTGCGCTCCACGATCGCGAAGACCAGCACGGTCCAGAAACCGAGGTTGACCGTCACCTGGATCAGCGTCACGACGACAGAGCCGATCAGCTCCCCGAAGCTGGCCCCGCTCAGCGTCTGCGCCAGTGCGACGCCGAAGGCGGCGCACGGCAGGACGATCGCGAGGAGCAGCTTCAGCAGCCGCCACCAGTCGAGGAAGTAGCGGGGGCCGATCAGCTGCAGCGGTCGATCGGTGTACTGGGCGGCCAGTACCTCGGGGTCGCCGAGCGCGGTCAGCACCGCCCGCTCAGCCGCAGCGGGGTCGTCGCCGCCGGCGACGCGGGCGTCGATCTGATCGTCGATGGACCCGCGGAGTTCGGCGGCGAGATCGGGGCGCTGCGCCTCGGGTACCGTGCGCATTGCCGCGTCGATGTAGCGGTCGGTCAGGGTCGTGGTGGTCATGGCGTGTCCTCAGGAGGCGGATGAAGCGGGAAGGTCGGCGATCGCGCGGGCGATCGCGTCGAAGTCCGCGCCGAGGGCGACGGCGAGCCGTGCTCCCTCGGCGCTTGTGCGGTAGAACTTGCGCGGACGGGCCTCGTCGGTGTTCCACTCGCTGGAGAGGTGCCCCTGCTTCTCGAGGCGGCGCAGCAGGGGGTAGAGGGTGTTGGCATCGACGTCGAAGCCGCGCGACTGCAACTCCTCGAGCAGGCCGTAGCCGTACCCGGGGTCCTGCAGCAGCCGCAGGCACGCCAGCACGACGGTCCCGCGACGAAGCTCCTGCAGGTGGGTGTCGAGGGCTTCGGTCTCACTCATGACTCACACTGTACTGTGTGTCACACACTATAGTCAATGACACGATGATGGATGCCGCGGCACCGGCCACAATGGGCGGATGACCCTCCCTCCGCTCGACGAAGTCCTGGACCGACTGCACGTCGTGTCCCTGCCGCTGGTCACACGCTTCCGCGGCGTCGACACACGCGAGCTGGCGCTGATCGAGGGCCCGGAGGGGTGGACGGAGTTCTCTCCCTTCATGGAGTACGACGATCGCGAGTCGAGCACCTGGCTGGCCGCCGCCCTGGAGTACGGCTGGTCCACAACCCCTCCGGCCCGGCGCGACCTCATTCCGGTGAATGCGACAGTGCCGGCCGTGCCCGCGGCATCCGTCCCCGAGGTCCTCGCGCGATTCGCCGGCTGCCGCACCGCGAAGGTGAAGGTCGCCGACCCGGGCCAGCGGCTCGACGATGACGTCGCCCGCGTGGCGGCCGTGCGCGAGGCGATGGGACCGGAGGGACGCATCCGCATCGACGCCAACGGCGCCTGGAACATCGACGAGGCTGAGCATGCCGTCCGGGCCATGGAGCATTACGACCTCGAATACGTCGAGCAGCCCTGCGCGAGCATCGACGAACTCGCCGAGCTCCGGCGCCGCATCTCGCGTCTGGATATCCCCGTGGCCGCCGACGAGAGCGTGCGCAAGGCCGACGACCCGCTCGCCGTCGCCCGCGCCGAGGCCGCGGACCTCCTGGTCATCAAGGCCCAGCCGCTCGGCGGGGTGTCACGGGCGATGCGCATCGTCGCCGAGGCGGGCCTCCCGGTCGTCGTCTCCAGTGCGCTGGACTCAGCGGTCGGGCTGTCGATGGGGGCCGCACTCGCTGCCGCCCTCCCCGACCTCCCCTACGACTGCGGGCTGGGCACCGGGGCGCTCTTCACCGAGGATGTCGCGGACTACGCGACCCAGAACGGAGCGCTGCGCGTCGTCCGCCCGATTCCCGACCCCGCCGTTGTGGAGCGGCGCGCCGTCGACGCCGAGCGCCGGCAGTGGTGGGTGGACCGCATCGTGCGCTGCCATGCCCTCCCGTCGCTCGGCTGACGCGGCCGCCTACGGGGTCATTCCGTCGTCGGCGAGAACGAGGTGCGCGATCTGGGCGACCTCGGCGCGGCAGCGCTTCTCGCGCTCGTCGTCGTCGAGACCGGCCATCACCGCACGGACGAGCGTGGACTCCCACGACGAGATGAACAGTCGCGCCGCATCGACGGCCGGTACGCGGAAGCGCACCCCGGTGGAGCGTCCGATGTCGTCGATGATGCGGGCGACGCTCGCGTGCATCTCGTCCTGCTGACGCAGGTACCCCTCGGCGAAGCGGGGGTTGCGGAGCGCGTGCATGCGGATCTCGCTCATGAGGAGCACACCCAGCCGGTCTTCGGCCGGCCCGTCGAGGACCCGCTGCACCACCGCCTGGATCGCATCGGTCGTCACCTCGAGGTGGCCGTCGCCCTCGAGTTCGGCGACGCGCACCGCGACGGCTCCGACCCGGGCCTCCCAGACTCTGGCCGCGAGCTCCAGGAAGAGCTCCTCCTTGCTGTCGAAGTTGGAGTAGAACGCGCCGCGGGTGAACCCGGCGCGCTCGCAGACCGCCTCGACCGACGCAGCATCGAGGCCCGACTCGGCGAAGACCTCGGCTGCGGCGTCGAGCAGGCGTTGGCGCGTGGCGTCTCGACGGCGTGCGGGGGTGGCGCTCGTCATCCGTCCTCCTTCGACTTTCACGGGAACTCCTCAGACTGGCGCCCGGGGCGCGCTTTACGATACACCTGTGTATTGGATACAGCGCTGTATCGATATTTGATCCCCGTTTCCAGGAGGCGCCGTGTCCACACTGCTGTACGCACTCGGACGTTGGTCGTTCCGTCGGCCGTGGAAGGTGCTGGTCACCTGGCTGCTCCTGCTCGTCCTCGCCGGAGGTGGCGCCGCCCTGTTCTCCCAGGGCACCGACAACTCCTTCTCGATCCCCGGCACCGAGGCGCAGGAAGGTCTCGAGGAGCTGAACCGGACCTTCCCGCAGGTGAGCGGCACGAGCGCGCAGCTGGTCGTGGTCGCCGCCGACGGCGACCAGATCGACGACGAGGCGTATCGCAGCGTCATCGACGACGCGGTGGGGGAATTCTCCGATCTCGACGACGTCATCGCCGTCACCGACCCCTACGACGACACCATCAGCGGCCTCATCTCCGACGACGGCACCGCCGCCATCATCCGGATGCAGTTCGAAGGACAGGCGACCGAGATCTCGGACGAGACCGTCTCGTCGGCCGAGGCCATCGCCGACGAGCTGACCGGGGCGCTTCCTCCAGGATCGCAGGCGGCGCTCGGCGGGGATCTGTTCTCCACCGCGGTGCCGACGCTGACCATCATCGAAGCGATCGGCGTGCTCATCGCCCTGTTCGTGCTCATGATCACCTTCCGCTCGATCGCCGTTGCCTGGTTCCCGCTCATCAGCGCGATCATCGGCGTCGGCCTCGCCGTCGCTCTGATCTTCGTGGCCACCGTGTTCTCGACCATCTCGTCGACCACGCCGCTCCTGGCGGTGATGCTCGGGCTCGCGGTCGGCATCGACTACTCCCTGTTCATCGTCGCGCGACATCAAGACCAGGTGCGCGCCGGCATGGAACCCGAGGAGTCCGCCGCGCGCGCCACCGGCACCGCGGGCTCCGCGGTCGTCTTCGCCGGGGTGACGGTGCTGATCGCCCTCATCGGACTGTCCTTCGCCGGCATCCCGTTCCTCACCACGATGGGCATCGCCGCCGCCGTGGCCGTCGCCATCGCCGTCGTGGTGGCCCTCACCCTCACGCCCGCGCTCCTCGGCTTCGCCAAGGGGCGCGTCGTCGGATGGAAGCGTCGACGGGCGCCGAAAGCGCAGAAGACCGGCGGCGCGAAGCAGCCCAACGGCTGGGTGATGTTCGTCACGCGGCGCCCACTCCTCACCACCGTCGCGATCGTCGCCGCGCTCGGCGCCGCCGCGATCCCGGCGGCGAGCCTCACCCTCGCCCTCCCCAACGCCGGCATGCAGAGCGAGGAGAGCGAGGCGCGCCAGGCCTATGACCTCGTCGCCGAGAACTTCGGCCCCGGGGCCAACGGTCCGCTCATCATGACCGGCACGATCGTCACCTCGACCGATCCGGTCGGGCTCATGGACGACCTCGCCGCCGAGATCGAGCAGGTGCCGGGCGTGGAGGAGGTGGCCCTTGCCACCCCCAACGAGACGGCCGACACCGGCATCATCCAGATCGTCCCCGAGACCGCGCCCGATGACCCGGCCACCGCCGACCTCGTCCGAGAGCTCCGGGCGCAGCACGACCGCCTCCTCGACGAGTACGGCGTCGACCTGAAGGTCACCGGGTTCACCGCGGTCGCGATCGACATCTCCGATCGACTGGGCGAGGCACTACTCCCCTTCGGCATCTTCGTGGTCGGGCTCTCGCTCATCCTCCTGATGATCGTCTTCCGCTCGATCTGGGTGCCGCTGAAGGCCGCCGCCGGGTACCTCCTGTCGGTCGCCGCCGCGTTCGGGGCGGTCGCCGCCGTCTTCGAGTGGGGCTGGTTCGCCGATCTCCTGCACGTCTCGCGCACCGGGCCGGTCATCAGCTTCATGCCCATCATCCTCATGGGCGTGCTGTTCGGCCTCGCCATGGACTACGAGGTCTTCCTCGTCTCGCGCATGCGCGAGGACTTCGTCCACGCCCGCCGGCGCCTGGGTCGCAACCCCTCGCGCGATGAGCTGCGGGCCATCGCGGTCGGCGCCGTGCGCTCGGGTTTCACCGCCTCGGCACGGGTCGTCACCGCGGCGGCGGTGATCATGTTCGCCGTGTTCGCCGCCTTCGTCCCCGAGGGGGACACATCGATCAAACCCATCGCACTCGGGCTGGCGGTCGGGATCGCCGTCGACGCCTTCCTCGTGCGCATGACGCTCGTACCTGCGGTGATGACCCTGCTGGGCGAGAAGGCCTGGTGGTTCCCGAAGGCGCTCGACCGGATGCTGCCGCACTTCGACATCGAAGGTGAGGCCGTCGAGCGCGAGATCGCGCTCGAGGACTGGCCCGAGCGTGACACCACCGCCGCGGTCGTGGCGGATGGGGTCGGCGTCGGCGACGGCGGAGAGGGTGAGGGGGACGGACGCGACGTGGTGTTCACCGGCGCGTCGTTCCGGCTGGAGCCCGGGTCGACGCTCGTCGTCACCTCCGATGACGCACGCGCCGCACGCGGGCTGCTCCTGACCATCGCGGCGCGACTGGCACCCACCGAGGGACGCATCAAGGTCGAGGGGCACCTCCTCCCCGAGCGGGCCGCGTGGGTACGCCCGAGGGTGGGAGTGGCGCTGCTCCACAACAACGATGACCCCGCCGCCGAGCTCCGCGAGGCGTTCGACGGCGGCAGCCGGGTCGTTGTCGTCGACGCGCTGGACTCGATCGAGACCCAGTCGCTCGCTGCCCGCGACGAGGCGCTCGCGGTTCTGCGGCAGAGCGGCGAGGTCACCCTCATCGTGTCCGCGAACGACGCGACCTTCGCTGAGCGCGCCCTCACCGAGGCTGGTCGCGCCGCGATCGCGGTGCTGTCCGTGAGCGGCCCGCCCGCGGCATCTGCTCTCTCCCGCTCGTCCCGTTCTTCGCGCTCCGACGACGCAGCGTCTTCGACCTCCCCTTTCGATGAGGTGTTCTCATGACTCTTCCCCTCGAACGCGCGCGCAGCCCGAAGCCGGTGACGTGGCTGACGATTCTCGGTGTGCTGCTGCTGCCGGTGATCGTCGGCGGCATCCTCGTCGCGGCGCTCTACAACCCCACCGAGCGGCTCGACCAGCTGAACGCCGCGATCGTGAACGACGACGAACCCGTCGAGATCAACGGGCAGACCGTGCCGCTCGGCCGTCAGCTGAGCGCCGGGCTCGTCGAGGGGTCGGACGACCTCGAGAGCAACCTCACCTGGACGATCTCGAACGAGGACGACGCGGCCGAGGGTCTCGCCGACGGGACCTACGCCGCGGTCGTGACGATCCCGTCGAACTTCTCCGCTGCCGCGACCTCGACCCAGCCGGG
This sequence comes from Microbacterium sp. ET2, assembly GCF_030347395.1. Lineage (NCBI taxonomy): Bacteria > Bacillati > Actinomycetota > Actinomycetes > Micrococcales > Microbacteriaceae > Microbacterium > Microbacterium albipurpureum. The sequence goes on from NZ_CP128170.1 coordinate 909,063, forward strand.
CGAGACGCCCGAGCAGGCGACGATCGAAGTGACGACCCCGCCCGACAGCCGCGTGGTCGACGATGCGATCACCGCGCAGGTGACGACGACCGCTGCGTCGCTCGTGGGGCAGCAGCTGTCGGAGACGTATCTCGAGAACGTGTTCCTGGGCTTCACGACACTGGGCGAGCAGCTCGGTGAGGCGGCCGACGGGGCCGATCAGCTCGCCGACGGCGCAGGTCAGCTCGCTGACGGCGCGTCGCAGGCAGCCGACGGGGCGGCGGCACTGCCGGGCGGCATCTCCGAGCTCGGATCGGGGGCATCCCAGCTCGCCACCGGCGCGACGGGCCTGTCGCAGGGCGCCTCGCGGCCCAGAGCGGGCTGGTGCAGATCGGCGGCGGCATCGGCGGGGCAGCCGACGGAGCGCGGCAGATCTCGGGGGGTCTGCGGGGCGGCGCCGACCAGCTGGAGCGGGACGGGCTGGTGCCGGCGCAGGTGTCGGGCTTCGCGCAGGCCGCCGCCGACGACACCGCGTCGACCGCTCAGCAGATCGGCGGCGTCGCGCTCAGCCTCGGGGAGGTCGCGCCGCAGGCCGGTGGGCTCGCGGAGACGCTGGGCGGGCTGGCTGCGTCGTGCGCCACCTCGGGAGCGTCCGCAGAGTTCTGTGCAGAGCTGGGCGGCGCCGCGGTGACCGCCGGCGAGGTCGCCACGGGCGTGGGCGGTGCGGCGCAGGCCGCCGGCGGCGCGGCCGAGACGGCGGTGGACGCGGCGACCAACGCCGGCGCGACGAATGTCGCGCTCGGACAGTTCAACACCGCCGCGACCGCGCAGTTCGTCGGGCAGTTCCGCCAGACCGCGGACGGGATCGACTCGCTCGCGTCCGGGCTCGACCAGCTCCAGGCCGGCACGAACCAGTCGGCGGCGGGTGCCGGAGAGCTCGCCTCGGGGGCGACCCAGATCGGCTCGGGCGCCGGGGCGCTGGCCGGCGGCGCCGGCCAGGCCGCCGAGGGCGCCCAGTCGCTCGCCGACGGCGTGCAGGGACTCAGCGACGGCGCGGCCGAGGTCGCCGACGGTACGACGAGCCTCGCCGACGGGCTGGCGACGGCGACGGAGGAGATCCCGACCTACACCGACGCCGAGGCGACCGACCTCGCCACGGTCGTGGCCGACCCCGTCGCCGCGCAGGGTGTGGGCGACAACCTCTTCGGCGCCTCGGCGATCCCGCTGCTGTCCACCTTGGCGCTGTGGTTCGGCGGACTCGGCACGTTCGTGGCGCTGCAGGCGGTGTCGCGACGGGCACTGACGTCGCGGGCGCCCTCGGCTGTGCTGGCGCTCCGCGGATTCCTGCCGGCGGCCGTCATCGGCGCGGTGCAGGGCGTACTCATCGCCGGGATCGTGCAGCTCGCGGCGGCCTACACCTGGAGCGAATGGACGGTTTATGCCGCCGTGTGCGTCGTCGCGGGTGTCGCCTTCGCGGCGGTGAACCAGGCGCTGGTCGCCGTCTTCGGCGGCGTGGGGCGGTGGATCTCGGCGCTCGTGGGCGTGCTCGTCGTTGCGACCGGGGTCGTCTCGACCGTGCCGGGCGCGCTGGCCTCGATCGCGTCGCTGCTGCCGACCGCTCCGGCGTACCAGGGGATGCTCGCCGCCCTGACTTCGGCTGACGGCCTCGGTGCGGGTCTCGGCGGTCTCGCGGTCTGGACGATTCTCGCGCTCATCGCCTCGGTGCTCGCGGTGGCCCGTCGGCGCACGGTGTCGGCCCGGTCGCTGAGGGCCGCCCCCGCGCCCGCCTGAACCCCCGCGCCCGCCTGAACCCCGCGCGGCCCGGCCTCTCGCGTGACCCTGGCCCCTCGCGCGACCCGGCCGCTCGCACGACCCTGGCCCGCATCCCTTACGCCGACCCGTCAAGAAACGCGGCCCCGACGCATCCGGAGCCGCGTTTTCTGACGGGTCGTGCGTGGCGGGCGCACCCGCGCGCACGCGGACCCGCCGCTCGACCTCCCCACACCGCGAGTGGCCGAGAAACGCCGCCCCGCGCCATCCGGAGCCGCGTTTTCTGACGGGTCGTGCGTGGCGGGCGCACCCGCGCGCACGCGGGCCCGCCGCCCGATCTCCCCATACCGCGAGTGGCCGAGAAACGCCGCCCCGCGCCATCCGGAGCCGCGTTTTCTGACGGGTCGCGAATGCGGGGTTGAGCGATCGCGCGGCTCGCGCTCAGCTCAGGCCGCTGTAGGCGTGCAATCCCTTGAAGAACATGTTCACGATCGTGAAGTTGAACAGCACCGCGGCGAAGCCGATGATCGACAGCCACGCCGACCGCGAGCCGCGCCAGCCGCGCGTCGCTCGCGCGTGGATGTACCCGGCGTAGAGGACCCAGATGACGAAGGTCCAGACTTCCTTGGTGTCGAAGCCCCAGTACCGGCCCCAGGCGTCGTTGGCCCAGATCGCGCCCGCGATGAGCGTGAACGTCCAGAACATGAAGCCGATGATCGTGAAGCGGTAGGCGAGCGACTCCAGCGCCTCCGATCGCGGCAGGGTGCGCAGGAACCCGGGGCCCTTGGCCCTGGTCTCGCGACGCGACTGCATCAGCTGCAGCACCGACAGCCCGAACGCCAGCGCGAACAGGGCCGTCGCCAGCGATGCGACGAAGACGTGGATGACCAGCCACACGCTCTTGAGCGGGTCCATCAGCGGCACGATCTCGACGTAGAACGCCAGCGTCGCGCCGCCAAGGAGCAGCACGGTGAGCCCGGTGATGAGCGAGCCGAGGAAGCGCAGGTCGGAGCGCACGAGCGCGGCGAGGTACACCACGATGATGAGGAGGGTGCCCGTCAGGGCGAACTCGTACATGTTCGACCACGGCACCCGCTCGGCGGCGATGCCGCGGGTCACGGTCGCACCCAGGTGGAACAGGAAGCCGAGCACGGTCAGCACGGTGCCCAGCCGCGCCCACACCAGGCGGGGCTTCTTCCCCGCGGCATCCTGCGTCCACGACACCGAATCGGACGCGGATGCCACGGGCCCGGCACCCCGCGCCGACGTCGTCGGTCCGCCTGCGGCGGCCCCGACGAGCTCCCGCGCCTCGGTGCGGACGGCGCCGCTCGCGGCATCCTTCTCCTCGATCGCCGACGCCGAACGGCGGGCGAGATCGATCGCATAGGCGACGAAGGCGAGGGCGTAGATCGCGATGGCGGTCCAGACCAGCAGAACCGAGACCGAATCGAGCGTCAGGGCGGCGTCGGGCATGGATCTCAGTCTACGCGCGGGGCTGAGAGCTGAACCGGGGGTTCGTTCGCCGTCGTGAGATCCCCCACGGCAGCACGGCGCGGTCCTCCGGAGGATGCCACGAACCACCGCGATCGCGACGAGTCACCCTCCGACGCGCGGCGGCTCGTCGCGAATCGGGTGGCTCGACGAAGAGACGGGGAGGAGCGGGCGGCCCGGCGGGGCGCGCGCGGGCGGGGGCGGGCAGGGCGGGCGCGCGAGCGCGGATGCGAGCGGAGCGCGGATGCCGCCGACTACACCCGCTCGCGGAGCACGCCGGCCACCGCGTCGCCGTGACGCTGCGCGAACTGGTCGACGTCACCGGCCAGGCCCGGGTCCTCGCCGCGGGCGAGCCCCGCGTACTCGAGCCGGACGGCTCCCTCGCCGTTTCCGCCACCGGGCACCGGCGTGGCCCGCACCCACATGCGGCGACGCGGGATGAACAGACCCGCGAGCAACCCCACCATCGCGAGAACCGAGAAGGCCAGCACCCACGGCGCTCCCACATCACGGTGCACCGACAGCGACACGTAGCGCTTGACGGACTCGTCGTACCCCTGCGCGCCCTCGGTCGCCTCGTCTTCGAAGGTGATCGTCCCGCGTCCGCCGGGGAGGTCGGCGGTGTCGCCGGGGGCGAGCTGGATCGAGGCCACGCCGGTGTCGCCGCCGGTCAGCCGGTCCATGTCGCCGGTGTCGAGCGCGTATACCGACCGAGGAATGCCGCCGTCGATCCCCAGGTCGCCCTCGTAGACGTCGAGCGAGACCACGGGGTTGATGAGGGCCGGGTAGGCCGAGGTGAAGGCCCCGGTCTCCAGGGGCGCCTCGGTCGGGTAGAAGAACCCCACGAGCCCGAGCTGCTCCGACAGTCCGTCGGGGATCTTCACCACTCCGAGCGAGGTCATGTTCGTGTCCTGCGGCAGGAACGGCACCGCCTCGGAGAACACGACTTCGCCCGCGGGATCGCGGACCGTGATCGTCGGGGCGTATCCGTTGCCCATGAGGTAGATCCGGTCTCCGGCGAGCTCGAGCGGCGCGTTGACGCGCACCACCCCTTCCTGCGGCTCGTCACCGGCGAGCTGCGTGGTGAGGTTCGCGGCGAAATCGCCCGCCTGCCCCGCCCCGTTGGAGCCGACCGGCTGGTAGGTCACCTCGAAGTCCTCGAGCGTCATCGAGTAAGGCACGAGCTGCTCTTCGTCGACGAACCGGCCGGGGTTGAACGAGGAGTAGTCGAGCAACGAGTTGACCCAGGTGCGCCCCTCGATGATCACGCTCTGCCCGGTGTAAGTGAAGCCGCCGCCGATCCCGACCGCGAGCAGCACGCCGACGAGCGCGCCGTGGAACAGCAGGTTGCCGGTCTCGCGCAGGTATCCGCGCTCGGCCGACACCGACAGCCCGTCGTCGTATCGCTCGACGCGGTAGCCGGCGCGACGCAGCTGATCGTGGGCGAGGTCGATCGCGAGGCGTGCGTCATCCGCCGCATCCTCCGACGGCACCGGCACGACCCGTTCGCGGTGGTCTTCCAGCCTCGCCAACCGCGCGGGCGTCCGGGGCGGACGTGCGCGCAGCGCCTTCCAGTGATGCTTGGTGCGCGGGATCACGCAGCCGATCAGCGAGACGAACAGCAGGATGTAGATCGCCGAGAACCACGGCGAGATGTAGACGTCGAACAGGCTCAGGTTGTCGAGCACCGGCGCCAGGTCGGGGTTGTCGGTGAACCACTGCGTGACACCGTTCGGGTCGGCGCTGCGCTGCGGGAAGATCGAGCCCGGCACCGCGGCGATCGCGAGGAGGAGCAGAAGCACGAGCGCCGTGCGCATCGACGTCAGCTGTCGCCACGCCCAGCGCAGCCAGCCGACGAGTCCGAGCGCGGGCTGGTCGGGTGCGGATGGTCCGGAGTCGGCGTGGTCCGATGGCCGCAGCGGATCCGCGGCGACACCGGCACCGGCGTCAGAGCGGGAGCGGGACACTGAGAAACACCCCCTGCAGCTGCGCCATGAGGGCGGTCCAGACGCCGGTCACCATGAGCAGGCCGAGGATCACCAGCAGGGCACCGCCGACGAGGTTGACGGTGCGGATGTGGCGGCGAAGGAACGCCACCGACCGGGTCGCCCAGCCGAAGCCGAGGGCGAGCAGGATGAACGGGATCCCGAGGCCGAGCGAATATGCCAGTCCGAGCATGCCCGCCCGCACCGGGTCGCCGAAGTTCCACGACATCGCGAGGATGGCGCTGAGCGTCGGGCCGATGCACGGCGCCCAGCCGATGCCGAGCGCCAGACCGAGAAGGGGCGCGCCGACGAGGCCCAGGCTGCTGCGAATCTGCGGTCGCGCAATTCTCTGTGCGAAACCGAAGACCCCGATGAACACCAGGCCCAGAAGGATGACCACGACGCCGAGCACGCGCGTGATGAGGTCGGTGTATTCGACGAAGAAGCGCCCGAGTGTGCCGCCGAAGATGTTGATCGCCATGAACACCACGGTGAAGCCGGCGATGAAGAGGAGGGTGCCGAGCACGAGACGCCCGCGGGCGGGCCGCGCGCCCGTGGCATCCCCTTCACCGACGGCGTCGCTCGCGTCCACGCGCGGAGAATCGGTCGAGACGAGGACGTCCGGGGCGGAATCGTCCGCGTGCGGGCCGATCGTCCGCGCGCCGGCCGGCGCGGCAGCGCGCAGCGGCCCCGAACGCGGCGCGACCGCACCGCCGATGAACCCGAGATACCCGGGCACGAGCGGCAGCACGCACGGCGAGAGGAACGACACCAGCCCCGCCGCCACTGCGATCGGCAGGGCGAGCCAGAGCGCGCCGTCGGCGATCAGCGCGGCGATGTTCACGACGACCCCGCAGCCGACTCCGCCAGCTCGCCCACGATGGTGTCGAGCACCGAGGCGTCTTCGAGCTGGCCGATGATCCGCGCGGCCACGCGCCCGTCGCGGTCGAGCACGAGCGTCGTCGGCGTGGCGTTCAGCGGCGTCCGCTCGGCGAAGGCGAGCTTGATCGAGCCGTCCTCGACGGCGAGCGCACTGGGGTAGGTGACCCCGTACGTGTCGGCGAAGGCCAGCGACGCCTGCGCCGAGTCGTAGGTGTTCACCCCGAGGAACGACACCCCCGCGTCGGCGTACTCCTGGTTGACCTCCTCCAGGAACGGCGCCTCCACCCGGCACGGTGCGCATGCGGCATACCAGAAGTTCACCACCAGCACCTCGCCGGCGTAGTCGGCCTCGGTCACCGTCGATCCGTCGTCGAGGACGCCGGAGAAGGCCACCGGCTCGCCGCGGTCGGCCTCGGGGATCTCCACGACCCGGAAGTCGCCGGCGATGAAGCCGGTGTTCGCGCCCTCGCGATACTGCTCGGCGAGGGGGTCGCTGGTGCAGGCGGCGAGGCCGCCCACGAGCACGAGGGCGAGGAGAGCGGATGCCGCGGCCCGGCCGCGACGCACGAGGGAGGTCATACCGCCCCCTCGTCGCGTGCACCCGCGAGACTCGCCGGCTCGACGTAGCCGACCTCGGTCCACTTGTTCTCGACCATCTCGAAGCTCGTCACACTCGACAGCGCGCAGCGCCGCTCTCGGGGGTCGTGCCGCGAGGGCAGACCCGCCGCGGCGAGGTGGGTGACCCAGATCGGCAGCTGATGCGAGACGATGACCACGTCGCCGCCGTCCACCGCCTCCCACGCCTCGGTCATCGCCGCGTTCATCCGCGCGATCACCTCGTTGTAGGGCTCCCCCCAGCTGGGCAGGGCGGGGCGGCGCAGATGCCGCCAGTTCCACGGGTTCAGCAGGGCCCGGAACATCCGCTTCCCCTCGAACACGTTCGTGGGCTCGATCACGCGCTCGTCGACGATGGGCTCGAGTCCGAACGCTTCGGTGAAGGGCTCCGCCGACTCGCGGGTGCGCTGCAACGGTGAGCACACCAGGCGGCTGACCCCGCGTCCGGTCTCGCGGACGTATTCGGCTGCCTCTCGCGTCATCCGTCGCCCCTCGGCGCTCAATCCGTAGCCGGGAAGACGGCCGTAGAGCACGCGGCGGGGGTTGTCGACCTCCCCGTGACGCACGAGATGGAGGCGGTCTGCGGGCACCTGCCCAGTCTAAAGGCGCGGCTTCTGGGGAGAATCCGAACCATGCTCGGCGTCGAGAGATCGACGCGCCAGCGCATTCTCGACGAGCAGGAGCACGAACACCGCCGCAGCTCCGAGCAGCGCCAAGACCATGGGTCCCGCCACCGGGTCGTAGGGAGCGGCGAGCGAACCCACACCGTGCGTCTCGCCGGGCGCGAGTTCCTGCCACGGCCAGAGCGCCCGAAGGGATCCGAGCATCAGCCCCGACATCGCCAGAAGCGTCAACCGACGGTGGCGCTCGAGCAGGCGGCGCATGGCCTGCACGATGGTGACGAGACCGAGGAGCGCCCCGGCGGCGAACACACCGAGATAAGCGAGGTCGCGCTCATCCACCGCGAGGAGTGTCGGCGAGTACAGCCCGATCGCCAGCAGGAAGAACGAGCCCGAGACGCCCGGGACGACGAGAGCGCAGACGGCGATCGCGGCGGCGAAGAAGACGATGACGAGCGACGGGTCGACGGCGACCGCGCCGCCCGCCAGGCCCACCAGCGCGAAAGCGAGGATCGCGGCGGCGAAGAAGACCGCGACTCCGGTCAGTCGCGCGGAGGGGGAACGACGAAGGCGAGGGATCTGCTGCAACGGAACGACGATGCTCGCCGCGACGAGACCGAAGAACAGTCCACGGGACAGTTCGGGGTTGGCCGACACCATCGCCTCGACGATGCCCGCCAGGGTGAGCACCATCGCCACCATGCCGAGGAGGACCGGAAGGATCAGCGCGCCATCGACCTGCCGAAGCTCCCGGGCGGCGTTGCGTCGCCGGTCGGGGCCCGAGACCAGGATGCGAGCGGCGGAGACGACGTGCGAGGCCGAAGTGATCAGCCGCTCGTACACACCGGTGATCAGTGCCACAGTGCCGCCGGAGATCCCGGGGATGAGCTCGGCGAGGCCGATGAGAGCGCCTCGGACGACGTTCAGCAGGAAAGAGGGGATCGCCAGGAGCGCCTTCGCGGGTGTGGCGGGTGGCGGCGTCGTGGCGGGCGTCGTCATGTCAGCGAGGATACGGGGTTCACCCCCGGGCCCGTTGTCCCTCCCGCAGTGACCGGACCCGGACGACGATGAACCACGCCACCGCGACCACGACGGCGGCGATCACGATGTACTGCAGGATCTCGGCGTACTGCTCGACGACTGGCCAGGCCTCACCGAGGAAGAAGCCCGACAGCACGAAGATCGTGTTCCAGATGAGACTCCCGGCGGAAGTGAGGAGACCGAACTTCCACAGCGGCATCCGTGTGATGCCGGCGGGGATGGAGATGAAGCTCCGGAAGATCGGCACCATCCGCCCGAAGAACACCGCCTTGCCGCCGTGACGGTGGAACCACGCCACCGTCTTGTCGATGTCTTCCCCCTTCGTCAGCGGGAGGCGTTCGGCGATGCGGCGTAGACGATCGGCACCCAGCCATGCCCCGAGCCCGTAGAGCACGAACGCGCCGACGATCGAGCCGAGCGTGGTCCAGATGAGGGCTTCGGCGAGGGTGAACGACCCACGACTTGCGGTCAGGCCCGCCAGCGGCAGGATGACCTCACTGGGCAGAGGTGGGAACAGGTTCTCCAGCGCGATCCCGATGCCGGCCCCGACCGGGCCGATCACCTCCATCAGCGAGACGGTCCAGTCGATGAGCGCACCCAGCCATGAACCGTCGCTTCCCGAAGCCATCCCCCCAGGCTAAGCGGCGCAGGTTACCGACACCTGTGCGCCAGCCACCAGGATTGTTTCGGGGTATCCCCCGCCTCCCCTGCCCAGGAGGCCCCGGCGCCGCGGACTAGACTCGACCCTCGTGAGTGAACGCGTGCTGGTGGAAGAACTGCAGGGTCGCGCCGACGGGCCGGTCACCGTCTCGGGCTGGGTCGAGACGGTCCGAGACCAGAAGAAGGTGCAGTTCGTCATCCTGCGCGACGAGACCGGGGCGGTGCAGCTGGTCAATCCCGCCACGCGGCCGACGGAGGAGCCGTCGGACCAGGATGCTGCGGCGCTGGCTCTGACGGAGACCATCTCGGGCCTTGCCACCGGCACCTTCCTGACCGTGCGGGGTGAGCTCAAGCACGATGAGCGGGTGAAGCTCGGCGGCGTCGAGGTCAAGATCGGCTCGCTCCAGATCGCAGCCGAAGCGCTCCCCGAGACCCCGATCGCCGCCGACAGCGGCATGGACAAGCGCATGGACTGGCGCTTCCTCGACCTCCGCCAGCGCCGGAACAACCTCATCTTCCGCGTGCAGACCACCCTCGAGCACGCGATGCGGTCGTACTGGGTCGAGCGCGACTACATCGAGATCCACTCCCCCAAGCTCATGGCGAGCCCGTCGGAGTCGCGCGCCGAGCTCTTCCAGCTCGAGTACTTCGGCGACCAGACCGCGTACCTCGCCCAGAGCCCGCAGCACTTCAAGCAGATGGCCCAGGCCGCCGGATTCGGCAAGGTCTTCGAGATCGCCGACGCGTTCCGCGCCGACCCGTCGTTCACGAGCCGTCACGCCACCGAGTTCACCTCGATCGACGCCGAGATCAGCTGGATCGACTCGCACGAAGACGTCGCCGCGATGCAGGAGGAGCTCCTGGCGACCGCGATCGCCGCGGTCAAGGACAAGCACGGCGACGAGATCCGCGAACTGTTCGGCATCGAGGTCGACGTGCCTGCGGTGCCCTTCCCCCGCATCCCGCTCGCCCAGGCGCGCGAGATCGTCGCCGCCCGCGGCTACGAGATCCCCCGGGCGGACGGTGACCTCGACCCGGAGGGCGAGCGCCAGCTGTCGGCGCACGTCAAGGAGTCTTTCGGCCACGACTTCGTGTTCGTCACCGACTATCACGCCGAGATCCGGCCGTTCTACCACATGCGCGACGAGGCGACCGGGCTCACCAAGAGCTACGACCTGCTCTACCGCGGCACCGAGATCACCACGGGCGCACAGCGCGAGCACCGCGTCGAGGTGCTCGAGAAGCAGGCGGTGGAGAAGGGCCTCGAGCTCGATGGCCTGGAGCACTACCTCGACTTCTTCCGCTACGGCGTACCTCCGCACGGCGGCTTCGGCATGGGCCTTGCGCGCGTGCTGATGCTGCTGCTCGGCGAGTCGTCGATCCGCGAGGTGACGTTCCTGTTCCGCGGGCCGACCCGCCTGGCGCCGTAGGACGGGTTTCGGGAAAAATCCGGGACGCTTCCCCTTGCGGTTCCTCCGGTCTCCCGCCATGCTGTGCGCGGGATAGGGACATCGGGCCCTTTCCCCTGATCAGATGGGGGATCACATGAGTCGACGGAGACTCCGCACACGGGCTGCCCTGGCCCTTCTCACGGCCGCTGCCGCAGCCGTCGCCGTTGCGACGGGCGGCGCGACGGCGACCGCCGCACCGCAGGCCACGGTCGTCGCCAGCGGCTTGGACAACCCGAGGCAGCTCTCGATCGGCGCGGGCGGCGCGGTGTACGTCGCCGAGGCCGGCACCGGCGGAGACGGGCCCTGCCTGGTGAACCCGGAAGACCCCGAGGGCTCGGTATGCCTCGGTGACACCGGAGCTGTCACGCAGATCCAGCGTGGCACTCAGACCCGGGTCGTCACGGGTCTCGCGTCTCTCGCCGGCCCCGACGGGTCGGCGGCCACCGGTCCGTCGGCGGTGAGCGTGCGCGGCGGCAACGTCGCGGTGCTCATGGGGCTCGGCGGCAACGGTGAGACGCGAGCGACCCTCGGACCGGACGGCGCGGAGCTCGGCACCATCCTCACCGGACGTCTCGGCCAGTCGCTGAGCATCACCGAGGACATCACAGCCTACGAGGACGCCAACAACCCCGACGGCGGCGCGGTCGACTCCAACCCCAACGGGTTCGCGGACGTCAACAGCAAGCGCTGGGTGGTCGCGGATGCCGGCGCCAACGCGATCGTCGAGGTCGGAGGCAATCTCCCCGACGCCACGATCGCCGTGCTCCCCCGGCGTTCGGCCCGCCGCCCGGCGGCGGCGACCCGATCCCGGCGGAATCCGTTCCCACGAACGTCGTTCAGGGCCCGGACGGGGCGTACTACGTCTCCGAGCTCCTCGGCTTCCCGTTCCCGGTCGGTGAGTCGCGCATCTGGCGCGTGGTGCCCGGCCAGGAGCCGACGATCTACGCCAGCGGGCTGAGCAATGTCACCAGCCTGGCATGGCAGCACCGCACGCTGTATGCCGTCCAGTTCAACGACGGGAGCTTCCTCGAGAGCGAATCACCGATCGGCTCTCTTCGCCAGGTTGTCCCCGGCAGCGAGAACCACCCCGCTGTCCTGTCCGGTCTCTTCGCCCCCTATGGCGTCGCGATCACCGGCAAGACCGCGTACGTGAGCGTCGGCGCGGTGCTCCCTGGCGGTGGCGAGGTGCTCTCTCTCTCGCTCCGCTGACGTATCCGGCTACCGGCCGAACACCGCCGGTTCACTCAAGCTAGGGCCGTCCGTAACCGGACGGCCCTAGCTTTCCTCTCGTCTCCCGCATCGCACGCGTTTCGGCGCGACACGGCGGTGCGCTCACCCGAGAGGAACAAACTCCATGTCACGCACCCCTCGCCCGGCGGCGCGCACGCTCGCCGCCCTGGCCCTGGCCACCGCCGCCGCGGTCACGCTCGCCGGCTGCGGCGGCGCCGCCGCAGGCTCCGGCGATGCGTCGTCCGACTCCGGCGTCGACGCCGCCACGGCGACGAGCCTGGAAGACTTCGGCACGTTCGAGGACCTCGAAGAGGCCGCCAAGGCCGAAGGCCAGCTGAACGTCATCGCCCTCCCCCGCGACTGGGCGAATTACGGCGAGATCATCGACCTCTTCACGGAGCGCTACCCCGAGATCACCGTCAACGAGCAGTCGCCCGACGCTTCCAGCGCCGAGGAGATCCAGGCGGCCGAGACCAATCAGGGCCTTGACACCGCACCGGACGTGTTCGACCTCGGCCTCACCGTGGCGCTGCAGAGCACCGACTACTTCGCCCCTTACCAGGTGGAGACCTGGGACGACATCCCCGACGCCCTGAAGCACCCCGACGGCCTCTTCGTCGGTGACTACGGCGGCTACATGTCGGTCGGCTACGACTCGTCGCGCTTCCCCGCGCCCGAGACCATCGAGGACCTGCTCGGTGACGACTACCGCGGCTCGGTCGCGCTGAACGGCGATCCGACGCAGGCCGGCGCCGCGTTCGCGGCCGTGGGCCTTGCCACCGTGCAGACGGGCGGCGACCTCGATGACTTCCAGTCCGGAATCGACTTCTTCTCCGAACTCAACGCCGCCGGCAACCTGTTGAAGCTCGACGTCACCTCGGCGACGGTCGCCAGCGGTGAGACCCCGGTGGTGTTCGACTGGGATTACCTCAACGCCTCGCACTCCGCCGACAACCCCGCATGGGAGGTCGTGGTCTTCCCCGGCACCGGGTACGCCGGCTACTACAACCAGGCGATCAACAAGGATGCACCGAACCCCGCCGCCGCTCGCCTGTGGCAGGAGTTCCTCTACAGCGACGAGGTGCAGAACCTCTGGCTCAAGGGCGGGGCCCGCCCCGTGCGGATGGATGCGATGATCGGGGCCGGCACGATCGACGAGGAGCTCGCGGCAGCCCTGCCCGAGGCTCCGGAGGACACCGTCGTGCCGACCGAGGAGCAGAGCGCCGCGGCCGGCGAGCTCCTCGGCCAGGAGTGGGCAGCGGCGGTCCAGTGACCCAGGCCCCCGCTCACGCCGGGGAATCTCCCGCAGACGTGACGAGTGCCGCCGCGCCGGAGCCCCAGGTTCCGGCGCGGCAGCGCCGCGCCGCCCGGGCGGACCACTTCCGCGACTGGTCGTGGCTCGGCCTCACCCCGTTCGCCGTCTACGTTCTGCTGTTCCTCGCCCTCCCCACGGTCCTCGCCATCGCCTCGGGGCTCTTCGACGGCGACGGCGCATTCACCCTGGCGAACATCGCGGCGCTCGGCGATCCGGTCATCATCACCACGTTCGTCAACTCGACCTGGATCTCCCTTCTCACCGCCGTCGTCGGCGCGGTCGTGGGAGCGGCGGTGTGCTACGCGATGCTCGGCCTGCCCGACACCGGCGCCATCCGCACCACGGTCGACGCGGCATCCGGCGTTCTCGCCCAGTTCGGCGGGGTCATGCTCGCCTTCGCGATGATCGCCACGATCGGCACTCAGGGCATCGTCACGCGCTTCCTCCGCGACGCGCTCGGCATCGACATCTTCGCCGGCGGCGCGTGGATCTACGCCCTCCCCGGCCTCATCCCCGCCTACCTCGTCTTCCAGATACCGCTCATGGTGATCACCTTCATGCCCGCCCTCGCCGCGCTCCGTCCGCAGTGGTTCGAGGCGCACCTCACCCTCGGCGGCACCCGCGGCGGGTTCTGGCGGCACGTCGGCTTCCCCGTGCTCGCTCCGTCGTTCCTCGCGAGCCTGCTGCTGCTGTTCGCCAACGCGTTCTCGTCGTACGCCACGGCAGCGGCACTGGCGAGTCAGGGCTCGCAGATCGTGCCGCTGCAGATTCGCGCCGCGCTCACGAGCGAGACCGTGCTCGGCAGGGAGAACCTGGCCGGCGCCCTCGCGCTCGGCATGATCGTCGTCGTCGCCGTCGTCATGTGGCTGTACTCGCTGATCCAGCGCCGGACGGCGAGGTGGCAGGCATGAGAGGTATCGCTCCTTCACCGGTGGTCCGGTGGCTCATCGGCCTCGTCGTCGGTCTCGTCTTCGCGGTGCCCTTCGTCGCGACCTTCCTGTTCACCCTGTCCTCGCCCGCCGGCGACGGCTACACGTTCGAGCGCTGGCAGTCGGTCTTCGACCCCGAGAACGCCTCGAGGTATGCGCCGATCTGGACGGGCCTGGGCAACTCGCTCGTCCTCGCCGCGGTGACGGTGCTGATCGTGCTGTTCCTCTTCACCCCGACGATGGTGCTCGTGGCGCTGAAGTTCCCGAAACTCCGTCGCGGGTTCGAGTTCCTCGCCCTCCTGCCCATCACGATCCCCGCCATCGTGCTGGTCGTGGGGCTCGCCCCGATCTACCTGCAGATCGGCCGCACCCTCGGTACCGGCGCGTGGACGCTCGCCTTCGCGTACGGCATCCTCGTGCTCCCCTTCACCTATCGCTCGATCCAGGCCTCCATCGATGCCGTCGACGTGAAGACCCTCGCCGAGGCTGCGCGAACGCTCGGCGCCGGCTGGTTCACTGTGCTCGTCCGCGTGATCGCTCCGAACCTGCGTCAGGGGCTGCTCGCCGCATCCCTCATCTCGGTCGCCGTAGTCCTCGGCGAGTTCACCATCGCGTCGCTGCTGAACCGCCAGGTGCTGCAGACGGGACTCGTCGTCATCAACCGACAGGATGCCTACGCCGCGGCCATCTTCACCCTGCTCGCCCTCGCCTTCGCGTTCGTGCTGCTGCTCGTCATCGGGCGCGCCGGCCGGGTCGGTGGCTCCGTCTCGCCCCGCACCGCTTCGCCCCGCCGTCCTCTTCGAAGGAGCCGCTCGTGACGACCTCCGACACCAGCCCCCGCACCCTCCCCGCCACCGCCGACAACGCCCTCCTCGCCGACGCGGGTACCGGCACCCGGGTCGAGCCTGCGCACCGTGGTGAAGGACTACGGTGCGACGCGTGTGCTGCACGGTGTCGACCTCGACATCGCGCCGGGTGAGTTCGTCTCACTGCTCGGCCCGTCAGGATGCGGCAAGACCACGGCGCTCCGCGTGCTCGCGGGACTCGAGCGGGCGACAGAAGGACAGATCCTGCTCGGCGGCAACGACGTGTCATCCGTCCCCACCAACAGGCGCGACATCGGCATGGTGTTCCAGTCCTACTCGCTCTTCCCCCATCTGCGTGCCCTCGACAACACCGCCTTCGGGCTGCGCCGGCGGGGAGTGGGGAAGAGGGATGCCTCGGCGCGCGCTTCCGACGCGCTCGAGCTGGTCGGACTCGGCCACCTGGCAGACCGCTTCCCCCACCAGCTCTCGGGCGGCCAGCAGCAGCGCGTGGCCCTGGCCCGCGCGCTCGTCACCGAGCCGCGGGTGCTGCTGCTCGACGAACCGCTGTCGGCCCTCGACGCCAAGGTGCGGGTCCAGCTGCGCGACGAGATCCGTCGCATCCAGCTGCGTCTGGGCATCACCACGGTCTTCGTCACTCACGACCAGGAGGAGGCCTTGGCCGTCTCCGACCGCATCGCGGTGATGAACATCGGTCGCATCGAGCAGATCGGCACCCCCGAGGACCTGTACCTCCGGCCGACGACGCCGTATGTCGCGGCGTTCGTCGGGGTGTCGAGCGTCGTGCCCG
This sequence comes from Microbacterium sp. ET2, assembly GCF_030347395.1. Classification (NCBI taxonomy): domain Bacteria; kingdom Bacillati; phylum Actinomycetota; class Actinomycetes; order Micrococcales; family Microbacteriaceae; genus Microbacterium; species Microbacterium albipurpureum. The sequence goes on from NZ_CP128170.1 coordinate 924,645, forward strand.
GCACCGTCACGGGCGACGTGGTCGAGGTGTGGGGCATGTCGCTGCCGCTGCGCGTCACCGAGGGCGCGCCCTCTTCCGCCGGCGAGGTCGAGGTGTTCCTCCGTCCCGAGAACGTCAGACTCGGCGCTGCGGGCGAGGCAGGCGTGGACGCGGTGGTGCAGGAGAGCACCTTCCTCGGCAGCTCACGCCGCACGCTCGTGCACACCGCCGACGGATCGCTCGTGCAGGTGCAGCACCCGGTGGCGGAGCGGGTCGAGTTCGGCGACCGGGTGCGCATCGCGCTCACGCCGGAGCCGGTGGTGGTGCGGTCGCGCGACTGAAGCGCCGAGCGATATCCGCCGTCGGCGGGCCACCGGGTGAGAGGGTCGCCTCAGGCGGTGTTCCGCCGACCCCGAACGGAGGATCCCCCATGTGGCAGGAATGGCTGCAGTTCGCCATCGCGATCGCCGTCGCCGTGATCGGGGCCGTCGCGCTGGCGCTGATCGTCACCGGCGCGATGCGCCTGTTCGTGCGGAGGCGCCAGTGGCCGGCATCCCTCATCACCCGCGCACGCCGGCCCTTCCGCGCCTTCGTGCTGGTGATCGCGCTGTGGATCGCGATCGCGGTGACCTTCCCCGACCCGGAGTGGAAACCGGCGCTCAATCACGCGATGAGCATCCTGACGATCATCGTCGGGGCGTGGCTGGTCGGCGCGATGGTGCTGTTCCTCTCCGACCTCGCGCTCGGCCGCTATCGCATCGACGTGCCCGACAACCGGGTCGCGCGGCGGATCCGCACGCAGACGCTGATCCTCCGGCGCCTCGCCATCGCGATCATCGTGGTGCTCGCCGGCGGAGCGATCCTGCTGACCTTCCCCGAGGTGCGCGCGGTGGGAGCGAGCGTGCTGGCATCAGCCGGTATCGCGTCGGTGATCGCCGGACTTGCCGCCCAGTCGGTGCTGGCGAACATGTTCGCCGGCATCCAACTCGTCTTCAGCGAGGCGCTGCGGGTCGATGACGTCGTCGTCGTCGAGGGCGAGTGGGGCCGGGTCGGTGAGATCACGCTCAGCTACGTGGTGCTCGATCTCTGGGACGAGCGGCGCCTGGTGCTGCCGTGCACGTACTTCACCACGACCCCTTTCGAGAACTGGACCCGACAGGGGAGCGCTCTACTCGGCGCCGTCGAGCTCGACGTCGACTGGCGGGTGTCGCCGTCGAAGATGCGCGACCAGCTCACCCGCGTCGTCGCCGACAGCGACCTGTGGGACGGGCGCACCGCCGTGCTGCAGGTCACCGATGCCGTCGCCGGGTACGTGCGGGTGCGGATCCTCGTCTCCGCGGTCGACGCGCCGACCCTGTTCGACCTGCGCTGCGCGGTGCGCGAGGCGATGGTCACCTGGATGCAGCGGACGATGCCCACCGCGCTCCCGACCCAGCGGGTGCTCCTCACCGAGGCCGTCACGGGCGGTGGCGAGACGGCCGAAGCCGACGAGCCGCGGCCCGACACCGGTGGCCTGTTCACCGGCAGCGCCGACGCGGAGGAGCGGGCGAGCGCCTTCACCCAGGCGATCCCCGTCGTCGGCGGGGCCGGGGACGGTGCGGGGAACGAGCGCGAGCGCTGAGCGTCAGGACTGCTTGGCTTCGCGGAGCGCGGTGCTCAGGCGATCGGCCGAGACGCGCCAGTAGGTGTGAAGCCGCCCATCGATGAGCACGACGGGGATCTTCTCCCACCATTCGGCGTGCAGCGCGGGGTCGTCGACGATGGAGCGGTGCTCGACCACGACCTCGTTCTCGGGGAACTCGGCGACCACGGCCTCGACGATGCCCTGCGCGACATCGCACAGGTGGCAGTCGGGTTTACCGATGACGGTGAGCGTGGTCACATCCGCTATTTTACGGTGGCGCGCCCGAGACAGGGGCGTCGAAGGCGGATGCCGCACGCCGGCGTCACCCGAAACCGGCGTCAGCGCTCGAGGGGGAAACCCGCCTCCGCCCACGCCGTCGTGCCGCCCTCGACGTTGGTGGCGTCGTAGCCCCGCGCCTCGAGCGCCTCGACCACGCGCGCCGAGCGCCCTCCCAGGGCGCAGACGACGCGGAACGGCCCCTCGGGCAACTCGTCGATCCGCTCACCGAGTGTCGACATCGGCAGGTTGACGGCACCCGGTACGCGGCCCTCGGCGAACTCGTGCTCCTCCCGGACATCCACGAGGGGAACGTCGGAATTCTGCTGCAGTTCCTGAACGGTGATCGTCTTCATGATTCCTCCGAACGTCGGATGCGGGGCGGACGGCGCCACGAACACGAAGCGCCCGTCCATCGGACAGGCGCTCGGTGTCGGTGCCGCTTACTTCTTGTTGCGGCGCTGGTGGCGAGTCTTGCGAAGCAGCTTGCGGTGCTTCTTCTTCGCCATGCGCTTGCGGCGCTTCTTGATGACTGAACCCACGGAAAACCTCACTATGTCGGGGTCTGATCGCACGGGCATGCACGATCGGGAACGGGCAAAAGCGGAAAATGCCTCGGGTCAGTCTAGCCGACGTCGGCGATCGGCCGCTGCAGGGCCTCGGTGACCGCCGATTCGGGCACCCGGTAGCTGCGTCCGAACCGGACAGCGGGAAGCTCTCCGGCGTGCACGAGGCGGTAGACCGTCATCTTCGACACCCGCATGAGCTCGGCCACCTCAGCGACGGTGAGGAAGCGGACATCCGGCAAATCAGCCACGGTGCCCCCTCCCGGCGCTCGGCTCGCTTTTGCAGTTCTGCTGGGCCTACTTTATGGGGTCGCCGCGACGCGTGTAAACCCGTGTGACTCGTGAGTTCTGCGCAAGCCGCCGGCGCGTGACACGCTCACTGCGCGGCGGAACCCTTCGGGCGCCGCGCACGGGCTTCGCGCGCCGCGACTCGCATCGCCGTCCGCGCCGTTCGCAGCGCCTTCTCCGCCTGGCGGACTCCGCGGCGAGCCTCGCGGTATCGCCGGTCGTCGGCGATATCGGCGTCGTCGGATTCAGGCCACGGAGCGGAGGCAGGGGGCACGGCGCCGTCGGCGGCGAGGGCGTCGATGTGGGCGGCGACGCCGTCAAGACTGAGTTCGAGGATGAAGGCGAACGGGTCCGCCTCATCGAGGAAGACCCCCGCGTCGATGGCGGCGCGCAGGTCGGGGAACGCGTCGGCGGTGATGAGGTGGCGGAACACAGCGTCTTCGCTTCGGGCGACCGCATCGGAGTCCGTCCCTCGCTCCCGCTCGATGCGGGCATACGCCGCGAAGACGATCCCCGCCCATCGGGCGTGGCCGGTGACCAGCAGAATCACGGCGAGGCGCTCGCTGGCGGGAAGCGGCGTCTCGGCGAGGACATGAAGACCCGCATCCATCCACGCGGCGCTGTTCGGCGTGGTCGGCGCGCCCGTGATCGGAATATCCAGCAGCCAGGGGTGCGCGAGGTACAGCGCCACCTGCTCGCGGTAGAGCGCGCGGATCCCATCCCTCCACTGCCCCGCGGACCTCGCCTCGTCGGACGGGAGACCGGTCGCATCCTCCTGCATCAGGAGGATGAGGTCTTCCTTCGCACTGACGTAGCGGTACAGCGACATCGGCGTGTAACCGAGCTTTGCTGCGACCGCAGCCATGGACACCGCCGACAGACCGTCCGAGTCGGCGATCTCGAGCGCGGCCTCCACGATCCGCTCGACGCTCATCTCGCGTTTCGGGCCCCGCTGCGGATTCGCCGCGACGCCCCATGCGAGGGCGACGCCGCGAGGAAGGTCGAAATCGCCGTCGTCCGTCATGCGTCAACTCTAGGACTATCTACGCAATAAACAGTATGTTACGGTCATAAACAGTTTATGACGTATAGGAGGCGGTATGGACATGCAAGAACGGCGCGGAGGACCGGACGAGTCCGCGATCCGCATGACGGGCGTCGTCAAGCGCTTCGGCTCGCGACGAGTCCTCGACGAGATCGACCTCGCCGTTGCGCCGGGCGAGATCTTCGCGCTTCTCGGCGCGAACGGGGCGGGGAAGACGACGACCGTCGAAATCCTCACCACGCTCTCATCCCTCGACGGGGGCAGCGCGCTGGTGGCGGGCTGGGACGTGGCCACGCATCCCGATGAAGTGAGACGACGCATCGCACTCACCGGCCAATCCGCCGCTGTCGACGACGTCCTCAGCGGTCGCGAGAACCTCGTGATGGTGGCGCGGCTGTGCGGACTGTCACGGCGTCGTGCGAGATCGCGCGCAGCCGAGCTGCTCGAACGATTCGCCCTCGCCGACGCCGGAGCGCGCCGTGCCGGGACGTATTCGGGCGGCATGCGGCGACGTCTCGACCTCGCCCTCAGTTTCGTCGTGCGCCCCGAGGTGCTCTTCCTCGACGAACCGACCACCGGCCTCGACGCGCGCAGCCGTCGCGAGCTCTGGCAGGTGATCCGCTCGCTCCGCGAGGCGGGCACCACGGTGCTCCTCACCACGCAGTATCTCGAGGAAGCCGACGAACTCGCGGACCGGATAGCGGTGCTGAACGGCGGGCGGATCGTCGCCCTCGGCACCCCGACCGAGTTGAAGGCCCGCGTCGGCGACGAGTCCGTCGAGGTGCGTGATGCCGACGGGATGGTGCGCGGCCACATCCCGACCGACGGCAGCCTCTCAGCGGTCCGTGCGGCCCTCGATGAACTCGACGCCGCCGGCCTCGACGGCACCGTCGTCCTGCGCCGCCCGACCCTCGATGACGTGTTCTTCACCCTGACCGATACGCCGTCCCCCGGCGACCGTCAAGACAGGATCCCCGCATGACCACCGTGGCCGCAGCCCCTACCGTCCGTCCCCGCCTCGCCGGCGTGACGGCCGAACGCGTCTTCGTCGGCCGGAGCCTCATCCACTCCCTCCGAGACGGCGAGTCGCTTCTGATGGCGATTCTCCTGCCGGTCCTGCTCATGCTGATGTTCACCTTCGTCTTCGGCGCCTCGATCGATCCCACCGGCGACTACGTGAACTACGTCGTACCCGGCATCATCCTGACGTGCGCCGGGTTCGGCGCTTCATCCACCGCCCTCTCGGTGGCCAGCGACATGCGCAACGGCATCATCGACCGGTTCCGCACGATGCCCCTTCGCTCGAGTGCCGTGCTCACCGGGCACGTCGTCGCCAGTCTCGTGCGGAACCTGGTCGCCACCGCGGTCGTCATCGGCGTGGCGCTGCTCGTCGGGTTCCGACCGACAGCCGACCTTCTGGGATGGGCCGGCGCACTGGGTGTCGTGGCGCTGTGGATCCTCGCCATCACGTATCTGTTCGCGGCCATCGGCCTTGCCGCCGGGAGCCCCGAGGGGGCGAACGCCTACGGCTTCATCCTGTTGTTCCTGCCGTACCTGTCCAGCGCCTACGTGCGGGTCGAGACCCTGCCCGACTGGCTGCAGTGGGTGGCGGCGAATCAGCCGGTGACCCCCATCATCGAGACGATCCGGGCCTTTCTGATGCGCGAGGCGGTCGGTGACGAACTCTGGTGGGCACTCGGATGGTGTGCTGTCATCCTCGCCGCCGCCATCGGCTGGGGCTCATGGCTGTTCCGTCGTCGTACGCGTCGCGGCTGACGCGGTTCAGCGGCCGGGCAGCTTCTTCAGCGCGTTCGCGACGGCGTGCTGAGCGGATGCCGCGGCGCGCCCCACGAGCTCGGCAGCGTGCGCCGCGGGCTCGGGCAGAGAGATCAGCGCGGCGGCGTCGGCGGCGACGAGTGCAGGGGTGTCGAGGAACGGCACGAGCCAGTCGTCCACCTCGTCCAGGGGTGCCGCCAAGAGGCTGTAGTACCGGTGCTGGCCGACCTCGCGCACCGAGACGAGGTGCGCTTCGCGCAGCACCTTCAGGTGCTTGGAGACCGTCGGCTGGCTGACACCGAGGGAACTGACGATCTGCGACACGCTCGTTCCGTTCTCACCGGCGGTGGAGCGATCGAGCAGGAGCCTGAGGATGTCGCGACGCGTGCCGTCTGCGATCACGTCGAAGATGTCCGCCATGGCATTAGGTTAGTGCCGCCCAGCGGCGGAGTACCATGACTGAGGTTTTCTCGGCGAAAGGGGCGGCGCATGCCGACGGGCCAGGCACGTGCGGCATGGCGCCGAGTCCTCGCCTTCGGCGAGCGCGCCTGGGACGCGCTGCGAAACCTCACCACATCCTCCCCCGCACGCTTCGCGGTGCTGGTCTTCGCGTCTCTGATCCTGGTCTTCACAGCGCTTCTGTCGTTGCCCGCGTCGACGTACGCGGGGCGACTGCCCCTCGCCGATGCGCTGTTCACCGCGGTGTCGACGATCTGCGTCACCGGCCTCACCACCGTCGACATCGCGACGACCTTCTCGCCGTTCGGGAAGGTCGTCATCTTCCTCGGCATGAACATCGGCGGCATGGGCGTGCTGACGCTGGCCTCGATCCTGGGCCTCATCATCTCCAAGCGTCTCGGGCTACGGGCGAAACTCATCGCCGCCAGCGACACGAACCCTCTGCGCAGCCACGGCGGACCGGTGAACGAAGGTCAGGCGGTGCGCCTCGGCGAGGTCGGCCAGCTGCTGCGGACAGTCGCGCTGTCCACGCTGCTCATCGAAGCGGTCGTGGCGATCGCGCTCTACCCGAGCCTGCTCCTCGCGGGCATCGGTCCCCTCGAGGCGCTGTGGGAGGCCCCGTTCTACGCGGTCTCGGCGTTCACGAACACCGGCTTCACGCCCAATGTCGGGGGCATCGCACCGTTCGCCGACGACTACGTGCTGCTGACGATCCTCATGATCGCGGTCTTCCTCGGCAGCATCGGCTTCCCCGTGATCTACGCGCTCTACAAGAACGTGTGGCACGTGAAGGCGTGGTCGCTGCACACGAAGCTGACGCTCATCACCACGACGGTGCTGTTCGTCCTGGGCGCCGGGGCGTTCCTCACCCTCGAATACGCCAACCCGGGAACCTTCGGGTCGATGGACGCCTGGGACACCACCTTCCAGGCCTTCTTCCTCTCCGCCATGACACGGTCGGGTGGATTCGCCGTCGTCGACATCGGTGAGCTGTACGGCTCGTCGCAGGTCGTCGGGTCGATGCTCATGTTCGTCGGCGGCGGCTCGGCCTCCACCGCCGGAGGCATCAAGGTCACCACCCTCGCCGTCCTCGCCCTCGCGGTCTGGTCGGAGGCGAAAGGCCGCCAGTCGGTCGAGGTCTTCGGTCGCCGCATTCCCAGCGACGTGCAGCGCGTGGCCCTCTCGGTCGTGGCCTGGGGCGCGACGATCGTCGCCCTGTCGACGATCACGATCGCGCAGATCACGAAGGCACCCATCGCGGAGGTGCTTTTCGACGTCATCTCCGCATTCGGCACCGTCGGCCTGTCGACCGGGCTGACGATGGAGCTTCCCGACTCCGCTGTCTACGTTCAGGCGTTGACGATCTTCATGGGCCGCATTGGTACAGTGACTCTCGCCGCGGCCGTGGCCGCGTCATCCCGTTCGCAGCTCTACTCGCTGCCCGTGGAAAGGCCGATCGTTGGGTGATCGCATCAGGGGGGACGCGCCCGTCCTCGTCATCGGACTCGGGCGCTTCGGCGCTGCGTGCGCCGGTGAGCTCGACCGGCTGGAACGCGAGGTGCTCGCGATCGACGAGAGCCTCGAGCTCGTGCAGAAGTGGTCGGACCGGGTCACTCACACCGTCCAGGCCGACGCGCGCAACATCGATGCGCTGAAGCAGATCGGTGCGCAGGACTTCCAGGTCGCCGTCGTCGCAGTCGGGTCGCTCATCGAGGCATCCGTCCTCATCACCGCCAACCTCGTCGACCTGAAGGTTCCGCAGATCTGGGCGAAGGCGGTCTCGCAGTCGCACGGCAAGATCCTCGCCCGCGTCGGCGCGAACCACGTCATCTACCCCGAGCGCGAAGCCGGCGAGCGCGTCGCCCACCTGGTGAGCGGCCGCATGCTCGACTTCATCCGATTCGACGACGATTTCGTGCTGGCCAAGATGTACCCGCCGAAGTTCATCCGCGGCGTGGGCCTGAACGAATCGGGCGTCCGCACCAAGTACAACGTCACCGTCGTCGGGGTGAAGAGCCCCGGCAAGCCGTTCCGCTACGCGGAGGCCAACACGGTCGTCACCAACCACGACCTCATCATCGTCTCGGGCACCAACTCCGACATCGAGCGGTTCGCGGCCCTCGACCGCTGACCGGTCCCCAACTCCTGCACAATTCCTCGAGAATCGGCCGGACGGCCGTGTGGAACCGGTTCCACCGTCTCGCAGCGCACAGATTGCAGGAGTTACGCACACGTCGACACCGTCAACCCCGTCGCGGCTGTCGGAAGTCCGCGTCAGAATGCCCGCATGACGGACAGACAGCAGACGGATGCCGCGGCGCGCCGCTTCATCGACGCCTACCTCGTCGCCTGGCGCTCGAACGAGCCCGACGACATCCGAGGCCTCTTCACCGAGGATGCAGAGCTGCGCTTCGAACCCTGGACGACGGCGTTCACCGGTCACGAGGCGATCGTCGCCGAGTGGCTGCGACGACAGGACGAGCCCGACTCCTTCACCTTCGCCTGGGACGTCGCGGGCGTCGACGGCGACCGTGCGTTCATCCAGGCCGAGACGGTCTACACGGGTGGCCGGAGCTACAGCAACCTCTGGGTGGTCGACCTCGCCGAGGACGGCCGGGCTCGGTCGTTCGTCGAATGGTGGATGGACCGCTCGAAGACCAGCTGACGCGCGTCGCGGAACCCGCCAGGCAGCCTCACGACCCTGCGGCGAGCTCTTTCGCGCGTGCGAGCGCAGCGTCGGTCGCGCGCGCGAACACTTCGTCCAGGCGAGCGTCCTGCAGCACCGCGACCGCGCGCTCGGTCGTGCCCTTCGGACTCGTGACACGCCGCCGCAGCTCGGCGGGGTCCTCCCCCGTGGCCGCCAGCAGCGCCGTCGCCCCGGCGAAGGTCTGTTCCACCATCACGCGGGCTTCCGCCTCGCCGAAGCCCTTGCCGATTGCCGCGCGCGTCAGCTCCTCGATGAGGAGGAACACGTACGCCGGGCCCGACCCCGAGATCGTCGACAGTGCGTCGATCTGCTCTTCGGGCAGCTCGATCACCGTCCCCACGGTCTCGAACAGGCGACGGACGACGCGGGTATCGTCCTCGGTCGCGCTCGTCCCGGCAGCAAGCCCGGTGACGGCCTTGCCGACGAGCGCCGGCGTGTTGGGCATGGCACGGAACACCGTGACATCCGTCCCCAGGATCTCCTGGAACGTCGCCAGCGTGACCCCGGCTGCGAGGCTCACGACGATCGTGCCGGCACGCAGGTGCGGGCCGATCTCGCGAAGAAGGTCGGGCACCATCGCGGGCTTCACCCCGACGAGCACGATGTCGGCCCTCGCCGTCGCCCGCACATTCGCGCCGGGCTCGTCCTCGAGGGCGAGACTGGTCACCGATGGGACGGATGCCAGCTCCTCGGCCTTCCCGCGGGAGCGATTCGTCGCGACGATCCCCTCCGTCGCGAGCGCCGACGCCGCAACACCGCGGAGGACCGCTCCTCCCATCGACCCTGCTCCGAGAACGGCGATGGACGGGAGTGCGTAGGCGTCGGTCATGCCGCCATCCTACGAACCCACCCCCGACGCGCCCGAGGGCCCGGGCTATAGTCGAAACGGCGGGGCGTGGACGCTCCGGGCGAGAAGGAGACTGCGATGATCACGCCCCCGAATTCGCTCTTCGACGGCATCACCTCACGAATCATCGACACGCGCGACGTGGCGATCAACGTCCTCGAACGCCGCGGTGACGACCCCGAGACGACACCGCAGAAGACGGTGGTCCTGGTGCACGGCAACGTCTCGTCGGCACTCTTCTGGCAGCCCACCATGCTCGATCTTCCGAGCGATCTGCGAGTGATCGCGATCGACCTTCGCGGCTTCGGCGGCAGTGAGCACACCCCCGTCGACGCGACGCGAGGTGTCCGCGATTTCAGCGACGACATCTTCGCCGTGCTGCAGGCGCTCGGGATCCCCACCGCGCACTTCGTCGGCTGGTCGATGGGGGGTGGCGTCGTGATGCAGTACGCGCTCGATCACCCGGTGCTGAGCCTGACCCTGCAGGCCCCCGTCTCGCCGTACGGCTTCGGCGGCACGCGCCGCGACGGCTCGCGCCTCACCGACGACGACGCCGGCTGCGGTGGCGGCGGGGCGAATCCCGACTTCGTCGAACGTCTCATCGCGCACGACACCGGCGACGCCGCCCAGACCTCGCCGCGCAGCGTCTTCCGCGCCGCCTACGTCGCGCCCGGATTCACGACGCCTCATGAAGACGTCTTCGTCGAGTCGATGCTCACCACCTCCACGGCGGAGGGGAACTATCCCGGCAACTCGGTGCCCAGCCAGAACTGGCCGGGATTCGGAGCGGGACACCTCGGGGTGCTCAACACCATGGCGCCGAAGTACTTCGACGTGTCCGGCATCGTCGACCTCGACGACAAGCCGCCGATTCTGTGGGTCCACGGAAGCGTCGACGCGATCGTCGCCGACGGCTCGTTCTACGACTTCAATCACCTCGGCGCCCTCGGAATCGTCCCGGGCTGGCCCGGCGCCGACGTCGCCCCCGCGCAGGAGATGATCTCGCAGACCCGCGATGTGCTGAAGGCATACCAGGCGGGTGGCGGCGATGTCACCGAGGTCGAACTCGAGGGCACCGGGCACGCCCCGCACCTCGAGCGGCCCGACGAGTTCCGTCGCGCACTGCTCCTGACGATCGGCTACACCGGCGACCGTCCCGACGCGCCGCCCACCGAGGCGATCGTCATCCGCTCGGCCGACTGACGGGTCAGCACACGCGATGGAGTACTGCGTCTTCACCGAGCCGCACCTCGGTGCGAGCTACGACGACCAGCTCGCGTTCGCTCAGTCCGCTGAGCGCCACGGGTTCCACGGGTTCTTCCGCTCCGACCACTACCTCAACGCCCGCGACGAGGGCCTTCCCGGACCCACCGACGCGTGGACGACTCTTGCCGGGCTCGCGCGCGAAACGAGCCGCATCCGCCTGGGAACCCTGGTCTCCCCGGTCACCTTCCGCCACCCCGGGGTGCTCGCGATCCAGGTGGCGCAGGTCGACGCGATGTCGGCCGGCCGGGTCGAGCTCGGACTCGGTGCCGGGTGGTTCGAGCGGGAGCACGAGGCGTACGGCATCCCGTTCCCGAAGAACCGCTTCGACCTGCTCGAGGAGCAGCTGCAGATCGTGACGGGGCTGTGGGAGACGCCGGTCGGCGAGACCTACAGCTTCGCCGGCGAGAACTACCGTTTGGTGGATGCCCCGGGGCTGCCGAAACCGGTGCAGCAGCCGGTGCCCCTGATCATCGGCGGTGCCGGCCGACGGCGGACCCCCGAGTTCGTCGCCCGCTTCGCCCGGGAGTACAACGTCGGCTTTCCCACCGACGCGCAGATCGCCGAGCGCCTCGACAACCTCCGCGCCGCCTGCGAGCGGGTCGGACGCGACCCGGCGACCGTGCGGCTGTCCGTGGCGATGTCGGTGATCGCGGGCGCCGACGACGCCGAGGTCGCACGCCGTGCGGGTCGGCTCGGAAAGACGCTCGACGAGGTGCGCGACGGGGTCAACCTCGTCGGGGGGCCCGATGAGATCGGCGAGCGCATCGAACGGTGGCGCTCCTTCGGTATCGAGCGGGTGTACTTCCAGTTCCTCGACAACCAGGATGTCGCCCACGTCGACTATGTCGGCGAGGCGGTACTCCCGGCGCTTCCGCGCTGAGCTGGTGGAACGCCGCGGCGAGGCGGGATCAGCGCCGCGTGACGAAGAACGCCTGCAGCAGCGCCGCGGCCTCCGCCGCCCGAAGCCCCCCGACGACCTCGGCGCGCACCGGCAGACGGCGGTCACGCAGCACATCGTGCACCGATCCGGCCGCGCCGGCCTTCTCATCCCACGCGCCGAACACCACCCGGCTCACGTGCGACTGCAACGCCGCTCCCGCGCACATCACGCACGGCTCGAGGGTGACGACGAGCGTGTGCCCGGAGAGGTTCCACGAGCCGAGGGATGCCGCGGCCGCGCGCAGCGCCACGACCTCGGCGTGGGCGGTGGGATCCCCGCTGGTCTCGCGCAGATTCCTTCCCTCGCCGATGACGTTCCCCGCGGCATCCGTCACCACCGCCCCGACGGGAACCTCGCCCGCGGCCGCAGCCTCGGCGGCGAGCGCGAGCGCGCGCGCCATCGCGGCGTCGTCGGCGGGGTCGGGTTGCACGCCTCCAGCGTACGGACCGACAGGCCCGCAGCGGATACCCTGGGAGCCATGCGCCTCCACGTCGCCGACCACCCGCTCATCACCCACAAGCTCACGGTGCTGCGTGACAAGACGACGTCGTCGCCGGTGTTCCGGCAGCTGACGGAGGAGCTCGTCACGCTCCTCGCCTACGAGGCGACGCGGTCGGTGAAGGTCGACCCGATCGAGATCCAGACCCCGGTATCGCTGACGACGGGGGTGAAGATCAGCGAGCCGCGCCCGATCGTCGTGCCCATCCTCAGGGCCGGACTCGGGATGCTGGAGGGCATGGTCAAGCTCCTCCCGACCGCGGAGGTGGGTTTCCTCGGCATGGTCCGGAATGAAGAGACCCTTGAGCCCACGACCTACGCCGAACGCCTGCCCGACGATCTGTCCGATCGGCAGTGCTTCGTACTGGACCCCATGCTCGCGACCGGTGGGTCGCTGGGCGCGGCAGTCGAGTTCCTCTTCACGAGGGGCGCCCAGGACGTCACCGCCATCTGCCTCCTCGGTGCGCCCGAAGGGGTCGCCGCGATCGAGCGTCAGGTCGGCGACAAGGACGTCACGCTCGTGCTCGGAGCGCTCGATGAGCGACTGAACGAGAAGGGATACATCGTGCCCGGCCTCGGCGACGCCGGCGACCGCCTCTACGGCACCGTCTGACGGAATCTTCCGAGGAGCGCGCGAGTACTCCCGCGCATTTCCGGGCTCCGAGACGAGTGTGGCGCGGTATCCGCCCCTCGCCGAACGGACACCGCGCCTGCGCCTTTCGGCGCGAATCCAAGGGTATGACGGTGCCGATCCCGCTCCTGAGGGGCTTGACATTCACACCCTGAATCGCTAATTCCTCGGGCCGACTCAGTCGGGCATGACGGGCTCGGTCGGAGGCTTCCGGCCGGTCTCCTGCTCCCAGAACTCGAGCTGCTGCGTGAGAGCCTTGGCGAGCTCGAACACCTGCTCGGGAGGGATGCGGATGCGGCTGACCACGCGCGCCGGAACGATCGTGCGGCGCTCCCCCGTCTCGGGATCGGTCTCATCGTGCGGCGGTTGGGCGAGGGTGAGGAAATCCATCACGAACACCGTGGAGCTGTGCCAGACGTTGGCGAAATCGGCGTAATTGCCCCCGATCAGATCGGGCGGCAGATCGATCTCGAATTGACGGGGCACCTGATCAGACATGCGGCAGTTCCTCCTCGCCGGGGGGATGAAGGGGCGTCTGGCGAGTCTATGGGGCGACCATCGCGGGCTGAACGGGGTTGCGCTCGGCGGCCCCGCCGCTCGATGCGTCGGTGGCGGGCGCGTGAGCACCGACGAGGCGCGCGAAGCCGCTCAGCCGCGCGACGCCCTCGGGAGTGCGCGGCAGGTCGTCGAGGAGCCCCGGTGAGTAGACGAGGTACGCCGTGTGCATCGCCCGCGAGATGGCGACGTTCAGGCGGTTGCGCAGAAGGAGGAACTCCAGGCCCCGGGGCGCGTCCCGCCCGGACGATGCCGCGAGCGAGACGATCGCCACCGCCGCCTCCTGTCCCTGGAACTTGTCGACCGTGCCGACCGGCACGTCGTCGAAGCCTGCGGCCGCGAGCGCCTCTTCGACCAGCACCTGCTGGGCGTTGTACGGGGTGACGACGATGATGTCGTTCCCCGCGAGGGGCCGCGGGGGTGTCAGCGTCGCGGCGCCGGTGTCGTCGATGTCGATGCCGGTCCACTCGCGCCCGACGAGAGCGCGGACGAGATCGACGACGATCCCGGCCTCTTCGGGCGACCGGGTGGCGTTGCCCCGGTGACGAAACGGCAGCGGATGAAGGCCCGGCACGACACCTTCGAGGGCGCGCATCGCGGTCGCAGTCTGCGCGGCGAGCGCACCTCGATACGACAGATCGGAGACGGCGCGCGCGACGGCCGGATGCATCCGCCACGACCGAGCCAGGAAGAAGCCGAAGTCGGGCGGGATGACGTCGGCGCCGTCCATGACCCAGCCGAGCGCGGATGTGTCGACCGGCTCGGGGTGGGTGCCCTGGCTCACCTGCGGCAGCTGTTGCGGATCACCGAGGAGGAGCAGGCGGGATGACGCCAGCGATACCGCGATCGTCGAGGCGAGCGAGAACTGTCCCGCCTCGTCGATCACGAGGAGGTCGAGGCTCCCGTGGGGGATGCGACCCTCATGGGCGAAGTCCCACGCCGTGCCGCCGACGACGAATCCGGATGCCACGTGCTCGGCCGTGAAGGCCGCGACCCCGTTCTTCGGGATCGGCGTGAAGCTCACCCGCTCCGCGTCATCCGGCTTCTTCAGCGCCTTGCCCACCTGCTGCGGGGGCACGCCCGCCGCCACGATCCGGTCGAGCATGTGCTCGACGACTGCGTGCGACTGGGCGACCACGCCGACTTTGTAGCCGTGCTCGGCGACGAGGCGAGCGATGACGTGCGATCCGACGAAGGTCTTCCCCGTTCCGGGCGGCCCCTGCACGGCGAGGTAGCTGCGGTCGAGATCGAGGAGGGCGGCGGTGATGTCGCCGATGTCGTCGCCGGTCTGCGATGGCAGCGCACCTGACCGGGTGCGGGGCGGGCGGCGGAGCAGGATGTCGCTGGCCGGGTCGTACGGCAGCTTCGGTGAGGCGGCGACGACGGCATCCGCCCAGGCGTCGATGGCGGTCTGCTGATTCAGTGCACGGGGCGGCGCGGGCGGAGTCAGCGCGAGCGGGAGTTCGCTCCAGGTCTCGCCGTCGATGGCGGATTCCTCCACGATCGCGCCGTCGTCGAGGGTCTCGATGACGGTGACCCGGTGGTCGGCGTGGATCCAGCGCGGTTTGTCGGCGAAGGGGAACGACACCGGCAGCTCGTAGAGCGCGAACGGGTCACTGCCCTCGCTGATGCGTGTGCCGGGCGCGAGTTCGCCGCGCAATTCGAGGCGGCGGCGAAGTGTGCGCTTGCCCTCCTCCTGGTACCAGTCGGTGACGACGTGGCAGCGCGAGGAGTCGAGCATGACGACATCCCGCGTCTCCTCCCATACCGACGCCGGCTCGCGCAGTCGAAGGAAGTGGGTGGCCCAGAACGACTTGGCCTCGCGTGGGTAGTAGTCGATCGCGGCCGCGCCGAGGCGGAGCGCGCGCGACTCCGCGGAGTCGGCGTCGCGCTGGGCGGCGAGGGCGTTGAGCCGGTCGGCGCGCTCGGACGGGGTGTAGACGTGCTCGTCGGGATCGGGGTTCGGGGTGGGGCGCAGCTGCGCCTCGCGGGCACGGTCGACGAGCCAGTCACGCAGGCGCAGCGTCGAGACGCAGTCGTAGCGGTTGTAGTCGGCGAGGTCGTCCAGGATGCGGGAGGCCTCTGCCGCGGCATCCGGTCCATCCTGGTGCAGCGCGCGCCTGGACGTACTTGACGATCGAGTCGTCGCCCTTCTGCACGTCGCTCGTGCGCACCTCGTCGCCCATGTAGAGCGGTTCGAGCTTCTTGATGGAGTACGAGCGCGAGCCGACGCGAAGAGCCCGCCGCACGATCGGGTAGAGGTCGACGAAGACGCCGTCGCGAAGCAGCTGGTCGACGTCGGACTCGCGCACGCCGTAACGCGCCGCCATGGCGAGCAGGTGCGTGGGCTCGTAGGGCGCGTAGTGATAGATGTGCAGGTCGGGGTGCGTCTTGCGTCGCAGGGCCACCATGTCGAGGAAGCGCTCGAGCGCCTCCTTCTCCTCGGCGAACGAGTGCGCCCACAGCGCCGAATACTGCTCACTCAGGTCGACCCAGCCGAAGAGGTAGTCGATCCCCCAGGTGGTTCCCTCCCCCTCGGTGTAGAGGGGGTCGCCTTCGAAGTCGAAGAAGATGTCGCCCTGGCTCGGGCGCGGGAGCGCGCCGAGCGCCTGCGGCTGCACGACCTCGTACTTCGGGATGTCGCCGGGCGAGCTCAGCTGCAGCCGCGCCTGGGTGCGCAGCAGCGCGATGGTGTCAGGATTCATCCCCGTCGGCGCGCTGTCGAGACCGGCGAGATCATGGATGGTCTCGATGCCGGCGGCGCGCAGGCGTTCGCGCTGCACCGGCCGCATTCCCGCGACGAGCAGGAGATCGCCGGATGCCACGACTTCGAGGTCACAGGTCGCGCAACGTCCGCAGGCGACCACGCCGAGGTCGCCGCGCGGGTCTCCCCACGCGATCGCGTCGCCGGTCGCCCCGAGGTCGAGGCGGCGGTCGGCGATGAGGGTATGCAGGCGGTCGCGACGCAACTGGAAGACGGGAAGGAGATCGTCGACCTCGTGGCTGCTGGTGGTGCCGTCGCCGAGGAGCAGTTCGACGCGGTCGGAGCGCGGGATGCCGAGTCGATCGAGCTGGGCGACGTAGGCGGCGAGCTGCATGAGGGCGGTGACGCGGGCGTGGCGGGCGAGCTTGGTGTCTTGCACGAGCCACGCGCCGAACTCATCGCGGACGAGGAAGTCGGCGAAGCCGACGAAGTCATGGGTGGCGAACGTCGCCTGGTAGATGACGTCGGCATCGGAGTTCAGCGCCGCGTCGGTGAGCCGTACGGCCTCGGCGAGCGCCCCGGCGTCGGACGAGCGGGTTTCGGGGATCTCGATGACGCCGTCGCCGAACTGCTCGCGGTAACGGGCGAGGACTCGTCGCTCGTGCTCGCCGCCGAGTTCTCCCGCGCGGCGCAGTGTCGGGTCATCCGGCTCTTCGACCGGCGCGACGCGACCGAGCTTGGCGTCGATCGCGCGCAACCACGCGAATTCGCACTCAGCGGCGGCTTTCAGGTCGCTCGCGCTCCAGACGATCCGGCCCTCGTCCTCGATGTACCGCAACATTCCCTTCCCGAAGGTCCGCCGCTCGGACCGTCCCCCCGACCCTAACCGTGGCCGCCGACGTCGTTGCGAGCGAGACGTCCGACGACTCAGGCGACGGACGGCGGCCAGCGGTCACGGCGCCACTCCTCCCACGAGGAGAATCCGGAGGGCGGTGGGTCGATGGGGTCGCTTCCGTCCAGCTCACCCGCCGTGGGAACCTCGAACGCCTCGTCCCAGCCGGCCAGTTCCTCGTCTGACATCGGCCAGGTCGCCTCCGGGTTGTTCAGCTGTCGCAGGTCGAGCCGTCTGCGCCGCTCGTGGGCGGTGAGCTCGTAGTAGCGCAGTTCGCACGCCGCATCGCGGTCGGCGGCAGCCTGTCGGAGCGCGGATCGCTCGGCCTTGCTCCAGAGGCCGAAGTCGATGACGACATGAAGTCCCAGGTCCAGCGCGCGCAGCCCGATCTCGATCAGCCGACCCTCGATGACGTCCGACGCGGAGGCGGGGTGCTGCTCTCCGTAGAGGGCCTTGACCCACTCATCCTTCGTGAGCCGCAGTGCACCTCGCCGGACTTCGATGCGCCGAGCATCGGTGGTCTTACCCGTGCCCGGCAATCCGATCGTCAGAAACAGCGTCGGTCGTGACATAGGAACGGCCTTTCTGAGGTCGTCTTCATCCTGCAGCAGGTACCTGGCCGACCACGCGGCCTAGCCACGGACTGTTGCCGAGACCGGGAAGGCGGGCGACTCGGTCATCCGAGTCCGGCGGCGTGCGATACGGCGATGTCCTCACCGCGAACCCAGACGCCCGGCCGCGTGTCCACGTCCTCCACTCTGGCATGCTCATCCGAGATGGCCCGAAGCCTGTCCGGCTACTCCTGGGGGATCGCCCGCACCCGATTGTTGCGGGGATTGTGCTCGAGTTCGGCCATTCCGAGTTCTTCGAGCAGCGGGGGGAGATACATTCCGAAGCGGCCGCGGTAGCCCTTTCGCGTGCCGTACCAGCCTCCGACCGGGTTGGATTCGGAGAGCGACCCCACGCCTCGACAATGCCCGAGGTGCCCGGCGCTGTGCGCAGCACCCACGGGTCCGACGCGTTTCCCTCCGCCATGAGCTTCCCTCCCGCGCTCCATCTCAAGTCTGACGGGCCGCGAGGGAACCGTGAAGGGCCTCCGGTCTCACATCGCGATGGTCACTGCAGGCAGAACTCGTTTCCCTCAGGATCCTGCATCTGGTAGTAGCGCTCCGGCCACGGACCCCACCGCTGCTCGACCAGCCTCACCACCGTCGCACCGAGCGCGACGAGCCGGTCTTTCTCCGCATCGAGCGCGGCCTCATCGCCGGGATCGCGGGTGGCGGTGACGTCGATATGCAGCCGGTTGCGGCCTGACTTCGGACCATCGGCGTGGTGAAAGAACAGCCTCGGCCCTACACCTTCGGGGTCTTCCGCCAGCCCGCGGTTGTTCAGATCGTCCGTCGTCAGTCCCGAGTCGAGGAGCTGTTGCCGCAGCGGGTCCTCCCACTCCATGGGCGGATAGCCGAACACCGACGCCCAGAAACGCGCCAACACCTGAGGGTCGTCGGCGTAGAAAGTGATGTTGCCGAGTGTCGCCATCAGACCTCTGACTGCTCGTCCTCTTCAGGCTCGAAGCTCGACGGCTCTCCGGTGTGCCCAGCGGCGACGCCGTCCGGCTCGTCGGGAATCGTCCCGTCCTGCCCGAGTCCGCCTGGCTTCTCGTCGCCTTCCGGATCGCGGGCGCTCTCGGCATCTTCCGACTCGGATGAGCCGTCGGCCCCCAGCGGCATCTCGATATCCGGGCCTTCGTAACCCTCCTCCTGGTCAGCGGGAGAGTCGTTGCCGTGCGAATCGTGCGTCATGATGGTGCCTTCCTCTTCGGTCACTCCTAGCGTCCACCCCAGGCTTCCGGCAGCGGACGGGGTTGACAACACGGAGTCGTCACCTCGGGCCTCACGCGGCAGTCACTCCGTATCCGTGACAGGGTCGACGCATGACCGTCACCGCCGACCCGAGCGCTTACGACCTCGACGCGCTGCGTGCGCGCGTCCTGCCTCACGATGACGGAAGCGTCGACGACAGCATTCCCCGCCTCGCGGAGGCCGACCCCGGGCTCTGCGCTGTCGCCCTCGCCCTGCAAGACGGCACCGTCCGCGGCAGCGCGCGCTCCGACACCCTCTTCGCCATGCAGTCGTCGGTCAAGCCCTTCCTCTTCGCCCTGGCCCTCCTCGACACCGACGGCGACGCCCTTCACCGAGTGGGCATCGAACCGACCGGCGAGGCCTTCGACGCGATCAAGCTCGAAAGCGGCACCGGCCGCCCGCCGAACCCCATGGTCAATGCGGGCGCTCTCCTGACCGCATCCCTCGTCGACGGCGGCGACGTCGAGGGCAGATCAGACCGCATCCTCCGCGGACTCTCCGCGTTCGCCGGCCGCCCACTGGAGATCGACGAACGCACGGCCGGCGAAGAGCGCGAGCACGGCGAACGCAATCACGCGCTCGCGCACCTCATGCGCGCCGAAGGCACCCTCCACGTCACCGCCGACGACGCCGTCGAGGTCTACGGGCGGGCGTGCGCCGTGCTGCTCGACGTCCAGGCACTCGCGGTGATGGGCGCCACACTCGCCTTCGGTGGCGTGAACCCCCTGACGGGCGAACGCGTCGTGCCGGGGTCGGTCGCGCGCGACGTCGTCTCGGTGATGGCCACGTGCGGCGTCTACGACGGCTCAGGAACATGGATGCGACGCGTCGGCGTCCCTGCGAAATCCAGCGTGTCGGGCGCGCTCGTTCTCTCCGCGCCACGGATGCTCGGTGCCGCCATCGTCAGTCCGCCCCTCGACCGGCAGGGCACGAGCGTGCGAGGGCGGATCGCGAGCGAGATGCTCAGCGACGACCTCGGCCTGCACGTCTTCGCCACGAGGTAGGCGCGATCGAGCCGCCCTGACGACGTGAGCAGGACAGGCTGTTCACGCAGCGCGAGGCGTCGGGTGTCCGAGCGGCGTGTCGTCGAGGTCCGCGAGGAGCCCAGGGAGCGACTCGAAGACCGCCACAGCTCCGGCCTCCTCCAGCTCCGCCGTAGAGAATCCCCCGGTGCGGATCCCGATCGAGGGCACGTCGATCTTCCCCGCGGCGATGACGTCCCACACAGAGTCGCCGATCATCACCGCGGACGCACCCGAGACTCGTGCGAGCGCCGTTTTGACGAGATCAGGCTGCGGTTTGCTGGCCGCCACGTCGTCGGAGCTGGTCCAGGCATCCGCCACGTCCTGACCATCGATGAGTTCCAGGAACCGATTCACGTGCTCCGCCTTCCCCGAACTCGCCAACACCAGTCGGAATCCGCGACGCTTGACCTCCTCGAGCAGGTCCTTCGCGCCCTCCAGCGGCCTGACCTCGTCGATCATCAGGTCGAACTCTTCGGTCCACGCCTCCCGCAGATCGTGCCCACGGGCGGACTCGATCTCTTCGCCCGCGACCTCGGTGACGAGCTGATCGCCACCCATTCCGATGGCGCGATGGATGCGCCAGATGGGAAGAGTGATGTCGAAGCGACGGAACGCGCGAAACCACGCGAGCGCGTGCTGGTAGTTGGTGTCGACCAGAGTGCCGTCGACGTCGAAGATCGCAGTGTCAGCCATGCCCGAAGTGTCGTCCGGAAATCGGCGGACCGCCACCGGCTTGCAGCATGGACGCATCTCTGACGCGGGCCGATCCTGCCGCGGCGACGACGCGCGGAACGATCACGGGGCGCTTTCCGCACCGCTCGGCTGAACGGCGGACGCAACCGGTCCCGTCACCGGCGAAGCCGCGCGCAGCCGCAGCGCGTGGGTCACACCGAAGATGACGACGCCCGCGCGATCCGACTTGACCATCGGCATCTCGGCGATCGGCACCACTTCCGGATCGCGGGCCGAGATTTCGGTTCCGTTGTGGATCACCGTCGCACCGTCCGCGGCGAGGACGTTCCGGAGCCACTGCGTCCCCTCGCCGTAGGGAAGGGAGATGTACAGGTCGTCGCCGACCCGCTTCACACCGACGGGCGTGTCATAGACCTTTCCCGTGCGCCGCCCCGGGACGCGGACGATCGCCCATGACGAGCCGGCGCTTCCGGCATCCCGCAGCGCACTCGGGTTCAGCAGATCGCGCTGCATGGCACGGGCGACACGAAGGATCACAGGGTTGCGCGTGCGCACGCCGCCGACGAAAACGACGATCGCCAGCAGCGATGCCGCCAGGAGGAGAGCCAGAGACGATGCCAGCGCACGGACGGGAGACATGGGTCCACTCTCTCGGAACGATGCAGAGATCGGAAGGGGGTCACTGCCCGGTCGCGGCGACCGCACGAGCCGGGAGGATGGCCGAATGCAGTACGACGTCGATGACGATCCCCGGCGGATCCAACCGGATGCCGTCTGGGCGTGGCTCTCCACAGAGGCGTACTGGGGGCGGCAGCGCACCCGCGCCGATGTCGAGACGCAGATCGCCGGCGCCTGGCGCGTCGTCGGGGCGTATCGCACCGACACCGGTGAGCAGGTGGGCTTCGCCCGCGCCGTATCCAACGGGGTCACCTTCGCCTATCTCGCCGACGTGTACGTGACCGCGCCGCATCGCGGCCATGGGCTCGGCAAGCGGATCCTCGAGCAGATGATCGACGACGGACCGGGAAGGGACTTCCGGTGGGTTCTCTTCACCGGCGACGCGCATGGGCTCTACGCGGAGTTCGGCTTCGAGACCCCCGACACCACCGCCATGGTCAGACCGGCGCGAGGAAGCCAGGAGAGTCCAGCGTCTCCAGGTAGCGGCGCGTCATGTGCGCTTGGAAGCGACGCGCAACGGGGCCTCCCAGCCACGTGAACCAGCGACCCGGGCGCGAGAACGCGATAATCGCGAACACGACGTCTCCCGAGGTCTCGAGCCGGAGCCCGCGGAGCGTCGCGGGGCAGTATTCGCTCTTCCTCAGGTGCTTGTTGCCGGCTCAACCGGAAACCGCCGACGCAGCACACATCGCTGCACGAGCGTCCACGCGACCGTGACGAGGAGGTAGAGCGCCGCGGCGAGGGGGACGAAGAGCGCGACCACGGCGGTTCCGTATTGCAGGAAGCCCGCCATCCGCGTGATCGCCTCGCCACCGGGAACTCCCTCCGACGCCTCGACTTCGGGCCGGAAGAGCCGCCGCGTGACCTCGGCGACGAGAAGGATCAGCACGAGTACGACTCCGAAGACGAGGGCGACCGGCGCCGTGACCGTGCCGCTCGACATCGATCCCACCAGGCTCGCACCGAGGGCTACGCCGAACAGCTGCTCGGTCAGAAGAGCGTTCGCGTGCCCCGCGATCACCGGGTGGAGGAACAGCGCGTAGACGACACCGACGATCGGCGCCTGCACGAGCACAGGGGCGCAGCCGGCGAAGGGCGAGGCCTTCTCGTCGGCGTAGAGCCTCATCGTCTCGCGCGACATCCGCTCTCGATCGTTCTTGTATCGGCGCTGGAGCGCCCGGAGTTTCGGCGCCAACCGCGCCCGCGTCTGTTCGGCCCGCGCCTGCGCGATGCCGGTGGGGATGAGGATGGTGCGAACGAGCAGGGTCAGCACGACGATGGCGAGAGCCGCGGATGCCGCGCCGGCAACCGGTTGCAGGAAGTCAGCGAGTCCCATGAGAAGCGCGTACGCCGCGTCGAGGGTGGCCGCGATCGGAGGGAAGGAGAGAGGGTCCACGGGTGATGTCCGTTCGTCGATGGGAAGGGTCGCGGAACGGCCACGACGGACATCGACGAAGACACAGACCGCCCGGGAGAAAGGCGGTGGACGTCGAGGCGCTACGCGGCCGAAGCCGCGGCCCCTGGGGCGCGCGAACGGGTGTGCCCCGCGGCATCCGGATCGCTCTGGGCCACCGACGCGGATACGCCGATGGCACGCTCTGCCCGGTTGCGCGAGGCGCCGCGGGGCGGCAGCGACGAGGTCGTGAGCAGAAGGGCGACGAGCAGCGCCGACGCGGCAGCGAGGAGCCAGACGGCCGCAGAGTCGGACGGACTCAGCGCGATCACGCCCGAGAGCGTCAAGAGCACCTGGAGGAAGGAGGCCACCGCGTCGATCATCGCGTCGCTCCTCTCCCCGACGCACTCACGCTAACAGGCGCGCCGCGTATGCGCGCGCCACCTGCGATGCTCGATGATGCGCTGAAACGCCGATCCGAGGCCGAGACGCACGAGACGCTTGTGCAGGACGGATACCTTGTCAGCCGCGAGCGGCCAGGCGGCCGGGAGAAGAAGGATGCCTACGAAGCGGCGCTGCAAAAGGCGAGGCGTGAGCTGGGCCTCCTTTAGTGCCGGCGCGGGTCAGGGTTTCCGTGGCGGCCCGACCCGACAACGGAACCTGCGCGTCGCCTGGCTGTAACGCGAGCGCTCTACGATCCGATCAGGTCGCCCTCGCTTTCCGCGACCTGATCCGAATCGAGGTGAGAGCGGACGTGACCGCACCGCAGTACGAGATCAGCGTGTGGGAACGCTACGCCACCGAATTCGCCCTGGCGTTCGCCGACACACCCACCCGCATCCGGGCCGTCCGCGAGGCGTACTTCGTACACGGATTCGACGTCGACCTGATCGAGCAGATCAGCGGCTTCCCGATCTGGCGGATCCGTCAAGCCATCCGCACCGGACTGTCCCGTCCCGACTGAGCGGGTGCCGCGGTCGTTTCCGCGAGTTGTGTCCATCGGGATCCAGGAGACGAGCGCCGCCGATGTCGTAGCCCTTCGCTACCGTTCGGGCATGAGTGCTCTTCGACTGGCAGAACTCGATACGGACAACCTCGGAGCGGCGGTGCAGATCCCGCCGAAGGTGGGCGACAGGGCGTACGTCGCGCCCGTCGTCTACTCCATCGCCGAGGCGTACGTCACCCCGACAGCCTGGCCGCGGGTCGTGATGGATGGCGACGCCGTCGTCGGTTTCGTGATGGCCAATTGGGATCCTGAGAACGAGATCCCCGCGTTTCGTGGCGGCATCTGGCGTCTCAACGTCGCCGACGAGGCGAAGGGCCGCGGGGTCGGACGCTTCGCCGTCGAGGAGGTCGCAGCGGAAGCGCGGCGCCGCGGCTTCGACGAGATCACGGTGCTCTGGGACCCTGCGCCCGACGGCCCGGAAGGGTTCTATCTTCGCGTCGGCTTCGAGAAGACCGGTGAGCTGTTCGGTGAGACCGTCGGCATGCGGAAGGTGTGACCGGTGACCCGAGAACACGCTGTCGTACGGATGTGGCGGGGCACCGTTCGCACAGAGCACACCGACGAGTATGTCGCCTACGTCGAACGCACCGGCATGGCGGAGTATCGGTCGACGCACGGCAACCTCGACGCGTGGATCCTCACCCGGGATCTCGCCGACGGGACGACGGAGATCGTCACGGTGTCTCGGTGGGAGAGCCTCGACGCGATTCGCGGCTTCGCGGGTGACGACGTCGAGGCCGCCGTCTTCTATCCCGAGGATGAACGCTTCCTCGTCGCGCGCGACGAGGAAGTTCGGCACTGGGTCCAGGCGTCGTGACGGGCCGGGTGAAGCAGAGCGCCGCAAGGGGCTTGCCGGACGAATCCCGCCTGCCAGACTGAACCCATGAGCCTGCCGTTCGAGAGCGCCTACCGCCACGGCTTCGCACGCGCCGCGGCCTGCACCATCCCTGTCGCGATCGCCGACCCCGCGACGAACGCCGCCGCCGTGCTCGAGACCGCGCGCGAACTCGACGAGGACGCCGTCGCCGTCGCGGTCTTCCCCGAGCTCTGCCTCACCGGGTACGCCATCGACGATCTGTTCCTTCAAGACGCGGTGCTCGACGGGGTCGTCACCGCTGTAGAAGGGCTCGTCGCGGCATCCGAAAATCTCATGCCCGTGCTCGTCATCGGCGCGCCGCTTCGGCACCGCAACCGCCTCTACAACTGCGCGGTCGTGATCCACCGGGGCGAACTGCTCGGTGTCGCGCCGAAGTCGTATCTGCCGACGTACCGCGAGTTCTACGAGCGGCGCTGGTTCGCGCCGGGAGACGACCAGCGCGGCGAAGACATCCAGGTCGGTTCGCTCCAGGCGCCCTTCGGGCCCGACCTGCTCTTCGAAGCGCTCGACGTACCCGACCTCGTCATCCACGCCGAGGTCTGCGAAGACGTGTGGGTGCCCATTCCGCCATCGTCGTCGGCCGCGCTCGCGGGGGCCACGGTGCTCCTCAACCTGTCGGGGAGCCCGATCACGATCGCGCGCGCGGAAGACCGCAAGGACCTCTGCAAATCACAGTCTCTGCGGTGCCTCGCCGGCTATGTGTATGCCGCGGCCGGCATGGGTGAGTCGACGAACGACCTGTCGTGGGACGGTCAGACGATGATCTACGAGGGCGGCAACCTGCTCGCCGAGACCGAGCGTTTCCCCGACGGACCGCGGCATGCGGTCGCCGACATCGACCTCGACCGGCTCCGCCAGGACCGGATGCGACAGGGCACCTTCGACGACAACCGACGCACCCTGCACGCCGATGCGATGTTCCGCACCGTGCACTTCCGCCTCGACCCACCCGCGCGTGACATCGGCCTGCGACGCATGCTCGACCGCTTCCCGTTCGTGCCCGACGACCCCGCGCGTCTCGCCCAGGACTGCTACGAAGCATTCAACATCCAGGTCTCGGGTCTCGAGCAGCGGATGCGCGCGATCGGCGGGCCGAAGGCGGTCATCGGCGTGAGCGGGGGGCTCGATTCCACGCACGCGCTCCTCGTCGTGGCGCGGGCGATGGATCGGATGGGACGCCCGCGCAGCGACATCCTCGCCTACACGATGCCGGGGTTCGCGACATCGGATCACACGAAGTCGAACGCCATCGCCCTCGCTGAGGCCATCGGCGCGTCGATCGAGACGATCGACATCCGGCCCGCGGCGACCGAGATCCTGAAGGGCATCGACCACCCGTTCTCGGGCGGCGAGCCCGTCTACGACGTGACGTTCGAGAACGTGCAGGCCGGTATCCGCACCGACTTCCTCTTCCGCCTGGCCAACCAGAACGGCGGCATCGTCATCGGCACCTCCGACCTCTCCGAGCTGGCGCTCGGGTGGGCGACGTACGGCGTGGGCGACCAGATGAGCCACTATGCCGTGAATGCCGGTGTGCCCAAGACGCTCATCCAGCACCTCATCCGCTGGGTGATCTCGCGGCCCGAGACGGAGGGCGGGTCGACCGAGCTGTCCGACCGGGCGGTCGAGGTGCTGCAGTCGGTTCTCGACACCGAGATCAGCCCTGAGCTCGTTCCGGCGGGCGAAGACGGCGAGATCCAGTCGACCGAGAGCAAGATCGGCCCCTACTCGCTCAACGACTTCACGCTGTTCCACGTGCTGCGCTACGGCCTCCGGCCGTCGAAGGTCGCCTTCCTCGCGGAGCGCGCGTGGAGAGATCCGGATGCCGGGGCGTGGCCCCCCGGCTTCCCGGTCGATGACCGCTACGCCTACGAGCTTCCCGAGATCGTGCGGTGGCTGCGGAACTTCCTGCAGCGCTACTTCGCGTTCGCCCAGTTCAAGCGCTCGGCGATCCCGAACGGCCCGAAGGTCTCCCCCGCCGGGTCGCTCTCACCACGGGGTGATTGGCGCGCGCCGTCGGACGGCAACGCGGCGGCATGGCTCGCCGAGCTCGAAGCGGCGCTGCCGGAGTTCGCGGGCGACTGACCCTTCGCCTCACCCGCCGGCGCGGCTAGTGCCGCTGGCCGTTTCCCGGCACTCGCAACGGGTGCGTGCGTAACGGCGGGGATCACCCGCGACACGCCGTGAGTCGGTGCCCTGGCCGGGCGCGTCGACCCCGACCGTCCGCGGTTGCGCACGCCGCAGCAGGGCGACGGCCGGCAGTTGCGCACGGCGACGGGGAGGCGCCTCGGGCAGCGGGAAGCGGCACCGCAGGCGACGACGGGTCAGAGACCGGTGTCGCGTACCCCGACCCGGTCGGGGATGTCGAAAGCGAGCCGAGGCAGCCAGGTCTCGGGCTCGGGCCAGGGGCGCGACGAGGGCAGGGCGGCCAGGAGGCGCCGCAGCGCCGCATCCCTCGGCGACGTCGGCGATGCTGCCGGCAGCACCCGCCTCGGAGCGCGATAGCCCAGCGCGCCGCACCACCAGTGCCGCCATGTGTCGTCGGCCTCGGCGGGGTCGAGCACGATGTAGTAGTCGGGCATGATGGCCGCGCCGTCCTCGAATTGGGCGAGGGCGTTCTCGACCTCGACCTCCAGCACCCCGAGGGTCGAGCGAGCTTCGAACAGCTCGACCCAGGCAGCTGCGACGTGCTCGAGCGGATCGGCATCGTGGACCACGAGAGGAGCGGATGCTGCGGCGATGCGCCGCGCGCCGAGGCCGGGCTCGCTGCCCTGCAGGCTGAGAGTCTCGACGCCCGGGACGCTGCTGAGAACGTGCAGCGCCTCTTCGGAGGCGGAGCCCACGACGGCGACGACGGTTCCGGAAGCGGAGAGTGACACCATGCTTCACACTACGTCGGTGTCGGATGGGGAGCGCGGAACGCGCACGAGTCGCAACGAGAATGTAACGCGCACGTACGCGCGCACGGAGGGGATGACCTACCGGTCATCCCCTCCGCTTCGCGGGGGCTGGGGTCAGCTGTTCGCCGAGGCCACCGAGCCGGCCGACGCCGCCGACGCGGGTGAATCGACCGGGGCGGGAGCAGGCGCGGGAGGCGCCGGGGCGGGAGCAGCTGGGGCAGGGGCCGGCGCGGGCGGGGGCACCGGGGTGGGGGCGCTCACGACCGAGACCGTGCTCGACGGTGCAGCCGGGCTCGCGGGCGACGGCACGCTCGTGGGCGAGGGCGTAGGCGAGGTCGCCGAGACCACGGTGGCAGACGTGTCGGTGACGCTCATCTGCACGCCGGTGCGGTCGAGGACGGAGCTGCCCGGGCCGACGATCGCTCCGCCGGGGACAGTGGTGCCGTCGGTGGACTGCAGGTTCATCGAGGCGGCCGTGGCGGCGGCGGCGCCGCCGACGAGGGTGAGTCCCATCGCGCCGGCGATGCCGTAGGTGAGCCACTTCTTCTTCTGGACCATGTCTGTTCTCCTTCGTCTGTCCGCCGGGGCTCCGGGGGGTCGGCCCCGGCGGTGATTCCAGGATGTCGAGCTCGACTAAGCCGTTTCCAAGGCGTTCATGAGATCCCTCTTACGTTCCTTCGACCAGGGCACGGCCGACCTCCACAGCGGGATCGAGCGCTGCCTCGGCGAGGGTGAGGAGGTCGTCGGCGCTGTGGCCGGGTCTCCCCCCGTGAAGGCCGCGTTCCTGAGCAGCCAGCACCTGTCCGAGCAGCAGCGTCGCTGCTCGCGCCCGGACGGCGTCGCTCCCCCACCGGGCGAGCGCGCTCCGCGCAAGTACCCACACGCGCTCGTCGCGGTCTTCGGCAGTGAGGTAGGCGCTCGCGACGGCATGGGCGATGAAGGCCGCGGCGTCGTCGTCGGGGGTGCCGCGGCCGGTGGTGTCGACGTCGATGAGTCCGGAGATCGCGCCCTCGTCGTCGAAGAACAGCTGGCCGAAGTGCAGGTCGCCGTGGATGGTCGCGCGCGGGTCTTCGTCACGCCAGGCCCGCACGACCCTCTCGAGGAGGGCCGCCACCCGCGCCCCGCGCGCCGCATCGGCTCCCTCGCGAAAGCGCGCGGCGTACCAGTCGCGCCGATCGGCGAGCCCCACGCGCGCGGCGTGGTCGAGCGGCACCGCGGCGAGCGCCGCACGCAGCTCGTCGACGGCGTCGAGCAGCGTGGTCGCGTGCCACACGACGTCCCGAGCTGCTGTCCCCCGCGCCTGATCCAGCACGATCAGACCCTCCGGCGACCAGCCCACCAGGTGCGCCATCGGGATGCCCGCATCGGCGAGGCGACGGTGGGTGGCGACGATACGGTTCACGCGGCTCGGCGGCACCACCTTCATCCACCGCGCGCCGCCCCGGGCTTCCACGCGCAGCACGGCTCGACGCCCCGCGCGATAGCCGACGATGCGCGGCGGCGCGGTGGCGCTGATGCCGAGTCGTGCGAGCAGGCTCTCGGCCGCGTGCGAGAAGGCGGCCGGGGCGAGTGCCGGCAGATACGGGTCGGAAGGATGAGCCCAGATGCGGCACTCCGGCGCCGCGGGGCTGCCCAGCAGCATCCCGGTCTCCTGAGTCACCACCCGGCGGGACGTATCTACGAAATAGGTCATCGGCCCGGAGCCCGCGGGAGTCACCTCGAATCCTGCGATCGACCCCGCCCCGAACGGCTCACGGCTGAGGAGCGCCACCGGGGTATCGGCAGCGAGCTCGAGCGCATCGCGGAGCAGCTCGGCCTCGCTCGCGGTCGTGGAGAGGGTCATCTCTCGATTCCAGCACGGATGCCGCGGGCCGGTCATGAGACCTCTCTTAGGCTTCGGCGGCCGAACGGGTCGCCCCTCGATACTGGAGGGGTGACTGCCGAGCCGACCCCGACGACCCGCCGCCGGCTGCCGGTGCTGTCGGTGCGGGCGCGGATCATCCTCGTCATCACCCTCGTCGCCGGCCTCGGGATGATCATCGTCGGCGCTGCGGTGTACCTCGAGGAGCGGGGACGGATCCTGCGGCAGGTCGATGACCTGCTGAACGCGAACCTCGAGGCCGCACGGTTCCTCGTCGAGCAGGGCGATGCCGATACCGGCACGTGGGCGTCGACCGAAGGCGCGCTCGCCGCGGTCGTGCAGCGCGCGGCGCCCGATGACAACACCGGCGTGATGGGCCTCGTCGCCTGGGAACCGCGGCTCGTGCCGGGCGTGCCCCTCGACGTCGACCTGCGCGAGGCCGCCGGCTTCGTCGCCCATGTGAACGAGGTGACCGCGGAGGGCTCGCCCTACATCGGCACCTATGCCGAAGACGGGGTGACGTGGCGCTTCCTTGCGACACCCATCGAGGTGGCGGTGGACGGCGGCGCGGTGACAGCAGGCGGGGAGGACGCCGTGTTCGTCATCGCCTACGACCTCGACGCCGAGCTCGCCGAGATCGACGCCGCCGCGCGGGTGTGGATCATCGCCAGCTCGATCACGCTCATCGCCATCGGGGCGGTGGCCGCGCTCGTGACCGGGCGCCTGCTCCGCCCCCTTCGCCAGATGCGCGAGACCGCCGAGCGGGTCTCGGCGCAGTCTCTGTCGGAGCGACTCCCCGTCTCGGGGCGCGATGACGTGTCAGAGCTCGCGCGCACCATGAACGACATGCTCGACCGCCTCGACCAGGCGCTGGAGTCGCAGCGCCGGCTGCTCAGTGACGTCGGGCATGAGCTGAAGACGCCGATCACGATCGTGCGGGGCTATCTCGAAGTGGTCGACCCCGGCAGCCCGGCCGATGTGCGCGAGACCCGCGACCTCGCCGTCGACGAGCTCGAGCGGATGGGTCGTCTCGTGCAGGATCTCGCCGCCACCGCGGCGCTCCACGGCCCCGCGCCGGTGAAGCCCGTACCGCTCGATGCCGCCGACCTCATGCGGCAGATCGCCCGCAAAGCCGAGGGCATCGCGGGAGCGGAGGTCGGGGTGGGAGGTTTCGCCGAGGTGGTCGCCGTCCTCGACGCCGCTCGGGTGACGCAGGCGGTGCTGCAGCTGGCGCAGAACGCGGTGACCCATGGCGGCGGACGCATGGTGCTCTCGAGCCGGCGCGTGGGCGATCAGCTGGAGATCTCGGTACGCGACTTCGGCCCGGGCGTGCCCGATGACGAGAAGCCCGCGATCTTCGACCGGTTCCACCGCGGTGCGGCCTCGGCCGAGCAGACGGGAAGTGGACTGGGCCTGAACATCGTGCAGGTGATCGCGCGTGCTCACGGTGGTCGGGCCAGGGTGGAGGATGCCGCGGACGGTGGCGCGCTCTTCGTGATGTCGCTGCCCGTGGTGGACGGGCCCGCGCCGCGGCTGGTCATCCCGCCGCGGCCGCCGCTGCCGGCGTGGGCCGCCGTAGGTGCGCCGGGCGCCGCAAGAGGATCCGGACCGGGACGGCCGGACGCCGAGGTGAGCGCGTGAGGAGGACGACGTGGCATCCATACTGATCGCCGATGACGAGGCCCGCATCTCGGGCTTCATCGACAAGGGGCTCCGCGCCGCGGGGTTCGCCACACGTGTCGCGCCGACCGGGCCCGAGGCGCTGAACCTCGCGGTCAGCGGTGAGTTCGACCTGCTGGTGCTCGACGTGAACCTCCCGGGCATGGACGGATTCCGGGTGCTCGAGGAGCTCCGCGGCAGCGGGTCGTCGATGCCGGTCATCATGCTGACCGCGCGGGTGGAGCTCGAGGACACCGTCGCCGGGCTCGAGGGCGGCGCAGACGACTACCTCGGCAAGCCGTTCCGGTTCGACGAGCTGGTCGCGCGAATCCGGCTCCGGATGCGTCGGGATGACGCCGCCGCACCCACCCAGGTGAGCCACCGCGACCTGGTACTCGATATCCGCACCCGGCGGGCTCACGTGGGCGGGACCGCGGTGGAGCTGTCGGCGCGGGAGTTCGCCCTCGCCGAGGAGCTGGTGCGGCACGCAGGGCAAGTGCTCAGTCGCGAGCAGCTGCTGAGCCGGGTCTGGGGGTTCGACTTCGACCCCGGCTCGAACGTCGTCGACGTCTACATCGGGTACCTGCGCCAGAAGCTCGGCCCCGGCCGCATCGAGACGATGCGGGGCGTCGGCTACCGCCTCACCTGACGGCCGCGCCGCGCGCGGCGCCCAGCTTCGGAGATTCATCCCATCTGCGGAGCCACAACGCCGATCCGCGACGAACCCGAGGCGAATCTCCGAAATACGGCGGCCGGGCGAGTCCGGCGGCCCAAAAAGAGAAGGGCGTCAGCTCTCCGCAGCGGCCTTGCGCTTGGCGAGGTCGAGGATCGACACGACGAGGGCGAGGGTGAGGAACGCGGCGACCGACAGCATCCCGAACAGATACGCGTCGTGATAGACGACGAGATCGTCGGCGGTGCCCTGCTCGCGGTTGATCGTGGCGTAGAAGAGCGAGAGCGCGACCGCGGTGCCGACGGCGGTGCCGATGCGCTGGCCGAGCTGTCCGACCGAGCCGGCGACGCCACCCTGCTTGACAGGGATCTCGGCCAGCGTGAGGGTCTGGTTCGGCGCGATCACGAGGCCACCCCCGAAGCCTCCGACGACCATCACCGCAGCCATCAGGTACGGCGTGAGGGCGGGAGCGGAGAAGACGGCGGCGGTGACGAGCCCGGCCACCGAGATCAGCACGCCGACGACGCCGAACACCACCACGGGACGCCCGAATCGGGTCACCAGGTTGCCGCCGACCCACGAGGCGACCGCGCTCGCGAGCGCGAAGCCGATCGAGACCATCCCGGCGAAGACGGGCTCGAGGCCGAGTCCGAACTGCAGGTACAGCGTGGTCAGCAGGAACAGCGCGGGAAGCGCAGTGAAGTAGGTCGTCTGGATGATCGTGCCGTTGCGGTACGAGCCGATGCGGAACAGCCTCAGCGGGATGAGCGGCTGGCCGCCGCGCTCCTCGTACCGGCGCTCCCAGAGGAGGAAAAGCGCGAGGAACGCTGCGAAGGCGAGGAGCAGCCACCAGCGAGCGGGGTCGTCGTCGGGCGACCCCGTGGTGAAGAGGAACGGCCACATCAGCGACACGACGGTCAGCCCGAACAGCAGCAGGCCGATCGGGTCGAGCTGGACCTTGCGGGCCGAGCGGGTGCGGGTGTCGGGCAGCAGCCACAGCACGAGCGCGATCGCGATCAGGCAGAGCGGGACGTTCATCCAGAAGATGAGGCGCCAGCCGTCGGTCTCGCCCCCGAGGGCGATGAGGAGACCGCCGATCGTGGGTCCGAAGGCAGTGGCGATGCCGATCGTCGCGCCGAAGAGACCGAACGCGCGGCCGCGCTCCTTCCCCTGGAACAGCTCCTGAGCGGTGCCGAGCACCTGGGGCATCTGCATGCCCGCCGCGACCCCCTGCAGCAGGCGCGCGATGAGGAGCACGAGCGCGTTGGGGGCGAGGGCGCACAGGATGCTGGTGAGGGTGTACAGGGCCAGGCCGACGACGAACAGTGTGCGACGCGACCGCTGATCACCCAGCCGCCCCATCGGGACGAGCGTGAGGCCGAAGGTCAGCACGAAGCCCGACACGATGAGCTGCACCTCGGTCGACCCGGCGCCCAGACCCGTCTCGATCGACGGCAGGGCCACATTGACCTTGGTGAGGTCGAGGATCGTGAGCGCGGCGACGGCGACGCACACCCAGAACGCCTGCCACTTGCGGGCGTTCGAGAGCGGAATGATCGCAGTCGTCGGCGCGCTCGAGGTCACTGCCGCTCCGACCCGTCCCGGGTGAAGACGGCGCGGAGCACGAAGAAGACGATCACCGCGACGATGGCGACGACGATCAGCTTGCCGATGAACCACAGCAGCGAGAAGAGGATATTGACGAGGAACCACGCGATGACGACCGCGACGATCACTCCGATGACGGTCCAGATCGTGCCCTTGTTCACCCGGATAGCCTACGCCCGGCCGCGCGGACGGGACGCGCCTTGCGCCACTGGCCGGGGACGCCGCCGAGAAACCACATCTGCACCCACCCATCGCGCTGCGGTGGGAGGTCTCGGCGGAGGCGTGGTTCCTCGACGGTCAGGCGGAGAGGAGGGATGCCGCGACGGCGGCGTCCTGCCGGATGATGCTCGGCCCCTGCGGGGTGGCACGCACATGCAGCTGCGCGGGGATGCGTTCCTTCATCGTCGCGACGTGGCTGATGAGCCCCACGGTGCGCCCACCCTGGCGGAGCTCGTCCAGCGTCGCCATCGCCAGCTCGAGAGTGTCGTCGTCGAGTGAGCCGAAGCCCTCATCGATGAACAGGGTGTCGAGTCGCACGCCGCCGGCGCGCGCGGTGACGACTTCCGCGAGCCCGAGCGCGAGCGCGAGGGACGCAAGGAAGGTCTCCCCGCCCGACAGGGAGTGCGCGGGGCGGGCGGCGCCGGTGTGCGCGTCGAGGATCTCGAGGCCGAGGCCCGATGCCGCCCCGCGGGCGGCGAGCGCGTCGGTGTGCCGCAGCTGGTATCGACCGGACGACATGTCGCCGAGCCGCAGGTTCGCCGCCGCGACGATCTCCTCCAGTTCGGCGGCGAGGACGAAGGACTCGAGGGTCATCCGGCGGGTATTGGGTGCGCGACCCGCGACGGTATCGGCCAATCGGGCGACGATCTGGTGCTCGTCGGCGAGCTCTGCGACGTCGTCGAGGGCGGCGCGCGCGCGGTCACGCAGGGCGCGAAGGCGTTCGGCAGTCGCTCCGGCGTCGGCGGCCGCGTCCACGGCTGCGACCCACGCGTCCCGCGCGACGATGAGGGCCGCTTCCGCGGCTGAGACGTCGACGAGCTCCTCCGGCTCGCCGGCGAGCGCGAGCTCGAGGTCGCGCAGCCGGTCGCGTTCGGCGCGCAGCGCCGCCTCGTGGGTGCGGATGCCTTCGTCGAGCGCGTCGCGCGCGGCAGCTGCGCGCAGGGCGACGCGCGCCTCGACCACGTCGCCGAAGCCGGATGCCGCGACACGGTCGTCACGGTCGGCGGCGGCGCGATCGGCGGCAGCCCTCGCGGTCTCGGCCGCCCGTCGGGCCGCGGCGAGCCGGGTGGCGCGGTCGCGCCGCAGCGTCGCCGCGTGAACGCGCGCTGCGACGGAGTCGTGGTCGCCGCGTGCCGCGGCGACCACGCGGCGTTTCTCGCGCAGTTCGGCGTCGTGGGCGGAAACCCTCTCGCGCAGGGCGGCGAGGTGGGCGGTGAGGCGCTCTCGCTCCCGGGCGGCCTCGGCCTCGAGCAGGGTGAGGGTCTCCAGCGTCGCCAGCAGTCGATCGCGCTCGGTGACGGCCTTCTCGCCGGCGGCGAGCGCAGCCTCCGCCGCGACCAGTGCTGCCGCTGCGTCATCGAGGTCGAGTCCGCCCGCCCGGGCTGCGGCGTGGGTCTGGGCCTCACGCGCGGAGCGGAACTCCTCGGCCGCGCGACGCGCCTGCTCGCCCGCCCGCTGCTGCGCCGCCTCGACGCGCTCGATGTCGTCGTCGGAGATGGGGTCGCTCGTCGGCTCGGCCGGATGCGGGTGGTCGGCCGATCCGCACACGGGGCAGGGTTCGCCGTCGACGAGGTCGGCGGCGAGCGAACCGGCCCGGTCGGCGGCGCGGCGGCGCAGCAGCGACACGACGGCCTCGTTCGCCGCCGCCGCAGCCTCGGCGGTGGCGAGCGACGCCTCCTCGGCGATCACGGTGAGCGGGGCGAGGTCGGCGGCCTCGGCAGCCGCGTCATGACGGGCCTGCGCCTCGTCGCGGCGTGTGCGCGCGGCATCCACTCCCGCGGCCGCGTCGCGGACCGGAGCGAGCTCGACCTCGACGGCGGCGCGCTGCACGGGAATCCGCGCCCGATCGGCGTCGAGCCGGGCGATCAGCTCCTCCTCATGGCGGATGCGTGCGACGTCGTCCGCGAGCGCCTGCTCGGCGGTATCCACCGTCTTCTCGACGATCTGCGCTTCGCGCCACACCGCCAGGTCTCCGGTCAGCTGCAGCACGAGGGCATCGAGCTCGTCCAGGGAGAGCGTGGGAAGGTCGAAGTCCCCTTCCTCGGCGCCGAGCTCATCAACCAGCATCTGCACCGCCCGCGTGGCGGCCACCCTCTCGGCATCGGCAGCGTCGGCTGCGTCCAGCGGTGCGCGGAGCGCCTCGGCGTCGCGGGCTGCCGCCAGCTCGCGACGCGCGAGGTCGACCGCCGGGATCTCGGCCTCCAGATCTGCCAGCGCGGCGCGCGAGCGCACACGGTCTTCCTGCATCTGTCGCAGCCGCCGCACCGCGGCGTGGTGGTCTTCGGCTCGGCGGTGCGCGGCCTCGGCGGAGTCGCGCGCGTTCCGCAGGGTCTCGGCCCGGTAGTCCGCGCGCTGCGCGCCGCGCTCGACGGCCTCCAGTCGCACTCCCACGGCGGAGGTGTCCGTCGCCGACGTGGTGCCCGCGTCGTCCATGAGCTCGTCGTCCGAGGCGCCGCCCGACTCTCGGACGGGGAACAGCCGCTCCGCCTCACTCAACAGCAGGGCGGCTGCACCCGTGGCGTCGGCGACCTCCCGCTCGACGGCGCGACGGCGTTCCTCGAACGCATGGAGGTAGTCCTCGTAGGTGCGGGTCCCGAACAGGCGCCGCAGCAGTTTCTGACGGTCGTCGTTCTTCGCCAGGAGGAATTCGGCGAACCGGTTCTGTGCGAGGAGGATCACCTGGAGGAACTGCTGCTGGCTGAGCCCCAGGATCTCGTCGAGCTCCATCCCCACCTGGCGCGGTCCGCTCGCGAACCCCCGCCAGGCGCCGTCGACCAGCTCGGCGAGCTCGGCGTCCGCCGCGACGACGGTGAAGCCCTCGCCCCGGCGCTTACGGCGCGGGTAGTCCGGCGATCGCGTGACGCGGAAGCGGCGACCGGCCGTGGTGAACTCCACCGCGACGCTCGTCGGGTCATCCGGTCCGCAGTGATCGCTGCGCAGGCGCTTCTCGGCACCGTCGTAGCGCGGCACACCGCCGTACAGGGCGAAGCAGACGCCGTCGAGCACGCTCGACTTCCCGGCGCCGGTGCGGCCGGAGATGAGGAAGATCCCGTCGGCCTCGAAGGCGTCGAGGTCGACCACCTGACGCTCGCGGAACGGTCCGAACCCCTCGAGCTCGACGCGGTGAAGCTTCACGCGGTGACCTCCGCGACGATGCGCTCGTCGACGACGTCGGCGATGATCTCGCGCTCCCGATCGCCGGCACCCTCACCGTCCCGGACGTGCGCGAGAAAGGCGTCGATCAGCTCGAGGTCGTTCCGGGCGGCGCGGACGCGCCGGGCGTAGGTCGATCCGTCATCCGCGCTCACGCCTTCGGGTGTGTGCATCACCGTGGCGCAGTACGGGAAACGTTCGAGCAGACGACGCATCGGATCGCGCTGCGGCGTCGGATCGGTGTACTGCACGCACACCCACGCGTCTTCCCACTCGGCGTGCTCCGACCCGGTGAGCAGATCGTCGAGCCGCCCGCGCACCGTGACCAACCGTCGCGGCACAGGGAGGGCCAGCCAGCCGACGGCCGCCAAGCCGTCGGCATCGAGGTCGACCAGCCATGAACCGCGCGGTTTGTCCGCCTCGCCGAAGCTGTAGTGCAGCGGCGCCCCGGCGTAGCGGACCGCCTCGGACAGCCGCTGGCGGCCGTGGATGTGGCCGAGCGCGACGTAGTCCAATCCGTCGAATGCGGCGAGCGGCACCACGTCGAGTCCGCCCTGCTGGATGTCGCGCTCGAGGCCCGACGTCGGCTCCACCCCTGCTGCGAAACAGTGCGCGATCGCCACGGAACGACCGCCGCGCGCGGCGAGGTCGGTCCGGATGACCCCGAGCGCCTGATCGAGGGCCTGCGCCTGGGAGCGGATCTCAGCACCGGTCCAGAGGTGACGGACGAGCGACGGTTCGAGAAAGGGGATGCCGTACACGTGGACGGGCCCGTGCTCGTCGGCCACCGTCACCGGCGTGCCGATCGCCGCAGGATCGGTGAGGACGTGGATGCCGTCGCGCAGCAGTCCGGCTTGGAAGCCCAGCCGCGCCGCGGAGTCGTGGTTGCCGCTCGTGACGATGACCCGGGCACCGGCGTCGCTGATGCCCCGCAGGGCATCGGTGAGCAGGCGGTAGCAGTCCGCAGCGGGCGCGGCCGAGTCGAAGACATCCCCCGCGACGATCACCAGATCGACGTCGTTCTCGCGCACCTGGACGACCAGGGCATCGAGGACACCGCGCAGCGCATCGAGGGTGGAATGGCCGTGGAACGACCGCCCGATGTGCCAGTCCGAGGTGTGCAGGATCCGCATGCTCCACACCGTAGGCGCAGGTGCCGACATCGCCCGGCTGCACCCCCGCGGTTCGCCGAGAACACAGCTCTCACCTAGGGTCGGGAGCAATGAGCGACGCCCCCACCTTCGCGATCGAGCGTTTCACCCACGCGGGGGCGACGCTCGTCGCGCAGGAGTCCGGCGAGGGACGCGACCTCTTCGTCCTCATCCACGGGATCGGCATGGGCCGGTCGGCGTTCAGTGAGCTCGAGGGCCTTCTCGACGACATCGGCCGTGTGGTTTCGGTCGATCTTCCCGGGTACGGCGAGACACCCGAGCCCCGACGCGTGCTGTCGATGGAGGAGAACGCCGATGTCGTGGCCGCGTATCTGGCCGACCTCACCGCCGGGGAGGATCGCGCGCGCATCGTGATCCTCGGTCACTCGATGGGCGCGCAGGTGGCGCTGGAGGTGGCCGCGCGGCATCCGCACCTCGTCGACGCCCTCGTGCTCGTCGGTCCGACCGTGGAACCGGGAGCGCGCTCAGCGGTGCGTCAGCTCTGGCGACTCGTCCGCGACATCATCCCCGAGAGCCCGCACGTGATCGCCGTCGGGGCCCGGGAATATCTGAGGGCGGGCCCGCGCCTGCTCGCCAAGGTGCATGCGGTCATGGTGCACCGACCCGAGGTCACCGCCCGCCGGGTGAGCGCGCCCGCTCTGGTGATCCGCGGCGAGCGCGACATCGTCGTGCCCGTGGAGTGGGCCCGCCAGCTCGCCGAGGCACTTCCCGACGCGTGCCTGCGCGAAGTCGCGGAGTTCGGCCACGAGACCATGATCCGCAACGCCGGCCCCACCGCGACGCTCATCCGCGAGTTCCTCGCGGATCGGTGACCCCTCAGGCCTCTTCGTCGCCCGTCGTGACCTGCTCGGCGAGGTCGTCGACCTCGTCTTCCGACGCCTGCCCGCCGACGTCTTCGACACGCTCGCGCAGATCGTCCTCGACCTTCTCGGGGTCGGGATCGGGGTCCTCGGCTCGTGCTTCGGCGGCGGCGACAGCACGCTCGGCCACGTCGTCCGCCGACTCGGATGCGGCGACGTCGGCGGATTCCCCGGGCGATTCGGATGCGGCATCGTCCGGCGCCTGCAACGGCCCGGCGGGCGGAATGCCGATGCCCACCGCCTCGTGGTCGGGCTCGCGCTCGTTCGCCATCAGTCCTCCTCGGTCTGGTCGTCGGTGGAGAGGTCGGGGTCGAGACCCTGTGTGGGGACGTCGCTCTCGACGTCGCCGTCGCCGTCCGGGATCGTCTCGGGGTTGACCGGCAGCCCGGAGCGGTCGAGCGCCTCGGAGTCGGCGCCGGCGCTGCTGCGCTCGGCTGCGGCGGTGTCGTGCTGTTCGCCGAAGCCGCCGGCGGGGTCGGCGTTGATCACACCCTCGGGCAGGTCTCTGTCGTCCATCCCGCCATCCTGCTCCTCGGCAGCCGACACGGCGCGGGGTTGACGGGTACCCGTGACCTCGCTATCCGCCCTCACCCGCCTGCGCCGCGCGGTCGCGCCGGACGGCGCCACCCAGCAGCTGCCCCCCGCTGGTCAGCAGCGCGCGGCGCCAGGGCACCACGCCCTCGATCTCGATCTGGATCGAGATCGACAGCACAGTTCGGATCAACACGATGAGTCCGAGGATCAGGGCGTCCTCGACCGACGGCTTGGAGGTGATCGTTCGGATCAGGTCGGCTGCGACGAGGATCTCCAGCCCGAGCAGGATCGCCGAGCCGAGGGCGTTGCGCAGCACCGAGAAGGCCGCCCGACCACCCTCGCGGCGACGGAGGGACCGGGCACCGAGCACGAGCGCGATCACGAAGCCGATGATCATCGCGGCGGCGCCGGTCGCCTCGAAAGCGACGGCGACGCCGGAGAAGACCTCTTCGAGCCGCACGGGCCCAGTGTAGGACCAGCGGGGCGTGGGGAGCGGAAAGGGGCTCAGGCCGTGGAACGCTGCCGCAGGATGCCCGCGCGGTCGGGGTGCAGGTCGAACCAGTCTGCGACGTACCAGCACACCGGGATCACCTGACGACCCCCCTCTGCCTCGAGGTGCGCGACCGCCCGCTCGACCAGTTCGCCGGCGTAGCCCTTTCCGCGGAAGGTCGGAATCGTGTACGCCCGTGTCATGGCCACGGTGCGGCCGTCATCGTTGTAGTCCAGGACGCTGACGAGGTCGTCGCCGCGGTGCAGGGTGTA
The DNA here is from genome assembly GCF_030347395.1 of Microbacterium sp. ET2. NCBI lineage: Bacteria > Bacillati > Actinomycetota > Actinomycetes > Micrococcales > Microbacteriaceae > Microbacterium > Microbacterium albipurpureum. The sequence continues at coordinate 964,633 of NZ_CP128170.1, forward strand.
CCGCGAGGCGTCCTTCTCGTCGGTGAAGCGCAGTTTGGTCACCCCGACAGGGTACGCCCGGTTCGCTGAGGCGGTGCTGAAGGAACGCCGAGCGCTCAGTCCGGGATGGCCCGCGTGCGTACGAGCTCCCGGTACCACCGCCCGCTGTCCTTCACGGTCCGCTCCAGCGTGTCGAAGTCGACGCGCACGATGCCGAACCGCTTGGCGTAGCCGTAGCCCCACTCGAAGTTGTCCAGGAGCGACCAGACGAAGTAGCCGCGGAGGTCGACCCCTCGGGCCATCGCGCGGTGAGCCGCGGTGAAGTGCCGGCGCAGGTAGTCGAGGCGCTCGGGGTCGGGAACCGACCCGTCGGGGGCGACCTCGTCATCGAACGCGGCGCCGTTCTCGGTGACCATGAGCGCCTGGTCGGGAAACTGCCCGGAAAGCGACACCAAGAGTTCCTCAAGCCCCTCAGGGGCGATGTTCCACCCCATGGCGGTGTACGGTCCCGGCTGCTCCACGAACTCCACAGCCTGGTCGCTTCCCGGCCACGCGGTCCCGCCGGCGACGCCCTTGTGCCCGTCGTTCATCTGCTTGGGCGAAACGCCGTCCCAGAGGCGCACAGTGGCGGTCGAGTAGTAATTGACGCCCAGCACATCGATCGGCTGATGGATGTCGCGAAGATCGCCGTCCTGGACGAAGGCCCAGTCGGTCACCCCCGCGGTGTCCTGGAGCAGATCCTCCGGGTATTCGCCGCGCAGCATCGGTCCGGTGAAGGCGCGATTGGCCAGCGCATCGATCCGCCGCATCGCCTCGTCCGCGCCGTCGCCGACGCCGCGGAGTACGTGGAAGTTGAGGGTCACCGAGTACTCCGGCGATCCGGTCGAGGTGGCCCGGAGCGCCTGCAGCGCCCGGCCGTGCGCGAGGTTCAGGTGGTGCACCGCCGCGAGCGCCGCGGCCGGCTCGTGCCGGCCAGGAGCGTGACCGCCCTGGCCGTAGCCGAGGTAGGCCGAGCACCACGGCTCGTTCAGCGTCGTCCAGGTGTGGACGCGGTCGCCGAACGCCTCGCCCGCCACCTCGGCGTAGCGCGCGAAGGCGTCGACCGTCGCGCGCGCCGGCCAGCCGCCGGCATCCTCCAGCGGCTGCGGCAGATCCCAGTGGTACAGGGTGGCGACCGGACGGATGTCGCGGGCGAGCAGTCCGTCGATGAGGCGGGAGTAGAAGTCCAGACCTGCCTGGTTCACCTCTCCGGTGCCGGCGGGAACGATCCGCGGCCACGCGATCGAGAAGCGGTAGGCCTCGAGCCCCAGATCCTTCATGAGGTCGAGGTCGCTCTCCCACCGGTGGTAGTGGTCGCACGCGACATCGCCGGTGTCACCGTTCCAGACTTTGCCGGGGGTCTGGGAGAAGGTGTCCCAGATGGACGGACCGCGGCCGTCCTCGTTCGCAGCTCCTTCGATCTGGTACGACGCCGTCGCCGACCCGAAGGTGAAGTCGGCCGGGAACACCAGCCCCGAATCGCGGTAGTCCGCTCGTCCCTCGGCCACGTTGTCCCCCGTCATCCGGTCACTTCCGACAGGTCAACGCTATAGGTGCGGGCCGTCCCGTCGGGAGCCGTCACCGTCACCTCACGCGACCCGGTCCCTCCGGGGAACACCCGAACGGCGAGCCCGTCGTGGTAGTCGTAGTCGGGTCGGTCGTCGCGCGCACCCCACGGGATGACCGCGCCCGGCCGGGCGTAGAGCGGCAGGCTGTCGAAGCCGTGCACCTCGCGGCGCCATCCACCGCCGGTCACCCTCTCGCCGGTGAGGAGGCTCGTCCACTCGCCTGCCGGCAGATAGAACTCCACCTCCCCGGTCTCGGAGAAGACCGGGGCGACCAGCAGGTCAGGCCCGAGAAGGTATTGCCGGTCGAGGTAGGCGACCGCCGGGTCATCCGGGAACTCCAGTTGCATCGGACGCATGATCGGCGCTCCGGTGCCGGCCGCGTCGATACCCACCTGGAACAGGTACGGCATGAGCTGCATCTTCAGCTTCGCGAAGCGGCGCGTGATCTCGACGGCCTCGTCGTCGAACGCCCACGGCACCCGATACGAGTCCGAGCCGTGGAAGCGGCTGTGGCTCGAGAGCAGACCGAAGGCCACCCACCGCTTGAACACCGCCGGATCGGGAGTGCCCTCGAACCCGCCGATGTCGTGGCTCCAGTGCGCGAACCCGCTCATCGCCAACGACAGGCCGCCCCGGAGGCTCTCGGCCATCGAGGGGAAGGTCGAGGTGTTGTCGCCGCCCCAGTGGACGGGCATCGTCTGACCCCCGGCGGTAGCCGAGCGCGCGAACAGCACCGCGTCACCCTCGCCGCGCTCGGCGACGAGCACGTCGTGCACGGCACGGTTGTACAGCTGCGCGTAGAGGTTGTGCATGCGTGCGGGGTCCGAGCCGTCGTGCCAGACGACGTCGGTGGGGATGCGCTCGCCGAAGTCGGTCTTGAAGCAGTCGACGCCCTGCGCGAGCAGCCCGCGGAGCTTGTCCTGGTACCAGCGCACGGCTGCGGGGTTGGTGAAGTCGACCAGCCCCATCCCCGCCTGCCAGAGGTCCCACTGCCACACAGACCCGTCGCCGCGCTGCACGAGGTAGTCGGCGGCGGCAGCCTCGGCGAACAGCGGCGAGCGCTGGGCGATGTAGGGGTTGATCCACACCGAGACCTTCAGCCCCCGATCGTGAAGGCGCCGGAGCATGCCGTCCGGGTCGGGGAAGACACGGGGGTCCCACTCGAAGTCGCACCAGTTGAACTCGCGCATCCAGAAGCAGTCGAAGTGGAACACCGACAGCGGGATGTCGCGCTCGGCCATCCCCTCGATGAACGACGTGACGGTCTCCTCGTCGTAGTCGGTCGTGAACGACGTCGACAACCACGGGCCGTACGACCAGGCGGGCACGACGGGGGCGCGCCCGGTGAGGGCGGTGTACCGGGTCAGCACTTCCTTGGGCGTCGGGCCTGCGAACACGAAGTACTCCAGCACCTCGCCGGGCACGCTGAACTGCACCCGCTCCACGGCTTCCGAGCCGACCTCGAACGAGACGTGACCGGGGTCGTTGACGAGCACCCCGTATCCGCGCGAGGACAGGTAGAACGGCACGTTCTTGTAGGCCTGCTCGCTCGAGGTGCCGCCGTCGGCGTTCCAGACGTCGATGGTCTGTCCGTTCTTCACCAGCGGTCCGAAACGCTCGCCCAGACCGTAGATGGTCTCGCCGACCCCCAGGTCGAGCTGCTCGTGGATGAAGGTCCGCTCGGGCGGCACACCCGTCTCGGCACGGGCGTTCCCGACGATGCCGTGCTCGACGGCGGCGTCTGCGCCGAGGCGCACGAAGGCCTGCGCCTTGTGTCCGCTTCCGGTCACCCGGTCGCCGTCGACGTCGAACGACAGCGACCACGGCGCGCCCGGGGCGATCCGCACGGTGAGCGGCCCGCTGGTCAGCGTGCCGGCGGACGCGTCGGCGAGGCCGGCGCCGACACCCCGCTCCTCCGCGCCAGGCAGCGCGAAGCCGCCGTGCCAGCGGCCGCCGACATGGTGTGCGATCCGCACCCGGATGACGCCCTCGATCGGCGACGACAGAGTCGTGGTCAGCGTCGTCCGGTTGAGCACGTCGCCCCGCCGGGCGATCACCTGCGTGGGGGCGGTGATCTCGAGTGCGGCGCCGTCGACGCCGTCATCCGTCTGCCGGATGTCGTACGCCTCCGCGGCGTAGAGGGCGGTGACGCCGGGGCGCAGCTGCCAGAACCCGTCGGTGAACTTCATTACTTGACTGCTCCTGCCGTGATGCCCCGGGTGAGGGTGCGCTGGAAGATGAGGAAGAAGAGGAGGGTGGGGATGAGGCCGAGGAGGGCGGAGGCGCTGGTCGTCGTGACATCCATCAGCCGCTCCCCCTGGAGCAGGCTGATCGCGACCGGCACCGTCTGGTTCTCATTGGAGACGAGGAAGGTGAGCGGGATGAGGAACTCGTTCCAGGTCCAGATGAAGAAGAAGATGAGCAGCACCGAGAGCGTCGGACGGCTGATCGGGAAGATCACGCGCCACAGGATCTGCCAGCGGCTCGCGCCGTCGATCGCGGCGGCCTCGAGCACCTCCTTCGGGAAGGTGCCGTAGACGGCCGAGAGCAGGTATGTGCCGAAGGCGGCCTGGATGACGGTGAAGACGATGATCACCGACCACACGTTGTTATACAGCCCGACCTCTCGGAACATGTAGTAGAGCGGGTAGAGCAGCGCCTCCTGCGGCAGAAGGTTCGCCAGGAGGAACAGCAGCACGATCCAGGAGCGGCCGCGGATGCGCCCGATGCCGATCGCGAACGCGTTCAGCACCGAGATGAGCACCGCGAGGATCGCGACGGTGCCCGAGATGAACACCGAGTTCCAGACCTTCTGGGGGAAGTTGACCCGCTCCCAGAAGGCGGCGATCCCGTCGAGGTAGATCGCCGAAGGGAGGGCGAGCGGACCGCCTGTGGAGTAGTCGGCGGGCGACTTGAACGAGTTGATCAGGATCAGGTAGAACGGCGCGGCGATGAGGATCGCAGCGACGATCGCGAAGGCGAGCATCAGCCAGTCGACGCCGTTCTTGCGGGTCATGCCGCCCCGGGGCTTCGGCGGACGGCCGGAGCGGCGCCCGGAGTTGCGGGCCGTTGTCACGGCGACGGTCGTGGCCATCACAGTCCCGCCCTTTCTTTGCGCTCCGCGGCGTTCTGCGCGCGGATGAAGAGGATCGACACGACGGCGATCACGACCGTCAAGGCGGTGGCGATGGTGGCGCCGTAGCCGACCTGCTGCGACTGGAAGAACTCGCTGTAGGCGTAGTACGCCGGCACGATGGTCGAGTCACCGGGGCCGCCGCGAGTCAGTACGTACACGGGGCCGAAGACCTTCAGCGCCGCGATCGTGCAGGTGAGGGTGACGACGTAGATCTCGGGGCGGATGATGCTGACGGTGATCGCCTGGAACCGCTGGAACCAGTTGGCGCCGTCGAGCTCGGCGGCTTCGTAGAGCTCGGGGTCGACCCGCTGGAGCGCTGCCATGAAGACCACGACGGGGTATCCGATCTGGATCCAGACGAGCACCACCATGATGCTCGCGAGCGCCGTGTCGGGAGACCCGAGCCAGTTGCGGGCGAGGAAGCCGAGGCCGATGCTCTCGAGGATGGTGTTCAGCGCGCCGTCCTGCGGACGGAGGATCCAGCCGATCACGATGCCGGCGATCGCCGCCGGAAGGATCTGCGGCAGGTAGTAGGTCGCGCGGAGGAAGCTCGCGAGGCGCCCGCCGTACTTGCGGCCGATCACATCGAACAGCAGGGCCGCCAGGACGAGGCCGATGAGGGTCGGGAAGATGACCATCGCCACGATCATCCAGATGCTGTTGACGAACGACGTCCAGAAGGTCGCGTCGCCGAACAGTTCGATCCAATTCTCGAGGCCGATGAACTCCGGCGGACGGATGCCACGCCAGTCGGTGAAGCTGAGGTAGATGTTCCACACCAGCGGCACCACGACGATGACGGTGACCAGCACCAGGCCCGGGATGAGGTAGAGCCAGTAGCCGGCGGTGCCACCACCCCGCCGTTGCGGAATCAGCGGCTCCTCCGGGGGGAGCTTGGTCCGCGGAGCGCGGACGAAGGGGACAGCGGACATCGCGGATCTCCTGGAGTGTGTCGCGGTGGGGGCCGGGGCGCCGCCGTGTCTCAGACGGCGCCCCGACCGGGTCGATCAGCGGAAGTCCGCCACGTAGGAGTCGTACTCCTCGCCGAGCGACTGCTGCACCTCGGCGGGCGTCTTCGTGCCGTTGACGAGCTCCTGCAGCTCTGCGACGAGGGCGTCGTAGAAGGTGGGCGTCGGCCAGTCGGGATAGAACGACAGACCATCGGCCTCGTTGACGGCGTTGAAGGCCTGGATCAGCTCGAGGCTCTTCTCGTCGGTGATGTCGGCCTCGTCGGCGGCGACGGGGAGCCCGCCGTTGTTGCCGATCAGCGCCTGCACCTCGGGGCGCATCGTGATGTCGATGAACTCGTAGGCGAGCTCCTTGTTGGCCGCGCGCTCGGGCACGACCCAGATGTTCCCCGATGAGCCGAGGCTGAGGTCGCTGCCCGGGAACGGGAAGACGCCGAACTCGAAATCGGTGATCTCGTCGACGAAGCGTCCGTACCACCAGCTGCCGGAGACGAAGATCGGCGAGGTGCCGTTGATGAACGACAGGCCCGCATCCTCTGCGGCGATACCCGTCACATCGGGCGAGAAGTAGCCCGCGTCGAGGTATTCCTTCAGCGTCTCGGTCGCGTAGGTGATCTCCTCACCGCTCCAGTCGACCGGGTTCTCGTACAGCTGATAGTCGTTGACGAACTGGCGGTCGGCCTGGCTGAGCGCGAGCTGGTACCAGAGCTGTCCGAGCGGGTATTCCAGTCCACCCTCGGCGAGCGGCGTGACGCCCTGCGCGACGAACGCGTCGAGCACCGCGATGAACTCGTCGTAGGTCGTCGGCACTTCGAGCCCCGCCTCGGCGAAGGCATCCTTGTTGTAGTAGACGGTCACGAACTCGCCGTAGTTGGGGACCCCGTACCAGGCGCCCGACCCCATCACGCCCTCTTCGGTGTAGCGCGCGGTGGTCTGCAGCGCCGGAGCGAGCTGGTCGTCCCAGCCGTACTCCTCGACCGCCTCGGTGATGTCGGAGATGAGCCCCTGGCTGGCCAGGAACCCGGCCGTGGCGTTGCCCTTGTTGAACTCCATGAGGTCAGGCGCCTCGTCGGAGTTCAGGACCTGGCTGGCGGTGGAGCGGATCTGCTCGAAGCTGCGCTCCTCGAATTCGACCGTCGCCCCGGTCTCCTCCTCGAAGATGCGGATCGCCTCGTCCCAGGCGATGCCCATGGCGCTGTTCTCACCCTCGTAGTGCCAGAGGGTCAGGGTGTCGTCGGATTCGCCGCCCGATCCTCCCGCGCAGGCGGAGAGGACGAGCGCGGTCGCGGCGAGCGCTCCTGCGGCCGTGGCCGCCCGCGCGGTCGTCTTGCGTGTGATGCGTGCCATCGGTGGCACTCCTTTCTCGGTGACCTTCGCTGGTCAGGGGTGTGATGCGTGCAGGTGGTGCAGTGATTTGTCGAAGCGCTTCGATGGTGCGCAGGCGGATAAGGCAGGGGCCCCGGCGTCAGGCGACGGCGGAACCGGCCACGACCGGCGCCGGGGCGTCGGGAACCCGCGCGAGCGAGCCGTGGTCCAGATAGGCGGGCGGAATCAAGCGGATGCCGGGGGCCGGGCGGTCCCCGTCGAAGAACGTCAGAGCGAGGTCGACGGCGAGGTCGCAGGAGGCCTGCGGGACGAGCGGCAGAGCGTCGAGGGGGCGCGGGAGCGCGGCGGTGTCGAAGGTCGGCGCGACGGAGACGACCGAGATGTCGTCGGGCACGCGCAGTCCACGCTCGGCGAGCTCGGCGAGCACCGCGCGATGCGACTCCTCGGGGCAGTGCAGCACGAGCGCGGTGACCCCGGCGTCGAGGAGCCCCCTGGTCGCCGCGCGCACGGTCGCGTCGGTGGCGTGCTCGTGCCCCGTCGCGCGGAACTCGGTGGTGACGCCGAACATCCCGGATGCCGCGAGGAACTCGTCGCGCACCCGCGGGGGGAAGTTCGAGCGCGAGTACGACACCTCGGGCTGGCCCACGAGTCCAATGTGTGTGTGGCCGGCCCGCGCCATCCGGGTCACGGCCTCGCGCGCCGCCGCTTCGAAATCGAGGTCGACGCAGACGAGACCGTCGTTGTCGTTCGGCACGCCGATGAAGACCGTCGGCGTCTCGATCTCGCGCGCGAGCGCGACGCGCGGGTCGTCGGGGGCGACATCGAGCACGAGGATCGCATCAACCAGGCGATTCGAGGCGACTCGGCGCATGCCCGCCTGCGCGTCCTCGTCGGTGAGGAGCAGAACGTCGTAGTCGTTGCGGCGCGCGGCCACGGCGGTCGCGAGCACGAACGCCATGTGGGTCGGCGCGTGAGTGTCCTTCCGCAGCGGCTCGGTCAGCGCGAAGATGCGGGTGCGGCGACCTGCGAGCATGCGGGCACCGGCGTTCGGGCTGTACCCCAGGCGCTCCACCGCCTCTTCGATCCGCCGCCGCGTGTCGGCCGAGACCGGTCGCTTGCCGCTGAGGGCGTAGGACACGGTGCTGATCGAGACGCCGGCGGCCTTGGCCACCTCATCGATCTTCGCCATGGGGACTCCGTCGTCGGTGTTGATGTGGGCTGTCGAAGCGCTTCGCGGAAGCGTTTCGACGATGATTGCACACGGCCGGGGCGGCCCACAAGAGGTTTGGGGCAATACGCAACAAATCGGCGGGTCGGCGCGGCGCGGCATCCGACCCCTTCTCGACGTCTCGCGGCGACTCGTACACCGCCGCGAAGATGCCGCGACGCGTTCAATTTGCCAATGAGCGGGGGCGTCGGTCATAATCAGCGCATGACTGACGACGCACGCTCTCTGTCCGCCTGGGAGGCGAACGGGACTGCCGGCATGATGGTGGCCGGCCGCGTTGTCATGTGTTGTCGAATGTGCCGCTGACTCGGTAACCCCGCCGGACATCAGCGTCGCCGCTCCGCTTACCCGCGCAGGCGACGCACGACACGTCCCCCGAGACTTCGTCCTTCTCGCGCATCACTGAGCGCAGCGGATGTCTCGAGCCCGGCCCTCCGGCCGATTTCGCAGCACTTCTCGAACCCCGACTCCGCGGGTTCCGCTCCCTCGAGGAACATCATCATGTCGACCACCGCCCTTCTCGACCGTCCCGCCCCCGCCCGTCACCTGCGCGCCGTTCCGCGTATCGCCGAGGACACCCCCGCGGCCTCGTCGCAGGCCCCGGCCCCGCAGGCCACCGCTTCCGCGCCGCAGCGCCACCTCCCCCCCGGCACCGCGCCCCGTGGCTTCGCCCTCTACGTCGGCGTCGACGAGGCGAAGGCCCAGGCCTCGGGCGTGAGCCTCCCCGTCCTCGTCGACGCCCTGCGCCGCACCCTCGCCGAGCTCGCCCCGGACGCCGAGACCTACGCGACCGTCGCCCTCGCGCCCGTCGGCGCCGGCGGCCGCGACGTCGACGTGGTGCGCCTCGCGCTCCAGGAGCCCGCCGCCGTCGCGCGCACGAAGCCCGAGGAGCCCGAGGAGGACGACGACACCGCCCGCGGTGTGGTGGTCGACATCTCGCGCAAGCGCGTGCTCATCGACGGCGAATCGGCGGCGCTGACCTTCAAGGAGTTCGAGCTGCTGCAGTACCTCGTCCTGCGCGAGGGTCGCACGATCGAACGCGCCGAGCTGGTGTCCTCCCTCTGGCAGGGTGCAGAGGAGCAGGATGCCCCGGGCGAGCGCACCATCGACGTGCACGTCCGGCGCCTGCGCGCGAAGCTCGGGCGCTACGAGGACATCGTCCGCACCGTCCGCGGCGTCGGCTACCGCTTCGACCGTCACGCCGACGTCGTCATCCGCTTCGGCCACGGGACGCCCTCGCCCGACCGCTTCTGATCAGTCCGGCGGGCTCCCGCGGAGGGTCTTCACCATGCGGAAGTTGATCAGCTCCACTCCTGCCCTCACGGGGTGCTGCTCTGCGTGGACGATGAAGCCCCGTCGCGCGAAGAACCGTCGCGCAGTGATGCTCACGTCGGCGGAGACCCGAGTCGCGCCGAGCGCCCGCGCCTTCTCTTCCATCGCCGCGAGAAGCGCTGTGGCCACTCCTCGGCCCGCGAAGCGGGACGCCACGAACATCATGTCCACGTACCCGCTCGGATCCACGTCGGAGAATCCGGCGACCTCGCCGTCGACGAGCGCGACGTATGTGCTGCGGCTCCGCCTGCCGGCGTCCCACTCGGCGACGGTTCGTTCCTCCGGCCGGGCCCACGCCGCGATCTGCTCCGGAGAGTAGTCCGCCGCCGCGGTCACGGTCACGGCATCGAGGAAGACCTCGAGCGTGGCGGCCGCGTCGTCGCTGCGGTACGGACGGATCCGCACGGCAGTGCTCACTGCAGCGACTCGGCGACCGTGTCCCACCACCGCACCGCGTCGGCGCGGTGCGCGTCGAACCGCGCCGACGCCGCCTCGGCGATCTCCCCGCGCCGCGCGTGCAGCTCGCGAAGGCGTTCCGCTGCGCCGCCCAGGTCGTCGAGATCGACGACACCCGTCTGGCCCCAGTGCCCGAGTGCGCCGCCCAGCTTGATGCGCGTGTAGTCGTCGGCGGCGAGACCGACGATCGGCACCCCCGCGGGGGCGGCGAAGACCGCCGGGTGGTATCTGCTGGTGACGAGCAGCCGCGCACGGCGCGCAAGCGCCGCTGCACCCCGCGAATCACCGCTCGGCAGAACGCGGCTCTCGCGTGTCATCCGCTCCCGCACCCGCTCGTGCAGCGCCGCATCGCCCACGGGCTCCGCGCCCGCGGACACCGGCCCGAAGTGGGCGTGGAAGATGACGGGTCCGACGGTGTCCGAGGCCGCATCCAGCAACCGCGCGATCCCGGCCTCGACGACGTCGGCGGGCCGTCCTGCGAACCACCCCGACAGACTCACCAGAACATACGGCTCGGTCGGCGCCTCCGCGCCGCCGGCGAGGAAGGAGGCGTCGTCGACCCCGGCGTGAACACGTGCCCCCCACGACCGGGCGAGAGCGGCGGAATCGTGCTCGCGCACGCCCGTCCAGGCGGCCTCGCGGGTCATGACGCAGATGCGCTCGGCGTCCTCGACATCGAGGTCGGGCCCGAAGGTCTGGCCGCTCACGACGACCGGCAGCCCCCGCGCGTGGGCCATCGCCGCGAGGGTGGTCCGCTCGTACACGTGAACCGGCCAGCGTGAGGCGAGGTTGCCACCGCCGGCGATGAGCACGCCGGAGGCATCGCCCAGCGCGTCGAGCGCTTCGCGAGCGGGGTCACCCGGCGCCAGCTCGGCCTCACCGGCCGCCGCGGCGCGGAGGAGCGACGCACGCTCGCGTGCCACGGCACGTTCGAGCCCGGTGAAGCCGAGGCGACCGACGGCGCCCAGTCCGTAGCGTTCCGTCGACTCCTCCGGCGCCGAGGAAACCCCGACCACGCGTCCACCGCGGGCGGAGAGCTCGACGGCTGCAACCTCGAACATCGCCTCGTCACCGATGTGGATGACGCCGCCGAGCACCCCGACATCGCCGATGGTCAGTACGTCCACACGCGGTCCTCTCACGTCAAGCCGGTCCTCCGGCACCCGGACAACCGTAGACTTCCGAGCGGGTCGCCGCACCTCGTCCGATCGCCGATCGGGCGGTGACCGCTTCGGAGGCAGCGATGGGCATCCAGACGGCGATGGACCGCATCATCGAAGCGCCCACGATCGTGCAGGCGCTGCAGGCTGCCGACGACGTCGCGTTCGAGGCCGGGCGCGACCCGGGGGTCCGGACCCTCCGCGTGCTGTCGGCCGCCCTCGTCGGCGCCGACGACATCGCCGCGATCGCCGCCGTGCACGCCTTGGCCGAGATGAACGACGAAGCCGCCGGCGCACTGCTGGTGACGCTCCTCGATGACGAGCGCCGCTTCATCGTCGAGCACGCCGCCTGGGCTCTCGGGCGTCGCCCCGCGCGCGCCGCCGCGATCGCGCCCCTCATCTCCCTGGTCATCGCCGGAGATTTCACCGGCATGCTCGCCCAGCACACGCTGGAGAAATGGGCCGCGGGCAGCGGCGAACTCCTCGCCGTCGCCCTGCTCAGCGCCACCACCGGCGAGGTCGATGTCGAGGCCCGCGTGCGCCTCACCGAGACGCTCGGTCTGGTGCGCCACCCGCTCACCACCGGTCCGCTGTGCGCCCTCGCCTCGGATACCTCGACCCCCGAAACCGTCCGCGAGGCGGCGGTCGCCGCGCTCGGACAGCGCGCGGATGCGGAGGTCATCGCCCACCTCGAGAACCTCGTCGCCGAGGGAGGCCTCATCGGCGACCTCGCGCGCCTCGCGCTCATCGACGCCGATCCGCCGCGCACCCGCATCCCGACAGACGACGTCGGCGGCACGGGAGGCCTCACCGTCGCCCAGCTCTTCCTCCACGCCGACATCGACCCCGCCCTCTCGGCCTCCGGCGCCGGTGACAACGGCGGCATCGCGACGCTGCTCGTCCGACTCGGCGACGCCCTCATCTCCGACAGCTCCGTCGTCGACCGTGTGCTCACCCTCTCGCGCGGCACCGTGGCACAGGCGGGGCCCGATCTGCTGCAGATGGCCGGCGGCGATCGCGGCCACCTCTATGGACACGTGCCCTTGACGAGCATTCCGGCCTCGTCCGCGACTGCCTGGCATCTGCGGGTGACGGTGCGTCGCGGCATCCGTCGTCTTCTGCGTGCCGCGGGGCGCGTCGACGTGCTGCACCTCAGGATGGCGGATGTCGGCAGCCTCGCCGCCGCCGATGTCGCGCGTGAGCTCGGCATTCCGACGGTGTTCACCGTCGCACCCGATCCGCACAGCGTCATCGCCTCGCTCGAGCGGTCGGGACGACTGTCGCGGGAGGACTTCGGCGAGGTCGACCGCACCGAGCACTTCTGGTTCCGCAGCCACCTCGTGCAGAGTCTCGCGGCGTCGGCCGCCCACTCGGTGTTCTTCCCCCGGCCCGAGCTCGAGCGCGACATGCGCGCTCTCATCGGCATCGACCTCACCTCCCACCCCGAGCGCCACACCGTCGTCGCCGAAGGCGTGGACCTCGCGATCGTCGACGACGCCCTGTCCCGCGCCGCCGCGGTCGCCGCCGGCGCCGAGCCGCAAGGCCCCCTCGCCGAGCTCGGCGAGCTCGTCGGTGCTCTCGCCCCCGACCGCCGCGGACTGCCGCTGCTCGTCACGGTCGGCCGCATGCACCGGATCAAGGGGATGGCGGCGCTCGTCGAGGCGTGGGCCGGCAGCGACCTGTCCGATCGCGCGAACCTGTTGATCGTCGGCGGCGACCTCGCCCACCCGTCGAGCGACGAACGACACCAGCTCGACCTCATCGCTCACTCTGTCCCGCCGGCCGACCGCGCCGCGCGCGGCCTCGTCATGGCGGGGCACCGCTCGAACGACATCGCCGCCGCCTGGCTCGCCGCGGCACGGTTCGGCATCCCCGGCGCCGTCGCCTCGGGCGGCGCATACGTCTGCGCGAGCGTCAAAGAGGAGTTCGGCCTGGCGATCCTCGAGGCGATGGCCACGGGGCTCGTCGTGGTCGCCCCCGACAGCGGAGGACCGGCCACCTACGTCGACGACGACGACACCGGTTTCCTCGCCGATACCGCCGACTCGGCGGCCCTCGTCTCGGCGATCGGGCGGGCGCTCGATGCCGCCGCCGACGGCGATCCGCGCCGCGCCCAGCGCTCGCGCACGCTCGTGGCCGAGCGGTTCACGATCCAGGGCATGGCGGCCACGCTCACCCCGATGTATCAGAACGTCGCCCGGCACGAGGCGGAGCTTCGCCGCACCGCGGGACTGCTGACGTGACGCTTCTCGTCATCAGCCCCGACTACGCCTCGCACCTCCTCCCTCTCGCGGCCCTCGCGACGGCCTGGCAGGGTGCCGGGGACGACGTCGTGGTCGCCACGGGCCCCGCTACTGCACCGATCGTGACGGAGTTCGGGTATCGCCGCACCGACCTCCCCCTCGGCCGCGGAGCCAACGCCCGCGTCATCCGATCGTCGGAACAGGATGCCGCGGAGGCCGCGTCTCTCGAGGGGTTCTTCGCCGCCACCCGGCGGGGCATGGTGCCCACGCTCGCCTACCAGGCGCGCGAGCGCCTGACCGACCTGATGTGGCAGCCGCTCGAGCGAGCCCGCGCGACCTTGGCGGTCATCGAAGAAGTGGCGCCCGATGCGATCCTCGTCGACCATCTCGCATTCAGCGCGCGGCTCGCGCTTCACACCGCCGGGATCGCCTACGGCGACGTGGTGCTCGGGCACCCGAGCGCGCTGCCGGTGCGGGGTGAGGTGTACGGTTACCCGCCGGCGTGGCCGTCGGTCCTCCGGCCCGACCCCGCCGAGCTCGGCGACCTGCGGAGGCTCTGCGTCGAGGTCGCCAGCCGCTTCACGGACCAGTGGAACACCACCGCCCTGGCATTGGACCCCGGCGCCCGGACGGTCGACGACGCCTTCATGGTGCACGGTGACACCACGCTGTTCAACTACCCCGCCGAGCCTCGCCGAGGGCGATGGACGGATGCTGCCGCCCCACCGGTTCCTCGGATCCACACCGCGCGAGGAGCCGGCCGCCGACGACATCGACGCCTGGATCGCGCGCGGAGAGCCCTTCGTCTACGTCAGCCTCGGGAGCTTCCTGTCGGTGCGAGACGACGTGCTCGCGCGCATCGCCGACGCGCTTCGCCACGCCGGACTCCGCGCGGCGATCGCGACGGGCACGACGCCGGCGTCGGCCCTCGGCGACGTGCCCGCCGACTGGCTCGTCGCCGACTACCTGCCTCAGGTGCGCCTGCTCGGTGCGGCAGCCGCGGCGGTGACCCACGGAGGCAACAACTCCGTCACCGAGGCGGTCGGCCAGGGTGTGCCGCTCGTCGTTGTCCCCTTCTCGACCGACCAGTTCGCCGGCGCGGCCGCCATCGAGCGCACCGGAGCCGGCCGCGCACTGGACCCGAACCTCGACGACGTCGATGCCCTCACCAAGGCGCTTCGAGAGGTCGCCGATCCGGTGTTCGCGGGTCGGGCGCTCCTGCGTCGGGTTGCGGAGGCGCAACGCGCGCATCCGGGACCGCAGATCGCATACGAGACCCTCGCGCGGAACGGCGGCTGACGCCGTCGGTGCTCGGCTGACGGCGTCGGTGCTCAGCCGACGGCGTCGGGCACGGCGTCCGGTTCCCCTCCGAGCTCGGCAAGCATCGCGGCATCCAGGTCCCCGTAGCCGAACACGAGCGCGGCCATCCGCGCGGGATCGTTCGCGGCGTCGCGGTAGCGAGCCATGCGTGCCGCGTTGGCATCGTATGCCGCCCCGGCGCGCGACTCGCCGACGTGGTGCAGCGCATACACCCGCCCGCGATGGCGACGCGGGGGCGCACCCAGCAGCGTCGTGTGTGCGAGGTACCACGCGGCATCCTCGAATCCCCAGCCGCGGAAGCCCTCATCCTGTCCCCCGTGCGCCGCCCAGGTCCGCGGCGTCGCGACGTAGATGCCCGAGCACGCGCCGTCGACGAGCTGCTCGACGGTGCAGCGTTCGAGCGGCACGCCCGCGGCGTGGTCAGCGGAGCCGGTACGGCCGAGCCAGCGGTACTCGTCATAGGGAAGGTGCACCAGATCACTCGTCGCCGCCGCGCGGATCGCGGCGAGCAGGGGTTCCCGTTCGGGAATCGTGTCGGCGTCGCCGATGACCACCACCTCGTCAACCGCGGCGTCGCGCATCGCGGCGTTGCGGCAGGCCGCCAGGACGAACGGATCATCGCCGGTGTCGACCGTCAGGATCGGCACCCCGGGGAGGTTCTGCTGATACCAGGCCACGACGCGATCGAAGGCGTCCAGACGCGAGGGCGCCGGGCGCCAGGGGATGACGATCCGCACGGCGGGCACGACCGGAGTGATCACTGACACCTTCCTTTCCTCGGGCGAGCATAAGGGACGCCGGACTCCTCTCGGACACGGGGACGGATGTCGGTGGACGCGCGTACCGTGAAGGGGTGACCCCGCCTGTTCCGCCCCGCCTTCCGCGGCGGTCGGGCATGCGGTCGCCGCCCGATTCCCGGCCAGTGCCGAGCAACCCGCCGAGCATTTCGCCGAGCAGCCCGCCGCTGGAGACCGAGTACCGCCCGAGGCACCCGCTCGACCTGCGTCGGGTGCTCCTCTTCCAACGCCGGGGCTACGGCGATCCGACTCACGTCGATGCCGGCCCGGTCATCTGGCGAGCATGCCGGACGCCGCAGGGCGTGGCGACGATCGCGATCCGCGCGGCCGCGGGCGGTGCCGTGCGCGGGGCGGCCTGGGGTCCGGGGGCGACCTGGGCGATCACCCAGCTGCCGGCGCTCTGCGGCAGGGACGACGACCTCGACGGGTTCGATGCGTCGCATCATCCACTCATCGCGGAGACCCATCGACGCAATCCCGGCCTCCGGCTCGGTCGCACCGATCTGGTCTTCGATGCGCTCGCCGGCGCGATCATCGAGCAGAAAGTCACCGGTGCGCAGGCCTTCGCCGCCTGGCGGCGGATCGTCCGCGGGTTCGGCGAGCGCGCGCCGGGCCCGACACCGGTGCCGATGTACGCGCCGCCGTCTGTCGAGGGCTGGCGGCATGTGCCGTCGTGGGCGTGGCATCGCGCCGGGCTCGAGCCGCCGCAGGCGCGCACCCTCGTCGCCGCCGCGCAGCGTGGGACCCGGATCGAACTCGCCACCCACGCCGCGGCCACGGGTGACGATCGCGACCGCGTTCTCACGAGCCTCCCCGGGGTGGGGGTCTGGACCGCCGCCGAGACGCGGATCCGCGCCTTCGGCGACCCCGATGCCGTGAGCGTCGGCGATTACCACGTGGCCCACGAAGTCGGATTCGCCCTCACCGGTGCGCGCACGGACGACGACGGGATGCTGGAACTCCTCGCCCCCTGGAAGGGTCACCGTCAGCGCGTGATCCGCCTGATCGGCCTCAGCGGGGTGCGGGAGCAGCGTCGCGGTCCCCGGGTGCACCCGGAAGATCACCGTGACCGCTGAGCACCGGATGTCCGAGGCGCCGGGCACACTGTGAGACGAGGGCTCCGGGGGTCTGGGGCCACGAACCGACGGAGGATCAGCGATGACCACACTCAATCCGTACCTGCAGTTCCGCGGCAACGCCCGGGAGGCGATCGAGTTCTACCACGGGGTCTTCGGCGGCGACCTGTCGATCGACACTTTCGGTCAGTGGGAGGGCATGGTGCAAGATCCGGCCGAGGCAGACCTGGTGATGCACTCGCAGCTGCGAACACCCGAGGGCCTGGTTCTCATGGCATCCGACACACCGAGCAGCATGCCCTACCGCGAGCCGGCCGGGATCGCCGTGTCGGTGAGCGGCGGCGACGAAACGCAGCTGCAGGCGTACTGGGACGGGCTGGCCGACGGCGGCATCGTGACGATGCCGTTCGACACCCCGCCGTGGGGTGGCCGGTTCGGTATGCTCACCGACCGGTTCGGTATCGACTGGATGCTCTCGTGGGGGCCCGACGAGGAGTGAGTGCTCGGCGACCCGCCGCACGCGGGAGGCACGGTGCAGCCGTAGGCTGAGCCCATGGCTTCTCGCACCGGCTGGCCTCGCGGCCGCACGAACTGGGTGATCGGCAGCATCCTCATCTTCGCCGGCGGAGCGTTGTTCGGACTGATCTGGGGATCGGTCGGCCTCGGGCTCGCCGTCGCAGGCGCCGTGTCGATCGGATGGCTGATCGCCTACGAATCGTGGCGCGGCCAGAAGGTCGGGCTGAACGACCCCGACGACGACGGCGCCCGCCTGTAGGGCGGGTCAGCCCAGAACCGCCGGGGGCGGCGCTTCCTCACCGAGCACGTGCTCCGCGAGGAACGCGAACACCGTGTCGTACCAGACCACGGCGTGCTGAGGCTTCAAGACCCAGTGGTTCTCGTCGGGGAAATACAGGAAGCGGTGCGGCATGCGCCCGTCGGCGTCGGCGTGGTGTTCGGCGAGATCCGACCAGAGCCGAAGGCCTTCGCCGATCGGCACCCGGTAGTCCTTGTCGCCGTGCACGACGAGCACGGGCGTGCGGATGTCAGCGACGAAGCGGTGCGGTGAGTGCTCGATCATCGCCTCGGGCGTGAAGATGCGCTGCCAGTAGTCGGAGCTGTCGGTCGTGCCCGCGAACTGGTCGAGTGCCCACAGGCTCGCGTGCGTGACGATCGCGCGGAACCGGTCGGTGTGACCGGCGACCCAGTTGGCCATGTAGCCGCCGAACGACCCGCCCATCGCCGCGGTACGGGACGCGTCGATGTCCTCGCGAGCGGCGACGGCGTCGGTGATCGCCATGAGGTCGGTGTAGGGCTTCCCGCCCCAGCTGTTCCAGCCGCGGGCGATGAAGTCCAGTCCGTAGCCGGTGGACAGTGCCGGATCGGGGAGCAGCACGGCGTAGCCCCGCGCCGCGGCCAGCAGCGGCGCCCATCGCCAGCTCCACGCGTTCCAGCTGTTCAGCGGACCTCCGTGGATCCACAGCAGAAGCGGAGCCGGCGCCCCGCCCGACGCGCCCTCGGGCAGCACGAGCCATGCCCGCACCCGCGCACCGTCTTCGGCGGTGGTCTCGACCTCGGTGATCCGGCCGGGAACGGCGGGCGCGGGAGCGGGCGTGGCGAGAGGTGTCACCGCACCCGACGGGTCGACCCGCACGGGGTGCGGGGGAACCAGCCAGGAGGAGCGGAGCGCGACCAGACCACCGCCCGCTCGATCTACCCGGACGTGCGAGTACGTGAAGTCGTCCGACACGATCGCGGTGACCCCGCTGTCCTTCTCGCCGGGGCCTCCCTCCAGTGGGACCCGGAAGACCGGCCCGCGACCGTTGTCGTCGGCGGTGACGATCAGCGCGTCATCCGTCGCGGCGAATGCGATCGACGAGGGCCAACGGTCCCAATCGGCGGCGACCCGCCGCGCGTCGGATCCATCGAGCTGTGAGACCCAGAGCTCCTGCTCGGTGGGTCCCGCGGGGGTGGACGTCGCGGTGCGGAGGAAGACCAGGCGGGTGCCGTCATGGCTGATCGCCGGCATCTCGATGTCGAAGCCGTCCTCGTCGCGCAGCACGGTGTGCGTTCCGGTGGCGACGTCGATGCTGACCAGAATCCGTCGACCGCCTCGCGGCTCGGGGCGATCGATGCAGGCGACGAGGGTGCTGCCGTCCGGACTCAGCACGGCCTCGGCGTGCCGGAGGGCGCGGCCCGGAGCGGGCATCAGATCGGCGGGGCGCGGAAGGGTCGTCGGGTACGGGGTCGGTTCCGCCGACCCGGCGGTGAGCTGCGCCACGACCTCCGCCTCCTCGGCAGCGGTGTCTTCGACGGCCGCGGCGAGGGTGTCGGCGAGCCCCTCGAGGTCGACGGCGAGCAGGTGGGGCTCGGCCGGGCCGAGATCGTGGTCCCAGAACCTCACCGGATAGGTGTCATGAAGGATCGCCGAGACCTTCTTCTTCGTGCGCTCGGCACGTCGCGCCGCGTCGTCCTCGATCGACGCGGCCGAACGCAGCAGCGGGGCGGAGACGATGACGCGTCCGGCCTGCACCGCGGCGGCCGCGATGCCGCTCACGCCGCCGGCGAGCCGGGTCACCGGCCGCGCTTCGCCGCCCTGCGACGGAAGGAGCCAGAGCTGACCCGGTTCGTCGTCGACATCCGATTCGATGTCATCACGCGCCGAGACGAACAGGATGTCACCGTCCGGCGTGAATGCCGCCCCGCTCTCGCCCTTGGCCGACCGGGTGAGGCGCCGGGGAGCACCGTCGCCGTGGGTGGGCACCGCCCAGAGCGAACGCTCGTACCCCGTGGCATCCTTCTTCAACGCGGCCACCGTCAGCACAGCGGTGGAGCCGTCGGGCGAAAGGGCCAGGCCCTCCACGCGGGGAAGGGCGATGAAATCGTCGAGGGCGTCGAAGGGGGTGCGCATGCCCCCACGCTAACCGAGGCCTGTGCTGCGTCGACCGTGCGGGTGCGGCATGCTGTGGACGAGGAGAGGGGTTGCCGATGCTGGTCGCCGTGGTGGGAGGAGCGGGAACCGTGGGCGCGCACACTGTGCGCGCCCTTCGCGAGAAGGGGCACGACGCCGTGGCGCTCAGTCGCGCCCGTGGTGTGGATGTCGCGAAGGGCGACGGACTGGATGACGCGCTCGTCGGCGTCGAGGCGGTCATCGACACCACGAACCTCTCCACGCTCTCCGCCAAGGCCTCGGTCGCGTTCTTCGAGGCCGGCACCCGTCACCTGCTCGCCGCGGCCGAGCGGGCAGGGGTGTCGCACCTGGTGACCCTCTCCATCGTCGGCGTCGACCGCATGCCGTACGACTACTACGCCGGGAAGGTGGCGCAGGAGCGCCTCGTCGCCGACGGCGCGGTGCCGTGGAGCATCGTCCGCGCGACGCAGTTCCACGAGTTCGCGATGCAGATATACCGGCAGGCTGCGTTCGGGCCGGTTCACCTCGCGCCGCGGGCGCGCCTGCAGCCCGTCGCCGCCGCGGAGGTGGGCGCCTACCTCGCCGACGTCGCCGTCCGCGCCCCGCAGGGGCGTGCGCAGGAGATCGCCGGCCCTCTCGAAGAAGCTCTCGACCGGATGGTGCAGGACTACGCCAGCAGCCTCGACGAGAAAGTGTGGACACCGTCGGTGAGCCTGCCGGGAAAGCAGATGAAGGCCCTCCGCGACGGCCTCGGCCTCCCCGCGGGCGAGCCCCGCCGCGGTTTTCAGACCTACGCGGAGTGGCTCACGTCTCAGCGTGCGTGAGCGGGTGGCCGGCCGGGCGCCGCGAGGTCCGCCTCGTTCTGGTGCCACCGCAGAAGCAGTCGTATCGTTGGCACCAGGAGGTGATGGTCATGGCTGAGATCGGCGATCGCGTCATCATCCACGGCAGAACGGTGGGCGCGGCGGAGCGAACCGGCGTCGTGACCGGCGTCCGCGGGCACGCCGACGAACCGCTGCTGGTCGTCCGCTTCGACGACGGTCACGAGTCGATACTCTCCCCGGGCAGCGACTGCGTCATCGTTCCGCACTGAGTGTCGCGCCGGACGGGCGGTATGGAGGTGAGGGCTACATCTCCTCGTGCGTGAGCGGGTCGCCGTCCCACAGTCGACCGCGCTCGAGCCGCGAGATGTCGGCGACCTCGTCGGCGGTGAGGGAGAAGTCGAAGATGTCGGCGTTCTCGCGCTGACGATCGGGATCGGACGACTTGGGGATCGCGGTGCTGCCGAGTTCGACGTGCCACCGCAGAACGATCTGCGTCGGGGTCCTGCCGTACGCCTCGGCGAGTCGCACGATCACCCGCTCGGTGAGGAGTTCACTGCGGCGAGCGAGCGGGCTCCAGCTCTCGGTGCGGACACCGAGCTCGTCATGGAAGGCGCGGAGCTTCCCCTGCGGGTAGTAGGGGTGCAGTTCCACCTGGTTGACGGCTGGAACGACTCCCGTTGCGTCGACGAGCTCGGTGAGCATCTCCTCGGTGAAATTCGACACCCCGATCGATCCGACCAGACCGGTCTCGCGCGCTTCGATCATGCCGCGCCAGGTGTCGATGTACTTTCCCACGCTCGGGTTGGGCCAGTGGATGAGGTGCATGTCGATGCGCTCGAGCCCGAAGCGGTCGAGCGAATCGCGGATGCTCTGCACGGCCTCTGCCCGACCGTGCTCACGCCCCGGGATCTTGGACGTCACCAGGATCTCGTCGCGAGCGACGGATGACCGCCGCACGGCCTCGCCGACCTCGCGCTCGTTCTCGTAGTTGACTGCGGAGTCGAGCAGCCGGTAGCCGGTGTCGAGCGCCGCGACGATCGCATCGGAGCCCTCTGCTCCGCGCAGGTTGTAGGTGCCGAGCCCCACCTGGGGGAAGGACGCACCGTCATTGAGGGTCACCGTGGGAATGGAGATCATGTCCCCATTGTGGCCGCGGCGCGGCATCCGATGTCCGCTCTTGACGCGACGAGGCCCTAGAGGTCTTCGGGCGCCAGGTCGCCCTGTCCCTCTTCGCCGAGTTCGGCGGCGACGGGGTCCTCCCCCTGAGTCTCGGGCTGGAGGACCTCGTCGGGGTAGGCCTCCTCGGGACCGGCGGCGGCGACGGTGTCGGCGTCGGGCAGGCGCCCCTCGAATTCGAGCTGGGCGAGATCGTCCTCGCCCCCGATCGTGGTGTCGGCCACGCCGGGGCTCGTTTCGCCGACGACCTCGGGGCCGGTCTGGTCGTCGCGGTCGGGGGTGGTTTCGCTGACGTCGCTCATGTCGTTCTCTTCTCGTCGGTGAATGGACACCCGAGTACATCGCGGATCGACGCTTCTCTGCACCGGGGTGACGACGAGCTCACCCTCGCCTATGCTTCTCCGGGCGGCGCGGTCGTGCCGCGCACGCCGACGATCGCCGAGTCGACGACGCTCGCCGCGAGGGCGTCGATGAGCTCGCGCGGCTGCCAGCGCACCGGGCCGTGCACGGCGATGTCGGCGAAGCCGTGCACCGCCGACCAGCACGGCCACTCGGCCAGGGGGCGGCGGTCGGGGGCGAGCGCACCGGCATCCACCATCTCGTCGAGCACCTCCATCAGCAGCCGGAAAGGCGCGACGATCTCGTCGTCGAGCGTGACGATCCCCTCGCTCGCTCGTGTGTCCTGGGTGAAGAACGCGGTCTCGAACCAGCCGCGCTCATCGACGGCGAAAGCGATGTAGGCCAGGCCCACACGACGGAGCCGCTCGATGGATGCCGCGGCGCGGCCGAGTTCGGCCGGAGTGGCGGCGACGCGCTCGGCGATCACCTCTGCCAGCAGGCGCTGCGCCTGCCCTGCGACCGCCCGCACCAGGTGGTCGCGGTCGGAGAAATGCCGATACGCGGCGTTGGGCGAGACGCCGACCGCGCGGGTGATCTCCCGGAGCGAGACGGCGCCCGGTCCTCCCTCGCGCGCTCGTGCGAGCCCTTCCTGGACGAGCGCATGTCGGAGGTCGCCGTGATGATACGTGCGAGCGGAATCGGCCATTGCCTCCTCCGCTCCGGGTGTGTAGATTGGCGCCACCGCCGATGTTCACGGTGTGAACATGAG
This sequence comes from Microbacterium sp. ET2, assembly GCF_030347395.1. Lineage (NCBI taxonomy): Bacteria > Bacillati > Actinomycetota > Actinomycetes > Micrococcales > Microbacteriaceae > Microbacterium > Microbacterium albipurpureum. Next base: position 987,277 of record NZ_CP128170.1, read on the forward strand.
TCTACCGCAGCAGGTGGCGGGAGCGGCCCCAGCTCACCGGAACGAGCCCGACGGGAACAAGCATGATGAGCACGCAGACCACGGATGTCGCGGCGTACACCCCCGGCCCACGGACGGTTCGCGCGTTCTATCAGGTGCTCGTCAACACCGCCGTCGCCAATGTGACGTCGAGCTACCTGTGGTGGGCGCTGACCTTCTGGGCCTACCTCGAGACGGGGTCGGTGCTGGCGACCTCCATCATCGGCGGGTCCTACATGCTGCTCGTCGCACTCCTCGGCGTCGTCTTCGGGGTTCTCGTCGATCGCATGAAGAAGAAGGCGGTCATGCTGCTCTCGAGCACCGTGACGCTGGTGACGTACCTCCTGGCGGGAGCGCTGTACCTGTCATTCCCCGAGAGCGTGCTGGTCGACTGGGGCGGACCCTGGTTCTGGTTGTTCGCCGGCGTCATCCTCATCGGCGGCGTCGTCGAGAACCTCCGCAACATCGCGCTGTCGACCACCGTCACGCTGCTGATCCCCGCCGACCGACGCGACCGCGCCAACGGCCTGGTCGGAGCGGTTCACGGCATCGCCTTCATGGTCACGAGCGTGTTCTCCGGCCTGTCCGTCGGGCTCCTCGGGATGGGGTGGACCGTGGTGATCGCGGTCGCCGCAACCGCGGTGGCACTGACTCACCTTCTCTTCGTCCCGATCCCCGAACGCGGCGTGGTGCACGTCGAGGGGGTGGTGCCGCAGAGGGGCTTCCGCGGCGTCATCCCCGCGGTCATCGTGGTTCCAGGTCTCCTCGCCCTCATCCTGTTCACCACCTTCAACAACCTGGTCGGCGGCGTCTTCATGGCGCTCATGGATCCCTACGGCCTGGAACTGTTCTCTGTCGAGGTGTGGGGAGTCATCCTCGGCATCACCAGCTTCGGCTTCATCATCGGCGGAGGCATCGTGGCCAAGTTCGGTCTGGGCAAGAACCCGGTGCGAACGCTCCTCCTCATCAACGTCGCCATCGCGATCCTCGGGATGACCTTCGCGATCCGCGAGTGGTGGTGGCTGTATGCGCTCGGACTGCTGATCTTCATGTGCCTCATGCCGATCGCCGAGGCGTCGGAGCAGACGATCATCCAACGGGTCGTGCCCTTCGAGACGCAGGGGCGCGTGTTCGGCTTCGCCGCCAGTGTCGAGTCGGCCGCCGCTCCGGTATCGGCCTTCATCGTCGGACCACTCGCTCAGTTCTGGCTGATCCCCTACATGAACTCCGAGGCGGGGCAGTCCTCGCTCGGCTGGCTCCTCGGGCCGGGCGAGGCACGCGGCATCGCCCTGGTCTTCGTCGCGGCGAGCGCGATTCTGCTGGTCGTCGTGCTGCTGGCGTTCGCCTCGGCGCCGTACCGGCGGTTGTCGCGGGCGTACGCCACGGCGCCGCCCTCGCTCTCGACCGGGCCGGACGGAGAGGCGGAGACGGAATCATCCGGGGCGGTCGGCGAAGCCGGCGAAGACCTGCGCTCGGCGGTGCGCTGAACCGCGGCATCCGTTCACCGATGAAAGGAATCCCATGAGCACCACGACTTCCGCGCTTCCGCCCGTCGTCACCGAGGACGAGTGGCGCAGCGAGCTCGCTGCGCTGCGCGTGCGCGAGAAGGCCGCCACCCGTGAGCTCGACGCGATCGCCGCGCAACGGCGGAGACTTCCGATGGTGAAGCTTCCCGACTATGTGCTCGACGGACCCGCCGGAGCGGTGCGACTCGTCGACATCTTCGCGGGCAGGTCGCAGTTGATCACCTACCACCACATGTGGGACCCCGGAGCCGAATGGCAGTGCGGCGGGTGCACATCGTTCACCTCGCAGTTCACCCGTCTCGGCTTCCTCGATCATTACGACGCGCAGTTCGTCGTCGTCACCCAGGGCGCGATCGATGAGGCCCTGGCCTACCGCGAGAAGGTCGGCAATCGGATGGACTGGTATTCGACCGCGAACAGTCCGTTCGGCGCCGACATGGATGCCCCAGCCGGGGGCGGGTTCGCCGTGAACGTGTTCCTGCGTGACGGCGACACCGTCTACCGCACGTGGCATACGAACGGACGAGGCACCGAGCAGCTCAGCCACACTTTCGCCCTCGTCGACCTGCTGCCGTGGGGGCGTCAGGAGGAATGGCAGGACTCCCCCGAAGGATGGCCGCAGGAGCCGACCTACTCACGCTGGGTCGACCCCGGCGAGATCGCCGCGCGGTACGGAGCCGGCTCCGGCCATCGGGACTGAGCGCACGGTGTCCGCCGAGCGCGGCGATGGTCTCCCGGTGGGCATCGGGAAGCCCGCCCTGCGTGCCCTCGAGGGCGCAGATATACGAACTCTGGCGGATGTCGCAGGGCGACCCCGTGATGAAATCGCCGCCCTTCACGGCGTCGGCCCGGCTGCGCTCCGGGAACTCGATTCCGCTCTCGCCGAGGCGGGGCTGCGCTTCCTGCGCTGATGCGTGCCTCGCAGCGGATGAATCTGGCTCAACCCCAGGTTGAGGGCTTCGAGTTCGAATGTCGGAGGTCGGTGTCATGATTCATACATGCGTTCGAACCCGCGGCTCACTCTCCTCAGTGACGAGGACCGGGTTGAGCTGACCGGCATCCTTGCGGAGGTGGAGGAGGCGCAGGCGGTGTTGGCGGCGGCGGAAGCCAAACAGGCCCGCGTACTGGCGGCGGCGGGGGCGTTCGCGGCGCGGCTGGCTGAGGGGTCGACCGTGGTGGTGCGTGACAGGGATATGGCGTTGCGGGGTGTGGCGGCGGAGATCGCCGCCGCGGTCCGACTCTCGGACCGATCCGTGCAACGGCAGATCGACAGTGCGTTCGCGCTGGTGAAGGATTACGCCGCGACGGTGCACTGCTGGGAGAAGGGGCTGATCACCCGCGCGCATGTCGCGGTGGTCGAAGACATCGGGCGACGCCTGCCGATCGAGCTGAAGGGCGAGTTCGACCAACTCGCCGCCGAGATCTGCCTGGACGAGACCCCCGGGCGGGCTCGTGCGGATTTGGAGATCATCGCCGAGCGCATGCACCCCAGGTCGCTCACCGAACGGCATGGGGAGGCGTTTCGTGAGCGGAAGATCGTCCGGTACTCGATCGGGGAGGGGATGTCGGAGTTGCGTTCTGTGCATTCCACGGTGCTGATCGAGGGGATCTTCCAGCGGGTCACCGATCAGGCGAATGAGGTCATCGCCGCCCGGGAACCGGGATCGGATGACACCCGGTCTCTGGACGAGGTCCGTGCGGACCTGTTCGCCGACATGCTCCTCACCTCCACTCCGAACGTGGACCCCACCGGTCACGGTGATGAGCCGGGAGGGCTCGGGGCGATCACGGCGAAGGTGCAGGTCGTGATCCCCGTCATGGCTCTGATGGGGCAGAGCGATGTCCCGTGCGATCTCGCTGGGGTGGGACCGATCGACGCGAAGACCGCCCGGCTGCTCGCAGGCAACAGCGACGGAACGTGGGAACGGCTCCTCACCCACCCCATCACCGGGTTGACGATGGCGGTGGACACCTACCAGCGCACCAAACCGATGGACCGGTTCCTCAAAGGCAGGGACAAACACTGCCGGTGGCCCGGATGCCGCATGCCCGCCCGCAAATGCGAAGTCGACCACAACCATGACGCCGCCCTCGGTGGGAAAACCGAGATCTGCAATCTTTGCTGCCTGTGTCAGAGGCACCACAGCATGAAACAGTTCACCGCCTGGAAAGTCCGACAACTCCCCGGCGGGATCCTGGAGTGGACCTCCCCGACAGGGCGGATCTACATCGACAACCCACCCGGCCACGGGGTGCACTTCACCCCGGAAGAGGATCTCCCGGATGACCTGTGGGCGAAGTGGACCAACCCTGGCCTGGAGTTCCGGATCACCGACGAACCCGCCGACAACCCCCACGAACCCGCACCCTTCTGAGCATCGCGGGCCGCCAGGTGGTCGCGTGCGCCGCCATTTCTCCGCTCGAGCCGCGGAGTGACAGCCTGGAACGACCCTGCTACCGTCGAGGCGTGGGAACGATACACATGGCGCCCGTGATGGCGCTCACCGCTCTGGTCCGCGACCGCCGCGCCTGACGGCGCGACCGCTTCCTCGCACCGCGCCGTCTCCTCCGAGTCCTTCTGCACTCGGACGGGCGCTCTTCGGCGTACTCCGCCCCTTCACGTCCCGCACCGGGTGCTCCCCTCTCCATCGGAGTACGCCCATGCCTCGTTCCTTGCACGGCGGCCGACACGAACTCGGCCAGAACTTCCTCATCCACACTCCTTCCCTCGACCGTATCGACACCCTCGTCCGCGGCACGCTCGGCTCGATCCTCGAGATCGGCGCCGGCGACGGCGCTCTGACGCGTCGCCTCGCAGCGACGGGGCGTCCGCTGACCGCCATCGACATCGACGAGCACCGCACGCGTCGCCTCGCCCGGTTCCTGCCCGGTGTCACGGTTCGACAGGCGGACGCCCTGCGTCATCCGGTTCGAGATCCCGTGATCGTCGGCAACGTCCCGTTCCACCTCACCACCCCGATCCTGCGTCGCTTGCTCGGCGAGCCGCGATGGACGGACGCAGTGCTCGTGACGCAGTGGGAGGTGGCACGAAAACGAGCGGGCGTCGGCGGGCAGACGATGATGACCGCGCAGAGTGGCCCCTGGTTCACTTTCGCACTCCATGGCAGGATCCCGCGGTCGGGTTTCACCCCTGCGCCGAGCGTCGACGGCGGGATCCTCACGATCACACGCCGCAGCGACCCCATGCTCCCCGCCCGGGCGCGCCGCAGCTACGAGCGGTTCGTGGCGGCGGTGTTCTCCGGGAGGGGCCGCAGCCTCGACCAGATCGTCGCGGGCGCCGCGCGGATCGACCGCAGGATCGCGCGGCTCGCCCTCGCTCACGCGGGCGTGGAGCCGCGGGCGCTCCCGCGCGATCTGACGGCGTCTCAGTGGGCGGCGCTGTGGACGGCGCTGCCGCGAAGCGGGAGAGGGGCGGACTGACAGGCCCTGGCTACGATCGGGACTCTCGCGTAGAAAAGGGTCGGTCAGAGGAGGACACACGTGATCGACCGGGATGGGCTGGCGGAGTTCCTCCGTCGACGACGCGAATCGCTGCAACCCGAAGACGTCGGACTGACGCGCGGACCGCGCCGGCGCACGGACGGCCTGCGGCGGGAGGAGGTCGCCGCGCTCTGTCACATGTCGACGGATTACTACGCGCGCCTCGAGCGGGCGACCGGTCCGCACCCGTCGGAACAGATGATCGCCGCGATCGCGCAGGGGCTCCACCTCACTCTCGATGAGCGCGATCACCTCTTCCGGCTCGCCGGTCATCAGCCGCCGCTGCGCGACACGACGAGCGAGCACATCAGCCCGGGGCTCCTCCGGATCCTCGATCGCCTGTCCGATACCCCGGCGGAGATCGTCACAGAGCTCGGCGAGACCCTGCGTCAGACGCCCCTCGGAGTCGCCGTGCTCGGCGACGCCTCGCAACGCACGGGCCCCGCGCGGAGCCTCGGCTACCGGTGGTTCACCGAGCCGGCCGCGCGGGCCGCCTACTCCCCCGACGAGCAGCGCCAACTGTCGCGGGTGTACGCCTCCGGTCTGCGTGAACTGGTCGCTCGGCGGGGCTCGCAGTCACGCGCCGCGGCGATGGTCGCGCTGCTGCAGGACAATCCCCTCTTCCGAGAGGTGTGGGACACGCACGAGGTCGGCGCCCGACCGACCGAAGCCAAACGCTTCCACCACCCGTCGGTGGGGCACCTCGAGCTGACATGCCAGACGCTCCTGGACCCGGATCAGTCCCACCGGCTGCTCGTCTACACAGCCGAGCCCGGCACCGAATCGCACGAGAAGCTGCAGCTGCTCGCGGTCCTCGGCAGCGAAGCGTTCGCCACCTGACGCAGCCCGACGCAGAGGGGTGGACCGCTCAGCAGTGGATCGTCGGGTCCTGGATGTCACGGCGCGACCGACCGAGCATGGATTCACCGCCCCGACCGGGGCCACGTGAACGAAGGACGACTCACCATGACTCGCACCGCAGGCATCTCGATCCCCGACCTCACCGGAAAGCTCGCCATCGTCACCGGCGCGAGCGACGGCATCGGCGTGATCATCGCCCGCCGCCTCGCCGCGGCCAGCGCCGAGGTCATCATGCCGGTTCGTTCGGCCGCGAAGGGAGACGCCGCGATCAGCCGCATCCGCTCGGCCGTCCCCGGGGCGACCGTGAGCACCCGCACACTCGACCTCTCGTCGCTGGCGTCGATCTCGGCGCTCGCCGCACAGCTGAGCGAGGAGGGCCGCCCGGTCGACATCCTCATCAACAACGCCGGCGTCATGCGGCCGCCGACCCGGCAGGTCACCGCCGACGGCTTCGAGCTGCAGTGGGGGACGAACCACCTCGGCCACTTCGCCCTGACCCTCGGACTCCTCCCGCTTCTGCGTGCGGGGGGCGCGCGCGTCACCCACCAGACGAGCATCGCCGCGCGAAACGGCGAGATCGCGTGGAACGACCTCAACTCCGAGCAGGACTACGACGCGATGCGCGCGTATGTCGCCTCGAAGATCGCCGTCGGCCTCTTCGCCCGCGAGCTGGACGCACGCAGCCGAGCCGGCGGCTGGGGAATCAGCAGCAATCTCTCGCACCCTGGGGTGTCGCCCACCAATCTGCTCGCCGCCCAACCCGGTATGGGTCGGGCACGAGTGACGCCCGAACGACGTGTGATCGGGATGCTCGCTCGCGTCGGTGTGACGGGAACTCCCGAGACAGCCGCACAGCCGGCCCTCATGGCGGCGACGGCGAACCACGCCCGCGGCGACGAATTCTTCGGGCCGAAGCGACTGATCGGCGGTGGCCCGGCGAGGATCGAGCTGTGGCAGCCGCTGCAGAGCATGGATGACGCCCGCCGCCTGTGGGCGGCGTCGGAGGAACTCGTCGGCATTCACGTCCCACGCTGAGACCCGAGCGAGATCGCTCAGCGGGCGAGCAGCTCCTCGCGAACCGCGCGGCGCAGCACCTTGCCGATCTGAGACCGAGGCAGGTCCTCGACGTCGACGATGCGCTTGGGCACCTTGTACGCGGTGACGTGCGACCGGCAGAAGTCTCGCAGAGATCCGGCGTCGAAGACCGCGCCGTCCTTCAGTACGACAGCGGCGACCACGTCTTCGCCGCCGGCGGCGCGCGGCATGCCGACGACGGCGGCGCCCACGACATCCGGATGCATCATCAGCACCCCCTCGATCTCACTCGGGCTCACGTTGAAACCGCCCGTGATGATGAGCTCCTTGACCCGGTCGATGACGGTGACGAAGCCGTCGGGTGAGACGGTGACGATGTCGCCCGTGCGAAGCCACCCGTCCTCGAGCAGCACCGCCGCGGTCTCGTCTGGCCGGTGCCAGTATCCCTGGAAGACCTGCGGCCCGCGCACCAGCAGCTCACCCGCCTGGCCGATCGGGCGATCGACGGTGGGATCGTCCGGGTCGACCACGCGGATCTCGGTGCTGGGGAAGGGCACCCCGACTGTGCCCGGGCGACGCGAGGGTCCGATCGGGTTTCCGAGGGCGACCGGCGAGGTCTCGGTCATGCCGTAACCCTCGACGAGAAGGCCTCCCGTCGCCTCCTCCCATCGCGTCACCGTCGGTACCGGAAGGCTCATCGCCCCCGAGATGGCGAAGCGGATGCTGGTGAGATCGACGTTCTTGCGCGAGGTGGCCCGCGCGAGGGCGTCGTAGATCGGCGGTACCCCGGGAAGGAAGGTGGGCGGCGAGGTCTTGGCCGCGGCGACGACGAGGCCGACGTCGAACTTCGGGAACAGCACGATACGCGCACCGATCGAGATCGCGAAGGTGAGGCAGAGGGTGAGTCCGTACGCGTGGAACATCGGCAGCACGGCGTAGAAGGTCTCGGCTCCCTCGGCGAGACCCGGCACCCAGGCACGCCCCTGGGCGGCGTTGGAGCGGAGGTTCCGGTGCGAGAGGATGGCCGCCTTCGGGGTGCCGGTGGTCCCGCTCGTCAGCTGCAGCAGCGCGATGTCATCCAGCGAGGGGCGCGGGTACGACTTCGACAGCCGACGGGCCTTCACCAGCTGCGACCACGACAGGATGCCCTTCGCCTTCGGCGTCGAGGTCATCGCGTCCCGCGACGCGCGCGCCGCCCGCACCGGAAGGCGGAGCGCGAGGCGCTTGCCGAACGGCAGGGCGTCGGGCATGCGCACCGCCACGATCGCCGCCGGCGCGATGTCGCGCGGGAAGTCTGCGACGACATCGGCGACCTTGTCCCACACGATCGCAACGACTGCCTCGTGCACTTCGAACTGGTGACGGAGCTCCCGGGCCGTGTAGAGGGGGTTGTGCTCGACCACGATGGCACCGACACGGAGGGCGGCGTAGAAAGCCACGACGTGCTGCGGGCAGTTGGGAAGCACGAGCGCGACCCGGTCGCCCGCGCGAACGCCGAGCTTGCGGAGGGCGTTCGCCGCCCGCGAGACCTGCTCACCCAGTTCGTCGTACCGGGTCTCGGCTCCGAAGAATTCCAGCGCCACCTTCTTCCCGTACCGCGACACCGCTCCGTCGAGGAGGTCGACGAGCGTCTCGGCGACCGGTTCGATCTCGGCCGGCACGCCCTCGGCGTAGGCGCCAAGCCAGGGACGGTCGTCGAGGACGGAGTGGTTCGGCGTGGGATTCGCGCTCATCTCAGCGTCTCCTTCATCGGGTCTTACGCCAGCGTAGGCGCGACGCGGGCGCGCGATGGGATGATCGGCGCGTGGGGAAGCGACCCGACCTCGAGACGCTCGTGCTCATGCGGCAGGTGCGAGACCGCATGGACCGCGAATACCCACAGCCACTCGATCTCGCCTCCCTCGCGCGAGGCGTGCACATGTCTGCAGGGCATCTCAGCCGCCAATTCCTGCTCGCCTACGGCGAGACGCCCTACGCCTACCTGATGACGCGGCGCATCGAACGGGCGATGACCCTCCTGCGCCGCGGCGATCTCACGGTGACCGAGGTCTGCTTCGAGGTGGGATGCCAGTCGCTCGGCACCTTCAGCACCCGCTTCACCGAGCTCGTCGGAGTTCCTCCGAGCGTCTACCGCGAGCGCGGTGCGCCCTTCCGGCCCGGGATGCTGCCGTGCATCGCCCGGCAGGTGACCAGACCGATCAGGATTCGAGAAGCGCGCCACCCACGCGCGCTCTAGCGTGAAGCCATGGACATCACGATTGACTCGAGCTTCCTGCCGCACACCGACCCCGAGGCATCCCTGATCTTCTATCGCGATGTGCTCGGCTTCGAGGTCAGACTGGACGTCGGCTACGAGGACATGCGCTGGATCACGGTCGGACCGGTGGGCCAGCCCGACACCGCGATCGTGCTCCACCCGCCGGCCGTCGGGAACGACGTCTCCGACGACGAGCGCGACATGCTGCTCGGCCTCATCGCCAAGGGGAGCTACTTCGGGGTCAATCTGGCCACCGATGACCTCGATGCGGCCTTCGAGCGCATCGAAGCGGCAGGCGCCGACATCGTCCAAGAGCCGATAGAGCAGGACTACGGCGTCCGCGATGCGGCGTTCCGCGACCCGGCGGGCAATCTGATCCGCCTGCAGCAGAAAGGGGATGCCTGAGATGGCACCGGAGAAGTCCGAGACGAAATCCGGATTCAGCGACAGCGAGCGCGCGGCGATGCAGCAGCGCGCCGAGGAGCTGCGATCGATGAAGGGGGTGAAGGGCGCGGCGAAGAAGGCGAAGGAGCTCGAGGCCTGTCTCACCGCCATCGCAGAGCTGCCCGACCGTGATCGCGCCATCGCCGAGCGCCTGCACGTGATGGTCAGCGAAGAGGCACCCGCTCTCGACCCCAAGACGTGGTACGGATTCCCGACCTACGCCCAGGACGGCAAGAACATCCTCTTCTACCAGCCTGCCTCGAAGTTCGACACCCGGTACGGCACCGTGAACTTCGCCGAGGATGCCGCGATCGACGACGGGGAGATGTGGGCCGTGTCGTTCGCCCTGCTGGAGATGACCGACGCGGCCGAGAAGAAGATCCGCGGGCTCATCCGGAGGGCGGTGGCGGCGGGCTGACTCGGGCCGGGTGGGGGGTTCTGGCGTGTCGCGCCATCCAGAGGGACCATAGACCGATGGAGTTCCGTGGCGTGGTCCCCATGGATGCCCCCGATCCGAGCGTCGCCTCCGAGGAGCGACTGCGGAGCATTGCATTCCCCGTCCTGCAGCTCGTCCCCCAGCCCACCCTGGCGCGCATGCCGATCACCGGTTTCGCCGAGTCGACGGGGACGGGCGGGCTCGCTCATCAGACGGTGTCGTTCTCATACACGCTCTGGCGTTATCCCGACGATCGCTCGGACCCCCGCAACGAGGTGGAGCTGGATGCTGCGACACGTCGTGCCATCGACGAAGAACCGCCCTGGGGACGCCCGGCCTGGTTGATCGAACAGGCGCAGCTCTTCCGCTACCCCATGGTCTCGGAGGCGGTCCGCACCACATGGCATGCCGACCCGTCTGCTCCTCACGCATCACTCGAAACGCAGCTGGTCCACCACATGAATCACGTGCTGCGCAACCGGTTCCGCGAGGAGCTCGGGCTCCCGGCGGGTCCGACCAGGGATCGGTCATGGCAGGTGCGCCCATCAGGTGTCGTCCCCGGCACGGTGCGGGTGGACGGACGCGAGGTCGATGGCATCACGGTCGACACCGACCCCTTCGTCATCGGGACGGGGGTCCGGGTGGATCCCCAGGTCGTCTGCACCGTGGTTCTGGCGCGCGAGGACATGTCGTTCATCGACATGGCCCTCGAGACCCTTCGCACACCAGCCTGACCCGTGGGGGTGGTCGCGGGTATGGTGCACGTCATGACCTTCGTGAATGTGGGAACACTGGGCGCGCTGCCCGGAAAGCGTGACGAGCTGATCGCGCTGCTGACCCGGCCGAGCACCGTTCTCACCGCCGTCGGGTGTCTGGCTTACGAGGTGGGCACCGATGACAGCGAACCGGACACGGTTTTCGTGATGGAGCTGTGGCAGAGCGCCGAAGCGCACCGCGCCTCGCTCGCCCTGCCGGAGGTGCAGTCGCAGATCGCCGAGGCGCGTCCGCTTCTCTCCGGCGCATTCGGGGGCTTCCGGTTCGACGTGGTGGGCTCGCCGCTGCGAACCTGAGGGCCGCCCGGCGGTGGAGCCGCCCGGTATTCGCCGGACGGCCCCCGATCGATGCGGAATCTCAGCCTTTGCGCAGACGCGCCGCGACGCGTGACTGGATGCGACCCGTCACGAGCACCGCTCCGAGGATGATCAGGAATGCCCCGCTCAACACCCCGCCGCCCATCTGGCTGAAGAAGACCAGGGTCAACTGTATGAACGGAAGCGGCAGCACGAGCCACAGGCTGACACGGCGCGCACGTGCGAGGGTCGCCGTCAGACCGATGGCGCCGACGAGCCACAGGGCATTGGCCGCCATGGCGACGATCGGGAAGAAGGCGAGGTCGACGCCGTTGACGGCGCTCGTGACCGTGCCCGTGGTGAGGAGCACCGTACCCGCCGCCGCGACGAAGGCGCCCCAGCTCGACCGGGCGTAGCGCGCGAGTCCGAGGAACAGCACAGCGAGCGCCCACAGCGACACCGTGAACATGAGCAGGATGATCCGGGTGCGCGGATCGATCTCGGGAGTCTCGTCCTGCGGGAAGACGATCTGCAGGACGCCGGTGACGAGCGAGAGCCCCCCGGCGACGATCGCCGCCGCCCCGGCGAATCGAGCACTGACGGCGCTGATGAGACGCCCGCCGCGAGGAGCGGGAACGGTCACCGCCGCAGCGGCGACGGGAGAGTTGGTGGAGGTAGCCATGGTCGGGCCTTTCGAGTCGTATCGGCGTCACCCCGACGCCGAGGTGACGACTGCGAAGCTACGGTGGCGGCGGTGGCGCCGGCATCCGCCGCTCGTCGCTCACGACGTCCACCCCGGTCGACGCTGAATAGCGACTTTCGTCGCTGTCGGTTGCGCACACCGGGCCCCTACGATCGAGCCGTGACATCAGCGCCCGACCACAGCCCGCCCCAGGCGGCGGGGTGGCGCCGGTGGACGACGCCTCTCGATCTTGCGATCGCCGGAGGCATCGGAGTGTGGGCCATCCTCGAGGCACTCCTCGTGCCATCGAACTCGCCGCTCGCGCAGCTGGCTTTCGCGGTGGCGATCTCGGCGCCACTCATCGTTCGGCGGCGGTTCTCGGGGGCAGTGCTGCTCGTCGTCGCGGCAGCCTTCGTCCTGCACGCCGCAACCGCTGGGGCAGATGCGACGTTCAACCCATTCCCGAGCCTTCTCGTGGCCACCTTCACCGTCGCCGAGCGCATCGACCGCTGGTCGCTCGCCGCCCTTCTCGGACTCGTGCCGATCGCCGCCATGCTCGGAGCAGAAGAGCTGGGCTACTTCGGTTCGCCAGGTATCGAGTTGGCGGGCACCCTCTTTCTCATCTTCTTCGTCGGCGCCACCTGGGCGGCGGGGCGGATCGTACGGTTGCGGTCCCTGTCCGCACAGAACTCCGCTGCCGGTGCCGCTCAGCGGGCGGCTGACGCAGCAGCATCCGAACGGCGGCGGATCGCCCGGGAACTGCACGACATCGTCGCGCACTCCCTTTCGATCGTGGCCCTGCAAGCCGCCGCAGCGGAGCGGTTCGTCGACCGTGACTCGGCTCGGGCGCGTGTGCACCTGGACCACACGCGGCGCACCGCGCAGAGCGCGCTGGACGAGATGCGGCACCTCCTCGAGGTGCTGCGCGAGGACGAGCCCTCCTACGAGCCGCAGCCGGGCCTATCGAAGGTGCCGGACCTGATATCCGAAACCGAAGCAGCAGGTCATCCCTGCCGACTGCGGATCCGCACGTCCGAACACGGCGACGAGTTGTCAGACGGCATCGCGCTGACTGTCTACCGCCTTGTACAGGAGGCGCTGACCAACGCGCGCCGCCACGCTGCGGGCTCCGCGATCGACGTATCGGTCGACTGCTCGGATCGCTCCGCCGAGGTCACGGTGGTCAATGGACCGGCGACGAGCCGGTCATCGACCGGCGTCACTGCAGGCAGCAGAAACGGTCTCGCCGGCATGCGCGAGCGGGTACGGCTCTACGGTGGGCGGTTCGACGCGGGCTCCACGGCCGATGGCGGATGGCGCGTGCACGCGACGCTCCCTTTCGGGGATGTGGAATGAGAGAGACATCGTTCGCAGCGGTCAGGTCGCCCCGCATCATGGTCGCCGACGACCACGCGTTGGTGCGGTCAGGGATCATCGCGCTGCTCGAAGCCGCCGAGCTCGAGGTGGTCGGTGAGGCCGGCACAGGCGAGGAAGCAGTGGCGGTGGCGCAGCGCATCGAGCCCGATGTTGTGCTGATGGACATCCGAATGCCGGGAATGGACGGCATCGAGGCAACGGCCGCATTGACCGAGACGCCCGATCCGCCCCGTGTTCTCGTCCTCACCACCTTCGACCTGGACGAGTACGTCTACCGCGCGCTGCAGGCGGGGGCGTCGGGGTTCCTGCTGAAGGACGCACCCCCGGACCGCCTCGTCGACGCCGTTCGGACCGTCGCCACAGGGGAAGCACTGCTTGCTCCCACCGTCACGCGACGATTGATCGAAAGATACCTGTCGTCGCCGGCGCAACCGGTGCCCGGGCCGACCGACCTCACGCCGCGTGAGACGGAGATCTGGCTCTTGATCGCGCGTGGCCTGTCGAACATGGAGATCGGACGTGAGCTCTTCCTCAGCGAGGCGACGGTGAAGGCCCACGTCACGCGCCTGCTCGCCAAGCTGGGAGTCCGCGATCGCGTTCAAGCGGTCGTCGTGGCCTATGAGACCGGGACGGTTCGGGCCGGCGGGAAGAGCTGACCGTCGAGGTCAGCCCTCCTCACGCGACGTCGACCTCGTGCGCCGCGTCCCACCATTCCAGCACCCGGGTGCCGATCAACGTCAGCCACGGAGACGGCTCACCCTCCGGCACATCCATGTGGAACCACACCCTTCCGGGCAGACGGCGTGACTGGATCCACGTGCCGTCCGGCTGGCGCTGGTCGCGGACGACCTCGATGGCCTCGGCGAGGCGTTCGTCAGGCGGGAGGCCGTCGTACTCCGCGGCATCGCGGAAGTAGTCGAGCGCCGCGAGGGCACTGTAGACGTGACGGTTCGGATAGAGGAAGTGGGTGGCGAAAGGCGCGACCGGCTCACCGGTCGACGCACGGTACAGGAGCTTCCTAGAAAGGAGGTACTCCTCGCCGGTACGGCGCACCTCGGTGAGCGTGCCGTCGCCGGTCAGCCGTTGATAGGCGAGGAGGCCGCGCAAAGCGTTCAGTGTGGAGTGGAACGACGACCGCACCGAATCGCCCTCCTCGGCCTCGCAGTTCCATCCGCCGTCGGCCAGGCGGTGCTCACGGAACCACTCCGCGAGTCCGGACATGTCCACGCCCAGCCAGGCCCCGTTGGCAAGGGTGAAGGAGTTGATGCACACATCCACTTCGCCGCCCCAGTAGGGCAGGTCGTCGTACTCCCAGCGACTGTTCTGCGCGAGCTTCTCCGCCGTGTCGCCGAGCGCCTCGGCGGGCACGCCGAAGTCGCGCAGGTCCTTCAGGGTCCACGTCGTGGCATTCCAGGGCTGACCCGGCTGCTGCGCCTCCTCGCTGTCGAAGTACCCCGCGGGGAAGTACGCACCGCCCGCCCACTGCCCGTCGGAGTCCTGCTTCGACAGCAGGAGCGCACCCCACCCCTCGCGAGGCACGCGCGCCCGAGTGCCCTGCCAGATCTCGGGCGGCGCGTGCGCGACATCCTTCTCCACCTGCCACCGCAGAGCGGGGTCGGTGTCGAGCATCCAGGCCAGCGTGCGTTCGTCGATCGCCATGCAAGGGACGGTAGTACCCGGGTCGGACATCCGAAAGCGATGATTCAGTCGCCGACTTCGATCACGATCGTCTTCGCGTCGGCGATGACGCCCGGCCCCCTGTCGGGAGTGGGGGCGGGAATCGGGATCTGCTGCTCGGTCTCCCACGCCAACCGGGCATCGTGAGCCGCCGGGTGGAAGAGTTCGTCGAGGCCGAGGAGGCCACCGGAGGACGGAGCGGAGCCGTCGGATTCGTCGCGACGCCGGAGCGAGGCGACGCCCACGGCGACGAAGATGACGGGAATGCCCAGCACGAGCACGACGGTTCCCCAGCCCAGGACGTCAGTCATGCGAACCAGGCTAGAAGAGGGCGCCCCCGCTCCGCGTCCCCCGAAAGGATGACATTCGGGGGCACCGCCTAGTCTGTGGGGATGCGCGACGGAGCCGGTCGGGACGGCGAGATCCTGCGGCTCCGACCCTTCGCCTACTTCTGGAGCGCGTCCACCCTCCGGGCGGTCGGCGGCGCGATGGCGACCGTCGCGTTCCAAGTCATCATCGTCACCCTCCTCGAGGCGACACCGGCACAGATCAGCATCCTCAGCGCCCTCAGCGTCGTTCCCTATCTCTTCCTGGGCCTCATCGTGGGTGCGCTCATGGATCGATGGCGGAGACAGCGCACCCTCGTCCTCACCAGCATCGGACGGGTCATCGCGTTCGCGGTCGTCGCCGTTCTGCTTCTCACCGACGCGCTCGACTTCTGGTCCCTCGCGGCGGTGACTCTCGCCCTCGGAGTGCTGACGCTGTTCGCCGATTCCGCCGCCCAGCCGCTCCTCCCCCGGATCGTTCCGCGCCGCTCTCTCGTTCACGCCAACGCCCGCCTCGCGCAGAGCGAGACCGTCGCGGGAACGGCAGGCCCGGCCCTCGGCGGCCTGCTCCTGAACCTCGTCGGACCGACCATCCTGTTCACCGTCGAGGCGATCATCAACGCGATCGCCGCGCTGCTGCAATCCCGCATCGCGATCACCGAGCCACGCAGCACCCCCCGCCCCCGGGGACGACACGTCGGCCACGACATCGTCGACGGCACGCGCTACACCTACCGGCATCGCACGCTGCGCCCGCTCGCGATCTCGATTCACATGTGGTTCCTCGCCAACAGCATCGTCACCACCGTGCTCGCGGTCTACGTCCTGCGCGAGCTCGGGCTTCCCTCCTGGGCGTTCGGCATCGCCCTCGCCGCAGGAGGGGTCGGCGGCTTCGCCGGTGCTCTGATCGCACCGCGCGTCGGGGCACGCCTGGGTGCGGGCCGCGCCATCTTCCTCGGACGCACGCTCGTCGCCATCCCCTGGCTCGTCCTCGCCCTGGCACCGCTGACCGCCGCCAGCGGCACCGGCCCCGTGCTCGTCGTCGTCGGTGCCGTCCAGCTTCTCTACGGCCTCGGCATGGGACTCGAAGACGCGAACGACATCTCCTATCGTCAGGCCGTCGCCCCTGACGGCATCCAGGGACGGATGAACTCGACGATCCGCACGATGAACCGCGTCGTCTTCTTCGTCGGAGCGCTCGTCGCCGGCATCCTGATGACCTGGCTCGGATACCAGGCCACGATCGGCGTGGCCGCCGTCATCTTCGCCGCCGCGGCGCTCGTGGTCGTGGTCTCGCCGCTGCGCGACGCGCGGCATCCTGAGGGTTCGCCGTGACCCGGGTCGGGATACCGCGACCGGCGTAGCCTGGTCGCATGAACCCCGGCCCGCGTGCACGCGTTCGTCCCGTGATCTGGACCTCTGTCGCCGCCGTGCCGCTGCTCGCGAGTGCCGCGATCGCGGTGCCGATGGCCGCCAATGGCGCCGTCGATCTTCCGGACAAGACCCCGCAAGAGCTCATCGCCTTCGCGGGGGAGAGCGACGTCGAGGCGCTCAGCGGCACGATCGAGCAGCGGTCGGAGCTCGGTCTGCCCGATCTCGGCGCCCTCACCGGATCGACGGGAGGCTCCCGCGGTGCATCATCAGCACAGCTCGACGACCTGATCTCGCTCGTCACGGGCTCGCACACCGCGAAGGTCTATCTCGACGGCGACAGCGCACGCCTGCAGGTGCTCGATCAACTCGGCGAGCGCAATGTCTACGTCGACGGCGCGGCCGACGAGGTCTGGTACGTCGACAGTGAGAGCCAGTCGGCGACGAAGCTGGTGCTGCCGGGCGAAGAGGATCTTCGGGATGCCTACGGAGAGGACATCGCACCGACCGAAGCCGGCGACTCCCTGCCGACCCCCGACGGCATGCTCGAAGAGGCCCTCGCACGCCTCGACGACAGCACGGAGGTGACCGTGGGCACCGACGCGCGGGTCGCCGGACGTGAGGTGTACGAGCTCATCCTGACCCCGCGCACCGACGACACTCTGGTCGACGACGTGCGGTTCGCCATCGATGGCGAGACCGGCGTCGCCCTGGCGGCATCCGTCAGCGCGCGGGGCGCCACCGAGCCCGCCTTCCGCATCGCCTTCACGCAGGTGGATTTCTCGGCTCCCGACGCGAGCGTCTTCGCCTTGGAACCCGGCGCCGACATCGCGGTCACCGAGAAGGACGTGCCCCTCCCCGCCAAGGGCGAGGGGGATGGCCCGCCGACGGAGGATGCAACGGCTCCGCGCGTCATCGGTGAAGGCTGGTCGGCCGTCGTCGAACTGCCCAACCCGGGGCCCGATGCCGAGCAGCAGGCGATGCTCGACAGCGTCACCACCGTCGTGGAGGGCGGCCGGGTGCTGCAGACCTCGCTGGTGAGCGTGATAATCGCCGATGACGGGCGCATCCTCGTCGGCGCCGTGCCGACGCAGCGCCTGGTCGACATCGCCGGACTCTGACACGCGCCGGTGACAGTCCGTCCTGACGAGATCCGAGCCGCAGAGCCGGCCATCGAGACCCGCGGTCTCACCAAGCGCTTCGGCTCCCAGGTCGCGGTCGACGGAGTCGATGTGACCGTTCCTCGCGGCTCGGTCTTCGGCTTCCTCGGGCCGAACGGGTCGGGGAAGACGACGACGATCCGGATGCTGCTGGGGCTCATCCGCCCGAGCGGCGGTCAGGTGACGGTGCTGGGAGAAGCGATGCCGCGCTCACTCGACAGCGTCCTGCCGCGGGTGGGCGCCCTTGTCGAGGGCCCCGCGTTCTCGCCTTTCCTCACGGGTGAGCAGAATCTCCGTCGCTTCGACGCAGCCGATCGGCACTCGCCTTGGCGCACGCGGCGGCAGCGCGTCGCGACCGCGCTCGACCGAGTCGGACTGTCGCACGCGGCGACGAAGAAGGCCCACGCGTATTCGCTCGGCATGAAGCAGCGCTTGGGCCTTGCGAGCGCCCTCCTCATGCCCCGTGACCTGCTCGTGCTGGATGAACCGACGAACGGTCTCGACCCGCAGGGGACCCGCGAAGTGCGGGCGCTGATCCGCTCGTTCGCCGCCGACGGCACGACCGTCTTCGTTTCCAGCCACCTGCTCGCCGAAGTGGAGCAGCTGTGCACGCACGTCGGCGTGATGAGCGGTGGTCGCCTCGTCGCCCAGGGCACGCTCGATGACTTCCGGCGCTCGGGTGCGCGGACGCGGGTGCAGGTGCGTACCCCCGACCTCGAATCCGCTCGGACCGTGCTCACCTCTCTCGGCGTCGAGACGGATGCTCCGGATGCGGCATCCGAACGTGACACCGCAACCGGGCTGCTGCCGGAAACAGCCTCACCCGAAGCGATCGTGGCGGCTCTGGTCGGAGCCGGCGTCCGCGTGCGGGGATTCGCCATCCTGACGGAAAGCCTCGAGCAGCGCTTCGTGGAGCTCACCGGAGAGGGCTTCGATGTCGTCGCGTGAGTCCACGTTCGGCTGGTCGTCGACCCCCGGAAGGTGGGGCACACTGCAGCTGCTCGGCAATGAGCTGTCGATCCAGTTCCGGCGGTGGCGGACCTGGGCCATGCTCGGAGCGCTGGCGCTCATCCCCCTCCTCCTCGGCGTCGCCATCCGGTTCTTCGGCGGCTCGGATCCAGGCCGTGGCCCCGCATTCCTGGATCAGATCACCGGCAATGGGCTGTTCGTCGGGCTCGCCGCCCTCACCGTGGCCATCCCGCTCTTCCTCCCGCTGACCGTCAGCGTCACGGCGGGGGACGCTCTCGCCGGCGAGGCGAGCCACGGGACGCTGCGCTATCTCCTGATCGCACCGGCCGGCCGCATGCGCCTGCTCCTGGTCAAGTACCTCAGCGCCGCCGTGTTCTGCGCCGCCGCCACCCTCACCGTGGTGGCCGTCGGGTCGATCGTCGGCGCGGTCCTCTTCCCGATCGGGCCGGTCACGCTCCTGTCGGGGGCCCAGGTGTCGATCGGCGAGGGGCTGTGGCGACTCCTCGCGATCGGCGTGTACGTATCGATATCGCTCATCGGGCTGTCGGCGATCGGCCTTTTCCTCTCGACGCTGACCACGGTGCCGATCGGCGCGATGGCCGCGACGGCGATTCTCGCTGTCGCTGCACAGATCGTCGGCGCGATCCCCCAGCTCGACGCACTGCACCCCTGGCTCTTCACCGACCGATGGCTGGACTTCGGCGACCTGTTGCGCTCACCCATCGTTTGGGATTCGTTCGCCGCCAACGCGCTCTTGCAGGCCGGATACGTCGTGGTGTTCGGGGCCGCGGCGGTGGCGCGGTTCGCGACCAAAGACGTGCTGTCCTAGAGCCGTGCGTTGATCGGTCACAAAAAGGTAACGGCGAGCCCTTCCCTTCCGTTACCTCTCCGTTATAGAGTGCTCGCACGGTAGTTGTTTTGCTGTGGCAGCTACCGACATGTGATTGCAGGACACTCTTGGTGCAAGGGACAAGGGCCGGTCGGGAGCCTCACCGACCGGCCCTTACTCTGTCCCGGTCCGCGTGCACGTTATGCATCGCCTGAGAATCACGAAAAGGTAACGGCGAGCCCTTCCCTTCCGTTACCTTCCCGTTATAGAGTGCTCGCACGGTAGTTGTTTTGCTGTGGCAGCTACCGACATGTGATTGCAGGACACTCTTGGTGCAAGGGACAAGGGCCGGTCGGGAGCCTCTCCGACCGGCCCTTACTTGCGCCGGTTCACGACGAGCAGATCCCCCAGCTTCCGATCACGCCTCGGTGGTCGGACCCCGGGATGGAGAAGCTGGCCCACCCGGTCGGCACCGCGCCGCGCGCGAGCACGTGATCGATCGCCGTGAATGCCGGCACGGGCCTCTCCTGCGGCCACGTCGGCCACGGAATCGGTCCGGCCGCCTCGGCCGCGCTCCGCAGCGGTGACGCGAGCTGCCGGAACCCGGGGTGGGCATACGACGCGTTCAGGTCCCCGGCGACGATGAGCAGCTCATCCGGTGTGTCACGAATCCAGCGGTCCAGATCGCCGATCGCCGTCCGCCAGTCGACCGGCTGACCCACCGGAGGCGGTGGATGCACCGCAGCCACCTGGACCTCTTCGCCGCCGGGCAGCGTCGCGACCGCCGTGACCTGATCGAAGACGCTCCCCGAGATGTCCTGTTCATCGTGGAGCGGGAACGCCGACAGGATGACGCTGCCCCTCACCCCACCCTCACTCGTCTCACGGGTGCGATGCGGCAGCGCCTCGGCGAGTCCGCGCTCGTTCAGGACGGCGGCGATGTGCGCTTCGTCCGTCTCGACGAGGGCGACGATGTCGGCGTCGGCCTCAGCGATGCGCGCGGCGAGCCGGGCCGGGTCGGCGCCGGCGAACTTCGCGTTGAATGCGATGACCGTCACCGTGGAGTCCGCCGCGCAGTCCGATCCGGTGCGCAGCGGAGTGAGGGCGGGAAGTCCCGCCAGCACACCGCCGATGACGAGGATGACGGCTGCCGCCGAGGCCCGGAAGAACAGCGGAACCACAGCGAGGACGACGAGAGCGACAGCGCCCACGGGGACGAGCGCCTGCGCGACCGGGATAAACCCCCCGGCGAGGACGTCGACGTGGGGCAGCGCCACCGCCGCCCCGGCGATGAGGAGGGCGACGACCGTCCAGATCAGCCGCGACCGGCGCCGGCGTGCGGTTCTCACCACGCCACGCTAGCCGCGCGCCCCCGCGGATCTCGATCGCGTCGCTTCGTTCCCGGGATCTCCTCAGGAGACCCGTCCATCGCCCGGCCGCGAGACGCGCAGCCAGCGGAAGCCGTACGGCGCGACCTCCATCTCGATGCGCCCCTTCTCGTCCAACGGGATCCGGTCCGCTGCCAGCAGATCGACCAGCTGGGTCCCCTCCGGCTCACCCGGCAGGGCGAAGGAGATCGTCGCGGGCACATCGGCGAAGTTGTGCACGGCCACCATCGCCCCGACATCGGCCGCGAGTCTGTGAACCATGACCGCCGGCACGTCGTGCTCGATCACCTCGAGCGAACCCCAGCCGAGCTCCGGCGAGATGCGGTAGCGCGCGATGAGTCCACGAACGAAGTGCAGCAGCGAATCGCGGTCTTCGATCTGATCGGCGACGTTCACGTGCGTCGGCGCGTACCCGTCACCCGGCACAGCCGCAGGAAGACGCGAGGGCGCGGCATCCGAGAATCCTCCGTTCCGCTCCCCCGACCACTGCATCGGGGTCCGCACCGCCTCGCGGCTCTTGTCCTCGGCGTTCTCGCCCATGCCGATCTCCTCCCCGTAGAAGAGCACCGGGGTTCCGGGAAGGGTGAACAGCAGGCTGTAGGCCATGCGGATGCGACGGGGATCACCGCCGAGCATCGTCGGCAGCCGCCGAACGATGCCGCGTCCGTAGATCCGCTGGCTCTCGTCCGGCGCAAGCGCCTCGAAGACCTCCTGTCGCTCGTCCTCGCTCAGCTGATCGAGGGTCAGCTCGTCGTGGTTCCGCACGAAGTTGGCGAACTGCGCTTCGACCGGAAGGTCGGGCCGCGACTGCAGCGCCTCGATGAGAGGCGCAGGATCGTGGCGCACCAGCGACAGGTAGAGGCGCTGCATGGCGACGAAATCGAACTGCATGGTGAGCTCGTCGCCGTCCTCCCCGCCGAAGTACACGACCTGCTCGTCGTACGGCAGGTTGACCTCGCCCAGGAGTATCGCCTCGCTCGACCGCCGCTGCAGGAACTGTCGCACGTCCCGGAGGTACTGATGCGGGTCCGCCATCTCGGGGATCTCGAGCAGCGACGGCACGGCGTCGACCCGGAAGCCCGACACTCCGAGCTGCAGCCAGAAACCCACGGTCTTCGCGATCTCGTCGCGCACCTTCGGGTTGGCGATGTTCAGGTCGGGCTGGTGGGGGTAGAAGCTGTGGAGGTACCACTCCTCGGTCTTCTCCTCGTAGTTCCAGATGCCATCGGCCTCGCCTGGGAAGACGGGGTTCTTCTGCCCTTCGGGCGGAGGATCGCTTCGCCAGATGTAGAAGTCCCGGAACGGCGAGTTCTTGCTCCGCTTCGCCGCGAGGAACCAGGGGTGGCGATCGGAGGTGTGGTTGACGACGAGGTCGAGGATGACCCTCATGCCGCGGTCACGCGCGGTGCGCACGACCTCGACGAAGTCGCCGAACGACCCCAGCCGCGGATCGATCCCGTAGAAGTCGGCGACGTCGTAGCCGTCGTCCAGATCGGGAGTCGGGTAGATCGGCATCAACCACAGACAGGTCACACCGAGCTGCGCGAGGTAGTCGATCCGCGCCGCAAGTCCCTGCAGATCGCCGATCCCGTCGCCGTCGGAGTCGAAGTACGTCTCCACATCGAGGCAGTAGATGACTGCGCTCTTCCACCACAGGTCGCTGGTGTCGGTGATCCTCATACGAGCTCCCGGAGTCGAGGAAGGATGCCGCGCTCGGACGCAGCGAGGAAATCGACCTGGTCACGCCCGACGTGATGGAGGTAGACGCGGTCGAAGCCGATGTCGACGAGCTCGGCGATCCGCTCGGCGAGTGCCGCGGGGTCATGATCGACGAGCACCGCCTTTCGGAGCTCCGCCTCATCGGGCTCCCCGACGGCGCGATCGAAGTCTTCCGGCTGCTCGAAGTCCCACGCCTCGGGTGGTGACACCAGACCGTTCGGCCACTGGTCCTTCGCCAGTGCGATGGCCTCGGCGTCGGTCGCGGCGAAGCTCACGTGCACCTGCAGGACGAGGGGCCCTGCTCCGCCGCCCTCGCGGTACGCGTCGATGACGTCGCGCAGCACCTCTGGCGCCTGGGCGACCGTCGCGAAGCCGTCGGCCCACGACCCCGCCCACCGGGCGGTCTCCGTGCTCACCGCCGCCGCGAAGAAGGGAGGCGGCACCTCGGGCCTGGACCACACCCGCGCACGATCGACCCGGATGAGGCCGTCGTGCGTCACCTCGTCTCCTGCGAGCAGGCGCCGCATCACGGTGGCGCTCTCGAGGAGGCGGGCGTTGCGGACATCCTTCTCCGGCCACGGGTCACCGGTGACGTGCTCGTTCATCGCCTCCCCGCTGCCGAGCGCCGCCCAGAACCGGCCGGGGAACATCTCACCCAGTGTCGCGATCGCCTGCGCGTGCACCACCGGGTGGTAGCGCTGCCCGGGCGCGGTCACCACGCCGAAAGACAGTCGCGTGGTCGCGAGGGCGGCAGCCAGCCACGACCAGGCATACCCCGACTCGGCCTGCCGGACCCCCCACGGCGACAGATGGTCGGAGCACATGGCGGCGTCGAAGCCTGCGGCTTCGGCTTTCTGGACATCGCGCAGCAGCGCGCTCGGCGGAATCTGTTCGTGCGAGGCGTGGAATCCGATGACGACCATGACTCCACCGTGCCCGCCCCGGATGAGAAGAGGGAGGGGTTCCGCTTTGTCGCGCGATCGGGTAGGCCCCGCTGCGAAGGGTCAGACGCCGCCGCCTCCCCCTCCGCCCCCGCCGCCGCCGGCGGAGCCGCCCCCGCTCGACCCACCGGAGCTCGACGACGACGCCGCCGTGGCGGACAGGCTGCTGATCCCCACCGAGAACGCCGCGGCGTTGAACCCCGTTGTGCCGACGTACCAGCCGGGGGTGTCGTCGCCGTAGTAGATCGCGAGGTGCTGGGCCCACTCCTTCTCCTGGCCGAAGACCACCGCGTACGGGAGCAGGCGTTCATAGAGGTGGAGCATCTCACGCGGGTCGCCGGTATCGACCGGGCGTCGTTCGGCACCGGTCGGCGTCTGCAGCATGCGGATCCGATCGGCCTCCGCCCACTCGATGAAGATCTTCAGGCCGGCCAGGTGGTCGCGCACCTCGGCACCCGTCGCGCTGAGCGGCTGCGTCGACACGATGGCGATCGTGGCGACCGTGAGCCCCGAGCCGAGCACGATCGGGAGGATCGGCAGGAGGGGGTCGACCGATCCGGCCAGGGCGAACACGCCGAACAGGACGATCAGCACTCCGATCAGCAGAGACACGACGATCGGCCACGCCCTCACCCGCGCCGGGACGGTGCGGTACAGACCCCTGCTCTTCAGCTCCTTCCGCCCCGCGGCGAGGATCTTCTGGGCCGTGCGGGAGAAATGGGTGTCATTGCCGCCGAACTCGTAGATCTCGCCGGGTCGGAGGTCATCGTCGAAGAGGCCTTCCAGCAGCATCCGTCCATCGCGGTCGGCTCGGCTGGCGTCGACCAGTTCCGCCTGCAGCTTGGCACCGCCGAACCAGCGCTTCTCGCCTTCGAGGATCCGGATGCTGCCGACCACCGCCTGTTCGAGCACCTCGGCCGGGATCGCCTTCGCCGTCTTGCCGAGAAGCAGCGCGCTCTCGAGGGCGTCGATGCCGGGAGGCGGTGTGAACTCCGCGATGATCGTCGGTCGCCCCGGGGCGCCGCGCAGCGACCGGCGGTTGACCACGATCGCCGCACCGAGCATGCCGAGACCGGCGATGCCGGCCGCTCCCTGCGCCCACCCCCACCCCGACGCGAGATACGAGTCATCGAATCGGGCGAAGGTGCCCGTTTCGAATCCCACAGCGATCGTGAGCGTCTCGGTCGGCGCGAGATCCTGAGCGCCGGCGGTGACCACGGCGCCTTCCCCGCTGTCGGCCACCTCGATCGGACACGTGGTCTCGGCGCCGAACCCGCCGACGTAGCACGCCTGCGCACCGGTGAGCGCGCCGGCCAGCTCGGCCGGCACCACCAGCGTGGCCGTGACCTCGCCGAAGGGCTGGCGCCATCCGTTGCCGTTGACGTCCCAGTAGAACTCGTCGCTGGTGTCGGCGAAGACGTCGGTGACGTTTCGGAGCGTGTAGGTGAAGACGAACGTCTGGCGCCCCGAGAGGAAGCCGTCGGCACGAGAGGTGACGGTCATCCAGTCACCATCGGTCTCGACCTCGCTCGGCCGCGGGTCGCCCGCCTCATCGGTGACCGAGATCAGGTCGGGGAAGGTCGGCTGGCCGTTGTACTCGGCCGGGATGTCACGACGGATCCCGCGGTTCTGGTCTTCTGGGAAGACCGCCACGAACGTCTCGACGACGCGCAGGGTGCTGGTGTCGTCATCCTCACGGCCGAGGGTGTACTCGGCGTCCATGCTCTCGAAGACGAAGTCGTCGAGATTCCCTGACGCGACGACCGCATCGCTCGTCCCGGATGCGGGTGAGGAGACCGCGAGACCGGTGAGAACGGCGGCCCCGACCAGGGCCGCCAGCAGACGGGCGGCGATCCGACGCGTTCGCGGCATGCGCTCAGCCTAGATGGCGGCGTCGCCGCCACCGGATACCCTGTTGCCGTGAACGATCGTCGCCTGGCCGTCGAGGCGTGGGAAAGCCTTTTTCGTGCGCAGCATGAGCTCTTCGCCGACCTGGGCCGCGATTTCAGCGACGCGCCGCTGCAGCAGGGCGAGTACGACGTGCTGCTGACGGTGACCCGGGCACCTGATATGACCGCGCGACTGCGCGACATCACCCGGCTGATGCTGGTGAGTCAGCCCTCGGTCTCGCGCCTGGTCGATCGGATGGTCGCCCGGGGTTACGTCACCAAGTGCCCGGACCCCGATGATGGGCGTGGATCGCTCGTCCGGGCGACGGAGGCCGGCGCCCGCGCATTCCGCGACGTGGCACGGGTGCATGCCGCTCACATCGCCGAGCGGATGTCGGCGCTGAGCGAGGCCGAGCTCGCGCAGCTGCGCGAGCTGACCACCAAGCTCCGGATGCACGACACCCCCGTCGGGTGAGGACCCGACGGGGGCGTCGCGAGGTGCTCCGTCGACGGAAGCGGCCTACTGCTCGACAGGCTGCGGGTGATCTGCCGCACTCGAGGCGGACGCGCTCTCGTGCGCCTGCAGAACCTGCGCGCCGTTCTCGGTGGCGACCTCGATCTTGCGCGGCTTGGCCTTCTCGCTCACTGGGATGGTGACGCTGAGCACGCCGTTGCTGTAGCTCGCCGAGATGCGCTCTGTGTCGATGCCCTGGCCGAGGTTCAACTGGCGTACGAAGCTGGCGGCCTCGCGCTCGCGCGTGATCCACTTCACGCCGTCACCGGCGCTGAGGGTGCGCTCCGCGCGGATGGTCAGCAGCTGACCGTCCACGTCGATGTCGACCGAGCCGGGGTCGATGCCGGGCAGGTCGGCGGTCAGCACGTAGTGGTCGCCATCGCGATAGAGGTCCATCGGCATACGGCGCGGGCCGCGACGTGCGTCGAAGAAGCTCGTCGCGAGACGGTCGAGGTCACGGAACGGGTCATACGTTGCCATGTTCGGTCTCCTTCACTGGACGAAATCCCTAACTTGAGTCTTCTTGACTCAAGTACATCGAGATTAGCACTCAGGAGTGGCGAGTGCTAAGTACCCCTGCGTTCGCCGTGAGCGAACGCGCTGGGCCGTCGAGAAGGCGGGGCGGTGGTTGCGCGGACGACGAGTGTCGTCGCGAGCTCCGAACGGGTGACCTCGGGAGGGTGACCATCGGCCAGACGGAGCACCAGACGCGTCGCCTCTTCAGCCATCTCGCGAACGGGCTGGTGGATCGTCGTGAGGTTCGGGCGTGCATTCGCCGCCGCTGTCAGATCGTCGAAGCCGATGATGGAGAGGTCTTCGGGCACGTCGACGCCGAGCAGGGCGGCTGCACGGAGGGCACCCAGCGCCTGCAGATCATTCGCCGCGAAGATCGCGGTCGGCGGTTCGGCTGACTCGAGGAGCAACCGGGCACTGTGCTCGCCGCCGAGACTGTCGTCATCGTCGAAGCGGACGAGGGAGTCGTCGAGATGGAGGCCGGCGGCGAGCATCGCCGAGCGGTAGCCGTCGACGCGGGCGAGGGATCGCATCATTCTCGAGGAGCCGGCGATGACGGCGATCCTGCGATGTCCGAGGTCGATGAGGTGACGTGTCGCCTCGACACCCCCGGCCCAGTTCGACACACCGACGGATGGCATTCCCGGAGCGGGGTCGCCGGCCGGATCGACGAGGACGAAAGGAATGCCTGCGGTGCGCAGTCGCCTCTGGGCGTCCGCCGCGATGGAGGAGAGGAGGAGGATGAGCCCCGCCGGCGCGCGACGCAGAACCGACCCCACCCATTTCTCGTCCGGCTCCCGCGGATCGCCGCTCATCGAAAGCGAGATCGCGAGCCCGACCTCGGCGGCGGCCTCGCGGACACCCTCGATCACTGCGAGAACCCACTCGCCCTCGAAATCCTGCAGAACGATCTCGATGTACTCCGATCGCCGGTGGCTGCGCCGGCGGCGGTAACCCCGCGCTCGCAGGTGCTCTTCTACGCGCTTCCGTGTATCCGTCGAGACGTCCGCCGCGCCGTTGAGCACCTTGGAGATCGTGGTCATCGAAACCCCGGCCTCAGCCGCGATCTCCCTCAGCGTGACACGCTGGCTCCCCGCCATGCCGCCCCCGTCGCCGACTCCGCGCTCATCCGACGATGTTCACTCAGCCGTGAGGACCGTCCAGGAGCAGGGCGGCAGAGTGACGGAGATGGCGCCGTCGGCGACCTTCACCGAGGAGTTGGTCTTCGGCGTCACCCGGTCGGGCTGCTCGCGCGTGTTCGCAGCGTGGATGTCGTCGTCGAAGATCGATGTCGCCGTCGCGGATGACACGGCACCTCCGAGCGCCGTGGAATCGAGGTCGAGAGTGACCTCGTCCGTCAGACTGCGGTTGACGGCGAACACCGTGATCGCGCCCCTGTCAGGATCGATCGTCGCGACGGCGTCGACGATCGGCACCTCGCCGAACTTCGCCGTCTCGTAGGTCGGGCTGTCGAGCTTGAGCTCGAGGGCGACGCCGCGCGCGAGCTGCGAGGTCAGCGAGAAAGGATAGAACGTCGTCTGCCGCCATGCCGGACCGCCGGGTTCGGTCATGATCGGCGCGATGACGTTCACCAGCTGAGCGAGACTGGCCGACGTCACCCGGTCGGCGTGCCGGATGAGCGAGATCATGAGACTTCCGAAGACGACGGCGTCGAGCACGGTGTACCGGTCTTCGAGCAGTCTCGGTGCGACCGGCCAGTCCGCGACATCCGTGATCTTGTCGACCTCGTTGTAGCGCGACTGATACCAGACGTTCCACTCGTCGAAGGAGATGTTGATCGTCTTCTCGCTGCGCTGGATCGCTTTGACGTGGTCGGCGGTGGCGACGACCGCCTCGATGAAGCGGTCCATGTCGACGCCCGACGCCAGGAAGCTCGCCACGTCGTCCCCCTCGGGCTCGTAGTACGCGTGGCAGGAGATGTAGTCGACATTGTCGTACGTGTGCTCCAGGACCACGCGCTCCCACTCGCCGAACGTCGGCATCCCAGCACCCGAGCTGCCGCAGACCACGAGCTCGAGGTCGGGGTCGACCTGACGCATCGCGCGCGCGGTCGTCGCCGCGAGCTGCGCGTAGTTCTCCGCCGTGCTGTAGCCGAGCTGCCACGGACCGTCCATCTCGTTCCCGAGACACCACATGCGGATGTCGTGGGGTTCGGGATGCCCGTTGGCGGCGCGCTCGTCGGAGAGCCGGGTACCGGAGCGGTGGTTGGCGTACTCGAGCACGTCGAGAGCCTCCAGCACCCCGCGGGTGCCGAGGTTCACCGCGTACATCAGCTCGCCGTCGACCTTCTTCATCCACGATGCGAACTCATCGAGACCGATCTCGTTCGTCTCGGTCGAGTGCCACGCCAGGTCCAGACGGCGGGGCCGCTCCGCGCGGGGGCCGACACCGTCCTCCCACCGGTATCCCGAGACGAAGTTGCCCCCCGGGTAGCGGATCGTGGACACGCCGAGCTCTCGCACCAGGTCGATGACGTCGGTGCGGAAACCCTCCTCATCAGCCGAGGGATGACCCGGCTCGTAGATGCCGTCGTAGACGCACCGCCCGAGGTGCTCGACGAAAGAGCCGAACAGTCGTCGATTGACGGGGCCGACGGTGAAGTGAGGGTCGATGGTGAGGTGTGCGCGGATCATACTTCTCTTTCGGAAAGACGCGGGTTCAGCAGGACGTTCGGCGCGTGCCGGGGATCACTTGAGGCTTCCGATCGCGAGCCCGCCCCGCCAGTACCGCTGCAGGGTCAGGAACGCGATGATCAGCGGGATCACCGAGACGAGCGAGCCGAGGATGATGATGCTCCACAGGGTCTGGCCCCCGGCCGCGCCGTAGGACGAGGCCGTGGACTGCCACAGACCGATCCCGACCGTCACGGGGAACAGCCGGTTATCCGAGAGCATGACCAGCGGCAGGAAGTAGTTGTTCCACGACGCGACCACCGACAGCAGCAGCACCGTCACCATCGCCGGCCGCAGCAGCGGCAGGGCGACCGTCGCGAACGTACGGAACTCCCCCGCGCCGTCCACGCGCGCGGCGTCGAGCAGCTCGTCGGGCACGGCATCCCGCGCGTACACGCACATCAGATACACACCGAACGGGTTCAGCAGGGTCGGAAGGATCACCGCCCAGATCGTGTTCGTGAGTCCGGCTTCGGCGAACAGGACGAAGGTGGGGATGACCAGCGCGGTCGTGGGCACCATGACCGCGCCCAGGATGACGGCGAAGCCGAATCGGCGCCCCGCGAAACTGTACTTCGCGAAGCCGTACCCGGCGAGCACCGCGAGCACCGTCGCCCCGATGCCGCCCGCCAGGGCGTAAAGGGCGGAGTTGCCGAGCCAGCGGGCGTAGATGCCGCCGCTGTATGTGAACAGATCGGTGAAGTTCTGGACGTAGTCGATGTTGTCGCCGAACCACAGCGCACTTCCGCCGCCGAACAGGCTCGCGGCATCCTTCGAACTGTTGACGATCAGCCACCAGAACGGGATGAGGAAGTAGATCATCAGGAGGGCGAGGACGATGTTGAGCGGGATGCGACCGCCGACGCGTCGGGGATCGGATCGCCGTTCGACGAGCTTGCCCGAAGCGCGCCGCGTCTTCGGACGCTCGACCGGTGTGACGCTCATGAGATGAAGCTCCCTCGCTTGCGGGTCGCGAACAGGAAGATGTAGACGCAGATGAAGACCACGGCGCCCAGCGCGAACGAGATCGCGGAGCCGTAATTGTCGTTGGCCAGGGAGAAGGCCTGCTGGTATGCGTACATGTTCGGCGTGAAGTCATTGGGGATGGCTCCGGCCGCCAACTGCTGCAGGATCTTCGGCTCATTGAAGAACTGCAGCGTGCCGATGAGGGCGAAGACCAGGATGAGCAGGAGCGCCGGCGCGATGAGGGGGATCTTGATGCGCAGGACGATCTGCCACTGGGACGCCCCGTCGATACGGGCAGCCTCGTACAGCGTCGGGTCGATCCCCTGCAGCGCCGCGTAGAGGATGATCATGTAGTAGCCGGCCCACTGCCAGGTCACGATGTTGAGCAGGCCGTAGAAGATCAGGTTGCTGCTGAGGAAGTTCGGGGCCGACGCACCGAAAATTCCGAAGATCTCCGCGAGCGGACCGAAGTTGCTGCTGTAGAGGAACCCCCACATCAGCGCACCGATCACGGTGGGGATGGCGTAGGGCATGAAGATCATCAGACGCGAGAAGCGGGCGAACCGCGTCGTCATGATGTCGAGCATCAACGCCACCGCCAGCGAGACCGCCATCTGCAGCGGGATCAGCACCAGCGAGAAGCTGATGACGAACCACGATCCGCTGAGGAAGGACGGGTCGGTGAAGGCCTTGATGTAATTGTCGAAGAGGACGAACCGCTCCCCGCCGATCAGCGAGGACTGGAACATGCTCAGGTAGAACGCGAACCCGATCGGGAGAACGAGCAGCGCGAGGAAGACCACGGCGAACGGCCCGACGAAGAGCCACCCCATGAGGTTCTGTCGTGCGGCGGCCGAGCGGCGGCGTCCCTTCTTGTTGTGCGTGACGCTTTCGCGATCCGGTGTTGCGAGAGTGACGGTCATGATGTGCCTCCGGTGCGAGGGGTGCGGCGGGGGTCGGACCGCGCGAGCACGGTCCGACCCCCACCCGTCACCTCAATCGACGACGGTGAATCCCTGCTCTTCGGCGTAGGCCACGAGGTCGGCCTGGAGGGCGTCGGCCGCCTCGGAGCCGGTCGCGGATCCGTCGTTGATCCTCGCGAGCTGCTCGGTCAACGCGGAGTAGTAGTACTGCCCGATCGGCGTGTAGACCATGCCGGTGTAGGCGTTCGCAGCCGGGACGTACACATCCTTGTTGGCCTGCTGACCGTTGAAGAAGGGCACCTCGTAGTCCAGGAACTCCGGCGAGTCGAGCACGTCGACGTTCAGGGGGAAGATGATCTGCTCCTGCCAGCCCTGGTCGAGCGACGCCTGATCGGCGTAGACACCGAAGGCCACCTGGGCGGCGAGTTCGGGGTCGCTGGCCTGGCTGGTCACCGCGAATGCGGAACCGCCCCAGTTGATCGCGATGGGGTCGGCGGGATCCCACTGCGGCATCGGAGCGGTCGCCCAGACACCGGCGTCCGCGCCCTCACCGACGCCCGCGCCCTGCAGGTAGCCGGGAGCCCATGCGGCCGACAGGTAGGTGGCGTAGTCTCCGCCGATCACGCCGGAGATGTACTCCGGAGTGAACTGGTCCTGCGTGCCCACCAGGTCCTCCGAGACGAGGTTCGCCCAGTAGTCGAGCATCTCCTTGATACCCGGGTCGTCGAGGTTGATCGAGATCTCGCCCTCGTTCTCGGGGGTGTAGGTGAAGGGCTCGGCTCCCGTCTGGTACATCAGCGCCGTGACGAAGGCGGGCTGGTTCGCCGCGAAATCGGCGAAGTACGGTCCACCGGCGTCACGCACCGTACGCGCGGCCGCCTCGAACTCCTCCCACGTGGTGGGCGGAGTGACGCCGTACTCCTCGAAGATGTCGGTGCGGTAGATCATGCCCATGGGGCCACCGTCGATCGGAGCGCCGTAGATGCCGTCGCCGACGGAGACGTCCTGCCACGCGCCTTCACTGAAGTTGTCCTGAACCTCCTCGTAGCCGAGGTCCCGCAGGTCGACGAAGGCGCCCTGCACCTGGAAGCTCGGGATGCGGTCGGACTCGACCATCACGACGTCTGCGGCGCCACTGCCGGCGGAGACAGCGGTCTGAAGCCGCTCGTAGGCGGGACCGCCGGCACCGACGTTGGTCCAGCAGACCTGGACCTCGTCGTTGGCCTCGTTGAAGTTGTCGGCGACGTCTTCCATGTTGGGGTACCACGCCCACAGCGTGACCACGGGGAGGTCGGGCTTGGGGATGGTGTTCTCGCAGTTGCTGGCGCCGCCTCCGGCGTCTCCTCCGCCGCCGCCGTCGCCTCCGCCATCGCCTCCGTTCGAGCAGGCGGCGAGGCCGGTGGCGAGCGCGATCGTTGCCATGGCAGCAAGGACTGGCTTCGTCTTCACTGGGATTCCTTTCGGGGTTGCGGGACTTCTTCGTCGGTGCGCGACCGGCTCCACGCGGATGACACGTGCTGGCGTCATCGCCTTGGAGCACTACAACGTTGTATTCCAACGTTGCACAAACAATGGCACCATCCGCATGACGTGTCAAGATATCCGGAGAAGTTCCGGCACGCCCGACGGAACTTCCGCCGGCTCCGCACACCGATGGAGAGTCTCCTTCTCTCATGCGCAGGCCGTAAAGTACAGAAAACGGAAGGCAGGCTCGCCGGTGGGACCCACGATGCACGATGTCGCGCGAGTCGCCGGAGTGTCCATCAAGACCGTGTCGAACGTCATCAACGACTACCCGCACGTGCGACCAGGCACTCGGGACCGCGTGAACGACGCCATCCAGCAGCTCGACTATCGCCCCAACCTCTCCGCCCGGGGCCTGCGTTCGGGGCGCACCGGCGTCATCGGACTGGCAGTTCCATCCCTGCGCGAGAACTACTTCGCGGAGCTCGCAGACGCGGTGATCCGCGCGGCGGAGAAGCGCGGCCTCGGTGTCATGGTCGAGCAGACCGGTGGACAGCGTGATGCCGAGACGCGCGCCGTGTCCAGTAGTCGGCCACGATTCCTCGACGGCTTGCTGTTCAGCCCGGTGAGCCTCGGACAGGAGGATGTCTCGCTCCTGGCCGTCGACAGCCCCCTCGTCCTTCTCGGAGAGCGGATCTTCAACGGACCCACCGATCACGTCACGATGCACAACATGTCCTCGGCGCAGGCGGCGACGGAGCATCTCATCGAGATCGGCAGACGCCGCATCGCCCTCATCGGCGCCGACCCGCGCCACGGCGACGATGAGGCGAACTCGGCCAACCTCCGGCTCCGTGGGTACCGGCGCGCGCTGGAGCGAGCCGGTATACCGTTCGACCAGGATCTCGTCCGCCCCGCGGTGATGTCCGACTGGAACCGAGCCGGTGGCGCTGCCGCCACGCACCTCCTCGTCAAGGAGGGCGTTGACTTCGACGCCGTGTTCGCCCTCACGGACACTCTGGGGTTGGGCGTGCTCCGCGCTCTGGGAGAGGAAGGGCTCCGAGTGCCTGAAGACGTCGCCGTCATCGGATTCGACAACATCGACGAGAGCACGTACTCGATCCCCTCCATGTCGACCATCGATACCGGCCGCGACGAGATCGCCGCGATCGCCGTGGACCGGCTGATCGAGCGCATCAAGGAGAAGGGCGAGCGTCGTCCGCCCGAGACCTACAAGCCCGATTTCCGTGTCGTGCGGCGCGAGTCCACGGGCTTCGCGAGCATCGACCTCGGCTGAGGCACCCCTCCGATTCCACTGGAGGCGAAGCGTCAGGCTCTACAACGTCGTAATCTTCCTTTACAACGTCGTAAACGCGGTCTAGCGTGGGCCGCGTCGACTTCGGGGTCGACATGCTCGACGACTCTTCAAGGAGGAAAAGTTATGGGAGCTCGCACCTCAGTGCTGCATCGATGGGACGACGGACGCGGTCCCGTCGCGCGAAGAAGGCCCCTGGCCGCTTTGGGGATCGCCGCCGCGCTGGTACTCGGCACCGTCCCGCTGACCGCGCAGGCGGACGAGGTGGATCTGACGCCCGGGCCGACCGTGTACGCCGATCCGAACTCGCCGACGGGCTACACCGGGCGCTTCGTCTACTACAACCCCGACGCAAGCAGCGTGCGGTTCGTCGCCGACATCCAGCTGCGCAACTGGGCGGACACGTCGGATCCGACCGTCTACCAGCCCGAGGAGTACTTCCCGGGGCTCATGCGCGGCGGAGGCGGGTACGACGTCGAGATGACCGATGCCGGCGACGGGTACTGGGTGACCGACGTGCCGCTCGCGGCGGGAGCCAACCAGTACTGGTTCTACGTCGACAACAACACGAACCTCTGGGTCGCAGACCCGGCGAACAGTCCGATCTTCGCTCCCGACGGGCTGACCGGCGAGGCGCGGCGGGCGTTCAACAAGGTGTTCGTGCCGTACGACGCCGAGAAGCAGGATTTCGAACCGCTCGCGGCGCGCCAGATCGAGCTGCCCCGCGAGGACTCGCAGAAGGGATCCTGGAGCTACGTTCCGTTCGAGGTGAGCGGAACCACGCGCACGATGGGCGTGTACCTCCCGCCGGGTTACGACCCCGACCGCGCCGAGCCCTACAAGACGATCTACATGCAGCACGGCGGCGGGCAGGACCAGTCGGACTGGATGAACATGGGGAACGTCCCGGTCATCATGGACAACCTCATTCAGGATGGCGACACCGAGCCGGCCGTGGTCGTGACGACGAACACGAACTACCTCGGCGCGCCCGCGGAGGGCTATCCGAACCTGCGTGACGTCGTCCTGCCGTTCGTCGAGGCCAACTACAACGTCTCGGGCGATGTGATCGACCGTGCTTTCGCAGGGCTCTCTGCGGGCAGCATCGTCACCCAGAACCTCATCAATTACGACCCCACGCTCTTCGGCTACTACGGTCCGTGGAGCGGCGGCGCCCGGCTGAACACGACCACGCCGAACCTCGCGGCGCCCTACATCCTCTTCGGTGGAGGACAGTGGGACTTCGGTCTCCCCAATGCCGGGGCGGTGGCCGCCTTCGACGACGTCGCCTTCGTCGAGAACGAGGTCGTGGCAGGCGCACACGATTTCAACGCGTGGAACCAGCTGTTCACGATCTTCGCGCGTGACTACGTGTGGCAGCCCGAGTCCTTCCTCGAGGACGAGTTCAGCCAGCTGATCGACGGCGTCGCGGCGTCCTCGCTCAACCGCGGAAACAAGAACGCCCTCACGGTGAAGCTCGAGAAGGGGTGGCGCGACCTTCAGGAGGGCGACACCGCCAGTGCGCTGCGATACGTCGAACGATTCGACGATCAGCTCACGCGATTCGCGTCCAACGGCCAGCTCCCCCAGGCCGAGGCGGATGCGATGAATGTGGTCGCGGACCAGGTCGTGTTCAACCTGGGGTACTGGCAGCGATAGGCGCTGCTCGAGGGGCCGGGGTGGCGGCATCGCCTCCCCGGCCCTTCACCTGGGCGCGTCAGCGGCCGTATCGCTCGCTCGACACGATCTGCTGGGCGGCCCGACGCAGGGCCAGCAGCAGCGGTTCGGTCAGGACGGTCCCGAGCACGACGTACCGCACCGCGCTCTCGATCGAATCGTCCGGGATCCCCGCGATCTCCGCATCCGCGATCCGGCGCGCCGAGGTGACATAGGCGTCGAGGACATCGGATGGCACGGTGAAACCCGCGCGCTCCAGGGTCGCGAGCGCCGTGGCGAGCCCGCCGAGAAGGCCGGGCTCGCACGTGCCGGGCCTCCCGCCCAGGCGCTCGTAGAGCTCCTCAGCGCGGGATGTGTCGATGCCAGCGGGCACACCGGGGGTCACGGCGGCATGTGCGATGCCGAGCAGATCGTAGGGGCCAGCGGGCGGGTCATCGAGCGCCGCGACGACTTTCCGGATCTCCGCCACACTCACGCCTGCGGCCACGAGTGCCCGCACGACCCGGAGCCGCTCGACGTGTCGCGGTCCATAGTCCGCCTGCGTGGCCGCCGTGCGCACCCCTTCGGGGAGCAGCCCCTCGCGCAGGTAGTACTTGATGGTCGGCACGGCGACATCCGTCGTGGCTGCGAGTTCAGAGATCCGCATAGCCCTCCTTGCATTGGATAGTACAACTATCCATACTGGATAGCGTCACTATCGAGAGGATCGGATGATGAGCAGGATCACCGCAGGTCGGATGACGCATCAGCACGACGGGGAGCTCGTGGTCTTCCACATCGGGATGCAGATCAACCGGTGGTGGCGATTCGATCAGTGGCTGCCGGTCTTCTTCGCCATGCCGCGAATGCTCCGCGAGCAGATGACCGAGGCCGATTCCGGCATGCTCGGCTCGCAGCTGCTCCTCGGGGCAGGAGGGCCGTACGTCGTGCAGTACTGGTCGTCGATCGAGAAGCTCTACGCGTATGCGTCGTCGATGGACCACCTGCATCGACCGGCGTGGACGGCCTTCAACCAGCGCGCCCGGAAAGCACCGGCGGCCGTCGGCATCTGGCACGAGACGTTCCTCGTCGAACGCGCAGAGAGCATGTACGTCTCGACGAAGCCGATGGGCCTGGCCGCCGCCACCGCACATGTGCCGGTTGCCGGCCGTCACGACGGGGCTCGCGCGCGCTTCGCCGACGGGCGCACACCCTCCGACCGGCGCTGATCGCGCACATCGGCACCGGCTTCTCCCCTGCCGTTGCGCACGCGCAGCGCCTGCGATGACGTCCGGGAAAACCAGAAAAGGCCCCCGCTGGGGGACCTCTTCCTCACTGTCTCAACACAGTGCGCGCCCGAAGGGACTCGAACCCCTAACCTTCTGATCCGTAGTCAGATGCTCTATCCATTGAGCTACGGGCGCCCGCACTCGCAACTGTATCCGGTGCGCGAGCACCACATGAGAATACCCCACCGGCGGCGGCGCCGCGAATCGAGCAGCGGTCGCATCAGCGCTGGTCGTCCTCCCGCTGCCGCGCTCGCCGATGCGCCGACAGGCGCGGGAGATCCACGAGGCGGAGCGCCTGCATCCGCGCTCCCCGCATGGTGTCGTAATCGGGATCGAGGTCGGGGCGCATCGCCTCGACCCGCAGTCGGCGCTGCAGGTTCGATTCGACGTCGCCCCACGCGGCATCCCGGGCTTTCTCGACGAGGTCGCGCACCGCCTCGGGATCGTCTGCCATCTCGCGCAGACGCTTCGCGACCCCCTCGTACTGCCGGCGGCGGCGGCGGAGGTTGCGCGTGTCGCGGTCGCGGTAGTCGTGCGTGCCGTCGGGGTCGGAGAACTTCCCCCACGCCTTCTTGCGCTGGCGTCGGGCGAGATCGGCGGCGTCGTCCTGCTCATCGGCGAGCGCGAGCAGCGTCGTCCGGGCGAACCGCTCGAACGGCTCGTAGTGGAACATCTCGCCATTGGCGATCGTCTCGACGAGGATGCGATTGCGCACCGTGAGGCGGGCGGCAGCGGCGGCGATCGAGACCCCCTCGCCGATGGCTTCGGCGGTCTTGCCCATCGTCACCCCCTCGACTCCAGGCTACCGGTGCACCTCGGCGCTCGGTTGTGCGAGCACATCCATAGCAAAGGACGGATGACGCGGGCAAGGCCCCTTCGCGCAGACCGGATCGGCATGTACGGTCGGCCGCTCACCATGCACCGCACCACCCACCAGTCTGGAGACCCGATGACTTCCTCATCTGACCGCCGAACCGCCCCCTCCAACCGATTGGCGTCTTCGCCCAACCGCCTCGTCGCGACGATCTTTGGCGTCGTCTACCTTCTCGTCGGCCTGCTCGGATTCTTCGTGACGGGCGGGGTGGACTTCATCGCCACGGACGGCAACCTTCTCCTCGGCATCTTCGAGGTCAATCCGCTGCACAACGTCGCGCACCTGCTGATCGGCGCAGCGCTGCTCATCGGAGGCCTGGCCTCGGTGCGCGCCGCCAAGGCCGTCAACGTCGTCGTGGGCGCGGCGTACCTGCTGCTCGGTATCGTCGGGTTCTTCCTCGTCGACACGCCGGCCAACATCCTGGCGCTGAACACCCCCGACCACTTCCTCCACCTGGCCAGTGCGATCATCCTTCTCGGCGTGGGCCTCGCCGCCGACCGGGGCGTGCGGTCTACGACCGCCGCTCGCACCGTCTGAGCATGGCGACGTCGGGCTCCGTCGGAGCGCTCGTTCCGGCGGGGCCCGCCGCGGCGGGCTGGGGAGCCGGGCTTCTGCTGATCGCGCTGGGAGCAGGAGCGCTCACCGGCGAGGCGACGGACCTCGGCGGCCGTGTCCTCGGTCTGGCGTTGGCGACCATCGGATTCGCCGCTCTCGTCTGGGGCGGGATCTCGCTCGCCCGTGGCCGGCTGATCATGACGCGAGCGGTGGGGGTCACCGTCCTGGTGACGTTGGTCGCGCTGGTCGCGGCCTTCATCCATGACCCAGCGGGAAACAGCATCCTGGCCGTCGCCGTGACGGCTCTGCTTCTGACGGTCGTCGCCGGATGGACCGCGGTCGCCCGCCGCCGTGACGCTGACGCCCGACCCGACGCGGGAAGCCTCGGCATCATCGTCGCGGCGATGCTCGTCGCCGGCATCGTCACGCCCGCTCTCGCGGCATCGGAGGCCGCGCGCGTCAGCGCCGACTCCGGCGGGCGCGTCACCGTGCTCGACCGCGACGGTCACGATCACTGACCGCCGCCCATCGGTCTCGGATCAGACGATGGCGGAGATCCGCCAGGAGGCCTCGGAGGACGCACCGGGCGCGAGCTCGATGAGACCGGCGTCGAAGTCGTAGCGGCCGGCGTTGAACGCGTCGGGGGCGCATGTCATCGGCTCGACCGCGAGACCGAGGCGGGAGACGGCCTTGTCGGGCTTGTCGGCCGTGTGGATCTGGGCCCACGCACAGGCGGTGTTCCACGTCATGGCGACGCCGGTGCCGTCCTCAGATGTCACGCGCACGGTGGCGAAGCCATCCTCATCGCGCGTGAAGCCGGTGTACGCGTGGTCGAGCTCGACCTGGCCGATTCGCCGAGCGCGACGGAAGTCGAACCGCTCGGCGCCGGCGGTCTCGACATGTTCGAGCGAGACGGGGATCAGCCGGTCGTCGGTGACGGTGAGGACGTCATCGGCCGGGAGCTCGAGCGTCCACTCATCGACGAGACCGGGACCCGCGACGAGGTAGGGGTGGGGCCCCGTCCCCCACGGCGCGGTCTCATCGCTGTGGTTGCGCACCCGCACGGTCTGGGCGAGGCCTTCGGCTGAGAGCTGGAAGGTCGTCTCCACGCCGAGCTCCCAGGGGTAGCCGGTCTGCGCGACGATCGTCGCCGCGAGCGTGACGTGGCTCGGGCCTTTGTCGATCGCTTCGAAGTCGAGCCACGACCCCAGGCCGTGCAGCGCGTGCCCCCGCGCGGGCTCGGTCAGCGCGACGCGGCGCTGGACACCGCGGAAGGTGTAGATCCCGTCGACGACGCGATTGGGCCACGGCGCGAGGGTGGCTCCGCGGTAGGAGGGACGCACCTCGTCGGCGCCGAAGGGGACGACGAGGTCACGGCCCCGGAAGGTGAGACACCGCAGTGTCGCGCCGACGCTGGCGATGCACGCCTCGTAGTCCCCCGCGCGAAGAGAATGCTGCGTGCCCGAGACGGAGTGCGATGCCATAGAAGTCAGATTCCCTGCGCGAGTCGGTAGTAGGCCTGGTTCCACCGGAGCTCCCGCTGGAAGTCGCGGACGGTGGTGTGCTCGTCGATCACGACGAGCTCGGTGCGGGCGATCTCGGCGAAGTCGCGGAAGACCTCTACACCCACGGCCGTCGTCATCACAGTATGGTGCGCGGCGCCCGCCGCAAGCCAGCAGGCCGCCGAGGTGGCGAAGTCGGGAGCCGGCTTCCACACGGCGCGACCGACGGGAAGCCGTGGGAGGTCGGGGGCATCGACGTTCTCGACGACGTTGGCGACGAGGCGGAACCGGTCACGCATGTCGCTCATGGCGACGACCAGCGCCGGCCCCGGGTCGGCGGTGAACACGAGCCGGACGGGATCGGCCTTGCCGCCGATTCCCAGCGGATGCACTTCGAGGCGCGGCCTCTGCGTCGTCAGCGACGGCGCGACTTCGAGCATGTGCGCGCCGAGGATGCGTTCGGACCCCGGGATCAGGTCGTAGGTGTAGTCCTCCATGAGGCTCGCGCCCCCGGGGCGTCCGGCGCCCATGACGTTCGCCACTCGGACCAGAATGGCGGTCTTCCAATCACCCTCGGCGCCGAAGCCGTAGCCCTCGGCCATGAGCCGCTGCACGGCGAGGCCGGGGAGCTGCGTCAGCGCGCCGAGGTCCTCGAACGAGGTGGTGAATGCGCCGAAGCCACCCGCCTCGAGGAAGGAGCGGAGTCCGACCTCGATCGCGGCGCCGTCACGCAGGCTCTGATGGCGGTCGCCGCCCGGCAGCAGTTCGGCGGCCACGTCGTAGGTCGCCTCGTACTCCTCGACGAGCGCGTCGATATCGGCGGCCGAGGCGTCGGCGACAGCATCAGCGAGCTCGTTGACACCCCACGTGTTGACCTGCACGCCGAAGCGCAACTCGGCTTCGGTCTTGTCACCCTCGGTGACGGCGACGTAACGCATGTTGTCCCCGAAGCGCGCGAGTTTCAGCGAACGGGCCGCCGCCCACCCTGCCGCGGCCCGCTGCCAGTCCTCGACCTGCTGATGAACGGCCGGATTCGACACGTGCCCGACGACGGTCTTGCGTGCCACGCCGAGTCTGGTCTGGATGTACCCGAACTCGCGATCGCCGTGGGCGGCCTGGTTGAGGTTCATGAAGTCGAAGTCGATGTCCGCCCAGGGCAGCTCGACGTTCGCCTGGGTGTGCAGGTGCAGCAGCGGCTTCTGCAGCGCGTCGAGCCCCGCGATCCACATCTTCGCCGGGCTGAACGTGTGCATCCAGGCGATGATGCCGATCACCTCGTCACGCGCGTTGACCTCGAGCGCAAGCCGGCGGATCGAGTCGGCGTCCTTCAGCACGGGCTTCCAGACGACACGGACGGGGAGGCCGTCCAGCCCCGCGGCGACCGCTTGGGACTGCTCGGCGACCTGGCGGAGCGTCTCCTCGCCGTAGAGCGTCTGGCTTCCGGTGACGAACCACACTTCGTAGGCGTGGAGAGAGGTGGACAGTGACGGCATGACGGTGTTCCTTCGGGTGGGATGGTCAGAGGGCGGCGACAGCGGCGCGCTCGACGGCGAGCGCCGCCTCGTAGCGGACGAGGAATCGGGCGAAGCCGGCCACATCCTCGGGTCGGGGGTCGACGGTCACCGTTTTCGCGTCGGCGAAGACGTGCCTGTCGAGGTAGTCGGAGAGAGTCGCTGCGTCGGCGTGCAGAAGCTGGGCGGCGAGCACCGCCATCCCCCACGGACCCCCTTCGCTCGCGGTCTCGCCGACGGCGACGGGGGTGTCGATCGCGGCGGCGAGGAACCGCTGCGCGACCCCGGCGGTGCGGAAGACCCCGCCGTGGGCGAACATGCGGTCGATCGTGACGCCCTCATCGGAGAGCACGCGCATACCGAGAGCGAGGGTGCCGAACATCCCGTAGAGCTGCGTGCGGATCGCGTTCGCGAGCGTGAATCGGCTGTCGGGCGTCCGCACGAACAGCGGTCGGCCCTCATCGAGGCCGACGATGGGCTCACCGGAGAGGTGGTTGAAGGCGATCAGGCCGCCGGCGTCGGGGTCGCCCTGCTCCGCCTCGCGCAGGAGGATCTCGAAGACCTCATCGGAGGAGAGAGGCGCCCCGGCGCGCTCGGCGAAGTCGCCGAACATCCCCGCCCATGCCGCAAGCTCGCTGGCGCCGTTGTTGCAGTGCACCATCGCCACGGGGTCGCCGGCGGGCGTGGTCACGATGTCGATCTCGTGATGCGCGGCCGCGAGCGCGCCTTCGAGCACGACCATCGCGAAGATGCTCGTGCCGGCGCTGACATTCCCGGTGCGCGGCGCGACGGCGTTCGTGGCCACCATCCCCGTTCCGGCGTCGCCTTCCGGAGGACAGAACGGGATGCCGGGGAGCAGCCGCCCGGTGGGGTCGAGCCGGGCCGCCCCGGCCTCGGTGAGCGCGCCGGCGGGCTCACCCGCCCTCAGGACCCGCGGGAGGAGCTCGGCGATGCGGAGGCCCGGCGCCGCCTCGGCGACCATCCCGTCGAAGGTCTCGACGAGTCGGAGGTCGTAGTCGCGGGTCGCCGGGTCGATGGGGAACATTCCGGACGCGTCTCCCACGCCCAGCACCCGCTCCCCTGTCAGCTGCCCGTGGACGTACCCCGCGAGGGTCGTGAGGGAGCGGATCTCGGGGAGGTGGGGCTCACCGTCCAGAACCGCCTGGTAGAGGTGGGCGACCGACCATCGGAGCGGGATGTTCTGCTCGAATGCCGTGGACAGCGCTTCGGCGGCCGGTCCGGTCGTGGTGTTGCGCCACGTGCGGAAGGGGGTCAGCAGCTCACCTTCGCCGTCGAACGCGAGGTAGCCGTGCATCATGGCCGAGACGCCGAGGGCACCGATCGTCTCGAGGACGACGCCATGACGCCGCTCGACGTCCGCCGCGAGGTCGGCATAGGCGCTGCGCACACCCTCCCAGACGTCGTCGAGCGAGTAGGTCCAGATCCTCCCCTCGAAGCGGTTCTCCCAGGCGTGCGAGCCGACCGCGAGCACTCGCGTCGGATCGTCGGCGTCGACCAGGCACGCTTTGATCCGGGTCGACCCGAGCTCGACGCCGAGGGCGGTCCGACCGGCGGTGACGGCCTCCGCGCTCATCGCGCATCCTCCGGACGGCGATCGTCGGTGCTCTGCCCGTAGACATTCTGATATCGGTCGTAGAGCCGGTCGATCGAGTCCTGCGGGATCGGGATGAGGGCCCCCCTTGTCGTGCGATGTGGATGGTTCGCGCGGCATCCTCGACCATGACGGCGGCCTTCACCGCGTCCTTCGCGGAGACTCCGATGGTGAAGGGGCCGTGGTTGCGCATCAGGACAGCTCTGGAGCGATGACCGCGGAGCGTCTCGACGATCCCGCGGCCGATCGAGTCGTCGCCGATGATCGCGAACGGGCCGATGGGGATCGGGCCCCCGAATTCGTCGGCCATGCCGGTGATGACGCACGGGATCTCCTCCCCCCGCGCGGCCCACGCCACGGCGTAGGTCGAGTGGGTGTGGACCACTCCGCCCACCTCCGGCATGTTCCGATACACATAGGCGTGCGCGGCGGTGTCGCTCGACGGGCTCCGCTCGCTTCCCGCCGAGCCGGGCACGACGTCGCCTTCGAGGTCGCACAGGATCATGTTCTGCGCGTCGAGGTCGTCGTACGAGACGCCGGACGGCTTGATGACGAAGAGATCTGTGCCCGGCACCCGGCCGGAGACGTTCCCGCCCGTCCAGACCACGAGCCCGTACCGGACGAGTTCATCGTGCAGGCGCGCGACATCGGCACGGACGGTTTCGATGGCTTCGCGAACAGCGGGGTCGAACGACGGCGTCGCAGCATCAGTGCTGGGCACGATTCCTCCCTCGGTGGCGGATGCGCGAGAGCGCAGGCGATGTCATGTTACCGGTAACACGACGGCTCGTACAGAGCAGGCGGCCGTGATCGGATCACGGCACCGGCGCCGGCGGGCGTGTCGTCGAGGCCCGCCGCACCAGGGTGGGCGCGGCCGGATGCGTCGGCGGGTCGATCGCTCCGAGAATTTCGGCGACGGCATGCCTGGCCTCCCCGGCGACGTCCAAACGCACGGTCGTGAGCGCGGGACGGTAGAACGCCGCATCGGGATTGTCGTCGAACCCGGTCACGCTCACGCTCGCCGGCACCTCCACGCCCGCTGCGCGAAGCCCTGCGATCACACCCAGCGCCATCTGGTCGTTGGCGGCCACGACCGCGGTCGGCCCGTCCGGCTTCCGCGTCGCAGCAGCGATCACCTCACCGAGCGCCGCCGCGGTCGCAGCGGTCCAGTCCCCCTCCCAGCGCAGCGTCGTATCCAGACCCGCCTCAACGAGTGCACGGACCGCGCCTGCCTCGCGGCTGACCGCTTCGCTCCACGCCGCAGGACCCGCGAGCCGGGCGATCCGGCGATGGCCGAGGCCGAGGAGGTGGCGGACGGCCGCGGCTGCGCCCTCGGCCTGCCGCTCGCCGCCCTCCCCCTCGTGAAGGGCGGCCACACGCACATCAGGATGAGCCTCCCGCAACGCCGCCGAGGTCGTCAGATGCGGAGCCAGCACGATGATGCCGTCGACGCCCTGGTCGATGAGGCGGTCGGCGGCGGCGATCACGGATGCCGCGCTGTCGGCGTCCGCGTACGCGGTCGCGATCCAGCGGCCCTGCTCCCGGGCCGCGGCGTCGAGGGCGGCGATGCCGACAGCGGGTCCGTACAGAGCGGCGTCGGAGGCGAGCACGCCGAGCGTCCGGGTTGTTCGCGTCCCGAGCGCGCGTGCGGCGTTGTTCACCCGGTATCCGAGACGACTCACGGTCTCGAGCACCCGCGCACGCGTCTCGGGGCGGATGTGCGGGTGATCGTTGAGCACCCGCGACACCGTCTGCGGGGAGACGCCGGCAGCGGCTGCGACCTCGCGCATGCCGAGGCGAGCGCGCCGGTCGTCGGGGGCGGTCATGGCACCCGAGGTTACCGGGCGATCGTGCGGCGACACACAAATG
Source organism: Microbacterium sp. ET2 (assembly GCF_030347395.1). Lineage (NCBI taxonomy): Bacteria > Bacillati > Actinomycetota > Actinomycetes > Micrococcales > Microbacteriaceae > Microbacterium > Microbacterium albipurpureum. Next base: position 1,032,009 of record NZ_CP128170.1, read on the forward strand.
TGATCCTTCACCGCGAATGAGACAAGGCCGTGGTGAATCTCTCCAGGCGCATCCCGGACGGGGGGACCGTTACCAGACTGTTATCGCTCACATCTTGCGCGGTGCGTGAATGTGAAGGCTAACATTTCGACCGTATCGCCATTGCGGTGCACGCACTGAACCGGCACTGCAGCCGGGACCCGACGAGGAGGTTTGGGGAATGAGAAGAAGTGTGCTGGGAAGCATCGCCCTGATCGGAGCGGTGGCCCTTACGGCCGTGGGTTGCGCGAGCGGCGGCGGCGGCGCCGGAGCCGGCGGAGACGGTGGTGGAGGCGAGCTCGTCACGGTCGGCTTCGCGCAGACCGGGTCCGAGTCGGGCTGGCGCAGCGCGAACACTGAATCGATGCAGGAGGCGTTCTCGGAGGAGAACGGGTTCGAGCTGATCTTCAATGCCGCGGACAACGACCCCGCGGCACAGATCTCGGCGGTCCGCGACTTCATCAGCCGCGGTGTCGAGGCGATCGTCATCGCGCCCATCGTCGAGGACGGCTGGGACGACGTACTGCAGGAGGCGTCGGATGCCGGCATCCCCGTCATCCTCGAGGACCGCACCGTCAGCGCCCCCGAGGATCTGTATGCGAGCTGGGTGGGTCTGGACTTCAAGAAGGAAGGCGTGATGGCCGGCGAGTGGGCCGCAGAGGAATTCGGCGACACCCCGACGAAGATGGTCGTCCTCGAGGGCACGACCGGGTCGGCTCCTGCCAACGATCGCGCCGAGGGCTTCGCGGAGGCGATCGAGGGCACAGCCATAGAGACGATCGACTCGCAGACCGGAGACTTCACCCGCGACGGCGGCAAGACGGTCATGGAGGGCTTCCTCCAGAAGTACGGGGTCGACGGGATCGACCTGCTGTACGCGCACAACGACGACATGGCTCTCGGCGCGATCGAGGCCATCGAGGCGGCCGGCGGTGTCCCGGGGGAGGACATCAAGATCGTGTCGATCGACGCGGTCAAGGACGGGATGCAGGCGCTCGTCGACGGCAAGATCAACTTCATCGTGGAGTGCAACCCGCTGCTGGGCGAACTGGCTGCGGGGCTGGTGACGGACGTCCTTGCGGGCGAGACCGTCGAGAAGACGTACTACGTCGAGGACCAGACCTTCACGCAGGAGCAGGCCGCCGCCGTCATCGACTCGCGTCCCTACTGAGCCGGCCCGCCCGCCGGGGTCCGCATCGCGGACCGCCGGCGGGCGTCTCCCCTCCCCTTCGTCCTCTCACCGACGCGAAAGCACGACCGCCATGACGTCTGCCACTGTCGAAACGCCCCCCGTCGTCGCGATGCGCGACATCACCATCCGCTTCCCCGGCGTCCTGGCGCTGGACGGTGTCGACTTCACGCTGCGACCCGGCGAGGTGCACTCGCTCATGGGCGAGAACGGCGCGGGGAAGTCCACCCTCATCAAGGCGCTCACGGGCGTGTACCCGGTGGACTCCGGCACCATCACGGTCGACGGCCGACCGCAGTCGTTCGATGGGGCCGCTGACGCTCAGGACGCCGGCATCGCCACCGTCTACCAGGAAGTGAACCTCTGCGCGAACCTCTCCGTCGGAGAGAATGTGATGCTCGGCCACGAGCCACGACGCGCCGGCGCGATCGACTGGGATCGTGTCCACCAGGTGGCCGCCGAGCGTCTCGGAGATCTCGGTGTCGGAATCGACACGAGGTCGCTGTTGTCGAGCCACGCCATCGCGGTGCAGCAGCTCGTCGCCATCGCGCGCGCCATGGTCCTCGATGCCCGGGTCCTCGTCCTGGACGAACCCACCTCCAGCCTGGACCGAGGAGAGGTCGAGCGCTTGTTCGCCGTCATCCGGGATCTTCGAACGCGGGGCGTGGCCATCCTCTTCGTCAGCCACTTCCTCGACCAGGTCTACGAGATCTCCGACCGCATCACCGTCCTCAGGAACGGCCGCCTGGTCGGCGAGCACACCGCCGCCGACCTTCCCCGAGACGCCCTCGTCAGCATGATGCTCGGACGTGAGCTGTCGGATCTGGCCGAGATCTCCCGGTCCTCCGAACGCGACATCGACCGTTCCGGAGTCCCGGTCCTGCGCGCTCGCAGCATCGGGCGCCGGGGTGTGCTCGAACCCCTCGACATCGACGTCCATCCCGGCGAAGTGGTCGGAATCGCCGGGCTCCTCGGCTCGGGCCGCACCGAGCTCGTCCGGCTGCTGTACGGCGCTGACCGCGCCGACTCAGGATCCCTCGAGATCGACGGTCGAACCGCGAAGATCACCTCTCCGCGTCACGCGATCGACAGGCGCTTGGCGTTCTCCTCCGAGGACCGCCGCGCGGAGGGTGTCGTCGGCGACCTCACCGTCGCCGAGAACATCGTGCTGGGCATTCAAGCGTCGCGTGGCTGGATGCGGCCGATCAGACGGGGGGAGCGCGACGCCGTCGTCTCCGAGTACATGAGTGCGCTGGGGGTCCGCCCGGCCGATCCCCACGCGCTTGTGCGCAACCTCTCCGGCGGAAATCAGCAGAAGGTCCTCCTCGCCCGCTGGCTCGCCACCGCGCCGGAGCTGCTCATCCTCGACGAGCCGACCCGCGGCATCGATGTCGGTGCCAAAGCGGACATCCAGCGGAAGGTCCAGCGCCTGTCGGAGCAGGGACTTGCCGTCATCTTCATCTCCTCAGAGCTGGAGGAGGTGCTTCGATTGGCCCAGCGGATCGTCGTCATGCGGGACCGCCGCCGGATCGGCGAGCTCGATGCCCGGACCACCGACATCGACAGCCTCATCGACTACATCGCCAACGAGGGAAGCGCAGCATGAACAGACTCATCCGCCATCGGCTGGTGTGGCCGACGCTGGCGCTCATCACCCTCGTCGTCATCAACACCATCGCCCGACCGCAGTTCATCAGTCTCACGATCCGCGACGGCCAGCTCTACGGCCCGTTGATCGACATCCTCCGCAACAGCGCCCCACTGATGCTCGTGGCATTGGGGATGACCGTGGTCATCGCCACCCGCGGCATCGATCTTTCCGTCGGCGCCATCATGGCGGTCTCGGGCGCCGTCGCGATGACGATCATCGCGGACTCCCCCGACCCCGCCGGTGGCGGCACGGTCGCGATCGCGCTCGTCACCGCGCTGGCGGTCGCCCTGGTGCTCGGCGCGTGGAACGGTCTTCTCGTCTCCGCGCTCGGGATTCAGCCGATCATCGCCACCCTCGTGCTCATGCTCGTCGGTCGGGGGGTGGCACTCCTCATCACGGGCGGCTTCATCACCACCGTCACGAGCGCGCCGTACAAGTTCATCGCCACCGGATACGTTCTGGGCCTCCCCTTCGCACTGTTCATCTCGGCTGCCGTCATCACGGCGGTGGCCGTCCTCGAGCGGCGGACGGCACTCGGGATGCTGACCGAGGCGGTGGGGATCAACCCCAAGGCCAGCCGACTCGCCGGGGTACGTGCCCGCGGCATCGTCTTCACCGCCTACGTCGGAAGCGGCCTGCTGGCCGGGATGGCGGGCATCCTGTACAGCTCCAACATCATGGCCGCCGACGCGAACGCCGCCGGTCTGTACATCGAGCTCTACGCCATCCTGGCCGTGGTCCTCGGCGGGACCTCGCTGATGGGCGGGAAATTCACGATCGCGGGGACGGTGATCGGTGTTCTGACCATCCAGACGCTGGAATCGACCATCCTCTTCCTCGGGGTGCCCTCCGCACAGGCGCCGGTCTTCTTCGCGATCGTCGTCATCGTCGCCGTGGTGATGCAGTCGCCGCGTTTGCACCGCGCGCTCCGGCGGCTCGTCACGAACCGTTGGGACTCGCCGCCGCCGGGCGGCTCGTCCTCCATGGCCGACGGCGCATCGAACGCGACGAAAGAGACGGTGGCGTCATGACCGGGATGCTGGAACGGCCGGTTTCGCGGCCCGCAGCGCTCGGCGCGCGGTATCGCACGTTCATGAGCCGGCATGCGTCGCTCCTCCCGACGCTCGCCGCCGTCGCGATTCTCCTCGCCCTTCTCATCGGCGCCCAGATCGCCTTCGGCAACTTCATCGCGCCGCGGAACCTCTCGGCGCTGCTGCTCAACAACGCGTATCTGGTCGTCCTCGCCGTCGGGATGACCTTCGTGATCCTGACCGGCGGCATCGACCTCTCCGTCGGATCGGTGATGGCGTTCACCGGCATCCTCGGTGCGAAGCTCCTCGCCGACGGCTCCCCCGCGGCCGTCGCGATCCCGCTCATGATCGTCGGCGGCGCGGCGATCGGGCTGCTCATCGGCGTGCTGATCCATTACTTCGACGTGCAGCCGTTCATCGCGTCGCTCGCCGGGCTCTTCCTCGCCAGAGGTCTCGCGTTCGTCGTCAGCCTGTCGTCGATCCGGGTGGAGGATCCCGCTGTTCTGTGGCTTCAGCGCACGCGACTCACGGTCGGCGAGTGGTACATCACGCCGACCGGCATCCTGGCGCTCACCTCCGTCGCCGTCGCTTTCGTCGTGCTCCGCTGGACCCGGTTCGGACGGACCGTCTACGCGATCGGCGGCAATGAGCAGTCCGCCCGTCTCATGGGCCTTCCCGTCACGCGCACGAAGATCCTCGTCTACGTCGTGAGCGGCGTCTGCAGCGGGCTCGCCGGACTCATCCTGACCGCTTTCTCGGGTGCCGGGTATCCGCTGAACGGCGTGGGCACCGAGCTCGACGCGATCGCGGCCGTCGTCATCGGCGGGACGATTCTCACCGGCGGGAGCGGATATGTCATCGGTTCGCTGATCGGCGTTCTCGTGTACGGCGTGATACGCACGATCATCGCCTTCGAAGGTGCGGACCCGTCGTGGACCCGGATCGTCATCGGCGCGCTGCTTCTGCTGTTCATCGTGGTCCAACGCGCGATCGTCGCACGATCAGACCGCCGTACCTAGGCGCGGCGGTGCGGAGCCGGCCAGGTCGCCCGCCACGCCATAATGGCGTGATGGACGAGCGGCGTCCGCTCTTGACGGTCACCGGGGCGACAGTAAGGTTCGGCGCCGAAGTCGCCCTCGATGACGTCGACTTCCGGGTCTTCCCCGGCGAAGTGCATTCGCTCATGGGTGAGAACGGCGCCGGGAAATCGACGCTCATCAAGGCGATCACCGGGGCTCTCCAGCTCCACAGCGGCACGATCAGCCTCGACGGCAGGGCGCAGCACTTCCCTTCCACCGCAGCGGCGCTGGGCGCCGGGATCAGCGCGGTGTACCAGGAGATCGACCTCCTTCCGAATCTCACCATCGCCGAGAACATCTGCCTCGGTCGAGAACCGCGGCGCTGGGGGGTCATCGATCGCCGGGCGTTGCACCGGCGCGCCGCGGCGGTGCTGCAGGATCTCGGGGTCTCTGTCGACCCGGCTTCCATCCTCGGGGGACATTCGCTCGCCGTCCAGCAGCTCGTCGCTCTCGCGCGGGCGATCTCGGTCGATGCCCGCATCCTGATCCTCGACGAGCCCACCTCGAGTCTCGATGTCGACGAGGTGACCGAATTGTTCCGGGTCATAGACGAGCTGAAGGCGAGGGATGTCGCGATCGTCTTCATCTCCCACTTCCTCGACCAGGTCTACGAGATCGCCGACCGCATCACGGTGCTGCGGAACGGCCGGCAGGTCGGCGAGTACGTCCCTGCCGAACTCCTGCGGATCGATCTCGTGCAGAAGATGCTCGGCCGCACTCTCGGCCCGCTCACCAACCGAGCCTCCCCTGAGGACGAGTCGGATGCGACCGTCGCCTACCTCAGTGCTCGAGGGGTGACGGCGTCCCCGGGCATCATGGACGCCGACCTCGAGCTGCACGAGGGCGAAGTGCTCGGCCTCGCCGGGCTTCTCGGTTCAGGTCGCACCGAGCTCGCGCGCGCCGTGAGCGGCATCGACCGGATCGACCACGGGGTCATCTCCGTGGGGGGCAGACCCGCCGACTTCCGCACACCCCGACACGCGATCGCTCAGGGCGTCGTCTACTCTTCGGAGAATCGCAGGACGGACGGGATCATCGGCCACCTGAGCGTGCAGGAGAACATCACCCTCGCGCTCCAGGCCGAAAGAGGCGCATTCCGCCCGCTGTCCGCTCAGCGGCGGCGTGAGCTCGCCACGAGCTGGATCGAGGCTCTCGACATCCGCCCCGCCGATCCCGATCGACCCGCGGGCGCACTCTCCGGCGGCAATCAGCAGAAGGTCCTGCTCGCGCGGCTGCTGGCGCTGTCGCCACGAGCGCTCCTGCTCGACGAGCCGACCCGCGGGATCGACGTCGGGGCGAAGGTCGAGATCCAGAATCTCGTCAGCGAGCTCGCCGACAACGGCCTGTCGGTGGTGTTCATCTCCGCGGAACTGGAAGAGGTGCTTCGCGTCGCGAACCGCGTCGCGGTGCTTCGCAACGGCCGCATCGTCGCAACGGTTTCCTCCGAGACGGTGACGGTCGACTCGCTCCTCGCCCTCGTCGCTCAAGCGGACGGACCGGATGGGGCGCCGGACGAACCGCGTGGGGCGCCGGACGAACCGCGCGGGACGGTGGACACGTGACCGACGAACGTTCCGCGCGTTCGGCGAACATCTTCGACGTGGCGCGCCTGGCCGGGGTTTCCCACCAGACCGTTTCCCGCGTCCTCAACGACATGCCGAACGTGAGGCCGGCCACCCGGGCTCGGGTCGAACAGGCGATCGCGCAGCTTCGCTACAGCCCCTCCCCTGCGGCGCGAGCGCTCGTGACACGGCGGACGCGCACGATCGGGCTGATCACGCCGGCCGTGTCGGATTACGGTCCGACGTCGATCGCGATGCAGTTCAGCATCGCGGCACGCGCGGAGCGATACAGCGTCGAGTCCGTCAGCATCCCCGGCGGCAACGCCTCCGCGGCACGATCGGCAGTGGAGGAGCTTCTCCGCCAGCGGGTGGACGCCGTCGTCATCGTCGTGGTGGATTCGACGGTGCTGGAGGTGGTGCGCGGGCTTCAGCTCGGCGTGCCGCTCGTCGCATCCGTCTCCTCACCGCGGCGGAGCCCGTTCATCGTGTCCATGGATCAATATCGAGGGGCTCGCTCCGCCGCCCGCCATCTCGTCGAGCTCGGCCACACCCGGATTGTCCACCTCGCCGGCCCCGCACACGCGCCCGACGCGATGGAGCGGATTCGCGGATGGCGAGACGAGCTCGTCGCCCACCGGCTCGAGATCGACGAGCCGCATCACGGCGACTGGTCTGCCGCGAGCGGGCATCGCCTGGGGTCGGGCCTCGACATCCGTGCCGGATCGGCGGTCTTCGTCGCGAACGACAGCATGGCGATCGGACTGCTGTCGGCCCTTCGGGAGCGCGGTCTTCGCGTGCCCGACGATGTCAGCGTCGTCGGGTTCGACGATATCCCGGAGGCCGGCTACCTCTACCCCCCGCTCACGACGGTCAGGCAGGACTTCGCCACACTCGGCGAGCTGATGATGCAGAAGGTCCTCATCGCGGTCGAGGAGCCGGATTCGGTGACCGAGGACACCCCCCTGCCCACGCATCTGGTGGTGCGACAGTCGACGTCGCCACCGCGCTGACGTGGCAAGGTGATCAGATGCGCATCGCACTCACTGGTTCATCCGGCAAGCTCGGCTCCGTCGTGGCTCGCGAACTCCGCGCGGGCGGCATCGAGGTCATCGGCCTCGACGTCGCCGCAGAGCGCAGCCCCGGGTTCGTCCAGGTCGACCTCACCGACTACGGTCAGGTCGTCGACGCCCTCGGCTCGGTGAACGACCAGCACGACGGCGTCGACGCCGTGGTGCACCTCGGAGCGATCCCCGCACCGGGGATTCGCAGCGACGTGGCGACCTTCCACAACAACATGACGGCCACCTTCAACGTCTTCCACGCCGCCATCCGCGTGGGCGTACGCCGGATCGTCGCCGCCTCCAGTGAGACCGTGCTGGGTCTTCCCTTCGACGTACCGCCGCCCTACGCACCGGTCGACGAGGAGTACGAGCCGCGTCCCGAGAGCATCTATTCGCTGGTGAAGACCCTCGAAGAGCGGATGGCGCGGGAGCTGGTGCGCTGGCACCCCGAGCTGTCCATCACCGCGCTGCGGTTCTCGAACGTCATGGTTCCCGAGGACTACTCCGAGTTCCCCTCGTTCGACGCCGATGCCCGTCGGCGGAAGTGGAACCTCTGGGGGTACATCGACGCGCGCGACGGCGCGCAGGCGATAGAACGGGCCCTCCGCGTGGCCGAACCCGGCTTCGAGGCGTTCATCATCGCCGCCGCCGACACCGTCATGAGCCGTCCGAACGCCGAGCTGCTGGCCGAGGTGTTCCCAGACGTCGAGGTACGCGGCGAGGTCGGAGAGAACGACACTCTGCTGTCGATCGACAAGGCACGCCGGATGCTCGGCTACGAGCCTCGCCACTCGTGGCGGGACGAGGTCGGCTGACCGTCTCTCCGCACCGATGCCGAAGCGGCGCCGGAAGTACCGGCGCCGCTGACGGATCGGACGCGCTTCTGAAACCGCGGATGCCCGGGCGGAACGCGCTTGGTAGACTTGACGAGCTCTGTGCATCACCTCGCGCTTCGCGCAAAGGCGGCACGAAACGCCGCCGGACGATCCGGGCGGCCGACCGAATCGACCTGATGCACGTGACTCCGTCTGCTGCGCCCCGCCCGACATCGCTGATCCGGGCCGCGGGGCTGTCGTACTTCCCGATCGCGCTCGTCGCGCGTCTGCCGTTCGCGATGGTGGTCGTCGGGCTTCTGACCCTCGTGGTCTCCGCCCGCGATTCTCTGGCTCTCGGCGGGGTGACCGCCGCGGTGACCGGCCTCGGCACCGCCATGTTCGGCCCGCTCCTCGGTGCCGCCGCCGACCGGTTCGGTCAACGACGGGTGCTGCTGTGCGCGGGCCTGGCCAACAGCGTGCTGCTCGTCGCCATCGCCTGGCTGGCCTTCGCCCCGGTCCCCGATGCGGCGGTGCTCGCTGCCGGGTTCCTCATCGGCGCGTCCACGCCCCAGGTCGCCCCGCTGTCGCGGAGCCGCCTCGTGGGGATCATCGCCCGCGCCGTCGACCCGGCCCGCCGGGACGCCGTGGTCAGCGGCACGATGGCCTACGAGTCGGCCGCTGACGAGATCGTCTTCGTCTTCGGTCCGGTGATCGTCGGCGTCCTCGCCGCCACGCTCGATCCTGTCGCGCCCGTCCTCGGCGCCGCCGCCCTGGCGGTGATCTTCGTGTCGGCCTTCGCGCTGCATCCATCCGCCCGGGTCGAACCCGGTGTGCGTGACGGCGCTCCCTCACCCGCCCCGGTGCGCGAGCTCACCCGGGTCGCCGCACCCGTCGTGGGAGCTCTGGGAATGGGCCTGTTCTTCGGCACGATGCTCACGTCGCTGACGTCGTTCATGGCCGATCGGGGCATCGCCGAGCAGGCGGGCGTCGTCTACGGCGCGATGGGACTCGGCTCGGCAGCGCTGGCGCTGGGTGTCGCCGCCTTCCCCGCCCGGTTCACGCTCGGCGCGCGCTGGATCGTGTTCGCCGCCATCCTCGTCGCCGGCACCCTGGTGCTCCCGTTCGTGACGAGTGTGGTGGCCATGACCCTCACCCTCCTCGTCATCGGTGTGGGTATCGGCCCGACCCTCGTCACCCAGTACAGCCTCGCCGCGCACCGAAGCCCTCTCGGGCGCTCGTCGACGGTGATGACGATGCTCGGCTCCGGCATCGTGGTCGGCCAATCGGCCTCGACCGCGGTGGCCGGAATCGTCGCGGAGTACCTGGGGACGGATGCTGCGCTGACGCTGCCGTTTCTCGCCGCGGCGATCGTGCTGCTGGCGGGAGTCGTCGACGCGCTGGTGAGGCCCCGCAGACAAGTACGGTTCGGCAACTAGACACAACTTCTCCGTGTTGGCAAGCACATTGCCGACGCTTTTGCGGGCGCCTACGGTCCGAAGGATCCCAGATGGATCCCAGAGGAGGACCGATGCATCATCGACGGATGCCGCGGGTGCGGGCATGAGCCTCATCGCCCGCCGGGCGCCCGCAGCGCGGGACCGGTACAACCGGCGAGAGGCCATCGCAGGCTACCTGTTCATCTCCCCGTGGATCATCGGGTTCCTGATCTTCACAGCCGGGGCGATGGCGTACAGCCTCTACATCTCCTTCAGCAACTACAACCTCGCCACCAACAGCGCACGGCCGGTCGGTTTCGACAATTACGCCAACCTGTTCGAAGACCCGAGGGTCGGCGTCTCGCTCGCCAACACGCTCTTCTACGTGGTGATGGCGGTGCCGCTGGAGATCATGTTCGCCCTCTTCCTCGCGATGCTCCTCGCGCGCGCGAGCCGCGGTGGGGGGATCTTCCGGACGCTCTACTACCTGCCCAAGATGACGCCCGCCGTCGCGACGGCGGCGGTGTTCTTCCTGCTGCTGAACGGCAACTCCGGCGCGATCAACCAGTTCCTCCGCCTCTTCGGCATTCAGGGGCCGCAGTGGCTGGTCGACCCCGCCTGGGTGAAGCCGAGCATCGTCCTGATGACGCTGTGGACGGTCGCGGGGACGATGGTGATCTTCCTCGCTGCTCTGAAGAACGTCCCCGTCGAGCTCTACGAGGTCGCCTCCCTCGACGGCGCGGGACCGGTGCGGAAGTTCTTCTCCATCACCCTGCCGATGATCTCGGGCGCGATGTTCTTCAACGTCATCGTCCTGTCCATCGCGGCGTTCCAGATCTTCGACCAGGCGTACCTGCTGTTCTGGCGCGACCAGAGCAACTCCTCGCCGGAGGCATCGCTGTTCTACGCCATCTACCTGTTCCAACAGGCCTTCCGACAGTTCAACTTCGGCTTCGCCGCGGCGATGGCGTGGCTGCTGTTCGTCATCATCATGATCATCACGGTCATCCAGGTGAAGTTCGGCAGCCGATTCGTCTACTACGAGGGGGACCGCTGATGTCGGCGACACTCCAGACACCGGGCGTCGCGCGTCCCACGCCGGAACTCGCTGCAGCAGCCGCAGGTGACGCGCCACCCCGCTCCCGCTGGCGTCGCGCGCTGTCGCAGCCGAAGACGCTGGCGGGCAGGGTCGTCCTCGCCATCGCCCTGATCCTCTTCTCGCTGCTCTTCCTGTACCCCTTCGCCTGGCTCGTCGCCGCGAGCCTGAAGCCCCGCGGCGAGGTGTTCGACAACGCGCTCATCCCGCGCACCTTCGTGCCCGAAAACTACATCGAGGTCTGGAATCAGCTGCCGCTGCTCAGCTGGATGTGGAACAGCATCGCCATCGCGCTCCTCGCGGCTACCGCCGTGGCGATCTCCAGCTCGATCGTCGCCTTCGGGTTCGCGTACTTCCGCTTCCCCGGCCGCGGGCTGATGTTCGGGCTGGTCCTGGCGACGATGATGCTGCCGGGCGCGGTGACGATGATCCCGATCTACCTCATCTGGAAGGAGACCGGGTTCCTGGGCACCTGGGTGCCGCTGTGGGGGATGAACCTGTTCGGTTCGGCGTTCTACATTTTCCTGCAGCGGCAGTTCTACCTCGGGCTTCCCCGTGAGCTGTTCGAGGCGGCCAAGCTCGACGGCGTCAGCAACTGGGGTCTGTTCTGGCGCATCGCGATGCCGCTGTCGATCCCGTCCTTCATCATCGTGTTCCTCTTCGAGTTCCAGGCGAGCTGGAACAACCTGCAGGCGGCACTGATCTACCTCAACGCCGGCGGGGTGGAGGACTTCACGGCGCCGCTGGGCATCGCCTACGCCATGACGAAGTACAGCCCTACCGCGGGAGGCCAGGGCGACTACCAGTACGTGATGGTGGCCTCTCTCCTCGTGACACTCCCGATGCTGATCCTCTTCGCCTTCGGGCAGCGCTACTTCATCGAGGGCGTCGCCACTCAGGGGCGGAAGGGATGACGCCGGAGCGGCCCTCGCCGGATGCGCCACGAGCCTGTGTACCACCAAGGGAAAGGAAACTCATGATTCGACAGCGCACAGCCGTCGCCGTTCTCGGCGCGGCGTCCCTCCTCATGATCACCGGCTGCGGCGGCGGGGGTGGCGCGACGGCCGAAGACGTCGACTTCGGCGCCGACGCCGCAGGCACTCTCAGCGTGTGGGGGTTCGAGAACGCCGACGACGTCGGGCAAGCGCGTCTGGACCACGCCGCCGCAGAGGTCTCGGACGTCGAGGTCGACCTCGACGCCACCGCCTTCGACGCCCAGAAGTTCACCACGCGCATCGCGAGTGGCGACGTTCCGGATGTCGTGCAGATGGACCGTCGCTTCGTCACCACCTACGCGGCGCAGGGTCTCATCCTGCCGATGGACGACTGCTTCGCCGAACATGACGTCACCCCCGACGACTACTGGTACCCGTTCGTCGTCGACGACGTTCGATACGAGGACCAGGTCTGGGGCGTGCCGCAGTTCTACCAGCCGCCGGCGATCATCGTGAACCGCGCGGTGCTGGATGAGGCGGGCGTGGCGAATGAGGAGATCGACACCTCGCAGCCCGATGTCCTGCTCGAGGCGATCGCGAAGGTGTACCAGGAGTCGGGCGGCGTACCCTCGCGCCTCGGCTTCGACCCGGTCGCCACCGGCCAGGCACCCCTGTGGATCCTCGGCATGGGCGGGCGGCTGACCGACGACGACGGCGTGCCGACGCTGGATGACCCGGCGAACATCGCGGGCATCGAGATGCTCCAGCAGATCAGTGACGCGCAGGGCGGCTTCGCTGAGGTGAAGAGCTTCACCGACTCCTTCGACACCTTCGGAGACCAGAATCAGTTCGTCGCCGGCCAGGTCGGGGCGCAGGTCAACGCTCAGTGGTATCCGAACGTCCTCTCGCCCTACGTCGACGAGATCGACATCCAGGCCGTGCCCTTCCTCGACAGCGAGGGAAACCCGTTCTCGGTCACCGGTGGTCAGGCCTTCGTCATCCCCGCGGGAGCCGCGAACGCCGCTGCGGCGTGCGAATGGCTCATCGAGGTCACGAGCGAAGACGCGTGGATGGCCGCGGCCGAGGCGCGCGCGGCGACCCGGGAGGCCGACGGCGGCATCAACACCGGCCTGTTCACCGGGGCCCCGGGGCCGGACCAAGCCATCCGAGAGCAGTACGTCGTGCCGTCGGGCAACGACGACTTCGACCAGGTCATCGCCACCTACTACGACGTCCTCGACTACGGCCGGTCGTTCGGCTCCTCCCCCGTCGGTCAGGAGATCCAGAACGAACTGAACAACGCCGTGACCGCGGCGCTCCTGGGCGATAAGACCGCGGAGGAAGCACTCGCCGACGCGCAGGCTGCGGCGATGCGCGCCTACGACAACGTCACGGGCGGATGAGAGCAGCACCCGCGGTGGGACCGGGTCGCCCCCGGTCCTACCGCGGGTAAGTACCGTGGAAATGGGGGAGGTGCGGATGGAGGATCCGAGACTTCGAGCGGCACGGTATCGCGTCGAGCGGCTGCAGCAGGAGGAATCCGCGGATGCGACCGCGGAGGGTGCCGACGCGCCGACTCCGACCCCCGGGGATGCCGTTCCGGCCCCCGACGCGTCGCGGTCGGCGGGAGCTGGAGCGCGTGCCGCCTATGTCGAGGTCGCCATCCAGCAGGCGATCCGGCGAGGGGATTTCGACGACCTTCCCGGGGCCGGGAGGCCTCTCCCCGACCTCGGACGGGCCCATGACCCGAACTGGTGGATCCGTCGCAAGATCGAGCGCGAGCAGCTGACCGGGCTCGGTCCCCCAGCCCTGACCCTGCGGGTCGAGGACGCCGAACTGTCGGAGAGATTGGACGCCCTCTCGCGGGAAGAGGAGGTGCGCGAGGCAGTGGAGGACTTCAATCGGCGGGTGAAGCTCGCACGGATGCAGCTGCTCGGCGGGCCCCCCGTCGTCACGCCACTCCGCGACGTCGACGTCGAAGTCGCGGAGTGGGCGGCGCGCCGCCGGGCGCGCATGCCCGCTCCTGATGAGGTGCCACCCGCACGACCGTGGTGGCGCAGACCGAAGCGGTGAGCGACCTGTCAACCGGGTGCGCTGCGCGTCCGGATGGCCATACGGTCGAGACAGCCGGCGGAGATCGCCTGAAGGGGGCCGAGATGTCACGCAACGTACGAGAGATGACGTGCGCGCCCGAGAGCGTCTTCGAGGTGCTTGCCGAGGGATGGCTCTTCCCGACATGGGTGGTCGGCGCGTCCCGCATGCGGGATGTCGACGCCGATTGGCCGGCGGTGGGTTCGCGTCTTCATCACTCCTTCGGCGCCTGGCCGGTCCTGATCAACGACGAGACGAGGTCGACCGAATGGAGCCCACCCCGGCGCGCGGTGATGGTCGCAACCGGTTGGCCGATCGGCGAGGCCCGCATCTCCATCGACGTGAAACCGCGCGGCGAGGGCTGTGTCGTGAGACTGCAGGAGGAGGCCATCGCAGGGCCTCCCCGCTACCTCCCCGATCTGCTCCTCGACCTGATGCTGCATCGGCGCAACGCCGAGACACTTCACCGGCTCGCGTACCTGGCTGAGGGACGCCACGCCCGCGCGCGCGAGACCACCGCCGAGGAGGAGAACGAAGAGGCAGGGCGCCCCTCCTCCCCCGATGTCGCCGATGATCACGAAGCCGAGGAGGCCGCCGAGGCGGCCGAGGCGGCGGAAGCGGCGCGCGAGTGAGCCGGGCGGGCGAACTCGACGCCGTCGTCGTCGGCGCCGGCCCCAACGGCCTGGCCGCCGCCGTCACGCTCGCCCGGGCGGGACTGGGCGTCCAGGTCTACGAGCGCGCGGGCGCCGTCGGCGGCGGCACCTCGACATCCGAGCTCACCCTCCCGGGGTTCCGCCACGACGTCTGCTCGGCGGTGCACCCCCTTGCTCTGGCTTCGCCGTTCTTCCGCGAGTTCGGGCTCGGCGAGCGCATCCGCTTCGAGGTGCCTGAGGTCTCGTTCGCTCATCCCCTGGACGGCGGCCGTGCGGGCGTCGCCTACCGCGACCTCGACAGGACCGTCGATCACCTCGGTCGCGACGGCGCGGCGTATCGCGCGCTCCTCGAACCCCTCGTCGCCGCATCCGATCAGATCGCCGACTTCACCACCCACCCCCTCGTGCGTGTTCCCCTGCACGTGAGGGCACCCGTGGCGTTCGGTCTCGCCGCGCTGTCGCAAGCCGGTCGCTGGTGGAACACCCCCTTCGCCGAGGACGTCGCTCCGTCGATGATCACGGGTGTGTCGGCCCACACCATCCTGCCTCTGCCGAGTCTGGCGTCGGCGGCGGCGGGACTCGCCCTCACGACCTACGCGCATGCGCGCGGCTGGCCGATCCCCATCGGCGGCAGCCAGGCGATCGCCGACGCCTTGGCCGACGATCTCCTCGCCCACGGCGGAGAGATCGTCACCGACACGGAGGTCACGAGCCTCGACGAGCTTCCGCCGGCCCGCACCGTGCTCCTCGATGTCACCCCGGCCGCGCTCATCCGGCTCGCCGGGGAGCGGATGCCGGCGGGGTACCGCCGCGCACTGGAGCGGTTCCGGTACGGCAACGGCGTCGTCAAGGTGGACTTCGCCCTCTCCGGCCCGGTGCCGTGGACGAATGAGGCCGTCCGTCGCGCTGGGACGGTGCACGTCGGCGGCACCCGGGCGGAGGTGGCGGCGGCCGAGAACGTCGTCGCGCGCGGCGGGGTGCCCGAGCGGCCCTACGTGCTGGTCGCCCAGCCCAGCAGCTTCGACGACAGCCGGGCGCCAGAGGGTATGCACACGCTCTGGACCTACACGCACGTGCCCGCAGGGTCCACCGTCGACGCCACCGAGGCCGTCATCGGGCAGATCGAGCGATTCGCGCCGGGCTTCCGCGACGTGATCGTCGCCACCTCCACGCTCACGGCCGTAGATATGGAGCGGCACAATCCCAACTACCCCGGCGGAGACATCGCGGCGGGTCTCCCGGATGTGCGGCAGCTCCTGGGCCGCCCGACGGTGTCTCCCGAGCCCTGGCGCACCGCGATGCCGGGGGTGTACCTCTGCGGCGCGTCGACGAGTCCGGGGCCGGGGGTGCACGGCATGGCCGGGTGGCTGGCGGCGCGCAGCGCCCTGCGACACGAGTTCGGCACCCGCATCCTTCCCCACCTGGCCCCCTGACGCGGTCGCGCGGTCAGCCCTGGAAGTCTTCGGGGTCGACCTCGTCGAGGAAGCGCTTGAACTCCTCGAGCTTCTCCTCCTCGAGCTTGTCGTCCTCTTCGAACTCCATCGCCGACACCGGGATGCCGGCGTCGGTGAGGACCTGGTCGGCCACCCAGATGGGCGCGCCGACGCGGGAAGCGAGGGCGATCGCGTCCGAGGGACGGGCGTCGAGCACACGCCGACCGCCCGGAAGCCGGAGGGTGATCTCGGCGTAGAAGGTCCCGTCGTCGATGCGGGTGATCTCGACGCGCTCGACCTCCGCCGACACCGTCTCGAGCAGCGACTTCATGAGATCGTGCGCGAGCGGGCGCGGAGGTTCCGCCCCCTCGACGGCGATGGCGATCGAGGTCGCCTCCTGGGCTCCGATCCAGATGGGGAGCATCCGCGGTCCGTCCACCTCTTCGGTGATCGGACGCAGCAGGATCACGTACTGGCGCGCGGCGTCGAGCGCGACGCCGATCACACGAACCTGGACCATGCCGACCTCCTCGATGTCGACGGCGAGGATGTGCCCATCGTAGGCACAGCGGGCACCGACTGCGACGGTCGGACAGAATCGACGCATGCCGACCCGCCTGCTGCTGATCTCCGACACCCACATCCCCGGCCGGGCGCGCGGCCTGCCCGATGTCGTGCGGCGCGAGGCCGACGCGGCCGATCTGATCATCCACGCCGGCGACTGGGTGTCCGTCGCCGTGCTCGATGATCTCCGGGGTCACGGCGAGGTCCTGGGCGTGTACGGCAACAACGACGGCGATGACCTGCGCGCACTTCTTCCCGAGTTCGCGGTGCAGACCATCGAGGGAATGCGATTCGGTGTCGTGCACGAGACCGGCGATGCGAAAGGCCGGGAGAAGCGGATGACGCTGCGCTACCCCGACCTCGACGTGCTGGTGTTCGGACACAGCCACATCCCATGGGACACGACCACCGCATCCGGATTGCGCCTGCTCAACCCCGGCTCACCCACCGATCGTCGTCGTCAGCCGCATCATACGCTCATGACCGCGCTGGTCGACGACGGCGTGCTTCGCACGGTGTCCGTCGTCACCATCTGAACGACGGCCGAGGGGGTTGACGGGGCACCGGTAGCGTTGACGGGTGAAGATCACCGTCATCGCAGGAGGCGTGGGCGGCGCACGGTTCGTGCGCGGCGTCCGGGAACATGTTCGCCGCAGCGGCGAGGACCACACCATCGATGTGGTCGTCAACACCGGAGATGACTGGTGGCTGGCAGGTCTCCGCATCTGGCCCGACCACGACAGCATCCTCTACACCCTCGCCGGGCAGAACGACGAGGAGCGCGGGTGGGGCCGGCGAGGCGAGAGCGAGCGCGTGTCGGCGGAGCTTCGCACCTGGGGCGTCACCCCCGAGTGGTTCACCCTCGGCGACCTCGACCTCGGCACTCACATCGCCCGGACGGCGTGGCTCCGCGCAGGCGAGACCCCCACGGAGGTCGCCCGGCGCCTCGGCGCCCGATGGGACCTCGGCGTGACCCTGCACCCTGCGACCGACGACGAGATCGACACCCACATCGTGACGCCGGATGGCGAGAGGCTGCATTTCCAAGAGTGGTGGACCCGTCACCGGGCGCGCCTTCCCGTCGCGCGATTCGAGCAGCAGGCCATCGACGAGGCGCGCCCCGCCCCGGCCGCACTGGCCGCGGTCGCCGCCGCCGATGTCATCCTCATCGCACCGTCGAACCCCGTGGTCTCGATCGGACCCATGCTGCAGATCCCGGGGTTCCGCGAGGCGCTCTCCGTCGCATCCGCGCCGATCGTCGGCGTCTCGCCGATCATCGGCGGCGCCGCGGTGAGGGGCATGGCCGAGGCATGCCTGGCCGTCATCGGCGTCGATGCCGACGCGGGCGCCGTCGCCCGCCACTACGGCACCCGCGTGACCGGTGGCGTGCTGGACGGTTGGCTGGTCGGTGAGGAGGACTCGCGGACGGTGCCGAGTCTCGACGCGGCGGGGATCGTCACCCGAGCCGTCCCGCTGTGGATGCGGGATGCCGACACCTCGGCCGCCCTCGCCGCCGATGCGGTGGCGCTGGCCCGGACGGTCGCCGATCTCGGGTAGACCTGTGGGGTGACTACCAACTGGGCAGGAAACCTCACGTACCGCGCCGCGCGCATCGCCGAACCCACCGATGAGGCCGAACTGAGCGCCATTCTCGACCGGGCGCGGAGCGATGGCACCACCGTTCGTGTGCTGGGCAGTCGGCACTCCTTCAATGACATCGCCGACACCGACGGGGTGATCATCTCCCTCGCCGCCCTCGCCACCGCCGGCCAGGTGAGCGTCGCGCCCGACCGCAAGACGGTGCGGATCCCCGCAGGCATCCGCTACGGCGACCTGGTGCCTGTCCTCGAACGGGAGGGTCTCGCGCTGGCGAACCTCGCCTCCCTCCCCCACATCTCCGTCGCCGGCGCGGTGCAGACCGGAACGCACGGGTCGGGCGACAGCGTCGGAGCCCTCGGCACCCAGGTCGCCGCCGTCGAGCTTCTCACCGCCGCCGGCGAGCGGATCACGCTCACGCGCGGCGAGGACGGCTTCGACGGCGCTGTCGTCGGGCTCGGGGCACTCGGCATCGTCACCCACCTGCGCCTCGATGTCGAGCCTCACTTCGCCGTCGCGCAGACCGTCTTCGAAGGCGTGCGGTGGGATGACGCGCTGAGCCGTCTCGACGATCTCACCGGTGCGGGCGACAGCGTGAGCCTGTTCACACGGTGGACGAATCCCGACGTCATCGACCAGGTGTGGGTGAAGGCCCGGACCGCCTCGAGCGCCGACGACCTGTCGGGCTTCGGCGCTCGTGCCGCCGACGGTCCCCGTCATCCGATCCCCGGCATCGACCCGACCCCGTGCACGGCGCAGGAGGGCGTCCCCGGGCCCTGGTACGACCGGCTTCCGCACTTCCGCCTGGCGTTCACGCCGTCGGCGGGTGAGGAGCTGCAGTCGGAGTACCTCGTCGCGCGCGCCGACGCCGTGGCGGCGATCCAGGCCGTGCGAGGGCTCGCCGACCGGATCTCGCCGCTCCTGCTCACGTGCGAGGTGCGCACGATGGCCGCCGACGATCTGTGGCTCTCCCCCGCGTACGGGCGCCCGACCCTCGGCATCCACTTCACCTGGCAGCGCGACGAAGCAGCCGTGCGCGCCCTCCTCCCCGCACTGGAGGCCGCCCTTCCGGCCTCCGCCCGTCCGCACTGGGGCAAGGTCTTCACCATGCCCGGCGACGAGGTCCGCCGCCGCTACCCCCGGTTCGACGACTTCGCGGCGCTGCGGACGCGGCTGGACCCCGACCGCCGATTCGTCGGCGACTACCTCGCGCGACTGGGTCTCTAGCCTCCGCGGCGTGGCACGCTGGAACCATGGGCACCGGATCGCTCGCTCCCGCGCGTTCATCGACGCTGCGATCCCGCCTGCTCACCGCACTGTCGGGCGACCCCAACGGAACCCCGCCGTGGGTGCGAGCCCTCGCCGATGGCGATGACGCCGGGTACTTCGCAGACGGCGGCGCGGTATGGACCGTGCATGCCGGCACGAGCACGCTGATCGCCGGGATCCGCGCGCTCCTCATCCAGGCGCTTCACCCGGGCGCGCTCGCGGGCGTCCACGACCACTCGCGGTACCGCGACGATCCCATGGGGCGCCTGTCGGGCACCGTGCGGTGGATCCTCTGCGTCACCTACGGCTCGACCGAGCAGGCCCAGCGTGAAACGGCGCGGGTCGGTCGGCTGCACCAGCGGGTGCGGGGCACCTACGACGCCGCCGACGGAGAGCGCGCCTACACCGCCGACGACGCCGACCTCGTCGAGTGGGTGCATCTGGCCTTCACCGAGGCCTTCCTCGGCGCACACGAGATCTGGGGCGGACCCATCCCGGGCGGCAGCGACGCCTACGTCCGGGAATGGGCGCAGGCGGGCCGGCTGATGCGGGTCACCCATCCCCCCGAGACCGAGGCCGCGCTGCGCGAACGCCTCGCGGCGTTCAGCGGCCAGCTGCGCCGCGACGAGCGCGTGGACGACGTCGTGCGGTTCCTCCGCCGCGTGCCGCTTCCCGGCTCCATGGGTGTGAGCTATCGGCTGCTCTTCGCCGCGGCCGTGGCGAGCCTCCCCCGTGAGTACCGGAAGCTGCTGGGGCTGCGCCGACTGCCGCTGCCGGTGATCACGCTCGCGCGGGTCGCTCTCGCGGCATCCACCCGCGCCCTCGGCGCCGGGCCCCGTGCACAGGATTTCGCCCGCGAACGCCACGCTCGGCTCGGGTTCCCGCCGCCCGTGGGCCAGGACTGACGGGTCCGCAGATGGCCGAGGGCGATGCGGGGACGCGTCGCTGGGTGCTGCACGTCGATCTCGACCAGTTCATCGCGGCCGTCGAGGTGCTCCGCCGCCCCGAGCCTCGCCGGAAGGCCCGTCATCGTCGGCGGTCGGGGCGATCCGAACGAGCGCGCGGTCGTCTCGACGGCGTCGTATGAAGCACGGGCGTTCGGGGTCGGATCGGGGATGCCGCTGCGGATCGCCGCGCGGAAGGCGCCCGACGCGGTGATTCTGCCCGTCGATCACGACGCCTACACCGCCGCCTCGGAGGAGGTGATGGCGACGCTTCGGGCCCAGCCCGACGCTGTGGTGCAGGTGCTCGGGTGGGACGAGGCCTTCGTGGGGATCACCTCCGCTGACCCCGAGGGCTACGCCGAGAACCTGCAGCGCGCGGTGCTCGAGCGCACCCGGCTGCACTGCAGCGTGGGCATCGGCGACACGCTCGTGCGCGCGAAGAACGCCACCGGATTCGGCAAACCGCGCGGCCGCTTCCGCCTGACAGCGGGCAACTGGCTCGAGGTGATGGGCGACCGGCCCACGATCGACCTGTGGGGTGTGGGCACCAAGATCTCGCGGCGCCTCGAGACGCTCGGCATCCGAACGGTGCGCGACCTCGCGGTCGCCGAGACCGCGCCGCTCGCGGCGGAGTTCGGACCGAAGATGGGGCCGTGGTACCGCCAGCTGGGGCGCGGCGACGGGTCGGACGTCGTCGACGACACCCCCTGGGTCGCGCGGGGTCACAGCCGCGAGACGACGTACCAGCAGAACCTCATCGCGCGGGAGGAGATCGAGGCGGCGGCGCTCGTGCTGCTCGCGCAGGTGCTCGATGACGTCGCCGCCGAGGGGCGCCCCGTCGTCGGCCTCGGCCTGAAGGTGCGCTATGCGCCCTTTCTCACCAAGACCTTCACCCGTCGGATCGCCGAGACGCACGATCGCGAAACGGTGACCGCCCAAGCATTCGCTCTTCTTGCCAAGATCGAACCCGACCGGCCGGTGCGACTGCTCGGGATGCGGGCGGAGATGGCCATGCCGGATGATGCGCGCGAAGGGCACACGCCCACCCGCAGCGGCTGGTAGCGGTCAGACAGCCGAGCTCTTTCCGAGAACGATCCGGTCGACGGCCGCCTGGATGGCGACCGCAGCCGCGCCGCGCGCCCACGCCGAGAAGCCGCTGTCGTCGACATGCAGCTCGACCGGATCGGCCCGTGGATCCCGGGCCGCGGCGATCGCCGCTTGGACGCGCTCCTCTGCGGCGGCGAAGAGGCCGATCCCGTCACCGGCGAGGACGACCACACGCTGCTGCGTGAGACCCGCGACGAGCGCGATGAGACTCCCGAGCGCCTCGGCCAGCGCGTCGACGATCGGGGTGATGCGCTCGTCACCCGTGAGCGCAAGGTCGGTGAGCTCGTCGTAGGCAGCGGGACGACCGAGCGCACCGGCGCATTCGGCGAGGATCGAGGCGGTCGCGAGCATGTGCGCACATCCGCGGTGCCCGAGCGGACAGATCGGCCCCGACTCCGCGACCGGCACGTGCCCGACGAGATCGGCACCCGCTGCGGCGCGGACCACCCGGTCGTCGACGACCAGCCCATGCCCGACCCCTGCACCGACGGTGAGGAGCGAGAACCCCGGGATACCGCGGCCATACCCGAACCAGTGCTCTGCCTCGGTGAGCGCGATGACGTCGTTCTCGACCGTCACCGGCACCCCGAGGCGGGGGGCGAGGAGCGGCGCGATCTCGACGTCTGCCCAGTCGAGGAACGGAGCGAACTCCGCTCGCCCTCCGCGCACGACGCCGCCGAGGCTCACTCCGGCCGCGCGAAGGCGCGCGGCGTCCGACGTGGCGAGGTCGGCGAGGAGGTCGCCCACCAGGTCTGCGACGAGCTCGCACACCGCCTCGGGTTCGGTCGAGACGAGCGCACGCTCACCGCGGACGAGCACCTCGGCCCGCGCGTCGGTGACGACGGCGTAGGCGCGGTCACCCGTGAGCTTCACCCCCGCGAAGCGGCCCCACTCCGGCGCGACGTCGAGGGGGGTGACCGGGCGGCCGACGAGGCCGTCCACCATGTGCGGTCGTTCGATGAACACGCCCTGGTCGAGGAAGGGCCTGACCAGGCGCGTCAGACTCGCCGGTGACAGCGCGAGGCTGTGTGCCAGCGCGCTGCGGGCGATGGGGCCGTGAACCAGAACGGCGCGCGCAAGAGCGGACTCGCTTGCGGTCAGCACGGTACCTCCTACGACTGGGCCTCACCTCGGTCAGCCGATTATTTTCCTGGTAGAAATATTGGCATGACTCCCCGCGACGACGTTTTTCATCTCCGACGCGGAGGCACGAATGTCATCCTCGATCTGTCGACAGCCCCCGCCCCGGCGATCGTGCACTGGGGCGCCGACCTCGGCGAGCTGCCGCCCGCGGCCCTCTCCTCGCTCGCGATCGCCGCGCGCCCGCAGCGCGTCTCCGGTGGTCTCGACACCACGCCGCGACTCACCGTCCTTCCCACAGAAGCGGCCGGATGGATGTTCACGCCCGCCGTCGAAGGTCACCGTAGCGGCGCCGGCAGCAGCATCCTGTTCTCCCTCGCCGGCGTCTCCGCCGACGATCACTCGGCGACCCTCGAGCTCGTCGATGTCGAGGCGGGGCTTTCCGCGCGGATCGAGCTGGCCCTCGGCGTCGCGGGGGTGTTCACCCAGCGGGTCGCCCTCCGCAATATCGGCGACACCGCGTTCACGGTCGATCGGCTGCAGGCGACGTTCCCGCTGCCCTGGGATGCGACCGAGATCCTCGACACCACCGGACATCATCTGCGCGAACGTGCGCCGCAGCGCCGGCCGCTTGCCATCGGCACCCACCTGCGCGAGAGCCGGCGCGGCCGGCCGGGTGCCGACGCCACCGTGCTGCTGGCCGCCGGGCGACCGGGCTTCGGGTTCGAAACCGGGCAGGTGCACGGTCTCCATGTCGCATGGAGCGGCAATCACCGCGTTCTCGCCGAGCGGACGAGCAACGGCGACGCGCTCCTCGCCGGCGGCGAGCTGTTCCTCCCGGGGGAGGTCGTGCTCGCTCCGGGCGAGAAGATCGCGACGCCCCCCGTGATGGGGTCGTGGGGAGAGGGTCTGAGCGCCTTGTCGCACCGGTTCCACGACGAGTGGCGGGCGCGTCCGCAGCATCCGTCCCGGCCGCGTCCGATCACCCTCAACACCTGGGAGGCTGTCTACTTCGACCACGATCTCACCCGGCTCACCGCCCTCGCCGACGCCGCCGCTGAGGTGGGTGTCGAGCGATTCGTGCTCGACGACGGATGGTTCCTCGGCCGCCGCGACGACACCGGGGGTCTCGGCGACTGGCTGGTCGACCCGGTCGTCTGGCCCGTCGGGCTGCATCCGCTCATCGATCACGTGCGCGGTCTCGGGATGGAGTTCGGCCTGTGGGTCGAGCCCGAGATGGTCAACCCCGACAGCGAGCTGGCCCGGCGGCATCCGGACTGGATTCTGCGCGGACGCGCTGACCTGCCTCCGTCGGCGCGACAGCAGCAGGTGCTGGATCTTGCGCACCCCGACGCGTATCGCTACATCTCGGAGCGGCTGCACGCGCTGCTCGAGGAGTACCCGATCGCGTACCTGAAGTGGGATCACAACCGCGACCTCGTCGATGCGGCGACAGGCCCCGGCGGAGTCGCGCGGGTCCGCGCCACCACGGGTGCGCTGTACCGCCTTCTCGACGAACTGAAGGCCGCGCACCCGTCGCTCGAGATCGAGAGCTGCGCCTCCGGCGGGGCACGGGTCGATCTGGGCATTCTCGATCGCACCGACCGGATCTGGACGAGCGACAGTCTCGACCCGCTCGAGCGCCTCCCCAACCAGCGGTACACCGGACTGGTGGTGCCGCCGGAGATGATGGGCGCACACCTGACGACCCCTCACCTGCACACCTCGGGCCGGACGGTCGATCTCGAGCTGAGCGCCGCGGTGGCCCTCATCGGGCACTTCGGCATTGAATGGGACCTCGCGGCCACCGACGCGGCGACCCGCGCGCGCATCGCGGAGTGGGTGGCCTACGCGAAATCGCTTCGCAAGATGATCGCCACCGGACGCACGGTGCACGTCGACGGCGTCGACCCGGGCCTGGACGTGCGCGGTGTCGTCGCCGCGGATCACTCGCGGGCGATGTTCACGATCGTGCAGACGGCGACGGATGCCGCATGGCCGCCCGGGCATGTGCGGATGCCGGGCCTGGACGATGACCGGCTGTACCGCCTCGCCCTGTCGCCGCTCACCCGCGACCGCGATGCCGGGCAATCACCCCTGGAGTGGACGATTGTCGACACCGTTCTGACCGGCCGGCAGCTGTCGGTCGTGGGACTCCGGCCGATGGTTCAGCAGCCGCAGCGGGCGATCGTCGTCGATGTGGTGGCGGAGGAGTGACGACGCGTCACATGCGGGCGTAGCGGGCGCGGGCGAAGCAGAACAGGCCGTAGAGAATGAGCCCGGCGCCGACGACCCAGAGGATGATCTGCCCGAACGGCAGCTGCGCGAGGCTGTGCAGGGCCCCGTCAAGGCCTCCTGCGGCCTCGGGGTCTTGCGTGAAGGCGGCGACGATGAAGAGGATGCCGGCGACGCCGACGGCGACGCCCTTGGCGATGTATCCGGCGACGCCGAACGGAACGATCGCCTTCCGGACCGTCGAGCTCGGCAGGTCGAGCTTCTCCTCGAACTTCTTCGTCGCGCCCTTGTAGATGAAGGCGCCGCCGATGGCGAGCACCACGAGGCCGATGAGGACGAGCACGAAGACCCCGCCCGGGGTGGCGAGGAGCTGAGCGCTGAGCGACTGGGTCGAGCTCGACGAGGAGGAGCTGCCGCCCAGTGCGTAGATGAGGGCGGTCACGGCGATTGCGATGTAGGCGGCGGCCGTGCCGAGGTGCTTCAGGCGTCTGCCCCACTTCTTCTTGCTGTCGCCGTCGGAATCCGAGGCGAAGAACGCCTGGGCGATCTCGAACAGGGCGAGTGCGGCGAGTCCTGCGACGATGACCCAGAGCACGACGAGGCCGAAGGGTGTCTCGCGAATCTGCGACATCGCGCCGCTCTGGTCGGCGGAGCCACCACCCGCGCCGGTGGCGATCGTGATGGCGATGCTGCCGATGATGATGTGCAGGAGTCCGAGGACGGCGTAACCGACCCGGGCGACCCCACGGAATGTGGATGATGAGTGCGCCGACCGCGCCGCTTGCTTCGCCGTGCTCATGCCGAAACGCTATCGACCTCCCTCTCGCCGCAGCCACCCGTTGACGCGTCCGCCTCGGACGTGCTGTGTCCCGCCCGCCCCGCCCGCGTTCGTCTTGCTGCAGTCGCACGAAGACCGGTGAGACAGAACCCCTCGTGATCCGGCCCAACCGCCGGCGATGCCCCTGCTCGGTCGCGCTCCGGCGAGCATGGAGGGTCATCGGTCACCGCCCGCGGACGGCGCCCAGCCGGGCCCGGGCCGCGCGCACCGTCCGCGCGAGCACCTCACGGCCTCTCCCCCGGCTCGGGTCGCGGTGCACTCGCGCACCTCCGTCGTCGCCGACCTCGAGTCGGCACGGACGCCCGGCGAGGATCGGCGACCTGCGCACTCCGGCGAGTGCCCCGGGGCCGGCCGTGACCGGCACATCGAACGCCCAGCCGGCGCGGCGAACGCTGGCCACCAGTGTGCCTCCGGGGCCCGCCTCCCCAGCGAACGCCCGGAGAGGATCTATGGCCAGCCGTACGCCTTCGCGGGTCGGACGCGATACCTTGGCGAGGGGCGAGTCGCCGCGGTCGGTCCGAACGGACACGGCGACCCGGTCGCGCCGCCCAGTGCCCGCCGCCTCGATGAGCGCGTCCCGGAACGGGCGAAGGGAGGGATCGGCCGTCCACTCGCCCGCGTCCCCCTCCGAGAGGGACGCCGCCGCATCCGTCTCGCCACGGGTCACCCCGACAGACAGCGCGAGCGCGAGGCCCCCACCGCGGGTCCACCGTGCCGAGGTCACCGTGACACGGCAGCGCAGCTCGCTCTCCCAGCGAGCGAAGTCTGCGAGGTCGTCGCGACGGTCGGCGCGCAGGAGGCGCGAGCGCACCCGTTCGGCCGGCGGGAGCCCCTCCTCCACTCCGTCGCCGACCCACCGGCGCACGAGCGGAAGCGCGGCATCGAAGAAGCGCGTCCGATACGCCTCCGGGTAGTTCATCAGCCGCTGGCCCGCGATGCGCCTGAGCATCTTGCCGCGGTACCAGTGACGAAGGAGCCGGTCGCGCAGATCTCCCTGCTCGACGTGGGCATCCACGAGAGCGAGGACGTTCGCGAGGTGCGGGAAGTACTGATCCGGGTCGATGCGCGACGAGCTCGCACTGCCGGGATGCCGCACCCAGGCGTAGCACGGCTCGCTCGACAGGATCGAGATCGTCCGCGCGGCGAGGTACGCCCGCATGACGAACAGGTGATCCTCCAGACGCACTCTGCCGTCGGGGTAGCGGATGCCGTGCTCGCGGAGGAACGCGGTGCGGAACAGCTTGTGCGGCGTCAGCATGTCCAGCAGCGGGTCGTCGCCGAGGGTGGCACGAGGAACGTCGTGGCGGAAGATTCGGCGGGGGATTCGGCGGCCCACCCCCACCTCGCGCCCGACGACGATGTCCGACCCG
This sequence comes from Microbacterium sp. ET2, assembly GCF_030347395.1. Lineage (NCBI taxonomy): Bacteria > Bacillati > Actinomycetota > Actinomycetes > Micrococcales > Microbacteriaceae > Microbacterium > Microbacterium albipurpureum. The sequence goes on from NZ_CP128170.1 coordinate 1,059,062, forward strand.
TTTCGATCGGCGAAATCGCACAGCCGCTCGAGCGCGGCGTCGAAAAGGTAGTCGTCCTGGTCGACGAACTGGACGTAGGTACCGGCGGCGGCATCGATGCCGTGATTGCGGGGCGTTCCGGGCCACCCCGTGTGCGGCAGCGAGAGGACCCGGACATTCGGGCGGTCGACCGCAATGCCGGCGAGTTGTTCGGCCGTCTGCTTGCCCGAACCGTCGTCGCACAGCAGCACCTCGAACTGATCGGACGGGAGCGTCTGCCGGTCGAGCGAGGCGAGGAGCGGATCGATCGCGGCTCCCGGAACGTAGACCGGAACGACCACGCTCACCCGAATCACCATGACTCCAACAAAGCACACCGAACCGGCACTCCCCCGGGGGGTTGCCCCGGGGCGGCGAGGGGTGTCACGCCCCTCGGATGTGCCTGCCTCGGCGCGGTGTCCGTCGGCGTCCTGCGACTACCGTTCGCTTCACTCCGGGTCGATGCCCACGGAATACGACAGGCGCTCGACCTCGTCGTCGGACAAGGCCAGGTCGGCGGCGGCCGCAGAGTCGCTGATCGACGCGGGACGCCGCGCGCCGGGGATCGGGATGACGTTGTCGGCGAGTGCCAGCTCCCAGGCGAGGACCACGCGCTGCGGGCTCACGCCGTGCGCCGATGCCACCTCGGCGAAGGCCGAGAATCGGTCGCCCACGGTGCGCGCTCCCCCGCCCGTGCCGCCCAGCGGGCTCCAGGGCAGGAAGGCGATGCCCTGCCGCGCGCAGTGGCGCAGCTCGTCGATCGAGCCGGGATGCTTCGGCGAGAACTGGTTCTGGACGCTGGCCAGGTTGCCGTCGCCGAGCACCTCGACGGCGATGTCGATCTCCTCCACGCTCGCGTTCGAGATGCCGATGTGGCGGATCAGCCCCTCGTCCTGCAAGACCTTCAGATTCCGCATGATCTCGCCGTAGACCATCGAGCGGTCGGGCCGGTGGTACTGGTAGAGCTCGATCGCGTCCACGCCCAGGATCCGCAGCGACCGCTCCACGGCGGCGCGGAGGTAGGCGAGCGAACCGTCGCGCCCCCACTTCTCGCCCTCGGACCGCGTGATCCCGCCTTTGGTCGTGAGGAAGATCGCCGATGCATCGCCGTCCCAGGTGCGCAGCGCCTCGGCGACGATCTCCTCGTTGTGGCCCATCTGGTCCCACTGCGGGGCGTAGATGTCGGCGGTGTCGATGAGGGTCACCCCGGCGTCGAGGGCGGCGTGGACGGTGGCGACCGCGTCTTCGCGCGTCGGGAACACCCGGTCGCTGTTCATCGACAGGGGCATCGCCCCCAGTCCGATCGCCGAGACCGTGCGACCGGCGAGTGAGCGGTTCTTCATGAGTGCTTCTCCTTGGGTGGTGTCATGCGACCAGGGCCGGCTCAGCGCGGCAGCGCGCCGAATCGCGTCAGTGGCACCGCGGCAGGGCGTTCGACGGTCGTGGCCAGCTCGATCCACCGACGCTCGGCGGCGGCATCGAGGAGCGATGTCATGATCTCCAGCACGTGCAGCGCCATCGCGCCACTCGCGCGTCCGCCGTCCGGCCGCAGGAAGTCGACAAGACCGACGCCCCGGCCCGCACCGACATAGCCGGCACCCGTGGGCACCTCGGCCCACTCCTGCGCGCCGTGCCGTCGCATCCGCACCTGCCCGTCGAAGTGATTGGGGTCGGGCGCATGCAGACTGCCCGCCTCGCCGTGCACCTCGATCGGCGGCGCTCCGGTCTCGCCGCCGTCGAAGCTGAAGGTCACCGTCGAAATGGCGCCGCCCTCGTGCTCGAGTGTCCCGGTGACGTGGGTGTCGACCTCGACGGGGATCTCCTCCCCCGCGCGCGGGCCCGTGGCGATGCGCCGGATGTCGCGCGAGCGCGATGACGCCCCGCTCACCCGGACGACCGGGCCGAGCAACTGGACGAGCGAGGTGAGGTAGTACGGCCCCATGTCCAGCAGCGGGCCGCCCCCCTCGCGGTAGTAGAAGTCGGGATGCGGATGCCACGCCTCGTGGCCGCCGGAGGTCCACGTCGCGATCGCCGCGACCGGGCGGCCGATGAGGCCCGCATCCACGGCGGCGCGTGCGGTCTGGATGCCGGTGCCCAGGACCGTGTCGGGAGCCCCGCCGAGCCACGTGCCGGCCGGAACGGCGTCGACGATGCGTCGCGCATCCGCCAGAGTGGTCGCGAGCGGCTTCTCGCCGTAGACGTTCTTCCCCGCGGCGAGCGCCTGCAGGGCGATCTCCGCGTGCGCCGCGGGGATGGTGAGGTTCAGCACGGTGTCGACCCGCGGGTCGCTCATCAGCTCAGCGACGGATGCGGCCCGGCATCCCGGGATGTCGCGGGCGACGGACTCGGCCCGCGCCACATCGAGGTCTGCGACGGCCACGACGGCGACGTCGTCGCGCCCTCGGAAGGTGGTGAGGTACTGGCCCGAGATCACACCGAGGCCCACGATTCCTATCCCGTGGGTCAACTCGGTGGGGACTGCGTCACTGCCGGTCGACGTCGTCATCGTGCATCCCTTCGCCTGTGAATCGGGCCGGTCCCGCCCTGTCATGTTACCGGTCACACGCGCCGAGGCCGCGGCTCGACTACCGTACCGAGACCCGGGTGTGGCACGCTGAGGGTCACGCGTGGATCCACCGGCGCGCAACAGGATGAGTAGGCCAGCTCGTGAATCACCGAGGCAGCAGTCCTGGCGCCGGCGTGGTCTGGTCGCGTGTGGAAGACGGGTTCCATGTCGGAAGCCGCAACGGCGCGCTCCTCGGATACATCATCCGAGAGCGCGACCGCCGGTTCACCGCCTACGACATGCGCTCTCGACCGGTCGGGAAGTACCCCGACCTGACCGAAGCCATGCACGGGCTGGTAGCGGTGACGCTCGGGATCGGCTACGAACGCAGATGAGGGAGACCGCGTGAGGGAAAGCACAGCCACGCGTCCGCAAGGCCCGTCCGACGACATCCTGTCGGTGCTGTACACCAGCACGTCCCATGAACCGATGGACGATGAGCAGCTGACGCAGCTCCTCACCGCAAGCCGCGAGAACAACGCCGCTGCCGGGATCACCGGTCTTCTCGTCTACCGTGCGGGGCGCTTCTTCCAGGTGATCGAGGGCCCCTCCGCCGCGGTCCGCACGCTCTACGAAAGGATCGTCGCCGACCCTCGTCACCACTCGGTGCGCACCCTCGTCGAGGATCGTGTCGAGGAACGCCACTTCGGCGAATGGACGATGGGCTTCGAGCGCGTCTCCGGTCACGAGGAGACCATCCCCCTCGGGTTCCGCAGCACCTTCGACGATCTGGATGACGCCCAGGGCGCCGCCCCGACGATCCGCGCGGCGCGGGAGCTCAGCCTGTGGTTCCGCGTGCGCTCGCGCGAAGCGACATCCTTCTGATCATCCGATCGAGGATGCCCGTCTGATCACACGCGCTCGCGCGCGGCCCACAGCATGCCGCGCTCGATGATCGTGCGCACACGCTCATCCTGCAGCACGTCGACGCTGTGACCCGGGGTCGCCACGAACACCCGCCCGCTCCCCCACGCTCGCGTCCACACCGCGGGCGAGGTGATCTGCCGGTGCCACGGGTGGTAGGGCTGCACCGGGTGGGTGGTGGTCGCCAGCACGTCGTTCAGGTCGTCGTGGAGCACCCAGTACTGCTCGGTGGCGAGGTCGAAGTCGCCGACGCCACGGGTGATCTCGTGGTCGCGCCCGAGCGGGGTGATCTCGATCGTGTGCGGCAGGAAGTTGTCGGTCTCGTCGCTGACGCGCTCGTCGGGGGCCTTCGCCGGATGCGTCGCGAACTGCCCGCCGATCAGCTGCAGGTAGTCGGAGCTGTTGCGGTACGAGTCGGCGATCCCGCCGTGCCAACCGGCGAGGCCGGTCCCCGCGGCCACGGCATCCATGAGGCCGCGCAGCGCGTCGGCCGAGATCTCCGACATCGTCACGCTCTGCACGATGAGGTCGGTCTCGGCCATGGCCTGGGCGTCGGCGTAGACGCCGTTGGAGTCCTCGATCCGCACCGTGAACCCCTGATCGCGCAGGAACGGCACGAAGAGATCGGTCGCCTCGACCGGCTGGTGCCCCTCCCATCCGCCGCGCACGATGAGCGCACGGCGCTCGGGGTGGTCTCCTGCTCGATCGTTCACTGGTCACCTTTCCGCAACCCGGGACACATTACCCCGCAGCGGGTCTTCTCGCGGATTCCGACGGTCGACGACGGGCGGTCAGCCCAGTGAATCGAGGATGCCGCTCAGCAGCTCGTCGGTCGTGAGCGGCGAGATGAGGGCGATCCTCAACACCGGTTCACCCCGGTGCGAGCTCGGCACCACGAAGGCGCGCTGGTCGTCGAGCAGCTTGTCCGACCACGACTCATACTCGGCGAGCGACCACCCCTCTCGGCGGAACACCACGACCGACAGATCGGGTTCGCGCACGAGTGACAGCTCGGGGCGGCGCCGGATGTCATCGGCGAGACGCTTCGCACGCGCGACCGCATCTGCGATCGCCACCCGGTACTGCTCCGTGCCGTGCACGGCGAGCGAGAACCACAGCGGGAGGCCGCGGGCTCGGCGGGTGAGTTGTATCGCGAGGTCGGAGGGGTTCCAGTCGAGCGAGTCGGTCAGGGTGTCGAGGTACTCGGCCTTCTGCGTGTGCGAGTGGATCGCCGGCACTGGGTCGCGATAGATGAGCGCGCAGGCGTCGAAGGGCGCGAAGAGCCACTTGTGCGGGTCGACGATGAGCGAGTCGGCAAGCTCGACCCCGGCGAAGAGCGGCCGCGAGGCGGGCGAGAGCATCGCGGCGAGTCCGTATGCGCCGTCGACGTGGAACCACACGCCGGCGTCGCGGGCCGCGTAGGCGACCGAGGCGATGTCATCGACGATGCCGAAGTTGGTGGTTCCGGCGGTGGCGACCACGGCGAAGACCCGGTCGCCGTGCGCCTCGAGAACCGCGCGCACCGCGTCGCCGTGGAGCTTGCCGTCATCTCCCACCTCGGCCGTGAGCACATCGACATCCATGACCGCAGCCGCCGATGCGATCGACGAGTGCGCCTCGGCGCTGCAGACCACCGCCCACCGAGCGGGCGTGGGTCGCTCGGCGTCGGCGGCGCGGCGGCGCGCGTGGTCGCGGGCGGTGACGAGGGCGGAGAGGTTGCCGATCGTTCCGCCCTGCACGAACACCCCGCCCGCCGACGAGGGGAGGCCGAACTCGACGGCGAGCCAGCGCAGCACCTCGTTCTCGGCGAAGACGGCTCCCGAGCCCTCCATCCACGAGCCTGCGTAGATCGCGGATGCCGACACCACCACGTCGAACGCGAGGGCGGCCTTGGACGGCGCGGACGGAATGAAGGAGAGGTAGCCGGGGTGATCGGTGGACAGGCATGCGGGGGCGAGCACGTGCTCGAAGAGCGCGAGCGCGCGCTCGGATCCCATGCCGCCCGGGCGGATCGAATCGCCGGCGAGCCGGCGGAGGTCGGCCAGGCGCATCGCGCGATCGAGCGGCACGTCGGGGTAGAGCGCCCGGCGACGGGCGTACTCGAGCACCTGGTCGACGACGGCGGTCGTCTGCGGGGTGATGGCGTGCATCCGCGCGGCGTCGCCGCCGTCGGCGACGGAGGAATCAGGGGTCACGCGGCCGATTCTAGATTCCTCCGCGGAGCGCGCGGGAGGAGATCGGCCGCTGGGAGGTCGGCTGCCCCCGCTCGGACCTCCCGCGCGTCGATCTCCTCCGGCGCGCCAGTCAGGCCGAGAACCGCAGCGGTTCGCGGCTCGCGCGTACCCCTGCCGCCCCGCGATACGTCGCCGCCGGGTGGGGCGCGGCCAGCCGCGACCCCTTCCCGAACAGTCGCTCCCGGAGCGTCTGCGGCTCCGCCGGTCGCTCGCGGATGCGTCCGCGCCGCCGCAACTCCGGTACGACCAGCTCGACGAAGTCGCGCGCGGTGTCGAACGAGTGGTACTGGCGCAGGTTGATGCCGTCCACGCCGTCCTCGTCGAGCCAGCTCTCGATCTCGTCCGCCACGACGGTGGGGGTGCCTGCGACGAAGAAGCGTCCCTCACGTTGCGCGGCGAATCGGTCGAGGACCGCGCCGACCGTCGCCGACCCGTCGATCGGCCCCATCGCCCCCGGCGACAGGCCTGCGTCGGCGAGCGCCGCCGCGATCGTCTGCTCGCGAGGCAGGCGCGGGAGGTCCAGCGGCAGGCTGGCGTGCGCCAGGATGCCCTCGAGACTCTGCCGTTCGCGGTAGCTACGCCACTTGTCGGCCGCCTCCTCCTCGGTGCGCCCCACAACGACGCCCGCCTGGACGATGAACTTCACGTCGTCGCCCGACCGCCCGCTCGCCTCGGCCGCCGCCCGCATGTCGGCGGCGTGGCGGCGGAAGTCCTCGGCGGTGCGCCCCCCGGTGAAGACGAGCTCGGCGTGCCGCCCGGCGAACGCGATCCCCGCGGGCGATTGCGTCGCCTGGTACAGCACGGGTGTCCGCTGCGGAGAGGGTTCGACCAGGTGCGGTCCTGCCACCCGGAAGTGCTCGCCGACGTGGTCGACGTAGCGCACCATCTCGGGCCGGGCGAACACGCCGTTCTCACGGTCGGCGACGACGGCGTCGTCATCCCACGATCCCTCCCACAGCTTGTACACGACCTCGAGGAACTCATCGGCGATCTCGTAGCGCTCGTCGTGCGGGATCTCCTCGGCGAGGCCGAAGTTGCGCGCGGCGTTCGGAAGGTAGGACGTGACGATGTTCCATCCGACGCGGCCTCCGGTGAGGTGGTCGAGCGTCGACATGCGCCGCGCGAACGAGAACGGCGGCTCGTAGCTGGTCGAGAACGTCACGCCGAAGCCGAGGTGCCGGGTGACGGCCGCCATGAGCGGGATGACCAGCAGCGGGTCGTGGGAGGGGATCTGCAGCCCCTCCTTCACGGCGGTGTCGGGGCCGCCACGGAACGTGTCGTAGGCGCCGACGACGTCGGCGAGGAACACTCCGTCGAATCCCCCCTCCTCGAGGATCTGAGCAAGCTCGGTCCAGTACCCGATCTCACCGTGACGGTGACGGTTGTTGTCGGGAAGCGTCCACAGCCCGTGGGTGATGTGGCTGACGGTGTTCATCTCGAACAGGTTCAGGATGAGCGGCTTCTTCTCGGGGGACGCAGAGGTCATGAGGGGATTCTTCCGGTTCAGGCTTCGCCGCTGGTCCACCAGGCGACGATCGGGGTGGAGTTGATGAGATGGTCGCCGACGATCCGCGCCTTGTAGCGCGCGGGGTTGTGCGAGGAGAGCGCCCGGGCGTTGCGCCAGTGCCGGTCGAGCGCGAGCGACTCACCGAGGGCGCTCGCTCCGCCGACCTCGAACAGGTCGGTCGCCGCCCTCAGCACGGCGGGGATCACGACGAGCTGCGCCTGCGCGGTGGCGAGGTCGGCCGCGGCGATGGCGGCGGTGCGGTCGTCTTCTCCGGAGGAAGAATGCGGATGCTGCGCCTCTGCCGCTCGCTGCAGCGCCGTGACCGCACGGGTCAGCGCCGCATCGGCGGCGAACGAGGCTGCAGAGAGGTCGCCGACCACTTCTTGGACGATCGGATCGTGGCGCGGCCGGTCTGCGCTGGCGTGCGAGTAGGAGCGAGTGCGTTCGCGGGCGAACCGCGCGGCGTCGTCGACGACGGCGCGCCCGATGCCGGTGAGGGCGGCCAGCAGGACGAGTTGGACGAACGCGCCGGCATGGCCGGGGACGGCGGCGCGGGCGAGGACATCACCCGCTGCCACCCGGACGCCGTCGAAGATCGTCGATCCGCTGCCGGTCATCCGCTGTCCGAACCCATCCCAGTCGTCCACCCGGGTGAGCCCGGGCGCGTCCGTCGCGACGAGGACACTGACCGGATCGGGGCCGAGGCCGGTCGTGGCATCGGGAGTCGCAAGCACGCCCACCACATCGGCGAAGAGGGTGCCGGTGCTGTAGAACTTGCGTCCGTCCGGGCGCTGACCGCGTTCGTCGCGCGTCAGGGTCGTCGCATAGGAGCCGACGCTCGCCGAGCCTCGTTCGAAGGTCGCATTGCCGTAGATCGCCCCCGCGGCGATGCGCGCGAGGCGGGCACGGGCGGTCGGCGGCGCCTCGCCGTGCAGCGTGCGGTCGATGAATGCGAAGTGCGAGCGCAGGAGCTGAGCGACGTTCGGGTCGCGCCGGGCGAGCTCGGCCAGGAGCTCGAAAAGCGCGAGATGGTCGACCGCATCTCCACCGAGCTCGCGAGGAAGGGTGACCCGCGTGAATCCGGATGCGCGCAGGAGCTCCACCTCGGCGAACGGCAGGCGCCGCTCGTTCTCCCGCGCGACAGCCCCGGCGCCGATCTCGTCGAAGACCGGCCGGTAGCGCTCGACGATGTCTCGGATGCTCGTGCGCGGCTCGGAGTCGTTCTCCAGCACGGACGGCGGGAGCGTCATCTTCCCGGCGCCTTCCAGTCGGGAAGAGTCCCCCGCAGCTCCCACTGGCCGATCGCGCGGGCGCGTTGGACGACGGGGTTGTGCGAGGCGATCGTGCGGACGTTCCGCCAGTGGCGGTCGAGCGCCGTGGTCACGCTCACCGCCGACGCTCCGCCGACCTCGAACAGCCGCGTCGCGGCATCCAGGACCAGGCGGGGCACGACCTCCTGCAGCCGGTAGACCTCGAGCTGGAGCGCGCGGAGCCGGTCGGCACCGGCGGCGCTCTGGTCATCCAGCGCGTCGCCGAGCTCGGCGGCGACCGAGAGCACAAGACGTCGCGCGGCGGAGGCGGCCGCACTCACCTCACCCACCACGAGCTGCACGAGCGGGTCGTCGGCGGGCAGCGTCTCGCCGGCGAAGCCGAAGGTCCGCCGCCGCGGCCGGACGAACGCGACGGTGTCGTCGAGCGCGCGTTGCGCGATGCCGGCGATGACAGCGATGAGCGTCAGTTGGTAGATGCTTCCCAGAGCCGCCCATCGCCGCGCGTCGTCTACCCACGCGATCACATCGCGCGGATCGACCGGCACCCGCTCGAAGGTCGTCGTGCCGCTGCCGGTCAGGAGCTGCCCGAAACCGTCCCAGTCGTCCACCGGGCGCACCCCCTCGTGGATCGCCGACACCGTGACGGCGACCCGCTCGTCGCCGTCGAGCGCCGCGAGGTGGATCCAGTCGGCGTAGATGCTGCCGGTCGTGTAGTACTTCGTGCCGGTGAGCAGCAGTTCGTCCCCCACGCGGTCGATGCGGGTGTCCAGCCGCGCGGTGCCGTGCCGCTCGGACTGGGCGTTGCCGATCAGGTCACCGGCGAGGATGCGGTGCCACCACCGGTCATCCGCTCCCCCACCCTGCGCCCGGAGATCCTCGACGAACGCGATGTGTCCGCGCCACAGGTGACCGAGGCTCGCATCGGCGGACGAGAGGCGGATGATGCGGTCGATGACCTCAACGAACGGGAGGTCGACCCCGCCGCGCGCGGCCGGCACCCGCAGCGCGCCGAATCCGAGGGCGCGCAGCTCGGCGACCTCGTCGAAGAGGAGCCGCCGGTCTCGCTCGCGGTCGACCGAACCGGCGGCGACCCGGTCGAGGAAGGCCGCGAAGGAGGCCCCCTCACCGTTCTCGTGCCGCTCGCCGACGAGGGAGGCCGTCCGGGCGTCGACGGCGCTCAATGCAGCACCCGCTTCGCGACGGCGTTCCCGATCAGCTGCGCGAGCTGGACCAGCACGATGAGCGTGACGACGACGATCAGAACCGTGATCCAGTCGAAACGCGCGTACCCGAACTTCAGCGCCAGGTCGCCGAGCCCCCCGCCGCCCACGACGCCGGCGACGGCCGTGGCGTCGACGAGCGCGACGAGGATGTAGGTCAGTCCGAGCGTCAAGGGCCCGAGCGCTTCGGGCACCACGATCGTGAAGAGCACCCGGGCGGGGCTCGCACCCATCGCCGCTCCCGCCTCGATCGATCCCGGATCGACGGCGACGAGATTCGACTCCGCGACGCGGGCGATCGCCACACTCGCGACGAGCACGAGAGGGAGTGTCGCGGGAAGCGGACCGATGCCGGTTCCGAACACCATCCGGGTGAGCGGAATGAGCGCGATCGCGACGATGAGGAACGGGATCGGCCGGATGACGTTGATGACGAAGTTCAACACCCCGAAGATGACGCGGTTCTCCAGCAGATTCCCCGGGCGCGAAGCGTAGAGCAGCAGACCTAGGAGAATCCCGATGATCGCGGCGCCGAGGAACGCGACGGAGACCATCAGTCCCGTCTCGGCCAGCGCCTGGAAGAAGCGGGGCAGGAATGCCTCGAGGTCGAACTCACGCATAGGTCACCTCCGGACGTCGCGTATCGGTCAGCTCCGTCACCGCGGTGACGGCGGAGAGATCGTCGAGGGCGTCGTCGATGTCGGATGGCAGACCCACCAGTTCGACGGTCAGTGTGCCGAAGGTGCGGCCCTGCAGTTCGTCGACTCCGCCGTAGATGACGTTCGCGTCCACCCCGTGGTCACGCGCGACCCGGGAGAGCACCGTTCCCGCCCCGTCGTCGTCGGCGATCCGCACCTGCACCAGTCGACCCGGATGGCGCACGCGCAGTCGATCGAGCGTCTCCGCCGAGGGGACGTGGCGGAGGACCGACGACACGAACCGCCGCGAGGTCGGGTTCTGGGGGGCCGAGAAGACGTCGTAGACGCTCCCCGTCTCGACGACGCGTCCGCTGTCCATCACCGCCACCCGGTGGGCGATCTCGCGCACGACGTCGACCTCGTGGGTCACGAGCACGATGGTGACGCCCTGCTCGCGGTTGATCCGTGTGAGGAGCTCGAGCACCTCGCCCGTGGTCTGGGGGTCGAGGGCGCTGGTGGACTCGTCGGAGATGAGGATGTCGGGACGCGTCGCCAGCGCCCGGGCAATGCCCACCCGCTGCTTCTGCCCTCCAGAGAGCTGCGAGGGGTATGCGAGCGCCTTGTCGGAGAGGCCGACGAACTCGAGAAGCTCCTCGACCCTGTCGACGATCTGCTCGGCCGAGTAGCCGGCGAGCTTCAGCGGGTACGCGATGTTCTTGTAGACCGTCCGAGATCGCAGCAGATTGAATTGCTGGAAGATCATGCCGATGCCCTGCCGAGCGGCGTAGAGTTCTCGTCCCGTCAGAGAGGAGATCTCCACGCCGTCGACGACGACGCGTCCCGATGTCGGACGCTCCAGAGCGTTGACGGTGCGCAGGAGGGTCGACTTCCCGGCGCCGGAGTACCCGACGATTCCGAAGATCTCGCCGCGGTCGACGGTCAGGTCGACGTCGCGGAGCGCGTCGATGCGGCGCCCCCTGACGGTGAACGTCTTCGACACGCTCTCGAAGGAGATGGCCGTCGTCATGTCCGTGTCCTCTCTGCGCGCCGCCGGGCTCAGCCCTGCGCGGCCGCGGCTTCTAGATCGGCGAGCTTGGCGCGGAGGTCTTCGACGTCGACGTCGACCAGCACGGTGTTGCCGAAGTACTCCTCCTCCAGGGCGTCGGCCACGCGGGGGTCGGCGTACGCCTCTTCGAGGATCCTCCACGCGGGGTTGTCGACGTCGTCGGCGCGGGTGGCGACGACGTTGACGTATGGCAGGTTCTTCTCATCGAGCGAGTCGTCGAGGAAGAGCGCGTCAGCCGCCCCGATCCCCTGCGAGGGGTCGAAGTACGAGGTGCCGACGATGACGGCCGAGAGGCTCGGGTCTTCGAACTGGAGCGGAATGTCGCGGGCGGGGAGCGGCACGAACTGCAGGTTCCGGTCGTTGGTCTCGATGTCGTCGACGGTCGGGAAGTCACCGGCGTCGTCGGAGAGCTCGATGAGCCCGGCCGACTCGAGGATGTTCAGGGCCCGGCCGCCGTTCGACGGGTCATCCGGAATGCCGATGCGCGCCCCGTCGGCGAGGGCGTCGACGTCGTCGAGGGTGGCCGAGAAGATGCCCCACTGCGTGATCACGGTCGAGAAGACCGGGGTGATGTCGGCGTCGTTCTCGGTGTTGAAGGCGCTGAGGTACAGGATGTGCTGGAACGCGTTGGCGTCCACCGTCCCGGCCACGAGCTCGTTATTGGGAAGCACCCAGTCGTCCACGTTGAGCCACTCGACCTCGAGACCCTTCTCGGCGGCGACCTCGGCGATGGTGTCCTGGAACACAGTGTCTTCGGCGGTGGCGATGGTGACGCTGAGGTCGTCGGGCGCGGCCGAAGCCTCGGCGGCGTTCGCGGTCGGCTCGGTGCTGCCGAGGTTCGCGACGATCGCGACGGTCCCGGCGAGAAGGCCGGCGACGGCGACGGCACCGACCGCGATGGCGGCGGTGCGGCGCTTCTTCTTCTGCGCGGTGAGGGCGGTGCGAAGGTCGCTCTCGCCGGACGGGGCGGGGTTCTCTGCGGACATGGTCGGTCTCCTGGATGCTGCGGACGTGGCCTGTGGGCAGTCAGTAAACGGGCCGCACACAGGCCGGTGCAACGGGGCCTGTCATTGTTGGAAAGCGGGCGTCACATGAGGTCGCACAGCGTCATGTTTCATGCCCTCGCGCCGCTCTCGAACTCTCGGGGATGTCACACGCGAGGAGTACCATCCGGCCATGGCATTCATCGAGGCGAGGGACCTCGTCAAGACCTACCAGCCCAAGGGCGCGCCCGAGGTCCGCGCGCTCGACGGCCTGACCCTGCAGGTGCCGGAGGGAACGGTCACCGCTCTCCTCGGCCCGAACGGCGCGGGGAAGACCACCACCGTCAAGGTGCTGACGACTCTGATCCGCCCCGATTCCGGTCAGGCGACGATCGGCGGCGTCGACGTCCTCGCCGACCCGCAGGCGATCCGGCGCATGAGCGGCGCGAGCGGACAGTACGCGGCGGTGGATGAGAACCTCACCGGGTTCGAGAACCTGCTGATGGTCGGCTTGCTCTACCATCTGGGTCGGCGCCGGGCGACACAGCGCGCTCGGGAGCTGATCGAGGTGTTCGACCTCGTCGAGGCGCAGAACCGGCCGGTGAAAGGCTTCTCGGGAGGCATGCGGAGACGGATCGACCTGGCGGGCGCCCTCGTCATCAATCCCCCGGTCCTCTTCCTCGACGAGCCGACGACCGGTCTCGATCCGCGCAGCAGGCTCGCCCTGTGGGACATCATCGAGTCTCTCGTCGCAGGAGGCACGACCCTCCTCCTGACCACCCAGTACCTCGAGGAGGCCGACCGACTGGCCGACTCGATCTCGATCATCGACACCGGCAAAGTCATCGCCGAGGGCACGGCCGACGAGCCTGAAGGCATCGGTCGGCGGCCAGCGGGTGGCGGTCACCCTGGTCGACCAGGCCGACAGAGAGGCGGTGACCGACATCCTCCGGCGCCGCGGAACCGGAGCGGTCGTCGCTGACGGCGAGCGCACGCTCGTCGCACCGGTGGCCGACGGATCAGCGGCTCTCAGTGGCGTGATGGCCGACCTGGCGTCCGCAGGCATCGACCTCCACGACGCCGGGATGCGCCGGCCGACACTGGACGACGTCTTCCTGCAGCTCACCGGCCATGCCGCTGACAGCGCAGCCGATGAGGAGGCCGCAGCATGAGCACGACGGCACGCGCCGGTGAGGGGTCGGCCGCCGCCGCCCTCGCCGCGACCCTCGAGGCCGAACCGGGAACGCCGCTCAGCCGTTTCGTGTCGGACGGCTACGTCGCGACCTGGCGCAACATCAAGAAGATCGTCCGCGTCCCCGACATCCTGGTCTTCACCCTCATCCAGCCGATCATGTTCGTGCTGCTGTTTACCTTCGTCTTCGGCTCGTCGATCGCGGTGCCGGGTGAGAACTACACGTCGTTCCTCATGGCGGGGATCTTCGCCCAGACGATCGTGTTCGGATCGACCTACTCCGGCTCGGCGATGGCGCAGGACCTGAAGGACGGGATCATCGACCGCTTCCGGACACTCCCGATGAACGGGTCGGCGGTGCTCGTCGGCCGGACTGTCGGCGACCTGGTCATCAACGTCCTGTCACTCGTGGTCATGATGGGCACCGGGTTCATCGTGGGATGGCGCGTGGAGTCGTCTGTGCCGAGCTTCTTCGCGGGCGTCGGACTGCTGATGCTGTTCTCGTACGCGTTCTCCTGGGTCATGGCCTTCCTCGGCCTCGTGGTGCGCAGCCCCGAGGTCATCAACAACGCCTCGTTCCTCATCCTCTTTCCGCTCACCTTCATCTCCAACGCCTTCGTGCCGAGCGAGAATCTGCCCGGTCCCCTGCGGGTCTTCGCAGAGTGGAACCCGGTGTCGGCGCTCGTGCAGGCCGCGCGCGTGCTCTTCGGCAACGTTCCGGCGGAGGCGCCGGTCGCCGATGCGTGGCCCCTGCAGCATCCGGTCGTCTACGTCCTGGTGTTCGCCGTCGTGATGCTCGTGATCTTCGTGCCGCTGTCGATCAGGCGCTTCGCGACCCTCAGTCGCTGACTCGTGGCGCCTCGCGCGCCGCTCGTCGGCACACGGGAGGAGATTGGCGCACCGGAGGCGCGAACTCGCCGATCGATCCTCCCGCGCGTCGGTCTCCTCCCGGTTGCCGCCTTGGACCCGGCTCACGCCGCCGCGCTAGGGTGGCGATCCTATGGATGTCCCCTCGAGCGCGCACACCCTGCACTCCCCCGTCGTCGTCATGGGCGTCTCCGGCGCGGGGAAGACGACCATCGGCATCGCGCTGGCGTCCGCCCTCGGCGCCCCTTTCATCGACGCGGATGACCTGCACTCCGACGACGCGCGCGAGAAGATGGCGCGGGGGGAGCCGCTCACCGACGACGACCGCTGGCCCTGGCTCGCGCGCGTCGCCGCGCGCCTCGCCGACGTCGACCAGCCGGCGACGGTCATCGCCTGCTCGGCGCTGAAGCGCGCGTATCGCGACGCTCTCCGAGCCGAGCGCCCTGACATCGCGTTCATCCATCTCACCGGCACCCGTGGCCGGGTCGCGGAGCGGCTTCGCCACCGGGCAGGGCATTTCATGCCGTCGGCGCTCCTGGAATCGCAGCTTCAGACGCTCGAGCCGCTCCAGGCCGACGAGCTGGGCGCCGCGGTGTCGGTCGAGGGCGACCCTGCGCACGTCACTCGCGACGCGATCGATGCCCTCGAGCGGCTCTCGGTCGTGGTGACGCCGGCCTCGTAGCGGTCAGGCCGGCGCGCGGTTGGCCGCAGCGGCCGCGGTGGCGATGGTCCGAAGGACCGGAGGCACGTCCTGTGGCGGCACGACCGCCTGGATCAGCGTGAGTGTCGCGCCGTCTCGCGCCTCGGCGAGCGCCGCGCGCAACGCGTCGGGGGTGTCGACACGGATGCCGCGGGCCGACCCCGCTGCATCCATCGCCTTCATCAGCTGCACCCAGTCCCACGTGCCGATGTCGTTGTACGCCTCGTTCGCCCCGTGGATGACGCGTTCGACGGTGTACCCGGCGTTGTCGACGACGATCACCACGGCCGGGATGCCCCGGCGCAGGAGCGTGCCGAGCTCGGCGACGGTCATCTGGGCGGCACCGTCGCCGATGAGCAGCACGGGGCGTCGGTCGGGCGCGGCGAGCGCCGCGCCGAGCACCGCCGGCAGGGTGTAGCCGATCGAGGCCCAGAGCGGCTGTCCGACGAAGGTGACACCGCCGGGCAGTCGGTGATCGGCCATGCCGTAGAACGAGGTGCCCTGATCGGCGAAGACGATGTCTCCGGGACTGAGGAAGTCGGCGACTTCGCGCCACAGGGCCTCCTGCCCGAGCAGACTGTCGATGTCGTTCGAAGCGGTCTCGGTCGATTGCCCCGGAGCCGCTGAGGCCATCGGACTCCCGCCCACGCCCGCCTTGGTGAGAACCTCGGCGACGATGTCCAACGCGTCGGTCATCGCCAGCGGCGAGAAGATGCGCCCGTCCCACGAGACCGCTTCGCCACCGATCTCGACCGCGCGGGCGGAGTCGATGCGCTGCGAGAAGAAGCCACTGGTCAGGTCGGTGAACTGCACGCCGGCCATGACGAGCAGATCCGCGTCTTCGACGGCGATGCGCACGTGCTCGTCACTGGAGGCGCCCAGGTAGGAGCCGAGGTATCCCGGCGCCGACTCGTCGACGACGCGACGCCCCCAGAGCAGCGTCGCGTGCGGGACGCCGAGGGCGGTCACCCGATGCAGGTGCTGCTCGGCCCCGAGGCGGGAGACGAGGATGTCCGCGAGGAGCGCCACGGTCGACGCCTGCGTCATCCGCTCGGTCAGCCGGGCACGGAAGTCGGCCGCGACGCCCGCGTCGGTGACCCCGGGATGCTCCGCGAGCGGAGCCACGGGCGGGGTGGCGGGTGCCGCCGCGACATCCGCCGGCAGCACGAGGTAGCCGGGAAGGCGGCGGTCACGGGCCTCCATCAGGACGCCGTCGATCTCATCGGCGTACCCCCCGGCGGTGACCGTCGCGTGGGCCGCGGCGATCTCGGCGGTCATCCGCGCGAAGTGCCCGAAGTCGCCGTCACCGAGCGTGTGATGCGTCGCCCGGCCCGCCGCCTGGGTGGCCGTCGTCGGCGCTCCCACCACGTGCACAACGGGGACGTGCTCGGCGCGGCTGCCCGCGAGGGCCGCGATCGCGGACAGCTCGCCGACCCCGAAAGTGGTGCAGAGCGCGCCCAGTCCGTGCAGTCGCGCGTAGCCGTCGGCGGCGTAGCCGGCGCCCAGCTCGTTCGCGCATCCGACCCACTCGATGGCGGGGTGGGCCTGGACGTGGTCGAGGAACGACAGGGTGAAATCACCCGGCACGCCGAACAGGTGCCGAACACCTGCGTCGGCCAGCCGGTCGAGGAGGTAGTCGCCCACGGTGTACACGCCTCCCGGCGTCGTCCCTGCGTGAAGTGCCACGCCCGCCCCCCATCCGCGACCCCGTGCGAGGAGTCGTCGGTGACACGCTAGCGGCGTTCGCCTTCCGGCGCCTGACGGGGCCTGCCGCTGTCCCTAACTCCTGCAGAACGGGCGCGCGGTCGGTCTTACACCCCCGAATCCTCGGGTCTGGCCCGAAACGCAGGAGTCAGGGGCGCGGCAGCTGGAACGGCGTGTTCACGTGCGCGAACGGCCACGCTTCCTCGATCCACCGGGGGACGAAGGCGTCGAGGGCGTCGCGCCACTGGTCAGGTGCATCCTCGGCGATCCACCACGACACCTCCGCGGCAGCGCCGTCGGGGCCGGCCGGCAACGGGTCGATGTAGACGCACCCGAGCAGCCGGGACTCGTCCTGCGTGAGCACGGCGTAGTTGAAGGACACGTGCGCTTCCATGTCGGCGGCGTGGTGGGCGAGGTCGTCCTCGTCCTCCTCGTGCGTCATGGATGCCGGCGGCCATCCCCACGCCTAGCCGTACATCTGCCACAGCATGTCGCGGTTGGCCATGACGGTGACCATGTCGATGTCCACGTCGCTCGCTCGGATCGGGCGGAGGTGCACCCCATCGACGAGCGGCACCGACCTCGGATGCACGAAATCCTGCGGCAGCCACGGCTCTTCGCTCACTGTTCCCCCTCGTGATCGCGGGCCCCAGCGCATCGGCGGCCCGGCTCTGACAGTATCGAGGCATGTCGAACGCCGCCGCACGCACCCGCAACCCCACCGCCTGGGCCGCCTTCTGGGTCGGGCTCGCCGGCCTCGTCCTCATGCCGATCCCGCTCTTCATCGGGCTGATCCTCGGTGGAGGCCTGTCGCTCATCGCCGCGGTCCTCGTCGTCATCGCCCTGCTGAAGGGCCTCGCACGCAGCGGCAGGGGCATCGCGCCCGTGGTGTTCGCGGCGATCTTCGTGCTGCTCACGTGGGGCGGCATCTCGATCGGCGGCGGCACCATCTGGTGACCTGCTGCCCCTGACCCCTCAGACCACCGCGCGTCGAAACCCGCCCGCGTGCTCCTCGACGGCTCCCGCCACGACGAAGGCCTCGATCCAGCCCCGCATCGGCCATTCGCCCCAGGTGCGCGCGAACAGCTCGCCGTTGCGCAGGATGTCGTCCAGGTGTCGCCAGGGGGGTGAACCGGCGGGATGCCACTGGTGGTACGCGTGTGCCCCACCGACCCATCGCAGGCCGACGCCCGAAGCCCGCGCGCGACGCGCGAAATGGGTGTCCTCCGCGCCGTAGCCCTCGTACACCTCGTCGAAGCCGCCGAGACGCCGCCAGGTCATGGCGGTGACGGCGAAGGACAGCGACCAGAAGAGGTCGTACTCATCGGCCGACGCCGGCCGGGTCTCCCCCGGCTCGGGGTTCGGCCGCGCCGGGTGGGGCCGGGTCATCGCGTCGAGCTCGTCCAACCAGCCCGGGCGTTGGGGGCTCGCGAGATAGGTGACCGGTCCGCAGACGATGTCGGACGGTTGTGCGCGGAGGACCTCGACGTACCGGGAAAGCATCTCGGGGCCGGGAAGGCAGTCGACGTCGAGGAAGACCAGCACCTCGGCTCCGTGATCGAGTGCGATGCGGGCGCCCTCGTTCCGCGCGGCCCCCACCCGCACGCCGTGGGATCCGGGCGGCACATGCCCGGCGACGACGCCCGGCGTGATCGAGGCGGGGTCGGCGTCCAGCCCGACGTCGATGCGGAGCACCTCGATCCCCGAGGCCGAGACACCCGACAGGAAGGCCCGTTGGCGGCGCAGATGGTCCTCGCGGTCGCGCGACCACGCGGTGACGACCGCCACGCGCCCGGTCACACCCGCACCTCGTCGATGACCGCGGCCGCACGCGCGGCCGCCCCCGACACCTGCCAGCCGCTCCAGTCCGGCCTGCGACCGGCGGCGCGTTGCACGAGCGCCACGAGCTGTTCGGAACCGGCGGTGCAGGGCGCGACCTCCGCCCATCCCCCGGCGGCGAGGACGCGCCCGGTCTCGCCCTGCTCGTCGAAGGGCCGCTCCTGCGGCACGACGACCGCGCGCGCATTCGCCGCGGCGAGATCGGCGACGCTGTTCTGTCCTGCGGCGCTCACGACCACCTGTGCGCGGGTGATCATCGGCCAGACGTCGTCGGCGCGATCACCGTCCCCGGTTCCGGCGGTCTCGACGCTCCACCCGTCGGCACGGAGGAGGGCGATCGCCTGCCGCAGGGCGGAATCCGCTAGCGTCCGGCCCAGGAACAGCACCCGACGCCCCACCGCCCGGTCCGCTCCTCGCCCGTCGTACCGCGACACCCCGCCGACACGTCGGACTCGATCGTCGAAGCCGGTGAGTCCCTCGGCCGGCATGGTGCCGGCCGCCCACGGTGCGAGGATGCGGTCGGCCATCTCATACGCCATCCGGTGCGGACGGTCCGTCCGGCGGCCCGGCTGCGCGACGACCACCGTCGGAATCCCGAGTAAACGCACGAACGCCGCCACTTCGGCGCTCACGTCGACGACGAAAACCGAAACCTCGATCGCGGCGGCCCAGTCGGCGATGACGGCGAGTCGTGCGCGATGCCCCGGATGCGCGATCGGCGCCCAGTGCAGAGATCCGCGCGCGGTCTCGTCGCCGAAGTGACGCGCGGAGCGACGCGCGCCGTCCGCGGTGACGATGTCATCCGCATCGGAGGGGAGCGTCACCCAGCGCGCGCCGGCCGAGAGTCCCGGCGGCTCGGGCAGCGAGGAGAAGACGGTGACCTCGTCGACGAGGTGCGGAAGAATCGCCTGGAGGCGAGTGGCGTGCCCCCACCCGTGATGATGGACGTACCAGCCGATCACGCCCCGACCGCCGAGCGCACGACGTCCGCCGAGACGTGGGCAGGAACGCCCGAACCGGACGCGGCGACCGACAGGACCCGCTCGATCTCACGGTGACGCTGCTCCAGCGAGTAGCGCGCCGTCGCGGCATCCCGGATCCGACCGCGAGGAAGACCCCACCGCGAGAGCCCGGCGAGCCCCGCGGCGGCGCGCGCGAGCGCGCTGACGTCTCCGGGCGGCACGACGGCCGTGGCGGGCATGCCGGCGAGCACTTCGCCGATGCCGCCGGAGTCGAAGGCGGCGACGGGGGTGCCGGTCATCAGCGCCTCGGCGGCGACGAGCCCGAACGGCTCGTCCCACACCGGAGTCACGAGAGCCACGGCCGACGCACCGATCACCGAGCTCAGTTCCGGGAGGCTCAACGGGCCGAGGTAGTCGATCCCGCCGCCGAGAAGGGGCTCGATCTCCCTGGTGAAGTAGGTGACGTCGCCGATCCGGCCCGCGATCCGCAGGCGCGCCCGAGCCCGAACCGCCGCCCGGATCGCCAGGTGCGGCGCCTTCTCGGGGACGATCCGCCCGAACCACACCCAGTCCCTTCCGCCCGGGCCGAGGCGCCATTGGTCGGCATCGACGCCGTTGGGGAAGACGAACGAGTCGACCCCGGCCTGCGACCAGGCCTGGGCCGTGAACTGACTCACGGCGAGGAAGCGATGGGGCTCCCCGCCGGACAGGCGGCGAGATGATTCGACCATCCCGGGCAGCGGAGGCGTATGCAGCGTCGTCACCACCGGCAGCCCGAGGTCGCGCGACCAGAGGATCGGCTCGCCGTGCAGGCTGTGGTTGTCGACGACGTCGACCGGCAGCATTCCGGTGGCGAGCAGGTGCCGCACCCGGTCGAACGCCTCCACCATCCGGCCCTCATGCCCGCGGGGACTCAGTGAGTCGGAGGCATCCTGCGGCCGGCTCCAGCGCGGACTGGGAAGCCGCAGCTCGGGGTGCGCCCCGAGGAAGTCGGAACCCTCGGCCGCGCAGAGGAACACCGTGTGTCCCTGACGCCGCAGCCACCGCACGCGGTTCCAGACCACCGCCTCCAGGCCCCCCGCGTGCGGCTGGCGAAGCGCGTGCCGTTCCGGCGCGACCACCAGGACCCGCAGGCGCTCGACCCCGCTCATCGCCGCCCCTCCTCGACCAGACGGCCCTGCGCCACCTCTGCGATGGCGCGTCGGTACAGCGCGAGATGCGCGGCGCGGACCTCGTCGCGCTCGTGTCGGCGTGCCCGGTGCCGGGTGTCGCGCGCGGCCGGCTGGTCGGCCGCCTGTCGGGCGACCCGAGAGCGGCGGATCGCGGCGGCGAGCGTCGCAGGGTCGTCGAGGTCGATGACCCGGAAGGACGAGGGATGCTGCGACGCGACGTGACCCACCGCGGTACCCGCGACGGGCACCCCGAGGTCGAAGCAGAGTTCCACCCACCCCGAATGCGTGCCGTGGCGATAGGGCAGGACGAACAGGTCGAGCCCGGTGAGCCACGCTTCGATGTCGGCATCGCTCAGGCGCGCCGTCCGTCGCATGTGCACGGAGGGATGCTGCGCGGCGACCGTTTCCAGACGCGCGGCGAGGTCGACGTCGCGCACGCGCTCGTTCAGGAGGATCTCGATGACCACCGGCGCGTCGCCGCCCTCGAGCGATTTCGCTGCCTCCGCCGCGGCGCGCACCGCGGCGGCGGCGTCGATGTTCGGCCGGAGGTCGCGCAGGTGCATCCCGACGCGCACCGTCTCCCCGCGCGGTGCGCGCGCAGGGCCTTCGCCTGCGTGGCCGGCCAGCAGCGGGTGGGGAATGATCTCGCACTCGCGGCCCCACCGGTGCGCGACCTCGGCGCCGGCACCGGCCGTGAGGGTGATGAGGTGGTCCGCGCCGGGGACGATGATGTCGAGGAGTTCGCCGTATGCGGTCTGATCGCGCAGCTGCGGATTCTCCAGGTCGTGCACGGTGTAGACGACGGGGAGCTCGAGGTCACGAGCAGCCGCGAGCGCCGATCCGAGTTCTGCGGGTGAGAACGACTCCAGACCGAAGTGCACGTGCAGCGCGTCGACGTTCTCGCTGTTGGCTCGCAGCCATGCCGTCGTCAACGCGACGGGCGGCCACCACTGGCCGTCGGGAGCACCGGGCACCGGCGGATCGGGCAGGACGTGGACGAAGCGGCGGTCGGTGATCGCGCCCACGTAGGGATGCGCGGCGGGGATCGAGGCGATGCGGACGAGGCCGGTGTCGGTGCGTATTTCTTCTCTCCCTCCGCCCGTCGAACGCTCCGCGCTACCAGATCCGCGCAGACGTCGCAATGGATACGGGCGAGGGAGGGACGACGTCATCGACAAGCTACGTTCACATCATGAACGGTGCCCCGAATGTGCCCGCCGCCGTTGCGCCGGGAGACCCTTCGGTGATATCGCGCCACCAGCACTACGGCGAGTTCTTCGGACTCTCCGCGCTGCCCGACCGTTTCGGGGTCGTCGTCGGCAACTGCCAGGCCGAATCGCTCCGGATCGTGCTGGATGCCCCGGATCGGCGCTTCGTCCGCGTGCCTCCGGTGCACGAGATGACCGCCGAGGAGGCGACGAAACTCCACGAGATCATCTCCGACGCGGCGTACGTGGTGACCCAGCCCATCCGCACCGACTACCGGGGACTTCCGCTCGGCACCGGTCAGCTCGCGCAGGCGACGTCGGCCGTCACGCTGACCGTGCCGTCGGTCCGCTTCGCAGGGCTTCAGCCCTTTCAGGCCGCGATACGGGTGCCGGGCGTGGACGAGGACCCGCCGATCGTGGCCTACCACGACATCCGCACCCTCGCCGAGGCGGGCGGTATCGCCACGCGCGCTGCGCTCGCACCGGACGACGTCCGCGGCGTCGCGCGGGACTCGCTCGTCGAGCTCCGCGCCCGCGAGGAGCGCATCGACGTGCCGGTCTCCGACCTGTACTACACGCTCACCGCCGAGCACGCCCGGACTGTGAATCATCCCGGCAACGCGATCTGGCTGCCGCTCGGGGCGCGCGTGCTCGAGGCGCTCGGCCTGCAGGGGCCGGTGCACGACCCGGGGCGCCCGCTCCTCGCGTCGGTCCGCAGCCCCCTCCTCCCCGACGTCGTGGAAGCGTGGTCGCTGCCGGAGGAGCCGCGCACCCACTGGCTTGTCGAGGGTCGCCCGGTCGACGACGCCGAGGTGCGCGAGGCCCACCGTCGCTGGTACGCCGGCCACCCGGCCTTCGTCGACGCGGCGCTCACGCGCCTCGCGCCCCTCCTCGCCCGGTGGCGGCGCGCATGAACCGCGAGAATGCATCTGGGCGCCGAGGGTGCGGGGTCTCGCCGCATTCTCGGCGCGCCGTTGCACTCTCGCGGGTGGGGGGGCGGGGGTGAGCGCCGCGCCGGTCCTCGTCGTGCACCCGGGGAACCACGGTGTGGCCGCGTACGGACGCCTGCTCGCCGCGGCCGTCACCGCGCGGCGTACCGGCCCGCGGGCGATCGACGCGGCCGATGAGCCCGAGCCTCCCCGCGGGACGCCCGGTGCACGTGCAGTTCACCGACCGTCTGTGGGCCGACGCGCCCGAGGCGGCCGCCGAGCGCTTCGTCGCGATCGCCGCGCGGCGACCCGTCACGGTCACACTTCACGACGTTCCCCAGCCCTCCGACGGTCCGCGGAACCTCCCTCGGCGCCGGGCCGCGTATGCCGCCGTCGCGGCCACGGCGCGAGCGGTCGCCGTCAACAGCGACCACGAACTCGCCCTGTTGCGCGAGTCGGACATCCGCCCGAGGTCGGTCGTCAGCATCCCCCTCCCCGTCGACATCGAGGGGAGCACCGCGCCCGGGCCGCTCGATGACACCGTCGGTGTGCTTGGCTTCTTCTACCCGGGCAAAGGCCACGATGAGGCGGCCCGGGCGGCGGCGCAGGCGGGCTTGACACGAATGACGGTGCTCGGCCGCGCTTCCGACGGTCACGCCGCCGACCTCGAAGGCTTCGTCCGTCGCGCCGGTACGCTCGGCCTCGACGTCGAGGTGACGGGGTGGCTCGACGACGCCGATCTCGCGGCGCGCGGCCGAAGGGTCGCGGTGCCGGTGGTCGCGCACCGCCACGTGTCGGCGTCGGGATCGCTCGCGACGTGGATCGGCTGGGGCCGGCGCCCCGTCACCGAACGCAACCGCTATGTCGACGAGATGGCACGGCTGCGCCCCGGCACGCTGAGCCCGGTCGATCCCGCCGGACTTGCGGATGCGATCCGCCGCGCGGCGGCGACGCCGGCCGGGACCTGGCACGGCCTCGACCGCGTGCCGTTCTCTTTCGGTGACGTGGCCGAGGCCTACCTGTCGTGGTGGGAGGAGATCGGATGACCGCTCGCGAGCCGTGGGTCGTCGGAAATGCCTGGGACACTCTGGACGGCGTCGTTCCCGATCCGCTCCCCCGGGTCTCGGTGATCGTCGCCCACTTCGATCAACCCGCCGAGCTCGCCCGCACCCTCCATGCCCTCGCCGCGCAGGACTACCCCGCCGGCCTCGTGGAGGTCATCGTGGCCGATGACGGCACCCCCGGCGAGGTCGTCGTTCCCTCCGGCGTCGCGCTGGTGCGGCAGGACGACCGCGGGTTCCGCCTCTCCGCGGCGCGAAACCTCGGCGTGCGGGCGAGCTCAGGTGAGGTGCTCTGCTTCCTCGACGCCGACACGGCGCCGGAATCCGGATACCTGCGGGCCCTCACCCGGCTTCCGGCGCTCCTTCCCGAGGCCGTCACGGTGGGCCGGCGGCGGCACGCCGACTTCAGCGGCATCCGCGCAGACGCCCCGCTGCCTGCGGCAGCCGCCGGGCGCGAGCTGCCCGAGCCCGCGTGGCTTCGCGGCGCGTATGCGCGGACCCACAATCTGCTCGACGCCGACGACCGGTCGTACCGGTTCGTCATCGGCGCGGTCATGGCCTGCTCGCGGCGACTGTACGACGAAATCGGCGGCTTCGATGAGGCGTTCACCGCCTACGGCGGCGAGGACTGGGAGTTCGCGCACCGCGCCTGGCAGGCGGGCGCCGTGCTCGCCCATGTCCCGAGCGCCGTGGCGTGGCACGACGGCCCGGAGTGGTCCGAGCGCGACGGCTCGGACATCCAGGGCGCCAACGCGCAGTCGATCCGCCTCGCCCGCGACATCCCCGTCCGCGGTTCCGCACCGCGCGGACTGCTGCCGGCCGCACCCGACCTCGTCGTGCACATGCCGGGCTCGCCTTCGCCGGCGGCGCTCTTCCTCACGGTGGATTCGGTGCTGGCCGCGTTCCCCCAGGCACGGGTGGTGCTGGACGACGGGGTCGACGCGCCGCTCCCCGACCCGCGGGTGTCGTCGGGGACCCTTCCCGATGCCCGGGTCACCCTCCGCCTCGACCGGCCGATCGTCATCACCGACCCCGTCCGGCTCGCCGATCTCATCGACGGGCTGGCCACCGAAGATCTCGGCACCGTTCACCTCGCCGACGCCGACGGCACGCCTCTCGGAGTGCTGCGCTCCCGCCGCGCGACGAGCCGCGCGGAGCGGTGGGGCACCGAAGGCGCCTTCCGGGTGGCATCCGTCATCGCATCCGGAGTGTCGGCCGTCCGCGCCGATCCTCGGGTCGAGGCGTGGCTCGGCGGATGGGGCGGACCGGACGCCTTCCGCTGACCCAAAACCGGCGTCCGCGCAACCCCGACTTTCCGACACGTCGGCCACCTATCGTGACCGCATGAGCACTCGGGACCAGTACACCTTCGACGACCCGGTCAAGCGCTACGCCCGCGTGGAGCCGCCGCTGCAGCATCAGCCCGAGCCGGGGGTGCAGGCGCGGATGCAGCCCGTGCCCGACCTCGGTGAGAAGACCTACCGAGGTACCGGACGCCTCGTCGGCCGGAAGGCGCTGGTCACCGGCGGCGACTCCGGGATCGGCGGCGCCGTCTCGATCGCATTCGCCCGCGAGGGCGCCGACGTCGCGATCGTGCACCTCCCCGAGGAGGCAGAGGATGCCGCGCACATCCTGCAGCAGATCTCGGATGCCGGAGCGCGGGGCCACGCGATCGTCGCCGACATCGCAGACGCCACCCGCTGCCGCGCGATCATCGACGAGGCGGTCTCCGCGCTCGGGGGCCTGGACATCCTGGTGAACAACGCCGGGCGGCAGATCGCGGTCGACCGGGTCGAAGACCTCAGCGACGAGCAGTTCGAGCTGACGTTCCGCACGAACGTGTTCGCGCCGTTCTGGCTGACGAAGGCGGCGCTCGCCCACCTTCCCGCGGGCTCCAGCATCATCAACACCGCCTCCCTCGAGGCGTACAAGCCGGCGCCCGACCGCCTCGACTACGCCGCGACGAAGGCGGCGATCAACAACCTCTCGAAGGGCCTCGCGCAACAGCTCGCCGAGCGCGGCATCCGCGTGAACGTCGTCGCGCCCGGCCCGGTCTGGACCGCCCTGCAGGTCTCGGACGGCGTCTCTGATGAGCAGATGACGGCGTTCGACGACGAGAACACCTATCAGCGCTCCGGCCAGCCGGCCGAGCTGGCGCCCGCGTACGTCTTCCTCGCCTCGCCCGAGTCGAGCTACGTCTCGGGCGCGACGCTGAACGTCAACGGCGGGATGATCACCCCGTGAGACCCGAAGGCACGGTCTACGTGCTGCCGGGACTCGGACTCTCGGCCGTGGCGGCCGCGCCGCTCGCGGCACATCTCTCTCCCACCCTCGCGGTGGTCGGCATCGACCTGCCGGGGCACGGCGGAAGTCCGGATGCCGCGAACGGCAGCGTCTCCGCCCTCGTCGACGGCGTGATCGCGGCGATCGCGCAGACGGCGAGCGGGGGACCGTGGATCCTGTGCGGCCACAGCATGGGAGGGAAGGTCGCCGCCGCCGTCGCCGAGCGGGTTCTCCGGGGTGACGCGCCCCTGTTCGGTCTGGCGGGGCTGGTTCTCCTCGCCCCGTCGCCGACCACCCCCGAGCCGATGGCCGCCGACAAGCGAGAGCAGATGCTGTCGTGGGTGGTGGACGGGCCGATCTCCGAGGAGCACGCCCGCGCGTTCGTCGCCGACAACGTCGCCGCGCGGTTGCCCGCCGCCGACGAGGCGGCGGCGATCGCGCAGGTGCAGGCGATGTCACCGCTCGCCTGGCGACGCTGGCTCGAAGAGGGCAGCCGGGAAGACATCAGCGCCGACCTGGACATCGCCGCCGTCCCCGCCGTCGTCCTCGCGGGCGAGGAGGACGGCGACCTCGGCGCCGACGCTCAGCCCGCCCTCGTCGCCGGTGTCCTTCCCGACGCGGCGATCACCTCCTTGCCCGACACCGGCCATCTGCTGCTCTTCGAGCGCCCGGCGGAGGTCGCCGCGGCGATCGAAGGACTGTGGGACGCCATCTCGGCGGGCTCGACCCGTGTGGCGGAGAGCTGGGGCCGGCTCATCGCCTCCGAGCGGACCGATGCCGAGACCCGCGGCATCCTCTCCCGGCGCCATCTGGCGGACGACCCCGACGCCGAATCGCAGGTCCTGTCGCGCGCGCAGCTCGTCCTCCTCCGGTCGATCGCGGAGCGCCTGATGCCCCGCGACCTCGACGACCGGTTCGACCTCGGTCGCGTCGTCGACCGCGAACTGGCCGCAGGGCGGGGCGACGGCTGGCGCCCACCCGGTCTTCCCCGCGACTCCGAGGCCTATCGGCGCGGACTCGACGCGCTCGCCGCTGTCTGGCCCGGTGACACCACGAGCCAGGATCACCTGGTCTCCGGCCTCATCGCCGGGCAGGGTTTCGCCGGCTCACCGTGGGACGACGAGACCACCCGGCGGTGGTTCGAAGACATCCGCGCCGACCTCGCGCAGGCGTGGGTGTCGCACCCCGCCACCTCCGCCCGCCTCGGCTTCGACGGCTTCATCACCGCCATCACCTCCCCCGACCCCGGATTCTCCGAGCTCCGCGCCGACCGCCGCGCAGCCTGGGAACCCGACACGCTCGGCACCCTCGCCCCGGAAGACGACGAATGAACCTCACCGACATGCGCACCTACCCCACCGACGAGACCGTCGACGTCGTGGTGGTGGGCACCGGAGCCGGGGGCGGCCCGCTCCTGGCCCGTCTCGCCGCCGCCGGCCTGAGAGTCGTGGCGCTGGAAGCCGGGCCGAACCTCGACCCCGACCAGCTGATCCCCGATGAGGTCGAGGGCCGGCGCGTGAACTGGATGTCGGAGCGGATCAGCGGGGGCGAGGCCCCGACCGCGTTCGGGCCGAACAACAGCGGCCGCGGGGTCGGTGGCGGCACCCTCCACTGGGGAGCGTTCGCCCCGCGCCCCGACGCGCGCGACCTGGCGCTGCGGACCGAATTCGGCGTGGGCGAGGACTGGCCGATCGACCACGACGAGCTCATCCGCTACATCGAGGAGGTGGAGCACACCATCGGGGTCTCGGGTCCCACGCCCTATCCGTGGGACGAGGGACGGACCTACCACTGGCCCGGCACGGAGCGGAATGCTCCCGCCGACCTCGTCGCCCTCGGCTGCGATGCCCTGGGCATCCGCACCGCCACCGCCCCCGCGGCGATCCTCACCCGCGACCACGATCAGCCGCACTACGGCCGGCGCTCGCGGAACCTCAACCTCGGCAGCATCCACCAGGGCGATCGCAGCGACGCCAAGGCGACGACCGCGAACACCTACCTGCCCGCCGCCGTGGCCGCCGGCGCCGAGATCCGCCCCGACAGCACGGTGCACGGCATCGAGCTCGACAGCGCAGGGCGGGTGGCTGCCGTCGTCTACACCCGCGACGGCCGGGAGATGCGGCAGCGGTGCGCGACGCTGGTGCTGGCCGCAGGCGGGATCGAGACGCCGCGCCTCCTCCTCCACACGGGCCTGGCGAATTCCAGTGGAATGGTGGGGCGGAACTTCCTCGCGCACGGCGCGCTGCAGGCGTGGGGCCGCGTCGATGCGCAGGTGCGCGGCTACCGAGGGTATCCGTCGTCTCTCATCAGCGAGGACTTCATCCGACCCGCCGACGCCGGTTTCGCCGGCGGGTATCTGATCCAGAGCCTCGGCGTCATGCCCGTGACGCACGCCACCATGCTCGTGCGGGGCGGCGACCTCTGGGGCCGTGAGCTTATGGACGCCCTCGACGCGTGGCGGTTCTCGATCGGCGTCGGGATCAACGCCGAGTGCCTCCCCGCCGACCGGAATCGGCTGGTCCTCGCGGACGAGCACGACCAGTTCGGTGTGCCCCGCGCCGAGGTCACCTTCACTCCGGGTCCGAACGAGAAAGCCATCGACGATCACGCGTCCGGCACGCTCACCGGCATCCTCGAGGCGGCCGGGGCCCGCGACATCCGTGTGCTCGCCCGTTCGGCGCACACCCTCGGCACGTGCCGGATGAGCACCGACCCGGCGAACGGCGTCGTCGACGCCGACGGCCGCAGCCACGACATCCCGAACCTCTGGGTGTGCGACAACTCGACCTTCCCGAGTGCGCTGTCGGCCAATCCGTGTCTGGCACAGATGGCCCTGTCACTGCGGACGGCTGATCGGATGCTGCGCTCCCGCGCCGCCTGACCGCGAGCCCGCGGGGTCAGAAGCCGTCGAGCTCCTCGTCCGACACGAGCTGACGGATGGTCAGGGCGGCGCTGACGAGTGCGAGGTGGCTGAGGGCCTGCGGGAGATTGCCCCAGAACGCACCGTCATCGGCGGAGATCATCTCGGCGTAGATGCCGACGTCGTTCGCGGCGCCCACGAGCGCATCCATCGCGGCGAGCGCTTCGTCGTGCCGGCCGACGCAGGCGAGCGCGCCGGCCCGCCAGAACGCCGAGGCGACGAATGTGTGCTCCTTGTCGGCCATCCCGGTGTACCGGTAGAGCAGTCCGTCGCCGGCGCCGAGCGCCGCGGTGAGCGCGTCGATCGTCGCCGACATCCTCTCGCCCCGGTCGAAACCGCTCTCGGCGTGAAGGAGCACGGAGGTGTCGAGATCGGTCGAGCCCGGGTACATCACGTAACTGCCGGCATCGTCGGACCAGCCGAACTCGGCCACCCACTGCCGGATGCGCTCGCGCTCGGCGAGCCATCGATCGGCGTTGCCGGGAATCGACCCGCGTTCGGCGAGCCAGGCGGCGTCGTTCAGCGCCTGCCAGCATCCCATCTTCGACGAGACGTAGTGCCGGATCTCGGGGAGCTCCCACATGCCGGAGTCGGGGTTCCGCCACAGGTCGCAGGTGCGATCAGCCATGTCGGCGAGCATGCGTCCGGTCGCGACATCCAGGATGTTGCCGGCATCGACGTACGTCCGGCAGATCGCGAACAGATCTCCGTAGACCCCGAGCTGCAGCTGATCGCGGGCAGGGTTGCCCGAGACGACCGGGCCGATTCCCTTCCACCCGTCGACGTCGAACTCGTCGACACCTGACGTGATCTCGCCGCGGAGGGAGTAGAGGACGTGCAGATCGGGGCCGTTCTCGCGGATGGTGCGCAACAGCCACGAGATCGCCGCGTGCGTCTCCTCCCGCAGGCCGAAGCGCACGAGGGCGTGCGCGGTGTACGCGAGGTCGCGCACCCACGCGAACCGGTAGTCCCAGTTCTTCCCGCCCCGCGGATTCTCCGGCAAAGACGTGGTCGCCGCGGCGGCGATCGCCCCCGTCGGCGAATACACGAGGAGCTTCAGCGCCAGGGCGCTGCGCTGCACGGCGTCCTGCCACGGACCCTCGTACGAGAACTCGCGCGACCACGCGCGCCAGCCGTCGATGGTGCGGTCGACGCTGCGGTCGACGTTCTGGGGCACGGGGAGGTGGA
The DNA here is from genome assembly GCF_030347395.1 of Microbacterium sp. ET2. NCBI lineage: Bacteria > Bacillati > Actinomycetota > Actinomycetes > Micrococcales > Microbacteriaceae > Microbacterium > Microbacterium albipurpureum. The sequence goes on from NZ_CP128170.1 coordinate 1,089,454, forward strand.
GGGGCTCGCCGTCGGTGGCGACGATGACGATGAGGTGGCGCGAATCGGCCGCCGTGGTGAAGCGGCCGCGCAGCACCGGCCCCGTCACCCCGTCGGGATCGGCGTTCTCGGGGCCGTGCTCACTGCCGACGACGGCGAGTGAGATGCCCCCGACGCGGAGCACTGCGGCGCCCTCGTGCTGCTCGATCCACGGCGCCGCCGTCTGCAGGCGCGAGCCGGGCTGCACCGCCCACTGGAACTCCACACTGCCCTCGACGCCCTCCACCCGGCGTGCCAGCTCGGCCCACGGCAGCCGCCCGGCGACGCCGGTCACCAGCGCATCGGTGACCCGAGCCCGCCCCGTCGGCGTCGTGAAGGTCGTCTGCAGCACGTTCGTCCGCGCGATGTAGCGGCGGCGAACGGCATACTCCCCGACCGGCTCGAGCTCGATGCAGCCGCCCGTGGCATCGTCGAGGATCCGGGCGAAGACCGGTGGTGAGTCGAGGTTCGGCAGCGGCAGCCAGTCGATCTGCCCCCGGAGCCCGACGAGCGCGATCGTGCGGCCGTCGCCGATGGGCGCGTAATCGCGCAGGTCGCTGTGCGAGGGGGATGCGAGGGTCACGCGTTCAGGCTACGAAGGGTCGAGTCACCCGGCGCAGGGTTGCGCCCGGGGGCGACGAGGGGTAGCGCTGTATCGCGGTCTCGGCCCGCGCGCAAGCCCGGGCCCCGGCATCCGTCCCCCCGCCTAGCGTGGCGGGCATGGCGAACATGTACACCCCTCAGGACCCCACGACCCAGTTCCCCCGCCCGCCCTTCCCGCCGCAGCAGCAGAGCGCGCCCGGCGACATCCACAAGATGGACCCCGCGCCCGACCACGGTGAGACGACCTACGTCGGCCTCGGGCGCCTGCCCGGCCGGAGGGCCCTCGTGACCGGAGCCGACTCGGGCATCGGGCGCGCCGTCGCGATCGCCTTCGCCCGCGAGGGCGCCGACGTCGCCCTCAGCTACCTCGCTGAGGAGCAGGCGCAGGCCGAGGAGGTCGCCGCCCTCGTCGAGAAGGAGGGCCGGGTCGCCGTACTCCTGCCGGGTGACCTCCAGGAGGAGAAGACCAACATCGAGGTCGTCGAGAAGGCCGTCGAGGGCCTCGGCGGACTCGACATCCTGGTGATCAACGCCGGCACCATGCCGACGGTCGACAGCATCGACGACTTCGAGACCAAGACGCTCGACCACGTCGTGAAGGCCAACATCTACCCCCTGTTCTGGCTCACCAAGGCCGCGTCGCCTCACCTCGAGCCCGGCGCGTCGATCATCACGACCTCGAGTGTTCAGGGCTTCCAGCCCTCACCCTCGCTCGCCGAGTACGCGGTGTCGAAGGCCGGCATCGCGAACTGGACCCGCGCCCTGTCCCAGCAGCTGATCGAGCGCGGCATCCGGGTGAACGGCGTCGCGCCCGGACCCATCTGGACGCCGCTGCAGCCGGCCTTCGTGCCGAACGAGAAGATCGAGGAGTTCGGGTCCCAGACCCCGATGGGTCGGGCCGGACAGCCGGTCGAGCTCGCCCCGGCGTTCGTCTTCCTCGCCTCGCAGGAGTCCAGCTACGTCGTCGGCGAGACCATCGCCGTCACGGGCGGGATGCCGGTGCACTGACCGCGCTGAGGGGGGCGGCGACCGGGAGAGCGATGACGAACTCGGCGCCGCCACCCCCGGTGTCTTCCAGATCCACGTGACCGCCGTGGGCCTGGACGACGCCCCGGGCGATGGCCAGACCCAGTCCGGCGCCGCCGCCGACATCGAGCGCGTGCGGCGACCGCGCCGCCGTTCCCCGCCAGCCGGCGTCGAAGAGGTGATCCCGGTCCGCATCGGGGATCCCCGGACCGTCGTCGACGACGATCACCCTCGCCCACTCGTCGTCGACGGTGACCCGTACGCGGACATGCCCTCCGTCAGGAGCGTGCTGGAGAGCGTTCGCGACGAGATTGGCGATCGCGCGCCCGAGCTGAAGCGGGTCGGCATCGATCGTCGCGTCGGCATCGACCTCGACGGAGAGGTCTATCTCCGCGGCGTCCGCCACGGCGCGAAGGTCAGCGGCCACGTCGCTGGCCAGGTCACCGAGGGATGTCGGCTGAAGACGGAGCGCAAGGGTGCCCGCGTCGATGCGGGAGATGGCGAAGAGATCGTCGACGAGTCTGTTCACGCGGTCGACCTGTGCGGCGATCTGGTCGAGGTAGCGGTCGGGATCCGGCGCGAGTCCATCCTGCAGCGCCTCCGCCTGGGCACGGATGCCGGCGAGGGGGACGCGGAGATCGTGGGCGATGCGCACCACCAGATCCGATCTCGCGGCCTCCTGACGCTCGACCTCCTCCCGAGCGTCGCGGAGACGGGCGTCCGAATCCGCCATCTCTCGCAGAACGGTGCGGAACTCTCCGACCGGAAGCGTGGATGCGGCGGAAGGCGACACCGCGACGCCCGCTCCGAGGTCGCGGGCTGCGTCGCCCAGCACCCGAGCCGCCCGGCTGATCCGCGCCCCCAGCAGCACCGCCACCGCGATCGCAACGATCCCGCTCGTGACGGCGATGGCGAGTGCGAGCTGCACATCGGTGTCGGAGAGATACATCGCCTGGGCCGCGACCAGCACCCCACCGACGACGGCGGCGACGGCGGCGACGACGACCGTCACCAGATGGATGATGATCCGCGCGCCCGCGATGAGCCGGAGAAGTGTCCAGGCCACCAGGCCGACCACGGCGGCGATTCCGGCCGAGTACGCCACGACGAACAGCAGGTCCAGCGTCGTCATCGCATCTCCGCTCCCCCGGCGCCGGGTGGTCCCTCGTCCGGTGCCGAGGAGTCGTGCAGGTCGAACCGGTACCCGAAACCCCAGACCGTCACGAGCATCGTCGGGTCCGCGGCATCCGATTCGATCTTCTCGCGCAATCGGCGCACGTGCACCGTCACCGTCGAGGGATCACCGTGCGACCAGCCCCAGACCGCCTCGAGCAGGTCTTCCCGCGAGAACACCCGCCCGGGGCGCCGGGCGAGGAAGAGCAGCAGGTCGTACTCCCGCGCTGTGAGAAGCACCTCCTCGCGCTCACGGACGACCGTGCGGGCGGCGGTGTCGATTCGGAGCGGGCCGCGGGTGAGGACCGCCTCGTCGGACGCGCGCGGCGAGCGTTCGACCGCGAGAGCTCGCCGGAGGACTGTGCGGACGCGGAGGGTGAGTTCGCGAGGCGAGAAGGGCTTCGCCAGGTAGTCGTCGACGCCGGCCTCCAGGCCCTCGATGCGATCGTCCTCGGCGTTGAGCGCGGTCAGCATGATGACGGGGACATCCGGGCGGTCGGCGCGCACCCGACGGCACAGTTCGAGCCCGTCGACGCCGGGGAGCATCCGGTCGAGCACGAGGAGGTCGGGGAGAAGCGCCGCCGCGCGATCCAGTGCCGAGAACGCGTCCGGTGCGGTGTGGACGACGAACCCGGCGCGCTCGAGGTAGGCGCGGCTCACCTCCAGCACCGTGGGGTCGTCGTCGACCAGCAGCACGCTGCGACCGACGAGCAGAGCGTCGGTCGCGTCGGGGAACGGCGACGGATCAGCCGGCACCGATCCACTCCTCGAACTGGGCGATGGGGTCGTAGAGGCCGGCATCGAGGATCCACGTCTGCAGCTGCTTGTCGAATCCGGTGATCACCGCGATGCCGACGAGGATGAAGACCGCGCCGATCGTGCGGCGGAACCAGCCGTCGGGCTTGGCCATCCATCCCAACCGCTGCACGACGCGGCGCCCGAGGAGCGCGATGAGCAGCAGCATGCCGGCGAGGCCGAGCGCGTACGCGACGACGTAGGTCACCCCCTCGGCGAACGAGACCGGCAGCACGGCAGCCACGATCAGTGCGTAGGTGGGGCTGCAACTGGAGAAGACAGGGCCGAGCGCGGCGCCGGTGAGGATGTCACCGGAGAAGCTCTGCCGCTGGACGGAATGGTCCAGCGCGGTGTTCGTACGGGCCTGCAGGTTGAGGCGCGTCGAGATCCGGTCCCAGATCGCGGGGAAGAGCAGGTCGAGGCCGAGAAGGATGACGATCGCACCCGAGATGACCTGCCACACCTGCGGCGGGATGCCCAGAAGCGCAGTCGTGGCCTTCAGAGCCAGCGTGAAGGCCACGACGCTGACGGCCAACGACCCCGCGATGACGTACGGCCGCCAGCGGGCACGCCGGGCGTCTCCGCCCCGCACGATCGACCCCCCGACGATGACCGGAAGGAGCGGCAGCACACAGGGTGCGGCCACCGTGAGGATTCCCGCGGCGAGGGCTCCGAGGAGCGAAGCGGTCATGTCATGCAGCTCAGGGAATGGCGGCGATGAGGGAGTCCACCGACGGATCGTCGTAGAGGACGCTCGAGGAGACGGCGTCGCCGGCGTCGTCGACGAACACCACCGTGGTCTGCAGTGTCACTCCGTACTTCTGGCGGAGATCGGTGCGGCCGTCGTAGTCGACCTTGAAAACGGTGAGGCCGTCGGGAGCACCCGCGGCGCGGAGGTCCTCGTCGAGGGCGCGGCACTGCGGGCACCACGACGCGTGGAAGAACAGCGCCTTCGGGCCGGGAGTGGACTCGATCACGCCGTCCGTGTAGTCGAGGTATGCCCCCTCCGGGGCAGCCGCCGGCTCCGAGGGCTCCGGCTCCGACGACTCATCCGCTGCGGTGGTCATCGGGTCGGGGCTCGGTGAGCTCTCCGCCGTCATGGCGGGCGTATCGGTCGGCGACGGCACTGCCGCCTCCTCCGTCCCCGCGCAGCCGGCCAGTGTCAGACCGCCCGCGATCAGGAGCGCCGCCGCTCCGGTGATGTGTGTTCTCCTCATGATCCACCCGTTCCAGCGGACCTTTCTCCGCCTGCGCTCTCACGGTAGCCAGCGCGGTCTCCTCGGCGGAGGGGAAAGTCCTTACGGTTTCGTGACGGACGACGCTGTACGGTCGGGACATGCTCGACGCCGACGTCCACCGCGCAGCCTTCGACCGGGTGAGCGCGGCGTTCTCGACCGAGATCGACCGGCACGACCCTCAGGATGCGATCGCCTGGGCGAGCTGGCCGACGGTCGCCGCGCTGACGGCGCATCTGGGTGGCATCCACCTCTGGGCCGGGGAGATCGTCCGACGCGGCGGACGGGTGGATCGGGCATCTCTGCCCCCGGCACCGGTGAACTCCGATCGCGAGTGGTACGACTCATGTCGCGAGAAGCTGCGTGAGACGTGGGCGGCATCGACCCCCGACACGGCGTGCTGGGTGATCGGCGATCGTCCGGACGGGACCGCCCGGTTCTGGATGCGCCGGATGGTGTACGAAACCACCAAGCACCTGATCGATCTGCGTGCCGCAGGCGGCGACCGCTGGACCGTCGCCCCGGAATTGTCCGCCGCGGAGTACGCCGACGGGATCGACGAGCTCTTCGAGGTCTTCCTGGCTCGAAGCCGTGCGACCCTCGATCCGCTGCCCGCGCCCCTTCACCTCGACGCCACCGACATCGATCGACGGTGGACGCTCACCCCCGACTGGCAGGTTCACGCAGACGAGACCGGCGACGAAGGGACGGTGATCAGCGCCTCCGCAGGCGAGCTGGCGCTGTTCGTCTGGGAACGCGGCGATCCGCTGGACCAGCGCGATCGATACGCGATCGCCGGCGAGTCCGCGGTGGTGCGGGCATACGCTGCGTCTCCTGTCCACCCGGGGTGAGTGAGCCGGTCCGGCGCGGAGTCAGTTGCGATCGTCCGGATCGACACCGGTGCGCTCACCGGTCTCGAGATCGGCGATCGCCCGATGGTCCGCAGAGGTCAGCGAGAATCCGAACAGGTCGAGGTTCTCCCGGATCCGCTCCGGGTGCACGGACTTCGGGATGACGGCGATGTCGTTCTCCAGATGCCAGCGAAGCACGACCTGCGCGGGCGTGACGCCGTGCGCCCGGGCGATCCTCGCCAGCGCCGGTTCGTCGAGCAGGCGGCCTCGGGCCAAGGGCGACCACGCCTGCGTGATGATGCCGAGGTTGGCGTCGTACGCACGCACGCGGTGCTGGGGGAAGCGCGGATGCAGCTCGACCTGGTGCACGGCAGGGATCACGCCGGTCTCGGCGACGATCCGGTCCAGGTGCTCGGGATGGAAGTTGCACACCCCGATCGAGCGGGCACGACCCTCCTCGCGGAGACGGATCAGCGCGCGCCACGCATCCACGTACCGGTCGCGCAGCGGCGCGGGCCAGTGAATGAGATAAAGGTCGACGTAGTCGGTGCCGAGCTTGCCGAGACTGTCCTCGAACGCACGGAGCGTGGAGTCGTAACCGTTGTCCTCGAAACGCACCTTCGTCGCGACGAACACGTCGGCCCGGGGTACGCCGCTCCTGGCGAGCGCCGTCCCGACACCCGCCTCGTTGCCGTACATCGCGGCGGTGTCGATGCCGCGGTACCCCGCTTCGAGGGCGACGTCGACGGCGGCGGCCGCCTCGTCATCGGTCATCTTGTAGACGCCCAGGCCGACCCGCGGCATCCGGTGTCCGTCGTTCAGCGGAACGCGGTGGCCCTCGCCACCTTCGTGGCTGACCGGCGGATCGACGGCGTGTGACGCGGACACAGGCTCATGCTAGCCACCCCGAGGCGCCCGGTCGCGGCGTCGCGGCGCCTCCGAGCTTTCGACTGGGCAAGAAATGTCGTCTACGGGTCCACACAACCGCAGAAATCGACGGGTCGCGGCGAGAGCCGTCGCCCCGGTCGCGCTCGGCAGATGAACGACCTCACGGCTGACGCGGCGCAAGGGTGTGCATCCGCTCGCCGGCGGCGCTGAAGATGCTGAGGACCTCTGCGGGGCCCTCGGCGGTCGCGCTGATGCTGTGCGGCAGTTGTGTGTCGAACTCGGCAGCCTCGCCCTGTTCGATGATGTGCTCGTGGCCGTCGAGGCTCAGTCGGATCCTGCCGCTGAGGACGAAGAGCCACTCATACCCGTCGTGAACGCGCCCCTCGGGCGCCGTCTCGACCGCGGGGTAGGTGATCTTGTAGGCCTGAACGGGCGATCGGTCGAGGGTGAGCGGGGCGATGATCAGGCCATCACGTCGCTCCACAGCCCGACGGACCCGCGGATCTCCCGCCGCGTCGGGAAGCAGATCGTCGATCCGGATGCCGAGCTGCTGCGTCAGCGGAAGGAGCAGCGCGAGGCTCGGCTGCCGCTTGCCGGATTCTAGGCGTGACAGCGTGCTCGTGGACATCCCGGACCGACCCGCGAGCTCGTCGAGCGTGAGTCCGCGATCGCGCCGAGCAGCGCGCAACCGCGGACCAACCTGCGTCAAAGCCGTGCTCATAGGGCAATTTTGCCATTACAGCAAAGAAGTTTGCGCGCCGGCATCCCGAAGCGTGTAGTTGACGACATGACGAATGATTGGGATGCGGTGATCATCGGTGGTGGTGTCGCGGGACTGAGCGCCGCGCAGATGCTGGGTCGTTCTCGTCGGCGTACGCTCGTGATCGACAGCGGCCGACCGCGGAACCGGTTCGCAGCGCATATGCACGGGGTCCTCGGCCAGGACGGGACGGATCCCGTCGCGCTTCTGACAACGGGCAGGGCGGAAGCCGAAGCGTATGGCGTGATGGTTGTGGAGGGCACCGTCTCTGCGGTGACGGATGCCGGCGACAGACTCCACGTTCGGCGCGAGGACGGCTCCGTCGACACTGCGCGAGTCGCGATCATCGCCACCGGAGTCCGCGATGACCTGCCAAAGATCACGGGCCTTGCGGGCGCGTGGGGCGAGACTGTCCTGCACTGCCCCTACTGCCACGGGTGGGAGGTGGCGGGGCGAAGACTCGGCGTGCTGATGACGTCGCCGATGTCGGCGCATCAGGCTCAGCTGGTGCGCCAGCTCTCTGCTGATGTCACCGCGTTCACTGCTCTCGCCGAGCCCCTCGACGACCACGTGCACGCGGCGTTCGTGGCCCGCGGCATCCGGGTCGTCGCCCAGCCTGTACGTCGGGTGGACCGCGTCGGCACCGGACTTGCTCTGACGACCGAGGACGGCATCGAGCACCGAGTCGACGCGCTCTTCACCGGCGGCGCGCCGATGCTGAATCTCGATTTCGCTCACTCGCTCGAGCTCTCCCGGTCGGAGGCACCGGGCTCTCCGCTCATCGCCGACGTGACGGGTGCGACGAGTCATCCCCGCGTGTTCGCTGCCGGCAACGCGGTCTCGCCCTTCGCGAACGTGCCCGTATCGATGGGATCCGGTGCGATGGCGGGAGCCGGCGCCAACGCCCGACTCACCGAAGAGGACGTCGACCTCGCCATCACCGCGCGGGCTGCGGAGCGCAACGCCGGGTGGGAGGAGCGATACGCCGCGCAGGACCGCTTCTGGTCGGGCCGGGTGAACTCCACGGTGGCCGCGATCGCCGGCGAGCTCGAACCCGGCTCTGTGCTCGACGTCGGTTCAGGTGAGGGAGGAGACGTGGTCTGGCTCGCCGAACGGGGATGGCGGGCGACCGGCGTGGATGTCTCCGCCACGGCCGTCCAGCGCGCCACCCGGTTTGCTGCAGACCGAGGAGTGAACGCGACGTTCGTCGTGGGCGACGGCGTCGAGGCGGTTGATGACCGCTTCGACCTCGTACTCGCGAGCTTCCTGCACTCATGGGAGCCGGACTTTCCACGCATCCGCATCCTTCGCGCCGCCGCCGAGCGCGTAGCCCCCGGGGGGCGTCTGCTGGTCGTCTCGCACGCCGGCCCGCCGCCCTGGGCGCCGGAATCCGCCGAGCACGTGCCGAACTTCCGCACACCCGAAGAGGAACTCGCACTCCTCGATCTGGATGACGGCGCGTGGCACACGGAGACCCTCGAGATCCGGCGCCGAGACGTCACGGCACCCGACGGCTCGCAGGCTCACCTGGAGGACGCTGTGCTCATGCTACGACGCGCGGTCTGAATCGGACCGGTTCGGGCATCAGCTCAGCAGGCCACCGAAGAGGAGCGAGACCATCATGGCGACGATCACCGAGTTGAACGTGAACGCGAAGAGGACGTTCACGCGGACGAGCTTCCATGCTCGTCCCGACCGGATGGTCGCCGACACGGTCGCGGCCATGGTCGAAACGAGGATCGCCAGCGTGAGGTAGTCGCTGAACTGCGGGTCGGCGTCGATGGCGAGTTCGATGTGCGGATCGGGCCCCTCGGTATCGGTGGCGAGCCGAAGGTACTCCAGGGCGAAGGAGTACACCATCAGCGCCCACGAGCTCGCGACGGTCAGAAGGCCGAGCAGAATGAAGGCCCAGTCGTCACGGAAGACCGGGTTCTGCGCAACCACGACCGTCAACGCCACCGCGATCACGGCGCCGATCAGTGCCCAATTCGTTGCACCGCCGTACCCGAAGAACCTCACCCACCACCGACGAAGGGACCGGCGCTCGCGTTGCGACGTGGCCTTGAGCGAGCGAGGGCCCAGCCGGACGTAGAGGATGTGGGTCCACAGGAGATAGGTCGCGACGAACACCGGCCACGCGATGAGATAGAAGACGATGAGGATGGTGACGGTGTCGGCACGCGCGCCGTGCTCGTTCTGGAACAGGAAGACGAACACTGCCGACATCCCCGCGACGGCCGAGACCACGGAACTCCAATTCGCCCGCGCAAGGTCGCTCACGTACCGAACGGTCATCGTCTCCGCCCCGCTGGTCTAGATGGACGCTGTCGTGCGACGCGTGTCCTGTGCGATATACGTCCGGCGACGAGCGGAGGCGTCGCGTGAGGCACGTGCAGCGCGTCCGATCGGACCGAGATGCGTATGGGTGAAGTCCTGTTCCTTCAGCCCGTAGCCGAGCGCACGGTCGACGGCGACGTGGAACGCCCAGCACGCGGCGAGGAGCGCGATCCACACCGCGTCGCTTCCGGTGGCGAGGAAGACGGCGAACCAGGCCGCCGCGCCCATCGCGGGACCGGAATAGTTGTGCACGGCGTTGTAGACGATGCCGCCGACCCGCAGGCCCGCCAGATAACCCAGCGCCGAGAGATCGAAGACGAGGAAGGCCGCGAACAGAAGCCACCACGGCTGCTCGAAGGCGAGCATTCCGAGCAGGATCGCCAGCGCGAGGAGCCCGTTCTCGACGCGCTGGATGACGCCGGTCACGTCGTCATCCCCACCCGAGGAGCGTGACGAAGCCGAGCGCCGCGGCCGCGACGAGCCCCGTCCACAGCACGATCGCCACGACCTGCCACAGGATGACCCAGCCTTTCTTGACGCCGGAGGCCACGAAGAAGGCGGCCGTGAGCTGGGTCGGAAGAGCGAACGGTGCAAGGATGCTCGCCCCGGGAACGCCGAACCGCACGAGCCAGGAGCTCAGGCGTTTCCTCCCTTTCGAGCGCCGCGTCGGCTTGCCCTCGTCCGTCGACGCGCCCGCCGAGTCGAGAACGTCGACGGCGACCGCGCCGTCCGCGGCACGTGCTCGCCGGGCCACGACGGAATCACGCACGCGTGAACTGAGGAGCACCACCAGGACGACGCTCAGGATGTTGCCGGCCGCGCCGGCGACGGCGGCGACGACGGGGTTGATGCCGACGATGATGCCGATCGCGGCCGATCCCTCCCCCTCGACATACGGAATCATCCCCAGTCCGGCGACGATGAGAGGCTGCACCAGGTCGGGCAGCCCCCCGACGAAGTCCTGGAGTCCTTCATACGGATTGGAAGCCACGGGATCCCGCTTTCTGCCGGCGACGATGAATGGCCAGCTCGATCCAGTGGAGACCGTGTTCTGGCCACAGTGTCAAGGGACGCGCGCTTCGTCCCGTCACTCGCGGACCGCCGCCACCGCGGCGATGATGACGTCGGCAACCGCGTCCGGCTCGGAAGCGGGGAGCGCATGGGATCCTCCGAACAGCACGCGCCGAATCACGGGGTCGGCCCGCTCCGCCATGAACCGCAACGCCATCTCCGGGATACTGCGATCCGCGTCGCCGTAGAGAAACCAGCTGGGGCGGATCCGCCAGGCCGGAGGGCCGCCCGCCAGGGGCTCCGTGAGCGCGCTCTCGACGATGGGCCGCTGGGTGACGCTCATGGCGGATGCGAGCGGTCCGGGGAGATCTGCCGCGAACTGTTCGGCGTATATCTCGCGAGGAATCATCAGCTCCGTACCCTCTGACATCGCCCGACGTGATAGCCGACGCGCGAGTGGGCTGGCGGGGAACCGCGACATGATGTCGGCCACGCTCTCTCCGTGGTCCGGAGCGAAGGCGGCGACGTACACCAACGCCGAGACACTGTGGTGCCCACCCGCCCGGGTGATGAGCATCCCCGCGTAGTCGTGGGCGACGAGCACGGCGCGCCCTGCCAGGGTGTCGAGGATGTCGCTGAGATAGGCGGCATCGCCCGTGGGTCCGCGCAGCGGATTGGCGACCGCAATGACAGGGACGCCGTCTTCATCGAGGCGCGCGATCACTTCATTCCAGCTGGACGAATCGGTGAATGCCCCGTGAACCAGGACGACAGTCGGCGCGCGCATGACGTTCCCTTCGATCCAGACGTGCTGACGAGCACGCCCTGGTCCGACAGTGGATGTCGTGTGCTCGGCACATGGTCAAGGTCACATAGGTGAGAATCGCCGACGCGAAGCCCTCGGTTCTCCGAGGAAGCTACGTGTATGAAACCAACGAGTCCTGGGCGACCGGGTGATGCACCGCTCGGATACAAGCGCGCCGAACCTGCCCAGCCGCGAATCACGGGTACCGGGACCCGCTCGGTCGGCCTGGCGGCGATCGCCAGCGGGATGCTGCTGCAGGCGCGAGTCGGACGCGCTGGACGGTTGCCGTGACGTGGAGCACTCGCGAGCTGGCTGACCTCGCGGGGACGACGGTGAACACCATCCGCCACTATCACCGGCTCGGCCTGATGAAGGAACCCGTCCGCCGGTACAACGGCTACAAGCAGTACGGCGTGCGCGATCTCGTCCGGTTGCTGAGGATCCGAAGGCTCGCCGAACTCGGTGTGCCGCTCGCACGCATCGCCGAGGTCAGTCGAGGCGGCGACGACGCTCCGCAGTTGTTGCGCGAGATCGACGCCGACCTCGCCGCGGACGTCGAGCGGATCCAGCAGGCCAGGGCAGACATCGCGGTGATCCTGCGCGAAGAGGCACCCGCCGACAGTCCGGCGGGATTCGCCTCGGTAGCCCGCCGCCTGTCAGAACCCGACAGTTCGATCATTCACATCTACAGCCGTCTCTACGACGAGGACGCCATGGCCGACCTTCGCCGCATGGTGGAGACCGACGGGGATGCCGCCGGGGTCGGCCGAGAGATCGACGCACTTCCGGCGGACGCCGATGAGCCCACGCGTCAGCGACTCGCTGAGGGGATCGCCCCCACCATCGCTCAGAACCTCGTCGACTACCCGTGGCTCGGTGACCCGGCCCAGAAGATGTCGAAGAATAGATGGCAGGCCCAGCAGACCTTCGTCGCTGCTGCTGCCGAACTCTACAATCCGGCGCAGCTCGACGTCTTCGCGCGCGCCGGGATCCTCGCGCGAGAGGCGCTGCTCACGCAGACGGCGGATTCGGCGTGACAAGCCCATGCTTCCGCCGGACAGCCCTTGACCCTGTGGCGGGGACACCCTGTGCCATGGGTGTGGCCGCTCACCGGTTCCGAGGTAGCCCTCGCTCCGCCACCCGAGCGTCGGGGAACATCACCGGCCAGAAGGAGACCCCGTGACAGACAGCACGCCGCATCCGCATGAGGAGACGCCGCTCTCGAGTCCGCCCGCCGACCGTTCGTTGGTCGAGGATGTCCTCCTTCTGCTCTTTCAACCGCAATCCCGGACGATCGCCGGAGAGAACATCCTCTTCTACGTCCTCGCCGGCGCCGCAGTGACCGATCTCGCGCTCAGCGGGAGGATCGAGACACGACAGCAACGACTCTTCTCGCGGCCGGTCCACGCCGTCGGTGCGGCAAGACCGACGGACGAGCTCCTCGCTCCGGTCTGGGACCTCGTGGAAGAGAAGCCGCGTGGTGTCCAGACCGTTCTCGCTTCCGTTGGACCGAATCTGCGCCGGCCCACGCTCGAGCGTCTCGTCGAACGCGGCGACTTGCGCGCCGAGCAGTACCGGGCCCTGGGGATTTTCCCCTCGACACGTTACGCGCTCGGGAGTGAGCGTCGGGCGGAGCTTCTGGAGAAGGTTCGCTCGACGCTGATCGATGGCGTTGACCCCGACGAGCGCACGGCGGCGTCGATCGCCCTGCTTTCGGCCAGTGACACGCTGCCGCAGTTCCATGCCGAGATCCCATGGAGTGGCACCGTCTACACCCGGGCGAAGGAATTGGAGCAGGGCGATTGGGGTGCGACGGCGGCTGCGTCCGCGGTGGCCCGCACTGTTGCATCGATCGTCACCAACGCCCTCGTCACGGCGGCCGTCACGGCCGCCCGGACCTGATCGGCCGCGCCGTGCCCGCGACTTTCCATCGCACAGTGCCCCTCGGCGAGCTGGACGTGTTCTACCGGGAGGCGGGTCCGCCTGATGCGCCCGTTCTCCTCCTGCTGCACGGCTACCCCACGAGTTCGCACATGTTCCGACACCTCATCCCCGCCTTGAGCGGTCGGTTCCGGGTCGTGGCACCCGATCACATCGGATTCGGGCGCTCGTCCGCACCCTCCGCGGAAGACTTCGACTACACCTTCGATGCGCTTGCCGACGTCACGCTCGGATTCGTGGACACCCTCGGCCTGACCCGATTCTCTGTGTATACGCAGGACTACGGAGCACCGATCGCCTGGCGCCTCGCGCTGGCGCGACCGGATTCCATCGAGGGTGTGATCTCGCAGAACGGGAACGCCTACGAGGAGGGCTTCGTACCGGAGTTCTGGGCGCCGATCTGGGCATACGGCGACGATCCCTCCCCCGAGAACGAGGCGGCTCTCCGTCCGGCCTTGGGACGGGCCGCTGTCGAATGGCAATACACGCACGGCGTTCCCGAGCCGGAGCGCGTGGATCCGGATGCGTGGGAGCACGACATCCGGCTGCTCGAGCGGCCGGGCGTCGACAGAGCACAGTTGGCTCTCTTCGGTGACTATCGCACCAACCGCGCTCTGTACCCTGCGCTCCAGGGGTGGCTGCGCTCCTCGCAGGTCCCCGTCCTCGCGGTCTGGGGCCGAAACGACGAGATCTTCGATGCCGCAGGCGCGGAGGCCTTCCGCAAAGACGCCGCGCGCGCGCGCATCGAGCTGATCGACGGCGGCCACTTCCTGCTCGAGTCGCACCTTGACGAGGTCGCGCGGCTGATCACAGAGTGGCGCGAGGGCTTCTGAGGGTACGAAGACGCGCGCAAGAACTCGTGTCCACGGCAAGCGAACTGCGGGCGGCGACCGTTGCCCGGTCACCGCCCGCAGTTCGTGCATGTCAGCGTGCGAGGAACTCCCGGAGCGCGGCGTTCACCTCGTCGGCGTGCGTCCAGAGCAGGCCGTGCGGAGCGTCCTCGATCTCGACGTAGTCGGCCTCGGGGAAGGCCGCATGGAAGCGACGGCCCGTGGCATCGATCGGGAGGATGTTGTCCTTCGTGCCGTGCAGGATCATCGACGGCTTGCCGCTGGCGCGCACGGCCTCGATGTCGGCGCGGAAGTCCTCGATCCACGACGGCACCACCGCGTAGGCGGCAACGGGAGCGCTGCCGATCGCGACGTTCCAGCTGGCCGTGACCGCTTCCTGACTGATGCGCGAACCAAGGGTCTCGTCGAGGTTGTAGAAGTCGCGGTAGAACTGGGTGAACCAGGCGTAGCGGTCACTCTCGGCGGCAGCCGCGATGCCGTCGAAGACGTCTTGCGGCACGCCGTCGGGGTTGTCGTCGCGCGCGACGAGGAACGGCTCGATAGACGCCAGGAACGCGAGTTTGGCGACGCGATCGTGCCCGAAGGTCGACACGTATCGCGCAAGCTCCCCGGTGCCCATCGAGAACCCGACGAGCACCACGTCTCGCAGGTCCAGTGTCTCGAGGACTGTGTTGAGGTCGGCCGCGAAGGTGTCGTAGTCGTACCCCGAGCCGACCTTGGACGACTGCCCGAAGCCGCGCCGGTCGTACGTGATGACGCGGTACCCGGCCGCGAGGAGTTCGCGTGTCTGGCGCTCCCAGCTGTGGCCGTTGAGCGGATAGCCGTGGATCAGCACGACCGGCTGTCCCGAACCCTGGTCCTCGTAATACACCTCGATCGGTGTGCTGTTCTCGGTTCCCACCGTGATGCGACCCATCGTCACGCCCTTCTGCCACTTCGTCCAGCCCGGTGCCGGCGAATCTTCACCCATCCGAAACCACGTTGTCGCCACATGGTCAACAGCGGATTCAGGCAGCAGATCAGTCGGCTCCGCCTGGTAGCCCATTCGGGCTGGAGCGTTTGACCTGGTGCTGGGAACATGGCCGTGAATTAGCGAATGGCTCAGAGCGAACGGACGAGTGAAGCGGGTGTCCCATGACGTGGAGCACGCGTGAGCTGGCCATCCTCGCCGGCACGACAGTCAACACGGTGCGCCACTACCACCGCGTCGGCCTCCTCGACCAGCCCGAGCGGATGTCCAACGGGTACAAGCAGTACGGCGTAGCTCATCTCGTCCGATTGCTGCAGATCAGACGCCTCCGCGACCTCGGCGTGCCTCTCGAGCAGATCGAGAAAGTCGGCGGTGCGCAGGAGAGCTCCGCCGACGCCCTCGCGGCGATCGACGCCGATCTCGCGCGGAGCATCGAGCGGCTGCAACGCGCGCGGGCCGAAATCAGAGCCATCCTCCAAGGCTCGTCCGCCACGGATGTCCCCAGCGGTTTCGAGGACGTCGCCCCCCTGCTCTCCCAGCCCGAGCGGGCGCTGATGCTCATCTACTCCCGGCTCTACGACGACGCGGCCATGGCCGACGTCAAGCGGATGCTGGAGACCGAGCGGGATGACGCGAGCGAGGCGTTCAACGATCTAGCCGAGGACGCGGGAGAAGCGGAGCGGCAGGAGCTCGCAGAGAGGTATGCCGTGACGATGGCGCGGACTCTGTCCGATTTCCCGTGGCTGCGAGATCCACGGGCGCACCTCTCCCGCAGCCCTGAGGTCACGAAGAACACGTTCTTGGAGTCGATCGTCGCGCTCTACAACCCCGCACAGCTGGACGTCATCGGTCGCGCCAGCGTCATTGCGCAGCAGATCATCGAGCAATCGGAGGCGGGCGCCGAGGCTACGCCTCCGACGCGCGAAAGCTCAGGGTAGACATCGCACAGCCCAGAGCCCACAGCCCAGAGCCCGACCGGGCGGGTTCACTGCGGCGCGCGGGCAGCCGTTCGGTACTCGCGGGGCGTCTGTCCGCGGCTTCGACGGAAAGCGCGGCTGAACGCGTGCGGTGAGGCATATCCGACGGATCGCCCGATGCTGCCGACCGACTCGTCGGTCTCCCGCAGACGTACCGACGCGATGTGCATCCGCCACGCCGTCACCTGGGCGAGCGGCGAGATCCCCAGCGACGCCTCGAAGTGTCGGTGCAGGGTCGCGCGAGATACGCGAACTGCGGCCGCGAGCGACTCGGTGGTCCAGGCTTGCTCGGGATGCCGACGGACGAGGGCCTGCGCATCGCGGATGACGGGACCGGCGTGCCGTTGAACGTGGCCGCCCTCAGCGCTCGCGACATATCGCTCGGCGGTACGGCTCACGTGGACGAGCAGGAGATCGGCGAGGGTCTCGGTGGCGGAGTCCCGGTGCATCTGCGGATGGGAGAGCTCGGCCTCGAGCGCGCTCAGCGCGGCATCGAGGGCCGGATGCGCCGACGGCTCCAACAACAGGGGCTGAGCTCGGGGGAGGAGGGTGAGGGCATCGTCGTCCGCATCGCCGTCGTAGCGCACCGTGAGCATCCGCGTGTCTGGCGAAGAGTGTCCCAGCCGCATCCGTCGTCCGCCCACCTGCGACCGTCGTCCCGCGACGACATCGCACGGCTGAGCGAAGGCGTCCGGATTGGACGCGAGAGCGTGCGGTGTCCCCGCCGGGAGCCACACGGCGTCGCCCGGCCCGAGTCGGCGCGCGCCTCCCTGCGCGAGCCGGATCCACACCGTGCCATCGAGAACGGCGTGCAGCGCCGGCCGCGCCGGATCCCCCACGACGACACCCCACTCGCCTCCAGCCTCGGCGCGCACACCGACGGCCCGCCGTGAGCGCGCGGGCGCCGGATGCCGGTCTGCGCGCGGCACCGGCCGTCGTGATCCTGATCCCACGTCCACTGTCACCCGGGATGCAACGGCGGCGCGCCTGCCGGGATTCCGCAGGGCGCGCCGCCGCGCGTCATCAGAGCTCGAGGCGGCGGAGCACCTGGGTCCCGTCCCAGCCCACGCTGGCGTCGCGGACCATGCCGAAGAACGCAACGAGGTCGGGGTTCTGCAGGTGGATCTCGATGTGATGACCGACCAGCGCTGACGCGTCGTGGTAGGAGGTGCGCATCGCGCCGAAGCGCGCCTGCATGTAGGAGGGAGCTCCCGCCGCGTCGAGCTGCGCGACGACCGCATCCCAGTCCTCGACAGCCCAGGCGACATGATGGAGAGCCGGCGAGGCGAACCCGGTGAGCGGCTCCTTCACCGACGACGGCAACACGTCGTGCACGACCATGAACTCCACGGCGATGTCGCCGAGCTGGCCGATCGCGCTGGAGTGGTCGTAGACCGCAGGCTCGCCGGTCCCCGTGGTGACCTCGTCGAGCCGCACGTGCTCCGAGAAGAAGAAGGGCCCGGCACCTGTCGCAGCGGCGAACCGAGCGACGGCGGCTTCGAGGTCGTCGACCACGTAGCCGAGGTGATGGACCTGGCCGGCCAGGGGCTTAAGGGGTATGCGGTTCATGCTGATCTCTCTTCCTGAAGCGAAACGGTGCGTGTCACGCTACGGATGCCACCGCGCGCCGGAGCGGCGAAATGGTGCCGCCCGTCTCAACCTCGGTTCCGGGTGTCTCACGACCGGGGTCACGCCGAAACGCGTCCCTCCGCGCCGTCGATCCGCCCGATGACCGTGAAGCGCCGATCAGCGGAGGACCCCGGATCGGCGACGATCCCGTCCGGGTCGACGACGAAGACGTCGTGCCCGTCGAGAGAGAGGCGGCGCGCGACTTCCACCAGCATCCGCCG
Source organism: Microbacterium sp. ET2 (assembly GCF_030347395.1). Taxonomy (NCBI): domain Bacteria; kingdom Bacillati; phylum Actinomycetota; class Actinomycetes; order Micrococcales; family Microbacteriaceae; genus Microbacterium; species Microbacterium albipurpureum. The sequence continues at coordinate 1,107,545 of NZ_CP128170.1, forward strand.
AGCCACATCGTCGGCCGAGTGGACGGCCGTGAAGTCCAGTGCCACCCGAGGCTCGCCCGGCGCGGTCTCGACGACCTCGCGTACGACGCGCTCCGCGCCCGCGAACCGGATTCCGCCCTGCAACTCGAAGACACGCAGCGCCGCGTCACCGCTGCCCCGCACGTGATTCGAGCGGATGACCGAGCGAGCCGCCGCGGGCACTTCCATGACATGCAGACCCATGTCCTTCGAAAAGCGCTCGAACATGGACACACCGCGCACGCTGTTGCCGTGCGCGTCGAGCCGCGGCGAGAAGGTCGCGATACCGACCTGCCCAGGGAGCGCACCGATCAATCCACCCGCAACCCCGCTCTTGGCCGGTATCCCCACCTGGGTCGCCCAGTCTCCGGCAGCGTCGTACATGCCGCAGGTGGCCATGACGCTGAGCACTTGGCGCACCACGGGAGCCGAGATCACCTGGTCGCCCGTGAGCGGATTGACTCCGGCGTTCGAGAGCGTCGCCGCCATCACCGCCAGATCTCGTGTGGTGACCAGCACCGCGCACTGTCGGACGTACCCCTCGACGACCGCCGTTGGATCCTCTTCCAAGATGTCCTGACTGCGCAGCATGTGGGCGATGGCGAGGTTGCGGTGCGCATGCTCCATCTCGGACACACACGCCGTCGTCGACGTCCAGCCGACGACCAGCAAAGGCGGAGAGACCCCGCACAACGCGAGCAACCCGATCCTCGGCACTCTGGCGATCGCGGCCGGCCAAAGAGTGCACCGTGATCGCCCCGGCGTTGATCATGGGGTTGCGCGGCCGCCCCGATCCCGGTTCGAGGGAGATCTCGTTGAACGCCTCACCCGAGGGCTCGACACCGACCTTGGCGTGGACGGGATCGAACCCGCGATCTGCGAGTGCCAGACCGTACACGAAGGGCTTCGAGATCGACTGGATGGTGAACTCCACGTCCACGTCGCCGGAGCCGTACATCTCTCCGTCGACGGTGGCGAACGCGGCGCTCAACCGATCCGGGTCCGCGGTGGCGAGTTCGGGGATGTACCGCGCGGGTTCCCCGAATGCATCCGATCGCACGCTTCGCAGCACGTCGTCGAGATAGTCCGGCACCACCGACTTCATGCGTGACCCTCCTTTCGGCGCTGCGCCGCCTTCCCTCTTCCCGCTTCGATGCGCCACGGGATCCGGCCACGCGTGAGCGCGTTCACGCGTCGCGACGTTTCAGCAGAATCGCCGACACCGCGAAGAGGATGATGAACCATGCACCCAAGACGACGGCGCCCTGCCAGGGTTCGACGATCCAGCCCTGGGCCGCTTCGGGCCTGTCGAGGGTCACCCAACTCTGCGTCGTCGGATAGGTGAACAGCATGGTGCCGGCCTCCGACGGCAGCACGCCTGCCGCGTTCTGCAGCCAGGTCAGCTGCGACACCCCCGAGAGGAGCCCCACGAGCAGGGGCGCTGCGAGCACCAGTGCGATGGCCACGGCGATGCCGCCTGCACTGTTCCTCAAGATCGCGCCGATCGCGAGAGCGATGAGGCCGACCATCGCGAGATACGCCGCGGCGCCGAGAAGCGCCATCCAATACCGCGCGTCCAGGACGTCGATGTCGATGCCGTTGCTCGAGAAGAGGGCGACCGAGATCGGAACAGCGACGGCGAAGGCGACGGCACTGGCGACGAAGGTGACGATGCCGAACACCAGGGCCTTGGCCACGAGCGCAGGGATGCGTCGCGGCACCGCGGTCAGCGTGGTCCGTATCAGGCCGCTGCCGTATTCGCCGGCGATGACCAGCACACCGAGGACGCTGACCACGAGCGCCGTGAAGTCCGTGCTGACCGTCATGGCATAGACCGCCATGTCCTGAACCGCATCCTGCGACGGCGTTCCATCCATTCCGCTGAAGCTCAGCACGCTGGACAGCTGAGCGCCGAGGCCGGCCGTCAGCATGAGCAGAATCGCATAGCTCCACCAGGTCGAGCGGACGCTGCGGAGCTTGATCCACTCGGCGGCCACCACCCTGTCAAGACGGATGACGCGCTGCGCGGCGTCAGGGGCTGCTGATCTCGTCGTCATCGGCGGTCCTCCGCGGGCGAGAGTTCCGTGCGGTACTCCACATCGTCCTTCGTGAGCGACATGTAGGCGTCTTCGAGCGAACCGGACACCGGCGTGAGTTCGTAGATGACAACCCCCTCGGACGCTGCGACCTCGGCGATCCGCGGGGCTCGTAGCCCCGTGACGGAGAGGAGATCCGTCTCCGCAGTCAGGGCCGCAGTGGCACCCTCGGCCGAAAGCAGACGCTCCAGGCGGGCGGGATCCGAGGTGCGAACGTTCACGGACTCGCCAGCGGCCATGGCCACGATCTCGGCGGTTGGCGCGTCAGCCACGATCCGCCCCCGCCCGAGGATGATGAGGTGGTCGGCCGTCTGAGCCATCTCGCTCATCAGATGGGAGGACAGGAACACGGTACGCCCCTCGGCGGCCAACGCTCGCACATAGTGTCGAACCCACGCCACGCCGTCGGGATCCAGTCCATTGACCGGCTCATCCAGCACGAGTGCCGCCGGATCACCCAGCAGGGCGACGGCAAGACCGAGGCGCTGCCCCATTCCGAGCGAGAACCCCCGGACGGGCTTACGGGCAACCGTGTCCAGTCCCGTGATCCCGATGACCTCGTCCACGCGCCGCGCCGTGATCCCGTGCGTGGCCCCGACAGCGCGCAGGTGCTCGCGGGCGCTGCGGCCCGGATGCACCGCCTTGGCGTCCAGGAGAGCGCCCACTTCGTGCAGGGGTGCACGGTGGTCGGCGTACCGCTTGCCGTTCACCGTCACCGAGCCGGAACTGGGTCGATCCAGACCGACGATCATTCGCATCGTGGTCGACTTCCCGGCGCCGTTGGGACCGAGAAAACCGGTGACGAGTCCGGGACGCACCACGAAGTCGATGTTGTCGACCGCGGCGCGGCCTCCGAACCTCTTTGTCAGCGCATGCGCTGTGATCATGAAGAACCTCCAGCCGTCATCTGACTCCGTGTCCTCGCCACAGGGTCAAATCCAGACCCGAACGCGTCGATCCGATCACCCGTCCCCGACGTCGGCGGCGTCGTGCGATTGCGCGAAGTCCCAGGCGATACGGGTGACGTCGGGCCCTGCCGTATCGGTGAACAGTCCGCTGCCGTCGGGGTGAGACCAGGCGTGCGCGAGTCGGTCGGCGAAGACGTACTCAATGACGACGCGCCCCTCCGGGGTCGTCATGGTGGTGTGCTCGTACGCGTACCGGTCATCCGCCGGCGGATGGACGACGGTCTCGTCGACGAGTCCGAGACTGTCGTTCAGCAGTCCGTCGTCGATCAGGTCGTGCACCGCAAGCCAGTGATCGACGAGCCTCTCGCCGACGAGCGTCGGCACGACATCATCCTCTCCTCCCTGTACGACCAGCATCGGCAGCGGCCGAGCTCGATCGCCCATCTGCGCCCACGCCTGACGCGCCGTCGCTGTCGGCGGGGTGGAATCCGGATCGTCGGGGTCGACCTGATTGAGGCCGTATTCACCTCCGGCGACCGACGTGGCGGTGGCGAACACGTCGGGATAGGTGGCGGCGAGGATGACGGCAGCCCCGGCTCCCGACGACGCGCCGGAGACGTGCACCCTCTCCGGATCCGCGGCATATGTCGCGACGACTTCCCGCGCCACTCCGGCGAGCAGGGCCGGCTCACCCGACCCTCGCACCTGGTTGCGGGGGTCGGCGGAGTTCCAGCAGTTGATCGTGCTCTCGAACGGACGCTGCGTGGGGTAGACGACGATGAAGCCTTCCCGGTCGGCGAGGGTGTTGAACTGCGTGGTCTCCTTCATCGAATTCCAGCCGAAGCCGGTCATGCCGCAGCCGTGCAGCGCCATCATCACCGGTAAGTCGGTCGAGCCGTCGTGCTGCGGGGGCACGTGCACCTGATAGAGCTGGCTGACACCGTCGGGCGACACGTAGACGTGGTTGTGGTCGCGATCGCCGCTCCACCAGGGCAGGCCGAACTGGAACACCAGCGTTAGCGCGGCGACCGAGACCCCGAGAGCCGCGACGACCGCACCGACGATCCAGGGCCATCGACGCCGGCGGCCTGCAGTGCGAACTGAGCTCTTCATGATCGGGTTCCCTTCGGCCGTCGCCTCTTCCGCCATCGATTGAAGACCGTGGCCCGACAACACGGTCAAGCCCGCTGCGGGAGGGGGAGCCACGGGTTGACCCTGTTCCCACCACATGACGTCCACTGGTGCGACACCTCGCGTCATGAAGGAGACAGATGAAGACCTACTACGCGGGAGCCATCCTTCTCGGCCTCGGTTATGCGATGCTCGTCGGCGTAGTGCTGATCTGGGACCCGACAGCACCGGATGCCAACATCGGTGCCGGGATCCTGGCGACCGTCGGGGTCCCGTGCGGCGCGCTCGGCGGCGCGCTGATCCTCGCCAACGCCGCGTTGCGGATCTGGGAGCGCACTCAGAGACGGAAGGCGCCCGCCGAGTCGATCTCTAAGCAGGGGTGAGCCGGCTCGAGAACCCTTCGGCTGACGCCGACAAATACTGCTGGACGGCGACGACGGCGTCACGCCCGGCGCGATTGGCCCCCACCGTTGATTGCGACGGCCCGAATCCGATCAGGTGCACTCGGGGGTCTCGAGCAGCTTGCGTGCCGTGCACCTGAATGCCGCCCTGCGCATTTCGCAACCCGAGCGGGTCGAGGTGCGCGAGGTCGGCCTTGAAACCGGTGGCCCACACGATCGCGTCGAGCTCGGTGAAGGCACCATCTGCCTCCCATACCCCGGCGGGCGCGATCGAGGAGAACATCGGGCGCGCGTCCAGCACCCCGCGGTCTCGAGCAGCGCGCGCGTAGGACGTCCACCCCAGACCGGTGTAGGAGACGACACTGCCCGTCGGGCGACCCGCTTCGACGTCGGCGACGACCTTCGCGATCGTGGCGCGTCCGGTCGTCTCAGCCTCGAACTCGGTGTCCAGCCACTGCGGTGGCCGCCGGGTGTACCAGAAGGTCTCGGCCACGCGCGAGACCTCTTCGAGATGCTGAACGGCGGAAATTCCCGCGCCGACGACCGCCACCCGTTGCCCGGCGAAGTGCTCGTATCCCGTGTACTCACGGGTGTGCAGCTGACGTCCTCGGAAGCTCTCTGCGCCCGGGTACGCCGGCTTGACCGGGTTGTTCCACGTGCCGGTCGCGTTGATCACGGCACGCACGGCCCATGACCCCTGGTCGCTTTCGACGCTGAGCAGCCCGGCCGGATTCTCATCGATGCGACGTATCCTCCGCACATGCACAGGCCGCAGGACCCGGATCTGGTGAGCAGATTCATAGGCGGCGAAGTAGCGCGGAACAGCCGTCCGGCTCGGCTCGGAGTCTCGCATTCGGGGCTGGGGGAAGTCCGGGAGGGCGAAGATCCCGTTGACGGTGGCGATCGTGAGGGACTCCCACCGATGTGACCACGCCCCTCCCGGCTGGGAGTTCGCGTCGACCACGAGGTACGTGCGAGCCGCATCAGGATCATCGAGCGCGTTGACGAATCCGCGCCGCTGGAGGTGATGCGATGCCGACAGGCCGGCCTGCCCCGCGCCGACGACTACGACATCGATGATTCCGAGAGTCGTCTCCACGTCCGGCGTCAACGTCGCGACCTGGGATCGTGTTCCCAGGGCCGCTCGCTACCGAGCGCCGCCGGCCTCACCCGCTCTGCGCATCTCTGAGATGTACGCCCTGTCAGACGGCTGCAGGTAATACGCCTCCGTCCGCGAATCCTCCGATGCGCGGCGTCGGACGGGTTGGCCTCCCGCCCCTATCACCGCGTCGAGTGCGGCCAGCGGAAGAGGTGAGCTCGGGTTGTTGAGCAGCCACTCCTGCACCGACTTGCCGCACCGGCTGAACCAATGGTGCTGCTCGTTCTTCGTCATGTGGCCACCCCACACCATGTCGTCACCACACGGTCAAAGGTGGGCGCACGCAGACCGTCGTCCACGTCAGCGCAGCAGCTTGCCGTCGCCATCCCGGGGCCGCACGGGATGCTCGCTGAGAACGGAGACGCGGTTGAACGCGTTGATGGCGACGGCGACCCATTCGGCGGCGGCGAAGGCGTCATCGCCCAACGCCGCGCGTGCCGCTGACAGCTCGGCCACCGACCGGTCGGCGAGGGGAAGCGAAGTGCTCGCTTCGGCCACCGCGAGCACCGCCTTCTCGCGCTCGGTGAAGACCGACGTGTCGCGCCAGGCCGGGAGCAGGTCCAGTCGCTGTTGTGGCACGCCGGCCTGCCGCGCCTCCCGGGAATGCAGATCGAGGCAGAACGCACAGCCGTTGAGCTGCGACGCACGCACCTTGATAAGCTCCGACTCCGCCGCGGACAGCCCGCGATCCAGGGCGGCTGTGCGGATAGCGGCTGCGAAAGCGGTCGCGGCGTTCCAGGCCTCGGGTACCGCCCTGTCGAGGAACGGACGCATCAGCGGAGCTGCCGTAGGGCGCGACCGACCATCATCACGTCGGCACGCTCGGGCGAGCGGAATCGTCCACCTGCGGCGACGAACTCCGCACCGTGACGATTCAGTTGCTGAGCGAAGAGGGGGCAGACAGGCACGATATCGACGCTATCTCGAATGCTGTCGTCGAGCACTGCATTCACCAGCAGTGTGGCAAATCCGCGCCCGCCGATGTCGGCGGTGACAGACATGCCGGACTTGTCCGTGCGTATGCGCGCCATGGAGACGATCGAACACCGTGTGGCCGCAACACGGTCAAGGGCCCCACGCGGTCGTCGAAGCGGCCGATCGATGCGTATACGGTGCTGAAGACAACGGAAGGGGAGGAACCATGGCATCTGCCTTGGTGACGGGCGCCTCCCGCGGCATCGGACGCGCGGTCGCACAGGCTCTTGCCAAGCGCGGCGATCGCGTGGCCGTCCACTACGGCGCCGCCGCCGGCGCGGCGGAGCAGACACTCCGCACACTGCAGGGCCCCGGGCACATCATCGTCGGAGGCGACCTCAGCGACCCGGCGATCGCCGACACGATCGTGCGGACCGCCGACGCAGAGCTCGGCGGCGTGGACATCCTGATCAACAACGCCGCCGTCGCTCCCGCCGAGAGCATCCGCCACGGCGTGGCCGAGACGAGCTACCCGGACTGGCTCACGGCGTGGCGGACGATCGTGGACGTCGACCTGCTGGGCGCAGCACACATGACCTATCTCGTCGCCCGTCGCCTGATCGAACGCGCGGCACCTGGCTTCATCGTCAACATCGGCTCCCGCGGCGCCTTCCGCGGCGAGCCTGACTTCCCTGCGTACGGTGCCGCCAAAGCCGGCCTCCACGCATTCGGTCAGTCGATGGCGGTCGCGCTCGCGCCTCACCGGATCGTCGTCACCTCTATCGCGCCCGGGTTCGTGAGCTCGGAGCGACAGATCGACAAGCTCGCAGGCATCGAGGGCGCCGACCTGCGCGCTCAGAGCCCGTTCGGGCGCGTCGTCACCCCCGAGGAGGTCGCCGACGCCGTTCTCTTCCTGAGCTCGCCCGCGGCGACCTGGGCCTCCGGGGCCGTACTCGACTTCAACGGCGCGTCCTACCTGCGCCCGTGACGCGGTGCCGTACGGCCGTCCGACTCGAGGGTGGCGGCGACACGGATGCCCGCCACTGTTCTCACCACAGTTCCATCTCCCGCAGCTCGCGGCGCGAGGTGATCCCGAGCTTGCGGAAGATGTTGCGGAGGTGGGTGTCGATCGTCCGCGGACTCAAGAACAGGTGGGCGGCCACCTCGCGCGACGTGGCGCCGGTGGCCACCAGCCGCGCCACCTGCAGCTCCTGAGGCGACAGCGCATCGGACGGCCGCGCGTTGCGCACGCGAGGTTGCTCGCCCGTGGCTCGCAGCTCGCCTGCCGCCAGGGCGGCGAACGCGTCGACGCCCATGTCCGCCAGCATGTCGTGAGCAGTGCGCAGCTGGTCGCGGGCGTCCTGACGTCGACCCTCGTTGCGCAGCCACTCGCCGTAGACCAGATGAGCGCGCGCGAGATGGGTGGCCATCCGGCTCCGCCCGAGCCGGCGGATCGCTTCCCGATAGAGCGCTTCTGCGGTCGATCCAGGGTGGACCAGCGCTCTCGAACGTGCCTCGAGACCCAGTGCCCACTCGCTCCCGCTGGCGCGCGCCCGCACGCTGAGCACCTCGAGCGCGTCGGCAGCGTCCTCGGTGCGGCCCGCGCGCACGGCCGCCTCGATGAGCTCGGGCAGGGCGATGCTGGCGAATGTCAGCTCGTCGTACGCGACCGGACGCCGTGCCGCGGCCAAAGCTTCTTCATGATGGCCGAACCCGTTGTGCAGAACGGCCAATGCGACGTCGGACAAGCCGAGGGTCGCCCCTTCGCCCCGTTCCGACGCCTCCTTCACCATCTCCGCGTGCAGATCCAGCGTCTCTGCCCGTCGACCGCTCCACGCGGCGAAGATGAGTCGGGCATTGGGCAGGGGTGGGGCGCCCGTCGCCTGGGTGATCGCATGCTCCTCGGCGAGCATCTCGGACGCACGCGCGAGGTCGCCGGTGAGCACGAGCACCGAGGCCAACGCATTGAGCGCTGCGGGGAGGCGAGCCAGCGCGCCCTCTTCGCGAGCGAGCCGCACGTCGAGCGTGGCGAGCTCATACACCGCTTCGTCGTCCCACAGCGTCGCCGCGATGTGGCAGGCCAGCCACAGCCGACCTCGGCTGCCCTCGTCGAGTTCCGAGTCGGTGGAGCGCAACGCACCGAGTGACCGCTGCAGAGCGGGAACACTCGCCTCGTAGCCCCGGGTGAAGAGCGTGGTGAGACCCGCGAGCATCAGGTCCAGAGGCCTCGGAGGCGACGGAGGCGGAGGCGCGGCCTCTGCCGCGCGAGCGGCGCGGACCAGCTCCTCGCCCCGTCCGAGCCGGCCGACATGAAATGACGCCTCGAGCGCACGAAGGTAGCTGTCGCGCGCCAGATCGGCGTCTAGGGGCGCGAGCGCCTCTGCGGCATCGAGCAGCATCTGAGGTGCGGTGCTCCCGCGCGTGGTGTAGAAGGTGATCTGGGCGCGGAGCAGTTCGAGGCGAGCTCGTTGCAGGTCATCGAGTCTGCCGTTCTCCGCAACGAGGATGAGTTCGACAGCCGCATCCGATGCGCCCGCCTCGTGCGTTGCATGGGCTGCAACGAGCGCCCTCCGCGACCGTCGCTTCGGATCAGGCGTCAGTTCCGCGGACCGCCGCAGGAAGGCGGCGGCCGCTCCGGATCCGCCACGGCGACGAGCCCGCTCCGCCGAGCGCTCGAGTTCCGCGGCGACGCCTTCCTCCGTCCCGAGCGTCGCCTGCGCCCGATGCCACGCACGTCGGTCGGGGTCGGTTCGGGAGTCGGTGACGGCGGCGAGCGCGCCGTGAGCGCGGCGACGCTCGGACGGCGCCGCGGCCCGGTAGACAGCGGAACGCACGAGTGGGTGACGGAATCGCACCCGCTCGTCGATCTCCACCAGGCCCGCGGCCTCTGCATCGATCGCCGCGTCACGGGCGATCTCCAGCTGAGCGACGGCCTGCCACAGCAGCTCCGCATCTCCGGTCGACTCGGCCGCGGCAACCAGGAGGAACTGCTGCGCCTGCGCAGCCAGAGTGGCCGACCGCCGGCGGTACGAGTTCTCGATGCGGTGCGGGACGTCCACGTCCAATCCGCCGACGTAGTCCGAGGGATGCATGCCGCGCGGCGTCTCCAGCAGAGCGAGGGGGTTTCCGTGCGTCTCCGCCAGGATCCGGTCCTTCACGCGCTCGTCCACCGGCCCCCGGAGCGCCGTGGTGAGCAGTGCCCGCGCATCCGCGTCGGCGAGTCCCGTCAGACGCAGCTCCGCCAACCCTGCGAACGCGGGATTCCCCTGTGTGGTGTCGCGCGTCCCGAAGATGAGCGCCAGGCGCTCCGCCGCGAGCCGACGTGCAACGAAAGCAAGCACCTGCGCCGACACCTCGTCGAGCCACTGTCCGTCGTCGACGAGGCACAGGAGCGGGCGCACCTCTGCCGCCTCCGAGAGGAGATTCAGGGTGGCCAGCCCCACCAGGAAGCGGTCGGGTGGTCTGCCCAGGGCGAGGCCGAGCGCCACCTGGAGCGCGTTTCGCTGCGGCCCGGGGAGCGCGGCCGAGTGCGTGAGGAGAGGCGGCGACAGGAGATTCTGCAAGGCCGCGAAGGCGAACGGCATCTCCGCCTCCCTCCCGGCCGTCGACTGCACGTCGAATCCCGACTCGCGCGCTGCCTCGCCGGCATCCCGCAGCAGCGCGGTCTTGCCGATGCCCGCCTCACCACGGACGACGAGCGCGCCGCTCCTGCCGACGCGGGCGTCCGCGAGCAGCTTCCGAGTCGTTGCGCGCTCGGTGCGACGGCCGAGCAGTTCCGTCAGGATTCGCCTCCGTCCGTGTGGAACCGACACTCACACAGGCTCCCGTCGATTCTCGCCGAGTGACGCAAGCCCCGCCAGAAGCGCGCTTGAGTATGTGGCCGGAACCGGGTGTTGGTTAGGGACATGTCGGACCGGGAGGCCTTCTTCGCTCTCGCCGGCATCGCCGCGACCATGCTTGGAACCTTCATCGTCGCAGCCGTGTTCTACATCGGCTCCGACGCCCACCGGCGTCTCGGCGCCGCGGAGGCCGCCGATGGATACTGGCGCTCCGGCATGCGGTGGATCTTCGCGGCGTACGCGATTCCGATGCTCGCGGGACTGGCGTTGGGCGCCCTTCCTCGAGTCTGGGCGGTCCTCATCTTCATCGGTCTGACCGCCGTCCTCGTGACGCTGACGTTCGACACCGGACGGCGCATCCTTCGTCGAGAGGGCGGACCGTCGTCATCGACGCTGAAACTGAACGAGTGGCTCACGACGATAATCGTGCTGATGTCGGCGATTCTTCCGTGGGTTCTCGGCGGCTGGATGCCGCAGCCGACGTCTTTCATCCCCTCCCTCTTTCTGATCCTCGCCGCCGGTTTCACCAGTACCGCAGCGCTCCTCATGACGGAATTCGACGCGAGCCGAGGTGAAGTCGACCCCGGCGCGTCAGCGTCGCAAGACGACGAGATCTGAGGGCGCGGGCACGCCCCGCGGTTCCCGCCTCGTCTAACCTTGTTCTTGGAACCATCCCCGACGGCGCCTCCGAACAGGGAGGGAGGCAGGACGAGTGGGTCTCCTGGGTCGGCGTGCTGAGCAGAATGTCGTCGACGATCTGATCACCCGGGCGCGAGCCGGTCGCAGCGGTGTCCTTGTGGTGCGCGGCGAGGCGGGGATCGGCAAGACCGCCCTGCTCGACCACGCCCGCGCCTTCGCTCTGACGTCGGCCTTCCGCGTAGAAGCCGCAACGGGTGTCGAGTCGGAATCGCAGTTCGCCTTCGCCGGTCTGCATCAGCTGTGCGCTCCCCTGATCGACCGCATCCAGGCCCTTCCGGATCCGCAACGTTCGGCTCTCGGGGTCGCGTTCGGTCTGCGTCACGGCGCACCGCCGGATCGATTCCTGGTAGGCCTCGCGGTCTTGAGCCTGCTCGCCGATGCCGCAGAGGAGCAGCCATTGCTGTGCCTCATCGACGATGCGCAATGGCTGGACGAGGCATCGTCGCAGGTCATGGCTTTCGTCGCCCGGCGTCTTGCCGCCGAGCGGATCGCGCTTCTGTTCGCCCAGCGCGACCCCGTCGGCGGCGATGCCCAGAGCGACCCTGCCACGCTGGCGGGGCTGCCGGAACTCCATCTGGTGGGCATCGGCGAAGAGGACTCCCGGACCCTGCTCGCCTCTGCGCTGGGCGCGGCGCTGGACGAGCGAGTGCGCGAACGGATCATCGCGGAATCCCGCGGCAACCCGCTGGCCCTGCTCGAACTCCCGAGGAGCTCGAGGTCCGCGCAACTGGCCGGTGGATTCCAGGTGCCGGATCTGGCCGACGTGCCCCTGCGCGTCGAGAGGAGCTTCACGCGCCGATCGTCCGACCTGCCCGCAGAGACGCAGCTGCTGCTTCTCTTGGCCGCGGCCGAGCCGACCGGCGATTCGAGTCTCGTGTGGCGGGCCGCGGAACGGCTCGAGCTCGCCGGGCACAGCCTCGGGCCGGCGGAGGAGGCCGGATTGCTCGACATCGACCAGCACGTCCGCTTCCGTCACCCGCTCGTGCGCTCGGCCGTCTACCGAGCCGCCACCGCGGCGGATCGGCGACGGGTGCACGCCGCACTGGCCGACGCCACCGATGCGGGCGTCGATCCCGATCGTCGCGCCTGGCACCGCGCCCACGCCGTCAAGGGCCCCGACGAGGGGGTCGCGGCGGAGCTGGAGCGATCGGCTGATCGAGCCCGCAGCCGGGGCGGACTGTCAGCCGCCGCGGCTTTCTTGGAGCAGGCTACGCGGTTGACTCCGGACGACGCCGACCGTGCACGAAGGGCGCTCGAAGCCGCACATGCCAAGCACGTCGCAGGCGCGTCGGCGGCGGCACTCGGCCTCCTCGACATCGCGGAGGCCGGGCGGTTGGACGATCTCGGCCGCGCGCGGCTCGAACTCCTGCGTGTGCGCATCGCATTTCATCTGACCCGCGGCGACGACGTGCCCGAGATGGCGTTGGCCGCGGCACGCCGGCTCGCCCCGCTGAACGCTCGCATCTCTCGGGAAACCTATCTCGACGCCATCGAGGCGGCGACGCTCATAGGCGGCCGGGATCACGCCCGCCGCCTTGCGACGGTCGCCGATTCCGCCCGTGCAGCTCCCCCACCTCCCGCGTCGCCTGAACCGGCGGATCTGCTCCTCGACGGCCTGGTGGTGATGTTCACGCGAGGATATGAGGCGAGTGTCGCCGATCTGAGGGTCGCTCTCGAAGCGTTCTGCCACGACCGGCCGCGCCCGGATCGTGCGGGTCGTGGCGGCAGCGACCGCTGGCTCTGGCTCGCCAGCCGCACCGCGGCCGCGCTCTTCGAAGACGACCTCATCCATCTCCTCGATGAGCGCAACGTGCGCCTCGCACGAGAGGCGGGCGCCTTTGCCGCCCTCCCCGCGGCACTCGTCAGCCTCTCATCGACGCTGGTGCTCACCGGCGAGTTCGCGCGTGCGACCGAGCTGGCCGCCGAAGCCGCGGCGATCACCGTGGCCACCGGTGCGGCGCCCCTGCGCTACGCCGAGTTGTTCCTCGCCGCGTGGCACGGCGACCAGGCGCGGGCGACAGAGCTCCACACCGCGATCACCGGCACTGGTCGGCGAAGCGTCGAAGTCGCGCTGGCCGACTACGCGCTCGCGGTGTTGAGCAACGGAATGGGCAACTATTCGGAGGCGAGCGAGGTCGCTGCACGCGCGTGCGAGTCGGATTCGCTGACGAGCGTCAGCCTGACCCTCCCCGAGCTCGTCGAAGCGGCGTCCCGCAACGGTGATACAGAGCAGGCCGCTGGCGCGATGGCAGCCCTCAGCGCACGAGCGCAGGGAAGCGGCACCGCTTGGGCGCTCGGGCTCGAAGCGCGGTCGCGAGCGCTTCTGACGACCGCAGATGCCGCCGATCGGCTCTACCGCGAGGCGATCGAGATGCTCAGCACCTGTCGCGTCGTGACCGACCTCGCGCGCGCTCACCTCGTCTACGGTGAGTGGCTTCGTCGCGAGGGTCACCGCCAAGACGCGCGCCGCGAACTCCGCGCCGCGCACGACCTGTTCGTGAGCATCGGGGCTGTCGCTTTCGCGGGGCGCGCAGCCCGTGAACTACGCGCGACCGGAGAGCATCCGCGCAAGCGCAGCGCGGAACGGACAGACGCACTGACCGCGAGCGAGGTGCAGATCGCGCGCCTGGTCGCCACGGGGGCGACATCGCGCGAAGTGGCCGCGCAGCTCTTCTTGAGCTCACGAACGGTCGACGCCCATCTGCGCAACATCTTCCGAAAGCTCGGCATCACTTCGCGTCGACAGCTGAGGGAGATGACGCTTCCTTGATCCGCATCCGGCAGGGGCCCGCACCTTGAGCCTGTTCCCTGCACAGGGTGTGCCATAGGGGCATCACCGCAGTCTCGGTGCGGAAGGGACGACATGAGATGGTCACGACGAGCGGGGACGACGGCTCGACACCGTTGCGATTCGAAGGGATCACGGCCCTCTTCATCAACGCGACACTGAAGCGCTCGCCCGAACCGAGCCACACCGACGGACTCGTCCGAATGAGTGCGCGAATCATGCGCGACCTCGGAGCGCGTGTCGAGGAGATCCGAGCGATCGATCATGACATCGCCACGGGGGTGTGGCCTGATATGACCGAGCACGGCTGCGATCGTGACGCGTGGCCGGACATCTATGAGAAGGTCCTCGCCGCCGACATCCTCGTCCTCGCCGGCCCGATCTGGCTCGGTGACAACAGCTCGGTGATGAAGCGGGTGATCGAGCGACTCTACTCGAGCTCTGCTCTGCTCAACTCCTCAGGGCAGTACGCCTACTACGGGCATGTCGGCGGCTGCCTCATCACCGGAAACGAGGACGGCGTGAAGCATTGCGCGATGAATGTGCTCTACAGCATGCAACACCTCGGGTTCGCCATTCCGCCACAGGCCGATGCGGGTTGGATCGGCGAGGCCGGGCCGGGACCCGGCTATCTCGACCCCGGCTCCGGCGGACCGGAGAACGACTTCACCAACCGCAACACCACCTTCATGACCTACAACCTGCTGCACCTCGCGGCCATGCTGAGATCCGCCGGGGGCTTTCCCGCGCTCGGAAACCGCCGGAGCGAGTGGGATGCGGGCTGCGCACCGCACCAGCCGAACCCCGAGTACCGATGATCAGGGCAGCGGATCGCGCGGGGAAGGCGACCCCGTCGTCACGTGCGATCGTTCCTGGACTTGACCACGTGGCGACCACATGCTTTTGAGTGGCGGCATGCCCACGGGGAATACGATAAAACGACGAGAGTCGACCCTCGACGGGCCGGCACTCGGACGCAGGCCGAAGACCATTCTCACCTTTGCGGCGCTGGCGGTTCTCGCCCTGGCCGTCACAGCGTGCACACCTTCCCCCTCCTACCGCAGGCCGAATGCGCGCGAATGGAGGTGCCGATGGACTATGCCTCCCCGGAGGGCGACACCGCATCGGTGGCCCTTGTGCGCATCCCGGCGCGAGGGGAGTCGCAGGGGCCGCTGCTGTTCAACCCCGGAGGGCCGGGAGGCGCCGGCCTCCTCGGCACGATGGCGGCCTACTTCGGTCTCTCGGAGAGCCCCATCACCGAGAGGTTCGACCTCGTCGGGTTCGATCCACGCGGTGTCGGCGCGACGCAGCCGGCCGTGGACTGCTGGGACCCCGAGACCGAGACCCTCGGCGATGAGGTCTTCGAGAGTCTGGGCACCATCGTCCCCCCTCTGACCGAAGAGGAGACCCGAGCGCTCGCCGACCGCTGCATCGACGGGTCCGGTGGCGCGCAAGCCCTCGAGAACGTCGGCACACGCACCACCGCTAATGACATGGATGTGCTGCGCGAGGTGCTCGGCGAGGAACAGATCGCCTTCCTCGGCCAGAGCTACGGCACCCGGCTGGGAACGATCTATGCAGAGCAATTCCCCGACCGAGTCCGCGCGATGGTGCTCGACGGCGCATTCGATCCGACCCTCAGCTACCAAGAACGCCTGCTGACGTCCTACCGCGACTTCCAGGCAGCGTTCGAGGCCATGGCGGCTTCCTGCACGATGCAGCCCGACTGCCCGCTCGGGTCCGATCCGGCGGGCACGACGGCGGCTTTCCAGGATCTTCTCCAGCCCCTCGCCGAGGAACCCATCCCTGCGGGCGAGGCCGAGGTGGACTTCGCGCTCGCCTGGGGCGGCGTCGTCACCGGGCTGTACAGCCCAGCATCCTGGCCCACCGTCATCGACGGTCTTCGCGGCGTGCAGCGCGGTGACGGCACCCTCCTGCTGGAGCTCGCGACGGCTCTCGACGGCTCATCCCCCGACGGTGTCGGGTCGAATCAGTCGGAAGCGCTGATGGCGATCAACTGCGCGGACGAGCCCCGATTGACGTCGGACGAACTCGTGCAGCTCCGCGATGCCGCTTTCGAGGTGGCGCCCTTCGCAGACCCCGGAACGGACAGGGCGGAGGGCGCGCGGGATCACTGCGCCGACTTCCCGGGGGAAGGCGGAGAACTCGGCACACCGCACGGCGTGGACATCGAAGGTCTGGTCCCGACGGTCGTCGTGTCGATCACGGGGGATCCGACGACTCCGCACGCGAACGGCATCGCCCTCGCTGAAACGCTCGGCAGCACGCTCGTGACGGTCGAGGGTGAGGGGCACACGGTCGTGGCGCTGGGCACCAATCCATGCGTCGACGAGATCGCGTCGCGTTACCTCATCGAAGGGGTACTCCCCGAAGGCGACCCGACCTGCCCCTCCTCCTGACAGCACGGCGCGACGGCGCGGACGGTTCACCCGCGGCTCCTGCTGGGTGAACCGTCCTCGCGGGCCGAGCTGTCGTCACTCCTGGATGAAGGCCAGGATGTCCGGATTGAGCACCTCTGCGTGGGTTGTCAGCATGCCGTGCGGCAGACCTTCATAGATCTTCAGCGTGGAGTTCCGAAGCAGCTCATGCTGTTTGACGGCGGCATCCTGGTAGGGCACAACCTGGTCGTCGTCACCCTGCAGCACGAGCACCGGCACCGAGATCGCTCGGAGGTCATCGGTCTGGTCGGTCTCGGAGAACGCTCTGATGCCTTCGTAGTGGGCGAGGGCGCCTCCCATCATCCCCTGCCGCCACCAGTTCTCCACGACAGGCTCTGAAAGCGTCGCACCCTCACGGTTGAATCCGTAGAACGGTCCCGCGGCGACCGCACGGAAGAACTCCGAGCGATTCGCGGCCAGCGCGCTGCGGAAGCCATCGAAGACCTCGCGCGGAGTGCCTTCGGGGTTGGACTCGCTCTGGACCATGATCGGCGGAACGGCGGCGACCAGCACCGCTTTCGCCACCCGTCCCTGCGGCTCGCCGTGCCGGGCGACGTAGCGGGCGACCTGGCCGCCGCCGGTCGAGTGCCCGATGTGGACGGCGTTTCGCAGGTCGAGGTGCTCCGCCACGGCGGAGGCGTCGCTGGCGTAATGGTCCATGTCGTGACCGGTGCCGATCTGCGACGACCGGCCGTGCCCCCGTCGGTCGCTCGCGATGACCCGGTAGCCCTTGGCGAGGAAGTAGAGCATCTGGGCGTCCCAGTCGTCCGACGACAGCGGCCACCCGTGGTGGAACACGATGGGCTGAGCGCCGGGGTCGCCCCAGTCCTTGTAGTAGATCTCAGCGCCGTCGGCGGTGGTTACGTAGGGCATATCGGTTCTCCTTGTCAGTCCAACTCGGCGATCACATCTGTGATCGTTTTGACGACCTCGTCGGGGTGCGATCGCATCACGAGGTGGGGGGCATCGATCTCGACGATGCCACGCAGCCCCGCGCGCTGGTACCCGAAACGTTCGACATCCGGATTGATGGTGTGGTCCGCGGAGGAGACGACGCCCCATGCCGGCTTCGTCTTCCAGGCCGCAACCGGCGCGGCTTCACTGAACGCCGACGCGGCCAGAGGCCGCTGAGACACGGCGAGCACCTGGGCGTCGGCGGAATCGATGCCCGCTGCGAAGATGGCCGGGAATGCGTCGACCTCGACCGAGACGTCGGTGCCCGGCTCGGCTCCATCCATGGGGAACGGTGTGTAGACAAGGTGCGCGGCGAGGTCGGAGTCAGGGAAGCCACCCTGCAGCTCACCGAGGCTCTCGCCTTCGTCGAGGGCGTACCCGGAGAGATACACCAGGCCGACGACGTTCTCGGCCGCCCCGGCCACCGTGATCACAGCCCCGCCGTAAGAATGGCCGACGAGCAGGACCGGGCCGTCGATCTGCTCGACCACCGAGCGGATGTAAGCCGAGTCGCCCAGCAGGCTGCGGTTGGGGACGGCGGGCACCCGGACGGTGAACCCCTGGTCGAGCAGGCGTTGCGTCACCGGCGCGAAACTGGCCGCGTCGGCGAACGCGCCGTGGACGAGGACGATGGTTGGTGGCATGTCGATCTCCCTGTTTGCAGACGCGCTCTGCGTCCGTCACCTATTCGACTTCTCGGCGACCCCGCCGACCAGGAAGATGGGACGAAGAAGACCGGCAGAAGCTGCGACCGAGGTGTGCTCATGAGTCACTCCACCGCGCTGAGTGCACTCCTGCGCCAGCACCGACTCGACCGTGACCTGACGATGGAGACACTGTCCGAGCGCTCCGGGATCAGCGATCGCGCCATCGGCGACATCGAACGAGGCGTCAGCACGACGCCGCAGCGCCACACGGTGGTGGCCCTCGCCGATGCACTGTCACTCGACGGTGAGGAGCGGAACGCGTTCTTCGCGGCGGCGCGGGAACGGCGGCGGGCGTCGATCTCCGACGGAGACGAGGATGTCGCACGCCTCCGCCCCCACTGGATCGACGACTTCACCGGCCGGGAGACCGATGTCGCGCTCATCGTGGAGATGCTCGGCACATCGGACGGGCCGCGGAGTGTGGCGTCACCCGTCATCGTCAGCGGTACGCCGGGTGTCGGGAAGACGTCAGTGGCGGTCGAAGCGCTGCGGCGAGCTCGCCCGGAGGGCTACCGGGAGCTTTTCCTCGATCTGCAGGGGGTGGGGGGACGGCCGCTGACGCCGTTGCAGGTGCTGCGCGGGCTTCTGCGCCAGCTCACGAACGGGAAGGACATGTCCCGTTCGTTCGCGGAGGCGGCGGAGGCGTGGGCGGATGCCACAGCCAGAACACCCGTCATGGCGATTCTGGACGACGCGGCTCTCGAGTCGCAGGTACGCCCCGTGCTCGCCGCCGACAGCCGGTCACGGCTGATCGTCACCTCCCGTCGTACGCTGCCCGGCGTTGAGGGCGCGCAGCATGTCAGCCTTCCGCCCTTCACGCGCACGGACAGCCTGTCATTCCTCAGGACTGCTATCCCGGCGGCGCAACGCACCGACCGGAGCCTCGACGAACTCGCGGAGCTCTGCAGCGACCTGCCCCTCGCGCTTCGCGTGGCGGCAGGACGGATAAGCGCCCAGGCGACCCGCACCGCCGAGGACTTCGTCCGTCGGCTGAGAGCGGAGAACAAGCGCCTGGGTCTGCTCGTCGCCGGCGATCTCGCCGTAGAACGGGTCTTCGCGGCATCGTACGACGCGCTCCCCACCCCCATCCGCTCGCTCTTCCAGGACCTCGCTCTGTTGACTGCATCGTCGACTTTCAGCGCCGACGCGGCCTCCGCGGTTCACGGCACGCAGGCCGATGTCACCCAGGATCTCCTGGACGGGCTCGTGGATTTCGGCATGGTGGAGCCGCTGTACGGCGGCAGATACCGTCTGCACGAGCTCCTGCGGCTCTACGCGACGCAGCGGCTCGAAGCCGAGCATCCGACCGACGAGATCGACAGACGCACGACCCGTCTCAACGGCTGGATGATCGACACCGCCGCCCGTTACGGAAGCGCCTTCGCCCCGTCGGGGGAAGGCGGCGACCTCGAGGAGGCGAGGCGGTGGCTGACGACCGAGGTCGACTACTGGTGGGCCGGACTGCGGCGCACGGCTGCGGACGGAGATCACGAACACGTGCGAGACGCCGCCGCAGACATTCGATGGTTCGGAGATCGCTGGCTCGAATGGGGACATTGGCACGAGTTCTTCACCGTGTTCGCCGAGTCGGCGGAGGCGCTCGGCGATGAGCGGACACAGGCCGACGCGCTCGGCGACGTCGCGTACATGCACCTCTTCGAGACGTTCGACTACCGGAGGGCGGAGATCGCCGCGCGACAGTCGCTCGACCGAGCCACCGCGATCGGTGATGAGGTGCTCCGGGGATGGGCGCTCACGCACCTCTCGGGGAGCGCGACCTTCGCCGGGAACCCCGCTCTCGGTGCAGACCACGCTCGGGAGGCCGTGGCGGCCTTCCAGGCGGCGGGCACGATGGAGGGCGAGCTGCAGGCCCGGCAAGCGCTCGCAGACGTGCTCCGCCATACGGATCCCGGCGAGTCTCTCGCGGAACTGGAGCACGTCCTCGCTCTCACGGCCTCGCCGACCACGCAGATCGACGAGTACTACCGCGCCAGCACTCGCGACAGCGCGCTCTCGGGAGCGGCGCGGACACTCCTCGCGCTGGAGAGATACGACGACGTGCTCCGCGTGACGACCGAACTGGCCCAGGTGACGGGCGACGACTCCTTCCAGGCACGGGCGCTGAGGCACCGTGGCTTCGCCTTGATGGGCTTGGGACGGCTGGACGATGCCCGCGCCGACCTCACCCTCGCCCTCGCCCTGGCGGGAACGCATCGACCCGACGAGTGGGCGGTTGAGATCGAGGAGGCGCTGACGCAGATCGACCCATCTCAGGCATGAGATCGCATGTTCCTCCGCATCGCGGGTCTTGATCCCGGTGAGACCGGCACCGGCCGAGGCGAGCCCTCGGCGACCGTGGCATCGATGAGCGCCTGCAGGTCCTCTCTCGGGAGGTCGGCGCCGAAGGTCGGATTGCCTGGCTGCAGAACGACGCCCGCGGCGAGGGGACCCGCGACGATCGGGTCGAAACCCAAAGCGTCGACGAATGCGCTGACCTGCGCGAGGTCGTCGGGGTGGTCGCCGGCGATCGCGATGGCCTTGCGTCCGGGGACGCCGGGGGGTCGGGATTCCTCCTCGAGGTCGTGATAACCCATATGGTTCAGCGCCTTCACGACGTGCGAGCCGGCAAGGAAATCCTGGACCATCT
The DNA here is from genome assembly GCF_030347395.1 of Microbacterium sp. ET2. Classification (NCBI taxonomy): domain Bacteria; kingdom Bacillati; phylum Actinomycetota; class Actinomycetes; order Micrococcales; family Microbacteriaceae; genus Microbacterium; species Microbacterium albipurpureum. Next base: position 1,128,266 of record NZ_CP128170.1, read on the forward strand.
CGCTCGTGGAGGTGCGCGGGTCGTTCAGGTCGTCCCGGATGCCGTCGGTCTCCCACCAGTAGTTCATGGCGTCGATGACGAGCGTGCCGTCGAGCTCTGCTGCGGGGAGGTGGCGGTACTTCCCGAGGGGCAGCGCGAGGACGGCGATGTCCGCCTCGCGCGCGGCATCCTCCGCCCGAACGGCGATCGCGCCCGGCGCCAGCACGTCGACAGTGAGAGCGATCCGCTCGGGTTCCCTGGAACCGGCGATGAGTACGCGGTACCCGGCGGCCAGCGCGAGGCGGGCGAGCACGGTGCCGACCTTCCCCGCCCCGAGGATTCCGACCGTCGTGCTGCGGCGCATCGTGTGATCCGTGTCACTACGCTCGTTCATCGGCGGAAGGACGCCCCGGTCATGGCTGCGCGTGCGGGCGTCTCGGCGAGGATTTCGCGGACCATCGGGATCACTTTCGTGCCGTACAGTTCGACAGCACGAAGACGGGCGCTCGCCGAAAGGGCACCGCCGGCTGTGTAGATGAGGTCGAATCGTCCGACATCAAGGGTTCGAATGGCCGCCCCCATCTTGCGCGCTACTGTCTCCGGCGAACCGACATAGAGCGATCCGTGCGCGACATCGGCCTCGAAGTCCGACCGCTGCAGGGGCGGCCAGCCCCGCAGCGCTCCGATCCGATCGCGGATGATCTTGTAACCGGGGTAGAAGGTCTCCATTGCCTCCTCGTCAGTGTCAGCGATGAATCCCGGCGAATGCATACCGACCGGGTAGGCGGTTGTGCCCAGTTGCTCCGTCGCGCGCCGGTACAGATCGACGTACGGCGCGAAGCGAGCGGGGGCGCCGCCGATGATGGCGAGCATGAGGCGGAATCCGTACTGAGCCGTGCGCAGCACCGACTGCGGAGTGCCGCCGACGCCGACCCACGTGCGCAACCGGCCGGAGTCGGTCTTGGGAAACACGTCTGCGCCGTGGAGTGCGGCGCGGGTCGTCCCCTCCCACGTGACCGGCTTCTCATCGAGCAGGGCATGGAACAGATCGATCTTCTCGTCGAAGAGCACCTCGTAGTCGGAGAGGTCATATCCGAAAAGGGGGAACGACTCGGTGAACGATCCGCGGCCGAGGATCACCTCCGCGCGCCCTCTGGAAAGAGCGTCGACGGTGGCGAAACGCTGGAACACCCGCACCGGGTCGTCGGAGGACAGCACGGTGACGCCGGAGCCGAGACGGATGCGCTCGGTCACCGTGGCGATCCCGGCGAGAACGGTTTCCGGAGAGGAGATCGCGAACTCCGGACGGTGGTGCTCTCCAATGGCGATCGCATCGATGCCGAGGTCGTCCGCGAGAACCGCCTCGGCAAGGGTGGCGCGGATCGCCTCGCCGTACGAGACGACGGCACCCCGATCGTCGCGCGGCAGGTCGCCGAACGTATCGACACCGAACTCCAACTCACTCACGTTGCTCATGACCGCTTCCTTTCGTGGATCTCACGCATGGACGGCTCGACCGCCCTTGACGATCTCTGCCGGAGTGCGCCCTGTGAGGCGCCAATCACCGGGGTTCTCATGGAGAAGCTCCCGCACCCGAGGGACCACCCGTTCACCGAACAAGCGGATGCTGTGTGCGCGCGCCTCCCGCGGCAGATGCCGAACGTCGTACTTCAGGTCGAAGCGGGACAAATGGTTGGCGCGGACGATGCTCGCGATTTTCTGGGAGACCGTTTCCGGGGACCCGACGTAGAGCGCACCGGTGCTGACCTCCGTCTCGTACCGCTCGGCCGTCGGAGGATAGAACCCGCGCTCTTCGTTGAGCGCGGCGACGACAGGCCGCCAGTACTTCCAGTACGTGTTCTTGGCTTCCTCGTCGCTGTCGGCGATGAAGCCGATGGAGTGCTGGCCGATCGGAAGCTCTTGCCGTTCAAATCGGGCGAGGGCCCTCAGGTACAACTCGGCGTGGCCGGCGAAGCGTTCCGGGCGTCCGGCGATGACCGCCATCATCAAGGGCAACCCGTGCCGGGCCGCACGGACGACGGAATCGGGGCTTCCGCCGACGCCGATCCAGGTGGGGATCCCTCCCTCGGGCATCCGTGGGTGGAGGCGCACGTCATCGAGGGGGGGCCGGTACCGCCCCGACCATGTCACGCGATCCTCACGCATCAGCCGCAGGAATAGGTCCAGCTTCTCTTCGAAGATCTGCTCGTACTCCTCGATGTCGTATCCGAACAGCGAGAAAGACTCGATAGCCGAAGCGCGCCCGAGAACCAGCTGTGTGCGCCCGCGTGACAGCCCATCAACGGTGGCGAACTGTTGGTACAGCCGCACCGGGTCCTGTGTCGACAAGACGGTGACCGACGTGCCGAGCCGGACCGTCGACGTCGCCTGAGCGATGCCGGCCAGTATCACCGGAGTGGCCGAATCAACCATGCCCTCGCGGTAGTGCTCACCGACGCTGAAGGAATCGAGCCCCACCGACTCCGCCAGTTGCGCCTCATCGACGAGCAGGAGCAGCGCTTCCTCATCCGACTGCGGGCGTCCCCCATCAGTGGCGACATCACCGAACGAGTTCACACCGAACTCGAGATCCCTGATCTGCGTTGCCGTGATCACCGCGCTTCTCCTCGCTCGTATGCGGATTGACATGTCCATGCCTGAACATGGTGATTGACATGTCTATTCCCGTGGAGGAGAAATGATGGCCGAAAGCCACAGGAAGGTGCCCACGCACGAGCAGCTGCGGATCTGGCGGGAGTACATCGAAACCTCCGAAGCGATCCGCACGCGTCTCGGGAGTCGCATGCAATCCGAGTCGTCGCTGTCGGCGGGCGACTACAGAGTGCTGCTCGCCCTGAGCGAGGCGCCGCAGCACACTTTGCGTTCCTCGGAGCTGGCGGCGATCCTGGGGTGGGAACGAAGTCGTCTCTCCCACCATCTGGGCCGGATGGAGAAGCGCAACCTCATCCGTCGGACCCCCTGCGCGGATGACGTGCACGGCGTGGACGTGACCGCGACGGAGCACGGCCGGGAAAGGTTCCGCAGCGGGTCCGTTCCGCATCTGCGTGCCGTGCGCGAGATCTTCGCCGACGCGCTCTCCCCCGAGCAGTTCGCCCATCTCGACGAAATCACAGCGTCGCTGCGCCGGCACCTCGGCCTCGACAACACGACCACGGCGGAGTGACGCGGCCACCCGCGTCATCCCACTGCGGCGACGCCCCGTGTGGACGGGACGACGGGGCCTGATTCATCTCACCCGGCATCGTCGCGGATCAAGGCAGTGACACGTATCTCCACGCGCATCCCGGGGAGCCCGAATGCCGCCACACCCGTCTGCGTCCAGATCGGAAAACGATCACCCATGCGGTCGCGAAACTGCTGCACCATCAGCCGGTTGTCCTCTTCGCCGATGACATCGCCGTCCGGGAGATGGTAAGAGTTCACATGGACCACATCGCGCCAGCTCGCGCCAGCAGCCGCAAGCGTGCGCTCGACGTTGTCGAACGCACGGATGATCTCGTCCTCGAGCGTGCCGACAAGCGTCAGATCGTCGCCCCACCCTCCCTGACCTGAGGTCTCGACGCGTTGCCCGATCCTCAAGGCCTGCGAATAGTGCAGACCTTTTCTCAGCGTGTCACCATATCCCGGAGTCGCGAAGAACCGCGGACTTTCCTCACTCGCGTCAACCATGAAGGCTGCTCCTTCCTCACATTCGACGCCACCCGTCGCTTCGGTCCCCGGCGCTCACGGTGCGACGTGCTCCCAGGAAATGCCGTGTGGTTGGCACAGGGTCAAGGAGATGGTTCGCGATCGAAGGCGTCGTCGTGCGGCGAGCGGAGCGCGGTGGTGACGTGAACACCGGAGTTCAGCCGCTCACGCGCAGACGCGGACGCTTCGCCCCTCGAATGTCACGACATCGCCGAGCTGCAATTGCCGCCCCCGTCGGCGTTCCACCTCGTCGTTGACCGTCACGAAGCCGTCGATGATCGCTTCTTTGACGTCGCCGCCGGAGTCGAGGACGCCGGCGAACTTCAGGAACTGCCCGAGGCGGATGCCCTCGCCGCCGATCGAGACATCGGTGATCGGGGTCGCATCCGGCATCTTCGAATGCTAACCCGCCGGCGGGCCCACTTCACGGCCGCGCCTCACGCCTTCGCGAGCCCGTAGATCGGGCTCTTCGCCTGCTCCGCCTCGTGGTCGGGTCCGAGCGGGATGCCGGTGCGGTCGCGCAGCACGAGCGTCGCCGCGAGGCCGAGCACCGTCATCCCCGCGAGGTAGAGGGCGACCGACCAGGTCGAACCGGTGGCCTGCACGAGCGCCGTCGCGATCGTCGGAGCGAAAGCGCCGCCGAGGATGGCCCCGATCGCGTACGAGATCGACACTCCGGAGAACCGGATGGAGGCCGGGAACAGCTCGGCGTAGTACGCAGCCTGCTGGCCGTAGGTGAAGCCCAGGCCGATGGCGAGGATCGCCAATCCCGTGAAGAGGAGACCGATGTCACCGGTGTTCACGAGGGGGAACAGGGTGAGTACGCCCACCAACTGCAGCAGCCAGCCGCCGATGTAGGTGGTGCGACGACCGATCTTGTCGCTGAGCCACCCGGCGACCCACGTGGAGGCCAGCCAGAACACCGCCGAGCCGGTGACGGCGAGGAGCACGCTGCTGCGCTCGAGCGCGAGCGGGCCCTCGGGGTTGGTGGCGTAGTTCTGGATGTAGCCGCCGGTGGTCATGTAGCCGACGGCGTTGTTGCCGGCGAAGACGAGGGCGGCGATGAACACCAGCAGAGCGTGCTTGCGGAACAGCTGCGCGATGGGGGTGCGGGTTCGTTCCTTGCGCTCGGCGAGCTCGACGAAGACCGGGCTCTCCTCGACGCGACGACGGATGTAGTACCCGACGAGGATCAGCACGATCGAGAAGAGGAACGGCACGCGCCAGCCCCACTCGAGGAAAGCGTCGCCGGGGGCGAGCACCGACATCAGCGCCATCATCCCCGACGCGAGCAGCAGGCCGATGGGCACGCCGATCTGGGGCGATGCGCCGAAGAGTCCGCGCTTGCGCTTCGGCGCGTGCTCGACGGCCATCAGCACGGCGCCGCCCCACTCGCCACCGGCCGAGATGCCCTGCAGGATGCGCAGGACGATGAGCAGGATGGGCGCGGCGACACCGATGGCCGCGTATGTGGGCAGGAGCCCGACGAGGGTCGTTGCAACCCCCATGAGAACCAGGGTGATCACCAGCACGATCCGGCGGCCGTACTTGTCGCCGAAGTGACCGGCGAGGAAGGCTCCGAGGGGCCGGAAGAGGAAGCTGATGCCGACCGTGAGGAACGACAGGATGATGCCCATCGTCTCGCCGAGGGGCGCGAAGAAGAGCTGGGCGAAGACCAGCCCCGCCGCCTGGGCGTAGATGAAGAAGTCGTACCACTCGACCGTGGTTCCCACGACGGTCGCGAACACGACACGGCGGCGATCTTTCGGTGTACTGATGGTGCCGGTGGGCGTGAACCCCTGTTGCGATGTCTCGCTCATCTTCAATGACTCCTCGTGACGACGTTGTCTCCGGCGGTGCACGATGCCATCGCTTGCCGGGGCGGTGTCGATAATATACGATTTGGAATATGCCGCAAGTGCGGAGGCAAGGGAGCTCATGACTGAACACACCGCTGTGACGGATGCCGCTGATCGGCGGTTCACCGCGCTCCCCCAGCGCCCGGGGAAGATCGTGGCGATTCACCTCAGCTACGCCTCGCGTGCCGACCAGCGCGGACGCCGTCCCGCCGCGCCGTCGTACTTCTTCAAGCCGTCGAGCTCCGTCGCCGCCTCCGGCGACACCGTCGAGCGCCCGGTCGGCACCGAACTGCTCGCTTTCGAGGGCGAAGTCGCGCTCATCATCGGCACCGATGCCCGCCGCCTCGGCGTCGACGAGGCGTGGTCGCACGTCGGCTGGGTCACCGCGTCCAACGACTTCGGCCTCTACGACCTGCGCGCGAACGACAAGGGGTCCAACGTCCGCTCCAAGGGCCGCGACGGATACACACCGCTCGGCCCCCGACTCATCGATGCGCGGGCGGTCGACCCCGGCGGCCTGCGCGTCCGCGCATGGGTGAACGGCGAGCTCGCTCAGGATGACACCACGGACGGGATGATCTTCCCCTTCACCCAGCTCATCGCCGACCTGTCGCAGCACATGACCCTCGAGCGCGGCGACGTCATCCTCACCGGCACGCCGGCGGGGTCGTCGGTGGTCGTTCCCGGCGACGTCGTCGAGGTCGAGGTGGATGCCCCTCACGCGCCCGGCGCGCCCTCGTCAGGCCGGCTGCGGTCGACGGTCGTGCAGGGCGAGGAGCCGTTCGCCGCGACCGTCGGCTCCCTTCCCGCCGTCGACGACCTGCAGCGCGCCGAAGCGTGGGGCTCGCGCGAGGCGGCAGGGCTTCCCACCGACTCTGCTCCGAAGCTCGCGCCCGATCTTCGCGACAAGCTCGAGCGCGCACCGGTCGCGGGTCTCTCGCAGCAACTGCGCAAGCGCGGCCTGAACAACGTCACGATCGACGGCGTCCGGCCGCTGCATCCCGCGAAGAAGCTCATCGGCCTCGCCCGCACCCTACGCTTCGTGCCGAACCGGGAAGACCTCTTCACAAGCCACGGCGGCGGCTACAACGCGCAGAAGCGCGCGTTCGACGCGGTCGGTGACGGCGAAGTGCTGGTCATCGAAGCGCGAGGCGAGGCCGGGTCGGGCACGCTCGGCGACATCTTGGCAATCAGGGCGCACGCGCGCGGCGCGGCCGGAATCGTCACCGACGGCGGCGTCCGGGATGTCGACGCCGTGGCGGCGGTCGGCATCCCCGTCTACACCGCGGGCCCACACCCCGCGGTGCTCGGCCGACGACACGTGCCGTGGGACGCCGACCTCACGATCGCGTGCGGCGGAACCACCGTCCAGCCCGGCGACATCGTCGTCGGCGACGCGGACGGTGTCATCGTGATCCCTCCTGCCCTCGTCGAGGAGGTCGTCGACGCGGCACTGGAGCAGGAGATCGAAGACGGCTGGATCGCCGAGCAAGTCACCCAGGGGCATCCGGTCGACGGACTCTTCCCCCTCGCCGGCAAGTGGAAGGAACGGTACCGGGCATGGCGAGCGGAGAAGTGACCGCGCAGGCGGCGAGCCTGAGCAAATCGCAGCGCGCTTATCACTGGGTGAAGGAGCGCATCGCCTCGCAGGAGTTCACCCCCGGTTATCGGCTGGTGCTCGGTACCATCGCCGCCGAGCTCGATATGAGCGTCGTCCCCGTCCGCGAGGCGATCCGCCAGCTCGAAGCCGAAGGCCTCGTGACCTTCGAGCGCAACGTCGGCGCCCGGGTCTCGATGGTCGACGACACGCAGTACCGCTTCAGCATGCAGGCCCTGTCGATCCTCGAGGGCACCGCGACGGCGTTGGCCGCTCGCCGGCTGACCGTGGACGACATCCGTCATGCCCGCGGTGTCAATGAGCGGATGATCGAATCGCTCGCGGACTTCGACCCCCGCTCCTTCACCCGGCTGAACCAGGAGTTCCACGCCACGCTCTACGGCAAGTGCGCGAACCCCCGGATGCTCGAGCTCGTCGAGTCGGAGTGGGCCCGTCTCGGGCACCTGCGCGACTCGACCTTCAGCTTCGTCCCGGGGCGCGCGCAGGAGTCGGTGCAGGAGCACGAGAACATCCTTCGCCTCATCGAGGCCGGCGCGCCGCTCGGCGAGATCGAGAAGGCCGCACGGCGCCACCGCTCGGCCACCCTCGACGCCTACATGATCCACGAACACCCCGACGAGACCCTCGGCCTGCCGGCCTTCTGACCCTCGCGAAGGAGCACCATGACAGACACCGCCGCGCGCACCACCGAGCGCCATGTGCCCGCTGACCTCCCCGATCACATCCAGCACTACATCGGCGGCGAATTCGTCGACTCCGTCGACGGCGCGACCTTCGACGTCCTCGACCCGGTCTCGAACGAGACCTACCTGACCGCGGCGGCAGGGAAGAAGGCCGACATCGATCGCGCCGTCGCCGCGGCGCGCGTCGCGTTCACCGAGGGGCCGTGGCCGAGGATGCTGCCGCGGGAGCGTTCGCGGATCCTCCACCGCATCGCCGACATCGTCGAGTCGCGCGACGCCCGCCTCGCCGAGCTCGAATCCTTCGATTCGGGCCTGCCGATCACGCAGGCTCTCGGTCAGGCTCGCCGGGCTGCGGAGAACTTTCGCTTCTTCGCCGACCTGATCGTCGCGCAAGCCGATGACACGTACAAGGTGCCGGGGCGCCAGATCAACTACGTCAACCGCAAGCCCATCGGCGTCGCTGGCCTGATCACGCCCTGGAACACGCCGTTCATGCTCGAGTCATGGAAGCTGGGACCTGCCCTCGCGACCGGCAATACCGTTGTGCTCAAGCCCGCCGAGTTCACGCCGCTCTCGGCGTCGCTGTGGGCGGGCATCTTCAAGGAGGCGGGGCTGCCGACCGGGGTGTTCAACCTGGTCAACGGTCTCGGCGAGGAGGCCGGAGACGCACTGGTGAAGCACCCCGACGTGCCGCTCATCTCGTTCACCGGAGAGAGCCGCACGGGCCAGATCATCTTCGGCAACGCCGCCCCCTACCTCAAGGGTCTCTCGATGGAACTCGGCGGCAAGTCGCCGGCTGTCATCTTCGCCGATGCCGACCTCGACGCGGCCATCGATGCGACGATCTTCGGAGTGTTCTCGCTCAACGGCGAGCGCTGCACGGCGGGAAGCCGGATCCTCGTTCAGCGCGAGGTGTACGACGAGTTCGTCGAGCGCTACGCCGCACAGGCGAAGCGGGTGCGCGTCGGCTATCCGCACAATCCCGCCACCGAGGTCGCCGCGCTTGTGCACCCCGAGCACTTCGAGAAGGTGATGAGCTACGTCGAGATCGGCAAGTCCGAGGGGCGCCTGGTCGCCGGCGGTGGCCGCCCCGAGGGGTTCGAGACCGGCAATTTCGTCGAGCCGACCGTGTTCGCCGACGTCGCGCCGGACGCGCGGATCTTCCAAGAGGAGATCTTCGGCCCGGTCGTCGCCATCACTCCGTTCGACACCGACGAAGAGGCGCTCGAGCTCGCCAACAGCGTGAAGTACGGACTGGCGGCCTACATCTGGACGAACGACCTGAAGCGCGCCCACAACTTCTCGCAGGCGGTCGAGGCGGGCATGGTGTGGCTGAACTCCAACAACGTCCGCGACCTCCGCACCCCCTTCGGCGGCGTGAAGGCCTCCGGCCTCGGCCACGAGGGCGGCTACCGGTCGATCGACTTCTACACCGATCAGCAGGCCGTGCACATCACGCTCGGCGCCGTCCACAACCCCACCTTCGGCAAGGGAGACTGAGATGAGTCACCGCGACACCATGACCCTCACCTCCTCCGGCTTCTGGGTGAGCCAGGAGGCGCCGATTCAGTCGGCGAACCCGATCCCCACCCCGACGTCGCCGGCGCCCGACATCCTGCGATGTGCGTACATGGAGCTCGTCGTCACCGACCTCGCCGCCTCGAGGGTGTTCTATGTCGACGTGCTCGGTCTGCACGTGACGGAGGAGGATGACACCGCGATCTACCTCCGCTCGACCGAGGAGTTCATCCATCACAACCTCGTCCTCCGCCAGGGCCCGATCGCGGCCGTCGCCGCGTTCTCGTACCGCGTGCGCTCGGCCGAAGACCTCGACAAAGCGGTGGCGTTCTATACCGAGCTCGGATGCGAGGTGCGGCGTGAGCCGAACGGGTTCACCAAGGGCATCGGAGACTCGGTACGGGTGATCGATCCGCTCGGCTTCCCCTACGAGTTCTTCTTCGCCACCGAGCACGTCGAGCGCCTGTCGTGGCGGTACGACCTGTACACCCCGGGCGAGCTCGTGCGTCTGGACCACTTCAACCAGGTCACCCCCGACGTGCCCCGGGCGGTGAACTTCATGCAGTCCCTCGGGTTCCGCGTCACCGAAGACATCCAGGACGAGGAGGGCACGGTCTACGCCGCCTGGATGCGGCGGAAACCCACCGTGCACGACACCGCGATGACGGGCGGCGACGGCCCGCGAATGCACCATGTCTGCTTCGCGACGCACGAGAAGCACAACATCCTCGCCATCTGCGACAAGCTCGGTGCGCTCCGTCGCTCCGACGCGATCGAGCGAGGACCCGGTCGTCACGGCGTCTCGAACGCCTTCTACCTGTACCTGCGCGACCCCGACGGGCACCGCGTCGAGGTCTACACGCAGGACTACTACACGGGCGACCCCGATAACCCGGTGGTCACCTGGGATGTGCACGACAACCAGCGTCGCGATTGGTGGGGCAACCCCGTCGTCCCTTCCTGGTACACCGAGGCCTCACTCGTCCTCGACCTCGACGGTAACCCGCAGCCCGTCGTCGCCCGCACCGATTCCTCGGAGATGGCGGTGACGATCGGTGCCGACGGATTCTCGTACACCCGCGCGCCGGAGCAGAACGACGGCGAGTTCAAGCTCGGCAATCAGCTCTGACGACGAGGAGGACACCGGATGCTGCCTGCTGACACGATCGCGGAGATCGCCGAAGAGCTCGCCGAGGCCGATCGCACCAACGGTGTGATCCCCCGGATCACCGCCCGCTACCCCGATGCCACGGTCGAGGACTCGTACGCGATCCAGGGAGTGTGGCGAGACCGCAACATCGCCGCGGGGCGTCGCCTCGTAGGCCGGAAAATCGGCCTGACCTCCAAGGCGATGCAGGAGGCGACCGGCATCACCGAGCCGGATTACGGAGTGATGTTCGACGACACCGTCTACCGCTCCGGCGACGAGATCGACGCCTCCCGCTACTCCAACGTGCGCATCGAAGTCGAGCTCGCCTTCGTGCTGGGCCGACCGCTGGAAGGCCCGGACTGCACCCTGGAGGACGCCCTCGCCGCGATCGACTACGCCGTCCCCGCCCTCGAGGTGCTCAATTCGCACATCGCGCTGGAGGGCCGGACGATCGTCGACACCATCTCCGACAACGCCGCCTACGGAGCCATGGTGCTCGGCGAGGTGCACAAACGGCCCGATGAGATCGACCTGCGCTGGGTGCCCGGGGTGCTCTCGCGAAACGGCGAGATCGTCGAGACCGGCGTCGCCGCCGGCGTGCTCGGTCATCCCGCCACCGGCGTCGCGTGGCTGGCGAACAAGTTCCACCAGCACGGCGCTCGCCTCGAAGCGGGAGAGATCATCCTCGCCGGGTCGTTCACCCGCCCGATGTGGGTGGCCGCCGGCGACGAGGTGCTGTGCGACTACGGACCGATGGGACAGATCACATGCCGCTTCGTCTGAGCCAGACCTTCCGCGCCGCCCTCTCCGCCTCCGACAGACCGCTCGCGGGCATCTGGGTGTGCTCCGGCTCGCCGCTCGTGGCCGAGATCTGCGCGGGCTCGGGGCTCGACTGGACGCTCATCGACATGGAGCACGCGCCCAACGGACTGGAATCGGTGCTCGCTCAGCTGCAGGCCGTGGCGGCATACCCCATCACCCCGGTCGTGCGGGTGCCGAGCAACGACCCGGTCGTCATCAAGCAGGTGCTCGACCTCGGCGCGCAGAACCTCCTCGTCCCGATGGTGTCGTCGAAGGCGGATGCGGAGGCCGCCGTGTCGGCGGTGCGCTATCCCCCTCGCGGGCAACGCGGCGTCGGGTCGGCCCTGGGCCGCTCGGCCCGATGGAACCGCGTCGACGGGTACCTCGCCGACGCGGATCAGCACGTCTCGCTGTTCGTCCAGATCGAGACGGCGGCGGGAGTGGACGCGGCAGCGGAGATCGCCTGCGTCGACGGCGTCGACGGCGTCTTCGTCGGACCGAGCGACCTCGCCGCCTCCCTCGGTTTGCTCGGGCAGCAGACGCATCCCGATGTGATCGCCGCCGTGCACCGCACGTTCGAGGCGGTGCGAGCGGCGGGCAAGCCGGTCGGCGTGAATGCGTTCGACCCCGAGGCGGCGCAGTCCTACCTCGACGCCGGGGCGAGCTTCCTCCTCGTCGCCGCGGACGTGTCGATCCTGGCGCGCAGCTCTGAGGCACTCGCCGCGCGATGGTCGCCCGCCGTGACTGCGGAGACGGAGCGCGCGAGCTACTGAGGTCTGTCGATGCGGTGCGCCTGGTCGGCGGCATCCAGGTCGTATATGATTTCACCGTCCGACCCGGACGACCCGGTCGGTGCTCGAAAAAGGGGCACGCAGCCGTGCACAGCACGCGTGAGACACATACGGTTCCCGCATCCGTACGTCGTCCTCACCTCCCGTGAGGGCCGAAAGGCTCCGCCATGCCCACCGTCTCCGCGCACGTCGCCCACACCCTCGCCCGCCACATCGAGCACGTGTTCGGCGTGATGGGCAACGGCAACGCCTACGTCCTCGACGCACTCGAGCGCGAGACGGAGGCGACCTTCACCGCGGTGCGGCACGAAGCGGGGGCTGTGGTCGCCGCGGACGCCTACCACCGCGCATCCGGCCGCTTGGCAGCCGCCACCGCCACCTACGGTGCCGGATTCACCAACACCCTCACTCCCCTGGCCGAGGCAGCCCAGGGGCGCGTGCCGCTCGTGCTCGTCGTGGGCGATGCCCCGACGTCGGGGCCCCGCGCGTGGGACGTCGACCAGATCGCGCTGGCGGCGGCCGTGGGCGTCCGCACCTACACGGTCGGCCGCGCCGATGCCGCGGCAACCACCGTCATCGCCATCGAGCACGCCCTGACGTACCGGGTCCCCGTCGTGCTCGCGATTCCCTACGACGTCGTCACCACCGAGGCGGGGCCCGTGCCCGACGCACCCGCACCGCGCCTTCCCGGGCCGCAGGCCCCCGCGACCGCCTTCGCCCGCGCTGCCGTGCGCGAGATCGCGGCAGCTCTCCGCGAGGCGAGACGCCCCTTCCTGCTCGCCGGTCGCGGGGCGTGGATCTCCGGCGCAGGCGGCGCGCTCGGGGCCCTCGCCGACGCGACCGGCGCGATCACCGCGAGCTCAGCGCTGGCCCGCGGCATCTTCCCCCGCGGCGCGTACGACCTCGGCGTGACCGGGGGCTTCGGCGCCGAAGGGGCGATGGATCTCGTGCGCGAGGCAGACGTGGCGGTGGTCTTCGGCGCCTCCCTCAACCAGTTCACGATGAGATTCGGCGAGCTGTTCGCTCCGACCACGCGGGTATTCCAGGTCGACCTCGCACCGACCGCCACCCACCCGCACGTCGGCGGATACGTCCGCGCGGACGCAGCGCTCGTGGCGCAGGAAATAGTTGCAGAACTCGCCCGCCTCGGGGCCTCTCCGAGCGGATGGCGGGAGTCGGTCGATCTCGCCCCGCTCCGCCGCTACGACGAGGGAGACGGGGTCGCCCCCGACGGCCGCCTCGACCCGCGTTCCGTCGCCGCACGCATCGGACGGCTCCTCCCGGAGGACCGGGTCGTCGTCTCCGACGGCGGTCACTTCATCGGGTGGGCCAACATGTACTGGCCGGTCGCCTCCCCCGACCGGATGATGATGGTCGGCACGGCGTACCAGTCGATCGGTCTCGGGTGGCCGTCGGTGCCGGGCGCCGCACTCGCGCACCTGGACGCGACCGTCGTCCTCACCACGGGCGATGGGGGCGGGCTGATGGCCCTCGCCGATCTCGAGTCGGCGGTGCGCGTCGCCGGCGGGCGGGGGCTTGCGGTCGTCTGGAACGACGCCGCCTACGGGGCGGAGATCAACCTGTACGGACTGAAGGGTCTCGCCCGCGGGCCGATGCTGATCCCCCAGGTCGATTTCGCCGCGCTTGCCTCCGGAGTGGGGGCGGAAGGTGTCGTCGTCGAGCGGATGGACGACCTCGGCCGCATCGCCTCATGGGCCGCGACGCCCGCGGAGGACCGTCGGTTCCTCGTTCTGGACTGCCGGATCTCGGGCAATGTCATCGCGCCCTATCAGGAGGAGATTCTGCGGGTGAACGGCGTGACCGTGCCGGCGACAGCACGGGCCTGATCAGCGGGACGACGAGGCACCGGGCGCATCGGCGGCGCCTCCGAGCGCGGCCTCCGGTGGTGCGCCGGCGGTCTGCGGCTCCTCCTCCGGCCGGCGCTGAAGGAGCTCGAGGATCCACGCGACGACGACCGCGGTCGCCACGACGAGGAAGACATCGCTGAATCCGATCGGCCGGAGCAGGAACAGCCACACGACGGCGGCGACGGCGACGAAGCCCCGGACGAGTCTTCTCCGCTCGGCGAGCCACGACCCGAAGCGCCCGGTGTCGAGTCCTCGTTCCTGAAGGCCGCGTCTCGCGGCGGAATCGAGGCTGTGGATGCTGCCCCGCACCCGGGCCGCAGAGGTCGAGCGTCCGGCGAGCCAGCCCGCGACGATGAGGAGCACACCGATCAGAGTGAAGACGACCGCGGTCTCGCGCATCGCGTCGACGAAGCGGCCGTATATCACCTCCAGTGCCGACGGGGAGAGGTCGAGGCGTGCGGCGACGATTCCGACGGCTGCTCCTCCGACGAGGAACGACACTGCCAGGCTCCCGGCTCCGAGCGCGAAGCCGATCCCGACGCCGATGACCGCTCTGCTGCGCCGCCGGGCGAGCAGGATGCCGCCCGCCGCCAGGGTGAGGGTCACGATCGGCAGCCACGTCCCCAGCGTCACAGCCAGGGCGTAGCCGAACCGAACGGCTTCCAGCCCCTGCCCCTCGCCGACGATGATCACCCGGTCGACCTCGGGGATCAACTGAGCGATCGCGACATCCCGGTCGAGGAGCACCTGCTGCACGCGCTCGACGACCGCTCCGAGCTGGATTCCCACGCCGTCGTCGGTGCGGACGACCAAGCCCCCGCCGTCGGAGGTGGCCGAGACCGTCAGCGCCCGGTGTGCGGCCCGCGTCGCGGTCGCCCACACGTCCGAGAAGGCATCAGACTCGACGACCGTTGTCACCGCTCCCGCGACCAGACTCTCCAGCCCGTTCGCCGCCGGAGCCTGGAGCAGCCCGAGCGCCACCTCGGCCCGCGGCGGCAGGCCGAGGTCTGCGATGCCGTCGAAGACGTCCGCGGTCAACTCCTCGAAGTCGACCTGCTCGCCGATGGCGTCGAGCGTCTCATCGATGATGAGCTGCTGGACCGCGGGGTCGTCGACCAGCGGCGCGAGGGTCTGCACAAAAGCATCCTCGTCCACCAGCTGGATCCGGGCCCACGCCGCGACGATCGTCACCGGGAGGAGGAGAGAGGCGACAACGATCAGGAACGCGGACGCGACGGCCCGCCACCGCGACCCCTCGACTGCGCGGACCGGCTTCGCCGCGGCGGCGAGTGCGGAGTTGTCGTTCTCCAGCGCGCGCACGCGTTCTCTGAGCGCCGCCAGTTCGGAGGAGTCGGCGGGGTCTGTCATACGGCTCATCATGGCGGTTGAGACCCCGCGCGTGGGTCACGGACTGATCACGCCGCGCGGATCGCGGGTCCGGCAGCGTGAGGTGGCCGTAGGGGAACGGCATCCTGCGAGTGCGACCCTGCCGGGGCGGGGGAAGTCCGCAATACTCTGAAGGGTGACCACACCCGACGCCCCGATCGAGGAAGCGGCTCCTAAGGAGTCCGCCACGATGACCTTCGCCGACCTCGGGTTGGGTGACTCCATGCTCGCGGCGCTGCGCGATGTCGGCTACGAGACGCCGTCGGCGATCCAGGCGGCGACGATCCCCACCCTTCTGGCCGGCCGCGACGTCGTCGGCCTCGCGCAGACCGGTACAGGCAAGACAGCGGCATTCGCGCTGCCGATCCTCGACCGGCTCGACCTCTCGCAGAAGACACCACAGGCGCTGGTGCTGGCCCCGACACGCGAGCTGGCGCTCCAGGTGTGCGAGGCGTTCGAGAAGTACGCCTCCCACCGGCGCGGCCTGCACGTGCTGCCCGTCTACGGCGGCCAAGGCTACGGCGTCCAGCTCTCAGCCCTCCGCCGGGGAGTGCACGTCATCGTCGGAACCCCCGGGCGCATCATGGACCACCTCGACAAGGGGACGCTCGACCTCACCGAGCTGAAGTACTTGGTGCTCGACGAGGCCGACGAGATGCTGAAGATGGGCTTCGCCGAGGATGTCGAGACGATCCTCGCCGATACGCCCGCCACCAAGCAGGTCGCACTCTTCTCGGCGACGATGCCCGCGGCCATCCGACGCATCTCGCAGCAGTACCTGCACGACCCCCAAGAGATCACGATCAAGACCAAGACGACGACCTCGTCGACGATCACCCAGCGCTACCTCATCGTGTCGTTCTCTCAGAAGATGGATGCGCTCACCCGCATCCTCGAGACGGAGAACTTCGACGGCATGATCGTCTTCGGTCGCACCAAGAGTGTGACGGAGGAGATCGCCGAAAAGCTGCGCGCACGCGGCTACTCGGCCGCCGCGATCAACGGCGACGTCGCCCAGCCCGTACGCGAGAAGACCATCAACCAACTCAAGGCGGGCAAGCTCGACATCCTCGTCGCGACAGACGTCGCCGCCCGCGGTCTCGACGTCGAGCGCATCTCGCACGTGGTGAACTTCGACATCCCTACCGACACCGAGTCGTACGTGCACCGCATCGGCCGCACCGGGCGGGCCGGACGGTCGGGCGACGCCATCAGCTTCGTCACCCCGCGCGAGCGCGGGCTCGTACGCGCGATCGAGCGCGCCACGCGTCAATCGCTGACGGAGATCCCGCTGCCGAGCGTCGACGAGGTCAACGTCACGCGCCTCGCGCGCTTCGACGACAGCATCACCGCAGCCCTCGCCGAGACGGAGCGGATCGACCGCTTCCGCGACATCGTCGCCCACTACGTCCGTCATCACGACGTTCCCGAAGTCGATGTCGCGGCCGCCCTCGCCGTGGTCGCTCAGGGCGAATCGCCGCTCCTGCTCGAGCCCGATCCTGAGCCGCAGCGCCGCGAGCGCGCTGAACGGCCGGGGCGCGCGGACCGCGAGCGCGACGGCGCAGAACGGCAGCCACGCACTCCTCGGAGTGGGATGGCGACCTATCGCATCGCCGTCGGCAAACGCCACCGTGTGGAGCCCCGTCAGATCGTCGGGGCGCTCGCCAACGAGGGCGGTCTCAAACGTGACGATTTCGGGGCGATTCAGATCCGGCCGGACTTCTCCCTCGTCGAACTCCCCGCCGATCTCTCGCGCGACACCATGAGCCGCCTCGAAAGCACCCGCATCTCAGGCAGGCTCATCGAGCTTCGGCTCGACACCGGGGGCCCGGGACGCCGCACACGCCGCGACGAGGACAGGCCGCCTCGCCGGCACCGCGCCTGAGGGCATCGACGGCGGAGAGGACGTTGAGAATCCAGGGCCGGCTTAGGGGGAATCCCCTATACCGATCACTGTCCCTCGGGCACACTGAGCTCGGTTCACTTGCCGCGGGATTCGCGTAGAACCGCCCGCGAGATGCGTACCTCATCGACGACCTTGCGGCACAACGCCCTCTCTGATCGATCGATGACCTGGAGCATCCATGATGAAGAAGTCACTGTTGTCCCTTCTCCTAGGCGGCGCCCTGGCGCTGTCGACAGCCGCGTCGGCCGCGGCTGTCACCGACCCGGGGCAGCCGGGGCTGAACGCTGACCCGACGACCATCACGACCCAGGGGTACTCGACCATCACCGCGAGCAATCTCGAGGACGGCACTGTCGCCTACTTCTCCACCGATGAGGGCGGACAGGTGACGGATGACTCGGTGATAGTGGAGAACGGAGTCGCGCAGACGACGTTCTTCGCCCGCAGTGCAGGGACGTACACGGTCTATCTCGGCGACGGTGAGACGAACTTCCTCGATGTCGGGATCACGGTGACGGGGATCACTGATCCAGGTGGAGCCGAATTGTCCGCAGATCCGACCGTCATCACCGTCGGCGGCTCGTCTCGCCTGACAGCGAGCAACCTCGTCGCTGGTTCGACCGCCTTCTTCTCAACGAGTGAGGGCGGCTCGGTGCCGGCATCGCAGGTGGTCGCAGCCGACGGCAGCGCGCAGACGACCTTCACGGCAACGGCCCCAGGCATCTACACTGTTTACCTCGGTGACGGTGAAACCACGATCGCCGAGGTCGACATCACCGTGAACGGCCTCACCGATCCGGGTCCGCCCCTCCTGGCCGCCGACCCCTCGGCGATCACGACGGGTGCCTCGTCCACCGTCACCGCGAGCAACCTCGAAGACGGCTCCACCGCCTACTTCTCCGTCAGTGCAGGCGGCTCGCTGACAGCGACCCAGGTGACGGCGACCGGGGGCACAGCACAGACCACATTCACCGCTACTGCCGCAGGCTCCTATACCGTCTCTCTCGGCGACGGTGAAATCACGATCGCCGAGGTGCAGATCTCCGTCACCGACCTCACGGCCCCCACCGACGTCGTCGACCCCGGCGGTGCGCAATTGACGGCCCATCCTCTGTCGATCCGAGCAGGGGCCTCATCCACCGTCACCGCAAGCAACCTCGAAGACGGCTCCACCGCCTACTTCTCCGTCAGCGAAGGCGGTTCGCTGTCGGCATCCGAAGTGACGGCGTCGAACGGCACTGCGCAGACCGCCTTCAGCGCCGCCAGGGCGGGAACCTACACGGTGTACCTCGGTGACGGCGAGACCACGATCGCCGAAGTGAGGATCACGGTCACCGCTGCGCCCATCGTCCCTGTGCTTCCCGCTACCGGTGGTGACAGCTCTCCGGTGGTGGTGTGGTTCGGCGTCATTGCCCTGACCGGTGGCGCGGCTGCGGTCATGTTCGCAGCGACGAGACGCACCCGGCGCATCTGATCGACGGGGTGGTCTGATCGACGGGGTGGTGCGGCATCGACCAGAGCCGCACCACCCCGTCTTCGCGCCAAGGCTCCGAGCCGCCCGAAACCCCGACCGCAGACCGTGTCTTCTGCGCCGCCTCCGGGCGCCCGGACAGCCAGCCGATGGGCACGAAAGGCGGGCCGATGACGGTGAAGACAACGGCACCCCGCCTTGCACACCCCGCTTCGATCCGAGCGAGCGAAGGCGGCGTCGCAGCCGGCCCGAGTGGATGTCGGAGGCGGGGCGTAGCGTGCGGCAATGACGATCAATGAAGTCCTCGTAGAAGACGAATCCGCCGTATTGATCCTTGAAGCGCTGCTTGGATTGCAGGTGAAAGACGAAGGCGACGGGATGTCGAGTCTTTCGGGGAAGATCGGAGGCGACAGCGGCGCCGCACTTCTCCACGCACTCGGACGCATCACGGCCAAGTTGCGCGCCGACGACATGCGGAGCTTTCTCCCCGGGGCAACACCGAACCGACGAACGGAAGAACAGCGGGAAGCGGATGCGTTCTTCATCCTCGCGGAGCGAGTGGACGAGGCGCTGAGCGAATGGCGTGCGCGCAACCGGAGTTGAGAGAAGGTTTGGCGGAGACGGAGGGATTTGAACCCTCGGTCCCCGTGAGGGGACTCCACCTTAGCAGGGTGGTGCACTAGGCCTGACTATGCGACGTCTCCAGGCATCCGAGCAGAACCCGGACGCGCTCAGCCATCATAACGGGTGCTGCGGGCGACACCGAAACCGAGACTCAGCCCGACAGATTCCCGGCCGAGCAGGTCTCCTGCGCGGCCGTCTGCCCCTGGATCGAGTCCGGCAGCACAGCCGCGGTCTCAGTCGGCGCAGGCTCGACGGGCGCGGCGCCCTCAGTGGGCTCCACGGGTTCGGTCGGCTCGGTGGGCTCGCCCTCCACAGGCGCATCGGTCGGAGCGGGGTCGGCCGTGATGACACCACCGCTGAGGTTCGGGTCGCTTGTCAGCTGCAGCGGCTGGTTGGCCTCGAGGGCCGCCCACAGCTGCTCCGCGGCCGCCTCATCCGGCACGACGCGGTTCGCGTTGGAGGGGTCGTCGAAGACGGGATAGCGAACGAACACCATCTCCTCGAACGGCACCCCCTGCACGGCGCGCGCGATCTGCACCAGCGTCACCGGGTTTGTGAGGCTCTGCGAGGGCGTGACGTTGTCCACGACGGTGGTCGCCAGTCGCAGCAGAGTGGAGGGGTTCGTCAGCACCTCATCGCTGACGAGCTTTCGCGCGAGCGACGACATGTACTGCTGCTGGTTGCTGATGCGCGCGAGGTCGCTGCCGTTCTCGAGCCCGTAGCGTGTGCGCAGGAACTGGAGTGCCTCGACGCCCTGCACGTTCCGAGGTCCTGCGGCCCAGTCGATGCCGGTGTAACGGTCGCGCATGCCACCGTTGCCGATGCAAACATCCACGCCGCCGATCGCGTCGGTGATGCTGATGACGTTTCCGAAGCTGACCTTGGCCGCGAAGGGGATGTTCATGCCGCTGAGCTGCGAGACGGTCTTCACCACGCAGTTGAGGCTGCCGTAGTTCCATGCGGAGTTGATCTGCTCGTAGCTCGAGCCGCCCGTTTCACTGCCGTCCTCGCGCGTGCACGAGGGGATCGGCACCATGAGGTCTCGCGGGAACGAGATGACCGTCACCCGACGCGGGTTGTCGGAGATGTGCAGCAGCATGTTGACGTCGTTGAGCTGGCCTTCGGCGTCCGGTCCGGTGCAGCGGTCACCGAAGAGGTAGGCGTACTCCGGCTCGCACTCGTCGGTGCCCACGAGCAGCAGGTTGACCCCGCCCTCGATCGCCCCGATATCGGGCGGAACCGACCCCTGACCTTCGAGCTCCACAGCCTCGGAGGCGAAGCTCGTGGTCAGGTCGTAGTAGGCGTACGCGCTGACTCCCAGCCCCGAGACCAGGACGACGGCCGCGACGATGCCGAGCATCTTCATCAGCGACGCGAACGGATGCGGGGACCGCAACCGGCCGTGCCGGGCGACCGTCTTGCGCCCACGCGCGCCGGTTCTGCTCGTCTGACTCACTCGGGTCCTCACGGTTAGGAAGCGGAGGGTGTGGGATTCGAACCCACGGGACATCTCTGCCCACTGGTTTTCAAGACCAGCTCCATCGGCCGCTCGGACAACCCTCCCGAAACGCATGCCCTGCGGCATCCGCTCGAATCGGCGTCGAGTCTAGTCGACAGCGCCAACCCCTCATTTTTCCCATAGCGCCTGGCAGAGCCCTGGGAGGCGCGCCTGTCTGAGACATCGCGGGAAAAGGGGCCCGGCTACAGCGCCCGGAGGATGGCAGCCACGCCGCCGGCCTGCACGGTGCTCGTGACCTCGCCGGCTGCGGCGCGCACCTCGTCGGGCCCCTGCTCCATCGCCACGGCGCGGCCGCCGTGCCGGAGCGCCCACTCGAACATGCCGACGTCGTTGCGCCCGTCTCCCATGACGAGCACGCGCGACGGGTCGATGCCGAGCTCTTTGCGCACGAGCTCGAGCGCGGTGCCCTTGTCGACACCCTGGGGGGCGACATCCAGCCATGCGGTCCAGCCGACCGCGTACGAGACCTCGTTCAGCCCGACGCGTTCGACGAGCTCGATGAAGTCGGACTCACTGTCGCCGGGCGAGACCACGACGACGCGGCAGACCGGCTGTGCGACGAGCTCGTCGAACGACACGCGGCGGGCGCCCGCGAGGTTCCAGTCCTCGAGGTACTCGGTGTAGAGACGGCTGCCGTCGGGCAGCTCGACCATGTACCGCGCGTCGGGCAGGTGCTCGCGCAGCAGGCGCAGCACCTCGGTGGCGTCGAAGGTCTCGGTGTGCCACCGCTCGTAGCGCACCTCGTCGGCCTCGACCCGCTTCATCACCATCGCGCCGTTGGAGCAGACCACGTATTCGGGGGCGATGTCGAGGACACGGAGGATGCCGCGGGTGGACTCCCAGCTGCGTCCGGTGGCGAGCATCACCTCGTGGCCGGCGGAGCCGGCGTGCGCGACGGCGTCGACGACGCCGGGGCTGAGCGTCTCGTCCTCGAGCAGGACGGTGCCGTCGATGTCGAGCACGATGAGAAGACGTTCGCCCGCGGCATCCGGTCGCTCGGATCCCGTCGCGAGGTCTTCGATGAGCTCGGCGGCGTCCTCCTGCTCGGTCCGCTCGATCTCGCCTGTGTCAGGCAGGCCGGTCTCCGCAGAATCTTCCGTCATGACACCGGCTCGATGACCTCGAGGCCGCCGAGGTACGGGCGGAGCACCTCGGGCACGACCACCGAGCCGTCGGCACGCTGGTGGGTCTCGAGCATCGCCACGATCCACCGGGTGGTCGCGAGCGTGCCGTTGAGCGTCGCGACGAACTGCGTCTTGCCGCCCTCGTCGGCCGAGAGGCGGTGCCGGATGTTCAGGCGCCGCGCCTGATAGGTCGTGCAGTTGGAGGTCGACGTCAGCTCGCGGTAGGCGTTCTGGGTGGGCACCCACGCTTCGATGTCGTACTTGCGGGCCGCGCTCGAGCCGAGGTCGCCCGCGGCGACGTCGATCACGCGGTACGACAGACCGAGGTCCTGGAGCATCCCCTCCTGCATGTCGGCGAGGCGCTGGTGCTCGGCCTCGGCCTCGTCGACGGTGGTGTAGACGAACATCTCCAGCTTGTTGAACTGGTGGACGCGGATGATGCCCCGGGTGTCCTTGCCGTACGACCCCGCCTCACGGCGGTAGCAGGTCGACCAGCCGGCGTACCGCTTGGCGCCGCGGGAGAGGTCGAGGATCTCGTCCATGTGATACCCGGCGAGGGGGACCTCGCTGGTGCCGACGAGATAGAGGTCGTCCTCTTCGAGGTGGTACACCTCGTCGGCGTGCTGACCGAGGAAGCCGGTGCCGCGCATCACCTCGGGCCGCACCAGGGTCGGCGGCACGAGGGGCGTGAACCCGGCCTGCAGCGCGCGGTCGAGCGCGAGGGTCATGAGCGCGAGCTCCAGACGCGCGCCGATGCCGGTGAGGAAGTAGAACCGGCTCCCCGAGACCTTCGTGCCGCGCTCCATGTCGATCGCGCCGAGGAGTTCGCCGAGCTCGAGGTGGTCGCGCGGTTCGAAGTCGAACGTCGGGGTCTCGCCGTGGGTGCGGAGGGTCACGAAGTCGTCCTCGCCACCGGCGGGCACCCCGTCGATGACGATGTTCTCGATGCGCGCGAAGGCAGCGTCGGCGGCCTCCTCGGCGGCGGTCACGGCGTGCTGGGCCGCTTTGACCCGCTCACTGAGCTCCTTCGCCTCGGCCACGAGTGCGGCCTTCTCCTCCTTCGGAGCCTGCGCCACCCGCTTGCCGTGCGCGTTCTGCGCCGCACGCAGTTCCTCGAAGGCGGTGATGGCCGCTCGGCGGGCGCGGTCGGCGTCGAGGGCGGCATCGACGGTGTCCGCCGACTCCCCCCGTGCCTCCTGCGAGCGCTTGACCAGCTCGGGATTGTCACGGAGAAGCACGGGATCGATCACGGGACGAGTCTAATCACCGGCCCTCCGGGTCCTAGTCTGAGTGCATGCCAGGGGGACAGAACGACAACGACGAGGCGCCCGACCGCGCCGATCCGCCGCATCCGTCCGATGCGGTGTACTCCGACGGACCCGACGAGCCTGAACTCGAGGCCGCCGACGAGGAGCTCGGCGAGCAGGCCGAGGAGATCGCTGATGGCGACCTCTCGCCCGGCGACGTCCTGCAGGGCGACCTCCTGGACGACGAGGTGATGGACAGCGGCGAGTCGGCCGACGCCCCCGACGCGACCGGCGCCGCCGAGGACGCCCCCGACCCGGCCGAGGCCGCAGCGCCAGACGACGTCATCCGCGAGCCCGACGACGTCGAGCCCGACACCACCGACGGCGAGGAGGGTGAGGCCCGCCGCGTGTCGGCTGAGGGTGAACCCGAGCCGATGGCCGACACCGAGGGACGCCCGAGCCCGAAGGCGGCCCTCGTCTACAACCCGACCAAGGTCGATGCCGACGACCTGCGTGCGCGCGTCGAGCGCGCCGCGAAGGACGCCGGCTGGTCGGAGCCGCTGTTCTACGAGACCACGGTCGACGACCTCGGCGACGACGTCACCCGCCAGGCTCTGAAGGAGGGGGTCAACGCGGTGCTCGTCGCTGGCGGCGACGGCACGGTCCGCGCCGTGGCCGAGGCGATGACCGGCACCGGGGTTCCTCTGACGATCGTTCCGAGCGGCACCGGCAACCTCCTCGCCCGCAACCTGCTCCTCCCCCTCGACGACCCCGACGCGATGATCCGAGCGACTTTCGACGGTGATTCGCTGGCGATGGATGTCGGCTTCGCCAGCCTCCGACGCCAGGACGGCACGGTCGACGAGCACGCGTTCGTCGTCATGGGCGGCATGGGCCTCGACGCGGCGATGATCGCCAACACCAACCCGAAGCTGAAGAAGCAGGTCGGCTGGGTGGCCTACGTCGACGGCGTGGCACGGTCGCTTCCCGCCGCGAAGCCCTTCCGCCTGATGTATCAGCTGCCGCAGCGCCGCATCCATGCGGCACGGGTGCAGAGCGTGCTGTTCGCCAACTGCGGGTCGCTTCCGGCGGGACTGGAGCTGATCCCCGAGGCGTCGGTCGCCGACGGCAACCTCGATATCGTCTTCCTCCAGCCCAAGGGCCTTCTCGGCTGGATCTTCGTCTGGCGCCGGGTGGCGTGGGACAACAGCTTCCTCCGCCGCTTCCGGAGCGGCCGTCGCGTGATGGCGCTGCGGACGAAGGACAACGCGGTGCGCTACTCGCGCGGCCTCGGCGTGGACCTCGCGACCTCCGAGCCCCACCCCGTCCAGCTCGACGGCGACGAATTCGGTGAGGCCGCCCAGGTGCGGGTGCGGCTGGAGCCCGCCTCGCTCCTGCTCGCCCTCCCCCGCGGGCACGAGGTCGAGGGGCTCTGACGGCCCGGGGCGCCGGGCGAACGCCAGGATGGGTGCATGGCTGCGCCCTCGATCGTCTGGTTCCGCGACGACCTCCGCCTCGCCGACAATCCCGCGCTGCGCGCGGCGCTCGACCGCGACGCGCCGGTCATCGGGCTGTTCGTCCTCGACGAGGACTCCCCCGGTATGCGCCCGCTCGGCGGGGCGGCGAAGTGGTGGCTCCACCACTCCCTGCGCTCCCTCGGCGAAGACCTCGCCGCCAAGGGGGCGAGTCTGGTGCTGCGGCGGGGCGCGGCATCCGATGTCCTTCCGGCTCTCGTCGCCGACACCGGTGCCGGCGCGGTGTTCTGGAACCGGCGCTACAGCCTGCCCGAACGCGACATCGACGCCGACCTGAAAGCGAACCTGCGTGTAGACGGTGTGACGGTGCAGTCGTTCGCCGCCTCGCTGCTGTTCGAGCCGTGGACGGTGAAGACGGGCGGCGGCACGCCGTTCTCGGTCTACAGCCCGTTCTGGCGGGCCTGTCTGTCGCTCCCTGCGCCGCGGGCACCGCTTCCCGAACCGCGCGAGGTGCCGGGTTTCTCGGGGCAGGTCGACTCCGACGATCTCGACGCCTGGGGGCTGCTTCCCACCGATCCCGACTGGGCGGGCGGGCTGCGCGAGCGATGGACACCGGGTGAGGCGGCGGCGAAGCGTCGACTGAAAGAGTTCATCGCGGGCGACCTCGGGGGTTACGACCGCAGCCGCGACGAGCCGGCGTCGGGATCGACGTCGATGCTGTCGCCGCGCCTGCGCTGGGGCGAGCTGAGTCCGTACCAGATTTGGGACGCCGCGGTCGATGAGGGGAACCCCCGCCGGTTCCTCTCCGAGCTCGGGTGGCGCGAATTCGCCTGGCACACCCTCTTCCACCACCCGGACCTCGCGACGGTGAACCTCCGTCGCGAATTCGACGCCTTCCCCTGGCCACGGCTTAAGCCATCGCACCTGCGGGCTTGGCAGAAGGGTGAGACCGGGGTCGCGCTCGTCGACGCCGGCATGAAGGAGCCTGTGGGTCTCGGGCTGGATGCACAACCGGGTGCGGATGGTGACGGCGTCTTTCCTCATCAAGAACCTCCTCATCGACTGGCGACGGGGCGAGGAGTGGTTCTGGGACTGCCTGGTCGACGCCGATGCCGCCAACAACCCGTTCAGCTGGCAGTGGGTCGCTGGGTCGGGCGCTGACGCCGCACCGTACTTCCGGGTGTTCAACCCCGAGCTGCAGGCTGAGAAGTTCGACCCGAAGCGGGCGTACATCCGCGAGTGGGCACCCGAGCACGTCTCGGGCGACGCCCCCGCGCCGATCGTCGACCTCAAGGAGTCGCGCAAGGCGGCGCTCGAGGCCTACGAGGCGGTCAAGCGCGCGCCGCGCTGACCGGGCGTGTCCCGAACTCCTGCAAAATCGGTCGAAGCGATGATGATCCGGGCGGCGATCGCGCGTTCGGTCCCGATGTGCAGGAGTTCGGGACGATCGAGCGGCGGGAATGCCCGCACCGGCGTCTCGGTTGCCCCCACACATGACCACCATCGGAATCATCGGCGCCGGACACATCGGCAGCCAGCTCGCACGCGCCTTCACCGGAGTCGGCTATGACGTCGTCATCGCCAATTCCCGCGGACCCGAGACCCTGACCGATCTCGTCGACGAGGTGGGTCCGAAGCTCCGCGCCGCCACCGCGCAGGAAGCCGCCGAGGCCGCCGACATCGCCGTCGTGACGGTGCCGCTCAAGGCGATCGGCGAGATCCCCGTCGAACCCCTCGCCGGCAAGATCGTGCTCGACACGAACAACTACTACTTCGAGCGCGACGGCCACATCGAGTCGCTCGACCGCGGCGAGACCACGACCTCGCAGCTGCTCCAGGACCACCTCCCGACCTCGAAGGTCGTCAAGGCGTTCAACAACATCCTCTCCGCGCAGATCACCACCGACGGCTCGCCCGCGGGTACGCCGAACCGGCGGGCACTCGGCACCGCCAGCGACTTCCCCGACGCCATCCAGACGATCACGCACCTGTACGACGAGCTCGGCTTCGACACCGTCAGCGCCGGGCCGCTCAGCGAGTCGTGGCGTCTGGAGCGCGACCGTCCCGGTTACGGGCAGCGTCAGACCGCTGATGAGATGCGCGAGAACCTCGCCCGCGCGAACCGTCTTCCCTGAACGGAGCACCCTTCGGTATGAGCATCACCCTGTCGGTCCTCGACCTTGTGCCGGTGCGCGCCGGACAGACCAGCGCCGAGGCGGTCGCGGCATCCCTCGCCCTCGTCGAGACCGCCGAACGGCTCGGCTACGAGCGGTACTGGTTCGCCGAGCACCACAACATGCCCGCCGTCGCCTCGACCACACCCCCGGTGCTGATCGCGGCGGCCTCGGCGCGCACCTCCCGGATCCGGGTCGGCTCGGGCGGGGTGATGCTCCCCAACCACTCGCCGCTCGTCGTCGCCGAGCAGTTCGCCGCGCTCGAGGCGATCGCCCCAGGCCGGATCGATCTGGGGATCGGGCGGGCGCCCGGCAGCGATCCGGTCATCACCCAGTTGCTGCGGATGTCGGGGACCACCAGCGATGTCGAGCGCTTCCCCGACCACATCGGCGACATCCTCGCGCTCACCTCGCCCGACGGCGCGGCGATCCGCCTGACCTCGGGCACCACGTACGAGGTGCGCGCAACCCCTGCGGCGCAGAATGCGCCCGAGGTGTGGCTGCTCGGTTCGAGCGACTACTCGGCCCAGCTGGCCGCCTCGCTGGGTCTTCCCTACGTCTTCGCGAACCACTTCTCCGGCGCGGGCCTCGACCGGGCGCTGCAGCTGTACCGCGACCAGTACCGGCCGTCCGAGGCGCACCCTCGGCCGCGCACCTTCGTCACCGCGAACATCGTCGCTGCCCCGACTGCCGAGGAGGCGGAGGCGAGAGCCCTGCCGCAGCTGCGGATGATGGTGCGCCTGCGAACCAACCAGCCTCTCACCCCGCTCGAGACCGTCGAAGACGCGCAGAGCGCGGCGCCGCTCGCCCCCATGGCCGATGAGATCATGGCCGCCGCGCGCGCGACCTGGTTCGTGGGCACCGGCGACGACGTGGCCGCGGGCCTCATCGACCTCGCCGCGCGCGCGGGGGTCGACGAGGTGATGGTGTCACCGATCGCGGGTGCGTTCGCTTCGGAGCAGACGGATGCCGCGGCGGGACGCACCCAGTCGCTCGCCCTCCTCGCCGAGGCGATGGCCGCTCGCGGCGGCGAGGTGTCGGCGGAAGCTCACCCCGCGCTCGCGGGCTGAGCGCAGCCACGTCGCGCACGCAATCTCGGAGATCGGCGCAACCTCGGCCCATCCGGGGGATGTGGGCCGGGGCTGCGCGGATCTCCGAGGTTGCGCGGAGCCAGAGGCGTCCGCCGTCAGCGCCCCACCACGGCAGGAGCCTCCTTCGACGGGCCGCCCGCCTCAGCGTCGCCCGCCTCCACAGCGGCCGCCGCGCGCCGGCGCTCGACCTCCAGCGGGTCGGCGAACGCGTCCGCGCCCTGCGCGGACGCGTCGGCATCGCTGAGCTTCGGGCGACGCGGCCACCACACCCGATCGCGCAGCAGGAAGGTCAGCGCCGGCACGATGACCGTCCGCACGAGCAGGGTGTCGATGAGCACGCCGATGCAGACGATGATGCCGATCTGCGTGAGGGTGATGAGCGGCAGCACCCCGAGGACGGCGAAGACGGCGGCCAGCAGGATGCCGGCGCTGGTGATGACGGCGCCGGTGGCGGCGAGCGCCCGGATCATCCCC
Source organism: Microbacterium sp. ET2 (assembly GCF_030347395.1). Classification (NCBI taxonomy): domain Bacteria; kingdom Bacillati; phylum Actinomycetota; class Actinomycetes; order Micrococcales; family Microbacteriaceae; genus Microbacterium; species Microbacterium albipurpureum. The sequence continues at coordinate 1,156,732 of NZ_CP128170.1, forward strand.
TGGGTGATGCCGAGCCGGTCGGCCTCCTCCTTCGCCCGGGTGATGAGGAAGATGCTGTAGTCCACGCCGAGGGCGACGAGGAACAGGAAGCTGAACAGCAGCACGTTGTTGTCGATCGCCGGGAAGCCGAACAGCGGCGTCTGGAACAGCCACCAGCTCGCCCCGACCGCCGAGAAGAAGCTCACAACCACCGCCACCAGCAGCAGCAGCGGAGCGACGAGAGCCCGCAGCAGCACGACCAGCACGATGAAGACGAGCACCAGGATGAGCGGGATCACGAGCGCCTGATCGCGGGCCTGCGCGTCGGCGACGTCGAGCGAGCGCGCGTCGAGTCCGCCTACCAGGCCGTCTCCGGCGCCGACGTCGTCCAGCGCGGCCCGCATCGCGGTGACGGCCGCATACGCCTCCGGCGTCTCGGCGCCGGCGTCGAGCGTGACATCGATGCGCGCGAGGTCGTCGGTCTCCTCGGCGATCACTGCGGCGTCGACCCCGTCGAGGGTCTCGAGCTCTGCGACGGCCGCCTCGGCGTCATCCCGACCCACGACGACCGTGGCGGGCGAGGTGGCTCCCGCCGAGAACGCGTCGGCGATGATCTCCTGACCGACCACCGCCTCGGGCTTGTCGAGGAACCGGTCGTTCTGCGACAGACCGGTCTGCACGAAGAACACGCCCGAGGCGAGCGCGCCCAGCACGACGAATCCGCTGATCGCCACGATCGCGGGCCGGCGCGAGACGGCGCGCCCGAGCTTGCCCCAGGGGCTCCGCGAGATGGCGTCGCGCGAACCGAACCGCGGGACATAAGGCCAGAACAGTCCTCGCCCGAACAGCACGAGGGCTGCCGGAAGCACGGCGAGCGCGAAGATCATCGCGACGACGATCCCCACGGCGCACGCGAGCCCGAGGGCGCGGTTGCCCGCGAGCTCGGCGAAGAGGAGCGTCGCAAGGGCCAGCGCGACGGTCGACCCGCTCGCGATGATCGCGGGGCGCGCTCCTCGCACCGCCCGTCTCATCGCCTCACGGCGATCTTCGTGAAGCCGCAGCTCGTCGCGGTAGCGGGCGATGAGAAGGAGGGCGTAGTTCGTGCCGGCACCGAAGACGAGCACCGAAAGGATGCCGGTGATCGACGGGTCGAGTTCGACGCCGACTGCGGCCGCGACGTTGCGTGCCACGATGCCCGCCAGCGCGTCGGCGACACCGATCACCGTCAGCGGCACCAGCCACAGCCAGGGGCTGCGGTAGGTGATGAGGAGGAGGATCGCGACGACGATCACAGTCGTCAGAAGCAGCGTGATGTCGGCCCCGGCGAACACCGCCGCGAGGTCGACCTCGAAGCCCTCGGGCCCGGTGAAGTACACGCGCACGTCGTCGCCGAGGTCGGCGGAGGCGACATCCCGGATCTCCTGCGCACGCTCTGACTGCGCCTCGATGCCGGTCTCGGGATCAAGCGGCACGATGACCAGTGCGACGCGTCCGTCATCCGACACCTGCGCCGGCGGCACGAACCCGTCAGGGGTGAAATCGACGAGGTCGCCGAACACATTGCCGGTGATGGTCTCCAGCTCCTCGGCGGTGAGCTCATCGCCCTCGGCCTCGAACACGAGGAACGCCGAGGTGGTGTCGGCGCTCGGGAACTCGTCGAGCAGCTCATCGACCTGCACCGACTCCGCGGAGTCGGGAAGCCCCACGGCGGGAGCGTTGTCGGACTCGCCGCCGCTTCCCCATGCGAAGAGCGCCGCCGCCGCAGCGGCAGCCAGGACAAGCACGATCCATGAGGTCTTGGCTGCGGTGATGAAGCGCACGTACCCGGTCATCCGTCGTCTCCTGTGTCGATCAAAGAGATGTAATTAGACAGTCTAGATATGAGGAAGACTAGCGCAGTTATACTGACATGGTGCACGCAGCGGATGGCTCGTCAGCGCCGGCCCCCGCCGGCCCGCCTGTGTTCCGCGCACCCACGACGCTGCTGCGGGAAGTGCTCGATGTCAGCGAACTCTTCGAAGAGCGGATGCGTCGAGAGCTCACGGTCAATCCGACCGACCTCGAGGCGATGGTCCATCTGCTGACAGCCGGCCCCCTGACCCCGAGCGAGCTGGCGAAACGGCTCGGCATCTCGACGGCGTCCACGACCACCGCCGTCGACCGGCTCGTCGCCCTCGGTCACGTCACGCGCGAACCGCACCCCACCGATCGCCGCGGGGTGATGGTCGTTCCCACCGCGGGTTCCCGCACCCGCGCGCTGGGCATGCTGATGCCGATGATCCAGGACGTCGACCGCGAACTCGACGACTTCACGGCCGAGGAGCAGGAGGTCATCGCCCGCTATCTGTCACGGGTGATCGCGACCTATCGGGCTCACGCCGCCATCCCAGACGGAGAGGACGCTGCAGATCAGGTCTCGGGCTCGCCGCTGAGGAGTCCTCGCAGCCAGTCCCGCGCCTCGACGAAGACGTCGTCGGAGTAGCGATCGGGGTAGCGCACCACCGCTCGGTCGGCCCGCGGGTAGGAGCCGAGGAAGATCACCTTCGGGCTGAAGCGGCGAAGGCCCAGCAGTGCATCGGCCATGCGCTCGTCGTGCACGTGCCCGTCGGCGTCGATGACGAAGCGGTAGCGGCCGAGCTCGTCGCCGATGGGACGTGAGGCGAGAAGCGAGAGATTGATCCCGCGGGTGGCGAACTGCTCGAGCATCTCCAGCAGGGCTCCTGGATGGTCATCGGGCAGTTCGACGATGAGCGACGTCTTGTCGGCGCCCGTCGGCTCGGCCGGCGCGACGGTCTTGCCGACGAGGACGAAGCGGGTGACCGCGTTGAGGTTGTCGCCGATCTTCTCCGCGAGCAGCTCGAGGTCGTGGTGCTCGAGGATCCCCGGCGGCGCGATCGCGGCATCCGCATCGCTGGTGCCGTCCAAGAGGCCGAGGGCGCTGGCGACGTTGCTGGATGCCGGGATGTGCGCGTGGGCGGGAAGGGTTCGCGTGAGCCACTGCAGGCACTGGGCGTACGCCACCGGGTGCGCCGCCACAAGAGAGACGTCGTCGAGCCGCACTCCTCGACGCCCGACGAGCACGAAGTCGACCGGCACCAGGTACTCGCCGATGATGCGCAGGCCTGGAACAGTGGCGAGTGCGTCCTGCGCGGTCGACACGCCCCCGTCGACGGAGTTCTCGATCGCGATCATCGCCGCGTGCGCGCGTCCTTCGATGACATCGGAGAGCGCCTCGCCGACGTTGTGCACGGGCCGCCAGATCTGTCCGCGCGCCTCGGGGACCTGGGCGAGCGCCGCCTCGGTGAAGGTGCCGGCGGGGCCGAGAAAACTGTAGGTCCGGCGGGTGGGAACGGATGCCTCGGGCCCGGCGGCGTCGGAAGTCACGGCGTTCAGCCTAGCCATCCGGCAGGTCAACCGTGCGGCGGGTGGCCCGCTCGGGGTTACTCCCTGACGTAGAAGTCAACGGCGAGCCGAGTGCGGTACAGTGCCGCGATACTGGGCGACACCGCGAGATGCGACGGATGGTGACGGTACACCGCGAAAGCGTCGGCGTCGTCGAATTCCAGAGTGAGCACGAGATCGGCATTCTCGTCTGGGAGAAGGTCATTGAGATCAAGACGCATACTGCGAATTTCGGGAATCTGACCCGGAAGCGGCGACATCGCTTCTACGATTCGCGCGCAGATCCTGGCCCGTTCGCGGGTGTCGTCGGCATTGACGCGCCACATCACGACATGTCGGAACATCTGCTCACTCTCCCGAAATCGCGCCTATCGGACGATCCACCTCAAATCATAGCGCAATTGTCAGAATATTGCGCAGATTTGCGCTATTGTTGCGTGAGCTAGTCGGGATAGGAGGAGCCGTGAAGCGAACACCGGCGTTCATGCTGGAGGAGGCTGCGGAAGTCAAGCGTGTGATCCGTGAAAATCCGTGGGTCACGATCGCCTCGCCCGTCGAAGGATCCGTCGTGGCCTCTCACTACCCGGCGCTTCTGGAGGAGACTGGCGACGAGTCCATCTCCCTAATCACGCATGTAGGAAGGCCCGACGAAGAGCTACATCGGCTGGGAAGTCGTGAAGTACTCGTAATTGTTCAAGGCCCGCACGGCTACGTCTCGCCGAGCTGGTACCCCTCGGGTTCCTTCATCCCTACGTGGAACCACGTGACGGCGCATCTTTATGGCACGCCTGTCGTGCTGTCAGCTGAGGAAAACCTCCGCGCCCTCGGTGACCTCGTTGACCACTTCGAGAGCCGAGTGGATGCACCCCGTAGTCTTTCGATCGACATCGAATTTGCCGCGCGGATGGCCCGCGGGACCGCCGGCTTTCGCATTCCCATCGATCGAGTCGATGCTCGGCTCAAACTGAGCCAGAACAAATCGACTGCGGACATTCGGGGGGTAATTGCTGGTCTCGAAAGTGACGGCGCATACTCGAATGCTCGGTTAGCCAGCGAGATGCGCCGTATTGAGGCGACACGCGCGGGTGAGCAGGCTGACTGAAAGGACCGCACGTGCTTCGAAAGAACGCGTCGGGCAGACTGGGGGCATGACGCGCGCAGGACAGCCCGCCGAGGCCTCCGACCTCATCGACATCGACGCCCTCATCTCCGCCTACTACGACCGCACACCCGATGCCTCGGTCGCCGCGCAGCGCGTGGCGTTCGGAACGAGCGGCCACCGCGGATCGTCGCTGAACACCAGCTTCAACGAGGACCACATCCTCGCCACCACTCAGGCGATCGTCGACTACCGGCGGATGGCGGGCATCGAGGGCCCGCTGTTCCTCGGACGCGACACCCACGGCCTCTCCCTCCCCGCTGAGCGGAGCGCGATCGAGGTGCTGGTCGCCTCAGGGATCGACGTCCGCGTCGACTCCCGCGACTCCTGGGTCCCGACGCCGGCACTCAGTCACGCGATCCTCACCTACAACCGCGGAAAGGGCGCGGATGACCCGGGCCGGGCCGACGGCATCGTGGTGACCCCGAGCCACAACCCTCCCGCCGACGGCGGGTTCAAATACAACCCGCCGCACGGCGGGCCTGCCGACACCGATGCGACCGGCTGGATCGCGAACCGCGCGAACGAGCTCATCGCCGCCGGCCTCGAGGGCGTCGCCCGCACGAAGTACAGCGACATCGACGCCGACACCCTCGGGAGCTACGACTTCCGCGAGGCGTACGTGCGAGACCTCGCCACCATCATCGACGTCGACGTCATCCGCTCTGCCGGTGTGCGCATCGGCGCCGACCCTCTCGGCGGCGCCTCGGTGGAGTACTGGGCGCGCATCGCCGAGATGTACGAGCTCGACCTGACGGTCGTGAACCCCGATGTGGATCCGACGTGGCGCTTCATGACGCTGGACTGGGACGAGAAGATCCGCATGGATCCCTCGTCGCCATCGGCGATGGCCTCGCTCGTGGCCAAGCGGCACGACTACGACATCCTCACCGGAAACGACGCCGATGCCGACCGGCACGGCATCGTCACCCCCGACGCGGGGCTGATGAACCCGAACCACTACCTCGCCGTCGCGATCGACTACCTCTTCTCGCACCGCGAGAACTGGCCCGCCGGAGCGGCGGTCGGAAAGACCCTGGTGTCGTCGATGATCATCGACAAGGTCGTCGCCGGGCTCGGCCGGACCCTCTACGAGGTGCCGGTGGGATTCAAGTGGTTCGTCCCGGGCCTCCTCGACGGCTCCGTCGCGTTCGGTGGGGAGGAGTCGGCGGGCGCGTCGTTCCTCCGGAAGGACGGCACGGTGTGGACGACCGACAAGGACGGCATCCTGCTGTGCCTGCTCGCCGCCGAGATCCTCGCGGTCACGGGGAAGACCCCGTCGGAGCGCTACGCGGAGCTGGAGGCCGAGTTCGGGTCATCCGCCTACCAGCGCGTCGATGCTCCGGCGACCCCCGAGCAGAAGGCGAAGCTGTCGAAGCTGTCGCCCGATGCGGTTGCGGCGACCGAACTCGCCGGCGACCCGATCACCGCGAAGCTCTCGCACGCCCCGGGGAACGACGCGGCCATCGGCGGGCTGAAGGTGCAGACGGCGGATGCGTGGTTCGCCGCCCGCCCCTCGGGCACCGAGGACGTCTACAAGCTGTACGCCGAGTCGCTGCGCGGCGAAGAGCACCTGCGACAGGTGCAGGAAGAGGCTCGGGCGGTCGTCTCGGCGGCTCTCGAAGGCTGAGCCGACCCGTTCACTCACCGGCCTGTCATCGACCGGGGCGGAGCGTACCGAATTCATCCGCCCACGTCGACCCCGTGGGGCATACACTGAGCCTGTGACCGAGAGCGTCGCACTTACCCGAGGTGCACCCACTCTCCACGATGTCGCCCGCGAAGCGGGGGTGTCGTTGGCGACTGCATCGCGCGTTCTGAACGGGTCGAGCCGCAAGGTCGCCGACAGCTACCGAGTCCGCGTGGAGGCAGCAGCGACGAAGCTGGGGTACACCGCCAACGTCGCCGCGCAGGCTATCGCGCGCGGCGCCTCGGCGATCACCGCCTTCGTGGTGAGAGATATGACCGATGCCTCATTCGGTCCGCTCACCCGGGCGCTGTCGCACGAGACCGAGGCGGCGGGACTGATCCTCACCGTGGCCGAGACCGGCGGCGACCCCGAGCGGGAGCGCAAGATCCTTCAGACGCTCCGCGGCCAGCGCCCGCAGGGGCTGATCCTCGGAGCCGGGCTTTCGGAAGACCGCGACCCGGCTGCCGATGAGATCGCCGCACTCCAGGGCATGGGGACACGCGTGGTTCGGATCGGCGATGACGGCGACGCATCCGCGGCCGACATCGCAACGCGAGCCGTGAGCACTGTTCTGAATCGGACCGCCTAGACGACGACTGCGGCCTCCCGTGGGGGCGGGAGGCCGCAGTCGCATCCGATCAGTTGAGGACGAAGGTGTACGTCGTGCTGTTGCCCAGCACGTCGTAGACGACCATCGTGTTCTCACCCTGCACGGCCCCGAACACGCCGGGAGCGAGTCCGTTGACGTCCGACCACGGGTTGTTCGTCAGATCCTTGACGACCCCGTTGATCTCGACCCGGTCGATGCCCACGGCGTCGTACAGCTTGTAGCTGACGGTGTCGTAGGTGTCACCGGTCGCGACCGACTCGGGCTTGACCGTCGCCTCGGGAGCGGTGACATCGACCGAGAAGGCGAACGAACCGGTCTGCGAGGTGTTCCCCGCGAGATCCTGAGCGTTGTACTTCACGGTGTAGTCGCCCGAGGGCAATTGGAGTGTCGCCTCGTGCGTGCCGCTCTCGGCGCCGTCCAGCGCCGACTGCGTGCTCTGCACGAGGGTGTTCCCCTGGTAGATGTTTGAGACGATCCGCTGCAGACCGCCCACGTCCGTGGCGTCGACGCGGAGCGCGACGTCGCGGAACGGGCCAGCCGAGTCCGGCGTCACGAGGGAGGCCTCGGGACGCGTGGTGTCGGCGGGGAGGGACTGGAACAGGCGCGGCGCGAAGTCGATCAGGTTCTTCTGCCACACGTCCCAACCGTGCGGGCCGACCGTGACGCCGTCGAACTCGTACTCGATCCCGAGCTCGTCCAGGACGGGCAGAGAGTTGATCACCGAGCCGTAGGTGAAGTCGGTGATGTCTCCGGTGTAGAGGCGGTAGAGCTCGGTGCCCGCGTTGATCGCCTCGGCATCGACGCCGTTCGCGCTGCCGAACCCGGCGGCGAACGTGCCGATCCAGGCGAACTCGCCGGGATAGCCCTTCAGCACCGACACGGTTCGCGCACCACCGGCGGACAGGCCCGCCAGCGCCCGCTTCGCAGGATCGGAGCTGATGTTGTACCGCTCCTCCGCTGCCGGGACGACGTTCTCGCGCAGCTCTGCCGGATAGTTGGAGACGTTGCCGTTGGGCATCACCACCACCATGTCCTTCAGCGCACCGTCGCGCGAGAGGTTGTCGAGGATCTGACGGGCACGTCCGACCTCGACCCAGTCCGTCCAGCTCTGTCCGCCGCCGTGGTTCAGCACGAACAGCGGATACGGGGCGGCGCGCTCGGCGTCATAGCCCGGAGGCGTCCAGACGTAGGCGCTTCGTTCCTGACCCGCCACGGCGCTCTGATAGGTCATGACCTCCAGGTTGCCGCCCTCGCCCTCCGGCACGTCGGAGAGAAGACGCGAGCCCTCACCCTCGACGAGGAAGGTGCTCCAGGCCGGCTCCGACGCGACGCTGGTGGGGTTCGAGGCGTCCTTCACCGACTGACGATCGACGATGAGCCGGTAGTGGTAGAACTTCTCCTCCAGCGGCCCGACGGTGGCGCGCCACCGGTCGCCGACCTTCTGCATCTCCACGCGCAGCCAGCTGCCGCCGGGTGCCCAGTTCGCCCACACCGACACGTACTCGGCATCGGCGAACTCGGTCGTGGTCTCGAAGGTGACGAAGCCCTCGTCGTCGATGAACGGGGTCGGCGTGGTTCCCGGTGCGGGCGGCTCGAAACGCTCCGTCAGCGCGGTGTGTCCCTCACTCATCCCCGGATCGGAGGCCTCGCCCGTGAAAAGCCGCGGCGCGAAGTCGATCAGGTTTTCCTGCCAGGCGTTCCAGTTGTGACCGGCGTCGGGATTGACACCGTCGAACTGGTACTCCAGTCCCGCTGCATCGAACGCCTGGAGCGAGTCGTAGACGTCGTTGTAGGCGATGTCGGTCTTGTTTCCGACGTACACCCGGAACAGATCGGTGCGGTTGTTCATCTGACGAACCGGGATGTCGCTGAGATCGCCGAATCGTCCGGCACCGAATGTCGCGATGCTCGCGAACTGGCCCGGGTGATCACGGAAGACCTCGAACGCCTGTCCGCCACCCATCGAGAGCCCCGCCAGAGCGCGGTTCTTCCTGTTGGGCGAGACGTTGTACGCGTCCTCGACGGCGGGAACGATGTTCTCCAGCAGCTCCGCGGGGAAGTCGGGCACGTTGCCGTTGCCCATCACGACGAGCATGTCGGCGAGTTCGCCACGCAGCCACAGGTTGTCGAGGATCTGCTCGGCTCGACCGACCTCGACCTAGTCGCCGAAGGTCTGGCCTCCGCCGTGCTGCAGGTAGAGGACGGGGAACTTCTTGCCCGTCGCCTTGTAGGTCGGCGGCACCCAGACGCGCGCCTCGCGCTCTTCGCCGGCGACCGAGGAGTCGTACGTCAGCGTCTCGATCGTTCCGGCCGGCTCCGGTGCGTCCGCGAGCAGCGCCGCCGATTCACCGGGGATGAAGAAGGTGCTCCACTCCGGCTCAGAGCCGACGCTTGTGGGGTTGGTGGGGTCCTTGAAGACTTTGCTGTCGTCGCCGGTGATCTGGTAGTAGTACAGCCCGGGGTCGAACGGCCCGTAGGTCGCCGTCCAGTTCGCGCCGCTTCGTGTGAGCCCGATCTGCGCCCAGTTGTGCGACGGGCCGAAGTTGCCTTCGACAACCACCTGCGACACGGGGCCGATCGCCTCTTCCACGGCTGCGTTGGGAACTGAGATGCGCAGGTAGCCGTCATCCTGCGACACCACCCACTCGCTGGCGGCTGTGGCCGGTTGTGCCACACCGATCCCTGCAACGGCGACGGCTGTCGCCACCGCCAGGGTGAGAACCCGCCTCACCCAGGAAGAGCGGCGTCCCTGCCGCTCTCGCATTGTCGTCTTCATCGATCTCTCTCTCATTCGGTGAGTCCGACCACCCTGTCCACGGCCTGCAGTGCCCACATTCAGCCGTGTCGAGGGGACGGAGGGAGTGGCGGAAGTCACGCCGATGAGACGCCGAAGCTCCATTTACAACGTCGTAAATCCCGTCCGCGCCCCATGCTCGTCGGGTCGCCGGACGATGTCAAGGAATTTGTGCAACGTTGTAAGGATCGACGTGGAATCGACGCGGCCGCGCAGCCCGAGCTGCGTGCGCCGGTGCGGCAGGATGGAGCCATGTCTTGGCTTGTCACCGGCGGAGCCGGCTACATCGGCGCGCACATCGTCAGAGCACTGGATGCCGCGGGCCTTCCCCCCGTCGTCATCGACGACCTCTCCAGCGGTCACCGGGGGTTCGTCCCCGACGGCGTCCCGTTCGTCACCGGCAGCATCCTCGACCGTGATCTCGTCGAGCACACCCTCCGCGAGTACGCCGTCGCCGGCGTCATCCATGTGGCGGGCTTCAAGTACGCGGGCGTCTCGGTGAAGCGGCCCCTGCACACCTACGCACAGAACGTCGAGGGCACGCGCATCGTGCTCGAGGCGATGGAGTCCGCGGGGGTGACGAACCTCGTGTTCTCCTCCAGCGCCGCGGTCTACGGCACCCCCGACGTGCCGCTCGTCACCGAAGACCTGCCGAAGCGTCCCGCGAGCCCGTACGGCGAGTCGAAGCTGATCGGCGAGTGGCTGATCAGCGACCAAGCGGTCGCGACCGCCGAGACGTCCACGCCGCTGCGCCACACCTCGCTGCGCTACTTCAACGTGGTGGGCTCGGGCGACCGGTCGGTCTACGACACCTCACCTCACAACCTCTTCCCGCTGGTCTTCGAGGCGCTGCTCGAGGGCCGGACCCCCCGCATCAACGGCGACGACTACGACACCCCCGACGGCACCAACGTGCGCGACTACGTCCACGTCGCCGACATCGCCGCCGCGCACGCAGTCGCCGCGCAGCGTCTGGCCGCCGGCGATCCGGTCGAGGCCGCCTACAACCTGGGCTCGGGCGACGGCCTGTCGGTGCGCCAGATCATGGACGCCATGGCACGGGTCACCGGAATCGACTTCACCCCCGAGATCGGCCCGCGTCGCGCCGGCGATCCCGACCGGATCGTCGCCACCGGAGAGCTCGCCGCCCGCGACCTCGACTGGAAGATGCGCTACAGCGTCGACGAGATGGTCCGCACGGGGTGGGAAGCCCGGCGCACCGCTGACGACTGACCAAGTCAGCGCCGGGCAGCGGTGCTGTCTCGGACGATGAGCGTCGGAGTGAGCGTCTCGACGACCGGCGCAGTGACGGCCGTGGATTCCACATCGTCGATGAGGACGGCGACGGCACGCGCGCCGAGGGCATCGAAGTCCTGCCGAACGGTCGTCAGCGGAGGACGGTACTGCGCAGCATCGGCGATGTCGTCGAAGCCGACCACGCTGACATCACGCGGCACCTCCCGGCCGGCCTCGGCCAGCGCCCGCAGGGCGCCGAGCGCCATCTGGTCGTTCGCGACGAACACGGCGGTGGCATCCCCCAGGCTCCGGGCGGCGGCATGACCGGATGCCGCGCTCCAGTCGCCGCGCACCGGGGCGGGTGCCTCGAGCGCGGCCTCGGCGAGCGCTGTCCGCCATCCCCGCTCCCGCTCTCGTGCGGCGAACGAGTCGGACGGACCGGCGATGTGCGCGATGCGGCGATGACCCAGGGTCAGCAGGTGAGCGGTGGCCGCGGCGGCCCCCGCCGCATGGTCGGTTTGGACGACATGCACTCCCGAGGACTCTCCCGCGCGTGACCGGGGAACGGCGGGCGCGTCGACGAGCACCAGGCGGAAGCCCGCCGCCGCAGGAACGGCCGCCGCGAACGGCGTCGCCTCGTTCAGCACGACGGCGCCGTCTACTCCCTGGTCGGCGAGCCGCGCGAAGGCGTCATCGGCAGACTCCGGGCCGGCCACCGTCGCGACGGCGAGACCGTAACCACGCCCGGCGGCGGCTGCCGCCACGGCCTGGAGCATGCGGGAGTTCCCTACGGTGGCGAGGGTGGCTACGACCAGGCCGATCGTGTGGGTGCGACCGGTGCGCAGCGCACGCGCGGCGCGGTGCGGGCGATAGCCGAGCCGGGCCATGGCCTCCTCGACCCGTGAGCGCGTCGCCGGATCCACCCGCGGGCTGGCATTGACCACCCGCGAGACGGTCTGGCCCGACACCCCGGCCGCCGCGGCGACATCGGCCATCGACACTCGACGCATGCCTCACTCCCCCGACGCAACTCCGGCATCCCGTACATGTTGACGTTACCACGGGGGCTCCGGTACCGTGTTGACGTGAACATGCAGGAGTTCGGCGCCCCCGATGTCGCGTCGACGACCCCCGACGCCGAAATCCTGACCGGCGGCGTCACCAAGCGATCGACCCGCCTCGCCGACGGTCGGGAGCTGATCTACTTCGACGATCCCGATACGACGCTCGGGCCCGACCGCTCGATCGACGCCCGCACGCTGGATCCGCGGCCCGAGACCGCCACGATGCGCCTGGACGTTCTGACCGGCGACTGGATCTCGGTCGCCGCAGCACGCCAGAACCGCGCCTTCCTCCCGCCGGCCGAGCTCGACCCCCTCGCGCCGCAGACGCCCGCAAACCCGTCGGAGATCCCCTCGCGGTACGACGTCGCGGTCTTCGAGAACCGGTCGCCCTCGTTCGGTCCGGCCCTGCGCACCGCGCACGGCGACGCTCCCGCCGCCGTCGACCCGCCACGCGACCTGGAGGATCTGGCCGAGCTCTCGCTCGGCCGCACCCGCAGCTCCGTCGGCCGCTGCGAAGTGGTGTGCTTCAGCCCCGCCCACGAGGGTTCGTTCGGCACGCAGACACCGACCCGCGCCCGCACAGTCATCGAGGCCTGGGCCGACCGCACCGCCGCCCTGTCGGCCCTTCCCGGGATCGAGCAGGTCTTCCCCTTCGAGAACCGCGGCGAGGCCATCGGCGTCACCCTCGCCCACCCGCACGGGCAGATCTACGCCTACCCCTACGTCACCCCGCGCACCCAGCAGCTCCTCCGCTCGCTGGAATCGGCCGGCCCCGACCTGTTCTCACGCATCCTCGACAGCGAGCGGGAATCGGACCGCGTGATCCTCAGCGGTGAGCACTGGACGGCCTTCGTGCCCTTCGCCGCGCGCTGGCCGATCGAGGTGCACCTGCTGCCCCATCGCCACGTGGCCGACTTCGCCGAGACCAGCTCCGACGAGCGCGATGAGCTCGCGCCGCTGTATCTGCGGCTGCTCCGCGGCATCGACGCCCTCTACGACTCCCCCACTCCCTACATCGCCGCCTGGCACCAGGCGCCCGTCCACATCGCCCGCGACAGCGCGCGCCTGCACCTGCAGCTGACCTCGCCTCGCCGCGCGGCCGACAAGCTGAAGTTCCTCGCCGGATCCGAGGCGGCGATGGGCGCCTGGATCGGGGACATCCCCCCCGAGTCCGCCGCCGCGCGCCTGCGCGACGCCGTCGCGTCCGTCCCCGAGGAAGAGCTGTGACCACTGCACCCCCCGACGCCCTCGATCCGCGGCAGGCGGCGCTCGATGCCCTCGCCCGTCTGACCGACGTCGCGCCCTCGGGCGTCTGGTCGTCACCGGGTCGTGTGAACCTGATCGGCGAGCACACCGATTACAACGACGGATTCGTGCTGCCGCTGGCGATCCCCCACCGCACCGTCGCAGCCGTCGCGCCGAACGATGGAGGCGTGCTGCGGGTCGCGTCGACGTTCGCCGACGAGCCGGTCTCCATCGCCCTCGCCGACCTCGGCGACCTGTTCCCGCAGTCCCGCGAGCGGATCTCCGAGTGGGCGCGCTACCCGCTCGGCGTCGCCTGGGCGCTGCAGGAGGCCGCCCCCTGTGCGGCTGCCGCCCATGCGACCGGGCTCGACATCGCCATCGCGTCGAACGTGCCCGTCGGCGCCGGCCTGTCGTCGTCGGCGGCCATCGAAGGCGCCGTCGCCGTCGCGCTGAACGATCTGTGGCAGCTCGGGCTCGACCGCCCCGCTTTGGCCCGCGTGGGGCGGCGCGCCGAGAACGAGGCCGTCGGCGCCCCCACGGGGATCATGGACCAGATGGCCTCGATCCTCGGCGCCGCCGACGCGGCGATCCTGCTCGACTGCCGCAGCCTCGAGGTCGAGATCGTCGACCTCGGCTTCGATGCCGCCGGGCTGACGCTGCTCGTGATGGACACCCGCGTGCAGCACTCGCACGCCTCGGGCGGGTACGGGGAGCGCCGCGCCTCCTGCGAGGCGGGCGCGGCGGCGCTCGGTGTCGCCTCCCTTCGCGATCTCGACGTCGCCGACCTCGAGGGCGCGGAGCGCGCGCTCGACGACGTCACTTTCCGGCGCGTCCGTCACGTCGTCACCGAGAACCGGCGGGTGCTCGATACGGTGCGGATGCTGCGCAGCAACGGTCCGCGATCGATCGGTGACCTCCTCCTCGCCTCGCACGCGTCGATGCGCGACGACTTCGAGATCTCCGTCCCCGAGCTCGACGCGGCCGTCGACGCGGCCGTCGACGCCGGGGCGATCGGTGCGCGGATGACCGGCGGCGGATTCGGCGGAGCGGCGATCGCACTCGTCGACCGCGACCGCGTCGCGGAGGTGACGGATGCGGTGAGGAGGGCGTTCGCGGAGCGCGGCTTCGCCGCACCGACGATCTTCCCGGTCCCCGCTGCCGACGGCGCGCGTCGCGAGAGCTGACGGGCCTACTCCCCCGCCCCACCGCGCGCAAGACCTGCCGCCGCAGCATCCCGCGTCCTACGCTTGCGGACGGTGCCATCGGGTGCCGCCACAGGAAAGAGGGAACTCGCATGGCCTTCGTCACCGTCGGAACCGACAACTCTGCCGATATCCAGCTCTTCTACACCGACCAGGGCTCGGGTCAGGCGGTCGTGCTCATCCACGGCTTCCCCCTCGACGGAGAGTCGTGGAACAAGCAGCAGGCTGCCCTGCTGGACGCCGGTTACCGCGTCATCGCCTACGACCGGCGAGGGTTCGGCGGGTCGAGCAAGGTCGGCACCGGGTACGACTACGACACCTTCGCCTCCGACCTCGACGCCCTGATGAAGCGCCTCGATCTCGCAGACGCCGTGCTCGTGGGATTCTCGATGGGCACCGGTGAGATCGCCCGGTATCTGTCCCGCTACGGCAGCGGCCAGGTGTCCAAGGCCGCGTTCCTCGGCTCGCTCGAGCCCTTCCTCTTGAAGACCGACGAGAACCCCGACGGAGCAGCGCCGCAGGAGTTCTTCGACGAGACCGCGGCCGCGGTCCGCACGGACCGGTACGCGTTCCTGACCGGCTTCTTCCAGGATTTCTACAACCTCGACGAGAACCTCGGCTCCCGCATCTCGCAGGAGGCGGTGGATGCCAGCATCCAGACCGCGAACCGGGCGGGAAACACCGCGATCGCGGCGGCCCCGCTCTCCTGGCCGACCGACTTCCGCGCCGACATCGAGAAGATCGACGTCCCGACCCTCATCGTGCACGGCACAGCCGACAACATCCTGCCGATCGATGCCACGGGGCGTCGCTTCCGCGACATGCTGCCGGATGCGACCTACGTCGAGATCGAGGGGGCGCCGCACGGCATGCTCTGGACCCACGGCGACGAGATCAACGAGGCGCTGCTGCGGTTCCTCGCGTCCTGACCGCTCGGCGTCGGCCGATCACGGCGCCAGAAGGCGGTCGAGGAGCGTCAGCACCCGCGCGTGATCGAGACCGGGCTCGAGAAGCCACTGGGATTGCAACCCGTCGGAGGCTGCGATGACGAGAGCGGCGACCTCCCTCGGATCGACATCCTCTCGGAGCCTGCCGGCCGCTTGATCCCGCGAGACCTGTGCAGCGAGCGCCTCCCGCAACCCTTCGAAGCGTGAGGCCACGAAGTCTCGGGCGACGGGCCGGTCGTCTTCCATCGCGGCTGCCACGAGGGTCGAGTACAGCTGAACCAGACCCGGAATCTCACGGTTGCGTTCGGCGGAGACCCGCATGAGCTCGGTCGGCGTCATGTCCTTTGACATCGGCACGCCGTGCTCCCGCTGCGACGCGCGGTAGACCTCGACGAGCAGCTCCTCGAGAGACCCGAAGTAGTGGCGGAGGGCGGCGTGGGTCACTCCCACTTCGCTCGCGATCGCGCGGAGGCTCGTTCGGTCCGACCCTCGGCGCGCGAAGACCTCGATCGCGCGATCGAGGATCTCCCGCCGCCGCGCGATGCCCTTCGGGGAGGCGCCCCGGCTCCCCGGCGCCGCCGGCTCCGCGGTCATCCGCTCAGAGGGTCCGGGCGAAGGGGTCGAAGTCCGCGGCGAGGGCGGGAACCGGGTCGACGGTGCTCGCCACGCCGACCGACGCACCCGTCTGGATCGACTGCTCCGCCGACAGCATGACGTCGAGCACGTGCAGCGCCAGGTCGCCGCTCGCGACGTGGGGACGGGCGTCGGCGATCGCGCGCACCATGTCGAGAAGCCCGAGGCCGCGCCCGACCACGACACCCTCCTGCGCGATGTCGATCCACTCCTGCTCGACGCTCATGCCGTCGCGGAGGACCCCCAGCGGCTTCACGTACGCGATCCGCCCCGCGAACTGGTTGGGGTCCGGCAGCACGATCGACCCCTCGGTGCCGTGCACTTCGAACACCCCGGCGCGCTCGAGCGCCGAGTCGAAGCTCAGCAGGCTCTGCGCCTGTCCGCCGCCCTCGAAGGCGGTGACCACCTGCACGGTCGTCGGCACCTCCACCGGGAACGTGGCACCCGCGTTCGGTCCGGTGTGGATGACGCGCTCGTCGCGCGCCTTCCGGCCGACAGCCGACACCCGGTCGACGGGCCCGAAGAGGCTGACGAGCCCGGTGAAGTAGTACGGGCCCATGTCGAGGAGCGGCCCGGCGCCCGTGGCGAAGAGGAACTGCGGTGCGGGATGCCAGAGGTCGGGCCCCTGGGTCTGGAACACCGTCTGCGCGAAGAGCGGCTCGCCGATCACGCCGGCGGCGATCGCGCGCTTGGCCGTCTGGAAACCGGGGCCGAGGACGGTGTCGGGAGCGGAACCGACCCGGAGTCCCGCCGCCGCCGCGGCGGCGAGGAGCTCGGCGGCACCGTCGCGATCGAGACCGATCGGCTTCTCGGTCCACACGTGCTTGCCGGCCGCGACCGCGCGCATCGACACCTCGATATGCGCGGCGGGGATCGTGAGGTTCACGACGACCTGCACGTCGGGGTCTGCCAGCACATCGTCGACGCTCCCCGCGCGGGGGACGCCGTGCTTCTGGGCCTGGGCCGCGGCGCGATCGGTGAGGAGATCGCCGACGATGACGACGTCCACATCGGGGAAGGACTGCAGGTTCTCGAGGTAGGTGTCGCTGATGACTCCTGCGCCGATGACGCCGACTCCGACCGCGCCGCTCATCGGACGAACCCCCCGTCGCGGAGGAAGGCGAGGCTCGCGGCGATGTCATCGAAGACGTCGCCCGGTGGGTTGTCGTACTCGACGACGGCGAAGCGGATCGCGCCCTCGCCGGCGCGAAGGGCCGCGGCCAGGGGCACCTCACCGGTGCCGGCGTGGCGCTGCTCGAGAGCGCCCGACCCGAAGGCGGGAGCGTCGGGGGCGAAGGGATTGGATGCCGGAACGGGGCCGTCCTTCACGTGCACGGCCTGCAGCCGCTCACCCAGGCGCGACACGAGGGCGGGGACGTCCTGCCCGCCCGCAGCCGCCCAGTACAGGTCGAGTTCGAGGGCGACGCGTGAATCGGTGAGCGAGATGAAGCGCTCGTAGGCGGTCACGCCGTCGAAGCTCGCGACGAACTCCTGCGAGTGGTTGTGATACCCCACGGTCAGCCCGAAGGTCGCGGCGAGATCGGCGGCACGATTCAGGCGCTCCGCGAGCTCTGCCACCGAGTCCTCGGTCAGCCAGCGCTCCACCGGCACGAACGGGTCGAAGACGGTCTGCAGCCCGACGCGCGCGGCGGCCTCGAGCACGATCTCCGGAGCGGGCGTCGGGATGGCGCCGTCCGGCGTCCACAGCTGGTCGCTGAGAAGCGGCGCATGCCCGGTGGGCGCGTCGAGCCCGCTGGTGTCGAGCGCCCCGCGGATCTCGTCGGGTCGATCGACGAACGCGAAGGCCTCGACGTGGCGGAGACCGATCTCTGCGAGGCGATCGAGCGACCGGCGGGGATCGGCGGTGAACTGCTCGGCCAGGGTGTACAGCTGGACCGAAGCTTCGGGCAGGGCTTCGGGAAGGGCTTCCGGATGCGCCATCGCGACCTCTCTTCTCACGTCGATCTGTCGATCGATCGGGACGACGGAGCGAGGTTAGCAGAAAACCTCCATGTGGAGGTTTTCCGGTCCGTAACCAGGAGGACGGACACCGTACGATGACCAGCGTGAGCGATGTGGTCATCTCCCTCTCCTGCGGCGCGGTCCGGGGCCTGTGGCGGGGAGAGCCGGGCGACCCCGGAGCATCCGCCGCTTTCCTCGGCATCCCGTTCGCCGAACCGCCGGTCGGAGAGAGGCGCTTCGCCGCCCCTTCCCCTGTCCCACCCTGGGACGGTGTGCGCGACGCCACGGAGTACGGCGCGACAGCGCAGCGCGGAGACACCGGGATCACCCTCATCCCCGAGCCCTCGGTCGAGGGCGAATCGACCCTCAACGTCAACGTCTTCACACCGCGCCCCGGCGACACCGACGCCGCACTCCCGGTGCTCGTCTACATCCATGGCGGCGGCTTCACATCGGGGTCGCCGGCAAGTCCCTGGTACGACGGACGCGCATTCAACCGCGACGGAGTCGTCACCGTCTCGCTCTCCTACCGCCTCGGCTTCGACGGGTTCGGCGAGATACCGGGCGCGCCGAGCAACCGCGGGGTCCGCGACTGGCTCGCGGCATTGGAGTGGGTGCAGCACCACATCCGCGACTTCGGCGGGGATCCGTCCCGCGTGACCATCGCGGGGCAGTCAGCCGGCGGCGGGGCGGTGCTGACCCTCCTCGGCATGCCGGCCGCCCAGCACCTCTTCCACGCCGCGTGGGCGCTCTCACCCGCTCTCGGCGACATCCCGGCGCCGCTCGCCCGCGAGCGCTCGGAGCGCCTCGCTGATCTGGCAGGCGTCCCCGGCACCCTCGAGGGGTTCCGCTCCGTCCCCGAGGAGCGGCTGCTGGCGCTGCAACAGGATGCCGCGAAGGTGGCGTCGAAAGATCCGCTGGCGCCGCTGACCGGCATCCTCCGCGACGGTCTGCCCTGGGGGCCCGTCGTCGACGGCGACCTCCTCCCGCGTCCGACCATGGAGTCGCTTCGCGCCGGGGTGGGGGCCGAGAAGGCGCTCGTCGTCGGGGCCACCGACGACGAGTTCACGATGATGACCGACGCGCTCCGGGTGCCGCTGCGGGTGGTTCCCCCGGCGCTGCTGCTGCGACGGATCGGCGTCGATCGCGGTGTCGTCGGACCCTACCTCGCCGCGAACGGGCCGCAACGCCGCAAAGGCGGCGCGGCCGTGATCGGACGCTTCATCAGCGACAGCATCTTCCGCTCGACCGTGGTGCGCGCCGCCGACGCGCGCGGTGCGGCCGACACCTGGGTGTACGCCTTCTCATGGCCGTCCCCGACGCGCCGGTGGTCGCTGCACTGCCTCGACGTGCCGTTCTGGTTCGACTGTCTCGACCTCGACGGCGTGGTCGCGATCGCGGGCGACAGCCCGCCCCGCTCGCTCGCCGATGCGGTGCACGGGTCGGCGGTGGCGCTCGTCCGCGATCGCGACCCGGGGTGGC
Organism: Microbacterium sp. ET2; assembly: GCF_030347395.1. Lineage (NCBI taxonomy): Bacteria > Bacillati > Actinomycetota > Actinomycetes > Micrococcales > Microbacteriaceae > Microbacterium > Microbacterium albipurpureum. The sequence goes on from NZ_CP128170.1 coordinate 1,176,137, forward strand.
CGACGTGGGCGAGTGCGCCGGGCACGGCGCGCGTCTTCGGCGGCCCGTCCTCCGCGCCTGACGTGGTGCGGGACGCCTTCGCAAGCGTCGCCGCGCTGGTCTGACGCTCCCTCACGCGGCGATCCGCCTTCACGCGGCGATCCGCGCTCCGTCAGATCCGCGGAATGGTCGAAAGCCGCCGAATGGCGAGGCGTCAGCGCAGCGCGGGGATGACCTGACGCTCGAACTCGCTCACGCCCGAGCGGTCGTACGCGTGCTCGGGGAAGTAATGGATGGCATATCCGAGGCCCCGGTCGCGAAGCGCGGCGAGGCGCTCGGCGACCTGTTCGGGGGTGCCCACGAGTCCGCGGTCGGAGTGGTATTCGGCCATGAAGGCCGCCGTCCGGTCGCCGAGGTACGGGGCGACGCGCTGCTCGATGCGGTCCAGACGCGCCGCGACATCCTTCTCGTTCTCGCCGATGACGGTGTTGAAGTTCGCCGACCGCACGATCTCCGCCTGGTCGCGACCGAGGTCGTCGGCGTGTGCCCGCAGGATCTCGTCCTTGCGGGTGAACTCCTCCGGATCACTCGACCAGTTCGTGTACTGCGCATACTTGGCCGCGATCTTGAGCGTCACCTTCTCGCCGCCGCCGGCGATCCACAGGGGAATCCCGCCCTCCTGCAGGGGCAGCGGGCGCACGAGTGCGCCGTCGACGTCGTAGTGGCGGCCGTGGAGCGTGGCGGTCCCGGTCGTCCAGGCCTGGCGCATGATCTCCACGCCCTCCTCGAGCATGCCGAGCCGATCGCCGATCTTCGGGAAGCCGTAGCCGTAGGCCCGCCACTCGTGCTCGTACCACCCGCCGCCGATCCCCATCTCGGTGCGGCCGCCCGAGACGATGTCGACGGTGGCGGCGACCTTGGCGAGGTACGCGGGGTTGCGGTAGCCCATGCACGTGCACATCTGGCCGAGGCGGATGCGGTCGGTGACCGCGGCGAACGAGGCCATCAGCGTCCACGCCTCGTGCGTCGCCTCTTCGCTCGGCACGGGCACGGTGTGGAAGTGGTCGTAGACCCACAGCGATTCCCACGGACCGCGGTCGGCGTGCTGCGCGAGCTCGCGCATCACCCGCCACTGGTCGGCGGGATCGATGTCGACGAGGTCGTGGCGCCAGCCCTGGGGGATGAAGAGTCCGTATCGCACGGGCCTCAGCCTACGGGAGCGGCTCCAGTGCGGCATCCGACCGGGTGTCGTGACCGAGAGGAGCGGATGCCGCGAGCTCCGCGTCGGGGATGCGGCGACGGATCACCTCGATCGCGGTGGGGTTGTCGTCGACGAGCACCGCATCGCGTCCGAGGGATGCCGCGACCGCACCGGTCGTGCCGCTCCCGGCGAAGAAGTCGAGCACCCGATCGCCCGGCCGGCTCGAGGCCTGCACGATGCGGCGGAGGATCCCCTCGGGCTTCTGCGTCGGGTAGCCCGTCTTCTCCCGGCCGGTCGTGGGGACGATGGTGTGCCACCAGACATCCGTGGGGAGCTTGCCGCGCGCGGCCTTCTCGGGGGTGACGAGGCCGGGTGCCATGTACGGCTCACGGTCGACGCCGTCGGAGTCGAACCAGTAGCGATCGGGGTCCTTGACGTAGACGAGGATCGTGTCGTGCTTGGTGGGCCACCGGCGCCGCGTCTTCGCACCGTAGTCGTAGGCCCAGACGAGCTCGTTGAGGAAGTTCTCGCGGCCGAACAGGGCATCCATCAGCACCTTGGCGTAGTGCGCCTCGCGGAAGTCCAGGTGCAGGTACAGCGTGCCGTCGGGCGCGAGGAGGCGCCAGGCCTCCTCCAGCCGCGGTTCGAGGAACCCCCAGTAGTCGTCGAACCGGTCGTCGTAGGTGCGGAGGTCGCCGCGCAGCCGCTCATACTCGCGCCCGTGGAACCCCCGCCGCACGGCCCCGGCCCCGCCTCCCCCGCGAGAGTTGATCTGCGCGCCGAGAGCACGGGGCGACCCCGCATCCTCGGCACCCGGTTGCACTCTCGCCGGCAGGGTCGTGGCGCGGGCGCGCTCGACGCTGCGCTCGCGCATCCGTCCGGTGTTGAACGGCGGGTCGAGGTAGATGAGCGTGAAAGACCCGTCGGCGAAGGTGCGGGTCACCTCGAGGTTGTCACCGTGGTGGACGGTGACCGAGCCCCGCGGCGCTGCGGGCGGAGACGCGCTCGTCACGGCACGCGGTGCAGCCAGGCCGAGGTGGCGAACTTGGCGTCGACGAGCGCCTGAGCTGCGGCGTACTCCTCGTCGGTGACCGAGCCCGGCTCCGCGCCGTAGAGCGTCGAGAAGGTCTCGATGAAGCGCTCGATGATCGCCTCGCGCGGCAGGCCCGTCTGCCGCCGCAGCGGATCGACCCGCTTGGCGGCTGACGCCGTGCCCTTGTCGCTGAGCTTCTCACGGCCGATGCGGAGCACCTCGGTCATGACCTGGCCGTCCATGTCGTAGCTGAGGGTGGCGTGGTGGAGCACCCCGCCGTTGGCGAGCCGCTTCTGAGCGGCACCGCCGATCTTGCCCTCCGGGGAGGCGATGTCGTTCAGCGGCTGGTAGACCGCCTCGACCCCCAGCGACCGCAGCGCCTGCAGCACCCAGTCGTCGAGGAAGGCGTAGGAGTCGGCGAAGGTCATCCCCGCCACGAGGGATGCCGGCACGTACAGGGAGTACGTGACGATCGAGTTCGCACCCATGAGCATCGCTCCGCCGCCCGAGATGCGTCGCACCACGTCGTACCCGTGACGGTTCGCGCCCTCGGGGTCGACCTCGTTGCGATAGGACTGGAACGAGCCGATGACCACGGCCGATTCGTTCCACTCCCACAGTCGCAGGGTCGGGCGGCGCAGACCGGCGCCGACGCGCTCGGTGAGGACCTCGTCGAGCGCCAGATTCATGCGGGGCGAGACCGGTGCGTCGTGGATGACCTCCCAGTCGAAGTCGCGCCATCCGGGTGCGGTCACGAGGGCGCGGCGCACGGCGGTGCCGACCGCCTCGGGCGTGAAGCCCAGCAGCTGCGCCCCGTCGGGGAGCGCCGAGCGCACCGCAGCGGCGATCCCCGCGACATCCGTCTCCACCGCAAGCCCGGTCACGGCGGCGTCGATGAGGGGCAGCGCGTCGTCGGGCTCGAGGAAGAAGTCGCCCGCGAGGCGGAAGTCGGAGATGCGGCCGCCCTGCACCTCGAGGTCGACGACCACCAGTTTTCCACCGGGGACCTTGTACTCGCCGTGCATGGCCTCAGCCTAGCCGCGGGCCCACGGGCGGGGCGTGGCGCGGCGCGGCGTGGGACGCGTGTTCAGCTCCGCCGGTCCACGGCCTGCTACGGTTGATCCGCGGCAGTTCCTTGCCGCTGCGTCGTCGTCACGCTCCCGCCTCTTGCGAGGCCACCGGCTGGTTCCCCGATCCGCCACACGACGAACGGCGAACCGATGCGCGATCCCGCGCCGTCGCCTCCCTCTGCTCTTCGCTCGCTCCGCAGCGCCGAGCCTCATCGAAAGCATCCATGTCTTCTTTCACCTCTCTCGGCGTGCCCGAGAACCTCGCTGCCGTCCTCCTCGCGGACGGCAAGACCGAGCCGTTCGCGATCCAGCGCGACACGCTCCCCGACTCCCTCGGCGGCCGTGACGTGCTCGGCCGTGGCCGCACCGGCAGCGGCAAGACCATCGCCTTCGCGCTGCCCCTCGTCGCCCGTCTCGCCGGCGGCCGCCGCGAGCCGCGCCGACCGCGCGGCCTGGTGCTAGCCCCGACCCGTGAACTCGCGACCCAGATCGCCGCGACGATCGCCCCGCTCGCCGCCGCGGCGAACCTCACCGTCACCACGGTCTTCGGCGGCGTGAGCCAGAAGCCGCAGGAGCAGGCGCTGAATCGCGGCGTCGACATCGTCGTGGCCTGCCCCGGGCGCCTGGAAGACCTCATGAAGCAGGGCGTCATCCGACTGGATGCCGTGCAGATCGCCGTGCTCGACGAGGCCGACCACATGGCCGACCTCGGATTCCTCCCCGGAGTGACGCGCATCCTCGCCGCCACCCCGCAGGGCGGACAGCGACTCCTCTTCAGCGCCACCCTCGACCGCGGTGTCGACGCGCTCGTCCGCCGGTTCCTTCAGAACGAGGTGCGCCACGAGGTCGACGAGGAGAGCGTCCCCGCCGGCGTCATGACCCACCGCGTCTTCGTCGTGCCCTCCGACGGCAAGGCCGCGCTCGTGCGTCACCTCGCGTCGGGCCGCGGGCGTCGAATCCTCTTCACCCGCACCAAGCACCAGGCCAAGAAGCTCGCCAAGCAGCTCACCGCTGCGGGCATCCCCGCGGTCGACCTGCACGGAAACCTCGGCCAGAACGCCCGCGAGCGCAACCTCGCCGCCTTCGGTGCCGCCGCCGACCAGGGCGGCGTGCGTGTGCTCGTCGCGACGGATGTCGCCGCGCGCGGCGTGCACGTCGACGAGGTCGAGCTCGTGGTGCACGTCGACCCGCCGGTCGAGCACAAGGCCTACCTGCACCGTTCGGGCCGCACCGCCCGCGCGGGCGCGGAGGGCGTCGTCGTGACGGTCGCCACACCCGATCAGCGCCGCGAGGTCGGCGACCTGCTGCGCAAGGCACAGGTCACGGCACCCCTCGAGCAGGTCGCCGCGGATGACGCCACGGTCGCCGCTCTCGTCGGCGCCGTCGCAGAGCACGTCACCCCCGCCCCGCTCGTCGCGACCACCGGACGTGGCGGGGGCAACGGCGGCGGAGGCGGCCGGGGCCGCTCCGGCGCGGCACGGAACTCCGACGGGGCAGGTGGCGGCCGAGGTCGCTCTCGCGGACGCCGGCCCGCCGGCGAACGGCCGGCGCAGTCCGGAGACCGCACCGCGGCGTCGACCGGCGGTGCGCGGTCAGGTCAGGCGGGCGCCCGATCCGGTCAGGCCGGCGGCAGCGCCGCCCGCACCCAGACGGCTCCCCGCTTCACGACCGGCAGCACCGTCGCCGACATCCAGCGCGGCACCCGCCGGCCGCGCCGCGCGCGCGGCTGATCGCAGCGGAGCGGCTGGCCCGCAGCATCCGCTCGTTCCCACATCCGGCGCGACGGTCGCAGGATCCGACGAATGTCGCAGAATCCCGGCCGGATCCTGCGACGTCGCCGCGATTCTGCGACGGTCGCGATTCGCCAGCGGCGTTCAGCCGGAGCGGACCGGCCGGCCCGCAGCATCCGCCTCACGCACGCCGGGCGGCCCCTCAGGCCCGCGCGGGGAACCGCGGGTCGAGCCACGCGAGCAGATCAGCACGCACCTCGGCCTGCATCACCTCGTTGAAGATCTCGTGCCGCGCGTCAGGGTAGACGAGCGTGGTCACGTCGGCGAGCCCCGATCGTTCGCGGTAGGCGGCGGCAAGGCGGTGGACACTGCGCGGACCGCCGACGGTGTCATCGCGTCCGACCATGAGCAGCACGGGGATGTCGTGCCCCGCCGCCTGCGCGAGACCCCGAACGGGCCGCTCGAACAACCGCGCGGAGTCGATGAGCCCGAACAGCTTCCGCAGCGGCGTCGTGGTCGTCAGCGGATCGTCGAGGAATGCGCGACCGACCTCGGGATCGGATGACAGCCACTCGACCCCCGTCGCCCCCTCCCCGGCCCAGGGTGCGTTGAGATCGCCCGGGTTCAGCGACCCGGGCCACATCAGCGCCGAGCCGCTGAGGACGAGTGCGTCGTAGGCATCGGGATGGCGGTTGAGGAGCATCTGCGCGAGGAACGATCCCCAGGAGTGCCCGAGGAGGATCAGCGGCAGGTCGGGGTGGGCCTCACGGATGAGCTCGGTGAACTGCCAGACCGCGTCGCGCGTGGCCGGCATCCCGCCGGGGCCGAGGCGGCCGAGCCGGGAGTGGTCGCCGCCGTGCTGTTTCAGACCGGTCCGTCCGTGCCCGCGGTGGTCGTCGGCGTACACGGTGTACCCCGCCGCCGTGAGCGCCTGCGTCAGCCGTGCGTAGCGGCCGGCGTGCTCGCCGACGCCGTGCAGCAGCTGCACCACGGCCCGAGGCTCGGCCGTCTCGGCCGGGTGGACGTCGTAGACGATCGCGATGCCGTGTGCATCGATGAACTCGGGCATGCCCCGAGCCTAACGGCGGGCGTTCGCCCCCGCCCCGCCCCCGCCGGCTCCCTTACCCCGCCCCTGCCCGCCCAGCCCCGTCCTTCGTTCGTCGCAGATGTACGGCTGGCCGTCCCAACGACGTACATATGCGACGAACGAGCGGCGTCGAGGAAGAAGGGCCGACGAGCCGGCGTCGAGGAAGAAGGGCGGCGATCCGGTACAGCCAACCGTTAGCACAACTAATGAGCTATGCTAAGTATTCGTATGAGCGCATCCGAGAACCTGTCCGGCGAGGCATCCGACTTCCGCATGGCGACCTTCCGCCTCGCCCGCAGGCTCCGCGCCGAGCGCGCGATCGACAGCATGAGCGACGGGCAGTTCGCCGTCCTCGCCGTTCTGAAGATGCACGGATCCCACACGCTGGGCGAACTCGCCGAGCGCGAGCGGGTCACCGCCCCCTCGATGAACCGGACGGTGAACTGCCTCGAGGAGGCCGGGTACCTCATCAGGACTCCCGATGACGCCGACCGACGCAAGGTCAACATCACCCTGACTCCCGCCGGCCGCGAGGTCGTCGAAGAGACCGTGCGGCGCCGCGACGCGTGGCTCGAACAGGCGCTCTCGGAATTGACACCGGCCGAGCGCCGCCTCCTTGCAGACGCCGCCGACCTCATGCGAAAGGTGGCCGACCGATGAGCGCGATGTTCCGCTCGTTCTCGATCTTCAACTACCGCGTGTGGTTCATCGGCGCGCTGGTGTCGAACATCGGTCAGTGGATGCAGGCCACCGCCCTCAGCTGGGTAGTGCTCACGCAGCTGACCGACAACGACGCCGCGGCGATGGGCGTGACGATGGCCCTGCAGTTCGCGCCCCCGCTCCTCCTCGTCGGCGTCACCGGCTGGGTCGCCGACCGGTTCGACCGACGGAGGCTGCTCGTGGTGACCCAGAGCCTCCTCATGGTGCTCGGCATCATCATCGGCATCCTGCTCCTGGTCGGCGTGATGACGCTGTGGCTCATGTACGCCTTCGCCCTCGCGCTCGGCGTCATCGCCGCCTTCGACAACCCCGCCAGGCAGGCCTTCGTCTCCGATCTGGTGGCGCGCGAGAACGCCTCGAACGCCGTGGCGCTGAACGCCGCCTCGTTCAACGGCGCTCGGATGATCGGTCCCGCCGTCGCCGGTATCGTCATCGTCGCAGTGGGCACCGGGTGGGTGTTCCTGCTCAACGGCGCCACGTTCCTCGCGATGATCGTCGCGCTGGCCCTCATCCGCCCGCACGAGCTCATTCCGCGCGTCAAGGCGCCCGGAGCGGCGCGGCTGGCGGACGGCTTCCGCTACGTTGCCCGCCGCCCCGACCTCATCGTGACGTTCTCGATGGTGTTCCTGCTCGGTGCGTTCGGCATGAACTTCCCCATCTTCGCGTCGACCATGGCCCTGGAGTTCGGTCGTGACGCCGACGGCTACGGCCTGCTCAGCTCGATCCTCGCGATCGGATCGCTGTTCGGAGCTCTCCTCGCCGCCCGGCGCGATCAGGCCCGGATCCGCGTCGTCATCGGCGGGTCGCTCCTGTTCGTGATCGCCGCTCTCGTCTCGGCCTTCATGCCCGTCTACGGGCTGTATGCCGTGACGCTCATGTTCACCGGGTTCGCCGTCGTGACGATGCTGACCACGGCGAACGGGTACGTGCAGACCACGACCGATCCGGCCCTGCGCGGCCGCGTACTGGCGCTGTACATGGCGATCCTCATGGGCGGCACACCGGTCGGCGCGCCGATCGTGGGGTGGGTGGCCGCGGAGTTCGGCCCCCGCGCCGCGATCCTCCTGGGCGCAGCTGCGGGTTTCGTCGCCTTCGCGATCGGGGCCACCTGGCTCATCGTCTCGGGTCGCCTTCACCGCCGCGAGAACGCCCGCTTCCGCCTGACGATCGACGAGACCCGGCCGCTGTCGGTGGTGCAGGCCTCACCGGAGGAGTTCAGCGACGAGGTCGCCGAAACCACGCCGATCACGCTGCCGATCGGCGACAAGCGCGGTCCGGCCCCCGCGCGGCGCGCCGGCTGATCCGCCCTCGCGGCTCTGCTACCCCGTCGTGCCCACGAGATCGGCATCGCCCGCTGCACCCCGGATCACCCTCTCGCGACGCACCTGGTGTCGGAAGACGATCGTGACCGTGGCGGCGACCAGACACCCGCCGGCGATGATCGACAGCGTGGCGAAGAGCCCGAGCTCTGCCTGCAGGATCGGGAAGAAGAAGGTGCCGACCGCCGCGCCCGCTTTGCCCGCGGCGGCGGCGAACCCCGCACCTGCGCCGCGGACCTCGGCGGGGAAAGCCGCCGTCGGCATCGCGAAGGTGGTGGCGTTCGGTCCGCCGTTCATGAACAGGTTGAACGCGGCGAAGGCGAGGAAGATGACCGCCATCTGCAGCGGAGACTGGACCATCAGCTGCGTCGACCCCAGCGCGACGAGAGCCACTGCCATCACGACGAATCCCACCGACTGCATGAGGATGAGTCCCAGACGCCTGACGAGCAGGATGGCCGCAGCGAAGCCGACCACCAGGAAGACATCGAGCACCGCCGCGCCCTCGGTCGAGGTGATGTCGTCGGCGATGAAATGGCTGCTCGCCGAAGAGCTGAGCGCGAGTGCGGCGATGATCGTCGGGGTGAAGACACCGACCCCGTAGGTGGCGATGTCCATGAGGAACCACGGCACGGTCGTCAGCGCGGTCGCCTTCCGGTACTCGCCCGTGAAGAGGGCGCGCTTCCGAACGGTCGGCACGACCCCCGTCGCGCGCACGAGAACCGGATGATCCGCCGAAGGCGAGACATCGTGGATCTCCCCCTCGTCGACATCGCGGCCGGCGAACCGGCTCATCACGGCCGCAGCCTCGAGATATCGCGCCTGGGAAGCGAGCCAGATCGGGCTTTCCGGCACACCTCGGCGGAGGATCACGATGATGACCGCGGGTACGACGCCGACCGCCAGCATCCATCTCCAGGCCTCCGGATGCGGATCGAAGGTGAGCACGACGAGTCCGACGACCGCACCGAGGAGCTGGCCGACGGCTTGGAAGCTGAAGGCTCCGATCAGCAGCCTCGGGCGGAGGCGCCCCGGGGAGATCTCGGCGACGTAGCTCGCCGCGATCGGATAGTCGGCGCCGATACCCACCCCGAGGAGGAACCGGAAGGCGATCAGCCACCAGATGTCGGGCGCGAAGGCCGACGCGAGGGCGAAGACGACGAACATGCCGAGATCGATGCGGAACGCCAGCTTCCGGCCGATGCGGTCGGACAGCGGCCCCATGATCGCGGCACCGAAGATGGCGCCCACCACCGCGGCGCTGGTGAGCAGTCCCGTCTCGAGCGGGGTGATCCCCCAGTCGGCGACGATGAGCGGCACCGCCACGCCGACGATGAAGAAGTCGAAGCCGTCGAGCATGATGCCCATGGCCGACAGCCACCACACCCGACGGTGAAGGGGGCCGAACCTCAGCCGGTCGAGGAATCGGAGGGCCGCACGCTCTCGCATTCCCGCATCCTCCCGAGGCGGCGTGGCCGCGAAGGGCTACGACACGTGAATGGGGGGTGAACGTTGCGGCGCCGCAGCGCCGCCTTCCTCGCGCGCCCGTTGCCGTCCGGTTCATCCGTCACACATGTACGCGGATGAGGTGCACGGCCGTACATCTCCGACGAACGAACGGAGTGTGGGGCGGCGGGGGGTCCGGGGGCGGGAGGGGATGCCGCGGGCGCCTGGTCGGTCGCGGCGGAGGGAGTGGCAGGACGGATGCCGCGGCGACGCGCTCAGAGTGAGGTGAATCGGCCCCGGCCGAAGGGGAGCACCGGGGCGCGGTACTCCAGCGTCGGCGGGTCGGTCGGCTGCAGAACCACCTGCGCGTCACCGAACCGCCAGCCCCGCACGAAGAGGTACACGCCGAGCTCGACGGGCTCGTCGGCGGCCACCTGCCAGGTGCCTGCACCCCACTGCACGGGCTGCCCGCGGCCACCGATCACCAGAGTGGGTCGGATGCCCGCCCACAGCGTCAGGGCCGGTCTGCCGAGCGTCAGCTGAATCCGCCGGGTGGCCGGCGGCGAGGCCGGCGAGGACCCCTCATCCACCCGTCAGGCCATCCACGAGCGCCGGGCGAAGCGCTCCCAACGCTCCACGACCCGCGGTGCGGAATCGTCGCCTGCGGGCTCGAGCACAGGCGCACCGCCGATGAAGACCTGCTCGACGGCCGAGTCCACGTCGAGCGGATCGCCCGACCAGACGACGACGTCGCCGTCGAGTCCCTCGGCGAGCGCCCCCACCCGATCATCCAGACGCAGGATCGACGCGGGATTCACGGTGAGCGCCTCGAGCGCGGTCCGGGCGGGGAGACCCTCGCGGACGGCGAGGATCGCCTGCAGCCGGATCTGCTCGATCGGCACGACGGGGTGATCGGTGGTGATCGCGACCCGCACGCCGGCCGCGGCGATGAGCGCGAGGTTGCCGATCGCGCGATCGCGCAGCTCGACCTTCGAGCGCGACGTCAGCATCGGTCCGAAGATCACCGGGATGTCCTTCTCCGCCAGCACGTCGGCGACCTTGTGCCCCTCGGTGCCGTGATTGACGACCAGGCGGTAGCCGAACTCCTCGGAGAGGCGAATCGCGGTGGCGATGTCGTCGTGGCGGTGGCAGTGCTGATCCCACAGGAGGTCGCCGTCGAGCACCGCCGCGAGGGTCTCCTTGCCGAGGTCGCGCTCGAACGGCTCGCCCTTCGTCGCGGCGGCGGCCCGCTTCTCGGCGTACGTGCGCGCCTCGACGAACGCCTGACGCAGCACGGCCGCGACCCCGAGCCGGGTGGAGGGCGTCTGCTTCTTGTCGCCGTAGACCCGCTTGGGGTTCTCGCCGAGGGCGGACTTGACCGACACGTCGTGCGCGAGAACCTGCTCGTCGACCGTTCGCCCGCCCCACGTCTTCATGGCCACCGTGCGTCCGCCGATGGGGTTCCCCGACCCGGGCTTGATGACCGCGGTCGTCACCCCGCCCCGCAGCGCGTCGCGGAACCCGACCTCTTCGATGTCGATGCCGTCGAGCGCCCGGAAGCGCGCGCCGTTGGGGTCGGTCATCTCGTTGGTGTCGTTGCCCGACCACCCCTCGCCGTCCTCGTGCACACCGAGGTGGCCGTGAGCCTCGACGAAACCGGGGAGCACCCACTTCCCCGTCGCATCGATGACTCGGGCACCCTCGGGGATCTCGGTCGAGTGACCTCCGACGGCGGTGATGACGCCGTCGACGATGACGACCGTCCCCCCGTCGATCGGGTCCCCGGCGACGGGGACGACGTAACCACCGGTGATCGCGAGTGCGTCAGACATCCCTCCACCCTAGGCGGGCCGCGCCCCGCCGCCGCCCGCAGCGGCAGGGCGCAGGCGTTCTCGGACGGCACCCGTTACGCGACGTGGGCGGCGGCCGGGTTCCTCGTGATCGGGCTCGCCGCGACGGCGTCGCTCGGGAGCGGCGGGGGGTCGGGCGGGGTCGGCGGGCGGTCACGCACCCACGAGGAGGCCGGCGCAAGCCCTCCGGCCGATCGGGCACTGGGGCCTACCGTGGAGACATGAGCGAGCATCACGACCGTCCGGACGACCACGACGAGGACCACGAGCACGACGAGACCTCCGGCGACGGGCCGGCCGGCGGCGACGAGGAGACCGAGAACCGTCTCGAGGCGGACAACGCCATAGAGGAGGACCAGATCCGCGCCCTCGACCCCGAGGCGCCGACGGGCTGACCCCTCGTCGGATGACGGACGCAGGACGGACCTGGGGTCGGGATCCATACCCGCCTCGCCCTGCGCCACCCGCACCACGGGTCGGGCATCCGTCGTCACGAGCGGACGGTGAGTGCGTCCGGTCCCGGCAACCGGCCGACGGCGGCGACGATGTGACCGCCGCGCACCACGGCCTCCCGCACCGACCCGGGCGCGGCGTCGCGGGCGACGAAACGCCACGGCCGGGCCTGGATGTCGGCACCCCCGAAGGCGCACGCGAGGCGCGCGAGCGGCGAGAGGATCCGCCAGCGTCCGGTGGGCGGCTGCATGTCTACGACCCCGAGCGCCCCGTCGGGACGAACGAGATCCACTGCGCGCGCCCACGCCTCCCCCGCGCTGCCGCGCATGACGCTCAGCGCATAGGTCGACAGCACCCCATCGACACCGCCTGGGCGCCCGGTAGCCGCCTCGACCCGTTCGCGCACGTCCACGATGTCGAGCTCGGCCGCGTCCGCCTCGATGAGGGTGACGTTCGGCCAGCCCTCGCGGCGCACCCGGCCCTGTGCGACGGCGAGCATGTCGGCGCTGCGGTCGACGCCCACGATGTGGCCGGCCTCTCCGACTGCGGCGCGCACGAGCGGGAAGTTCAGCCCCGTACCGCAGCCGAGGTCGAGAACGATGTCACCGGGCCGCAGATCCATCAGCCCGATACCGGCGACTCGACCGGCCCGGTAGACCCACCGCTCCCCCGAGAGCAGGTCGTACCACCGGGCTCCAGCGCTGTAGCGGCGGAAGGGCCTGGTCATCGGCTTCTCCTCGGATCGGGCGGCGCGCGTCGAGCCGGTGTCCTCGATGATGCCACCGGCGGCCCACCCCACGGGTCGCCGCGTAGGCTGACGCCCGTGACCGCCCCCTCGTCCCGTCGCCCCCGCATCCTCTCCGCCGCCGACGCCGCCGGCGACTGGGACCTCGTCGTCATCGGCGCGGGGAGCGCCGGCCTCGTGGCCAGCCGCACGGCGGCGTCGCTGGGCGCACGCACCCTGCTGATCGAAGCCGCGCGGTTCGGGGGAGAGTGCCTGTACACCGGCTGCGTGCCCTCGAAAGCCCTCATCGCGGCCGCGCATGCCGCGCACACCGCCCGCACCGCCTCGCGCCTCGGCGTCGAGGTGACCGGGGTCACCGTCGACTTCCCGCGCGTGATGGCCCACGTTCGCGCGGCGATCGCGCACATCGAGCCCGTGGACTCCCCCGAGGCGCTCGTGGCGAAAGGCGTTTCGGTGGTGACCGGACGCGCACGATTCACCGGCCCGACCCAGCTCGAGGTCGACGGACACCGCCTCCGGTTCCGCGACGCCGTCATCGCCACCGGCAGCCACCCGGCGACCCCGGACGTGCCCGGAGCCGCCGATCTGCCGATCCTCACCAACGAGACCTTCTGGGATCTCCACGATCAGCCCGAGTCCCTGCTCGTGCAGGGCGGCGGACCCATCGGCTGCGAGCTCGCTCAAGCGATGGCGCGCCTGGGCACCCGCGTCACGCTGGTGCATCGCGGCGAGCGGATCCTTCCCCGGGAGGATGCCGCGGCGAGCCGCCTCGTCCATGACGCCCTCATCCGCGACGGCGTCGACGTGCGGGTGAACACGACCGTGGCGGCCCTCACCCCGGCCGGATCCCCCGGTGGCGGCACCGCGCAGCTCTCCGACGGGACGGAGGTCGCCTTCGACCGGATGCTGGCGGCGCTCGGCCGCCGCGCCGCCGTCGACGGCCTGGGTCTCGACGCAGCCGAGGTGCGCCTGACTGCCGACGGCGACGTCGAGGTCGACCGCACGCTTCGCACCTCCAACCCGCGCATCCGCGCGGCAGGCGACGTGACCCCTCTCCCGCGCTTCACCCACACCGCGGGCTTCTTCGGCAGCACGGCGGCGACGAACGCCGTTCTGGGTCTATCGCGCACGGTCGACGTCGCGGCGGTGCCGCGGGTGACCTTCACCGCCCCTGAGGTCGGCGCGATCGGCATCGCACCCGCCGACGCCCGGGCGCAGGGCCTGCGCGTCGTGACCACGGAGCACGACGACGTGGACCGCGCCGTGGCCGACCACGACACCGGCGGACACACCACGCTCGTCCTCGATCGCCGCGGCCGCCTCCGCGGCGCCTCGGTCGTCGGCCCGCGAGCGGGAGAAGTCCTCGGAGAGCTGACCACCGCGGTCGCCGCCGGGGTGAGCGTCCGCGCCCTCGCGAGCACGATCCACGCCTATCCCACGTACGCCGACGCCGCGTGGAACGCCGCGATCGCCGCCGCCCAGGAGGGCCTCGATCGCGGACTCGTGGGCCGCGGCATCCGATTCCTGCGGCGGCGGCACGCTCGCCGGGCAGCGCTGTGACCCGAGGCGGTCAGCGCAGCGACCGGTAGCCCACGACGATCCGCTGCGCCGCGCTCACCCCGACGATCACCGCCCACACCACGGCGATCTCGGCCGCCCAGAACGGCAGGATGAGCCACAGCGCGTGCACCGCGATGGTCTCGGTCGCCTCGGCGAGGCCACCGAGGAACGATAGCGATCGCCCGTCGTCGATCCGACGCCCGGCCCGCTCGGCGATGGACGAGAAGGCCAGGAACGCCGTGCCGTTGATGTAGTAGGCCAGGAGCACGAGGAGGAACGGCCACCACGGCGCCCCGCCGGCGGTGGCCCCGATCGCCACTCCCGCGACGGTCGCGCCGTACACGACGAAGTCGGCGGCGATGTCGAGGAACCCGCCCGCGTGCGTGCCTCCCTCTGCGTCACCCCGGGCCACCGCCCGGCGGCGTGCGAGTGTGCCGTCGAGGCCGTCGACGACACGCGAGACGAGCCAGAGCACCAGCGCCGGGACCCACAGCTGGAACGCCGCGGCCGCCGCGGAGCCCAGGCCCAGCACGAGGCCCGCGACGGTGAGGCGATCGGGCGTGACGCCCGGCCGGTCGAGCAGTGTCGTGAGGGCCTCGAGCGGACGGGCGAGAAGGGGTCGGAGCGCCGCGTCAAGCATGCTCGTCTTCCCCTCCGCTCCGGTCTCCGGCGCCGGTCACCGCTTCTTGTTCGGAGCCGGAGGTTTCATCGGATGCTGCGCCCGCGGCGCGTGCACGCACACGGCGGCGCGTGCACGACGACCCCGGCGGCCGCCCCGATGAGCGAGAGAGCGCCGAGCGCTCCCAGGGCGACCCAGAAGAGCGGCCCTGCCTCGATGCCGAACGCGCCCAGTGCGACGTAGGCCGCGGTGCCGGGGATGATCCCGACCGCGGTCGCCGCGGCGTAGGCGGCATACCTGACACCGGTGAGACCGGAGGCGTAGTTCAGGGCGGTGAAAGGCACGACCGGCACGAGGCGCAGGCCCAGGATCGAGAGGAACCCGCGACGCTCGAACAGGTCGTCGATCGCGGCGGCGCGACGCCCCATCAGCCGTGCGACCGCGTCGCGTCCGAGCAGTCGCGACGTCCAGAACGCCAGCGTCGCCCCGAGGAGCGCCCCGGCGTAGACGGCCACCACTCCGACCCCGAAGCCCCACACCACGCCCGCCCCGATGCTCAGCACGCCCTTCGGCACCGGGGAAAGGGTGAGCAGCCCGTAGATCCCCGCGAACGCCGCGAGGCCGATCCACCCGAGGTCGCCGAAGCGATCGCGCAGGCCGTCGACATCGAGCGGGGGCAGCAAGAGCCCAACCGAAACCGCCGCGGCGACGAAGACACCGAGAGAGATCAGTCGGATGATCGCACCCCGGGAGACGCTGCGGCGGCTTCGCGTGATCATGCGCCTCTCGTCGTCTTCGTACTCGTCGGGGTTTCGGTCGGTGTGGACCCGCTCACGATAGCCGAGCACCGAACACCTGGAAGGATCTCTGCAATGAACCTCGTATCTCGCCGCCGGCGTCTCGCCGTCGCTGCGCTGGCACTTCCCGCGCTCGCCCTCGCCGCCTGCTCCGCCCCATCGGCCGCCGGGGGCGAGGTTCCCGACAGCTGGGATCAGGTGCTCGCCGACGCAGACGGGCAGACCGTGCAGCTGTGGATGTACGGCGGCGACGATCAGGGCAACGCCTACGTCGACGACATCCTCGCTCCCGCGGTCGCAGAGTACGGTGTCACCCTCGAGCGGGTGCCCGTCACCGACACCCGCGATGCGCTCAACCGCGTCTTCACCGAGATCCAGGCCGGACGCGACGACGGGACCGTCGACCTCATCTGGGTCAACGGCGACAATTTCCGCACGGGCAAGGAGGCCGACGCGTGGCTGTGCGGGTGGACCGACCTGCTGCCGAACATGGCGAACACCGATCCGGCCGACCCGCTCCTGCTGTCGGACTTCGGCACCGAGGTCGACGGGTGCGAGGCCCCCTGGCACAAGGCGCAGTTCACCCTGGTCTACAACGCCGACACCGTCGCCGACGTCCCCACGTCGATGGACGAGGTGCTCGAGTGGGCAGAGGCGAACCCCGGACGCTTCACCTACCCCGCGCCACCGGACTTCACCGGTTCGGTGTTCGTGCGCGAGGTGCTCGCCAGTGTGTCGGGCGGCGCCGATGAGGTGCCCACCGCCTTCTCTCAGGAGGCGTTCGACGAGCTGACGCCGGCGCTGTACGACCGACTGGCCGAACTCGCCCCGAGCCTCTGGCGCGGCGGCGACACCTACCCCGCGAACGAGGCCGAGCTCGGCCAGCTCTTCGCCGACGGTCAGGTCGACATGATGATGACCTACGGCCCCGCCACCCTCACCGGACTCGTCGCGGACGGAACCTACCCCGCGGGGACGAAGGTGCTCGAGCTCGCCGACGGCACGGTCGGGAATGCCAGCTTCCTGGGCCTGCCCGCCAACTCCGACGCCGTCGCCGGCGCGATGGTCGTGGCGAACGAGTCGCTGTCGGTGCAGCAACAGGTCGCCAAGGCCGAGCCGGAGGTGTGGGGACAGTTCACCGTCCTCGACATCGCAGGCCTCGAGCCGGGCGACCGCGCCCTGTTCGACACGCTGCCGGCCTCGCCCGTGGTGCCCCCGTACGAGGTGCTCTCGCAGAACGCCCACGCCGAGCTCGCCGCCGAGTGGGTACCCGCCATCGACGAGGGATGGCGCGCGGAGGTTCTCAGCAGGTGACGCTCACCCCGCTGGTCGCCCGTCCCGCGCAGTCCGCCCGGCACCGCCGGGCGGGCGCGCTGATGGTGCTGCCGGCGGTGGCGGCGACCGCGCTCGTCGTCGGCGGCGGCCTGGGTGCGACCGTGCTGCAGAGCGTCGGGCTCCTGCCCATCGTGGGTCGGGCCGAGCTGTCGTTCGCGGCCTACACCCGTGACCCCGAGGCGCTCTGGGCGGCGGTCGGCGTCTCGCTCTGGGTCGCCGGAGCCTCGACGCTCATCGCCGCCGTCGTCGGCATGGCCGCCGCGGTCGTGATCGTCTCGGGTCGCTGGGGCGGACGTGTCGTGGCTGCGCTGGGTGCAGCCACGGTCACCGTCCCCCACCTCATCGGCGCCGCCGCGATCGGGCTGCTGCTCGCCGACGGGGGGATGCTGTCGCGGATGCTGGGGGTGCCCCCCGAAGCCTGGCCGGCGTTCGTGGGCGGACCCCTCTGGGCCGCTGCGATCGCCGAATTCGCGTGGAAGGAGTCCGCCTTCATCGCGCTCGTGGTGACGGGCACCCTCGCGACGCGCATCGCCCGGTTCGACGAAAGTGCGGCCCTCCTCGGCGCAGGGCGGTGGCAGCGTTTCCGCCGCGTCTTCCTCCCGCTCACCGCGCCGACGCTGCTCATCTGCTCGGCCATCAGCTTCGTGTACGCCCTCGCCTCGTACGAGGTCTCGTGGCTCCTCGGCCGCACCTACCCCGAACCGCTTCCGGTCCTCGCGGTCCGCCTGTTCCAAGGCGTCTCGCTGGACTCGCGGCCCGACGCGGCCGCCGTCGCCGTCGTCACCTCGGCGATCGCGCTGACGGTCGTGGCCGGCACGTTCGCGGTCCTCCGGCGAACGGCGGTGTGGCGATGAGCGCGGAGACGGCATCACCCGGATCGACCCTGCTCGTCTCGCACGGCGCCGGTCGTGCGGTGCGTCTTGCCACCGGCATCCTGCTCATCGTGTGGTTCGCCCTGCCCTTCGTGCCGCTCGTGCTCTGGGCCGGAGCCGACCGCTGGTCGTTCCCCTCGCCTCTCCCGACCGCGTGGGGCACGCGGGGTCTCGTCGCGGCGGAGGGGTTTGGCGCCGTGCCCGCCTTCCTCACCTCCACCGCGCTCGCGGTGACGGTCGCGGCGATCGCCACTCCGCTCGGGGCGCTGGCCGCCCGCGCGCTCACCTTCGGCAGCGTGCCGTGGCCGCGTGCCGTCGCCGCCCTGCTTCTGTCGCCGATCGCGCTTCCGCCGTTCGCGGCGGTGCTCGGCGTCAACGTGGTGCTGCTGCGCACCTACGTGCCCCCGGTCGCCGGCACGGTGCTGGTGCTGGTCGTCCTCGCGCTTCCCTACACCGCGTTCGTCATGCGGACCGCCTACGGCGCGTACGACATGTCCTTCGAGGAGAACGCCCGCCTGCTCGGGGCATCGCGGCGCGACGTGCTGCTTCGTGTTCAGGTGCCGCTGCTCGCCCCCGCGCTCGCGCGCGCGGCGTTCCTGGCATTCCTCGTGGCATGGAGCGACTACCTCGTCACCGTCATCGTCGGCGCGGGTGAACTGGTGACGCTGCCTCTCGTCGTCGCGGGCGCGGCGGCCGCCGTCGGCAACGACGCCGCCGTGGCCGTGATGTCGCTCGGGGCGATCATCCCGCCCATCGTCCTGCTGCTGGCGACGGTGTCGCTCGGGCGCCGGCGGCCGGCATCGACCGCACCCGCGCCCGCCACCACCACCACCACCCCGCCCACTGCAGAGAGGATTCCGGCATGACCGCCTCACTCACCCTCGACACCGTCTCCAAGCGCTTCCGCGGCGCACGGACCGCGGCGGTCTCGGGCGTCACGCTCCACGTGGCGGCCGGGTCGTGCACCGCCGTCCTCGGACCGAGCGGGTCGGGCAAGAGCACCCTGCTGCGCCTCGTCGCCGGGCTCGAAGCCCCCGACAGCGGACGCGTCCTCATCGGCGGCCACGACGTGGCGGGCGTGGCCGCCGAGCGCCGCGGCGTGGGGATGGTCTTCCAGAAGTCCCTGCTCTTCCCGCACCTGTCGGTACTCGACAATGTGGCCTTCTCGGCCCGAGTGCGCGGTGAGTCGCGCCGCCGGGCTCGCGCGCGGGCGGCGGAGTTCCTCGAGATGGTGCAGCTGCGCGGCTTCGGAGCCCGGCGGGTGGATGAGCTCTCGGGCGGGCAGGAGCAGCGCGTGGCGATCGCCCGGGCCCTCGCTGCGGAGCCGGCCGTGCTGCTGCTCGATGAGCCCTTCAGTGCACTGGACCCCGCACTCCGCGCCGACATGCACGCACTCCTCGACGAACTGCGGCTGACCGTGGGGCCCACGATCCTTCTCGTCACCCACGACCGCGACGAGGCGTCGCGGGTCGCCGACCGCATCGCCGTCCTCGACGGCGGGGAGCTCCATCACGAGAGCGACGTCGCCGGCGCCTATCGCGCGCCGTCGTCGGTCCGGGTCGCCGAGCTGATGGGGGCGCGCAACCTCGTTCCGGGCGTCATGGCCGACGGGGTGCACACCAGCGACCTCGGTGAGATCCCGATCCCGGATGCCGCGGTGTCCGGCCCCGCCGTGCTCATCGTCCGGCAGGAGGACGTGCAGGTGTGGCGTCCCGCCGAGACGCCCCCGTCGCGGCATCCGCTCGGCACCCTGCCCGATGCGGACCGGAGCGCGGATGACGCCGGCCGGGCCCCGCTCGCAGTGGAGACCGCCCTGTCAGTGCGCGTGACTGCGGTGCGGTGGACCGGAACGGTGGAGTCGGCCCGCGCCTCCGGCGCCCGCACGGACCTCACCGTACGCGTGACCCCGACGGTGCTGCTGCACGCCGAGGTCACGGCGGCCGGCGCCCCTCGGCTCGGCGAACGCGTCGCCCTCTCGATCCCCGCCGGCGCCGCGCACGTCGTCCCCGCCTGACCCGACCCCCTCCTTCCCTTCGAGGGCGCTGCTTCGCCGGTCGCAAAGAGCGCCGCTCCACGCAGATTGCGACAGCCGAGCGCCCTCCCCTTCACCGTGCACAGCCTCACCTGTCGCAAAGTGCGCCGCCTCGCGCAGATTGCGACAGCCGAGCGCCCGCCCCCACCCATCCAGGCTTCACCTGTCACACATTTCGCCGCTCCGCGCCTCTTGCGACAGGCGAGCGATCGACGGACGGCGACGACGGCGCAATGCGGGAGCGGCCTGGGCGCGGAACATCAGGCGCCGGCGCAGCGCGCGTCAGGCGGTCGCGCGGCGGGTGCTGCGCACCGGCGTCAGGCCGGACGGGCGCGAGACGACAGACGGCGTGACCGCGCCGGCGGCACCGGCGCCCATGAGCGGCAGCACGCGGCGCAGCTCGACGTTCTCGAGCGGGTCGAGCACGCTGTGCTGCACGCAGGCCGGCACGAGCCGTCCGTCCTCTGGGTGCGCCATGGCATACATGCAGGCGCCGAGACGCTCCTGCGTCTCCTTCAGCACGGGGTCGTCGGCGACGACACCCTTCTCCATGAGCTCCCAGGCGGGTGCCACCTGCTCGGCGTCCATGAAGTTGTGCACCACGAACGTCTTGAACGACACCTTCCCGCGGCGCGCCGCCCGGAGCATCCGGCGCAGGCCGCCCGCGCGGCGGATCACCCTCCGGGCGAGCCCGATGAGCGGAGGGATGTCACCGGGGTGCGCGAGAGCCGCACGGGCGACCTTGAACGCCAGGACGGCCTTCGGCACGTCGCCGAACACCATCCCGCCATGGTGGGCGAGGAACCGATCGCGCGCGGCGATGTCCTTCGGATCGTCGGGGTCGAGCAGCGGTGCGAACACGCCGCCCACCCGCATCCCCACGGTGGACCGGTTGCAGCGGGGGTCGCCGAACTGCGTGGCCTGCCAGGGCAGCTTCTGCCCCGCGCCCTTCTCGATGCGCTCCCAGACCTTGTCGATCGTGACCTCGCCGAAGTCCTCGCGCCAGCGCCGGTCGTCGCCGATGAAAGCGGCGGGCTGGAACGACATCATGTCGTAGGGCATCTCCAGCACCGCGCGTGTGACCTCCTCGACCTCGTCGACGTTCGACGGGGTGACGGTCATGTTGTGCGCGAGATACCGGTCGACGCCGTGGTCGCGTTTGAGGTCGACGAACATCCGCGCGAACTCCTCGCGGAACGGGTGGAGCTCCGCCTCGCTGCGGGGACGCACCGCGCCGCGGCGGCCGCGCATCAGCGAGTCGAAATGCGCCGCGAACGACACCTTCTCGAACCGGGGCCGGCCCTCGCCGTCGAGGACGACGTCGAGCAGATAGTCGTAGTCGAAGTCGCCGTGGGTCATCGACATGGGCTCACGCCCCTGCGCCCGCATCGCCAGCAGCGCCGCCGCGTGGTCGGTCGCGGGCAGCAGGCTCACCTCGCCGCCGATCAGCTGCGCGTGGGCGCGCGGGCCACGGATGCCGCGGAGGTACCGCATCTGCTCATCGACGTTGTCGACGGTGTGGGCGCCGTCGATGCGCACCTTGTTCGCATCTGCGGAGTGGTAGCAGGGCGAGCACGTCAGGTTGCACTTCGGGAAGACGCCGTGGGTCCCCTCGCATCCGACGGCGCAGCGACCGAGCAGCTGATTGTCGGTTCGGGCGTGCGGGGGGAGCTCACGCCAGCGCTTCTCCAGCGCCGCTTTGGACTCGGGGTGGATCGGCCGCGTGGTCAGCTCGAATTCGCGCAGACTCTGCCGGAGACTCATTTGTCCACCCTGCCCTGTCGTGGTCGTCGCGCCCAGCGCCACGGCGCGAGAACGCGGAGGCAGATCTCGCCTCTGAGGTGGTTCGTCGCGGTCCGCGGATCGGATCGCGACGCCTGCTCACATCTCGCGGGTGATCGTGACCTTCACGTTCAGCTGGCTCTTGAACGGCCCCGCGTAGACCCCGCGCAGCGGCGGCACGTCGTTGTAGTCGCGGCCGCGGCCGACCAGCACGTGCCGGTCGCCGATCTCGATGTTGTTGGTGGGGTCGAATCCGTGCCAGTCCCCGGCGAACCACTCCACCCAGGCGTGCGACTCGCCGGTGACGGCGACGCCGACCTCGGCGTCGGGCCGGGGGTGAAGGTAGCCCGAGACGTAGCGCGCCGGGATCCCCACCTCGCGGAGGGCACCGAGCGTGATGTGGGTGATGTCCTGACAGACGCCCTTCCGCGACGTCCAGGCATCGCTCGCGGTGGAGTGCACCCCGGTGACACCGTGCATGTACTCCACCGCATCGCCGACGGCGACCGAGATCGCGTGCGCCGCTTCGCCGGGGTGGGTGTGGTCGGCCGCGATGGAGCGGGCGAGCTCCGCCACCTCGGGGTGCGGACGGGTGCGTGCGGTCTGGCCGAGCTGCTCGATGGTCGCCACCGAGGCCGCTGCCTCATCGCCGAGTTCATGCCAGGTGAGGGGCGTGTGGGCGATCGGACGCGACCGCACCTCGACCAGCGAGCGCGCGGTGATCTGCAGTGCCGCGTGCGGTGAGAGCACATCGAACGAGGCCACGCGCGTTCCGAAGTAGTCGACGTAGTGGTTGACGGATGTCGACGGCTCGATCTCCAGCGAGGAGTTGAGGACGAACTGGCTGTCGGTCGATCCCGGCAGCATCCGTGCCTCGTTGTACGACGCGGAGACGTTGCCCTGATAGGAGAAACCGGTCGAGTGCTCGATGCGCAGCCGCTTCACGAGATCTCCCCGATCCAGCTGGGCTCGGCCTGCGTGGGGAAGAACCGCGACTTGATCGCCTCGGATGCCTCGCGCGTCACCTTCTGCACCCGCTGCATGTGATGCGGGAGCTCGTTCAAGATCTCGCTGACCGGCCGGTACTCGAGGTCGTTGCGGATGCGCCCGAGCGCACGGAGCACCGTGTTGGAGTGCCCCACACGGTCGGCACGGGGGTCGATGGCGCTCATGCATTCCTCTGCGAGCTGGATGGAGTAGATGATCGAGCGGGGGAACAGCCTGTCCAGCAGCAGGAACTCGGCGGCGTTGCGCGCGCTCGGCATGCCCCGGTAGGTACGCAGATACGCCTCGTAGGCACCGCACGAGCGCAGGATGGTCGTCCAGGACGGACCGGATGCCTCGGTCAGCGACCTCGTCGCGAGCAGGCGCGCGGTCATGTCGGTGCGCTCGATGCTGCGGCCGAGCGTGAAGAACTGCCAGGCCTCGTCGCGGCTGGTCGAGGAGTCCACGACACCCACCGCGAGCGCCGCGCGCTCGCGCACCCACTGGAAGAATTCGTGCACCTTGTCGCGCTGGAGGCGCCGGGGCATCCGGGCGCTCGTGGTGTTGAGGGTCTCCCACAGTTCGGTGGAGACGATCTCGCGGGCGCGGCGGGCGTTCTCGCGCGCCGCCGAGATCGAGTAGGCGATGCTCGCGGGGTTCATCCGGTCGACGGCCAGGCGCTGCAGGACGTCATCGCGGCCGACCCGGTCTACGCCTTCGAGGGGGAACGAACCCATCACGCTCAGAAGCGAGCGGCACGCCGTGTCCTCGTCGATCCACGGGTCTTCCAGGAGCAGCTGGAGGTGCACGTCGAGGATGCGCGCCGTCCCATCGGACCGCTCGATGTACCGCCCGATCCAGAACAGCGACTCTGCGATGCGGCTCAGCACGCGTCATCCCTTCCCGTGACGATCCCGCGAGGGTGCAACTGCGCGCCGAGAGCATGGGGTGCACCCGCATCCTCGGCGCCCAGATGGATTCTCGGCGTAAGAGCGGGAGACGTGACGCCCGGCCCCGCCTGCTGCTGCTGCTCCTGCTGCTCGGTGCGCGTGCGCGGCCGGTCCTGCGGCGAGTGGGTCACCTCGTCCTGCTCGTCGTAGATGATCGGGATGGCGGCGGTGATCGTCGCCGCCTGATCGGCCACGAGTCCGGCCAGACCCGCCCCCTGCCCGTATTCGACGTGGGACGGCGCGGAACCACCGACGATCCAGGTGTCCTTCGATCCGCCGCCCTGACTGGAGTTGACCACGAGCTGCCCTTCGGGAAGCGCGACACGGGTCAGCCCGCCGGGGAGCACCCAGACGTCCTCACCGTCGTTGACCGCGAAGGGCCGGAGGTCGGCATGCCGCGGACGCATCCCGTCCTCGACGAGCGTGGGGATGGTGGAGAGCATGACCACCGGCTGCGCGATCCACCCGCGCGGGTCGGCGAGGAGGCGGTGGCGGAGCGCGTCGAGCTCGGCCGGGGAAGCGTCGGGCCCGACGACCAGGCCCTTGCCGCCCGACCCGTCGACGGGCTTGACCACGGCTCGTCGAGCCGGTCGAGCACCTCCTCGAGGGCACCCGGGTCTTCCAGCCGCCAGGTGTCGACGTTCTTCAGGATCGGCTCCTCGGCGAGGTAGTACCGGATGAGGTCGGGCACGTAGGTGTAGATGAGCTTGTCGTCGGCGACCCCGTTGCCCACGGCGTTGGCGATCGTGACGTTGCCCAGCCGCGCGGCGAGCATGAGGCCGGGGGCACCGAGCATCGAGTCGGCGCGGAACTGCAGCGGGTCGAGGAAGTCGTCGTCCACCCGACGGTAGATGACGTCGACGCGCTTGGGCCCGCGGGTCGTGCGCATGAACACCTTGCCGCCGATGCAGAGGAGGTCGCGCCCCTCGACGAGCTCGACGCCCATGAGGCGCGCGAGGAGGGTGTGCTCGAAGTACGCCGAGTTGTACACACCGGGGGTCAGCACGACGACGTTCGGCTCCTCGACCCCGGGCGGGGCCGACGCGCGAAGCGCCGCGAGGAGCTTGTTGGGATACTCGCCGACGGGCCGCACCCTCATCGAGACGAAGAGCTCGGGAAGGGTCTGAGCCATCACGCGGCGGTTGGAGATGACGTACGAGACGCCCGACGGCACGCGCACGTTGTCTTCGAGCACGCGCATCTCGCCGTTCTCGTCGCGGATGAGGTCGATCCCCGACACCTGGATGCGCACGCCGTTGGCGCTGTGGATGCCGGCGGCCTGCCGGTAGAAGTACTGGGATGACGCGATGAGACGTGCCGGCAGGACGCCGTCGCGTACGCAGTGCTGATGGCCGTACGCGTCGTCGAGGAATGCCTCGAGGGCCCGCACCCGCTGCTTCACCCCGGCCTCGATGCGCGACCACTCGTCGAAGGCGATGATGCGCGGTACGGCGTCGAGCGGGAAGGGGCGCTCCTCGCCGGCGAAGTCGAAGGTCACACCCTGCGCGAGGTACGAGCTCGCAAGCGATTCGGTGCGCCCCCGCAGCTCCTCCTGCGTCATCTGCGCCAGGGCCTGGTAGAGCTCGCGATAGGCCTCCCGCGACTCCGCCCCCGCCGAGCCGTTGCGCGACACCGCGAACATCTCGTCGAACGGAGCGATCCCCGCGGGCGACCGGCGGGGCGTCAGTGTGGCGCCGTAGCCGTCGAACAGGTCACCCATGCCCCGAGCCTAGTCCGGGGCGTGTTGCCGAAGTGTTTCGACCCGGCGGAAGCCGACCTCGCTAGGCTGAGCGACACCTCGATCGGAAGGACGCCATGCGCATCCTCGTCACCAGCTCCCGCAACACCTTCGCGCTGGATCTCATCCGCAAGCTCGGGAGCATCGGACACACCGTGTATGCGAGCGACACCTACGGCGGGGCGGTGGGCAGCCATTCACGGTTCGCCGCCGGTCACCTCGTGACCTCGTCGCCGCGCTTCGCCACCAACGCCTTCATCGCCGAGGTGTCGGCGTTCGTCGACGCGCACGAGATCGAGGTCATCATCCCCACCTTCGAGGAGGTCTTCTACCTCGCCGCACGCCAGGGCGATCTCCCCCAGGGTGTCCGGGTGCTCACCGGCACGTTCGGCGATCTCGCGCGCCTCCACGACAAGGCGAGCTTCCAGCGTCTGGCCGAGGAGGCGGGCGTGCCGATCCCCGAGACCGTCGTGGTCACCAGCGACGAGGAGCTCGTCGAGACCATCGGCCGCTTCCCCCGGTATTTCGCCCGTGCGGCGTTCTCGCGCGGCGGCGTGGGACTGCTGACCAACACCGGCCCGCTCGCCGGCAAGACCCCGGTGGACCAGTGTCATCCCACCCCCGAGCAGCCCTGGCTCGTGCAGCCCTTCGTCGACGGGCCGATGGTGTGCTCGTACAGCATCATCGTCGACGGCCGTGTGACCGCCCACACGACGTACGTGGCCGCGGAGCAGTGGGCGCACAGCACGGCGATCGCGTTCCTCGCCGTCGACAGCACCGACACCCTCGCCTACGCCCAGCGCATCGTCGACTCGCTCGACCCCGGGTTCACGGGCCAGCTGTCGTTCGACTTCGTCGACCACGGCGACGGCCTGCGGATCATCGAGTGCAACCCCCGACCCACCAACGGGATCATCCTGCTGGATGCCGGCGATGTCGGCCGTGCCCTCACCGGCGACGTCGACGAGCCCGTCGTCGCCGAGCCCGGCACGGAGCGCGAGATCACGCTCGCCGTGGTCGCCGACTGCTTCGCCGAAC
The DNA here is from genome assembly GCF_030347395.1 of Microbacterium sp. ET2. Classification (NCBI taxonomy): domain Bacteria; kingdom Bacillati; phylum Actinomycetota; class Actinomycetes; order Micrococcales; family Microbacteriaceae; genus Microbacterium; species Microbacterium albipurpureum. Next base: position 1,202,477 of record NZ_CP128170.1, read on the forward strand.
CGCTGTCGCACCTGCCGACGTCGCTCCACGATCTGCTCCACGTGAAGGATGTCGGAAGCGGCTGGCACGACAGCCTCGCGATGATGTGGAGCCCCGCGACCATCGTCCACGGGGCGAAGATCCAGCACGGTGACCGCAAGGAGATCCTCGCCGCCCTGGGCGACGACATCGTGTGGAACGGCGAGCCGATCGACGGGATGACCTCCGCCGATGCCGCCGCCCTCGACGCGGTGCACGCCGGGCGGGTCTGACCCCGCTCAGCGTCCGAGGAGCCCTTCCGCGCGGGAGAGCGCGCGGAGGAGATCGGGCAAACGCGCCCCGGCGCCGCGCCGCGGCAACCGGTCGAGCAGCGCCGCTTCGCCGGGAAGGCGATGCTGGCTCCCGCGCACCAGGCGCCGGACGGCGTTCAGGAGCGCGACCGGGTGGGTGTCCAGCGCGCTATGACCGTTCTCGAGGGTCACAAGTACCCCGTCCTGCGCGGTCCGCGCCGTCCGCTCGGCGATCGCGGGAGGCGTGCGGAGGTCTCTCGTTCCGCTGACGACGACCAGCGGCCACGCGAACGCCGGCGTGAGTGCGGGAAGGTCGTATGGCTCCCCCGCGAACGGGGGGAACCGTGCCGCCAGCGGCGCGTAGGTCGCGGCGGGGTCCAGCGGCAGACCGTCGAGGGGCGCCCCGTACGCGAGCTCCCGGAAGGCGATCACCCCGGCGATGTCGAACTCGTACACCCCCGGGATGTGGGCGATGTCGTCATCGCGCGTGGCGTAGGTGGTCAGCACCCGCCACGTCAGTCCCAGCCCCCGACGCAGGCGGCGTCGAGCGAGCGCCTCGGCGAGTTCCGGTCCCACCAGCTCGTAGGCGGCGCGGACGACATCCAGCACGGAGCGCGCGTCCTCCCCGCGATCCACCAGCGCGCGCACGTCGGCGGACAGCCGATCGCCCGCGTTCCAGAACAGCCCGCGCACGCGCTCCCGCTCGATCGCCAGATCGGCCGTGGACTGCAGAGGCGAGTCCAGCAGCATCCGTTCGACACGGTCTGGGTGACGGACACCGAATGCGGATGCGAGATAGCTGCCATAGGACGACCCGACGACGACCGCGCGTGCGATGCGTTCGCGGTCGAGCACCGCGGCGATGTCGTCGAGGACGGCGGGGATCCGCATCGCCGAGGGGGGCAGGGGCGCCCCGGCGAGGTCGGTGCGGGACAGCCCGACCCCCCGGTGCTCGACCATGATGACGTCGAGGCCTCCGCTCGCGGCGATGCGCCGCACGCTGCGGTAGGGGCGGACCGAGGCGAGGCCCGGGCCGCCGGGGAGGATGACGACCGGTGTCGCACCGCGCGGCCCCGAGCGCACGTACGACAGGTCGAAGGCGGGCGCGTCGGCGCCCTCCGGGCGGCGAACGGCCTGGATGCGTTCGCCGCGAGCTCCTGCCATGCGGCTACTCTGTCGCATCGCCCCCACCCGCGCCATGCGACGACGCAACCCGCACCCGCGTGGAGCGGCATAGGCTCGAGACGTGGCGGATGCTCGAGGCCGAGGAGCAGAACGCGCGAGGGTCCAGGACGGCTGGCTCGCCGCAGCGGCCGGTGCCGTAGCCGCGGTGTTGGGTGCGGGCCTCGGCGAGTTGTCCGCGGCGCTCATCGCCCCGGCATCCAGCCCCTTCGCCGCCATCGGCGGCGCGCTCATCGACGTCGCCCCTTCCTGGGCGAAAGACACGGCGATCGCGTGGTTCGGCACCGCCGACAAGGCCGCCCTCCTCACCGGAATCGCACTCGTGCTTCTCGCGGTCGCGGCGGTCGCGGGCCTCCTCGAGCGTCGCCGCCCCCCGATCGGGCTGGCGATCGCCGTCGCCCTCGGGGTCGTCGGCGCCGCCGTCGCTCTCACGCGGGCCGACGCCGGCGCGCTGTCATGGCTGCCGTCGTCGATCGCCGGCGCGACGATGGCGGTGAGTCTGCGGATGCTGCTGCGCCTCCTTCCCGCGACGGCGGAGCGTTCGGACGATGCGCCCCCGACGACCCCCGACCGACCCTCGGAGATCGACCGACGCCGCTTCCTCGTGTGGACCGGCGGCGCCGCCGCCGTCGGTCTCGTCATGGTTCTCGGGGCGACGCTCGTGAGCGGCGGCAGCCGCGCCGTCGCGGCGATCCGGGCCGCGCTGCGGCTCCCCGACCCGGCCGTGGCCGCGCCCCCCGTTCCGGCCGGTGCCGAGCTGAACATCTCGGGACTGGCCGACGTCATCACCCCGAACGACTCGTTCTACCGCATCGACACCGCGTTGGTCGTGCCGCAGATCGACCCCGCCGACTGGTCGCTCCGTATTCACGGAATGGTCGAGAACGAGGTCGTCCTCACGTGGGACGAGCTGGTCGCCCTCCCTCTGGAGGAGGGGTACGCCACCATGTCGTGCGTGTCCAACGAGGTCGGCGGCACCCTGATCGGCAACGCGCGGTGGCTCGGCTACCCGATCCGGGAGCTCCTCGCCCGGGCACGCCCGATGGCGGACGCCGACATGGTGCTGTCCCGATCGATCGACGGCTTCACCGCGTCGACACCGCTCGAGGCACTCACCGACCCCGACCGCTGGTCGATCCTCGCCGTGGGGATGAACGGGGAACCCCTCCCGCTCGAGCACGGGTTCCCGGTGCGGATGGTGGTACCGGGGCTGTACGGCTACGTCTCGGCGACGAAGTGGGTCGTCGACCTCGAGGTGACCCGCTTCGACCGGGCGACCGCGTACTGGACCGACCGTGGATGGTCCGAACGCGGTCCGGTCAAACTGCAGTCGCGCATCGACGTGCCCCGCCCCGGTCAGGGATTGAGCGCGGGCGACACCGTCATCGCGGGGGTCGCCTGGCAGCCGCATGTCGGCATCTCACGCGTGGAGGTGCAGGTCGACGACGGCCCCTGGGAGGACGCGACCCTCGCCACAGCGATTTCGGATGACACGTGGGTGCAGTGGAGCCTGCCGTGGCGGGCGACGGCGGGGCGCCACGTGCTGCGCTGCCGCGCCACCAATGCGCTCGGCGAGACGCAGACCTCCGAGGTCGTCGGCGTCATCCCCGACGGCGCGACGGGCTGGCACGAGTTCCCCGTCGACGTCTTCTGAGCCGCGGGCGCGGGCGGACAGGCAGGAGCCCCCTCGCGCAACAGGTGGCGCACCTGGGAACGGCGAGAGCGTGGAGTCGTCTTTGTACGCATTGCGGTTTTCTAGACGCATTGCGTACACTGGCCAGGCGGGCGGTGTCCGGCCGAGGGTCGCCCGAGGGAGACGAGGTCGACGATGCCCGAGCTGAGAAGCAACCTGCCGCCCACCTCCGCGCTCGGGATCGCCCGGCGCGCACAGTGGAGGTCGCTCGGCATCGCCGCGTCGGACCTCACCAAGCCCAAAGTGGCGATCGTCAACACGTCGTCCGACCTGGCGGCGTGTTACGCGCATCTCGATGACATCGTCCCGGTCCTCAAATCCGAACTGCGCGACCACGGACTTCTTCCGTTCGAGATACGCACGGTCGCCCCCTCGGACTTCGTCACGAGCGCCGGGCGCGCCGGCCGCTACATCCTCCCGAGCCGCGATCTGATCGTCGACGACATCGAAGCGGCAGTCGAGGGCGCGAAACTCGACGCGATGATCTGCCTGAGCTCGTGCGACAAGACGACCCCTGCGCATCTGATGGCGGCGGGCCGCCTGAACATCCCGACCGTCATCATCCCCTGCGGGTATCAGCATTCCGGGCTCGCTGAAGGCCGCGAGGCCGATGTGGAAGAGGTGTTCCTCCTCGCTGCGCAGGCGGCCGTCACCGGCGCGCCGACCGACCATCTCGCCGACCTCGCCGACGATGCGATCCTCGGACCGGGCGTGTGCGCGGGTCTGGCGACGGCGAACTCGATGCACATGGTCGCCGAGGCGCTCGGCATGGCGATGCCGGGGTCCGCGCCCGTTCGCGCGAACAGTGAACGGATGTGGGCGGGTGTCCGCGCGTCCGCCGCCGCGCTCTCCGACCTGATCGCCCGCGACGTCCGCCCGCGCGACATCATCACCGCCGGGTCGATCACGAACGCGGTGAGGACCATGCTCTCCGTGGGCGGTTCGATGAACACCATCAAGCATCTGCAGGCGATCGCCGTCGAATCCGGGCTCGACGTCGACGTGTGGGAGCTGTTCCGCACGCTCGGGCGGCAGACGCCCCTGCTGGCGGCGGTGCGACCCAACGGCCCGTGGCTCGTGGAGCAGTTCGAAGATGCCGGAGGCGGGGCGACCGTCCTGCGGGAGCTGCTTCCGCTTCTGGCGGCTGACGAGATGACGGTCGCCGGAACGACGGTCGCCGAGAACGCGCACCGTGCTCCGGCGGCGGACGGCACGGTGATCCGGCCGCTCGCCGATCCGTTCGGGACGGACCCGGCGATCTCGGTCCTGCGGGGATCTCTCGCGCCCGGCGGGGCCGTTGCCAAGCGACCGGTGCCCGATCCCGGACCGCACCGGTTCCGAGGTCCGGCACGCGTGTTCGGCGATCGCGACGAGGCGATCGCAGCGATCGCCGACGGTCGCCTCCGCCGGGGCGACGTCGCGGTCATCCGCGGCATCGGTGTCGCCGGCGCGCCCGGAATGGGGCTGACATCCGCATTCATCTTCGCCCTGCACGCCCGTGGCCTGGCCGAGCACGTCGCGCTCGTGACGGACGGGCAGTTCAGCGGCCTGGTCAACCAGGGCATCTCCATCGGTGAGGTCTCGCCCGAGGCGGCCGCCGACGGACCGCTGGGCCGGGTGCAGGAGGACGACATCATCGACATCGACCTCGCAGACGGGCGGGTCGACCTGCTCGTCTCCGCCGAGGAGCTGGCAGCGAGGGAACCGTACCGGGCTCCGCTGGAGCGCGACACCGGCGGCGGGTTGCTCGATCACTACGAGCAGCTGGTGCAGCCGCTCAGCTGCGGCGCGGTGCTCTGCGCACGGCCGAACGCCGACCTGTGCGCGCGACGGGATTCCGCCGGCAGCGCGACCCGACCCGAAGCCGGTCTGCAGCCCACAACGAAGGAGAGCGCATGAACACCACCAGCATCCGAGTGCCGGCCGCAGATGTGCCGGTCATCGGCGAGTACGACGTCGTGGTGGTCGGGGGCGGGCCCGCCGGTCTCTTCGCCGCAGCCTCGGCCGGTCGCGCAGGCCGGTCGACGCTGCTGATCGAACGGTACGGCTTCCTCGGCGGCGCGGGAACGATGGGCGGCCTCAGCACGTTCTGCGGACTGCACGCCCGGGTGCACGGCGAGGACGTACGGGTGATCCGCGGACTTACCGACGAGTTGCTCGAGCGCCTCGAGGCGCTCGACGGGCTCAACCCTCCTCACCTGAGCGTCGACAACCGCATCATGGCGCAGGCCTTCGACATCTCGGCGTACAAGATCGCCGCCGATGAGCTGATCGCCGCCTCCGGCGTCGACCTGCTCTTCCACGCCACGGCCGTGGGGGCGGTGATGGACGGCGACCGGATCGATGCGGTCATCATCGAGTCCAAGTCGGGCCGCCAGGCGGTCCGCGGGCGCATGTTCGTCGACGGATCGGGTGATGCCGATCTCGCGGTCTGGGCCGGTGCTCCCGTGGAGCGGTCCGAGCATCTGCTCTACCCCTCGCTGATGTTCCGGATCAACGGCGTCGACCCGATCGCGGCGGGGCCCGCGTGGAAGACGATCCGCCGGGTCATGGAAGAGGCCGAGGAGGCGGGTACGCACCGGTTCCCGCGCAAGAAGCCGATCGTGAGGCCCCAGCGTCATCCGATCGAGTGGCGCTCCAACCTCACGCAGCTCAGCAACGACGACGGGAGCGCTGTCGACGGCACCGACGTGAAGCAGCTGACTCACGGGGAACTGCAGGGACGGCAGCAGGTGAAGCACACCTTCGCCTTCATCCGCGAGCGCACACCAGGGTTCGAAGAGTCGTACGTCGTCGACATCGCCCCGCAGATCGGAATCCGCGAGACGAGGCGGATCGTCGGCTCCTACAGCCTGACCGAGGAGGACATCCTCGGCTGCGCGGACTTCGACGACACGATCGGCGTGAACGGGTGGCCGGTCGAGGCGCACGTCGCGGGCGACGTCGAGTTCCGGTTCGCCGACAGCGCGAGCCGAGGCTTCAATCAGCTCCCCTACCGCATGCTGGTGCCGCAGGGTGTGCCGAATCTCCTCGTCGCCGGCAGGTGCGCCTCGATGACCCAGCGCGGCCAATCCTCCGGCCGGGTCACGGGTCCGTGCTTCGTCATGGGGCAGGCAGCCGGCACCGCCGCCGATCTTGCGCTCGCGTCGGACGGTGACGTCGCGCACGTGGATGTCGGCCTCCTGCAGGAGCGCCTCGTCTCCGCCGGTGTCTACCTGGGCACCGAGTTGCCGTCCGCCTCGATGGCGGTTCCGACACCGGCCTGACCGGAACGGAAGAGGTGGGGGTTCGCGGCGCGGTGACGCGCCGCGATCTCGGCCGCCGCCTCACGCAAGACGGGCACGATCTCCGCGGTGAGGGTCTCGGCATCCGACCTCACCGTCGTCGAAGACACGGTGAGCGCCGCCACCGCGAGGTCGTCCACGACCACCGGCACGGCCGCAGCGATCATGCCGGGATGGAGTTCCTCGAGCGACAGATCGTACCCGCGGCGGCCAACCTCCTCGAGGTGCGCCCGCAGGGCCGCGGCCTCGACGATCGTCCGGGGCGTGAAGCGCTCGCGGGGCTGACCATCGAGGTAGCGCTCCCGCGACACCGGGTCGAGGCTGGCGAGGAGGACCCGGCCCACCGCCGTGGCGTGGGCCGGCAGCCGCATGCCGATGCGGACCGCGTCCGGCAGCGGGCGCCTCTCCTCCACGCGCGCGACGTGGATGACGTCGTAGCCGTCGAGCACCCCCAGGCTGCACGTCTCACCCGTCCGGGCCACGACGTCGCTCATGACGGGGTGGGCGATCTCCGGCAGCGACGATGACGCGAAGTAGCCGGCGCCCAGTTCCAGGATGCGTGCGGTCAGACTCCACCTGCCGTTCTGCACCCGGACGTAACCGAGGTGCTCGAAGGTCAGCAGGATGCGTCGCACCACCGGGCGCGGCAGCCCGACCCGATCGGCCACGCCGCTCACGCTGAGCGCGGCGTCATGGCCGCCGAAGGCCCTCAGCACCGCGACCGCACGCTCGATGCTCTGGATACGGTCGCGTGATCGTTCTTCGGCCACCGTTCTCCCACCCGCGTCGTCTCGCGCTCGCGCGCCCCGCTCTCATCCTAAAGAGCGGGGCGCGCGCAGCTCGAGGATCACGTCTCCGAGCGCAGCCCGTACACCGACTCGTGCCACGGGATGAAGAAGCGCTTGGCCTCATTCACGATGAGATAGAGCACCAGACCGATCAGCGCCAGCAGCAGAATGAGGGCGAACGTCCTCGCAGCGTCGAGAGAGTTCATCGCTCTCACCACCATCGCACCGAGTCCCTCGCTCCCTCCCAGGTACTCGCCCACGATGGCTCCGGTCGTGGCCAGCACGATGCCGACCTCCATCCCGGCGAAGAGGTAGGGCTGCAGGCTCCGCAGTTCGAGCTGCGTGAACGTCTGGGCGCGCGAGGCGTTCAGGCTGCTCATCACCTCGCGCTGGCCCTGCTCGACGGACCGAACGCCCAGGAGCACGTTCAGCATGACGGGGAAGAAGGCCAGAAGCGCAGCGAGCACGATCTTGGAGGTCATCCCGAACCCGAACCAGATGACGAACAGCGGGATGAACGCCACCTTCGGTGCGACTTGCGAGATCACGATGAGGGGGCGGATGCTCAGTTCGAGCCAGGGAAGCTTGCCGAGCACCACGCCGACGATGACGCCGAGGATGACCGCCACAGCGAATCCGATGAGGATCTCGCTCACGGTGATGCCGAGCTCCGCCCACGTCGCGGGATCGGTGACGAGAACGACGAAGGCCTGCCCGACCGCGGCCGGCGGGGGGAAGACGAACGGGTTCACATCACCGAGGGTGACGTAGAGCTGCCAGGCCACGATGATCAGGATCACCAGCGACGGGGTGACGATCCACGGCAGGATCTTCAGCATCCGACCCTGCGGCTGCCGGCGCTGTACCGCGACGGGCGTCGTCGGCGCATCATCGACCGTCGCGCGGGCGCCGGGGGCGCTGGTCGGCTCATGTGTCCGGGTGGTCTGGGACATCTCAGTGCTCCTCGTCGAGGTCCTGGCGCAGCGCGCGGACGATGTCGTTGAATTCGGGGGTGGTCTGCAGATCGATCGTGCGGGGCTTGGGCGTGTCGACGGGGAGGATCTGACGGATCCGACCCGGCCGCGGCGTCATGTGGACCACCCGGTCCGCGAGGAAGACCGCCTCGGGGATGTCGTGCGTGACGAAGACCACCGTCGAATTCGTCTCCAGCACGATGCGCTGCAACTCGAGATTCATCCGCTCCCGGGTCAGCGCATCGAGAGCGCCGAACGGCTCGTCCATGAGCAGGAGGTCGGGGCGGGTGCTCAGTGCGCGGGCGATGGCGGCTCGTTGACGCATTCCACCGGAGAGCTCGCGGGGATAGGACTTCTCGAACCCCGAGAGTCCGACGAGCGCGGCCAGCTCCTGCGCCCGTTCACGTCGCTCACGTTTGCCCACTCCGCGGAGCTTCAGAGGCAGTGCGATGTTGTCGAGAACCGAGAACCAGGGGAAGAGGTTGCTCTCCTGGAAGACGAATCCGAGCTTCGTGATCGCCGTCGGATCGACGCGGCTGCCCTTCCACAGCGGCTTGCCGTCGACCTCGATCGTTCCGGCGCTGGGGGCGAGAAGCCCGCCGATCATGCGCAGGAGGGTCGTCTTGCCGCAACCGGAACGGCCGATGAGCGCGACGAATTCGCCCCGCTGGATATCGAGGTCGATTCCCGATACCGCGTGCGTGACGCCCGACTTGGTGTGGAAGTCGCGACCGATGCCCTGGATCTTGAGCCTGGGCCTGTCGACCTCGGTGGTGGGGGGAAGAACGGATGCGACGGTCTCGCTGGCCATCGTCGGCCTCCTGTGTCGTCGTGATGATCGGGGGGGTGCGTGGTGACCCCGCCCGGGAAGCGGGCGGGGTCACCATCGTTTCAGTCGCCGGGCACGTAGTCGTTGGTGATCCACTCCTGCGGGTCCTTGCCGCCCTGCAGGAGTCCGGCATCGACGTAGGTGTCGTACGTGGTCTGCCACGCCTCCAGGTCGTTCTCCAGCAGGCGGACGTCGGCGGCCTCGTTGACCCACGTCTCGGTGGTGTAGATCTTCAGAGCCTCGACGGCGACCTGGTCGTCCTCCAGCGCCGGGAACGACCAGTCGCCGCTCTCCCGCAGCGTCTGCAGCACGTTCTCGAAGTCGTTGGGTGCGTCGTCGATGACATCCTGGACTGCTTCGTCGATCGCGGCGAGGAATGCTTCGAGGTCTTCGACGAGTTCGGGATCCTCGAGATTGTCGGCGGTGGTGATCCAGGTCTGGATGTCGGGAGCGTCGGTCAGACCCGCGCGATCGACGACCGCATCGTCGTTCTGCTGCGCGATCGCGAGCGAGGTGTCCAGGCTCACGATGTACCCGTCGAGCTGCCCCTGACGGACCACCTCCATGGTGGCGCCCGTCACCGGCACGGCCTGCCGGGTTACCGAGTCCAGCGGGACGCCGTCCGCGCCGAGCGCCAGATCGAGCATCTTCTCGCTCGTCCCGCCGAGCGAGCCCATCCCGATCGTGGCGCCTTCCATGTCCGCCGTGGAGGTGATGGAGTTGTCTTCGGTGGAGGCCACGCGCAGGTTCGACTTGTAGGCCATCGTCCCGATCGAGCGGAGCTCCTGCCCCTGCTCCATGGCGGGGAAGACATCGACCGTGCTGGCGCGGGTGATCGGGGTCGCCCCACCCAGGAGCGCCTGGATGGCCGCGGCCGTGCCCTGCACCGGCTGCAGCTGAACGTCGAGCCCGTGCTTTTCGAAGTATCCGCCCGAGTAGGCGAACATCTCCGGCGTGAAGCTGAAGGACTCCAGCGGGAGGAAGGTCACGACGAGCATCTTCGTGAGTTCGGTCTCCTGCTCGTCGCCATCGGACGCCGCGGGGGCTCCCCCCGTGGAACAGGCCGTCAGCGCCAGCGCGCCTGCAGCCAGGAGCGCGGTGGCGACGCGGGCGTTTTTCCGCCTGCGGGACGTGGCCGGGGGACGCACTGCTCTGCTCATTTCTGACTCCTGTGTCGGGATGATCCGCCCACGCCATTGCGGGCGGCAGTGACGAGTCTGCAGAGCGCTTTCGCGTCGTCCAATGACCTTTTCATTGTACGGAACGCCGTGTCGATCACGTCGAGGACGAAGCGGATTCGAGGATCGTGACGACGCCGCTTTCGCCGTCGACGCGCACGAGGTCACCGGTGCGGATGGTCTCCAGGGGGCGGGGAAGCGCCTGCACCACTGTGGGCACGCGCGTGACGATCGCGCCGAGCACCGCCTTGGTGGTGAGCACGTCGAAGACCATCGCGGCCGGCGCCGTTCCCATCAGCCGGGTGCTCTGGAAGAAGCCCGACCAGCCGGATGAGCCCTTGGCGCCCGGGAACACCAGCACACGGCCGGTGAAGCACACTCCGAAGAGCTCGTGCCGCGGCTCGATCACCGTTCCCGTGGCGACGTCGATACCACCGAAGCCCGAGATCGGTTCGCGGGTGACCAGTGCCGGCGCCTCGACGACGCCGGGCACGATCCCGCGCCCGCAGAGCTCGATCACCGCAGCCCGCCTCCCCAGCGCCCGGTGAGCGCGGCGTCCACGCACTCCGCCAGCGTTCCGAACCAGGCCTCGATCCCGAGGATCGCCGGCAGATAGTGCGCCTGCTTCGCGGAGTCGGTCGCGAAGACCCGCGTCCCGGGCGGAGCCGCCCGCGACATCGCTGGGCAGGAGTCGGTCAGGACGCGGCCCCCGGCGGCGGTGATCGTGCGGGTGTATCCGTTGCGGAAGGCGACGGATGACAGCGCACGCGGCATCATGACCCACAGCTCGGTGTCGGCGTGCAGGCGACGACCCTCCAGCAGAGCGGCGAGCTGAGCGACCTGATCCAAAGAGGCGTGCGGGCACCCCAGGAGCACGAAGTCGACGTCGCGGCTCGTTCCGCGGCTGTTGAGCGCGTCATAGACCGCGGCCCGTTCGCGGGCGCCGTAGGAGACCGGTTCGGCGATGCGGGCTCCGCCGAAGGCGGCCTCCAGAGTCGGCGCCTCCGGAGTGATGCCCGGCAGGTGGTAGAGCTCCACGCCTCCGGAGGTGGCGGTCGCGGCGCCGAAGTGCTTCAGGTCGGCGAGGTCCGGCTGGCCCAGCTTCCCCACGACCGCAGGTCGCGCCTCCTGCACCAGTTCTCCCACGAAGTAGCCGAGCATCCCCCATTCCTGGAAGCCATCCACGGTGACGTCGGCACGGACGAGATGGGTGGCGTGCCGGCTCTCCGGGAGGTGATTGCCCCAGTAGGGGACCTTGCCGGTGAGGGCAGCCGCACCGGTCGACGACGCGCCCTCGCAGTTCGTGCGCGCCCCGAGGACCGAGTTGCAGTACACCACCGCCGAGGACTCCATCCAGGCGCAGTGCTCTCCGCGAACAGGCAGGTTGCCGACCTGGTAGGGGGTGCACGTGGCGAGGATGTTGACGCCGCGGTCACTGAAGTACGACTCGGCGTCGTCCTGCAGGCGGATGGAGGAGTCGGCATAGTGCGTGAGCCCCGAGGCGTCACCGGCGAATCCGTGCTGGAGCTGACAGGTCGGCACCTTCATGCGCGGAATCTCGATGTCTCGATCGCAGTCGAGGTTGATCACCGCGTAGGCCTTCGCCCACCCGCCCTCCTCGACGAGCTTCGCCTTCGCCGGGGACGGCTGGGTCATCGTGCCCGCGACGTTGCGGGTCTCCACGAGCCGCTCAGCGCCGAGCGCGTCGCCGTAGCGCACCAGCAGGTCCATCGCTGCGGCGACGGCCTCGCCCTCAGCGCCGTCACGCATCCGCTTCTCATCGTCGGTGAGACGCATGGGCTCGCCTAGTGTGCGGCGTCTGCGGGCAGGATGACGCGGTCGAGGGCGTAAGGGGTGGGCTCCAGCGCCTTGGCCATGATCGCCTCCATGACGTTGACCGGCACGAGGCAGTCGGCGCACGCTCCTTCGGTCGCATCGATCCGCACCACGATTCGCTGCGGGTCCGACGGCTCCCAGCTGAGGACGTAGCCGTCGGCGGCCATCATGTCGGTGAACTGCCGCAGCGCCTCGTCGACCGTCTGCGGTTTCGTGGCTTCGGTCATGCTGTCGCTCCGATCTGCTGATGCGAGTACGGGTGCACCCGGGGCGGGTTGAGCGTGAAGATCTCGACGACGGCCGAGACCCCCGCGTTGTCGGCCCCGGCGACCATGATCTGGATCGAGGTGGGATTGCTCAGCGCCCGGACCTCATCGGGCTCCTCCGTCTGGCTGGCGGAGTCGGGCATGGAGTCGGGGTGCGTCGCCGCGAGACGCCAGCGCGTCTTGTGCGACAGGGCATCCTTGCCGACCGCGACGAGGTCTTCGCGCTTGCGCACCGCGTTGTCGTACACGAAGGACCGAAGGTCGTCCTTGCTCCAGCCGGCCGATGCGAACACGTCCGCGTGCTCGGGCGTGAGCACCAGCAGCGCACTGGTGTACTCGTGGATCAACGCTCCGGTGCGCACGATCGTGTCCGTCAGATCTCGCGCGAGCTGCTCAGGCGACTGCGTGTGCCGAGCCTCGATGTGGATGACCGAACGGATCACGAACGCCGTCACGACGTCGTCGGAGGCCTCGAATCCATGCTCGGTGTGGAGGGCCGGCCACGGGCTCTGCTCCTCGTTCTCGGCGATGCACGCCGAGTACTTCGCCGGTGTACCTTGAGTCGCCTGGTCGAGCTTGTGCGGGTGCAGTCCGAAGACGTTGATGCAGCCCAGTCGGATCGCGCGTCCGATGGTGGCGTTCGCACGGAAGCCGGAGCCGAAGATGTTGCCGGTGCTGTTGAGCCCGATCCGCTCACGGACGGGACCGTTGACCACGAGAAGCGGCGCGGTGCCGGTCGTGGACTGCCAGATCCCCCGTGCCGGGTGCGGCTCTTTCGCGATGGCCTCCCACGCGGCCACCACGACGGGGAAGTACTCGCTGCGGCAGCCCGCCATCGCCGCGTTGATCGCCGCGAGCCGCACCGTCAGATGACGGTTCAGATGGGTGATGGAGAAGAGCACCTCGTCGGGGTCGCGCGCAACCGTGGCGAGGAACTCCGCCAGCAGCGTCTCGGTCACGGGAACGACGGGGAGGCCGTCGGTCCACTCCTTGTCGAAGTAGTGCTCGACGATCTCTCGCAGCGCGTCGGCCTCCGCGGTCGTGGTCTCATCCATGGTCGTCGGCGAGCCTCATCGTCCCTCCTCCACTCCGAGAATCCTCAGCACCTCGGGCATCGCGGTCATCGCGCGCTCGCGGACCTCCTCGGCTGTCAGACTCGCCATCGGGTGCTTCACCGCGTAGAAGTCGAACCCCGGGAAGCCTTGGACCGACGCCATCGCCTGACCCGACATCAGGAACGAGTCGGAGGTGATGCTGACGGTCGGCACGCCCGCGCGCTCGAACATGATCCCGTCCGCGACCGTGGCCGCGCTGCAGGATCCGCAGTCTCCGACGGCGGTGATGACGACGTCGCACTCGCGGACGATCTCCTCGAGCAGCGTCTCCTTCACGGGCGTTCCGAAGTAGTCCTTCGTGTAGAGCCGCGCCTCGCCGGCGCCGTGATGCTCCTGCAGCTGCGCGGCGATCGTCTCGAGCAGCAGGGTGGAGTTGGGCTTGGTGTTGTCGAGGAGCCCGATCGTGAGCCCCCTGAGGCTGACCGGTCGCGGCGACAGCGTGGTGTCGGCTGCGCCCGCCTCCATCCCGGTCGGGTCCAGCAGCGCTTCCAGCTGTGCCATCGCGATCTCCCTCGGTGCGTCTCGGTCGGAACGTCGACAGGATGGCATGGCGGCCGCACCGGACTGCACCCTCGTTTTCGCTGTGCGGAAGAGTGCGTGCCCCGTGCGGGGCGGCCTGGCCAGGATGGGGCGACGACCTGAAGCCGACCCGAGGAGGACCCGTGCCCACTCCCCCTCCCGCGACGATGCGGGCGGCGATTCTGGCGGAGGACCGACTGGAGGTGCGCGAGATCGCCACCCCTGTTCCGGAACCGGGCGAGGCCCTCCTCCGCGTGAGCGCGTGCGGCGTCTGTCACACCGACCTGCACGTCATGAAAGGCGAGGTGCGCTTTCCGCGGCCGGCGGTGCTCGGTCACGAGGTGAGCGGATCGATCGTGGCCATCGGTGCCGGCACCGCCGATACGCGCACGCTGCGGGTGGGCGACCGCGTCGCGGCCGGGTTCATCATGCCGTGCGGCACGTGCGCACAGTGCGCACGCGACCGCGACGACCTCTGCACCGAATTCTTCCGGCGCAACCGGCTCGAGGGAACGCTGTACGACGGCCGGAGCCGGCTGGCGATGCCCGACGGCTCGTTCCTGGCGATGTACTCGATGGGAGGCCTCGCCGAGTACGCCGTCGTCCCCCTGACGGCGCTCACGAGCCTCGACGACGACCTCGACCTCGACACCGCCTGCATCCTGGGCTGCTCCGGGCTCACCTCCTACGGAGCTGTCTTCCGGGCCGGCGCGGTCGCACCGGGGATGTCCGTGGCCATCGTCGGTGTCGGCGGCATCGGGACGAGCCTGATCCCGATGACCCGCGCGGCCGGCGCCGAGAGGATCGTGGCGATCGACATCGCGCAGGAGAAGCTCGCGCGAGCGAAAGACCTCGGCGCGACCGATGTGGTGGATGCCGCGCGGGAAGATCCCGTCGCGCGCGTTCGCGAACTCACGGGCGGGGTGGACGTCGCGTTCGAGGCACTCGGACGACCCGCGACATTCGCCCAGGCGGTGGGGATGCTTGCCGACGGCGGGCGGATGGTGGCGATCGGCATCGCGGCGGGGGCCGCAGCCGCCGAGGTCGAGATCACCCCGCTCGTACGCCGGGGACAGCAGATCATCGGGTCGTTCGGCGCGCGGACTCGCACCGACCTGCCGCAGGTCGCCGCGCTGGCCGCATCCGGTTCTTTCGATCCCGCAGATCTCGTCTCTCGCCGATACACGCTCGACGAGGCGGACGAGGCCTACCGGGCGCTCTCCCGTGGCGAGATCACGGGACGCGCCATCATCACCATGAGCGCCGCGCGCGCAGCAGAGGAGCAGGAATGACGACGGCCTTCACCCTGGAAGATCTCCCCGACGCGATCGGAAGACGGCTCGGCCCGTCGTCATGGCACCCCATCACGCAGGACGACATCGACGTCTACGCCGATCTGACCGGCGACGACAATCCCATTCATGTCGATGCCGAGGAGGCGGCGGCCTCACCCTACGGCGGGCGCATCGCCCACGGCATGCTCACGCTGAGCATGGTCGTGCGGCCGCTGCGGGAGATCTACCGCGTGACCGGGGCGGGCATGGGGATCGTGTACGGCTACAACCGCATCCGGTTCCCCCAGGCTGTCCGCGCCGGCGCCCGCATCCGGGTGAGCGGCGAGGTCGCCGACGTGACGGAGGTCGCCGGCGGGTATCAGGTCACCCTCTCACTCACCTTCGAGGTGGAGGGTGCGACCAAACCGGCGGTCGTGGCGGAGCTCGTCCTGAGGCACTACCGATGAGCGGGGTGACGCTAACCGACCGGGTCGCGATCGTCACGGGTGCCGGCCGCAGCCTCGGACGAGCGTATGCGCGGGCGCTGGCCGAGGCCGGAGCGGCAGTCGTCGTCAACGACGTCGACGAAGCCGTCGCGGCCGAGGTCGTCGGGGAGATCGTCACGGCGGGAGGCCAGGCGGTCGCATTTGTCGGTGCGGTCGGTCCGTCGCAGACCGCGGACGCGCTCGTGACATCCGCTCGCGAGAACTTCGGGCGTCTGGACGTCCTCGTCGCGAACGCGGGGGTCCTGCGCGATCGGGTGCTGTGGAAGATGGATGACGCGGACTTCGACCTCGTCGTCGACACGCACCTTCGCGGATCCTTCACCTGCGGACGGGCCGCGGCGTCGTTCATGAGGGAACAGGGCGAGGGGGGCAGGATCATCCTCATCGGCTCACCCGCGGGGCAGTTCGGCAGCTTCGGCCAGACGAACTACGCCGCGGTGAAGGCCGGGCTCGTGGCGATGGCGCGCACCTGGTCGCTGGAGCTCGCTCGCGCAGAGATCACCGCAAACGCGGTCATCCCGACGGCGCTGTCGCCGATGACCGCCACGATCCCCGCCTACGCGCGGGTCTATCAGGACTATCTGGCCGGCATTCCGATACCCGAACGGTTCCGCCGCGACAACGCACTCGGGACTCCCGAGGACGTCGCACCGCTCATCGTGTGGCTCGCATCAGAGGCGTCGCGGGGCGTGACCGGGCAGGCGATCGGCATCGGTGGCGACAAGCTCACCCTGTACGCGCACCCGACCGCGCTGGACGCTGCCTACGCGGCCGGCGGGTGGGATGCCGCGGGGATCGACGAGGTGTGGCGCGCCCGGTTCGCGCCCCTCGCGCAACGCAGCGGCCCTCCGGTCAGAGAGCAGCCCGCATCGTGATCTCGGTGCATTACAGCGATCTCTGGCAGGGAATCGCGCGGGCCGATCCGGAGCGACCGGCGATCATCACCTCGGACGGGGAGATGTCGTACGCGCGCTTCGCCGCCGAGGCCGGTGCCCTCGCTCGCCACCTGCAGGAGCGCGGACTGGTGGTCGGCGACGCGGCGGCGATGCTGCTGTACAACCGTGCCGAGTACCTGACGTTCCTGTGGGCGTGCCTGTCCATCGGCGTCGCGCCGGTGGCCATCAACTATCGCTACCGCGCCGGCGAAGTGCGCGCCCTGCTGCAGGACTGCGACGCACGCGTCCTGCTCGCGCCGACCTCGCTGGCGCACGTGGTCGGCGAGGCGAACGCGGGCCTCGATCACCCCGTGGCGGTGATCTCGGTCGACGACGGCGTTCCGGCGATCGACGGCGCGGCCTCGTGGACCGAGATCGTCCACGAGGGCGGCGCGATGCCCGAGCGTGCGCCGAGCGGCGCCGACATGCGCCTGTACACCGGCGGGACCACGGGGGCTCCCAAAGCGGTGGTGTGGGACGTCGACACCCTGCTCCACGCCCGCCGGCAGTCGACGTGGGGCATCGTGGGACTCGAGCCCCCCGCGGATCTGGCGCAGGCGGTGCGCATCGCCGTCGACCCGGCGACCCCGCGCGTGGTGACTCTGCCGCTGCCGCCGCTGCTGCACGGCACGGCCCAGTCGACGACCATGGGCACGCTCGCCCTCGGCGGCACGGTCGTGCTGCAGAGCGGGGCGAGCCTCGACGTCGACGAAGCGCTGCGGCTGGCCCGAGCGCACCGGGTGACGCGGATCATCGTGGCAGGGGATGCCGTGGCGCTGCCCTTCGTCGAGGCGATCGAGCGCAGCGGCCGGCGTCTGGCCGACCTCAGATCGGTCCTCAGCTCGGGCATGCGATTCAGCGACGACGTGAAACGCCGACTGCACGCGCAGGGCGACGTCATGATCGTCGACCTCCTCGCCTCCAGCGAGGGGGGTCCCTTCGCGTTCGGCGTCACCCACCGCGCCGAAGACCTGCCGGCCCGGTTCGTGACCACGCCCGAGACGGTGCTGCTGGATCCGGACCTCAACGAGGTGGCGCCCGTCGCCGGCGCCCTCGGCATCCTCGCCTTCCGCGGCGTGCTCCCGTCGGGGTACTACGGCGACCCCGAGAAGACGGCGCGCTCGTTCCCCGTCATCAACGGCCGACGATACGTGATGCCGGGCGACTGGGCGCGTTCCCGAGGCGACGGATCGATCGAGCTGCTCGGCAGACTGAGCGCGGTCGTGAACACCGGCGGCGAGAAGGTGTTCCCGGCCGAGGTCGAGGACGTGCTGCTGGCGCATCCGAGCGTCGATGACGCGATCGTCTTCGGGCTTCCCGACGCTCGCTTCGGCGAGTCGGTGTGCGCGATGATCGCCCCGGTGCCCGGTGACACGATCGACACCGCTGCGCTCGTGGTGCACCTCAACGCGCACCTGGCCGGTTTCAAGAAGCCACGCCACTTCTTCGTCCGCGACAGCCTCGGCCGGTCCGCGTCCGGCAAGATCGAGCTCGCCCGGGTGAAGGAGGATGCCGCCCGCGAGCTGGCGGGGCGGGCAGCGCAGGAGGTCGTCCGATGAGCACCGGACCGGGAATCGACATCGCCGCCGTCACGGCGATCGATGTCCACGTGCACGTGCAGATCGACGACAGCGGTCGCACCGCTTCGCCGCGTGCGCTGACCGAGGCGATGGCGGCGTACTTCGGCAGCAGCGAGAAGCCCCGCACGGTCGATCAGACGGCGACGTACTACCGCGAACGGGGAATGGCCGCGGTCGTGTTCACCGTCGACGCGACGACGAACCTCGGTCACGCACCCAACAGCATCGACGACCTCGCTGCCGGAGCGCGGCGCAACGCGGATGTGCTGATCGCTTTCGGCAGCGTCGATCCGCTGCAGGGCCCGGCTGCCGTCGAAGAGGCGCGACGCCAGGTGCACGAACTGGGGGTCCGCGGGTTCAAGTTCCACCCGTCGGTGCAGGCCTTCGATCCCTCGGCGGAGGAGTTCACCCCCCTGTGGGCGGCGATCGAGGAGATGCAGGTGCCGATCATCGTCCACACCGGCCAGACCGGGGCGGGAGCGGGAACGCCGGGCGGGTGGGGGTTTCGGCTGTCGCTGTCGAACCCGATGCTGCTGGACGACGTCGCCGCCCGGCATCCGCATCTGCAGATCATCATGGCCCACCCCAGCGTCCCCTGGCAGGACGAGGCGCTCTCGATCGCCACGCACAAGGCGAACACGTGGATCGACCTGTCGGGGTGGTCACCGAAGTACTTCTCCCCCGCCCTGGTGCGCGCGGCACGGACCTACCTGAAGCACAAGATGCTGTTCGGCTCGGACCTGCCCGCGCTGACCCCCGACCGGTGGCTGAAGGACTTCGCGCTGCTGGAGTACCCGGAGGACGTGGAGCGGATGATCCTCAAAGACAACGCCGTCCGCCTGCTCGGGCTGGAGGTGTGATGACCGCCCTGACCGACCTCTTCGGCTACACCGAACTGCTCTCCGACGCCGAGTCGGCGAAGCTCGCGGACCTGCGCGCCCTGCTCGAGGAGCGTGCTCGTCCTCAGCTGGCGCAGTGGTGGGAGCAGGGTGAATGCCCGGCGCATCTGCGCTCAGACCTGGCTGCGCTGCGGCTCGAGGACGACCCGGCCCTGCTCGACGGCCGGGACCTGCCGCGCGCGCTCTATCTCGGCTTCCGGCACTTCGAACTGGCGCGCTTCGACATGTCGATCGGAACGCTCTACGGCGGTCAGGTCGCGATGTTCCGAACCCTCATCCGCAAAGGCGGGTCGGCCGAGCAGGTCGCCCGCTGGGACCCGCACATCCCCTCCTTCGCGTTCACCGGCTGCTTCGCGCTCACCGAGCCCGACCATGGCTCGGACGTCGCGGGGAGCCTGACCACGACCGCGGTCCGCGACGGCGACGAATGGCGGATCACCGGCCGCAAGCGCTGGATCGGCAATGCCGCGCTGTCGGACGTCGTCGTCGTCGTGGCGCGCGACAGCGCCGACGGGAACGCGAAGGCGTTCGTCGTGCCGCGCGAGGCCGACGGTGTCTCGCTCGAAGACATCCGCGGTAAGATCGCGCTTCGGATGGTGCGCAACGCCGACATCGTGCTCGATGACGTCCGCGTCGCGGAGACGGACCGACTGGGGCGCATCGACTCGTTCCGCGACATCGCAGCGATCCTCGCCGATCTGCGCTACGTCGCCGGGTGGAACGCCGCGGGCCTGCAAGCCGGCGCCTACGAGGCGGCTCTGCGGTACACCCGCTCGCGCGAGCAGTTCGGACGCCCGATCGCGGGGTTCCAGCTAGTGCAGGAGAAGCTCGCCCGGATGCTCGGCAACGCCACCGCGACGCTCGCGATGGCGGTGCGGCTCACTGCGCTCCGCGACGCGGGCACGGCGGAAGAGCTCCACTCCGCGCTTACGAAAACGTGGGCGGCGGACCGCGCACGAGAGACCGTCGCCCTGGCGCGCGAGGTGTGCGGCGCCGAGGGCATCCGGGTGGACTCGGACGTCGCGCGCTACTTCGCAGACGCCGAGGCTCTGTACACCTTCGAGGGCACCCACGAGATCAACTCGCTGATCGTCGGCCGGGCGATCACGGGACTGAGCGCCTTCACCCGCTGACGCCCTTCAGCCTTCGGCGCGTCCGAATCCGGCGTTGTCGAGTGCGCGGGAGATGGAGGCCGCGGTGAGCCGCACCAGATGGATCATGTTCTTGCCGTCGACATCCTGCTCGGTCAGCGCCAGCGAGACGGCGGCGACCACGGTCTTGTCTGCGCCGCGGACGGGAGCGGCCACACCGATGTGGACGTCGTCGACCTGCCGGTCGCTGACCGCGTAGCCGGTGTGGCGGATGTCATCCAGCAGGCGGTCGAGAACGACGGGGTCGGTGAAGGTGCGCGGCGTGAAGGCCTCGAGTTCGCCGGCGAGCACTTGAGCGCGCACCTCATCGGGAGCGTTCGCGAGCAGAACCAGCCCGATCGCGGTGGCGTGCAGCGGGTATCGCTTCCCGACCTGGGGTCGCCGGACCTGCCGCCGCGGACTCTGGAACCGCTCGATGGACACCAGCTCCAGCCCCTCGCGGATCGCCAGGTGCGAGGCGTAGCCGGTGGTCTCGTACAGATCCTGCATGTACGGCCGGGCCAGCCGCTGCAACCCCACCGACCGCGGGGCGAGCGAGGCGACCTCCCACAGTCGCAGCCCGATGTTGTAGTTCCCGTCGGTGTCGCGCTCGAGCGCTCCCCATTCGGTCAGTCGCCCCACGATGCGGTGGCAGGTCGCGATCGGCAGTCCGCTGCGGCGACTGATGTCCGAGAGCGACTGCCGGACGCGGCCGCCGTGAAAGGTGCCGAGAATCGCGAATGCCCGGTCGATCAGCGACCGCGACCCGTCTCCGGTCGTCTCCTGCAGCGGAGATTCCTGCGTCATCCGATCTCAGCCCGCGAGGACGAGCTTCAGCTGCTCGACCGCCCAGTCCAGCTCGGTCGCGCGGATGACGAGCGGCGGCGCGATGCGGAGCGTCTGCCCGTGCGTGTCCTTCGCGAGAACACCGCGCGCGAGGAGTCGCTCGGCGACCTCACGGCCGGTGCCGACGGCGGGGTCGATGTCGATCCCGGCCCAGAGGCCCGCGATGCGCACCTGGGTGACACCGTGGCCGACGAGCCTCGTCGAGCTTCGCCTCGAGGTGTTCGCCGAGCGCGGCCGCGCGCTTCTGGAACTCACCCGTCTGCAGCATCTCGACGACGCGCGTGCCGACGGCGGCGGCCAGCGGGTTGCCGCCGAAGGTCGACCCGTGCTCGCCGGGACGGATGACGCCGAGGACATCGCGGTCGGCGACGACGGCCGACACCGGGACGATGCCGCCTCCGAGCGCCTTTCCGAGCAGATAGACGTCGGGCACGACTCCCTCGCGGTCGCACGCGAACGTCGTCCCCACGCGGCCGAGACCGGACTGGATCTCGTCGGCGATGAGCAGCACCCCGCGCCGGGTGCAGATCTCGCGCACAGCGCGAAGGTAGCCCTCGGGCGGGATGATGACTCCCGCTTCGCCCTGGATCGGTTCGATGAGCACCGCCGCGGTGTTCTCGTCGATCACGGCCTCGATCGCGGCGGCGTCGCCGTACGGCACGTGCACGAAGCCGCCGCCGTAGGGACCGAAGTCGTCGTGCGAGACGGGGTCGTCGCTGAACCCGACGATCGTGGTGGTTCGCCCGTGGAAGTTGCCGTGAGCGACGACGATCGTCGCGGCATCCGGGGTGATGCCCTTCACGCGATAGCCCCACGCGCGCGCGACCTTGATCCCCGTCTCCACCGCCTCGGCGCCGGTGTTCATCGGCAGGACGAGGTCTTTGCCGCAGAGCTCGGCGAGCGCGGCGGCGAACTCGCCGAGGCGGTCGCTGTGATACGCGCGGCTGGTCAGGGTGACCCGGCCGAGCTGCTCCTGCGCGGCGGCGACGATGGCGGGATGACCGTGCCCGAAGTTCAACGCCGAGTACGCCGAGAGGAGGTCGAGGTAGCGCTTGCCCTCGACGTCGGTGACCCACGCCCCCTCCGCCCGCGAGACCACGACCGGGAGCGGGTGGTAGTTGTGGGCGAGATGCTGCTCCTCCGCGCCGATCACCCGCAGGGTCGCGGTGTCGATCGGCAGCTCGGAGATGCTCATGGCGCGTCCGTCCCGCGACGGAGCTCGAGCGTGCAGCACTTGATGCCACCGCCACCGAGGAGGAGCTCGGACAGGTCGATCTTGATCGGGTTGTAGCCGCGCTCGCGCAGCTGCGCCTCGAACCCGGTCGCCCGCGGCGAGATGATGACGTTGTAGCCGTCGCTGGCCGAGTTCAGCCCGAACACCGCGCCGTCGTCATCCGACACCCGGATCGCGTCGGGGTAACGCTCGGCGAGGATCGCCTGACCGCGCTCGTCGAACGCGTGCTCGAGGTAGGCGATGTTCGCCCGCTCGACCCCGCCCGGGCCCTCCACCGGGTCGAGCACCGCGATCGCGGTGTCGAGGTGGTAGAACCGCGGGTCGATGAGGTTCAGCGAGACGACCTCCCTGCCGAAGACCTCCCCCACTTCGCGGTGGCTGTCACCGGTGGAGCGGAAGCCGGTGCCCGCGAGGATGGTGTCGCCCACGAGCAGGAAGTCGCCCTCGCCCTCGTTGACCTCACGGGGCACGACGACGTCATATCCGTTGTCGCGGAACCAGTCCATGAACGCCGGTCCCTCGGGCACCCGCTCGTCGAAGCGGAACTTCGCGCCGTAGGCGATGCCGTCGATGAGGAATCCGCCGTTGGCGGTGTAGACCATGTCGGGGAGCCCGTCGATGGGGTCGATGAGCTCCACCTCGTGGCCGAGCTGGAGGTAGGCGTCGTAGAGCGCCTGCCACTGCCGGACCGCCTTGGCGGTGTCGGTGGGGTTCGCCGGCTCCATCCAGGGGTTGATGGTGTAGCTCACGGTGAAGAACTCGGGCCGGCACATGAGGTAGCGGCGGTGCTGCGCGATGCGCCCTGTGGAGCTCGCGGTGGCGGCGGAAGCCTCGACGGTCGGCGCGGTGTTCTGAGTGGACATCGGTCTCCTTGCGAAGGTGCGGCGGACGCTGTCCAGAGGCCCGGCGGGGCTTCGAAGCCGTCGACCCGGGCACGCCGGGACCATTGTGCCACGGCGCCCTTGCGGGCACCTGTGGCGCCGCGCTCTCACTCGGGGAGGACCACGACCTTCCCCACCGTGTGCCCGGCGTCGACGTGGGCGATCGCCGCTCCGGCGTCACTCAGGGGGTAGGTCTTCTCGATGACCGGACGGATGACGCCGGCCGCCGTCATCCTCACGAGCTCCGCCGTCACCGGGGTCTTCGTCAGCGCCGTGACCGAGCGGAATCGCCGCGCGCGGCGGCTGAGGAAGAGCGAGCGGATGATGCGGGGGAACGGACCCCAGAAGGGGTGACCGTCGCCTCCGACGAGGGCGACGGTGCCGCCGTCGCGGAGGCGGTCGCGGAGCACCTCGAGCGGCGGCTCGCCGGCGATGTCGACGACGGCGTCGAAGGCGGCGGCGGGAAGAGAGGCGATGTCGTGGGTGCGGTAATCGAATGTGTGCAGGACCCCCTGATCTCGGAGGACCTCCTCGGCCCGTGCGCCGCAGGTGGCCCACACCTCTGCGCCGCGCGCGACGGCGAGCGCCGCGGTGAGTGTGCCGACCCCACCTCCGGCCCCGACGAGCAGCACGGTGGATCCCTTGGCGACCCGGCAGGTGTCGAGGATGGTCGCAGCGGTGTTCCCCGCCACCGGGAGGGTCGCGGCGATGACGGGGTCCAGCCCGGCCGGAACCGGGGTGAGGCGCGCCGCCTTCACTCTGACGAACTCGGCGAGCGTCTCGTCGCCGGCCCCCACCACGAGGTCGCCGACGGCGAGCCCCTCGACGTCGGTGCCGAGCACGACGACCGTGCCGGCGACATCCATTCCTCGCCCCCGGGTCCGCGGGCGTCGGAGCCCGAAGAAGAGCCGGACCATGCGCGGCTCGCCGCGCATGAGGTGGATGTCGCCGGAATTCAGCGAGACGGCGGCGACCCGCAGCAGCACCTCCTTCTTGCCCGGAGATGGGACGGGGACGGTCTCGGCATGGACGACGGCGGCCGGGCCGTAGGCGTGCTGGCGCCAGGCCGTCATGGTCTGCGGGATCGTGTGGGTGGTCATGTCAGTCCTCCGGCGAGTCGGGATAGTGGAAGAGGTCGTCGAGGCGGGCGTCGAAGACGCGGGCGAGTTGGAAAGCGAGCTCGAGCGTCGGGGAGTACCGTCCCTGCTCGATGGCGATGAGGGTCTGGCGCGTGACGCCCACGCGGCGGGCGACCTCGGCCTGTGTCATCCCTGCCGCCTCTCGGACGGAGCGGATGGAGTTGGTGACCTTCGTGGGGCGGACCATCACTGGAAGCCCCTCCGGTACGCACCGAGCCGAGCCATGCTGCCGAGCGCAGCAGAGAGGAAGAACCCCAGGAACAGCGTGTTGCCGATCCAGAACCAGGGCGCCTCGACCATGGCGAGGATCAGGGCGCCGATGCCGCCGATCGCGAGGAAGCTCTGCCCCACCCGCTCGCCGAACCATTCGATCTCGCGGTCGCGCTGATCGGCGGTGTGCTCGAGCTCGGGATCCCGCATGCGCGCGACGATCCCCCACACGATGCTGAACACGATCGACAGCACGATCGCGCCGGCGATCGTCCAGATCATCGGCCATACCCAGTCGATGTCGGCGACCGGCGTCGTGAACAGCTGCGGGGCGACGAGGGCGAGGTACACCACCAACCCGATGACGCTCGCGACGAGCTGGGCCCAGATCGTTCTCTCCATGTACGCCATGGCGACCTCCGATGTCAAAGATTCTTGACACTCACCGTAGGGCGGTCTCTGGCCTCGTGTCAAGAATCTTTTACATCGCGGCGCCGCGGCGCGGCGCAGACCTGCACAACTCCTCCGAAACGGCGCCGCGGGCCTCGGGCGACGGCGGTTTCCGGCCGGTTCGGCCCGGAATCTGAGGAGTTACGCCGCTGGCGCCGTCCCCAACCCCTGCAGAATCGCCGCGATTGGCGTCATTCGCCGCAACGGGGCCACACCGACACCCGATCTGCAGGAGTTGGGAACAGCGCGGCCGCCGGAGGGACTCAGATGACCTCGGACGACCAGGGATCGGGGTTGCCGAAGCGGTGCGCGGTGATGGTCACCGATTGCTCGCGCAGGAACGGCAGCAGCTCGATCCGGCCCGCCGTGGTGACCTCGCCGGCGTAGACGGCGACGTCGGGATCGCCCGACAGGGCATCGGCGAGCGCGGCGTGCGCCGCCGCGACGGATGCCGGCGGCCCGACCAGCCGCACGCGCGCGGGGCGCGCCTCGGCCGTCCGTGCCTCGAACTCCTCATCGCTCTCGACGAACACTGACACCTGCTCCTCGCCGAGCACGCGGCGGACCCCCGCCGGCATTCCCACCGGCGCACTGACGGTGACCTCCGACCCGGCGCGAAGCGCCGCGACGATCACGCGCAGGAGCGCCTGCCACGGGGCGTCCCCGGTCGCCCGGATGGCGACACCGACGGGGCGGTATCGGAAGAGGTTCCGCTCCACGCCCAGCTGCGACACGTCTTTCACCCGGCCGAACTCGCGGTCCCACGAGATCGCGTCCGACAGCGCACCGCGGCGGAGCCACTCGAAAGCCTGGTAGTCCAGCGTCGGCTGCGCCGCCTCGATGAGCGTCGTGATGCGCGAGTCGAGCCCCCGCAGGTGCAGCGTCGCCGAGGGCGGCGACCCGGTCGACGGCCGCCACGTTCCGAGCCCGATGAGGTAGTTCGGCCCTCCCGCCTTGGCACCGGCCCCCACCGACGAGCGCTTCCATCCGCCGAAGGGCTGACGCTGCACGATCGCTCCGGTGATGCCGCGATTGACGTACAGGTTGCCGGCCTCGACCCGGTCGAGCCACACCGCCAGATCGTCGGGATTCTGGGTGTACAGCCCCGCGGTCAGGCCGTAGTCGACCGCGTTCTGCAGCTCGATGGCCTCCGTGGGCGAGTGGGCGTGCATGACGCCGAGCACGGGCCCGAAGAACTCCTCGCGGTGAAACCGCGACCCGCGCTTGACCCCGGTGCGGATGCCCGGCCGCCAAAGGCGCCCCTCGTACTCGTCCGACCCGTCGAGCGCGCGCGGCGCGACGAGCCACTTCTCCCCCTCATCGAGGGTGGTGAGAGCCCATTCGAGCTTCCCCTGGGGCGCCTCGATCACGGGGCCGACCTCGGCCAGGGGGTCGGTGGGCGGCGCGACGCGCAGCGACGTCGTGGCGTCGACCAGCTGCCGCAGGAATCGCTGCGAGCGCGCCACCGGCCCCACGAGGATCACCAGCGACGCCGCGGAGCACTTCTGCCCCGCATGCCCGAAGGCGCTCTTGACCACATCGGATGCCGCGAGGTCGAGGTCAGCCGACGGCATGACGATCATCGCGTTCTTGCCGCTGGTCTCGGCCAGAAGCGGCAGATCGGGCCGCCAAGACCGGAAGAGGGCGGCGGTGTCCCAGGAGCCTGTGAGGATGACGCGGTCGACGCCCTCGTGCGCGATGAGGCGCTGCCCGAGCTCCCCCTCCTCGATGTCGACGAGGGCGAGCACCTCGCGGGGCACCCCCGCGTCCCACAGGGCCTCGGCGACCACGGCGGCGCAGCGGCGCGCCTGCGGCGCGGGCTTGAAGACCACGCCCGACCCCGCGGCGAGTGCGGCGAGCACACCGCCGGCGGGGATCGCGACGGGGAAGTTCCACGGCGGCGCGACCACCGTCAGTCGCGCCGGCACGAACACCGCACCGCTGACCCGGTCGAGTTCGCGGGCGGTGGCGGCGTAGTAATGGGCGAAGTCGATCGCCTCGCTGACTTCGACGTCGGCCTCGGCGAAGACCTTGCCCGTCTCCGAGGCGGCGACCTCGATCAGTTCGGCACGCCGAGCCTCGAGCGCCCGGCCGGCCGCGGCGAGCACCTCGGCACGATCGGCGGCCGCCCGAGCACCCCAGGCCTCTGCCGCGGACCGCACCTCATCGACCACGGCGTCGACCTCCGCGGCGTCGGCGAGTCGTGCTGCGGCGATCGTGTCGACCCCCGCCTGCGATCCCGAGACGCGGCCGAGGATCTCGCGCGCCCACGCACGGTTGGCGGGAAGCGCAGGGTCGGAGTCCGGAGCGTTCGCGAATCCGGGCGCGCCGAGGGCGGCGGGCCCCGACTCGCGTGCCGCGTACACCGCAGTCTCGACGATCTCCTGGCCACCGAAGAGGATGCCGCCGACCTCCGGCGCGATCGGCATGGTCTCGCCTGGATCGACCGAGGCCGAGCGGGCGATCCCGAGCACTTCGCGGGTGAGCCCGTCGTCATCGGCGTCGGGAATGGGCCTGAGCAGGGCGCCGCGGGCGGCATCCACCCTGCTCTTGCCGCCCTGCCCGGCACCGGCACCGCGATCCTGCGTCCGGTTCGGACCCGTCGGCAATTCCGCGTCGGCCGCCCGCGCGACCGAGGCGAGGAAGCGATCGCGCTCGCGCTCGAACAGGGCCGGGTCGTCGGCGAGATCGAACGCCGCAGAGAGGAAGTTCTCGCTGGAGGCGTTCTCCTCCAGCCGGCGGACGAGATAGCTGATGGCGACGTCGAACTCGTCCGGAGCGACGACCGGCACGTAGAGCAGCACCGGGCCGACCTCGCGCGAGACCGCCTCGACCTGCCCCTCGGCCATGCCCAGGAGCATCTCGAACTCCACCCGGTCGCGCACCCCGCGGTCACCGGCGAGCAGCCACGCGTAGGCGATGTCGAAGAGGTTGTGTCCCGCGACGCCGATCCGCACGGCGCCGGCGTTCTCCTCGCGCAGCGCCTCGTCCAGGCAGCGCAGGTAGTTGGCGTCGCTGTCGAGCTTCGAGCCGTAGGTCGCCAGCTCCCAGCCGTGCATCACCGCGTCGACCCGCTCCATGGCCAGGTTCGCGCCCTTCACCAAGCGCACCTTGATGCCCGCACCTCCCCCGCGCACGCGCGCTCGCGCCCACGCCGTGAGCTCCTGAAGCGCCGGAAGCGCGTCGGGGAGGTAGGCCTGCAGCACGATCCCCGCGTCGAGGTCGGCCAGGCGTGGATCCTCGAGGATGCGGGTGAACACAGCGATGGTGAGATCGAGGTCGCGGTACTCCTCCATGTCGAGGTTGATGAACGTCCCGTCCGAAGCCGCCGACAGGTAGAGGGGCATGAGCCGGTCGACGACCTTGTCGACGACCTCGTCGAAGGCCCACATCGAGATGTGGCTCGCGATCGCCGACACTTTCACCGAGACGTAGTCGACATCGGGGCGGCGGATCAGGTCGTGGATCCCGTCGAGTCGGCGCAGCGCCTCGTCCTCGCCGAGGACCGCCTCGCCCAGCAGATTCAGGTTCAGCCGCGCACCGGCTGCGCGCAGTTCGGCGATGGCGGGGCCGAGCTTCTTGGGCCGCGCGTCGACGATGAGGTGTCGCACCATCTCGCGAAGCGCACGTCGCGCGAGGGGCACCACCGGCGTCGGCAGCACCGGAGCGACCGCGCCGCCGACCTGCACCGCTCCGCGCAGGTACCACGGGAGGAAGTCCGGCACGAGCGGCGCGACCCGGTGAAGCTGGGATGCCGCGGCACCGAGGCTCTCCGGACGCATGACGCCGTCCACGAACCCGATCGTGAAGGGCAGACCGTTCGGGTCCTTCAGGACACCGGCGAGGCGGGCGGCGGAGGGGTCGACGTCGACCTGGGCGCTCTCGGTGATCCACCGCTGCGCGAGTTCCACGGCGCTCTCGGCGAGATCGTCGCCGGATGCCGCCAGGTCGGTATCGCCCCGAGAGAGGTCGGTCACCATGGCATACAGACTAGATCGCGATCACGCCCCCGATGCGCCGGCATCGCGGCGGTCCGTGCGCGTGTCGATCCGATCCCCTCGGTCACCGTCTCCGGCGTCGATGCGGGGGCCGTCGTGCTGGTCGTGTCGCCGGTCGGCGATCGGCGCCCGCTCGTCTCCCGCGCGCTCGGCGGGCGGCCTCCGATCACGGTCGGACACGAGCGGGTCGATCTCATCGGCCTTGGCCAGAGTCTCCTCGTACTCGGCTCGGCGCTTGGCGGCATCTTCTTCATGCTCGGCGATATCGCCCTGTCGCCGGCGGGCTTCGACCTCCGCGCGCGCGGCCTCGGCCTTCGCGCGCTCGGCGTCGGCGGCCGCTGCCGCGGCGTCAGCGCGAGCGCGCGCCGCTTCGGCGTCGCGTTCCTGCGCCGCGATCTCGGCCTCACGCGCCTTCTCGCGGATCTCCTCCGCACGGCGATGCTGCGCCTCGCGGTGGGCGGTCGACCGCCGGCGGGCGACGAGACCGATGACGATCCCCGCGATGACGAGCACCACGACGACAGCGACGATGACCCAGATGAGAGTAGTTGTGTCCACCCTCTTACCGAACCGTGCCCGGCGGTTGCGCGGAAGGCGCTTGTGGACCGCCCGGCCCTGCGGTAGGAGGATTTGTGTCTACCATGGACGCTGCGCGGATTGTGGCGTCGCTTCGGGCGGACTCTTCTCGCAAGGGAAGGCACCGGTGAACACCACCCCATTCACCCCGACGGACAGCGCGTGGGGCCCGGACGAGAATCAGCGACTCCTCGAATGCTCCACAGAGCCCCTCGCCACCCCCGGTCGCATCCAGTCGTTCGGAACCCTCCTCGCCGTCGATGCGCAGACGCACACCGTCGTGGTCACCAGCGAGGACGCCGTCGACGCCCTCGGGCTCACCATCACGGAGATCGGCGATGACAGGCTCCGCGACGCCTACGCCCGCGGCGTCGCCGTCGACCCGATCCGGGTCAGCTTCAACGGCGTCGAACACGACGCCATCGTGCACCGTGGCGCGGACCCGGTCATCATCGAGCTCGAACGAACCGCTCCTGACCTCGAATACATGCGCACCGGCGTCGTCACCGCCATCCAGCGCCTTGCGGGCCTCGTCGACGCGACCGAGCTGCGGCAGCGAGCCGCCGCAGAGATCAAGGCCATCACGGGCTTCGACCGGGTGATGTGCTACGACTTCTTCGACGACGGCCACGGCGAGATCGTCGCGGACGAGCGCGAACCCGACATGGAGCCGTACCTGGGTCTGCACTTCCCGGCATCCGACATCCCGCCGCAGGCGCGCGCCCTCTACCTGCAGAAGCGATCGCGGGCGATCGTCGACACCCGCGACGACGGCAAGGCGCTGGTCACCCTCCTGCCCGAGCTCGGACCCCTCGACCTGACCACCACCGAGCTGCGCGCCGTCTCGCCGCACCACCTGCAGTTCATGCGCAACATGGGCCAGGCCGCCACCGTGTCGTTCGCACTCGTCGCCGACGACCGGCTCGTCGGCATGTTCACCTGCGCGCACCGCACCGTGCGGCGCGTGCCGGTCCTACTCCGACGGTCGCTGGAGGTGCTGGCGAGCCAGGTCACCATGCAGCTCACCGCCGCCCGTCAGATCGGGGAGCTTCGTCGCCAACTGACGGCCCGCGAGCGCCGGTCGGCGGTCGTCGCGCCGCTGTATGGAGCACTCGACGTGCACGCGGCGCTTCTGGACGGGCCGAGGACCGTGCTCGACGCGGTGCCGGCCGATGGGGCGTACCTGCGCCTGGGCGGCGTGGCCCGCACGATCGGCGACGTGCCCGAGCCGGAGCTGCTCGGCGCGGTCGTCGACGACCTCGGCACCGCGCCGTTCAGCTCCGAGGCCCTGCCCATCGAGCGTCCCGAGCTCGCCGTCGAGATTCCCGGCGTCGCCGGGATCCTCGTCGTCTCCCTCGGTGAGCCCGGCGACTGCCTCGTCTTCGTCCGCGGCGAGGTGACGCGCGAAGTGAACTGGCTGGGTGACCAGACCGCCGACAACCGCGACCACCCCCTCTCGCCGCGCCGGTCGTTCTCGGCGTGGAAGGAGAGCGTCACCGGGCGCAGCCTCCCCTGGGGCGACCTGGTGAAGGATGCCGAGGACCTCGCCCTCGACATCCGCGCCGCCATCGAGCGGCGAAACGAGGCGGAACTGGCCGAGCTGGCGTTCCACGACCCGCTCACGGGTCTTCAGAACCGCCGATTCCTCGACGACCGGCTCGAGGAGCTCCTGCGCGAGACGGAGAACGGCGTCGCGATGATCTTCGTCGACCTCGACGACTTCAAAGCGGTCAACGACACCCACGGGCACGAGGTCGGCGATGCGGTGCTGGTGGCCGTGAGCAAGCGCCTCACGCACAGCGCCCGGTCCGAGGACGTCATCGTCCGTTTCGGCGGCGACGAGTTCATCCTCATCTGCCGTGACGTCGACGAGGCCGACGCGCACACGATCGCCGAGCGAGCGCTCCTGGCCCTCACGGAGCCGGTCGTGGTCGAGGACCTGTCGATCCGGATCACGGCATCGGCCGGCGTCGTCGCGGCAGCCGAGCAGCCGACCTCGTCCCAACTGCTCGAAGCCGCCGATGCGGCCATGTACCGGGCGAAGCGCGCCGGACGCGGTCGCGTCTCCCGCTGAACCGGCGCGCCCGCGCCGGGGGCGAGCTCAGGCGCCCGGTTCGGGCAGAAGCCGCAGACCACCGGGGGAGTTGGCGGAGTCGACGAGGTCCTGCAGCCAGGCCTTGTTGATCTCGGGCATAGGCCCGTCGTACTCGAACCGGAGAGTGCTCGCCGGCGAGATCCACAGCGCCTGACGCCGGTTGGTGTTGTCGTCGATCACGGCCAGCGACGTGCTCTCGCGTCGGCGGAGCTTGGCCACGATCACGAGTTCGAGGTGCGCGAGAGTGCGGTCATCGATCGGAACGGCGACCGAAGGCGCGCCATAGTGCAAGGTACCCATCGTTGTCGATCCTACGGTCGTCGTGGCGCGTTCGGCGTACTCTGGTCCGATGGCCATTGTGAACCGACTCACCGTCGACGGGCGTGACTACTTCCTTCCCGACCCGGTCACCGAACTCAAGGGCAAGATCCTCGACGCCATCAAGGCCGGGGGCGGCTACGTGAACATCCCGCCGCTGCGCGGGGGTCCGGGCATCGACATCCTCTTCTCCCCCGGCATGCCCGTCACGTGGACGCAGATCGACGTTCCGTCCGACCAGGCACACGGCAACGCCCACGACGACACCGACATGGTGATCGACGACTACAGCGGCATCTGAGGCCCGACACGACGGCCCGGGCTGCTCAAGCCGACAGCAGGGCGGCCAACTCGGCGGCGGGCATCGGCCTGCCGAGAAGGAACCCCTGGCCCCGGTCGCACCCGCGGCGCCGCGCGCGCTCGAGGTCATCCGGGGTCTCGATCCCCTCGGCGACGACGGTCCATCCGTTGCGCCGGGCCTGCTCGACCACGGCGGCGACCGCCTCATCGGCGTCCGCATCGTCTCGCTGCGTCAGCGAGCGGTCGATCTTGACCTCGGTGAGCGGCAGCGCGTCGAGCATCGGGGTGGTGGTGTCGCCGGCGCCGAGGTCGTCGATCGACAGGCCGAGACCGGCAGCACGCGCCTGCTCGAGCACGGCGAGCACGCTCGGCAGCAGTTGCGGCGCGGGCGACTCGGTGATCTCGATCGTCAGACTCCCCGCCGACAGGCCGAGCTCGCCGGCGCGCCGGGCGACGGTGTCGACCCACGCGGCCGAGAACTCCGACGGCGAGGCGTTCACCGACAGGCCGAGTTCATGGCCGGCACGCTGCCATGCGGCGACCTGCCTGCCGGCGCGCGTAAGGACGGCGGCACCGAGGTCGGCGATGATGCCGTGGGTCTCGGCGAGGGGGATGAAATGCACGGGCGAAATCGTGCCGAATCGAGGATGATGCCAGCGGCAGAGCGCTTCCACCGCGACGGGGCGCGCCGGCTGGCCGGACCCGTCGAGGTCGAAGAGCGGCTGGAACTCTATCGAGAGTCCGCCGGCGGGCACGGCCGCGCGCAACTCGGTGGCGAGGGTTGCACAGGGGTCCATGTCTCTCAGGCTCACAAGGATGCCTGGTTCGGGCAACACCAGACAAACGGGCGACGCGTGCATATAATGCCACGCCTCGGCGGATCACGCCGATCAGATCACCACGGGCCCGCGGCAGATTACGCTGGTCACGATGGGAACTCTGACCTACGACTCCAAACTGACCGTCGCGCTGGACGACCGCGTCCTGGCGCACCTGCAGGCCGTGGTGTGGTCGAAGCTTCGCCGCGGCGAGCAGTTCTCCTTCACCTGGACCGATCCCACCCGCAACGGCATGGGACGCACCTCGGTGTGGCTCAGCCCGAACATCCCCGTGGCGTTCGAGTACTTCGGCAGTCGCATGCCTAAGCTCAACCCCGCATGGCTGGAAGCACTGTCCAAGTCGGCGAACTCCCCGGGCGGACTGATGATCGTCCCCGAACCCGAGGAGTAGGCCGGCTCAGCTCCAGTCGCTGGGTGCCGGCTGGCGGGTGGAGGGCAGAGCGGATGCCGCGGCCCAATCGTGCACCCAGGCCTCCACGTCCGGCATCCCCTCGGGGCGTCCGACCGCCGCGAACAGCTCCTCGTGGGGGAGGGTGCCGCCCGACCGCCTCAGCATCCGGATGCGGATGATCGCCCGCGCGTAGATCTCGCCGCCCACCAGAGCCCGGTGCTCGAGGTACAGTGCGCGGTCGTCGTGTCCGAGCATCCTGGTCTGCAGTTCGAAGCGCTGCCAGAGCTGCAGCGACTTGCGGAAGGTGATGGTCTCGCTCGAGACCACCCCGTACCACCCGTGCCGGCGCATCGCGTCGACCATCCCGGTGCGCACCAGAAGGTCCCAGCGTCCGAGGTCGAACAGCGACAGGTACCGACCGTTGTTCATGTGGCGGAGCACGTCGATATCGGTCGGCAGGGTCGTCAGGCGGATGCGCCCGACGTCCTGGAACGTCAGCCACCCCTCACGGCGGAGGCGCAGTCGCGCGAGGAGGTGGACGAGCAGGGTGCGCCAGAGGACGTTCACGGTCTCGGATGGTAGCCAGGAACGGTGATTCCGCCGATTCGATTGTGCGGGATCGACAGTTTTCCCGCGGCTGCGGGCTCGATTTCGCGACGTCGGAACCCGCGCGTAGAGTCTGGCCATGGACGCTGAACTGCGAACGGATGTCGTGGTGCGGCCGGTGCGAGACGTCGATGCTGTCGCTCTCGGCCAGGTGCACGCCACGTGCTGGCATGAGACCTACGACCAGGTGATCAGCAAGGCGGCGCTGGAGAAGATCTCGCCCCGTCGTCTGGCCGAACTCTGGACCCACTGGGCGGTCCAGGGCCCCGAGTTCAAGATGAGCGCGGCTCTGGTCGACGGTGAGATCGTCGGATTCGTCGGCTCCGGACCGGCCCGCGACAAAGATGCGCCCCGCAATCGCGAGCTGTACTTCATCTACCTCCTCGATGCGTACCACGGGAAGGGGATCGGGCAGAAGCTCTTCGACGCCGCGGTCGAGGACGGCGAGCCCCTCTACCTCTGGGTCGCCGAACACAACCCCCGAGCGCACCGCTTCTACGAGCGCAACGGCTTCAGCCTCGACGGCGCCTCGCACACCGAGCCCTTCCTCGGCGAGACGCTCACCGAGGTCCGGTTCGTCCGCTGAACCCGCCGTGCTGAGCGTCTGGGCGCTGGAGGGCATTCCCGAGATCACCGCCGGTGACGATCTCGTCGCGATCGTCGCAACCGCGGCGGCCGACACCCTCGAAGACGGCGACATCGTGGTCGTCACCTCGAAGATCGTGTCCAAGGCCGAGGGTCGGTTCGTGCAGGCAGACGACCGCGAAGACGCCATCACCGCGGAGTCGGTGCGGGTCGTCGCGCGCCGCGAAGGTCCCAGCGGGCACGTCACCCGCATCGTCGAGAATCGGCTCGGCATCATCGCCGCTGCCGCCGGGGTGGATGCGTCCAACACCCCCGACGGGACGGTGCTGCTCCTTCCGGAAGACCCCGACCGGTCCGCCCGGTTGCTTGCGGCGGGCCTGCGCACACGGCTCGGCGTGCGGGTGGGCGTGCTCGTCTCCGACACGCTGGGACGCGCATGGCGCGAGGGTCAGACCGATCACGCCATCGGCGCCGGCGGAGTG
This sequence comes from Microbacterium sp. ET2, assembly GCF_030347395.1. Lineage (NCBI taxonomy): Bacteria > Bacillati > Actinomycetota > Actinomycetes > Micrococcales > Microbacteriaceae > Microbacterium > Microbacterium albipurpureum. Next base: position 1,237,684 of record NZ_CP128170.1, read on the forward strand.
ACCGTCTTCGAAGACCTCCGGGGAACGACGGATGCCGAGGGCCGGCCCCTCGCCGTGACGATGCCGTGCGTCGCAGACGAGCTGTGCGCCGCGGCGGACCTCGTGAAGGGGAAGGTCGGTCGCCGGCCCGTCGCCGTCGTCCGCGGCCGCGGCGACCTGGTGGGCGATCTCAATCTGCCCGGTGCGCGCTCGATCGTGCGCCCGTGGGAACGCGACATGTTCCGCCTCGGCGCCGACGAGGCCTACGCCGAGGGGTTCGCCGCCGGCCGTGCCGGTGGCGAACCCTGGACGATCCCGGTCATCAGCCGGCGCGCAGCTCGACCTGACCCGCGGTGACGCTGACCTCGACAGTGCTGCGGGCACCCGGGATCGAGCCGAGGCCGTTGTCGAAGTCGCCGGCGGAGACCTCCGAGGTGATGTCGTACTCACCCTCGGGCACGGTCGCCGTCACCCGTCCCGCGCTGACGTCGAACGTCATCGCGTCCGGCTGTGCTCCGGTGAGGACGAGGTCCATGTCGCCCGCGCTGACCGTGACGTCGGCTTCGGCGACGTCCAACAGCTCCAGGTCGGCCTGGCCCGCAGACACCGTGGCGTCGACCGAGCGGGCGGAGCCCGTGATGTCGACACTGCCCGCGCCGAGGTCGAGGTCGAGCTCGGCGAAATCACCGTCGATGACCCGGAGGTCGCCCGCATTCATCGTCAGGTCTGCGTCGATCCCCTCGAGGGTGTCAGGGAGGGTGAGCACCGCCTCGGAGCGGTCACCGAACATCCATCCGCCCCACCACCGGTCGGGCGAGGACACCCGGATGGTGTCTTCGATGCGCTCGAGGCGCCATTGGTCGGCACCCCACCCCCGGGTGACCTCGAGGGTGGCGTCATCGACGTCGGCGAATTCGATCCGGAGGCTGCCGGCTCCCACCTCGGTCTCCACCTCGGTCACGCCGGCGGTGTCGACCGTGGTGTCGGTGGAGCCTGCTTCCGCCGCCACTGCCGGTCACGGCGGCCGAAGCGGTCGCGATGGCCGTGCTCCCGAGGCTGCCGAGGATGACCAGCGCGCCGAAGGCGCCGACGAGTGTCGCGACCACGCGGGGCGCGGCGGATCGGGGGGCGCCCGGCCGGGTCGGGCGCTCGGGGGCGGCCGGCGGAGCGGGCTGTGCCGACTCGTCGGCCGGAGGAGGGACAGTGCTCATCGGTTCGTTCCTGTCTGGGAGGGTCCGCTCTGCGGACGCGATGCGGGGGCGGCCGGGCCGCCGTGTTCGAGGTGGGCGAGGGCGGCGAGCACCCGGCGGTTGCCGGAGTCGTCGGGTTCGAGGTCGAGCTTCTGGAAGACCGCGGTGATGTGCTTCTCGACGCTCCCCTCACTGACGTGCAGTGTGCGGGCGATGGCCTGATTCGATCGGCCTTCGGCGATGAGCGCCAGCACGGTGGATTCCCGGTCGGTCAGTCGCTGCATCCGCTCATCCCGGCGACGCCGGGCCAGCAGCTGTGCGACCACCTCGGGGTCGAGGACGGTGGCGCCCTCGCCGATCCGCCCGACCGCGTCGAGGAACTCCCCGACGTCGGCCACGCGGTCCTTCAGCAGGTAGCCGAGGGCCCCGCCGCTTGCGGCGATGAGGTCGGCGGCGTAGCGCTCCTCGACGTACTGCGAGAGCACGAGCACCGGCAGCTGCGGCAGCCGGGCCCGCAGCGAGAGGGCCGCGCGGATGCCTTCGTCCGACCAGGTCGGCGGGAGCCGGACGTCGAGGATGCAGAGGTCGGGGGCGACCCGGTCCACCGTCTCGTCGAGGTGTTCGGCGTCGGGGAGGGCGGCGACCACCTCGTGGCCGGCGTCGGCGAGCAGCCGGCTGAGGCCTTCGCGCAGCAGCGCGGAGTCTTCGCAGATCAGGATGCGCACGGGATGCTCACCTCCACCGAGGTGGGGCCGCCGATCGGGCTGTCGAGCCGCGCGGTGCCGCCTGCTGCCAGAACCCGGTTGATGATGCCATCGATGCCGCCGCCGGCGATCACCTGGGCGCCGCCCACTCCGTTGTCCTCGACTCGCGCCCACAGGGTGCGGGATCCGGTCTGCGGCTCGTCACGGAGACGGACGACCACTCGGCATTCCGAGGCGCGGGCGTGTTTGGCGGCGTTGGTGAGGGCTTCGGCGATGGCGAAGTAGGCCGCCGCCTCGGCATCGCGGGAGCAGCGCCCCTCCATCCGCACGTCCAGCTGCACCGGCACCACCGATCGCGCCGCGAGGGCGGAGAGAGCGGCGTCGAGACCCCGGTCGTCGAGGACGGACGTGTGAATGCCGCGCGCGAGCTGCCGGAGCTCGGTGATGGCGGCCTTCGTAGAGGTGTGCGCCTCGGCGATGAGCTCTTTGGCTGCGGCCGGATCGGTGTCGAGCTTCTGCTGCGCGAGGCCCAGCGTCATCCCCACCGACACCAGTCGCGGCTGGACGCCGTCGTGGAGGTCGCGCTCGATGCGCGTGCGCTCGACGTCGGCCGCACGGACCGCGCCGGCCCGCTGCGCGTTCGAGGTCCGAGCCTCCTCGGCCAGCTGGGCTTCGCGTGAGGGCACCATGATGGCCCGGGCGAGCACGCCGTGGAGGATCGCCAGGCCGATGATGCCGGCGGCGGCGAGAACCACGACGAGGATGCCGACGACGACGGCCCAGCCGCTCGCGACGACGAAACCCGTTCCGAAGAGCCGCAGGACGCCGTCGACGGCGAACAGCGGGCTGAAGGTGAAGACGATGCCGCTCGAGATCGCCTGGAAGAGGAAGAGGGTGATCCCGCCGAGGAGCGTGGCGACGGCGAGGTTGGCGATGGCCCGCCACATGCCGGGATCGATCGCCTGCTGGCCGAGGGAGCGGATCCAGCCGCCGAAGCCGGGCCGTCCACTGCGGCGCAGCCGCCGCGGAGTGAGACCGAAGTGGTAGAGCCCGTCGACCCGGGCGGTTTCCAGCCAGCCGAGCGCGAACAGGACGTAGACGAGGCCGACGAGGAAGAGCAGCCCGATGCCGATCACGAGCAGGAAGCCCAGACCGAGGCCGAGGAGGGAGAAGAGGAACCCGAAGAGCGCGGAGCCGAGCACGCCGAGCGCGGCGAGGTGAGCGATGGCGAAGGCGATGCGCAAGGGCGAGGCGATCTGCGATTTCACCTTCGCGGGGCGCGCCGGCGCGGGGCTGGGTTCCTCACGCGGTGCGGCGGGGGTGAGAGGTGCTGTGGTCATGACACCCACGGTAGAACTGCGGCCTGCTCCGCGCGCCCGAGGCATCCGGACTCTTCACCGGGGGTTATCCCCCGGCCTCGCCCTCACCCGCCTCGACCGCGCCGCGGGCGGCCCGTTGACCGTGCGCCGCGCCGGTCAGCGTCCAGCCCAGCAGCCACGCGACCGTGCCGAACACGAGCACCATGTACAGCGGGATCCCGGCCGACTCCGACAGCGGAAGGAGAGCCGCGACGCCGACCGCGGCTCCGCCGACGAGCGTTCCCCATCCGGCGATCTCGGTGCGGGGCGCCGCCGCCGCCTGCGCGGCGTACCAGGCGGCATCCGATGCCATGGTCGTGGTCGTCCGAACGCCCGCTATCGGATTCAGTGGCAGCCGCCGTTCGCGCGAGCGGCGGGCGAGGACGACCATGAGGATGCCGGCGACGACCAGGATGACCGCGGTGATGAGCAGCGCCCACTGCGGCGCGTCGGGTCCGGTCACCGGCTCTTCACCGTGCCGAACAGGCGGGCGATCGGAGCGACCACCAGGGGCCGGGCGGCAACCCACCCGGCGACGACGACGCCGAGCGACAGGGTGAAGATGAGCAGCCCCGCCCAGTTGTCCGCGTAGGCGTTCGGGTCGACCGATCCCTGCGCGGCGTACATGTGGTTGAGGTTGCGAAGAGCGCCGGTGGCGAAGACGAGCGTCACGTGGAAGATGATGAACACCACGAAGTAGATCATCACCGGGAAGTGCACCTTCCGCGCCCACTCCACCGGGTAGAGCCGGTTCAGTCGATCGGCGTTCTTCGGCCAGAAGCCGCTCATGCGCGCTCCGGTGATGATCGCCAGCGGCGCCGCGATGAACACCGTGGCGAAGTACGCCAGCTGCTGCAGCGAGTTGTAGTTGACCCAGCCGTTCTCGGTCGGCCAATCGAGCGAGAGGTACTGCAGGCCCGCGCTGAGGGCGTTCGGGATGACCTCCCAGCTCGTCGGCACGATGCGCACCCACTGCCCCGTGGTGCCCAGCAGCACGACGTAGATGATGCCGTTGGTCACCCACAGCACGTCGAGCGCCTGGTGCAGCCACAGGTTGAGGCTGATCTTGCGGCGCTTGTTGCCCTTCGGGCTCCAGAACACCGTCGGTCGCTTCTCGGTACGCACCTGGAGACCGGTGCGGATGATCAGCACCATCAGGAAGACGTTGAAGAAGTGCTGCCAGCCGAGCCAGGCGGGGATGCCGACGGGCGCCCACTCGGGAAGGTGGTACTCGCCCGGGAACTGCTCGACGAACCCCTGCAGGGGCGGAATGCTGAGGAGGAACCGCACGATGACGACGATGAGCCCTGCCGCGACCAGCAGAGTGAAGCCGCCGACCGCGGCGACCCCGGCCCACTGGAGCGGGGTGTACGGACCGATCCGGCGCGGCTCGGGAGGTGCGGCGGGACGAACGGATGCCGCGGCACCCGGGAACACGGTCGGGGTGAACGGCAGCGGGGCGCGGGCGCCGATGGGCCGTGGACTCTCGCGAGCCGTCGATTTCTGCTGCGCGGATGGTGCGGGAGCCGCCGATTCTGACGGGTCGGAGACGAGGGCGCTCGGGCGCGCCGACGGATCGGCCGGCGGCGTCGCAGCGGCACGGGGGCGCGGCGTGAATTCAGCCGGCGGCCACGGGTCGCCGCCTGCGACCCGGGGAAGTCCCCGCCGGACACCCACTGCCCCGCGAGCCGTCGATTCCTGTTGTTCGGATGCCGCGGGAACGACGTTTTCTGACGGGTCGGCGGGCGTTGCGTGGTTCTCCGCGCGCTCCCCGACCGGGGATGCGGCGGGCGTTTCGACTCGCTGCGCTCGCGGGGCGGCCGGGGGTGCGGCGGGTGGCCACGGCTCGCCGCCCGCGACCCGAGGCAGACCCCGTCGCATCCTCCTCGGCTCGCGACCCGTCGATTTCTGCGGCCCGGATGCCGCGGGAACGACGTTTTCTGACGGGTCGGCGGGCGTTTCGACCTGCTGTGCTGGTGGGATGACGGGCGTGGCCTGCGCGACGGGTGGCGCCTCGACGGCCGGCGGCGCCTCACCGACCGGCGGCCACGGATCGCCGCCGGCGACCCGTGGGAGGCCACGACGCACAGTCCGCGCAAACGTCGCCATCCGTTACGCCTTCTTCTTCGCCTCGAGCGCCTCGATCAGCTGCGGCACGACGGTGAAGAGGTCGCCGACGACGCCGAAATCGGCGATCCCGAAGATCGGCGCGTCGCCGTCCCTGTTGATCGCGACGATCGTCTTGGCCGTCTGCATGCCCGCTTTGTGCTGGATCGCCCCCGAGATGCCGAGAGCGACATACAACTGCGGCGAGACCGAGACGCCGGTCTGTCCGACCTGATACGACTGCGGCACGTACCCTGCGTCGACGGCCGCCCGCGACGCGCCCACCGCGGCGCCGAGCACGTCGGCCAGCTGCTCCACGAGCGCGAACTTCTCCGCCGACCCGAGCCCCCGGCCGCCCGAGACGACCTTCGTCGCTCCCCGGAGCTCCGGCCGGCTCGAGGTCGCGGCGGCCTCCTCGACGGAGAGGACTGATGCCGCGCGCCGGCCCGACCCCGACACGGCCAGCGTCTCCACGACCGGGTTCGCCACCGCCTCGGCGCGTGCCTCGATCGCTCCCTGCCGCACGGTGATGACCGGCGCACCCCACGTGACTGCGGCATCGACGTTGTAGGCCGCCCCGAACACCGAGTGGTGCGCGACGACGCCCTCGGCGTCGCGGGAGACACCGACCGCATCGGCGCATACACCCGACCGCGAGCGGGCGGCGAAGCGGGCGGCGACCTCGCGTCCCTCGACCGAGTGCGAGATCAGTACGGCGTCGGGTCGCACCTCGGCCATGGCGGCGTCGAGCGCGTCGACGACCGGAACCGAGAGCCCCTCGCCGGGCGGCGCGATCAGCACCGTGCCGGCGCCGAGCTCCGCGGCGGCCGCGGCGACCGCCTCCCCGTCGTCGGTCACCACGAGCGCCACCGGTGTCCCCACCGAAGCAGCCGCCCCGACGAGTCCCGCCGCACTCTTGGCCAGCTCACCCGATGGCATCACGTCCAGCAGGACCAGGATCGCGTCATCCGCGTAATCAGCCATCACGTCCTCACACCAGCCGGTTCTCTGCGAGGAAGTCGGCGAGCTTCCGACCGGCATCGCCCTCGTCGACGATCTTCACGCCCGCCTCGCGCGGCGGCCGCTCGGCCAGGGAGATGACGATCGAGCGCGCCGCATCGGGGTCGGCGGCATCCAGGCCGAGGTCGGCGAGACCCAGCGTCTCGAACGGCTTCTTCTTCGCCGCCATGATCCCCTTGAAGTTGGGGAATCGCGCGTCGGGGAGCGCCTCGGTGATCGAGACCACCGCCGGGAGTTCTGCTCGCAGCCGCATCGAACCGGCATCGCTCAGCCGGACGCCTTCGACGGCACCGTCGGAGATCTCGACCGACGTCAGGTTCGTCGCGCTCGGGACATCCAGGATCTCGGCCACCATCGCGGGGATCATCCCGCCCGAGCCGTCGGTGGAGAGGTTGCCGGCGATCACCAGATCGAATCCGATCCGCTGCAGCGTCGCTGCGAGCACCTCGGCCGTGAGCCCCATGTCGGCTCCCAGGAGATCGCCGTCGACCACCTGCACCGCCGACGCCGCGCCCATCGCGAGCCCCTTGCGCACGGTCGCGGTCGAGGCTTCCGACGCCATCGACAGAACGACGACCTCGGTGCCTTCATGCGCGTCGGCGTACGAAAGACCGACCTCGAGCGCGCGCTCGCAGATCTCATCCAGCACGCGATCGCTGGCGTCGCGTTCGGCGAGCCCGGTCTCCAGGCTCAGTTTCCGATCACCCCACGTGTCAGGTACCTCTTTGATCAGCACCACGATCTTCATGGAGCCTCCTTGTCCGTCTGGTCGAGTCTATGTTCGCTATCGGGCCGTCCGGAAAGCCGAGGGCGACGCCCGACCGTCGGAGCACACCTCCTGCAGCGGCAAACAAGCGACCACTAAATGCTGTTAGGGTTTCAACATGCGCAATTTGGTCCCCCCGTTAGAGCCCGACTTCGTAGATCAGGCGATCGAGAACTACCGCGCGCTGGTTCGGATTCCGACCATCTCGCGACTCGGTGACCGTGGAACGAACTGGGCACCTTTCGAGCAATTCCGCGAAGACATCGCCGCTCGCTATCCTCAGTTGCACGGAAGCCTCTCTCTGGAGATCGTGCGCGAACACGCGATGCTTTTCCGCTGGCGCGGGATGACCGACACAGAACCGACAGTCCTGATGGCGCACTATGACGTGGTGCCTGTCGAGGACGAAAGCGCTTGGACCGTTCCTCCCTTTGCAGCGGACATCGTGGACGTCGACGGGGAGCCCCACCTCGTGGCGCGCGGGAGCATCGATGACAAAGCCTCGCTAGCCGGCATCCTCGCAGCGGTGGAGCAAGCCATTATCAGCGGCTTCACACCTCGGTCTGACGTCTACCTCGCGTTCACGCACAATGAGGAAGTTCTCGGCGACGGCACACCGAGCATCGTTCAACTGCTCGAGAAACGAGGGGTGAGGCCGCGCCTTGTCATCGACGAGGGCGGCATCGTGGGCGAGAGCATCCTCGGCCCCGTGAACGCAGACGTCGTGTGCATCGGCGTCAGCGAGAAGGGAACGGGGACGCTGCGCCTATCGCTGTCCGCCCCGGGTGGGCACTCTGCTGTGCCGCCCCTCGAGGAGGCGACGGTGCGGCTGGCCCGCGCAATCGTTGCAATCCACGATCGCGGCATCACCCCACTCCTCAGCGATGTGAACCGGCGGCTCATCCGCACCCTTGGACCCCACGCGCCGGGCCCTGTCGCGGAGGCGGCTCGCCTGCTGGATGCCGGCGACGAAGCCGGAGCGATCGAATCGTTCGCCACGGCGAGCCTCAACGCCCGGGCGATGGTGCACACCATTCCCGTGACCACGGTCGTCTCGGCGGGGATGACGGCCAACGCCATCCCGGAACGCGCATCCGCCCTAGTGAGCTTGCGCATCGCGCCCGGCCATTCGCCGGCGGACGTCGTCGACCGGGTGCGCCAGGTCATCGACGACGACGGAATCGCGATCGAGGTGATCGAGCTCAAAGACGCCTCGCCGGTGTCGCCGTCGGAAGGTGCCGAGTGGGATCTCATCGTGCGGCACATCCACGCCACCTACGGTGACGACGTGCTCGTGGTGCCCTACGTCAACAACGGCGGAACGGACAGCCGCAACTACACGGGCATCAGCGACAGCGTGTACCGCTTCAGCCCGTACCGTATGTCGCTCGCACAGCGCGAGAGCCTGCATGCGATCGACGAGCGCCTACCGATCTCGAGCTTCGTCGAAGGTCTCACCTTCTACACGTCGTTCGTGCGGGATCTGTGAGCATGACGACCGGCGCGAACCTCCTGACGGAGTGCCTCATCGCCGAGGGAGTGCAGGACGTGTTCGGCCTCCCCGGCCTGCAGCTGGACCCCGCGATGTCCGCGCTGCACGACGCCTCCGACCGCATCACCCTTCATCCCGTCGTCCACGAGCAGTCAGCCACCTACATGGCCGACGGCTACGCACGCACCCGCGGCACGCCCGGTGTCGCGATGGTCGTTCCCGGACCCGGCATGCTCAACGCGACCGCCGGTCTGTCCACCGCGTACGCATGCTCCAGCCCCGTGCTCGCCGTCGTCGGCCAGATCCGCTCCGACCTCATCGGTCGGGGGTTCGGCGCTCTGCACGAGATTCCTGACCAGAGCGGCGTGCTGCGCGGACTCACCAAGTGGCATCACCTCGTCCGGCACCCCGACGAGATCCCCGCCGCCGTTCACGAGGCGTTCCGCCAGCTGCGCTCCGGAGTCACGGGGCCCGTGGCGCTCGAGGTGCCGCCCGACGTGCTGCGCATGACCGCGCGCGCGACCCCGCTTGCGGCAGCGACACCGGAGCATCCGCGCCCCGACGCGCGAGTTCTCGCCACCGTGCGCGACCTCGTCGGGCGAGCCGAACGGCCCGCGATCATCGCAGGCGGCGGGGTGCGCGCCGCCCGCGCCGGTGACGACGTCCTGGCCCTCGCGGAGGCGACCGGCGCGCCAATCGTCACGACGCGGAATGGTCGCGGCGCCTTCGACAGCCGGCATCCGCTCGTTCTCGACCCCCTCGCGATGCGGCGGGTGCGCGACGACGCCGACCTCATCCTCGCCCTCGGCACCCGCCTGGGCAGCACCGACGGCGAGCAGGCGGACGTCGGTGAAGGGACGCTTGTCATCGTCGACCTCGATTCCCGCATGTTCGTCCCTCCGCGGCGGCCGGACGTCGCCGTCCTTGCGGATGCGGGAGCCTTCGCCCGCGAGCTGACGGACGCGCTGCGTTCGAGCGGCCACCGGCCGACCGACCGCCGCGCCGAGTGCGATGAGCTGCGAGACTGGATCGGGCGCGAGACGGCGCGGCTGGAGCCGCAGCATGCGTACCTCCGGGCCATCCGGGAAGCGCTCCCCTCGGACGGGGTCTTCGTCAGCGAGTACACGCAGGTCGGTTACGTCGCCAGCGTCTCGTTCCCCGTGCACGCGGGCGGCGATTTCATCAGCCCGGGATACCAGGGCACCCTCGGGTACGGCTTCGCCACGGCGCTAGGCGCCCAGGTGGGGGCCGGTGATCGCGCCGTCGTCTCGGTGACGGGAGACGGCGGGTTCGCCTGGACCCTGCCCGAACTCGCGACCGCGAAGCGCGAGCGCATCCCGCTCGTCACGGTGGTGTTCAACGACGGCCACTACGGCAACGTCCGGCGCATGCAGCGTGACGACTGGGACGGCAGGTACATCGCCAGCACGCTCACCAACCCGGACTTCGCGACACTCGCCGACGCGTACGGCATCGCATCGGTGCGCGTCCACGATGCACCGCAGTTGCAGGATGCCGTCGCCACCGGCCTGAGCGCACGTGCTCCTCTCCTCGTCGAGGCCGTCGTCGGGGAGTTCCCCTCACCGTGGGAGTTGATCGATGCCCTCTGACCGCACCGAAGCCACCGACAGCGTCGAGACCGCACTCGCGCGAGCCACGGAGGCGCTGAGCTGGTATCGGGACACGAGCGGCGCCGAGCGCGCGGACTTCCTCGTCGCGATCGCCGATGAGCTCGAGTCCGTATCGGAGCAGCTCGTGACGATCGCTAGGCGCGAGACCGGCCTCGGCGAGGATCGCCTGAGCGGCGAGGTGGCCCAGACCCGCGTCAATCTGGGTCTCCTCGCCGACTGGGTGCGGGAAGACCGAGACCGGCGGCCCGTCCACGACCCCGCCGATCCCGGGTTCCCGAGGGGCGCGCGCCCCGACATACGTCGCACGCTCGTTCCCGTCGGCGTGGCCCTGAACTTCGCCGCCAGCAACTTCCCGTTCGCCTTCTCCGTCGCCGGGGTGGACTCCGCCGGTGCGCTGGCTGCTGGCTGCCCGGTGGTGGTCAAGGCGCACCCCGGGCATCCCGCCACCTCGCGCGCGTCCGCCGATGCCGTCCGGCGCGCCGCCCGTCGAGTGTTCGACCGCGACGACTGCCCCCTTCAGCTCATCGAGGGGAACGAGGAGGGCGTGCGAGCCCTGTTGAATCCGCGGATCGCCGTCGCGACCTTCACGGGTTCCCTCGCGGGCGGAAGGCACCTCGCTGGCCTGGCCGCGACGCGCCCGGCGCCGATTCCCTTCTACGGCGAGCTGGGCAGCGTCAATCCCGTCGTGGTGACGGCGGACGCCGCGCGCGAGCGCGGAGCGGAGCTCGGGCGCGGCTTCGTCGATGAGGTCGCCTTCTCGGGCGGACAGGTGTGCGTGAAACCCGGCCTCCTGCTGGTTCCTCGCGACCACGGGCTGGACGAGGCGATCGCTCGCCGCGCGCAGGAGGTGCCCGAGCATCGACTTCTGTACCCCTCGCTCGGCGCGCAGTACCTCGAGCGCCGCGCGGCGGTCCTCGGCGTCTCGGGCGCGCGGCCGCTCGCCGAGGGCACCGTGCGCACAGATGAGGACGGCCACGTGTGGGCGACGCCGACGATCGTGACCGTGCCGTTCGAGACCGCTCGCACTCAGGCGTCCACGATCGCCGAGGAGGTCTTCGGCCCCTCGTCCATCGTCGTGGAGTGCGACGATGTCGAGCGCGCGCTCGTCTCGTTGCCTGAATGGGTGCCCGGCTCACTGACGGCGACGGTCCACCTCGGCGGCGCGGAGCGCGACGCTCTGCAGTCCGATTGCCGCGACGGCATCGCCGGAGCGGTGCGTGCGCTGCGGCACATCGCCGGCCGCGTCATCGTCGACGAGTGGCCGGGCGCCGTCTACACGACACCCGCGCAGCACCACGGCGGGCCGTTCCCCGCGACGACCCTCGACACGGCGGCGGCGACCTCTGTGGGGCAGCTCGGCCTCGGGCGCTTCCAGCGCGCCGTCGCGTGGCAGAACGCACCGGAGGCGTTCTTCTGACACGGCTGATCGTCAGAGCAGAGCGGCGAGCTCGGCCGGCATGAGGCCCTCGAGGGTCGGCCGAAGGGTTCGGCCGACCGGACGGGGGCTTTCGGCCATGTCGTGGACGCTGGGCACCACGAGCGTGCGCAGACCGGCCGCTTCGGCGCTGCGCGCGCCGGTCTCGGTGTCCTCGATCGCCACGCATCCACGGGCGGGCACACCGAGCGCGGCGAGCGCGCGCTCGTAGGGCTCGGGGTCGGGCTTGGACTTCTCCACGTCGTCGCCGGCCACGATGACATCGAAGACGCCGAGCCCGGTCGCCGCCGCGAGCGCCTCCGCGACGGGACGGTAGGCCATAGTGACGAGCGCCGTCGGGATCCCCGCATTCACGAGCGCCGTCAGGAGCACCAGGGCACCGGGTCGCCAGGCGATGCCCTCGGCCATGCCCTCCGCGACATGGGCGGTGATCTCGGACGCGATCTGCGCCGTGGATCCCCGCGCTCCGCGACGGACGAACTCTCCCGCGTAGACGGGGGTAGGCTGACCGATCGCGCGTTCGGAGTCCTCGCGCGTCCATACGATGGCGTGCCGCCGAGCGATCTCCTCCTTCGCTCGCACCCACAACGGCTCCGTGTCGGCGATCGTGCCGTCCAGGTCGAACAGCACGGCGCGCAGCCGCGTCGTCACGCGCGGTCCTCTGACGGCGTGTCGGCACCGATGCCGAGCACCTCGAGCAGGTAGTCGAAGTGATCGGCCATGCCGAGCGAGGGATCCAGCATCCACTGCAGCTGCATACCGTCGGCCACCGCGATGAGGATGGGGGCGAGCTTGGCCGGGTCCAGGTCGAGCCCGCGGACGGCGATCCTCTCACGGAGGTCCTCCTCCAGGCGCTCGCGGATGCCGCCGTAACGTTCGACGAAGTAGTCGTGACTGGCGTGCGCGGGGTCCGACGCCTGCGCCGCGAGCACGGCGTGCAACTGGACGAGGCCTGGCACATCGGCGTTGCCGCGCAGCGATCTGCTCATCCTGGGCAGGACGGATGCACCGTTCGCGGTCGACCGCGCAAGCTCCTCCTTCTTGCGCACGACCTCGGTGAGCATCGCCTCGCGGGTGCCGAAGTAGTGCAGAAGACCGGCCGCCGTCATCCCGGTCACCTCAGCCACCTCACGGAGCGACGTGCCCTGGTATCCGGATCGGGCGAAGACCGTCAGCGCAGCCTCGAGGATCTCCTCGCGACGGGCGACGCCTTTGGCGTACTGCCCCCTCGCGCTCATTCCTCCACCGTACCCCGGCGCCGCCGCGCGGGCCGTCACTCCACCACGCGTGCGGCGGCGTCGATCGCCGCTTCACTGCGACGGGACAGCAACAGCACGACCACCGAAATCAGGGCGAGTCCCGCCATGGTCGCGCACATCGGGATCAGCGAGCCCGTGCCCCACACTCCGACGAACGGCGCGACGGCGGAGCCAGCGCAGAACTGCACGAAGCCGATCGTCGCAGCCGCCGATCCGGTCGCCGTTCGCACCCGGTTGAGCGCAAGGCCGATGAGGTTCGGACCGTTCAGCGCCAGCGGCGCCATCGACGACGTGATCGCGACAGCGATCAGCGTCGCCGGAGCGTCAAGAAGCCACAGCGTGGCCGTGACGGTCGTGCCGGCGACCGACAGGCCGAGGCCCAGCAGCACGAGGCGCTTGGCGCCGAGGCGGCGCATCCACCGGTTGGCGACGAAGTTGACACTCACCGCGACGGCCGCGTTGATCGAGAACAGCAATCCGAACTGAGCTCCGTCGAAGCCCAGCAGATCCTGGTAGACGAACGGCGATGCGGACACGTACGCCATCAGGGTCGCGTACGAACCCGCCTGCACGAGGACGTAGACCACGAAGATCCTGTTCTTCAGGTGGCGCACGACGGTCGGCAGACCGAGCCATCCGGTGCTGCGCTCGCGATGATGCGGCAGATGCGTCTCCGGCACCACCAGGATCACGATGACGAGCAGGACGATGCCGAGAGCGGCGAGGAACCACAGCGGCCCGCGCCACCCGAACCACTGCACGAGCTGACCGCCGATCATCGGCGAGAAGATGTTCATGGCACCGACGCCGACGGCGAGTGAGGCGAGGGTGCGCGCCGTATGGTCCCCCACCGTGCGATCCCGGATGATCGCGCGGCTGATCACGGTGCCCGAGGACCCAGCCACGCCCTGGATGAACCGGGCGACGATGAGTGTCGTGACATCCGGCGCGAGGGCGGCGACGACCGCAGCGCCGGCGCACACGGCGGCGCCCGCGATGAGCGGACCCCGGCGTCCGAGCCGGTCGCTGAGCGGCCCGAACACCAACTGGCCGACCGCGATCCCCACGAGGAACGCGCTGAGCGTCAGCTGCAGGGCGCTCGCCTGCACACCGAACGCGTCGGCAGCGAGCGGGAACGCCGGCAGGAACGAGTCGACGCTGTAGGCCGTCATCGACATGATGGCCGTCAGCGACGCCATCAGGCCGAAACTGACCGCGATCGAGGTCTCGGGGGCGATGCGCCGCCGCGATCTCACCCGATCCGACACGCGCGCCGCCTCCTCGAAAACTGAATTGTGTTCAGCTTATCTTGAATGTCGTTCAGTTTTCCAGCTCACAGCAGCCGCGCGGCGAGGTCGGCCTCGAACTCCCGGTCGAACGGATACAGCGGACGTTCGACCCGCGTGAAGGCGAGTCGATCCATGTCGAGGTCGGTGCCACCCGGCGTCACCGCGATGAAGGACGATCCTGCGCCCGCGACCTGACTGGGGAACTGGTATCCGTTCTTGACCAGGACGATGTCGTAGCCGTCCCACGGCACATGCGCGACCCCCGTCAGGATCCCGGGCGGCAGGGCGGGGTCATCCGGAGCCACGAACGGATCGCGCGCCCACTGCACGGTCACCGACACGGTGCCGTGGCGCAGCAGCGCGCCGTTGATGCGGGCGCCGTCCGGTGCAGGCACCAGACGCTCCACCTCCCAGGTCGTCAGCACCGGCCCGCCGAACCGATCGTCGAGACCGGCGCCCACCGCCAGCTGCAGGCGTGCCCCCACGCCGGCTCCCACCGCTGCCGTCAGCGCGGCCGGATCGACGAGACCCGCCACGAGCACGCGCCTGTCGGCGAGCCCCGCACGAGCGCGCACGGCGTGCAGCGCGTACGTGATGTCACCCGATGCGCCCGCGGTGACGTTGTCGCCCGCGTCACTGATGACGACGGGCGTCGCCGCACCGCCCTCGACGAACGCGAACGCCTCGTCGAGCGTGCCGTAGTGCGGGGCGGTGATCTCGAAGGACTCCCTCGCCTCCCAGTAGCTCCGGGCGAGCTCTTCGGCGCAGGCGAGTGCAGCCGCCTCATCGTCGCCTGTCACGAGCGTCGAGGCCGTGTTGCGCTCCTCATCGGCCCACGCGAAGCCGATCCAGATCCCGCCGTCGCGCAGTCCCCGCTCCGCGATCGCACCGTCGATCCGGCCGAAGACCATCCGACCCGGGTCGACGACCGTCGACGTACGCTCTCCCGGCAGCAGCACCGGGACGCGCACCCACGCCTTGGCGGGTTTGACGCCACGCCGCACCACATCGACGAGGTTGCGCACGGCGCGCCGGCGGGTCTTCTCGTGGTCGATGTGCGGGGCATGCCGATGGCAGGTGGCGAGATCGAGCACGGATGCCAGCTCCGCCGACATGTTGCCGTGTGGGTCCATCGAAGCCGAGAGCACGGCATCGACCCCGACGACCTCGCGGATCCGGCCGACCAGGCGCTCCTCGACGCGTTCGCGGCCGACGACGCTCAGCGCACCGTGCAACGGCAGCCAGACGCCGTCGAGCGGCAGCGCCGCCCGCAACCTCTCGAGCAGCTCGGACTCGAAGGCGTCGTAGACGTCGGCGTCGATCGGCCCGCTCGCACCGGACATCGCGTGGAGTGCACCCACCCATTCGACTCCGTCCGACGCCTGGCCCAGCCACGCGGCGAGCGGGTGCGCCGCGACGAGGTCGGCACCCCGGCGCGCGATGAAGTCCTCTGCCCGCGTCACATGCCGCGAGAACGTGCTCGCCTCGATGTAGATGCCGGCGATCGCGAGCTTCATGCGCCCTGCGTGCCGAACTCGCGGGCCTTCACCTCGAGCACGGTCGGGGTGAGGTCCGCCTCGAAGTCGCGGTCGAGGGGGAAGATCGGGCGCCACACGCGCTCGAAGGTGAGGCGGTCGAAGTCGAGGTCGGTGCCGCCGGGCGTGAACGCCATGAACTCGCTGCCCGAGGTCTCCCGCTGATTGGGGAACAGGTAGCCGTTCTTGACCACCACGACGTCGTAGGGCGAGACATCCGTGTAGGCCAGGCCGATCATCGCGAAGGCGGGCGTCGCGGGATCGGCCGCGCCGACGAAGCGCTGGCGGTACCGCTGCAGGCTGACCGAGACGGTGCCGGATGACACGACCGCCCCGACGATCCCCTCGCCGTAGATGCCGTCGATGAGCTTCTCGACTGTCCAGATGCCGGGCACGGCGGGCGCATAGCGCTCGTCGACGACGGCGCCGATGGCACGGGTGATTGTCGCGCCGACCCCGGCCTCGATCGCGGCGTCGAGGCTCGGCTCGTCGACGAGTCCGGCGAAGAGGAACCTCGCACCGGAGGCGATGACATCGGTCCGCTGCAGCGTGCGGGTGAGCGCCACCGTGATGTCGCCGGAGCCGCCGGCGGTGACGTTGTCGCCCGCGTCGCTGAGATACACCGGGCGCTGCGCTCCCGACAGCACGAAGTCCAGCGCCTCGTCCCACGTTCCGTAGTGGGGGCTCGTGATGCCGAAGTCGGCGCGTGCATCCCAGTAGCCGCGCGCGATGTGCTCGGCGGCCGCGACGATCGCGGCCTCGTCGTCGCCGGTGGCGAAGACGGCGGCGGCATTGCGGTCCTCGTCGGCCCACGGGAAGCCGCACCAGAGGTTGACGTCCAGGATGCCGAACCGCTCGATCGCGGGGATCAACGCGCCGAACACCGAGGTCGCCGGCTCGAACAGCGTCGAGGTGCGCTCGCCCGGGAGGAGCACCGGAACGCGCACCCACGCCTTCTTCGGCTTGACGCCGCGATGGATCGTCTCGATCAGCTGGGTGACGGCGCGGTCGCGCGTCTGCAGCCGGTCGATATGCGGCGCGTGCCGATAGCACGCGGCGAGGTCGACGTACTCGGCGAGTTCCTCGGAGAAGTTTCCGTGCGGGTCCATCGACACCGAAATGACGGTGTCGTCGCCGACGATCTCGCGCACGCGACCGACGAATCGCTCTTCGAGCCGGGTGCGCCCGAGCACGTTGAGGGCACCGTGGATGTCGAGGTAGACGCCGTCGTACGGCAGGTTCGCCTTCAGTCCCTCGAGGATCTCGGCCTCCGCACGGTCGTAGAACTCGGGATCCACAGGTCCGCCCGCGCCGGTGGCCGCGCGCATGATGGGGACCCACTCGACGTCGGCGACGAGGTCGCCCAGCCGGTCGTCCCATTCGTAGTGGTCAAGCAGCTCCTGGCCGCGGGTGACGTCGAAGATCGGCTCTCGCATGATGTCGTGCGAGAAGGTGCTGCATTCTCCGGAGACGCCGGCGATCGCGATGCGCATGGGGTGGTCCTTTTCGTGGTCAGCGGGCAGGCAGGATGACCGGCTCGAGGTCGGCCTCGAAGTCGGTGTCGAGCGGGAAGATCGGGCGCCAGACACGCTCGAAGACGAGACGGTCGACGTCGAGGTCGGTGCCGCCGGGTGTGAGGGCCATGAACCAGCTCTGCGCCTCGTCGGTCTGCCCCGGGAAGAGGTAGCCGACCTTCACCACGACCACGTCGTAGCCGTCGGAGGGGATGTAGGCGTGATTGGCGAGCTTGTTGCGGGACGTGACCTTCGCGAACACAGCCGGATCCATGAAGTACGAGCGGCCACGCTGCACCATGGCGTGGATATCGCCCGACGCGAGCACGGCCGCCACGGTTCCCTCGCCCTCGACCAAGCCCGGCACGAGCCGCTCGACCACCCAGTCGCGGTCGACGGGGCCGGCGAAGCGGTCGTCCACCACGGCGCCGATCCCGCGCCGCAGGGTCCCGCCAACACCGACCTCGACCGCCGCGTCGACGGATGCCGGATCCACGATGCCCGCGAAGAGGAACCGCAGGCCCGAGTCGACGACATCCTGACGTGCGAGGGTCTCGGTGAGCGCGTAGGTGATATCCGCTGCCGAGCCCGCGGTGATGTTGTCACCCGAGTCGCTGATGAACAGCGGCGAGGGCGGGCCGGCCAGGGCGAAGTCGAGCGCCTCATCCCACGTACCGGAGCTCTCGGCAACGATCGTGAAGTCGTTCCGGGCGTCCCAGTACGCCTGCGCGACCTCGCGTGCGCAGGCGCGTGCGGATTCTTCGTCGTACGCCGTCACCATCACGGCCGCCGCGTTGCGGTCTTCGTCGGCCCAGGCGAACCCGACCCACAGGCTCGCGTCCACGACACCGTGGCGCTCGATGGCGGGGACCAGTCCTCCGAAGACCGTCTTTCCCGGCTCGACGACGGTCGACGTCCGTTCGCCCGGCAGCAGGACGGGGACCCGCACCCACGCCTTGAGCGGCCTGCGGCCATCGCGCAGGACCTCGACGAGCTTGCGCACGGCGCGCTCGCGGATCGCGCCGGAATCGATGTGGGGCGCGTGACGGAAGCACACCGCGAGGTCGACGAGCTCAGCCAGCTCGCGGGAGAAGTTGCCGTGCGTGTCCATCGACATCGAGATGACGGTGTCGTCGCCGACGACCTCGCGGATGCGACGCAGAAGCGCTTCTTCCGCGCCGTCGCGGCCGTCGACGTGCGCGGCGCCGTGCAGGTCGACATAGAGACCGTCGATGGCACCCAGGTCGCGGATCCGATCCACGATCTCGTCCGCGTAGCGGTCGTAGGCGTCCGGATCGATGGGTCCGCCCGCGCCGCCGTGCGCGCGGACGGTCGGCAGCCACTCGATGTCTTCCACACCGGGGAACCATCCGGCCAGGTCGTACAGCGCGAGCTGCTCGTCGCCGCGCTGCACCGAGAAGTGCTCCTTTCGCATGCGGAAGGTGGAGAAGGTGCTGGATTCGGCGCCGAATCCGGTGATGCCGATGCGCATGATGGTTCCTTCCTTCCTCACCGGCCGGCGAGGACGATCCCGTTCTGTCGTCGGATGCCGTCGAGAAGCTCCATCAGGGCGATCGAGTCCTCGGAGGTGAGAAGCGGACTGCGGCGCTCCCCCGTGCGGACGAGCCGTTCGAGCTCGGCGGCTTGGTACTGCATGCCCCGCGGGGCGACCTCGTTCGTCCAGCGCTCGATCACCGTGCCGTCGTTAGCGATCACGACGAACGACGTCGGAGCGTAGAAGGTGGTGTCGATCTCGATGCGCCCCTCGGTGCCCAGCACGGCGGCACGATTCGGGCCCTTGACGTCGATCGCGGTCTGGCAGATCGCCTGCGCGCCGGATGGGTAGGTGAGGATGGCGGACGTCTGCAGGTCAACGCCGGTCGGCCCCAGCGTGGCGCGGGAGGTCACGTCGGCGGGGAACCCGAGCAGATCGATCGCGAACGAGATCGGATAGATCCCGATGTCCAGCAGCGATCCGCCGGCGAGATCCGCGCGATTGAGCCGGAAGTCCGCATCCTGCGGCAGCCGCTGTCCGCTCTCGGCGATGATCGTGCGGATCTCGCCGATCGTCCCCTCCCGCACGATCTCCCGCACCCGGGCCATGTGCGGGAGGAAGCGCGTCCACAGCGCCTCCAGCAGGACGACATCCGCCGCATCCGCCGCGTCGACGAGCTCGCGCGCCTGCGCGGCGTCCACCGTGAACGGCTTCTCCATCAGTACGTGCTTGCCGGCCGCGATCGCGAGCAGGCCGTTCTCGAGGTGGACATGAGCGGGCGTCGCGACATACACGACGTCGACATCGGGATCCTCGACGAGCGCCTCGTAGCTCGCGTGCGCGCGGATGCCGTGGCGTGCGGCGAACGCCTCCGCCGATCCGGCCGAGCGCGATCCGACCGCCGTCACGGTGTGGCCGTTGGCGAGAAGATCTGCGACCTGCTTGCCCGCGATCCCGCCCGTGCCGAGGACGCCCCAGCGCAATGCGGCGCTCATCGGGCGCGCTCCGCGAGCGTGTCGTACACCGCGTCCAGGTCGGGGTCGACGATCCTCCGCGCAGGGTCGGCGTCATGCCACGCGATGATCTCGCGTGCGCCGGCGTCGAAGGTGGTCTCCGCCGTGAAGCCGGGCACGAGGGCGCGGATGAGGGAGTTGTCGAAGATGTGGCTGTACGTGCGATCGCCGAGGTGCAGACCCTCCTGCGCCGGGATGGCCCGGACGAGCTCGTCCGACGTCACGTGGAGGATCTGCGGCTTCTCGACCCCCGCCGCGCGCGCCATGATGCGGGTGATCTGATCCCACGTGAGCACCTCGTCCGAGGTGATGTGGAAGGCAGCGCCGACCGCCCTCGTGTCGCCGAGGAGCGACACGAAGGGACGGGCGAAATCCCGGGAGTGCGTGAGTGTCCACAATGACGTGCCGTCACCGTGGACCACGACGGGCGCACCACGGCGCATCCGATCGATGGTCGTCCAGCCTCCGGCTACCGGGATGCGCGTCTGGTCGTAGGTGTGCGACGGCCGGACGATCGTCACGGGGAACCCGTGATCGCGCTGCGCCTGCTGCAGGAGCAGCTCGCTCGCGATCTTGTCGCGAGAGTACTGCCAGAACGGATTGCGCAGGGGCGTCGCCTCTGTGATGGGCAGGCGTGCGGGCGGCTTCTCATAGACGGACGCCGAGCTGATGTAGACGTACTGGCCGACGCGGTTCGAGAACACCTCGATGTCGCGCCGCGCGTGCTCGGGCACATACGAAATGAAATTCACGACCACGTCGAAGCGCTCGCCGCCGATCGCGTCGCGCAACGACGCGGCATCCGACACGGACGCCGTGATGCGGCGGACCGACTCCGGCGCCGTGCGCGGTCCCGTCGTTCCACGGGTGAGAATCGTCAGGTCGATCCCGCGGGCGGCGGCCTCGGCGCTCGCGCCCGCGGAGATCGTGCCGGTTCCTCCGATGAACAGCACCTTCAGGGACATGGCCGAGCTCCTTCGACGAGTCAGGTGGCGATCGGCGCGCCGCGGCGCCAGACCACGATGGCAAGGATGGTGGCGACGAGGAACATGGTGCCGGAGAGGTACCAGATGGGCGTCGAGCCCCAGAGGGCGAAGATGCCGCCGCCGATGATGGGCAGGACCGCGCAGCCGAGGTACGACCCGGTCTGCACGAGGCCCGTCGCGGCGGGCGTCGCCCGACCCGCGGTGCTTCCCACGACGTAGTGGGTCAGTCCGGTCCAGCCCCACCCGATGCCGAGGACGAGGACGAGCCCCACCCCGAACGCCCATTCGCGGGTGAACGCCATCAGGACGGACCCCACGAAGCCGCCCGCGAGCATGAGCGTGATGGTGCGCATCGTCTTGCCGCCGCCTCGCTCGAGCGCGCCCACCGCGATGCGCATGAACGCGCCCGTGAGACCCGCCGCGGCGAACAGCACGCCGGCCGCCGCCGGATGCATGCCGTGCTCGATCGCTGAGACGACGCCGAAGGTCGACGCGCAGGCGGCCGAGCCGGCGCCGAGCGTCGTCACGGATGCGAGCGTCAGGAAGTAGACGCGCTGCTCGCGAGTCAGAGGCACGCTCGTGTTGGTGCGGACCGTTCCCTTGGGCAGGCGCCGGGGGCCGACGAGGAAGAAGATGGTGAGCACCACGACTGCGGCGGCAGCGGCGAGACCGTAGGCCCAGCGCCAGCCGAGCGTCAGCGAGATCGCGGGGATCGCCAGGCCCGCGAGGAACGATGCGATGGGGACCGAGGACTGCTTGATGCCGTACGCGAGCGCACGCCGCTCGGGCGCCACCCGCAGGTTGATGAGGTGGTTGGTCGACGGGTGGCAGAGCCCGGTCGAGACTCCCCCGACCGCAGCCCAGAAGAGCAGCCACTGCCAGCTCGGGCTGACGAGGGCCGAGCCGGCGAGAGCCGCGATCGCGACGATGATCGTGAGGATGATCACCCTGCGTGCCCCCGCCCGCGAGGTGAGCCGCCCGGAGGGCGCGGAGCTGAGCGCGGCAGCCACCCAGTACGTGGCCACGATGACGCCGAGCGACCAGGACGGGATGCCGATGTCCTCGTTGATCTGAGTGAAGAGCGCGCCGATCAGGAAGGCGGGGATGCTGGAGACGACCGTCGCCCCGACCGAGATGAGGAGCGTGGACTTTCCGCTGTCACGCGCGATCACGAACATCGGTTATCGGGCCGCCCCTTCGACGAGGATCGGCTCGAGGTCGGCGGCGAACTCCGCATCGAGCGGGAAGACGGGACGCCACACGTTCTGGAATCGGAGGCGGCTCATGTCCAGATCGGTTCCGCCCGGCGTGATCGCCATGAACGAGCTGCCGGCCGCGGCGAGCTGACTCGGGAACTGGTACCCGTTCTTGACGACCACCATGTCGTAGCCCGACGTGTCGAGGTGGATGCAGCCCTCCCACCGCAGTGCCGGGCTCGAGGGATCGCCGGGCGCGATGAACGGCGCCGCGGTGCGCTGGATCACGACCGAGACGAGCCCGTCGCGGACGAGCACACCGGCGGTGCCCTCACCGTACTGACCTTCGATGAAGCCCTCCACCGTCCAGCGACCGGGCACCGCAGGCGCGTAGCGGAAGTCCAGGCACGCGCCGATCGAGCGCTCGATGACTCCCCCGATGCCCGCGGCCTGCGCCGCAGCGAACGCGTCGGCATCCACGAGACCGGCGAAGAGACTGCGCACGCCCGCGGCCTGAAGGGCGGGGGATCCCACTGTGGCGTGCAGGGCGACGGTGACGTCGCCCGATGCTCCGGCGCGTACGTTGTCGCCGGAGTCGCTCACGAACACCGGACGCTTGGCGCCAGAGACGACGAAGTCCAGCGCCGCATCCCAGTCACCGGAGTGGTCGACCACGATGACGAACTCCTCGCGCGCATCCCAGTACGCCTCGGCGAGCGCACGGGCGCAGGCCACGGCGCTCTCGCGCTCCCAGGACGTCACGAGGACGGCGGCGGCGTTGCGGTCTTCATCCGCCCAGGCGAAGCCCACCCAAAGCGCGGCATCGAGGACGCCGTGCTGCTCGATGAGTGGCAGCTGCCGTGCGAACACGGTCGCCCCGGGCTCGACCACCGTGCTCGTGCGCTCGCCCGGCAGGAGCACGGGGACGCGCACCCACGCCTTGTACGGGCGCGTGCCGCGCTCGAGCGTCTCCAGGAGGTTGCGCACAGCGCGATCACGGGTGTCGAGGTTGTCGATGTGGGGCGCGTGGCGGTGGCAGGCGGCGAGATCCACCAGTCGCATGAGCTCTTCGGAGAAATTGCCGTGGGTGTCCATCGACAGCGAGATCACGGCATCCGGGCCGACGACTTCGCGCACCATCGCGACGTACGTCTCCTCCGCGTGCTGACGGCCGAGCACGTTCGCGGCGCCGTGCATCTCGAGGTACACCCCGTCGTAGGGGAGCCCCGTCTCCAGCGCGGTGCGCGTCTCGGCGAGGATGGCGTCGAACGACTCCGGCAGCAGGGGACCGCTCGCGGCGCCCATCGCACGGACGGCGGGGAGCCACGTCACACCGTCGACGATGTCGCCGAGCCGGGCGCGGAAGTTGTACTGCGGGAGCATCTCCTCGCCACGGGTGATGGCGTAGAAGCTCTCGTCGACCGTGCGCAGAGAGAAGGTGCTCTGTTCGCTGTGAAGCCCGGCGATCGCGATCCGGCGCTCAGACACGGGCGATCGACAGGTTCGGCGCGAGCCAGAACGGGGGCAGGTAGCCTGCGGCGTTGGAGAGCGGAAGTACCTCTTCGTGCAGCTCGATTCCGAACGTGCCACTCAGCATGGCGCGCCGCGCCTGGATCCGATCCCAGGCGCCGGGGTACTTCTCGGCGAGTTCTGCACGCAGCTGCTCGTCGGCCAGCACGATGCCGTCCTCGATCTGCGACGTGTGGTGCGCGCCGCTTGCGACCATCGGGATGATGTCCAGCTGAATGGCGTTGCCCGACTGGAACTGCACGTCCGACCCCTTTGCCACCGGCGAACCCGGCCATTCGTCGAGGTGGATGAAGTGCCCCGGGTTGAGGAAGACGCCGAAGTACGGGTCCCCGATGCGGTCGAAGGTGATGTCGTACATCTCGCCGGCGGTCATCCCGATGCGGACGTTCTCATACCAGGCCGCCGCGGTGGCGAAGTACGGGATGACGAGGTCCTGGACGTAGCCCTTGGCATCGGCGGGCAGCTGGTCCGCGTCCTCGACGAGGTAACCGGCACGCGCCGTGTTGCTGCCCCAGTAGCCGAGGCCCGACGCCACCCGGTCACCCAACTGCAGCTCACGACTGCCTGCACTGGCGACGCCGAAGCGCGTGTTCGGTCCGCCGAGCATCGTGGGGTGGTAGTTGAAGGGCAGCATGTACGGGTTCAGCAGCTGCGACGCCTCCAGCTCGGTCATTCCGGGACGGATGCCGCTGATGAGGTTGATGACCGACTGGGAGCCGTGACCGCCCACGAATTCGAAGTACGCGACCTGATCGACCTCGTTCTGGTACCGCAGCCCCGTACCGTAGCCGGTGAAGATGTCCGTGGCGTTCACGACCCGGTCCGCGAGGCGCTGCAGCTCAACGACGATGTAGTGCGGGACATCGATCCAGCCGTCCGTGCCGGCGCCCTGGTACCACTTCCAGCCCACGACGCCGACGGTGCCGACCTCGGCCAGGCCCGCCTCGCGCAGCACATCGCCGAGTGCGAGATTCTGGGTGTCGGGCTGACCGGTGAGGCTGAGCTTCGCGAAACGGATGACATCGAGGTCGTATTCGATGATGTCGGCGTACGCCTCGTCCTCGTTCCCGACGAAGAGACGGGGCTTGCGGCCGGGGACGAGCACGAGCAGCGCTTCTTCATAGCGCGGGTCGAAGCCCGTCAGGTAGGCCAGGTTCGCGAAGTGCTCACGGTCGGCATACACGACGAGTGCGCCGAGACCCCTGTCCGCCATCGCCTGCTCGGTCGCCGCGATGCGCGCCTCGTACGTCGCACCCGCGACTCGCGGGAGCTCGCGGGGCAGTTCGATCTTCGGCAGCGAAATCTCTCGAAGTTCGAACTGCTGCGTCATCGGTGCCCTCCTGGCTGGTCGAGGGGCCAGAAAGGCCCGGTACGCGGGTAATGCGTATCCGACGAGTATTGCGCAATGTTGTTCAGTTGTCAAAAATTGCGCAACAAATGGAGTGCATGCTAGGCGGTTGCGAGCCGTCGTGGAGCGGATGCAGAGTCGCGCACAACAAGCGCAACACCGATCACCGAATTGGTAACAGCCCGGCTCGGGTCGTCGATGCGGTTGGTCAGGAGCTCGACGGCGGCACCCGCCATCCGGTCCACCGGGGTACGTACCGTCGTGAGCGAAGGCGTGACGACGGCGGCGTCGGGGATGTCGTCGAAGCCCACCACGGACAGATTCTCTGGCACCCGCACGCCTATCGAGCGCGCGGCGGTGAGGATGCCTAGGGCGATCGTGTCGCTCGCCGCGAACACCGCGGTCGGCTGCGTCTCGGCAGCGAGCAAATGCGACATGACTGAGACGCCGAACTCTTCGTTGAACCCGCCGCGCAGCACCAGCTGCCTCTCGGGCTCATTGCCGGCTTTGCGCATGGCGTCCTGGAAGCCGCGCGTGCGCTCCTGCACCGAATGCAGGCCCCCCGGTCCGGTGACGAGCGCGATGTCGCGGTGCCCGAGATTTGTCAGGTACGTGGTGGCCTGGTAAGCACCCGCGTAATCGTCCACAAGCACAGAATCGACCGGCGGCGCTTTTGCGAGCGCCTCGTCGATGACGACGACGGGTCGTCCGCTCGCGATCACGTTGGCCAGCGAGCGGTTGCTGGAGAACTGACCCGAGTAGATGATGCCGGACACCTCCTGCGCCACAAGGAGATCGACGTAATCGAGCTGCTTGCGAGCGTGGCTGAGCGTCGAGCAGATGAGGACGGACAGCCCCTGACGCTCTGCGACCTTCACGATGGCATCGGCGATGCGCCCGAAGTAGGTGTTGCCCACTTGTGGGACGACCAGTCCGACCACGCCGTTGCGCGTCCGACGGTCCTTCGTCCCCTTCGGAGCGCGCGAGTACCCCAGACGCGTGATCGCCTCGAGCACTCGAGCCTCGGTGTCGGACTTGAGGGCGAGCTGTCCGGCGAGGTAGCGGGAGACGGTCGACACCGACACGCCGGCGCTAGCGGCGATGTCGTGGAGGCTGGGCTGACGCTCCGCAACTCCATTGCGCGGTGTTGTCATATGTTTGTCCGTCCGTCCGACTGGGGATTTGTAGATGGTGATCCGCGGGCGAACAACGAATCGGTGTCAGTGTACCCGCGCGTTGCGTGGGATTGCGGCGTCCCGATCTCATCCCGTGCTGGAGGGGAAGCTGCGCACCGCCGTCGACTCGTCCCACGTCGCATCCCGGTCCATCGGGATCGCGGGCCGCGCGATGCGCTCCCATGCGAGGGTGCCAAAATCCACGGCGGACGGCCCAGGGCTACGCAGGAGGATGAACCGCGCGGCGACGTCTTCGAGCTGCGGGAGGAGGTAACCGAACTTCAGCACGTACACGGCGTGCGCGACGGGGTCGATCCCCATCGCCTCGAGCATGCCCGGTTGGCCGATGTACAGGCGCACCGCGTGCATCGTCACCAGCGCGGAGCCGATGCGCAGGCGCACCCAGGCCCCCTCGGAACGCGTCGGCGTCGAGCTCTCGGCCACGGGGTTCGGGATCACGATCTCATCGCCGGCGTCTTCCACGACGGCCTCGACGACCCGTCGCGGACCCGAGCCGTCCAGGTGCTCCGCACCGAGCTCGACACGCACGGTCGCTCCGATCCCGGCCTCCCGGCACGCGCGCACCGTCCGCGGCGCGAGGATGCCGGCGACCACGACGTCGTCGAGTTCGGGATGGTCCAGAACATGCTGCAGGACCACTGTGAGATCCCCGCCCGCACCCGCCGAGACGTTGTCGCCCGAGTCGGTGACGTACGTGGGCCGTTCGGCTGCCTCCGCCGCCGCCGACAGCCCTTCGTCGAGCTCCATGTTCTCCATGCGGAGCACGAACTCGTGGCGACGCGCCCACACGTCGCGCGCGATCTCGGCGGCGATGTCGCGGGCGAGCTGCTCGTCGTCGTCGGTGACGATGACGGCCTGCGTTCCGACCCAGGGACGATCGTTCCAGCCGAAGCCGAGCAGGATGTTCGCCTCGATCACGCCGGGCCGCGCGTCGTAGGACGGAAGAGAGCCCCAGAGTTCGCGGGCGGGCGAATACGCCGTCATGCACTTCTCGCCCGGGATGAACATCGGCAGATGCGCGTAGGCGCGGGTCGGCCGTGTCTCACCCTTCACAGCACGCACCACCTGGTCTGCGACGCGGTATCCCGCCTCGTATTGGTCCCGGTGAGGCGCCGTCCGCAGCACGGTGACCGCCTGCAGCTCGGCCAGCATCTCGGGCGTCAACTGACCGTGCATGTCGAACGGCACGCCGATCGGGACGCCCGGCCCCACCGCTTCGCGCACCGCGAGGGTGAAGTCGGTGTCGCCATGCACGTCGAAGCCATCGACCTCGAGCGCGCCATGGTTGAGCAGCACGAGGCCGTCGAGCGGGCCGGCGCCGCGCAACAGCTCGACCGTCTCGGCCTTGATCGCCTCGTAGACGTCGCGTCGCACGCTGCCGCCCGAGAGCGAACGGGCGAACAGAAGGGGCACCGTCTCGACGTCCGCGTCCTCGCCCAGCCGGTCGAGGGCGCCGACCGTCCCGCGATAGTTCGTCGTGCCGTAGAGCTCCTGGCCCCTCCGTACCTGAATCATCGACTCGTCGGTGAGGAAGGGCGAGCGGGCGAGCGTCTCCTGCACGAAGCCGGCGACGGCGATCCGGGTCGTCATCGCATCGCTCCGGCCGCGATCAGCGCATTTCGGGCGTCTACCACACGCTCCTCCTCGGGCTGTCCACGCAGCTGCGTGCTGAAGGGCTCGCTCTGAACCGGGCCGTCGTAACCGATCTCCCGGAGGACGGAGACGAATCCGGCCGCATCGATGACGCCGGTTGCGCACGGCTGCGCGCGCTCCATGTCGAGCTGGTCTTCGAAAGCGATCCCGAGCGGAGCGTCGTTGAGGTCGACGGCCAGGATTTCGCCGGCGCTCAGCGTGCGGATCTGGTCCAGGCTCTCACCCGCGGTGAACCAGTGGAAGGTGTCGAGAAGCAGTCCCGCGCGCTCCGGCTCCTGCAGTGCGTCGATCAGGGATCGCATGCCGTCCAGGTCGGAGATGAACGAGTGCCGATAGGGTGCACGCCACGTGCGAGGCCCCACGTACTCGAGCGCCAGACGAAGGCCCGCATCGCGAAGAACCGGAGCAAGAGCGTCTATCCGTCTCTTGTGCAGTGCAAAGGAATCGTCGTAGGCGAGCTCGTTGTTGGCCGGGGCAAGCCACGCCGACATCGTCGTCACGCCGGCGTCGGCGAGGACCGGGGCGAGGCGGCGGACGGTTTCGAGGAGTGACGCGAAATCGCTCTCACTGGTGGTCGTGCCGAGTGGCACGGGCATGCCGGCGAGTCCCCAGTCAAGGCCGGCACCGTGCACGAGCTGAACGAAGTGCTCACGGATCGCCACATCCATGAAGTACGGCACGACAGCGTCGACGGCGTCGAAGCCATGATCTTCCGCCAGCTGAACCAGCCGTTCCGGAGAGCTCTCGAACAGCAGTCGACGAGTGCTGAGGACGGTGTACATGCGTGCCTTCCGCGGAGGGGACGGAGCGGGATCGAACGGACGGGAACCCGGATTCGGCGAACACAGTCGCCGGATCCGGGTCCACGCCGGTTACTCGACCGGTACGACGTACCAGGCGATGTCGGCGGTGCCGCTCAGCGGCGCGTGGGACACGCCGGTGATCTTCGCTCCGTCCGAGATGTACGGGTACGCGCTGTGCAGGATCCCGCCTGTCCAGGCGAGCTCCTCGTACCCATAGCGGAACACGTCCGCAACGGCCGCCTGCGCCTCGTCCTCGGGTGCAGCGAACGCGGCGTCGATGAGCTGGTCAAGCTCAGGATCAGTGGCGGCCCACGGGTTGTACTGGTTCGCCGGCCCGAAGAAGCTGTCGATCACCGTGTAGGCGGTGAGCGCGCCGTAGCCGTAGTAGGCGACCGGGAACTTCTTGTTCAGGATGTCACTGACGGCCTGCCCCTTGTCGGTGTACGAGACGAGGTTGGCGGTGACTCCGATGTCGGCCCAGTTCGCCACAACCGCTTCGAGGACGATCGTCGAGGTCGGGCTGGTGGTGTCGAGCGCGATGTCGAACGTCAGGTTCGTCACGCCTTCTTCCTCGAGGATCTGCATCGCCTTCTCCGGGTCGTACTCGTAGAAGTCGTTGATCGAGTCTTCGAATCCGAGCGTTCCCGGGAGCGCGAGCTGGCCGCCGGGCTCGGCCGTGTCGCCGAAGGTCGCCGCGGCGATCGGGCCGCGGTCGATCGCGTAGTTGAGGGCCTTGCGCACCTCGGGGTTGGCGAGCTCTGGAACGATCTCACCGCTGCGATCGATGTAGTTGACACCGATGAGACCGAGCTCGACCAGCTCCACCTCGAGATCGGTGCCCTTGACGGCCTCGTACGAGGCCGCGTCACCGCGGGTGAGCTGGGCTTCGCCGTTCTGGACTGCCTGCAGGGCAGCCGCAGCGTTCGGGACGACCTTGATGACGACCTCGTCCCAGGCGATCTTCTCCGGGTCCCAGTACTCGGGGTTCGGCGTGTATGTGTAGGTGTCGTTGACGACCGTGGCCGCCGAGTCGAGGATGTACGGCCCAGCCCCGAACGTGTTGCTCTTGAGAGCTTCCTTGTCCTCCAGTCCAGCCGGGCTGATGATCGAGCCCAGCAGGACGCGATTCGTCAGCATCGTCGGCAGCGACGGGTTGGGGCTGGAGCTCGTGAGCAGGATGGTGTTCTCGTCGGTCGCCTCGATGGTCTCGAGTGAACCCCAGTAGCTCGCGGAGTTCACTCCGGACTCGCGGGCGTACTCGAGAGACGCGACGACACCCTCCGCGGTCATCGGCTCGCCGTCCGAGAACGTGACTCCTTCGCGCAGGGTGAGCTGCAGTTCCTGATTGGCGTCGTCGAGGAACTCCCATTCCGTCGCGAGGTCCGGCTCGAGGTTGCCCTCGGGGTCGATGCGGATGAGCGAGTCGTACGCGAGGTTGATGAACCAGTTGTTCTGCGGGTCGACGTTCTGCAGATAAGGATCGAGACTCACCGGCGGGACCGTCGACGCGACGGTCAGGACCTTGGCCTCGCCGTCATCGGCGCCACCTTCTTCGGTGCTCTCTCCCCCGCCGCAGCCGCTGAGCGCCAGCGCGGCAGCGGCGGTCAGGCCGATTGCGGCGAGTCCGACGCGCGCGCGCCGGCTCCCGCCGATCTTCTTCGATGCGAACATGTTTTCCTCCATGTGATGGAACGGTGTCATCGCGCCGGCTGGACGGCGACGACGACGAATCGGTGTGTACTGCGAGGCTCCCTTCCAGGAACGTTCGTTGCGGACAGTGAAGAATCAGGCTGCGCTCACGGGCGGCTCGAGCTTCTCCCACGCGAGTCGGCGCTCGCGCTGGATCTTGGGATCGGGGTAGGGCTCCGCCGCGAGCAGACGTTGCGTGTAGAGCTCCCTTGGACGCAGGTAGACGTCTTCCGTGGGCCCCTGCTCCACGATCCCTCCCTTGCTCATCACCGCGACGCGCTGCGAGAGCAGTCGCACGACGGACAGGTCGTGGGCGATGAAAAGATAGGACACGCCGGTCTCGGCCTGGAGTTTGCGGAAGAGATTGGTGATCTGCGCCTGCACCGACAGGTCCAGCGCCGACACCGGCTCGTCGCACACGACCAGCTTGGGACTGGCCATCAGTGCACGGGCGATCGCGATGCGCTGGCGCTGACCGCCCGAAAAGCTCCCGGGCATGCGGCGCATCGCTGCGGCGCCGAGACCCACCTTCTCGAGCAGCTCCTCGCCCCGCGCCTCCGCAGCCTTGCGGCTCATGAGACGGTTGGCGACGAGCGGCTCCGTCAGGATCTGTCCGACCCGCTTCGCTTCGTTCAGCGAGCTGCGCGGATCCTGGAAGACGACCTGAAGGTCGCGACTGATCTCTCGCCGCTCGCGCCGGCCGATGTGCGTGATGTCCTTGCCGTCGAAGATGATCCGACCGGCGGTCGGACGCGCCAGCCCGAGCAGAGCTCGGCCCACGGTGGACTTGCCCGAGCCGGACTCCCCGACGATCCCGAGCGTCTCTCCGACCCCCACCTCGAGATCGATGCCACGCACGGCTGTGAAGGCGCGGCGCCCCGTTCCGTATGTGACCTCGAGGTTCTCGACGGTCAGCAGGTTCTCTGTCATCGGACTTCTTCCTTCACGTCGAGCGCCACGTCCTCGGCGAGTTCACGGGCCATGATCGGAGTGATGAACGATCCTGTGATGACGGGCAGGTCGCGGCCCGGCTCGGCTCCGTGGGGATTCGACGTCAGCAGCGCGGCGGTGTAGTCGTGGGCGGGGGCGGAGAAGATCTGCTCCACATCACCCTGTTCGACGATCTCCCCCTTGTACATCACGACGACGCGGTCGCAGAGGTCCGCGATGACGCCCCAGTCGTGAGTGATGATCAGGATCGACATGCCCGTCTCGTCGCGTAGCTTTCGCAGCAGGCCGAGAATGCCCGCCTGGACCGTGACATCCAGGGCCGTCGTCGGCTCGTCGGCCACGAGCAGCTCCGGCCGACCTGCCAACGCGAAGGCGATCGACACTCGTTGCGCCATTCCGCCGGAGAGCTCGTGCAGGTACTTGCGCGCGACGACCTCGGGGTTGGGCAGGTCCGTCTGCGCGAGCAGCTCGTGCACCCGGTTCCAGGCGGCTTCTCCGGTGAGGCCGTCATTGAGGCGCACCGCCTCGTAGAGCTGTTTTCCGACGCGGTGACTCGGGCCGAGGGCGACCATGGGCTCCTGGGCGACGTACGCGATGCGCTTGCCTCGGAACTTCGAGAGGACCGCCTCGGTCTGGCCGATCAGCTCCGTGCCGTCGAAGCGGACGCTGCCCGCGGTGACGACGGCACCCTCGCCGACGACCCCCAGGATGCCGAAGGCAACCGTGGTCTTGCCCGAGCCGGACTCGCCTGCAACGCCTACGATCTGGCCGCGGCCGATGTCGAACGACACCTCGCGCACGATGGGGATGATCTCGTCGCCGGAGCGGTAACCGACGTGAAGATAGTGAACGCTCAGGAGCGCACCCGGGTCGTGATCCTTTTCCCGGGCGGGAACCTTGGCGTGCGCGGGCGACTTGGTCAATTTCGACTGTCCCCAGCCGAACGCGCTCACATCGCGCACGGAGTCCCCGATCACACCGAAGGCCAGCGCTGTCAGCGCGATCGCGAGTCCTGGCGCCCAGAGCATCCAGGGGTAGGACGCGATCACCTGCGCGGCCGCGGCGATCATGTTTCCCCAGCTGGGGTCCGGAGCCTGCACGCCGAACCCGAGGAAGCTCAGCGAGCTCTCGACGATGAGCGCGGTCGCTGCGAACACGGCCCCCTGCACGATGATGACGCCCCGGGCGCGCGGAAGTACGTGCGAGAAGACGATGTACGCCGGGTTTAGCCCGGAGACTCGCGCCGCATCGACGAAGAGCTCGTGCCTGACGGAGATGGTGCTCGCTCTGACGAGGATCACCAGCACGGGAGCCGCGAGCGCGCCGAAGACGGCCATCGCGACCATCGTGTTCCCCCGATAGATCGACAGGAGCACGAAGAGCACGATGATGTTGGGCAGGGCGATGACGATGGCGACGACTGCCATGGAGATGCGGTCCGTCCACCCGCCGGCGTATCCGGCGATGAGACCGAAGACCAGCCCGAGGGTGACGTAGACGAGTACCGACACGGCGACGGCGGCCAGCGTCGGTCCGCCTCCGTACATCAGCCGCGAGAGCGTGTCGCGGCCGAGCTGATCCGTCCCCAGCAGGTGTGCGAAGGACGGCCCCTCGGATGTCGCAATCAGGTCGTTCTGGAGTGGCGGGTACGGCGCGAGAAGGGGCGCGAAGATGGCGCTGATCACGACGATGAGAAGCCAGAGCACGGCCAGCGTGATTCCGATCGACGGCCGGCGGAAGCGGAAGCGTCGCGTCTGAGGGTTCTGCTTC
Source organism: Microbacterium sp. ET2 (assembly GCF_030347395.1). NCBI lineage: Bacteria > Bacillati > Actinomycetota > Actinomycetes > Micrococcales > Microbacteriaceae > Microbacterium > Microbacterium albipurpureum. The sequence continues at coordinate 1,270,592 of NZ_CP128170.1, forward strand.
GGCACGACGATGTTGACGGTGGTGTTGCTCATGCGAGGGCCGTCACCTTCGGGTTGAGGAGTGAGTAGAGGACGTCGGTGAGCACGTTCGCGATCAGGATGATGATCGTGAACATCAGGACCGCTCCCTGGAGCACGGCGAGATCGTGGTTGAGCGTCGCGCGCGCCACGAGGGAACCCATGCCGGGAATCGCGAACACCGACTCGAGCACGACGGTGCCCGCCGTCTGCGTGATGAACGTCGCAGAGATCGCTGACAGGATCGGTATGGCGGAGTAGCGGAGCCCGTACTTGTAGATGAGGGTGCGGCGCGGCACTCCGTTGGCCTGCAAGAAGCGCATGAAGTCTCGGCTGAGGGCTTCGGACATCGTCTCCCTCGCCTGCCGCGCGATCAGCGCCAGGCCTGCGAAGGACAACGCCATCACCGGCATGACGAGGTGCAGAAGCCACTCCGACACCGACGTCTGCGGAGCGACGTATCCCACGGACGGGAGCCAGCCGAGTGTCCCGGCGAAGAGGGTGATGAGCAGGAGGCCGACCCAGAAGTTCGGCAGCGAGACGCCGAGCATCGAGATCGTGTCGACGACCCGAGCAGCCCACCCCTTGCGGACCGCGGCGACGACACCAAGGGCCACGCCGACGACCGACGCGAACAGCGTGGAGAGGATCGCAAGTGAGAGCGTTGGAACGATGCGCTGGGAAAGCGTGCGGGCAACCGGCTCGCCGGTGTAAAGGGAAACGCCGAGATCCCCCCGGAACACACCGCCCAGCCAGTCGAGGTACTGGACGAAGATGGGTCGGTTGAAGCCGAGCTCCTCGTTGAGCTGCGCGACGCGCTCGGGCGTAGCGTTCTCACCGAGAATCGTCGTCGCAGCGTCTCCCGGAACCAGCGACGCCAGGAAGAACGTCAGCATCGTCATGATGAAGAACACAGGCACGGCCAGTGCGATGCGTCCCAGGATTATCCGTGCCACGTGAGTTGACCGCCCTCGGTTTCAGTTCGCTTGCTTCGTAGCGGTTCCGGGATCGTCCGTTGCGCTACGTTGCGCTAGTTAACACTCTGCAGATTACAACATTGTTTCCGCCATGTCTTCCTAGGTTGCGGAAAGTAGACCGGAATATCGCTGACTGTCGTCGCTCTCACGGTAACCCGCACCCCAACGCAAACCTTCACAACCTTTCGTGATTGTTGCTCGAATGTGATCGGATCACTCTCGATGATTGAACGGCGGCTTCTCAGTCGCGAAGATCGAGCCACCGCACCTCTTCGGGGGTGAGGACGACGTCCAGCGCCGCCAGCGATGTCCGCGTCTCGGTCACCGTCCGCGGTCCGATGAGGGGGAAGGTGGGAAAAGGCTGCTGCAGGACGTACGCCAGAGCGACCGCCGTGGGCTCTACCCGGCGCTCGGATGCCAGCGCCCTGGCCCGGCGCAGTCGTTCGAAGTTGCCGTCCGAGTAGTAGCACCGCACCAGCTGCGGGTCTGACGTGTCTTCTGGGTCCGCGCGACTGAAGAAGCCGCGCGCCTGGGATGACCACGGGAACAGGGGCGTTCCCGTCCTCTCCAGCCATGCCTTCGACTCCGGATCAGTGGCGTGCTGGCACCCCTTCCACGGCAGCTCGATCGCCTGAGCGAGCCCGAAGTGGTTGCTCAGGATGGTGAAGCCCTGCTTGCCGTTCTCACGCGCGTAGCGGTTCGCCTCGTCGATGCGCGCCGTCGTCCAGTTGGATCCGCCGAACGCCCGCACGCGGCCAGCTCGGTAGTGCTCATCCAGCACGTCGACGAACTCGCCCACCGGGATGTCGGGATTGTCGCGGTGCATGAAGTACATGTCCGCGTACTCGACCTCGAGGCGCTCGAGGCTCTCGAGGAGTTCCCGCGTCAGGGATTCCGGGTCGCAGTGCGGAGTGTGCGCACCCTTCGCGATGACCACGACCTCCTCGCGAACGCCACGGGTCGACACCCAGCGCCCGAGGAGCTGCTCCATGAGTCCGCCACCGTACTGCCAGGCCGTGTCGAAGGTATTCCCGCCGCGCTCGAAGAAGTCGTCGAACATCACGGCTGCGTGGGCGATGGTGCGCTGGTTGTCGCACCCCATCACGAGGCGCGATACTGGCTTGTCCACGCCGTTCACCGCGCCGTAGCTCATCACCGCGTTCTGGCGGCGCCGCAGCGGGCCGCCGGCCACCACCGGAGCAGATGCCGTCGGCGCCTCGTGCGGATAGCGGGCGCCGATCGCGTCGCGCCACTGCTGAAGGATTGTCGAGATGGCGAGACTGTCTGCCCACGTGACTTCGGGTGCCTGCCCCGTCTTGCGTGCGGCGGCCAGCGCATCCGCCTCGAGTGCATAGGCCGCAGCAGGCTCGAGCTCGATCGTCTGCAGTTCCTCACCCACGACGCCGACCTCGATGACAGCGGGAGAATCAGGATCGACCACCCAGGGCGACGGCAGGCTGATGTACCCGCGCGAGCCGTAGATGCGTGCTCGGGCGGCGTCGCGATTGCGAATGCCGCACGAGACGTGCGCCGTCATGCCGTTGCCGAATTCGAGGCTCGCGCTGGCCCACTCGTCGATACCGTTCGGCGTCACGGTCCCGCGCGCGGCGACGCGGACCGGAGCGCCCGCATCCTCCCCCGCGGCGAGAGCCACGAAGTGAGCGAAGGACACGGGGTAGCAGCCGACGTCCAGGATGCCTCCGCCCGCCAGCTCCGGCGAGAACAGTCGCCCGCCGTTCGGTGCGACGGAGAACGAGAATCCGGCGTCGACGTGCTCGACCTCGCCGATGGCGCCGGTGCGCACGAGGGCGAGCACCCGGACTACCTGCGGGTGGAACCGGTACATGAAGGCTTCGAGAAGCGCGACGCCGTTCTCCCGCGCAGCTTCGATCGCAGCCATGGTGAGAGAAGGAGAGGGGGTCAGCGGCTTCTCGCAGAGCACATGCTTGCCCGCGCGTGCTGCGGCAACCACCCACTGCGCGTGATGCGTGTGAGGACTCGCGATGTAGACGGCATCGACCTCGGGGTCGTCGAGCAGGGCCTCGTACGAGGCGTGCGCACGCTCGGCGCCGAACTCCTCGGCGAACGCTTCGGCGCGGCGGGCGTCGCGGCTGGCGACGGCGACGAGGCGACCCGATACGCTCCTCGGCAGCTGACCGGCGAAGCGCCGGGCGATGCTGCCCGGCGCGAGGATTCCCCAGCGAATGTCGGAATGGGAGGTCATCGTGCGGTGTTCTCCAGGATCGGTTGAGCGGCGGTCAGGGCGTGGCGGTATTCGGCAAGGTCAGAAAGCGGCGGTGCGCCGCCGGCCGCCCCCGAGGCGCGGCTCTCGTCGAGATCGGCGGCGAGGGCACGCCACGCCGCGCGGTAGCCCGTCTCGTACACCGGGGGGAGGATCCGGGTGCCCTCACGGTCTCCGACGGATGCCACGGCGGCGCGAGCCGTCTCTCCGTCCCCGATGGCGAGCGAGCGGCGGCCTTCGAGGAGGAGTTCGCGCACGCTGGCTCGATGACGGAACGGCATCGAGGATGCCCCGGAGAGAAGGAGCAGATCGCTGTGCGCCCCTCGGACCAATCTTCCGGTGGCGACATAGGAGTCCTCGAGGAAGACCGCCGATTCGATCTCGACCGTGCCCTTCAGCGCGGTCTGCACCAGGTCGATCTGGGCGACCGCCGCCGGACCCGGTCGCACTCCACCGGGAAGTTCGATGCGACTGTCCACGAGAGTCGTTCCCCCGCCGACCGCACGCGCCCGCGAGAAGGGGACCACCGCCGGATCGCCGGCCCAACGGCGGGCCAGCCGCACCACGGCTCGCTGGGCGCCAGCCTTCTCCGCGAGGCGGTCGACGCCCGGGAGAGCGACAGGCGACGGTTCGATGACGATCACACCGCGCACTCCGGCATCGATCGCCTGAACCGCGGCATCCGCCCACTCGCCTCCGCCCGCCACGGCGACGACGTCCACGGGCGCACGGACCGCGCCCTCGAGACGGGAGTAGGTGCGCGGAAGACTCGACAGCACCGCGCCGACGATCGCTTGCAGCGTCCGATCGCCCTCGACGGAGACCGAGTACGGCGTCGTCTGATCCCGGCTCATCGGTCGCCCTCCTCGGATGCGGCGGATCGCCGGATGAAGTCGCCTGCGCGATCGGCGATGTGCACGGCCAGTGCCAGATCGTCGACGAGATCGCTCACAGACGCCGACGGCGTCTGCGGGTCACGCGCCAGCGCGGCGGCATGACGCCATTCACGCACGTACCCGTTCTCGGGGTGCGGCCCGAAGACGACGCGCTCCCCGTCACGGATGATGGTGGCCACGGCGGATCCCGCGTGCACGTAGGACGGGCTGAACTCGATGTGCATCGCGGCGCGGGGGCCGACCACCTCGAACTCCCACTCGGGCACCCCGTGGTCGCGGAAGGAGCCGGTCAGCTGAGCTACGCGACGTCCCGCGCGAAGCGTCACGGCGTAGCCCAGCGGGTCGAGCAGTTCGGCCGCGATGACCTCGAGATCCGCCCATTCCGGGAGGAACGTGCGCACGAGCGGGATGTCATGGATGCCGAGACCGAGGATCCTGGCCGTGATGACGGCTGCCCGCGCCTCCGGCGTCGAGGTGTCGCGCATCGGGAGCCCGATCGGGGTCTCGACTTCGGTGGACCAGTCTTCGAAGCGGTCGTTGAACGGAAGGACGATGCTCGAGCGGATCAGCGTGGCTGTTTCCGGCAGGTCACCCCACCGTTCGCGGACGAACTCCCACCCCGGATCGTACGTGTGCATCGCCCCCACGACGAGGCGCGTCCCCGACGCAGCCGCGGCGTGAGCGATCCGCTCGGCCTCCTCGCGTCTCGTCGCGAAGGGCTTCTCGCAGAGGACCACCGGAACGCCGGCTCGACAGGCCGCGATGACCTGCTCGGCATGGAATCGGTGCGGACTGCACACGGCCACGACCTCGATCGTCGGGTCAGTGAGGAGGTCGTCGACGCTCGCGCTCGCTCGTGCGCCGATGCGAGCGGCGACCTTCTGCGCGGAGGCGAGGTCCACGTCCATGACGTGGCGCACCTCGATCCGATCAGCGAGCCGGGACAGCGTGGGCAGGTGGATTCCCTGCACCACCGACCCGGAGCCGACGATTCCGACTCCCACCACGCGATCCTGCACAGGCCCTCCTCGTCGAGCTCTCCACACCGGTTCAACACAACGTAGCGCAAATTGCGCAAGACGTTGCGGGGCGGGTTAGGAAGATGGCGAGACGGGCGCGATCCCGGCGAGCGCGAGCACGGCGCGGCTGGAGCGGATGGTCGCCTCGTCGACGAGCCGACCGCGTCGGTCCTGGACCACCCCGCTGCCTGCGGCGAGCGCCTCTTCGTACAGCTCCAGCGCGGCGCGCGCCTCTTCGACGGCTTGCGCAGAGGGCGTGTAGATCCGATTGACGACATCGATCTGCGCCGGATGGATGCATGCGCGTCCCACGAAGCCCAGTCGGGACAGGGCGCGCGTCGTGCGCTCGAGGCGTTCGAGGTCGGCGATCTCGACCGAGACGGGGGCGACCGGTGCGGCGATCCGTGCCGCGGCGCTGGCGAACACGACCGCCGAGCGGGACCAGAGCAGTTCGCGCTCGTCGTCCCCTGACGTGATCCCCGCTTCCGCTGCGAGGTCGTACTCGCCGATTTGCAGGAACGACACCCCGGGGATGGCGGCGATCGCCCGCGCATCGAACACGGCTGACGGCGTCTCCAGCAGCGGACTCACCGCGACGCCGGTGCCGACGAGTGCCTGCGCGGCGCGCGCCACGTCGTCGGGCTCGGCCTTGGCGAGGACGACCCCCGCCGGACCAGCCGGGAGGACCGCGTCGAGATCGAGTCGGCCGGACTCTCCGCTGTTGATCCTCACCCAGACGGGCTTGCCGCCCCCGCGACCGCCCAGCCAGTCGACGACCGTCGCGCGCGCGGCCTCCTTCTCCGCGAGGGGCACCGCGTCCTCGAGGTCGAGGATGATCGCGTCGGCGGGCCCGGTGTCGGCCTTCTCGAACAGCGCGGGCCGGTTGCCCGGCACGTAGAGGTAGGAGCGCAGCGGCTGCACGGTCAGCCGACCTTCGTCCGCCCGGACACGAGCGACTTCGCGACCACGGTGCGCAACACGTCGTTCGTGCCCTCGCCGATGCTCATGAGCGGGGCGTCCCGGTACAGCCGCTCGATCTCGTACTCGGTCGAATAGCCGTAGCCGCCGTGCACCTTCATGGCGTTCAGGGTCGCGGTGACCGCCACCTCCGAGCAGAAGATCTTCGCCATGCCGGTCTCACCGTCGGCACGCCCGGCCGCGACGGCGCTCGCCGCCCAGTAGGCCATGAGCCGCGAGGCCTGCAGGTCGGTCGCCATCGAGGCGAGGGTCAGCTGGATCGCCTGGAACTCGGCGATCGGCTTGTCGAAGGCGACGCGCTGCTTCGAGTAGGCGAGGGCCTCGTCGAACGCGCGCTGCGCCAGGCCGACCGAGCGCGCCGCGATGTTGACCCGCCCCCATTCCAGCGCCGAGAGCACCTGCTGCATGCCGCGCCCTTCCACGCCGCCGAGGAGGTTGGCGGCGGGGACGCGCACGTTGTCGAGCAGGATCTCACAGGACTCGGTGCCCTTGTAGCCGAGCTTGCCGATGTCCTTCTGCACCTCGAACCCGGGGGTGTCCTGATCGACGAGCAGCACGCTCATTCCGCGGTGCGCCGGGTCGGCGGCGGGGTCGGTCTTCACCAGCACGGGCAGCGGATTCGCGTGCCGGGCGTTCGTGATCCACGTCTTCGTCCCGTTGATCACGTACTCATCGCCCTCGCGCACGGCGCGCGTGCGGATGCCCTGCAGATCGGTTCCGGCGTCCGGCTCCGTCAGGCCCACACCCGTGCGGCGCTCGCCGGTGGCGAGGTCGGGGAGGTACGTCTGCTTCTGCTGGTCGGTGCCGTGCATCGCGATCATGCGGCACGACAGCGAATGACTGCCGAGCACTCCGGCGATGCCCATCCAGCCGCGGGAGAGCTCTTCGAAGACGATCGCGAACGACACCGGGTCGAGGTCGAGCCCGCCGTACTCCTCGGGGACGGTCATCCCGAACAGGCCGAGTTCCTTCAGACCGTCGACGATCTCGGTGGGGTAGCGGCCCGCCTTCTCCCATTCCCGGGCGACCGGGACGATCTCCTTGTCGACGAAGCTGCGCAGCAGCGCGCGGAACTCCTGCTGCTCCTCGGTGAACGCGAAATCCATGCTCAGCTTCCTGTCTCTTCGGGGGCGCCGAACGCGCCGGCGGCCTGCGCCGCAGCGATCTGCTCCGGGGTGTAGCGCGCGATCTCGACCAGAACATGGTCGATGTCCTCGTTGCGCGTCGGCGCGCGGCGATGCTCGACGCGCTCGGAGCCGACGCGCACGGGCGAGGCCACCTGGCGCAGCGTCCCCCAACGCGGGTGCTCCGTCTCGACCACGAGGTCGCGCGCGATCGTGTGATCGTCGGCGAGGGCCTGCTCGACCGTGTTCACCGGTCCCGACGGGATGCCGGCAGCGCGCAGCGCGACGAGCCATTCGTCGACCGTGCGGGTGATCAGCACCTCTTCGATCAGCGGGATGACGACATCCCGGTTCACGCGCCGGTCGGCGAAGGTGGCGAACCGCGGGTCCTCCGCCCACTCGGGGTGGCCGAGGGTCGCGGTGAGGCGCGTCCAGAACTTCTCCTTGGCGCAGCCGATGACGAGCCACCCGTCCGCGGCCTCGAACGCCTGGAACGGGACGAGCGACGGGTGCGCCGAATGGCGCGTGCGCTCGGGCTGGAACCCCTCGTTGAGGTGCCACGCGGCCGGATAGTTCAGCAGCGAGATCGCCGTGTCGTACAGGCTCAAGTCGCAGTCGCCGCCCGCACCGTCGCGGCGAGCCGCGTGCAGCGCCGCCAGAAGCGAGATCGCCGCGACGAAGCCGCCCGCGAAATCGACCAGCGACAGACCGGACTTCGTCGGCGGGCCGCCGGGCTCGCCGGTGATGTCCATCCACCCCGCAAGGCCCTGCAGCACGTAGTCGTACCCGGGGTCGGCGCTGCGGGGGCCGGTCATGCCGAATCCGGTGAGCGAGCAGCAGACGATCGCAGGGTTCAGGTGCTTGAGGTCGTCGTACAGGATGCCGATCTTGGCAGGTACGTCGCCACGGAGATTGGAGTACACCACGTCGCTCGTACGGACGAGGTCCTCGAAGACCTCCCGGCCGGCTGGCGTGGCGAGATCGAGTGAGATGCTGCGCTTGTTGCGGTTGAACGCCTCGAAGAAGAGCGAATCCTCGCCACCGTTGTAGGGCGGCACGTAGCGGCCGACGTCGCCGCCGACCCGGGGGTCCTCGATCTTGATGACCTCGGCGCCGAGATCGGCGAGGTGCACGCTGCCCCACGGCCCCGCGCCGTACTGCTCGATCGCGAGGATGCGCACGTCCTGCAGCGGCTTCACTGCTCCACCACCAGGGGCACCTGACCCACCGGGAAGATGTCCGCGACCTGCTCGGCGCCGTGCTTGTAGACGTAGAAGGTGCGCTTGAAGGAGCACACCTCGACGCCGTCCTGGTTCAGCGTGCGGGTCTTGACGGTGACGATCCCGGCCTGCGGGCGGCTGGCCGATTCGCGCTTCTCGAGGACGACCGACTCGCTGTAGATAGTGTCACCCGCGTAGACGGGGTGCGACATGACGATGTCGTTCCAGCCGAGGTTGGCGAACGCGTTCTGCGTGATGTCGGTGACGCTCTGCCCGACCGCTATGGCGACGGTGAGCGTCGAGACGACGATCGGCTTGCCGAACTCGGACTTGCCGGCGTACTCCGCGTTGAAGTGCATCTGGTTCGTGTTCATCGTGAGCAGCGAGAACCACGTGTTGTCGGCTTCCGTGATCGTACGGCCGAGCGGATGCTGGTAGACCGCGCCGATCTCGAAGTCCTCGTAGAACCTGCCGGTCCAGCCCTGCTCTGTCGCCATGACACACCCTCGCCTCGTTGTGAACGGATTTCGAGTGTAAATGTCTGTTGTTTACAGGTCAAGCTGCTCACGACCATGGAACACGGCCATCGCGAAGTCAGTCGAGGCGTCGCGCTCGAACGGATGCAGCGGACGCATCCGGTGTCGGTACTCAAGTCGGCGGTCGTAGAGCAGGTCCGTCGCTCCCGGCGTGAGGGCCATGAACCAGCTGGCCGCCGCCTCGGCCTGCGTCGGGAAGAGGTATCCGTTCTTCACCACCACGACGTCGTAGCCGCTCGAGTCGAAATACGCGGCACCTCTCGTGCCGTACAGCGGCGTAGCCGTGTCGGCGGACGCCGCGACGAACCGGTAGCGGTGCTTCTGTGCGACGACGGTGACATGACCGCAGCGCAGGAGCGCGGCGACGATCTCGTCCTCACCGCTGCGACCGGGGATCAGGGCGTCGACCACCCAATCCCGCACGACCGGCTCCTCGCCGCCGATCGCGCCGCCGACCGGCGCATGGATCGTCGCACCCTCCCCGGCTTCCACGGCGAACGCGAGCGCCCGCGGCTCGTAGAAGCCGGCGAACAGCATCCGCAGATCGTGCAGGTCCACGCGGTCGATCGTGCGCGCGAGCGCCCAGGGGCTGTCGCTGCCGGCGCCGGCCGTCTGGTTGTCGCCCGAGTCGGAGATGAAGGTGGGACGTGCCGCGTCGCCGCGAGCGAAGGCGAGAGCCTCCTCCCAGTCGCCGGAATGCGGCGCAACGATCCCGAAGTCCTGCCGCGCGTTCCAGTAGCCGTCGGCGACGTCGCGCGCGCATGCGCGCACCGCGTCGAGGTCGTGGCCCGTCACGAGCACCGACGCGTGGTTGCGCGGCTCGTCCGCCCACGCGAAGCCGATCCAGATCCCCGCGTCGATCACGCCGTGCTCGCGCATGACGTCGGGGACGCGGCCGAAGACCTCCGCCCCCGGCGAGACCGTGGTGCTCGTCATCTCGCCGCCGAACAGCACCGGCAGCGGCAGCCACGCACGATAGGGCCGCTCGCCCGAGCGCAGCAGATCGACGAGTCCCGCAAGCGCGCGCTCTCGCGTCAGCGCGTTGTCGATGTGCGGGGCGTGACGGTGGCATGCCGCGAGGTCGACCGCCTGCGCGAGCTCTCGCGAGACGCTCCCGTGCGGGTCCATCGACAGCGAGACGACGGCATCCGCCCCCACCGCGTCGCGGACCAGACGCACGTACTCCGCGTCGGCGTCGAAACGGCCCTCCACGAGCAGGGCCCCATGCATGTCGAGGTAGACCCCGTCGACCGGACCGGCCGCGGCGAGGAGCTCGCGCGTGCGCTGGAGGAATCGCTCGAAGTAATCGGCGGTCACGGGGCCGCCCGCGCCGCCCATCGCGACGACCAGGGGCACCCACTCGATGTCATCGCCGAGCGCCGGAACAGTGGGATACGCCTCGAGGACGCGTCGCCCTTCCCGCCAATCGAAGAAATCGTCGTCCGAGCGGTGGCTGGAGAAGCCCGCTCCTTCTTGGTGGATTCCTCCGACGGCGATGCGCATGCGCGTCCCTTCTGTGTCAGGTGGTGGGTTCGTCGTCGGTGACGACGTAGAGATCTCTCAACCGCTGCAGGTGCTTCTGCGTGGCGGATGCCGCGGCATCCGCGTCTCCGGCGGCGACGTGCACTGCGATCAGACGGTGATCCTCATCGACCGCCTCCCAGAAGGCCGGCGGCATCTCGGCCCTCGCGACGTGGGACTGCTGGAGCACTTGGAAGTTCGGGGTGTTCATGAGCGACAGGAGCCGGTTGTGCGAGGCATCCACCAGGAGCTCATGGAACTCCTTGTGCTGCGCGAAGGAATGCGGGTTGCTGCGAGCCCGCGCTTCGCCATCCGCCGCCTCGCGCAGCGCCGCCGCCTCGGCCGGGGTCGCGCGCTCGGCGGCGTACCGGGCGGCCGGCACCTCGACGAGCTCACGCGCCTCGAGCATCTCGTCGACGCTGATGGCGTCGGCGCTGGAGAGCAGGCTGAGCCGCACCGTCAGGTAGCTCGCCACCGTCTCGGGATCGACCGAGGAGACGAAGGTGCCACCCTGCACCCCCCGCGTCGTGTGCACGAGATCCTGTGCCGACAGGAGACGGACGGCTTCGCGCACGGTGCTGCGGCTCACGCCGAAGATCTCGCACAGCCGCCCTTCGACGGGCAGCTGCTCGCCCGGCCGCAGCTCGCCGCTCAGGATGAGCTGGCGCAGCTGATCGGCGACCTGCTCGTATGCAGGGCGGAGCTTGCTGACGGCGAGTTCGCGAGGGGGCCGGGTCGTCATGCTACGGACAGTAGCGCGGCGAACTCCCCGACGTCGTCGAAGCTGTCGATGCTGCTGACCGCCGCCAGGATCGCGTCCGCCTGGTCGCCGCTGACCGCGAGTGCCGCGTTGGAGCGGAACTTCGCCTCGATGCCGGCAGCCGCAAGCGGGCGGTCACCGGCACCGCGGTTGACCGACTCGCGATGACGCACGACGGTGCCGTCCTTGCGGGTGACGACGACCTCGCCGGAGAACGCGCGCGGGAAGGCGCTGTCGGGGTCGGCCTCGTGCATCACCCGCGCGGCGAGCGCGAGCGTCGCCGGGTCGGCGAGCGCGTCGTCCTCTAGCTGATGCAGACCGAATTCCCCGTGCACGAGGCTCGCCGCGACGACGTACGGGAGCGAAAACTGAGCATCGTATGAAGAGCGCGGCGCGAGCTTGTTCGCCCGCGGCTCGCAGACCGTACCGATCTCCCCTGCTCCGATGAGGCAGGTGATCGACTCGACGTCATCGGGACGCAGCCCGCTCTCACGGAGCGCGAGCGCGGCATCCGCGAAGGCGTGCGTGAAGTGGCACGCGGGGAACGGCTTGACCGCGACCTCGAGCGTCTCCCACGTGCGGCCCAGCGCGCGGCGGGCCGCCTCGACGTCGACCGGGCGGTCGCCGAGGTGCGAGGCGTACAGGCCGAACCGGCCTTCGTACACGAGTTCGGGCGCGAGAAGACCGTTGCGGGCGAGGCTCTCCGCGGTGACACCGGCCACGCCGGCCCACCCGGGGTGCACCCGCTTGGTCCACGCGCCCGACTCGAGGAACTCGAGCGATCCGGAGGCGAAGCTGCCGACGACGCCCTGGGCGGCCGTCGTGGCGTCCACATCGGCGCCGCTCAGCTTCGCGGCGATGACCGCCGAGCTGAACGCGCCGAGGAGGCCCGTCGGATGGAACCCCACGGCGTGGAAGCCGCCCTGCGCCGCGATGCCCAGGCGAGCGGCGACCTCGAGTCCGATCACGTACGCCGTCAGCAGGTCACGCCCCGACCGGCCGAGCGACTCCGCCACCGCGAGCGCGGTCGGCACGGCGCTCGCGGACGCGTGCACGATACCTTCCGGATGCGTGTCGTCGTAGTCGAGGCCGTGCACGAGCAGTCCGTTGAGAAGCACGGCGTCGCGCAGCGGGAGACCCTCGGCACGCCCGATGACCGTCGCAGGACCGGTGCACCCGGCCAGCTCGCGTGCCGAGGCTTCTGCGACCCGCGCGAAATCGTAGGTGGTGGAGGCGAGCGCGATCCCCAGCGAGTCGAGCAGGAACAGCTTCGCGCGCTGGATCACCTCGTCCGGGATAGCGGCGAATTGGGTGTTCACCGAGAACTCGGCAATCGAGCGGGCGATGGAGGTGTCGGTACCGACCACAGCGTCGTCTCCTTATGTCTGATGTTTACACCACGCTAGCCGACGACCACCTGCGCAGCAACGGCGGTCAGGCGAAGCGCGCGTTCAGCCGAAGGATCTCGTCCAGCCCGATGGCCTCGGTGAACTCCGAGAACTGCATGCCCGACGAGACCGGCGGCACACTCGCATAGGTCTCCTGAAGCGCTCGCGCCGCCGAGAGGAGTCCGCTGATCGGGTAGATCGCGAGGGCGAAGCCGAGCTCCTTCAGCGTCACCACGTCAGGCATGGGCGACTTGCCGCCCTCGACCCAGTTGAACAGCAGGTCGGCACCGGTGAGGTCGGCGCGCGCCTGAGCCATCTGCTCTTCCGAACGCAGCGCCTCGACGAACAACACGTCGGCGCCGGCGTCGCGGTACATCCGCGCACGACGGATCGCCTCGTCGTAGCCCAGGGGCGCGATGGCATCGGTGCGCGCGATGAGCACCGTGTCGGGGTTCTCGCGCGCCGCGACGGCGGCCTCGATCTTGCGCGCCATCTCCTCCGCGGCGATGACGGTCTTGTCGGCCATATGACCGCACTTCTTCGGCCAGCTCTGGTCCTCGAGCTGGATTCCTGCGACGCCGGCCTGCTCGTACTCCTGAACGGTGCGGATGACATTGATCGGGTTGCCGTATCCGGTGTCGGCGTCGGCGATGAGCGGCACGTCGACGGCATTGGCGATGGCCTTCGCCTGCGACACCATCTCCGTCATCGTGAGCAGCCCGACATCCGGTCGCCCCAGCCGGGAGGCGGCCACCCCGAAACCCGTCATGTAGACGACGCCGGCACCGCCCGCTTCGGCGAATCGTGCGCTGAGCGCGTCGTAGACGCCGGGCGCGACCGTCACCTCAGGATCCGCGAGCAGCTCTCGCAGTCGCTCGGCTCCGGTGCCGTGGCGGCGAAGAAGGTCGGCCATGAGTGCCCCGTTTTCTGTCCTCGGAGGACGGTTTGCATGCAGATCTCGTCCTAGTATGCCGGATGGCCCAGGCGCGCTCCCCGTCCCAGCGGGACTTTCACATGCAGAATAAGCGCATCGCGGCGACAGCGCGGCGCCCCCGTACTATCGCTCTGACGGAGAGGTGGCACCCAGTGGCGATCGAGACACGAGCCGACGCGGCAGACCCGGGTACGACGACGCTCCGCGTGCGCGATGAGCTGCGCGGCGCGATCCTCGACGGGCGGATCGCGCCCGGTGCGCGCCTGCGCGCCGCCGCGGTGGCCGAGATGTTCGATGTCTCGCGCACGCCGGCCCGCGAGGCCATCGTCCTGCTGGGCAAGGAGGGCATCGTCGATGTCATCCCCCGGCGCGGGGCGATCGTGCGACCCTTCGCGTTCGACGACGTTCACGACCTCTACGAGGTGCGGTCCCTGCTCGAGCCGCACGCCGCGGAGCGGGCGGCCCGCCATGCCGACGCCGCGACGGTCGCCCGACTGTTCGAGATCTGCGACGAGCAGGACGCCCTGACGGGATCGGACGAGGGAGCGATCGCGCGGCACGTGGCGCTCAACGCCGAGTTCCACAGCCTCGTCGTGCGCGCCGCGGCATCCGACAGCCTCTCCGCCGCGCTCGCGTCGGTCGAGGGCGTGCCCCTCGCCTTCCGGCGGCGATTCTGGAGCGACGCCGAGTTCCGCCGCCAATCACTCTTCTGCCACCGCGAGCTCGCCACCGCGATGCGGGACGGCGAGATCGAGATGGCGCGGGCGGTCATGGACATGCACATCCAGGGGGCGCTGGTCTTCTTGCGCACCCTGCGCGAGTGAATTGAATGCAGAACGCGGCCTGATTCGCGGATCTGTCACGTTCGGCGCCTTTTCTGCATGTAGAGTGTCTGCCGACCCTGCGGTGCCGCAGGGCACCCGCAGCCCCAGGAGCCTTCCGTGCCGCACACCGAGAACCTCGTCATCCCCGATCGTCCGCGCACGATGGCGGAGAAGGTGTGGGACGACCATCTCGTGGTGAGGGGTGAGGCGGGCGAGCCGGATCTGATCTATATCGATCTGCATCTGGTGCATGAGGTGACGAGCCCGCAGGCCTTCGATGGGCTCCGGGCGGAGGGGCGTCCGGTGCGGCGTCTGGATCTGACGATCGCGACGGAGGATCACAACACGCCGACGCTGGAGATCGATAAGCCGATCGCGGATCTGACGAGCCGTACGCAGATCGAGACGTTGCGGCGCAATGCGGCGGAGTTGGGGGTGCGGCTGCATCCGCTGGGAGACATCGAGCAGGGCATCGTGCATGTGGTCGGCCCGCAGCTGGGGTTGACGATGCCGGGGATCACGGTGGTGTGCGGCGACTCGCACACGTCGACGCATGGGGCGTTCGGGGCGATCGCGTTCGGGATCGGCACCAGCGAGGTCGAGCACGTCCTGGCGACCCAGACGCTGCCGCTCAAGCCGTTCAAGACGATGGCGATCACGGTCGAGGGTGAGCTCAAGCCCGGCGTGACAGCGAAGGACATCATCCTCGCGGTGATCGCGAAGATCGGCACCGGGGGCGGCCAGGGGTACATCCTGGAGTATCGAGGCAGTGCGATCCGCTCTTTGTCGATGGAGGGGCGGATGACGATCTGCAACATGTCGATCGAGGCCGGTGCGCGGGCGGGGATGGTCGCGCCGGATGAGACGACGTTCGCGTATCTGAAGGGCCGCCCGCATGCCCCGGCGGGGCAGGACTGGGACGACGCGGTCGCGTACTGGCGGACGCTGCCCACCGATGAGGGGGCGGTGTTCGACGCGGAGGTGTTCCTGGACGCGGACGAGCTGGAGCCGTTCGTGACGTGGGGCACCAACCCCGGCCAGGGGGTGTCGCTGTCGGACACGGTCCCGGACCCCGCGGCGATGACCGACCCGAACGAGCGGGCCGCGGCCGAGCGGGCGCTGGAGTACATGGACCTGGTCCCGGGCACGCCGATGAAGGCCGTGCCGGTGGACGCGGTGTTCATGGGATCGTGCACCAACAGCCGCATCGAGGACCTGCGCCAGTTCGCGTCCATCATCCAGGGCCGCACCAAGGCCGACGGGGTGCGGGTCATGGTCGTGCCCGGCTCGGCACGGGTCAGGCTGGAGGCCGAGGCGGAGGGCATCGACAAGATCGTCGAGGCGTTCGGCGCGGAATGGCGGTTCGCGGGCTGCTCGATGTGCCTGGGCATGAACCCCGACCAGCTCGCCCCCGGCGAGCGGTGCGCGTCCACCAGCAACCGCAACTTCGAAGGCCGCCAGGGCAAAGGCGGACGCACCCACCTCGTCTCCCCCCTCGTCGCCGCCGCCACCGCCATCACCGGCCACCTCGCCAGCCCGTCCGACCTGACCGCACTCGCCGAGGAGCTCCACTGATGGATGCCGTCACCACGATCACCGGCGTGGGCGTGCCCTTCCGGTACACCAACGTCGACACCGACCAGATCATCCCGGCGGAGTTCCTCAAGCGGGTCACCAAGACGGGATACGACGACGCCCTCTTCTTCCGCTGGCGCCAGGATCCCGACTTCATCCTCAACCAGAGCGCGTACGCCGGGGCATCGGTCCTCGTCGCCGGACCGGACTTCGGCACCGGCTCCAGTCGCGAGCACGCCGTCTGGGCGCTGCGAGACTACGGAATCCGCGCCGTGCTCGCGCCTCGGTTCGGCGACATCTTCCGCGGCAACGCCGGCAAGCAGGGCCTGCTCACCGGCGTGATTACTCCTGAGCACGCCGAGGAGATCCAGACCACTCTGTCGCAGACTCCCGGCATCGCAGTCAGCGTCGATCTGGTGGCTCGCGAAGCGATGGTCGGCGATGCCGTCTACCCGTTCGCGGTCGACGACTACACGCGGTGGCGGCTGCTCGAAGGACTCGACGACATCGGGCTCACCCTGCGCAAGGAAGGGCGTATCGCCGAGTTCGAAGCCCGCCGGCCCGCCTGGCTTCCCACCACGATCTGACCCGAACCCATCGGAGGGACGAAGATGTCCGGACTCGACACCCCACTGACACCGCTGCGCTTCCTGGAGCGCGCGCTCGAAGTGCACCCTGACCGTCTCGCGGTCGTCGACGGCGACCTCCGCCTGACCTATGCCGACTTCGGCTCCTATGTGCGTCGTTTCGCGGACGCGCTTGAGCAGGCAGGCATCCGCGCCGGCGACCGCGTGCTCTACCTCGGCTCCAACGCCGCGCCGATGCTGGCCGCGCACTACGCCGTCCCTGCCCTCGGCGCGGTGCTAGTCGCTGTCAACACGCGACTGTCGCCCGCGGAGATCACCTACATCGTCGAGCACAGCGGGGCGACCCTCGTTATCGGAGACAGCGACCTGCTCGAGACGCTGGGTGACGACATCCGTGCCAGCCTTCCCCGCACGATCGCACGCGGAACGTCTGTCCCTCGCTCGACGGAGGACTTCGACGCGTTCCTCGCGAGCGGCACCGACCGGCCGCGGTCATGGGAGGTGGCGGACGAGGCCTCAGCCATCACGATCAACTACACCTCCGGCACCACCGGTCGACCGAAGGGCGTCGTCTACACCCACCGCGGCGCGTACCTCAACGCGCTCGGCGAGCTGGTGCACCAGGGCTTCACCGCCGAGCAGGACGGCGCGCGCTATCTGTGGACGCTGCCGATGTTTCACTGCAACGGCTGGTGCACGACATGGGCGCTCACCGCCGCCGCCGGCACGCACGTGTGTTTGCCCGCTGTGCGGGGTCCCGAGATCTGGCGCCTCATCGACCAGGAGCGCGTCACGCACATGGCGGGTGCGCCGACGGTTCTGTCGATCCTCGCGTCGGCCGACGAAGCTCACCCGCTCGATCGCCCGTTCACGATCACGACGGCCGGCGCACCCCCGAGCCCGACGATCATCGCCCGTATGCATGGCCTCGGCATCCGCGTCGTGCACGTTTACGGGCTCACCGAGACCTACGGACCGTACTCGGTGTGCGAGCTCAAGAGCAGCTGGAACGAGGAGGACGCCGACCAGGTCGCCGCGCTCATCTCCCGCCAGGGTGTCGGCATGCTGACCTCCGACCGCATGCGCGTCGTGCGCCGCGACCGTGACGGCGCCCTCGTCGACGTCGCCTCGGACAGCACCGAGATGGGCGAGATCGTCATGCGGGGCAACTCGGTCATGGCGGGCTACTACCGTGCCGACGAGGCGACGGCGGAGGCCTTCCGCGGAGGCTGGTTCCACTCCGGCGACCTCGGCGTGATACATCCCGACGGTTATGTGCAGCTGCTGGACCGCTCGAAGGACATCATCATCTCGGGTGGTGAGAACATCTCCACGATCGAGGTCGAACAGGCGCTGCTGAGCCACCCCGCGGTGACGGATGCCGCGGTGGTGGGCATCCCGGATGAGCGCTGGGGCGAGCGGCCCCGCGCGTTCATCGTGACGTCCGAGGGCGCGAGCATCACGGGCGATGAGCTGCACCTGCACGTGCGCGGACGGCTCGCGCCGTTCAAGGCTCCGCGCGCGTTCGAGTTCGTCGAGGCGCTGCCGAAGACCTCGACGGGAAAGACCCGCAAAGACGTGTTGCGCACTATGTGACTTCGATCTTGGGATCCAATGCCCTACGCAATCGACGATGGTCGCTCGGTACGGTCGGCAGATGTTGCGCTGATCACAGGAGAAGTGAGCTCCGAGCCCCACACCGTCCGGCGGTTAGTGGGATCCGTTCGCACCCGTCCAACCTTGCCTCTGCTGTCGGTCACCCACGGCTCGGAGCCCGGTACCGTGGGAGCGGGAAGGAGCCGCCGTGGCCCGACGTCTGCCGGTCGATCCGATCGCCGAAGCGAAACGCCAGTGGCTCGCGCACGGCTGGACGGATGCCGCTGCCGGCATGACCGCCGTCACCTCGATCATGCGTGCCCAGCAGCTGATGCTCGCGCGGGTGGATGCGACCCTCCGTCCCTTCGGCCTGACCTTCGCCCGGTACGAGCTGCTGACCCTCCTGAGCTTCAGCCGGGCCGGACGCATGCCCATGGCGTCAGCCTCCGCCCGCCTGCAGGTGCACCCCACGAGCGTCACCAACACCGTCGACCGGCTGCAGGCCGACGGGTATGTCCGTCGTGAGCCGCATCCCGTCGACGGGCGGGCCACTCTCGTCGTCCTCACCGACGCCGGCCGCGACCTCGCCGAGCGCGCGACGGCGGCCCTCAACGCCCAGGTGTTCGCCGAGCCGGGGCTGAGCAGCGACGACACCGACGAGCTCGTCTCGATCATCGCCCGCATGCGCCGTGCCGCAGGGGATTTTGACGACCCGCGTCCGACCCCCGAACCGCTGTAGCTCACCGGTTCTCGAATTCCGCCGGCCGCTTCTCGCGGAAGGCGCGCATGCCCTCCTTCTGGTCGGCGGTGTCGAACAGCGCCGCGAACGCCTGCCGCTCGAACCGCAGTCCTTCGGCGAGCGAGGTCTCCTGCGCAGCATCCAGCGCAGCCTTCGCCGCGTACAGCGACGGCAGCGACTTCGCCGCGATCGACTCGGCGAGGGTGGTCGCCTCGGCGAGGAGATCGGATGCCGGAACGACACGCGACACCAGGCCGGCACGCTCCGCCTCGTCGGCGGACATGTTCCGTCCCGACAGGATGAGCTCGGCGGCTTTGTAGGGCCCGACGGCACGGACGAGACGCTGTGTCGCCCCCATCCCGGGGATCACGCCGAGGTTCACCTCGGGCTGGCCGAACACCGCTGTGTCGGCGGCGAGGATGATGTCGCACATCATCGCCAGCTCGCACCCGCCGCCGAGCGCGTAGCCCGAGACGGCGGCGATCACGGGGGTGCGCAGCGCGGCGAAGCGCGCCCAGCCGCCGAAGTGATCGGTCATGAGCATCTCCAGGCCCGACTTCTCCTCCATCTCCTTGATGTCGGCGCCGGCGGCGAAGGCTCGCTCTGAGCCCGTGACGACGATCGCACCGATGCGGTCGTCGGCGTCCCAGCGGGTCGTCACGTCGACGATCTCGCGCATCACCGTGGTGTTCAGCGCATTCAGGGACTTCGGCCGGTTCAGCGTGATCCATCCGACCCGCCCGCGCGTCTCGGCCAGGATCGTCTCGTACTCGGTCATCCTCGTCCTCCAGGGTCGTCACTGCCGGATCGGATCATCGTGATGATCCCGGAGAAATCCTGCCCCGCGCCGGGGCCGTCCGCGAATGCGCGGTACAGGTCGCGGGCGAGGAGACCGACACGGGCGTCGACACCGGTCTCGGCGATCGCGTCGGCGGCGAGTCCGAGGTCTTTGGCCATCAGGGATCCGGCGAAGCCGGGCTGGTAGTCGCGATTGGCCGGACTCGTGGGCACGGGCCCCGGTACCGGGCAGTTCGTGGTGAGGGCCCAGCACTGACCCGACGCGTTCGACGCGACGTCGAACAGCGCCTGGTGGCTGAGCCCCAGGCGCTCCCCGAGAACGAAGGCCTCGGCGACAGCGATCTGCGAAGCGGCGAGGATCATGTTGTTGCAGACCTTCGCGGCCTGCCCGAGACCCGCGCCGCCGCAGTGCACCACCCGGCGCCCCATGACCGACAGCAGTGGTTCGGCCGCGGCGAAGTCATCCTCACTCCCCCCGACCATGAAGGCCAGGGTGGCGTTCTCGGCGCCGACGACGCCGCCCGAGACCGGCGCATCCAGCGCCCGGTGACCGGCCGCCTCCGCGAGATCGTGCGCCGTGCGGGCGTCCTCGACCGAGATCGTGGAGCAGTCGACGAAGAGCGTGTCGGCAGCTGCCGCCGAGAGGAGCGCGCCCTCGTAGGCGTCGATGACCTGACGGCCGGTCTGGAACATGGTGACGACGACGGATGCCGCGGCCACCGCCTCGTGCGGTGTGTCGACGACCGGCAGCCCGGCCGCTGCCGCGCTCTCGCGCGCCGCGGAGGAGACGTCGAAGCCGATGACCTCGTTGCCGGCCGCGGCGAGGTTCCGCGCCATCGGGGCCCCCATGTGGCCCAGACCGAGGAAGGCGATGCGCACCGTCATCCCCCCAGCAGCTCGCGGCCGATGATCACGCGCATGATCTCGTTGGTCCCCTCGAGGATCTGGTGCACACGCAGGTCGCGCACCACCTTCTCGATGCCGTAGTCGTGCAGGTAGCCGTAGCCGCCGTGCAGCTGGAGAGCGTCATTGGCGACCCGGAACCCGACATCGGTGGCGAACCGTTTGGCCATGGCGCACTGCATGGCGGCATCGGGGGCGTGCCGGTCGAGCGACAGCGCGGCATCCCGCACCATCGCCCGTGCGGCGCGCAGCTCGGTGGCCATGTCGGCGAGAGCGAAGACGACGGCCTGCTTCTCGGCGAGCGGCTCACCGAAAGTGAACCGCTCGTGCACGTATCGGATCGCGCGGTCGAGTGCCCACTGCGCTCCGCCGAGCGAGCACGCGGCGATGTTGATCCGACCGCCGTTCAGCGCCGTCATCGCGATGCGGAAGCCGCGACCCTCCTCGCCCAGGATGTTCGCGGCCGGAACGCGCACCTCGTCGAGGATGACCTGGCGGGTGGGCTGGGCGTTCCAGCCCATCTTCTTCTCATTCGTCCCGAACGACATCCCCGGGGCGTCGCCGGGAACGAGGAACGCGGTGATGCCCTTGGCCCCCGGGTCACCGGTGCGGGCCATCACGACGTAGACGGATGCTTCGCCCGCGCCGGAGATGAACTGCTTCACGCCCGTGAGCACGTACTCGTCGCCCTGACGGACGGCGCTGGTCGTGAGTGCCGCGGCATCCGACCCGGCACCGGGTTCGGTGAGGCAGTAGCCACCGAGATCGGTCATGGCCGTCAGGCGCGGAAGCCACTCCTCGCGCTGAGCGTCGCTGCCATAGGTGTCGATCATCCACGCGACCATGTTGTGGATCGTGATGTAGGCGGCCATGGACGGGTCGGCCTGGGCGAGCTCTTCGACGATCGCCACCGCGTCGACCCGGGTGAGCGCGGTGCCGCCGACGTCCTCCGCGACGTACAAACCGCCCAGGCCAAGCTCGCCCGCGCGTGCCAGGACGTCACGGGGGAAGTGTGCGCGCTCGTCCCATTCCAGCGCGTGAGGGGCGATCTCGGTCGTGGCGAAGTCGCGCACGGCCTCGAGGATGGCGGCGCGGTCCTCTTCGGTCATCGCGACCGGCTGCGGCCGCGACGGCGTTCCGCTTGCGTGGGTGGTGATCGTCTGCGACATCCGTCCGCTCCTTCCGTGCCGTCCTTGGCACGTTGCTCATTTTAGATGGACATCCATGTATTTACGAGGTCTACTGAGTATCAGGCTGTTTCCGCCTGGTTCACCCATTCGAAACGTGCCGTGGTTAGACACGAAGAGCGTGCGCCCCGGCACGCCCGACCTGAGGACATTCATGCCTTCATCTCATCGACGCGCCGCGGCCGGCTTGACCGCGGCGGCCGTCGCCTGTTCCCTGGCGCTCGCGCCCGGTGCGGCGTTCGGCGCCATCGTCACCGATCCGATCACCACCTCCGCCGACGACGCAGCGCTGTCGCTCACGCCGCTCGGCTCGTTCGAAACCGGCGTCTTCGACGAGGGCGCCGCCGAGATCGTCGCCGCCTATGGCGAGCGCCTGTTCGTGGTCAATGCGCAGGCGGCGACCGTGGACGTGCTCGACTACTCGGACCCGACCGCGATCACGAAGGAGTTCGAGATCACGGGAACCGGTGTCGCGAACTCCGTGGCCGTTCGCGAGGACGGCCTGGGCGTCATCGCCCTCGAGGCGCCGGTGAAGACCGACAACGGTTCGCTGCTGTTCTTCGACGCGAACGCGGCGGACGCCGGCTCCGCCGTGCTCGGCTCGGTGACCGTCGGGGCACTTCCCGACATGGTGACCATCTCGGCCGACGGGCAGTATGCCGTCGCAGCCAACGAGGGCGAGCCGGCAGACGACTTCTCGATCGACCCCGAGGGCTCGATCAGCGTCGTGACGCTTCCTGGCGGCGTGGCCGCGCCGGGGCAGGACGCTGTCGCCGCCGCCGACTTCCACGAGTTCGAAGACGGCGGCTCTCAGACGCTTCCCGAGGGCGTGCGCGTGTTCGGGCCGGTCGTCGACGGCGTGACCAACCCGGTCAGCGCGAACCTCGAGCCGGAGTACATCACCGTCGACGGCGGCACCGCGTATGTGACGCTGCAAGAGGCGAATTCGCTCGCCGTCGTCGACCTGGCGTCGGCTACGGTGTCGGCGATCGTCCCGCTCGGCACGAAGGACCACGGCGCGGCCGGTGCGGGACTCGACGCGAGCGACCGCGACGGCGCTGCCGAAGGTCCCGCGATCAACATCGACACCTACCCGGGCCTGAACGGCATGTACATGCCCGACGCCATCGACTCGTACACCGCCGGCGGCGCGACCTACCTCGTCACCGCGAACGAGGGCGACGTGCGCGAATGGGGCGACTACATCGACGAGTCGCGCGTGGGCGATCTCGCAGAAGACGGCTACGGACCGGTCTGCGCCGACAGCCCCCTCGCTTCGCTCACGGGTGCGGCCGACCTCGGTCGTCTCGCGGTGTCGAAGGAGGACGGCTTCAACGAAGCCGAGGGCTGCTACGAGGAGCTCTACTCCTACGGCGCCCGCTCCTTCTCGATCTGGAACACCTCGGGCGAGCTCGTCTGGGACTCGGGTGACGCCTTCGAGCGCATCACCGCCGAGCTGCTCCCGGCGAACTTCAACTCCGACCACGGCGCGTCCGAGTTCGACACGCGCAGCGACGCCAAAGGCCCCGAGCCCGAAAGCGTCACGGTCGGCGAGATCGACGGTGTCCCGTACGCCTTCGTCGGTCTCGAGCGCGTCGGCGGCATCATGGTCTTCGACCTGAGCAGCCCCGCGGATGCCTCGTTCGTCACCTACCTCAACAACCGCGACTTCGCGGTGTCGGGTGAAGACACGACGGATGCAGCGGGGCTCGCCGCGGCCGGTGACCTCGGCCCCGAGGGCATCGCTTTCATCGCCGCGGAGGACTCGCCCACCGGTGCTCCCCTCCTCGCGGTCGGCAACGAGGTGTCGGGAACGACCACGGTGTACTCGGTGGACTCGACCCTCGAGACCACGACCGACGTGCAGGTGCTGACGATCAACGACTTCCACGGTCGGATCGAGCCGAACTTCGGCAACGGCGAAGCCGGCGCAGCCGTGATCGCGGGCGCCGTCGCGCAGTTCGAGTCGGAGAACCCCAACACGCTGTTCGTCTCCTCGGGAGACATGATCGGCGCGTCGACGTTCACCTCCTTCATCCAGCAGGACAACCCGACCATCGACGCCCTCGTCGAGGGAGGCCTCGACCTCGGAGCGGTGGGCAACCACGAGTTCGACGCCGGCTTCGCCGACCTGGTCGACCGCGTCATCCCCCGCTACGGCCAGGGTGACGAGGCGGCAGGCGCGCCCTACGCGCTCGGTGCGAACGTGTACCTCGCGGGCACCGATGAGCCGGCGCTGCAGGAATACGTCGTGGAAGAGGTCGACGGCGTGCGCGTGGCGTTCATCGGCACCGTCACCGCCGACACCGCGACGCTGGTGAGCCCCGCGGGCATCACCGAGATCGAGTTCGGCGACCAGCTCGAGGCGGCCAACCGTGTCGCGGACGAGATCACCGCAGCCGACGCCGCCGACGTCATCGTGCTCCTCACCCACGACGGCGCGCCGACCGAGGACTGTGCGACCATCGCGCAGGGCGGCACGGATTACGCCGCGCTCATCACCGGCGCATCGGCCGAGATCGACGCGATCGTCTCTGGTCACACCCATCAGCCGTACGTCTGCGAGGTGCCGGTCAACGGTGTCGCGGGAACGGAGCGCCCGGTCATCCAGGCGAACCAGTACGGCACGATGCTCGGCAAGCTCGACATCTCGGTCGACAGCACCACGGGTGAGGCTCGTCTCGATCGGCGGTTCGCTGGTGCCGCTGGTCGGCGAGGACGAGGCTCCGCTGTTCGCCGCCGACCCCGAGGTCGAGGCGATCGTCGCCGACGCCGTGGAGGTGGCCGACGAGCTCGGCAGCGTCGAGGTGGGTTCGATCACGGAGGACATCCTCCGCGGCGGTACGCCCCCGGGCGACGACCGCGGTGTCGAGTCGACCCTCGGCAATCTCGTGGCCGACATGTACCTGTGGGCGACCTCGAACGAGTCGTACGCCGGGACCCCCGCTCAGATCGCGCTGATGAACCCCGGCGGCCTCCGCGCCGACCTGCTGTTCGGCGAGGACGGCACGGTCACCTACCGCGACGTCGCCAACGTGCAGCCGTTCGCCAACACGCTCGTGACGCTGACCCTCACCGGTGCGCAGCTCGAGCAGGTGCTCGAAGAGCAGTGGCAGCCCGAGGGCTCGTCGCGGCCGAAGCTGCACCTGGGTGTCTCGGAGGGCTTCTCCTACGTCTACGACCCCGACGCCGCGGCCGGCTCGCGCATCCTGTCGATGACGCTGAACGGCGAGGCGATCGGCGCCGACGACGAGTTCACCATCGTGACCAACTCGTTCCTCGCGGCCGGTGGAGACAACTTCTTCACCCTGGCCGAGGGCACGGACGTCACCGACTCCGGTCAGGTCGACCTGGCGGCATCCGTGGCGTACTTCGAGGAGTTCGAGGTCGTCGAGCCCGCTCCGCTCGGCCGCGCGGTCGTGGGTGAGACCCCCGCGCCCGGCGATGGTGACGGCGGCTCGACCCCCGGCACCGGTGCGGGCAACGGCAACGGCTCGGGCACGGGCAACGGCTCGGGGACGGGTTCGACCGCGGGTCAGCTCGGTGTCACCGGCGCGGAGCTGCCGCTCGGCGCGGCCCTCGGCGCGGCGCTGCTGCTGGTCGCGGGAGGCGTGCTGTTCGCCCTCCGCCGCCGCACCACGCCCGCCGGCGAGTAACCCTCACAACCAGGAAGGCCCTCGGACCACGGTCCGGGGGCCTTCCCGTGTCGACGCGCAGCTGTTCGGGGTGTCGACGCGCAGCTGTTCGCGGTGTCGACGCGCAGCTGTTCGGGGTGTCGACGCGCAGCTGTTCGGGGTGTCAACGCGCAGCTGTTCGAGCCGCCCGTTCGTCCTGCTGAGCGCCGCTCGATGACCAGCTCATCCGCGAGCCGTCGAAATCTGCGGCTGCGGCGCCCGCCAGGCCGCACTTTTCGACGGGTCACGAGGAGCGGAAGACCTCGACGGTCGCGGCGCGGCGACGCGAACCCAGGATGACGGCCAGCACGCCGAGCCCCACCGTCCCCGCGAGGTATGCGATTGCTCCCAAGAGGACGAAGACGCCGCTGATGCTGAGCACATCGGCGCCGAGGGCGACCGCGAGCGCCTGCGTCAGCACCCACACCCCGACCTGGAGCGCGAGCACCCAGACCGGCGCCCACCGCCACGGGTCCGGCACGGTGCCGGCTCGCAGGATCGCGACCGCGGCGAGCAGTCCCGCGGCTGTCGGGACGAGAATCGACGCGTAGCCGAGCACCGTCCATGCCTCTCCGCCATTCGGCTGCACCGACCCGAGCGCCGCAGCTGCGCCCTCGGCGGCGAAGGGCCACAGCGCGAGGAGAGCGAGTGCGACGACACCGCTCGGCCGCCTGGCGACGACGCTGTCGGCTCGCGTCATCCCGACGGCCAGCAAGAGGACGGATGCCGCGAACGCGACGTTCTGCACGATCGCCAGAACACCTGATCCCGCGAGGCCCACGGAACCCGCACCCACGAGTCCGAGCGCCCCGCTCAGGATGAGGCCGATTCCACCGATGATCCACGTCGTGTCGCGCCGCATCCGAGCAGGCTATCCCCCGAACGTCCGCCGACGCGCGGCCAGGTCTCCTCGCCCGCCTCCCCGCGAGCCGTCAGAAACGGCGGGCGCGGCGCACGATGGGCCGCAACTTTCGACGGGTCGCGGCGGGAGCGAGCCCCAGCGAGCGGGGCGAGCGGCGCGAGCCACCCGCTTACCGCGACCCGTCAGAAACGGCGGTTGCGGCGCACGATGGGCCGCAACTTTCGACGGGTCGCGGCGGGAGCGAGCCCCAGCGAACGGCGCGAGCGGCGCGAGCGGCGCGAGTCACCCCGATTACCGTGACCCGTCAGAAACGGCGGGCGCGGCGCACGACAGGCCGCAATTCTTGACGGGTCGCGGCGCAGCGGAACGTCATCCTCGCGGAGGACGGCGATACACCCCGCGGTCGATGTCGACGCGGCATCCGATTCCTAGCGTCGAGGTATGAGCAAATCGGCGGCGTTCCTCCTCTCGATCGGCGGCACGGTCCTCGTCATCGCGCTGCTCCTCGCCGCCTTCGTCACCGCCGCCGCGGCGGCGCTGCTGATCTTCGGCGGGCCGATGCTCGACAGCATGTGAGCCGAACCCCGCGATAGCCTGGCGCCGTGCGCGAGTCAGCCGTTCCCATCCTGCTGAGCCGCGATCTGCGGCGAACACTGCGGTTCTACGAGGCCCTCGGCTTCGAAGACCGGGGTTCGCGGCCTCCCGAGGAGTGGCACTACCTGATCCTTGCGCGCGGTGACATCGCGCTGCACTTCTCCGAGGACCCCGAGCTCGACCCGCTCACCACGGCGTCGATGTGCTATCTCTACGTCGACGATGCGCAGGAGCCTGTACGAGCAGTGGCGCGCGCACGTCGTTCCGGACGCCACGAGCGGCCACCGCATCACGTCGCCCACCGGCACCGAGTACGGCCTGGTCGAGTTCGCGCTCGTCGACCCCGACGGCAACCTGGTCAGAGTCGGTTCGCCGCGTCCCGCGTGACGGGATCAGCTGCTGCGAGCCCCCGACCCGACGACGAACCCCCCGATTCTCCTCGCGTTCGCCGCGCGGATCGATACGCTGGGCCGGGACTGGGGAAGACGGTTTCAGGATCGGGGATGACGTGACGACGACGATGACGGAGCAGAGGCAGGACGTCCGCGTGCGGGTCGCGCGGGCCTGGTACGGCGCGATCGCGGTGGTCGTCGCCATCGCCTTGGTGATCCAGATCGTGTTGATCCTCGTGGGAGGGCAGGACGCGAATTCCGGGTCGAATGCGACCGGGCCGATCGGCACACGCCTGGTCAGGCTGTTCAGCTTCTTCACGATCCAGAGCAACCTGTTCGTGCTCGGGACGTCGATCGCGCTGATGCTGAACGTCCACCGCGACGGCAAGGTCTGGCGGGTGCTCCGCATGGATGCTCTGCTCGGCATCATCATCACCGGTCTCGTCTACGAGACCGTCCTCGCTCGCCTCGTCGACCCGCAGGGTTGGGCGCTCGTCGCGACGATCGGCTTCCACTACATCGCACCATGGGCCACCCTCATCGGGTGGCTGATCTTCGGGCCGCGGCCGCGGATCTCGTGGATGACGACGCTCCTGGCCTTCATCTGGCCGGTGCTGTGGCTGGTGTACACCTTCATCCACGGCGCGGTCACCGGGTGGTACCCGTACCCCTTCCTCGACGTCACCGAGATCGGGCTCACCGCATCGATCCTCAACTCGTTGGTCGTTCTCGCGATCGGCATCGTGCTGGCGATCATCCTCACCCTGATCGATCACCGCCTGCCGTCGCTGGTCCGCGGGCGGGCGGCGGACATTCGTGAATGAGTCACGAGTCCTGCACGTGCGGGGCGAGATCTTCGAGTGGAGCCTGCGGGACGGTGCGAATCAGTTCGCCTGGCTGAGCGGCCCGAACAAGGGGTACGGCTTCGCCATCGGACGCACCGACAGCGCTCCGCTCGCCGAGGTCGAAGCCCGCGACCACGTCGAGGCGTTCCTCACCGAGATCGATCCCGAGACGGGATACCTGCGCGACTGAGCCGCGCGGCGTTCTCCTCGATCGCCCGGCTCGCGCGGATTCTCCGCCTTCCGCGGATGGATTCGACTGGATGATCCGCGTGAGCGCGAATCCCCGCAGGAAGGAAGAGTTCAGACCCGGAGCGCTGCGCCGGGGATCGCCTCGTAGCTCTGCCCGTGCGTGCCGACGAGCGCGAGGGGTTCGCCGTTCACCGCGAGGATGTTGCGCCCACCGGCATCCAATCCCGCCTTCGCAGTGATCTCGGGGAAGACGTCCGACCCTTCGTTGCTCACCCAGGTGACGTGGTCCAGGCTGCGCATGAGGTCGGCGAAGGCGGCCCGACCCTCGGGATCGAGGTACATCACGACCGAGCTGTGATAGACGACCACGCGCGCGCCGCGCGGCGCTCGCGCGGCGAGATCGGGAACGAGCTCGAGGATGTCACCCTGCTCGAGGAGCGGCGGATCGGCCGCGGCGATCGCCGCTGCGGCGTCCAGGCGCCGGCGACGGTGGTCGTGCTCGGGCCAGATGAGCGACTCGAGCCACTCGAGGGCGGAGGGATCGCTGATGTCGAGCGGATTGAGGTCGATGCCCGCCCGCCAGGCGACCCTCGGCAGCTTCTCGGGAACGCTCGCCGCGTCGATCGCGCATTCCAGGATGGCGTTGCTCGGCCCATCGGCAGGATGAAGCTCGCGGATCCCGGCGCCGGTGTCGTAGCGGTAGCTGTACCGATCGGGGTAGAGGGTGAGCCCCGCTGAGGCGCCGGCCTCGATGAGGGCAAGGGGACCAGACAGCCGCGAGAGCACGGGAAGGAGCACCGCGCAACGTCCCGCCTCATTCGTCTGCGTCGCTCGCGCGAGAGCCTCCCTGCGGAGCCTCGGCCAGTTGGTGAGCATCCAGTCTCGAAGCGGCGGAAACGAACCGATCGGCGCGCCGAGCAGACGCGCGCACGCGAAGATCAGATGCGGCTGCTGCTTGCGCCGCGGCAGCTCGGCGAGGAGCGCGAGGATTTCAGGGTCATCCGCGATCGCGCGCGCCCATTCCTCGTATATGGCCGATGTGCCTCGGGCTTCGAGGTCGGCGAATCGTCGGTAACCGGCGGCGATGCGGTCGAGGTGGGGCGCGGGGGCGTGCATGCCGGAACGCTACCAAGCTCGGTGGGCCGCCTTCCGTCATCCTGTCCCACGTTCGCGAGGAGTTTCGGCCTTCGCACGGATGGATTCACCCTGAGCGATCCGCACAAGCGTGGATATCCGCAGGGAGGCGAAAGTAGGGGGCGGCTCACGACGCCACCTCGCGCCGAGCGACTCCTGACGATCCGTCTCCGTTACGCGCTGCCGGCGATCCTCGCGATGTCGCTGATCGCGATGCTCGTCACTGCGCACGCCGTCGGCGCGGTCGAGAGCTCGAGCGTGTTGCTCCTCGAACGCCTCGACCAGATCGCCGAGATCGACCACCTCAATCCCTGACGTCGGCGATCACCCGGTCGATCCACTCGCGACGCTCGAGAGAAGCGATATCGCTGCGCTCGAACCATCCGATCTCTGTCAGCTCGACGCCGTCGGGCGTCGGCGGTGTCCGGAGCACGCACTCGTAGGCGGTCGTCACATAGCCCACGCGGTCGCCGTTCGGGTAGGTGACCACGAGCGGCTCTCCCCCGTACACGCCGATGATGCCGGCGATGTCGATCTCCGCGCCGAGCTCCTCACGGACCTCCCGCGCAACCGCATCGGCGGGTTCCTCGCCAGGCTCGACGGCTCCGCCGACGAGACTCCAGGCTCCGGAGTGCGCGTGCCGGGCGAGCAGCATCCGGTCACCCTCTCGGATGACGGCGGTGACGCCCGGCAGAAGGAGCAGATCGTGACCGATCCGCGAACGGAGGGATCGGATGTACTCGGATGCCGGCACGAGACCATGCTCGCAGGTGCCGTGCCCGATTCGGTCGTCGAGCGAGCGAAGCGAGACGAAGCCGATTCCCCTTCGTTTCGTCTCGTCGCTGCGCTCCTCGCTCAACGACCGGCCAGGCTCCGTAGCGCGGCTCAGCCGAGCCGCTCGATGATCGTCGCGTTGGCCATGCCGCCGCCCTCGCACATGGTCTGCAGCCCGTAGCGACCGCCGGTCGCCTCGAGATACGCCAGCATCGTTCCCAGGAGCCGGGTGCCCGACGCTCCGACCGCGTGCCCGAGAGCGATCGCTCCGCCCCGCGGGTTCAGTTTCGCCGGGTCGGCGCCGATCTCGGCCAGCCACGCCAGCGGCACCGACGCGAACGCCTCGTTCACCTCGTACGCGTCCATGTCACCGATCGACAGCCCCGAGCGCTCGAGGATCCGCCGCGTCGCCGGAATCGGACCGGTCAGCATCATCAGCGGGTCATCCCCGACCACCGCGAACGAGTGGAACCGCGCACGCGGGGTAAGCCCGAGCGCGAGCGCCCGCTCCTCGCTCATGATCAGCACCGCCGACGCGGCATCGGTCAGCGGCGACGAGTTGCCCGCGGTGATGTGCCAGGACAGCTCCGGGAAGCGCTCCGCCGCCTCATCGGTGCGGAAAGCCGGCGCGAGCCCCGCGAGCGTCTCGGGTGTCGTCCCCGCGCGCACCGTCTCATCCGTCACCGTCTCGACGCCCTCGACCGGGATCACCTGCGATGCGAACCGCTCGTCCGCCCACGCCTCCGCCGCACGGCGGTGCGATTCCGCGGCGAACCCATCCAGCTCCTCGCGCGACAGCCCCCACTTCTGCGCGATCAGTTCCGCCGACACTCCCTGGTTCACGAGCCCCTCGGGATACCGGGCTCGCAGACCGGATGCCACGGATCCGCCCCGCCGCGACGACCCGAGCGGCACCCGGCTCATCGACTCCACTCCGCCGGCGATGACGATGTCGTACGCCCCGGCGATCACACCCTGCGCGGCGAAGTGGGCCGCCTGCTGGCTCGACCCGCACTGCCGGTCGATCGTCGTCGCCGGCACCGACTCGTCGAATCCCGCCGCGAGCACCGCCTGACGGGCGACGTTCATCGCCTGGTCGCCGATCTGGCTCACGCATCCGAGGATCACGTCGTCGACCTGCGCCGACTCCAGCCCGTTCCGATCGAGGAGGCCCCCCAGCATGCCGGCGGCCAGATCCACCGGATGCACTCCGGAGAGCGCACCTCCCGGCTTCCCGCGCCCGGCGATGGTGCGCACCGCATCGACGATCACCGCGGAGGTCACAGAGCCAGCCTCCGATCGGGGGTCGCATACGAGCTCCGCTGCTCGATCACCGCGAGAGTGCATCGGGAGATGCACACGAGCCGGTCGGCGTCGTCCACGATCCGGATCTCCCACACCTGCGCGCGGCGCCCGAGGTGCACCGGCGACGCGGTGGCGGTCACCCACCCCGACGGCACCGGACGCAGATTGGCGTTGATCTCCTGGCCCACCACGTGGAACTTCTCGCGGTCGACGGCGAGGTACCCGGCCCACGACGCCAGCGTCTCGGCGACGGCCACCGACGCTCCGCCGTGCAGCACGCCCGCCGGCTGCACCGTGCGGTGGTCCACCGGCATGCGCCCGACCAGCGCGTCATCGCGCATTTCGACGATCTCGATGCCGAGGTTCTCGATCATCGTGCCCGCGGCCATCGCCTCGAGGTCGACCGCGGCCACATCGCCGAACCAGACGCTCACCCGGCCGACTCCTCCGGACGGTCGGCGGCGGCCAGAACGGCCTCGTCGGGCACGTAGCCCTCGACGTGCCGCTCGTCAGGGCCGTTGTACTCGGACAGCGGCCGGATGAGTGCGTTGGCGCCGAGCTGCTCGATGACGTGAGCCGTCCACCCGACGATCCGCGCCGCGACGAACAGCGGCGTGAAGGTGAGGGTGTCGAAGCCCATGAGGTTGTAAGCAGGTCCCGACGGGTAGTCGAGGTTCGGGTAGATCCCCTTGCGTGAGACGAACTCCGACTCGAGCGTCTCGTAGAGCTCGAGCACGTCGGGGCGGTCGTAGTGCGCGACGAGGGTGTCGAGCGCCGCCTTCATCGTCGGCACCCGCGAGTCGCCGCGCTTGTAGACGCGGTGCCCGAAGCCCATGATCTTGCGCTTCTCGGCGAGCGCGGCGTCCAGCCACGGCGCGACGTTCTCGGCCTCGCCGATCTCGTCGAAGATGTGCAGCACGGCCTCGTTCGCCCCGCCGTGGAGGGGTCCCTTCAGGGCGCCGACGGCGCCGACGACGGCCGAGTACAGGTCGCTGAGCGTCGAGGCGATGACCCGGGCGGTGAAGGTCGAGGCGTTGAAGGAGTGCTCGGCGTAGAGGATCATCGACCGGTTGAACGCGTCGACCACGACCGGGTCGGCTTCCTCGCCGAAGGTCATCCAGAGGAAGTTCGCCGCGTAGTCGAGGTCATCCCGCGGCGCGACGGGCTGCTGACCCCGCCGGCGCCGCTGACCGTAGGCGACGATGGCCGGCAGGACGGAGAAGAGACGGATGCTGCGGGCGAGGTTCTCCTCGGCGCTGCCGCTCGCGTCGAGGACCGAGCCGGTCCCGGCGAGATCTCGGGCACCGACGAGGCTGAGGGCGGTGCGCACCTCGTCCATCGGGTGGGCGTCGAGCGGCACGAGGTCGATCGCGGCCCGCACGTCGGCGGGAAGCGCGCGGTAGGAGCGCTCGGTCGCGCGCAGCTTCGCCAGCTCCAGGTCGGTCGGCAGTTCGCCGTTCCACAGCAGCAGCGCCACCGCCTCGAACGGCTGGGTCGCGGCGAGCTCCTGCACGGGGTAGCCCCGGTACAGCAGCGAGTTCGTGTCTGGGTTGACCTTCGAGACCGCCGTGTAGTCCACGACGACGCCGGCGAGGCCCTTCTTGATGTCGGTCACGCGATCTCCTATCGGTCGATCTGGAAGGTGAAGACGTCCTGATCGAAGTGGGCGTACTGCTCGTAGTCGATGAGGTCGTACAGGTCGGCGCGGTGCTGCATCTCGCCGAGCTTCGAGGTGAGGTGGCCCTCGTCCACGAGCGTATCGAGGGCGCGCGACGCCGACCCCATCGCGATCCGCAGCAGCGACACCGGCCAGATGACGATGTTCACACCGACGTCCCGCAGCTGCGACACCGAGAAGAGGTCGCTCTTGCCGAACTCGGTCATGTTCGCCAGGATCGGCACGTCGATGGCCCGCCGCACCGCCTCGAACTCCGACAGGTCGCGCATCGCCTCGGGGAAGATCGCGTCGGCTCCGGCGTCGACCAGGGCGCGGGCGCGATCGACGGCGGCATCGAGACCGTCGACGGCACGGATGTCGGTGCGCGCCATGATCAGGAAGTCGGGGTCGCGCCGCGCGTCCACCGCTGCGCGGATCCGCTTGATCGCCGTGTCCTCGTCGACGACCGACTTGCCGTCGAGGTGGCCGCACCGCTTGGGGTTGACCTGATCTTCGATGTGCGTGCCGGCGATTCCGGCGTCCTCGAGGGTCTGGATGGTGCGGGCGACGTTCATCGGCTCACCGAACCCGGTGTCGGCGTCGATGAGTGTCGGCAGGTCGGTCATGCGCGCAATCTGCTGGCCGCGACCGGCCACCTCGGGGAGAGTCGTGAGCCCGATGTCGGGAAGCCCGAGGTCGGCCGAGAGCACTGCCCCGGAGATGTAGACGCCCTCGAAGCCCTTCCGCTCGATGAGGCGTGCCGATAGCGGGTTGAAGGCGCCGGGGAACCGCAGCAGCTCACCCGAGGCCAGCCGCTCACGGAACACCCGGCGCTTCTCATGCGCGGGAACGGTCGAGTACAGCATCAGCGGCCGACCCCCCGTGCGCTCCGGCGGGGATCCTCGCCCACACGCCGCGCCGCGGCCTCCGTCCGCGGCGTGTCGGCCCCGCGACCCGCCGTTACGAACGCCGGCACGCGCGACACACGCATCAGAACAGACCCTTCGGCGCCGGCGCGGTGGCCAGAACTCCGGGCTTCGCGACGATCGACAGCTGCCGCACCTCGTCGGCGGTGAGCTCGGGCAGACGCTCCGCGAGAGAGAGGAAGCGCTCGACCTCCTCCGGCGCGAGGACCGGCTCGGCGAGAAGCCGGAACTTCCGCACGTAGTCCTCGCGCACGAAGGGGCGCGCCCCGAGCGGATGCGCGTCGGCGACGGCGATCTCGTCCTCGATCACCGTGCCGTCGGTCAACGAGATCACCACGCGCCCGCCGAACGCCTTCTCGTTCGGGTCGTCGGAGTGGTACCGGCGGGTCCACTCGGCGTCCTCGGCCGTGGTGATCTTCCGCCACAGCTCGACCGTGTCGGCGCGCCCCGCCCGCTCGCGCGTGTACGAGTCGACGTGGTGCCACCCGCCGTCCTGCAGCGCGACGGCGAAGATGTACGGGATGGAGTGATCGAGGGTCTCGCGCGACGCGGTGGGGTCGTACTTCTGCGGGTCGTTCGCACCCGACCCGATCACGTAGTGCGTGTGGTGAGAGGTGTGGAGCACGATCGACTCCACCTGCGCCGGATCCACGAGAACCGGGTGCTCCCCGTGAAGCTTCCGCGCCAGATCGATCCAGGCCTGCGCCTGGTACTCGGCCGAATGCTCCTTCGTGTACGAATCCAGGATCGCCCGCTTCGGCTCCCCCGCGGCCGGAAGCGGCACGTCGTACGACGCCTCAGGGCCGTCGAGCATCCACGCGACCACACCGTCCTCGCCCTCGTAGATCGGCGAAGGCGACGTCTCGCCGCGCATCGCACGGTCGACCGCTTCGACGGCCATCTTCCCGGCGAACGCCGGCGCGTGAGCCTTCCACGTCGAGATCTCGCCCTTCCGCGACTGCCGAGTGGCCGTCGTGATGTGCAGAGCCTGGCCGACGGCCTGGTAGATCGTCTCGACGGGGAGGTTCAGAAGCGTACCGATCCCCGCGGCCGCCGACGGGCCGAGGTGGGCGACGTGGTCGATCTTGTGCTTGTGCAGGCAGATCGCCCGGACGAGATCGATCTGGATCTCGTAGCCCGTGGCGATACCGCGCAGCAGCGCCCGTCCATCCGCCCCCACGTGCTGGGCGACGGCGAGGATCGGCGGGATGTTGTCGCCCGGGTGCGAATAGTCGGCGGCGAGGAACGTGTCGTGGTAGTCGAGTTCGCGCACGGCGACTCCGTTCGCCCATGCCGCCCATTCGGGGCTCGTGCGGCGCTCGAGCGCGCACCCGAAGATCGTCGCGCCCTCGCCGCCGACCGACACGGCGTGGTCGAGCGCCTGCTGCCGCGCGGCGCTGACCGGCGCCCGAGTGAGGGATGCCGCCGCGACAGCGGCGTTGTCGATGATGCGGTTGATGACCATGTCGGTCGTGTCGGCGTCGACGTCGACGGGGTCGGCGGCCACCTCGGCGATGTGCCAGGCGAGCTGTCCCTCGCGCGCGAGGTGCTCATCGCTGCGGTGGACGCGCAGGTGGTGCGTGACGGTCATGCTGCTCCTTGCTGGGTGCGGGGGGATGCGATCACGTGCGAGAGCGCGTGGTGGAGGTGGACGTGCGTGGCGTGCGCGGCGAGGTCGGCGTCGCCGTCAGCGATGGCCTGCGCGATCAGGCGGTGTTCGGAGACGGATGCCGCCAAGCGGCCGGTGTGCTCTCGTGCGAGCCTACGCACCCGCACCAGGTGCGTGCGAATGGTGCGGAGGGCGGCGGCGAGGTAGTCATTGCCGTGCGCGG
Organism: Microbacterium sp. ET2; assembly: GCF_030347395.1. Classification (NCBI taxonomy): domain Bacteria; kingdom Bacillati; phylum Actinomycetota; class Actinomycetes; order Micrococcales; family Microbacteriaceae; genus Microbacterium; species Microbacterium albipurpureum. Next base: position 1,306,597 of record NZ_CP128170.1, read on the forward strand.
CGTCGAGAGCGGCATCGAACCGTGCAATGAGGGCGTAGTACTCCTCGCGCGCCGCTGCGCTGCTGACGTCCACCTCGGCGAAGCTCTCCGCCAGCTCGGCGAACCCGCGACGGAGCTGACTGCGGGCGGCGGCACGGGCCGCGGCCTCCTCGAGGGCACGGCGCACCTCGAACAGCGCGCGGATGTCATCGGAGTCGATGGGTGCGACCACCGTCACGCGCGGAGACTGCTGCACGACGAGCCCGTCGGCCACCAAGCGCGCGAGCGCCTCGCGCAGGGGCGTGCGACTGACGCCGAGGCGCGTGGATTGCTCGACCTCGCCGAGGACGGCACCTGGCGCGAGAACACCCCGCTGGATCTCGTCGAGCAGGGTCGCGTATGCCCGATCGCCTGCCCGCATCGCCGTCACCTCCTCGTCTTCACGGCCATTGTATACATAATAGACGCTTTCCTCTCCTGGCGAGCGACATGATCCCCCTTCGGTATACAAGCCTGTAACCGCAAAATCCTCTTCACAAATTTGTGAATTATGTGTAGCTTCAGCGACATGACAGAGATCATCCGCACCCGAGGACTCGTCAAGCGCTACGGACGCGTCTCAGCGCTCGAGGGACTCGATCTCACGGTGTCCGCCGGTCAGGTCCATGGATTCCTCGGACCGAACGGGGCAGGGAAGTCCACCACCATCCGCATCCTCCTCGGGCTCGCACGCGCCACGACCGGAGACGCGCACGTGCTCGACGGTGATCCGTGGCGCGACGCGGTTCGCCTTCACCGTCGCATCGCCTATGTTCCCGGCGATGTCAGCGTGTGGCCCAACCTCACGGGCGGAGAGGCCATCGACTTCCTCTCCCACCTGCGCGGCGCGGGCCGCCGCGACGCCCGCTATCGCACGGAACGCGAGCGGCTGTGCGAGGCATTCCAGTTCGATCCGCGCAGGAAGGGTCGCACCTACTCGAAGGGCAACCGGCAGAAGATCGCGCTCATCGCCGCCTTCGCCGTGCCTGCGGATCTGTACATCTTCGACGAGCCGACCAGCGGCCTCGACCCACTGATGGAACTGGTCTTCCGAGAGGAGCTTCAACGGGCCCGAGACGCCGGGGCGACGGTGCTGCTCTCCAGCCACATCCTCCCCGAGGTGGAGCAGGTCTGCGACCACGTCTCGATCATCCGCGCCGGACGTGTCGTCGAGTCCGGCACCCTCGCCGAGCTTCGCCATCTCACCCGCACCTCCGTCTCGTTCACCGCCGGTGACGGATCCGTCCCCGCGATCGCGGGCGCGCACGACGTCGAGGTGGCGGGTGGACGCATCCGCCTCTCCCTCGACAGCGATCGGGTGACCGCTGCGCTTCCCGACCTGGCCCGACTGGGCGTCGAGGGTCTGCGCATCGAGCCGCCGAGCCTGGAGGAGCTGTTCCTGCGTCACTACGGTGACCAATCCGTGGGGACGTCGTGATACTCCTTCGCCAACGGCTGCGACGCGACGGCGCGCAGCTGCTGGTGTGGATCGTCGCGACCGCCGCCCTGTGCTTCTCGGCCACGGCGGGCGTCAGCGAAGCGTTTGCCATCGAATCCGAACGGCAAACGCTCCTCGCCGTCGCGTTGGCGAATCCCGCCATCCTTCTCTTCCGCGGACTGCCGTCCGGGGCGAGCGAAGGTGCATTCCTCGTGTTCACGATCCTCCCGTTCCTCGTGCTCCTCGGCGCGCTGATGGCGAGCTTCCTCGCGGTACGCCACGTGCGCGCCGAGGAGGAGTCGGGCCGCGCCGACGCGGTGTCCGCGACCCCGGCCGGTCGGCGCGCGCCCTTCGTCGCGACCGTCGTCCACGGGGTCATCGCCAGCGTGCTCCTGGGCGTCGCCGCCGCAGTCGCTTTCATCGTGGCGGGTCTCGAGGCGGGCGGCAGCATCGCAATCGGGGCTGCCATCGCGGCCTCGACGGCCGTGTTCCTCGGGATCGGTCTCGTCGCGGCGCAGCTGTTCCGAAGCTCTCGCGCCGCCAACTCCTTCTCGGTCGGGGTGATCCTCGTCACCTTCCTCGTCGCGGGGATCGGCAACGCGCTCGGCACGCCGTCGGACGACCTCACCCGGATGGAGAGCTCCGGGCTCGCCTGGCTGTCACCCTTCGCCTGGGCCGAGAATGTGCGACCCTTCGCTGACGACGATCCGGCGCCGATCCTCCTCGCGGTCGGTGTGAGCGCGGTGCTGCTCATCGTCGCCGCCGCCCTCCAGGCCACCCGCGATCTGGGCGCGGGTGTGATCGCTCCGCGCCCGGGCCGCGCCGCGGCATCCGCTCTCCTCTCCCACCCCTTCGGGCTCTCCGTCCGCCTGAGCGCCGGATCCCTGCTCGCCTGGGTGGTGGGCGCTGCCGTCGTGGGCGCCCTCTCCACGTCGCTCGGCGACGTCATCGACGAGATCGCCACACAGAACCCTGCCGTCACCGAGATGCTCGACCGACTCGCCGCACAGGGGTCGATGGATCAGGGACTCGTCATCACCTTCTTCGTGATGGTGGGCACCTTGGCGGCGTGCTTCGGAGTGCAGACGGTGCAGCGGGCTCGTCAGGAGGAGACCCACGGCACGGCCGAGCAGACGCTGGCGACCCCGGTCGCGCGGGCGGAGTGGCTCGGCGCCTTCCTCACGACTGCCCTCGTGGGCGTCGTCGTCATCGTCGCGGCGGCGGTGGCGGCCGCGGCACTGGCCCTCTTCGCGCGCGGCGGCGACACCGCCATCCTCGGTGACGTCGTGGTCGCCGGCATCGGGCAGATCCTCGCCGCGGCGGTGTTCCCCGTCCTGACCGCCGTGATCTTCACCCTCCTCCCGCGCGCGACCACGACGCTGGGGTGGGTGCTGGTGATCGCGGCGGCATCGCTCGCGCTGTTCGGCACGCTGCTGGGCCTCGACGAGGACGTCGTCTCGCTGTCGCCTTTCGCGGCGGCACCCGTGCCGAACGCGGACGGGGTCGCCTGGAACGGAAGCGCCTGGCTCGTCGTGCTCACTGTTGCCGGGGTAGCGTCGTCCGTGATGCTCATGCGACGCAGAGAGGTGGCCACGGGTGGCTGAACCGGACGGACGCCACCCCGGCGTCGAGCGTGCGGAGCGGGCCGCCGCGATGCTCGCCGCCGCCGGCATGCCCCGCATGCCGGCGCGGGTGATGATGGCGCTCGTCGGCTCACCCGACGAGGGGTACTCCGCTGCGGATCTGGCCGCGCGCCTGGGCGTCTCCCCCGCTGCGGTCTCCGGCGCGGTCCGCTACCTCGAGTCGATGCGGATGGTGCACCGCCTCTCGCGGCCCGGCGAACGGATCGCCCGATTCGACCTCATCGACGACGGCTGGCGGTCGATGGTCATCTCCCAGACGCCCATGTACGGGCGCCTCGCCGACGACATCGACGCCATCGCCGACGACAACGGCGACGCGCCGGCCTCCGTCGACCGCGCGCGGGAGATCGCCGGGTTCCTCCGCTACCTCGAGAAGCGGATGCCGGAACTCGTCGTGGAATGGCAGGAAGCGAACGACAGGAGCGCGAGCCGATGACAGACACCGCCACTGCGACCGCGCCCGCGGGCGTCTTCCACGGTGACGGCCTCGCCGGCGGGGCGCGCCGCTGGCGCGGCATCCGCTACGCCCTCTCGACCGCCGGCGACGGCCGGTGGCGACCCTCCGAACCCGCCCCACCATCGCCCGGCCCCGTCGACGCGCGCGCGTTCGGACCCGCGGCTCCTCAGGGGCATACCCCCGCGGTCAAGCTCCCCGCCGACACCCCCACCGACGAGGACTGCCTGACGCTGAACATCTGGAGTCGGGATGCCGCGGGCGACGGCCCCGCGCCGGTGATGGTGTGGCTCCACGGCGGCGCCTACATCTTCGGGGCGAGCAGCCAGGCGATGTACGACGGCGCCGCGCTCGCGCGTGCCGGTGCCGTCGTCGTGACCGTCAACTACCGTATCGGCGCCCTGGGATTCCTCGACCTCACGCGCGTGTTCCCGGGCGAAGGGTTCACTGCGAACCCGGCGCTCGGCGACATCCTGCTGGCACTCCGGTGGGTGAAGCAGAACATCGCCGCGTTCGGTGGTGACCCCGACCGTGTGACGGTCTTCGGCGAGTCGGCCGGCGGGGGGCTCGTCACGACCCTGCTCACCACCCCGGCAGCCGAAGGCCTCTTCTGGCGGGCGATCGCGGAATCGTCGCCGGCGTCGAGCGTCTACGACGCCGACCGCGCCGCGGGGATCGCCGACCGCATGCTCAGCGAGCTGGGCGTCTCCGACGTCACGGGACTCCGAGCGGCCGCCCCGGAGGCGATCGTCGCCGCGCAGATGGCGGTGTTCGCGGCGATCCCGGCGGCTGAGCCCGGCACGATCGCGTTCGCCCCCGTCATCGACGGCGATCTCGTGCCCGAAGCGCCCGCCGCGGTGCTCGCCCGCGGCGACGGACATCCGGTTCCGCTGCTCATCGGCACGAACCGCGACGAGGCGTCGTTGTTCCGCATGATGAAGTCGCCGCTGCTTCCCGTGGACGACGCGTCGATCGACCGCATGATCGCCGATCTGTCCCGCGAGCGACCCGAGCTCGAGGTGCCGTCGCGCGCCGAGGTGCACGCCGCCTACGAGGGCGTGCGCCACCATGCCATCGGCATGGGCATCGCGCGCGACATCGGCTTCCGCATGCCGACGCTCTGGGTCGCCGAGGGCCACAGCCGTCGCGCACCGACCTGGCTGTACCGCTTCGACCACGCCACCCCGATGCTCAAGCTGCTGCGCATCGGGGCGACCCACGGGTCGGAGCTGGCGTACGTCTGGGGTACCTTCGGCGTGAACTCCCCCGACATCACCTTCCGCCTCGGCGGACGGCACGACGCCGAGCGGATCGGCGAGCGCGTGCGCGAGCGCTGGGTGGCGTTCGCCGCAGGCGGGAGTCCGGATGCTACGGACGCCGAGGCCTGGCAGCCCTACGACACCGCCGAGCGGGCGACACTCGTCATCGAGACCGTCGACCGGGTCGTGCCCGACCTCGATCAGAAGCTGCGGGAGAGCTGGGGCGACACCGTTCTGGCCTTCCCCTGAGTGGGGCGCACGCGTGAGCCCGGGTAGCGTATCGGGGTGACCAGCTACACCGTTGCCACCGACGGCGCCTGCAAGGGCAACCCCGGCCCGACCGGCTGGGCGTGGGTCGGCGAGGACGGCCACTGGGCCGCCGGGTCGATCGCGCTCGGCACGAACAACATCGGCGAACTGACCGGCCTCCTCCGCGCGATCGAGGATCACCGCGAGGTCGCCGACCTCATCGTGCAGGCCGACTCGATGTACGCCATCGACACGTACACGAAGTGGATGGACGGCCACCGCCGCCGCGGCTGGAAGACCTCGACCGGCTCGCCGACGAAGAATCGCGACCTCCTCGAGCAGCTGATCGCCGCGCGTGACGCGCGCCGAGCGGCAGGCCTCCCCGATGTCGTGCTTCAGCACGTGCGCGGCCACTCCGGCCACGTGCTCAACGCGTGGGCCGATGAGCGCGCGGTGCGCGCCGCCGAGCACGCCGCCGAGGGCAAGGAGAGCGCCTGGTCGTCCCTGGGCTCGCACCCGAAGCTGGATGTCGCGACGGCGCCGAAGAACGGACGCTGACCGGCCCCGATGCGGCGCGGCGGTTCTAGCCTGGAACCGTGGCAGAGGAGCCCGACCGCCTGCGCTCTGAGGAACGCGCCGAGCTGCGCGCGCTCCAGCGGCGGGCGTACGGACCCGATGCCGACATCCACAGCGACCCCGCGGCGCTCGCCCGGTTGCGCGCGTTGGAGGCGGCCGGGTCGCTGCCGACGCCGCCGCCGGGTGATGACGGTCGCGCCGATGGCCGGTTCACCGACATGCCCGTCGAGGCCGGCGGCGCAGGCGCGACCGGCAGCGCAGGCGGCGACCCGGTCGGGGCCGAACCCGGCGCCGACGCTGCGACAGCAGCATCCGCTCTCCCCCGTCGCGCCACCCGGCGGTCGACCCTGTGGCTCGTCACCGGCGGAGCCGCGCTGGTGGTCGCGGGCAGCGCTTTCGCCGCGTCGACCATCGGGCCGCCGTCGGCGGAGGGGGATGACCTCGCAGCCGTCCGACAGGAGGCCGCCGACGCCGCCGCGGAGCGCCTCGCACGCGACGACGACGCGCCTCATCGGAACCCCTACGAGCTCTACTTCGACGGGAAGCGGGACGAGGTCCTCACCCTGCCGGGCGCGGAGGGCGTCGCATCCCGCGTGGTGTACGACCAGTTCCGGCCCTACGGCACTCTCTACGGTCGCCTCGTCGGGGCGGGGCCGACCGAGGACGACCGGTTCTGCATGATCGTGGAGAGCAGCCCCTCGGCGGTCACGGTCTGCCTCGATCCGGCGATCTGGGGGTTCGCCCCGCTGCCGAAGACCCTCGTCTTCCCCGCGCCGCAGTTCGACGCCGCCTCGCCGGGCGAGGTCGCCTACGTCGGGTACACCCTCGAGGCCGACGGGCAGGTCGTCGCGCGTCCGGGAGTCGATCCCGCGTCGGCATCCGAGCCCGAACCCATCCGCACGGCCGTGCCGGCGCCCGGCACCCAGTAGCCCGTCGTCACGCCGCCCCCGCGCCGCACGCAACCGCGGGTCACGCGACCGACACCCCGGGGAACGGATGCCGCGGCGCGGCGTGTCGCCGATGATCCCCGCGGTTGCGCACGCGCGCAGCGCGCGCAACGCCGGCCCGCGCATCACACCGCGGCGAGCCGGGCCTCCAGGGCGTCGATGGCGGGGCGCTGGCCCTTCACCAGGCGCTCGCGCGCCACGTCGAATCCGACCCACTCGACCCGGTCGACCTCGGGGAACATCGCCTGCTTCCCCGACCGCGGCGGCCACTCCATCTCGAACTCGCCGAACCCCGCCGTCGGGGCGTCGAACCCCGCGCCGTCTCCGACGAACACGGTCACCCGCTTCCCGGACGAATACGGGTAGGTGCCGAGCTCGGCATAGGCCACGTCGGGCGCCGGGATACCCAGTTCCTCGTGGAACTCCCGCCGGGCGGCATCCAGCGGCGCCTCGTCGTCGCCGAACTCGCCCTTCGGGATCGACCACGCGCCGGCATCCTTCTTCGCCCAGTACGGCCCGCCCATGTGGGCGATGAGCACCTCGGGGTGCTCGCCGAGCCGGAAGAGGAGGATGCCGGCGCTGCGCATCAGGTGAGGCGCTTCTTCGGCGACACCCCGTAGGTGTGCTCGGGGTCGGTGAACACCGCACCGCCGAGGGCGGTGTCGATCGCCGACGACGTGTCGGCGTCGAGGGTCACCCCCGAGGCCTTGACCGTGTCGGCGAGCTGCTCGGGGCGCGACGCCCCCACGAGCGCCGCGGCGACGTTGGGATTCTGCAGCACCCAGGCGATCGCGAGCTGCGGCATGGTGAGCCCCGCCTCTTCGGCGATCGGCTTCAGCCGCTGCACGGCCTCGAGCACCTCGTCGCGGAGGAATCCCTTGATGAACTGCGCGCCGCTCTTCTCATCCGTCGCGCGAGACCCCTCGGGCACGGGCTGACCGGGCAGGTACTTCCCGCTCAGCACGCCCTGGGCCATCGGCGACCACACGATCTGCGAGATCCCGAGCTCCTCCGACGCCGGGACGACCTTGCCCTCGATGACCCGCCAGAGCATCGAATACTGCGGCTGGTTCGAGATGAGCTGGATGCCGAGGCTCTTCGCCAGGGCGTGGCCCTCGCGCAGCTGCTCGGCGGTCCACTCCGAGACGCCGATGTACAGGGCCTTGCCCTGTCGCACGACGTCGGCGAATGCCTGGAAGGTCTCCTCCAGGGGCGTTTCGTAATCGAAACGATGCGCCTGGTAAAGATCGACGTAGTCGGTGCCGAGGCGCTTCAGCGACCCGTTGATCGACTCCATGATGTGCTTGCGGCTGAGCCCGGTGTCGTTGGGGCCCCCGGGCCCGGTCGGGAAGTACACCTTGGTGAAGATCTCCAGCGACTCCCGACGCTGACCCTCCAGCGCCTTGCCGAGCACCACCTCGGCGGCGGTGTTGGCATAGGTGTCGGCGGTGTCGAAGGTGGTGATGCCGGCGTCGAGTGCGGCGTGCACCGTCTTCACCGCGGCATCGTCCTCGACCTGCGAGGCATGTGTCACCCAGTTGCCGTAGGTGATCTCCGAGACCTTCAGTCCGCTGTTTCCGAGATAGCGATATGCGACCACGTGGGTCCTCCTTCGAGAGTGGTTCAGGGCACGCGGTAGCCGGCGGCACGGAACAGTTCGTACCACTCGGCCCGCGTGAGGGGGATGTCGGAACCGAGCGCGGCACCCTGCACACGCTCGATCGTGGTGGTGCCGAGCACCACCTGCATGTTCGCCGGATGCCGGGTGATCCACGCCGTCGCGATGGCGATGGCCGGTACATCGTAGGCCTTGGCGAGGCGGTCGATCACGGCGTTCAACTCGGCGTAGTCGGGGGATCCGAGGAAGGTTCCGGTGAAGAATCCGGCCTGGAAGGGCGACCAGGCCTGCACCGTGATGCCGTGCAGTCGGCAGTAGTCGACGATCCCACCGCCGTCGATCACGACCGACTGGTCGGTGCCCGCCATGTTCGCCGCGACCCCCTGCGCGATGATCGGCGCGTGCGTGATCGACAGTTGGAGCTGGTTGGCGACGATGGGCTGGCGCACGGCGGTCTTCAGCAGCTCGATCTGGGCGGGAGTCTGGTTCGAGACGCCGAAGGCCCTGACCTTGCCCGCACTTTCGAGGTGATCGAACGCGCGGGCGACCTCCTCGGGCTCGACGAGCGCGTCCGGCCGGTGCAGGAGCAGGATGTCGATGTAGTCGGTCTTCAGCGCCTTCAGCGACCCCTCGACCGAGCTGACGAGATGGTCGTAGGAGAAGTCGAAGTACGGCCCCTCCCGCACGATTCCCGCCTTGGTCTGCAGAGTGATCTGCTCGCGCTCGGAGGAGGAGAGCTGAAGGGCCTCGGCGAAGCGCGACTCGCAGCCGTGCAGCTCTTTGCCGTAGACGTCGGCGTGGTCGAAGAAGTCGATCCCGACGTCACGGGCCGCACCGACGAGTGCGCGGACCTCGACGTCGGTCTTGTCGGCGATGCGCATGACACCGAGGACGACGTTGGGGGCGACACCTGCGCCCAGGGGGATCTTCCTCATAGCGGTCCTCTTCTCGGCCTCTCGGCATCCGGAGCGTGCGTCCCCACACTAGGCGGTGCGCGCATCAGCCGTTCCGGCTGGACAACAGCCCGGCGAGCCGTCAGGCTTCGCCGTCTGACCCGTCACCCTCGAGCACGTCGCCTCGCAGGCGGAGTGCCCGCCGGAGGCTTCGCAGGAGCAGCAGGAAACCGCCGAGCGCGACGACGCTGCCGAGGAAGGGCGAAACCGCCACCTGCGCCGTGAGCTCCGGGCCGCCGTCGGCGACGGCCAGCAGAATGCCCATGAGCAGCAGGGCGATCCCGACGACGGTCACGGTGACCTGGCCGAGCAGACCGTCGAGCCAGCTGCGCTCGGTCGGGTTGGAGAAGCGGCGCAGTTGCACGACGAACGTGCCGTCCTCGAGAGACCGGCCGAGGTTCTCCATGCGGCGGGGCAGACGTCGAAGCTGCTCGACGAACAGCGCACCGTTGGACTGCGCCGACAGGAGCAGGTCGCGGGGGGTGTTCATCAAGCGCGCCGTGTGGGGGGCGCGGCTGAGCGCGTGGCCCACCATGTCGTAGTCCGCCTGCAGCCGCCGCATCGATCCTTCGAGGGACGCCAGGGTGCGGAAGACCAGCAGGAGCGACGGCGGCATGGCCAGTCGGTGAGCGCGTAGGACGTCGATCAGCGCCCGGAACACGTTCTGGTCGATCGTGCCGTTGTGGATGCGGGTCAGCACCACGCCGATGTCGTGCTGAAGCGCGGCGCGATCGGCCGACGTGCCTCGCGTCGGTGCGCAGAGGAGAAGGACGACGTCGGTGGCGGCGATGTCGTCTTCGTTCAGGATCGCGATGAGGAAGGGCACGAGGAGGTGGCGCATGCTGCGTTCGAGCACGCCGATGGCTCCGAAGTCGACGAGCGCAACGCTGTCGTCATCGCGCAGCACCAGGTTCCCGGGATGCAGGTCGGCGTGGAAGACGCCGCGGACCGCGATCTGCTCGAACACGGCATCCACGACACCATCGGCGATCGCCACGGCGCGTTCGGGTGGAAGATCGCCGGGGGTCAGCCGACTGAACGGTGTTCCGGTCACCCGCTCGAGGACGAGCATGCGTGACGTGGTGAACTGCGCGTACACCTTCGGCACCACCACCTTCGAGTCGCTCGATCGGGCGGTGGCCCCGCGCAGCAGCTCGGTGTTCGTCGCCTCGACGCGGTAGTCGAGCTCCTCCCGCAGCGCGCGCGCGAACTCGACCACGAGGGCACGCAGTCCGTAGTCGCGGGCCCACTCCATGCGACGTTCGGCGTCGGTGGCCAGACGCTCGAGGATGTCGAGATCCGTCGTCACCTGCGCGCGGGCCCGCGGTCGTTGGATCTTCACCACGACCTCCTCCCCCGACAGCAGGGTCGCCGCATGCACCTGGGCGACGGATGCGGCGGCGAGTGGATGCTTCTCCACCGAGGCGAACACCTCGTCCAGCGGCAGCCCGAGCCCGGCGGCGATCGCCGCCTCCGCCTCGGCCCACGGGATGGCGGTCGAATCCATCTGCAGCGTGGACAGGGCGCGGACGAACTCGGGCGGGAGGACGTCCTCACGCGTGGACAGGGTCTGTCCGAGCTTGACGAAGGTCACCCCCGCCTGATTGAGGGCGGCGACGAGGGCTGTCGGCAGATCGTCGCCGTCACCGCGACGGTGGCGCTGGTAGAGCCCCAGCCCGTGTCGCGATCCGATGGCGACGATCTGCGCGTAACGGCGAGCGCGGTCGCGTCGCCGCAGGGCTTGGCGGAACGCCGTGACCGGGTTGCGGAAACCTCGGGAGGGCCACAGGAATTCGACCGCCATGATGACGGCGACGACGATCGCGAGCATCCACCCGAGCGTGAGGGCGAGGAATGCCAGGGCGATGAAGCCCTGGACGGCGAACGTGAAGTCATCGTCGAGGACACCCGAGCGCTGCAGCATCCACAGCGCCACCGGCGCGCTGACGAGGAAGACGAGCACGGAGAGGATGAGCGCCCGGATCTCGCCGATCCTCCGGTCGAGAAGACGACGCGCCACCCACGTCGCGATGAGCGCGAACGCGATCGCGATCAGACCTACGATCACCCAGGCCGGCATAGGTCGATTGTGTCAGTGCTAGCCGGCGGTGTCAGGCGAGGCGCTCAGCCGTCCTTGCGAATCCACCGGAAGGTCAGTCGGGCGAGGATCAGTCCCACCACCAGCCAGATGAGAAGCGCGATGAGGGTCTCCTGGTGCTGCCAGGAGCCACCCGGCTCGGCGTCGGCGAAGACCTCGGGGAGGAAGACCGAGCGCATCCCCTGCGCGATCCACTTCAGCGGGAAGATCCCGGCGAAGTTCTGCAACCACTCCGGGAGGGTGTCGAAGGGGATGAACACCCCGGAGATGAACTGCAGCACCAGCACGATCGGTATCACGACAGCGGTGGCGCTCCGGCCGCTGCGGGGCAGGGCACTCAGGGCGATGCCCAGCACGCCGCAGGTGATGGCGCCGAGAAGGAACACCCAGGTGAAGGTCAGCCAGCGCTCGGGATCAGTGGGGAGCGCCACACCGAAGAACACCGCCGCGATGACGAGCAGCAGAGCGGCCTGGAACACCCCGGTGACCAGCACCTGCCCGAGCTTGCCGATGAAGTACGACACCGGTGAGAGCGGCATGCCTCCCAGACGCTTGAGCGTGCCGTCGCTGCGCTCCATGGCGATGTCGATCGCCAGCAGCTGCGTGCCCGACAGCAGAAGGCCCGCGGCGAGCATGGCGGGGAGGTAATACCCGGCGGCGGTGACCTCATCGGTGGGCGGGCCGAAGGTGCTGCTGCTGAAGGCGACCGCGAAGATGAACAGGAACAGCACGGGAAAGAGGAAGGTGAAGAACACCGAGTCGCCCTGGCGGAAGTAGGCGCGCACCTCGAAGACGATGCGGCGGAGTCCCAGCCGGATGGTGCGGGCCGGACCGAATGAGACCTTGTGCGACGCGCGGGTCGTGCTCATCGGGTCACCTCCGTGACGGTTTCGGAGCCGGGACCGGGGTCGGGTGCGGAACCGTCGCCCGCCTCGCCCTCGACGAACGAGAGGTAGACGTCCTCGAGGCTCGGGCGCACGATCTCGAGGCCCTCGGGCTCCCCACCCGCCGACGCGTACAGTTCGGCGACCAGGCGTCCGGGCTGCTCGGTGCGCTGCTCGCGGACCTGGCCGGCCTCCCGCCACCGCACGATGGGAATGCGCGCCTCGGCACCGCCGAGCTCATCGACCGGACCGAGCGAGGCGAGCTTCCCGCCCACGACGATCGCGGCACGTTCGGAGAGCTCGGCGGCTTCATCGAGGTAGTGGGTGGTCAGCAGGATCGTCGTCCCCTCGCGCTGCAGCCCCCGGATGAGTTCCCAGAACACCCGCCTGGCTTCGGGGTCGAACCCGGTGGTCGGTTCGTCGAGGAAGAGAAGTTCGGGCGAGCCGATGATCCCGAGGGCCACATCCACGCGCCGGCGCTGACCACCGGAGAGCTTCCGCACCGAGGTCTTGGCCTTCTCCGAAAGCCCGACGGCCTCGATGACCTCGTCGACTTTCCGAGCCCGCGGGTAGAACGATGCGAAGTGCGACAGCAGCTCCTTCACGCTCGCCGACGGCGCCTCGCCCGTGCTCTGAAGCACGATCCCCAGGCGCGACCGCCAGCGGAGATCCCCCTGGCGCGGGTCGACGTTCAGCACACGCACCTCACCGCCGGAGCGATCGCGGTACCCCTCGAGGATCTCGATGGTCGTGCTCTTGCCTGCGCCGTTGGGACCGAGCAGGGCAAAGGTCTCACCGCGGCGGATGTCGAAGCTCACACCCTTCAGCGCCTGGAAGCCGCCGCGGTAGGTCTTGGTGAGGTCTTCGACCTCGACAACACTCGTCATACTCCGACCATGCCGTATCCCGCGGCCCTCCGGGGACGATCTGACGGGTCGGTGATCAGCTCGACGTCGCTGCCGCGACATCCTCTTCGGTCGCCACCAGCTGCCCGCACGCGCCGTCGATCTCCTTGCCGCGCGTGTCTCGCAGCGTCGTGGGGATGCCCGCGGCGTTCAGTCGCCGCACGAACTCGTTCTGAACGCTCCGCTCCGATGCGGTCCACACCGACCCCGGGGTGGGGTTCAGCGGGATCGGGTTCACGTGCACCCAGCCCCGGCCGCGGGCGTTGAGCTTCTCGGCCAGCAGGTCGGCGCGCCAGCCGTGGTCGTTCATGTCCTTGATCAGTGCGTATTCGATCGAGACGCGGCGCCCGGTCTTGTCGAAATACTCGCGGGCGGCGTCGAGGGCCTCATCGACCTTCCACTTCGAGTTGACCGGAATCAGCTCGTCTCGCAGGTGGTCGTCGGGGGCGTGGAGCGACAGGGCGAAGGTGACGGGGATCTCTTCGGCGGACAGCTTCCGAATCGCGGGCACGAGTCCGACCGTCGACACCGTGATGCCGCGTGCACTCATCCCGAGCCCGCGCTGCGGGTCGATCATCACCCGCACCGCCTGCATCACCCGGGCGTAGTTGGCCAGAGGCTCCCCCATGCCCATGAAGACGATGTTGGTGACCCGCTCGTCGGGGTGCTCGGCCTTCCCGAGCCCACCCTCGCGGATGAGGCGGTTCGCGCGCACGATCTGATCGACGATCTCGGCCGCAGACATGTTGCGGGTGAGTCCCGCCTGGCCGGTGGCGCAGAACGGGCAGTTCATGCCGCATCCGGCCTGGCTCGACACGCACAGCGTGATCCGGCCCGGGTAGCGCATCAGCACCGACTCCACGAGCGCGCCGTCGTGCAGCTTCCAGAGGAACTTGATCGTGTCGCCGCGATCCGTCTGCAGACGACGCACCTCGGTGAGAAGCGGCGGCAGGAGGCCGGCGACAAGGTCGTCGCGGACGGATGCCGGGAGGTCGGTCATCTCACCGGGGTCGCTGGTGTAGTGGCGGAAGTAGTGGGTCTCGAGCTGCTTCGCGCGGAACGCCGGGAGACCGAGCTCGGTGACTTTCGCAGCGCGCTCCTCGGCGGTGAGGTCGGCCAGATGCACCGGCGGCTTCCCCCGCTTGGGGCTGGCGAACTGCAGCAGGGGTCGGCCGTCGGCATCCTTCTGCTGCTTCCACCCCTCGGTGCGCGGCCGCACCTGGCGGACAGGCCCGGCGGCGCCGCGGGCAGGAGGATTCTCGGTCACCGTCCCAGGTTACCTGGGGCCTCCTGGGCGGAACCTGCCGCCACGTGCCGGGGGGCGCGGCACGGTCACGACCGGTCGAAAAGTTTCCGCTTCACGCGTTCCACACCGCAGAAATCGACGGGTCGCGGCGACGGACGCGGTCGCAGCGGTCAGGTCGCTCAGAAAGCGATGACGGCGCGGCGTACCGTGAGAGCGTGAGCGAGCTGCAGATCCGTGACATCCGTCCCTCCGACGCCGGCGAGGTGCTGACCCTGCAGCGAGCGGCCTTCGTGTCGGAGGCGCTGATCTACGGCAGCGTCGAGATGCCGCCGTTCACCCAGACGCTCGAGGAGGTCGAGCACGAGCTGGCCGAGAACCTCGGCTGCGTCGCGCACCTGGGTCACCGGATGGTGGGCGCCGCCCGCGCACGAGCGGATGACGGGCTGCTGCTGATTGGTCGCATCTCCATCGCCCCCGACGTGCAGGGCGAGGGCGTCGGATCGCGACTTCTCGTGGCGCTGGAGGAGCGTGGCCGCGCGGCGGGCGCGACCGAGGCCGAGCTGTTCACCGGGTCGCTCAGCGAGGCGAACCTCCGCCTCTACGAGCGCGAGGGCTACCGCGAGACCCAGCGGGTGCCGGGCGACGGCAGCGACCAGGTGTTCCTGCGCAAGCCGCTCGTCTGACGATCAGTCGAGGAAGATGTCGGGGAAGAGCTCGGAGTCGGGTGTTCCCGGCACCGCCGCGTAGCGCGAGAAGTCGGTCACCCCGGCGGCCTCCAGCACGTCTTCGACGATGAGCGTCTGGCCGGTGTACTCCCGCGACGGCTTCGTGAGCACCTCGTACGCGGCGTCGGCGTAGATCTCAGGCGTGCGGCTGGCGCGCATCATCCGGTCCCCGCCGAGCGCGAACTGCACCGCCGCGGTCGCGATGGTCGTGCGCGGCCACAGGGTGTTCGCGGCAATGCCCGCCTCGGCGAACTCCGCGGCGAAGCCGAGCGTCGCCATCGTCATCCCGTACTTCGCGAGGGTGTACCCGGTGTGCGCACCCAGCCAGCGGGGGCTGAGGTTCAGGGGCGGAGAGAGGGAGAGGATGTGGGGGTTCGCCGCGTCGCGGAGGATCGGCGCCGCTGCCCGGGACAGCATGAAGGTGCCGCGGACGTTGACATCCTGCATGAGGTCGTACTTCTTCGCCGCGAGGTCGAGGGAGGGCGACAGGTCGATGACGCTGGCGTTGTTGATCACGATGTCGATGCCGTCGAACTCGCCCTGCGTCTTCAGCACCGCCTCGGTGATGTCGTCGTCATTGCGCACGTCGCCGACGATCGGCAGGGCCCGGCCGCCTGCCTCTTCGATCGCGGCCGCGGCGGTGTGCACGGTGCCCTCGAGCTTCGGGTGCGGAGTGTCGGTCTTGGCCAGCAGCGCGATGTTCGCGCCGTCGCGGGCGGCCCGCAGCGCGATCGCGAGGCCGATCCCGCGGCTGCCGCCCGAGATCAGGATGGTCTTTCCGGCGAGGGTCATCGGGTCTCCTCCGAGCGTGATCGTGAATGGGATGCCGCGGCGAACGCCGCGACGCGGGTGCGCGCCTCGTCGGTGGCGAACCGGGTTCCGATCGTCGCGGCCTCGTCGTCGAGATTGACCTTGAACGGGCGGTCGGCACCATGCCGGACCAGTCTCTTGGCCTGCCCGAACGCCGCGGTGGCGCCGTCGATCCAGGTGCGCGCGATCGCCTCGGCGCGGGCAGCCAGGTCGTCCGCGGGCACGACCTCGGCGATGAGACCCCAGTCGAGCGCCTCTTCGGCGGTAAGGGTGCGGTCCTGAAGCAGCAGCTGCAGGGCGCGGCGCTGGCCGATCGCCGCGGGCAGCAGCGTCGTCACCCCGAGGTCGGGAGTCAGCCCGATGTTGGCGTAGCGGCTGACGAAGCGCGCCGCGTCGGTGGCCACGATGTAATCGGCGGTGAGCATGAGCCCGAGGCCCCCGCCGGCCACGGCGCCCTGCACGGCGGCGACGATGGGCTTATCCGACAGGGCGAGGGTGCGGATGCCGTCGTGGATGACGTGTGCACTCGCGGTCACGTCGTCCCCGGTGGCACCGGTGGCCGACATCGCCACGACGTCGCCGCCGGCGCAGAAGGCCGGGCCCGCGGCATCCAGGATCACCGCCCCGATCCCCGGGTCATCGGCCACCCGGTGGGCGATCTCGCGCCAGCGCTCGGCCATCGCGAAGTCCATCGCGTTCAGTCGCGCCGGGCGGTTGAAGGTGACGCGTGCGAGGCCGTCCTCCGCGATGGTGACGAGGATGCTCTCCTCGGCGGCGGTGCTGTCGAGGACGGTCGTCGGGGTCATCGCGGAGCCATCCGGATCGCGCCGTCCAGGCGAATGGTCTCGCCGTTGAGGTAGCCGTTCTCGACGATCTGCTGCACGAGGGCGGCGTATTCGTCGGGCCTGCCGAGCCGGGCGGGGTAGGGCACCTGCTCGCCGAGGGAGTCCTGCGCCGCCTGCGGCAGCCCCTTCAGCATCGGCGTTTCCATGATGCCGGGGGCGATCGTGACGACCCGAATGGCGTGACGGGCGAGTTCGCGCGCGATCGGAAGGGTCATCGCATGCACGCCCCCCTTGCTCGCCGCATAGGCCGGCTGACCGATCTGCCCGTCGAACGCCGCGACGCTCGCGGTGTTGACGATGACGCCGCGGTCTCCGGATGCCGTCGGCTCAGTGCGGACAATGGCCGCGGATGCTTGCGCGATGACGTTGTAGGTGCCGATGAGGTTCACGCGGACGAGGCGTTCGAAGTCGGCCAACGGGGTCGGCCGGCCGTCTCGGTCGAGGACCTTGGCCGGCGGGGCGATGCCGGCGCAGTTCACAACGATGCGCAGCGGTCCAGTGCTGGCCGCCGTGGCGACGGCCGCCGCGACCTGCTCGGGGTCGGTGACATCGGCGGGGGCGAAGGCGCCGCCGAACCCGTCCGCAACCCCGGCGCCGGGCGATGAGGGCAGGTCGACGATGGTCACGACCGCGCCCGCGCGGGCGAGGCGTTCGGCGGTGGCGAGGCCGAGGCCGCTCGCACCTCCGGTCACGAGGGCTGCTGCGCCCGAGATCTCCATGCCGTTCTCCTTCGAACCGTCCAGCCTGTCAGCGATACGGCGTGTCAATCCCTGTGGGACTGAGTGTCACCGCCGTATCGCTGACACCAGGCTAACCGGTCCGAGGAAACCTCACGAGCCGCGCGACTCGTCCTTCGCGACGATGACCGGCTCGCCCTCGATCTGCTCGCGATCCTTCGCCTCGCGGTCGTTGCGGGTCTTGATGAGGCTCGCGATCGTCGCCACCGTGATCGTGCCGGCGATGAACAGCAGCGAGAGCCAGATGGGAATCTCGGGGACCCACAGCAGCGGCTCACCGCCGTTGATGAAGGGCAGCTCGTTGACGTGGAGGGCGTGGAAGACGAGCTTCACGCCGATGAAGGCGAGAATGACCGCGAGGCCCTGCGCCAGGTAGACCAGGCGCTCCAGTAGACCGCCGATGAGGAAGTAGAGCTGACGCAGACCCATCAGGGCGAACGCATTCGCGACGAAGACGATGTACGCCTCTTCGGTCAGGCCGTAGATCGCAGGGATGGAGTCGACGGCGAAGATGAGGTCGACGAAACCGATCGCGACGATGACGAGCAGCATCGGGGTGACGAACCGACGGCCGTCCTTCTTGACGGTCAGCTTGTCGCCGTTGTACTCGTCGCTGACCGGCAGGTGGCGACGCACGAACGTCATGAACCTTCCGTTGGCGGGGTCGGACTCGCCGTGCGCGAACGCCTGCCGGTAGGCCAGGAACAGCAGCAGCGCGCCGAAGACGTAGAAGATCCACGAGAAGTTCTCGATGAGCGCCGCGCCGACGGCGATGAACGCGCCGCGCATGACCAGCGCGATCACGATGCCGATCATCAGCACCTTCTGCTGGTAGATCTTCGGCACGGCGAAGCCGGTCATCACGATGAGGAAGACGAAGAGGTTGTCGATCGACAGCGCCTTCTCGGTGAGGTAGCCGGCGTAGTACTCGCCGCCGAAGTCCCAGCCCCAGACCATGCCGATGACGACACCGAAGAGGAGCGCGAGGCCGATGTAGAACGCCGACCAGCGGGCCGACTCGCCGATGCTCGGCTCATGGGGCGTTCGCACATGGGCGAAGAACTCGTAGATGAAGAACGCGATCGTGACCGCGATCGTGATGATCCAGACGAGGGGGGTGATGTCCACGAGGAGGCTCCAAGGGTGGGTGGGTAGGCGTGGTACCGCCCAAGGTCTCCTCCGCCCAGAATGGGTCGGCGGCCCGGAACGCTGCATCGGATTCGTATTGACGGGCACGCCGCAGACGGGAGTACTCCCCTTGTCGCGGCTACCAGGGTACCAAAGCCCCCCGGGTCTAGGGTGGCCCCGTGTCGATTCCGGTGGATGGGGTGGTGGTGCCCGGGCGGGTCCGCCGGCTCGCCGGGGGTGACGATCTGATCCCGGTCTGGCGGAACGAGCTCGGCGGGCTGACCTTTCGGGCGAATGGGGCCGGCGGCATCCGGTACGTGAAGTGGGGTCCGCGTAACGCCGAGACGACCGTCGAGGGCGAGGCGGAGCGCCTGGCATGGGCGACGCGATTCACCGCAGTGCCACGGGTGATCGCGCGGGGCGGCGATGACGACGAGGAGTGGCTTGTCACCGAAGCGCTTCCGGGCGAGAGCGCCGTCGCGCCGCGGTGGATCGCGGCACCCGAGGTCGCCGTGACGGCGATCGGGGTCGGACTGCGGTCCTTTCATGACCGGCTGCCCGTGCCGGAGTGTCCGTTCTCGTGGCGCGTCACCGACCGCTTCGAGAAGGCGGCGCGGCGCGGCATCCAGCTGCCCGAGGCATTGCGGGACGCGCCTTCCGAGGACGACCTCGTGGTCTGCCACGGCGACGCGTGCGCCCCGAACACGGTGCTCGCCGACGATGGGAACGTGTCGGGGCACGTGGATCTCGGTGCGCTCGGCGTCGCCGATCGCTGGGCAGATCTCGCGGTCGCCGCGATGAGCCTGGAGTGGAACTATGGGCCAGGATGGACCGAGACGTTCCTCGACGCCTACGGCGTCGCCGGGGACGAGGACCGGATGAGCTACTACCAGGAGCTGTGGAACGCGACATGAGTGACATCCCCAAACCCTCGGTCACCGGCGTCGTCGAGTCGATCGACAGCGAACCCCACCTCGTCCTTCGTCGCACCTTCGCCTCCTCGGCGAAGAAGGTGTGGCGCGATCTCACCGACTCCGACCGCCTTTCACGGTGGATCGGGCACTGGAAGGGCGACCCCGCCGAAGGCCACGTGTCGTTCCAGATGACGGCCGAGGGCGACAACGTCCCGCCGGAGACCTTCACGATCCGCGAGTGCGACAAGCCGCGCCGGTTCGTCGCCGACACCCAGCAGGGTGGCGGCACGTGGCACCTCTGGTTCGAGCTGCGCGAGGACGACGGGGAGACGACTCTCACCTTCGGGCAGCGGTTGAATCCGAACGAGGATGTCGGCTCGATCGGCCCCGGGTGGGAGTACTACCTCGACCGCCTGGTCGTCGCGCGGCAGGGCGGCGACGTGGACGCCGTCGAGTGGGACGCGTACTACCCCGCGCTCCGGGCCGGGTACCAGAAGCAGGTCGCCGCAGGCTGAGCGCGGGGCGTTCGCGCGGCGGCGGCGCCGCGTGGTGATGCCGCGATGCGGTGGCCTGGCGCAGAAGTGGCGCATATGGTCGCCTTGCCGCGCTCAACCCGACAATCTGCGCCACATCGATCCGCAGCGCCAGGAGAAGGTGACGCACATTGTCGCCTTAGGCCCCTCAACCCGACAATCTGCGCCACCTCGATGAGCCGGTGCGTACGGCGCTGACACGCGTGGGCGCGCGTGGGCGCGCGTGGGCTTCGGGCGACCCGACCCTCAGCCCGACCCTCGACCCGACCCTGCGCCCGACCGTCAGCCCGGCCCGAGGATGAGGTTCCAGGTACCCGCGGCGACGGCCGCGGCAACCGCGATCCCGCCGATGGCGGCGCCGACCGCCAGCAGCGCCCACTCGCGACGACCGAACGTGGATTCCCGGGCCCAGGTGCGGCGGCCCGGCGCGCCGAAGCCCCGCGCCTCCATCGCGGTGGCGAGTGTCGCCCCGCGGCGCAGCGACAGCACGAGCAGGGCGAACGCCATGCCGAGGAAGCGCCGCACCCGCCCGCGATCGGCAACGCCGCGCGCGCGGCGCGCGAGTTCGAGCGCCCGCCAATCATCGAGGAACAGCCCCACCATGCGCAGCCCCGCGAGCGCGCCGAGCACGAAGCGCGACGGCAGCCGCAGCACCTGGCCGAGCCCGTCGGCGAGGTCGGTGGGATCGACGGTCACGAAAAGCACGACCGAGGGCAGCGCGATGGCGAGCACGCGCAGCATCGTCGCGAACGCCAGCTCGAGCGACCCCTCGCTGACCCGCACGACGAACAGCTCCAGCAGCACCCGCCCCGACGTCTCGCCGTAGAGGGCTATCGTGAGCGCCGTGAGGGGCGCGGCCAGCCACACCGGCCAGGTGCGACGCCAGAACTCGCGCCAGCCGAGCCCGGCGAACGGGAACAAGGCGAACTCCAGCAGCAGGGCCACCCCCGCCGACACCGGGTCGAGGGTCAGCACGAGCGGCACGGTGAGCAGCGCCGCGGCGCCGAGCTTGGCGACGGGGTTGATCGCGGCGACCGGGCCGGTGCGCGCACGCGTGCGCTCGAGCGTCATCCGACCGCCCCCATCTCCAGCTCGTCGGCGCCGAGCGCGCGCACCACCTCGCGGTCATGCGTGATCGCCACGATCGCCGTCCCGGCGTCGCGGAGGTCTGCCAGGAGCGCCACGAGCTCGCTCCAGGTGCGGGCGTCCTGTCCGAAGGTCGGTTCGTCGAGGACGAGCACGCGCGGCCGCGTCGCGATCGCCGCCGCGACCGTGAGCCGACGCTTCTCGCCACCGGAGAGCGTGTACGGGTTGGCCGCACCGAGGTGGTCGAGCCGCAGCCGCCGCAGCAGGTCGTCAACCCGCGCCTCGACGTCGGGGTCGGCCAAGCCGAGCGCGCGCGGCCCGACGGCGAGCTCGTCGCGCACCGTGCGCGTGAGGAGCTGATGCTCGGGCTCCTGGAACACCGTGCCGATGCGGGTGAGAAGCGCCCGCGAACTCCACCGGATCGGCGTCGGCCCCGCTCCGTCGGCGAGCGTCTCGGTCGCCACAAGAGCACCGGATGCCGCAGGCAGGAGTCCCGCGAGCGTCAACCCGAGAGTGGACTTGCCAACCCCGTTCGGTCCGGTGATGGCCAGCACGCCGCGCTCGCGCACGACGGCGCGCTCCACGCGCGCGACGGGGGTGTCGCGCACGCGTGCGACAGCGAGGTCGTCGCCCTCGAGGAGAGGGCGACCGGGCGGAAGGGGCGCCGGCGCCGGGTGACGCGGCGGCCACCCCGGCACCCAGACTCCCTGCGCCGCGACGGCCGCGCCGTCGCGGCGCAGCACCTCATCGGGTGCACCGTCGGCGATGACTCCGCCCGCACCCCCGACGTCGCTCGCACGGTCCGGACCGCCCAGCACGATCACCCGATCGACGACCCCGAGCCACGCCTCGACGCGGTGTTCGACGACGACCAGTGTCATCCCGGACTCTGCCGCGACTCTGGCGACGGCGTCGCGCACCTCGATGACCCCCGCCGGGTCGAGGTTGGCAGTCGGCTCATCCAGGAGCAGGATGCCTGGGCGCATCGCCAGCGCCCCGGCGAGCGCGAGCCGCTGCTTCTGACCCCCCGAGAGCGCCTTCGTCGGCCGGTCGAGCGGCACATCGAGGCCGACGGCGTCGAGGGCCGCCCCGACCCGCGGCCAGATGTCCGCTCGGGGGACGCCGAGGTTCTCGCAGCCGAAGGCGACATCGTCGCCGACGCGGGCGAGGATCACCTGAGCGTCGGGGTCCTGGAGCACCAGGCCCGCCCGACCGCGGGCGTCGGCCGCCGGCATCCCGTCGATGAGGAGCTCGCCGGCCTGCTCGCCGTCCTCCCCCTCGCCGAGGACGCCGGCGAACCCGTGGAGAAGGGTCGACTTGCCCGCTCCCGACGCTCCGAGCAGGAGCACGCGCTCCCCTGGATCGATTCGCAGCGTGACGTCGTTCAGCGCCCACGCACGACGCGAGGCGTGTCGCCACCCCCAGCCGCGCGCCTCCAGCGCGCCCGGACGTGTGCCGGTCGAGTCCACCGGTCTAGACGCGCGCGCGCGCCTCGCGCCCGATCGCGAAGCGGTCGAGTGCGCCGGTCGCCGCGAGGCCTCGCGCGAGCACCCACGACAGCGCCCCGGCGATCAGCGCGCCCGACACGAGCGTGCTGGCGAGGTACACGGTGATGAACACGCCTCCGGAGCCCGGGTACCACAGGATCAGGTTGTTGATGCCGCCGGCGAGCGCCGCGCCCATGCCGGCGAGCACGGCGACCGGGAGGCTCCAGCGCCGGTAGAAGAACAGCAGGAAGATGAGCTCGGCGCCCAGGCCCTGGACGAGACCGGCCTCGATCGTGAGGAACCCGCCCCAGGTGTTGCCGACGAGGGCTGAGACGACCGCAGCGAGCGTCTCGGTGTAGATCGCCGCCCCGGGCTTGCGGATGATGAGCGCTCCGAGCACCCCGGCGAACAGCCACGGTCCGTCGAGAAGGCCCTGAAGCCCCGGCAGCAGGGGGCTGAGGAAGTTGCTCGGCCCGAGGTAGGCGATGTTCCACAGCAGGAACACCAGACCCGCCGCAACCCCGAGGACGCTGGCGATGACGATGTCGATGACGCGCCAGCGGAAGCGGTGGCCTCCGGTGCCGGTGGTCGACGACGCGGACGTGGACGTGTGCGTGTGCATCAGTACTCCCTTCCTGCGCTGGCATGACCCAGATCAGGTTCGACGGTCGGAGCGCGATTCGCTCCCTCTCAGCCCGGCTCGCCGGACTCCCGTGGTTTCGGCAACCATCCTATCGCCGTCGGCGTTGTAGCGTAGGCGAATGGCGGAGGACGACCGGGACCCCCTCACGCGTCGTGGCCTGCGCCGGCGACAGGGGGAGACGGATGCCGCGGAGTCGCCGTCGCACGCGGGAGTGTTGACCGCACCCGAGGGCGACGCCGCCCCGTCACCGACACGATCGAGCTTGGCCGAACCGTCGATCGTCGCCGAGTCGCGGCATCCCACCGCCCTCACCTGGGTCGATGAGTCTGCGCTCCTCGCCCGCCCGCCCGGGTTCACCGACCTCTCCGGCGGGGGTGTGCCGTATGTGCCGGTGGGCGCCGACCTGCTCGCCGGCGCCCCGCGCCGCTCGATCTTCCGTCCCGGCGTCCTGCTCCCCGCCGCGGTGATCCTCGGTCTCGTGGGGGGCTACGCCGCGACCACGGGACTCTGGCCGCTGTACGCCGTGACCCCCGAGGTCGAGGCCGTGCAGGTCCTCCCGTCCGCGGCGCCCGCGGCAGCGCCGGTGTGGCCCACCGAGGGAAGCGCCGCCGTCGCGGTCGAGGGCATCGGCGGGCCGCTGGCCTCCAGCGCCGACCGCGACGCCATCGCGAGCATCACCAAGGTCGTGACCGCCCTCGTCGTCCTCGATGAGCTCCCCCTCGCCCCCGGTGAGCCCGGACCGGAGTTCCGCTTCACCGGAGGTGACAGCAGCGAGTACTGGGACTACCTGGCCGGCGGCGAGTCCGCCCTCGACGTCCCCGTCGGGGGAAGCCTCTCGATGTACCAGATGCTCGAGGGCATCCTGATCGGCTCTGCCAACAACTACGCCGACCGCCTCGCGTCGTACCTGTACCCCACCGACGCCGTCTTCGCCGACGCGGCGGCGAGCTGGCTCGACCGGCACGGCATCTCGGGGCTCACGATCGTCGAACCCACCGGCATCGACGAGCGCAACAGCGCCAGTGCCGAAGCCCTCATCCCACTCGCCCAGCGCGCGCTCGCGAATCCGGTCGTCGCCGAGATCGTGGCCAAGCAGTCCGTGGAGCTTCCCGGAGCCGGGCTCGTGACCAACACCAACGGCCTCCTCGCCGACCCGGGGGTCGTCGGCATCAAGACCGGCACGCTCGACCGGTGGAGCCTGCTGTCGGCGAAGAACATCACCGTCGCCGAGACCCCGATCACCCTCTACGCCGCCGTCCTCGGCCAGCCCGATGACGAGACGCGCCTGGCGGCATCCCGCGCCCTGTACGCGCAGCTCGAGGCCGAACTGCAGCCGACGGTCGCGGTACCGGCCGGCACGACGGCCGGATTCGTCCGGACGGCGTGGGGTGAGGACGTGCCGATCGTGACGAGTGCGGATGCGTCGGTGATCGCGTGGAACGGCGGGTCGGCGTCCGTGGAGTCGACCTTCGACCTCGACGACCTGCGCGCCGAGGGCGACGCGGTCGGAGCGCTCACCGCAGCCGGCGCGCTCGATGACAGCGTGGTCGGCCTCGAGCTCGCGCAGGACGTCGAGGACCCGACGTTCTGGTGGCGGCTCACCCATCCGCTGGAGTTGTTCGGCCTCACCGGCTGAGCGCAGCGCGGTCGCGGCTTCTCGCGCTGGCGGCCCGCGCGGTCACGGCGCGGGCGTCGCCGCTCAGACGAACTGCGCAGTGTGCTGGAGCCGCGTGCGGATCTCGAACAACTCCGTTCCGCCGATGGCGCGGGCACCGGGCAGACCCCGTCGCAGCACCGTGGCCAGGGCGCTGCGCGAGACGAGCGCTACGGGCACGCCCTTGACCTTGCCGAGCTCCTGGATCGTCTCGGCGACGTCCTCGTCCGGGAGCACCACGATGGCCCCGGTGAACTTCACCCGTGCGGCGCGGGAGACCACCCGCATCCGCGACAGCAGTCCCGCGACGGATCCCTCGGGGATCCCGTCTCCGACGATCTCGCCTCGGCGGACCCCGACCGGCCCGCCGAAGTCCTCGGAAAGGATCCCGAACAGCCCGCTGGGGCCGAGCACGATGTGATCGAGCTTGACGTCGGGGTCGCCGTCGCGACCTGAGGCGGCGACGTCATGCCACACGGTGTAGCCCATGCCGAGGTCGGCGACGGTGCGGGCGGTCTCCTCCTCGGCGAGCGCGTCTGCCAGCAGCCGACGCAGGTGGTGGGGCGCGGAGCGGACGAGAGCCGGGTCGTAGGGGTCGTCGACGGTGACCCCGCGTCCGACCCACTCACGGACGAGGGCGAGATACCGCTCGCGACGCCAGCCCCCGGGGTGCCCGTAGGACCGGGCGCGGGGACGCGTGTCGGCGCGGGGCGCCGGCGGGCGCCATCCCGACCATTCCGGTGCCGGCTCGGCACCGAACCCGTGCCCGCGGTCGTAGGCGGCGCGGGCGTCGGCGGTGCCGACGAGTTCCCAAGCCCGCTGCACCTGCACGAAGATCGCGGCATCGCCCCCGGTGTCGGGGTGAGTCTGTCGCAGCCGCAGGCGGTAGGCACGGCGCAGGGTCTCGTCATCGGCCGTGGGGTCGACCTGCAGCACCTCGTAGGCCGAGGCGGACAACGGGCTGTCGAACACCGTTTCAGGCTATGCGCTGCTGATCGAGACTCGGCTGAGAGCGCCGATCAGGTCGCCGATCGTATGGTCGGCGTTGGAGGGATGCCGCAGGGGCCGCGTCGAACGCACCGTGTAGTGGTTGCGGCGCCCGCGCCGCTCGCGCTCGACGTAGCCCTCGGCGACGAGGTCGTTCAGGATCGTCACCGTCGAGCGCTCGGAGATCCCCACGATGCGGGCGATCTCGGCGAGGGTGACGTCGTTGTTGTCGGCGACGGCGACGAGGACGTGCGCGTGATGGGTGAGGAAGGTCCACGCTCCGCCGCTGGTCATCCCTCGATTGTGTCGCGCGCGCCCCCCGCCCGCCAATCCCGCACCTCGGTCAGACCTTCTCGAGGCGGGCGGAGGGTCGACGCCAGAGCGGCTCGAGCTCGGCCATCTCCTCCTCCGTGGCAAGACGGAAGGCTCCGGCCGACTCCACCTCGATCTGTCGACGACCCTGACCGCGGGTCGCGATGAGCGACGCGGTGATGGCGACGGCGATGATGAGCGCGACCACTGCGAGCGAGACGAGGGTCGGGATCTTGACGATATCGAGGAGGGCCATTTTCACACCGACCCACACGAGCACGAACGCGAGCCCGATCTTGAGGTAGCGGAAGCGGTGGATGAGGTCGGCGAGGAGGAAGTACATCGCCCGGAGGCCGAGGATCGCGAACGCGTTGGCGGTGAACACGAGGAACGGCTCACTGGTGACGGCGAAGATCGCCGGGATCGAGTCGACCGCGAAGATGATGTCGGTCACCTCCACCAGCACGAGAACCGCAAGAAGAGGCGTGGCGACCAGGACGCCGGCCTTGCGCACCAGGAAGCGCGGGCCGTGGTAGGCGTCGGTCATCGGGACGAATCGGCGGAACAGCTTCAGCGTCCGGGACTTCTCGGGGCGGACGTGCTCGTTGCGGGTGCGGATCATCTGGATGCCGGTGAGGACCAGGAACGCGGCGAAGACGTACAGGATCCAGGAGAAGTTCTCGATGAGCGCCGCGCCGGCGGCGATGAAGATCCCGCGGAAGACGAGGGCCCCGAGCACACCGAGGAAGAGCACCCGGTGCTGGAACTCGCGGGGCACCGCGAAGGCGGCGAAGATGATCGCCCAGACGAAGACGTTGTCGACGGCGAGGGACTTCTCGATGACGTATCCGGCGAAGTACTGCTGGCCGAACTCCGCGCCCCACGAGTTCCAGACGACGATGCCGAAGGTGATGCCTGACAGCACCCAGACGATCGACCAGGCGGCCGCCTCGCGGATCCCGATGACGTGGGCTTTCCGGTGGGCGACGAGATCGGCGACGAGCATCGCGACGATGACGCCGAGGACGACGAACCAAGCCCAGAGCGGGACGGACATGAGAGAACCTCCACGAGTGTCGTGAAGGTCTCATCAGGCGTGTCGCGCCCCACGCACCGGGTCACAACGGGTGACCGTACTGTCGATACGTCGCGAGGATTACTCCCCTTCGAAGAAGAGTGAAGCATACTTCATGTTTCGGTGGCAAGCTCGTGCATCGTGCGGACGGCGCGTAGGGTGCGATCGTGAAGCTCCTCCTGACATCCGGCGGCGTGACGAACCCGACCATCCGCGAGGCTCTGGTCGAGATGCTCGGCAAACCCGTCGAAGAATCGGATGCGCTCGTCATCCCGACCGCCCAGTGGGGCCACCCCCTGTGCTCACCGCAGAGCGCTTGGCGAACCGTCGCTGCCCACCCTCCGGGAGGGTCGGCGCTCACGGGGCTCGGCTGGCGATCGCTCGGGATGCTGGAACTCACCGCGCTGCCGAGCATCGACCGCGATCGCTGGGTGCCCTGGGTCAGGGAGGCGGACGCGCTGCTCGTCGACGGCGGCGAGGCGGTTTTCCTCGCTCACTGGCTGCGGGAATCCGGCCTCGCCGATCTCCTCCCCTCCTTGACCGACACGGTGTGGGTCGGCGTCAGCGCCGGGAGCATGGTGCTCACCCCGCGCATCGGTGCGCAGTTCGTCGAGTGGCGACCCGATGCAGGCGACGAGACGCTGGGCCTGGTGGACTTCTCGATCTTCCCCCACCTGGATTACCCGGGGTGGGAGTCGAACACGCTCGACCGCGCGCACCGGTGGGCGGAGGGGATCGACCGGCCCGCCTACGCCCTCGACGATCAGAGCGCGATCTCGGTCGTCGACGGAGTCACGCACGTCCTGTCGGAGGGCACGTGGGTAGACCTCCGCGCGTGATGCGGCGCGGGGGGCTCAGCCCGCGGGGCGTCCCGTCAGCACCGACGCGAGCGTCGGGCGCCAGTGGCGCTGGACGTACTCCAGGGCCTCGTCGACCGGCAGCGCACGGGTGGAGTTGCCCACACGGATCCACAGTTCGGTCGTGGCGCCTCCGCCGCTCGCCGCAAGGAACACCGGCTTCGGTGACGGCGGGCACTCCACCGCGCAGACGACAGCATCGCCGGGTGACACACGGACGAACCGGATGCGCGGCAGCGCCGCCGCGTTCCGGCCGAGCGTCGTGGACAGCATGTCGCGCAGCCACAGCTCGAATCGATCATGGTCGGGTGTCCGAAGGGTCGCGAGGTCGCGGTCGAGTCCCACCGCCTCGCCGGCGTCGTTCGCACCGATGACGAGCACGCCGCCTCGACTGTTGAGGAACGCCGCAATCGTCTTGGCGATCGCGAGCTCCATCCGCGCATCCTTCTTGCTCTCCCGCACGTTCCAGCGCGCCGTCTCCTTGAACTCCGCGCGCTCCGACTCCCCCGCGCGCAGCACCGCCGAGACGTCGGCGTCGCCCGCCCCGCGCTGCGTGAGGGCGACGATCGCCGCGACGAGGAACGACAGCCCGAGGCTCGTCCCGAAGGTGAGGAGGAGGGTGGTGGGCATCCATAGTCGCTGGCCGTAGAGGAACATTCCCGCCAGGAAGATGCCGACGCTGAACCCGAGGAGCGAGATCAGCGTCATCGCCGTGACGCTGAACGAGAGGCGTCTGCCGAAGATCGCCAGGATGAGGCGGGCGAGCAGATACGCGGTACCGACGGAGATCGGCAGCGCGACGGCGAAATCGACCAGAAGGGGGCTCTGCGGCATCCGTCCCTCTCAGCGCAGCGCGCCCACGCTCGCCAGCGCGAGGCGGATGAGGGTTCCGCGCCCACCCTCCATCTCGGCCGCGACGGCGTCGGACGACGCCTCGTCGGGCGAGAGCCAGGTGACTTCGAGGGCGTCCTGACGCGGCTCGCAGGTGCCGGTGACCGGCACGACGAACGCCAGCGACACGGCGTGCTGCCGGTCGTCGTGGAAGGCGCTGACACCGGGGAGGGGGAAGTACTCGGCCACGGTGAACGGCACCGGCTGAGGCGGCAGGAGCGGGAAGGCCATCGGGCCGAGGTCGTTCTCGAGGTGGCGGAACAGCGCGTCGCGCACCGTCTCGCCGTACCGCACCCGCCCCGACACGATCGAGCGGGTGATCTCCCCGACGGGGGTGGCACGGAGCAGGATGCCGACCTGGATCACCTGCCCCATGCCGTCGGTGCGGACGGGAATGGCCTCGACGTACAGCATCGGCAGCCGCCGCCGGGCCTCGGCCAGTTCGACGTCGCTCAGCCATCCGGGATTGGCCGACGAGCCCGTCGAGCCCCCGCCGAGCCCGTCGAGCGGGTCGCGGCGAGCGCCGCGGGCGTCGTCGTTCTCGCCCGGGTCGGGGTCAGGGGTACGCACCGGCATAGGTCATGTATACCCCGAGGCGTCGCGATCACCCAGGAGCGAGAGCGCCGGGAGACCTGTCGGGAGCCTCTGGAAGGATGTCGGCATGTCCGACGAGCCCGCTCCCTCCCTCGCCCTCGCCGACGACCTGGCGCTGTGGTCCGCTGAGCCCGGCGACCGCGCGGGGCGACCCCTGCTGGTGCTGCTGCACGGCTACGGCGCCGACGAGCGCGATCTGTTCGGACTGGTCCCGTTCCTCCCGCCCGACTTCGTCGTCGCCGCGGTGCGGGCGCCGCTGACTCCGCCGTGGCCCTCGCCGGGGTACTCCTGGTACCCCATCGAAGGTCTGCAGGGCCGCGACCCGGGGGCCGTCACGTCCGCCGCCACGGCTCTTCTGCAGTGGATGGATGCCGCCGCCGCGCCGGCCACGAGCGTCGGCCTCCTGGGTTTCTCGCAGGGCGCGGCCGTCGCACTGCAGGCGCTGCGCCTTCACCACGAGCGCTTCGCCTTCGTGGTGAACCTGTCGGGCTACGTCACGCCGGGGGCGCTTCCCGGCGACGCCGCCCTCGCGGCACGCCGGCCGCCGGTGTTCTGGGGTCGCGGGTCGCGCGACGACGTCATCCCCGCGGCGCTGGTGGATCACACCGCGCAGTGGCTCCCCGACCACGTCGACCTCAGCGGCCGGCTCTATCCGGGGCTCACGCACAGCGTCTCCGAAGACGAGCTGCGCGATGTCCGGGTGTTCCTCGACAAGCGCCTCGACCAGTCGACGTAGGCGACTCAGTCCCCGCCGCCTCCGCCTCCGTCTCCGTCGAAGCCCCCATCGGGAAGGTGCCGGTCGTCCGTGGCCGCGGCCCTCGCGGCGCCGGCGCCCGACGCCTCCGCCCGACCCGAGCGATCAGCGCGGCCCGAGCGGTCGCGGCGACGCGCCCCTGGCGAACGGACAGCGGAGAGGGCTGAGCCCATGGCCACTGCGACGCCGGCACCGATGGCGACACCCACGCCGACGTTGCCGAGCGACAGCCCGATGGCCAGTCCTACGCCGAGTCCGATGATGATGCCGCCGAACCACCCGAGCGCCCGTCGATCGGGGCTGCGACCGCCGTCGTCAGTGCCGTGCTGCGTCATGCCGCCACGGTATGGCGAGGCATCGGTCTTCGCGTCCCCCTTCCGGCGGATTCTCCGCACACCGGCGGAGATCGACGTCAGGGAGGACGTGACGCGCGGGTCGGCACCTCCGTTGCGTCGATCTCCTCCGGTGCGCCGCGCGGGCGCGCGCGACGGCGGGCTGGCATGTGTGTGACGGCGGGCTGGCACGTGTGTGACGGCGGGCTGCACGCGACCCGTCGAAAACTGCGGCTCGCGCGCCCTGCGGGCTGCACTTTCTGACGGGTCGCGACCCGCCGAGGCCCGCCCTGCGGGCGGGGCTCGGCCCGCGCCGCAGGCGGAGCCCGCCCCCGGGCCGCCGCGCCGCCTCTGCTCGCGACCCGTCAGAAAGTGCGGCTGGTGCGCCCCACGGGCGGCACTTTTCGACGGGTCGCGACCTGCCGGGGCCCGCCCCGCGGGCGGGGCTCGGCCCGCCCGCAGGCGGAGCCCGCGCCCGGGCCCCCGCGCCGCCTCTGCTCGCCACCCGTCACAAACTGCGGGTCGCGCGCCCCGCGGGCAGCACTTATTGACGGGTCGCGACCCGCTGAGGCCCGCCCCGCGGGCGGGGCTCGGCCCGCCCGCAGGCGGAGCCCGCGCCCGGGCCGCCGCGCCGCCTCTGGTCGCGACCCGTCAGAAAGTGCGGCTGGTGCGCCCCACGGGCAGCACTTATTGACGGGTCGCGACCCGCTGAGGCCCGCCCCGCGGGCGGGGCTCGCCCCGCCCGCAGGCGGAGCCCGCGCCCGGGCCGCCGCGCCGCCTCTGGTCGCGACCCGTCAGAAAGTGCGGCTGGTGCGCCCCACGGGCAGCACTTTTTGACGGGTCGCGAGCCGTCGAACCCCTTGCGATGCACCCGGGATGACCCGCTACAGTGTCCAGGTCCTGTTCCCGACGTGAGGAAAACCGGTGAAGGTATCCGACGGCTCCGCGTTCACGCGCTGACACCGTCGACCCGCCGCATCCGTCAGGTCTTCTCTGCCGCATCTCGGCGCCCGGTGTCTGTGCATCCCTCAGACATCCGGGAGGCCTCGTGCCGCAGTCATCCATCACCCCGTCCGTCGTCCTCGACGACGTCTCGTTCCACTGGCCCGACGGGACGGTCGCGCTTCGCGACGTCTCGGGCGCGATACCCGCGTGCCGCACCGGCCTCGTCGGCCGGAACGGCACGGGCAAGACCACCCTCCTCCGCCTCATCGCGGGCCATCTCATCCCCACCGCCGGGAGGATCCAGCGCATCGGCGATGTGGCGACCCTCGCGCAGCGGCTGACGCTCGACGTCCACACCCCCGTCGCCGACCTGCTGGGTGCCGGCCCGGCGCTGCGCGCGGTCCGCGCGATCGAATCCGGCGATGTCGACCCGCAGCACTTCGACACCGTCGGCGACGACTGGGACATCGAAGCACGCTGTCACGCCGCCCTCGCCGAGGCGGGCCTGCAACCCGACATGCTCGACCGCTGCGTGGGAGAGCTGTCGGGCGGCGAGGCCGTGCTCGCCGCGATCGCGGGCATCCGTGCGGGCGCGACCGCCATCACCCTGCTGGACGAGCCGACGAACAACCTCGATCGCGATGCGCGTCACCGCCTGTACGACCTGATCGACCAGTGGCGGGGAACGCTGATCGTCGTCAGCCACGACACCGCGCTGCTCGAGCGCATGGACGACACCGCCGAGCTGTACGACCACACGCTGTCGGTGTTCGGCGGCCCCTACTCGCAGTGGCGGGCGTGGCTCGACGCGGAGCAGGGTGCGGCGCGCCAGGCCGAGCGCGCTGCCGCGCAGCGCTACCGGCGAGAGCGGCGCGACCGCATCGAAGCCGAGACGAAGATCTCGCACCGCATGGCGACGGGGCGGAAGGCCGAGCGCGAGAAGCGGGTGCCGAAGATCGTCGCCGGCGGGCTGAAGCGGGCCGCGCAGGTGTCGGCGGGCAAGTACCGCGGCGACATGGCCGACCGCGAGGAGGCCGCCCGCGTCGACCTCGACCTCGCCGAGCGTCGTGTGCGCGATGACGACGCAGTGCGCATCGACCTGCCCGATCCGGGGGTTGCGGCGGGACGACGCATTGCCACGATCGACGGCGGCGAGCGCGCGTGGATCATCCAGGGTCCCGAGCGCGTGGCCCTCGTCGGACCGAACGGCGCGGGGAAGACCACCGCGCTGGAACGTCTCGTGAGCGGCGGAGGTTCCGTCGACGGCATCCTGCTCGAACCTCATACCGACCGGATCGGCTACCTTCCGCAGCGGGTGGACGGACTGAGCGACGACGAGTCCGTGCTTGCGAACATCGCCTCCGCCGCGCCGGGCACCGGCACGGTGGAACTGCGCAACCGGCTCGCCCGGTTCCTCATCCGCGGCGCGGCCGTCGACCGACCGGTGTCGGCGCTGTCAGGTGGTGAGCGATTCCGGGTGGCGCTGGCCCGCCTGCTCCTGGCCGACCCGGCGCCCCACCTGCTCGTGCTCGACGAGCCGACGAACAACCTCGATCTCGACACCGTCGACCAGCTCGTCGCGGCGCTGTCGTCGTACCGCGGAGCGGTGCTGGTCGTCAGCCATGACGACGCGTTCCTCCGACGGCTGGGGGTCGACCTCGTGCTCGGGCTGCGGGACGGGGTGCTGCACGAGGCTGACCTCGATGGGCAGGAGCCCCCGGACGTGGAGTGAGGAGAGGGACGGTCAAGCCCGCCCCGATGTCGGAGGGGCGCGGGAAGATGGGGGGATGAGCGACGCCTCGACGGTCGCAGCACCTGGGGTGCTCGGCCGCTTTGGTCCTGCAACCCAGGATTGGTTCCGTGGCGCCTTCGCCGAACCGACAGCGGCGCAGGCCGGGGCGTGGGATGCGATCTCCCACGGCAAGCATGCGCTCGTGGTCGCACCGACCGGGTCGGGGAAGACCCTGTCGGCGTTCCTGTGGGCGATCGACCGCATCTTCCGGGAGAAGGATGCTCCGGCGAAGGCCTCCGACGATGCCCCCCGTCGCCGCCGCCGCGGCGCCCGGGCGACCCCGCCCGCCCAGACCCGGGTGCTCTACATCTCGCCGTTGAAGGCCCTGGGCGTCGATGTCGAGCGCAATCTCCGGTCTCCGCTGGTCGGCATCGGCCAGTCGGGACGCCGTCTCGGCCAGCCCGTGCCGAACGTCACCGTCGGTGTGCGGTCGGGTGACACCTCCTCGAGCGACCGCCGCAAACTCGTCACCGATCCCCCCGACATCCTGATCACCACGCCCGAGTCGCTGTACCTCATGCTCACGAGCCAGGCGGGCGAGACGCTCCGCGAGGTGCATACCGTCATCATCGACGAGGTGCACGCCGTGGCTGCGACCAAGCGTGGCGCCCACCTCGCGGTGAGCCTGGAGCGCCTCGACGCGTTGCGGCAGTCACACGATGCGGGCGTCGCGCCGGCGCAGCGCATCGGCCTGTCGGCCACCGTCCGCCCCATCGACGAGGTCGCGCGCTTCCTGGGCGGCTCGCAGCCGGTCGAGATCGTCGCGCCGCGTTCGACCAAGGCGTTCGACCTGCGCGTGGTGGTGCCTGTCGAAGACATGCTCAACCCGCCGCCTCCTCCGGGGGCGGCGCCCGAACCGGATGCCGCCGGCGACGCGTCCGGCGACTGGTACGCGCCCGACTCGGCTCCGGAGGAACGGACGGGGTCGCTGTGGCCGCACGTGGAGGAGGCGATCGTCGACCGCATCCTCGCCCATCGGTCGACGATCGTGTTCTCCAACTCCCGACGTCTCGCCGAGCGATTGACGGGCCGGCTGAACGAGATCTACGCCGAGCGCATCGGCGCCGAGGTCCCCGACCCGACCGTCCCGGCCGCGACGATGGCACAGGCCGGATCGTCGGCCGGCGCCCCCGCCGTCCTCGCCAAAGCCCACCACGGGTCGGTCTCGAAGGAGCAGCGCGCGCAGGTCGAGGAGGAACTGAAGTCGGGCGTGCTCCGCTGCGTCGTGGCGACGTCGAGCCTCGAGCTGGGTATCGACATGGGCGCCGTCGATCTCGTCATCCAGGTCGAGGCTCCCCCGTCGGCGGCATCGGGTCTGCAGCGCATCGGCCGGGCGGGCCATCAGGTGGGCGAGGTGAGCCGCGCCGCACTCTTCCCCAAGCACCGCGGCGACGTGCTGCACACCGCGATCGTCACCGAGCGCATGCTCGCAGGCCAGATCGAGGCGATCACCGTTCCGCAGAACCCCCTCGACATCCTCGCCCAGCAGACCGTCGCGGCGTGTGCGCTCGGGCCGATCGACGTCGAGGGCTGGTTCGACACGGTCAAACGCAGCGCGCCGTTCCGCACCCTCCCCCGCTCCGCCTACGAGGCCACGCTCGATCTGCTGGCCGGGCGGTTCCCCTCCGATGAGTTCGCCGAGCTCCGGCCCCGGCTCGTGTGGGATCGCGACCACGGCACCCTCACGGGGCGTCCCGGCTCCCAGCGGATCGCGGTGACGAGCGGCGGCACGATCCCCGACCGTGGTCTGTTCGGGGTGTTCGTCGCCGGCGAGAGCAGCAACGCCCGCGTCGGCGAGCTCGATGAGGAGATGGTCTACGAGTCCCGCGTCAACGACGTCTTCACCCTCGGTACGACCAGCTGGCGCATCGTCGAGATCACCCACGACCGGGTCAACGTCGTGCCTGCCTTCGGTCAGCCCGGCAAGCTTCCCTTCTGGCACGGCGACGGCATCGGGCGCCCCGCCGAACTCGGTGAGGCTCTCGGGAAGTTCTCGCGAGAAGTGACCTCAGCGGGCGCCGAGAAAGCGGCCCAGCGCCTCGACGCCGCGGGACTCGACCCGCATGCGCAGCAGAACCTCCTCACCTACCTCGCCGAGCAGCGCGAGGCGACCGGATCCCTCCCGACCGACCGCACCCTCACCGTCGAGCGTTCGCGCGACGAGGTCGGCGACTGGCGCGTCATCCTCCATTCCCCCTTCGGCATGCAGGTCCACGCGCCCTGGGCCCTCGCGGTGAACGCCCGTATCCGCGAACGCCTCGGCGTCGAAGGCGCCGCGGTCGCGAGCGACGACGGCATCATCGCCCGGGTGCCGGATGCCACGGCGGAGCCGCCCGGCGCGGAATTGTTCGTCTTCGAACCCGACGAGCTCGAGCAGATCGTCACCGACGAGGTCGGCGGGTCGGCGCTGTTCGCCTCGCGGTTCCGCGAGTGCGCGGCGCGGGCGCTGCTGATGCCGCGAACCAACCCCAACCGGCGGAGCCCGCTCTGGCAGCAGCGGCAGCGAGCGGCGCAGCTGCTCGAGGTCGCACGTCGGTACCCGACCTTCCCGATCATCCTCGAAACCCTTCGGGAGGTGCTGCAGGACGTCTACGACCTCCCCGCGCTCCTGCGCATCGCCGCGAGCATCGCCGACCGGCGCATCCGTCTCATCGAGACCACGACGAGCCAGCCGTCGCCGTTCGCGCGCGACCTGCTCTTCGGATATGTCGGTGCGTTCATGTACGAGGGCGACTCGCCTCTCGCCGAGCGCCGCGCCGCCGCCCTCTCGGTCGACCCCGCGCTGCTGGGTGAACTGCTCGGCAAGGTCGAGATGCGGGAGCTGCTCGATCCGGACGTCATCGCGCAGTTCGAACGCGAGGTGCAGCGGCTGGACCCCGAACGCCGCGTGAAGGGTCTCGAGGGCGTCGCCGACCTGTTGCGACTGCTCGGTCCGCTCGATGCGGATGACGTCGCCGCACGCCTTCAGCCGAACGACGAGTCGCCCGGTGATGCGGCGGACCGTCAGACCGCCCAGGCACTCCTCGACGCCCTCGTCGAGGCGCGCCGAGCGATCCCCGTCACCATCGGCGGGGTGGCACGCGTCGCCGGCATCGAAGACGCCGGCCGCCTCCGAGATGCGCTCGGGGTGGCCCTGCCCGTGGGCATCCCCGTGGCCTTCCTCGAGCCGCTGGCCGATCCACTCGGCGACCTCGTCGCGCGCTTCGCGCGCACCCATGGCCCGTTCCGCACCGATGACGTCGCAACCCGCCTGGGCCTCGGCACCGCCGTCGCCCGCCTCACGCTGCAGCGCCTCGAAGCGCAGGGGCGCCTCTCGAGCGGGTTCTTCCTCCCCGTCGGCGACGACCGGACCGGTCGCGCCGAGGAGGCCGAGTGGTGCGACAGCGAGGTGCTGCGCCGCCTGCGGATGCGCTCGCTGGCCGCCATCCGCGGCAGCGTCGAGCCCGTTCCCCCCGACGCCTTCGCGCGATTCCTCCCGGAGTGGCAGCACGTGACCCGGCCGCTCGAGGGCATCGACGGCGTCGCCGCCGTCGTCGAGCAGCTGGCCGGGGTACCCATCCCGGCCAGCGCGTGGGAGTCGCTCATCCTCGCGGCGCGGGTTCGCGACTACACCCCGGCGCTCCTGGACGAGCTGACCACGAGCGGCGAGGTGGTCTGGTCCGGACACGGGTCGCTCCCCGGACGCGACGGCTGGATCGCCCTGCATCCGGCCGACACCGTGCCTCTCACCCTCGCACCGGCCGAGGACGAGCTCGCCGAAGGGTCGCTCGAGGCGCGCATCATCGAGGTCCTCGAGGCAGGGGGCGCCTACTTCGCCGCGCAGCTGAGGTCACTTGCCGACGCGGAGAACGAGCAGTCCGTGATCGATGCCCTCTGGGCGCTGACGTGGACCGGACGCGTCACCAACGACACATTCGCGCCTATCCGCACCCTCCTGACCGGCGGCTCGCAGGCCCACCGCGTGAGCCGGCGTGCGCCGCGCGCCCGGATGTACCGCGGCGCGGCCCTGCCCCGCGTCACCCCGTCGGCACCGCCCCGCCCGCCGGCCATCGGTGGGCGCTGGTCGCTCCTCCCCGCACCCGAGCCCGACCCGGCGCTGCGGGCGACCGCGGCGGCGAGCCTGCTGCTCGACCGCTACGGGGTGGTGACGCGCGGCTCCGTCCAGTCCGAGGGGATGCCGGGCGGCTTCGCGCAGGCGTACCGGGTGCTGGCGGGCTTCGAAGAGGCCGGCCACTGCCGCCGCGGGTACGTGATCGAGAAGCTCGGCGCGGCCCAGTTCGCCGCGTCGAGCACCGTGGACCGGCTGCGCCACTTCGCCGCCCTCGCCGACCCGCCGCCGCTCGCCGCCGTCACCCTCGCGGCGACCGACCCTGCCAATCCCTACGGCGCCGCTCTCCCCTGGCCGCGGGTCGAGGAGGTGTCCCACCGCCCCGGCCGCAAAGCCGGCGGCCTCGTCGTGCTCGTCGACGGTCGTCTGGTGCTCTACGTCGAGCGTGGGGGGAAGTCGACCCTCGCGTTCACCGACGAAGCCGCCTCGCTGCAGGCGGCGGCGCGTGATCTGGCCGCGACGATCGCCGCGCGCCGGCTCGACACGGTGACGGTCGAGCAGGTCAACGGCTCGTTCGTCCTCGGCACGCCCGTGGGAGGCGCACTCCGCGAGGCCGGATTCGTCGAGAGCCCCCGCGGTCTGACGCTCCGCCGCGCCACTGCGACCGCGGCCGGCGCGGGCGGATCGGCGCGCCGTGCCTGAGGGCGACACCGTCTTCCGCGCCGCGCGGCGGCTCCACGAGGCCCTCGCCGGTCACCCGGTGGCGCGCTTCGATCTGCGGGTGCCGCAGGTCGCGACGGTCGATCTTTCCGGTGAGACCGTGCACGCGGTGGTTCCGCGAGGCAAGCACATCCTGCACCGGATCGGCTCTTGGACCTTGCACAGCCACCTCAAGATGGAAGGCGAGTGGCACGTCTATCGCCGCGGCGGGCGGTGGCGCAAACCCGGATACAAGGCTCGCGCCATCGTCGGCACGGCCGAGTGGGACACCGTCGGATTCGACCTGGCCGACATCGCCGTCGTGCCCACCGAACACGAAGGGGAACTCGTCGACCACTTCGGCCCCGATCCGCTTTCGAGCCACTGGGACCCGGCGGAGGCTGCTCGGCGGCTCTCCGCCGACCCTCGCGAGATCCACGTCGCGCTTCTCGAGCAGCGCAATGTCGCGGGGTTCGGAAACGAATACGCCAACGAGATCCTCTTCGTCCGCGGCATCCTTCCCACCACTCCCGCCACGGACGTCGACGCGGCGGCACTGCTCGATGTCGGAGCACGCATGATCCGAGCCAACCGCGACCGCTCCGGCCGGACGTTCACCGGCGACTCGCGCCCCGGTCAGAGCACCTGGGTCTACCGCCGTGAGGGACGACCCTGCAGGCGGTGCGGCACAGCGATCATCGGCGGAGAACTCGGGGCAGATCCGACGCGCGAACGCATCGTGTTCTGGTGCCCCGTCTGCCAGACCTGAGACGCCGCACCCATCGACCCATCCGCTGTGTACCTCTGCGACGAAGACTTTGCAAGCCCCTGCATCCAAGAAGGCTGATGCGAGGGAATGTATCTGTGCAGGCATCGGTTGTATCTGTACTCGGCGCAACAACCGCGCTGAAGGAGGAGATCGTGGGTAAGAACTACGTCGACATCGAGAACGACCAGGGCGAGACGCTCCGCTACCGCAAGCACGTCAACGGACGCGGACTGATCGCTCACGGCGCGAAGGTGCACCCGACCGCCATCGTGGAGGCCGGTGCCTACGTCGAACCGGGTGCCCAGATCGCTGCCGGCGCCCGGATCGGGCGCGGTGCATGGATCGAAGCGGAGGCCATGATCGGCCCCGAAGTCCACATCGCTCCCCACGCCCACGTCGGACCCGGCGCGGTCGTCGGAGGCGGGGCGCGCATCGGCGTCCGCACGAACATCGGCGCGGGCGCCCGGGTCGCGGTGAACTCCCTCATCCGCGACGACGAGACGATCGCCGACGGTGAGCGCGTGGCGACCGACCGCCGAGGGTTCCGTCTGGCCGCATGACCCCGCCGGGCGCGGCGATGCGTCGGCCGCCGTTAGCCTGAAGGCATGACCTCCCGGCCGTTCCTTCTCGGAGCCGTTCCCGGCGCCACCCCCGGGAAATGGATCGGGATCTGGAAGGAGCGGATGCCGCGCGTCGCGCTCGAGCTCATGCCGATCTCGGTCTCGGAGCAACGGCGTCGGCTCGAAGCCGGTGACGTCCACGCGGCGCTCGTTCGTCAACCCCTCAGTAGAGACGGCCTGCACCTCATCCCGCTCTACGACGAAGTACCCGTCGTCGTCATGTCCACCGAGTCCCACCTGAGCGTCGCCGACGAGCTGACCTTCGGCGACCTGGCGGGCGAGACCGTCTTCACTCCCTCGGACGATGTGCTCGGCGTCGAGATCTCGGGAACGGTGGCGGCGACCCTCGACGGCTCGCTCGACACCGCCGAGGCCATCGCCACCGCGGCGAGCGGAGCCGGAATCGTCATCGTGCCGATGTCGCTGGCGCGCTTGCACCACCGCCGCGATGCGACGTTCCGTCCGCTGATCGACGGGCCCGTGTCATCCGTGGGTCTGGCCTGGCCACTGGATCCGCCGGACGATGAGATCGAGACGCACATCCAGACCTTCATCGGGATCGTCCGTGGCCGCAGCGCCCGTTCTTCGCGAAGGTGAGACAGGGGTGCCGCGGACCGAAACCCCCGCGACACCCCCGGAAGCGGCTCGGATCCTTCACGCCCCGCGGGAGCGCGCCCCCCGGCTGATCCTGAGTGCCCCCCGGTCGGGCTTCGGCCGACCGCACTCACTGCCGCTTCACAGTGTCGGAGCGGCGCGACCGGCCCGTGATACACGCCGCGCGAAGTTTTTCTAGAAGCCCCGGCCGTACACCTGGAACGGCGCGCGGATTCCCGTCCGTCGCCCAGCAGCAGCGAGCGCCTCAGCCGGGGCCCCGCCGGCGGCGAGGCCCTCGTGCATCATCGCGAGCAGTTCGCATGCGTCGTCGTCGGCCACCCGGACGGGTGCCGCGATCACCGACTCCGCTCCGCCGTGCAGCCAGATACGGGCCATACCGAGCGCCTCCTCGCCCCACCGCACCGAGGACCGCCCGACCTCGCAGGCCGAGAGCACCACGACGCGGGGCACATCGGGGATGAGGTCGATGTCGTAGCCGAACAGCACGCCGTCGGTGAGCTCCAAACCTGAGAACATCGGGTTGTCGGCGGTGTGACGACCGTGCGCGGCGACGTGGAGGACGCTGGAGGACGCGGCGAGGACGGCCGCCCCACGCACGGTCGCATCGGCCCCGA
The DNA here is from genome assembly GCF_030347395.1 of Microbacterium sp. ET2. Classification (NCBI taxonomy): domain Bacteria; kingdom Bacillati; phylum Actinomycetota; class Actinomycetes; order Micrococcales; family Microbacteriaceae; genus Microbacterium; species Microbacterium albipurpureum. Next base: position 1,347,351 of record NZ_CP128170.1, read on the forward strand.
TGAGCGTCGCCGACCAGGGCCAGGCAGACGCCGCCCTGGTGGCTTCCTCCTCGCCGCGTGGCACCCCCGGTCCGACGACGAATCCGGTTCCACCGCCGGTGGACACGGGTGGTCCGGACCTTGCGCGCACCCAGCGCGTCGCCGACGTCGCCGTCGTGAACACCCGCCCCTCCATCGAGGGGAGCATCCCCCACGGCACCCCACTGAGGAGGCCGGGCACCGTGAGCACGAGTCGCCGGCGATCGGTGCGGGCGAGCGCGGGATCGAGAATGCCCCTGCCGAGCTCCGCGAGTCGGGTCTGCAGCGCGGCCTGCACGACCGAGACCATCGGACCCGACCGCACCGCCGCTGCCGCATCGAGATCCGCGCGCAGCCCCGACAGCAGCAGGCTGACCCCGGCGGGGTCATCGAGTCGGATGAGACTGTCGTGCTCGCTGTCCGACACGAGGACCGCGAGAGCGGCTCCTGTGTAGACGAAGCTGAGCACCGCGGTGTCGGCACCGAGGACGCTGCGCAGGGTCTGCAGTGTCACACGCTCCGACGCCTCGCCCGCGCGGGTTCCCGCCCACTGCCGCCGGCGCGCCCGTTCGCGCAGCTCTGCCGCACGTGGATCGTCGAGCCAATCGATCCCCGGCCGCTCTGCGCGGATCGTGCGGAGTTCCGCCAGCTCGGCGGCCAGCTGGGGGTCGGGAGGCGGACGGAGCGGCGTCGACTGCTGGCTGAGCTGTCGGGCGCGCTCCGCCCACGCGAAGGCGACCTCCGGATCCCGGGAGTGCAGGGCCGCGTCCAGACCGGCGTACATCAGACGCGCACCGTGCATCGCGGCGGAGGTCTGCAGATCGAGGCTGCCGAACGTGCCGGTCCAGGACGCCAGGGTGTCGATGCCCCGCGCCGCGTGCCGGCGTACCTCACCGCGCCGACCGCGCCGCGCCGCACGGGCCGCTTTCACCTCGTGGGCGATGAGGCGCACTTCGAGGGGCGCGTCGTCGCGCACCCGGAGGCGCCGCCCGTCGAGCGAGGGATCGGCCGCGGCAGCCGTGAACCGCAGGGCGGTCGCCTCGCCGCGGAAGCCCTCTCGGACGAGATCCACCGCGACCTCCTCGACCCGTCGGGCGACCTCCTGCCCCGAAACTCCGCGCGGGGACTGCAGCTCGGCGCGCAACCGGATCGCATCCGCCCGGTGCGCCCAGGCTGCGTTCCCCAGGCGCTGGAATCTGCGGGATGCCGCGAGTGCGACCTTCCGCGCACGCGCGGGGTCGTGAGTGAGGAGCGATCGGGCCAGCTGGAACTCCGCCTCCGCCCGCGACTGCGGCATCCGGTGGGATCCGAAGACGCCCGCGACCCGCTCGAGCAGGCGCTCGGCCTCGGTGGTCTGCCCCGCTTCTCGCAGCACCTCGGCGCGGTCCATGTCGCCCACCGCCCCTGCGACGGGGGTCGTCGCCGCGGCCGGCCTGGCGGTCAGCATCGCCTCCAGCGCCGTCACGAGGTCTCCCGAGAGAAGGGCGATGTAGCCGAGATTGTGGCGGGCGTGGGCTTCGTCGGTCGCGAGACCCGAAGCGGCGAAACGCGCAGCCGCCCACTCGGCATCCGCCGCGGCCCCCTCGAGATCGCGGAGCTGCATCCGTCCCAGGCTCCGATTCATCCGCACCCGGGCGGAGGCGAGGGGATCGGCGTCGTCGAGAGAAGCGATCGCCTCACCGAAGAGCCGCTCGGCCTCGTCGAGCCGTCCGCCGTACATCGCCAGGGCCCCGAGCTGACCCCGCAGGATGGCGCGGGTGTGCGCCGTCAGCCCGCGCGCGGACAGGGCTGCCCGGAGCACCCGCTCGGCATCGGCCGGCGATCCGGTGCGCTGCAGCGCCAGCGCCTGGGTTCCCTCGATGCGCGCGAGAAGATCGGGGTCATCCGTACGGCCGGACGCCTGCGCGAGCACGCGGAGCGCGCGCGCGTAACGTCCGGAGATGCACAGCTCGACGGCGAGTCGGTGCAGATCCTCGGCGCTTCTCGTGGCCACCCTTCATCTTGGCGCAGACGCGGGCGTGCGCAATGGCGGGGCCGAATGCCGGCACGCCGGGACCCGGATGCCGCGGGGCGGCGTGTCGCCTGCGATCCCCGCCGTTGCACGCGTCCACCACCGGGAGCTCAGGCGGGCGCCCGGGTGGTGCCCTTCCATTCCTTCTCCAGCTGCGCTCCGGCTTTGCGGAGAGCCTTCACCCGTGGGCCGGGCTTCTCATCGAGGGAGCCGTCCATGAGTCCCACCCCGACCATCTCGGCGAGCGCTCCCGCGATGTGCGGGGCGGCGAAGGAGGTGCCGCTCCAGATCACGAAGCCGCCGGTGAAGTCGTCGGGGTCGATCGTCTCGCGGCGGAGGCCGTACCGGTCGTTGCGGGTGCCCGCCTGGATGCCGCCGTTCAGCGGCGGGGCGGAGCTGACGACGGCGACTCCCGGGGCGTACACGCGGACCCAGTCGCCGACGTTGCTGAAGAGGGCGACACTCCTACCGTTGGGGTTCAGCGCTCCGACCGACAGGTGCGGAGCGGCGTCGTCGGGGTCCTCCACCGTGAAGTCGGCGTCCGGCCACTTCCACAGCGCGGCGGGGAACGCCGGGCGATCGGTCGCATCGTTGCCGGCCGAGCAGACCACGGCGCAGCCGTGCCGACGCGCGGCGACGAGGTACGTCACGAGGGTCTGATCGAACTGCCCGTCCTCGGGCGTCTCGTGGTAGTAGCTCAGCGAGAGATTGAGGACGTCGATCGGCCGGCCACCCTCACCGCGGGCGTAGCGGATGACGAGCTCCGCGACCACGCGCACCGCCTCGAGAAACTCCCCTTCGAGGAGGGTGCCCTGGCTGTCGGCGACGCGGATGGAGATCAGGTCGGCGTCGGGAGCGATCTGCCGGATCACCCCCGCGACGAAGGTGCCGTGCCCCGCGGCCTGATCGAGGAATCCGTCGAAGGGCCCGGACACGTCGCCGACCTCTTCGGGGTCGGTGGCAGCCCCCACGACGCCGACCGGCTCGCCGCCGTTGTGGAGATGACGATCGACGATGCTGTCGGGCAGCCACGCGTGCCGCCCGCATCCGGTGTCCATGAAGGCGACCACGGGGCGGCGCCCGCGGATCGAGTCGTCGTCGCGGCGAGGCGGGTCTCCGATGTACGAGACCACCCCGCGGCCGCCGGACCCGGGATAGGCGTAGGAACCGGGACCGGGGGCATTGGTCGACCCGTACGGGTTGGTCGAGCCGTAGGGGTTCGTGGACCCGTAGGGATTGGTCGAGCCGTAAGGATTCGTGGACCCGTAGGGATTGGTCGAGCCGTAGGGATTCGTCGACCCGTAGGGGTTCGTCGAACCGTACGGATCGATGGAGATGATGTGGTCGAGCCCGACCCCGGGCAGTCCCTTCCCGGAGCGGCCGCGCGCCCGCTGCAGCAGTCGCCACGCATCGATGGGCGGAACGGGTTCGTCGTCGCGGCCGGGCTGCGGGTCGGGGAAGATCCGCGCGACGAGGACGAGCGGAAGACCCAGCTCCCGTCGCGCGACCCCGGCGCGTTCCCGCGCCGCCTCGTCGGAGAGCCGCTCCCCCCGCACCGTCTCCAGTCGCACGCCCCACCCGAAGTCGCCCGCGGCGCCGCGGAGGATCGAGAGGATCTCGTCCAGCAGCTCGTCGTCGGTGAGAAGGAGGTGGTCGGGGTCGTATGCGGTCGGGTAGGGCCGCACCCCCTCGACGCGTTCGCTGGTCGGGTCCAGGGGCACTCCGCGGGGGCGGGCGGCGTCGACGCGATCGCGCCAATCAGGGGTTCCGTCGGGTCGGACCATGGTGAGGCGTCTCCTCGATCAGGGGCGAGGCCGCGCCCGTCGGGCGCGGCAGGATCAGATTTCGAACTGCGGAGTCTGGAACTCGCGGGTCTCGGTCTCCCCGTGCGCACCCGGAAGCGACAGACGGAGGCGGGTCAGACCCGGGGGAACGTCGACGAACGCGAACCGGCCGTGCTCGCCGGCATCCGTCGTCCACTCGCGACCCTTCTGCACAAGGCGGATCGACAGCGGTTCGGCGTCCACCCAGCCGTCCACCCGGCGACGGCCGTCATCGGCGACGGAGAGGTGCAGCAGCACATTCGTGCGCCCGTCGCTGAACTGCAGCGTGGCCGTGTCGGCGTCACCGCGGGTCGCTGCGAGCGTGCCCTCCACGAGCGTCAGCAGCGCATACTCGCGGGAGAGGTCTTCGACCGCCACGGCGGCCACCATCCGGTCGACCAGGCCCGCGGGCATCGGATCGACCTCCTCCCACACCGCGCGAAGCCGTGCGAACAGACGGGCATCGGCCGAGTCATCCGTCGTCATCTCTGCCGTCCTCTCCTTCCTCTGCGAGGATCGCCCGCAGTTTGCCGAGACACCGCTGCCTCGTCGGACCGATCGAGCCGACGGGCATCGCGAGATCTGTCGCGATGCGGGCGTAATCGGGTCGTTCATCGAAGGCGACCACGCGCAGGAGGCGCTGGCACCGTTCATTGAGCTGACCCACCGCGAGCCAGAGGCGCTGCGACGCATCGTCGCGAAGCGCCGTCTCCTCGGCCGATTCGTGGGCCGGCAGGTGCGGCTCGAGATCGTCGACCTCGGTGGGATCGGCACGGCGCTGCTGGCGGCCGACCCGCCACGCCTCCCGCCGCGCCGTCGTGGTGAGCCAACCCGAAACGGCACGCGGCTCCTCGATCGATTCGTGCCGGCGCACCAGGGTCAGCCACGTCGTCTGCACGACGTCCTGGGCGAGCGCCGCATCGACGCCGTAGGCGCGGACGACGTGCCACAGGGTCGGGGTCATGAGTCGGACGAGGTCATCCATCGCGCTGCGGTCGCCGTCGCGCCATCGCTGGAACAGGGTGGCGGCGAGCTCCCAACGCAGAGGGCGGGCAGGGTCGACCCCGGCATCCGCGTCAGCATGCGTCATAGCGCCCATTGTGGCCACACCCGAACAGAGGCACCACCCGGACGTGTGATACATCCTCGGCCGACCTAAACTTCACGGGTGACCTCCGCCGACCTGCTCTACCTCTGCGCGCGTCCCCAGGAGGCGGCCGCAGCGGCCGAATACACGTCGTTCCGCGAGGCGATGGGGGTCGGCATCGAGCGGATGCACCGCCACGACCTGGTCCGCTCGCCCCTGCCGGATGACGCACTGGAGACGTACCGCGCCGTGGTCGTCGGCGGGAGCCCCTTCAATGTCGTCGACCCCGAATCGTCGAAGACCGACGTGCAGCGCCGCGTCGAGCGCGACCTCGAACGGGTCGCCGCCGTGGCGGCCGAGGGCGACTCCCTCGCGGCGATGTTCACCTGCTACGGCATCAGCGTGGTCACGCGCCTCCTCGGCGGCCAGGTCAGCCGCGGATTCCCCGAGGATGCCGGTCCGACGGCCGTGTCGCTGACGCCCGCCGCCCAGGACGACCCGCTCTTCGCCACGCTCGCGTCGAGCTTCTCCGCCCTGACCGGCCACAAGGAGGGCACCGCCGCCCTGCCGTCCGGCGCCGTGCACCTCGCCGCGAACGAGGCCTGCCCGGTGCAGGCCTACCGCGTCGGCGATCGGCTGTACACCACGCAGTTCCACCCCGAGCTGACCCCGCGGGCCTTCACCGAGCGCATGCAGGTCTACCGCAACGACGGATACTACGACGCCCGCGACTACGACGTCATCGCCGGCCGGGTGCTCGCGACGCCGGTCACGGAGCCTGCCCGCCTGCTGGCTGCGTTCGGCGCGCGCTTCGGCGCACCGGTCTGACGCCTCCTCCGGCGGCACCGCTCAGGTCGCACCTCCGGGGGGATCGACGAGCAGACCCACCCGTTCGTCGAGATACCCCGCGAGGGGAACGTAGCCGCCGGTCGCGCTCCATCGTACGCGCGGTTCGTCGTCGACCATCGTCACGGGACCGGATGCCACGCCACGACCGATCGCGTCGAGGTCCAGTCGCTGCCATCCGATGTGGACGGTCTCGCCCTCGGCGAATCCGCCCCGCTGGGCAGCCGCCGCCAGCTCCGCGCGCTGCCGCTGCGACTCCGCGGTGAAGCCGCGCCGCACCTCGGCGCGAGCTCGCAGGATGTCGCCCGTGGCCAGCAGCTCGTCATCGGTCAGAAGGAGCGTGCCGAGATGCCACGCGGCGCCCCGCCGGACGATCCGGGGCGCACGCGGGATTCCGAGCATGCGCCGCGGCGGCAGCAGCTCCCCGAGACCCTCACGGGAGACCTCGGCCAGCCGGGTCCGGGCACCGGCGAGCAGATCGTCGAGGACACTCACGCGGTGTCGGACATCGGGGCGGAATCCCACTCGAGGCTGTCATCGGCGGAGGTCGCGCGCTTTCCGCGCGTGAGGGCGGCGATGAGCGGAAAGAGGAGCACCGAGAGCATCCCCGCCCCCACCAGCACCGCTGCGGTGGACCCCTCGAGCACCTGCTCGTCGACGCCGATGGTCGTCACCGCGACAATGATCGGCAGGCCGGTTGCGCCCATGAACATCGTCGCCAGCCGGTCGCGCACGCTCGATCCCCGCGGCGCGGCCAGCATCGACGGAAGCCCCCGGACGACGAGCAGCCCGATCAGAGCGACGGGGACGGCCAGGAGCAGCAGCGGCTCGGCGATGAGGCTCGCCAGGTCGAACTCGATGCCCGTGTCGATGAAGAACACCGGGATGAGGAAGCCGAACGCCACCGCTTCGACCTTGGTCTCGACGTCTTTCCGCTGCTTCTCGCCCGCTCCGCGCATGAGGAGCCGCCAGATGACACCGGCTGCGAAGGCACCGAGCAGCACGTCCACGCCCAGGATGACGCTCAGGACCACCAGCGCCGCGATGATGAGGAACATCACCCGGATGGCGAACTGCCCGGAGGTGTGGAGCGTCGCGGTGACGACCGTGTAGAGCGGGCCCTGCGGCATCCGGTACGCCAGCACCATCGCGCCGGCCGCGACGACGAGGAAGATCAGGAGCACCACCGTCGCCGTCCCGATGTCACGCCCGCCGAGGAACAGGGTGATCGCGATGAGCGGACCGAACTCCCCGACGGTGCCGACCGCCATGACCGAGCGACCGAACGGGGTGCGCAGGTCGCCGCTGTCACGGAGGATCGGCACCAGGGCGCCCAGCGCGGTGGACGCCAGCGCGATTCCGATGATGACGCCGGCCTCGCCCGGGGAGAGGATGAAGCCGATCCCCACGCCGACGGCGATGCTGATCGCCCAGCCGAACCACGCGAACCGGCCGCTCCTGCCTCTCAGTGCGCTGGCCTCGATCTCGGAGCCGGCGATGAAGAACAGGGCGACCAGGCCGAACTCGCTGAGGAAGTCGATGAACGCCGACTCGCCGACCCAGCCGAGCACCTGCGGGCCGACGAGGATCCCGAGGAGGAGTTCGAACACGACGATGGGCACGGCGACCCAGCGGCTGAGGCCGCGCACCAGCAGCGGCGCCGCCACGGCGACCAGCGCGATCACCACAGCGGCGATGTCCAACCCGTCCACGTCGCTCAGCGTAGCGAGCGGGCGGTACGCACGTCAGCGGGGAGCGCCGATCACGCCGGCGGAACGGCCCTTCGAGCGGTTTCGAGGGTGCGGCGCGCGTCCTCGACCCGTTCGGCGGCGGCGGTCCGCGCTGCAGCGGCCGCCTTCCGTGCGTCGGCCGCGGCGCGAGCATCCTTCTCCACGCGCGCGAGCTGCGCACGCAGCTCCTCGACCCGCTCGGAGAGGTGGTCGGCACGTTCCGTCGCCGTGGCGAGCAGAGCTTCGGCGCGCGTCAGCTCGCGCTCGGCGTCGCTCGCTCCGCGCTCCGCGGCCCGCACCGCCTGCTCGGCCGCCTTCCGGGCCCGGCGCGCGGCGAGGTCGTCGGTCGTTCGCTCAGGCCGGGCGGCGGCGTCGGGGAGACCCGGGATGCTGCCCCCCACCGCCTCGGACAGGTCGACCGGATCGACGCCGGTCGCCTCGAGGGGCCGGATGAGGCGCCCGGTCGCGACCGCCGCCCCTGCGAGCGGGTCGAGGAGTGCGGCGGTGATCGTCGCCGCGACGTCGTCGCGCGCGGCCGCGCTGACCGTCACGCCGTGCTCGGCCGCGAGCGTCACCGCCTGGCGCGCGAGCGCCTGAACCAGCGCGCGGCGTTCCCGACCGAGGCGCTGCATCTCCTTGGCGTCGAGGTCGTCCTGCGCTTCGCGCAGCGCCGCCGCGAGGTCGAGCACCTCGGTGAGACGTCCCTCGCGGGCGAGCAGGTCGACCGCCCAGGCGGAGGCCGCCGGCTTGCGGAGGGAGCGGATACGGGAGCCGAGCGCCCGCGGCGCGGCAAGTGCGCGCGCGTTGCGTGCGGCGGTGAACTCGTCGGGGCGGAGGGCGTAGAGCTCGGCCGCGACGGCGTCGAGCTCGTCGGCCTCGCCGCCGCTCGCACCGCCCGAATCCTCCCCGGCCATCGACCCATTCTGCCCCGCATCACCGGCGCTCACGGGGGCATCGCGCGGGGTCAGACCGCGAGCGCGCCGCGGCGAGACGCCGGGGCCACCACCGTCGGCGTGGCGGGCGGCGCGTGGAGCTCACGGTGGAGACGCTCCATGCGGACGTCGAGTTCGGCGGCGGTGTCCGCGGCATCCCGCAGACTCTCGATCAGCCCCTCGGGAACCTGCCGGTCGTACTTGTAGTAGATCTTGTGCTCCAGACTCGCCCAGAAGTCCATCGCGATGGTGCGGAACTGCACCTCCACCGGCACCGTGACGGGGCCGGTGGAGAGGAACACCGGCACCTCCACGATCGCGTGGAGACTCTTGTAGCCGTTCGGCTTGGGGTCTTCGATGTAGTCCTTCACGGTGCGCACCGTCACATCGTCCTGGCGCGTCAGAAGGTCGAACAGCCGGTAGGCGTCGGTGACGAAGCTGCAGGTGACGCGGACGCCGGCGATGTCGGTGATGTGCTCGCGCACCGCGGCGAATTCGGGATCGATGCCCTTCCGCGCCACCTTGTCCACGATGCTGTCGGGCGACTTCACGCGGCTGGAGACGTGCTCGATGGGGTTGTAGTCGTGCAGATACAGGAACTCGTCGCGGAGGATGCCGATCTTGGTCTCGATCTCCTGCATGCCGAAGCGGTACTCCAGCAGGAAGCGCTGCATCTCGTCGCGGAGCGCCCGCATCTCGGCAGGGCTCACCGAGATGCGGTCGTCGTCACCGGGGTCTGGGTCCATGATGCGACGCTAGGGACGCCGGCTCTGAACGGGCTGAAAGGCCTGCGGCGGTGTCAGAGGATGCCGGCGGCCTGCCGTGCGGCGCCGAGGGCGACGTACTCACCGGGCGCCGGCACCTCGACGGGCATGCCGAGCACGAGCGGAGCGATCTCGCGCACCGCCTCGGACTGTGCGCCGCCGCCGATGAGGAGTGCCCGCTGCAGCGGCACGCCGAGACTCCGAAGGGCGTCCAGACCCGCGCCGAGTCCGCCGAGCATCCCCTCGACCGCCGCGCGGGCCAGGTTCTCACGGGTCGTGGATGCGAGGGTCATGCCGTCGAGCGATGCCGTGGCGTCGGGGAGGTTCGGAGTGCGCTCGCCCTCGAAGTACGGCACGAGCGTGAGGCCCGCCGCGCCCGGCTCGGCGGCGAGCGCGAGGCGGCTGAGCTCGGCGTGGTCGACGCCCAGGAGTCGGGCGATCGCGTCGAGCACGCGCGCGGCGTTCAGGGTCGCCACGAGCGGGAGGAACCGCCCGGTGCAGTCGGCGAAGCCGGCGACCGTGCCGGTCGGGTCGATCGTGCGCTCGTCGCTGACGGCGAAGACGGTGCCGCTCGTGCCGATCGAGACGACGACATCGCCCGCGGCCGCACCGAGCCCGAGCGCGGCACCGGCGTTGTCGCCCGCCCCGCCGCCCACGCGACGCCCCTCGGCGTCGGTGACATGGTCGTCGGGGCCGAGCACCCGCGGCAGGCGCGCGTCGTGGCCGAGCGCGGCCTCCAGGAGTGCGTGATCGTAGCCGCCGGTCCCGGGATCCCAGTAGCCGGTGCCCGAGGCATCCGATCGGTCGGTGACGAGCTCGTCGAGGACGGGACCGCGCGGGGCCTCGCCGACAGGCCCGAACCCGCGCAGCCGCCAGGTGAGCCAGTCGTGCGGAAGAGCGACCGCTGCGACCTGTGCGGCGTTGTCGGGCTCGGCATCGCGGAGCCAGCGAAGCTTGGTGATGGTGAACGACGCCACCGGCACGAGACCGGAGCGCTGCGCGAGGTCGTCGGCACCGAACTCGGCGATGAGATCGCGGGCCGCGCCCGCCGAGCGGGTGTCGTTCCACAGCAGGGCCGGACGGATGACGCGGCCGTCGGCGTCGAGGACGACCATGCCGTGCTGCTGCCCCCCGATGGCCCACGCCTCGACGTCGGCCAGACCGCCGGCATCCTCGATCGCCGCCTGCAGCGCCTGCCACCAGGCGGAAGGGTCCACCTCGGTCCCCTCCGGGTGCGTGGCGCGTCCCTGGCGGACCACCTCGCCGGAAGCGGTGTCGACGATCACGACTTTGCACGACTGGGTCGACGAGTCGACCCCCATCACGAGCGCCATGGCTCTCCTCGTTTCCGGGTGGATCCGCCGAAACCCACCGCGGCCGTCGAGACCGACGGTATCGCGGTGGGTTTCGCGCGGGAAGGTGGGTCTCGACGCGTCAGCGCGCGCCGAGCAGGTGCTCGGTGGCCAGCTGCTGCAGGCGGACGAAGCCGAACCCGTGGCCGCCGAGGTAGGCCTGCGCGTCGAAGTCCTCGTACGCCGAGCGGTCGCCGAGCAGGTCGTCGTACGACTCTCCCGCGTTCAGCGTCGGCTGGGCGAGCTCGGTGACCTTCGACGCCTCCAGTGCCTCCTGCACCTCGGGGTCGGCGCGGAAGGCCGCGGCGCGCTCCTTGAGCAGCAGGTAGGTGCGCATGTTGGCGGCCGCCGAGTCCCAGACACCGGTCTCGTCCTCGGTGCGCGAGGGCTTGTAGTCGAAGTGACGCGGGCCGTCGTAGGCGGGCACGCCACCCGGGCCGCCGTTCTCGAGCAGGTCGACCAGGGCGAAGGCGTTGTGCAGGTCGCCGTGACCGAACACGAGGTCCTGGTCGTACTTGATGCCGCGCTGCCCGTTGAGGTCGATGTGATAGAGCTTGCCGTGGTAGAGCGCCTGCGCGATGCCGGCGGCGAAGTTCAGGCCCGCCATCTGCTCATGGCCGACCTCGGGGTTCAGGCCCACGAGCTCAGGGCGCTCGAGCGAATCGATGAACGCCAGAGCGTGCCCCAGCGTGGGGAGCAGGATGTCACCGCGGGGCTCGTTGGGCTTCGGCTCGATCGCGAAGCGGATGTCGTAGCCCTTGTCGGTGACGTAGTCGCCGAGGAGGTTCACGGCCTCGCGGTAGCGCTCGAGAGCGGCGCGGATGTCCTTTGCGGCGTCGTACTCCGCGCCCTCGCGGCCGCCCCACATCACGAACGTCTTCGCACCGAGCTCGGCGGCGAGGTCGATGTTGCGGAGCACCTTGCGGAGCGCGAAGCGGCGGACCTGACGGTCGTTCGAGGTGAACCCGCCGTCCTTGAAGACCGGTGCGGAGAAGAGGTTGGTGGTCACCATCGGCACGATGAGGCCGGTGTCGGCGAGGGCGCCCTTCAACCGGTCGATCTGCGTCTGGCGCTCGCTGTCGCTCGAGCCGAAGGCGAAGAGGTCGTCGTCGTGGAAGGTGAGTCCGTAGGCGCCGAGCTCAGCGAGCTTCTCGACGGCGTGGACGACGTCCAACGCCGGTCGGGTCGGGCCGCCGAACGGGTCGGTGCCGTTGTATCCGATGGTCCAGAGGCCGAACGAGAACTTGTCGGCGCGGGTGGGGGTGGGCATGGCGCTCCTTCGCGGGAAATTGTTGCGGTTAACAACCTATACCACGACGGATGCCGCGTCCACCCGCTCCTCATAGCCGCGCTGACACCGAGGACACCTCGATCTCGGCACGGAGTCGGCGGCGGTGATCAACCTGCCGAACAGGTCCGGAGAGGACGATCGCATAGTCGGAGACGAGGTCTGCACTCGACCTGCCCGCCGACAGGACGAGCCGCCCGGCGTCAACGATCCGCTTCCCCGCAGCGCCGGTGTAAGCGGCCAGGTCGGCGTGCACCCGGAAGCGGACGTCGGCTGATTCGCCCCGCTCCAGCGGCACCCGCGCGTAGGCGATCAGCTTCTGCAGCGGCCGGGCAACCGTTGCCACCGGGTCGTGCAGATAGAGCTGCACCACATCGGTCCCGGCGCGCTCGCCGTCGTTCGTCACACGCAGGCTCAGCGTCACCTCGCCGTCCGTCGTGATCTCCGCCGCGTCCCCGTCGAGATCGGACCACGTGAAGGAGGTGTACGACAGACCATGACCGAAGGGGAACGCAGCGGTGGGGTCGATGTTGGAGACCTCGGTGCGCCGGGCGAGCGTGGATGCCAGATAGGTCGTCGGCTGAGCACCCGGCGACGACGGGACGCTCACCGGCAGGCGACCGCTCGGGTTGATCCGGCCGCTCAACACGCCCGCGATCGCGCCCGCCCCCTCCTCGCCCGGGAAGAACGCTTCGATCACCGCGGCGGACTCGTCCACCGCGCGACCCAGGGCGTAGGGGCGCCCGGCGAGCAGGACGACGATCGCGGGGATGCCCGCGTCGATCACGGCGTCGAGCAGCTGCTGCTGAGCGCCGGGCAGGTCGAGCGATGCCGCGTCGCATCCCTCCCCGCTCGTCCCGCGCCCGAAGAGACCGGCACGATCACCGAGAGCGAGGACGACCACGTCCGCGGCGCGTGCCGCGGCGACGGCGGCGTCGATGCCGGTGGTCTCCCCGCCGTCGACGCTCGTACCGATCTCGTGATCGACTCTGGCGCCGGGGAACTCTTCGCGCAGCACCTCGAGGAGCGTGGGGATGCGGATGCCCAGCTCCGTTCCGGGATGCTGCGTGACGACGTGGGTCGGGAAGGAGTAGCAGCCGAGCATGGCATACGGATCGTCCGCGTTGGGACCGATCACGGCGATCGACGCCGGTCGGTCGAGGGGCAGCGTCCCGTCGTTGCGCAGGAGCACGATCGCCTCCTCGGCCAGCCGCCGTGCCAGTTCGCGGTTGCGGGGCGGATCGAGATCGACCGTGCCGCGCACGGACTCGGGCGAGGACAGATCCGCCTCGGCCAGGGCCATGGGCACCGCCGACCAGTCTGACGCGAGCAAACCGAGCTGCTCCTTCTGCCTCAGAACCCGCCGAAGAGCCCGATCGACGAGCGCTTCCTCGACGATCCCCTCATCGACCGCACGCCGAAGGGGCTCGCCGAACGTCTTGACGGTCGGCAGCTCGACGTCGATTCCAGCCTCCAGCGCCGCACCCGCGGCATCCCCCCAGGAATAGGCGACGCCGTGGAGGAGCTTCAGGAACGCGACGGAGAAGTAGTCGGCGACAACCGTCCCCTCGAAGCCCCACTCCTCGCGCAGAAGCTCCGTGAGGAGGGTCCGGTCGGCTGCGGTGGGCACGCCGTCGAGGTCGGCGTACGAGTTCATCACACTGCGGACGCCACCCTCCCGAATCGCCATCTCGAACGGCGGAAGGAGCACGTCCTGCAGTTCACGCGCACCGATCGACACCGGGGCGAGGTTGCGGCCGCCCTTGGAGGCGGAGTAGCCGACGAAGTGCTTCAGCGTCGCGACGACGCCTGCCGACTCGAGACCCGACACGTACGCAGTACCGACGGTCGCGACGAGGTGCGGGTCTTCGCCGATCGTCTCCTCGACACGGCCCCACCGCGCATCCCGCACGACATCCAGCACCGGCGCGAGGCCCTGGTGCACGCCGACCGATCGCATGTCGTCACCGATGCGACGGCCCATGCGTCCGACCAGCTCGGGGTCGAAGGTCGCCCCCCAGCTCAGGGGCACGGGGTAGGCCGTCGCACCCCAGGCGGCGAAGCCCGCGAGGCACTCCTCGTGAGCCACGGCCGGAATTCCGAAGCGGGATGCCCCACGAAGGCGCTGCTGCGTCCGCATGAGCGAGAGCGCCGCCACCCCGGCATCGACCGGCTTCGTGCCGAACGGTCGCGTCAGCTGCCCGAGGCCCGCCGGCAGGAGCGCGTCGAGGTCGACGGCCTCTTCGACATCGTGCTGGTGGGGCGCCACGTCGCCGCCCTCAGCCGACGCGCCCACCCACACTCCGTAGAGCTGCGCGAGCTTCTCCTCCAGCGACATGCGAGAGACGAGCAATTCGACGACGCCACCGGTGACGTCGCCGGCGATGGCGTCGGGATCGAGAGCACGTGCTCCGGCGGCGATGCCCTCATCGGCGTCGTTCGGAACCGGAATCGAAAGTTTCATATCTGCGCCTTCACAGTCATGCGATCAGGACGCGCGCCCACGATTCGGACTCACGATCGTACGAAACAGGCAACACGAACACTTCGCGGACCGCTGAGCATTCCGCCGCCATTTTCCCGATCAAGAGGCAAAAAACTTGTGGACTCGGCTCCCCCTCGTCGCTAGGTTAACGTTTACATTACACGCGACAGTTTCGAAGGAGAACTGTGAAAAAGACATTGTCGTCACTTGCCGCTGTGGCGCTCACGGGAGCGGCGCTCGCCGTCCCCGCAGCCGCAACAGCCAATGACGCGACGGCGATCGACCTGCAGCCTGAAAGCGTGCAGCAGACGATCGACGGCTTCGGCTACTCCGCCGCGTTCCAACGCACCCATCGCCTGAACCTCCTCTCCGACGAGAAGAAGGCCGAAGCGGTCGAACTCCTCCTCGGCGACACCGGCGTCGATCCCTCGATCCTGCGGCTCGGGATCGGCGGCCAATCGACCGGGCCCTACGACTGGATGCTGTCCATTCAGCCCGACGACCCCGGCGGGCCGGACGCCGAGCCGAACTACCAGTGGGACGGTTACGACAACGGGCAGGTGTGGTTCGCGCAGGCAGCCGAAGCCGCCGGCGTCGAGTACATCTACGGCAACGCCTGGACCGCACCCGGCTACATGAAGACGAACAACAGTGCAGCCAACGGCGGCACCCTCTGCGGACTGTCGGGAACGGCGTGCCCAGGTGGGGACTGGACGGATGCCTACGCGAACTACCTCGTCGCGTGGGCGGACTTCTATGCCGATGAGGGCGTCGGGATCGACGGGATCGCCTTCACCAACGAGCCCGACTACACCTCGTCCTACGAGTCGATGCGCTTCACTCCGCAGCAGGCGGTGGAGTTCACCAAGACTGCCGGACCGGTCTTCGATGCCTCCGGCTACGACCTCCTGTGCTGCGAGTCGTTCGGCTGGAATCAGGGTAAGAACTATCACAGCGCCATCCAAGAGGACTCCGAGGCTTCGCAGTGGGTGGACGTCTTGACCGCGCACTCGTACGCCAGCCGCTCCGACTCGGCATTCGAGACGGACAAGCCGCTGTGGATGTCGGAATGGGCGGCCTCGGTCGCCGGTCTGACGGAGTTCAACGCGAACTGGGACGGTAACCCGGGCGCAGGCTCGGACGGCATCCGCATGGTCGATCACATGATGGACACCCTGATGAGCGCCAACGCGACCGGATACCTCTGGTGGCTCGGCGTGAGCCAGGGCGGCTCTGGCTCGCTCATGGTGGTCGATCCCGAGAACGACACATTCACGGTGGGTTCGCGCCTCTACGGCATGGCCGCCTTCAGCCGGTTCATCCGGCCAGACGCGGTGCGCTTCGACGCCGTCCATGCGATCGAGGGCGTGAAAGTCGCTGCCTTCGACAACGCCGACGGCAGTCGGGTGGTGCAGGTGCTGAACAACAACACCGCCTCGGTGTCGACGGACATCGACATCGACAGCCAGCCGACCGCGTACCTCAACGACCAGGCAAATCAGCTGGTCGAGACCGAGGGCATCGCGACCACGGCGGACGGACGCACCACTCTCGAGCTTCCCGCTCGATCGCTGGTGACGCTGGTCGTCGAGCCCGGGGCATCCGAGGGCGACGGCGAGGGTATCCCCATCGAGGCGACGGTGCCCGGGCCCGGCGAGCCGGGTTCGCTGTCGCTGACGGTGGCCGACTTCGGAGCGGGAGTCGTGCTCAGCCCCGGCGAGAACGCCGGCGACCGCATCCGCTTCGAGGGCGAGCTTCCCGTCGTGACGGTCACCGACTCTCGCAGCGAAGATCAGGCGGGCGCCGGAGGGTGGGCGGTGTCGGGCCAGTCGAGCGATTTCACCGCCGGCGGCGAGACGCTCGGCGCGGAGCATCTCCAGTGGACGCCCGAAGTGCTCACCCCTCGCCCTGGGGTCAGCGCGGGCGATGCGGTGGCGACGGTCATGAGCGGCGGGCCAGGCCTTGCAGATCCTCAGCGTCTGGGCGACGCCGCCCCAGAGGGGCGATTCGGCTCCACGCAGCTCGGGGCGGACCTCGCGCTCGAAGCCCCGGTGGACACGCCGGCGGGCACCTATGAGGGTGTCCTCACGGTCACCCTCTTCCCCGAGGACTGATCTCCCCACCGGCGCGGCCTGCCTCTGACGCAGGCCGCGCCGGTTCCTCTTCCGCGTACGACCACGGAGCCCCGATGAACGCCACCCACGCTTTCCGCCACCTCGCGGCAGCCTCACTCCTCACGTTCCTGACCCTGGCCTCGCCCGGGTTCGCGGCCGCTGCCGAGAACACCTCCGGCACGACCTGGACGCTGTCCCCCGCCGGCCCCGACGGCGCCGACGAACGGATCTCCCTCCGGCACGTGATGGAACCGGGCGCGAGGGTGGACGACCGCGTCGCGCTGACGAACTTCACCCCCGGGCCGGCGACGTTCGCGGTGTACGCGAGCGACGGCGTGGTGACCGCAGACGGCAACTTCGACCTTCTCCCGCCCGGTGAGACGCCTGTGGACGCGGGCTCCTGGATCGACATCGGCGCGGTCGACGGGCAGGACCCCCTGCCCAATGAGCCCCTCACGATCGAACTGCCCGCGGGCGGCTCGGTCGTCATCCCCCTGACGATCACTGTGCCCGAGAACGCGTCGCCAGGCGACCACCCCGCGGGACTCGTCGCCCAATTCGTCCCCGGCGATGGCGCCGGAGTCGAGATGGCCAGCCGTGTCGGGGTCCGCGTCCATCTGCGGGTCGACGGTCCCGTCGTCGCGTCGCTCGACGTCGATCAGGTCGAGGCCACGTACGAACCATCGTGGAACCCCTTCGCTCCCGGCACGGTGCACGTCGCCTACAGCCTCGGCAATTCGGGGAATGTCCGTCTCGGCGCAACATCCACCGCCACCGTCACGGGGCCATTCGGCATCGCGCCCTCCTCGGCGTCGGCATCCACACGAGAAATCCTCCCTGGGCAAGAGGCCCACCTCTCGTCATCCTTCGACCTCTGGCCGCTCGTGCTCGGATTCGGCGAGGTGCAGGTCACACCGCAGGTCGTCGGCGAGGACGCCCTGGCCGACGCGGGCACGCCGCAGACGGCCACCCTCACGGTATGGACCGTGCCGTGGGCACAGCTGTGCCTCATCGCAGCCGCCGTCCTGATCACCTTCGCCGTGCTGCGTCTGAGACGTCGGTCCGCCGCGCAGACGCAACGTCGCATCGACGACGCCGTCGCCCAGGCGCTGACCGCCGGCGTCCCGGAGACAGGCGAACAGCGTGATCAGTCTTCAGGCGCCCCCGTGGAGGCGCGAACGGCGAGACGCGGATGAAGGGAGCGGTGCATGCCGCCTTCGGGCGTGCCCCCGCGGGCATCGATCCGCTCCAGAAGCAGCTCGACGGCGGCATCGCCGAGCTCCCGCAAGTCGGCGCCGACACTGGTCAGGGGCGGGGAGGCGAGCCCCGTCACGAAGGTGTTGTCGAATCCGACCAGGCTCACTTGATCAGGCACCCGGATGCCCGACTCCGACCACTGCGCCAGCATCCCCAGTGCGACCAGGTCGTTGTAAGCGATCACAGCGGTGGCCTCGGTCCGCAACGCCTCAGCCGCAACCGCACGTCCTCCGGCAGAGGTGGGCACGGCGTCTGCGATCTCCACCAGCACAAGGTCCGGCAGCGCGGCGGCGGCCGCTGCGATTCCTCTCGACCGCCGGGCCTGCGACCACGACGTCGCGGGCCCGCCGACGTAGGCGATGCGGCGGTGGCCGAGACCGTGGAGATGCTCGATCGCGGCTCGGCCGGCGGCGGACTCGTCGATCGTGACCGATGGGGTGGCGGGGCCCGTTTTCCCAAGGTCCCGGTTGATCAGGACGCAGGTGTTCTCCGCCACGACCTCTGCGAGCCGGTCGTCCGAGAGGCGGGAGGAGACAAGGATCAGGCCGTCGATCTGCGAGCGCAGCGCACGGATCTCCTCGTCCTCGACATCGGCGCGCTCGGTCGTGTCCACGACGACCAGGCCGTACCCGCGCTCGCGCGAGGTCGCCTGCGCGCCCTTGGTCATCGACGAGAAGTACGGGTTCTCGATGTCGGGCACCACGAGCGCGATCACCCCCGTCCGGCCGCGACGCAGGCTTGCCGCGGCCCTGTTGGGCCGATATCCCAGCTCATCGATCGCGGCGAGCACCCGGTCACGCGTGTCACCTGAAACGCGATGAGGCTCTCGCAGTGCGCGCGACACGGTGGCGATCGAGACTCCCGATCGCGCCGCGACGTCGTGGACGGTCACCATGTCGAACGGACACCTCACTAGCGGTTCAGGGCTCCATCATCCCAACCTCTAGCGGCGGAACGCACGATGGACACTAGGATAATAACGTTTACATACCCAAGGAGCCCTCCTATGCCGGTCCACGGCGGCGACGACGCCCCCTCTCCCCAGCCGCGACTGCACCCCGATCGCGCCCTCCCGGTGGACCCCGGTGTACGGCGGATCGCGCGCACCATCCTGTCGCGGACAGCCACGCTGCCGATCGTGTCGATGCACGGTCACGTGGACGCGGAGATGCTGGCGCGAGACGAGTCTTTCGCGGACCCGTCATCGCTCCTGGTCTCGCCCGATCACTATCTGATCCGAATGCTCGTCTCGCAGTCGACGACGCCCGGACCGGTTCGCGATTCGGGTGTTCGCACAGTCGCCGACCTCGGTGCGGGGGCGTCGCGTGGTGCGGCCGTCGAGAAGGACCCGCGTGCGATCTGGCGACGCTTCTGCGCGGGATGGGCCGCCCTGCGGGGGACGCCCACCCGCTACTGGCTGGAACATGTGCTGACGGAAGTCTTCGAGGCTCCGCACAAGCCCTCTCCCGACACCGCCGACCTCCTGTACGACCACATCGCCGATCGACTCACCCGACCCGACTTCCGTCCCCGCGCGCTCTTCGAGCGGTTCGGAATCGAGATCCTCGCGACGACCGATCCGGCGACATCGACTCTCGATGCGCACGCCCGCCTGGCAGCCGAGGGCTGGGGGAAGCGGGTCATCCCCACCTTCCGCCCCGACCCACTTCTCGAGCCCGCTCGCGGCGATTGGATGCGGCAGCTCGGGACGTTGAGCAGCAGCGCGGACATCGATGCGCACACGTACGAGGGGTACCTTGCGGCACTCCGGGCCCGACGGCGGGCCTTCGTCGACGCCGGGGCCCGCGCCACGGACCACGGCCACCGGTCGGCGGCGATGACACCCCTGGATCCGACCGATGCCCGCAGGCTCTTCGATGCGGCGCGCGTGGGCGAGATCGACGCCGCGGACGCGGCGGCCTTCACCGCGCACATGCTGTTCCAGATGGCCGAGATGTCCACCGAGGACGGACTGGTCATGCAGCTGCATCCGGGGGTCATGCGCGACCACGATCGCGGTGTCGCCGAGCGATTCGGTCACGACATCGGCTACGACGTCCCGGTCGCGGGTGAGTTCACCCACGCGCTGCGACCAGCGCTCGAGGCGTTCGGTCACCATGAGAACTTTCGCCTGATCGTCTTCACCGTCGACGAGACCCTGTACTCGCGGGGCTCGCCCCGCTCGCCGGCGTCTACCCGGCGCTGCGCCTGGGTGCACCATGGTGGTTCCTCGACACACCCGATGCGATGCGGCGGTTCCGCGAGGCGGTGGGCGACACCGCCGGGCTGCGGAACACCAGCGGCTTCGTCGACGACACACGCGCCTTCTGCTCGATCCCCGCGCGCCATGACCTGTCGCGTCGCATCGATGCAGGGCACCTCGCGCGCCTCGTCGCCGAGCACCGCCTCGATCTCGACGAGGCGATCGAGTCGGCAGCGGAACTGGCCTACACCCTGCCCCGCGAGAGTTACCCCGCACCGCGGCGCCCATCGGCGTCCGAACCCGCCGCCCCCGCCGTTCCCGCGACCGTCCCGCACCATGCCGCGGCAGCAGCCGAGGCGGTCGCGTGACGAGTGCGGCGCGCATCCGCTCAGCGGAGGTCCTTGTCGCCAGTCCCGCCCGGAACTTCGTCACGCTGCGCATCACGACCGACGACGGGGTCGTGGGCCTGGGCGATGCGACACTCAACGGCCGTGAGCTCGCTGTCGCCGCCTATCTGCGTGACCACGTCGCACCCCTGCTCGTCGGTCGCGACGCGCACCGCATCGAGGACGTGTGGCAGCTGCTCTACCGCTCGGCGTACTGGCGTCGCGGTCCGGTCACCATGACCGCTGTGGCGGCGGTCGACATGGCGCTGTGGGACATCAAGGGCCGGATGGCGCAGATGCCCGTGTACCAGTTACTGGGCGGCGCCTCGCGAGACGGATGCCTCGTCTACGCGCACGCCTCCGGCGCCGATCTCGACGACCTCGGCGACTCCGTGCGCGCCCGTCTCGAGGAGGGCTACCGCGCAGTGCGGCTGCAGGTCGCGGTGCCGGGGATGGGCGGGGGGTACGGGATCTCCTCGTCACGCGCCAGCGGCGGCCGATACACCTACGAACCGGCGAAGCGCGCGGGTCTTCAGATCGAGGAAGGATGGGACTCGCGGCGCTACCTGCGCTTCGCTCCCCACCTCTTCGCATGGGCCCGCGAAGAGTTCGGCCCCGAGCTCATGCTCCTCCACGACGTGCACCACCGCCTGACCCCGATCGAGTCCGCGCGCCTCGGGCGCAGCCTCGAGCCCTTCGACCTGTTCTGGCTGGAGGACTGCACACCGGTCGAGAACCAGGAGGCGTTCCGTCTGATCCGGCAGCATACGACCACCCCCCTCGCGGTCGGAGAGGTGCTGAATTCGATCTGGGATTTCCGGACGCTCATCCAGGAGCAGCTCATCGACTTCGTGCGCGCCTCCGTCACCCATACCGGCGGCATCACCCACCTGAAGCGCGTGTTCGAGTTCGCCGCGCAGTACCAGGTCAGATCGGGAAGTCACGGACCCACCGACATCTCCCCCGTCGGGATGGCGGCCGCCCTGCACCTGGGCCTGGCCATTCACAACTTCGGGATCCAGGAGCACATGGCCCACCACGACCTCACCCACGAGGTGTTCCGCACCTCGTACCGATACGCCGACGGGTTCCTCCACCCCGGCAATGCGCCGGGTCTCGGCGTCGAGTACGACGACGCCGCCGCGCAGGCGTTCGCCTATTCGCCCGCGCTTCTGCCGGCCGCGCGCCTGACCGACGGCACCGTCCATGACTGGTGAGACGCGGCCCCGCAGACAACCATCCCTGATCAGATCGAGGAAACAATGACCACGTCCGCATCCCATTTCGAAGCAGTTGCCGACGGGCACCCCATGTGGCTGCCCGCGGCCGTCGCCGGTGAACTCCGCGGCCGCACGGCGACGATCCTCGGCGAAGGCGTGGTGATCGACACGCTCCGCGCCGAGATCGCGCGCGCAGGGATGACGGAGGTCTCCGCGGACGCCGACCTCGTCATCGCTCCATCCGGCACGGTCGAGGACGCACCCGACGGGCTCGGCCCGGAGGCCTTCTTCCACCGCGTCCGCGGAGGTCGGACGGTGATCACCTACGGCGGCCCGAACGGCGGCCTCTACGGGTGGTTCCACCACCTACGCCACCTCGCCTGCGGGAGTGGCGAGGCGGCGGCCACCCACGAACCGCTGCACGAACTGCGCATGCTCGACCATTGGGACAACGTCGCGGTGCACCCCCACATGGGTCAGGTCGAGCGCGGCTACGCGGGCGGATCGATCTTCTACGACGACGGGCGGCTGCGCGAGGATCTCTCCCGGGTCCACGCCTATGCCCGGCTTCTGGCATCCGTCGGCATCAACCGCGTCACGATCAACAACGTCAATGTCGGACGCCGGGAGGCGCGCCTGCTCACCGACGATCTCGGCACGGTCGAGCGTCTGGCGGCGATCTTCCGCCCCTGGGGGATCCGCACCCACCTGTCGATCAACTTCGCCTCCCCGCTGGCGCTGGGGGAACTCGACACCTCCGATCCTCTTGAGCCTGCGGTGCAGAAATGGTGGACGGATGCCGCCGCCCGCGTCTTCACCAGGATCCCCGACTTCGGCGGCTTCCTGGTGAAGGCCGACTCGGAGGGACAGCCGGGGCCCTATGCGTACGGGCGCGACCACGCCGACGGCGCGAACATGCTGGCCCGGGCCGTCGCCCCCTTCGACGGCCTCGTGCACTGGCGCGCGTTCGTCTACAACCATCACCAGGACTGGCGCGACCGCACCACCGACCGGGCGCGCGCCGCGTACGACACCTTCGTCCCCCTCGACGGCCGTTTCGACGACAACGTGATCCTGCAGGTGAAGTACGGGCCTCTCGATTTCCAGGTGCGAGAGCCCATCTCACCGGTCATCCCCGGGATGACGCGCACCCGCGTCGCGCTCGAGCTGCAGGTCACGCAGGAGTACACCGGCCAGCAGCAGCACGCGGTCTATCTCGGACCGCAGTGGAGCGAGATCCTCGCGTTCGAGCCGACCGGAGACGGCACGACCCTCGCTGAGACGGTGCGAGGAGGGATCGCCGCCGTCTCGAACGTCGGATCCGATGACTTCTGGACCGGCCACCCCCTGGCGCAGGCGAATCTCTACGCCTACGGGCGTCTGGCCTGGGATCCGACACTCGACCCGGGGATGATCCTCGACGAGTGGATCGCGCTGACGTTCGGGGCCGACGACCGGATGCGACGAAGCATCCGTTCGATCCTGGATGACTCGTGGCGGACCTACGAGATGTACACCGCGCCGCTCGGGGTGTGCTTCATGGTCAGCCCGCTGAACCGCCACTACGGTCCCGATGTCGACGGCTATGAGTACTCCGCCTGGGGCACCTATCACTTCGCCGATCGCGACGGCGTGGGCGTGGACCGGACCGTGGAGACCGGGACCGGCTTCGCAGGCCAGTACTCCGAACCGTGGGCGAGCCGCTACGAGTCTCTCGACACCGTGCCGGACGAGCTGGTGCTCTTCTTCCACCACGTGCCCTACACCCATCGCCTCCACAGCGGGGCGACGGTGATCCAGCACATCTACGACACCCACTTCGCGGGCGTCGAGCGAGTTGAGGAGATGGCCGTGATGTGGGAGGAGCTCGAGGACCGGGTTCCGTCCGATCTGCATCGCCGCGTCAGAGATCGCTTCACCGAGCAGCGGCGGTCGGCGATCGAATGGCGCGACCAGATCAACACCTACTTCTGGCGGAAGTCGGGCATCGCCGACGAGGTCGGACGCACGATCTACTGACGGCGCTCCCCGCGCCAGCTCTTCGGAGTCGGCGCGGGGGTCAGCCGTTGTCCGCGATGAACCGCTGGGTGATATCGGCGACCATCGGGCGGGCATTCGCCCCCGCGAACGCGGCGAACACGACCGCAGCGAGCGCCAGCATCCAATCGGATCCGAACGCCACGACCGCTGTCGCCAGCACGAGATACGACGCCGAGCCGAGCGTCACCAGCGGCTTGGCGGCCAGGTAGTACAGGGCGAGCCGCGCGAGGTCGCGCGCGCGGAAGCGGAAGAACGACGCGATCGTGAGGGCGTGCGACGCCCACAGCGCCACGACGACGAGGAGCACGATCGCGGCGCCGGTGAAGAAGAGGTCGACGCCGGCGGCCGCACCGAAGGCCACGGTCGTCCCGAGAACGGTGGCGATGGCGAGTGCGGGGACCCAGACCCAGAGCACGTCGCCGACGTTGCGCGCGTACGCCCGCCAGAACCTCGGCCAGACGTTCGGCTCCTCCGCCGTCGTCCGGGCCGCCAACGTGGAGACCGCCGCCGAGAACGCGGGGCCGAGCGGCAGAAGACACAGGGCATACAGCGGGATGTTGCTCGCATCCCGCTCGAGCAGGAGGATCCCCACGAACCCCGGAGCGGAGGCGAGGAGGAAGCAGCCTTCCACGACGAGGTACCAGTAGATCACCGTCGTCGCGCGCCAGAACGCGCCCTGGCGCGGGTCGGGAGACGGTGCGGACGGGTTCACACGCTCCATCCTGCCGGGGCTCGCCCGATCGGCCATCAATCGACCTCGATCACGGCCACGCCGTTGGTGCCCAGGCGCAGCGACGCACCGACGGAGAAGACGACACCGGTCAGCACATCGACCCCCTGGAACGGCGAGGCCACGTCGACCTCGGCCCCGCTGTGATTGAGCACGAACTCGTAGCGACGGCCGTCGACCTCGCGCGTCGTGTGCTCGAGATCCCGTACGTCGGCGAAGACGCCGAGCAGCCCCTGCTCCTGGAGGGCGTGGCGGATCACCCAGTCGACCCCGCGCTGGTCGAGACACGTGCCGACGTACCAGGCCGAGCCGTCTCCGATCCGATTCCGGGTGACCGCGGGGGTGCCCGCGTAGAAGTCCTGCGTGTACGAGCCGACCGACTCGGCACCCTCGGGGATCACCAGATCGAAGACGAGGGATGCCTCGCTGTGCACCTCGTGCTCGCCGGGACGCGAGAGCATCACCGTGTTCGTCTGCGTCGGGGGCAGCGAGTCGGTCTCGTCGACACGCACTCCGACGATCGGCGCGAGGGGACCCGGAACGTCGAGGAGGAAGGCGTTGTCGTCCTCGTCGACACGCCCGGAGAGCACGGTTGTCACGATGGTGCCGCCGCGCCGCGCGACTGTTTCCAGCTGGGCCGCCGTGTCGCCCTTGACCATGTGGAGGAACGGCGCGACCACGACGTCGTAGCCCGACAGGTCGGCGGTGACCGGCACGACGTCGAGCACGGCTCCGGCCTGCCACAGGGCTTCGTGATAGGCGACCATCTGCTTCTCGTACGAGACGAACCGGCTGGGGCCGTCCGAGATCGCCAGGGCCCACCATGAGTCCCAGTCGAAGAGCACGGCGACCCGGGAGGGCGTCCGCGCCCCCAGCAGCCGGTCTCCGACCGCCGCGAGTTCGGCGCCGAGATCGGCGACCTCACGGAACGCGCGGGTGTCGGTGCGGCCGGCGTGGTTCAGCACGGCGCCGTGATACTTCTCCGACGCCCCTTTGCTGTGGCGCATCTGGAAGAACAGCACGGAGTCCGAACCGTGGGCAACCGCCTGCCATGACCAGAGCCTCATCTGACCGGGTCGCTTGACCGGGTTGTAGTCGCGCGTGGACGTCATGGTCGGCGTCTGCTCCATGAGCCAGAAGGGCTGCCCGCCCTTGATGCCCCGCATGAGCGCGTGGCTGAGCGCCTGGCGCGAGACCGGAGACCCGTCGGTGGGGTAGTTGTCCCACGAGGCGAAGTCGAGGTCGTCCGCCCACCGGTGGTAATCCAGGTGACGGTAGATCGCCATCATGTTGGTCGTCGCGGGGAGATCCGAGTGGGCTCGTATGGCCTCCTTCTCCTCGCGGAAGGAGGCCCGGATGTTGTCGGTGTTGAACCGGTGATAGTCGAGGGTGATGCCCTGGAACGCGGTGTGATCGGGGCTCTTCCAGTGTTCGGACAGGATGTTCGGCGGCACGATCTGGCTCCAGTCCGTGAACCGGTGCGACCAGAAGTCGGCGTTCCACGCATCGTTGAGCCGGTCGAGCGTCCCGTACCGGTCTCTCAGCCACAGGCGGAACTCCCCCGCGCACAGCTCGCAGTAGCAGAGCCCGCCGTACTCGTTGTTGATGTGCCACGCGACGACCGCGGGATGATCGGCGTACCGCTCGGCGACCCGGCCGGCCAACGCCGTGGCGAGCCGGCGGTAGTTCGGCGAACTGGCGCAGGCGTTGTGGCGCACGCCGTACCGGTGGCGACGTCCTTCGAAGTCGACGCGGCACACGTCGGGGTACGCCGTTGCCAACCACGGCGGTACGGCGGCCGTGCCGGTCGCCAGGCACACCTTCCGACCCTCGCCCTGTGCCCTCTCGATGATGCGGTCCAGCATGGAGAAGTCGTAGGTCTTCTCGTCGGGCTGTGTACGTGACCAGGAGAAGACACCGACCGTGAGCAGATCGATACCGGCGAGATCGAATGCGCGGTGGTCTTCGTCCCACACCTCCTCGCTCCACTGCTCGGGGTTGTAGTCGCCGCCGTACGGGATCTTGCTCAGGCTGGGAAGTGTCATGGTCGGTCTCTCTCCTCCGCTGACGGGAACGGCCTCGCGTCCTAGCGGACGCGAGGCCGTTGCCGACGGGGTCAGTTGCTCTCGGCGTAGCGCTCCTGCGCGGCGTTGACGATGTCGAGGTACGCGGGCATGTTCATGCCCTCGAGCTCGGCCACATAGTCGTCCCACTCGTCCATCGACCGCTGGCCGAGGATGAATGCCGAGGTGTTCTGCCAGACGTGGTCCTTCAGAGAGGATTGGTAGAGCGAGACCTGCTCACGCTCGATCTCGTTCAGCGGCGCCGGCGGCGGCAGCTCGAGGACGTCCTTCGACGACATCGACTCGACGAAGTCCAGCGCTTCGGGGCGGAGCATCGAACGGTCCAGAGCGACGGTCGATCCGTGCACGAGCGTGAAGACGCCGTTGGAGAATCCGTAGTCGGCCTGCAGGTTCTCCGGGGCGTCGGGGTTCAGACCCATCGCCGTGATGTTCTCGTTGAGAACCCAGGTGTCCTCACCGTCCTTGTCGTAGGTCACACCCTCGACACCCCACTTGGCGAACTCGAGCCCCTCGTCAGAGTAGTACAGCCAGTCGAGGAACTGCAGCATGGCCAGGAAGTTCTCCGAGTCCGCGGCCTCGGACGAGAGCATGAAGCCGCTCACGAGCCGCTGGCCCGACTGGAAGTTGTCGCCGGCCGGACCGGCGGGAACGCGGATCATGCCGATCTCGGCATCCGTGCCGAGCTCCTCGATCGTGGAACGGTAGCGGACGATCTCCTGATCGTTCGTTCCCATCGCCAACGCCTGACCCGACGCGAACTTCTGCAGAGCCTGGTCGTCGTCTTGGGTGATCGCCTCGGGGTCGAGGAGTCCCTCCTCGACCAGCATCGCGTAGTACTCGACCATGTCGCGGTATCCGTCGCTGGCCCCGGCGTACTCGAACTCCTCGCCGTTCCACCACAGACCCTGGCCGAAGCCCCATCCTCCGGTGGTGCCGAAGTTCGGCGACACGAAGCCGAGCGTGCCCTCGATCGGTCCGTTGGCCGACCACCGGTCTGTCATCGGATACAGGTCGGGATACGCCTCCTTGACCGTCCGGAGCTGCTCGGCGAATTCCTCGAACGACTCGGGCTCGAGGCTGAGGCCCAGCTCCTCCCAGATGTCCGTGCGCACGGCGTAGGAGTACTCGGGCCGCGGCTCCTCACGGAAGCCGGGGAAGAGGTAGTACTTGCCGTCCTCCTGGCGCAGGGCGTCGAGGTCGGGCTCCATCCCCCACTTCTCGACCTTGTCCATGTAGTTCGGCATGTACTGGACGAAGTCGCTCGCGGGGAGGATCGCCCCGCCCGCCACGAATGAGACCTCCTGACCCGGATAGGTCACCGAGACGATGTCGGGTGCGTCGCCCGCGCCAATCACGAGTGATTTGCGCTGATCCCACTCCGAGAGGGGAGCGCTGACGATGTCGAACGTGACGTTCTGGTTCGCCTCGAGCTCTTCGAAGAGCAGCCAGTTGTCGTCGATCGGGTAGTTCGGGTGGTCGCGGTAGAACAGACCGAACTCGACGGGCTCGGTCGCGGCGAAGGTGTCTCCCACCCCGTAGTCCTCCATCGCCCCGACATCCTTGCCGGTGAAGTCGAACTCGCCGCCTTCGGCGGTGCCGCCGTCGTCGGAGGCGGCGCAGCCGGTCAGCACCAGGGCGCCGGCGGTGAGCAGCGCACCGGCGAGAACCGCGCCGCGTCGCGCGCGTCCCTTCGGTCGAATCTGCTGTGTCATCGGGATTCCTTTCTGGGGGTGTGGATCGCGTATCTGCGGGTCACTGCTTGACGGAGCCGAGCATGACGCCGGAGACGAAGTACTTCTGGATGAAGGGGTAGAGACAGACGATGGGAAGCACCGTGAGGAGCATCGTCACGGCCTTGACGTTCGCGGCGACCTGCGCGGATTCACCGGAGCCCATGCCTGCTCCGAGAGATTCGCCTCCGGTGGCGGCTGCCAGCAGGTTCCGCAGGTAGACGGTGACCGGATACAGCTCGGATTGATCGAGATAGAGGAAAGCGGTGAACCATGAATTCCAGAACGACACCGCATAGAAGAGCACCATCGTGGCGATGACAGCCTTGCTCAGGGGAAGAACGATGCGAAGAAGGATGCCGTAGGTCGTCAGCCCGTCGATCGCCGCCGCTTCCTCAAGATCTTCGGGGAAGTTCTCGAAGAAGGCCTTCATCACCAGGAGATTGAAGATGCTTATCGCGTTCGGGATCACGATCGCCCAGATCGTGTTCTTGAATCCCAGGGTGTTGATCAGGATGTAGTTCGGGATGAGCCCGCCGTTGAAGAACATGGTGAACACGGCGATGCCGATGAAGAACGCCCGGCCCTTGAGATGCCTCTTCGACAGCGCGTAGGCGAAGGACGTCGTGAGCACCATCGCGATGGCGGTCGCCACGACCGTGTAGACCACCGTGTTGCCGTAGTTCCGCCAGAACAGCGGGTCACTCATGACATACCCGAAGGTGGTGACATTGAACCCCATCGGGATGAGATTCACCTGCCCGGAGTTGATGTACGCCTCGGAGCTGAACGCCTGAGCGATGACGTTCAGGAAGGGGTAGAGGGTGATGAAGCAGATCGCCACGATGAGGACGGCGTTGATCACTCGGAACACCGTGTAGCTGCGGGAGTCCTTGATGCCGCCCTGCATGGAAGGTCGGAAGATCCTGTCGGCGCGCCGCCGGACCGGAGTACGGATGCTGGAGGTCACCACAGGCTCGTCCCCACTGCTCGGCGCGAGATCGCGTTGGCGGAAAGAATCAGAGTCAGACCGATGAGCGCCTCGAAGAGGCCGATCGCCGTGGCGTACGAGAAGTTGCTCGAGATGATGCCGACCCGATAGAGGTACGTGGATATGACATCGGCTGTGGGATACAGCAGGGGGTTGTACAGCAGCAGCACCTTCTCGAAACCGACGGCCATGAATGTGCCGATGTTCAAGATGAGCAGCACGATCATCGTGGGCCGGATGCCCGGCAGCGTGACGTGCCAGATCTGGCGCCAGCGACTGGCGCCGTCGATGCGCGCGGCTTCGTAGAGCTGCGGGTCGATGGTGGTGAGTGCTGCGAGGTAGAGAATGGTCCCCCACCCGACCGTCTGCCAGATCTCGGAGCTCACGTATATCGTGCGGAACCATTCCGGCAGCTGCATGAACGGGATGGCCTCGCCCCCGAAGAACTCGATCCCCTGGTTGATGGAGCCGCGAAGTGCGGTGAGCTGGAGGACCATTCCGGCCACGATGACGATCGACATGAAGTGGGGCAGGTACGAAATGGACTGCGCGATGCGCTTGAAGCGCCGCGACCGCAGCTCATTGAACATCAGCGCGAGGATGATCGGCAACGGGAATACGATCGCGAGCGTCACCCCGCCCAGGATCACCGTGTTCCAGAAGGCCCGCCAGAAGGTCGGGTCGTTGATGAACAGCTCGACATAGCGCAGACCGACCCACTCATCGCCGAACATGCTCCCGCCAGGACGGAACCGGCGGAATGCGATGACATTGCCCGCCATCGGCACGTAGCGGAAGATCAAGAGGAAGATGATCGGAAGGACCAGCAGCGAGTAGAGGCGCCAATCGCGCTTCAGTGCCTTCCGCCAGGTACGGCGCTGCTTGGGCGGACGGGAACGCCCACCGTGGCCGGCCTTGTGATGCTCGTCCTCGGCCTCTTCGCGCAGCTCGATCGCGTCGGCGATGACGACGTTGCTGTTGACGGACACTGCGCTCCTTTGCGGGTGGTCAGCTCTCAGAGAGGCTTGCTGTTTCGAGGGGGAAACTTTCGTCTTCCCCTGCGATACCCGATGACGCTAACCTCTGGAAGGATCGATGTCAACGTTTTCATTCGATCTCGCCTCAGGGATACCGCCGCGTCCGGCGGATCACGAAACGATGGGAGAACCCCCGCAATGGCGCGCTTCGACCTGCCGGAATCACAACTCCGGACCTACCGTCCCGACGTGCCCGAACCTCCGGGCTTCGACTCCTTCTGGCGGGAGACGCTGGCGGACGCCCGTGCGCAGGCCACCGGCATCCGGCGCACTCCCGCGACCGCTCCGCTGGATCTGGTGACTGTGGAGGACGTCCTCTTCCCGGGCTTCGCCGGCGACCGCGTGCGGGCCTGGCTCGTGCTTCCCTCCGGTGCGCCCGAACCGCTTCCCGCCGTGGTGGAGTTCGTCGGGTACGGCCGCGGTCGCGGCCTGCCGCACGAGCGGCTTCACTGGCCCGCGGCCGGATTCGCCCAGCTCATCGTCGACACGCGGGGCCAAGGATCGACGTCGGGCACCGGCGGGCAGACGGCGGATCCCCACGGGGCCGGTCCGGCAACCGCGGGCTTCTTGACCCGTGGCATCGAGAATCCCTTCGACTACTACTACCGACGGGTGTTCACGGATGCGGTACGCGCTGTCGACGCCCTTCGTGAGGTGCCGGAGGTGGATCCGTCGCGGATCGCGGTGACCGGGAACAGCCAGGGCGGCGCAATCGCCATCGCTGCCGCTGGCCTGTCCGAGGGACTCGTGGGCGCGCTTCCGAACGTGCCGATCCTGTGCGACCTCCCCCGTGTGATCGGACTCACCGACGCCGACCCGCACGCCGAGCTCACCAGGTACCTCGCCGTCCACCGCGATGCGACCGAGCGGGTCTTCGACACGTTGTCTTACTTCGACGGCGTCGCCTTCGCCCGCCGCGCGACGGCTCCGGCGCTGTTCGGTGCGGCGCTCATGGACACCATCGCACCCCCCTCGGGCGTCTTCGCCGCCGCGAATCAGTGGGGCGCCGGTGCGGAGACGATCACCTATGCCTGGAACGGTCACGAGGCGGGTGAGGGCGCGCACTGGGTGCACCAGGCGGAGTGGCTGCGGGCACGAGTGCGACAGCTCGCCGCGGCATCGGTGGCCGCCCGATGACGCCGCCCCCTCCGCCACGTCTGACCCGCGACGCGCTCGTCGAGGCCGGTCGCGCCCGTCGCCCCGCGCCCATCAGGATCGTCCACATCGGCATCGGCGCCTTCCACCGCACGCATCAGGCCTGGTACACCTCCCGCGCCGGTGATGCGGAGAACTGGGGAATCGCCGGGTTCACCGGACGCAGCCCTGGGGTGGCCGATCAGCTGGCCGCCCAAGGCGGGGTGTACACCTTGGTCGAGCGCGGGCGGGACGGCGATCGCTTCCATATCGTGGACAGCATCAGTGAAGCGCGCGCCTCCGTGGATCTCGACCGCTTCGTCGCGCTGGTCTCGGCACCCGCGACGTCAGTCGTCAGCATGACGATCACCGAAGCGGGCTACTACCTGGCTGCCGACGGACGTCTCGACACCGATCATCCCGACGTCGTCGCCGACCTGACGGCCCTCCGGGACGGCCGCCCGGGTGTCCTCCACACGCCCGCTGCGCGGCTGACCCTCGCCCTGCGCGATCGAGCCGCCAAGGGAGCCGGTCCGATCGCCGTGGTGCCCTGCGACAACCTGCCCGACAACGGCCGCGCGATCGAGCGTTCGGTCACCGATGTCGCCGTCGCGCTCGGCTGGGATCCCACCGCATGGCAGGTGTCGTTCGTCTCCACGAGCATCGATCGCATCACCCCCCACACGACGCCAAATGACCTTCGCGCGGTCGAGGACGCCACGGGCTTCCGCGACGAGGCCGCGGTGGTGGCCGAGCCATTCTCGGACTGGGTCCTTGCCGGTGACTTCCCCGCAGGACGTCCGCGCTGGGAGGACACCGGCGCGCGCTTCGTCGGCGACATCGCCCCCTTCGAACGCCGGAAGCTGTTGATGCTCAACGGCGGGCATTTAGCGCTCGCGTTCCGAGGTCTACTCCGCGGCTGCACCACGGTGGCCGAGGCCATGGGTGATCCCGCTTGCCGAGTAGCACTCGACCGGTTCTGGGACGAGGCGGAACGCGCCGTCGGAGCCGGCGCGGAGACCGCAGGCTATCGCCGCCAACTCGTCGAGCGCTTCGAGAACGACCGCATCGGTCATCGACTCGACCAGATCGCCGTGGACACCGCCACGAAAGTGCGGCTGCGGGTGCTGCCCGTCCTCTCCGCCGAACGAGAGGTCGGGGGCCTCGCGGACGGTGCGCTCGGCGTTATCCGCGATTGGTCTGTCGGCGCCCGCCGCGGGGCGTTCCCCGCGGGGATCACGCGGCTCGACGATCTGACGTCGGGCGCGACATCGGTCGACCGCGAACTCATATCGGCTGCGATCGTCGCCAGCTGAGCCACCGCATCCATCCGCGAAGGAGACCGCCATGAACATCGAACGCGCCGAAGTGATCGTCACGAGCCCCGACCGCAACTTCGTGACCCTGAAATTGACGACCGACGACGGCCTCACCGGCCTCGGCGACGCCACCCTGAACGGGCGCGAGCTCGCGGTCGTCTCCTACCTGCGCGACCACATCGTGCCGTTGCTACTCGGCCGCGACGCGCACCGCATCGAGGATACGTGGCAGTTCCTCTACCGCAGCGCTTACTGGCGGCGCGGTCCGGTCACGATGGCCGCGATCGCCGCCGTCGACATGGCGCTGTGGGATATCAAGGGCAAGGCTGCCGGCATGCCGGTGTACCAGTTGCTCGGCGGCGCCTCGCGCACCGGGTTGCTCGCCTATGGACACGCCTCGGGCAAAGAGCTGCCGGAGTTGTTCGACAGCATCCGGGCGCACCAGGAGCAGGGATACCGCGCCATCCGTGTTCAGACCGGAGTGCCCGGCCTGACATCGATCTACGGCATCGCGTCGAACGCGACGTACGAAGCCAACACGGATGTGCGCTACGACCACGAGCCTGCCCAGCGCGGAGCGGTGCCTGCACAGGAAGACTGGGACACCCGGTCCTACCTGCGCCACGTGCCCACGGTCTTCGAGGCCGTCCGCCATGAGTTCGGTGCCGAGATTCCCCTTCTGCACGACGCGCACCATCGGCTGACTCCGATCCAGGCAGCGCAGCTCGGCAAGAGCGTGGAATCTTTCGATCTGTTCTGGCTGGAGGACTGCACCCCTGCCGAGAACCAGGAGGCTCTCCGCCTCGTTCGCACGCACACCACCACGCCGCTTGCGATCGGTGAGATCTTCAACACCGTCTGGGACTATCAGCAGATCATCCGAGAGCAGCTCATCGACTACGTCCGATCGGCGGTCACACACACCGGAGGCATCTCCCACCTGAAAAAGGTGCTCGACTATGCCGCTCAGTATCAGATCAAGTCGGGGATGCACGGCCCCACCGACATCTCCCCAGTAGGCATGGCCGCCGCCATGCACCTCGGTCTGTCGATCCACAACTTCGGCATTCAGGAATACATGCAGCACGGGGAGAAGACGAACTCCGTCTTCCGCACGTCTTTCACCTGGGAGGACGGCATGCTCCATCCCGGCGACGAACCGGGTCTGGGCGTGCACCTCGACGCCGATAATGCCGGGCGCTACCCGTACGTACAGGCTTATCTGCCGTACAACCGTCTCGCCGACGGCACGGTCCACGACTGGTGAGAGCGGCCGACGGGACGCGTTCTATGATCACGCAATGAGCACAAGCGGCACGCGCGTCACGCTGGCGCAGCTGGCCGAGGAGGCCGGGGTCTCGATCGCGACGATGTCGAAGGTCCTCAACGGCCGGACGGATGTCGCCTCGGCGACCCGGGCGCGGATCGAGCAGCTCCTCGCAGAGCACGGCTACACCCGCCGTGCGGCCAGCCGACGCAGCGACTACGTCGAGCTGGTCCTCCACGAGCTCGAGCCGAGCTGGTCGGCGGACATGATCACCGGGGTGGAGACCGTCGCGGCGGAAGCGGGGCTGTCGACCGTGCTCACGCTCAGCGGCGACCGGCACGCACCCGGCGACGAGTGGATCGACGGCGTCCTGCGCCGGAGCCCGGCCGCCGTCATCCTCGTCTTCTCGGACCTCGCGCCCGCCCACCGCGACAAACTCAAGCGGCGCGGCATCCCGTTCGTCATCGTCGACCCGTCCGGCGATCCGGCCGCCGACGTGCCGGCGGTCGGATCGGCGAACTGGACGGGAGGCCTCGTGGCCACCCGGCACCTCATCGAACTCGGACATCGGCGGATCGCCGCCATCACCGGACCTTCCGACGCGCTGTGCTCCCACGCGCGCCTCGACGGCTACCGCTCGGCGATGAATGCCGCGGGGCTCCCTGTCGATCCGAATTGGGTGCGCTTCGGCGACTTCCACCCCTCGGGCGGCGAGGTGTGGGCACGTGAGCTCCTCGCTCTCGAGGAACGCCCGACGGCGATCTTCGCGGGGAGCGACCTGCAGGCGATCGGCGTCATCGCCGCGGCACGGGCAGCCGGGCTGGACGTCCCCACCGACCTGTCGGTCGTCGGGTACGACGACATCGCTCTGGCGCGCTGGTTCAGCCCGCAGCTCACGACCATCCATCAGCCGCTGCGCCGGATGGGCGAGGAGGCGACCCGGCTCGCGCTCCGGCTGGGCACGGGCGGCCAGCCGGAAACGCTGCGCATGGATCTCGCCACTCACCTGGTGGTGCGGGAGAGCACGGCGCCGGCGCAGCCGCGACCCGACGCCCGAGCGGCCGTCGAAACTTAAGTGACGTGTTTCGTAACGTTTAGATGAGGAAGGCCCTCACCCCGCTTCTGCGCACATAGGTTTGCGACCACGACAAACCCCGCGCAAAGGAGCGTATTCGTGAGACGACATCGTGCTCGATCCGCTGCAGCCGCCGTCCTGGCAGCCGCAGCTCTGATCGTCGCCCCCCTGTCGGCCGCCTCCGCAGCCGACACCGTCATCGCCTCGGCCGACTTCGAGGACGGCACGACCGGCGATTGGATCGCCAGCGGAGGAGGTGAGAACACCCTCTCCGTCGTCGACCTCGACGGCTCGCAGGTCCTGCAGGTCGCCGACCGCGCCGACGATTTCACCGGCATCCAGAGCCCCGCCGGGATCTTCGAGGCAGGAACGACCTACAGCGTCTCGGCCCGCATCAAGCTGGCCGAAGGCACCGCAGACCAGTCGGCGCGCTTCGTGATGAAACCGGCCTACACGTGGATCGGGCCGACCACCGCCACCGCCGCCGACTGGACCACCATCAGCGGCGAGTACACCATCCCCGCCGACGCGAACCTGCCCGAGCACCAGCTCTACATCGGTACGGGCGACGCCGAGTCGGGGACGTTCACCTACTACCTTGACGACCTCGTCGTCACGGCGCTCGACACCGATCCCGCCGAGCCGACCGAGCCGACCGACCCCGGCACCCCGCCGGTGACCGGTCCGACCGCGCTCTCGAACGACTTCGAAGAGGGCCTCGGCGGATGGGTTCCGCGCGACAGCGGCAGCGGCGCCCCGACGGTGGCGCTCACCAGCGACGATGCGCAGCAGGGCACCCAGGCGGCAGCTCTGACGGGCCGCACCTCGCAGGGCTCGGGCTTCGGCCACGACATCGCCGAGCTCCAGGCCGACACCACCTACGAGGTCACGGCATGGGTGCGCTTCGGCGCTGGTCAGCCGACGAGTCCGGTCTGGCTGAGCCTGCAGCGCGACTACCAGGGGGCGACGACGTTCTCGACACTCGCGCAGTTCGCGGACGTCACCAACTCGGGGTGGACGCAGGTGCGGGCATCCTTCCCTCTCCAGGCGTTCGACACAGGTCTGCTCTACTTCGAGACGGACTACAACGGCACCAACACGTCCGACCTGTACTTCGACGACATCCAGGTGAGCGTCCCCGAGCCCGGCGAGATCCAGGACCTCACGCCGCTCCAGGACACACTGGACGTCCCGGTGGGTGTAGCGATCGACAGCCGGGAGACGACGGGCGTCGCCTCGGAGCTGCTGCTGCGCCACTTCGACCAGATCACGGGTGAGAACTACATGAAGCCCGAGGCCTGGTACGACGCGAACGGCCAGTTCCGCGCCAACCCCGAAGCCGTCGCGCTGATGGACTTCGCCGAGGCCAACGACCTCGCGGTGTACGGGCACGTGCTGGTGTGGCACAGCCAGACGCCGGCGTTCTTCTTCGAGGCAGCCGACGGCTCACCGCTCACCACGAGCGATGGCGACAAGCAGATCCTGCGGGACCGCCTCCGCGAGCACATCTTCAACGTCGCCGAGTGGCTCGCCACCGAGTACGGCGAGTTCGGCGGCACCAACCCGCTGAACGCGTGGGACGTGGTCAACGAGGTCGTCTCCGACGGCTCCGAGTACGCCGACGGCCTCCGTCGAAGCGAGTGGTACCGCATCCTCGGTGAGGAGTTCATCGACCTGTCGTTCCAGTACGCCGACGAAGCGTTCAACGACGTCTACGCCGCCGACGGGACCGACCGCCCGGTGACCCTCTTCATCAACGACTACAACACCGAGCAGTCGGGCAAGCAGGGGCGCTACCTGGCGCTCGTCGAGCGGCTCCTCGAGCGCGGCGTGCCGATCGACGGTGTCGGACACCAGTTCCACGTGAGCCTGGCGATGCCCGTCTCGGCACTGGAGCAGGCGATCACGACGTTCGCCGACCTGCCGGTGACCCAGGTGGTCACCGAGCTCGACGTCACCACGGGAACCCCGGTGAGCGAAGCGCTGCTGATCGAACAGGGCTACTACTACCGCGACGCGTTCCGGGTGTTCCGCGAGAACATCGACGAGCTCTACAGCGTCACCGTGTGGGGCCTCACCGACGGTCGCAGCTGGCGCTCCGCCAACGGCGCTCCCCTGCTGTTCGACGACGCCTACCAGGGAAAGCCCGCGTACTTCGGCGCCGTCGATGAGGAGCTCCCCGCCCGCCAGCGCAGTGCGTTCGTCTTCGGCGGATCGGTGCCGGTGGACGACACCGCGACGACCTCGGCCGAGTGGGAGCGTCTGCCCCTGCTGCCGATCGAGCAGACCGGAGCGTTCCAGCTTCGCTGGGAGCCCGGCACCCTCACCGCGTATGTCGAGGTGACGGATGGATCGATGGATGACGGCGACGGCGTGACCTTCGACGTGGGCGGCCAGCAGTACGCCGTCGCCCGCGATGGGGAGGGCGACGTGTCCGCGTCGGTCACCGAGACCGAGACCGGTTACCGGGTCGTCGCGGCTCTCCCTCTCGGCGACGCCGATCTCGGCGAGGTGGTCCGCTTCGACGTGCGCATCGCCGACGGCGACTCCTCCGCCGGGTGGAACACCGCGGGCGAGCTGGGGAACCTCACGCTCGTCGAGCCGCTGTCCTTCGTCGAGGTCGTCGAGGCGTCGGAGACGCCGACCATCGACGGCGCCGTGGATGACGCGTGGGCCGCCGCGAACGCCGTGACCACCGACCGTCAGATCGAGGGCACCGCCGGTGCCACCGCATCGGTGCGGACCCTGTGGCAGGACAACGCCCTGTTCGTCCTCGCCGAGGTCGCCGACCCGGTGGTCGATGTCTCGGGTTCGGATCCCTGGATCCAGGACTCCGTGGAGATCTACGTCGACGCCGGCAACGTCAAGAACGGCTCCTACCGGTACGACGACACCCAGATCCGCATCAGTGCGGCCGGCGCGGTGTCGTTCGGAACCGGGGACGAGGCGTTCCAGCGGAACCGCGTGGAGTCGCAGGTGACCACCGTCGACGGCGGTTACGTCGTCGAGGCCCGCATCAGCCTGCTCGACTCGGGCGGCGAGGGGACGTTCCACGGTCTGGACTTCCAGGTCAACGACGCCTCCGACGGCGCGCGCACCGGCATCCGCAACTGGGCCGACCCCACCGGCGCCGGCTACCAGTCCACCGCCCGATGGGGCGTGGGAGAGCTGGTCGCCGCGGACGACACCACGCCCACCGAGCCCGGTGAGCCCACCACACCGACCGAGCCGGGCGCACCCGGTGAGCCCGGTACGCCGACCACGCCTCCGGCGCCGGGCGGATCGGACGGCGGCGCGGCGGACGACCCGGGCAACCCGCTCGCCTCGACCGGCGGCGGCCTGCCGATCGGCCTGGGCCTCGCGGGCCTGCTGGCCCTGCTCGCCGGCGCGATCCTCGTGCAGCGGCGACGGGAGCGGATGCAGGGCTGAGGCGCATCGTCCCCCGGGGTGCCCCGCGTCCGTTCGGGCGCGGGGCACTTCCCCTCTCGCAGTGCGGTGCCCCGCGTCCGTCCGGGCGCAGAGCACCCTTCTCCCTACACTGGAGCGATGAGTCTGGTCGGGCCCGGCGGTCGACAGCGGAACCTGTCGACGATCCTGACGCTGCTGCATCGCCTCGGCCCGCTCTCACGGGCGAGTCTCACCGAGGCCACGCGACTCAATCGATCGACGATCGCCGACCTCGTCGGTCAGCTCGTCCGCCACGGTCTGGTGACCGAGCGCGCCCCCGACCCGGCCCGCCGGGTGGGGAGGCCCTCGCCGATCGTCGCGGTCTCGCCGCGGGTCGTCGCGGTCGCCGTGAATCCGGAGGTCGACGCGATCACGCTCGCCGTCGTCCGCCTCGATCAGACGACCGTGATCCGCGAACGCCATGAGGTCGACCGGCCCCCGACTCCCGAGGAGGCCACCGCTCTCCTCGCCGCGCGGTTGGAGGCGTGGCGCCGCGGCGTGCTCGCCGACGCCGCGATCGTGGGGATCGGCCTCGCTGTGCCGGGCCTCGTGCGTGCCTCCGACGGTCTGGTCCGTGACGCCCCCCACCTGCACTGGCGCGATGTGCCACTCGGCGACCTCGTCGCCGAGGCGACGGGCCTGCTCACCCGGGTCGCCAACGACGCCAGCCTGGGGGCGATGGCCGAGCACCTCTTCGGAGCGGCCCGCGGCGTCGACGACGTCGTCTACCTCAACGGCGGCGCGAGCGGCATCGGCGGCGGCCTCATCGTGGGCGGTGTCACGGTGGGGGGCTCCGGCGGGTACGCCGGCGAGTTCGGTCAGAACCGGCCCGGGATCGCCGACGGCGCAGACCGGCTGGCCGCCGACGGCGTGCTCGAAGACGAGGTCAGCAGGTCGCGGCTCCTCGCGGCCGTCGGGCTCGATTCCGCCGACGAGCCCACCCTCGCCGCCGCCCTCGCCGACCCGCCTGATCCCGGCACCCGCGCCGCCGTCTCGGCCGAGGTCGAGCGGCAGCGCCGCATCCTGTCCACCGCCCTCGCCAACGCGGTGAACGTCCTGAACCCCTCCGTGGTCGTGCTCGGCGGGTTTCTGGCGACCATCGCCGACGTGGATGTCGCCGGCCTTCTCGCGCGCGTGCGTGCGCAGGCGATGCCGGCGGCGACCGAAGACCTGCAGCTGCGCCTGGCCTCGCTCGCGGAGGACCGCCTGCTCATCGGCGCGGCCGAAGTCGTCTTCGACGCCCTCTTGGCGGATCCGTCGAGCGCTCTGGAGCTCGCCGGATCCGTCGATGTTGACGCCGAGGTCAGCGCGGCGGCGGTGCCGTCGTCCCCCTGACCACCAACCGCGTCGCCAGCCCCACGTGCGTGGCGTCGAGCGTGTCGCCGTTCATCAGCGCGACCAGCATGCCGGCGGCGGTCGCACCGAGCCCCTGCATCGGCTGACGCACGGTCGTCAGCGACACCGGCCCCTGCGTCGCGTCGGGGATGTCGTCGAACCCGATCACCGAGAGGTCGTCGGGGATTCGCAGTCCCATCCCCGCCGCGACGTCGATGAGGCCGAGCGCGGAAAGGTCGTTCGCCGCGAAGACGGCGGTCGGCGGGCGGTCCTGACCGAGAAGCCCGCGGGCCTGCTCGCGCACCACGTCGGGCTGGTACATACCGACCCGCACGAGCGAGGGGTCGTAGGCGACGCCGGCATCGGACAGAGCGCGACGGTACCCGGCGTCTCGGAGGATGGATGACCGGAGGTCCGGGCGCCCGGCGATGAAGCCGATGCGCCGGTGCCCCAGTTCGAGCAGGTACCGGGTGGCCTCGCGTGCACCGGCGAAGCTGTCGGATTCGACCGTGGGAAGGTCGGCACGACCGGTGTGGGGGTCGACGGCGACGATCGGCACCTCGGCGCTCGCGCCGACCACCGTCGGGGTGACCATGATGACCCCGTCGATCAGCGTTCCGCTGAGCCTGCTGAGCGAACGGCGCTCCCAGCCCTCGCCGTTCTGCTGACGCGAGCCGCTGTACGCCAGGAGATCGTAGTGCGTGTCGCGCAGAGCCCGTCCCACGCCCTTCATGATCTCGGCGCTGAACGGCTCGAAGTCCGCCACCAGCACCCCGATGACGCCGGTCCTGCGCGATCGCATGCTCGAGGCGACGAGGCTCGACTCGTAGCCGAGCTCGGCGACGACCTGCAGCACGCGCTCCACGGTGTCGGGGGCGACACCGTACCGGCCGTTCACGGCTTTGGACACCGTCGCCGCCGAGACACCCGCGGCGCGGGCGACATCGGTGATGGTCGGACGGGAACCCATGGGGGGATGCTAGCGCCATTGAAACTGTTTTCGAAAACGTTTGACACTTTTCCCTCCGTTACGAAGACTGGACGCCGTCCGGGTCCCGACAGCAGCCCGGAATTCGCATCGCACCTCGAGGACCGAGAGTGCACCTCAAGGAAGAGAACAGGTGAATCACATGAAAGCCAGCAGAATCACAGCGGGCGCAGTGTCACTGCTCGCCGGCGCGCTCGTGCTGAGCGCATGCTCCGGCGGAGGAGGCGGCGAGTCCGCTGACGGCAGCGTCGAAATGACGCTGTGGCAGAACTCCACGACGGGCCCCGGCCAGGAGTTCTGGCAGAACGCGATCGACTCCTTCATGGAGGAGAACCCCGGCGTCACCATCGAGATGCAGTCGGTGCAGAACGAAGACCTCGACGGTCTGCTCCAGACCGCGCTGAACGCCGGCGACCCGCCGGACATCTTCCTCCAGCGCGGCGGCGGCAAGATGGCCGACATGGTCAACGCGGGTCAGCTCAAGGACCTCACCGACGTGATCTCCGACGACGTGCGCGCCGAGATCCCCGAAGGGTCCTTCGCGGCGGAGACCTACCAGGACTCGGTGTGGGCCATGCCGCTCTCGGTTCTGCCCGGTGGCTTCTGGTACAGCGAGGACGCCTTCGCCGCGGCCGGGGTCGAGGAGACCCCCACCTCGATCGCCGAACTCGAATCCGCCGTCGAGTCGCTCAAGGAGACCGGCATCGCGCCGATCGCCCTCGGCGCCCAGGACGCCTGGCCGGCCGCTCACTGGTACTACTTCTTCGCCCTCCGCGAGTGCAGCCCCGAGGTGATCGAGGAGACCGGCGACTCGAAGGACTTCAGCGACGAGTGCTGGACGCGCGCCGCCGAGAACCTCCAGGACTTCGCCGCGATCGAGCCCTTCAACGAGGGCTTCCTGACCACCCCCGCCCAGCAGGGCGCCGGCTCGTCGGCAGGCCTCCTGGCCAACCGCCAGGCGGCGATGGAGCTCATGGGCGCCTGGAACCCGGGTGTCATCGCCTCCCTCACGCCGGACGAGCAGCCGCTCCCCGACCTCGCCTGGTTCCCGTTCCCCGAGATCGAGGGCGGCGAGGGCGAGCCCGGCTCGATGATGGGCGGTGTCGACGGGTACTCGTGCGCCGAGCAGGCTCCCGACGAGTGCGTCGACTTCCTGAACTTCATCGCCAGCGCCGAGCAGCAGCAGCTGTACTACGAGGCGTTCCAGTCGCCCCCGGTGAACACCGTGGCGCAGGAATCGGTCACCGAGCCCTACCTGCAGCAGATCCTCGAGGCGTACAACAGCGCCCCGTTCGTCTCGCAGTGGCTCGACACGGTCCTCGGCCAGAACGTCGGCAACGCGCTGAACGTGGCGGTCGTCGACATGCTCGCGGGCAACAGCGACCCCGAGCAGTTCATCCAATCGGTCAACACGGCGGGTGCGCAGGGCTGACATGACCGTTCGCGAGATGTCCACCTCGGACTCCGATCTCGCGCAGCACGACGGGGGCGGCGCCACGCCGCCCCGTCCGTGCGGCGGGACAAGAGTCGTCCGCGCGGCCTGGGCTGGTCCGGCCGCCTCGAAGTCCTCCTCATGGTGGGCCCCGCCGTCATCTTCTTCGTAGGGTTCGTCATCCTGCCGGTGGTGATGGCGGCCTACTACGGCTTCTTCCGCTGGTCGGGGTTCGGCCCCGCCACGGACTTCGTCGGCCTCCAGAACTACTTCGTCATCTTCAGTGACCCGAACTTCCAGGCGGCGCTCGGTCACAACGCCTTCATCGTCGTCGCCTCGCTGGTGATGCAGGGACCGGTGGCGCTGCTGCTGGCGCTGCTGCTGAACCGCAAGATGCGCGGTCAGTCCGTCATCCGAGTGCTGATCTTCGTCCCCTACGTCATCGCCGAGGTCGTCGTCGGCACCGGCTTCAGCCTTCTCCTCGCAACGCGCGGGGCCCTCAACGGCTTCCTCGAGAACGTCGGTCTGGGCTTCCTCGCCGCCGACTGGCTCTCCGATCCCGCGATCGCGATCTGGACCCTGATGGCGATCCTCACCTGGAAGTACGTCGGCTTCGCCGTCATCCTCTTCCTCGCGGGTCTGCAGTCGATTCCAGAGGAGCTGTACGAAGCCGCCGCGATCGATGGGGCGTCGTACTGGCAGATCCAGCGGCGGATCACCCTGCCGCTGCTCGGACCGACCGTCCGCATCTGGGCGTTCCTGTCGATCATCGGCGCACTGCAGCTGTTCGACCTCGTCTACATCATCTGGGGCCAGTACGTCGCATCGGTCGCCGGTACCAACACCATGGCGATCTACATGGTCGCCACCGGCCGCAACGCCGGGAACTTCGGCTACGGAAACGCCGTCGCCGTCGTCATCTTCCTCATCTCGCTGGCCGTCGCCCTGGTCTACCAGCGCTACGTGCTGCGACGCGACACCGCCGGCGCGATCACCGAAAGGGGTGCCGGATGAGCACCATGACCCTCACCACCCGCGTCGCCGGCCGGCGCAGCAAGGGTGCGCCGGCCAAGAAGCTCCCCTGGGGCCCGCCGAGCGTCTACTTCATCGCCCTCGTCGTCATCGGGATGATGCTCGGCCCGGTGCTGTACATCATCATCGGCGGCTTCCGAAGCAACTCCGAGATCACGGTCAACCCGGCTGGTTTTCCCACCGAGTGGCGCTGGGAGAACTACGCCAGCGTGCTGGCGGCTCCGCAGTTCTGGACGCAGGTGGGCAATTCCACCCTCGTGGGGCTGGCGACCACGTTGGGGGCCGTCGCGCTCGGGCTCATGGCCAGCTACGTGATCGCCCGCTACAGCTTCCGCGGCCGTGGCGCGCTGTACGCGCTGTTCGCGGCGGGACTGATGTTCCCCATCACCGTCGCGATCACTCCGCTGTACATCGTGATCCGCAACCTCGGCCTGATGAACAGCCTTCCCGGCGTCATCCTGCCCCAGATCGCGTTCGCACTCCCGGTGACGATCATCATCCTGGTGCCGTTCCTGCGCGCCATCCCCGATGAGATCCAGGAGGCGGCCTACATCGACGGATGCGGGCGTCTGTCGTTCTTCTGGCGGATGGTGTTGCCGCTGTCGATCCCCGGCGTCATCACCGTGGCGATCCTGGCGTTCATCGGCAGCTGGAACGCGTATCTGCTTCCCCTGTTCATCCTGAACAACGAGGCGGCCTTCACCCTCCCCCTGGGTGTGCAGCAGTTCTCCTCGCAGTACTCCGTCGACACCGCACGGGTGCTGGCGTTCACGTCCCTGTCGATGCTCCCCGCGCTGATCTTCTTCAGCCTGTTCGAGCGTCGCATCGTCGGCGGCCTCACCGGCGCCGTCAAGGGCTGACGTCTCGTTCGCTCGTCGACATCGAAGAAAGCAGCATCGTGACCATTCCCCCTGCCCTCTCGGCATCCGATCGCGTCCTGGACCTCGTCCACCGCATGACCCTCGAGGAGAAGCTCGGCCAGCTCGTCGGCTTCTGGATCGATCAGGGCGATGAGGTGGTGGCCCCTCTCGCGGGCGAGATGAAGACCTCGACCCGGTTCGAAGACGCCGTCGTGCACGGCATCGGGCACTTCACGCGCGTCTACGGCACCCGCCCGGTCGATCCCATCGCCCGGGCGGAGTGGCTGTGGAACGAGCAGCGCCGCCTCCAGCGGGAGACGCGGCTGGGCATCCCCGCGCTCGTCCACGAGGAGTGCCTCACCGG
Organism: Microbacterium sp. ET2; assembly: GCF_030347395.1. NCBI lineage: Bacteria > Bacillati > Actinomycetota > Actinomycetes > Micrococcales > Microbacteriaceae > Microbacterium > Microbacterium albipurpureum. Next base: position 1,391,732 of record NZ_CP128170.1, read on the forward strand.
GCTCGCCGCGTGGCAGGCCGCGACCTTCCCCACGCCGCTCGCGTGGGGCGCGGCGTGGGACCCCGAGCTCGTGGCAGAGATGGGCCGCCTCATCGGGGGATCGATGCGCGAGCTCGGCATCCATCAGGGGCTTGCTCCGGTGCTCGATGTCATCCGCGACCCCCGGTGGGGCCGGGTCGACGAGTGCATCGCCGAAGACCCCTACGTCGTAGGCACCATCGGCACGGCGTACGTGCGCGGTCTGCAGGACGCGGGGGTGCACGCCACCCTGAAGCACTTCGTCGGCTACTCCGGCTCGCAGGCTGGCCGGAACCACGCACCCGTGCACGCGGGGCCCCGTGAGATGGCGGATGTCTTCCTGCCGCCGTTCGAGATGGCGGTGCGTGACGGTGGCGTGCGCTCGGTGATGAACTCGTACGCCGAGATCGACGGCGTGCCCGTCGCCTCATCTCACGAATACCTCACCGAGCTGCTGCGCGACCGATGGGGTTTCGACGGCGTCGTGGTCGCCGACTACTTCGCGGTGGCCTTCCTGCACACCATGCATCAGATCGCCGCCGATCTCGGCGAGGCCGCACAGCTTGCACTCGAGGCCGGAATCGACGTCGAGCTGCCCACCCTGGACGCCTTCCCCGCACTGACCGAGCGGGTTCGCTCCGGCCTCCTCGACGAAGCGGTGATCGATCGCGCGGTGACGCGTGTGCTCACCCAGAAGGAGGAGCTGGGCCTCCTCGACGCCGATTTCGACACCCCGCCCCGTCAGATCGATCTCGACAGCCCCGCCCACCGCCGCGTGGCGCGCCGGCTGGCTGAAGAGGGGACGGTGCTGCTGACCAACGACGGAACGCTGCCGCTCGCCCCCGACGCGCGTCGGATCGCCGTCCTCGGACCCAACGCCGACAGCGCGGAAGCCCTCATGGGCTGCTATTCGTTCGCCAACCACGTTCTCGCGCATCACCCCGGGACGGAGATGGGCTTCGAGATCCCCACGGTGCTCGAGGCTCTGCGCACCGCACTCCCCGACGCGGAGATCTCGCACGAGGCCGGCTGCGACGTCGAGGGCGACGACCGGTCGCGGATCGCCCCGGCGGTCGATCTGGCGGCGGTGAGTGACGTCGCGGTCGTCGTGGTCGGCGACCGCGCGGGCCTTTTCGGCCGCGGCACAGTCGGAGAGGGCAACGACGTGGAGTCCCTCGACCTCCCCGGCCTGCAGCGCGAGCTCGTCGAGGCGGTCGTCGCCACCGGCACCCCCGTGGTGATGGTGCTCCTGACCGGGCGGCCCTATGCCATCGCGTGGGCGGTCGAGGGCGAGCGGTCCCCCGCGGCCGTCGTGCAGTCGTTCTTCCCCGGCGAAGAGGGCGGCGCGGCGCTCGCGGCGATCCTCACCGGTGCGGTCAACCCGTCGGGCCGGCTGCCGGTGTCGCTCCCCCGGTCGGCCGGGGCGCAGCCCTACACCTACCTGCATCCGCTCCTGGGCGGACCCTCCGACGTCACCAGCGCCGGCAATACACCCGTCCTGCCTTTCGGCCACGGCCTCGGCTACACCTCCTTCACCCGCGAAGACCTCACCGTCGATGGGTCGGTGGTCGCCGGCGCGAGCTTCACGGCGACGGTCACGGTGCGCAACGCCGGCGCGCGGAGCGGCACCGACGTCGTGCAGCTGTACGCGCACGATCCCGTCGCCACGGTCACGCGTCCCCAGGCTCAGCTGCTCGCTTACCAGCGGGTTTCGCTCGAGCCCGGTGAATCGGCGACGGTCTCGTTCGAGGTTCCCACCCAGCGACTCGCCTTCAGCGGGCGCGACCTGACCCGCATCGTCGAGCCGGGCGCGATCCAGCTGTGGGTGGGAGCGTCGGCCGCCGACCGCGAGACGACGGCCGCCCTCGAGATCACTGGAGACGTACACCCCGTGGGGGCGGGCGATCCGCGGATCGCGACCGCGCGCGTCACCCCGGCACCGGCCCCCCGCGACGGGGTGTCGTCCCCCGTGGCCGCAGCCGTCCGCTGACAGGCGAGTGCGCGCGGCCGCCGCACGCGGGCGCGCGGGTATACCCCTGACGCCGGGCCGTCAACCCACTGGGCTGACGGCCCGGTTCGGCGCAGGGTGGAGCGTGAAGGAGGTTGTCATGACTCTTGCTGCACTCCCTCTTCCTGAGGAGACACCGGGCTCCACCCCCGCAGAGCCTGTCGTCCCGACGCCGGACGAACCGACCGCTCCGACTCCGTCGGAACCGAATCCGCTCCTTCCCCCCGAGCGCTCGGCCGCGCCGCTGGGGGTGACCTGAGCATGGGCACGATCTTCTACGGCGGCTCGGCGACCCCCATCCACATCGAGGACCGGGCGTTGTCGCACCTGAAGGTCGTCATCGCCACGAAGCTGCGCCGCGATGAGAGCTTCACCGTCTCGTGGCGGCATCCCGATGACGAGCCGACCGGGCGAAGCACGATCTGGCTGCACCCGTCGATTCCGTTGCGCTTCGTCTTCGACGAGCCGGAGCAGCCGGCGATCAGCCGCGCCTGGATCGACGAGCTGGTGGGCTCGGCGAACTCCAGCGGCGGCATCACGCTGATCACCGACCACATGGACGCTTCCGCCGAGAACACTCCGGCACATATCGCCGAGCTGCGCGCCCTGCCCTGATCCACCCGCGATCGCCGCATACGCTGCCCGGGTCGCTCCCGACATCCCACGCGATCCGCCAGAGGAGCGGCTCGGATGCCCCGCACGCAGTGTTTCGTGACGGGTCGCGCCCGCCACGCCGGCCACCCGAACGCGACCCGTCAAAACATGCGGCTCGGATGCCGCGCACGCAGCGTTTCTTGACGGGTCGCGTCGCCACGCGGCGGCCACGCCCGCCACCGAACGCGACCCGTCAAAACGTGCGGCTCGGATGCCCCGCACAGAGCTTTTCTTGACCGGTCGCGCCCGCCACGCCCGCAGCCCGAACGCGAACCGTCAAAAGATGCGGCTCGGATGCCGCGCACGCAGCGTTATTTGACGGGTCACGGGCGCCACGAGCAACGAACCGCGAGCGACCAGCCAACAGCAACGCGACGGCGCGCCGCTCTGACGCGCGAGAACCGCCGGGGCGGGTCAGCTCAGACCGCGGGGAGCCGAACCCGAGCTCGGCGGGTTCTCCTCCTCGGCGGGCTCGGGCGTGATGCTGAGGCCGTTCGGGCCGCTTGCGGCGAGCATGAGCTCCTCGATCCACAGGCGGTTGATACGGGGGTTCCGACTGCCGAAGAAGTGGAACTGCATCGGCACCGACGGGTGCATCCAGAAGCTGCGCCGTCCGCTGCCATCGCCGATCTCGACGTCGAACATGAAGGACTCCGACCGGCGGAGCTTGTTCATCACGACGATCCGGAGGTGAGCGAGCGTCCGGTCTTCGATGTCAACGGAGTTCGCCATCGTGTCGTAGATGAACCTACCCATGAGGAAATCCTAGTCGGACGGCGCCCGCCGCGGCGCCGACGACCCGGTGCTACAGCGGCTTGCCCCCGGTCACGGCGAGGATGGCCCCGGACGTGTACGACGCGTCATCGGAGGCGAGGTAGACGTATGCGCCCGCGAGCTCCGCGGGCTGTCCGGCACGCCCGAGGGGGGTGTCCGAACCGAAGGAGGTGAGCTTGTCCTCGTCGAAGCCGGTCGCGGGGATGAGCGGAGTCCAGATCGGACCGGGAGCGACGGCGTTGACACGGATTCCCCGCTCACCGACCTCCTGGGCGAGCGCCTTCACGAACGCCACCTGCGCCGCCTTGGTCATCGCGTAATCGATGAGGCCCGGCGAGGGCTGGAACGCCTGGACCGACGAGGTGACGATGATCGATGCTCCCGCCGTCAATCGCGGCAGTGCCGCGCGCGCGGTGAACATCAGCCCGTAGAGATTGGTGCGGAAGACGCGGTCGAACTCCTCGGTCGGGATCGTGGCCAGGCTGTCGCGATCGGCCTGGTACGCGGCGTTCAGCACGACGATGTCGAGGCCGCCCATACGCTCGGCGGCATCGTCGACGATGCTCGTCGCGAATGCCTCGTCGCGCAGATCGCCGACGAGCGCCGCGCCGGTGCGGCCGGCGTCTTCGATGAGCGATACGGTGCCCGACGCATCCTCCTCCTCCTCCGGCATCGCCGTGATGACGACGTCGGCACCCTCTCGCGCGAATGCGATGGCCACGGCGCGGCCGATGCCCGAGTCACCCCCGGTGATGAGGGCGCGCTTGCCGGCGAGCCTCCCGGAGCCGACGTAGCTGTCCTCGCCATGGTCGGGGTCGGGCGCCATCTCATCGATGGTGCCGGGCTGCTGCTGCCCCTGAGGCGGGAAGTCCTGCTCGCTGCGGTCCGACATGGGGTTGCTCCTCGAGGTCGACGGGCGATGTGGTCTCGACGTTCGTCGCAGACCGACACCGGGGCGAGGGGGTTGACAGACGGATGCCGCGGGCTCACCCGCGCGCGGGCGGGCGGTGCGGGATCGGCACGGGGCGGCGCGGTCCACCGCTTCCGCACGAGAGCACCTCCACGGCGGTGCGGAGGACGTCGTCGAGGCGGCCGAAATGGTGCGGTGCGCGGATACCCCGGCCCCAGATCACGTCGACCCCGAAGGCGACGCGCGTCACGATGGCGATCACACCGCTGGGGTCGTCGTCGGGAAGCGAGCGATCGCGCAGCTGCCACGAATCACCGGACACCGACGTGAATTCGAAGAACCTTTCACTGAGGTTGTACATGGCTCTCACCTCGTCTCGATGGTGCGCCGACGAGAAGGGCGTCGCCCAGACCCTTGACAGCAGCGATCGAACCGCTCCCGCCACCCCGCTACCCCGCTACCCCGGGGACCGTCAAGCGGGTGCGAACCGGGCCGCGGCGCGCCAGGCTGGATGACAGCCGCGGTATCGTCCCTCGACGGCGCCGCCCCCGGGAAGGGAAGACCACATGACCACGAACCAGCCGCACGATGACGACCAGACAGCATCCGTGAGCCCGACGCCCGCAGGTGGCGGCGGTGCCGACTCGGGTGCAGCCCCGGCGGTCGCCGCGGAGGGCACGGGCTCGGCAGACGCCGAGGCGTCGAGCCAGAACGACATCGCCGGTGTCGGCCCGCGCGGTGGAGAGTCGGACGGGGCCGCGACGCAGGATGCGCCCCTCGAGGATCAGAACGACGCGACGCTGAGCGAAGAGGTGCGGGGCATCCTCGTGCAGACCCGGGCCGACGTCCAACTGGGCAATGCGCGCGAGGACCAGCTCCGCGACATCCTCTCCCGTCGCCTGCGTGACGCCGGACTCGGTGACGACGTCGACCTCGACGCCCTGGTCCGAGAGGTGGAGAGCCCGTCGGACGACGACACCTCTCCGGGCGTCCACTCCTGATGGACGCCGTCGAGGCGCTCGCGCAGCGCGCCCAGGATCGCGGGGCGCGGTTGGCCGTCGCCGAGTCGCTGACCTGCGGCCTGCTCGCCTCGACCATCGGAAAGGGCGAGTCGGCGCAGGAGTGGTTCGCCGGAGGCGTGATCTGTTATGCGCTCGATGTGAAGGAGCGCCTTCTCGGGCTGGAGCCGGGCACCGATCCGTGCTCGCCCGAGTGCGCCGAGCAGCTCGCGCGCGGCGTGCGGCAGCTCATCGTCGCCGACGTCGCGGTTTCGGTGACGGGCGTCGGCGGTCCGCAGCCGTCGGACGGACATCCGGCCGGCACCGTCTACGTGGGCTGGGCGGATGACACCGGCACCGGCCACCGGATGCTGGAACTCGACACCGATGACCCCGGCGAGGTGCTCGAGGCCAGCGTGGACGCTGCGCTCCACGTCTTCCTCGACCGCCTCGCCTGAGTCCGGGGTGGGGCGGACTACTTCTTCGCGTCCACGGGCGGGAGGTCCTGCAGGTCGCTGCGGTCGCGGAGCGAGTCTCCGTCGTCCACCGCGACCGTGTCGGTGTCGTCCGTCTCAGGGGTGGGCTCGTGGGTCTGCGCGCCGTCGGCTGCGTCGGTCGGGTCGGAGGGCTGAGATGCTGTCGCGTCGCTCATGCCATCCACTGTCTCGCTTTCGCGCGCGCCGGTCGACCCCGTTGACATCCGGGTGGAACCGGGAAAGGTCCGCCCCGTCGCGCGCGCGAGGGTGAGGCGCACGATCCGCACGGGGGGCACGTCGCGCGGCCAGTGGATGAGGACGGTGTGGATGCCGCGACGGAACCTCCGTCGCATCGCCGACGCGTCGGCGAACGGGCGCATGGACATCCCCATGGGAAGCCCCGGAACCAGTCGGATGCGGTGACGCTCGCCGAGGTGGAAGGCGAGGTCGAGGTCGTCGTGCACGTCGGGGTCGTCTCGGTGGACGAGAGGTGCGACGCGCTGCCAGGCCTCCCGGCGGACCGCGAGATTCGACCCCCAGAGCGGCGCGTGGCCGAGCGCCGGCCAGAGCGAGGCGGAGTAGGCGAAGAGATAGACCGCGGCGAGCGGTCGGCGAAGCCACGGGGGTCCATCGACGAAGCGGCCCCCGCCCGTCACGGCTGCGACCTCGGGCTGCGCGTCGAAGGCGCGGACGATCCCGGCCACCCACTCCCTGCCCGGTCGGCAGTCGGCATCCATGCGCGCGATGATGTCGCCGGTGGCCGCATCGAAGGCAGCGGCGTTCGCCCGGGGGATGCCTCCGCCCGGCTCCCGCACCAGACGGGCACCCGCCTCTCGCGCGACCGCTTCGACGTGGTCGTCGGAGCCGTTGTCGAGCACGACGACCTCGTCCGGCGGCACCGTCTGGTCAGCCAGCGCGGTCAAGGCGTGCCGCAGCTCGTCGGCGTCATCCTTCACGGGGATGACGACGCTGATCCGCCTCGGGGGGTTCGGGTGGGCCATCCTTCGACCGTAGAGACGAGCGGGCCGGCGCCGCGGGGGTTTGCGACGGACCGGGGAATCGGATATCGAGACGTGATGTGCCGGACCCACGGGTGGTCTAACATGTGCCCCGACTCATCATGAGCACTTCCACGACATCCGCCGACCCGTCCGCCTCGCGCCCGCCCCGCCCGCGCCGACGGCACTCCATCGCGGAGAAGATCGGGGCGATCGGGCAGAACCGGGCGGCGGCGCTCCTGCTGCTCATCGCCACCGCTGTCGCGGTCATCTGGGCCAACGTCGCGCATGGCGCCTACGAAGCGTTCTGGGAGATGCACCTCACGGTCGGCCTCGGCGACATCCAGCTCGATTTCACGCTGCACGCCCTGGTCAACGACGCGCTGATGGCGATCTTCTTCTTCACCGTCGGGCTGGAGGTGCGGCGCGAGTTCGCGATCGGCGAGCTCACCAGCTGGTCGCGGGCGCTGGTTCCCGTCACCGCGGCGATCGCCGGGCTGGTGGTGCCGGCCCTGCTCTTCGTCTGGATCGCCCTCCCCTCGGGGTACGCGCACGCGTGGGGCGTGGTGATCTCGACCGACACCGCCTTCCTCGTGGGCGCCCTCGCCCTCGTCGGTCCGAGGATTCCCGGGCGACTGCGGATCTTCCTGCTGTCCCTCGCGGTCGTCGACGACATCGGGGCTCTGAGCATCATCGCGCTGGTCTACACCGAGAACTTCACCCCGCTTCCGCTCATCGTCGCCGCGGTGGGTCTTGTGGGCGTCTACTTCACGCGCTATCTGCCCTCGGGCCGGGGGCCGGTGTATGCGACCCTTGCGATCATCGTGTGGCTCGCCTTCCTCGCCTCGGGGGTGCACCCGACACTCGCCGGCGTCGCCATCGCCCTCCTCGTGCCGGTCTATCGTCCCAATCGGCGCGACGTCGAGCACGCGCTGGATCTCGCCCGCACCTTCCGGCAGTCGCCGAACACCGAGTACGCCCGCGCGGCGGCCAACAGTCTGCGCGAGTCGATCTCGATCAACGAGCGCCTGCAGTCCGCCTACGCCCCGTACGTCGCCTATGTCATCCTGCCGCTGTTCGCCCTGGCGAACGCGGGAGTTCAGCTCACGCCCGAGATCCTCGCCGGCGCGATGAGGCTCGGCACTCACCTGGGGTATCGTCATCGGCCTGGTCGCGGGGAAGTTCCTGGGCGTGTTCGGGTCGTCGGCCGTTCTCCGGCTGCTGAAGATCGGTGACTTCGGCCCCGGTCTCACCCTCGACCGGATCGCCGGGGGCGCGGCTCTGTGCGGTATCGGATTCACGATCTCCCTCTTCATCGTCGACCTCGCGATCGACGATGACCTGGCGCAGAACGAGGCGCGCGTCGGCGTGCTCGTCGCATCCGTCCTCGCCTTCGTCGTCGCCACGATCGTGTTCCGGGTGTCTGATGCGATGCACCCGGACATGCAGACGGGCGAGACCCTCGTCCGGCCGGTCGACCCGCGACGCGACCACGTCTTCGGTTCGATGGACGCGCCCTACGAGATCGTCGAGTACGGCGACTTCCAGTGCCCGTTCTGCCTGAAGGCGTCGGGGTCGATCGAGGAAGTCCGGCGCGAGCTCGGCGATCAGCTGCGGTACGTGTGGCGACATGCGCCGCTGACCCAGCAGCATCCCAACGCCCTGGCGGGCGCCGAAGCGTCGGAGGCGGCAGCCCTCCAGGGGAGATTCTTCGAGTTCGAGCGGGGTCTCTTCTCCGACCAGGAGCACCAGCTCCCATCCGACATCGTTCGACTCGCGGCCTCGCTCGGCCTGGATGTCGAGCGGTTCGAACGCGACCTCACCGCCCCCGAGGTGACCGCACGGGTGCGCGACGACATGCTCGACGCCGAGGCGATGAACATCTCGTCCGTGCCGACGTTCTTCCTGGGCGGGCGCCGCCATCACGGTCCCTACGACGCGCAGACCCTCATCCGTTCGCTGCAGGCGTCACGCGCAGAGCCTCAGGGCCCTCGTTCTGACGCGTCGGCTGAGTAGCCTTCTGGGCATGGCCGGTCCGAATCTCGACCCAATCCAATCACCCACCCTCAGCGACGCTCAGTGGGAGCGCCTGACGTCAGCCGCTGAACCGCGGGATGTCGCTGCGGGCGAGTACGTCTTCCGCTCCGGTGAGCGCGACTACCCGATGATCCTCGTCGCCACCGGCGAGGTGGAGGTCGTCCGCGATGCCCTTGTCTGGGCGGATGAGGAGATCCTCGCCACGGTCGGTCCCGGCTCGATCGTCGGCGAGCTCGGACTGCTCAACGGCCAGGCGGCGTTCCTCTCCGCTCGCGTGGCCGAGGCGGGGCGGATGTACTTCCTCCCCCGTTCGCAGCTGCGCCGGATCATGAACGAAGACGACGAGCTGTGCGACATCATCCTGCACGCCCTCTGGGCGCGCCGCGAGAGCCTCCGACGAGGATCTGCGGCGTGGACGCTGAAATTCCTGGGCCGCGACGGATCCAGCGAGTTTCTCGCGCTTCGCCGCTTCGCCGAGCGCATCGACCTGATCCACGCCGCGCACGCGGTGACCGATCACGAGGTGCTGAAGGCAGAGGCATCGGGGAAGACGCTGCAGTTCACCGCGGACGATCTCCCGGTGGCGTTCATCCAGGGCGAGCCCCTCGTTCGGGCGACCCCGGGGATGGTGGCCGACCGGCTGGGGCTCAGCTACCAAGGTCAGGCGGACGAGGTCGTCGACCTGGTGGTCATCGGAGGCGGCCCTGCCGGGCTCGCGGCCGCGATCTACGGGGCGTCGGAAGGCCTGGAGACCGTTCTTCTGGACGCGGTGGCGCCCGGCGGTCAGGCCGCAGCGACCTCGCGCATCGAGAACTTCCTCGGTTTCCCCTTCGGGGTCAGCGGCGGTGACCTCATCGGCCAGGCGACCCTGCAGGCCTTGAAGTTCGGCGTCCGTGTGTACGCGCCCTGCGAGGCGATCGCTCTCGATCAGCATGGCGACGACCTCGACGTGACCCTCGCCGACGGGCGCCGCATCCGCACGCGCAGCACGATCGTCACCTCCGGCGCCAGCTACCGCCGGCTCCAGCTGGACCGGTGGGAGGACTTCGAGCGCGCGGGGATCTACTACGCCGCCACGCCGCTCGAGCTGCGCCAGGTGGCCGAGTCGCCCGTCGTCGTCGTGGGCGGTGCGAATTCGGCGGGACAGGCTGCGCTGTACCTCGCGGCGAACGGGTGCGACGTCAACCTGGTCGTGCGTGGAGACAACCTGTCGTTCCGCATGTCCAGCTACCTGGTCGATCGACTCCTCGAAGATCCGCGCGTCCACGTGCACACGCAGTCGCACGTCGTCGGCCTCGACGGCGACCGCTCCCTCCGCAAGGTCGCCATCGACAGTGTCGGCGAGGTCGACGCGCGCGGCCTGTTCTGCTTCATCGGCGCCGATCCTGCGACCTCCTGGCTCCCCGACCTCGATCGCGACCATGACGGGTTCGTGCGCACCGGTACCGACATCACCGTGCAATCACTCACGAGGTGGCAGGAGATGGGACGGGAGCCTCTGCCGTTCGAGACCTCGCTCCCCCGCATCTTCGCCGCCGGCGACGTGCGGCGGGGCTCGATGAAGCGCGTGGCCGCGGCGGTCGGCGAGGGATCCAGTGCCGTCGCCTCGGTACACCGCGCTCTGGCCGGATGACCGCGCCATCTGTCGAGGGAGAGGGAGAGGGAGAGGGAGACGATGAGTGAGACCGCGATCGATCCGCAGGCGCGCCCGAGCGGCGACGGGTGCCTGGAATGCTCGGAGCACGACGGGTGGTGGGTGCATCTGCGGCGGTGCGCTGCCTGTGGGCACGTGGGATGCTGCGACGACTCGCTCGGTCGCCATGCGACGGGACACTTCCGCGAGACCGGGCACCGCGTCATCCAGAGCTTCGAACCCGGCGAGGACTGGTTCTGGGACTACATCGACGAGCAGATGATCGACGGGCCGGCACTGGCCCCGCCGCAGAGTCACCCCACCGACCAGCCGGCGCCCGGGCCGCGCGGTCGCGTTCCGCTGAACTGGCGGCAGATCCTGCAGGAGCGGTGAACCCGCCCGCTCACGTCGCGTAGGCATCGATGAGGAGAGAGCCCCGGATGCCGCGGAACGCGTCGAGCAGCAGGCCGACGGTCCGCGGGCCGACCGAGGAGATCTGCAGGTCGTGGGGCCCGAGCTTCTCGAGCTTGCCGCTGCGCAGGCGCACGACCTCCCATCCGGCCTCCCGGAGGAGCCGATCTTTGCGCCGGTCGGAGTCTTCGCGGGCGCCGACATGCTCCAGGCCGAAGCCGCCGATCGTGTCGTACTCGACGGCGATGCGCAGCTCGGGGAGGACCAGGTCGGGCCACACCTCGCGGTGCTCGAAGAACGGCCGCGAGACGCGGACCGCCGTGTGACCTCGCGTCACAGCGAGCGCGCCGAACAGCCGCTCGTGCAGTGACGCCTCGGCCGCAGATGCGGGCTTCGGTGCGCAGACGCTCGCGAACGAGGTGCCGGACGGCAGGTCGGGAGTCTTCTCGCAGATACGGCGGGGCCGGGGACTTCGGCGCTGGCGGCCGGAAGGTGCCGGGCTGGAGGGCGCCGTGCGGGTGGGTGCCGTGCGGGTCGGCGGCGTGATCATCGGCGGTGGTGGGGGATCGCCGCCGAGCGGCAGCAGCGCCAGCGCGGGGAATGCGCCACGCCCCGTCGCCGCGTCGAGGCACTCGGGACACCAGGCCGACCGCCGGCGCACCCGCCCGGGGCGGCTCCGCTGCTCGGTCGGGGTGGCCGCGAAGAGATGTCCTGCGTTGCACTGCCACCGCAGCAGAACGTCGGCGGCCGGGGGGATCTGCGACAGCGCGATCCCGGCGTTGAGGTCGGGGTGGTACTGGCGCGCGACAGCCGGGTAGGCGGCCCACGCCTCGCGGTAGGTGCCGACCGCGTACGGCACCTCGAGGCCCCGCGAGAACTGCCGCCTCGCCCACCACAGCTCCACCCTCTCGGCCATGGCCGCGAACCTAGCGCGGGCATCCGACACGCCAGGCCGGATGTCGGAGGTGCGTCCTACCTTTGCGCCATGGGGATCAGACGGCTGATGCCGGGGCCGTGCGTGCTCTGCGGCGAGCGTCGCGGTGATCGCCGGAACGGCGCATGGTTCTGCGCCGTGTGCGCGTGGCGGGTGGGCGATGCGCCCGACCCGGATCTTCCGCCGCCGCGGGTCGACGTCGTGTACTACCTCGGGTACGCCGAGCGGGTGAAGATCGGCACCACCCGTGAGCCTCGCGCACGCCTCCGCGCGATCATGCACGACGAACTCCTCGCCTTCGAACTCGGCGACCGCACGATCGAGCGCTCACGCCACCGCCTGTTCGCGCACCTCCGCGAGGGCGGTGAGTGGTTCACATCCGCGCCGGAGCTGCTCGCGCACATCGGCGCCCTTCCCGGCAGCGCCGATCCCTGGGGCTCGTACGCCCGATGGGTCAGCAGCGCGCACCGGGAACGGCTGTGACCTCCGTCATCCGGCCGCCTCCCAGACATCCCGCGCTTTGAGGGTCCGCACCGTGGTGACGGGTCGCGTCGCGAGCACCACCTTGCCACGGGCGTGGAGTCTGCCCAGATCGGCGTAGGCCTCGGCCACGTCGCCGAGCGAGTAGAGCCCCGACACCAGCAGGGTGAAGGCGCGCTTCTCGGCGAGCTGAGCCACCCGCTCCAGCAGCGACGTCGCCTGAGCGACCGACCCGGGGTCGTCCTGCAGCAGCCGCACCTCGGTGTCTCGACGGTCTTCGCTCGATCGGTAGCGCGAGGGTGAGACCTCCAGATCCTCGGCGAGCGCACGACCGTCCTGCCCGAAGTTGTCGATCATCGCGGTGATGGGCTTTCCTGCCGCCTTGCGGATGCGGTCGGCGATGCCGGCGCCGTACAGCACCGGCTTGATGCCGAGCTGGCGCAGGTAGTCGAAGTTGCGCTCGCCGCACGTGCCGATGACCGTCGCTCCGCGGTGTCGCGCGAACTGCGCCTCCATGCTCCCGACCCCGCCCGCCGCGGCCGACACCACGACGGTGTCGCCCTCCCCGACGCGCACCTGGTCGAGGATGTCGAGCCCCGTCGCCCCTGCGAGGAAGAGTCCGCCGGCGGCCTCCCACGACACGGCGCGCGGCTTCTTCACGAGCGCCGACGTCGACACGGTGATCGCCGAGGCGTGGGCTCCGGCGCGAACGTGCCCCACGACATCCATCCCCCTGGTGAAGCCGTGGACGTCCTCGCCGACGGCGATGATCGTGCCCGCGAAGTCGCTTCCCGAGCGACGCGGGAACGGGTCGTGCGCGAACGCGTCCTCGCGGCCGCTGCGGATGAAGCCGTCGATGTGGCTGATCCCCGCGGTGATGATCTCCACGGTGACCTCCCCGCGGCCCGGCGGGCGGAGCTCGGTGGTGCGCACCTCCAGCACGTCGGCATCGCCTGGACGGTCGTACTCGACCACCGTCGCTTCCCTGAGCTTCTTCGCCATGCCGGTCCCCTTCCACCATCGCCGAGCCGGGTGACCCGGCGGACACCGTCGTCCGCGTCACTGGGTTATTCGGTCCGAACGACGCGAACGGATGCATCGGACGGTGAATCCGCCAGACCTCCCGGGGCCGCGACCCGACGGGCCGGCGGCATCCGTCCGCAGGGACAATGGAGACGGGCTGAAGGAGGATGACGTGAGCGAATCCTGGCCGCTTCTCGGAGACCCGCACGAGGTCACGGGGTTCATCGAGCCGATGGTCTGGGGGCGATCACGGTACACCGTGCTGCGGGTGCCGGCATCCCTCGTCGCCGCCGCCGAGGAGGCGGGCACCCGGCGAGTCGCCGGCCGGCTCGAAGATGTCGCGGTGAACCTCGCGCTCACCCGCGCCCCGGTGATCGATGACACCTTCGTCTGGACCGGGTCCTCGCTCCTGCGCCGCCTTCGCCTGGAGGCCGGCGATCCCGTCACAGGCTGGCTCGCACCGGTCGATCCCGACGAGGTGCCGGTGCCGGAGGATCTCGCCGAAGCGCTCGCGGAGGCGGGGCTTCGCGGGCAGTGGGATCAGCTGCCGCCGGCCACGCGCCGTCGTCAGCTGGTGCCGATCGACGGTGCGGCGACCGCAGCCACGCGGGCCCGACGGATCGAGGCCCTGGTGCGCTCGCTCTGAGACGATCGACCGCACACCCGCGTCGCCTCACGAGACGGCGTGTCAGCGGCGGATGGTGAGATCCATCACGGTCCGCGCCGACGGAAGCGCCCTGTCGACGCGCTCGCGCAGCGGCTCGGGCGCGTCATCCTCGAGCCAGCCGACGAAGGCGGTGCGGTACAGGGCGAACCCGATCGCGGCGAGCAGCTCGGCGTCCGCCCCGGCGAAGCCGCGCGCGGCGATCGCCGCGGCGATCTGCGGCTGCCACGCGGCCTGTTTGGCCAGCTCACGACCCGTCAGAGCGACGTCGGTCTTGATGATCGCGTGCCGCACGCGCAGGCGCGTCCGTTCCGGCTGCATGGTCTCGGCCAACACGCCGAGTGCGTGGCGCATCAGCTCATCGGCGCGGAACGGCGGTTCAAGAGCCGAGATCGCGTCGAGCAGGAGGGGGAGCAGCTCGTCCTCCTCGGTGAAGAGGACCTCCTCCTTGTCACGGAAGTGCCGGAAGAACGTGCGCGGCGTCACCCCGGCCGCCGTGGCGATCTGCTCGACCGTCGTCGCGGCGAACCCTCGCTCGACGAAGAGCGAGACCGCGGCGCCGGTGAGACGCTCGCGGGAGTCCTCGGGCCAACGCGGCATCCACCCACTCTACTCTTGCGTCACATTGTGACATCACTTATCCTGCCGCTATGACATATAGTGACATCACACCCACCGCCCTCCTGACCGGTCCGACCCGAGGCATCGGTCGAGCCGTGCTCCAGCGGCTGCTCACCCACCCCGCGCGCCCTCGCCTCGTGCTTCTGGCTCGCGACCCCGTCGCGCTCGAGGCGGCTGTGGCCACGGCGCACGATGCGGGAAGCGACGCCCGCGGCATCCTTCTCGATCTCGCCGACCTCACCTCCGTCCGAGCGGCGCTCGAAGAGGTCGCCGCCCTCATCCGTACGGGAGATCTCGCCCCGATCGATGCGGCGATGCTCAACGCCGGCGGGCAGTTCCTCGACCGTCGCCACATCAGCGAGCAGGGCTATGAGCTCACGTTCGCCATCAACGTGGTCGCCCAGCATGCGCTGCTCCACGGGCTCGAGCCGGCGCTCAGCCCCACCGGTCACGTCGTACTCGCCGGCTCCTCCACTCATCGGGGCAGGCGTCAGTCGTTCGGCCTCGTGCCCGACCCGATCTGGCAGGAGCCGGAGGAGCTCGCGATCCCCGACGACGCGCCCCGCGGGGCGTTCCGCGCCGAACGCGAGCGCGGCGGCGTCGCGTACGCGACCAGCAAGCTCGCGCTCGTCACGCTCGCCCACCCGTGGGCGGCGCGGCTGGCCGCGACGGGTCGCCGCCTCAATGTTTACGACCCCGGGCTCGTGGCCGGCACGGGCCTCGTGCGCGGCATGCCGGCATACATGGACTGGGTGTGGCGCAACGTCATGCCGGCGATGTCTGTCCTACCAGGAGCCACGACGCCGCGCGGCACCGCCCGCCACGCCGTGGCCCTCGCGCTCGGCGACCGGTACGCCGAGCGGCAGGACGCCTACATCGAGATCGGTCGCGAGACCCGCGCCGAGGCGGTCACCTTCGACGCCGGGCGCCAGGAGCGGCTGTGGTCGTGGCTCGAGACGGCGCTCGGAGCACCGGCTGCGCACCGACAGGTCACCCCTCGCGCTGCGGACTGACACCGTCGCCGACGCGCGACAAGAGGTCGCCGAGACGGAGGAGCTCCGCCTGAGAGAGCCCGCCGAAGTGCCGACGCATCTCAGCGACGACGCCCGCCTCGAAGGCGTCGACCTCCCCCCGCGCCGACGGTGAGAGACGGATGACGCGCGAGCGCGCGTCGGTCGGATGCGGCGCCTGCTCGACGAGCCCCGCGCTCTTGAGCCCGTCGACGAGCTGCGTGACCGCACCGGCGGTGACCCGGAGCCGACCGGCGAGCCGGCTGGGCGTCACGTGCTCGGTGGCGTGCGACAGGAGGAAGAGTGCCTCGAGCTGCGACGCCGTCAGCGTCAGCGCGGCGAAAGGTCGCCGCCGGGCGTCGCCGAGCAGCCGCCCCGCTGACACGACCCCCTCGAGCACCCGGCCGATCGCGGTGTCGCGGTCATCCATCCTCAGGCACTCACGAACGGCATCGTCCCGACGAACGTCCGATCGTCCACCTGCGTGAGGAGGAAGTCCGCGAGGTCGTCGCGACTGATCTGCGTGCTCGCGTTCACGCCGACCCACCCGACGCGGTGACTGCCGGTTCCGGGCTTCTCGGTGAGCCGGGGGCCGCGCACGACCGTCCAATCGAGTCCCGATGCGCGCAGCACGGCGAGGTGGCCCCGCGCGTCGGCGAGCACACGACCCGAGAGCGCCTGCAGAAGCAGCAGGATGACGCGGTCCGCCGCCTTGGGACGGTCGTGCTCGTCGTCGCGCAGCCCGCCACCCGAGAGGGTGACGATGCGGCTGACACCGGCCGCGCGCATCGCCTCGACGATCACGTGGGTGCCGTCGGTCTGCAGGGTGGGGGGTGAGCCTTTCACCTGACCGAACAGGCTGAACACGACGTCGGCGCTCTGCACCGTCTCGGCGACCGCAGCGGGGTCACGGACGTCACCGCGGAGGACGGTGAGACGCGGGGAGGTCACGGAGAGCTTCGCACGGTCGCGAACGAGGGAGCGGACGGTGTGGCCGGCAGCCAAAGCGCGATCGAGCACGCGCCCGCCGGTCTTGCCCGTGGCGCCGAACAGAACGATGGTGGCCATGGTTTTACTTTAGCGACTGAAGCACATGGCAGGGCGATAGCGTGTCAGGCGTGATGGATGATCTGATCCTGGCTGTCGACCTCGGGGGCACCAAGGCCGAGGCCGCGCTCGTTTCGGTCGATGAGCAGCGACGCGGATCTGTGGTGCCCGGCTCCCGGCACCGCGAGTCGACCGGACGCTCCATCGACGTCGACACGCTGGTGGGCGTCATCCGATCCCTTGTCATGAAGACCCGGGATGCGGCATCCCGGCCCATCACGGGCGCCGGCGTGGGCGCCGCCGGACCGATCGATCTCCTCCGCGGGACCGTCAGCCCGCTCAACATGCCGGCGATCGATGACTTCCCTCTGCGCGATCTGGTCGAGAATGCCGCGGGCGTCCCCACGACGCTGCGCTTGGACGGCACGTGCATCGCTCTGGCCGAGCACTGGCTCGGCGAGACGCGCGGGGCGACCACATCCCTGGGCATGGTGGTCTCGACCGGAGTGGGAGGAGGCCTCATTGTGGACGGCCGACTCCTCTCGGGGACCACGGGCAACGCCGGGCACATCGGTCAGATCCACATCGCCGACCCGATCGGAGAAGACGCCGGTCGGCACGGGTCGACGCTGGAGGAGACCGCATCCGGCCCCGCGACCGTCGCATGGGCTCGGCGACACGGGTGGCGCGGCGGAACCGGCGAGGACCTCGCCGCCGCGGTCGCCGCCGGCGACCCCACCGCCGACGCCGCGACCCGGCGCTCGGCCGAGGCGGTCGGGCAGGCGATCGCGAGCGTCGCGGCCCTCATCGACCTCGACGTTGCGGCGATCGGAGGCGGGTTCTCGCGCGTGCGCCCGGATTACCTCGACCTCGTCGATGCCGCCGTCACCATGTGGACCGCGCTCCCCCGCACTCGGCCTGTCATGGTGCGCCCGTCGGGGCTGTCGGCCGACGGACCGCTCCTCGGCGCCGCGGCGCTGCGCGCCCGGGCCGACCTGCTCTGACGCGGCCAGGCGCGCCCGGCCACCCGTCATCCGTCGAGGGTGTGTCGGGCGTGCGGGCGAGCGCGCAAGGGCGGTCGCGGCGGCGGCGGGCGTCATCCGCGCCCACCTCTTCGTTCGTCCGTCACATACGTACGCCTGGGGGGCACCTGGCCGTACATATGCGACGGATGAACGGGGGTGGGCGTGTCCCGGGGCGCACGGAGGCGGGCGAGCCGCCGGGGGGGGGGGGGGGGGGGAGGGGATGACGCCGGTGCGGAGCGTCCGAGACTCACACGTCGTAGTCGACGACGACCCGCTCGGTCGTGGGGCGGGACTGGCAGGTGAGGATGTACCCGGCGGCGATCTCGTCCGGCTCGAGCGCGTAGTTCTCGTCCATGGTGACGGCGCCGTCGACGAGGCGCGCGCGACAGGTGCCGCACACGCCGCCTGAGCACGAGTACGGCGCGTCGGGGCGCACCCGCAGGGCTGCGGCGAGAACCGTCTCGCGCGCATGAACCGGCGACGCGACGCTCGCGCTCTGACCGTCGAGCCGCAGGTCGATGCGGTGCACGGGCTCGTCCGCCCGCGGGCGCGGGGGTCGGGCGACCGGCGAGGCCGGGGAACCTCCGGCGCCGGTCGTGAACAGCTCGAACCTCACGTGCTCGCGCGGCACCCCGGCATCCGAGAGCGCTGTCCGGCACCGGTCGACCAACTCCAGCGGCCCGCACAGGAACCACTCGTCCACCGTCTCCGGCAGCACGACGTGCGAGAGGAGCCCCCGGATGCGCTCGTCATCGAGGCGTCCCGACAGGAGGGGCGCCGACCGCTCCTCGCGGGAGAAGACGTGGTGCACCGCGAGCCGGGTCGGGTAGCGGTCTTTCAGGTCGGCGAGGTCGTCGAGGAACATGACGTCCGCCGACGAGCGGTTGGCGTACACCAGCGTGAACCGCGACGACGTCGATCTGCCGAGCACCGCGGTGGCGAGCGCCATGATCGGAGTGATGCCCGACCCCGCGGCGATCCCGACGACGTGGGCGACGTCGAGCTCGGCGAGCGAGGAGGTGAAGGACCCCTGCGGACTCATCACGTCGATGCGGTCGCCCGGGTGGAGGCCGGTCTGCGCCCACGTCGAGAACCGGCCGCCCGCGTCGCGCTTGATCGCGACGCTGATCGACCCGCGGGCGGGCGGCCGACACAGCGAGTACGACCGGCGAACCTCCTCGCCGTCGAGGTGTGCGCGCAGCGCGACATGCTGACCGGGGAGGAACGCGTACTCGTCGTCGAGCTCTGGCGGCACGGCGAAAGTCACCTCGACCGCGTCGTCGGTGAGCCTGCGCACCCCGCTCACCGCGAGGGTGTGGAAGCGGGCGCGGCGGCGAGCTCCCCCGCCGCGGGCGTTGGCGAGGAGGGTCTCGGCGACGTCGTCGGTCGCCCGGGCGGTGGTCACGGGGCGCTCCTCAGTGGACCTTGAAGTGGTCGAACGGCTCGCCGCATTCCTGGCACTCGTACAGCGCCTTGCACGCCGTCGACCCGAATCGCGACACCTCGCGCGTGTGCAGCGTCCCGCAGCGTGGACACGCCACCCCGAGTATGACCGGGATCGGGCCGCGCACCGCCGCGCGGCCGGTGGGCGGGGCGATGCCGTAGGCGCGCAGCTTGGCCTTTCCGTCCTCGCTCATCCAGTCCGTCGTCCATGCGGGGGCGAGGGTCAGGCGCACATCGACGCGGGCGAAGCCCGCACCGGTGAGGGCCAGCACGACATCGTCGCGGATCGCGTCGACCGCGGGGCATCCGGAATAGGTCGGGGTGAGCGTCACCGTCACGGTGTCGCCGTCGACCCCGACGTCGCGGAGGATGCCGAGGTCGGCGATCGTGAGCACCGGCACCTCGGGGTCGGCGACCGCACCGGCGATCCGCCGAGCGGTGTCGACATCCGGCGCGGGGCGAGCGCCGGGGGCGTCACGGACGCTCACCACGTCGCTCCCGGGTGCGCACGGGCGAGCACCTGCATCTCGGTGAGAATCGCGCCGAGAGCGGGGAACGGGGTGCCGCGGCGGCCGCCTCCGCTCGAAGCCGCGACGTCGGGGCGCTCGAGCTCGGCCTCGGCGAAGACGGCGTCGAGCACCCGGTCGACCTCATCGCGCAGCGCCGACGGCCGCACCGCGATGCCGTCGAGTCGGTCGGTCAGGGGCTCGTCGCGCAAGAGCTCGTCGACATACGGCCAGATGTCCGAGACGGCCACGACCATGCGGCGCCTCGACTCCTCGGTGCCGCCGGCGAGCCGAAGGGTCCACTGCACAGCGTGGTCGCGGTGATACTCGACCTCTTTCACCGCCTTGGCGGCGATCGCCGACAGCGTCGCATCGGCCGAGGATTGCAGGGCGGAGTAGAGCGCGAACTGGTAGCTCGCAGCGACGAGCTGGCGGGCGATCGTGTGCGCGAAGTCGCCGTTCGGCTGGCAGAAGAGCCACGCAGAGCGGAACTGACGGTCGTCGCGCCAGAACGCCAGATCGTCTTCGCTGCGGCCGTCGGCGGTGCCCGCGTAGCGCAGGAGCGAACGGGCGTGGCCGAGCTGGTCGAGCGCGATGTTCGCCAGCGCCACGTCCTCCTCCAGCTCGGGGGACCGAGCCACCCACTGCATCAGCTGCTGCGAGAGGATCAGGGCGTCATCACCCAGCCACAGTGCGTAATCGGCGACGTCGCGCGTGGCCGGCGCGGTGACTCCACCGAGCAGCTCGGCGGCGAGCTCCTGCTCGACGACCTCGACATGCGGACGAGGCTCGACGCGCGGATGAGGCTCGACGAGCGGATGAGGCTCGACGAGCGGACGCGGATCGGTCACAGGTGCGGCACCCCCTCGGAGGCGGTGTAGTACGACGCGTGGCGGAAGTTCTTCCCCGACGCCGACTCGAAGAACGCCCCCTTCGCATCCGGGTCGCTCGTGGTGATCGCCTCGGCGGGCACCACCCAGACCGATGTGCCCTCACCCCGCCGCGTGTAGAGATCGCGCGCGTTGCGCAGCGCCAGCTCGGGGTCGGGAGCGTGGAGCGAGCCGACGTGCACGTGACCGAGGCCACGCCCCGAGCGGACGAACACCTCGAACATCGGCCAGCTCTCGCGGTCGGAGGATCCCGGGGTCGGCATCACGCCACCGCCGCATCGGTGGTCGAGCGAGTGGAGCGAGACGAAACCGCCGCCTCGCGCTTCTGCGCGTAGGCCGCCGCAGCCTCGCGCACCCACGCGCCGTCGTCATGCGCGGCCTTCCGATGGCGCAGCCGTTCGGCGTTGAGCGGGCCCCGGCCGGCGAGCACCTCGCGGAACTCGTCCCAGTCCAGCTCTCCCGTGTGCCAGCGCTGCGCCTCCTCGTCCCACCGGAGCTCGGGATCGGGCAGGGTGACACCCAGGATCTCCGCCTGCGGCACCAGCATCCCGATGAAGCGCTGACGCAGGTCGTCATTCGAAAAGCGCTTGATCTTCCACGCCATCGACTGCGCCGAGTTGGGAGAGGCGTCGTCAGGTGGACCGAACATCATCAGTGACGGCCAATACCAGCGGTTCACCGCGTCCTGGGCCATCCGCCGCTGCTCTGCCGTGCCCTGCATGAGGGTGAGGAGGATCTCGAACCCCTGCCGCTGGTGGAACGACTCCTCCTTGCAGATGCGCACCATCGCGCGCCCGTAAGGTCCGTACGACGCCCGGCAGAGCGGTACCTGGTTGCAGATCGCCGCCCCGTCGACGAGCCAGCCGATGGCGCCCATGTCGGCCCACGTGGGTGCGGGGTAGTTGAAGATCGAGGAGTACTTGGCCGTGCCGTCGATGAGCTGCTGCGTCATCTCGTCGCGGGTGATGCCGAGCGTCTGGGCGGCGCTGTAGAGATACAGGCCGTGCCCCGCCTCGTCCTGCACCTTGGCCAGCAGGATCGCCTTGCGCTTGAGGCTCGGCGCACGCGTGATCCAGCCGCCCTCGGGCTGCATGCCGATGATCTCGGAGTGCGCGTGCTGCGAGATCTGGCGGATGAGGGTGCGCCGGTAGGCATCGGGCATCCAGTCACGGGGCTCGATGCGCTGATCGGCGGCGATGAGCGCATCGAAGTGCTGCTCCTCGGCGGTGAGGTCTGTCATCGTCGACTCCTTTACAGACCGCTCGTTCAGTAATTCTAAGCGCACGCCGCCCCGACGGCAACCCGCGGTCCGCGCAGCCCCGCTCGCCTGTCGCAATCGGCTACGCCCGACCGCATAACGTGACAGACGAACCACCCGCGCTGCGACCCCACACCGCTCGCCTGTCGCAATCGGCTACGCCCGACCGCATAACGTGACAGGCGAGCGGATGCCGCGGGCGAGCGTCAGGCCTCGTCGAGGCGCCGATCGGTGCGGCGGGCGTGCCCGCGGAACTCGGCGACCACCGCGCCCTCGGCGTCGGTCACCGTGACGTCGTACAGCCCGGTCCGCCCCCGCGTCACCCGGTGGTGCGCCTCCGCGGTGAGGACGTCGCCCGGCCGCGTCGAGCGGAAGAAGACGATGTCGGCGCCGACCGACACGGTGACGGGGCCGTCCGGATCGTTGCAGGCGACGGCGAAGGCGGTGTCGGCGAGGGCGAACACCACGCCGCCGTGCGTGATGGCGAAACCGTTCGTCATGTCGTCGCGCACCGGCATCCGGATGACCGCTCGCCCCGGCTCGTCGACGACCACCTCCATGCCGAACGCATGGAAGGTGCGATCGTTCTCGAGCATCCGCCTCACACCGAGGCCCCCTCCTTCGCAACCAGGGTCAGCACATCGTAGGTCGCGACGATCTCGTCACGCTGGTTGCGGATGACCGCGTCCCAGCGCACCTCGCCGTACTCGTCGGTCTCGCGAGGCGTGATCTGCTTGGCGGTGAGGATGACGCGGATCTCATCGCCGGGCGACACCGGCGTGACGAACCGCAGGTTCTCGAGGCCGTAGTTGGCCAGCACCGGGCCGGGCGCAGGGTCGACGAAGAGCCCTGCGGCCCACGACACCAGCAGGTAGCCGTGCGCGACGCGTCCGGGAAAGAACGGGTTGGCGGCGGCGGCCTCCTCGTCCATGTGGGCGTAGAAGGTGTCTCCGGTGAACCGGGCGAACGTCTCGATGTCGTCGAGGCCGACTTCCCGCGTCGCGGATTCGACCTGGTCGCCGATCCGCAGTTCGGCGAGCGACTTGCGGAAGGGATGCACCCCGCCCGGCTGCGCCTCCGCACCGGCGTGCCACACCCCGGTGAGCGCGGTGAGCATCTCGGGCGAACCCTGCACCGCAGTGCGCTGCATGTGATGCAGAACCGCGCGGATGCCGCCGAGCTCCTCGCCGCCGCCGGCGCGTCCGGGCCCGCCGTGCACGAGGTGCGGCACGGGCGCGCCGTGCCCGGTGGAGGTGCGCGCGTTCTCGCGGCTGAGGAAGAGGACGCGACCGTTGAAGGCGGCGATCCGGGTCATGAGACTCCACCGCGACGTCCGGATCGTTCGTCGCGACCGAGGTCACCAGCGACCCGCCGCCGCGGTCGACGAGGTCGGCCGCCTCGGCCAGCGAGGCGTAGGGCAGCACACTGGCGACCGGTCCGAACGCCTCGATCTCGTGGACGGCCGGCGCCGTCGCATCCTCGAACCCGACCAGGATCGGCGAGACGAACGCGCCCTCGGGCGCGAGCCCGACGGAGCCGTCCGCATGCACGACCTCGGTTGCGTCGAGGGATCCGAGGAGGAGCGTCCCCCCGGCATCCTGCAGCGCCCGCACCTGCCGCACCACCTCGTCGCGCTGCTCGAGGGACACCACGGGGCCCATCGTGACCCCGGCGGCCCGCGGGTCGCCGATGACGATCCGCTCGGCGATCTTCTCCTCCAGTGCGGTGACGACGGCGTCGACCGACGACGCGGGAACGATGGCCCGCCGGATCGCGGTGCACTTCTGTCCCGCCTTGGTGGTCATCTCCACCAGCAGCTGCTTCACGTAGGCGTCGAACTCGAGGGTGCCGGGCGCGGCGTCGGGGCCGAGCACCGAGGCGTTGATCGAGTCGGTCTCGGAGGTGAACCGCACCCCGTCGGGGGTCTGCGCGCGCAGGCGCGCGGCGGTGGTCGCACTGCCGGTGAACCCGACGAGGTCGCCGAGCCGCAGCGCGCCGAACAGGTCGGGTACCGGGCCGCTCACGAGCTGAAGCGAGCCGGCGGGGAGCCGTCCGGTCTCGGCGAGCATGCGCACCCACGCCTCGGCGATGTACGCCGTCGGCGAGGCGGGCTTGACCACGGTGGGGACGCCCGCGAGGAAAGCGGGGGCGAACTTCTCCAGCGCCCCCCAGACGGGGAAGTTGAAGGCGTTGATCTGCACGGCGACGCCGGGAAGGCGCGTGTAGACGTGCCGGCCGAGGAACGATCCGTCCTTCGAGAGCGGCTCGACCGGCCCGTCGACGTAGACCTTGGCGTTCGGCAGCTCGCGGCGCCCCTTCGAGGAGTAGGTGAACAGCACGCCGATGCCGCCGTCGACGTCGTTGAGCGAGTCGCGCCTCGTGGATCCGGCGCGCTCGGAGAGGGCGTACAGCTCGTCCTTCCGCTCCTGCAGCACGAGGGCGAACTCCTTCAGCAGCACCGCCCGCTGGTGGAACGTCAGTGCGCCGAGGCTGTCCTGCCCGACGGTGCGAGCGTGGTCGAGCACGGCGGCGAGATCGAGTCCGCGGGTGCTCAGGCGCACCACCGGGTCGCCGGTCGAGGCGTCGCGGATCACCGCGGCATCCGGATCCTCTTCCGGCGCCCACCAGCCGTCGCGGATGTAGCTGGGGAGGATGTCGGTCACGGCGTGCTCCATTCGTAGAAGCCTCGCCCGGTCTTTCGGCCGAGGCGTCCGTCGGCGACCATGCGGCGCAGCAGATCGGGCGGAGCGAAGCGGTCGCCGAGGGTGGCGTGCAGCTCTTCGGCGATGGCGAGGCGGACGTCGAGGCCGACGATGTCGGTGGTGCGGAGAGGTCCTGCGGGGTGACGGTAGCCGAGCTCCATGGCCGCGTCGATGTCGGCCGGGCTCGCGACGCCGGCTTCGACCATGCGCATGGCCTCGAGCGCGAGCGCGAGGCCGAGGCGGCTGGAGGCGAAGCCGGGCGCGTCGGAGACGACGATCGGGGTTTTGCCGATCGCGGCGACCCAGCCGCGCGCACTCTCCACGACTTCCGGCGCCGTGGCGTCGCCGACGACGATCTCGACCAGGCGCGACGCGGGCACGGGGTTGAAGAAGTGCAGCCCCAGGAACCGGGCGGGGCGCGCCAGCGCGCCCGCGAGCGCGGCGATGCCGATCGACGAGGTGTTGGTGGCGAGCACGGCGTCGCCCACGACCGCCTCGAGGCGCGCCAGGGCATCGCGCTTGAGCGCACGGTCTTCGGGCACGGCTTCGATGACGAGCCCCGCGCCCGCGACGTCGGTCACGTCGATGGAGGAATGGACGGATGCGGCGAGCTCGGCCTCCGCGCGGTCGGTCATCCCACGACGGATCGAGTCGCCGATACTGGCCAGGATGCGTCCGCGCGCAGCCTCGGCCGCCTCGGCGTCGCGCTCCACGACCGTCACCTGCGAGCCGGCGAGGACGAACGCGTGGGCGATCCCGGCACCCATGCGTCCGCCGCCGAGCACCCCGACCCGCGGGGGCGCCGCGACGGGGCGGGTCGGGACGTCGGGGCGGGGCGCTGCCTCAGCGGCATCCGTCATCGGGTTCTCCGTTCGAGGAAGGTGGTCATGCGGCGGATCTTCTCCGGGCTTTCGAACAGCTCGGCCTGCAGTTCGTTCACAAGCGCCGGCTGGTCGAGCGGTTCGGTCTGGAGCACCTGTTTGGTGCGGCGGGTGGCGAGGGGGTCGTTGCGGGCGATGCGGTCGGCGAGCGCGTGTGCGGCGGCGAGGAGGTCATCCGCCGGGTGCAGCGACGACACGAGCCCCCACGACAGCGCCTCGTCGGCGTCGAGGATCCGTCCGGTGAGGAGCAGCTCCGCGGCGCGCGCCTCACCGACGATCGCGGGAAGGCGCCAGGTCGCACCAGCGGCGGCGATGATGCCCAGTCCGGTCTCGGGATTGCCGATCTTCAGCGCCGGCGTCGCGATGCGGAGGTCGGCGGCGTAGGCGAGCTCGGCCCCGCCGCCGAGGGCGTAGCCGTGGAGCGCGGCGATCACGGGCATCGGGAGGGCGCGGATGCGGGTGAAGACCGCCTGGTTGATCGCCCGGCGCGCGTCGGCAGCGCGGCGGTCGCGCAGCTCGGCGATGTCGGCGCCCGAGGCGAACACGCCACCCGAGCCGGCGAGGAGGAGGACGCGAGGCTCACGCTCGAGCTCGGCGCAGACCGCGTGCAGCGCGTCGACGGTGGCCTGGTCGATGGCATTGCGCACCTCGGGGCGGTCGAGGGTGACGACGCTCCGGTCGCCGATGTGCTCGACGCGGAGGGGTGAGCGGGTCATCCGGGGCCTTCCGCTTCGTCGCGAATATGTTGCAGACCGATCGTTCAGTAATTCTGTCAGGCGGCGGTGCCGCGTGCAACGATGGGACGGGATCAGGTGCCCAGAGCGCTTCCCCATTTCCGGAGAATCCGGACGAGGGCATCGCGATCAGCCGCATCGAGCGAGGCGAGGAGACGGCGCTCGTTCTCCATGTGCGCGTCGAAGGCGCGGTCGATGAGAGCGCGCCCGTCCTCCGTGAGCGCGACCAGCCGACCGCGGCCATCGACGTCGCTGCCGCGGCGGCGCACGAGCCCCGCCGACTCGAGCCGATCCAGCCGCTTGGAAACGGCTCCGCTCGTGACCATCGTCTGGGCGGCGAGCTCGCTCGGATTGAGCTCTCCGGAGCGACGCAGGGTGGCCAGCACGTCGAACTCACCCTCCCCGAGCCCGAACTCGCGGTAGAGGCCGATGAGCCTGCTCGCGTACGGCGTCGTTGACGCGCGCGAGCCGCCCGATGACCTCGATCGGCGACGTGTCGACATGCGGTCGCGCGGCGCGCCACTGGGACCGGATGCGATCGACGTGATCCCCTCGCGTTTCGGACATGGGTGGATTCTATCTTCCGCAGAAGCTACAATGTCTTCCATGGAAGCTAAATGGCGCTGGCTGCTCGTGACGGCGGTGGCCCCGATCAGCTGGGGTGCGACGTACTTCGTGACCCGGCACTTCCTCCCCGCGGACGCCCCGCTCTGGGGCGCCGCCCTGCGGGCGCTCCCCGCGGGTCTTCTCCTCCTTCTCATCGCGCGGCGTCTGCCGCGCGGCGCCTGGTGGTGGAAGGCCGTGATCCTCGGCATCCTGAACTTCGGCGCCTTCTTCGTGCTCGTCTACCTCGCCGCGCAGCTCCTGCCCACATCGATGGCGGCATCCGTGATGGCGCTCGCGCCCGTCGTGCTGGGCATCATCGCGTGGCCGCTCCTCGGACAGCGACCGACAGCCGCAGCGGGCGTGGCCGTGCTCGTGGGAGTCGTCGGCGCCGTCCTGCTCATCGGTGCGGCCACCGGCGGCATCGATCCCCTCGGCGCGGGGGTGTCGCTCACCGCGCTCGTGCTGTCGTCGCTGGGCGCGGTCCTCACCACGCGCTGGCGCGACGACATTCCGCTCCTGGCCACGACGTCCTGGCAGTTGATCGCGGGCGGCGCAACCCTTTTGGCGGTCGCAATCGTCGTCGAGGGACCGCCCCCGGCCGTGTCGGTGAGCAGTGCGACAGCGTACGCGGCCATCGCGGTCGTCGCGACGGCGCTGGCCTTCCTCTGCTGGTTCGCAGGGCTCCGCCACCTCTCCGCGTCGACCGTGGGCACGGTCGGACTCCTGAACCCGGCCACCGGAGTGGTCCTCGGAGTGGCGCTCGCGGGCGAGTCGCTCACCACACTGCAGATCATCGGCCTCGTGCTGATCGGAGCGGCGATCCTCCTCACGCAGCGCCGCGCTCACCGGCCCGCCCGGCGTCCCTTCTCAGGCGCCCCCGCGCTCGCCGTTCCGGCGAGCGCTGTGCGAGAGTGAGCGGATGACGAGCGACACCGCGGCCGCCGGCGCCGCGCCGCGCGGGCGGCGGGGACGGCCCGGCAACGACCGCGAGCACGTGCTCGCCGTCGCGGTCGCGCTCTTCATCGAAAAGGGGTACGACGCCACATCGGTCTCCGACCTCGCCGACCGGCTGGGAGTGACGAAGTCGGCGCTGTACCACCACTTCTCCTCGAAGGACGAGCTGCTCGGCCTCGCCCTCGACGACGCCCTCACCGCCTTGGAGGGGGTCTTCGATGACCCGGCCGCCGAGGCGGGTGCGCAGCTCGAGCGGGTGATCCGCGGCGCGGTTGCTGTCCTGGTCCACAAGCTGCCGGAGGTGACTCTGCTGCTGCGCGTGCGCGGCAACGGGGTTGTCGAGCAGGCGGCCCTCGAGCGCCGCCGGGCGTTCGATCACCGGGTCGCCGAGGTCGTCACCCGCGCTCAGAGCGAGGGGATGCTGCGCTCCGACGTCGACGCCGCCGTCGCCACCCGACTCCTGTTCGGCATGGTCAACTCGCTCACCGAGTGGTACCGCCCGGGCGGCGCACTCGATGCCGATTCTCTGGCCGACTCAGTGCTCGCCACGGCCCTCGAGGGCCTCCGGCCCCGCCCACTCAGGGAGCCGTGAGGACCGCCGCGACCGAGGGCAGCGCCTCGGGCTGGAGCCGGTAGTACGCCCAGGTGCCGCGCTGCGAGCGGGAGAGGAACCCGGCGCGGGTCAGCACCTTCAGGTGGTGCGACACCGTGGGCTGGGCGAGGCCCAGCGGTTCGATGAGGTCGCATACGCAGGCCTCCTGGTCGGGCGAGGACGCCACGATCGACAGGAGCCGCAGCCTGGCCGGGTCGGCGAGCGCCTTCAGCTGCGTCGCCAGGCTCTCCGCGTCGTCGGGCCCCAGCGGCTCGCGCGTGAGGGGCGCGCAGCACACAGCGGTCGAAGCGTCGATGAGCGGCAGAGCGGTGGCCATACATCGATGCTAATCGATATTGACAATCATCGATAGACCCTCCCATACTGAATCGACGTTCATCGATATGGAAGGTTCCGGGATGACACTCCTCGACCTCGCCCCGCGCACGCGCACGACGCCGCGGCTGGCCACACTCCCCGTCGCCATCATCGGCGCCGGCCCGATCGGACTCGCCGCCGCAGCCCACCTGGCCGAGCGCGGCATCGCGTTCGAGGTCTACGAGGCCGGGTCCGCACCCGCTTCCGGCGTTCGACTCTGGGGACACACCCGCCTGTTCTCTCCTTGGCGCCACCTCATCGACCCGACGGCGCAGCGTCTGCTCGAACGCCACGGCTGGGCGTCTCCCACCGACCTCGACATCGCTCCGACGGGTCACGAACTCGCCGACCTGGTGCTGGAGCCGCTTGCCGCACTCGACGAGATCGCTCCGCACGTGCAGTACGGCACCCGGGTGGTGGCCGTCACCCGCGAGGGCATGGACCGGACGCGCACCGCGGGCCGCGCCGACGCCCCCTTCCTCCTGCGCGTCGACCGCGGCGGTGAGATCGTCGACCTCACCGCCCGCGCGGTGATCGACGCCTCAGGCACGTACACGACGCCGAACCCGCTCGCCTCCTCCGGCCTCGACCCCCTCGGTGCCGCTGAGGTATCCGACCGCATCCTGCACGCCCTTCCCGACGTGAACGGTCGGGATCGCGCTCGGTTCGCCGGCCGCGACGTCACGGTCGTGGGCGCCGGGCACTCCGCGGCGAACACCCTGATCGCCCTGGCGGCCCTGGCCGACGAAGAGCCCGACACCCGCGTGACGTGGCTCATCCGCAACGCCGGCGCCGTCCGCGTCACCACCTCCCCCGACGACGAGCTCGCCGACCGGGCGCGCCTGGGGTCGCGGGTCGACGCGCTCGTCGACACCGGCCGCATCCGCCGCGTCGACTCGTTCGAGATCTCGCGGGTCGCTCCCCACGACGGCGGCGTCCGGCTGCTCGGCACCCGCCGCGGCGACCCTGCGCACCACGACACCGACCTCGTCCTCGCCGCCACGGGGTTCCGTCCCGACCTCGACATGCTCCGCGAGATCCGCCTCGACCTCGACGAGATCGTCGAAGCACCCGCACGTCTCGCCCCGCTCATCGATCCGAATGTCCACACGTGCGGCACGGTCGAGCCTCACGGATTCGCCGAGCTGCGGCATCCCGAACCCGGCTTCTTCCTCGCGGGCATGAAGTCCTACGGCCGTGCGCCGACGTTCCTCCTCGCGACCGGCTACGAGCAGGTGCGCTCGATCGTCGCGTGGATGGCCGGCGACATGGCCGCGGCGACCACCGTCGCCCTCGCCCTGCCGTCCACCGGAGTGTGCTCGACCGACCTCGGAGGTTCGTGCTGCTGATGGTCTCGGTGCGCGCGATGACGGCGGAGGACTGGCCGCGCGTCGAGGCGATCCTCGGAGAGGGCATCGCCGAGGGCGAAGCCACCTTCGAAAGCACGGTCCCGTCGTGGCAGCAGTTCGACGCCGGCAAGATCGCCCATCCACGCTTCGTCGCAGAACTCGACGGCAGAGTGGTCGGATGGGTGGCCGCGTCGCGCGTCTCCGCGCGCGAGGTGTACCGGGGCGTCATCGAGCACTCGGTGTACGTCGACTCCCGCGCCCGGGGCCGCGGGATCGGCGCCGCTCTGCTCCGGGCGTTTCTGAATGCCGCCGACGAGGCCGGGTTCTGGACGGTGCAGTCGAGCATCTTCCCCGAGAACGTCGCGAGCCTGCGGTTGCACGAGCGGGCCGGATTCCGCGTCGTCGGCACCCGCGAGCGGATCGCACAGTCGACGAACGGCCCGCACGCCGGCCAGTGGCGGTCGACGGTGTTCCTCGAGCGTCGGTCATCCGAGAACGGCATCTGAGGACCGCCAGCGCATAGACTTCCGTCTATGGGTACGGGGACGGATGACGCGGGGCTGACCCTCCTCGCCGACCCCACGCGCGCACGGATCGTGCGGATGATGCGGGACAGCACGGATGGACGCGTGCTCGTCGGGCGGCTCGCCGAGGCGCTGGGCCTGCGTCAGCCCACGGTCAGCCACCACATGGCCGCACTTCACGCCGAGGGCATCGTGCGGCGAGAGAAGGAAGGCCGGCGCGTCTGGTACTCGCTCGACGCCGCGCAGGAAGACCGCGTCAGCGCTCTCCTCGGCCCGGCGACACCGGCGGGCGACGCCGACCTGTCGCGCGTCGTCGACGACCTGACGGCCCGCTATCGCGGCGTGTTCAGCCCCGAGACCGTCGCACGCTACGTCACCGACAGTCATCGTATGCTCACGGCGGCCGGGCGGCCCGCGCTCGAAGCCTCGCGCACGGCTTCCTTCGCGGCATCCCGGCTCGATGACCTGACCCGGATCGAGGGTCACGCGCCCGATCGGCCTTCGGTGCTGTTCGTGTGCGTGCAGAACGCCGGGCGTTCGCAGATCGCCGCCGGCATCCTCCGCCAGCTCGCCGGCGACCGGGTCATCGTTCGGACGGCCGGGTCTGCTCCCGCCGCCGACGTGCGCTCCTCGATCGTTCATGCCCTCGACGAGATCGGGGTGCCGATCGGCGGCGAATTCCCGAAGCCGCTCAGCGACGAGGCGGTGCGTGCCGCGGACTGGGTCATCACGATGGGCTGCGGCGACGCGTGCCCGGTCTACCCCGGTCGCCGCTACCTCGACTGGGACCTCGAAGACCCCGTCGGCAAGCCCGCCGCGACCGTGCGCCGCATCCGCGACGACATCGAATCGCGCGTGCGCGACCTTCTTCCGGAGCTCGTGGAGACATCCGTCTAGAAGATTCATAGATCACGGTCTATGCTTTTCTCATCCGCGAAGAAAGGGAGGACCGGATGTCCGCCAAGCCCACCGTCCTGTTCGTCTGCGTCCACAACGCCGGAAGGTCGCAGATGGCGGCCGGCTTCCTCCGCGAGCTGGGGGGCGACCGCATCGAGGTGCTCTCGGCCGGATCCGAGCCGAAGGATCAGATCAACCCCGTGGCCGTCGAGGCGATGGCCGAGGAAGGCATCGACATCGCGGGCCAGCAGCCCAAGATCCTGACCGTCGAGGCTGTGAAGGAGTCCGACGTCGTCATCACGATGGGATGCGGCGACGCCTGCCCGATCTTCCCCGGCAAGCGCTACGAGGACTGGGAGCTGGAAGACCCCGCCGGTCAGGGCATCGACTCCGTCCGCCGCATCCGTGACGACATCCGGGGCCGGATCGAGAACCTGGTCGCGGAACTCGTCCCGGCGAGCGCGTCATGAGCGTCGCGTCCGGGATGCACGGGCTGCTGTCCAACGAGGCGGTCCTCCACCGCGCCGCGCAGCGCCTCGCGCAGAGCTTCACCGGCATGGTGAACGAAGAGACCGTCGAACGGGTGGTCTTCGAGTCGTACGCGGCGCTCGCTCGGACGGCGACGGTGTCCAGCCACCTCCCGAGCGTCACCGAGAAGTTCGCGCGCGACCGGCTGACAGCGCTCGCGCAGTCGAAGGGCCTCATTGCGAAGCCTGTTCCTGAGATCCTCTACGTCTGCGTGCAGAACTCGGGGCGCTCGCAGATGGCCGCCGCTCTCACCCGCCACCTCGCCGGGGAGCGCGTCCACGTGCGATCGGCCGGATCTCAGCCTGCCGCGGAGATCAACGCCCAGGTCGTCGCGGTGCTGGCCGAGATCGGCGTCGAGGTCGGCGACGAATTCCCCAAGCCCCTCACCGACGACGTCGTGCGCGCCGCCGACGCCGTGGTCACGATGGGATGCGGCGACGCCTGCCCGCTCTACCCCGGCAAGCGCTACCTCGACTGGCAGCTCGCCGACCCGGCCGAGCTCGACCTCGAGGGCGTCCGCGCAGTGCGCGACGACGTGCGCGCCCACGTCGAGCAGCTGCTCGGCGAGCTCGCGCCCGGTCTCACGGCGACCTCGGCGTGACCACCGAACTGCCCGACACCGCACCCGGACCTGCGCCGACGGTCGACGGGGCGCCGCC
Organism: Microbacterium sp. ET2; assembly: GCF_030347395.1. Lineage (NCBI taxonomy): Bacteria > Bacillati > Actinomycetota > Actinomycetes > Micrococcales > Microbacteriaceae > Microbacterium > Microbacterium albipurpureum. Next base: position 1,424,354 of record NZ_CP128170.1, read on the forward strand.
TGCCGTATGGCGGCGCGCCCTGGCGGAGTTCCTCGGCACCGGGCTCCTCGTCGCTGTCGTCGTGGGCTCGGGCATCGCGGCGCAGCGGTTGTCCGCCGACGTCGGCCTGCAGCTCCTGGAGAACTCCCTCGCCACCGCCCTCGGCCTCGGGGTCCTCATCGTGCTGTTCGCACCGGTCTCGGGCGCCCACTTCAACCCGGTCGTCTCGCTCACCGATGCGCTCCTCGGCCGCGCCGACCGATCCGGCCTGCGCGCCCGCACGCTCGGCGTCTACCTGCTGGCGCAGGCGGCCGGCGGAATCGGGGGTGCGATCCTCGCGAACGCGACGTTCGACGTCACGACGTCGATCTCCACGACAGACCGGGCCACTCCGGCGACCCTCCTCGCCGAGGTCGTCGCGACGGCTGGCCTGGTGATGCTCATCGCAGGGCTCACGCGGACACAGCGGTCCATCCCCGTGATCGCGGCAGCCGTCGGCGCCTACATCGGTGCGGCGTACTGGTTCACCAGCTCCACGTCCTTCGCCAACCCTGCCGTGACCCTCGGACGAGTCTTCACCGACACGTTCGCGGGCATCGCACCGGTGTCGGCGATGTGGTTCGTCGGCGCGCAGCTCGTGGGCGCGATCGTGGCGGGGGGCCTTGTCATCCTGCTCTTTCCCGCCGCCGAGCCCCGGGCCGCAACCGCGTCGCACACGCGGTGATCCAGCGTCCTTCGGTTCGCGGTCGATATCTCGACCGCGGGGGCGTCGATCACCGCCGCACGAGCTACGGCGTGTCGAAAGGCGACGGCCCCAGTTCATCGAGAAGCTGCGCCATCTTGGCGTAGGCGCGGTTGCGGTACGCGACGAGCTCGGCGATCCGTTCCGGCTCGATGTCGCGGAACCCCGAGCCGGTCTTCGTGCCGAGCTGCCCGGCAGCGACCCGCCCCGCCAGGATCTCCGGCGTCGCGAAGCGCTCCGGAAACGTGCCCTGGAGCGAGGCGTAGCAGAATGCGTACACGTCGAGGCCCGCCATGTCGGCGATCGCGAACGGCCCGAAGAACGGCAGGCGGAACCCGAAAGTCGATCGGACGACGGCGTCGATGTCCTCCGGCGTGGCCACGCCCTCCTCGACCAGCTGCGTCGCCTCGTGGAAGAGCGCGTACTGCAGACGGTTCAAGACGAACCCCGTGACATCCTTCACGCGCGCCGGCACCTTGCCCGACCCGGCGATGAGCTCCTCGGCCACCCGGATGGCTGCCTCCTCCGTACCCGCGTGCGGGATGATCTCCACCCCCGGCACGAACGGTGCGGGGTTGGAGAAGTGCACGCCGAGGAACCGCTCGGGGCGGGTGACCGCCTCGGCGAGGGCGGCGATGGAGATGGTCGAGGTGTTGCTGCCGATCACGGCCGACGCCGGCGCGGCAGCCGAGATGCGTCGGAGCGTCTCGTGCTTGATCTCGATGCGTTCGGGCACCGCCTCCTCGACGACGTCGGCGTCCGCGACGGCGACCTCGATGCTCTCCGCCGCCGAGATGCGCGAGGTGATGGTGTCGGTCGCGCCGAGCGTGAACAGACCCTGCTCCTCGAACTGCGCCGTCTCGGTGCGGATGCGCTCGAGGTTCGCCGCGGCGATCTCGGCCGTGACGTCGGAGATCACGACGTCGTGCCCGCCGAGGGCGAACACCTGCGCCATCCCTCCGCCCATGTAGCCGCTGCCGACGATCGCGATGCGGCTCATGCGCTCACCTCACGGTCGTAGGCGTCGATCGCGGCGACCTTCGTCGCCGAGGCGGATGACGGATCGAAGCGGTAATCGAGCCACTCGCGGACGAGACGCTTGGCGAGCTCCAGTCCGATGACGCGCTGACCCATCGTCAGCACCTGGGCGTTGTTGCTCAGAACGGAGCGCTCGACCGAGTAGCTGTCGTGCGCGGTGACGGCCCGCACTCCCGGCACCTTATTCGCCGAAATGGCCACACCGAGGCCGGTCCCGCAGATGAGCAGGGCCCGATCGGCCTCGCCCTCCGCGATACGCCGGGCGGCTTCGACCGCGACGTGGGGGTAGTCCGTGTGCTCGTCGCCGCCGACGCCGACGTCGGTCACGACGGCGACGCGGTCATCCGCCTCGAGCAGCTCCTTGAGAGCTGTCTTGTATTCGTAGCCGGCGTCGTCGCTTCCGACGACGATCCGCAGGGTGTCGGTCATCACTGTTCCTTCCGGGATGTCTCGTCCTGCCCGGCGGTGCGGGCGATGGCGATGGCGATGAGGGCGAGCGAGGTTGCTCCCGCGTCGGGGTGGCCCACGCTCTTCTCGGCGAGTGGTCGCGCACGACCGAGCTTGGGGCGGAGGGCCGCTGTCTCCTCCGCCGCGGTCGAGGCGGCCCCCGCCGCCGCCAGCAACGCCGCAGCGGCAGAGTCGCCCGCTCCCAGGCGCTCCTCGAGCGTGCGGACGTACGGGTCGAGCGCGTCGACCATGGTCTTGTCGCCGACCGTCGCGCCACCGCGCGAGGTGACGGCGTCGAGCGCTGCGCGGGCGGCCGCGGCGAGCGCCGCACGGCCGTCGACGCTCTCGTCATCGAGCGCGCGCCCGATCGCCGCGAGCATCGCGCCCCAGAGCGCCCCCGACGTGCCTCCCGCCTTCTCGCTCCACGCATCTCCGGCGGTGGTGAGCATGGGCGACAGGCCGATCGACGGGTCGGCCGCCGTGTGCGCGGCATCGATGCCCGTGCGCATCCCGACACCGTGGTCGCCGTCACCGGCGATCGCGTCGATGCGACCGAGCTCGGCTTCGTTCTCATGGATGACCGCGCGCGCGGCCTCGAGGTAGGTGAGCGCCGCCTCCGCGGCGGCACGCGACCAGTCCGACGCAGCGGCGACCTCGGCAGCGTCCCCCGCCGCGGCGACCTCCTCCTGCTCGTCGACCGGCGCGACCGGGTCGATGGCCCCCTTGCGGTACGCGGGCGTGTACGCCGGCGCGCTCCACAGCGGCTCGAGCTCCTCGTCGAGCCACAGCAGGGTCACGGATGCCCCCGCCATGTCGAGACTCGTGACCAGTTCACCGACCTCCGGCTCGACCACCGTCACGCCCGCATCCCGCAGACGTGCGGCGACGTCGCCGAAGAGGACGAAGAGCTCCTCGTACTTCACCGAACCGAGGCCGTTGACGATGACCGCTGCTCGGTCGCCGCGGGGTTCGGGAACGTCGGCCAGCAGCTCGTCGATGAGGATGCCGGCGAGCTCGACGGAACTCGTGCGGGGCACATCTCGGATTCCGGGTTCGCCGTGGATGCCGAGACCGACCGACATCATCCCCTCGGGCACGGTGAAGAGCGGTTCGTCCGCGCCCGGGAACGTGCACCCGCCGAAGGCGACGCCGAGGGTCCGCGTGCGGTGGTTGGCGTGGCGGGCGAGCCGCTCCACCTCATCGATGTCGTCACCCCGCTCCGCCGCCGCACCCGCGACCTTGAACACGACGAAGTCGCCGGCGATGCCCCGACGCTTGTCGATCTCGTCGATCGGGGCGCTGGCGATGTCGTCGGTGCAGAGCACCGTGCGGGCGTCGATGCCCTCGGCGCGCAGCCGCTCCTCGGCCTCGCCGAAGTGCAGCACGTCGCCGGCGTAGTTGCCGAAGCTGAACAGCACCCCGCCGCCCCGGTGCGCGGCCTTCGCCACCCGGTACGCCTGCCCGGCCGACGGCGAGGTGAAGATGTTGCCGCACACGGCACCGGCCGCGAGCCCCTGCCCGACGACGCCCGCGAACGCGGGATAGTGGCCCGAGCCGCCACCGACCACCAGCGCTACGCTCCCCCGCGGTGCCGGCGCCGCGCGCACGACACCCCCGTCGACAGCCCGAACGAGGCCCGGGTGGGCCGCCGCGAACCCCGCGAGCGCCTCGGAGACGAAATCGGACGGATCGTTGTGGATTCTGGTCATGATGCACCTCTCCGTGCGTGGCCGATCTGTCGCACCCGGCTGTCGCCGCGCGTGTAGCCCGGGCGCTTGGGCAGCACGTGGCGTCGCAGGTAGTCGCGGTTGTCCGCGCAGACCGTCAGTCCGTCGCCGCCGTAGTTCTCTACGCAGATGACGCCCTGGAACCCCTGCTCGATCGCGTACCGGAATGCCCGGCGGTAGTCGATGAGGCCGTACGCCATGGGCGCGGGCACCGCGGTGTACAGGTCGCGCGCGACATCCTCATCTCGGGCGTAGTTCTTCACATGCCAAAAATTCGCGTAGGGGAGGGTCTTCTCCACGACCTCCCACCACGGTTCGATCGGCCGGTGGAGGCGCACGAGGTTGCCGATGTCGGGGTTCAGCCCGACGTTGTCCATGCCGATGTCGGTGACGAGGCGCACCGCGGAGTCGGCTGTGCCGAGAAAGGTGTCTTCGTACATCTCCAGCGAGACGAGGATGCCGAGATCGGCGGCGTGACGGCCCAATTCCCGCAACCGCGCGACCGCGGTCTCCCAGTCCGCCGGATCGTCGCGATGACCCTCGACGGTCCAGAACCACAGCTGCGCCTGCTGCGCGGGGGTCAGTGCCTGGTGGAGGCCGAACGAGACGGTCTCGATCCCCAGCGCGGCGGCGGCGTCGAGCGTGCGGTGGCTGTAAGCCAAGTTCGCTTCACCGCGTTCTCGGTCGATGACACTGCACCGGATGGCGGAGACGGATGTCGGGACGACGCCCTCCGCTGCCGCCACCGCAGCGAAATCGGCGAGACCGCGCGCGTCGAGATCGCCCACGCGAAGCCAGGAGTCGGTCAGGTCGATGCGATCGAAACCGGCGTCGGCGACCTCGACGAGCACTTCCCGCCAGACCTCGGGGCCCGCCTCCGTGACGGAACGTCCGTCGGCGGTGCGCCCGGAGAAGGGCAGCGCGGCGGCGGCGATGGGCCAGTCTTCGGCGAGGAAGTCGGTCATCCTGCGTCTCCTTCGGTGGGCTCGTGCGTGATCGGGACGATCTCGACCGGCGTGACGAGCACCGGCTCCTCGACGACGCGACCGGGTCCGTCGATGGTCAGCTCGGCGATACCGGAGGTGTCGGTGAGCGACAGACCCGCGACGAGTTCGATCCGGCCGGGTTCGACGATGCGGCGACGTTCGAGACCGGTGAACGAGAAGCGGTCGGCGTGGACGTCGAACCGCACGGCAGCGGCATCTCCGGGTGCGAGGTGCACCCGCGCGTACCCCACCAGCTGGCGGACCGGTCGCGTCACCTGCGCCACGGGGTCGGCGGCATACAGCTGAACGACCGTGGCGCCGGCACGCTCTCCGGTGTTGCGCACCTCGACGCTCGCGCGCACGCGACCGTCGGCGGTGATGCGCTCGGTATCGAGCTGCACGTCTCCGAGCGCGAACGACGTGTACGACAGACCGTGCCCGAACGGGAAGGCGGGGGCGATCGAGAGGTTGCTGATGCGGTCGCCGTCCTGCCCGAGCGGCGGCGCGAGGTAGGTGTGCGGGAGGGCATCACCGGTCCGCGGGATCTGCACCGGCAGGTGCCCGCTGGGGTTGACCGCGCCCGCGAGCACCCCGGCGAGCGCCGTCGCACCCTCGATCCCGGGCATGAAGGCCTGCACGATGGCGGCGGCACGGCCGGCGTACGCCCCGAGCGCGTAGGGCCGGCCCGACATCACGACGAGCACCACCGGCGTCCCCGTCGCCAGCACGGCCTCGACGAGCCGTCCCTGCTCACCGGGGAGATCGAGGTCAGGCGCATCCGACCCCTCGCCCGAAGTGCCCCGGCCGAACATACCGGCACGGTCACCGACGACGGCGATCACCACATCAGCGGATGCCGCGGCCTCGACGGCGCGCGCGATCGCGGCGTCGTCGGCGGGTTCCGTGAGAGGGACGCCCGGCTCGACGTGGAGCTCGGCGCCGGGGAACGCGTTCCGGAGCGCCTCGGGGATCGTGACCGCGTCGACGCCGAGGCCCATCTCGGGGTGCCGGGGCATCACGTGGATCGGGTAGGAGTAGGCGCCCATCATGGCGCGGGGATCGTCGGCGATCGGACCGACCACGGCGATCCGACGCACCGAGGACTCCAGGGGAAGGACGCCCAGACTGTTGTCGAGCAGGATGACGGACTCCTCCGCCAGCCGACGGGCGATGTCGCGGTTGCGCGGACTGTCGAGATCGACGTCTGCCGGCTCGGGCGGCGCCCACCCGGCGTCGAGGAGGCCGAGCTCGAGCTTCTGGTGCAGCACGCGGCGCACCGCGGTGTCGATGTCGGACGCCGTGCGGGCGGCGTCGGGGTCATCGTCGTGGAGGAGGCGGTAGGCGGCGATGTCGGGGAGTTCGACGTCGATGCCGGCGTGGAGCGCGAGCCGACCGGCATCCGCCATCGTCTCGGCGACCTGATGCTTCGACTTCAGAAACGCGACCGCCCAGTAATCCGACACGACAGTACCCGCGAAGCCCCACTCGTCGCGGAGCAGGTCGGTGAGGAGCCACCGGTCGGCGGCCGCCGGCACGCGATCGAGCTCGGTGTACGAGTTCATGACGCTCGCCGCCCCGCCGACCCGCACCGCCATCTCGAAGGGCGGCAGGACGAGGTCGCGCAACTCGCGCTCCCCGAGCGATACGGGAGCGTGATTGCGTCCGCCGCGGGAGGTGGCGTGGCCGGCGAAGTGCTTGAGCGTCGCGATGATGCCGCTGTGCTGCAGGCCCTGGACATAGGCGGTCGCGAGTGTGCCGACGACGTAGGGGTCTTCGCCGAGGGTCTCCTCCACGCGACCCCACCGGTAGTCGGTGACGACGTCGAGCACGGGGGAGAGACCGTGGTGTGCGCCGACCGCGCGCATGTCCGCACCGATCGCGGCTGCCATCTCGCGCACGAGGTCGGCGTCGAAGGTCGCCGCCCACGCCATCGAGGCGGGATAGACCGTCGCGCCGTACGTCGTGAAGCCGGTCAGGCACTCCTCGTGGACGACCGCCGGAATGCCCAGACGTGTCTTCTCACGCAGGTGACGCTGGGCGTCCTGCACCTTCTGCATGCCCTCGCGGGCAGTCACGGGCGTCACCCCGAACACGCGGGTGAGATGACCGATCCCGTCACGCACCGCCTCGTCGAATGGGGGCCGGCCACGCGACAGCACATCCTGCATCGGCGCGATGAGCTGCGTCGAATCCCGTGTATCGGCCCAGTAGCCGCCGAGCTGAGCGATCTTCTCGTCGTCCGTCATCGTGGCAAGCAGCGCCTCGATCCGGGTGGACGCATCGAGGGACGGATCAGCCCATTGCGGCCGTTCCGCCCGGCTCGTTGTCCCAGGTGGGACATCCGTCACATCCGTCATCCTTGACTCCCGCATTTGTCGCGCATAACAACAATTGGCGCTTCTAGGTTATCGCGAATCTGTACAACGTTGTCAGAGTGAAGGAGCCGCTGATCGGACGTCACGTCCGCTTAGGGACCTCAGTCGCTCGCGCCGTCGCTCGCGAACCCTCGGCGGAATCGGCGAGCAGACGCATCGATGTGGCGGCGCATGGCGTAGGCGGCGGCGTCGGGATCGCGCGCACCGATGGCGTCGATGATCGCCTGATGCTCGTCGATGGCCTCAGAGGTCACCTGCGCCGAATTGGAAAGCCGGAAGAGGTGGACGTGCGGATGCAGGCGCGCCAGCGAGTCGCGGATGTATTCATTGCGGCCGCCGGCAGCGATGGCGTCATGCAGTTGAGCGTCGATCTGCGAGAAGCGCGCGTAGGACGCGGGGGCGGAACCGTCTCGCTCGTCATCCAGGCGTCGCATCTCGCGCGCCAAGACGGCGAGCTCGTCGAGCTCGGCAGGCGTCATCCGCTCTGCCGCACGCCGCGAGGCTGCCGGCTCGAGGAGAAGACGCACCTCGACCATGTCCTCGAACTGCTCCCGCGTGATCTTCGGACGCACGCGGTATCCCGAGAGATGGTGCCGTACGACGATGCCCTCGGCGTCGAGCCGGTGCAGCGCCTCGCGCACCGGAGTCTGCGACACGCCGAACTCCCGCGCGATTGCGTCGATCGTCAGGCGATCCCCCGGACCGAGATCGGAGTGCAGGATGCGCGAGAGGATCGCCGCGTACAGCTCCGCTCCCATCGGCGGCCGCGCACCCCCCGCCTCGCGGACGGCGGACGACGTCCTGGTGTCGCCTTCGACCATCGGCTCCCCTTCCGTGCCATGGAGCACCGGCATTCGGATCCTATCTGATCTTGCCGCGACGTGGGCGACTTCTCGTCGCCGATCGACGGCAGCACACCACCCGTGCCCCTGGGGAAGGTGGGGAGGGACAAGGCGGACTGACAGATTTCGCGACTTTTGTTGCGGACGTTGACATTCCCCGCGAGGTCCGTCTAGCTTTGCGGAATCAGATCGGATCGGATCAACGGAGATTTCATGTACGCCGCTTTTCGCGCACCCGGAGAGATCATCTTCGGACCCGGCCAGCGACGAGCCATCCCCGCCCAGGCCGCTCTCCACGGAACGAGGGCCTTCATCGTGGCCGACGCGTTCCTCGCCGAGAGTCCGCTGCTGACGGAGTTGGGCGTCGGGCTCGACGCCGCCGGCGTGGCGTGGGAGGTCTTTACGCAGGTCGTCCCCGAGCTCCCGACGCACGCCATCAGCGCCGCATCGGCGGCAGCAGGAGCGTTCGGCGCCGATGTCTTCATCGCAATGGGCGGTGGGAGCAGCATCGACACGGCCAAGATGGCCGCCGTCCTTCTGGCCCACGGCGGCGAGGTCTCGGACTACTACGGCGAGCGCCGCGTGCCGGGTCCCGTCGCCCCGATCATCGCAGCCCCGACGACGGCCGGAACCGGCTCGGAGGTCACGCCTGTGGCGGTCGTGACGGACACTCGGCGGGAGTCGAAGGTGGGCGTCTCCAGCCCTTACCTGATCCCGTCGGTCGCCGTCTGCGACCCCGAGATGACCCTCACCTGCCCTGCCGGGGTGACTGCCGCGTCGGGCGCCGACGCGCTGTGCCATGCGATCGAGTCGTACACCGCGGTCAAGGGCCGCGGTGAACCCACGGACGCGGGACGCGTGTTCATGGGGTCCAGCCTGTTGACGGACACCCTCGCGCTCGAAGCCATTCGGCGGATCGCCCAGGGATTGCCGCGCGCCTATCGGGAGCCGGGCGATCTGGACTCCCGCGCGCAGACCCTCTATGGGTCCCTGCTTGCCGGCCTTGCGTTCGGCACGGCGGGCACCGCGGCGGCGCACGCCCTGCAATACCCCATCGGAGCGGTCACTCGCACTCCGCACGGCGTCGGGGTCGGCCTCCTGCTTCCCTTCGTCATGGAATTCAATCGGTCGGTCCGCGAGGCGGAGCTTGCTGACGTCGCCGCGGCGCTCGGAGCCGGCCCGGCATCTCCCGCCGATCTGGCCCGGCAAGCCCCCGTCCTCGTTCGCGACATCATGCGCCAGATCGGCATCCCCGATTCCCTCGCGGAACTGGGCTTTCCCGAGGACCGCCTGGACTGGGCCGCAGTGGAGGGTGTCAAGGCCCAGCGACTGGCTGAGAACAACCCGGTACCCCTCACCGTCGAGGCAGCACGCCAGATCCTCGATGCCGCGTTCTTCGGAGTTCGCACACCCGCACCCGAGCAGACAGCCGGAGGCCGCCGATGACCCTCACCGCGCACGCACACTTCGATGTGATCGATCCGGCCGACGAATCGATTATCAGCGCAGTCCCCGACCACGGCCCTGCCGACGCAGACCACGCCGTCGAGGCGGCGCGCTCTGCGGCGCCGGCCTGGCGCGCACTTTCCAGCAGGGAGCGCAGCGACGTCCTGCTGCGCGCATTCGACATCATGATGTCGCGCAGGGACGAGCTCGCTGCGCTGATCTCCCGCGAGAACGGAAAGGCGCGAGCGGATGCGCTGGCCGAGGTCACCTACGCCGCGGAGTACTTCCGGTGGTACGCCGAAGAGGCGGTGCGGGTACGGGGTGAGCATTTCGACAACCCGACCGGATCGACGAAGGTCCTGGTATCTCACGAGCCGGTGGGTATCTGCGTCCTCGTGACGCCGTGGAACTTCCCCGCAGCGATGGCGACACGCAAGATCGGCCCGGCGCTCGCCGTCGGCTGCACCGCGATCCTGAAGCCGGCCGCCGAGACGCCGCTCACCGCCTTGGCGATCGCGGACATCCTGGAGGAGGCCGGACTCCCCGACGGTGTGCTCACGGTCCTCACGACGCGCTCGGCCGGACCGCTGGTCGACCGGCTCCTCGAGCACGATGACGTGCGGATGCTGTCGTTCACCGGTTCCACCGAAGTCGGCCGCCACCTGCTCGAACGTGCATCGCGTCGCGTCCTCCGCACGGCGATGGAGCTCGGAGGGAACGCGCCGTTCCTCGTCCTGGGCGACACCGACGTCGATGCAGCCGTGGACGGGGCGCTTCTGGCCAAGATGCGCAACGGCGGACAGGCGTGCACGGCAGCGAATCGCTTCTATGTGCACGACAGCATCTATGACGCCTTCGCCGATGCGCTCACCGAGCGGATGCGCAGTCTGCACGTCGGCCCCGCGAGCGACGCGACCGTCGACGTCGGTCCCCTCGTCAATGCCAAGAGCGTGAGCAAAGTGCGCGAACTGGTCGAGGACGCCGTCCAGCGCGGGGCCCGGGTGCTCACCGGCGGCGAGGCCCCCGACGGCCCCGGGTTCTTCTATCCGCCGACGGTGCTGGCCGACGTCCCCGCAGACGCGCGGATCCTGCACGAGGAGGTCTTCGGGCCGGTCGCGCCGCTCGTGCGCTTCTCGTCCGAGGACGAAGCCGTCGCTGCGGCCAACGCCACCATCTACGGCCTCGTCTCCTACCTCTACACCGACGACCTGCGGAAGGGACTCGCGATCGCCGGACGCCTGGAATCGGGAATGGTCGCCCTGAACCGGGGTCTGGTCTCCGATCCGGCGGCTCCCTTCGGGGGCGTGAAGGAGAGCGGCATCGGCCGCGAAGGTTCCACCGAAGGACTGCACGAATACCTGGAGACGAAGTACGTCGCGACCAACTGGTGAGGTCGCCGAGGTCCACACCGAAGGAAGGCAACAAGCCCATGGAATACGAAGAAATCAAGAAGCTGTACGACGGCCTGCGCGTCTCCGACGTCCGGGACGGCATGGACTGGATCGGACTGTTCAGCAAGGGCAGCGTGTCCCGCGACATCCGACCGCTGTTCGACGGAGCCCGTCTGTGCGGCCCCGCCCTGACGGTCCGGCTCGTCGCGTCGCACGATCAGGCACCGCCCATCTCGCCCGACGAGTACACCGAATGGGCACGCAATCACTGGTACAAGATCAAGCACATCGAGCCCTACGTCAGCGACATCGTCCAGGGCGACGTGGTCGTCATCGAGGCCCCCTACCTGGGCGTCGGTCAGCTCGGCTCCTGGAACACCCTGAACTTCTTCCTCAACGGCGCGCAGGGCGTCGTCAGCTCCGGCGGTGTCCGAGACACCGACGAATGCCGACTGCAGCAGGTGCCGATCTTCACCCAGTTCATCGGCCAGTCCATGACCCAGGGGCGCATCGAGTACCTCGAGCACAACACGCCGATCACGATCGGCGGCCAGCGGGTCAACCCCCGCGACCTCGTCGTGGGTGACGGCGACGGCGTGATCATCGTGCCCGAGGACCGGATCGAAGAGGTCGCGAAGTACGCCCGCCAAGAGGCGGTCAACGACAAGCGCGGCCGCCGAAAGATGTACGAGCAGCTCGGCTGGGCGCTGGACGACACCGTCCAGGTCGACTGAGCGGACGCGGCGAGCGCGGATTCGAAGGAGAAACCATGCGGGTCGGATTCATCGGACTGGGAGACATCGGCATGCCGATGGCCCAGCGCCTCGTCGACAGCGGCTTCGACGTCGTCGGGTCGGACCTGTCGGAGGACAAGTGCGCTCAGCTCCGGAAGGAGGGCGCCTCGATCGCCACAAGCCTCGATGACTTTTCGGACTGCGCCGTCGTCGGACTCGCCGTCCCCGACGACCAGACCGTCGAGAGCCTCCTCGTCGAGGACGGTCTGGTCCGGGTCCTGTCGTCAGCGTCCGTTCTCATCCACAGCACGGTGCTGCCGGTGACTGTGGACAAGCTCGCCGAGATGTCGGCTGACGGGGGCGTGCGTGTCTCGGACGCCCCCGTCAGCGGCGGCGCCGCGCGGGCACGCGACGGGTCGCTCACCATCATGGTCGGAGGCGAGCCGACCCCAGACGCTCAGAAGTACCTCGACGCGCTGGGCACGACGGTCAAATGCGGCCGCCCCGGGGCCGGAGCGGCTGTCAAACTCGCCAACCAGCTCTCCATGCTCGCCGCGCTGGAAGCGCTGTACGAGGGCCTGGCCCTCACGGACGCGTACGACGTGGACCCGGGTGTGGTGCTGAAAACGCTTCAGACCTCCACCGGCGACAGCTGGACGGCGCGGAACTGGGGGTTCTTCGACGACCTCGCCGCGAACTACGATCGCGCCGGTGTCGAGGTCCGCTATCGCCCGTGGAGCAAGGACCTGTGGGACGTGGTCGCCGCCGCGCGCGCAGCCGGCACGTCCGCGCCGCTGGCAGCCCTGCTCTCCCAGACACTCGCCGACGCCGTCGAGCGGCACGCACAGGAAGCGAAGGGACGATGACGGTCCAGCCCGCGATCATCGAGCAACTGCCCGAGCAGGGCTCCTTCGGCTCCGACAGTCTCGCGCCGGATCCTGAACGACGCCGCGCCATGAAGCGCAACCGCCTACGGAACACGCTGTCGGCGTACGGGTTCCTGACGCCGTGGTTCATCGGCATGATCGTCATCACGCTGGGGCCGATCATCGCCTCGCTGTACTTGTCCTTCACCCGGTACGACCTCATCGGGACACCGGACTGGATCGGGGTGGACAATTACGTCCGACTGTTCGAGCGTGACCCTCGTTTCCTGAAGTCCGTCGGGGTCACCATCATGTACACGCTGCTGAGCGTGCCCGGCATCCTGGTGTTCTCGCTCCTGCTCGCGCTCTTCCTCAACCGGGGCCTGCGGTTCCTCGGCGTGTACCGGGCGCTCTTCTACATCCCGTCACTCCTCGGCAGCAGCGTCGCGATCGCCGTACTCTGGCTCCAGGTCTTCGGCTCCAACGGCATCTTCAACGCCGCGCTGAGCATCTTCGGCATCGACGGACGCAGCTGGGTGGGTAATCCCGATACGGCTCTCTACACGATCGTCGCATTGGCGATCTGGACGTTCGGCAGCACCATGGTGATCTTCCTCGCGGGTCTGCGGCAGATCCCGGCGTCGTACTACGAGGCTGCGCAGATCGACGGCGCCAACCGTTGGCAGCAGTTCTGGTCGATCACCTTCCCACACCTCACGCCGGTCATCTTCTTCAACGGGCTCCTGGTGATCGTCAACTCGCTGCAGTCCTTCACCCCGGCGTACGTCATCAGCGGCGGCACCGGCCAGCCGGCCGACTCGCTGCTGCTCTATACCGTCTACCTCTACCAAAAGGGCTTCGTGGACTTCCAGATGGGGTACGCATCGGCCATGGCATGGGTGCTGCTCCTGGCGCTGGGACTCATCACCGGGGGCCTGTTCTGGAGTGCGCGCTACTGGGTGTTCTACGGGGAGGACTCATGACCATCGACACCAACACCTACGCGATCACCACGCGCGGCGACCGTCACCGCCGGCGCCCGCGGTTCCTGCCGACGCGACCGACCCGAAGCAGAGTCCTCTCGGCCTGGGCGCGCCACGCGGTCACGATTGCCGTCCTGGTGATCATGCTCTACCCGGTGGTCTGGATGGTGGATGCCTCGTTCCGCCCGAATTCCGAAATCGGCCGATCTCTGCTGCCGTTCACGGGCTCCTTCACCCTCGAGAACTACGCCGCGGGCTTCACCGCATCGACGACGCTGAACTTCGGCGTGTTCTTCGTCAATTCGTTCATCATCGCGGCACTTGCCGTCGTCGGAAACCTGTTCGCGGCCACGCTCACCGGCTTCGCATTCGCGCGACTGGACTTCCCGTTCAAACGGACACTGTTCGCACTACTGATGGTCACCCTTCTTCTCCCGTACCAAGTGACGATCGTTCCGCAGTACATCCTCTTCAACGAGCTGGGCTGGCTGAACACGTACCTGCCGCTCATCGTGCCGAAGTTCCTCGCGACCGACGCGTTCTTCATCTTCCTCACCATCCAGTTCATCCGCGGACTCCCGAGAGACCTCGATGAGGCGGCGCGACTGGACGGGTGCGGGAATTTCGGCATCTTCCGACGCATCATCCTTCCGCTCCTGGGTCCGGCGATCGCCACCACGGCGATGTTCACCTTCATCGCGACCTGGAACGACTTCCTCGGCCCGCGGCTCTACATTTCCGACACTGCCCGATACACCGTCCCGCAAGGGCTGGTGCAGTTCGTGGACTCGACCGGCGAGTCCTCGCTCGGCGCTCTCTTCGCGATGGCCACGCTGTCCATCGCGCCGCTCATCGGCTTCTTCCTCGCGGCGCAGCGTCTGCTCACTCAAGGGATCGCCACCACCGGCCTGAAATGACTCCGACTCTGACGACGACGTCCCCCAACACCCGATACAGAAAGAGAGAACCATGAAGCAGCAGCTTCGGTACCTGGCGGTCGCCACGGCGGCGTCCGCGACTATCCTCGGACTGAGCGCCTGCGGAGGCGGCAGCGGCGGCGAAGCTGCCGCTCCCGAGGCGACCGGCGAAGTCGCCGGCGAGATCCAGTACTCCTGGTGGGGCGGTCCCGCCCGAAACGAGAAGACGCAGGCCGTCATCGACCTGTACCAGGAGGCCAACCCGGATGTGACGGTCAACGGCACCACGGCGGAGTTCGCCGCCTACTTCGAGACCGCCAGCGTCCAGGCCGCCGGCGACAACCTCCCCTGCGTGCCCCAGATGCAGAACCGTCTGATGGCCGACTACGCCGACCGTGGCGCGCTGCGTCCGCTCGACGATCTCGTCGAGAACGGGACGATCGACGTCTCGGCCATCCCGGAGAGCGTGCTCGACAGCGGACGAGGCTCCGACGGGCAGCTCTACATGATCCCCTACGGCGCTGCGTTCGGCTCCCTCCTGGTGAACACCACCATGGTCGAGGATGCCGGTCTTCCGCTGCCCCCGGAGGAGTACGACTGGGAGTGGCTCGCCGGATGGTTCGGCGATGTGACCGAGGCCACCGGCGCGCCCGCGACGGGGATCGTCGGAAACCAGCAGGACGTTCTCGAAGCGTGGCTGCGAAGCCACGACGCCGACTTCTACGACGAAGGCAGCGTCGGGTTCACGGCGGAGGACGTCGAGGCGTTCTGGGACTATTCGCTCGACCTCCAGGAGAACGGCTACTCCATCTCCGCCGAGCGCGCCTCCGAGACCACGGGACTGCCGCTCGAGCAGAACGACTTCAGCCAGGGAACGCAAGCCACCGTGTTCTGGCCGGCGAACGGTCTCGGCACGGCCCAGGCCACGATCGATCAGGTCGCGCCAGGCAACGTCCTGCAGGCGTTTCCGCTCCCCACGGGCCCCTCCGGCAACGGCAGCGCCTTCTGGCTGTCGGGCCTGTCGATCTCCGCGAACTGCGACAACGTCGCCACGGCTGCGGACTTCATCGACTTCTTCGTCAACGACGAGGAGGCGGCACTGGTGTACGCATCGGACAACGGCGCCAACACGCAGACGGAGAACCTGCAGGCGCTCCTGGACAGCCCTGACACCTCGGAGGCGAAGAGGGCCGAGCTCGAGCTCTACCAGACCCTCGCCGACGCCGGCGTCGCGCCCACCGTGTACGGCACGGGCTACGCGACGCTGTTCCAGCAGGCGGTGACCCGGTACTACCAGCAGGTCTCCTTCGATCAGCTCAGCGTCGAAGAAGCCGCGGAGCAGTTCACCACCGAGGCCCAGGACACCATCGGTTGACGACGCCGGGGGCCGGTGAGATCCGGCCCCCGCTGTCGCCCCCACGGTTCGACGAAAGGAATGAGGATGCAACCCGGCGCCCTCGACGGAATGACGGTGGTCGACCTCACGCAGGTCATGGCGGGACCCTTCTGCACGATGCTGCTGGCGGATTTCGGAGCCGATGTCATCAAGGTGGAGCCCCCCGGTGGGGGTGACCAGACTCGTCATTCGTGGGGTCGCTCCGGCAAAGGCGAAGACGGGCCCGCGTTCTTCGCACTCAATCGCAATAAGCGCTCGGTCGTCCTCGATCTGCGCTCTGACGAGGGTCTCGCCGATCTTCGTCGGCTCGTGGCCGACGCCGATGTCCTCGTGGAGAACTACCGTCCCGGCGTCACGGCTCGTCTCGGGATCGACTATGAGACGCTGCGCGATCTCAATCCGGGCCTCATATACGCCAGCATCTCGGGGTTCGGGCAATCCGGTCCGTATTCGAATCGGCCCGGCTACGACCTCATCGCCCAGGGGATGGCGGGTGTCATGGGGGTGACCGGGCACCCCGACGCACCGCCGGCGAAGGCGGGCGTTCCTGTCGCCGATCTTGGATCCGGGCTGTTCTGCGCGTACGGCATCGCCGCCGCCTACATCCACAAGCTGCGTACCGGGGAGGGGCAGCGCGTAGAGACCTCCCTGTTCGAAGCGGCCCTCGGCTTCACCGTCTGGGAAGCGACGGAGTACTGGGCCAGTGGAGACGTACCCGCCCGCACCGGCTCGTCGCACCGCATGTCGGCGCCGTACCAGGCCTTCCGCACCGGTGACGGGTGGATGACGATCGGCGCCAACAACCAGCGGCTCTGGGGATTCCTGTGCGCTGCCCTCGATGCGCCCGAGCTCGAACTCGACGAGCGGTTCGCGACCAACCCGCTGCGGATGAAGAACAAGCAGGAGCTGGCCGACACCATCGAGTCGCTGCTGGCAGGCCACGGCACGGACTACTGGGTGGAGCGGCTCCTGGCGGGCGGAGTGCCCTGCGGACCGATCCTGGCGTACGACGAAGTCCTGCGCGATCCGCACACAGAGCACCGGGAGATGGTGAAGACGATTCCTCACCCGGTCGAGGGCGAGGTGCAGACCCTCGGCTTCCCGATCAAGATGAGCGGCACTCCCGCAGAGGTCCGCCGGCACCCGCCGCTTCTCGGCGAGCACCAGGACGAGCTTCTGGGTGAGCGGATCCCATGACGGGCACCGTCGATCTCCGCGCCGATCGCGGCGTCGCCACGCTGACCTTCTCGAACCCACGGAGCCGCAACGCCATCGACCGGGCGATGTACGACGCGTTCGAGGGCTTCCTGCGCGACATCCGTGCGGACGAGTCGGTGAGGGCGGTCGTCCTCCGCGGCGCCGACGGTGCGTTCGTCGGCGGCACGGACATCCGCTGGCTGCAGGAGATCACCTCCGGACCGGACGGCGTCGCCTACGAGGCCCACATGCGCCGGGTCCAGGTGGCGCTGACCGATGTGGACGTGCCGATCATCGCCGTCGTCGACGGAGCGTGCGTGGGTGGCGGCATTGTTCTGGCCGCCCTCAGCGACCTCGTCGTGTGCACACCGTCATCGCGCTTCGGCTCGCCGATCGCCCGAACGGTCGGGAACACCCTGTCGCCGACGTCGATCGCGCGATTGAGCGCCACCTTCGGCCGCCGTAACACTGCCGAGATGCTGTTCACCGCCCGGCTCTTCTCCGCGGAAGAAGCGTTGCAGGCGGGTTTCGTCACATCCGTCGTCGACGCCGATGGGGTGGAAGAGCACCTCGACGGGCTGCTCGATGCCATCCGGTCCTGCGCTCCCCTCACCCTCCGATCGTTCCGCCGTCTGTGGCGCCGGGTCGACGCCGTCTTGGCGGATGCGCCCCGAGACGACGTCTACGCGGAGATCTACGGCAGCGCCGACTTCCAGGAGGGCGTTGCGGCGTTCCTCGACAAGCGGCGCCCGTCGTTCGAAGGACGATGATGATCATCGACGCTCACCATCACCTTTGGCCCGCAGATGTGATCGACAGGCAGCCCTGGCGTCCCGCCGACGACGGCGTGCTCCGCCGGGCCTTCGATGCCGAGGAGTGGGAGCGGGAGCTCGACGCCTCCGGGATCGACGGAAGCATCGTCATGCAATCCGTCGACGACGTCGACGAGAACGCCCGCTTGGCGGCGTACGCCCGCACGAGCCCGCGCATCCACGGATGGGTGGGCTACGCCGATCTCGCCTCGCCCGCTGACGGCGTCGCGCAGGTCGACGGCCTGCTCGCCCTTCGAACGCAGGCCGGTGGAGACAAGCTCGTCGGCGTGCGGTGCCTGGTGGGGGCCGATCCGATGGCATGGACGGCGGAACGCGACGGCCGCCGAGCGCTGCTCCGCGCAGCCGACGGCGGACTGGTCTGGGACACGGTGCCGATCACCGACGATCAGATCGACGCGATCTCGGCGGTGGCCCGAGCTGCGCCGCACCTGCGCATCGTCGTCGACCACCTCGCATCCCCGCCGATGTCCGAGGACGGCTTCGGAGACTGGGTGCGGCGTGTGCGCCGCCTCGCCGAGACCCCGAACATTGCGATCAAACTGTCGGTGGGCGTCGCGGTACTGCAGCGATGGGCGTCGTGGGACGACGCCGCACTCCGGCCGTACGTCGATGTCGCACTCGCCGCCTTCGGGCCGTCTCGATGCATGCTGGCGAGCAACTGGCCCGTCGTCCTCCTGCGCGCCAGCCATCGCCAGGCGTGGAACAGCATGGTCCGGGCCGTACGCGACCTCGACGGCGACGACCGGCGCCTGGTCACCGGCGGGACCGCGGCCCACTGGTACGGGCTGGGAGCACACCGATGACCGGCCGGTTGCGGATCGGACTGGTCGGAACCGGCTGGGTAGCCCATCAGCACGTTGCGGGATCGAGGCACGTCGCTGCGGATGACGTGGAGATCGTCGCCGCGGCCGACCCTCGGGGCGATGTACTCGACGACTTCGCCACGCGATACGACATCCCCCACCGCTTCCGCGATGCGACCACCATGATCACCTCGGGAACGGTGGATGCCATCGCCCTGCTCACGCCACCGGCCGTGCGGGCCGAGGTGCTCGAGCCGGCCTTCGCACAGGGCATCCACGTGCTCATCGAGAAGCCGTTCGCCCAGTCCGGAGCCGACGCCGTCACCTTCACCGAAGCAGCCGAGGCAGCCCACGTGACCCTCGCGGTGAGTCAGAACTTCCGCTGGTTCCCGGAGTACCCATGGGTTCGGGCCCAGGTACGCCGGCCGGAGGCGGGGGATGTCACCTTCCTCGAGGCTCGGACCTTTCAGGACAGACCGCAGGCGGGAGGTGTCTGGCGGGCCGAGGAGACGAAGCTCGAGATGGCGATCTTCAGCGTCCACCTCATCGATCGGCTCCGCTGGATCGCGCCGACCGAGCCGGTGGGGGTCCGGGCCCTCACGCGCCGGCGCCGGGGAAGCACTGTGCGAGGCGAGCAGTGGGCATCCCTCCTCGTGGACTTCGCCGGCGGCGGAGTGGGTGTCGTGACGTCGTCCTGGACGAGCCGTCGCCTCCCGACCAACACGTTCCGCGTCGACACGACACACGGATCCGTCGCGGTCCAGCGGAGCGCTCCGATGGCTGGGACGGCGACGGGCGTTGCCGACTTCGACGGCGAGACCCCGCAGGAGGTCGTCTTCAGCGAAACCCGCAGCGGGGAGCACTCGGCACTGTCGTACGGCTCGAGCATGCGCGAGTTCGCACGAGCCATCGCCGAGGGTCGAGACCCCGCCCACAGCGCTCGCGACAACCTCCAGACCATGGGTCTGATGGAAGCCGCCTACCTCTCGGCCGCTCGAAACGGCAGCCCCGTCACCATCGAAGAGGCCTTGCACGGACATGTCGCGCTCCGCTGACGACGCCATCGACGTCGCCCTCATCGGGCTCGGCAACAGCGGCCGGCATTACCACCTCCCGCATCTCCGAGAGGACCCCCGTTACCGGCTGCGTGTCATCGCGACGAGTCGAGCTGACACCTCCCCCGACGTCGACGCCGACGCCGACGCCGACATCGAGTGGGTCCATGGGTGGCAACGCGCTCTCGATGTGCCGCACCTCGATCTCGTCGTCGTGGCCACACCGCATGATCTCCATCATCCGATCACCGCGGCGGCGCTTGATCGGGGGTGCTCGGTGCTCGTCGAGAAGCCCCTCACCGTCACCGTTGCCGAAGCCGATGACCTCATCGCTCGGGCAGCGACCGCGCCCGGCCGACTGTTCGTCCACCATCAACGGCGGTGGGAGGCCGATTTCCTCGCCCTTGAGGAGGTGGTCCGTTCGGGCGAGCTCGGGCGGCCGTGGCGGATCTCCGCCACGCGGGGTCACCAGGGCGAGTACCGCATGTCGACGGCGGAGAAGCCTCACGTCGGCGCTCGGACCGCCGGCTGGGCACACCGGCGCAGCTCGGGCGGTGGTGTCCTGCGGGTGATCGGTCCTCACCCGATCGACCATGTCCTGCGATTAGCGGGATCTCCGCCCCTCTCCGTCCACGCGCGGACCTCGATCGAAGACGGCGAAGACGTCGAACAATGGGCGGGCATCGACCTCGACTTCGCGGAGGGTCTGACCGGACGAGTGGACATCTTCCGCCGTCTCGGTGCGCCCGCCCCGCGTTTCGCGGTGTGGGGCGAGTCCGGAATGGCGATCGCGCCGACCGGCGATCGCGTCGACATCTTCGCCGCGGATGGCACGACCCGGTCCATCCGCGGCCTGACGCCCCCGGGGACGCTGGGCGCAGAGATCTACGACGACATCGCGGCGGCTCTCCACGCGGGTGTGGTGCCGCGGATCACCGTCGACGAAGCGCGGGAGGTCGTCCGCGTGATCGAACTCGCAGAGAGGTCGGCACGTTCGTCGGCCACCTCACGGTCCGCGCCCGGAGAACCGGGCGATCCTCCATCCTGACGCTGTGCGCACCAGCGCTATCGTCGACAGCGTGGTCACACCCTCCGTTCAGCGCTGGGCCGCCTTCTCCTCCGATCCCGCCGGCGGCAACCCCGCGGGGGTCGTGCTGGACGCGGACGGGATGTCGGATGCCGAGATGCTGCGCGTCGCGGCCGAGGTCGGCTACTCCGAGACCGCCTTCGTGACCCGCGGCACCCGGGGCGACCTGTCGCTGCGCTACTTCTCGCCCCTGGCCGAGGTGCCCTTCTGCGGCCACGCGACGGTCGCGACTGCCGCAGCCCTCGCAGAGGTGGCCGGGCCGGGCGCCTACTCGTTCGCGACACCTGTCGGGCTGATCCAGATCACCGTCGACGCCACCGATGCGGACCGTGTGGTGCGCTTCACGAGCGTCGACCCCTCCGTCGAGGACCTCGCCGTCGACACCCGCGCGCGCATCCTCGAGGTCCTTCACCTCGAGGATGCCGACCTCGACCCCGCGCACGCGCCGGCGCTGGCCTCGGCAGGCAACCCGCATCCGCTTCTCGTCGTGCGCTCGCGGGGCGCGCTCGATCGAGTGACCTTCGACCCCGCCGCCGCCCGTGCGCTGATGGATGCCGAGGGCTGGCCGGCCACGATCATCGTCGCGTGGGCGGAGACCGCGGACACGTGGCACGTGCGGAACGTCTTCCCTGTCGGAGCGATCAGCGAAGACCCGGCGACGGGAGCCGGCGCCGCCGCCCTCGGCGGCTATCTGCGAGAGACGCGCGCGGTGACACCGCCGCAGCGCATCCGGATCTTCCAGGGATCGCACGTCGCACGACCCAGCGAGCTGACCGTGGACATCCCCGCCGCAGGTGGGATCGTGGTGTCGGGCTCGGCGGTCCGCCTGCCCGAGCCCGCGACCCTCGCCTGATCCCATACGCCTCCTGGCGACGATCGTCCAGTGCTTTACCCGGCGTTCTGCACACGCCAAGGTGGGACAGTGCCTTCTGCAGACGATCTCGGCGCCTGGGTGGCGCAGCAACGCTGGTATGCGGGCAAAAGCCACGAGCCCCGCTTCCGGCTCCTCGACACCCAGTCGGCGCCTCACGCGACCCGCTACCTGCTGATGGATGACGCCGGCGCTCGGCCGGTGCTCTACCACGTGCCCGTCTCGAGCGTGTCGACGGCCCCCGACACCCCCGCGCTCATCGCCCGGACGGCCGAGGGCTGCGAGATCGACGCGGCGCAGCATCCGCCGTTCGCGATCGCCACCCTCGAAGCCATGGGGGTCGATGTCAGCCGCGTGACGGGGAGCCGTGTGCTCACCGGTGAGCAGTCGAACACCTCCATCGTCTTCGACGAGGACGGTCAGCCCACCGTCATCCTGAAACTGTTCCGCACCCTGCACGACGGGGAGAATCCGGATGTCACGGTGCAGCGCGCCCTGAGCGCCGCCGGCTCGCCGTTCGTCCCGAAGTTCCTCGGCAGCCTGGACGCCGAGTGGCCCGACAGCGGGATGATCGAGGGCGTCGCTCGCGGAACGCTCGGTTTCGCGCAGGAATTCCTCCCGGGTGTCCGCGATGGGTGGGCCATCGCGCTCGAAGCGGCGCGCGACGGGCGCGACTTCACCGACGCCGCGCGTGACCTGGGCACAGCCGTCGCCGGAGTGCACGGAGCGCTCGGTGAGGCCCTCGGTACCGCCGATGGTGGTCCGGAAGCGGTCCTGGCGGCCGGCGTCACGTGGCGCCGCCGCCTGTCGATCGCCGTGACCGAGGTGCCCGCCGTCGCTGACCGCGCCGAAGCGATCGAGGCGGTGTACGACGCCGCGCTCGCCCGCCCCTGGCCGCGACTGCAGCGCATCCACGGCGATCTGCACCTGGGTCAGGTGCTCGCCGTCCCCGGCGCCGGATGGCGGATCGTCGACTTCGAGGGCGAGCCGCTGCGGCCGATGCACGAGCGCGCGGTGCCCGATCTTCCGGCGAGGGATGTCGCGGGCATGCTCCGCTCGTTCGATTACGCGGGCGCCGTCGGAGGAGCAACGGATGCCGCGGCGTGGGCCGCCGCGTGCCGCGCCGCGTTCGTCGAGGCCTATGCCGGCGCTGACGGATCGGTGGGGTTGGATCCGGTGATCCTCCGCGCCCTCGTTCTCGACAAGGCCGTGTACGAGTCGATCTACGAAGCGCGCAACCGCCCGACCTGGCTGCCGGTGCCGCTCGCGGGCATCGACGCGGCACTCGCGGGCTGAACGCCCGGCGGCGTCATCCGATCAGGTCCTCGTCCTCGTCGGGCTCACCGGGCTCGAGGAGGAGGAACACCGCGCCGTAGGCGGGCAGCGACACCGTGAAGCTCTGGAGGTCGTCGACGTGGCCGATCACCTCGCCGGTCGCGGCATCCCGCACTTCCGACCGTCGCGCGAGCTGCTTCGAGCGGACCGTCCCTTCGACCGGTTCGCCGGCGAAGTTCAGCACCGTGACCTGCAGCGGCGCGTCGGGATCGTGCGCGCCGTCATCGAGCCGGTGCACGAGCACGAGCATTCCGTGGTGGGCGACCTCGGGCACATCCACCTGCGTCGCGGTGGCGATGCCGTGTCGGCGACGCAGGTCGATGATCTGCGACAGCCGCGAGGCGAAGGACTCCTCGTCGGTGAACTGCGTCGGGAGAGAGCCGTACAGTGAACGCCCGCGCGGCATGCCGGCCGCGGAACGCGTCGCCTGCGGATCGACGTCGAGGAGGTCGTGCGCGCCCCGCTCGATCCAGCGGGTGTCGCCGGAGGAGATGAGGTCGGCGACCTGACCGGCCGGCACCGTCAGCATGCCGACGAGGTCCCAGCCCGAGAGGGCGAAGACCCCGGGCTGCCAGGCGTTGTAGGCGCACAGCAGCAGATGGGCGTCGCGGATGGCGGGGATGTCGGCGTCGGTGATCTCGTCGAGCCGAGTCGCGCCGCGGGCCGCGGCGATGAGCGAGGTCGTGGTGCAGGCGATGCCGTTCTGGGTGAACACGCGGTTGAAGTCGGCGCTGCCGGTGAGGCTCTCGGTGAGCTCGGCGCGGACGATCTCGGCGAGCTCGCTGCCGCTGATCTCCCGCCCGCGGAAGCGGTACTCCTCCTCGGCGTGTCGAGTCGCCCAGTGGACGAGGCTCGTAGGTGAGCTCGTCGTGATTCTGCAGGCCGTGCACCAGCTGCACCGGCTGCACACCGAGGGCGAGCGATGAGGTGAGCGCGAGGCGCAGGAAGTCGGTGCGTCCGGTCGCCAGGGCGTGGTGGTAGCCGGGGCGTCCGATGAAATCGTAGGAGAGGTCAGCCCCGACCGCCCCGGTGTCGCGGATGTCTTCGATCGTGAGGTTCAGCTCCTGGAAGGTGAAGCCACCGACCTTGCGCACCATGCCGGCGATGATGTGGTTCGCCGCATGGGAGAGCGGGTGCCCCTCCGACCAGGCCGGGAGGCCTTCGGTGCTCTTCTCCACGCCCAGGAAGCCGTTGGCGTCCAGTCGGAGCGCGCTCGTGCCCAGCTCGCCGAGGGAATGCAGGGCGTCGCCGATCACGAGCCGCATGCCCGCGAAGGTGGGGTCGAGCCAGTTGATCGAGGGCTGGCCCTGCTTGAAGTAATGCAGGTACACCCAGCGGCGGGTGACGCCGTCGGGGCCGAGCACCGGCGCCGTCGCGCTCCAGTTGGTCTCCTTCACCCCGGGGGTGTAGAAGATGACGCGCTGCAGGGCGCCGATGATGTAGCCGCGCTCGGCGAGCTCGTGCTCGGTCGCGGGGTCGAGATTGACGCTGTCGACGTCGCCCGGGACGTCGGGGAGGAGCGCCCAGTCCTCTTCGAGGATCTCGACCATGTGGTAGATGCCGGGGTAGTCCTTGAAGCCCATCTCGGCGAGGCGGAAATCGGCGCCCTTTCCGGTGTGGCCCGGGACGATGTCGTCGATGATGCTTCCGCCATGCGTGTCGGCGACGTCGCAGAGCGCGCGGAACTCGTCTTCAGTGCCGAACGCCGAGTCGATCGCGGTGCTGATGCGGTCGAAGTGGCCGTCGACGCTCGGGGTCTCGAGCCAGCCAGCGATGCCGCCGGCGCGCTTGACCGGACCGGTGTGGATGGCGGTGATGCCCACGCGCTCGAAGGCCGACCACAGGGCGTCGTCGCCGAGCGCGGCGAGGAAGGACTGACCGGGCCGGGTGATGAGCGAGATCGGGTACGCGGTGAACCACACGTCACTGGTCGCGATCGCGCGACGCGCATCGGGGCGGGCATAGGGGTTGCGCCACATCGACGGCTGCCCCGACAGCTGCCGGGCCAGCACGTCGGCATCCTTCAGCATCGACTGCCGCACCAGCCACTCGACGTACGACGGGTTCGTGCCGTTCGCGGTGCGGGGGTCGGTCGTGACCCGGCGCACGCGCCCGCCACCCCGGAGGTTGTCGCGGGGCCGCAGCCGCCGCGGGCGGGCGGGGTATCGCTGCTCGTCGTAGCTGATCTCGGGGGTCTCGGGATCAGCGGTGTCGTTGTCGAGTTCCTGGAGGAGGGGGAGGTCGATGGGGCCGGTGTAGAGCTCCTCCGGCTGATACTCGTCGCGCGCCATCCTTCGACCGTACGTACTCGACGCGTCGGATGCGAGGTCTGGCGTGTCGGGCTGTGGACGGGGTAGGGGTCGAACCCGCAACGGCCGCCCCGCCCCGCCCCGGCGGCGGCCGACCGTCCGTCTGGCGTCGAAACCGACCTACCCCGCCGAAACCGATCGCGACGCGATGGGTATCGACGGCGGGGATAGGTTTCGGCGCTGCCAGGGGCGAGGCTCAGCGCACCGCGGCGGTCGCCGTCGCGAGGTGGGTGAGGACGTCGTAGCTGACCGATCCCAGGACGAAGCGGCGAAACGCGCCGCGGCCGTGGGTGCCGACCACGACCAGTCGCGCCGACGCCGCGTGGCGGTTGATCGTCTCTGCCGGGTAGCCGCGCTCCGCACGCGCGTCGATCTGGAGGTCGGGGTAGCGACCGCGGAGCCCCGCGAGGGCGATCGACAGCGTCTCCTCGGTGAGCGCCTGCATGTTCTGCAGATACTGCTCGGGGTACGTGCCGCGGTTGCCCGGTGCGGGAAGCGGCACCCACGCGCCCACGGCGATCAGCGGCTCGTCGAGACGGTCGGCTTCGGCCGCCGCCCAGGCGACCGCGTGCTCCGAGGTCTCGGAACCGTCGACGCCGACGACCACTCCGCGGCGGTCACCGAGATCGAAGTCGGGGACGACGACAACCGGGCACGGCGCGGCGGAGACGATGCGGAAGCCGTGTGGGCCCCGCGTCGCTCCGGCCCGAGGGCCGCGATGGTCGCTGCCGATCACCAGCAGCGCAGCGCCCTCGGCGGCGGCGATGAGCTTCTCGGTCGGGTTGCCGCGTTCGACGACGACCTCGACCTCGAGCCCGGCAGCCCGGAGCCTCGCCGCGGTCGCTTCGGCCCGCTCCCGCATCTCGGTGAGAAGCCGGTCGACGAGGGCATCCTCGCCGACGACACCCACCGCGCCGCCCAGAATCGACACCAGCTTCAGCCGCTGTCGTCGATCGCGGGCGCGGGACGCCGCCCACGCCACCGCGCGGTCGGCCACGGGCGCGTCGGTCAGGCCGACCACGATCACTTCCGGCATCCTCGTCCCCTCTTCCTCTTCCTCTTCCTCTTCCTCTTCCTCTTCCTCACCCCCTCCCCCTCGCCTCCCCCTCCCCCTCCCGGCGAGAGTGCATCTGGGCGACGAGGATTCGGGGTCCACCCGCATTCTCGGCGCCTCGATGCACTTTCGCGGGAGTGGGCTGGGCGGGGAAACGCGCGGCGGGGGGGCGCGGCGGTCAGGAAAGGAGTTTCGCCTTCGCGGCGCTGAACTCTTCGTCCGTGAGGACGCCGCTCTGCTTCAGCGCTGCGAGCTGCTGCAGCCGCGCGATCATGTCATCGCCTCCGCCGGCGGCAGGGGCGGCAGGAGCGGATGCCGCGGGCGCGGCCTGCGGCATCTGTGCGGCCACCGCGGCCTGAGCCGCAGCATCGAGCTGAGCCTGCTGCTGCGCGGCCTGGTACTGCTCCTGCTCGTATTGCGCCTGCGCTTTGCGCTCCCGCGAACCCTGCATCGAGCCGCTCACGGCCGATGCGGTCCCCGCGACCACGGCGGTTCGGGCGGCGAGGCCCAGCAGGCCGGGGCGTCCCATGCGTCGAATCGGCATATCAGTTCTCCTCTGCGTCGATCATGTCGGCTACGGCGTTGACGACCGGGGCGGGGATGCGCTCGGCCGTGAGCACCGTGCCGCCGCTTTGCGCGACCTTCTCGGCGAGGGCCCGCACGTACGTCATCTCGAGAGCCACCAGCACGGCCGAACTGCCGGGCGCGATGAGCTCGGCGAGTTCGTCGATGTCCTCCGAGGCGGTGAGGCCCGCCGCGAACAGCTCGATGCCGTCGATGCCGAGGGCATTCTGCTCCTCGACCTCGATCATCTCGATGTCGCCCTCGGCCGACTTGCGCAGCACGACCAGGTCGAGCAGGCGCACCGCGCCCGACTCGATGATCTCGCGCAGCGCCGCCACGGCGTCGGGGTGAGGCCGATCGCTGTCGAAACCGACCAGATACACCTCCACCGGCCCATACCGGAACTCGACCATCGGGCGTCCTCTCTCATCGCGCCGGGCGCGCGGCAGTCAGCGACGCGGCGATCGATGACAGGCCCCCGGGAGTACCGCCATCCTCTCGCGGAGTGGGCGCCGGGCGCCATCCTCAGATTCCCGGGGGTTTTGGCAACGTCGCCTGGGAGAACGGGGAACGATCGCCGGTCGCCGGACCCGCGGCATCCGTCCGAAGGCAGGATGTATGCATGCGTATCGACGAACTTGCGATCTCGAGCCCCGACATCCCCGACCTGGGCGACGTGCCTGAGCGCTTCTCGGCCGACGGCGGCAACGCCGTGCCACGGTTGGAGATCACCGGGGTGCCCGAGGGCACGCGCGCGCTGGCCGTCATCTCGCACGACCCCGACGCGCCGCTGCCCCACGGCTTCACGCATTGGGTGCTCTACGGCCTGCCGCCGACGGACCAGACCGTCGACCCCGCCACCGCGACCGCGGGCCCGAACGGAGCGGGAAAGACCGGATGGTACGGACCGCAGCCGCCGCAGGGGCATGGCCGCCATCACTACTACTTCTGGGTGTACGCGCTCGACCGCGAGGTCTCGGGCACGCCCAGCCGTGAGGAGTTCCTGCGCGACTACGCCGACGCCGTCATCGAGCAGAACCGGTTCGTCGGGCACTTCGAGCGCTGAGGCCGCCTATCCCCGCGCCATGAGCGCCGTCACGGCAGCGAGGCTTTCGTGATCGTCGAAGTCGTCGCCGATGGCGACGGTGCTGACCCCGGCATCGAGGAAGTCCTGGGCGACGCGGATGGTCATCCCACCGGTCACGACGAACCGCTGATCGGGGAAGGGCCCCCGCATCGCGCGGATCCATGCCGCACCGAGCACGGAGGCGGGGAACGCCTTCACCCAGTGAAGGCCCAGGCGCCGCGCGGCGAGGATCTCGGATGCCGTCGCCACCCCCGGGAGGTGCGGAAGAGACCGTTCTGCGCTCGCACGCACCACGTCGGGGTCGAGTCCGGGAGAGACGGTGTACGCCGCGCCGGCCTGCTGCACCTCGACGAGCTGCTCAGGGGACACGACCGTCCCGGCGCCGACGTCCAGCCCGCGCTCGCGGGCGGCATCAATCACCGCGCGGAGCGTCGGCATCGCATCGCGGCTCTGGACGGGGATCTCGACGTTCCGCACGCCCGCGTCCCAGGCGCGTGTCGCGCGGGCGACCGCGTGCGCGGGCGCGAGGTTCCGGAAGACGCCCATGATCGGCTGGCCGGTCAGAGCCGACGCGAAGTAGGCGTCGGCAGAGGAAGCGGGGGTCACGTCGCCGTCCTTTCAGGAGAGTCCGTCGCGGGGGCGAAGGGCGCAGGGCGGTGGCCCGACCGCACGTCGTCGCGACTGCCGATCGTCCAGGCCGCCGACGCGTGCCCGCGCGACAGCCGATCTCTCGGCGCCTCCCCGCGGATCAGCCCCGCGAGATAGCCGCCGGCGAAGGCGTCCCCCGCGCCGATGAGCTCGACGGGTTCGACCGCGGGTGTCGCGACGAACGTGGCCGCCGCGTGGGTTCCGCTCCGTGCCATCTCATGGGCTCCGGTGGCGCCGTCCTTGACGACGACGAGCGGAACCGCGTCGAGCAGATCGAACACGTCCGTCGCCTCGGGAATGCCCCAGAGCTCCTGCGCTTCGTCGAGCCCGACGAAGACGAGGTCGGCCTGACGCGCTATCCGTGCCAGCGGCTCGGCGGCCTGGGAGACCGGCCACAGGCGCGCCCGGAAATTCACATCGAACGACACCGACACGCCATGCTCACGGCATCCGGCGATGAGCGCATCGACCATCTCCGCCGCCGTGGCCGAGATCGCCGCCGTGATGCCCGAGACGTGAACCCAGCCGACGCGGTTGAGCGGGAATCGCGCGACGTCGGCGGGCGACAGGTGGGAGGCCGCCGAGTTCGCCCGGTAATAGTGCATCACCGACCCGCCGCCGGGGCGCGTGTCCTTGACGTACATGCCGGTCACGTGCTCCGGATCCACGAGCACGCTCGAGATGTCCACGCCACCCCGATCGAGGTCTGCGATCACCTTGCGACCGAAGGGATCCGCGCCGACGCGCGACGCCCATGCCACCGAGACGCCCTGTGCGGCGAGGTGCAGGGCGACGTTGCCTTCGGCCCCTCCGGTGTGCACGGCCAGCCGGGGTGGCTCGGCGTCGGAGGCGAGGTCGCCGAGCGGCAACGTGACGGCGAGCCCCTCCCCCACGCAGAGGACCTCGAAGGCGTCGGGGCGCGCAGTGTTCATACGAGCGGCTCGTCGTGGATCTCGGTGCTGAGGGCCGTGCCGTTGAGGTCGAGGTAGAGCTGACGCTCGGTCACCGACAGCGTCACGGTGTTGCGCCGGGCGAGCGCCGCGACGGCGGCGTCGATGAAGCCCGGGGCGAAGCTGTGCAGCACGATGTCTTCGCCGCGGTGGATCGTCTTCCCCGCCACGCCCGCGCGCACCTTCGCCGGATCGCGGTGGGTGTACACGGTGGTGCGGTCGGCGAGCTTGCTGCCGAAGTGAAGTCGCCCGGCGTCGGGGGCGCCGACCTCGATCCACGCCGTGATGCGACCTGTCGCGTCGCGGATCAGCACGGCGGGTTCCTCGGTGGAGGAGATGCCCCCGCTGAACGCGACGCCCTCTTCGTACTCGAGCAGGTAGGCCAGCACCCGAGTGACCATGTACGCGTCGGTTTCGGACGGATGCCGCGCTGCGCGCACCGTCACCTCGTCGTAGACACCGCGGTCGACATCGGCCAACTGCACCTCGAAGGTGTGCATCACTGCGCCGGCGGCCATGGTCGTCAAGCCTAGGGGGCGGGCGCGCCTCTCACCGAGCGGGCGTGGACGGCCGGGTCAGATGGTGCGGGCGTAGCGGCGGGCGGGCACGCGGCCGTATCCGTCGGTGACGGTGAGAGAGACCGCGCCGGCGATGGCGGCGACGGCGGTGGCAGCGAGGAGCGCGAAGAAGACGACCATGGTCGGACCTTTCAGACAGGGAACGTCGATGTACGGCGAGCCCCGTTGCCCCTACTCGACACTCTCATCGTCGGCCAGCAGACCTTTCAGCACAAGCGCACAGTTCTGCAATGACGTTGTAGCATCGCTTCATGGATGTGCGACGGCTCGACCTGCTCCGCGAGCTGGCGGAGCGCGGCAGCATCACTGCGGTCGCGGCCGCCACGCACCGGACCCCGTCGGCGGTCTCCCAGCAGCTGAAAGTGCTCGAGCGCGAGGCGGGCCTGCCCCTCACCGAGCGCGTCGGGCGCGGCATCCAACTCACCAGCGCCGGCCACGCGCTCGCCCGAACTGCGGGCGAGGTGGCCGTCGCCCTCGCGCGAGCCACGTCCCTCTGGGACGAGTTCCGCAATCACCCGAGCGGCGAGGTGCGCCTGGCCACGTTCCCCTCGGCGGGCCAAGTGCTCCTCCCGCAGGTTCTGCAGGAGGTTTCGCGCACCCCCGGGTTGATTCTGTCGTGCGCCGACGGGGATCACGAGCTCCTGGACTTCCCCTCGCTCACCGCCGACTTCGACATCGTGCTCGCGCACTCCCTCCGCGGCGCGCGGGCCTGGGGCGGGCGAGGTCTGCGCGTGGTCCCGCTCATGACCGAGGCTCTCGACATCGCCCTCCCGGCCGACCACCGCCTCGCCGGCCGCAGCTACCTCACGGCCGGCGACGTCATCGACGAACCGTGGATCGGGGTGCCGATCGGGTTCCCCTTCGAACGCATCCTGCATGACATCGAAGAGGCCGCCGGGAGGCGGGCGACGATCTTCCAGCGCATCAGCGATCTGCGGATGGTCGAAGCGTTCGTGGCCGCGGGATTCGGAGTCTCCCTCATCCCCCGCTCCACCTCGGGCGGGATCGACCCGAGTCGTGTGGCCCTCAAGCCCCTGCGCGGGGTGGACGCCGAGCGAGACATCGTCGCGCTGCTGCGCCCCGACACCGCCGAGCGCCTCGCGGTGCGCACGGTCCTCTCCATCCTCCAGGCGAAGGCCGCCGAGATCGAAGCGGTCCACGCCGCAGTCTGATCCGCCAGGGTCTCGTCGCAGGGTGAAGGTGGCTCACCGGCGGTGGTCGACGACCTCGGGGAGTTCGCGCACCGGCACCACGACGATGTCCTGCACCTTCCAGTCCAGGTCGATACAGGCCCGGCGGGCGTCCTCGAGGGTGTCCAGCGACGGCGTCCGCCCTCGGCGGGGTACGACGAAAGCCTCGATGTGGAACACGTGACCCTCATCCCGCACGCGGCTGCCCGCGTCATCCACCCATCGCAGGCTCCGGAGGTAGTCGTCGACGGCGATCGCCACCGGATGCGGCTTCTTGTCGTCGAAGGTGGTGGCGCGGGCATCCATCAGATCGGTGACGGCCGCCCCCATGTTCCGGAGACCGTCCCACAGGATGCTGGCGGCGATGAAGACGGCCGCCGCACCGTCCAACCACCAGACCCCGAGGCCGATGCCGGTGACCCCGACGATGGATCCGACCGCGGTCATCCAGTCGGCCTTGTTCATATCGGCATCGGCGTACAGCACTTTGTCGTGCAGCTCTTCGGCCAGGCGCATCTTGGCGCGCCCGATGAACACCGGCGGGAGCGCGATCGCGGCCATGACGCCGATCATGAGCCAGCCGAGCCAGATCGTCACACCGAACACCTCGACCGTGCCGATCGTCGGATGCTCGAGCAGGATGAGCCCGATGGCCGAATCGACGATGAGGTACGTGCCCATCGTCGTCAACGCGACCGCAGCCACGAGGTGTCCGACGGCGACCGAGCGATGCTGACCGTAGGGATGCTTGGCGCTCGGGAGGGCACGACTCACCCGCACCGCCACGAGGAAGGCGATCGGCGGCAGGAAGGAGAGGAGGTCCTCGATCCAGGCGGCCTTCATCGCCTGCGAGTTGCCGAGGACGAGCCCCACCAGGGTGACCGACACGACGAGGAACCCGATGGTGATCCACTCGAGGCGGATCGCCTGCCGCAGCACCTCGCGCTGACGCTTCGGGAGTTCGGTGTGTCCGAACCGCACCGTCTGGCCGGTCATCGGTGGCCCTGCTCGACGTGGTCGGAGAGGAAGCGCTCGAGCTCGGACAGGAAGGCGTTCTCGCCGAGCGGGACGAGCATGACCAGCATGTGCGTGCGTCCCTGGTCGTCGACAACCTCGCGGTAACCCCGCGTGACGCCGGCCTTGTCTGTCCACGGTGTCTTGTCGGTGATGCCACCGGCCACGAGGTCGAGCGTCCCGTCCTCAAGACCGCGGACGAGCGTCTCCTCCGGGCCGACGGTCCAGTCCACGTCGGCCTCGAGGGAGTCGGCGAACGCGCGGATCGCATCCGCCTCATCACCCTTCGGCTCATCGCCTGCGACGTCCATCAGATCACCGTTCGGCGTGACACCGGCGTGCAGCACGTCGCCCCGCACGTCGACCAGGGTGCCGTCGGGGTCGGCCGGCATCAGCGGCTGGCCGCACCCCGCGAGAAGCAGGATGACGCCGAGGGCGGCGGCCGAGAAGGCTCTCCGTGTGCGCATGACGACTCCTCTCACAGGCCCGGGAGGCGAAGCGGTCTGGAGCGGTC
This sequence comes from Microbacterium sp. ET2, assembly GCF_030347395.1. Lineage (NCBI taxonomy): Bacteria > Bacillati > Actinomycetota > Actinomycetes > Micrococcales > Microbacteriaceae > Microbacterium > Microbacterium albipurpureum. The sequence continues at coordinate 1,457,312 of NZ_CP128170.1, forward strand.
TTCCCGGCGCATGCGGGCCCGGACGCCACCGGTCACCGTCGCGCCTGCCACCGTCGGCTCGTGGATCGCCCCCGCTGTGTGGGGGGCCGCATCGCCCAGCCGCGCTTCGACGCCGGCGATCCGCGCTGACACCCGATCGACCGCTCCCGGGGCGAGACGTGCCGACAGGAGGGCGAGCCGCGCTTTGGGTCCGACCGGACGCCACGGACGAGGTCGCACGCAGGAACGGACGATGGCATCGACGACGGGGCGCGGACTGCTCATCGCCGCCATGCGCAGCGAATGACCGGTGCGGTTGCCGGCGCGGTTCCAGAACGGGGTGTCGAGCGCCCACGGGAGGATCGTGCTCACATGGATGCGCCGGTGATCGCCTGACAGCCGAAGCTCTTGGCGGAGGGTGCGCCCGAAGGCGGTGACGGCGGCCTTCGACGCCGCGTACGAGGCCTGGTACGCCAGAGGTGCAACGCTCTCGACCGAACCCAGATTGACGAGCACCCCGCCGTCGGCCTGCGCCCGGAACTGTCGGAGGGCGGCGTGCGCGCCGTAGATCATCCCGTTGACGTTGACGTCGATCACACGCGCGTGATCGACGACCGGCACCTCCCAGAACGGTCCGACCGCGCCGATCCCGACGTTGTTGACCCACACATCGATTCCGCCGAAATGCGCGACGGCCGCATCCGCGAGCCGTTCGACGGCAGAGGCATCGCTCACATCCGTCGGCACAGCGACTGCGGTGCCGCCGGCAGCGGCGATACGGGCGACCAAATCGTCGAGCTCCTGCTGGCGGCGGGCCGCCACGACGACGCTCGCTCCCGCCCTGGCCACCTCCCACGCCACTCCCCGCCCGACCCCGGTGGTGGCGCCGGTCACGACGACGGTCTTCCCTTGGAGCTGCTTTCGATCGACCACGCCCTCATCGTGCGCGTCTCCGCAGACATGGTCACGGGTCTTGTCAGACGACGTCGAGATGGCTAGTCGCAGCGTCGCGGCATCCGCCTTAGCCGTGCGACCCGGCGAAATCAAGTCCCGATCGATGTTTCTGCCCGCCGTCGCACAATGCTTCCTTCGCGACACCCACGAGCCACGGGAGTACCTCATGACCAGCGACACCACGGCGCAAGACCGCGCGAACACGGCTGCTCCCGATCCGGAAGCGCCGGGCAAACCCGACTCGCCCGACGACCTGCACAAGCGGTCATGGAAGTACGTGATCGGCAAGACGGCGCGAGAGTTCTCGTCGGATCAGTGCACCGACATCGCCGCCGCCCTCACCTACTACGCGGTGCTGTCGATCTTCCCGGGTCTGGTGGCCATCTTCTCGCTCCTGGGAGTGGTCGGACAGGGGGATGCTGCGGCGAGCACGGTGCTCGGCATCCTCGACCAGGTCGCTCCCGGCGACACCGCACAGGCGCTTAGCGGCCCCATCGAGCAGCTCGCCGGGTCACCGGCCGCAGGATTCGCCCTCGTCACCGGCCTGCTCCTCGCCATCTGGTCGGCGTCCGGGTATGTCGGGGCGTTCAGTCGCGCGATGAACCGGATCTACGAGATCGACGAGGGGCGCCCGTTCTGGAAGCTGAAGCCCGGTCAGCTTCTCATCACCGTGATCGGCATCGCTCTCATCGTCGTCTGCGTGGTCATCCTGGTCGTCTCGGGGCCGGTCACCGAGGCGGTGGGTGAGGCCCTCGGTCTCGGTGAGGTCGTCCAGACGGTGTGGTCGATCGCGAAGTGGCCGGTGCTGGCCTTCATCGTGGTGCTGATGGTGGCGATCCTGTACTACGCGACCCCCAACGCGAAGCAGCCGAAGTTCCGATGGCTCAGCATCGGCGCCCTGCTGGCGATCGTGGTGCTGGTGCTCGCCACGACCGGCTTCGCCTTCTACGTCGCGAACTTCTCCAATTACGACCGCACGTACGGGTCGCTCGCCGGCGTCATCGTCTTCCTGCTGTGGCTGTGGATCGCCAATCTCGCGCTGCTCTTCGGCGCCGAGTTCGATGCGGAACTGGAGCGAGGCCGCCAGCTGCAGGGCGGCATCGCCGCGGAGGAGGACATCCAGCTGCCGCCGCGGGACACCCGGAAGAGCGACAAGGCCGCCGAGAAGGAGCGTCAGGATGTCGAGGAGGGCCGTCGTCTTCGCACCGAAGCCGGCCGATCACCCGAGGAATGACCGGAGCGTTCGCGCGTTGCGGACGGCGTGGCCGGCGCCGTCGTTGTTGAAGTAGGCGTACACCTCGCGCCCCTGGCCCTCCCACTCACGAATGCGTGCGGCCCACCACGACAGATCGGCGTCGGAATACGAACCGGCGTAGAGCGCGCCGGTGTCGGGTCCGTGGAGCCGCACGTAGACGAGCGGCGCCGTGGCGCGGAGGATGCACGCGAGCCCCGCCCCGCTCATGACGCAGTAGGCGGCCCCTCGACGTTCGAGCAGCGCGAAGACGTCGTCGTCATGCCATGACGGATGCCGGAACTCCACGACCGGCCGCATCCATGCCGGCGTCTGCCGCAGGAACCAATCAAGACGGTCGTCGTCACGCGGCATGTCGGGCGGCAACTGCACGAGCAGCGGGCCGCGCCTGTCGCCGAGCGCGTGGAGGCCTGGCGCCATCCGCTCGAGCCACACCTCGGCCTGGAAGAGCTTCCGTCCGTGCGTGAGTCCGCGAGGCGCCTTCACAGCCATCTGGAATCCCGGCGGAGTCCGCTCTCTCCACCCGGCGAAGGTCGTCTCACGCGCCCAGTGGTAGAAGGTCGCGTTGACCTCTACCGTGTCGAACTCACCGACATAGTGCGCGAGCCGATTACGGGAGGCGAGACCTGGCGGGTAGAGCACACCGTTCCAGTGGTCGTAACTCCACCCCGACGTCCCGATCAGCGCCATCTTCCTAGGGCGCGGCGGTCACGCCACCGAGCCCCACGCGATCGACCCGGCGGTGATACCGCATGCCCGCCATCCCTCCGAGGACGGCGCCGACCAGAGCGACGATCACCGCGCCGACGGCCGTGAGGATGCCGGTGAGGGTCGCCGTCTCAGGTGTGACGGGGATGCGTGGGAAGCTGTCGAGCGCCGTCAGGATGTCCCACTGGCTGCCGGCGACCGGTCGCGTGTCGCGGCGATCCTCGCCGTAGCCGTCGTGGGCGTCGGGGTGAGAGGTCATGCGGGGACGGTAGCGAGGGCTGTTCGCCCTCGTCTCCGGGGTTGCGGGTTCGCCTGTCGCGTCGTACTCTCGCGCCCGCCCTACGCGGAGCGCTCGCGCGTGCGGCTAGCGATCGCGTCGCGATTTGGCAAGGGGGATCTGCGTTCCCACCGTCATGCGTAGGAATGGCGGTCATCCCGTTCGGATCGGGCGGGTCGGAAAGGAAGAGCGATGTCGAACTACGACGACACGAGTGTGTCGGGACCGAACGGTGGCGGATCGATGGGCTCGCCGGGCACGGTCGACACAGCCAAGCGCGAGGCATCGGATCTCGCGCACACCGCTGGTGATCAGGCGAAAGGCGTCGTCGACGCGGCGAAGAGCGAAGCCTCGTCGGTCGCCCACGAGGCGAAGTATCAGGCCAAGGATCTGTTCGCCCAGTCTCAGCAGGAACTGAAGGATCAGGCCCGTACCCAGCAGGAGCGGGTGGCGGGTGGCCTTCGCGCGGTCGGCGGCGACCTTCAGAGCATGGCCGACGGCGCAGCATCCGATTCCCTCGCTGTGGACCTGGTGCGCCAGGTCTCGACACGGGTATCGCTGGCATCGGACTGGCTCAGCGAACGGGAGCCGGCCGACGTGCTGAAGGAGGTCAAACGCTTCGCGCGGCGCCGCCCCGGGGTCTTCATCCTGAGCGCCGCGATCGCCGGGATCGTGGTCGGGCGCCTGACGAGGGCGTTGGCGACGAACGCCGCCGAGGCGAAGGAGTCGGATGCCGCTCCGGCGACCGGTGCGCCCGCCGCCGCGCCGGTGCCTGACGCGGCCCCCATGACGCCCCCCGCCGGTGGCGCCGAGGAGGGGCTGTCCGTCGCGGAAGAGACCCCGATCTACGCCCAGTCGGCCGGTGCGACACCACCGCGGACGGCCCCGATGGCGGACGCGCCGATCATGGACCCCTACACGGAGGACGGCGATGTCCGACGCGACTCCGTCTGAGCAGAAAGCGGCAGCGACGTCGCTCGGCGACCTGCTGGGCGAGGTGACGAGAGACCTGTCGACGCTGATGCGCCAGGAGGTGGCGCTCGCCAAGGCCGAGCTGAAGGAGTCCGCCGGCAAGACCGCCAAGGGAGCAGGTGAGCTCGGCGGCGCGGCGTATGCCGCGATGATGGCGATCTTCTTCCTGTCGGTCGCGCTGTGGTGGGCGCTCGCTCTGCTCGTCGGCGGCGGCTGGTCGGCCGTGATCGTCGCTGTGATCTGGGCGGCTATCGCTCTGATCCTGTTCTCGGTCGGACGGACCGAGATGAAGAAGGTGCAGGGTGCTCCGCAGACCGTGGAGACCCTCAAGGAGATCCCTGAAACGCTGAGAAGGAATGAGGAGAACCGATGAGCGATTCACCGGAAGCGATCCGCGCTGACATCGAGCGCACGAGACGCGAACTGGGCGGCGACGTCGACGCCCTGGCGGACAAGGTGTCGCCGGCGAAGATCATGGAGCGGCGGACGAGCGCGGTGAAGGACGCCGTCGGCTCGGTGCGCGACCGGATCATGGGAGCCGCGGATGACGCGGGCTCGACCCTGTCGGATGCGGGTGGGGCCGTCGGATCGGCGACCGACCGCGTGGCGGCGAAGGCGGAGGGCAACCCGTTGGCGGTGGGCCTCATCGCCTTCGGCGTCGGACTCCTGGCAGCCTCGTTGATCCCGGCGTCATCGAAGGAGAAGGAGATCGCCGGCACCGTCAAGGACAAGGCGCAGCCGCTCGTCGACGAGGTGACAGAGGTCGCGAAGGAGGCGGGGGCGCACCTGCGTGAGCCCGCCAAGGAGGCGGCGGCTGCGGTGAAGGAGTCCGCGGCCGAGTCGGTGGACGTCGTGAAGGACGAGGCCGCTTCTGCCACTTCAGAAGTCAAGGATCAGGCCGACACCTCCCGTCAGCACCTGGCGGGCTGAGGGACGGCGAGAACACGGATGGTGCCGGCAAGGCCGGGCCGGCACCATCCGACGTCAAGGAGATGAGGACCGTTGCGACGACTTCACTACTCAGGCAGCTACGTACTGACCTCGGACGAGGTGAGCAGAGCGGTGTTGCGCTACGCCCGCGCGCTGGCGGATACCCACACATCGGATGTCGTATCCATCCCCATCCTCGAAGAGGGCGGGTCACACGGATCAGCCCACTTCTTGATCGGGCCGGCAAGCCAGCTGTATTCGACCCCGGTTTCGGAGCCGATCCACGAGATCAACGACCCCGAGCTCGTCGAGGAGTTGCAGCGGCGCACGAACCGCCTGCAGCCTTCCGTCGCGGAGTGGCCGGACATGATGCACACCGAGGATGCGGGCTACGGGGAAGAGGACTTCTGACACAGCCGTGCGCTATCACCGGGTCACCGGGCGGTCAACCTTCTTGCGTCCATCCGGTCGCAAGTTCAGCGTGGAAGTATCCCCCTTTTGTGAACACCGAACCCCAGGAGGTGCCGGGTGGGAAAGTTCATCTATGACGGTCTGGTGAAGGTCGACTTCGAAGATCGCCTCCTCCTGCACCTGCAGATGGTGATCGCTGCCAAGCTCCGGCGAGGCGAGGCCTTCAACTTCACCTGGAAGGACGACAGCAGCATCGGTGACGGCCGCACCACGGTGTGGGTGCACCCGCGATGCTCGATCGTCTACAAGTTCTACGGCAGCCGTCGACCCGCGATCAACCGTGCGTGGATCGAGGCGCTCGCCTACACGGCCAATGCCCCGACGGGTCTCTACATCGTTCCCGAACCGCAGACCGACCAGCTGCGTCTGGACGAGGCAGGCGCCATCTGATGAAACGGATCGACATCATCTACGGCGGCCAGCTGTTCAGCGTCGGCGGTCGCACGCCCGGTGATCTCACCCGCGAGATCACCCAGGCTGTGGCCGACGGCGGCGGATGGCTGACTGTCAACGACGGCGAGGGCGAGCGTCGGGAGGCGCTGCTGTTCATCGGCCCCGGGGTGCCCATCGCCGTGGTGCCGATTCCGGAGCCGCCGGAAGAGTTTGAGGCTGGGGACTGAACTCGTCGCCCCCTTGCGCTTTGGCCGGGTCGCGAGCACGGTGGAAGAAGAAGGATCCGCCGTGCCATCGCGTGCCGTGGTGGCCGAAGGTCAGTGGACTGGGAGAGATGCTCCCGCCCCCGGACCACACCTCTCATGCCTCGCGGGAGCTCAAGGTGCATACACTGTGGGCAGATTCAACTACGAGAACACGGTGAAGACCGAATTCAACGACCGCCTCCTCGCTCATCTTCAAAGGGTGGTCTCCGCCAAACTCCGCCGGGGCGAACCGTTCCTGCTGTCGTGGCGAGAAGATCCGAGCACGGGCATGGGCCGAACGAGCGTCTGGATCAATCCCCATTCGGCGCTGTCGTTCACGTACTTCGGCAGTCGCCAGCCGAGCATCAATCCTCGCTGGCTTGAGGCCCTCGCCTACGCCGCCAACCAGCAGACCGGGCTCTACGCCGTGCCCGAGCCGCCGGCCGATGAGAACGGGCACGTGGAGCGGGAGTTGGTCGAAGCGGGGCGCGGGTGAGAACCGCTTGCCGCGGTGTCGCCGGCAGGTGAGGCGGCAACTCGGCCACCGGACGCGGGCATGGTCGGCAGCCGTCGCGGGTTCACCTCGAGTCCGTACTTCATGATCGTCACGCTCGGGTCACTGAGCGCGGCGATGGCAGCAGCGAGTCCTGCGATCGCCAGCTTCTCGCCCGGGCACCGGTGTCCGGTGCGCACATCTCCGCCGCCGTGCGGCACGAATGCCGGCATCGCCTCGTAGTCGGAGATGCCGAAGAACCGCTCGGGCAAGAATTCCGCAGGGCGGTCCCAGGAAACGTTGTCCGTGTCGGTCCCGAGGATGTCGAAGACGACCCGTCCGCGCCGGTCGACGCGTTGACCGTCGACCTCCACGGTGCGCTTGGCCCATCCCGGCAGCATCGGAACGAAGGGGGCGGTGCGCCGCACCTCCTGTGCGAAGGCGGTCGCAGCTCCGCCTCCCACCAGCGTTTCGCGCTCGTCGGTCTCGGCGGCGATGCGCGCCCGCCACTCCGGACGGGCATGGAGCTCCTTGGCAGCGAAGGCGACGAATCGCGCCACCGCGATCATGGGGCGGAGGCTGTTCTGCAGCTCCACTCCCGCCAGCCGGGGCGCCAGCAGCGCGCCCTCCTCGTCGCGATGCCTCGCCCACTCGTCGAGGGCCGTTCCCGGCCGGGGCGTGAGCTCGGCGTTTCGCACGGCTTCGATCAGGCGGGTCGTGTGACGGTCCGACCACCAACGATTCGCCACGGCAAGGAGAAAGGCGGGTGAGTACGGCGCCCCGAAGCCATCGACGATCTGCGCGAGCCGCCCCGCCCACCGGGTGTGTGCCGCCGATGTACCCGGCACATCCGCCCAGCGCATGACGGCACGCCCGAACGCTCCGACTGCCGCCGTGTATGCCGACCGGCGCCCGCCAGCACGCCAGTCCGACAGCTCGGCGCGCCATTCGCCGTCGAGGTGTCGGGTCATCCGTTCCACCTGATCGTCGTCGTACGCGAGGTCTACGAACGTGCTCTTGCGGTGACGGTGACTCGCGCCGTCGAGGCTATGGACCGACCCCGCCCCGAAGAGCACCCGCTGAACGATCGCGGGCATCGCGCCGTGGCGGGCGACGTTCTCCTCGTCGTAGAAGGTCGCGACCCCCTCGGCGCCCCGCACGAGGATGGCGTCACGTCCGAGAAGCGTCATCGGCGCCGCACGGCGCCCAGGCTCGACGCGCTGCCAGATGTGGGAACTCAAGCGGTATCCGCGGGTCAGCAGTCCGATCGCATCGTCCATGAGTCCTGCCTACCCTCACAGTGGCGGTTGCGCCGTGGGGGTATCACCGCGGCGAGGCGTGTGATACCGCCGCCAGGAGCCGAACGATCACGCGGGCCATCTCGACCTGACCGGCCGCGAACGGGTGAAGACCGTCGATATGGAAGAAATCGTCGTCGGGGCGGACAGCCCCGTGGAGATCCACGGCCGCCGGGTCCAGGCGTCGGATGACTGCGGCGAGCTCGGCGAGGTCTTCAGGTTCGTTCCACTCACCGCCTTCCCTCCGAGTCGCAACGGGTCCGGGGTCCGCCGGCGGTGGAGTGATGAAGGTCACGACGCGGACTCCGAGCTGACGGATGAGAAGCTCCCGGATCAGCCCGAGGTTGCGCTCGGACTCCGATGGGCTCGCCATCCTCGCCCCGACGCGCGACCCGAGGCGACGGGTGTCGTTCGTCCCCAGCATGACGAGAGCGTGCGTCGGCGACAGAGGTGCCGCGAAGGGCAGGCTGTACAGCGTCTCCGCCGTCGTCCGCCCCGGGACGGCGCGGTTGAGGACCGTGATGCGGGGCGAGGTCCTCCGAAGGACAGCCGCCAGGATGTTCGCCCACCCAGCGGCGTCCGCCGAGATGGAGTCACCGACGATGAGGATGCGCTCGTCCGCGTCGAAGGGAAGGCGTGAGACATCATCGGCGAACGCGGCGTCGGCGAGGAGCTGATCCGCGACCCCCTCGACCTGGTCGCTCAGCGCGAGACGGAGGGAGGCGAGGCGCCCCTCATCGATCCCGAGCATCGCCGCGACAGTGGCATCCTGATGCGCCGGCGGGGTCCCCAGGGAATCCAGAAGCGGCGCCGACGACAACCCGATGCCGCGCACGTACCGGACGAGCATCTCGTGTTCGATGTCCATCTCTCACCTCACAGACTTGATGGGGAACACCGCTGCTCCCGCCGCGAGGACGACGACGACGGCGAGCGCCCAGATTCCGATGTACTGACCCCCGAGGATCGCGACCACCGCGCCCGCCACGACGGGTCCGATCGCCTGCCCGAGGTTTCCCGCGGCCGTCGCCAGCCCGAGATCGCGACCGGCCGCCGCGCGGTCGGGCAGGACATCGATGAACAGCGCCTGATCGACCACGATGAAGGTTCCGAGTCCGAGTCCCCCGATGATGGCCTGGATGAACAGGGCCGGAAGGGCGGGCCACAGAAGGGGGACGAGGAACGACGCCGCCATGAGGATGCAGGCCACGACCACGAAGGGCTTCCGACGCTTCAGCCGATCTGACAGGACACCGCCGACGTACATGGCGATGAGCGTTCCCGGGAGGGCGGCGAACTGGATGATCGGCGCGACCTGCGCCGCCTGTTCCGCCGACAGTCCCGGCCGCACGTAGCTCTGGAGCATGTAGATGGAGTAGATCGTCGCCATGCCGTAGCAGAGGAAGAACAGGACCTTCGACATCCAGGCCCACCGGTAATCGTGGTCGCGCAATCCGGCGATGTAGGCAGCCGCTGCGGTGCGGAAGCGCAGCCGCGGCACCGTCATCTCCTGCGACGAACGGTCGCGGGAGATGAAGACGAAGGAGATCGCCGGAAGGACGAGGATGAGCGCGATCGGGTAGTAGACCGCGAGCCCCATGGCTGCGAAGAGGCTTCCGGCGATCACCGACCCGATGATGATGCCCACGTAGGAGATCAGGCCCGTCACGGCTGAGACCAGTCCGATCCGCTCCCCCGGCACGCGGTCGGCGACGGTGGCGCCGAGCGGCCCGGTGGCGGTGTTGACGGCCGACTGCACGATCGACCACGCGATGACCAGGAGCGCGATGGTGGGCACGATCGGCATGAGGGTCGTCAGTGCCGCGCCCACCACGATCCCGCCGACGATCCACGGCGTCCGGCGACCGAACCGCGATCTGGTCCGATCGGACAGCATCCCCACGATCGGCTGGATCAGCATCGTCACGAAGACACCCACCGAGGTCACGAGCGAGAGATCGACCGCCCGGCGAGCGTCGTAGCGCGAGAGCAGCTCGAGCAGCCGCGACTCCTCTGCGCTCGGGCTGTGGCTTCCGGCGGTCACCTGCGCCTGCAGGTCGGTGAGGGCCTGCAGGTTCACGCCGGCGTCGGCACCCGTGAAGATCTCGCCGGCGACGATCTGCTGCACCTGCAACGGGAGGAGGACCGTGAGCACCGCACCCCACAGGACGGTCGTGCCGAGGCTGGCGAGGGCGTACGACCCCACGTACCGGCGGAATCTCGCGGTGCGTGGGACATACCGCGGAGAGAGCGATCGCTCCGGCGCGGTTTCGATGTGGGACATGAGAACTCCGTTGTTTCCCCGGCGCGTCGTCGCACCGGCGTCGATGGTGATGAGAGTGGATGCCGCGGCATCCGGGTCAAGGTGACGTCGCCGATCTATCAGGCGACCGAGACGGGCTGGTCGGCGCGTGCGCTCTTCGCTTCGCCCGCCACCTCCTCTGCCAGTCGAGTCGCTGCTCGCCAGGCAAGGGCGACCGTGGTGAGCGTCGGGTTGGAGGCTGTGGCGGTCGGGATGACGCCGTTGCCGCCGACGTACAGATTTCGCGTGCCCCACACCCGCAGCTCGGGGTCGCACACCGACTCTCCGTCGTCGACGGCGCCCATTCGCACCGTGCCCTGGTAGTGGAGCGACGACCCGCCCGCAGCGAGCTCAGGGGCCTCGAGCGCCGCGCCGATACGGTCGGCGACCGCGATCGACGTCGAGCGCATCCGCTCGATCAGCGCCAGGTCGTCGTCGGTGCGGGAGTAGCGGATGTTCATCCGGGGCATCCCGTAGAAGTCATGCTCGGTCTCGCTGAACTCGACGGCATCGCTGTACTGGATGTCTTTCGCCCCGTAGCACGCGACGATCGCCAGCCGTGATGCGGTGTCGTCCCCCAGACCGTCGCCGTCTCCCAACGCGATCTTGAACGCCGAGTTGGCCAGAGCGATCGCGCCGACCTGGAAGCGCCTGCTGTCGGAGAACGGCGCGAGGACGCTCAGGACGTTCGACGGATCGGTTTCGAAGGCCTCCGGGTCGAACTCATCGGACAGTGCGACGAAGGTCGCCATCTGGAAATGCTCGTTGAGGTGGCGGCCGAGCGCCGGTGGCCGGATGCCGGAGGCGAAGAGCAGCTGCGGGGTGCGGAGTCCGTCCGCGCACACCACGACGTGATCAGCGTCGACCCGGTATTCCTCGCCCGTGACGCGGTCTTCCAGCACCACACCACGGGCGACGCCGTCGCCGTCGACGAGCACCCGCTTCGCGAGCGTCTCCGCGCGGAGTTCGAAGCCGGGCGCCGTGGCCTCGAGCTCGCCGAGGATCGCGCCCGTGCCCGCGAACCTCACCGAGCCGTCCTCCCATCGGGTCGATGACGGCATGAACCCGGTGGGTGTCACATCGGGGCCATCCAGAACCTCGGCGATCGCACGCCGCAGGGCCTCGGGCAGGCCCTGGCCGGGGACCGCCGGCTTCTGCGTGCCGAGAAGCTCCTCGGCACGATCGAGCGCGGCCTCCATCTCCCCATCGGAGAAGAACGTAACGCGCTCGGACTGCTGGGGGCGGGGGCTCGATGTTCCCCAGTGGATGCCCATTCCCCCGACCCCGCTCGCCATACTGGCGGCCGGGAGCCCCACCTCCCCCGGCGCCAGGTCGGGGCGGGGGTCGACGAAGAAGAGACCCGGAAGCACCGTCTGCCGGAACTCCATGCTGGGGTCGATCCCCGAGGCGATGTCCGACAGTGCGGTGGCGCGCACGACTCCGGCGTCCGGTCCCTGGGTGAGCAGCTGAGCTGCAGCTCGCTCCTCATCGGTCATGTTCTGACTGTGCTCGCCTCGAGTCCCGGGGATGACCGGGCCGACCTCGACCATCAGCACGCGGGCACGCGGCACGCGCTCGCAGATCGTTCGCGCGTACGTCGCACCGGCGGGGCCGGAGCCGACGATGAGGACGTCGACGTTCTCGACTTCACGTGTCATCGCAGCGTCCCCTCTCAACGTCCGACGGCGATCGTCGAGGCCGTCTCGCCGATCACGCGAGCCGTGGCCGCCCAGGGGTCGACGCCCGAGCCCTCGTACTCGATGGTCAGCCACCCGTCGTAGCCCGCTCGGGCGAGGATGCCTAGAGCGCGCGGCAGGTCGACCGGGCCGACCCCCGTCGCCTCCACCCGATGCGCTTTGACGTGCACCAGCTCGGCACGGGCGGCGAGCGCTTCGACACCGTCGTAGAGCGAGGTGAGGTCGAGATCCTCGAGGGGATCGGCGACCTCGGTGCCCCGCTCGGCGAACATCGCCGCCATCAACGGCTGCATCAGCGCGTCGAAGTTGCCGAGATCGAGCAGAAGTCCCAGGTTCTCGGGGCCGACCGCGTCGAGGAGGGCCGTCATCCATTCGGGGTCGCTGGAGGGGCCACCGTGATTCTCCACGAGGAGCCGGATGCCGCGTTCATTCGCGTACTGACCGAGCGACGTGAGGGCCTGCACCAGATGGGCCGGCGGGCGCCCGCCGTGGTGGGTGGTGAAGGGAGATCCGGGGTTGACCCGGACGAAGCGGAAGCCCAGCGCCGCCAGAGCGTCGATCCATCTCTCGAGTTCGATGACGTCGGCGGTGCGCCGGGCGTCGTCGGGTTGGAGGAGGTCTCCGACGTCGACGGCCATGTTGACCAGGGCGAGGCCGGCGTCGCCGGCGCGCTCGGCGAAGGAGGCGAGGGCAGGATCGTCCGGCCCCGCGAAGTGGAATGCCACCGCCTCGACACCCGTGACCGGGTAAGCGCCGGCCACGCGCGCGGGAACGTCGACGATGTCGATCACCTTCGGGAAGTCCTGGGAGAACGTCTGGGCGTTGCCCTCGACGTCGGTGAAGTCGACCGAGATCGGTCCGAGATGCTCGCGCACGCTGTACGCGGAGACGGAGATCGGGTTCATGGGAACACTCCTTTGTATTGTCGCGACCGCGAGGGTGTCGCACCCGTTCGGTAGTGACTACCACTATGGGGTCGAACCCGTTCCGTGTCAAGAAGTGGAAGTGACTTCCATTCGGATGTGCGCCCGTACGATGGAGGCATGGGACTCCGCGAGATGAAGGCCGCACGCACCCGCCGTCAGATGGCGGATGCGGCATTCGAGCTGTTCCGGCGGGACGGCTACGACGAGACCACGATGGAGCAGATCGCAGAGCGCGCCGAGGTCGGCACGACTACCCTCTACCGCTACTTCCCCACGAAGGACCAGCTCCTCCTCGACCCGTTGCTCGAGGCCATCGATCCCGTTCCCCACCTGCGCGCACGACCCGAGGACGAGCCGCTCGCGGAGGCGATGGGGGCGGCCCTGGTGGCATCCGCGAATGCCTTCGACGGCGCCGACGAGCGGATCGTCGAACTCCGTCGACTCGTCGACCACGCCGCATCCGTCCGCGCCAAGCTGTGGGACCGGTATCAGGCGCTCCGTGACGATCTCGAGCTCGCCATCGCGCACCGGATGCGCCGCCCGTCATCGGATGTCGCGGTCCGCGTCACTGCCGGACTGATGCTCGACATCTTCCAGATGGCCGACCGCGAAGACCGCGGGTCGCGCAGCCGGGTCGAGATCGTCACAGCTGTGCTGGATGAGCTTCCCCGTATCGAGCTCATCGTTCCCCGCTCCGATCGGAATCGATGATCGGCGCGAGGCGCCTCACGCCTGGAGCGATCGCCTAGGGTCGGGATTGTGACCGACCCGCTCGCCCGACACACCGATTACGGCAATCGAAGCCTGGACGAATCGGATGTAGCGGACGACCCGATCGCGCAGTTCTCGGCCTGGCTGGAGGATGCCGCGGCACGAGGAGTCTACGAGCCGAACGCGATGGTGCTCAGCACCGTCGATGCCGACGGCACACCGTCCAGCCGGACCGTGCTGCTGCGGGCCGTAGACGCTCACGGTTTCGTGTTCTACACCGATCGATCGTCGAGGAAGGGGCAGGCGCTCGCGGCACATCCCCTCGCCACCCTCCTCTTCCCCTGGTACACGGTTCACCGGCAGGTGAACGTCACCGGCGAGGTGGCGCTCGTCGATGACGCGGAGTCGGACGCCTACTGGGCCTCCCGCCCGCGCGGGTCACGGATCTCGGGGACGGCGAGCGCGCAGTCGCAGCCGATCGGGTCGCGGGCCGAGCTCGACGCGCGCGTCGCCGAGGTCGAGGTAGCCTTCCCCGAGGGACGCGAGGTGCCCCGCCCCGCGCGATGGGGAGGCTACCGGCTGCGACCTCGCCGCATCGAGTTCTGGCAAGGCCGCACGTCGCGACTCCACGACCGGCTGGTGTTCACCCGCGGCGACCGGGGCACGGACTGGAGCGTCGAGCGCCTGCAGCCGTGACACCGGTGATCGCGAGCCAGGAAAGGCGACTTCCGATACCGCACGGTGCGTATGCAGACGTGACCGCCTCAACGCGAGAGGTGGAGGCTCGCTGAGAGGGCGCGCCTGTTTGCGGCAGGATGCGTGCATGGAGTTCTGGTTGCACGGCTTCCCGACGGTGGGTTTCACGAGGGACTGGGCGGTGCGCGCGGAGGCGGCCGGCTTCACGGGAGTCCTCTTGGCAGATAGCGAGACGCTGGTCGCCGACCCGTATGTCGAGCTTGCAGTCGCATCCGTGGCAACCGAGCGGATCGGTCTCGGAGTCGCTGTAACGAATCCTGTGACGAGGCACCCGGCGGTCACGGCCGCGGCGATCGCGAGCGTGCACCTGGAGTCCGGAGGGCGAGGAGTGTTGGGGTTCGCTCGCGGGGACTCCGCGCTGCGGCAGCTGAACCTCAAGCCGGCGACGATGCCCGTGTTCCGTCAGGCCCTCATCGACCTTCAGCGATACCTCGGCGACACACAGCCCGCCATCACCGCGGATGCGAGTGGTGCGCAGCCGTTGTCCTGGTTGCCTGCGGGTGTTCCGAAGGTGCCCGTCGACGTCGCCGCGACGGGACCGGAAGCCATCGCGGTGGGTGCGGTCCACGGCGACCGGTTGACGTTCAACCTCGGCGCGGACCTCGACAGGCTCCGCTGGGCGATCACCCACGCTCGAGACGCCCGCACACAGGCGGGGCTTGATCCCGCAGCGATCTCGCTCGGCGCCTATGTCGACGTCGCCTGCGCACCCACAGAAGATGCGATCACCCAGGTCCGTGGCAGCGCGTCGATCTTCGCCAACTTCCTCGCCGAAGGCATGCGCGCCGGTGTCCCGGTATCCCCTGAGGATGCCGCGGTGCTCAGCCTCGTCGGCGCCTCCTACAGCGAAGCGCAACACGGCCAAACAACCGCACCCCAGGCGCAGCTGCTCCCCGACGATTTCCTCCAACGGTTCGCCCTCTGCGGCCCATCCGACGCGCTCATCGACCGGGTACGTGCCCTGCAACACCTCGGCCTCGACCGCCTCGTCGTCGTCCCCGCGTCCCGAAACGTCGACCCCCACGCGACTGCTGCCAGCGTCGCGGCATTCGCACGCGACGTCATCCCCGCCATCCAGCCCCGATCGAAGAAATAGCGCCGAGACTAACGCCAACGCTCTTACTCAACCCATTGAACGGAAACGAAAATTCTGTGATCAGGGATTCTGGCGGCTGCGCCTACCCACCCAAGGGCGTCAGCGCTGGGCATCCTCCGCCGCGCCGACACCGCTCTCATCGAGCCAGTCCCGCAGGAGCGCACAGACGAGACCGGGCCGTTCGTGCGGGAGGGCATGGCCGGCGTCGCTGACCGTGACGACCGTGGCACGCGGATACTGGTCGCCGAGATGTTGCTGACGTTCCCAGCCGACCCAGTGATCGTGGCGGCCGGCCATGACGAGCACCGGGGCGTCGACGCGCACCATGTCGGGGTCGGCGGCGTGCGGACCTGCGGCGATCGCCTGCTCCAGCGTCTCTTCGTCGACCTCGCCCACGACGGGCACCACCGCGCGATGGAACCGCTCGAGGGTCTCGGCCGTGCGAACGACGAAGTACCCGTCGTACTCGCCTCGCTGGGCAGGATCGAGCTCTGCCGACACCTGGTCGTCCCGAACCACCTGCGGCGTAGGTGTGACCTGCTCACCAGGCATCGCGGGGCAGATCACCGCCACGCCGGCGACACGATCGGGGTGCCTGGCCGCCACCGCCCGCGCAAAGTGGCCGCCGAACGAATGCCCGAGCACGAGGAACTTGCCCGTCGGCGCATCGGAGTCGAAGACCGCGTCGAGAACACGGTCGATCAGGTCCAGCACGTCATCCGGTCGTCGCACCCCTGACGACGGGCGCGACTCGCCATGCCCGGGCAAGTCGATGTACACCCGGCGAACCGGCCGGCCGCCGATCATCGGTTCGAGAAACGCACGCACCTCGCCGCGCGCCGAGTAGGCGCCGTGAAAGGCGAGGAGAGGGGTGCCGGAACCGACGACGTCATATGCCAGCAGTGCCGCATCGGTCGCGCGCACCGTCATCGTCATGTCTTCATGATGGTCGAGGAGACGCGCCCGGTCCAGGGACCGGGATCAAGACACGCTCCGGACAGATGTCGAGGGCGAGCCCCGGGCGGGTGTAGAAACCAAAGGTCGTCCGCAGGAATGAAGTCCAACGAAGGGATCGCCATGGCCGGATCAACCCGAAAGTATTCTCCGCCCCGCTTCTGGGCAGAGGTCGTGGTGTCGATCATCGCGCTCGGCGTCACGCTGCTGACGCTCCTCACCCCGCAGTGGATCGAACGCGTCTTCGGCATCGACCCCGACCGGGGCAGCGGCGCGCTGGAGTGGATCATCGTCGGCGTGCTCATCGCCATCGCCGTGGTGATGCTCGCCCTCGCGTGGGGAGAGAGGCGGGTCCTCAGAACCGCGTCGTGATGAGGCTCACCGACTCTGCGCGTCGCGAGCCAACTGCCGGATCGTTCCGAGGTCGGTTGTGCCGAACTGCTGACGAAGGGTATCCAGCCCGTACAGCGCCGCACCGTTCGTGAAGCCGTTGCAGGTGTCGTTGTCATCGCCCTTGCGTTTGCCGACGGCCCCCGAGAACTTGGTCTCGTCAGGAGCACTCAACCAGTACGACGTCATGAGCCCCTCGCACTGGATGCCGGGAGCGGCATAGCCGAGCATCTGGCCCGGCAGCGACACCCCCTGCTGCATCCCGTTCATGATGAGCTCAGCGCGGTGACGAAGCCGGCGCCCCGGCACCCGGCCGTCACAGCGGCGGCGAGCGCGTATACGGCGGCAATACCAGCCCACGCCACGTGTCCTTCACGCACGTCCGTGCGCTCCATGGTGATCATCCCGGTTCTTCGAACCCCGCGCTCCCAACACCGAACGCGGCCGTTGCTCCGATTCGTCGGCGCCTCCTACAGCGAAGCGCAGCACGGCGAGACCACCTGCCATCCTCTCTCCTTCAGCCCGATGAATGAGGTTGGCCCTGTCGGGCCACGCAGGAGCCGCACGGAAGCCGACTGACAGCGACGAACCCGACGTCGACATCGACGGGCGGCCGGGGCATCTCTACGCCGACACGGGGCGGCGGGTACTCAGGCCGGTGTCAAGGCGTTCGTCTGCGCCGCGGACGACGAAGGGCACGCTGACCAGAGCCACGATGATGGCCAGGATTTCGAGGATGCCACTGAAACCCGCGAAAGATGCGGGAGTGCCCTGGCTGACGGCGAAGGTCGAGAAGTCCCAGAATCCGTGGAGAATCATGGCCCAGATCAGGCTGCCGGTGACCCTGCGGAGGACATAGAAGATCGTGCCGGCTCCGAAGGCGAGGACCACTTGCTGGATGGTCGGGCCGACGGGTTGGCCGGTGAGGACATTGATGAAGTGCATCGCACCGAAAAGGACTGACGTGATCAGCCACACCCAGACTTCAGACAGACGGCTTCGAAGCCCGGTGAGGAGGAGCCCTCGGGTGGTGAGTTCTTCAGTGAATCCCACGAGAAGCAGAACGATCGACGCGGCAAAGAATGCTCCGTCATAGGAGCCCCAGTCGGTGGCGACGAGGTTCATGACGAGGCCGACGACCATGATGGCGGGCGCGATGATGGGCCACTTGTGTCCTGCACGATGACGGTCGAAGAGTGCAGGTCGCCACCAACCAAGCAGCGTCGTTGTGATGGCGAGCAGGATGGCGGAGATGACCAGCGAAAGGCCAGCCCCGAAGAAGAGATTCGCTCCGCTGGCATCCAGCTCTGTGTATGGGATTCCACTGAGCGCTTGGACTGTGAAGACCACGGCGACGTAGCCGAGGAAGATGGCGACGCCGATCCATACCCGTGGCTGAACGCGAAAAGCCTTCTCTGTCTCCACGACAATCACCCCTCACATGCGCTGCCGGTAGCTAACAGAAGCGCATGCGCTGGCACGATGTCAATCATTTTCGACGGTGACTATTCAGCCCCTTAGCCGGCCGACCTGAGACGGCATCTCCCCCGGTGCGGGCCACCATCGGAGAATGGTTTCAGGCCCGCGGCGGGCGGTCGCGTTGCTCGCGTGCTGTCCGCTCTCGTGGCGGCTCGCCGCTCGCTGTTTGCTCTGCCTGGTGGCCTTGAAGCTCGAGGGCATCGTGGCTGCGGCGATTGCCGTGGCAATCGAGATAGTGGTCGCCGCGCTGATGTTGGCATGCCGGCGTCGACGATCGGCGGCTCAGCTCTCATCGGCGTCTTGACCGCGATATGGCCGATCGCTTACATCATCGTGATGGCCGTCTGGCTGTATCGACTCGCTGTAGCAAGGGGTCGCTTCGACGTCATCCGTGATTCGATCTCCCCCATCTCATCCGACCAGCGCATCCAGGTGCTGCTCATGCCGTTGCTGCTCGTCCTCATTCTCGATGGGCGCCGTGGGCTTGAAGAGACATGGCCTACCACCCTCGTGGTGTCCCTCGTCTTCAGGGAGCGCCCCCGTCATAACCGACGGCCGCAAGCACTGGCGCGTCCCTTACGACACCATCGACCTGTCCGGAAAGCTCACCCTCCGCTGCGCCGGCAAACTCCGCCACCTCGGCATCGGCTGCCCCCACGCACGCACCCCTATCGCCCTGCTCTCTGCCGGCGCCGACACGATGATCATCGACCAAAACACCGGCGAGATCCTCGCCGAGCACACCCTCGACCCCGACCGCGATTATTGGCCCCGGAAATGATGAACCCCCTCCGAAGCGGGGTTTCATTCGCCAATGCCCCGACACATCTGTCAACGATGTACCGACACATGACAATGGCGGTGACGGTGGGATTTGAACTCATTTCGTCGGGCATTTCGCGGGTGTGCGAGAAGTCCGGCACCAGTGTCTACGCGGACCTCGAGGTTTCGGCGATGTGCTGAGATGGCCAAGTCGCGACGCGTTCTTTCTCACCGCGATACCCGAGCCGCTGGCGGGTCGACTGCCCGCGGCGGGCTGCTTCTCGTGAGCTGCATCGACTCAGGATGCGGGACTGGACGACTCTTCCGTCAGGGACTCGAGCGCCGCACCGATCTTGCCGACCACTTCCTCGGGGACTCCGAAGAGTGCCGCGCCAAGCGGGGAGGTGAGAGTCCAGTCCGTTCGTCGACGCACCGCGTCGGCAAGGAGCCGATCATGCGCTTCCAGGACTGTCATCACCGCGTCGTACGATCGCGGATCGGCGACGACGTCGGACAGTGGGCCCCACAATGTCGCCGACGTCACGGGAAGCCTCGGCGACGCGGGCGTCGTCCACGTGTATTCACCCGGGCCCACCTCGACGGGTTCACGTCCGCGGATGTCGACCTCGGCGCGCGCGTGCGCCGGAACGACCAGCATCCATCGGACGGTCTCGCCGTCACGCTCCCATCCGCCCTCCACCCGCCCAGCGGGCGTATCCAGCCGCACGTGCGCGTCGTCGAGACCGTCGAGCGCGAGCGGAGCGAAGCGCACGCGGCGATATCCGTCGGCCGCAGGAGCGATCCCGACGACCCGGCGGTAGAGCCAATCGACCACGGCGCCGAGGGCGTAATGGTTGAAGGAGGTCATCTCGCCCGGATTGACAGACCCGTCCGGCAGCAGCGAGTCCCATCTCTCCCACACCGTCGTCGCCCCCATGGTCACCGGGTACAGCCACGACGGCACCCGCGTCTGCAGCAGGAGGCGCTCCGCTTCGCGGTGGTATCCGAAATCGACGAGCGCGTCCAGCACGACGGGCGTCCCGAGAAAACCCGTCGCGATGTGGAACGCGTTACCTCGTGTCACGTGCGCCAGCCGGGCCGCCAGACGTTCACGCATCTGTGGGTCTGTGACGACGTCGAACCGGAGGGCGAGCGCGTAGGCGGTGGCTGCATCAGAGACCATTCGGCCGTCGGGTGTGACGTACGCAGAGATGAACGCGGCCCGCGCGGCATCCGCATCCGAGATGGCCTGAGCCGCCACGTCCGCGCGTCCGGATCTCGACGCAGCCGCAGCGAGCAGATCGAGAGAGCGAATGCGGTAAGCGGTGGCCACGATCCCGGGAGCTGTCTTCGCAGCACCGGCCATATCGGCGGGTGCGGAGGGATCAAGCCAGTCGCCGAATTGCATCGACGACTCCCAGAGCTGGCCGCCGGCGGCTTCTGCCTCGACCTCGCTCCAGCGCGCCATACTGTCGATCGACTTCCGGAGTATGTCGTCGTCTGCATACCGCTCAGAGAGCACGGATGGCACCACCGTCGCGGCGTCCCCCCATCCAGCGGCAGGCCACGCAGCCCCGAACGCGTTGGGAACGATCGTCGGGACTATTCCCCCTGCGGCGTCCTGTTCTCGACGCACGTCCCCGAGCCAGTTCTCGAGGAAACCGTTGCAGTCGTAGAGCGTGGCCGCGGTCGGGGAGAAGACCTGGACGTCTCCGGTCCAGCCGAGTCGCTCATCGCGTTGCGGGCAGTCTGTGGGAAGGGCGAGGAAGTTGCCTCTCATCCCCCACACGACGTTCTCGTGAAGTCGCTGCACGAGGGGGTGAGAGGTGCGGAACCAGCCGGTTCGGCGCATGTCGCTGTGCAGCACGACCGCCTCGATCGCTGCCGGATCCACATCCCCCGGCCATCCGTCGACCTGCGCATAGCGGAAGCCGTGGAAGGTTCCGACAGGTTCGAGAACGTCTTCCCTCTGCCCTGAGAGGACGAACGTGTCGGTGGCCGCCGCACGGCGGAGGGGCCGGAGCGCCAGCTCGCCGTCCTCGAGAACTTCAGCATGCCTCACGACGATGGTCGTCCCAGAGGGGCCGGAGACTCGGATACGCAGCCGTCCGACGAGGTTCTGCCCGAAGTCCAGGACCGTGGCCCCCGACGGCGTCGTCAGAACGGCGGCGACCGGGACCAGTTCCGTGCGACGCACGGGCTCTGCGGTGCGGGCGACCGGGATGGGTTGCTCCTCCGCGACGACGGCCGCACTCCAGCCGGCAGCCATGTCGGGGTGCCAGTGCAGGACGCGCCGAGCATCGATGGTCTCGCCGTCGTAGATCCCCGACGCGACCGTCGGCCCGGCCGCGGCGGCACGCCAGTCGATGTCGGTGCTGACGGACTCCTCGGTGCCATCGGCATATCGCAGGTGAAGCTGCGCGGCGCCGAACGGCTGGTCGCCGTAGACACGCGCCGCACCGTCGGCGAAGCCGTACTGCTCGGTGTACCACGCTCCCGTCACCTCGAGCCCGAGGATGTGCGGCCCCGGCGCCAGCATGGCCGTGACGTCCGTGGTCTCGTGAAGGACTCGCGGGTAGCTCGTCCAGCCTGGCGAGAGAACGGAGTCGTCGACCTCCTGCCCGTCGATGCGAGCGACGACGGCCCCCAGGCCCGACCAGTAGAGGGTGGCAGCGGCGAGGGGACGATCGATGTCGATGCGGCGACATGTGACGAAGGGCTGTGCGGGGTCGGCGGGGTCGGGAAGTCCGACGTAACGCGCCGTCCACTCTCCCTTCGCGAGCGCTCCCTGCCGCAGGCGCAGCGGTGCCGAGGGAGCCGTCCATCCGCCGGAAGAATCGCGCAGCCGCACAGATACTGACACATCTGCCCGTGGTGCCAGATCATCGAAGGGCCAGTCGACGAAGGTGTTCCGGGGTCCTTCGACGACCACCGTTCGTCCGTTGTCGAGTGATATCTCGGCCGCGGCCTGCACCCAGTCCGTGTCGTCTGTCTCAGCTATCCAGCTCAATCGCGGACGGGCCACACCGACCCACGGTGCGTCACGACGATATTCGGCGCGGAGAGCGCCGACGATGGTGGTCACGCCTCCACCCTCCCATCGCGGTCCGATGCGATCGCCACCTGCCATCCCACCGGGAACAGCGGTGCGACAGTGTCGTTAGCGACATCCGGAGCGCTGACGCGCACGGCGTCCATCGAGAACGGCAGTTCGAACGGCAGTCGTCCCTCGGGATTGACGTCGCCCAGCAAAGCACGGAAGACGGCAGCATCGGACGCACCGAAATCCGCCACGATGGTGTGGGCGTGCTCGAGCAATGGGGTGAGCACGGCGGGCCGATTCATCTCGACCACCAGCACCACCGGCACCGCCGCCGCGAGCTCGGCGACCTGGGCAACGTGCTCGTCTGAGAACTCCAGCGACCCCTGATGCATCCCTGCTTCGAGGAAGTATTCGTCGCGGTGCTCGAAAGGCGCCCTGAGCCGGACGATCGCAATGTCCGCCTTCTCCGGGGGGGCGACCCGCCACCCTGGAGGTAACGCGTCGCTCGCAACGTTCACGAGGTGCGCAGCGAGGCTCCGCGCGAGCGGAAGCTCAGCAGGAGAATCATTCGACGCGTTGCGCAGCACCGTCATCGCACGGGATTGCGCCGTCTCGCCGAGCTCGACATGCGCGGGGTCTGGCAGATCGGCCCCGTGGGTGCTGTCGATCGCGGCCCGCTCGGCTCCGGGGACGATGCCGAGATCAAGCATCATACGGACGATGCGCACCGCCGACTCTCGAATGCGCTCGACGCTCAACAGACCGGACTCCAGGGCAGCCGTGATGAGTCGGGGGTTCCGCTCGCCCCCAAGCTGATCGACGCCCGCCTGGAAAAGTCGACCGACACGCTGCGTCTCGTCGAGATGTTCGACGCCCCATGCACGCGCTGGGAAGGGCTTGCCCGCGATCTCGATGTCGGTCACGAGACCGAAGTCGCTGAGCACGACACCGTCGAAGCCCAGCTGCTCGCGAAGCAGCTCCGTGATGATCCTCCGATTGAACGCGAAGCCCACCGGATCGACCGGCTCGCCGTCGAGGACGAGATTCACCGGCATCCCGTAGTACGGCATGATCG
The DNA here is from genome assembly GCF_030347395.1 of Microbacterium sp. ET2. Lineage (NCBI taxonomy): Bacteria > Bacillati > Actinomycetota > Actinomycetes > Micrococcales > Microbacteriaceae > Microbacterium > Microbacterium albipurpureum. The sequence goes on from NZ_CP128170.1 coordinate 1,480,475, forward strand.
CAGCGGCCCCTGCAGCCACCGCTGCCCGGAACGGCGCGAGATGCTCCTCGAATCGTCCCCCCGGGTACACCTGCTCGCGTCCGTAGGGGAAGTGCGGGTCTTCGCCGTCGAGCTGCGGTCCACCGCCCGGAAAGTGCTTGACGGTGGCCGCCACGCCCGAAGGACCGAGAGAGGGACCCTGCAGCCCTTCGAGAAAGGCGAGCAGGAGCGGGATCGTGTGCTCGGAGTCGCTGCCGAAACTCTGTGCTTGTCGCGCCCACCGCGGTTCGGTCGCGAGATCGACCTGCGGGTGCAGCGCCATCCTGATGCCCATGGCGAGGTAGTCCCGACGCACGATGTCCGCGTACCGGCGCACCAGGTCGACGTCACCGAGTGCGCCGAGTCCGATGTTCTCGGGCCATTGCGAGACGCCCTTGGCGGCGTGGGCCGCCCCATCGGTCTGCATGAAGGCGTGTCGGGGGTCTGTGGAGAAGACCAGCGGCAGCGCGGATCCGGATTCTCGAGCAATCTCCTGCAGGTCGCCGATGATCCGCGCGGCTGCGGCGGGCTCAGGCAGGGGGCCAAGGCAGAAGAAGCGGATGCCATGATCGACGATCAGTTCCCGCATGCTGGGACCGCCGAATCCGGACGAGGCGTCGGGATCGGGGTTCAGCACGATCATCGGGTGAAGGAGCAGACCGATCTGCTGCGCGAGCGGCAGCGCATCGACGATGTCCTCTGCCTGGCGGACGGTGTGCGCGGTCTTCAGCGTAGTCACGCGGGGATCTCCTCGGGGGGGCTCGATTCGGCGCGGGACGCCTCGTACTGTTCACGGCGACGGGCCTGTTCAGCCGGATCGGCAACGGGAGCGGCGAGCAGGAGCTGCCGGGTGTAGGCGTTCACCGGTGACGACGTCACACCATCGGCTTCCCCTGTTTCGACGATCCGCCCTTGGCGCATGACAGCAACGCGGTGGCTCATCACACGGACCACCGAGAGATCGTGCGAGATGAAGAGGTAGGCCACGCCCGTCCGCTCCTGCACCTCCAGCAGAAGTTCGAGCACGCGCGCCTGGGTGGTGAGGTCCAGTGCCGATACGGGTTCGTCGCAGACAATCAGGCGCGGCTCGAGCACGAGCGCTCGTGCGATCGCGATGCGCTGGCGTTGACCCCCGGAGAATTCCCGCGGCAGGCGGTGCACCGCATCCGAAGGGAGGTGAACGAGATCGAGCGCTTCGGTGATTCGGGCCGCCGCGACAGCTCGCGACACATCGCGCACGCGCAGGGGCTCGGCTAGCGTCTCCCCGATCGTGAGCGAGGGACTCAGCGATGACAGCGGGTCCTGGAAGATCACCTGGATCTCACTGCCCAGGCTCCGACGCGCGGACCGCGACGCGTGCGAGATGTCACGTCCATCGAAGGTGATGGTCCCGGCGGTCACCGGTGCTAAGCCGAGTACGGCACGCCCGAGAGTGGACTTGCCCGAACCCGACTCGCCGACCAAACCCACGGTCTCCCCCTGACGAACGTCGAGAGAGACCCCGTGCAGGGCGGTGAACGCCGGCTTGCGCCATCCGCGCGCCCGATACGTGACGGTGAGATCGGCGACTGTCAGCAGACTCAACGGGTCGCCTCCTCACGAGGTGCCCACGGCGCCCGCGCCGGGGCGTGGTCAAGGACCGCCCCGAGGAGCGTGCGCGTGTAGGGATGCTGCGGTCTGGCGAAGACGTCGGCGACCGGACCGGATTCGATGACCGCACCCTCGCGCATCACTGACACGTTGTGCGCGAGGTCGGCAACCACTCCGAAGTTGTGGGTGACGATGAGCACAGCGAGGTTCAGCTCCCGCTGCAGCTCGCGGAGAAGCCCGAGGACCTCGGCCTGCACAGTCACGTCGAGCGCGGTGGTCGGTTCATCGGCGATGACCAGAGCCGGATGGCACGAGATCGCGCCGGCGATGAGGATGCGTTGAGCCATGCCTCCCGAGATCTCGTGAGGGTAGGAGCTCATGACGCGTTCCGGATCCGCGATACCGACGCGCATCAGCAGGTCACGCGCCCGCGCGACCGCGTCGACGCGGGACATCCCCAGCACGACCCGCATCGGTTCGATGAGCTGATGACCGATGGTGAATGCCGGATCAAGGTTCGAGAGGGGTTCCTGGGGCACATACGCGATACGTCGTCCTCGGAGACGTTCCAGCTTGCTGCCGCCGAGGTCGACGAGGTTGACGCCGTCGAAGGTGATCGATCCGGCGACGATCCGCCCTCCCTCGGGCAGCAGGCCGAGGGTTGCCCAGGCGGTCTGCGTCTTCCCGGAGCCTGACTCGCCGATGAGCGCATGGACCTCACCGGGTACCAGTTCAAGGTCGACGCCGTCGACCACCGTGGTCCATCCGCCGCCCTTCGGGTAGGCAACCGCGAGCCCCTGAATGCGCAACAGCGGCTCGACAGCCGTCGGCCGACGTGCGTGACGGATCGGGGCTGCGGGACGATCCGCCGGGGGGTCCCACGGCCGCCGCACGCGTCCCGCGCGGTCGCCGGCGAACTCCATCTCGTCTCGCAGAGCCGTGCCCAGCAGCGTCAAGGCGATGCAGGTGATTGCAATCGCCAGGCTCGGCCAGATCATGAGCAAGGGTGCCCGGAAGATGTTGTAGAAGCCTTCGCTGAGCATCCCGCCCCAGGTCGGCAACGACGGGTCGCCCAACCCCAGGAAGTCGAGGATCGCCTGGATGCCGACGCCGACACCGAAGATGCCGGCCACAAGGAGAATCGCAGGAGCCCGGACCGCGGTGAGCACGTGTCGGCCGATCACTCGGGCGTCGCTGAGCCCCGCTACTCTCGCCGCATCGATGTAGAGCTCTTCTCTCACGGCCCTGACGGCACCGGCGACCACGCGATAGAACGATGGGGAGATCAGCACTCCGAAGATCGCCATGACGAGCCAGATCGAGGGTCCGACGACGGCGCGGACGGCGAGCAGCACGACCAGCGCGGGAAGTGCCATGAGCAAGCCGGAGATCCAGGCGGCGACCGAATCGAACCATCCGCCGTAGTAGCCCGCGATGAGGCCGGTGGGGATGCCGATCACAGCCGCCACGGTGACAGTGACCAGGGCGCCGGCGAGGCTGATCGACGTTGCGGCAATCAGCCTCGAGAAGACGTCGCGCCCGGCGCTGTCACCGCCGAGGAGGTGGTCCGAGCTGGGCGGGGAGAGCACATTTCCGATGTCCGCGGCATTCGGGTCGAAAGGAATGAGGAAGGGACCGACGATCGCGATCACGGCCAGCACGGCGAGATACACCAGAGTGATCGCGCCGAGCGGGTTACCCAGAAGTCGACGCCAGAGGTGCTCACGTCGCGCAGGGGCTCCCTGCGGAATGGGAGCGGTGTAGGCCGGGTCGGCAGCGGTCATGTCAAGCGCACCTTGGGGTTAAGCCATCCCTGCAGCAGGTCGATGGCGAGATTGACGATGACGACGAGGATGGCCGTGACGATGACGACTCCCATCACGACGGGAACGTCCCCGCGCGACGTGGCGGCCACTGCCGCCTGCCCGAGACCGGGAAGCGAGAACACCTGCTCGACGATCACGGCTCCGCCGAAGACGACGACGAACTGGAGGCCGAGAACTCCGAGAGCCGGACCCGCGGCGTTGCGCAACGCGTGCACGTACACCACGCGAGTCACCGGGAGACCGCGTGAACGCAGCGTGCGGATGTAGTCCATCCGCAGAACGTCAATCATCGAGCCGCGCACCTGCTGGGCCACTGCCGCCGTTGCACCGATGGCAAGGGCGATGACCGGGAGGGTGATGGTCGAGAGCCAACCGGAAACGGACGTGGCGAGCGGGATGTACCCCGTCGCCGGGAACCAGCGCAGCACGAGGCCGAAGACCGTGGCAAGCGCGAGGGCGAAGAGGAAGCCGGGGACGGCTGCGGCGACAACGGAGGCGACCTGCACGGATCGGTCGGTCCAGCCGCGGCGTCCCGCTGCCAGTGCTCCGAGAACGATCGCCAGGATGCCGGACAGGACGATCGCTCCGATCGTGATCGACAGCGTCACCGGTACACGGGCCAGGAGTGTCTCGGCGACGGGCTCCCCGGTGAACCAGGAACGGCCGAGGTCGCCCGTGACCGCTCGGGAGACCCACTCGCCGAATTGCACCGCGAGCGGACGGTCGATGCCGAGCTCGGCGGCTTTTCGCGCGACGATCTCGTCGGACGCGGTCTGTCCGACGATGTTGCGTGCAGTGTCCTGTGCCCCGAGATAGAGCAGGAAGAAGGCGAGAACGCACAGTGTCGCAACGATGACGACGCCCGCCGCGACGCGTCGCAGGATGAATGGGATCATGGCCGATGGCGGGGGGCACGCTGTCGCCTGCCCCCCGCGCTCCACTTCCTTACTTGGGCTGGATATTCCAGAGGTACGGCGCGATGTTGTCGGACTGCATCACGACCTGCGTGTCGGCGTCGCTGAAGAACGCGCTCTGCACCCGGTAGGAGGGTGAGAACCACGCCTGTTCGACGATCCACTCGTTGACCTCTTGAGCGACAGCCTCGGCTTCAGCGCCCTGAGCGGTCTGCAGCTCGGCGGCGAGCGCCGAGAGCTCGGCATTCTCCACGTGGGAGGTGTTCCACGTCGAGTACGGCAGCATCGAGAGCTGCATGGTCTGCCATGCCGTCGGGTCGGACTGCAACTGGAACGGGAATGCCGCCCAGGTTCCCCCGAGCATCTTCGGGAAAAGGTCTTCGCCGGTCTGCTCCCACTCGACCGTGATTCCCGCTGCGGCGAGTTGCTCTGCATAGATGGCGAACTCGGCATCCGGCACGAACGAGTTACGCGGCATGATCAGCGTGAACCCGTCGGGATAGCCCGCTTCGGCGAGGAGCTCTTTCGCCTTTTCGATGTCGTAGGGATACCGTTCGTCGAGCTCGGGCACGTAGGCGTCACTGTTGACGGAGAAGACTTGCGTGGTCGGCGTGCCGTAGCCCCCGGCGAGCGCCTGTACGAGCGACTCGCGGTCGAGCGAGTGGTTGATCGCCTGACGCACCCTCACATCCCCCATCGCGGGATTGATCGTGCCGTCGCGATCGGTGAGAAGGAATCCCGCCCAGTTGAGTTCGACGAGGTTCGGGCTGTACCCGGCGGCTTCGGCATCCGGAATCTGCGTGGGTGTGTTCGAGGCCGACACGTCGACCTGGCCACCCTTGAGCGCATTGACCAGAGCGGTGGCGTCGTTGTAGACGTTGACCACGATCTCGTCGTAGTGGACGGACTCGGGGTCCCAATAGTCGTCACGCTTCTCGAAGACATACGACGAACCGACGACGGTCTGGGACTGGTCGAGTTCGTAGGGCCCGGATCCGACCGGATCAGTCTGAGCGTCTGCGGAGTCCCACATCGCGGGGCTGCCCTGCAGTCCGGCGTTCTGCGAGAGGTAGACCAGGAAGGCGGGGTCAGGCTGAGTCAGCGTGATGCGCAACGTCGCGTCATCCACTGCTTCGGCTGACTCCATCGCAGTCAGGAACGAGGCGTTGTCGCTGGTGCCGTCGCGGAAGCGGATCAGATTCTCGGCGGCAACCTCGGCGGTGAACGATTCGCCATCGGAGAAGGTCACGTCGTCGCGAAGCGTCATCGTCAGCTCCGTCAACGAGTCATTCCACGACCAGTCGGTAGCCAGGCCGGCCTCGATCTCCCCATCCGGACTCGTGCGAAGCAGGGTGTCGTAGACCGGCTGGAGAAACGCGACATCCCCCGCCCAGCGCGCCTCCCACGGCGCGAAAGACGCAAGCGGAGCAGCAGCGCCGTAGCGAAGGGTCTGAGTTTCTGTGGAACTGCCTTGTCCGCCGGCGCAGCCGGACATGACGAGCAGTCCGGTGACGGCGGCCGCTGTGAGCAGGTGCTTCCTGGTGTGCATCCTTGCACGTTCCTTTCGATGCTGAAGGGACGACCTGGTGTAGGCGTTTCGCCAAGGTATCAGCAAAACCGGATGCTTATCCGGTTTATAACCGGAATCGATACCGGGATGTCGTGCTACTTTCGCTGCGTGCCGGCCACCCCTACCCGTCGCCGCGGCGAATACGCCAAGACGGCCCTTCGACGCGAGCAGATCCTCGACGCTGCCGCCGAGGTCTTCGGGCGCTCAGGATTCACCTCGGCATCACTGGCCGACATCGCCGATGCCGCGGGAATCAGCATCGCCGGGCTCAACCATCACTTCGCAACGAAGACCCAGCTCCTCGAAGCAGTCTTCGATCGCAATCGCGCACGAGCGGCCGCACTCTTCACGAGCGACGATCCCGTCGAGAAGCTGCGCGCCGTCCTCAATCTTGCCGTGGCGAACGAAAACGATCCTCTGACAACCCAACTGTTCACCATGATGTCGGTCGAGGCATCGTCTGCTGACCACCCCGCCCACTCCTGGCTGCTCCGGCACTACGAAGAGACTCTGACGATGGTCACCGACACGTTCGCGGAACTCGAGCAGATCGGCCTGCTGCGAGCCGATATGACTCCGCAAGCCGCGGCTCGCGCGTACATGGCGCTGTCGGATGGTCTCCAGATACAAGCCTTGTACCAGCCCGGCGGGTTCTCGCAGCCAGACCTGATCCGCCGAGTCCTCAGCAGCTTCCTCTCGCAGCCTCTCTGAGAGAGGAAATAGCGTCCTTGGGGCCGCCGGGAGACAGCGTCGACCGCACAGGAATCCCTAGCCGGACGGCTCAGGGAGATGCGGCGGCACCGTCCGACACCGGAATCAGTCGGATGAGCTGGGTGACGTGCCGCGGCTCGAGCTCCGCCAGCGACGACACACCTAGCAGCGCCATCGTCCGCTCGATCTCGCTGCGGAGGATCGCGATGGTGCGGTCGACGCCCTGCCTGCCGCCGGCCATGAGTCCGTAGAGGTAGGCGCGGCCGATGAGGGTGAACTTGGCGCCGAGGGCGATGGATGCGACGATGTCGGCGCCGTTCATGATGCCGGTGTCGACCATGATCGTGGCGTCCTTGCCCACCTCGCGGACCACGTGCGGGAGGAGGTGGAACGGCACCGGGGCGCGGTCGAGCTGACGACCGCCGTGGTTGGACAGGATGATCCCGTCGACCCCCCGGTCGACCAGCCGCGTCGCGTCCGCAACGTTCTGCACGCCCTTCACCACCAGCTTGCCGGGCCACATCGAGCGGATGAGATCCAGGTCGTCGTAGCTGATGGTGGGGTCCATCGCGGCGTTGAGCAATTCCCCGACGGTACCGCCTGTGGTGCTGAGGGACGCGAACTCCAGCTTCGGGGTGGTGAGGAAGTCGATCCACCACCACGGCCGGGGAATGGCGTTGACAATGGTGCCGAGCGTCAGCTGCGGAGGGATGGAGAACCCGTTGCGCTTGTCACGGAGCCGCGCTCCCGCGATCGGGGTGTCCACGGTGAACTGCAGCGTGTCGAAACCGGCCCTCGCGGCACGTTCCACCAGACCGAACGAGATCTCACGCTGCCGCATCACGTACAACTGGAACCAGTTGCGCCCCGCGATCCCGAACGGCAGCGCCGATGGACCTCCGAGGATCTCGCATGACGTGTCGACGCGAGGGGCTGGGCGAAGAACGTCGGGGTGGAACTCGACGTCTTCGAACGCCCGCCGCGCGCGGTCGAGGGAGATCTCGCCCTCTGCGGCGCCGTCGGTGTAATCGAACGCCGCCTTCGGCGTGCGGCGCTTGGCGATCGCCCGCAGATCCGCGATCGTCAACGCCGATTCGAGTCGGCGCTTGCGTCCGTTGAGCTCGGGGCGCTTGAACTGCATGAGCTCCAGCAGCTCGGCGGGGCGGGGAAGCTGACGGGTGACCATGGTCACTCCTCCTCAGAGCGGGGATGGTGATGGCGAAGGTTCTGCGTGCGGGCAACGAGGTCTCGCAGAGCCTCGAGCGACCCGTCGACGAACCCGACGGCCCGGGCCTGGACGAGGATGTTCCCCAGCGCCGTTGCCTCGACAGGGCCGGCGACGACGGGCACACCCGCGCGGTCGGCGGTCCGCTGGCATAGGAGTTCGTTCATCGCCCCACCGCCGACGATGTGGATGACGCGGAGCGGGGTCCCCCGCAGTGCCGCGGCGTGGTGGGCTGTTCGGGCGAAGGCATCGGCGAGCGACTCGATGATGCTTCGGGTGTACTCCGCCTGAGTGCGCGGTGGGGCGACTCCGTGCTCCTCGCACCAGGCGTTGATCCGGGCGGTCATGTCGCCGGGACGGAGGAAGCGGGAGTCGTCTACGTCGAACAGCGGAACCGACGTCACAGGGACCTCCGCCGCCGATCCCAGGAGCTCGGGAAGGTCGATGCGGTCCCCCTCCTGTTCCCACCCGCGGATGGTCTCGGTGAGAATCCACAGGCCCATAACGTTGCGGAGCAGACGGATGCGTCCGTCGACGCCTCCCTCGTTGCTGAACCCTGCTTCGCGGGCCTCCGTCGTGAGGACGGGGGTCTCCGTTTCCACACCGACAAGCCCCCAGGTGCCGCACGAGATGAACGCGGCACCGTCCTGCGTCATCGGCACCGCGACGACCGCGGACGCGGTGTCGTGAGAACCGACCGCCGTCACCGCGACCGAAGGCGACAGTCCGGTGCCGCTCGCAACGCCGTCTGAGAGGGTGCCGACCAGATCACCGGGCGCGACGAGGTCGGGCAGGAGTGAGCGCCGGATCCCCACCCTGTCGAGGAGTTCGGTGTCCCAGCGTCCGGAACGGATATCGATCAGCCCGGTGGTCGATGCGTTCGTGCGCTCGGCCCAGATCGATCCGGTCAACCAGTACCCGAGCAGGTCGGGGATGAGGAGGAGCTTGTCCGCCAGATCGAGGAAGTCCCCCTCCTCCGATTCGAGCTGGTAGACGGTGTTGAAGGGCAGGTGTTGCAGTCCGTTCCGGGCGAAGAGCTCGGGGTGACGGATCCGGTTGTGCACACGAACCACGCCGCGCCATGTTCGCTCGTCGCGGTAGTGGACGGGGTTCCGTAACAGCGTCCCGCGCCGCAGCATCCCGTAGTCCACTGCCCAGGAATCCACGCCGACCGATCGCAGATCGGGTGCGACGCGGCCGGCGGCGCGGAGCCCCGCGAGCGACTCTCCCCACAGGTGGAGAATGTCCCAGTGCAGGGTGTCCCCCACGCGGACAGGGGTGTTCGGGAAGCGTGCGACTGTCTCCGTTTCCAGTGCGTCGGGCCCGACCCGACCGACGATGACGCGGCCGCTGGTTGCTCCGAGGTCGATGGCCGCGACCGCGCCGGTACCTGTCATCGGAGGAACGCGGCCGCGACACCGGAATCGACGGGGATGTGCAGACCCGTCGTGCGGCTGAGCTCGGGGCCGGTCAGGACGTAGACGGCGTCTGCGACGTTCTCGGGCACGACCTCGCGCTTGAGGATGGTGCGCTGGGCGTAGAACGTGCCGAGGTCCTTCTCCTCCACGCCGTAGGTGGCGGCGCGGTTGGCGCCCCAGCCGGAGGCGAAGATGCCCGAGCCGCGCACGACCCCGTCGGGGTTGATGCCGTTCACGCGTACCCCGTGCTCCCCGAGCTCGACCGCGAGCAAGCGGACCTGGTGGGCCTGGTCGGCTTTGGTCGCCGAGTAGGCGATGTTGTTCGGGCCCGCGAAGACGGAGTTCTTCGACGAGATGTAGACGACATCGCCGCCGAGCTGCTGCTCGATGAGGACCTTCGCCGCCGCCTTCGACACCAGGAACGACCCCTTGGCCATCACGTCGTGCTGCAGGTCCCAGTCCTTCTCGGTGGTCTCCAGCAGCGGCTTGGACAGCGACAGCCCGGCATTGTTGACGACGAGGTCGACACCGCCGAAGGCGAGCACCGCGGCATCCATCGCAGCCCGGACCGCGTCGGCGTCGGCGACGTTCGCGGCGACGCCGATGGCCACATCGGTGTCGCCGAGCTCCGCCGCGGCCGCCCGCGCCTTCTCGAGATCGAGATCAGCGACCACCACACATGCGCCTTCTGCGGCGAGGCGGGTCGCGATGGCCTTGCCGATGCCGGATGCTGCGCCGCTGACGAACGCGATGCGGCCCTGGTGGGTCTTGGGCTTCGGCATGCGCTGCAGCTTGGCCTCTTCCAATGCCCAGTACTCGATGCGGAACTTCTCGGCATCGCTGATCGGCGCGTAGGTCGACAGCGCCTCGGCGCCGCGCATGACGTTGATGGCGTTGACGTAGAACTCCCCCGCGACGCGCGCGGTCTGCTTGTTGGCACCGTACGAGAACATGCCCACGCCCGGCACGAGCACGATCAGCGGGTCGGCGCCGCGGATCGCCGGGCTGTCGGCGGTGGCGTGCGCGTCGTAATACGCCTGGTAGTCGGCGCGGTACTCCTCGTGCAGCTCACGCAGGCGGGCGACGGATGCCTCGACCTCCGCGTCGGCCGGCAGGTCGAGGATCAGCGGCTTCACCTTGGTGCGCAGGAAGTGGTCGGGGCAGCTGGTGCCGAGCGCGGCGAGCGCGGGCGCCTTCTCGGAGGCCAGGAAGTCCAGCACGACGTCGGAGTCGGTGAAGTGACCCACCATGGGCTTGTCCGTGGACGCGAGCCCGCGGATCGTGGGTGCGAGCGCGGCAGCCTTCGCCCGGCGCTCTGCCTCGGGGAGTGCATCGAATCCCTGCCGCACGCCGCCGAACGGCTCGTCCTTGCCGTTCTCGGCGATGTACTCGGCGGCAGTCCCTATGATCCACAGGGAGTTCTGCTCGGCTTCGTCCGAGGTGTCGCCCCACGCCGTGATGCCGTGCCCGCCGAGGACGCATCCGATCGCCTGTGGATTGCGCGCCTTCACGTCGGCGATGTCGAGGCCCAGCTGAAACCCGGGGCGGCGCCAGGGCACCCAGACGACCTTGTCTCCGAAGATCGTGCGGGTCAGCTCTTCGCCTTCCGCGGCGGTGGCGATGGCGATGCCCGAATCGGGGTGCAGGTGGTCGACGTGCGCGGCATCCACGAGCCCGTGCATGGCGGTGTCGATCGACGGCACGGCGCCGCCTTTGCCGTGCAGACAGTAGTCGAACGCCGCGACCATCTCGTCCTCCCGTTCGACGCCCGGGTAGACGTTCACGAGAGCACGCATCCGATCGAGTCGGAGCACGGCGAGCCCGGCCTCGGTGAGTGTGCCCAGGTCGCCACCGGAGCCCTTGACCCACAGCAGCTCGACAGGCTCACCCGTGACCGGATCGGTCTCGGCGCCCTTCGCGGAGGTGTTGCCGCCGGCGTAGTTCGTGTTCTTCGGGTCGGCGCCGAGGCGGTTGGAACGCGCGATGAGGTCGGCTGCTGCGGGATTCGTCATGAGGTCCTCGAAATCGTTGCGGTGATGTTGGAGCGACGGCGCGGGCTACGCGCCCCACCCGGCCTGAGCGCCGCCGACGCGGTCGGCCGCGATCCGCTCCTGGTAGCCCGATGCCGCATACGCAGCCATCGGGTCGGCAGGCAGACCGCGCGACTCACGCCATTCGGCGAGCGCCGGACGCACATCGGTGTAGAAAGCGTCCATGAAGACCGCCTGCGCACCGAGCACATCGTTCGCGGACTGGGCGGCGGCAAGGGCATCGCGATCGACGAGCAGCGCGCGGGCCGTCATCTCCTGAACATTCAACACCGACCGGATCTGACCGGGAATCTTGTCCTCGATGTTGTGGCACTGGTCGAGCATGAAGGCCACATCGGGATTGTTCAAGCCGCCACCGCGGACCACTTCGAAGAGGATGCGGAACAGCTGGAACGGATCAGCGGCGCCGACGATGAGGTCGTCGTCCGCGTAGAAGCGGGAGTTGAAGTCGAACGAGCCGAGTTTCCCGAGCCGCAGCAGCTGCATCACGATGAACTCGATGTTCGTCCCGGGCGCGTGATGGCCGGTGTCGAGGCACACCATCGCCCTGTCGCCGAGGGCCGCCACCTGGGCGTACGAGGTACCCCAGTCCGGGACATCCGTGTGGTAGAACGCCGGTTCGAAGAACTTGTACTCCAGCACCAGCCGCTGCTCGTTACCGAGGCGGGCGTAGACCTGCTGCAGCGAGTCGGCGAGGCGGTTCTGGCGGGCGCGCATGTCGTTCTGGCCGGGATAGTTCGATCCTTCGGCGAGCCAGATCTTCAGGTCGCGCGACCCGGTCGCGTGCATGATGTCGATGCACTCGAAGTGGTGGTCGATCGCCTTCTGCCGGATGCGGTCCTCCGCGTGCGTCAGCGCCCCGAACTTGTAGTCCTCGTCCTGGAACGTGTTCGAGTTGATCGTGCCGAGCTTCACGCCCAGGCCTTCCGCGTGGTCCCGGAGGGCGTTGTACGAGTCGACCTTGTCCCACGGAATGTGCAGCGCAACGCTCGGCGCCAGCGCAGTGAACTCGTTCACCTTCGCCGCATCCGCGATCTTCTCGAACGGATCGCGCGGCGTGCCGGGCGTCGTGAAGACGCGGAAGCGGGTGCCGGAGTTGCCGAACGCCCAAGAGGGGAGTTCGATGCCCTGCGCGGAGAGCTGCTGAAGAGCATCCGGCGTCAGTGTCTTGCTCATCATGAGACCTCCGTAATGAATCGTTTCAACGCTAGCGTGCTGTATCGTTTCACGCAACCAGACCGTGAACGAAGAAGGCGAAGATGTCCGTCAGCGTGAAGGACGTCGCGGCCCTGGCTCAGGTGTCGGTGGGCACCGTCTCGAACGTGCTGAACAGACCCGAGAGGGTGTCGGCTGCGACGGTGCAGCGGGTCCAGCGCGCGATCGACGAGCTCGGCTTCGTCCGCAACGATGCCGCTCGACAGCTGCGGGCCGGGCACAGCCGAAGTATCGGCCTCGCTGTGCTGGACGTCCGCAACCCGTTCTTCACCGACCTCGCACGCGGGGCGGAGCAGCAAGCCGCCGAGAAGGATCTCTCGGTTCTCCTCGGTAACAGCGACAACGATGTCTCACGCGAAGCGAGGTACCTCGATCTTTTCGAGGAGCAGCGTGTTCAGGGCGTTCTCATCACACCGGTCGGCGACATCACGGCCCGGCTCGCACGTCTGCGTTCGAGGGGAATTCCCGTCGTCCTCGTCGATCGCCCCAGTGACGGCGGCGAGTTGTCCTCCGTCGCCGTCGACGACGTCGGCGGCGGATGCCTTGCCGCCCGCCACCTGCTCGACACCGGACGGCGACGGATCGCCTTCGTCGGCGGCCCACCGTCCATCCGGCAGGTGAGCGACCGTCACGAGGGGGCCCGCCGTGCGGTGGCCGAAACCGCGGAGGCGACTCTGGAAGTGATCGAGACCGCGGGACTCACGGTCCTCGAGGGGCGCGCCGCGGGCGAGCAGCTGCGAGGCCGCCCGATCGGACAACGCCCTGACGCCGTGTTCGCAGCGAACGACCTGCTCGCCGTAGGCGTGCTGCAGGCACTGATGATCCTGGGATCCATCTCCGTGCCCGATGACGTCGCCATCATCGGCTACGACGACATCGACTTCGCGTCAGCGGCCGTTGTGCCGCTCTCGTCCATCCGTCAGCCGAGTGAAGCGATCGGGCGTCAAGCGGTGGATCTGCTGCTGCAGGAGATCGACGGTCGCGAAGCACCGAAGCAGGTGACGTTTCAACCGGAACTGATCGTGCGACGTTCCACACGAGACTCGAGCACACCCCGGTCAAGCAATACGACCTGATGCAGGAACAGATTGTCCTGGGCCTGCGTCTCATAGCCGGACGGATCACGAATGCACTCGGGGCACCAATGACCAGCGGTGAGAATCAGTCGTGGACTGCCTGCGAAAATGTGTCCCCACGCGCACCTCCATACCAGGGGACGCTTGGTGGCGCTTCGCCATCCGAAGCGACGACGCGTCACCTTGGGCCGCCAGCGCGTACGGTGGGGCAGGATCCCACCGCAGGTACGCGCTCGAATTCTTCCCGACCGGGCCTTTTCTCCGACCGAGCGACGGCGCTCCTGCCTCAGCGAGCAAGAATCGGGCAACTCGACCTTTCCCACGGAATGAGCACGAAGTGGATAACAAAAGGCCCGGTCAAATGAGAAAAGCGCCGCACAGGATGCGCGACGCTCTTGCTCAATCCCATTGAACGGAACCGGAAAACGGCCTCTGATCAGGGGTTTATGGCGGTGACGGTGGGATTTGAACTCACACCGCCTGGCGTTTCGCGGGTGTACAAGCCCGTGTTTCTGCGGATCGCTAGGTTTCGCCGATGTGCCCGGTGGGTCAGGTTGCAACGGATTTTTTCTCGGCGGTTCCAAAAGCAGTTGAAGGCTCGTGAGGGCCGAGGTCCTGAATCCGCTGTCGTGAATCTTGCACACTCGCGATCACTGCTTCATACAAGCCCCGAGCGCTCTCAAGGGGTGTGCGCTTGGAGACGGTGTAGTTGTCGGCTATGACCTGCTCAGTGACCGTGTCGAGCCATCGCGCGGGCACTTCCTCGATTCCTCGAAGACCGGCCGACCATCCGCCTGCGATGTAGGCGCGGCAGTCCGTATCGCGCCCCATATTGACGCTGTTCACGATCGCGGGCTCCACGTGTCCTCCGCACAAGGAGAAGATGGCCATCGCCGACGAGAGGATCTCGACAGCGTTCGACATCCAGTGACCTCGGTACCGCGCTTGGTAGAGGGGGCGCAGCTCCTTCCAGTCCGATGCCTGGCCGGCCCAGGCCAGGCCCTCCGCGACCTCGGCTCGAGGCACGCGCCCGAGATGGCTCAGAGCGACCCCGATGACGTCATCGACCGTGGCGTGTGGGCGCAGAGACTCGGCGGTGCCGGCGGCGATGGCGGCAGCCACGTCAAAGGAGTAGTTATCGCGCGGGCCACGAACGTCCTTGATCCGCGCGAGATCGTGCGCGTCACGCGCAGCCTGATCGGGATCGCACGCGTTGATGACACCGACGGCAATCATCATTTTGGATGTGCCGATCATGCCGGGGAACGTCGCGTACCGGCCGACCTCCCAGGGGAAGACCCCAGCTTTCAGGCTGTAATAGATCACCTGGTCCTGCGGACCGAGAAGGTATCCGAAGTTGTTGGGGTTGACATCGCGAATCCACACGCGCGCAAGATCGTCTACCGTGATGCGCCCCTTCTTCTCGATGATGGCGGTGACCGCAAGGCGGTAGCGCTCGTGGCCATCCTCGCTCTGTCCGGGAGGGCGATCGTGAAGGTGCCAGATGAAGGGGTAGCCCCACTCCTGCTCCATACGGGCATCGCCATTGGGCAGTCGCGTGCCCCACGTGCTGCTCTTCCCGTGCTGCGGAAGGAGCTCCGTCAGGAGGCCGTACTCGGCCTCGATCCGGTCCCAGCTCATCCCCTCAACGACATCACCCATCGAGTTGGCGATGGTCGTGGCCGCCTCGATTCCGTAAATCTTGTCGAAGAGTGTCGGCATGCTGATCAGTCCGCCGTTCCGCAGGCGAGCCGCAACTCGTGCTCGGCGCCCGCCTTGAGCACCGCGAGGTCGTTCATGATCGTCGTCAGCCCGAACCCCTGCGCAAGACGTCGTGCCGCCATGGCGCCGCCAGCGCAGTGCACGCCAGCGACGATGCCGTGCCGCTCGCACGCCAGGCGGATCCGCTCGATCGCCTCGACGTGCTCCGGCTCGGTGCGCTCGTAGGCAGGAGGAAGGCCCAGGCCCAGGGCCAGGTCTGCAGGGCCGACATAGACGGCGTCGAGACCCGGTGTCGCCGCGATCGCATCGACGTTGTCGAGCCCACGCGGAGTCTCGACCATGACGGCGACGAAGATCTGCTCGAGGTCAGGGGTGTCACGCGAGCCGATCGTCGTCGATGCCCGCACGGGCCCGAACGAGCGCACGCCGTGCGGGGGATAAAGTGTGGCGGCGACGGCGGCCGCCGCCTCCTCGGCGGTCTCGACGAGCGGCACGACAATGCCGAGGGCACCGATGTCGAGGATGCGGCCGATGACGGCCGCATCGTTCGAGGGCACGCGGGCCATCGGCACGGTGCCCTGTCCACCGATTGCGGTGAACATCGCGACGGCGTCGGAAAGGTCGGCGGTGCCGTGCTGCATGTCGACGCTGACGTAGTCATATCCGGCCGAGGCGACAGCCTCTGCGGCGACCGCGCTCGGGGAAGCGAGCCAGGCGCCTCGGATCGGCTGGCCGGCGGCGGCCGCCGCACGAAGGGGATTGACGTAACTCATAGATCTCTTGTTCTCGCTCTCAAAGGGCTCGTTTGGGGTTGGCATTCTCAGCGCAGCCGCGTCGGCACCCCGACGTCGGCGGCCAGCGCGTCGAGATCGTCAACGATCTCGTGCGGAAGGGATATACCGTCGCGATAGGCGGCTTCCCACGCGCGCTGCTCGATTTCACCCGGCAGGAGAACGCGGTCGACGTCGGCCGCGGTGGGAAGCGACGACACCCGCGCGGCGAAGGTCTCGACATGATCGGCGAAGGCGTCGCGGCCGACCCAACCCGCCGGGTCGATCGCGATGAACATGTGCGAAACACCCTGGGGCCTTGTCCAGTCCTCGTACATGTCACCGATGTCCGGGCCGCTCACGCCCGACACCAGCGTGCCGGCAAGAAGGTCGATCATCATCGCGATGCCGGAGCCCTTGGGGCCAGCGAAGGGAAGGACGGATCCCGCAAGCGCGGCCGCGGCATCCGTCGTCGGTCGTCCCTCGGCGTCGACAGCCCACCCGGGGGGCACCGCGCGGCCGAGCTTTTCGAGCAGGATGATCTTTCCGCGGGCCGTTGCGCTCGTGGCCATGTCGATCACGATGGGCGGCTCGTGCCGTCGTGGCACTGCGATGCTCAGCGGATTGGTGCCCACGGCGCGGGACCTGCCGCCGTGATAGGTCATCGTCGGGGGCGCCGTTGACATCCCGATCCCCACGAGGCCCGCCCCCGCCAGCTGCCGCGTGAAGAAGGCGAGGGTTCCGCAGTGGTTCGAGCCGGCGACACCGACGACCGACACCATGTCGCGAGGCGCGTCCTGTATGGCGATGTCGATCGCCGCCTGCGCCCCGACCTGGCCGATCGCGTTCGCGGCATCCACGTGTGCGCTGCCCGTCGTTCGACGCAGCACGCGCGGGCGCGCCTGTGCATCGAGCAAACCCGCGCGCAGTCGTTCTGAATAGATCCGGGTCCGTGCGACGCCGTGCGAGGCGATGCCCCGCGCTTCAGCATCGACGAGGGAGTCGGCCACCAGGTGCGCCGAAGCGTCATGTAGGCCCGCCCGCTCAAGGATCGCCTGGCACTGGACGGCCAGCCGCTCCGGTAACACGCGAGCCTCCGCGGCGAGGACGTCCGGAGTGGGTTTCGTCGGGGTACCCACGTCACGCGCTCCCGGTTGCCGGGCAGCCAAGCGAAGGCGGGCTCAGCCGGCGTTGCGCTCCCGCAACTCGCGCAGCATCAGCGCCTCGCCCGTACGGAGATGCTCGATGAGAGCCGTGCGCGCCCTGGCAAAATCGTGCACCGTGAGCGCCTCGACGATCTCCTGGTGTTCGTCGAGGGTCTGCTCCATCCGCTCTTCGTGGGAACCGGAGAGAATGTAGCGTCCGCGATTGATGTGCGCGTTGAGGATCGAGTAGAACTCGATCATGCGCTGGTTGCGGCTGGCCGCGACGATCGCTCGATGGAAGCTGTCGTCGTTCGCGAAGTACGACGCCATCTGCTCCTTCGGGATGGGGTGCGAGAACTCCTCGAAGTGCCCGACGATTCGCGTCAGCTGTTCCTGATCGGCAGTGCTCTGAAGGCTGTCGATGCCGGCCGGCTCTAGCATCATGCGCAGCTGAAACAACTCGTGCACATCCTGCTCGGTGAAGTCGGTCACGACCCAGCCCTGACGCCCCCTCGGCTCTACGAGTCCCTCGGACTGCAGTCGATGAAGCGCTTCGCGGACCGGAGTGCGACTCACGCCGAGCTGTTCGGCAACCTCGCGATCGCGGAGTATTGCCAGGGGTGGCAATGATCCCGAGATGATCGCCGTCCGGATTTCCTCGATCGCGCGCTCGCCGAGGTTCACTGCCGCGATCGGCACGAAGTGGCTCATTACGACACCCCCGGATATCTGGTTTGCTGGATTCAGTATTTATAGTACTGAGAGGTCCGACTCCGGCGCGCATCGTCGTCACCGCTCCTCGGGTGAGCCGAGCTGCGCGTCGATGTCCGCGATGCGCGCTCGTGTCTTGTCGACGGAGGCCATCAGCGCCTCGTACAGTCCCGTGGCCGACTCGAGGGGGGTGCGCCGGGACACCGTGTAGGGATCATCGACGACCTGCTCGGAGACGGTCGTGACCCAGCGCTCCGGGACGCCGTCGATACCCTGCAGCGCCGCTGCGAGCGAGCCTGCGACGTACGCGCGGCAGTCCGTGTCGCGTCCCATGTTGACCGCGTGGATGATTCCCTTCTCGACGTCTCCGCCGCACTGCAGGAAGACGGCGAGGCCACCCGAAAGGATCTCGACGGCGTTGGACATCCAGTGACCCTCGTATCGGTCTTGGAAGAGCGGTCGCAGATCCTTCCAGGATTCGACCTCACGGGCCCAGGTAAGGGCCTGCTCGACCTCCGCGCGGGGCACGCGCGTCAGCTGGGCCAGTGCCACATCGATGATCGAGTCCACTGTGGCGGTGGTCTTGAGCCCTTCCGCCGTCGCGGCGGCGATGGCGGCGGCGACTTCGAGCGAGTAATTGTCTCGCGGTCCGCGCACATCCTTGATGCGTCCGACGTCGTGAGCGTCGAGAGCAGCCTGACGCGGGTCGCCGGCGTTGATGATCCCGATCGCCACCATCATCTTCGAGGTGCCGATCATCCCGGGGAACGTCGCGTAGCGGCCGACATCCCACGGAAAAACGCCCGCCTTGAGCCCATAATAGATGACCTGGTCCTGCGGGCCCAGGAGATAGCCAAAGTTGGCGGGATCGATGTCGCTGATCCAGGTGCGGGCGAGGTCCTCAATACTGATGCGTCCGCGCTTGCGGATGATCGCCGAGACGGCGAGACGGTGACGCTCGTGGCCGTCCTCGCCCTGGCCCGGTGGGCGGTCATGCACGTGCCAGATGAAGGGGTACCCCCATTCCTGCTCCATGATCGCGTAGCCCTGGGAGCCGGCCTCGTATCCCATGACAGGGCGCGCGCCCCACTTTCCGGGCTGGGGGAGGAGCTCGGTGACCAGGCCGTAGGTCTGCTCGATCTCGTCCCAGCGCAGGCCTTCCATGACGTCGCCGAGGGAGTTCGCAACGGTCGCCGCGGCCTCGATGCCGTAAATCTTCTCGAACAGTGTGGGCATTCCCTGCCTCCTTCGCTCTCGGTATTTTGTACTCTAAGTACTGGCACACAATACTTGCAGAAGTCTTGACCGAAATCCAGAATTCGGAATACCATCACCGCATGGACGTGAGAAGTGGATGGGAAAAGGTGCCCACATCGTCGGGTGAGTTCGGAGCGAAGAACGCTGACGAGGAGGTGCGCCCGGAGCACCGCGGGGATGGCGACCTCTTCGACCGGATCCGCGCGGTCGAGGTCGCCGCGACGGTCGGGCATTCGATGGGCGATGTGACCGAGATCATGGACTGGCGCGAGATCGAGGAGACCTACGGACTGGTCACCGAGATGCTTCCCCAGCCCGGCAAGTGGAAGGACAAGGCGCCGAACCTGCCGGTCGTTCGGGGCTACCCGAACGTCTACACGGTGCACGACCGCCCGCCGGGGATGAGTGAGGACGGGCACGAGCGCCACCGGCTGAGCGCGACGGCCGTCATCGAGAAGGGCGGGCGGGTCACTGTCGAAGACGTCGCGAAGATATGGGTGCGCGACATCGATCCCACGAAGTTCGGGATCCTGCTCGGGGGACAGGACCAGATCATCTACTACTCGGCCAAAGCCGGCGTGCCCCCGTGGGAGGTCGGCAAGTTCGCCTACTTCCCCGGCGCCTGGGGCGTCACCGCCATGATGGCCCCCATCGGCATCGTCAACGCCGGCAACCCCCTGCAGGCGGGCATGGACGCTCGCGATGTCGGGCGCCTGAAGGACCAGAGCGGAGTCCCTGGCAACTATGCGCTGGAAGTGGCATCGGCCGTCGCGGCCGGCATCGCCGAGGGCCTCGGACGCGGAGCGTCGTACCGCACCGTGATTGACGCCGCCCTCAACGAGCTCTCACCGTTGCCGCGAGCCGAAGTCGAGCATATTCTCGACTGCGTACCCACCGGTGGAGACTGGCGCGATCTGCGACCGCTGCTGGACGAGGAGTATCGCGGCCGCACGATTCTGTGGCCGATCGAGACGCTCGGCACCGCGCTCGCGTGCGTCAACATCGCCGAAGGCGATCCCGTCGCGGCCCTCATCGCCGCGGTGAACCTCGGACGCGACACCGACGGGCGGGCGTGCGTCGCGGGCTCCCTCGCGGCCTCGATCACGGGAACCAGCGGACTGGACCCCGCCTGGGAGCCGCTCATCAGCGAGCAAGTCATCAACGACCCGTACACCGTCTCTCGCCGTACCCCGGGCGAAACGGCCGAAGGACTCTTCGCGGCCGTCCAGAACAACCTCGGCAACCTCCGCAGCCAATTGGAACGCGTGGGCTGACGACGCGGGGACCCGAACCCCGCACCGCACGTCTCGGCGTGCACCCTCACCGAATGAATCCTGATCGTCTCAAGGAGGAGAACGACATGCACGAACGCGCACACCCGAAGCGGGCGCGCCGCGCCATCATCGCCGTACTGTCCACCACCACCCTCATCGCAGCGCTCGCCGCCTGCTCCGGCAGTGATGAGAACCCCGACGACGGGAGTGATGCTGTCGATGAGCCGGTCGAATTGCGAATCGCGTGGTCGGGTTCGGAAGACAGGACGCAGCGCACGCAAGAGGCGTTGGATCTGTACACGGAACTGAATCCGAACGTCACCATCGAGGTCGAATACACGACATCGACGAACTTCTGGGACCGTCTGACGACGCAGGTAGCCGGCGGCAACGCACCCGACATCATCCAGATGTCAGGCCAAATCCTCGCTCAGTACGCGTCAAACCAGGTACTCCTGCCAATGGACGACATCATCGGCGACGCCATCTCGGTCGAGGGATGGGATGAAGGACTGCTCGAGGCGCAGACGATCGACGGCGTGCTCTATGGAGTTCCCCCGGGCGTCGACGGACACGCCATGATGTACGACGCGACCAAGCTCGAGGAACTCGGCATCGAGCCACCCGCCGACGACTGGACGTGGGAGGACTTCGCGGAGATCACCACGGCGATCTCGGCCGCGGCGGGCGACGGCTACTACGGCTCGGAGGACGGCGGACCGCAGTACGAGGTGCTCCAGACGTTCCTCGCACAGCGTGGCAAGCTGCTGTTCGACGAAGACGGCCAGCTCGGCTTCGACGAGCAGGATCTGACGGACATCTGGACGATGTTCACCGACCTGCGGCTCGCGGGGGCCACGGTGCCTCCGGACCTGCAGACCGCGCAGGGCGCCAACCCGGAGAACTCCGGTGTGGTGCAAGGCTACGCAGCCTTCGACTTCACGACGTCGAGCCAGTACACGAACTTCGTGGGGCTCAGCCCGAACAAGGTCGACATGGTCACCTACCCGTTCGCCGACGACGGGGAGCCGGGACAGATCTGGCGGTCGGGACTCGCGTGGAGCATTACGCGCACGAGCCCCGACGTCGACGAAGCCGCCAAGCTCATCGACTTCCTCGTGAACGACTCCGAAGCGGGCGCGATCCTGCAGACGACGCGCGGTGTGCCGGCGGCTCCCCAGATCCGCGAAGAGGTACGCGAGCAGGTCGACGAGGTCGAGGTGCGCTCGTTCGAGTACCTCGACACGATCCTCGAGTTTGGCGCAACAGCGACGCCGATCTTCCCTCCCGGTTTCGGTGACGTCCGAGACCTCTACCAGCGCCTCTACTACGAAGTGGCCTTCGAGCGTCTGACGATCGAACAGGCCGTGGAGCAGTTCTTCGCAGAAGCGCCTGGATATCTGGCCTGAGACACGGAGAGTCGGAGAGTTCGCGAGATGAGTACAAGAGTCGAGGTCGGCCGTGGGCGCGCGCGTTCCCGCCAGCTGATCGCCGAGAACCGAGCGGGGTACCTCTTCCTCCTGCCCTGGTTCATCGGACTGCTGGCGATCGTCGTCGGGCCCATGGTCGCCTCGCTCTACCTCTCCTTCACGGACTACAACCCGCTCACGACTCCCGAGTGGGTCGGCCTGGACAACTACATCAAGATGTTCACGGCCGACCCGCGCTACCTCAAGTCGGTCGGGGTGACGCTCACTTACGTGTTCGTCTCCGTGCCGCTCCAGCTGGCGTTCGCCCTCGGGCTCGCGCTCCTCCTTGATAGGGGCGTGCGGGGCCTCGCCATTTACCGGTCCGTCTACTACCTACCGTCGCTCCTTGGCGCCTCGGTCGCGATCGCCATCCTGTGGCGGCAGGTCTTCGGCGGCGACGGCATCTTCAACGACCTCCTGGCGATGTTCGGCATCCAGGGCATCAGCTGGATCTCCACGCCCTCCACGGCGGTATACACGCTGGTCGCGCTGAGCGTGTGGACGTTCGGAGCACCGATGGTGATCTTCCTCGCGGGGCTGCGGCAGATCCCCGAGGAGTTTTACGAGGCGGCATCCGTCGACGGCGCCGGCCGATTCCGCAAGCTCTTCTCGATCACGATCCCGCTCCTGACGCCCGTGATCTTTTTCAACCTGGTTCTCCAGATGATCGGCGCGTTTCAAGCGTTCACGCAGGCCTTCATCGTCAGCGACGGCACGGGAGGACCGGTCGACTCGACGCTGTTCTACACGCTTTACCTCTACCAGGAGGGCTTTGCCCGGTTCCGGATGGGATACGCATCCGCGATGGCCTGGGTCCTGCTGGCGGTGATCGCCCTCTTCACCGCGATCAACTTCATTGCCTCGCGCTACTGGGTGTTCTACGGAGACGAGCGATGAGCCGTACGACGAGAAGGGCGCGCGGCACAGCGCGCCGCCTGACGACGCATGTCTTTCTGATCGCCTTCGGGCTGCTGATGATCTACCCGCTCCTGTGGATGGTCTCGAGCTCCTTCAAGCCCAACGAGTACATTTTCAGCCAGCCGGGACTCTGGCCCGTGGAATTCACCCTCGATAACTACGTCGACGGGTGGACGGGGCTGAACGGCAACTTCGCGACGTTCTTTCTCAACTCCTTCGTCGTGGCGGGCCTCAGCATCGTTGGCAACCTGTTCGCGTGCTCTCTTGCCGCCTACGCGTTCGCCCGCTTGCGCTTTCGGTTCAAACCCATGTGGTTCGCCATCATGCTTGCCACGATCATGCTGCCCGCCCACGTCGTGCTGATTCCCCAGTACATCCTCTTTTCAAACCTCGGGTGGGTGAACACGTTCCTGCCGCTGGTGATCCCGAAGTTCCTCGCCACCGATGCGTTCTTCATCTTCCTTCTCGTGCAGTTCATCCGTGGCCTGCCGCGCGAGCTCGACGACGCCGCCAAGATCGACGGCAACGGCTTCTTCGGCATCTTCTGGCGCGTGATCCTGCCGCTGACAACCCCTGCACTGGCCACGACCGCGATCTTCACGTTCATCTGGACGTGGAACGACTTCTTGACGCCGCTCATCTACCTCACCGACCCCGACTCATACACCGTGCCCCTCGCGCTGCGCGCCTTTCAGGACGCCGAATCCGAATCGGCGTGGGGCTCCCTGTTCGCGATGTCGACGCTGTCGCTCATCCCGATCTTCGGCTTCTTCCTCGTGGCACAGAAGTACCTCGTGCGCGGCGTTGCCACCACAGGGCTGAAGTGACCCGCTCGACGACTCAGAAAAGAGACGCATCGTGAAAACCGTTCCCTTGGCCGACACTGGCATGACCACCAGCGAGATCGTGCTGGGCACGATGACCTTCGGAGCGCAGGTCGATGCAGCTACGGCGCGGCAGATGGTGGACGCCGCATGGGACGCCGGCGTCACGATGTTCGACACGTCGAACAACTACGCCGACGGCCGCAGCGAGCAGATCCTCGGCGAGTGTTTGCGGGGGCGACGCGAATCCGTGCTCGTGGCGACGAAGGGCGGGAGCCCCATCGGGCAGGCGGACGCCTCGCTTGCGGGTCTCGGGCGCAAGGCACTCACCGCCGCCGTGGAGGCGAGTCTCACCCGCCTCGAAATCGACCGCATCGATGTGTACTACCTGCATCGCCCGGACCCGAGCACTCCCTTCGAGGAGACCCTCGCGGCGCTTGCCGACCTCATGTCGGCCGGCAAGATCCGCGCTGTCGGGCAGTCGAACTTCGCGGCGTGGCAGATCACGCAGCTCAACGCGATCGCCCACGAGATCGGCGCCCCCGACGTGCGGGTATCGCAACCGATGTACAACCTGCTCGGCAGGCGGATCGAGGAGGAGTACGTCGCCTGCGCGGATTATCTGGGCCTGACGAGCATCGGCTACAACCCCCTCGCAGGGGGTCTCCTGACGGGAAAGCACCGCTTCGACGAGACGCCGACACCGGGCACGCGCTTCGATCGCGAGATCTACCGGGACAGGTACTGGAGCGAAGAGCTCTTCCGTGCCGTCTCGGAGCTCCAGGAGATCGCGCGCCAGAGCGATCTGTCGCTCATCGAGCTCGCCCTCCGCTGGGCCGTACAGCGGCCCGAGACCGACGCCGTCCTCCTCGGTGCCTCGAGCGTGGATCAGCTCACCGCCAATCTGGCGGCGGCATCCGGTCCCCCGCTCGGCGATGACGTCTTCGCGCGGTGCGACGAGGTGTGGACGACGCTGCGCGGCGCTGCGCCCGCGTACAACCGCTGACCCGCGCCCCGGCGCACGAACGAAGGACCACGCATGAAGATCACCGACATCCGCGCGACGACCGTCGCGATCCCCCTCGACGCGCCGCTGCGTCACGCCAACGGCGGCCACTGGGGCCGGTTCGTCCGCACGATCATCGAGGTCGACACGGACGAGGGCCTCACGGGTCTGGGCGAGATGCGCGGCGCCGGCGCAGCCACCGAGGACGCCTTCCTCGCACTGCGGCACTATCTGATCGGACACGACCCCTTCGATCTCGAACAGATGCGCTTCATGCTGCTCAACCCGACGGCGGCGCTATACGGCAACCGCACGCATCTGCACGCGGCGATGGAGTTCGCGTGCCTCGACCTCATGGGCAAGTACCTCGGGCTTCCCGTCTCGAAGCTCCTCGGTGGTCCCGTCCGCGATCGGATCGAGTTCGGGTCGTACCTCTTCTTCCGCTACGCCAACGAAGAGGGCAACGGCGAGATCGAGACCCCCGAGCAGCTGGCCGACTATGCCGGGCGGATGCGCGACGAGCACGGGTTCCACACCCACAAACTCAAGGGCGGCGTGTTCGCGCCGGGCCACGAGCTCGAATGCTACAACGCCGTCGGCGAGAGGTTTCCGCAGGACGGGCTGCGCTACGACCCGAACTCGGTGCTGAGCGTCGACGAGTCGATCCGCTTCGCCCGCGAGATCGACGACCTCAACAACGACTACTTGGAAGACCCGACGTGGGGGCTCAACGGCATGCGGCAGGTACGCGAGCGCACGAGCATCCCGATGGCGACCAACACTGTTGTGGTGAACTTCGAGCAGTTGGCCACCAATGTCCGCGACCCCGCGGTCGACGTCATCCTCCTCGACACCGTGTTCTGGGGTGGGATGCGGCCTTGCCTGAAGGCCGCCGGAGTGTGCGAGACGTTCCAGCTCTCCGTCGCGATGCACTCATCAGGCGAACTCGGCATCCAACTTGCCACGATGCTCCACCTCGGGGCGGTCATCCCCGCGCTGCCCTTCGCGATCGATTCTCACTACCACCACCTGCTGGACGACGTCATTGTCGGCGGCAAGATGCAGTACCGCGACGGGGCTCTCGACGTGCCGACTGGACCGGGCCTGGGCGTCGAGCTGGATCGCGAGAAGATGGAGCGCTACGCCGATCACTTCCGCAAGGTCGGCAACTACGTCTACGACCGCGACCCCAAGCGCCCAGGTTGGTTCCCGCTGATTCCCAATGAGCGTTGGGCACAGCCGTCGTGAGTGGCGTCGTCGCCGTGTCCCAGCGTGTTCCGGGCTGGGCTGTGGAAACGCTATCGGGCGCCGGCTTCGAGGTCCGCATGCGCGACAGCGACGCCCCGGCGTCGTCGGACGAGCTCGTCCGACTCGTGGAGGGTGCGCGGGGAATGGTCTCGTTCCTCACCGACCGCGTGGATTGCGCCGTGATCGAGGCGGGTGGCGCCCTCGAGGTCGTGTCGACCGTCGCGGCCGGCTATGACAACATCGACGTTGCGGCGGCGGTGGAGCGCGGAGTCGAGGTGTGCCACACGCCCGACGCGCTGACGGATGCCACTGCCGACCTGACTATGGCGCTTCTGCTGGCCGCGGCGCGGAGGCTTCCGGAGAACGATGGGTTTCTGCGCGAGGGCGGGCGCATCCTGTGGCGTCTGGAGCAGCCGCTCATGGGATTGGATGTGTCGGGAACGACGATCGGGATTGTGGGCGCCGGCAAGATCGGAACAGCTGTCGCGCGGCGCGCGCGGGCGTTCGGGATGAGGATCGTGTATACGGGCCGTTCGGGGTGGGACCGCCCAATCGAAGAGGAGCTGTCCGCGACGCGGTGCGAGCTGGACGAGCTCGTACGTACGGCGGATGTCGTCTCGCTGCACGTTCCGTTGACCGATGCCACGCGTGGCATGATCGACGCCCAGGTGCTGCAGGCGATGAAGCCGTCGGCGCTGCTGATCAACACGTCGAGAGGTGCGCTCGTGGACGAGGATGCGCTTGCCGACGCGCTGGAGTCAGGATGGATCAGCGGGGTGGGGCTCGACGTGTTTGCCGACGAGCCGGCGGTGAACGAGCGTCTCCTCGCGCTGCGGGAGCGGGTCGTGCTCACTCCTCACATGGGGAGCGCGACGGAGGGCACACGCCGGGCGATGCTCGCGACTGCCGTGGACAACGTGATCGCGGCTCTTCGAGGCTGCGCCAAGAACGTGGTCCCTCGACGATAGCCGGTGGGCGTTTTGACAAGGGAGCTTGTCTAGATGACATCATCGACCAGGCATGACATCGCGACTTGCCGTGTGAAATCTTGCGTCCATCGGAAGTGCCGGCGAGCCGAGCGGAGAGCGCCGTGACGACAGTGCTGTTCGCGCCTGACGGATTCAAAGGCTCGATCTCTGCCACGGCCGCAGCGCAGGCCCTCGCCGCGGGATGGCGTGAGTCGCGGCCAAATGATCGCCTCCTCTTCGCGCCAATGGCCGACGGAGGCGAGGGCACTCTCGATGCCTTCATCGCGGCGCACCCTAGCGCGCGCGAGATGGCCGTTGATGTGACCGGTCCGCACGGGCGTCCGGTCGCAGCGACGTGGTTACTGTTGCCAGCGTCCGACGGGATTCCTGGGGGCACGGGTGTGGTCGAGCTTGCTTCGACGTCGGGCATAGAACTGCTCGGCGATGAGCTGCGGCCCATGGACGCACACACGATAGGTTTCGGGCAGGCGATCGCTGCGGCGCTCGACGCAGGGGTATCCCGGCTCGTGCTCGCCATCGGATCGAGCTCATCCACAGACGGTGGCATCGGTATGCTCACAGCATTGGGGGCCCGCGCGATCGATGTCGACGGCCGTCCCCTCGCCCCCGGTCTGCGGGGGCTCATCGATCTCGCCGCCGTGGACATGGTGAGTATGCGGGCACTCCCGGTCGCGGGAGTGAGCGTTTTGACCGACGTCGACAGCCCCTTGACGGGGCCTGATGGAGCGGCGGCCGTTTTCGGGTCGCAGAAGGGCCTCGACACACTTGGGGTGACGCGAGCGGACACGGCACTTGCTCGACTCGCGTCGCTGGTGAACGCTGATCCAGAGTCCCCGGGTGCCGGCGCGGCTGGCGGAACAGGGCTCGCCTTGCTCGCATGGGGCGCCCAGCTGACAGTGGGCGCTGCGGAGATGTCTGCCCTTGTGGGCCTCCCCGAGAAAGCATCCCGGGCGTGCGTTGTCGTGACCGGGGAAGGGTCTTACGACGCTCAGTCAGTGAGAGGGAAAGTGCCTGCATACGTGGCCGATGTCGCGACCTCCGCAGGAGCCCGCGTCATGCTCGTTGCGGGGCGCATCAGCGCCGACGCCGACACCAGCGGATTCGTGGCCACTGCGTCCCTAACGAACATCGCCGGATCGTCGGCGGCGGCAATGAAGGATCCCGCCCGGTGGCTCCGCGAGGCGGGGCGCCGTCTCGCTGTCGATGTCGGCCCGTGATTGACGATCACCTCGGGGTATCAGCGCGCCGATCTTCGCGAACTTCCTCGCCGATGGCATGCCCGCCGGTGTCCCTGTGTCCCGACCCCGAACCGCCGCTGCCAGCATCACCGCATCCGCACGCGACGCCATCCCCGCCATCCAGCCGTAAGTCGTCCTGACAGTCCGGGGAAGTCGGCCAATCGTACATCTTGCCTGAGCTCGTCCATGATGACTGCCCTAGGCGTGGCCCCTCACGTCGGGTTACGGTGGGGCAGGATCCCACCGCAGGTCTGGGCTCGAATTCCTCTCAACCGGGACTTTTCTTCACTCGAGCGAAGGCCCTCGCGCCTCTGCGAGCAAGAATCGAGCAATGCGACCTTTCCCGAATCTTTCTCACGGCCCGAGCACAAACCTGGTGACAAAACGCCTGGTCAGACGAGAAAAGCGCCGCACAAGATGCGCGGCGCTTTTTGCTCAATCCCTTTGAACGGAACCTAAAACCTGGCTCTGACCAGGGATTTATGGCGGTGACGGTGGGATTTGAACTCATACCGCCCGGTATTTCGTAGCTGTTCGAGGGCACGCTGGGCTGTGATTCCGCAAGTTCTTGTGTTTCGGCGATGTGCTCGGAGAGCCGCGCCCCGACCGGATCTTTCTCACGGGTTTACCCGCCCACATGTAGAGGGGGTGGCATCATGCATGGGCGCTGACGCGGCGTCGCAGTGTGCGCCGCGATCTAGGTCCGAACTTTCCTCAAGGCCCGGAACGCGGCGTGCGCGATGATCATCAGAAGTCCGAGCGTGCCGACCGGAACCCCGACCATTGCCAAGATTCCCGCCCCGATGTTCGCGTCCGGCGCGGTTCGGTCCAAGAGAAGAACCACTCCAACGAGCATGGCGAAGCCGCAGCCAAGGAGAACCGTACCGATGTAGTGAGTCTTCACAATCGCCCCCAGAGTGTCAGATGCCGCTCCGAAGACCTTACGCGGGGAAAGATCCCCACGGTCGGGCATCGGCTCGACCGGTGGCCGCCTAGTGAAGGAGGCTTCAAGGGAAAACCTGTGTCCAGAGCGCCTTGTACGCTCCCGAAGGCAAAACCCGCTGTTTCGGCGATGAGCCCCTACTCCTCGGTGGGGCCGAGATCGGCGTTGGCGACGAATGACACCGAGGGCGCGATGATCTGATCCAGCTCGATGAGGACGAGTTCGTTCATGCCTGCTCGCGTGAGGGGCGCGGGCACAAAGAGGGTTCGCTGAGGCTTGCGTCGCACATACCTCCCTAGAACGAATCCATTGAGGACGGCGAAACCCGATCCGAGTGTGACCGTGTCGAGGTGCAGATCCGTCGGGGCCTCAAGCGCGAAGGAGCCGCGGAGCCCGGCCCGCCCTGTGGTCGGGCCGACGGGGGCGCGCGCGATCGTCTCGGCCAGACCCTGCAGATCGATAGGCTGCGCCTGCCACCCGGCCAGCGGCTCCCCCGAGATCACAACCCCGCCGGCGATGCCCTTCGTCTCACCGATGGAGGCGCCGTAGTTGATCCTGCCCTCGTTCTCGACGAGAACCGTGAGTGCGCGCCCCCAGGGAAGCGCTGCGGCGCGATCACCGTCCGCACGGGACAACTGCGCGACCCTCGTTCCATCCACTTCGAGCCACGCTCTGTCGCGGATCTCGCCGACGACGAGGGCGGCGGCAACCTCGCCGCCGTAGGCGCGCTCGGGTATCTCGCAGTCGTAGCGGACGAGGACCGCCTCCACGTCCAGGTCCTCGAACACAGGCGGCTCCGCATGGAGGTCACCGTTCGACCGCGGTTTCGGCAGCCAGTCACCTGTGCCTTCGAGTTCGACGCGCAACTCGGGAGAGGGCTTCGTTTCGGCCGGGTACTCCTCGGGCACCGACGCGTATCTGGCGATAACCTCCCGGAAGGCGCGGTACTTCGGCGTCGGATTCCCGGCTTCGTCCAGCGGTGCGTCGTAGTCGTACGAGGTGACGATCGGGCTGTAACTTCCCTTGTCGTTCGCACCATTCGTGACCCCGAAGTTCGTGCCACCGTGGAACATGTAGAGGTTCACCGATGCGCCCGCTGCCAGTAGCGTGTCGAGTTCGGCGGCGGAGGTCTCGGCGTCGGTGGTGTGGTGGATGCCGCCCCACCAGTCGAACCATCCGTTCCAGAACTCTGAGCACATGAGGGGCCCGGTCGGCTGGTATTCGCGGAGAGTCGCCAGACGCTCGGCGGCTCGAGAGCCAAATGATCCTGTGACGTGGAGTCCCGGGAGGCTGCCGTCGCGGAGCATGTCGGGCATCGGCTGGTCGACCGTGGTCAGCGGCACCGTGATCCCTGCATCGCGGGTCAGGTCGGTGAGCGCCTGCAGATACGCCTTGTCGGCGCCGTAGGCCCCGTACTCGTTCTCGATCTGCACCAGGATGACGTTGCCGCCGCGGTCGATCTGCCGCGGCACGACGATGTCGTACACGCGCTCGAGGTACCGCGACACCTCGGCGAGGTAGCCGGGTTCGGAGCTACGCAGGCGGATGCCGGGCATCGCGGTCAGCCACACGGGGAGGCCGCCGTTGTGCCACTCGGCGCAGATGTATGGGCCGGGCCGCACGATTGCATGCATCCCCTCCGCTGCGATCAGGTCGAGGAAGCGGCCTAGATCATTCGGGCCGGTGGTGTCCCACGCTCCCCGCACCGGCTCGTGGGCGTTCCAGGCGACGTAGGTCTCGATGGTGTTGAGGCCGAGCAGCCGTGCTTTGCGGATGCGGTCGGCCCAGTGGTCGGTGTGGACGCGGAAGTAGTGCAGCGCCCCGGCGATGATCCGGTGGGGGGAGCCATCGAGCAGGAAGTCGGATTCGCCGATGGTGAAGGTAGTCACAGTCAGTCCGTAGTCGTGGTAGTGGAGTTCGGGGAAGCGAGAGCGAACCGGATCACGGCCCGGGAGACCGTGGCGGTGCCGAACAGACGAAGCCCGGCCTCCGCCCCGGGGCACCGATGCGTATGCGAAGGAGGGCGGGTGATGACATGGCCGTATCCGGGGATAGAAGGGCGCCGAGAAGTCTTCCGCCGCGGTGGCGCGGACCGAAGCGGCGGTCTGATCGAAGGCCTACGTGACGTGAGCCGAGGAGAATGGTCTGCGTGAGTATCGGCGACGACCGCATCAGAGACGGGTTTCCCGGACAGCGGATGACCGTCTTGCCGCGGCCGCTCGTGCGGCGAGCGCTGTCGTCCTATGGCACCTCGGCGCTCGTGGTCACCGACGCAGGCTACTTCCCGCACGCCGACCGCCATGGCCGGGACCGCCCACAGGGTGCTGCCCAACTCATTCTCATCTTCTGCGCACGTGGCGCGGGATGGGTGGAAAGCGCCCGGACGCGGAGTGGCGTCCGCGCGGGTGAGTTCGTCATCATCCGACCCGAGGCCCGTCACGCCTATGGAGCGGATGACGCGGATCCTTGGACGGTCTGGTGGATGCACTTGGACGGTTATCTCGTGAACGACTGGCTCGTCATCTCCGACCTGACCGAGCCGGTGTCTGTCCGGTCGCTCGGAGACCTGACAGAGCCGCTGGGCCTCGTTCAGCAGATGATCCGGCGCATGCAGACGGACGTGACTCCCGCAAGTATGCTCGCCGCAGCAGGGGCGGCCTGGCATCTCCTGACGCTGCTTCTGGTCAGCCAGGTTCGCCCCGACTCCGCCACCGAGTCCGTCCAGTCGGCTGCCCGGTATCTGAGGGAGCACTTCGCAGACCCGGTCAGCGTCTCCGAGCTCGCCGCCATGGCGCGGCTGTCCACCTCGCACTTCTCGGCCATCTTCCGAGCCGAAGTGGGTCAATCCGTCCAGGCTTACCGCACCGACTTGCGGATGGCACGCGCCCGCGAGCTGCTTGACACGACGCCAATTCCCGTGTCCGAGATCGCTCGGATGGTGGGATACGACGACGCCTTCTATTTCGCCCGTCAGTTCAAGAAGACTCACGGCGTCGCACCCACCATCTACCGATCTCAGCGCAAAGGCTGAGGAGCGCTGTTGAGCATCGCGCGCAGCGGGAGGAGCGCGCGTTCGATCTCCCGCAGTTCAGCAAGCTTCTCCTGGTGCGGATCGCTGTCGAACAGCAGCATCGTGGGCAGACTCGTCGCGAAGAAGTCGATCCGGGTCGGCGTTGACTTCTCGACCTCGATCCACTCATCGATCTCCGCGATGATCTGTTGCGCTTGGTCTGGCCGCTCGAGCCTGAGCAACGCGGCGACCGCATCCGCGGAGTGCACGCTGAATGGCGTCACGGCCATATCCGCGAAGTCTGACAGTGATTCCGCGGCCAGCTCCCAATGCGCGCGTGCGTCCCCGTCGCGTCCCGCCGCCGCGGCGACATCCCCCCGGAGGAGTTCCAGGCGAGCGACATTGGCGAGCGGGTGTCGCTTTTCGCCGAGGTTGTCAGGGACGTCGACGGCCATCTCGGTGAACAGCGACGCCCGCTCCGGGTCGTCGGCATCGAGTGCGCGTCGCGCCAGCGCGACGCAGACGCGCTCCCACGCGGCCAGGACCTGACCCTCGCCTCCTTCCCAGGGCTGGAAGTGCCGCTGTTGAAGCACCGTGCATGCTTCGTCCTCTCTACCGACGTCGGCGAGGAGGCTCGCCCTGGTGACGATGAGGTCATCCCGTTCGGTGAGCGCATCGGGGAACGACTCCAGTGCGGCGAGTCGCTCGAGTGCGCTCACGCCAAGACGCGCGGAGAGCTGGTCCCGTTCGAACAGCAGCTTTGCGTCTCCGTAAGAGAGGCTGAGCGCTTCGACGTAGTGTTTCGCGGCCGCCACTGCGTCGCAGCGTCCGTTGAAGTGCGCGACGGCGAGATTGCGGTGGGCAACGGCCGCATCCTTCGGCGTGAGCCCCGCCTTGATCGCCTCCTCATAGAGGCGGATCGCAGCCTCGCCGTCTCGGACGTGGTACATCCAGTTGCCGAGCATGAGCGCGCTCACGGCTTTCGATCCGGCGCTCTCGAGTCCATCTCGAACCACGTCGACGTCGCGGAGACGCGAGGCGAGACAGGTGCCGACGGTGAGCGAACCCGCGCGGGAGCGCTCTGCATCGGCCTCGTCCCGCCGGCCCGCAGCCTCCAGGACAGCGGCCCGATGAAGCCCCACGAGAGGTCCGATATGTTCCTGACTCGGCCGGGCGTCGATGTCGAGCCGATCAGCGAGATCGAGCATCTCGATCGCCCGATCGTGCTCGCCGAGGTCAGCGTATTCGATGGCGACATCGAGAGCGATCGTGGCGTCTTCGGTGACATGTTCCTCGCCCGCAAGGTGTCTCGCCCAGGCGTCGAGGGGATCGATGCTCCGAGTGCCGTCGATGACCTCCCGCGCCTCCGCCGTCCGACCGCGGTGCTGGAGGACGACGCCGAGAATGTTGCGGGCTCGGAGGTGATCGCGGCGAGTGGACAGGGTCGACTCGAGAAGACGCTGGGCGGCCAACAGGTTCCCCTCGCGCAGGTGAAGGCGAGCGAGACAGACGCGGGCGGGCACGGCGAATGCGTCATCCCAGCTGGCACGCCCGAAACGCTCTTTCGCATGCGCCAGGCGACCCGTGCGCTCCGCAGCGAGACCCGCGACGTAGTGCGCCTCTCCGCTGACCGGCGTGGGGGTCCAGCGCGTACGACGGCGCACCGAGCTCTCCGCGTGCGTCAGCGCACGCTCGTAATCTGCCCGACCGAGCGCGTCCCATGCGAGCGCCAGGTGCGCGCGCGACTCACCGGGATCGCGCCGCAGAACCTCGTTCCAGTAGGGAATCGGCGACCGTGTCGCGTGGCGGTACTGGGTGAGGTATGCCGCAACGTAGACCAGTTCGTCCAGCGTGTGAATTTCGTCGGGATGAGGAGGCTCCGAAGCGGGATCGGGAGCGGTCGCGTCCGCGGCGGCCCTGCGCGAATTCAGTACGGAGGCGACGTCCACACGAAGAGCGAGAATCCCCTCGCGGAAGAGCTCGACCTTGGCGGTGTCGTCGGCAACGCGGAGCTCCTCCACCGAATGGGTACTGAGTCGGTGCTCGCTGAGGCTCCAATCCGAGCCGTCGCCCGAGGACTGACGGACGACAAGCTGTTCGATGTCCTCAGTCGCAATCATCGAGAGGACGAGGTTTCCGCCGCGGTCTCGGAGCGAGACGGCGAGCCGGTCGTCCGCGGCATGTGCCGGTCCAATCCCCGTAATCGGGTACCAGACCTGCCGGAAGCTCTTGGTCTCCCCCGGCGCCAGGAAGGCGAAGTCTGGTTGGTTGTCCGTGTAGACACCCGCCATGAGTTCTACGTAGGGACCGTCGGTGTCGGTGAGGTTCGCGTCCCAGGCGTGCCCGAAAGGCGCGTCGCCCCACGTCCACTGCTTCTTCCCGGGCGAGATCTCGCGCGGCGCCCAGTGGATGAACCCCGCGTCACGCCCGTGGTCGTAGCCGCCGAAAAATTCGTGGTCGGACTCCACCACCATGTAGGACGTCGGCACCGGGATGTTGCGGTACCAGTCGATCCGCCCTGCGTCGCCCCCCGACTCGACAGCCCGCGCGGCGTAGTCCACGCCGTAGTAGGGAGTCTTCGGCGCCGGATACGTGGCGGTTGCCCGCTTTGCGTGATCCGCGATCCATTGGACGTCCGGTGGGAAGAAGCTCTGGTAGTCATCGTTCACCGCGGCCGCGACATTCGCCCACCAGAGGAAGGTCTGCGGCCGGTCGTCACGGTTGTGCAGCCGGACGTCCACTTCGATTCGGGATGAGTCCGGTCGCAGACGGACGCCGTGCATCCCTTTCATCCGCGCGAAGGGGTCGTGGTCTGAGCACCAGACAACGACGGAGCCATCCGGTTCGATCTCCAGTTCCACATCGGTCGGAAGAAATGTGGCCGGACGGTGATGCTGCGGCCAGTTGAACTCCACACCTCCCGAGATCCAGGGACCGGCGAGACCCACGAGCGCGGGCTTGATGACGTTGTTCCGGTAGAAGATGTCGTAATCGACGGCCTTGTCGTATGCGACGTGGATACGCCCACCCAGCTCGGGCAGGACGACCAGCCTCAGCCAGTCGTTCTCAAGATGCACGGCGCGCCACGAGTGGGGACGCTTGTGGGAGTCGATGCGCTCATGGAAGGGGAGCGGATAGACGCGTCCGGACGATCCCTGGTACACGCGGTTTCGGAAGAATGACGGGTAGGACGACGGCGTTTCGGGCAGGTAGGAGTCGATGAGAATCGGCTCTTCCCAGATGGCTGCGGTTCCCGGCGACCGATCCGGCGCAGGAGGCAGATTGAAGGCAGACGGCGACGCGGCGGACATTACTCTCCCTTGATTCGCGCGTTGAGACGGGTCTGGAAGGCGACATTCGCCCAGCCAGGATGATGAGGGGCACTGTTCGAACCGACCAGGAGACCGTCGAACCCGAGAGCGATCGCGGCGTCGACGACACGCTCCGCGAAGTACTGCCCGACCGGTCCGTCCTCGAACTCGGCCTCCAGCGGCGTGTATCCGATCCACCCCTCGCCGATGACAGCCGGAACCCCGTGGTGATCCGCCCAGATCTTCGTAGCAAGCAGACGGTGCTTCGCGGCCTGGAGCATGGCCTCCTCATGCGCGCTGTAGTGCCGGTAGAGCCAGGCATCCCACCGCACGGGATCGACCCAGTCGTAGGCGTAGAACATGCTGGGGCTGATCCCCGTGGCTGCCAGCCTCCATGGCTCGATCGCGTGAGACCAGTCCCCGAACGCGGGTGCGTCGTCGCGGATCAAGGACAGCATCTCCTCAGAGGGGAAGACAGGAGCAGGTGCGCGCACCTGCGCCCACTGCTCTAGAGCGCCGAGGACGCCGTACACGTAGATATGCATGTGGGCGATCTGCGCGTTGTCCGGCACGGCCCCCATGTCAAGGTACGGCGTGATCCCGTAGGAGATCGTCGACAGCACATCGGGCTGTTGCTCTTGCAGCCAATCGAGCGCGGCAGTGATGTACGGGCGCTGCGTCCAGTAGGTGTTCTCCTGGGCAGATCCGACATCCTTCAGACGACTCAGGTCCACCTCGTTGTGCAGCTCGACGTAGGCGATGGTGTCTCGATGACCTTCGGCGATTAGTTCGTCGAGCATCCGGCACCAGGCTTTCGCCAGCGCCATATGGCGCTTTTCCGGGTCGATGGCGGTGATCATCTCGTGCCAGTCTGCGGTGGAAGCGAAAGCGGGACTTTGCTGGTATTCCCACGACGACAGGATGATGGTGAACCCGTGCCGCCGCGCACTGTCGAACAGCTCGGTCAATCGCGCTCGGAGGTCGAGCCCCTCGAGGCCGGACACGTCGTACCATCGGGTGCGGTCGCCGACCCCACCCCCCATGGGTACGATGTCCAGTCTCGTGGGGTCGAGGTCATGGTCACCGAAGAGCAGGAGCGGCGCCGCGCATATCCGGACACAGTTGTAGCCGCGCTCGGATGCCTCGACAAAGGCCCGGTCGAGGTCGGAGAACGGCTCGCCCGGCGCGGCCCGGGTGTACCAGGAGAAGTCCCACAGCGACATCGCGAGCTTTTGGCCCGGAACCCATCGGGACGGGGAGGTGTCAGACATGAATGTTCCTTTCGCGGGCACCACGAATGCCCCTTGGAGGACGGCGAGATGAGGAAGACAGGTACCGCGGTGTCAGCCCTTGACGCTGCCCTCGGTCAGACCTCCGCGCCAGTACTTCTGCAGCGCGGCGATCGCGATCATGATCGGCACAACGGAAAGAAGCGCGCCGGTGACGGTCAGTTGCGCAAGCTCGGGATTCCGATCGGCAACACTCTGCCAGCCGTAGAGGCCCAGTGTGATCGGGTAAAGCGAGGGATCCGACAGCATCACAAGTGGGAGGAAGAAGTTGTTCCAGATGCCGACGAACTGGAAGAGGAGGACAGTGACGGCCGCAGGAGTCATCACGCGGAGAACGATCGTGACGAAGATGCGTGCTTCGCCCGCACCGTCCAGCCGAGCCGCCTCCAGCAGAGAATCCGAAACTGCCGCGGTGGCATAAATCCGTCCTAGGTACACACCGAACGGACTGACCATCGACGGGATGAGCACCGCCGCGTAGGTGTTCACGATTCCGACTTCGCTCGCCATGAGAAAGAGGGGGAGCGCGAGCGCCGTCGGGGGGATCATCACGCCAGCCAGGATCACCCCGAATGCGAACTCCCGCCCTTTGAACTCGATCTTGGCGAAGGCGTAGCCGGCAGCGATGGCCGTGAGAGTGGCGACGACGGCACCAACCCCTGAGTACAGCAGGCTGTTCACGGCCCACCGCAGGAAGATGCCGCCATCCCGAGTCAGGACGAGCTGAATGTTCTCGAAGTACTGCGGGTTGAAGAACCAGAGGCCGCTCGATCCGAAGAGACCGGCCGTGTTCTTGGACGCAGCCACCACGAGCCAGTACACGGGGAACAGGAAGTACACCGCCGCGACGGCGAGCCCTGCGATGACGAGGATTCGTGACGTCGCCGAACGAGGCATAGCGGGACGATGCACGCGAGTGGCTGCGGTCGGTGATTCCGTGTTCGGGCGGCGGGTGGTCGTCTCCGTGATGCTCATGCGGACCTCCGGTTGACGATGCGCAGGAAGCCGAACGAGAGCAGGCCCGCCATGACGGCCAGAATCACCGCTTGCGCGGCGGCAAGGTTGTAGTTGTTGTTGGCGAAGGCTTCGTTGTATGCAGCGAGGTTGGGCGTGAAGGTGGACGAGATTGCGCCGGACAGCGGCCTTAACACGAGCGGCTCAGCGAAGAGTTGCAGGCTCCCGATGATGGTGAAGACGGTGATCAGCACCACCGCTGGCCGGATGAGGGGAAGCTTGATCCGCGTGACAACCTGCCACGCATTCGCGCCGTCGATGCGAGCTGCCTCGAACAGGTCCGTGTCGATGGACTTCAGTTGCGCGACCAGGACGAGCACGTTGTAGCCCGCGAACTGCCAGGTGACGATGTTCGCGATCGACCAGAGAACAGACCCGGCATCCAACGGCGTCAGCGTGACACCGAAGAGGCTGGCGACATCGATCAGAGGGCTCAGACCCGGGGTATAGAGGAAACCCCAGAGTATCGAGGCGATGACACCCGGGATGCCGTACGGCAGGAAGTAGGCGGTTCGGAAGAATCGCGTTCCTCGTGCCGACGCGGCGTCGAGGAGGAGCGCGAGTGTCGTCGCGAGTACGACCATCAGCGGCACCTGGATCGCCGCGAAGACCAGGACACGCACCAGACTCGCGACGAACGCTTCGTCAGTGAAGGCTGCGACGTAATTCTGCAGACCGACGAAGACCGGGGCGGCGTCAGCCTGCCCGAACGGCCCCGACCGCTCGATACCGATAACGCTCTGGTACACGGCATAAAGAATGGGAGCAACGATTGTCGCCAAGAATAGAACGGTGAAGGGGCCGAGAAACAGCGCGACCGACAGACGTCGACGTGTACGCGTCGTAGACATGGGTTTCCTTTCGAAGGACGGGCGGTCCCGCCGGAACGGGACCGCCCGGAGCCTGGTCAGGTCAGGAACCGGCCCGCACCTTGAGACCCTTCGCCTCGAGGTCCTTGATCGTCTGCTCCTGGGCGCCTCGAACCACATCCATCAATGTGCCTTCACCTGCGATCGCGGCGGAGAAGCCGTCATTGAGATAGGTGTAGGTGGCGGAGGTCGTCGGGATCCAGCCCCAGTCGTTGTTGATGGACTGGTCGGACTGGACGAAGACGTCCCGGTTGGCGTTCTGGCCGCCGAGGAACTCTTCGTCGACGTCGAGCGCGGACCCTTCCAGTCCGTCCTTCGTCGAAGGCCAGCCGTATCCACCAGCGATAAGGAGGTCGATGCTCTCGGGGTCGGTGTTGAGCCAGTACGAGAAGGCGTAGGCCTCCTCCGGGTGCTCCGTGCCCTCCAGGACCGCGGTTGCCGAGCCTCCCCAGTTCGCGGAAGCGAACTCCGTCGCGTCGCTCCACTGCGGCAACGGGGCGACGCGCCACAGCCCGGAGGTGTCCGGGGCGTTACCCGCCAGAACTGCTCCACCCCACTGCGCAGAGGGCCATCCAACGATGCGGCTCTCCTGCAGAGCGGCGTACCAGCCGTTGGCGAAGTCCGGCTCGGTGGCGACGACACCCTCGTCCAGAAGGCCCTGCCAGTACTCGGCGACCTTCATCGTCTCGGGCGAGTCAATGTTCACGGTCCAGGTGTCGCCGTCAAGGCCGAACCACTCCGCGCCCGCCTGCCAGGCCAGAGCGGTGAACCACGCGGAGTTCGCCGGCGGGAACGTGTTCAAGTAGCGATCGGGGTCACTGGCGTGCACGACCCGCGCTACATCGGCGTACTCTTCCCACGTGGTCGGGGGTTCGAGGCCGAGTTCCGCGAAGATGTCTTCGCGGTAGTACAGACCCATGGGTCCAGAGGCCTGGGGAACACCGTAGATGGCGTCGCCGAAGGTCGTTTGACTCACCTGCCAGTCGATGAATTCGTCCGCCTGCTCGGCCATTCCTAGGGGTGCGAGGTCGATTAAGCCGCCTTCGAGGACGAACCCGGGCATTTCCTGGTACTCGACCTGGCTAATGTCAGGGGCACCCGAGCCGGCCTGCAGGGCGGAGTAGATCTTTGCGTACGTGCCGTTGCTTCCTGCCGGAACTGCCTCAAGCGTGACCTGCACGTCGGGGTTCTCCTCGTTCCACAGGTCGACTGCCGCATCGATCCCGGGCACCCACGACCAGAAGGTCAGTTCGACCGGTCCGGCATCTTCGCCGGAGTCGGAGGGCGCCGAGCACCCGGTGACGGCCAGCGCCCCGGCAGCTACCGCTGCGACCAGAGTGAATCGTCTGCTGTTCATTAACTCTCCTCATTGAGTAGCCAGCCGACCGATACTCAACGGCTGACTCAGGGACGTCGTCGGAGTCGGGCGATCCTCGACGAGTTCAGGTTAGACAGCTGGATCGGCGTGGCAGACAGCACATCACGATGGACAATCTGGACGATTCGCTGGGAACAATCATTGCCACGATCGACCGGATCAGCGATTCATCCAGGATTAACGTTGCTCTCTCCTTCGAGCTGGTCTGAAACAAAGCAACTGTGGTCTGTGGGCTTTGGCCCCCTCGCCCGCCCTGCGCCGGCAGAGGTGAGAACGATGACACAAAGGAGTGGTCGAATGGGCCGACGGTCGAGAACTGTCGCAGCAACCGCAACACTGGCGATCGCGCTACCGATGGGAGTTGCCTTTGGGGCGGCTCCCGCATACGCGGCAGGTGAGGTCGAGATCGACCCGTCCGTCGAGGGGACCCCTTTCGGAGGGTGGGGAACGAGCCTGGCATGGTCGGCGAATTACACCGGCGACTGGTCGAACCGCGAGGAACTCGCGGATCTGCTCTTTGCCAACGATCTGAACAGCCCGAGTCTCGGGTTGAACATCGCACGCTACAACATTGGCGGCGGAGACGCGCCCGAGTTCGCGGGGACCCTGCGACCCGGCGCGGAGGTTCCGGGCTACCGATCCGGTCCAGACGAACAGTACAACTGGGAGGCGGACCCCCGGCAACGGTGGTGGCTCGACGCCGCAAAGGCGCGGGTTCCCGCCGACGACTTCATCGTCGATGCCATCGCCTACTCCGCGCCCTACTGGATGACGCAGTCGGGCCGCTCGATCGGCAACACCGATGGCAGTCAGGACAACCTCCTGTCCGGCTACGAAGACGAGTTCGCCAACTACCTCGCTGACGTCACGGAGCACTTCGCGGAGCAGGGAACGGAGTTTCGTGTGTTGAGCCCGCTCAACGAGCCGAGCACGAACTACTGGTCCACCGCGGGTCGTCAGGAAGGCATGCATGTCTCGC
Source organism: Microbacterium sp. ET2 (assembly GCF_030347395.1). NCBI lineage: Bacteria > Bacillati > Actinomycetota > Actinomycetes > Micrococcales > Microbacteriaceae > Microbacterium > Microbacterium albipurpureum. The sequence goes on from NZ_CP128170.1 coordinate 1,521,453, forward strand.
CTGGCGCGAACCAGGCTGCTCTTCTGGACGCGACGTACGAAGCACTCGCCGCTCGCGGTTTGTCGACAGGATTGAGCGCCGTCGACGAAACCAGCATCGACCTGTCGATCTCGGACCTCCGCGCGCTGCAGGCCGCCGGCTTCGACATGTCCAGGGTCGACCAGATCAATGCGCACACGTACTCCGGAGGCGATCGGGATGCGCTGCATCAGATGGCGGTCGGATCGGGCGAGAAGCGTCTGCAGATGTCCGAGGTGACGATCCCCGGAGGTTCATTCAATCCGCAGGCCATCAGTGCGTCCCTCTCCTTCGCCAGCGCGCTGACGACTGACCTAAAGCAGCTTCGTCCTGATGAGTGGGTCTACTGGCAAGCGCTCGAGTCCGAGGCCGAATCCATTGCAGGGGACGGCAACTGGGGTCTGGTCCACTACACCTCCGATGGGAGTGAGGAGTACTCGATCACGCGAAAGTTCCACGCATTCCGTCAGTACACGAACTTCATCCGTCCGGGGTCGACCTTCCTGTGGAACTCCGGCTCGAGCACGGTGAGCGCACTCAACGAGGACCGTGACGAGCTGACCATTGTGACGTTCAACAACGGGTCGTCACCGCAGGCGGCGTCATTCGACCTCGGTAAGTTCGCGGCGGTCGGAGCAGAGGCTCGGGTCTTCCGAACGTCCGCCACCGAGGACCGCGCAGAGGTCGCAGCCGCACCGGTGGCCGGCGACACGCTCGACGTCAGCCTGCCGGCCCGGTCGATCAGCACATTCGTCGTCCCGGTGGAGATGCCGGCGATTCCCGAGGTCGCGAACGGCACCTTCGAGCTGGGCGACCCCGGCCAGGAAATTCCCGGCTGGCTGACCCGCGGTGGGGACACGTACGGTTCGCAGATCACGGCGGATTACACACAGCGCGGCGGGATCTCCGGCGGCGAGCTGGAACTGGTTCACTACGGGACTGACCCCTACACCGTCACCACGTACCAGGACCTTCGGGTTGCTCCCGGCATGTACACGGTTCGCGCGGAGGCGCGCTCTAATGGCGGCACGGATGTCGCGCAGCTGGTCGCGTCGTCCGGTGAGAGCCGCGCTACCGCGCCCGTCCCCAACGACGAGGCATTCTCGGGTATCGCTGCAGAGAACGTCGAAGTCCTCGACGGCACGCTTCGGATCGAACTTGAAACGAGATCTCCGGGGAACCGATGGGTCGCGTTCGACAATGTGACCATCGAACGCCAGGTGTCCCCCGCTGCAACCCTCGCCGCGTCCGCTGTCGGCGATGCGACCGAGGGATCCACGGTGCAGATCGCCGCAACCGCGACCGACCGATATGGTCAGTCTCTCGGTGACGTTTCGGACTCCGTCGAGGTCACAAGCGACAACGCCACAGACCGGGTGGACGGGGCATCCGTCACACTTGGTGAGCCGGGCACGCGCACCCTAACCGTGACCCTCCCCGGCAGCGACGCGACGGCGGCCGTCGAGGTCGACGTGATCGCAGCTCCGGAGGAGTCGTCGCTCGATGTGACGGCCGAGGCGGCGACCCGCTGCGCCGCCGGCAAGGTGCAGGTTACCGTCAAGGTCACCAACAACGACGACGTCGCGGTCCAGGTCGCGGCGGTGTCGGAGTACGGCACCAAGACGTTCGCCTCCGTCGCCCCCGGCAAGTCGGCCACCCACGCCTACACCACCCGCGCCACGAACATCGCCGGCGGCGAGGTCGATGTGACCGCGAGTGCGACCGTCGACGGGCAGCCCGTCTCGACGCTCATGTCGGCACCCTACGACAGCCGCACCTGCGGCTAGCGACCCCCTCCGGGGTCGGGCGATCGCCCGGCCCCGGACCCTCGCATCGTTCGTCGACCCACCGGGTCGATTGAACTCGCGAGTTGTTCTCGGCAACATCTGCTCGGGCGGCGAAGCCGCCGCCCGAAGAACGGAGCAAGACGATGAAGTTCCCCCAGGGCCTTTCGGCCCGGATCGCCGTGGCAGCCGCCGGTGGCCTCCTGCTGGCCGGCGGCGCGAGCGCTGCGATCGCCGATGAGCTCGACACCGGCGACGTCGACGTCACGGTCGACATCGAATCGACGGATGACGGCGCGCTGACCCTGACCGTCGGCGGTACGTCGACGAGCCTCGCCGAGGTGGTCTCGGGCGACCCGACCATCCGGCAGTTCGACGGTCAGCTGCCCCAGGTGACCGTCAGCGACACCCGCGACCCCGACAGCATCCCGGACGGATCCTTCTGGTCGGTGTACGGCCAGGCGACCGACTTCGTCGGCCAGGACGGCCAGCCGGACATCCCGGCCGAGAATCTCGGCTGGACGCCCGAGGTGCTCGGCGACTACGAGTACATCACCGAGGGCGACCCGATCGGCACGGTTCTCGACGACGGCCCCGAGGCCAACGTCGGACTGGTCGAGGGCGAGCTGCTGTACTCGGCGTTCACCTCCGAGGACGCCGTCAACGAGGGCAACACCTCGTGGTCGGCGACCGCCGGTCTGACGCTCAAGACGGACGCGGATGTCGCTCCGGGCGCCTATGCCTCGGTGCTGACCATCTCGCTGTTCGAAGACATCGGCTGACCCGCAGCCGACGTCCTTTCGGATCTACCCATCGTAAGGGAGGGGGTCGAGGTCTGCCCATGGATCTCGACCCTCTCCGGTCATCCCCCACCCCCCGGATGAGTGAAGGAACACGTTCATGCGCCGACGAATGACGCCCGCCGGTCTGGTCGCGGCGATCGGACTGTTAGGCGCGTCGCTCCTGGGTATCGAGCCGGCGGCCGCAGCGGTGCCGGCAGCCCAGGCGCCGGCCGGCGCGTCGACGGCAGGCGCGGTGACGGGCGACGTGGTGACGACTGCGGCAGGGCTCGCCGGCCCCTCCGACACCGAAGACGAGATCACCTGGGCGGTCACGCCCGCCGACGAGAGCGGCCCCGATCAGCGCGGTGTGATCGAGCAGGAACTCGATCCGGGCCAGTCGCGCACCGATCGCTTCGCGGTCCGCAACTTCAGCGCCATCCCCGTCACCTTCGCATTGAGCGCCGCGGACGGGTACTACTCCGACAACGGCCGCTTCACGATGCTCCCCTCGAGTGAGCCGTCGACCCTGGCCGGCACCTGGATCAGCCTTCCCGACTCGGTCACCGTCGAACCCGGCGGCACGACCGTCGTAGAGTTCACGACCTCGGTTCCCGACGACGCCCTGCCCGGCGACCACGCGGCCGGGATCGCGGCCTCGGTGCTGTCCGCGGGCACCGACTCGTCGGGCACCGGTGTCGGCGTCGAAAGCCGCGTCGGATTCCGCATCACCACCCGTGTCACCGGAGAGCTCACCCCCGCCGCGACGGTGCAGGCAGTGGCCGGCTCCTACGACCTGTCGTGGAACCCGTTCCGCCCCGGCGAAGCCACGGTGTCGTTCGAGGTCACCAACTCCGGCAACACCGCCGTGCAGGCCCAGGGCACCCTGACGGCGGGAACGGCCGCGGCGGATTTCCCCGCCCCGGGTGAAGCCGTGCAGCAGCTCCTCCCCGGCGAGACGCGCACGATCACGCTGGCTCTCGCCGGCGTCTGGCCGACGGTCGTCGTGCCTCTGGCCGTCGACCTCGCGCCCTCCGCGCGCGACTTCGCCGGAGCCGACCTTCCGGTCGACCCCAGCGCCGCATCGGCGACGCTGTGGGCCCTACCCCTTCCGCAGCTCGTTCTCCTCACCGGACTCGTCCTCCTCCTCGCGGCGCTCCTCTGGCGCCGGCGCCGCTCCCGAGCCCGCCTTGCGGCGGCAGTCAACGCGGCCCGCGAGGAAGGCATTGCGGCCGCTCGTGGAGATGCCCGTGAAGTCGACGAACCTCCCTACGCCGGAGCCTCTGACGCCGCCAGCTCACCGCAGACCGCCAACTCTCACCCCCGGGAGATCAAGTGACCCGACGGAGACACAGGTGCCCGGCGTGAGGAACGTCGGTGACGAGGAAGGCATCAATGTCCTCGTTGATATCGCCCCCGCCGAAACACCGTTACCGACCCCCGCCCCCACAGTCGCGCCGACCGCGACCGTGACCCAGACTGCGGGTACGAGTGCCCCGCCCGGAGCAGGGGGGAGCGCCCCCGACGGGTTCGGTGCGACTGGGCTGGATCCGGCCGCGACGATCCTCCTTGGCGCCGCCCTGCTGATCTCAGGGCTCGCGGCGCTCTTGGCCGGCCCCATATTCCGACGGAGAGCACGGTGAATGTCGCGCGGGGTTCCGCTCCTTCGATTCCCGCCACATCGGAGGCACCCTGAGAGAGGGAAACAACCTGAGCATCAGTAAGCGCGTAACCGGTGCGCTACCCCGCTCGATGAGAGCCCTGCGCGCTCAGGCTAAATGAAGCTGAACAGGGTCACTCGGGCTGGCTGATTTCGATCCAGACCAGTTCTGACGCGACGGAACTACCACCTTGCGTAGCCGCGGCAGCGGGTTTCGCGCTCAGCAAAGTGAGCGCCAACACCGCAGCGCCCGTCAAGCCCCCAGCGCTGCGCACCAACACCAGGATCATGCGGGGCTCCTTCACACATCCGACATCGCCGGTCTGGGAGTCCGACACCGATCAGCGATCGCGCCCTTTCTGGCGATCACTTCACGCGCATCGCGCGCTCCGCCCTGTGCCGGTATCCCAGCCTGATGCGAGCTGGTGTGCCGCCGGCGCTACGCCTGCAGAAGCTGGCGGACAGCGTCGAGAGGAGCGTGTACGACCGCGATCGCGCGACGCTGCCAGGTATACGACACGTGAACTCGACCGGCGCCCACCGCAATGGACGGATAGGAGTACTCTCCCCGGCCGTCGAGCGATCCATCGAACATCTGCCCTGGTGCCGCGCGAGGGAGTCGGACATCGTCGAAGGAACGCAAGCCGTCCTCGAGAACGGCGAGATCGCGCCACGTCCTACCATCCTCCGAGACGAACAGGACCAGCGGGCACCTGGGCCCCCAGTTCTGCGTAGAGGTGTTGCCGACCGCGAGAAGATACGTGTCGTCGAGTGCACACACGTCCATCCCACTGTTGTTGTTCGGCAGATCGGTCGGAGTCGCCGTGGACCAGCCATCCGTGCCTCGTATCGACATGTAGACGTGACCCGCGTTGGAGCGCATGAATGCCCAGACTCCACCCCTCCACAGGACGACGGCGGGTTGAATCAGGTCCACGTCCGGCGGACCGGCGATCGGTTCCCGCTCCCACACGGGGGCACCGTGCAGGCGAACGTCCACCGCACTCGCCCATGGTCTACGGCTTTCATCGGATGCGCCCGCGAGGAGACCGGCACCGGTGCGGACCACGTGATTGCGCACCGGCCCTCGGGACCTGCCCGCCACATCGACGCAGGGAACCTCGATCCAGCCCGATTCGGTCTCGACGGCGCGAACGGTTCGCCAACTGGACGGCTCGGCGCCGCGCTGAAAGAAGATCTCAAGCCCCTCCTCGCCCCAGGAGACGACGGGGTTCCAGGAGGGCGTCGCGCCACCCGGCGCGACCGTCTGGATCGACATCGCATCGAGGTCGTGCCCGCGAGCCAGCCGGATCCTCGTATCCGGCGCCCCCTCTCGCGTGCCGTCGAACCAAGCAATCGCGATCATGCCGCCCGGCGATAGCGAGAGGGACGACGCGTGGACGCCGGGGTGCGGAGACACCGACCCCGTCAGCAGGTGCCGAACAATACGTTCTTCGAGGAGCTGAACCATGTGAACATATAACCGTTAACCGTTACCGCCGTGAAGGAGTGAGATGCCCGAGATCAGAAGCGCCGGCTCGCTGGGCGATCGCATGGCTGAAGATCTGCGCGGCCGGATCGTCCGGGGCGAAGTGCCGGACGGCGAACGCCTCGTCGAGGACGTACTCGCTGAGGAGTACGACGTCAGCCGGGGCCCTGTGCGCGACGCGCTTCGGCAGCTCGCAGCCGAGCAACTCGTCGAGATTCGACGCGGCAAGGCATACGCGCGGACCATCGGGCACTCCGAGATCGAGGATCTCTACGCATTGCGCACCGCGCTGGAGCCGGTCGCCATGACCCTGGCCGCCCGCAACGCTACGGCCCAAGACTGGGCGGAGGCGGAAGATCTCACCCTCCAGATGACGAGGTCCGCCGACGAGAGGTCATGGACCTCTTTCGCAGAAGCCGACCTCAGATTCCACGCACTCTTCTATCGGGCGAGCCGTAGCCCACGACTTGAAGCAGTCTGGAATCTCTATCAGCCGACATTCCGGGTGATGATCCAGCTCACCACCGCCCAGGACGACGACCTCCACCCGTCGGCCGCCTCGCACACCACCATGCTTCGTGACCTGCGGTCCGGCGATGTAGACCGCGTCCTCATTCAGCTGGAGGAGCACCTGGCCGGGTCGAAGAATCGGATGCTCGCCGCGATTCAGGGTTGACTATTTTCTGTTAACAGTAGATAGTCTACCTATGCCGTTACTCCAAAAGCAGGGCGTCGACGTCCTCGCCGCATTGCCGACCCTGTTCACACGGGCGCTCGAGGTCGACGAGGCCGCGATGCGTGCGCTCGTGGAGTCTGTAGCGCCCCACGTGACGGGGATCTTCGCGTGCGGCACGAACGCCGAGTTCCCAACCCTGACGTTCGCAGAGCGAGCGGCGCTGACGCGCCTCATCATCGGAGTGGTCGGGCCCGACCGCGTCATCGTCCATGTCGGCGACGTGACAACGTGGGGTGCCCGGCAGCTCGCCGCAGCCGCTGTCGAAAGCGGGGCCGTCCACCTCGCGGCGATCACGCCGATGATCTTCCCCGCAACCGACGACGACATCGTCGCTCACTTCCGCGCGCTCCGTGACCTGACTCCCGGCCGCCTCTTCGCCTACGACTTCCCCGAGATCGCGCAGAATTCCATCAGCCGCGACGCGGCGCTTCGACTCCGCGGCGTCGTGGACGGTATCAAGGTGTCGGGATCAGCCACGAAACACGTCCGGTCACTGGCGGACCTTGGCTTCATCGTCTACTCCGGCCAGGACCGAAAACCGTCCGCGGTCCTCGCCGAAGGCGGCGTGGGCGTTGTTTCTGGAACTGCCAGCGCGATCCCCGAGCATTTCGCACCCCTCGCAACAGGGGACTTCTCCGCGGAGTCCGAGCTCTCCCGCGCCACGGACGACATCGGAGGGAGCATCCAGCTCATCAAGGACAGTATCGTCCGCCGAGGGATCGGCTACGGCGGCACCCGCATTCCACCCGCACACCCGGCGTCCAGTTCGATCCCGACCTCACACGCGCGCCGCGCCCATAAGGAGCTCGTCGCGCCGGTCATCACCACATAGGGCTGCCGCACCGCTACTGAGCGCAGCAGCCCCCCACCCCACGAGAGGCAACACCATGCAAAGACGCATTCCCTACATCGCCGGCGCGCTCGCGATCGCCCTGGCCAGCGGCCTCGCCGGCTGCTCGTCCGGAACGCCGGGCGAGGGGGCATCCGAATCGACGGTTGACGAGATCACGGTCTGGGCACGCGGAAACGCGCTGGGCGAGGGGCTGTTCACTCCCCTCGTGGACGCCTGGAACGAAACCCACGATGTCGAGGTGCGGCTGACCCTCGTCCCGAGTGCGGAGCTACCCGCGAAACTCGGGGCAGCGGCAGGCGCCGGCGAGATGCCCGACGTCGTCCTGTCCGACATCGGCAATCTGCCCTCGCTCGTCGAACAGGGCGTACTGCAGGACCTGTCGGACAAGATCGAGAGCCTCGAGTATGCCGACGCGCTCTCGCCGTCGGCGATCGAGCAGGGCCGCGAAGGCGACGCCCTCTACGCCGTCCCGGCCAGCGTGGATCCGTCGCTCATGTATGTCAACACGAGCCTCCTGGCACAGGCCGGAATCAACGAAATGCCGACCTCACTGGACGAGGTCGCTGACGCGGCGACCGCCGTGAGAGGCCTCGGGGATGACACGTACGGCTTCTACTTCGCAGGCAGCTGCGGCGGATGCCTCGCGTTCACCACGGACCCCGTCGTCTGGGCCGACGGGGGCGAGATCGTCGCGGACGACGGGAACGTGGTCATCGACACGCCGGAGATGGCTTCCGCCCTGCAGTTCTATCGCGGAATGTGGGAGTCGGGCACCGTGCAATCCGACGCGCCGGCCGACACGGGCGCGAACTGGGCGAACGTGTTCGCGCCAGGCAATATCGGCATCCAGTTCAATGGCTCGTCACTTCTCGGCGCTCTCTCGGCCGCTGAAGTGCCGTTCGAGTGGGATGTAGCCGCGATCCCCGGACCGGGCGGCGGTGAATCATCCTTCATCGGCGGCGACACATTCTCGGTGACCAAAGACGCCCAGAACGTTGATGCGGCGTGGGAGTTCATCGAGTGGGCCCTCGATGAACAGCAGCAGATCGACATCTACGCAGCCAACGGGTGGCTGACCGTGCGCACGGATCTCACGGACAACGAATTCACGGCCGCTGATCCCCGCGTGAAGAAGGTCAATGACCTGATCTCGATCGGACAGACACCGCGGACCCCCTACAGCGGCCAGATCTTCAACGACCCGACCGGTCCCTGGCTGGCGACATTCCGCGCGGCCGTCCTGAATGGTGACGACATCGATGCCGCGCTGGCAGAGGGTCAGGATCAGATCGACCAGATCCAGGGAGGCTGATCCAGTGGCCGTCGTCGAAACTGTCGCGTCGGAACGCGGAACTCTCCGCCGCCATCCGTCGTCCCTCGGACGGCGGGCGGCGGCGACCGGAGCGGCCTTCGTCCTGCCGGCAGCGGTGCTTCTGGTCATCTTCTTCGGTGCGCCACTGGTGCTGTCGCTGGTGATGTCCTTCTTCGACTGGCCCCTTTTCGGAGACCGACAGCCGGTCGGTTGGGAGAACTACGCTCAGATCCTGTCCGACGACATCGTCCTCCAGAGCATCGGATTCACTCTCTACTACACCGCGCTCGTCACGATCATCACCTTCGTCGTCTCATTCGCCCTGGCTCTGCTCGTGCAGCGCGGCGGACGGGCAGTCGGCCTCTTCCGCACCGCCATCTTCATTCCCGCCGCGATCGGATTCGGCCTAGCGGGACTGCTGTGGGGTTTCCTCTACAACGCCCAGATCGGGGTGTTCTCGAACCTCCTCCAGATCGTCGGTCTTGCGGACGATCCTGTGCTGTTCTTCCAGAGCCAAACGTCATCGCTGTGGGCGGTGATCGTCATGGTCACGTGGAAGAGCCTGGGGCTGAACACGCTGGTGATGCTCGTCGGACTGCAGTCAGTGCCGGCGGAGCCTCTACGAGGCGGCCCGAATGGACGGCGCATCGTGGTGGCAGCGGATCCGTTTCATCACCCTGCCCCTCATGCGGCCGACCTTCGCGCTCCTCTTGGTCTTGGGGATCTCGGGCGCTCTGCTCTCCTTCGATCAGTTCTTCGTCCTGACCGCGGGAGGACCCGACCGCTCGACCATCACTGTGGTCTACGCCATCTATCGAGCGGCATTCACGCAGTTCCACCTGGGCTACGCAGCGGCCATCGGCGTCGTGCTCATGATCGTGATCCTCCTGATCAACGTCGTTCAGCTTCGATTCCTGCGCACGCGGGACTGAGGAAAGACATGTCCATCACTGAGAAAGCCCCGCTCACGCGAAAGCCCGCGAAGCCGGCGGAGGCGTCCGTCGGAGAACCGCATCGCGAACCCCGGGAACGCACGCCTCGCCCCGTGCTGGTGTTCGGCGGCGTCGTCAGCATCCTCCTGCTCTTTCCCTTCTTCTGGTCGATCCTGTCGTCGTTCGGGATCTCGCCGGGAGGACAGTCAGGAATGCTGCCCTCCGAGTGGGGGTGGGACAACTACGCGCGACTATCGGACTTCGGAGCCGGGATCGGTCGCTACCTGTGGAACACCGCTCTCGTGTCCGTGCTGACCGTGGTCATCTCGGTCATCGTGTCCGTGCTCGCGGGGTATGGATTCGCTCGGTTCACATTCCCCGGCAAGACGATCGTGTTCTTCGGCATCCTCGCGGTGATCATGGTCCCGCACTCAACGCTCCTCATCCCGCTGTACACGATCCTCGCAAGCGTCGGCCTGACCAATTCGCTGGTGACCCTGGCCTTCATCTATGCCACGTTCCAGCTACCTTTCGGTGTCTACATGATGCGCAATACCTTCGAAGCGATACCCCGCGAAATCGAGGAGAGCGCGGCGCTGGACGGGTGCGGACCGGTGCGAACGCTGTGGCGGGTTCTTCTGCCGATCGCCGTGCCGGGCGTCGTGACGGTCGCGCTTTTCGCGTTCCTCGCGGCGTGGAACGAGTTCCTCGCCCCCCTGATCTTCCTGACCGATGACCGGCAGTTCACTCTGCCGATCGCCCTGCAATCGATCAGCGTCGGCCAGCTCGGCGCCGTCGACTACGGCGCACTGCAGGCCGGGATCACCGTGAGCACGCTGCCCTGCATCATCCTGTTCCTCCTCCTACAGAAGTACTACGTCAACGGGCTCGTCAACGGGGCACTGAAGGGATGATCGTGGACACGACGACAGCTGGCATGACGACGAGGGGCTTCTTCGCACCGGTGAACACCACGCTCCTCTCCGGACGCCCTCTGCGCAAGCCCTTCACCCCCACGGGCGGGACCCTCCACAGATGGCGCCAGCGCAACTCGCAGTCCTCGATTCCGCACGGGATCGAATGGATGTCGCGCGGCCACTATCTGAGCAACCTCGAGCGAGCCGCCGACCGTCGACACGGTGGATTCACCGGGATGCACTGGATGGATTCCGACCTGTACAAACTGCTCGAGGCCATCGCGTGGGACGCCGACGGCTCATCGGACGCGATGACCTTCTTCGACTCCACGACCGAGCTTCTGGAGCGGGCCCAGCTCGCCGACGGATACCTCAACTCCTACTACCAGGTCGCCGCTCCCCAGGATCAATGGTCTGACTTCGCCTTCGGCCACGAGATGTACCTCGGCGGACACCTCATCCAAGCCGGAGTAGCCGCGTCCCGCGCGCGAGGAGAACGTCGTCTGCTTGACATCGGGATCTGGTTCGCTGACCACCTATGGGAGTTGTTCGGCCCGTCCGGAGAGGAGCGCATTGACGGACATCCCGAGATCGAGCTCGCCCTCGTCGACCTGTTCCGCGAGACGCTCGACGAGAAGTACCTCGAGCTTGCCCGCCTCATGCTCGACCGGCGGGGCCATGGACTCCTCGGCGAGGGACACTTCGGCAAGTTCTACTGCCAGGACGAGGTGCCGTTCCGTGAACGGACCGAGCTGACCGGCCACGCTGTCCGAGCCGCGTACCTCGCGATCGGCGCAACCGACATCGCGATCGAGACCGGCGATCAAGAGCTGCTCGATCGCTGCATCCTTCTATGGGAAAGAACGACCGCCCGGAAGGCCTTCCTCACAGGGGGAATCGGATCCCGCCATTTCCACGAAGCGCTCGGCGCGGACTGGGAGCTGCCGCCCGACCGCGCATACCAGGAGACGTGCGCATCGATCGCGATGGCGTGGTGGAGCCACCGCCTGATGGTGGCGACCGGCCGCCCGGAGTTCGCCGAGCACCTGCAGCGCGTCACACTGAACGCGATCGCCGCGAGCGTCTCAGACGACGGATGCCGCTTCTTCTATCGCAACCCGCTGATGCAGCGCACCCTCGAACCCTCGCCCCCCGCCGATGCGCTCCTGGAAGAGCGAATCGACATCGGCACGAGGGCGAGCTGGTACAACACCGCGTGCTGCCCCCCGAACCTCATGCGGTTCTTCAGCACCCTCCCCCACCTGATGGCGTTCGAGCTGGACAACAGCATCGTCGTCGCACTCCCCGAGATCGGACGCGTCGACACCGTGCTCTCCACGGGAAAGCGTCAAGAGGTGGCCATCGATCGCTACGAGCCGGAAATCGGCGTGCTGGAGGTCGGCGAAAGAACCGATCCGTTCACGATCGCCGCATCCCTCTCGCGACCCCAGCTTCGGGTCTCGCCCGACCAAAGCACGACCTTCGCGTGGAATCCGGGTCCCGTGATCGTTCGGCCGCACCCGCGGGTGGACGCCGTCCGTGGACAGATCGCGATCGTTCACTCGGATGTCGTCTACGCGGTCGAGACCGCCGACGAGGCCGCAATCGACGATCTGCTCGACCTCCGGGTGAACACCAATACGCCGATCACCGTTGACGGATCCCCCCACGACGGCGCACCGAGCTCGATCACGGTGGACGCGCGCGTCGTCAGTTCACCGGACGACACCGCATTCCACCTCGCGCCCGAGGATGCGCCACCCCCCGCCGAATCCGCCACCGTCACGCTGCGACCGTGGCGTGCGTGGGCGCAGACACAGCCCACCGTCATGCGCGTGTGGCTGCCCACATCCGAGGAGAACGCGCCGTGACCTACCTTCTCCCTGCCATTCAAGATGCGCCGCCCGCGACGGAGCGAACCGCCTGGCTCATCGCATCCGGAGACCTCCGCGAGAGTGCGAACATCGCAGGATGGCCCACCCAAATCGAGATGGAGACGAAGATCGCCGCCGTCTTCGCCGAGGAAGGATGGAACGTCCAGCGGGCGCATCCGGTGGACCCCGTCACGGGTCACGGCTTCATCTCCAGCCAGCGGATGGGCATGGATGTCTTCCGCGACATCCCGCGAGACACTCCCCTCATCGTCGCGGAAGCTGTCTGGCAGTACTCGCATCACATCCTCGCCGGCCTGCGCACACAGCGGGGCCCGATCCTCACCGTCGCCAACTTCTCCGGCGCCTGGCCAGGGCTCGTCGGGCTCCTCAACCTCAACGCATGTCTGACGAAGATGGGCGTTCCCTTCTCCACCACATGGTCCGTCGACTTCGACGACGACTGGTTCCGATCCGCCATCCGCGAATGGATCGACACCGGCCACATCACGCACGACGACAGCCATGTTCGCGCCCTGCCGAACCTCCCGTCGACACCGGAGGTCGAGCTCGGCCAAGCCCTCGCAGAACAACTGAAGCGAGAGAAGGCGATCATCGGGGTCTTCGACGAGGGCTGCATGGGCATGTACAACGCGATCATCGACGACGAGCTGCTCAACCCCACCGGAATCTACAAGGAGCGTCTGTCGCAGTCCGCGCTCTACGCCGAGATGCTGACGGTCGATGCCGAAGAAGCAGAAGCCGTCATCGCGTGGCTCGTCGACCGGGGGATGAGCTTCCGCTTCGGCGACGATCCCACCACCGAGCTCACGCGGGCGCAGGTCGTGTCGCAGGCCAGGATGTACATCGCCGCGCTCCGGATCGCCGACGACTTCGGCCTCGCCGCGGTGGGCATCCAGTACCAACAGGGCCTCAAGGACCTCGTGCCGGCATCCGATCTCGCAGAGGGACTTCTCAACTCGACCAACCGCCCTCCCGTGATGTCAAGAGACGGCACACGCGAACTCGTCCCCGGACGCCCCCTCCCCCATTTCAACGAGGCCGACGAGGGAGTCGCGGTGGATGCTCTCGTGACCGACCGCGTTTGGCGTGCAATGGGATTACTTCCCGATAACACGCTCCATGACATCCGATGGGGAGAGGATTTCGGCGGCGAGTTCGTCTGGACCTATGAGATCTCGGGTTCGGTACCGGGCTCGCACCTCGGAGGCTGGCAGTACGCGGAAGGATGGCGGCAGTCTCCGGTCTTCTTCCCGGCCGGCGGCTCGACCGTCAACGGCGTGAGCAAGCCTGGTGACGTGGTTCTCTCACGCGTCTTCGTAGAAGGCGGGGCTCTGCACGTGGACCTCTTCCGAGGCACCGTGATCGATCTCCCCGCGCGCGAGAGCGACCGGCGCAAGGAGGCGACGAACCCGGAATGGCCAATTGCACATGTCGTGCTGCACGGTGTGACACGGAATCAGTTCATGGCGCGGCATCGGGCCAATCACGTTCAGCTTGTGTACGCCCCCGATGCCGAGTTGGCTGACAAGGCACTGATCGCGAAGGCCGCCATGTTCGAGCGGATCGGAGTTCGTGTCCATCTTGTAGGCGACGTAGCGGCTGGCGGCGCGCGTCCCATTGATACCGAAGCCCGGGTGCCCTCGCCCAGCGCCGTTCACAGTGTGCCGCAGGTCTGAGGAAAGTGATTCCGCCCAGCTTTCTGACCTTCGTTTGCCTCACTTGCGTCGGGGCAAAGAGCGACGGCTATCACCCGCGGCTGTGGCCATGGCTCGCGTCAATTGCTTGGCACAAGATCGCGGCCGTCGCGACGTCAGACGACTACCGCGGGTGCGTTGTAGCGGAGGAGTGAGGCGGCAGCGATGGGCTCGAGCGGGTCGAACACCCGCGGAAGGGTCAGTGTTGTGAGAGCGGTGTTCTCCAGTCGCGGGAAACGACGCCGATAGTCGTCCAACGGGATCCCCATCGCTGCGCACAACATCAGCCGGATGAGTGTCGTGTGGGCGACGACTGCGATCGTGGCACCGTCACCGACTCCTCTCACGGCGTCAGCAACCGACGCCCAGCCCCGGTTGACCGCGAGGGACCCCATTTCCCCCTGAGGCAGCGGGGTCGAGGCGGGCTTGGCGAGGAACGCTTCCAAGTCGTGGGGGAACTCTCGGCGCATTTCGTCTCGCGTCAACCCTTCGGCTCGTCCGAAGTCGACTTCGCGAAGTCGCGAATCCACGACCAAGGGGACCCCAGCCGCCGTCGCCACCACTTGCGCGGTGAGGGTCGCTCGAGTGAGATCCGACGTGGCGACGACGTCGATGGCGGCGTCTCGCGCCCAGGGCGACAGCGCCTGAGCCTGGGCTCGTCCACGGTCGGTCAGTTGCACATCCGTAACACCGGCATAACGATTCTCCGCGTGCCAGACCGTTTCGCCGTGCCGCAGCAGGTGAAGAGTGATCATTTCACGCCGCTCATCGCTGCGTCGCGCAGACCAGCGGGGATCCAGCCCCGATCGAACAGGTGTGCGACGAATGTCGCGTAACCCTCAGAAAGCGCAGCTTCGCGAGATGCGGTCGGACCGACAGGCTTCACCTCGGGCACCATACGCTTGGCGACAGCGACGAGAGGATCGCCCGTCCTTGGGTCGTTGCGATGCTCTAAGCTCGCGGCCGCGAGCATCGCCATGCCGACAGCCCCCTCGCCGTGGACGGCCGGGGAGATGTCGCGCCCCAGCATGTCCGCTCGGAGCTGGTTCCATGCGGAGTTTTTCGCTCCTCCCCCCGTGACGAAGACCTTCCCCCCGATGTCGTATCCCACCCAACGAAGCAGGTCGTAACCGAGCCGCTCCACGTACGCGACACCGTACAGAATCGCTGAGAACAGCTCGTCGTCATCACCGCTGGGCAGGAACCCCGTGGCATCCGGGGCCACAAAGGGAAATCGCTCACCGCGGCCGACCAGCGCGTATGCGATCGGCGGTGGCGCCGTCGGGTTGAAACGCTCCGTAAGCTTCCCGAGGTCCCGCCCCGGGAGTAGCTTCGTCATCACCCCGGCGCCCGAACTCGATGCGCCACCGGGATACCACCCCCCGCCAAAGGGAGCTCGATGCGCATAGACGGCGCCCGTCGGGTCGACGTGCCGAACGCCAGCCGATCCCTTCACGACGAGGGTCGTGCCGAGCACGGAGTTCCAGTCCCCCGGGTGGAGGGCGCCGGAAGCGATCTGGGCGGCGCATCCATCGGTCATCCCAGAGACGATGAGGCACCCCTGCGGGAGACCCGTCGCGGAACTCGCGACCGGTCCGACCTCTCCGATCACCATTCCGGACGCAACGACGTTGTTCACGACATCAACCGGGATTCCTAACGCCGAGAACACCGTCTCTGGCCAGGCGATCTCATCGAGGTCTACTCCGGTTTTCAGGGCCGAGCTGAGATCGGAGGGCAGGAGCCTTCCGGCGAGCATCGAGGTGATGACATCCGGCTGATGGGCGATGACCGTGTTCTGCTCAAGCGGACTCTCACGCAACATCTGCATGAGAGTCGGCAGGCCCCACGATGCCTGCATCCGATACCCCAATCGAGACCACACTTCCGAGCCGGCGTCGTCGACGTCTGGAAGCAGTCCGGCACCACGCCGATCGTCGTACATCACACCGACACCGCGCGGCGCGCCGGTGCGTGCGTCGACGGCGACGAGCGTCCCGGACGTGCCGGAGACCGAAACGCCCAGCGGCCCGACTCCGTTCGGAAGGGCGGCGGTGACGGCACGCAGAGCCGCGGCCGTCGCCGCGATCCATTCCCCGGGATGTTGCTCGTGTCGACCCCCGGTCCTGATACTGTGCAGCGGCTGGGCGGCCGTTGACATCACCACGCCGTCGTGCGCCACCGCGACGGCGCGGACACTCTGGGTGCCGAGGTCCACCCCGACCCACGAAGCGGCGCTCACCGTTCTTTGTCCGTCGTCCGCCAGGTTACCCAGCGCTCAGCCAGCGCGACTCTTGTACGAAGAAAGTCTGTGTGGCGCTCGTCGAAGAACTCGCGGACCCCCGGATCCGGTGCGTAGGAGGCGCCGCGGATGACCACGCGCTCCGCGGCCTCCTCGAGATCGCTGAATGAACCGTTGGCGACGGCGGCGTACATCATCGCACCCTTCGCACCGATCTGAGTTCCCTGCACCCGAACGACCGGAACACCGGTGACGTCGGCAATAACCTGGCACCAGACCTCGCTCGCTGACCCGCCGCCGGAGAGTATGAGCTCGCGCGGATGAGCGCCTGAGGCGTCGAGGCAGTCGCGGATGGTGTGTGCGAGGCCCTCGAGAACCCCCCGAGCCACGTCCTCCTGCCGCGTGCTCACCTTCAGACCGAGGATTGCGCCGCGGGCGTCCGGATCCAAGAAGGGCATCCTCTCCCCCGCCTCCGCCAGGTACGGAAGTACCCTCACGCCCCGGGCTCCGGGCACAGACCTTGCCGCAAGAGCTGTCACTTCCTCAGCAGCCGCAAGACCCATGACGCCCCGCGCCCAATGGACGACCTCGGTACCCGCCAGCGTCGGGAAGACCCGTGTTGCGCGTGAGCCGTCGATTCCGAGGAGTGTCAGACCCGTGGGTGCGCCCTGGGTGTCTGGGGCTTCCGTGATGATCCCTGTGCACAGCGTCGTTCCGAGGATGCAGAACGCCGAGCCTGTCGCGACGCATCCCCCGCCAACCGCCGTGGACAGCACGTCGTATGGAGCCAGCGTCACGGGAAGCCCTGGCTGAAGACGCATCTCCCGAGCGGCGCGGGGACTGAGTGCAGCTGTAAGGTCGCGCGCGCCGAGAACAACGGGCAGCTTCGCTTTGATATCGGCCAAATCGAAGAGCTCGATGATCTCCTCGGAGTACTGACCGGTCCGCACGTCTAGCCATGGAGCGGAAGCCTCCGACGGGTGCAGTCCGCGCCGGCCGGTGAGCGATTCGAAGAGCCAGCTGCCGCACGTGACGACATCGCGGACATCTGCGAGCGCATCTGGGTCGTTCTCAAGGAACCAGCTGAGGATGGCGTGGGGCAGCCCAAGATTGCCGAGCGAACCGTTGATGCGAAACGCCTCTTCGAGTCGGCCGTCATCGGTCCAGCGGTCGACAATCTGCACCGCTCGCGCATCGTTCCACAGCACGGCGGGACGCGCGGGCTGGCCGTCGCCTCGGATCATCCATGCGCCGTCGCCCTGCGCGGTGAGGGCGATCCGGCTGATCGTACCCGGAGCGCGTCGAGCAGCTTCTGCGGCGCACGCGAAGGCCATCTCGCGCACCTCCGCCATGTCCTGCTCAATCCATCCAGGATGGGGAGAAGACAGCGCGGTAGGCCGGGAAACAACCACCTTCTCGTCACCGCCACCGTCGAAGACGACGGCCTTGATAACGCTCGTCCCTGCGTCGATCGCGAGCGTGAGGTCGTCGCCCGTCATGATGTCGGAACAAGATTCAAGGTCGTGAGCACCGCGGGATTCGCGACGTGCAGAGGCGTTCGATCATCGAGGAAGCGAGCGACGTCGCGAGCGACGATGTCGGCCGCGCGCATAGCGGTCTGGCGA
Source organism: Microbacterium sp. ET2 (assembly GCF_030347395.1). Classification (NCBI taxonomy): domain Bacteria; kingdom Bacillati; phylum Actinomycetota; class Actinomycetes; order Micrococcales; family Microbacteriaceae; genus Microbacterium; species Microbacterium albipurpureum. The sequence continues at coordinate 1,539,389 of NZ_CP128170.1, forward strand.
GTCGCGCCCGCCAGGTGCGGAGTGACGACCGCATTCGGCTCGACAAACAGCGGCCAGTCTCCCGGGGGCGGTTCGACGTCGTAAACGTCGAGCGCGACCGCGCCGAGTCGCCCGGACTGTAAAAGGCCGGGGAGTGGCGCGTAGTCGAGAAGCCCTCCTCGCGCGGTGTTGACGAGCACTGCACCACGGGGGAGCAGGTTCAGCGCGCGCTCGTCGATCATCCGCTCGGTCTCTGGGGTCAGACGCGCGTGCAGACTTACGACCGCGCTGCGCGAGAGGAGCTCATCCAGACCATCGACTGCCTCGACGCCGTCACTCGCAAGGGTCGCGGAATCGGTGTAGGGGTCGTACACGATGATGTCGGCACCGAAGGCTTTCAAGATCCTGGCGACGATGCGACCGATGGCGCCATAGCCGACCAGGCCCACCGTCGCACCGTGAAGTTCGACTCCGACGTTCTCCCACGCGTAATGGTCGCCCCGCCACGCACCGTTCTTCAGTTCGGAGTTCGTGAACGGGATGCGCCTCATGGCCGAAAGAGTGAGGCCCACCGCGAACTCTGCAGCCGCTTGTGCGTTACGTCCGGGGGCGAAAGTCACAAGGACACCGGCGTCCGTCGCCGCCTGCAGATCGACATTGACCGGCCCGCCGCGGCACACCCCGACCATGCGCAGGTCCGGCGAGGCGTCGAACACTTCGGCGGTGAACGGTGCCATCTGCGTTAGGGCGATGTGCGCACCCGCGACGGCGTCGATCGTCTCTTCGATCGTCCCACTTGCCTCGAGCACATCACCCACCTCCCCGAACGGCTCTTGGGGCCAATCCAGTGTGATCGCTCGGAAGGTCGTCGCCGCACCATCAATCTCTCGCTCGAGAGCCGAGCGGAAGAGATCTGGAGTGACGAACCCGTCGGCGGCGATGGCGATCATCGGCATGACGTGCCTCCTTGCATGCGTCTGAACCGACGTCAGGTCGATTCCGCATGAGGACTATAACATCCAGAATGGTAAAAATATCAATCCCGGCGAAGCGATCCCCGACGGAGCGGGGGATCACCGTGATGAGAGCGACGCAACGTGGACCGTGGCGTGATCAGCGATACGCTCCCGCACTCGGGGCTCCACATCCTCGGTCAGGATGACGTCGGTGAACTCGGAGATCGGAAGGTATCGGTGCAGGGACGTGTGGCCGACTTTCGAGCCGTCCATCATGAGCACCCGGCGTCGGCCGGACTGCAGCATGGCCCGCTTCATCGTCACGATGTCCTGCTCTTGGTGGTACGTCAACCGGTCATCCATCGTCGAGGTCGACTGGAAAGCGATGTCGACCGCATACGCCTCAAGGTTCGTCTGATCCGGGGGTGCGATGAAGGAGTCGTGCGTGCGGGAGTACGCTCCTCCGATCATGATGAGGTGCACATCCGCGGCCTCTTTGAGAAGTGAAAGAACCTGGCAGTAGTTCGTCACGACCGTCAAAGGAGCGGACGCCGAGAGCAGCTGACCAAGCGCAAGGACGGTCGTGGAGTCGTCGAGCATGAGAGACATGCCCGGCTCCACGAAGGAAATGGCGACTTTGGCCAGAGCCACCTTCTCCTCCGTGCGGCGCAGGAGACGGAACTCGGAGCTCGACTCGAAGACGCTTGTCGGGAGCGCGGAGACGCCGCCGTGGAACTTCCTTACAAGATTGCGTGCAGCGAGATCTTCGAGGTCGCGGTGAACCGTCATAGCACTGCGCCCGGTGAGCTCGATGAGTTCGGCGGCCGTGGCGGAACCGACGCGCAGCACATGATCGAGGATGATCCGCTGACGAGCGGCGCGGGAGATCGCACCCGCAGCAGTAGCCATGTCGTTGCTCCCTCCATCGAGCATGTTATCGGGACGAGTGCGACTTACTGGACTTTGATGTTTTAACACTCTCATTGACATTTTTACCGCTGTCGTTGATATAGTCGGCCGAGCGACGGCTGAGTAAGCGGTCAGCGCATCTGCATCGTCAGCACCCCAGCACCGGGGCTCAAAGAGGAGATTCGATGAAGAAGTCACATCTGCGATTCACCGCCGTCCTGGGCGCACTTGTTCTGGGGACAACACTGGCGGCGTGCTCCATGGACGCATCCGGCTCGGGTTCAGGAGGGGACGGGGCTGAGTCCGGTGTTATCGCGTTCTTGATGCCCGATCTGGCTTCGACACGATACGAGGAGCAGGACGCCCCCCTCTTCACCGCCAAGGTGGCGGAACTGTGCACGGACTGCGAAGTCGTCTACCAGAACGCGGACTCGGACCCTGCGAAACAGCAGCAGCAGGCCGAGTCAGCGATCACGCAAGGGGCGAAGGCCATCGTTCTCGATGCCGTCGACACGAAGGCCGCGGCGACAATCGTCACCAGCGCGCAATCCGCAGGTATCCCGGTCATCACCTATGACCGTCCGATCACGACTGCGCCGGCCGACTTCTATGTCTCATTCGACAACGAGGAGATCGGCAACCTCATCGCAACCTCTCTCGTGGAAAAGCTCGATGCCGACGGGGCCGAGGGCGGAGTACTCATCGTCAACGGATCGCCCACCGACGATGCGGCACAACTCATCAAGGCGGGTATCAACGCGGGCGTGGACGCAAGCTCGTACGAGATCCTGGCGCAGTTCGACACTCCGCAGTGGGACCCGCAGGAAGCCCAGGACTGGGTGAGCGGACAGATCACGCAGTTCGACGACATCGTCGGCGTCGTGGCAGCCAACGACGGCACCGGGGGCGGGTCGATCGCGGCGTTCCAGGCAGCCGGCGTCAGTCCCGTTCCGCCCGTGACCGGCAACGATGCAGAACTCGCCGCGATCCAGCGGATAATCGCCGGCACGCAGTACAACACGATCTCCAAGCCCATTGCCACGGTGGCAGAAGCTGCCGCCGAGGTCGCCGTGCAGCTCATCCGCGGCGAGACTCCGTCCGCAGACACAGAGCTGTTCGACACCCCCTCCCGGCTGTTCACTCCGACGGTCGTGACCGCGGAGAACGTCAAGGAGGTCATCTTCGACGGGGGCATCTACACAGCCGACCAGGTGTGCACAGGCGAGTTTGCCGCAGGGTGCGCCGAGCTGGGCATCGAGTAGACATCGCGAGGGTCGGGACGCCTGATCTGCAGTCCGGCGTCCCACCTTCCTTCCCTTTCGTCACACCCACTGAGCCCCGCAGAAAGTTGCATGTCGTGACAACAGACACATCACCGCGGCACCCGGAGATTCATAGGGTGCTCGAGATGCGAGCCATCTCGAAGAGCTTCGGAGCAGTCGCCGCCCTCACCGACGTTGATCTGTCGGTGGGCAGCAGCGAAGTCGTCGCCATCGTCGGCGACAACGGGGCGGGCAAGTCGACACTCGTGAAGGTCCTCGCAGGGGTACACAAGCCGGATGCGGGAACCATCGTCTTCGCGGGCGACGAGGTGTCGATCGACTCACCCAACGACGCGATCGATCGAGGGATCGCGACGGTGTTCCAGGATCTCGCCCTCTGCGACAACCTCGACGTGGTTCAGAACCTTTTCCTTGGCAGGGAGATGAAGCCTCTGCAGTTGGACGAGGTCACCATGGAGATCACGGCGTGGGATCTGCTTCGCCAGCTGTCGGCCAAGATTCCGTCGGTGAGAGTTCCCATCGCCTCACTCTCGGGCGGGCAACGTCAAACCGTCGCGATCGCACGGTCGCTCCTGGGGGAGCCGAAACTGATCATCCTCGATGAGCCCACCGCGGCGCTCGGAGTGGCGCAGACGGCTGAGGTCCTCAATCTCATCGAACGACTTCGCGAGCGCGGGTTGGGCGTTGTGATCATCACCCACAACATGGAGGATGTCCGCGCCGTCGCCGACCGCGTGGTCGTCCTCCGGCTCGGTCGCAACAACGGCGAGTTCGACGCCAGGCAGACGAACTCCGAGCAGCTCATCGCCGCCATCACCGGCGCCACCGACAATGTCGTCTCCCGCCGCAGAGCGGCCGTCGACTCGGTGAGCGCGGCCGAACAGGCCTTACCTGCGGCCACCTCAGAGACAGGAACTCATCCGTGACCGGCACAGCGCAGCATCCCCGCCCAACCGATCGTCAAGACGAACGCCTGCAGGCCGAGGCCGCCGGTCTCAGCGGAATCTTCTCGCAATCTGTGAGCCGCATTCGTGGCGGAGACCTCGGGCTCCTACCCGTCATCATCGGACTGGCGCTGATATGGGCAATCTTCCAGGCGCTCAACCCCTTTTTTCTCTCCAGCAACAACCTCGCCAACCTCCTCATGCAGTCAGTGCCGGTCGGCGTTCTAGCCCTGGGGATCGTGTGTGTGCTGCTCGTGGGGGAGATCGATCTGTCCGTCGGGTCCGTGAGCGGACTCTCGGCCGCGATCGTCGCTGTGACTTTCGTCACCCTCGGATGGGCGCTGCCGCTCGCCGTTCTTGCGTCACTCGCGGTCGGACTGTTCATCGGCCTGTTCTACTCCATCGTCTACATCCGCATCGGTGTGCCCTCGTTCGTCATCACTCTCGCAGGGCTACTGGGCATACTCGGCCTGCAGCTGCTCACCCTCGGGACCTCCGGGACGATCAACCTGCCCGTCGACTCGTTCCTGGTGTACTTCGGCCAGCAGGCCTTCGTCCCTGAGCCACTTTCTTATGTACTCGCGGTGGTCGTAGCGGGAAGCGTCTTTCTGTCGTCCTTCCTGACTGCGCGCCGACGGACGACAGCGGGGCTCTCCGCGCGGCCCCTGAGCGTAAACATTATGGGGTCTGCTGCACTCCTGATCGTCCTGGTGGTTGCGGCGTGGTATCTCAACCTGACCCGCGGCGTCGGATGGATGTTCGTGTTCTTTGTCGTACTGGTGCTCATCATGAACTACGCCTTCACACGGACATCGTGGGGACGATCTGTCTTCGCCGTCGGCGGCAATAGGGAAGCCGCACGCCGCTCCGGCATCAACGTGTCCCGCGTCTACATGTCGGTGTTCATGCTCTGCACCACATTCGCGGCCCTCGGCGGTCTCCTGGCCGCCGCGCGGTTGAACTCCGCTGGGCCGCAGACGGGCACCGGAGACGTGAACCTTAACGCCATCGCTGCCGCTGTCATCGGAGGCACAAGTCTGTTCGGGGGACGCGGGTCGGCTTTCGCGGCACTGCTGGGCGTGCTCGTGATCCAATCCATCTCGAGCGGGTTGACCCTGCTCAACCTCGACTCATCTATCCGATTCATCGTCACTGGCGCTGTGGTGCTCATCGCGGTGGCACTGGACGCCGTGGCCAGGAGGTCTCGCGCCTCGAGCGGACGCGCTTAGTCCGTCGAGGACGGCGTGAGACACCGGCGAGATGCACTTCGACGCTGTTGTCAGCGGCTAACTGAGCGCCAATGCGGCGCGACCCGCGTACTGCGTGTCATGCGTCGCTTCAATCTCCAACAGCCGGTTCCACTTGCTGGTGCGCTCTGAGCGCATCGTTGAGCCAACCTTGATCTGCCCCGCTCGCCAACCGACGGCGAGATCTGCGAGCCAGCTGTCTTCGGTGTCGCCGGAACGGGCACTGACGACGGTTGCGTACGAGCCGCGTCGGGATGTCGTCACCGCATCCGCGGTTCGCGTGACAAGGCCAGCTTGGTTCGGCTTTATGAGGACTGAGTTTGCGATGGCCTCCGCGATGCCCTTCTCGATCCGATCGACATTCGTCGCGAAAAGATCGTCGCCGAGTAGCTGGATTGACGCAAGGCGGGCTGAGGCACCCCTCCATGCATCCCAGTCGTTGTCACCGAGTGGGTCCTCGACAGAGACGATGGGGTAGTGCTGGACCCAATCCGCCAGGCGGGCGATCCACTCCTCGGTGGTCAAGGCGATGTCCTCGGATCGCAGCGCGATTTGCCCGGCGCCGTCCACGAGCTGGGAGGCGGCGATGTCGACGGCGATGGCGACATCGTCACCCACGCGCAGCCCGCTGCGCTCGATGCCGCTGGTGACGAGTGCGAGGGCGGCTTCGTTGGACTCGAGGCGGGCGCTGAGCCCGCCTTCGTCGGCGACCAGCGCAGCCCATCCGCCTTGCTCGGTAAGCAGAGCGGCGGTTGCCGCGCGTACCCGTGCCGCCCACTCGATGCCCTCAGTGAAGCTGGAGGAGCCGAGCGGTACGACGAGGATGTCCTGGATGTCGATTGCTCGACCCGCGTGAGCACCGCCGGAGATGATGTTCACCATCGGGAGCGGGATGAGGGGTACCCCGGAAGGGTCGAGCACCCGCCACAGGGGTGAGCGGTCAGCGTCGGCGAACGCGGTCAGCGTGGCAAGCGACGCGCCGAGAGCGGAGTTGCCGCCGATGCCGGAGAGCGCAGGGTCGGCGTCGAGGGCTTCGATCGCGGCATCGACTGACCGCTGGTCTCCTGCATCCAGCCCGATGAGAGCGTCGGAAATCGGTCCTCTCAGGCGGTCGACGGCGCTCCGGGTTCCGTAGCCGTCGTAGCGGTCGTCGCAGTCGCGCAGCTCGATCGCCTCGAAGTCGCCGGTGGAGGCACCCGAGGGTGTGATTACCCGACCGGTGCCACCGCCTTGCAGAGTGACACGGCAGCCGACAGTGGGGCGGCCGCGTGAGTCGAGGGCCTCCCACGCCTCCAGGGTTGAAATGGTTGTGGTTGGCATGGGACTAGTCCTCGTCTCTGCTCAAGATTTCTAAGGGATGCGAACGGTCGTACTGCTCGGCCATAGTCAGCAAGGCCCCACCGACACGGAACGCTCGCTCCTTCTGCTCCTCTGTGAGGTACTTCACTCGCGATCTACCGATGACTCGGGACAGCATCAAACAGCCAATCTGCTCGGACAGGTCCCTGTCATCCAGGGCGATGCCGGTCTCCTCATACGCCTCAACGAAGAGATGTCCCGCGCGATCAAACTGCGCCCGTCGGTCATGCCCGGCTCGGATGCGCTTCAAAGCGAAATGGGACAGGAAGAATGCGACGTCGAAGGTAGGGTCCCCCCGATGGCCGACCTCGTCGTCGATGAGCCAGAACTGACGGGGTCGCTCGGACGTTCGAGGTGCAACAAGCACGTTCTTCGGCGAGAAGTCGCCGTGTACCAGGCAGCGGCGGGTAGAGAGAATGCGGTCGGCGACTCCCTCAACTGCTTCGGCATAGTCCGGCGCTCGCTCCGCAACGGCGTAGTGAAACGGTTCGATGCGCAATCCGAGGAAGCCCGCGGCGCCGTCGTCGGGAGGAAGGGACCACATCTGCTCACTGGTCGCCGTATGCACGGAGCCGATCATGCGACCGAGGCCCGCCGCGACTTCGAGGTCGGGGTCACCTGCGAGGAGCTCAGTCTTCCAGTCGCCCCAATCGACTGGTGCGTGCTCCATCGTGAGGGTCAGTGTCTCTTCGTCGACGTCGAGGGCGGCGGGCGAGTGGGTGGGGATGATGTCGCCCAACATGCTCATCACCCGGGCCTCGTTGAGAATCCGCTCACGGGGCGCACTCCAGTCATCCTCGACGTCGAGCTTGTCCAGGGACTGCTTCACCACCACGCGCCGCACGCCATCGAAAGCGGAGTAGACGGCACCGCTGACACCGCCTGTGAGCTGCTGCACCGTCCAGTGGTCGTCTGGAGCGAAGGAGAGCCCGCGTTCCCGGAGATAGGCGGGCACAGTGGTCACGGCAAGCGTCGTCGACATGTGAGTCCAATCCAGAGTGGGTATCGCAACCATACACAAGCGTTTCTGGACTTGTCGACTTGTGATTGCTTGCGATCAGTGCAATGCTGACCAAACCGAAAGGAACGATGATGTACCTCGAAGAACGACGACGTGTCCTTCTGAACCGGGTGAGACAACTCGGTCGGGTCGACGTGGCCACCGCCGCGGCCGAGCTCGACGTCACCACCGAGACAGTGCGCAAGGACCTCGTCCACCTTGAGCGGCAGGGATTCGTCACCCGCACCCACGGCGGCGCGATCCCGGTTCAGCGACTCGGTTTCGAGCCGGCCAACGCCGTGCGCCAGTCGGTGATGACCGACGAGAAGATGCGGATCGCGCAGGCTGCTATCGCCGAACTTCCCGAGGACGGCGCCATCCTGATCGACGCCGGCACGACAACGGCGCTCATGCCCCGATTCTTCGATCCCGATACCCGGCTGCGGGTTGTGACCAACTCGCTGCACATCATGAACGAGCTCAGCGCGTTCCCCAACGTCACCCTCATGCACCTGGGCGGTGTCTTCCGCCCGATCAGCCAGAGCACCGTTGGCCCGTGGGCGGTGGCCGCTCTTCGCGAGCTGCGAATCGATGTCGCATTCATTGGCGCGAACGGATTCAGCGTCGACCACGGGCTGACCACCTCCGACCAGGCCGAAGCGGAATGCAAGCAGGCGATGGTGCGCGCTTCCCGCCGGTCGGTTGCTTTGCTGGACCACTCCAAGATCGGCGCTGAGTACTTCCACCGGTTCGCCGAACCCTCCGGCGTAGACGTGATCGTCACCGACTCGGGCATCGACAGGGATCTTCTCGATGATCTTCGGCAATCCGTCGACCACATCGTCGTCGCCTAACGCGCGGCGGCACACCATGCCACCAACAGAAGAAGGGCAGTTCATGACCAAGTCATCCCCCGCAGCGCTGCGGCGTTACCGCGCAGTCGCGGTGGTCGGAGGCATCGCGGCCTCCGCCTTGGCCGTCAGCGGTTGCACCGCGAGCACGTCCACGCCGGACAGCAGCGACGGCGTCACCACCATCACTGTCGCCACCGCCGCCGTCCCTCAGTTCGATGACATCCGCGAGCTAACCCCGCAGTTCGAAGAGGCATACCCCGACGTTAAGGTCGAATACGTCAACCTGCCCGAGGACCAGCTGCGTGACCAGCTCACGCAGGGCGTCGCCACCGGCTCCAGTCCGTTCGATGTCGTCAGCATCGGCCCGCTCGAGGTGCCGTTGTGGGCGCAGAACGAGTGGCTCGCACCGATTGACGACTACCTCGCCGAGGACACCGAGTTCGACGAAGGCGACATCATTCCCGCCGTGGCCAGTGGCCTCACCCTGAACGACCAGCAGTACGCGGTCCCCATCAGCGCCGAGTCGTCCATGCTGATGTACCGGCAAGACCTGTTCGACGCTGCCGGCCTGCAGATGCCGGAGAAGCCAACGTGGGCCGACGTGGCGCAGCTTGCCGAGCAGATCCAGGACCCGTCGCAGAATCTCGCCGGCATCTGCCTGCGCGGCGACGCCTCGTGGGGGGCTTCGATGGCGGCTCTGAACCCGATGATCAACGCCTTCGGCGGAATCTGGTACGACGAGGACTGGAACCCACAACTATCCAGCCCCGAGTCGGTAGCCGCGATCGACGCGTACCTCAACCTGCAGCGCAACTACGGCGTGCCCGGTTCTTCCACGGCCGGCTTCCCGGAGTGCCTCACCGCGTTCACGCAGGGTCAGGCGGCGATGTGGTTCGACGCGACCTCGGCCGGCGCTTCTGTTGAGAATCCCGAGGTCAGCTCCGTCGTCGGTCAGGTGGGCTACGCCCCCGCCCCGGTCGACTCGTGGGACGGCAACGGCTGGCTTTGGTCGTGGAACCTGGCCATCACCTCCACCTCGGAGAAGCAAGACGCCGCCTGGAAGTACCTGTCTTTCTTCGGCTCGAAAGACTACGTGAAGCTCGTCGGTGAGGAGCTCGGCTGGGAGCGCGCACCCTCGGCCACACGCGCGTCCACCTACCAGATCCCCGAGTACATGGAGGCGGCGCCGTTCGCGCAGACCTCGCTCGACATGGTCGACCTCGCAGACCCGACTCAGCACCCGTCCGAGACGCCGTACGACGGCATCCTGTTCTTGCTGCTGCCCGCGTATCAGGACTTCGGCACCCAGGTCGCCAAGGAGGTATCCGACGCCATCACCAGCGGGGCGTCAGGCGCCGAGGTCGGCGCCGCAGCCGATGCAATCCTCGCCCGGTTCGCCGAAGACAATCGTGAATGGGCCGACGGAGAGTAATCATGACGCAGTCCTCAGTCTCTGAGGCGCAGAAGCGCCCGGCGCAGGCCCCGTCGCCTCCGCCGGGCGCCACCCGAGAGATCACGAGTGATCAGTCGTCGCGGTGGGCACGGGTGAAGGTCGCGCTCCCGCTCTACCCAACGATGATCGTGGTGCTGCTGGTCAGCCAGCTGCCGTTCCTCCTCACCCTCTGGTACAGCCTGAACGACTGGAACCTGGCCACTAGCCAGGACGGTCCGGAGTTCATCGGGCTCGCCAACTACGCAGAGATCTTCACCGAGCCCGAGTTTCTACAGGCCGCCGGGAACACCGCCATAATGACGGTCGGCGCCGTGCTGATCTCATTCATCGTCGGCCTTCTGCTGGCGTTGCTGGTCAACCGGGAGTTCCGGGGACGAGGCGTCGTGCGGACCCTGCTGATCATCCCGTTTCTCGTCCTCCCCGCCGCGACCGCGCTGCTGTGGAAGAACACCATGCTGGGCACCACCTACGGCATCGTCAACTGGGTCATCGGCCTGGTCGGGATCCCCCCGGTCGATTGGCTCGGCCAGCACCCGATGCTGTCGGTCATCATCATCCTCAGCTGGCAGTGGTCACCGTTCTTCATGCTGATCCTCCTCGCCGGGCTTCAGAGCGAAGATCCCAGCATCATCGAAGCCGCCAAGGTGGACGGCGCCCGCTCATTCGACCGTTTCCGCTACCTCACCTGGCGGCACCTTCGGCCCTACAGCGAACTGAGCGTCGTCCTCGGCTCGATCTATATCATCCAGACCTTCGACGCCGTTTACCTCGCCGCTCAGGGATCTGCGACCACCAACCTGCCCTACTACCTGTACCAGCGAGCATTCCGTGGACTTGAGATCGGCCAGGCCTCCGCGATGGCCGTCATCGTCCTCATCGCAACCCTGATCATCGCCTCAATCGGCCTGCGCGTCGCATCAAACCTGCTCAAGTCCACCGAAGGGAGGGCATCATGACCACCCGGACCGCGACCGAGCTCATCACCGTCACCTCCACCCGGAGACGCCGCACCCAGGGCCGTTACGGATGGATGCTGAGCGCGCTGACCTGGATCGTGGCGCTGCTGACGGTTTTCCCGTTCATCTGGATGATCATCACCGCGTTCAAGTCCGAAGTCGACGCCGTAACCCTACCCCCGAAGCTGTTCTTCGAGCCCACCCTGGAGCAGTTCCAGACCGCGTTCGCAAACAACTTTCTCCCCTTCTTTCAGAACTCCATCACCTCCAGCGTCGTTTCGGTGGTGCTGGTGATGGTGCTGGCGCTGCCCGCCGCGTATGCGCTGTCTATCCGTCCGATCCGTGCCTGGCGGGACGTGATGTTCTTCCTGCTGTCCACCCGCATGCTGCCCATCGCCGGCGCAATTATCCCGATCTACTTGATCTCGAACTGGTTGGGACTTCTGGACCAGACGGTCCTGCTCATCATCATGTATACGGCGATGAACCTGCCACTGGCGGTCTGGCTGATCCGCTCCTTCATGGTTGAGATCCCTAAGGAGATCCTCGAGGCGGCCCGCGTCGACGGGGCCAACTTCTACCAGGAACTGTGGCGCATCGTGTGGCCCATGGTCGCCCCCGGGCTGGCCGCGACCGCACTGCTGTGCTTCATCTTCTCCTGGAACGAGTTCTTCCTCGCCCGCAGCCTTACCTCCGTGCAAGCGCAGACCGTTCCGCTGTACCTGGTCGGCTTCATCAGCACCCAGGGACTTTTCCTCGCCAAGCTGTCCGCCGCCTCCCTGCTGGCCACCCTCCCGGTCGTACTTGCCGGGCTCCTCGCCCAAAAGCAATTGGTCCGAGGCTTGTCCCTCGGCGCCATCAAGTAGATCTCCCCGCACGGGAACGAAAGGAAATCCTCACACCATGGAAACTTCGGAGTTCCGACTCGGCCGCCTCTTCGCCAAGGACACCGGCCGCACCATGATCGTCGCGTTCGACCGCGGTCTAGGTGCCAGCGCCAAGGGCGGCGGAGAGTCCGCGCAGACGGTCGTGCAAGCAGTCGTGGACTCCGGCGCCGACGGAATCCTGCTCTCCCCCGGCCTGCTGGACCGCAGTCGGCAGTACCTTGCACACCGGAACGCTCCCGCTGTGCTGGTGCGCACCGACTTCATCTTCCTCGGTGCGCTGCAGCCCCACGGCACGGCCGGTGCGGGCGAGGAGTACCGACGACTCATCGACGCCCGGGAAGCCGCCGCCCTCGGTGCTGACGCCATCGTGATGTTCCTCGTCCTCGGAAACCCGGACGACGCCGTCACCGCAGACAACGCCCGCGCCGTCGCCCGCGCCGCACGCGAAGCCCACGAAGTGGGACTCCCACTGATCGTGGAGACCGTCCTGTGGGGCTCCCTGGTCCAAGATCAGGCCGATGCGGAAGCACTCATCTACGTCAACCGCCTCGCCGCCGAGCTTGGCGCCGACGCGGTCAAGACCCAATACACCGGCAACGTGCAGACCATGCGGGAGGTCGTGGACAACACTCCCATCCCGCTGCTGCTGCTCGGCGGCCCGAAGACCAACGACATCAACGCGCTTCGCTCGACTACCTTGGACGCGCTGACCTCCGGAGCTCGAGGCCTCGTGTATGGCCGCAACGTGTGGCAGGCGGTCGACCCCACCGCCACCGCGCGCACTCTTCACGCCCTCGTCCACAGCGCATGACCACCGCCTCACCTCGCATCGTCATCATCGGCGACCCCTACGTCCCCGCCGCGACGATCGATTCCGCCATCCGCGACCGCCTCGGCGACGCGGCCGCGCAGATCGTCGCGGTGGACTGGACGATCCCCGGCGGAGGCCCGGCCATCCACGCGCTGCAGCATCAGATCGAACTGCACGGCCCGGACGCCGTCGACGTTCCCGCCGACCTCGTGGACCTGGCACTCACCGCCGACATCCTCGTCGTGCACTTCCTGCCCGTCCCCACCCGAGTCATCACGGGAAACAAGGCGCTCCGCGCGGTGGTCGTCGCCCGCGCCGGCACCGAGAACGTCAACGCCACCGTTGCCGCAGCGCAGGGGATCGCTGTCCGCAGCATCGCCGGCCGCAACGCCCCGGCCGTGGCAGAGATCACGCTCGGGCTGGTCCTCGCCGAGATGCGCAACATCGCCCGCGCTGACCGCAGCATCGCCACCGGCGGATGGCGGAAGGACTATCACTCCCGCTCAACCGAACTCGGCGGACGTACGGTCGGCCTCATCGGGTACGGGCAGGTGGGTCGCAGATTCGTGACGCTGCTGTCCGGATTCGACGTGACCGTCGTCGCCTCCGACCCGTACGCCGACCGAGCCGTGCTGGAAGGCGACGGCGTCACGCCGGTCACCTTCGACGAGGTTTTCGAGCAAGCCGACGTGATTGCGGTGTTCGCACGCCTCACCGAGGAGAACGTCAGATTCATCGGACGCGATCAGTTCGCCAAGATGAAGCCGACCGCGTACTTCGTCAACACTGCGCGAAGTCGCCTCGTCGACTACGACGCCCTCCTGGACGCGCTCGAGCATGACCAGATCGCCGGCGCCGCACTGGACGTGTTCGACGAGGAGCCACTGCCCGCCGACAGCCGGTGGCGTCAGCTCGACAACACCACCCTCACCGTGCACTTCGCCGGCGACACACCCGAGTCCTTCAGAAGGTCGGGTGGGCTCGTCGCCGAGGTCATCGACAAGATGCTCAAGGACGAAAGCCATGCTCCTCGGAATTGACAGCGGACAGTCCGCGCTCAAGGTCGTCGTCTTCGACGAGGACGGCCTCGAGCTGGTCACTGCGCGCCGCCCCACCCAGACCATCCAACCCCGAGCGCATCAGGTCGAACGCGACGCCGACGGCGTCATCGACCAGCTTCTCGACGCAATCGCTCAAGCCGTCGCGGCCGTCCCAGGTGGCGGTCACGCAATCACCGGCGTGGGAATCGCCGCGCACGGCGACGGCATGTACTTCGTCGGCCGTAACGGACGACCCACCCGTAACGCAATTCTCGCGTTGGACACCCGCGCAGAGCCGATTCTCCAGCAGTGGGCCTCAGACGGCACCCTGGCCAAGACTCGGCAGTCCACGGGACAGGAGCCATTCGCCGCGTCCCTCGCCCCCCTTCTCGCTTGGCTCGCCCGTCATGAGAGGGCGATGCTGGACGACACGCAGTGGCTGCTCTACTGCAAGGACTGGCTGCGCTTCTCACTGACCGGCGAGATTGCGACGGACTTCGTCGAAGTCAACTCCTCCGTCGGCGCGCTCGACGGCAAGAGCTACTCCAGCGCCGCACTGGCGGAGTACGGGCTTAGCGAGTTCGAGAGGCTCCTCCCCTCCCCCCTCCCCGCCACCGCGATCGCCGGCGGCATCCTCCCTGCAATCGCGGCACGGACCGGCCTGCACCCCGGCACGCCGGTTGCTGTCGGGACACATGACGTCGTCGCCGCCGCGCTAGGCGCGGGCGCTACCAAAGTCGGGGACTACTCGATCCTCGCCGGCACCTACAGCGTGAACCAGTACATCGCCGCCGAGCGAGTAGTGAACCCGCACTGGCAGGCACGGCCCTGGATCGACGGGCGCAGCTGGGTGAATATGGCGGCCTCACCCGCGTCAGCCACCAACTTCGAGTGGTTCCTGCGGAACTTGATGATCGACACCCCGGACGCCATTGCGGCCGCAAACGAGGAAGTCGCCGCTCTTGGAAATGACGATGAGGTCCCCGTTTACCACCCGTTCCTCTACGGCAGCCCTTTCGGCGCCACCGCGAGCGGCTCCTTCCTCGGCCTCCGCGGCTGGCACACCCGCGCCCACCTGATAAAGGCGGTCTGGGAAGGCGTCGTGCACAATCACCGAACCCACATGGACTGGCTGCTGGAGGGCGCCACGCCCCGGCAGGTTGTCAACCTTGCCGGTGGCGCCGCGCGCAGCAGCCTGTGGGCGCAGATGTTCGCCGACGGGCTTAACGCCCGCATCGAGGTAGCGCGCGCAACCGAGCCGGGAGCCCTGGGCGCGGCGATGCTCGCCGGCATCGGCACCGGCATGTTCACCGACGCCGGCCAAGCCACTACCGCGTGGTCGCGCGTCGACCGCACCTTCACCCCCGCCCGCAGCGCCGCCGCCCGTTGGGACCTCACGCACGCCCGCTACACCACCACGCTCGAGCCTCGCCCGACCGATCTGGAACCTGCTCGAGGAGCCACCCGCATGACCGCCACGATGAATGCCGTCGTGTACACCGCGCTCGACACGGTCCAAGTGACCACGGTGCCCGTACCCAGCCCTGGACCCGGGGAACTGCTCATCCGCGTCGAGGCAGCAGGCCTGTGCCATACCGACCTCGACATCCTCGCCGGCCGATACGCCGCGCAATTCCCGCGGGTTCCCGGCCACGAGTTCGCCGGCACCGTCGTCGACACCGGCCCCGCCCTTTCGGGTCGGATCGGGGAGCGTGTCGCCATCGATCCGCTCATCGCCTGCAGCAACTGCCGCAACTGCCGCCGTGGCTACCCGAACCTGTGCACCCGCGCACAGGCCTACGGAGCCGAACGAGACGGCGGCTTCGCCGAATATGCCGTCGTCCATTCAGACAATGCCGTCAACGCCGGCGCTCTCGCCGCCCCGGTCGCCGCGCTCGCAGAACCCTTCGCGTGTGCGGTGAACGCCCTCAATCGTGCCAGCATCCCGCCCCGATCCAGAGCACTGATCGTCGGAGCCGGACCAATGGGAATGATCATCTCCATCGTCGCCCGAAGCCGCGGCATCGACGACCTCACCCTCGCCGACCGCGTACCCGAACGCCTGAACGTCGCAACCCGGTTCGGCGCGACCAACACCACCCTCGTCGACGGAAATCTGCTCGACACGCTGCCTGCCGCCGACTACGATCTCGTCATCGACGCGACCGGTCGACCCTCTGTCGTACAAGAAGCCGTCGGACTCCTCGCCGACGGCGGAACCCTCGTCCCGTTCGGGGTCTGCCCACCCGGCAATGACCTGCACCTCGACCCGTTCGAGATCTACCGACGCCAGCTGCGCATCATCGGCTCGTTCAGCCTCAACCGCGGCATCCCCGACGCCCTCCACATCCTCAACGCCGCTCCCTTCCCCGTCGCCGAGCTCATCACCACCCAGTTCCCGCTTCAGCAGGGAATCGACGCTCTCGCCGCCATCGGCGCGCCCACCACCGTCAAAGTCCAGTTCGACCCCACCGCCCCCGCTACTCAATGAAGAAAGGCACAGCCATGACCCACAACATCTACGTCGACGGCGCCTGGACCACCTCCGGCTCTGAGGAGCTCATCGACGTCATCAACCCCGCCACCGAGGAAGTCATCGGCTCCGTCCCGGCCGGCACGGCCGACGACGTCGCTGCCGCCGTCGCCGCCGCCAAACGTGCATTCGACGACTGGGCGTCACTGACCCCCGCCGAACGCGGCGACTGGATCGACAAGATTGCCGACGGACTTCACGCGCGTCGCGAAGAGATCGCCCGCACGGTCTCCTCCGAGATCGGAATGCCCTACTCTCACTCCATCGAGTGGCAGTCCGACCTACCCATCCGCAACTTCCGCTTCTATGCCCAGCACGTCCGCGACTACCAGTACGACGCCGGCTACGTGAAGCACTCCATGGTGGTCAAAGAGCCGGTCGGCGTCGTTGGCTGCATTACCCCGTGGAACTATCCGCTTCACCAAATCGCGCTCAAGGTCGCGCCCGCCCTCGCAGCGGGCTGCACCGTCGTGCTCAAGCCCAGCGAGGTAGCCCCGCTCACCGGCTACATCCTGGCCGAAGTCTGCGATGAGATCGGACTGCCCGCTGGCGTCTTCAATCTCGTCAGCGGCCGCGGTGTCCCCGTCGGGGAGGCAATCGCCACATCCGCGGACATCGACATGGTCTCTTTCACCGGGTCCACCGCTGCCGGGATCCGCGTCAGCGAACTCGCCGCGCTCACCGTGAAAAAGGTCGCCCTCGAACTCGGCGGCAAGTCCGCGAACATCATCCTCGACGACGCCGACCTCGAGGAAGCCGTCGCGGCCGGTGTCGCCAACTGCTACTTCAACGCAGGACAGACCTGCACCGCTCTCACCCGCATGCTCGTTCCCAACAGCGTACTTCCGCAGGTCGAGGAGATCGCGAAACGTGCCGCCGAGGAATTTGTCTACGGTGATCCGTTCTCCGATGACACTCAGCTCGGCCCGGTCGTGAACTCCCGCCAGCTGCAGCGTGTGGAGGAACTGATCGCCAAGGGCGTCGAGGAAGGCGCCACCCTCGTCACCGGAGGCGGCACAAGGCCCACCGACAAGGGATACTTCGTCGAACCGACCGTATTCTCCGGCGTCACCAGTGACATGACAATCAACAAGATCGAGATCTTCGGCCCGGTCCTGTCCATCGTGCCTTACAGCGATGAAGACGAGGCTGTCGCCCTCGCCAACGCGAGCGAGTTCGGCCTTGCCGGCGGTGTTTGGTCCAGCGATGTCGAGCGCGCCGTGCGTGTCGCGCGACGTCTTCGCACTGGCCAGGTGTCCGTCAACGGTGGTGGTTTCAATAATGAAGCGCCGTTCGGCGGCTACAAGAAGTCTGGAGTGGGGCGGGAGGCCGGCGCTGCCGGGTTCGAGGAATTCTTGGAGACAAAGTCGATCCACAAAGGCTAGATCGCCCCGAGCTCCAGACATCCGTAGTCGTCAACCGGCCGTCGCGAGGGGTACCTGACATGGGTGGGTGTGGAGACCGGAGTCGGACGAGATGTCGCGCTTTCGGGGTGGCTACGGGTGTAGACGGTTTAATCGAACACCGAGGCGAGGGCCGCCTCTAAGTCGTTATGGCCTGCGTCGAGTTCCGGACAACAAGCGTTGGTCCCGCGGCCTTCACGAGAACGTCCATCGGCGCCGCCGATGGTTCCCGTACGCGTCGCAACAATTCGGTGACGGCTTCCGCACCCATTTCCCGTAGCGGCATGCGGATCGTCGTCAGCGGCGGCCCCGACACTTCCGCTGTCCACGCGTCGTGCATGGCAACCACCGATACGTCCTCTGGGATCCGGATGCCGAGTGATCTGGCCTCCCCGATCACCCCGAGGGCGGCGTTCACGTTGGCGACGAAGATCGCAGTCGGCGGCTGAGCACGGCTCATGAGTGCACGGAGGCCAGCCCTCCCCTCGTCCACCCAGTATCCGACGTGGACGACGAGGTCCTCCTGAGGTTCAACGCCGGCGGCACGATGCGCACGGATGAAGCCCTCGTAACGCCGCGCCGCCGTGTCGTTCGTCGAACGCCCTCCGATCATGCCGATGCGACGGTGCCCGAGTTCAATCAGGTGTTTTGTGGCGAGTGATGCGCCTGCTGCGTCCGGAAGGACGACCGAGCTAACCCCGGCAGGGCCTCGCGAGTTGATGAAAACGACGGGCCGCGGCGATTCAGCGAGATGGGCGATCTCTGCGGCGGTGCGATCGTCGCGGAACTGTACCAGCATCCCGTCGACGCGGCGCTCGCCGATGAGCCGGCGAAGCATCGATCCTCCCGGCTGCATGTCCTCGGCACGGCCCAGCACGACCGTGTAGTCATCCGACAGCGCTGCGTCTTCAACCCCCTCCATGAGCTCTGCGAAGATGGCGTTCGTGAGGTCTGGGACGATGAGGGCGAGCAGATTCGAACGCGCTGATTGAAGGGCGCGACCCGCAAAATTGGGCTGATAGTCGAGGGCTGCGGCGGCATCTCTCACGCGCTGCCGCGTCGATGCAGACACCCGGGCATCCGATGTCGCACTCAGCGCTCGCGAGGCGACTGAGATCGAAACGCCTGCGCGTGAAGCGACGTCGCCCAGGGTTGCCATAAGACGAGAGTAGGAGATTCGCCCCGAAGGTGTCTGATCGATGGAGTTCGTCGACTAGGCCCGGGGGTCTTCGGGGTGAGCCTCCAGATCAATGAAGTCGCCGTCCGCCGGGTCCACATCCACGACGTTCGTGGGTGTTGTCTCGTGCAACGATGCAAGGACCCACCCCGCGGGAGCGATCACTCTGATTGGGGTACCCGCGCGGAGCCGTCGCGCTCCCGGTGTCGTGCGCGCCACCATCCGGATGGTTGACGGCGTCCACTCCAGACGGTCTACGACAACCCCGCCGCGGAGATTCAGTCCGTCAAGATGCCCTGAAGCCCACTGCGAAGGAATCGCGGGGAGAAGGGTGATGGAATCAACGGTGGAGTTGAGCAGCATCGCGTTGATGACTGCGGGGAATCCGCCGGCGATGTCCACGTTGAAGATCGAGCCGACATCGTGGGTGGTGGACAGCGACGGGAGAAAATAGAGGCGAGACATACGGTCAACGCACTCGAGCGCTAGACCGGGGTCGCCGATGACGGCCGCGGCGAGGCCAAGTTGCACGAGCCCATAGGCCATCTCTTCGCGGTTGCCGCCGCTGGCCCGCCAGGAAAGCTTGGCTCGAATGAGATTGCGGGCGGGCTCACGAAGCTCGGCGTGGAAGCGGCCGTCCGGCTCGAACCAGGTGCCGAGCAGGTGCGACGCCGTTCGGTGCCCAACCCGTTCGATGACCCCATCGTCCAGCCACTCGGCGAGCGTACCGTCTGGCGCGATCCGGTAGGGGGGGAGTGCGTTAAGCCACTCCCTCCGCCGCGGCTCGAGCTCCTGGTCGATCCCCGTGAGCTGTGACGAGCGGATCAGTCCGTGGAGGAGCCGATCGAGCACGGCACGGTCCATGGTCGCGTTGCGGCATGCCTGCGAATCGAAAGTCGGGGATCGGTTCTCTGGTGAGTAGGAGGGACTGAAGACGATGCGATCGTCATCGTCGCGGGTGAGGAATCCCTCGTAGAATCGTTCGACCTCGCGCGCAAACGGGTAGGCAGAGGAGCGCAGATAGTCGAGGTCAGCCGTGTGCCAGACGTAATCGAGGAAGAAGAGCGCGGACCATGCGCCGCCCGCGGTCCAATACTCGTGGCAGTGCTTTGCGTCGAAGTGCGTGCAGGCGCCGTGTGTGGGACTGCACCGCGAGGGGAGGACGAATCCTTCGGTGCCGAAGAGACGCCTCGCATTGTCGCGGAAGTCCTCGGCGAACCCCTCGAGCATGTCGAGGTAGGTCCGGAGCTGCGCGGGGTTTCCTGTGCCGAGCATGCTGGAGATGGATCCGCTCTGGACGTTCCCGTTCATTGTGTAGTCGGATGACCACGCGGGATCGAAGGAGCCGGACCAGACGCCCTGCAGGGTAGGCGGGAGTGTGCCGGTGCTGTCCGCGATGAGCCGCTGCGCGGCGCGGTACTGCGTCTCGATGAGATTCTTTTTCGCGTCCGGTGATTGATCTGCGAGGAGGTCCTCGACCGCGCGACCGTCACTCTGCACGTGCAGGGAAAGGCGGGTCATCTTCACTTTGCGGCGGAGGTGAGCTGCGTGTTCACGAAGGAGCTGCTCGTAGTCGGTCTCAAGTGCACGCAGGCGGGCACCGCCGTCCACCGAGTCATTCGAGGCTGACGAGTCAGCCACGTCGAGGGCAACGGCGATCGTCTTCGCTTCCGCATCCTCGTGGAGGACGCGCAGGACTGTATTGGATCCAAGAACGTTTAGAGGCCAGTTCGCGACGAACCGCATGGCGAGCCACTGCATGCCGTCCTCTGAGCCGGAGTTGAATTGCACGCGCTCCGCGTTGCCACCCTTGACACCCGACATTGTCGTCATGACGTTGCCCGGAGCCGCGAGGCGGATCGATGCCCCGCGCGCCGCTCCCGCCAGCCGGGCGATCATCACATGGTCCGCGCGGCTGACGAACGTTTCGATGGAGGCGGTCCGCGCGCCGTCCTTCCAGTGCACGGAGACGACATCGAGCTCCATGTCCACGTATCGGCGATAGTCTGTCGGCACCGCGCTGTCGGTCTCGATCACCAGTGTCGCTGAGGGAACCAGCGGGTCGGTCCACTGGAGTCCGGGGTACCCTTCCTCAGCAGCCCGGGAAACTCCTAGGTCGGCCGCGTCTTGCGCATGCCCGGAGTCGATCATCCTGCGGATGAGGGCGAGATCGGTGGCCAACAGGGGGGCGGAGCGCGGTGGATCGGTCGGCAGAACGACCTGTTCGTGCGCGAGTGTTATCTCGTGCCGGAGCGGATCTCCGTGCAGTAATGCTCCCATCACCCCGTTGCCGACGGGAAGACCGTGCTCCCAATCCTCCCCGGGGCTGCGTGACCAAAATCGCTCAGGGGTCAAGGCCGACTCCGATTTGTCGGGGCTGGCTGGAGCGAGATCGGAAGCGGGCCTGCCGCGTGCGCGTGCAGGTGGCACGCTACCAGGTGAGCAGATCGAGGCGCCGTCTCCGATTCTTCGAGCGGCGGCATCCTCGAATGGCATGGCTCGAAGGCGAACGCACAGCGAGGATCGAAAGGACACCCTGGAGGCATCCGCTGCAAATCCGGTGGCGAGCCAGGAATACCGATGGCGTCCTTGCGCTCGCCGTGCAGCGAAGGGAACGAGTTCAGCAGACCGTGCGTGTAGGGATGCTGCGGATTCCGGTATATATCGTGTGCCGGTCCCTCCTCGACAATGCGCCCCCCGTACATGATCGCGATCCGGTCGGCCAGTTCGATCAGCAGCGACACGTCGTGTGTGATGAAGATCACGGAGAAGTCAACATCGGTTCGCAGGCGCAGGATTTCCTGAAGAATCTGGCGCTGCATCACCACGTCGAGAGCGGTCGTGGGCTCGTCCATGATGACGACGTCAGGTTGCAGTGCCATGGCCATCGCGATCATGACCCGCTGTCGCATGCCGCCGGAGAGCTGATGGGGGTAGGCCGACAGCCGGTCTCCCGGGATGCCGACAAGGCTCAGGAGCTCCTTTGCACGGGTACGAAGCTCCGCCCTACTCGTTCCGGGGCGATGGCGCCCGATGGCATCGGTGAGCTGCCGTTCGATACGGAACACCGGGCTGAGCGAGTTCATTGAACCCTGGAACACGAGCGCGATGTCACTCCAGCGCAATTCGCGGAGACGATCATCCGACACGCGGAGGATGTCCACCCCGGCGCCTTCGCCTGGTGCGTGATAGATGACCTCCCCAGCCGTCACTACCCCGGGAGGAGAGAGCAGCCGGGTCGCGCCGTATACGAGCGTCGACTTGCCCGACCCGGATTCCCCTGCGAGTCCGAGCACCTCACCGCGCCGCAGCGTGAGATCTACGTTCTGCAACGCCTTGACCTCCGCCGATCCCATCCCATAGGAGACGCTGAGTCCCCTGATCTCGAGAACAGGCTCGCCCGTCGCGTCAGCTTTCACGTGAAGCTCCATCTGTCATCACCGGCGTATAGCCGACCCGGGATCGCATACCCGCTCGTCGAAGAACCTTCCGATCGATGCCGCCCGACCGCAGCTTCGGGTTCACAAACTCGTCGATTCCAAGGGTGATGAGCGTCAGGCCCATCCCCAGCACAGCGATGGCCAGTCCCGGTGGCACGAACCACCACCACGCCCCCTGGGCGAGAGCCTGTTGCCCCTGTGCCCAGAAGAGAATCGTGCCCCAGTTCCAATCATTGGACGAGCCGATACCGATGAACGACAGCGAGACCTGCGACAAGATGGCGAAGTTCACCGTGCCCACGAAGCTCCCCGCGATGATCGGCACGAGGTTCGGGAAGATCTCGAACATGATCAGCGAGGTCGTACTCTTCCCGGTGGCCCTCGCAGCCTGGACGAAGTCGCGGTTTCGTAGCGAAAGCGTCTGGGCACGGATGACGCGCGAACCCCACGCCCACGCGGTCACGCTGATCACCAGCGCCACAGTGATCCACCCGCCACCGTTAGGGATGAATCCCGCGATGAGGATGATGAGCGGCAACGCCGGGATGACCAGGAAGATGTTGGCGAGCGCGGAAAGCAACTCATCGGCGATCCCGGGGAAGAGAGCCGCGTTGATTCCCACGACAAGGGATATGAGTGTCGCGATCGTGCCCGCGACAGTGCCGACGATCATGACACTTCGCGCGCCGACGAGGAACTGCGAAAAGACGTCCTGCCCTGTCTGCGTCGTGCCGAAGGGATGTGTCCATGACGGCGGCTGAAGGAGGTCGTCGCTGAGGGCGTTGGGGTCGAATGGGGCGACGATCGGTCCGAGGATCGCGAGGAGAATGAAGAACGCCAGGATGATGAGTCCGGCGCGCGACTTGGGAGTGCGCCAGAAGCCCGATAGCGGGCTGTGCCGCTTCTCGGTCACCTTCTCCTGCTCCCGAGGGTCCGCGTCCAGCGCCGAGGCCGTGATTCCTGCGAGGTCGGTCATTTTCAGGCCTCCGATCGAGTGCGCGGATCGAGCAGGACATATGCCATGTCGGCGATGAGGTTCGCGATGAGCACAGCGAAGGTGATCACCAGGAAGAGCCCTTGCATCAGGGGGTAGTCCTTCGCTTGAACTGCCTGAAACATGACAAACCCGATACCGGGGTAGGAGAACACCATCTCGGTGAGGAGGCTGCCGCCGACGATGAAGCCGAGCGACAGCGCGAACCCCGAGATGCTCGGTAGCACGGCGTTGCGTGCGGCGTAGGCGAAGTTGACGACCCGCTCGCTCAGACCCTTGGCGTGGGCCACGACGACGTAGTCCTCGCTTGTGACAGTGACCATCATGTTGCGCATGCCCAGCATCCAGCCCGCGAAGGAGCTGACAACGATCGTGAGGGCGGGCAGGATGCCGTGGTAGATCGCGCTGGAGATGAACGCGGCATTCCACCCAGGATCGGTGAAGATGTCATAGCCGCCCGCGTCCGGGAACCAGCCCAGGTTTACGGAGAAGATCGCGATGATCAGGAGGGCGAGCCAGAAGTATGGCACCGAAGAGAAAAAGCTCGTGATGGGAATGAGTCGCTCGGCCCATCCGCCACGCCGCCACCCCGCGAGGATGCCCGCGACGGTTCCGAGGACGAACCCGATGACGGTGGAGATGCCGACCAGCGTCACCGTCCACGGCAACGACTGTTCGATGACGGTCGAGACTGGGGTTGGGAAGTAGGTGAAGGAGAGCCCGAGATCGCCGCGAAAGAGTTGCGCCCAATAGCTGACGTACTGTTCCCAGATCGATTGGGAGGAGTCGAGCCCGAACAGCACGTAGAGCGAGGCGGTCGCCTCCGGGCTGATTTGACCCCGGAATCGCGTCAGCAGGGACTGCACGGGGTCGCCCGGAATAAGGCGAGGGAGAACGAAATTGATGGTGATCGCCGCCCACGCCGTGACAGCGTAGAAGAGGACTCTGCGGATGATGTACTTCACGGCGACGGAACCCCTACTCGGGGGAGAGGTAGCGTCGTCGGTTCCGTGGAATAGGCCCAGCATCGCGCGACGCGGTCGGCGCCGATGGCAATCTCGGGTGGCGCCTCGGCGGCGCACTTGGCCGTCGCCCACGGACAGCGAGGGTGGAATCGGCATCCGGTTGGGGGGTCGATCAAGCTCGGTGGCTCCGCAGACGTGGATGCTGCGTCAACGTTCCCCAGGGTCGGGTTCTCGGGGTTGGGCGCTGATGAGATGAGGAGGTGCGTGTAGGGATGTTTCGGATCTTGGGTCACCTCTTCGGCTCCTCCCGACTCCACGATCTGTCCGGCATACATGACCAGCACCCGATCGGAGAAGTGGCGAGCCGACGCGATGTCATGGGTGATGTAGAGGATGCCGAGGTCAAAGACCTCCTTGAGCTCTTTCAGGAGGTTCAGGACACCGAGTCGGATAGACACATCGAGCATCGATACAGGCTCGTCGGCGAGGAGGACGTCTGGACCCGCCGCCAGCGCCCGGGCGATGGAGACGCGCTGCCGCTGTCCGCCCGAGAGTTCGTGAGGGTACTTGTCGATATAGCGCTCGGGTGGTGTGAGCTTGACCCGCTCGAGCAACGCCCTTACGGCGCGGTCCGTATCCCCCTCGGTGCGACCGTGGATCTTCAGCGGGTCCGCGAGGTGGTAGCGAATCGTCCGCAGGGGATTCAACGATGCGAAAGGGTCCTGAAAGATCAGCTGCACCTGCGTGCAGTAGCGGCGAAACGCTCGCGTTCCTCGCGCACGGGCGGGAGCCCCCTTGAGGAGGACGTCACCTGAGGTCTGCTTTTGCAGTTGCGAGAGCACCTTGGCGATCGTGGACTTGCCAGAGCCCGACTCACCAACGATGGCGACGACTTCGCCCGCTCTCACGGTGAGAGACACATCGTCGACCGCCGTCAGCCTTCTCGATGGTGCGCCCCATCGACGGAGCCGTCCCCGCACCGCGAACGACATGCGTATGTCTCGGGCTTCCAGCAGGGGGGCGTCGTCCACCTCTGTGTTGTTCTTGTTGTTCACAATGACCTCTCGAGCGGACCGGGAGGGCGCCGCGACTTCGCTCACGACGCCCTCCCGGCTTAGCGCTAGTTCGCGGGCTGTAGGGTCACCATGACCTTCGAGATGTTCGCGTCGAGGATGCTCGGCGACGCGTAAGGATTGTCCGCCGAGGGCCAGCCGGTGAAGTTGACCGTAGTGAACATACCCGTCGTCGCCTTGGCGATCATCGCGATCGCCGGGATGTCCTCGACGAATACTCGCTGTACGGTGGCGAGGGCCTCAGCTCGTTCCGTCTCATCAGCGGCATTGCGGAACAGCGCGAGCGCTTCCGTCGCGTCGGGGCTGTCAAAACGCCCGTAGTTGCCCGTCACGTCCGTCCCGACAGGCTCGACCTCTGTGCCATCCATGTACGTGGCGTAGATGTCGTACGGGGTCGGTCCCGAATCGGAGTAACGCATCGTTCCATCGAAATCGCCGGCTGCCAAAGCCGCCTGCCACGCGTCTTGCGAAGGCGTCTCGATCGTGGTGGCGATGCCGATCTCAGCCAGACTCTCTCCGATCACCTGAAGAGCGGTGAGGTAATCGGTCCAACCGGAGGGATCGATGAGGGTCATGGTGACCGGATTGCCCGACGGGTCGATGAGAGTGTCCCCGTCGAATGTGAACCCGCCCTCGGCCAGCTCGGCTCTTGCGCCCTCAACGTCGACCGAGAACTCTTGTCCCTCGAACTCCGGGGCGATGTATTCGTCGCCTACAGGCTGCGGAAGCCCTGTAACCGAGAGCACCGGAGCGAGTATGCCGCCCGATGCGAGCTGCACCGTGCGCTCGCGGTCGATGACCATGCTCATGGCGCGTCGCAGATTGACGTTGTCAAAGGGAGCCTTCGACGTGTTCACCACGAAGGCGTCGATTCCAAGTGCCGAAACGTTCCAGGCGAGGTTCGTGTCTGGATCCTTATCAACGAAACCCTCGTTCTGATTAAGGGCGAACGACGACGCCCAATCCAGCTCGTGGGCGGCGAGGCCGTTGATGATCGCGTCGTTGCCCTGAAGCGCCTGGTAGGCGATCGCGTCCACCAGTACCTTGTCCGCTTGCCAGTATCCGGGGTTCTTTTCGAGTCGCGCGACGCTCGACGTGGAGGACACGAATGTGAACGGACCTGTGCCGACAGGCTGGGTGTCGGCGTACGTCGCGGGGTCGCCGGCGTCAGCCCAAATGTGCTCCGGCACGATGAATTGACTGAGGACGGCCGCCTGCTTTACGAATTGTGATTCGCCGAAGGTCACAGTCACGGAGTCACCGTCGACCGTGACGTCCTCGATCGGGATGTTGCCACTGTTGAGTGCCGCATTGTCCCTCAGCAGGGTGAAGGTGAATGCGACGTCGTCGACGTTGAATTCCTCACCATCGCTCCACTCGACGCCGTCGCGCGCCGTAAACATGACAGATGTGAAGTCGGGTGCCCACTCGTAGGCGGATGCGAGCCACGGTTCCGGCTCGTCAGTGGGTACTGCGCTGTTGGTCTGCACCAGCGGTTCGTAGATGAGCCACCGCCAGCCGTTCGCGACTGCGCTCGACGTCGCGGCGAATGGATTATTGCTGTCTGTGAATACTCCGCCCGTTCCGATGGTGATTGTTCCCCCGCCGGCGCTGTCACCACTGGAGCCACCGGCCCCGCAGCCCACGAGCACGAGGCCCGCAGATATGGCCATCGCGGCCGCCGCCATGATCTTCTTCGACCTGAAGCGCATCGTGTCTTCCTTCTCTGTCGTGGGGTGCAACCTTTGCACCTGTCGAGAAACCCCGCGTCGCTGAGTCCGGATTTCAGTGGCGGGCCAAGCACAAACATTTGTTGCGCAAACGTTTGTGCAAATGTATTCGATAAGTTTGCGCAGTGCAAGTCCTCCCAACGACTCCTCGTCCGCTGAGGCCTCTTCCGATCCGAAACGTTGCGTCGACGTAACCGCAGTCGCGGCGTCGGGCCTGAAGCGGAGTTCACACGGGCTGTCGAGCGTCGATGGAGCGCGTTGTGCCGACGACGTCGACAGACTCTCCGTCGCCGAGCTCGACACGGACGTCCGTGTCGCCGAGGGTGATGCGGACGTCTCGTCCACCTCGCAACCGCACTGATCCAGGCAGCGCGCGGACTGTAGCCCCTGCCGAGGTGCCGTCCCAGTTCAATGCCTCGACGACCAGCCCTCCTCGGGCATGGATCATTGTCGCGGCTCCGATGTCCCACTCCCCCGGGAGCGCGGGCAAGAGTATGAGCCTGTCAATCGAGGACTGAACGAGCATCGTATGCACGATCCCGACAAGTGATCCCGCGCCGTCGAGGTTGAAGATCGCGCCGTGGTCGTGGGTGAACGAGAGCGATGGGAGCGTGTAAGTCCTCGACAAGCGGTTTGCGCACTCCAAGGCGAGATCTCCGTCGGCCACGGCAGCGGCGGCGATACCGAGCTGCGCAAGCCCGTACGCCATCACCTCATTTCCGGTGTCTCGCCATTCCAGCTTCTTTCGAACAAGTGTGATCACGGCATCGGCGAGCGGACCACGCGTAAGCTCCGCGGGTGGATCGAACCACAGCTCCAGGAGCTGAGACGCCGTGCGATGGCCGATTTCCTCCTCCACCCCCTCGTCCAGCCACTCCGCGAGTGTGCCGTCTGGAGCCACGCGATAAGGCGGGAGGGCAGCGAGCCACTGCCGGCGTCGCTCGGCGAGGTGGCGATCCACATCGAGCAGCTCCGCGGAGCGGATCAGTCCGCGGAGCAAGACGGCGAGCGCCGCCCGGTCCTGGGTCGCGTTCCGGCAAGCTTGCGACGCGAAGGTGGAAGAGCGGTTTTCTGGCGAGTAGGACGGTGAGAACAGCAGCTGACCCTCTTCGGTCTGCAGGAAGCTCTCGTAGAACCGCTCTGCCTCTCTCGCAAAGGGATACGCCGCGGAGCGCAATCGCTGAAGATCTCCGGTGTACCACACGTCGTCGAGCGCAATCGCGGCAGTCCAGGGCGTTCCTGCGGTCCAGAACTCGTGGCAGTGGTCTGCATCGAAGTGAGTCGTGCGCGCATGTCGGATGCTGCACCGAGAGGGGAGGAGGTAGCCGTCGGCGCCGAACAATGTATGCGCGTTGTGGCGCAGGTCGTCGCTGAAGCCGATGAGCATGTCGATCCAGGTTCGCACCTGTGCTGCCGAGCCGCTCGACAATGAGGCCGCGAGCGCGCCGTTCTGGACGTTCCCGTTCATCGTGAAATCGGAGGACCATGCAGGGTCGAACGTGCCCGACCATATTCCCTGCAGGGTCGGAGGGAACTCGCCGGTGGAATCCTCGATGAGCGAGGCACCTGCCTGCAGTTGCAGCTGCAGCAGCTCCCGCGATGCGGACGGGCTCCGGTCCCGCAACAGCTCCTCAGTTGTCCTGCCGGAGGACATGACCCCGAGATCGACGCTCGTGAGAGGGAGCGAGGCATCCCGGGCGATGCGGTGTCGCTTGAGCAACGAGGCGTAATTGCCCTTCGGCCACGAAGCCCCCGCCTGGTCGTCGCCGTCCTGCCGGGGATTCACGCACAACCCCAGAAGGAGGCGGTCGTCCTCGCGGCTGAGGATCGCAATTCTGGTGGAAGCGCCGCTCTCGTCGACTCCCGCCCAACCGACGACGAAGCGAAGGTCGAGCAGCGCTTCGGGCTCCGGCGACCCGCCCCCGCCGAAGCGGGCTCGCTCCTGGTTTCCGCCACGCACACCCTCGGCGCCTATCGCGACGTTGTCGGGGGGGCGCAGCCGCACGCGTGTGTCATGCGGGACGTCGAGGACGGCGATACCGTCGGCCCGGCTCACGAACGCCCTGATGAGGCGTGGTCGTGCCGCGGCGGTCCAGACGATCTCGATCTCGCCCGAGAGAAGATCGACGCGTCGTTCGTAGTCCGCTGCTCCCGCATCGGAGTCGTCGCACAAGTCGATCGTTGCCACCGGCACGAGGGGATCCGTCCACTGCAGCCCGGAATATCCGTCCTCCGCGGCGACCGCCACAGCGAGATCCGCGGCATCTTGCGCTCGGCCTGTCGCGATCAGTCGCCGGATCTCGGCGAGGTGGGGGGCGAGGCGTGGCGCCGGTAGGGGCGGATCCGCTGGGAGAAGCACGCGCTCATGCGAGAGGGTGAGCTGGTGATGCCCAGGTTTCCCGAAGAGCATGAGGCCCAGCGACCCATTTCCTGCCACCAGCCCGTGTTCCCAGTCGCTTGCCTGGGTAGTAGTGCGATACGTCGGGCGCACACGGTCCTCCGTCCTGCGGTGGGATGGCGCCGCCCGCGACATCCGTCACCGGTGGCTCCTGCAAGCATGCGCAATCGTTTGCGCACTAACCTAGTGCGCCCTCCGATGACGATCAAATTCCCCTCGCCCATGTCG
Source organism: Microbacterium sp. ET2 (assembly GCF_030347395.1). Lineage (NCBI taxonomy): Bacteria > Bacillati > Actinomycetota > Actinomycetes > Micrococcales > Microbacteriaceae > Microbacterium > Microbacterium albipurpureum. Next base: position 1,569,008 of record NZ_CP128170.1, read on the forward strand.
CCGCGAATGAGAAGGCATTCCCACGCGTGCTGATACATCCGAGCAAGGGCGTGATTCGCCTCAGTCTTTCACCTCGATGCTCACGGGCACTCCTTCGCTCTGCTGCGACACATACGCGGCTTCGACAACAGCCATTGTGTGCAGCACATCGTCGACGGATGTCGGCAGCTCCGGCACCGATCCCTCGATGAAACGCTGAACGGCTCCCATCGATCCGATGAACGCATCGGGGAACCACGACCCCGCGAAGGGCACGTCCTGCCACCCGCGGTCCTTTTGCTCGAGTAGTGCGAGTTCGAGCCTGTCTTGGCCCCCGGTCGGGTAGTCGAGCAGCAAGCCCATCTGGGCCCGGACCGCGCCCTTGGTTCCCTCCCATTTGATGTAGCTCTCTTCGTATCCGGACCCGAACGCGTGGTCGTGATTCGTGCTGACCGTGACCCGGAGGGGTCGGTCGCGATAGCGCAGCAGGATCGTGGAACGGGTGTTGGCGATTTCAGCTTTCTCGGGGTGCGGCAACGTGATCGCGCTGACTCCCTCGGGATTGCCGAGAAACGACCGTACGAGATCGAGGTAGTGCACGCTGTGCATATTGATCTCCAGCCGCTCGAGACCGAAGACGTGTGGGAAGAGCCTCCACGGGGTGTCGACCTGCACGCGTATCTCGAGGTCGTAGAGCTCTCCGATCGTTCCTTCGGCGATGAGGCGTCGCGCCTCGGCTACGTAGGGGGCAAAGCGCAGCTGGGTATTCACCGCGGCGACGAGGTTCTTCCTGTGACAGAGTTCGCTCAACTCGATTCCCTCGGCGAGGGTATGACCGAGCGGCTTCTGGATGAGCACGGCTGCATGGTCGGGCAGCATCTCGAGCGTCTCCAGATACTGCTCAGGCATCAGAGCGATGTCGTACACCGCATGTTCCGGCGCCGCGGCGACAGCCTCGGCGACAGTGCCGAACACATGCTCGATACCGTATTGATCGGCGAGCGCCTGGGCACGCGCGACTGTTCGGTTCACGAGCCCCCACACGGGGTATCCGGCCTTGCGATACGCCGGTAGATGCGCGTCCTTCACAATCCCGCCCGTGCCGATGATGACGATCGGCCGTGGAGAAGCTGGCAGTTCAAGCGTGTATGCGGCAGCCAGATGCCGCTCTGGAAAGTCCGTCATGACCTGTTCCCTTCATCGCACTGGCGGTCTGGTTACCGCTATGAGTCGTTTCCCATCGGATGAATCAACTTGGTGAGATGAGTTGATGGCGAACGTCGCTGCGGATGGCCCTGAGGCATCCGGTCATCGGTGCTCGAGGCGCTCGGGGTCGAGGCGGTAAACCTCTGCCGCAGTGCGCCCCAGCATCCACTCGCGGTCGCCGGCGTCAAGGCTGTCGAACAGGGGCCGCAGACCCCGCCAGACCCGCGTGTACCCTCCCGCCAGCACCGATATCGGCCAGTCGCCTCCGTAAAGCAGCCGGCGGGGTCCGAAAAGCTCGACGGCGCGGTCGAAGACCGGCCTGATCTGCTCGGTCGTCCACGCCGCCATGTCACCGGTCGCCGAATACAGCCCGCTTACCTTGCTGTAGACGAGCGGGTTCTCGGCGGCCGCAGCAAAGAGCGCGCCCCACGGCTGGATCGAGGAGAGCCCGATGGGCGGCTTCGCAAGGTGGTCGATCACCATGCGCAGCTCGGGATAACGCTCGGACAGGATCGGCACCAGCTCGAGGTGCCGGGGCAGCACGGCAACAACATCGAGCGTGAGGCCGCGTTCTTCGAGCACAGACAGTGCCTCTCCGACCTCGGGGCGCAGTAGCCAGTCCGGGTCGGTCTTGTTGTGGATAAGGTTGCGCACGCCAACGAGGAGCGAGTCCCCCATCCATGAGTCAATCGTCGCGGCCGTGCCCGCTGGGTCATCGAGCGGGGCGAACCCGACGATGCCCACCACCTCGGGGTGCTGCGCCGCTGACTCGCGCATGAGTACCGTGTCCTCTGGGTTATCAGCCGACTGTACCTGGACGGTGAAGTCGACGCCCGCGGCGCGGAGCTCGGGTCCGAGATCATCGAACGTCATCGCCCTGTCGATGGGGGCCATCGCAGAGCCCAGCCAGTCGTAGTCAGCGCGGGCCGGATCCCATACATGCTGGTGGGCATCGATCACGGGGAAAGTCACGTTACTCCAGGGTCTCGGTGGGGTCGGTGGTCAGAGCACGCGGTGGCGGTCCCAGACCGTACGAAGCGACTCGCCGGCGAGCAGCTCGGCGAGCACGGTGGACTCCCCTGCCGCACGCACACGGGCCCGGGCAAGCACGTCGTTCTCGTCCGCGCGGGGAACGATCACGATCCCGTCGTCGTCGGCCATCACGAGATCCCCCTGGGCGATCGTCACCCCGCCGATGACGACGGGCTCGTCGATGTCGACGATGCGCAGGCGCGCGCGGAAGTCGATCGGACGCCGGGAGCGCGAGAAGGCGGGAAACCCGAGGGCCGCGATGCGATCGGTATCGCGCAGATTGCCGTCGGTCACGACGCCTGCCGCTCCCGCCGCCAGGGCTGCGGCACTGAAGAGCTCACCCCAGAATGCCGAGTCGTTGTTCTCGTCGGTGGCGATGACGACGATCTCGCCGGTACCGATGCCGTCGATCATTTCGATCGCCTCGCCGTACGGATCGTCAGGTCTGTCGGCCAGCGACGGGGCGAAGCGCACCGTGCGTGCCCGCCCCATCATTCGCGTCCCGGGCACGATCGGGGCGAGCCGGTCGGACAGCACTTGATTCCGCAGCCCTGAGGCGTCGCATGAGTCGCTCAGGATAGCCGTCGTGAGACGCTCATCGCCGGGCTCGGGGCGGAACCCCCGATCATCGGATGACATGACAGACTCGTGGCAGGAAGAAGAAGACACTCTCGATCCCGAGTGCCAAGCGAATGCCAGGACCGTTCGCGCGCGGCGTCATGACGAGACCGATCCGGAAGTTGGGAGAATCGACGCGCACGATGTGACGACGACCGGATTGCGGGGCTTCAAGATCGGATGACCCCGCCGAACCCCCACGCGGTCTCCACAAACAGCGTCGCCATGCGAGAGAAGCGCGGTGCGTGCGCGGACGATGCGGGGGGGAGGTGTCGCTTCTGGGGTTCATCATCGAAGTTCGTTATCGGCTGGTGAGTGGTCGTGCGCCTGGTGTTGGGTCGCGCCAAGTCTAGAGCAAACGATTGACCGAGCGCAGCCCTGGGTGGCGATTGAGGATCACGAGTAGAACCTCTGATCGAGGGGGAGGCCGGCGGGCGAGTCCTCGAACATCTCAGCGCTATACCCGAGCCAGTTCACAGTCAGGAGGGCCGCCCTCCCACAGGATCCGTCTCTCGACGGAAATCTTCATCGGTAGTTGCCGAATCTGTTGACCTGATGCTTACGAGTGCCAAAGCGCCGACGAGGTCGAGAATTGACAAATGCTGCACGAGTTAGCAGTGCCCGGCCCCGCCGTCGCGCGGGCACGTCCGCACGCCAAACTGGGTCACTATCAAATAGGCCTCAAGGCCTTCGTCGACCGTCGCGAGTCGGGCCGAGTCGACCTGGCTCTGCGTCAGACAGAAGGCGGGGCCGTGGACTCGCGCACAACCACGAAAGGTTTCGGGTCGCGGACGACGACATCCGCGATGGTGCCGGAGGTGATCCTGTCATGGATCGCCGACATCGCCTCGCGACCGAGCTCATATAGCGGCATCCGCACCGTCGTGAGCGGCGGCCACGCGTTCTCAGCCGTCCACGCATCGTGCATCGCGACGATTGAGAGCTCCCCCGGCACACGGAGCCCAAGCCGCCGCGCCTCGAGTAGGGCTCCGTGTGCCGCATTAATGTTGGCGACCATGACGGCGGTGGGGGGCTCGGGCAGGGCCGCAAGCGCGGCGAGCGCGAGCCCTCCATTGCGGGGCTCGTAACCCAGGCGCGTCACGTATTCCTCCGGGACGTCGAGTCTGGCGTCCGCCATCGCGGCACGGAAGCCGCGCTCGCGGCGAGTCGCCGTGTCGGAGGCGGGGTGACCGCTGATCAGCGCGATGCGGGTGTGGCCGAAATCGATGAGGTGCCGAGTTCCGAGGTTGGCACCGAGGTCGTCATCTAGCACGACCGAGCCGGCGCTCTGGGGGTTAGTCGAGTTGACTAGGACGATCGGCAGCGACTCCTCGACGAGGATTTTGAGGTCCTCCGGACGCATGGTGTCGCCGACCTGTAGGAGCACGCCGTCGACGCGGCCTTCGCCGATCAGCCGGGGAATGGCCTCCTGCCCTTCGGGCATGCCCTCGATGCGGGCCAGTAGCACCATGTAGCCGCGGCGAGTCGCCTCTTCCTCGACCCCTCGCATTAGCTCGGTGAAGATGGCGTTCGTTAGGTCGGGGACGATGAGACCGATTACGTTCGTGCGCGAGAATTTGAGGGCCCGCGCTGCGAAGTTTGGGCGATAGTCGAGCTCCTGGGCCGCCTCGGTGATGCGACGCCGGGTGTCATCGCTGACGCGGGCGTTCGGTGCATCACTGAGCACGCGCGAGGCGGCCGACACAGACACCCCCGCGCGTGCGGCGACATCGCTCAGCGTAGCCATGGCCCCAGCTTAGGGATCACGCGCTCGCGACCCGGCGATTCACGAGATACAAGTGGGTCAGCACCATGACGGTGTCGCCGCGCTGATTCGTTGTGGTCACGAGCTCGTGCACGTAGCCGAACTCCTCCGGACGCCTCGTGTGCTCGGTCTTTTGAGTGATCTCGGCGCTCACATGGATCGTGTCGCCGATGAAGACGGGGCGGACGAAGCGGATGCGATCGTAGCCGTAAGTCATCGCTTGCGGGTTGATGTCGCCGGCCGTCATACCCACCGCGATCGAGAGGATCAGGGTGCCGTGGGCGATCCGCTGTCCCGCCGGCTGGGTGGCCATCCACTGTGCGTCCATGTGGTGCGGGAAGAAGTCTCCCGTCTGCCCCGCGTGGATCACTATGTCCGACTCGGTGATGGTGCGTCCTACGGTCTCGCGGCGGTCTCCGACCTCGATGTCCTCGAACCAGCGGTCGGTGGTCTTCATGTGTGCTCTAGCCATTCCCCGACGCCTTCGTCGAGTCTCGATCGCAGCTGCTCATCGGTGAGGCGGCCGATCAGGGCCTCGGTGACGAACTCGGAGAGTGCATTCTGGAGTTCGATGTAATGGACGGAGCGTGGGCGCAGGTAAGCACCCTCGAGCGTGGCGCGGGTGTCCCGGAAGAAGTCGAGCGAATCGGCATTTGTGCGATCGCTCTCCCAGGCGACGGTGTTACCCGGCTGTCCGCCGGCGTCGTAGTAGATGCCCTCCTGTACCTCGGCCGAGTCTAGCCAGAACGCGTACGCGATCGCCTGCTCGAGGTTCTTGGTGCGGGCGGAGACGGCGATGCCGGCACCTCCGAGCAACGCGCCGTTCACGCCGTTGCGAGACTCCGGAATGTCCGTGTACTTCACTCGGTTCGGCCGAAAGCCCGCCCGGCTGTAGTTCGTGTAGCCGAACATGAGCGGAACATAGGCGTATCGGTTGCTGGTACTGAGCGCGTCCGCCGCAAGGATCGGGTTCCAGGTGCTGTTGTTCTTAGGTACGAGAGAAGCGAGCCGGCGGAGCGTCTCCATGGCCTCGGCAAGCGCATCTGCGCTCAGGAACACACCGGGTGAGCGCATCGGCTCCTCCCCGTTGCCCGAGGCTACGGTGACGAGGCTCGAAAACGAGTCGACGGGCTTGTAAGGCCACAGCACGCGGCCCTGCTCGGCCAGGGCCAGAACACCTGTCCAGTCTCGCGGAGGCTCGGGCAGAAGATCGGGGCGATACGCCGAGACCTGCGCCGCGGCATCCGTGGCAAGGCCGTACTGGCCGCCGTTGTGCGAGTAGGACGCGTGCGAGGCGCCCACGGACTGCGTTGCGAGCACTGCGAGCTCGTCGTCGTGACCGGTGCCGTCGAGGCGAGCGAAGAGCCCGTGCTCGGCTGCCCGAGGGATGTGCGGGTGGTCGATCACGAGCAGGTCGTACTGCTCGACGAGGTCTTCGAGCGCCTGGTCGGCGAACGATTGCAGCGAGCGCTGCTCCCAGCGCACCTCGACGTCGGGCGCGACGGCGCGATACGCGTCGGCCGAGGCGGCGACGCTACCATGGCCGCGCTCGTGCTCCCAGGTGATGCCCGTGAGGACGGTGGTCACGTCATCCCACCTTCTGAGCCAAGGCGCCGGTCGCGTGTGTCGGCGGAAACTCGGCCCGCACTCTCTCGTCGTCTTCACCAAGCGTCGGCGCGGCCTTTTCGCTCGTAAGCACTTCGCCGTCGATGCGGAGAGGGCTACGCGTCGTCGAGATCGTCGCGCCGCGGCGCACGACCTGCTGGGTCATCCGGATCGCGACGAATCCTTCCGAGTCGAGGAGCTCGTCGAGGGTCAGAACGGGGGCACACCAGACGTCGGCGGCATCGAGGATGTCGAGCCAGTGCTGTGTGGTGCCGGTTGCGAAGCGCGCGGCGAGGATTGCCTCGATGCGCTCCTGCTGGTCCCACGCGAGCTGGGGGTCGATCATCCCCTCGAGTACCGGCAGGTCCAGCAGTGCGCCGAGCTTAGGGACGGGGTTCATCGCGAGGGCGATGTAGCCGTCGCTCGTGGGGTAGGTGCCATACGGCGCGGCGAGGAACGCGTGCGCGGCGTGGTCGCCGTGCCTCTGAACCTGAATCGTGTCGTCGTTGAGCTTGGTGCTGAGCAGTTCGAACTGAAGGTCGAGCATGGATTCTAGGAGGCTCGATTCGACCAGGCCGCCCTGACCGGTGCGGAACCGGCGCACCAGCAGGGCCGTGACGCCCTGCGCGATATGGCAGCTGAGCAGGTGGTCAGCGATCGAGAGCCCCACGGGCACAGGCCCATCGGCCCTCGATCCACTGAGCCACGGAAGGCCAGAGATCGCCTGGGCAAGTAGGTCCTGCCCCGGTCGATCCCGCCAGGGCCCGTTGTTGCCGTAGCCGGTCGCGCTGGCGTAGACGATTGCCGGATTGATCTCCTTGACCGAGGCGTAGTCGAGGCCGATGCGCTCCATGACGCCGGGGCGGAAGTTCTGGATGAGGACGTCTGCACGCGCCACGAGCTCTTTGACGTAGGCCAGGTCACTGGGCACCTTCAGGTCAGCGGTAACTGATTCCTTGTTACGGTTCATGGCGTGAAACGACACGGTGTCGCCGTCGAGCGTGCGACCCGCGAAGGCGAGAGTTCGTCCGATGTCGCCCGTGCCTGGCCGCTCGATCTTGATGACGCGGGCGCCGAGATCGGCGAGGCGCATGGCGGCGACGGGACCGGCCAGAAACTGGCTGAAATCGAGGACGAGCAGACCCGCGAGGGGTCTGATGTTCTCCGTAGTCATCGGCAATGGTTCGCTTTCGTCGTTTAACAGGTCACCGTTGATCAATCGTTTGCTCATGGTAGTTTAGGCCGCGGGCGACCGCAAGGCGACATCGTTGGGCTTGGGTTGCACCATGCAGTTGCCGAACTCATCCCTAGAAAGGCGCGCCGGTGCTGACAGCGAGCTATGTGGGCGACCACACTATCGAGATCTCCCACGCCGACCCCGTGCCGCCAGGCCCCGGACTCGTGCAGATCGCCGTGGCCTACACGGGCCTCTGCGGGACGGACCTTCACATCCTGCACGGCAGCATGGACGCCCGCGTGCAGACCCCGCTCGTCTTCGGCCATGAGATGAGCGGCAAGATCGCCGCAGTCGGCGACGGGGTCACGGGCTGGTCGTTCGGTGACGGGGTCACCGTCATGCCTCTCTCGTGGGATGGAACGTGCCCGGCATGCCTCGCCGGCAACACCCACGTCTGCCAGAACCTCGACTTCATCGGCATCGACTCCCCCGGCTCCCTGCAAGGCCTCTGGAACGTCCCGGTTGAGACGCTCGTGGCGCTGCCCGAGGGGGTGCGCCTGGATCATGCCGCGCTTGTCGAGCCCGTCGCGGTGGCGGTGCACGACGTCCGCCGCTCCGGCCTCGTCGCCGGGCAAAAGGTCGTCGTGATCGGCGGCGGCCCGATCGGTGTTCTCATCGCCACGGTCGCACGGCACTTCGGGGGCGATGTCGTCGTAATCGAACTCGATGAGAAGCGCCGTGCGCAGATCGAGGGCCTCGGCTTTACCACGATCGACCCGCGAGCGATCGACCAGGTGACCTGGGTCACCAGGTGGTCAGGGGGAGCTGGGGCAGATGTCGTGTTCGAGGTCTCCGGGGCGGCGCAGGCCGTCCTCGGCGCCACCGCGCTCGCCAAGGTGCGCGGCACGATCGTTGTCGTCGCCATCCACCCAACGCCCCGGGAGATAGACCTCCAACGCGTATTCTGGCGCGAGCTCAGCATCCTCGGTGCGCGCGTCTACCAGCGCACCGACTTCGAGACCGCGGTCGGCCTCGTGGCTGACGGCATCATCCCGTCCGAGCTGCTGATCACCCGCATCGTGCCGCTCAGCGAAACCCAGGCGGCGTTCGCCGATCTCGAGGCGGGCCGAGCCATGAAGATCCTCGTGGACGTGAGGGGCCAGGCATGAGCAGTCTCTTCTCGCTGGAGGGCACTACCGCCGTCGTCACCGGTGCCCGCCGCGGTATCGGCTTTGCGATGGCCGTCGCCCTTGCTGAGGCCGGGGCAGACATCATCGGTGTCAGCGCGACGCTCGCGCCGTTCGGAAGCGATATCGAGCGAGCCGTGACTGCCGCAGGTCGCTCGTTCGAGGGCCACGCGTGCAACTTCGCGGATAGCGGCGCCGTCGACGCCCTGGCTGCCGTCCTCGTCGAGCGCGAGATCGACACCCTTGTCAACAACGCCGGTACGATCGAGCGCTCCCCTGCGGCAGAGCATCCGCTGGAGCTGTGGGACAAAGTGGTGCAGGTAAACCTGACGAGCCAGTTTCAACTCACACAGGCCCTCGCCCGGCCCATGCTCGGGCGCGGACGCGGGAAGATCATTTTCACCGCATCACTACTGAGCTTCCAGGGCGGCATCAACGTGCCCGGCTACACGGCCGCGAAATCCGGCATCTCCGGACTGACGAAAGCTCTTTCGAACGAATGGGCGCCCCACGGCGTCAACGTCAACGCCATCGCTCCCGGCTATATCGCCACCGACAATACCGCCCAGCTTCGCGGCGACGCCCAGCGCTCGAAGAGTATCCTCGAGAGGATTCCAGCGGGGCGCTGGGGCGAAGCGTCCGATATCGGCGGTGCAGCGGTGTTCCTGGCATCCCGCGCTTCCGACTACGTGAACGGCATCACGCTCCCCGTAGACGGCGGATGGCTTGGACGATGAGCGGATGGCTGGATTCCCGGCCGATCATCCCGGTTGTCATCAGTGACGCCCCGGAGATCGCCGCAGACCTTGCCAACGCACTCGACGCTGGCGGCGTGACGTGCGCAGAAATCACCCTGCGCACCCCGCGGGGTTTGGAGCTGCTCATGGCCATGGTCGCTCACGCACCCGCGGGGTTCGCCGTCGGTGCAGGGACGGTGCTCGACCTCTACCAGGTCGACGCGGTGGCCGGCGCCGGGGCATCCTTCGTTGTCAGCCCCGGATACGATCCGGAGATCGTCGATCGCGCACGGGCGCTGGGAATGGCGGTGCTGCCGGGCGTGGCGAGCGCGACCGAGGTGCAGCGCGCCAGACGCGATGGCGTCGAGACGGTGAAGTTCTTTCCCGCCGATCGGTTGGGCGGCTGGGAGACGATCGCCGCCTTCGCAGGAGTCTTCGACGGAGTCGGTTTCGTTCCCAGCGGAGGCGTGGGAGCCGACAATCTTGACCGCTATCTCTCGCTACCCGCCGTTCCTGCCGTCAGCGGCAGCTGGCTGGCGCCGCGGCGCGAACTCGACGCCGGCGACTTCTCCGTAGTAGTGGAGCGCAGCCGGTCCGCCATCCGTATCGCAGCTGAGTCCTGCCCGAGCGGTCGGTCCATACGATGAGCGGAGACGCGGTGAAGAACGGCGTCGTCACGCTGGGTGAGACGATGACGCTCTTCCGCCCCACACATCCCGGCAACGGCGCCCGTGAGGACGACTACCGGATGTCGTTCGGCGGGGCCGAGAGCAACGTCGCCATCGGCGTTGCACGCTTGGGTGGCTCGGCGACCTGGATAGGTCGCATCGGCGACGATGTCGCGGGTCGCCGAATCGTCCGGGAACTCCGCGCCGAGGGCGTCGTCGTTCGTGCTCACGTGGATGTCGATGCCGGCACCGGCGCGATGATGAAGTCGGAAGCCGCCCCCGGATACACCGCCGTCCAGTATTGGCGCTCGGGCAGCGCTGGGAGCAGACTCGCGCCACCAGATGTCGATGCTGATCTGCTGGCCTCCGCGCAGCTCGTGCACGTCACAGGCATCACCGCTGCCATCTCCGACTCGGCACGCGATGCTGTCGGCGCGGCGATCGATGCGGCCAAAGAGGCGGACGTCCCCGTCAGTTTCGACGTAAATCACCGACCTTCGCTGTGGCGCGGGAGGGATCCGCGACCGGTGTATCGCGAACTCGCCGCATCGGCTCGGTTCGTTTTCGCGGGACGCGACGAGGGCGCGCTGCTGGTGGGAGACGGCACCGACGAAGAGATCGTCACCCGCCTCGCCGCGCTCGGTCCGACGACGGTCGCCCTGAAGCTCGGCGCCGAGGGCACCCTCGTGCTCCACGGCGGTCGGGTGCTCCGACGGGACGCAATCCCGATCGTTCCCCGCGACACGGTTGGCGCTGGCGACGCATTCGTGGCCGGCCTCCTCACGGAGTGGATGCTCGCGGAACCCATCGAGAACTGTGTCCACACCGCTGTGAGTGCCGGAGCGTTCGCGTGCCTGGGTTCGGGCGACTGGGAGAATCTTCCCGACCGGCGCCAGTTGAGTCTCCTGCAATCGTCCGGCTCGGACCCCGTCTCTCGATGAAGGGCCTACTCCGAGCCATCAGAGCGATGTGAGCGGGACCGCGCGGGGTAGGCCCGTGATGTGGGTATTGAGGAGGACGGGCACTCGCTCCCCAGCGCGCGGGCCAGCCTCGCTCACGCGCTCCTCGCTGGGACGGGACGCGCATGCATCGACGCGCGCCACGGGTCCGAGCAGCGTGATGAAGGCGTGCAGATAGTAAGAGCCTATGTCGTAGAGGAAACCGCCACCCGGCGCGTAGTAGAAGTCGTGGTTGCGGTGTCAGGCCTCGTGTCCGAGGATCGCCCTCGTCACTGTTACCCGAATTGGGGGCGCCGATGAGGCCCTCGTCGACGGCCCACCGGGCGGCCTGGATGCCTGTACCAAGCACGGTGTCCGGCGAGCAGGCGACCCAAGGTTCTCGCCTTTCGATGAGATCGAGCACCGCCCGCGCCGCCGGGAGGGTGACCGTAAGTCGCTTCGCGACCAGCTTTGCCGCTGCCTCTCGCGGCGACCGGCAGCTTAACCATGTTCTTCACACCGTCGCCCTCACCCGGCTTACGTATCCGGCACAAGATCGGGTTGCGGTAGTAGCGAGCCGAACGCTACCCCGCCCCCCGTCACGCGCGATCTATCCGATAGCAGTACGCGACCTGATCCGGGGTACGCTCCGGGAACGAAAGGTGCAGAGCTGTGCGGTCCCGCTTCACCGCGAGAGGGGTGGAGTCCGCTCCTAGGAGTGTGACGGTGCCGACCTCTCCCGGGTACGCGGAGCCGCCCTCCGCGAGCGCTCGAAGCGCGATACCATCCGGACCGGGTCTCCCGAGCACGGTCGCGTAGACCGTCTCGTTCCGAGCGGTGTATCGGATGTCGCGCTTCGTGTAGTCTGGCCTGCTCTCCGTGAAGTGACCGGCTGCAACCCGCCCGGCATACCACTCTGTCTCGTCCTCTCCGATGAAATGCGACCCTTCATCGCTGAGCCTTCCGTCCCCCTCGCGATCAATCACCCAGGGGCGGGTGCCGTAGACCGCCTCGCCATTCGTCCGAAGCCAGCTTCCGATAGCGGTGAGGGTGTCGGTCAGCTCATCGTCTACCGATCCGTCGGCGCGCTGAGGCACGTTCAGCAGAAGATTGCCGTTGTTGGAGACGACATCCATCAACAGATGGATGACGTACGCATCCGACTTGTACACGGGATTCTGGGCGTCAAAGAACCAATCCCCCAAGCTGGTGTCGTCCTGCCAGGGCCACCGCTGACCAAGACCTGGCTGCCCGCGCTCGACGTCAAGAACGAAGGCGGTCCGCTCCTCGTCGGAGACGGTCTTGATGTTCACTACAACTCCGTCGGAGCCCGGACTCCGCCAAGGGCGGTCCCAGAGACGGGAGTCGTTGAAGTAGTCCGCGATGACTCTTCTTCCTCGGGAACTAGGAGGAACGGCCTCGCACAGACTCCCCTGGTCAAAAGGGAGGCGAGGGTCGTCGAAGTACAACAGGTCGGGCTGGTACCGCCTCGATGCTTCGCGGACTCGCATCCAGAAGTTTCTGACAAATTGCTCGGAGGGTGCGTCACCCGCTGCGCGCGGCGGACCGTACAGATCCGCAGGATCCATTCCCTCCCACCACAACCCGGCCCCGTCCTCGACGCGAGTCGCGCCGTCGTAGGCCCCCTCGGCGTCTCCTCCCCTGGCGGCGTCGTACCAATCCCAGCTCCACGACCCGGCATGGAAGGACAAGCCAAACGGAAGTTGGTGCCTGCGCGCTGCTGCCGCCCATTCGCCGACCACGTCGCGGCGCGGACCCATCCGGGTTGAGTTCCACGGTTGATGAGTGGAGTCCCACAGGTCGATGTTGTCGGCGTGGACCGCCATGGAAACGAAGTACCGGGCGCCCGCGTTCTCGAATAGATCCATGAGATTCTCGGGCGAGAATCGCTCAGCGGTCCAGAGGTTCGCGATATCCTTCCACCCCGCCTTCGACGGATGGCCGTACCGCTCTCGGAAGATTGAGACGATCCGCTCCGCTTTCTGCCTTTCCCACGCTCGGGAACCGGGATACGAGCCGTACATGATGCGCGATACCCAGTCCCCAAGCTCTGGCTGCGCCTGGGGACCCCAGTGCGACCAGATGCCAAACTTGGCGTCGCGGTACCACTCCGGCGTCGCGTGATGCTTGAGGGACTCAAGCGATTGGGTGTACGTGCGGGCGTCGTCGATCATCGGAAGCTCTCTGTTCGTGGACGGTTGATCTGATGGGTGGGTGAGGAATCAACGCAAGGCTCCGCCCAGCGCGATGCCCTTCCGGATATGACGGCTGAAGACGACGTATATGACGAGCAAAGGAAGCATCGCCATCGTTAGCCCGGCGAACAGTGGACCCTGCTCGCTGGTGAACTGACCCTGGAACGACAGCACCCCCACTGGCACGGTCTGGCTGGTCGCAGACTGCAGCAGAACTAGCCCCACCTGCGTCTCCCCCCACACCCACACCGTCGCCAGAATGCCCGCAGCTGCGATGGGCGCCGCCGAGAGCGGCAGAACAATGCGGGTAAAGCTGGCGAAGGGCCCCAGCCCATCGAGAGCCGCCGCATCGCGCAGTTCGTCGGGGAACTCGAGGAAGAATGAATGGAGGATCAGCGCGGACGTGGGCAGCGATAGCCCCCCGTAAAGCACGCCGACGGCAAGAGGCTCGTTCAGCAGGTTCAGCCCGTTGAAGATCCGGAAGAGGGGGATGAGCAGGGCGATCGCCGGGATGATCGTGCCGATGAGGAACAGCATCATCACCCGTCTGCGCCAGCGCTGCGAGAGCAGGGACGTGAAGTAGGCCGCGATCGCCCCGGCCGTCAACGACACCGTGACGGCCGCGATCGTGACGATGAGCGTGTTGCCGAAGTACCGCGAGAAGCCCACACCGCCGAGCGGTCCCTCCCACGCGCGGCTAAAGTTCTCGGGGACCCACGCCCCAGTGAGGCTGAGCGGGTTCGCGTAGATGTCGGCCATGGACCGAAACGACAATAGGACGATGAAGACAAACGGCAACACGACCATTGTTGTCCACACCACCGCGGGGATGTGCGCGAGATAACGCGATGCCCGGCGAAGCCGCTTCATGACTCGGCTCGCGATCGGCTGAGGCGGATCGCGACGATTCCGACGCCGATCAGGACGATGCTGCCGAGCACGCCAATCGCGGCCGCGCTCCCATAATTACTGAAGAAGAACGCTTCGCGGTAGAGCAATACGGGCAGGGTCTGCGTAGCATCGCCCGGCCCGCCCCGCGTCATCGCCCACACGACGGTGAACCCGTTGAAGCTCCAGATAAACTGAAGCATCACGACGATGGTGAGAACCGGCTGGATGCTGGGGAGTGTGATGAACCAGAAGCGTTGCGCCGCCGACGTGCCATCAAGCCGACCTGCTTCGTAGAGACTGACCGGCACCTGCTCCATCGCACCGAGGATCAGCAGGAATGCGAAGGCCGATTCGATCCACACGTTGACCACGACGATCACATACAGCGCCGATTCGGGGTCCGCAAGCCAAGCGGTGCTGGCCGATCCGCCGAACGACTCGATGAGGACGTTGACGATTCCCGTGCCCGGCTGTACCGACAACGCCCAGAAGACGGCTAGAGCCGCAGGCGGTGCAATCGCGGGCAGAAACCAGACGAACTTATAGAAGGAGTTGCGACTCGTCGCGCTGCTGGCGATGGCGGCGAGGACAAGCGCGAGCCCCGTCGTGCCGACGGTGACCAGGACCGCGAAGACGAAGGTGGTGCGGACCGAGCGATAAAAGTCCGGCCGCGATAGCACATCCCCGAAGTTCGCCAGTCCCACCCATTCCACCGGGCCCGCACCGCGCCATGTCGCCAGCGAGAGCCGGACGGTATCGAAGACTGGATAGGCGAAGACGCACGCCAGCAGGATGAGGGCGGGGGCGAGCGCGATCGCCATGGTGAGGGGGGCGACCGATCGCGGGCTGCGCCGAGCTCTCCGAGCAACCCCGTCGCGATCAGAATCACGAGGCTGCGCGCTCAGGCGAGATCGACTTTCCAGGCTCATGAACCGGAACGAGTGAGCTGCAGTTGCGCATCCAGCTCGGCCGCCACCTGCTCCACCGTAGAAGTTCCGGCCAGGATGGCCTGAATCTTCGGGTCGACGAACTGCTGCCCGAGTGAGCCCGGTACGAGCGAGGTCCACCCGCTCGCGACTCCGTTGTCCTCGCCGTAGTTAATCAGGTCGATCACGATCGGCTCGAAGCTCTCTTCCAGGACGTCGAGCGAGACCTGCGTCGCAGGCAGCTCACCGCGGGCGGCGAAGATTTCCTGCTGGAATCGAGGCGACACTAAGAGTTCCAGGAAGGCCTTCGCCATGTCCGGATTCGCCGAGGCCCGCGGCACCACAAGAGTGTTGCCAGCATAGGTGTTGGGCAGAGTCAGTTCTCCTTCAGTCATTGGCGGCAAGAAGAGGTATCCGAGATCGAGATCCAGCCCCTGGTCGTTGGCGAATTGCCCCGGATTGTAGGACCCGCCAATGAGCATGCCCGCCCGCTCCGCGGCGAAGAGCGAAAGCGATGCCTCGCCGTCTTGGCTCAGTGCCCCGTCCTGGAAGACCCCCCGGTCGTACATCTCTTGGATCCGGTCGAGGGTGTCGGTGAAGGCGGGATCGGAGTACTGCGCGCTGACCTCGACGGAGGGTTGCCAGTTCGTCAGGTAGTTCTCCAGCTGCCCCGGTGACGCGGCGGTGGGCAGCAGGCTGTCGACGACCCACCCCCACTGATAGTTGGCGCTTCCTCCTATGGCAAGTGGATCGAATCCACCCGCTCGCAGCGCGTCAGTGATCTCGACGAGGTCGTCGACGGACGCGATCTGGTGGTCCTCCGGCACCTCAATCCCCAGCTGATCAAAGATCGCGGCGTTGTACCAAAGGATGCTGTAAAGGCTTCGGTTGGCTAGAACGACGTTCGGCGTTCCCGTCGGGTTGAGAGCCGCCGCCAAATCTGCGCCGTAGGCTTCTTCGAGGGATGCCGCGGCCCAGACGTCGTTGAGCGGAAGGAGTGCGTCCGCCGCCGACAGCGAGCTGTACGCCGCGGTGTTAGTGGGCACGACGCCGACGTCTGGCGCTCCGTCCGAGGCGAGAACCTGCAAGTTCGTCGTGATCTTCTGCTGGTCGGTGATGGTGACCAGTTCCACGGTCAGACCCTCATTCTCCGCCTCGAGCTGATCAGCGACCGCGCGGAAGCCCTCGCTCAGGGCCGGCAACGTCTGCACCGTCAGCGTCTGCTGATCGTCGGCCGGCTGTGTCTGACCGCCGCACGCGGTAAGCGCGACGGATCCCGTGATAAGGGCGGCTGCGACAACCGCTTTCCGATTAGTCGTTGTCATCCTGGGCCTCCGTTGGTTCACCGGGATATCGATTTATTTGCGTCGGGCAAGTGTGCGCAAACGTTTGTTCAAAAAAGTAGCAGCGCGTGTAAAGGCTGTCAACACCGCGCCGCGTCAGTCGTCGGACGTTGAGCAATGGTCAGGGGTGATGTCGTACCGAGGGCTACCAACACCGAGGCAGATATGAATACGGCTCGCACTCTGCGCGACGCCGTTCGCTGACTTGTTGACATCGGGACAGATGACCGGTTAGATGGGCACGCTCGTCCATCGCCGAGCCAGAAAGCGCGCTCCAAACCGTCATTAAGGCTACACGCGCCCGCTTGCAGTCCCAGCTCGCTTTCGCAGGCACCGTTCTTGTCTTGACTCCGCAGCGTACGGCCGACGCTAGCAATGCCCTTGCTCAGGTCGCACTCGACGCGATCGACGTGCTCGGCTGACAGCCATCGCCCTGCGAGCGTGCAACGCGCCAGGCTGCGTACTGTTCTTCACAAGCACGCATCCGGGTCGCGAATGACGTTCCGTCGGATGCGGGAATCCGGCCCGCGCGGCACGCCACTACCCGGCACCCGCGCGACCTAATAGCGGGCGGAGCGCACTGGCTCGACATGCGGCGCCCATGGAACCCGGGCAACGGCTCGACCGGGAAGGCTGGAAAATCTAGTCGCTAGGCGCGATCTCACGGAAGGCAATCGAGCACTTGTCCGTCGCGAGAAGCACCGTTCACCTAACTTGAAGGCTCAAATCTCCCCGAGCGCCTGCCCAAGCTGCAGATACAACAGCGACACCAGCTGCCCGTCGACGCTGTAACGCACACGCCCGCCGCGCTCCCATTGCTCCCGCGGGGGGTCGGCCACTAGCAACCCGGTATCGAGCATCTTCTCCAGCGCATTGAAGACGGTCGGCGAGGGGACCCCGAGCGCAGCAGAGATCTCAGCGCGAGACGAATTTGGATGCTCTCTCAGGTAGCCGATGATCCCGGTGCGTAGCCGGTTCCCGAACGCTTCGATGGGGTCCTCCGCGCGATCACTGTTCGCGGGGCGGGCGTATTTAGGCACGCCCCATTCTCTCGACAGACCTAGGGGTCCGTCCAGACAACCGCATGAAAAAATGCTTTGCTCAACTGAGTGTAGCTATGTACCATGCACTCATGTCAAGGTTCACGGCGCCGCCTCGAGCACATGATGCTCGACCGGCGCGCTCACCCTTGTCCCCCAAAAGACCTACAGACACCGCCATAAGGGCCGACATAACATCGGGACTCAACGCGACGATGCCGACCCCCGGAGCTCATCGCGCTCTTCCAATGCACTCAATAAATCCCAGATCAGAATTATTTTCACGATCCACTCCTTGCGTGCTTAGGATGCCGGGACAGCGTCTGTCACGACTCGTGACCTGGGTCAGCACATTCGCTGCTCCTAAAGGCGAGGAGCGGACTTGATGGCACGCACGAACCGGCGCAGCATCGCGTGGGCAGTCATCGGTGCAATCGTCCTCATCATCGGCATCGCGGCGCTCACAATCGCCTCGCTGAGCAATGCCGGCTCCACTCCCCCAAGTCCCGAGCCGACAACGACTTCCGCCAGCACTCCCGACCCAACTCCTACGCTCGCAACCGCAGTGGTCGACGAGTCCGTCATCACCCGCGGGTGGGTGCCCGAGCCGGTCACCACGGATCCCGAGACCTACGTCCGCGCGGCACTCGCCGCCGCGGGCACCTTCGACACCACGAAGGCCGAGTACGAGGAGTGGATCGCCTACCTCGGCACGTGGTTCACGCCAGACACGCGCTACGCCTCAGAAGCTGACCGGATCGCCGAACTTGAAGCGGCGAAGCTCGAGACGCGCCAAACCGTCGTTTTGCCTGAAGCAGAGTGGGATTCTCTGGCAGGCGAGAACGGCAGAGTCAGCTCTGTGACGACGGGGGACGTCTCCTTCTCGCCCGTTCCCGAGGACCAGTCGGGGGACATGTCGAGCGGCACAGCCGACATCACCATCACCTTCACGCGTTCCGACGGCGCCGGCGGCGAGGTCTCGTACGAGGAGCAGACCCGCCTCAGCGTGCAGGTGCTGTGCGGAGGGGCATCGGTTCCCACACCCGATTCCAGCCAAGCTGCCGGGGACTGCAAGGTGGTCCGGCTGTTCTCGGAGCCGGTGGAGCCCTGACATGCCGGCCCCGGTTACCGCGATCGCCGCCCTCGGCCGAACGAGGATCGGTCACAAGATCGCGATCGGGGCACTGACCCTCGTTCTTCTCATATCGGCGTTCGCTGCCACTCCGGTTATCGCCATCCCCCTCGCGATCGCGGGCAGCTCGGTCGCAAGCGGGCCTGACACCACACGCCCAGTTCCCGCGGCCAATGGCGATTGGGGCTTCCCTATGGCCGGCCCGTATTCCTTCGGTCGCGGCTTCGGGCACAACCCCGTCACCGGATGCGGGTTCTGCTCCGTCCAGCACAAGGGGTACGACATGTCCCAGGGCTGCGGATCGCCGATCTTCGCCGCCGGTCCAGGCACGGTGCTCAGCGCCGGTGCCCTCAGCGGGTGGGGCAACACCGTCCGCATCGACCACGGCGACGGCCTCATCACCCTCTATGGGCACATGCAGTGGGGCTCACTCCGCGTCAGTGAGGGGCAAGCTGTGACAGCCGGCACGCCCTTGGGCGCCGAGGGCAACACCGGCCGTTCGTTCGGGTGCCATCTCCACTTCGAAGTCATTCACGACGGGGTATCGATCGACCCCGTCCCGTTCATGGCCGCGCGCGGCATCCTCCTGACCTGACAACGAACAAAGGAACCCCTGTGACCGGCATCCTCTCGACCGACGTCGACATCCCCGACATACAACCCGACTTCTCTGCGCCCTTCTTCCAGGGATTCCAGGTCATCGCGTCCTACATCCTCGCCGGCGCGATGCTCGTCGTCCTGATCATGCTGATCATCGCAGGAGCGGCTCTTGCCTTCCGAGGGCTGGCCTCCGACCGAGTCCGCACATGGGCTGGAGAGAACATCCTCTGGATCTTCATCGCTGCCGCGGTCCTGGGTGCCGCGTCTGGGCTCTTCGCCTGGTTTGTGAACTTCGACTTCGGCTTCTGATGAAGCTCTGGCGCACCATCGCGGCTGGGGTGACCCTCGGGCTGACTCTCACGGTCGGCGCGCTGTCGCCTGCGCTGGCAGTCGAAGCGGATGCCGCGTCCCCGCGCGCCACGACAGCGACCGAAATCTCCGGCGAAACGTGGTCGGCACCGTCACACCCGGTCAAGTGCCTCAAGGCCGGCGGACAGATCAGCTGCACTCCCACTGACCCGTCACTGGTCAAACCGCAGCAGTGCTTGATTGGACTCATCTCCGATGGGACCCGCGCGACCGTCTGCACGACCTACGAGGGGCATGTTGATGCCCTCAAGGCGTCGGGCGGTAAGCCCATCACCGTTGCGTACGGCTGCAGCATCGGCGACGTCGTGTGCGTCACGTTTGAGAACGCCGGCCGAGGGATGGCGCTGAGCGCGACCGGAATGATGTTCCTCGTCGCTCAGAATATGCAGTTCGATACGAGCACGTTGCTATGGACAGCAGCGGTCAGCGAATGGTCGTTCTGGCAGTGGGCGATCCTCATGGTGCTCTTCGGTGCCATGGTGTGGGCGTTCGCGGCGGCGATAGTCTCCGGCGATCGTGAGCAGCTCGTCGGCGCACTCCTCCGGTCGTTCATCGCGATCCCCGCGGTTCCGCTCACGCTATGGGTCACCGGGCATCTCCTGAACGCGATCGACGACATGACGTGGTACATCCTCGGCGGGCAAGGCCCGTTCGAGATCTTCACGACCCTGCAAAGCGTCATGTGGGCCGGCGGGCAAGCGAACTACTTCTTCGCCTTCCTCATCCACGGCCTCTTGCTGATCGCCATGCTGCTCTTGGCGCTGGTCTTCGCGTTCCGCAACATCGTGTTGGCCGCACTGATCGCGGTGGGGCCCGTGGCATGGATGCTGTTCCCCGTCCGCGGGGTCGGGCCGCAGTGGGTCGTCCGCTACGTGTCCGCGGTTGTCGTTCTGCTGCTCACCGGCCCGTTGACCGTCGGATTCGTCACCCTCATCATCAACGGGCTCGCTTCGGTGAAGACGATCTGGGACCCGCAAGCGTGGCCACTGCTTATCGGACTCGCCCTCGTTGCGTTTTCACCGTTTGCGATCTTTGGACTGTTCAGCTTCGTTGGAGCGGTCGCCGCGGATGGCATCGGCAGCCGACTCGGCTCGGGTGCCGGGAGGGTCGCTTCCTCCGCCTCTCGCTCGGCCATGCAGCTGCCAACCCGACTCGGCTCGGCCCCTGCGGGGGTAAGCACGAGTGGGGGGCGTGCGACAGCCGGCACAGCACCCTCGGCGCGAGGGCCTCAGACACGTTCGGGCTCGACGCCGTCGGCCCCAACGACCACAAGCGGTCCAGCAGAAAGAAGTGCTGCATCCACGCCGCGACCCACGTCACCTGCGCGGCCGCAGCCCGCCGCACCACCATCAACTCCGCGCCCCGTTGAAAGGAGTCCGCGATGACTTCGACCTCTGACTTGACCCGCCCAGTCCGGCTCCCCCGTCGATCGCGGCAAGGCGTGGTGCTCGGCATGGATCCCTGGCAGCTGGCATTCATCGCCGCCGCTGGCGTCGTCATCCTCATCAGCGTCAATCGATTCGGGCCACTCGGGCTGTTGTGGATGGCCCCTCTCTATCTCGTACTCGGCGCGACGGCGCTGATGACCGTGCACGGCATCTCGGCACCTCGGATGGCGGGGACGTGGGCTATGAAGCAGGTGCGCCACGCGATGGGGGCGACCGCCTACACCTTCCGGCCCGAGCAGCCCAAGCTCATGGGCACGCTCAACCTGCCCGGAACGCGCGCGTCACTGCAACTTTGGGAGAGCGACGGCATCGCGTGCGTCTACAACCCCCACGACCGGAGCGTGTCGGTGACGGCCGAACTCGAGGTGCAGGGGTTCCTCATGCACGACACTCCAGAACGGTTTGATCTCGCGCAGCAGTGGTCCAAGGTGCTCGCTTCGTTCACACAGCGCGCCGGAATCAAGCGGATCACCCTGCAGGAGCGCACTCTCCCGACGACGATCCGAACGGCGCGCGACCACTATGACACGGTCGTCAGCCGCCGAGGACTCAACCCCGCATCGCCCGCGGCTGCCAACTACGAGGAAGTGATGAATCGCTCGGAGCGGTTCGCGGTCGCCCATCGCAACTACCTGACCTTCACCCTCGACCTCGTCTCTCTCGCTCCCCAGGTGAAAGCACTCGGGGGTGGAAAGGACGCGATCATCGACCTCGCGCGGCTAGAGGCCAGCAATCTCGCCGACGCCCTGCAGTCGGCGAAGGTCAAGGTGCGGCGCTGGCTATCTTCGCGTGACCTCGCTGCGCTCAGCCGCCTAGCCATGGATCCGGAGTCGGCGCCGAATGTGCAGAACCGGCCCGACATCCGTGGCGGCGTAGACCCCTCCGCCATCGGCCCCATGTTTCTGGAAGAGCCAAAGGGACGAAACGGAATCGTCTGCTCCGACTCCGGCGTGCACACAACCATGTGGATTCACGAGTGGCCACGCTCCGACGCGCCGGTGGGGTTCGTGGCCCCCCTGGTGTTCGCGCGGCATCCGCACACGCATGCGGCCGTCACCCACATCTTCTCTCTTGTTCTCACTCCTGTCCCCGTGGCGAGTGCATTGCGACGCATCCGCGACGAGAAGAAGGTGTGGCGCGGCAACGAGCGGCTTCGCGCCAAGCGAGGCGCGGATGGATCTGCCGCGGATGCGGCGGACTGGGCCGCCCTTGAGAAGCAAGAGGAGGAGATCGTCGCAGGTCACGGCGAGTTCCGGTACGGCGGATATCTCACAGTGAGCGCCCCGGACGAAGAGCACCTTGACCAGGCCATCGCCGGCATGCGCAACGCGCTCGCGCGTGCGGGGATGGAGGCGCAGATCTTGTACTGCCAGCAGGCGGAAGCGCTCATGGTGAATGCCCTGCCCATCGGCTTGGGGATGAAGTGATGGCTCGCCGTGCCGTCGTCTTTGCTC
Organism: Microbacterium sp. ET2; assembly: GCF_030347395.1. Lineage (NCBI taxonomy): Bacteria > Bacillati > Actinomycetota > Actinomycetes > Micrococcales > Microbacteriaceae > Microbacterium > Microbacterium albipurpureum. The sequence continues at coordinate 1,591,339 of NZ_CP128170.1, forward strand.
CGGCCGGCCTCACCGACGAGGAACGCCGCGCCCTCCGACGAGCCGTCTGGGACGCCGAACATAGGCGCCCGGATGCCCGCCCTCCACGACGCGAGCGTGGACTCCCCGAGCCAGCCGTCCCCGGTCCATTCGGCCCCGGCCTGGTAAACGACAATTACTGGAACCTCGTTCGTCCCTCCGTTCCACCCCATCAGGCGACGTCTCAGCACATCGCAGGGATTTACCCGTTCGTGGCCGACGCTGGCCTCGGCTCGCGTGGCCCCATCGTCGGAGTCGACTTAAACGCTGATTCCCTGTGGCACTTTTCCCCGTGGGAGTCCTATACCGACGTCACCGAGCGCGGATCGTTCTCAACCAACATCCTCGTGCTCGGCGCCTACCGGGCAGGGAAGAGCGCCGCCGTGAAAACCCTGGTCACCCGGTCACTCGCATTCGGACACCAGGCCGTCGTCCCCTCTGACGCGAAGGGTGAGTGGGTCGTCATCGCCGACGCCATCCCTGGTGGCACCGTCATCCGTCTCGGCGACGGCACCTCCGCCCGGCTCAATCCGCTCGACCGTGGCCCCCGGCGCAGCAACTCAACAGACGACCAACACGAACAGATGGTCCGACAACGCCGCATCGCAACACTCATCGCCCTCGTCGAGATGGCCCTGGGAAAGACCCGCCTCACCGCCGTCGAGCACGCGGCGATGCATGAAGCGCTTGGCCGCTGCATCCATGACACCAATGACCGCCCGACGCTCCGGGGCGTCTACGACCAACTCGGGCTCATGGTCGCCGACACCGGCGGCGATTTCCGGCTCTCCGAAGGCGCAGTGCAGCCGCGCTTCGTGCTGCGCCGATTCGTTGACGGCGACCTGTCCGGACTCTTCGAGGATGAATCCACGGTGTCGTTCGATCAAGATGCTCCGATCGTCGTGGTCGACACCTCCGAACTGTTTTCGCGTGGTGATCTCGTGGCACAGCTCACTCAGGTGTGTACGACGGCGTGGATTCAGGCGGTCGTCTCCGACCGCTCGGCGAAGCGCACGCGTTACGTCATCCGTGAAGAAGGATGGCGCGACATGACCTCACTGGCTGCTCTGCAGATGTATCAGCAGTGGCTCAAGCTCTCGCGCCACTACGGGATCAGCAACATCGTCATCTTGCACAAGATGGGTGACCTTGACGCTGTGGGCGACGCCGACTCGCAGGAACGGAACCTTGCGTACTCGATCGTCGGTGACATCGAGAACAAGTTCATCTTCCGCGTCAACCACCAGGAGCAGTCCAGCCTCCGCCAGCGCCTGAACATGCTGACCCCGCATGTCGACATGGCGAGACAGCTCGCCAAAGGACAGTTCCTCGCATACGTCGGTCAATACTCCTACCTCGTCGACTGCTTCGCGACGTCCACCGATTGGGAGTACGAGCTGTTCAAGACTGACGAAGCTGTGCAGACCGCAGACCGCCTCGATGCCAATGCTCCGTTGATGGATGCCGCGGAGCTTGGCACCGACTGGCTGAACGCAGCACGGGACGACCCAGACCGGCTAGCGCTCAGGCGGGAAGAGAACGCACGATGAACCAGGGACTGCTCGGCAAGCTGATCGCCATCCTCATTGCGGTTGTTGCCGTGGTGGGACTGGCGACGACCTTCATCGCGGACGCGATCACTTACTGGGTTTGCGGCGAACGGGGTCTGGGGTCGGGCCCGCTTTCCGGACTCTGGCTCGCGCTCACCGGCGACCTGTCAACCTACACCGCGCCCGCCGGGTGCGCGCTTCCCCTTTGGCAAATCCGCGTCGCCGACACGCTCGCCCTGTTCATCGTCGGCGTGCTGGTGATCCTCATCCTGGTCAAGGTTCGGCAGTACCAACAGTCGGATGCGTCTTTCATTGCGGATCTGCGCACGCGGCCCGGGTTCGCGCGCACGGGTGAAATCCGCGAGCACCTGTCCGCGAGGGCCGTTCTCAAGCGCGCTCGTCAGCTGCGACCCGATCTGACGCACCCGCTGCCGTCCGACGTGGGATGGCGGGTCGGGAAGTCGCGTGGCATGGACGTGTACGTGTCGATCGAAGACTCCGTTGCGCTCGAGGGGCCGCCGCGCTCGGGCAAGGGATACCGAGTGTTGATCTCAGCGATCCTCGACTGGTCGGGCCCGCTGGTCACGACCTCGACGACGAACGACAACCTCACCGCCACGATGCGCATGCGACAGAGCCGCGGCGATGTGCACGTCTTCGACCCCCAAGGGCTCTCCGGCATCCGCCACCCTCTCCGCATCAACCTGCTCACCGGGTGCGAAGACCCGCTCGTGGCGATGCAGCGCGGCACCGCGATCATCACCGGGACGGCACTCGGCACCTCGTCGACGAACGCCGAGTGGGCGCAGGCCTCGGGTGTCGTTCTCGGAAGGCTGCTGCACGCTGCGGCCGTCGGAGGGTGCTCGATCGGCGATCTCTACTCGTGGGGCAACAGCCCCACTCTCGCCCGCGACGCGATCGAATACCTTCGCGACGGTGGCGCACCGGGCTGGGCTGAGAGCCTGGAGGCGACGATCGCGGGCGACGACAAGCTCGTCTCATCCATCTGGTTCGGCGTCTCGGGAGCCGTCGCCCCACTTGCCGTCCCCCAGATCCGCGACGCACTCATGCCACGGCCGGGCGACCCCGTGTTCGACGCGCGCGAGTTCCTGCAGGCCCCCAACACCCTGTATCTCATCGGCTCGTCGTCGGGCGCGTCCGCGATGGGCGGGTTTCTCGGAGCGATCGTCGATGACATCGTCGAGGTCGCTCGAGTCCGCGCGCTCGCTTCGCCGGGTTCGCGTCTCGCTCTCCCGCTCGGACTGATCCTGGACGAGATCGCCAACATGTTCCGGTGGGGCAATCTGCCCCGCGTAATGGCCGACGGCGGAGGGCGAGGCATCTGCACCTTCGTCGTCCTGCAGGCCCTCTCACAGGCCGAGACGGCGTGGTCTCGCGCCGAGGCCGACACCATCTGGGCTACGGCGACCGCGAAGGTCCTGCTCGGCGGCGCGTCGCACGTAGATCACCTACGCGATGTGGAGACACTGCTGGGCTCGCGCGATACTCGGCGCACCCAACGGTCGTGGTCGACCCGCGAGGCGGGCCACAACACCAGCGAACAGCACGAACGCCGGCCGCTGATGTCGGTCGACGAGATTCGACGGATGCCGCAGACCACCGGCCTCCTTGCCTACCGCAATCGCCGCGGGGTGCTTCTCGACCTCGCCGGATGGGACGACCGCCGCGACGCGCGGGCAATCCAGTCCGGCAAGCGCGCGACCGAGCAAGAGCAGCAAGGAGTGTTCCGCGACACAGCCGACCGTCCGATGACGGGCCACTCCGCTGATGCCGCCGCAAAGATCGAAGCGCCCGAATGAGCAATCGCCGTGTCACGGGTGCCACCACCTATCGGTCCGATTACCTCCGGTCTCAAGCATGGTTTGCCCGCCGAAATCGGTGGTTCCTGACGGAACAGCGCCGCGGGCGGACCCCGATGTGCGGAGTCTGTGGGGGCGCGGCATCCGCATCGAATCTCGAACTTCACCATCTGGACTACGCGGGGGTGACTCTCGTCGCCGGGAGGTGGCGGGCACAGGAAAGGCACACAGACCTGGTGGCGATGCACCCGACTTGCCACGACCTGGTCCACCGCCTGATCGACCGTGACACAGTCCTTTCGCGCCAACGCACCCGGCGTGACGCGACCACGATCGCCGCTGCACGGATCCGTGATGCGCTCAAGTCCAAGGAGACGCGGTGACCGGCGACGACTGCCAGCCCAGCCGCCTGTTCGCCGACGACGCGGCGGGTCTGCCGCAGCTCCCTGACGACTACCCACGGCCGAGCCGCGGGCCATCGGCGATGATCGGCGGACGTGCGACGAACTGGCGCACCATGAGTGACGAGCAGGCACCCGCCGAGTGGGCAGCATTGCGTGATTGGACCGAGTGGTTCGTGCGTCGATACCGCGTCGCCGAGACAATCGTTCCGCCTTGCTGGTTCCGGCACGGCCAGCTCGTCGAGGAAATCTCGGCCCTCCACTGCGCCCATCGAGCAGCCTATGACCCCTCTGACAGCGGCAACGGTCCGATCGGATGGCACGAGCGGCTCGCTCTTGCGATGCAACGGCTGGCGAAGGCATACGCCGGCGGATGCAGCAACGGACACAGAGAGCATCCCTCCCGCCCGTGGCCGAAGGAGGCCGCCGAGGAGGAGTGGGACGCGTGGATCACACAGAGCCACGCTCACTGAGGCACCGCACGGTGTCACTACAGAAAGGAAGAAGGATGACCACGAAGATTCCCGTCACCATTGAGGGCAACCTCACCGGTGACCCTGAACACGGTGCGAGCGACGCCGGCAACGAGTACGCCCGCTTCACGGTCGCAGTCAATGACCGCCGTCTCAACGAAACGACAGGTCGTTGGGAGGATGCTGGCACGGTCTACCACCGCGTGGTGGTGTTCAGTCAGCAGTCGCGCCACGTCTCCGAGTCGCTCCGCAAGGGAGACAGCGTGATCGTCGCCGGCGATCTGCGGTTTGGGTCGTACACCGACAAGGAGACCGGACAGACTCGCGAGACGCGAGACATCGTTGCGGACACCGTCGGCGCCTCGCTCAGATACACGAGCGTGGACGTGGCGCGCGCCCCAAAAGCAACTAGCCCCGAGACTGGCGCCTCGGGGCCGGTAGCAACACCGGCCTCGTACGCCGGTGCTGGGGTTGCGCGCTGACCCATCAGGACAGGAGAGCGGCGCGGGAGTCATCGTACTCCCGCGCCGCTCTTTGCCTAGGCCTGCCCTCGGGAAACAAGCGCAGCTGGGAGCTTCCTCTCTGCGAGCTGAGCCACGTACACATCTAGAATCTTGGCCGGTTGCCGGCAGCGAGACAGGGAGGCTGCTCAGGTCCATGGCGTTCGGCGCGCAGATGCGTATCAAGCGGCGATGGGTCCGCTATGCGCGCATGTTCCTTGTCCCAACGACGCCACTTCGTCGGCGTGTCGGTCCGGAGTACTGCGGTGAACCTAACGAAGGACCTCGCCGTGCATGAGTCGTTGGTAGGCCGCTTCAAAGGGTTCGTCTACTTCGAGATCGAATAGAACCCGGAGGTGCCAACCAGCGTCAAGGGGGTTCACTCGCTCAACGTGAGCGTGGCACCGACCCGAATCTGAGCGAGTGAACGGTTCAACAAGTCGCGCGAGCCAGTTCGGGAGGTAGCCAATCGCGTCGCCGGTTGGGGTAACCAGGAGTGCAGCGGCAGGATCCCATGTGTTTCCGATCTCACGCGTGACGTGCAGTTCGTCACCGGCGTGGAGGTCCGAAAGCAGTCTCTCCAGTCCTTCGGCTGAGTAGCGACCACTCCGGGTGGAGCCCAGATCCACCTCCTTGAGCGCGAGATGCCTTACGCCGGCCACCATCGCACGGCAACCCCAGCCTGCAGATGTTTTGCGAGGAAAGGGCTGCAGCTGGAGTGTGTCGCCAGCCGACTCTCCGCCAGACCGTGTGAGCAACTCCCACGGCGTGGCGCGCTCCGGGTCTAGATCGAGCTCGGTGACATACCGGGCATAGTCTGGCCGGGAGGGGTCGAGGACTCGCTCCTTGAAAAGGGTGAAGAGAGCCGCACTTTCGTATTTCTTGTCGAGATCCGGGAACCCCATGAGCGGGCGAAAGCCTGCGAGATCGTGGACGCTAGACAGATAGGAGAAGCGGTAGACCTCGCCGTCGAAGGAGAGGACGCCGACGGGGCGTAGAGCCCGCGTCGATGGCTGCTGCCATTTAACGAGCAGCTGAGCAAGGTGCGTGTCAGCCGCAAAAGGTTCAGCGACTGCAGTCGATGGCATCAGCGATCCTCCTTGCATTGACGGTTAGTAGAGCTACTGCGAACATACGCGTGGCCTCGGACACTGCGTCGGACTGCGGCACCACGTTCTCAAAGTTCTCCGCCGCAACGTCGTCCACGAGCTGGTCCAGGCGACGTCTTCCGGCATCGCTCGTAAGGCGATACATCCGGGCGGCGACGCTTACTAGCGTATTTCTCCGGTCGCCGTCGAGGCGCTTCGCCAGTCCGTTGCGAGCGTAAGTCCGACACCCATCAAAAAGATGTCGCTTGCGATCGATGTCTCGCAGCTGGAACCCGAGCGAGTTTTCCATGTCGTATGAGGGCGCCAACGAGTCGTCCATCGGTGACTCGCCACGCAAGATGGACCAGTTCTCTTCATGACGGTCCCCGTTGGCGATGAGTGTATCCAAGAGCAGGAAGGCCGCGAACAGGTCCGACGCCGTGCACCCACCCCATGAGGTGGCTGATGGCGGCGGACGCAACCCGTCGAGCGCGACGATGATGTTATCGATGGAGTGACCGATCGTCGCGGGCCCGTCGTGAACTTCGCGCCGGAGCTCGATGCCGCGATCGAGCAGGGCCAATGTGCCGCTGTGCATCTCGTACCCCAGCGGGCGAACGTTTCTGACGAGAACACCCTCCTCGCCGTCACGTGACGCAAGGCGTGCTTCGGCTGAAGGCAACCGAAGCCGAGCGGCGACGAGAGACGCGATCACCTCGGTCCAATCGCCTACCTGGCGTGTACCGTTCGCGTGGGTATGGACCGGCTTGAAGAGCCACTCCGATTGTGGGTCGGTCCGGCTACCTCCGTCTTCGAGTAGCCAATTCTTCGCCGCCGCGCCACGCTGTTCGACGCGAAGCACCTCCCAGTCGTCGACAGACTGTCGCACAACGGGGTTCATGCTTTCAGCCTATTGAGCCACGGTGACTCCGACGACGCAACGCCGCGGTTCCGAATTGTCGCAGGCAAAGCACTACGGCGCTGAACGGTGAGCGCATCCGGCAGAACATGACGCGTCGGCGGGCTCGCATACTCGGCAGCAACGCGCATGAGCCGCAACCGACGCAGTGGGCACCGCGCGGACGGCTCCCAGAGGTACGCGAGTGGATCCCATGGGAAGACGAGCCCACCTCCCGCATCCCAGCCAAAGCTGACGGTTGGAACAACCGCGTCGTCACCGTCGATTCGGAAACCGCCGACGGTCGACGCAGCGTTGTCGTGTGGCGCAACCCGGTCACGCACCGCCCTCCCAAGTGAACATGGAAGTGATCGCGTGGCCTTCAGGTCACGACAGCCCCGGCGTCGGGCCACTTCGCGGCACCGTCGATCCGGCGAGGACGTAGGGCCCTTCCGAATCCACGAATCGCGCCGCCCGCCGCAACTCTGTAATCGCCGACGCGCGGGAGTCTTCGATCGACACCACAATCGGGCTTCGCGTCATACTCTCCGCGATGGCCGCGACAGCGGCATCCCTTGTCCGGGCGATAGCGATCGCCTCGTTGTGGACTCGACCGCGTGTCATTCCGACATACAGCCCCGACGCATCCACACCCGGACCGACGATTGAAGCATCGGTCGTCTCCCCTTGTATGCCGTGGACTGTGGACGCGTAAGCGAGATGCACGTGCGAGGCGGCGTATTCAGTGGAGATGCGACGGATGTCAGCGCTATCGGTGAGGCTGACGAGGTCGATGCTGCCGGGACGGATGCGACGGATGGTCCAGACCGCGCGATTCTCAACGTCCGTGGCCCTGTCGTTGCGGCGTGTCTGCACGACGTCGCCTTCAAGCAGTCGTTGCTCGCCACGTCCGACGGCCACCCGGTTCAAACGCAGCTGGCCGAGGTCCAGCCGCCGCTGTTGGATCGCGTCGTTGACGGCGTCTGCTTCCTCGTTCGTTTCGGTGACGAGCGCCGCTCGCTTGTGCCGACTCGCCCACCGAAAGTACGCCTCGACCATCAGGCCACGGGCACCGCTCTGGTCATCGACGCGATGTATGAGTCCTCGATCGTCCAATTCGGCGGCGACGGCGAGCGCAGCATCCATCGATCCTGGTTCCCTGAGCCGGAGTGTCAGCGCCGCGTACTCCTGGTCGCTGAAGCGATGCACTGCGCTGAGTTCGACGACAGAACCGCTGCGGCGAGCCATCGTCGCCATGGCACCCGAGTGGCCCACGGGCATGGCCTGGAGATGGTCACCCACCATCGCCAGGCCAGCGCCAGTCTCGAGAGCGAGCGCGGCGAGGGCGTTGGCCGTGTGGAGATCGAGCATGCCGGCTTCGTCAATGACGATGCGGTCGTCGTGGTTGATTGGGTAGCGGGTCGACCCCGGGTAGGGAGCGCCCGTGGTGGGGTCGATGTCGCCGGGGATGAGGCGTGTCCAGGTCTCCGCCCCGGCGGGGTTGCGCCCCCAGCGCCATCCATGGTCGGCAAGTAGCGCGTGTACCGACGAGGCGGGTGCGCCGACCTCGCGACCCGCAACCGAAGCCGCCTTCCGAGTCGGCGCGACAACGATGAGCCGACGACGCTGGAGGGTGAGTGCGGCGTACGCGACACGGAGCATCGTCGTCTTCCCCGTGCCAGCCGGTCCGGTGATGGTCACGAGCCGGTCAGTGCCGGCGATGGCACCAGCGGCCTCAGCCTGCGCGGAGTCGAGGACGACACCTGGTGGCAGTTCTGGCTCTGAGACCAGTCGCATCGCCTCGGGTGACAGCGCGGCTCCAACGATGTTGAGCGAGTCGAACCGGCGGGCAAGCTCGACCTTGAGCGCAGCGGTGAGCGCCGCCATGTACCCCTTGATGTGTTGAGGCCGGTCTACGGCGTCGTCGAGCAGGTCGACCGTGTGAGCGAGCGAACGCGATACGACAGCGTCGATCGTCGCCTGAAGCGCGTGACGGTGGGCGACGACCCCGGATGCCGCCACCGCACGCGTCGCTCCCGCGCGGAGATCGTACAAGCTAAGGCGCCCGCCGTAGCCCGCCGAGCGGTCATCGGCGTCCACGATCGCTCGAGCGGCGAGCAGATCGAGATCGATGTTCTCGACGTCGACAGCCCGCACTGCGACGGACGCGCGTTCCGCCAGCAGCCCGGGGTCGATCGCGGCTAACTCATCGCGGACCGTCTGCTCCCAGGCATCCTCCTTCAGTCCCTTCGGCTTGCCGGGCCGCTCCTTCGCCCACGCCCGACGATCGATCTGCTGCAGGATGTCACGGCTGGGTTCTTGTCCCGGGTGATGGTCGCGCCACTCGGCAAGAAGTGTCGCGCGGTTGGCTTCGATCTGATTGGACCGGCGTGACAGGGCCGGCCTGGCGTGTGCGACCTGCGCGACTTCCCCGTCAGCGCCGAGCGTGTAGCCGTGTCGCGCCAGGGCGGCGATCCACCCGGGGTCGGTGCGGGCCGCGACCTCTCCTTCAGCGTTGATGAGCGTGTGCAGCCGCATCGCCACGCGCGAATCGACGTTCGACCACTTCCCGTCGTCCCCGAGAACCTTGACGCTGAGCCAAAGGTGCCGGTGCACGTGCGGATCGAGTGCCCGTGACCGCCGATGCTGGAGCTCCACAACCTCGATCTGATGGAGTGGCTGTCGGATGCTGCCGCCCGCCCCTCGACGAGCGTTCAGCTCATGTTGCCACGTGGTGATGATGCGATGTCGCAAGCGGTCCTGCAGGGCCTCGAACTCGGCTGCCAGCTCTGGATGCAGCAGCGCGACCAGGCTGTACGACTTCGGGGCGTTGATCGTGCCGTCGAGCACGAGATCGGCGTCGGGTGACAGGAGCTCGCGTCCGCGGCGCTCGCCGGTGAGAGGGTCGCGCCCGTCGACCCAGTCGGCAAGCTGAGGACGATTCAGCTGGTCGGCGGCGACACTCCCGCCAGCAACAATGAATCGGGTGACCACTGCCTCACCGCCATACTCCGTCAACGCGTCGACGCCGCGCGACAGGCGCGATGTGGCGTCACACCCTCCTGTCAGCGCGTATGCGATCGCGGAGCGGATGCCGTGAGACTCAATTCCACGCTTCCATCGTTCGAGCCCGCCACGCATAAGGCCAGGGTACTTGTTTTTGCGATACCGCAACACTGATTCACGTAAAGTGCCTGCGTGCATCGTTGTTCTGGTGGGCTAAGGGGGCGGCACTGGCCGGGCTGTGTTTGGGACCTCGGGTTGCCGTCGGTGGCGCATGAGCGTCGATCTTCGACCGGCTGTTAGGGTTTCGATCTCATGGTCGACGATCCGATTGCAGACGGGGTGACCCCGCGCTGCCCCGAGTGCGGGGCCGTGCTGCGGGATGCCGGCACTGCCTACGCGTGCCACTCCTGCCGCATCGTCGTGGTGAGCACCATCCCCGTGTTTCCTCCCCTCAGGCGCCCGTCAGCAGCGGGGTGATCCAGCCGACCGAAGTCTCCCGTAACGGGAGAATGGCGGCACGAGGTTTCAACGTCCGCATGCCGCACCCTGATCGGTCATTGTTCCGTTCGGTCATACGTTTATGGCCGGGAACTGCCTACGGGATTAGCGCGCCCGACACGGGCCCGTGCGGTGAGCGACGCGTCTGCGAACACGGATATGCCGTTGAGCGTTGGACTCCCAAACCACCACTGGGCCGCTATCAGCACGTGCCGCCGCGTAGCGGGTGCCCTAATTGCCGCCAGTGCCAAGCTGTTTGACGAACTCGTCTGCGCCCACATCGATGGCTTTTGTGGTTGCGGCGGTCGCGCCTACCCAGAACAACTTCAGAGCGGCACCCCAGAATCGCTGGGCTCGAGTGGGGTTGTCCTTGGCGTCCTTGACCGCTTGTCCGAATAAAACGCCAGCTAGCTCAGTGCTCACTCGGCGCATGAGAGCCGTCCCGAAAACGTCGGCGTCGTTCAATGCTTGTTCCAGTTCAGTTGCCAACGCGAGCAGATATCCGCGCGACTCACGGTCCAGATCGGGGTAGTCCGTAAGCAGTGACCTCACGATGCCGATAGATTCACCCACCGTCGCGCGGAGATCTTCAGAATCGGGCACGCCGACGTTCATCGCGTGAAGGACGTCTGACAAAGAGCGCAACTGGCCGATGGCATTCTCATCGATGATGTGGCGCCCTTGGCTCGTCGTGCTTCTGAATGGGACGGTGTATCCGCCGATGGCTCCGTAGATCGCTGGCAGATGACGGCGATAATGACTTGTAGGACGGCCGTTCTGCTCCAACATACCGAGCGCTCGTTCGACCTCACGAACAAGATCGAGGGCCCGCGCGTGGTGGCTCCAGAACATCACATCGGTCGCGGGATCGCCAAGTTCCCGAACACCTTCTGCGGTTGCACCCGGTGGTACCACACGCCACTGTTCGAGAAGATCAGCGAGCGCTGCAGCCGCGTCTTCCATCATGACGGCAAGCCTAGCGAGCGTCGTAGTCACGGCACGGTTTACGAGTGCCGTTCCGTCGAGTTTGGTCGATCGCGACGACAAGACGAGAAAGCCCCAGCTCATGTCGCCACGCAAGTCTCAGCGAGCGCCTCGTAGTGCCGCCGCTTATCGGTCGGCCCCGTACCCGGCGCGTGCATGGATGCCGGCCGCGCGCCTGCCGCCGGGCCGCAACAGCACCTCGTGCGTGCAACTCCCGGTTAGCGATCGATCGGAGAGCAGTTCGTCGCACCTCACATCCACCTCGCGGATTCGGGTCCGAGGCGGCCAGGAGATCGCCGCGTCGAAGCCCGGTCACCGGCCAGGCATGGTGTGCTGAGATTCCATCGCGAGGGGGAACAGCATGCGCCTACGACGCCAAACGGTCCTGTTTCGGGACACAGCAATCGAGTCGCTGACTCTGAGCATTGAGTTGTTCAACCGACCATCGCCGCTGGCAAGGAATCACGCGGTAGTGATGATGCTGGCTCATGCATTCGAGATGATCCTGAAGGCTGTCATTTATCAGCGGCGGGGGCGGGTCCGCGACAAGGGCGATGAGCTAACGCATAGCTTTGCGCGATGTATCGCGATCGGCGTAGACGACCTGCAAGTCCTCTCGCACGACGAGAAGGCTCTCCTGCTCGCGGTGAAGCAAGATCGCGACTGCGCTACGCACGACACCATCGCGATGAGCGAAGACCTTCTGTGGATCCACATGAGGGCCGGGATCACGGTACTGCGACGTCTGCTCCGAGACGAGTTCGACCAGGAGCTCACCGAGCAACTCCCGGGACGCGTCATCCCCGTCAGTGCAGCTCCTCCACGAGACCTAGGTGCACTCATCGAGCAGGAGCTGGCTTCGGTCAAGGCGTTGCTGGCGCCGCGAACGCGAAAGACTCCTGAGGCACGAGCGCGTCTGCGACCGTTGTTGAGCCTCGACGGCGCTGCTACCGGGCGGGAAGACCCGCCTACCGAACAAGAAGTGTCCCGCGCGGAATCGGCCCTCCGAGCAGGGAAGGACTGGCACAACGTGTTTCCGGGCCTCGCGGAGCTGCATATCTCAGAACCTCGGCCCGGCACCGATGCCCAAGAGGTGGTGTTGCGTCTCGGGCAGGATCGCGAGGCCGTGCCAGTTCGCCGTGCAAGACCCGACGAAGCTGCGCTGACGTATCGGACAAGCAATCCATTTCGCGAGTTCGGGATCAAACTGAGCGACTTTGGCGCGAAGCTCGGGCTGAATCGTAATCAGGGTCTCGCTCTAATCGAGCACCTGAACCTGAAGGCTGACGATCGCTCCTATTTTGTTGAACGGACTGCGACCGGCAATGTTGCGTTCCAGGGCCTAAGCGCGCGCTCGCTTGAACTCGCTCGTAGCGCAATAGCGGCTTCGGACTTCGACATCGATGCGATCACCGCCACGTATAACGACGCTCGCCGTCACGCGCGAAATCGTCGGTGACGACGAGGTCAAGCAGATGTCTACCCGGGTGAGGGTGACAACCACTTCACATTCGCTACGACGATCTCGCTGTCCGATTCAGGCAACATCGACGAGAATCTCGAGGTGGACGAGGGCTTAGGCGACCGGCTCGGCGGTTGACGCCTGGCATTCGGTTCACCGAGTTTCATATACCGACCGGTAGCGGGTTCGCAGCTGAGCTCACGCTCGCTCGAGGGCGCCGGATCGTGCGCAAGCTGTTCACCACGGGCATTCCACTTTTGGGCAAGGGCGTGCGCGTCACGACCGGCTTACGTTCAGCGATCGAGGTTGGCTCGCGTCGCTCGCCCGGCGAGACGACCGGGTCGATGAGGTCTTCGACGATCACCGGCTACCCTCGGAGCGAGTCCAATCCGCGCCCCCGACGATCCGGGCCTGCCGCGGTCCGAGCGCGAGATCGGCTACCGTCGGGCGCGCCTTTCCGCCGCTCTTTCTGCACCTCGTCGGACGGTCGCCAAGGAACGTTCCCAGTCCGCGGCGAGCATCGCCCACGAGAACGGGAGTGGATCGTCGCCGAACGGCCAGCATTCCCCTAGATATCGCATGAACGTCTCTGCCCGAAGGATCCGATCCTCGATATCAAAAACATCGCGGATTTCGCCTCGGGTGGTCGGATCGAGGATCGGCGTGTCGACAATCACCGCATCGACGTACGGGAAATTGCTCGCCAGCTTTTTGTGCAGGTATCCGCCGGCCGGAGTGATCCGAACAAGTTGGCCAGTGTCTGCGTGATCGGAAACCTCGAGCAGGAGGCCGGCGAGCGCTCGTTCAACCCCGAACTCGATTTGCTCGGGCAGGTACCCTAGCGCCTGCAATTGGCCTGTCGTAGACCGCAGGTCAGTGAATCCGCCCGATTCACGCTCACCAGCTTGCTGGACTGTCGCAAGCAAGAGCGGCAGGAGGAAGTGCTCCTTGGCGTCGCTCGACGACACCGAGAAGAGATTCGGAACGGGGGAAGTGTGCGGGTCGTAGTACTTGTGATCGCCGTAGAGAATCGCGCGGATGAACTCGTGCAAGGGGACCACGTACGGACGACCGGTCTTGTGAGCGTCGAGCACTCGCGAAGTCTGAACGTACCCGCTACCAACAAAGGTGGACACAAAGTCGAGCGCGCGTCGGGTGTTCCCGGAACTCAGATTGTCGACCAACTCCACTAGAGGCTCATTATTTGCGAAGGCGTCGAGCAGGACGTCGATGTAAATGATAAGACTCTGCGAGTCGAGAGTGAGTCCAGCCGGAAAGCCAGGTAGCCGGCCCGCCTCCATGAGTTCCCTGCGTGCAAACTCAAGCCTCTTCGTGATCACGAGGTCGCTGCGCGGGGGTGAAACCGTGAACACACGAGGTTGGTATGCCGCGAGGGCGCCTGTCCGCCGCGATTCGTGGAAGGTATCGGGGCGCAGCGACATGAAGACGGAGATTGGCCAGGTATCCGCGAGCGACTGGCCAGCGATGAATATCTGGTCCTGAAACGAGGGCTGGTGCTGATCAACGTTGTCGAGGACGATTACGAAGTTCATTCGCCTCGAAGCTTGCAGATAAGTCAGCGCACGTCGCGAGTGTTCATACCTGTCGGACAGATGGCCCGAGAGCATTTCGATCTCTCGCACGCGGAACGCATCAGGGCTCGTCTCTGCGAGCTCCCCATATATGCCGCGGCCAAAATCTGCCAGCTCCTTCTTGTAGACCGCGCGAACGAACCCGCGCTCCTGAACGTCAATATCGTGGTCGTCACGCAACACCGATGAGACGGTGGTCACGATGTAATCGGAGACGTCCTCGACTAGACCTGAGTGCTTCAGAAAATCGACGTAGAAGACGATAGTGCGATCGAGAATGTCCTTTGCGTCGACTCGAAATAGATGCTTCAGGAAGATGCTCTTGCCCACCCCGACGTCACCGACAAGGACGATCGGGCGCCTCGTGATCGCACCGGCAATCACGTCGTCCGTCAGCTTCGAGTTCGGGCCCCTACGGTCTCTGGCCGACTCGGTGTTCACCACTCCGCTGAGAACCTGGTACCTAGTTCGGAGAATCTCCTTGCTGACCACTGCGTACTGCGAAAGCGCGCCGCTAGAGCAGTAGCACTGAGTAAGGAACTCGTCGGTGATAGTTTCCTCGCGTACGACATCTTGAATGAACAGATCGCCCAGGATTCGGAGGTCTGTCTCCATCTCGCTGCCGATCCGATACCCGGGATATGAGCTGATGCGACTTGATAGGGGTGGTGGCGGTGGTAGCGTCGCGACACGCGCCGAGAGTGCCCGCACGAGATCTCCACGCTGCACTCCCGGGTATGACAGGAAGTCCCACAGCTCATGGGCCACATTGAGCATGTCTTCGAGGCTTGCGTAGTAGATCGCGCGGCCTTGCGTCGGCCTTTGGCCGTCGGATCGGCTGCCCAGAAACAGCAGAAGTTGGTAGCCGTTGGAGAGTACCGCGATCCCGACCCCGGACTTTTGGCAGTAGCCGAGAACCTGATCGACCGCGTCCTTATTGGAGGTTGAGTACGCACGCACCGTACTCAGGTCGGTAGTTCCGGATGTGCTGCCTGCGGGCATCTCGAAGGTCCGACCGGTCCGCTTGGCCTCCAGGACAACTCGGGCGTGAGGAGCGCCGAGCGTGTAGTCCGTGTAGTCGCCCTCGACGTGCTCTTCACAGGAGACTTGGCCGTCCGGCCAACCGAGCACGTCCTTGAGGAGACCGTCGATGATGTTGCGGCGAGTCGTTGCTTCGTTGAGATCGACGTCTCCCAGGCGTTCCGCGAGCGCACGCAACGCCTCACGGCCCCGTTCGAACTCCGACACCGCTAGCGCTCCTCACTTCAAGTGCCCCGTCGAGCAGTGACGTGTGACTGCCGGACTGCAATATATCGTCCCCCGTATTCGGCATGATCCGGGTTGCTGCAATCGTGACGGCGTGTCGCTGCTTGGCTTTCTAACCTAGTCACGCGGAGCCTCGCCGCACGCGACGAATTGGTGCGCGGGAAGTGCCCGTAAGGGGATCCTGTCGACCCATCGGTTGGATCCGAGACTCATTCGACTCCTCGGTTACGTCCGCCCTCGGCCGGCGTGATCGGAGTCCGGCTGTGTCAAGGCGGTAGCGACCGCGTTCTGTGTCGTGCTCGTCTTGAGCGACGGGAATCGCAGTTTCAAAGGAGAGTGAAGTGAACGAGATTGAGACCTTCATACGCGCCGATCGTGTGCTCGCGGACGTCATCACTTACATCCCGCCCGACCTGATGAAACAATCTCTCCCCACCGGCTTCCCCACGCGCGACAACAGCACCTACACCTATCGGCAGATGTTGAACTACCAGGCCTACGACGAGGCGTGGATTCCCGACATGATGGCCGGCCGCACCCTCGACGATGTGGGTCAAGACGTTCATGGCGGACCACTCGACAACGATCTTCTCGGAACTGATCCGTCCGGCCGCTTCCGCGACCTCGTGGAGAAGTCCATCGCATCGGTGCGCGAACTGAGCGAGTCCGAACTCGACACCCGGACAGTTCATTACACCTATGGCGACTACCCGCTTCGGGAGGCGCTTTGGCACGCGATCGTCTTCCGAACGACCAGAGCCTTCGATTACGCAAGAGTGATCGGAGCGGGCGCCGTTCTACCCGACGACCTCGTCGAATCGGTGTGGGCAATCGTCGAACCCCACGCGGAGGAGTGGCGCAGCATCGGGGTCTTCGGTCCAGCCGTCGATATCGACGCACAAGCACCCCTCCAAGATCGACTTATGGCAATCACCGGGCGCCATCCGTAACGCCCGATCGGCCACGAACGAGGCATCAACGATCCGGGGCAACGCCCAGCATTCAATGCAGAGCCGACCCCGTCCGATCCACGCCCGATTAGGGATCGCAGCGCGCGTCAACTTCGCAGGTATCTCGGCCGATCAGCCTCGTTCACTCTCTTGTCGAGCGCACCTGCTCGCGGCGCCGTACGAGGCGGTTGAGACTCTCGGACATGAGCAGGCCCACACCGACCAATGAGGCGAGGAAGAGCGGGAAGATCCACAGGCCGGTCCAGGTCGAGATCACGCCGAAGAGCGGCGGGATGAACGTCGAACCCGTGTAGGCGGCGGCCATCTGGATCCCGACGATCGCCTGCGAGTTGCGACGGCCGAAGTTGATCGGGGTCGAGTGGATGATCGCGGGATAGATGGGAGCACATCCAAGACCGAGGATGACGAGTCCGACGAGCGCGATGGCATTCGGCTGCGGCACCGCGAGGAGCACGGTTCCCGCGGCAACGGCTAGGAAGCCGCCGCGGATCATCCAGCGGTCACCGACCCGGTCGGCGACGAACCCGGCGGTGAATCGACCTGCCGTGACCCCTAGGAGGAAGAGCGACGCGAATGCGGCCGCGGTCGCGACGTTGACCCCGCGATCGGTCACCAGGTAGGTCGATGCCCACAGGATCGCCGTACTCTCCAGCGCGCAGTAGGCGAAGAACGCGGTCAGGATCAGGACGACGCCGGGAATGCGGATCGCGCGCGCGAGGGGAACATGGGTATGGCCCCTCTTCGCCTCGCCGTCAGCGCCGAACCCATAGTCGGCCTCGTCGTCCGCAGCGGCAGAGGCGAGGGGATTGACCCTGCGCCACAGCGGGATGCTGATGAACAAGACGAACGTGAGGATGACCTGGAGGAGCCCGACGATGAAGTAGGCGCTCGACCAGCTGTCACCGCCTGCAAGCGCGAAGCTCATGATGAAAGGACTGATTGAGGCGCCGAGACCCCAGCAGGCGTGCAGCCAGTTCATATGGCGCGCGGCGTAGTGGAGGGCGACGTAGTTGTTCAGTGCGGCATCCACCGCACCCGCGCCGAGCCCGTAGGGGATCGCCCACAGGCACAGCATCCAGAACGAGTTCGACGCGGAGAATCCGACGAGCGCGGCCGCGGTCATCGCGACGCTGACCGCGGTGACCAGACCGACTCCGAAACGACGAGTGATCCTTTCCGATGCGAGGCTCGAGAGGATGGTGCCGCCCGCGATGATCATCGTGATGATCCCGGCGAAAGCGATCGGGACCCCGAGGTCTTGATGCATCACGGGCCATCCGGCGCCCACAAGGGAATCGGGCAGGCCAAGGCTGATGAAGGCGATGTAGATGATCGCGAGGAGCAGCGAATATACGGTTTCGGCGACTTTCGGTTATGCGGGAGCGGAGTGCGATCACGATGGCGTGACCATCGGGAAGGACTCTGTCATCGGCGCCGGATCCGTAGTCACCAAGGACATCCCCGCCGGCGTCGTCGCGGTGGGCAATCCTGCCCGTGTCATCCGCACGATCGGCCAGTGAGGTGCCGCCGCCAGACCGACCCGCAGGTTCTCGGCTCGGCCGCCGAAACGACCCCGACCGACGCGACCGGATCATCGACGCGTGCCTCGGAGTGCTGTCACGCGAGGGTGTGGCCGGCACCTCTCATCGAAAGGTCGCCGCCGAGGCCGGAGTTCCGCTCGGCGCGATGACCTACTACTTCGACAGCATGGACGAGCTCCTGCTGGCGGCGTTCACGCGATTCGCCCAAACGATCAGCGCCCGATTCGAGCAACGCATGGCCACCGCGACCGATGCGGCCGCCGCACGCGAGGCGGTCATCGCCATCATCCTCGAAGACGTCTTCAATGACGACCGCGAGCTCGTCCTCTCGCACGAGCTATACACGCTGGCTGCCCGTCGGCCCGCATACCGCTCGATCACCACAGCGTGGATGAAACGCAGCCGCACCGCGCTCGAGCGGCACTTCGACCCGGCCACCGCCCGCGTGCTCGACGCACTCATCGAAGGACTCACGATCCACCGCGCCCTCGATTCTCAACCAGGGGACAGCCGCGACGTTGAACTCGCCGTCACACGCATCGTGATGGAGTGAGACCTGGCCCCGGCGGTGGCCCATGCTGTCGAGCGTCCCGCCGGCCCGGAACGGCCCTCCCCACCGGCCGCTGAACCACCCCCGGCGCTTGCCCGCAGAGGGCTGCCATACGCACGCGGTCACAAGCACTCACCAGCCACCTCATCCGCGCCATGCACGTAAAGGGATCGAGAAGGGTCGACCGCAAGGAGTCAATCCGAGAATCCGTGGCACGGGGACGTCAACCGTTCGGCCCGATAGCAACTCGGCAGCCGCATTCCTGATCCCGCAACGCAATCCGGGCTCCCGCTTCGTGGTGTTCAGGTTATCGCAGCGATCCGCCATGAGGCGGTGTGGGTCGCTCCTGGTTCAAGACGAATTAGGCCGGTGTCGTAAGGGTAGAGGTCATCGTTCAAGGCGTCGGGGGCGCATGTCATGGGTTCGACGGCCAGTCCGCGCCGGGTGATCGCCGGGTCGGGGTGGTCGGCGGTGTGGATCTGCACCCAGGGGCAGGAAGTGTCCCATGTCATCTCGACCCCGGGTCCGTCGTCGCGAGTGAGGCGAACCGTTGCGAGATCGTCTGCGTTCCGACTCAGGCCGGTGTACGCGTGGTCGATTGCGCTGTCACCGATGAGTCGCGGAGCCCGGTAGTCGAACCGGTCCGGCTGGTGTGTCGCTACTGGCTGGAGGTCGGTTGGAACCAGTCGGTCAGAGGTGACGTCCAGGACATGGGTGGCGGCGAGGTGCAAGATCCATTCATCGATCGTCCCGTCGCCTGCCACCAGGTAGGGATGAGGTGCTGTTCCCCACGGAGCTGTCGTGTCCGTTTCGTTGCGTGCCGTCACTGATTGCCGAAGCCCATCGGAATCCAGAGTGAAGGTCGTGTCGACGACGACGCGCCAGGGATATCCGGTCTGAGGCTGGATCACCGTCCGCAGCATGACGTGGCTTGGTCCTTTGCCGACGGTTTCGTAGTCCCGCCACGCCGCCAGACCGTGAAGGGCATGGGACCGGTTGGGCTCGGTGAGCGGCAGCTGATGTTTGACGTCGCCGAATCGGTACTTTCCGTCAACGACCCGGTTGGGCCACGGGGCGAGGGTTGCGCCGCGATATGCAGGTCGAACCTCGTGAGCGCTGAAGGGTACGACGAGATTCGAGCCGCGGTAGGTGAGCGAGCGGAGGCTGGCGCCGATGCTGGTGACGAACGCCTGGTAGTCGCCGGCCCGTAGGGCGTGCTGTGCGCCAGAGGGGGACTGCATGGGCATCCTTCGCGCTCTTGTCGATACGAATGAAGTGGCTCCTAAGCTGGCGGACTTGAGCGCCGGCCCCGCGACGGTTGCGCGGGGCCGGCGGGCCGGTTGGGGTCCTCGGCCTTCGGCGCCTGGGGTACGCCGACTTTTGTAGTGAGCGGTGGCTACTGCTTGTAGACCTTGATCCCGTCGATGGAGCTCCATTGCCCGCCCGCCGCGTTCGAGTACAGCCCGATCTGGAGCTGACCGTTGCTGACGGGGATTCCTGAGATGGTGATCCTGCGCCAATGCGGGAATCCGGCTGAGGGGAGGTCGGCTTTCATCTCCGGCGCGCCAGTGGCGTAGCCCTTCGCGCTGAGGAAAGCTGCGCTCTGACCCCCGCTGCTCATTGCCCAAGCGGTCACGGTGTACGTGCCGTTGCTGAGGCCGGTGAGCGTCTGGGATGTGTAGACCTCGTACGGAGAGGATTTGGCATGGGTGAGCCGGTTGCTGCCCGTAAATCCGCTGCCCTCTGTGTAGTCGGCATCTGCGTGGGTGCCGGAGGCACCGGGCCACGTGGTCCATCCGGACGGTGTTCCCGTCGGACCGCTGGCATCGAAGTCGGCGTTGGTGACGTTGACTGAAGTGAGCGGCGCAGTGTGCGGCGTGGGATACGGCGCGAGCTCGATCCGGTCGATCTCGGCGTAGCTGCCATCCGCGGGCTTGGTGAGGCGGATGGTGTTGCTTCCCGCGTTCAGATCGACGGGGACCGCCACGGTGTTGCGGGAGAAGCTTCCCCAGCCAGCAGTTCGGGGCAACGGGATTCTCGCTGTGGTTGTGCCGTTGACGGCGAGCTGTGTAGCGCTGAAGCCGCCGGTTCCATTGGCGTAGTGAATCAGGAGCCGCTGCTCACCGGCCTGGGTAGCGCTCACAGCGAACTGGACGTAGTTCCCTGCGGCGTCGAGCCCTCCCACGTATTCGCCGCCGGAGGCAGAGCCTCCAGTCCGCACATCTCCACCGGCGATCGAGGCGTCTTCCGCTTCGTAGGTGACGGGGGTTTGTGAGACCCGGAACAGCTTCACATCGTCGATCGCGGCATACCCGTTGTTGGGGGAGGAGGGCATGTGGAGCCCGATCCGCGCGGTGCTCGTCCCGCTGACGAACTCGACGGACCGGAGCACCCATTCGCGGTCCTCGATCAGGGTGGAACCGACCACGTCAGCGAACAGCTCGCTTCCGCCGTTGGTGTCCAGGAACAGCCGCGCTGCGACGTCGGACTGCACGAACGCCTCGAGCCGATACCGTTGCCCGGGAACCAGTCCGCTCACCGTGGTGGCGAGCCTGACTTCGTCCACGCTGCTGTCGGTGAAGACGGTGCCCTTCCACTGACCTGACAAGGCCGTGCCGTTGTCCTCGGCGAAGGCGTTGGGTGATCCCGTGTCGGTACCGACGGTCGTCTTCGTCCAGCCGGCGAGAGTGCCGTGCTCGAAATCGTAGTTGTTGATCAGGATGTCGACGGGCGGGGCGATGTCCTGACCGTTGATCGTGTAGGTGGTGGCGCCGACACTTCCGCCGCGTGCGATGATCTGGTCTTCGGCGTTGGCTTGGTAGAGCGCCGCGAGGGAGTCCCAGGACTGGCTGGTCGGGTAGTTGGCGGCGATGAACGGATCGAATCCGGTCACGGTGTCGTTGATGTAGCGCCCGTTGCCGTTCTGGTAGATGCGGTCCTTGAAGGCTTGGGGCGTCCCGGCCATTCCCTTGATGATTCCCATGAGACCGCCGACGGTGGCCGCGGTGCAGTCGGCGTCATTTCCGCTGAGGGAGGCGATCTTGATGGTCTCCACGTAATCGTTGCCGCCGTAGAGGATCGCGATCATGGCGGCGCCGTTGTTGCGATCCGGGAGCGCCAGGTTGTTGTCGTTCTGGTAGACATTGCGCACGAATTGCATCAGCTGCCCTTGGGCCCACCGCCAGTCCGAAGGGTTCTGGGCATGCAGGGCGACGACCTTGTCGTAGATGGCGCGCGGCCATCCTCCTCGTGGCAGGACCTTGACCGCCTCGTGAAGGACGTCCCGCGCGTCGGTGGCGAAGTACCCCAGTGAGTACATCGTCGTGAACAGGGAGGCCCATTCCACGCTGTCGAACTCAGTGGTGATCTGCCCGAAGCGGTCGCCGAGCGCGCGGGCGGTTTCCGGCATCCCCGGAGCGACCATACCCAGCGTTTCGGTTTCGATATAGCCCTCGGTGAGCCAGAAGAACCGGTTGTACTCAGCCTGCCCGGTAGCCGGGGCGTAGAAGTTGTCCTGCCGCATCGTGTCGTTGGCGATCTTCCCGGGGCCGAAGTCGCGGACGTCGTGCTCGACCCATTCCCGCTTGATGTCCCCGAATGACACGTCCGGGCCGCTGGCGTCCAGGACATGCTGGAGGAAGAAGTCCACGTGGTAATCGTCGTCGCTGCCCAGCTCGTTGGATGCGAAGTTGGGCGCTCCGAGCCGGTCGTAGCCCGGGTATCCGTTCGGTGTCCAACATGACGCGGGCGCGTCGCCGGAGTATGGGCCTTTGGTGAGTTCGAAGCAGGAGTCCGGCATCGGGTTGGCCCCGTAGGTGGGGTGGAACTCGTACCCGGAGAGGAAGCCCCCGACCTGCCCGATGATGCCGGCGAGCGTCTTGTCGGCGTAGGACGCCTTTGTGATAGTCAGGGTGGCGGCGTCTGCTGGCTGGGCGGCTGGGGCCGCCACCAGCAACGCAATGCTGGCGGCGGCCGTGGCGGCGACGGCGATGGGCTTCTTCATTGAGGCTCTCCTTCGAGCGTCTAGTGGGGATCGGTGAGGAACTCGTTGGTGCGCTTGCCTGCGAACAGGTCTGCGTAGGTGCGGGCGTCCTCGAGGATGCGCTGCACCTTGTCGGGTGCGGCGCTGATGGAGTCCCGCACGAGGTTGAGCGTGGGGATGACTCCCTCGCGCACAGGGAGCCGCCAGGCGTCGACCCATCCGGCTTCGTGTACGCCGCTGGAGCCGAACGCAGGGTCGCCCATGCTGACGTGCCCGAACATCCGGTTGGTGCGGGTGAACAGGTCCGCGTCGGGTTCGTCGTGCAGGGTGGGCACGTAGTGGCGGTGGCCGGCTTGCACGAGGGGGATGTGGTCGGCGATCGCGTCGAACCACCCCTCGCCGCCGATCATGAGGCCCGGGATGGCGGCATGGATTCCGTCAACGAGAGCGCGCAGCCCTTCGGTGGTGTCTCCTGCGGGGTCGTTGCCGTGCATGGCGGAGATGTCGAGGAAGGCGGCGTCGAATCCGAACTGCTGGTGATTGCTGCTGATCTGGTCGATGAGGTGAGCGCGCCACGGCGCGTAGGCGGGGTTGATGAGCGCGCCGCCAGCGAAGTCGTAGGTGCGGGCGGAGTCCCAGTCCACTGATCCGACGGCGGGGAACCCGCCCGCCGTGCGCAGGATGCCCGGCTCGCCCCAGCGTTCGAATCCTGGGAGGTCGCGGGCGGCGATGTTGGCGCCATACATCGGCATGATGTGGACGCCGAGCTCGTGGGCGCCGTCGATGAGGCGCTGGTACCCGTCGTCGCCGCCGAGTCGAGGGTCGGCGCCGTATCGCCCGTACCAGCGGTAGTAGCGTCCCTCCCAGCCGGGAAGGTATGCCAGGACGCGGCTTCCGCCGATTTGCGCGCTGATGTCGCTGAGGCGGTCGAGCATCTCGGCGTAGTCGTGGAACACGTACCCGGTGAAATGACGGCCGTGCAGTCCCACGACCAGCGACACCTCATGCATCCAGTCAGGGACGTCGGCTCGCTCGCCCCATTCCGTCGCCGCGTATGCGGTCTGAATGTGGATTCGGTGCCGTTCCATCAGGGTGTCCAGCGACTGGCCTGCGGAGATGCGCCACGCAGGAGCGTCGAAGGCGGACGCCGCTGTCTGCGCGTCCGCTTCAACGTGCAGCTCGACGTTCATGCGGGTGGTGTCGCGGAAGTCCGGGATGAAGGCGAACCGTTTGATGCGGGGATGATCATCCAGTGAGCGCACGGCGAGGGAGCCGGGTGCATCGATCGCGAACAGCGGGCTGGCTAGGTCGAACCATCCGTCGGGGTACTTCAGCAGCCGGCCGCTGTCCGGGATTGAGAGGCGGCCTTCGCGGACGCCGATGATGTCTCCGACTGGCTGGTCGTGGATGGTGACGGCGATCGAGCGGATGGCGTCGGAGTGTGTGGCGCTCACCCGTACGTCGAGCTCACCCTCGAGGGGGGTGAGCAGCACCTTGAGGGTGCCGGGGGCAGTTTCCTGCCCGCCTGCCCAGCTCAGACGGTCCGCAGTGATCCGGGTCCCCTCGTCATCGGTCGTGGTGACCCGGACACTGTCGGGGTCGATGCCGAAGACGTTGTCGAACGTGTGCAGGCGCACGCTGATCTTTCCGACGGGTGTGTCGAAGAGAGGGTGGGGCCAGGGGAAGCTGAGGTCCATCATGAGCTGGGCAGGTTCTTTCGTTTCGGGTAGGGCGGGTGAAGGTCAGCCGCCGAGGCGGGAGTCGAACGCGGACTGGGTGGAGCCGATCGCGCCGTCACCCTCTCCGTCGATCACCCACGAGCGGATCAGCTGCAGGAAGGGACCGGTCGGGTCGATGAACACGGCGTTGTAGTACGGCGTGTTCGGGACGTCCGCGATGGCGATGAGCTCGTTGGCGATGACCCGCCGCGGGTCGGCGGCCGTGTTCGGGTTGTCGATCAGGTCGGAGCGGACGACAAGGCTTCCCGCCTCCGCGACGATGTCCGTCTGCACTTCTTCGCTCATGCTCCATTCGATGAAGTCCCAGGCCGTGCCGGCGTTCTTAGCGCCCACCGGGATGCCGACGACGTCACCGCCGACGAATGCTGCCTGGCCGCCGTCTTCACCGGGGATCGGGGTGACGCCGAAGTCGGGCCCGTCGGCGCCGAACAGTCCGATGCCGAAGCTGCCGAGGGACACCATGCCGATCTTGTTGGACTGGAACGAGGTCACCCAGGTGGCGCCGTTGTCGTCCTTGGCGCTGGGCGGGATGAGGCCCTCGTCCCACATCTGCTGGTAGAAGTCGAACGTTGTCGCGACGGCAGGGTCGTCGAGCGTCGCCTCGGTGCCGTCCTCGTTGAGAACGTTGCCGTCGTTGGCCCAGACCCACGGCAATGTGCCGTACGCGTTGCAGCCTGCGCAGTTACCGGCGAAGTAGAAGCCGTAGGTCTCATCTCCGAGAGCCGTGATGGCCCGTGCGGCCTCGAGCACCTCGTCATAGGTGGTCGGGGGTGCTTCGGGGTCGAGACCGGCCGCTTCGAACAGCTCCTTGTTGTAGTACAGAAGCGAGACATCCAGTTGGTGGGGCACGCCATAGACGGCGTCGCCCGCGCTCGAGATCTCGACCGCGGCAGGGGCGAGCCTCGTCGCGGTATTCAAGACCGTCCACCTGAGCGGTGATGTCCTGCAGCAGGTTCTCTGTGACGAGCGCCTGCGCGTTGGCGATGTCGACGACGGCGATGTCTGGGACGTCGCCGGAGCGGACGGCCTGAATGAATTTCTGCACGTACTGTGCGTCGGGGATCGCGACCAGTTCGATCTCCCGGTCAGGGTTCTCGGCGTTCCAGGCTTCGACGAGCTTCTCGTCGAGAGGGGCGTCGGCGGCGCGCACCCACAGTGTCGCGGGGCCGTCACCCTCAGGCTCCGTTGCTGCAGGGGCGGGCGTGGCCCCACCGGCGCATGCAGTCAGCAGTCCGAGTGCCGTGAGGGTTGCCGCAACGGCGAAGATGCGGCGGGTGCTGTGTGTTCTCATTGGTGTTCCTTTCGGGTGGGGTGGGTGACTGCGGTGTCAGCCCTTCACCGCGCCGGCGGTCAGACCGGCGACGTAGTAGCGCTGCAGGATGAGGAAGACGATGATGCAGGGGACAGCCGAGACGATCGCGCCGGCTTCGAGGACGCCCCAATTCAGCGTCCCGAATGCGCCCGACTGAAGGTTTGCAAGTGCGACTGGGAGGGTGAAGGCGTCCTGCCGGGTGGTGAAGATCAGCGCGGCGAGGAACTCGTTCCAGGCGTTGAAGAATGCGTAGATCGCGACCGTGGCGATTCCGGGGACGACCATGGGGGCCATCACCCGCACGAGGGTCGTCCATGTGGACGCGCCGTCCATGATCGCGGCTTCCTCGATGCCGTCGGGGATCGCCGAGAACGCGGCACGCATCGTGAAGACCCCGAACGGGAGGATGAACGACGTGTAGACCAGCACCAGCCCGAAGATCGAGTTAGTGAGGGAGAGCTGGTCGAGGATCGCGTAGAGGGCGGGAATGATCGACTGGAACGGGATCATCAGCGTGCTGAGCAGCACGATGAACTGCACGCCTGCTCCGCGGAAGCGGAACCTGGCGAATCCGAATCCGGCGAGAACGCTCAGCAGGGTGCCCAATAGGACGGTGCCCAGTGATGCTCCGACGCTGTTGAGGACGTAGCCCCACATTCCCGCGTCCGCCAAGAGCTGGTAGTTCTCGAGGCTCGGCCGTTCAGGCAGATAGGTGGGCGGCACCTGGGCGAACTCCGCGGTGCCCTTGAACGAGCTGATGAACAGCCACAGCAAGGGGGATGCGAACAGCAGCGCGACGATCGAGGCGACAACGTAGAAGCTCGCGGACCGAAGGAAGTGACGCGGTCGAGGCGAGCGCTTCGACGCTGGCGCAGTCACGGGCGGTGCGGCCTCTCGGGTGAGGGTGGCGGTCATCGGTCGTCTCCCTGGCGAAGGATGCGGAACTGGACGATGGTCAGAAGCAGAAGGATCACCATCAGCACCACAGACAGGGCGGCCGCGTAGCCCAAGTCGAAGTCGATGAACCCGGCCCGGTAGATCAGATAGACGACGGTGACGGTGGAGGAGTCCGGGCCGCCCTGGGTAAGGATGAAGAACTGATCGAAAGCCAGATAGCTGCTGATGACGGTGAGGATGAGCACCAGGGCGATCGTGGGCTTCAACAGCGGCAGAGTGATCGACCCCAGCCGACGCCACCAACCTGCCCCGTCGAGCTGCGCGGCCTCGTAGATGTCCTCCGAGATGGCGTTCATCCCGGACATCAGCAGCAGCATCGTCAGCCCGACCGTCTTCCAGACCACGAGGATGATCACGATGGTGAAGGCCAGGCCGAAGTCGCTGAACCATGAGATCGGTGACTCGATGAGGGCAAGATCTCCCAGCGCCGCGTTGACTACGCCGATCCGGCCGTCCAGGATCCACAGCGTCATGTAGCTGGCGGTGGCAAACCCGATCACCACGGGAACCACATAGACGGTGCGGAACACCGACACGCCGCGCCGAGGAGTCGAGACAAGCAGTGCCAAAGCGAACCCGACGATCAAGAGCACGACAGTGACGACGACGGTGTACAGCGTTGTGAAGCCGATCGCCTGGTACAAGCCTGCATCCGCGAAGGCCCTGGCGTAGTTGTCGACGCCGATGAAGGTGAGCTCACCGAGTAGGGAGTAGTCGAAAAACGAGATCACAACCGTCCAGATCGTCGGCGCGACGAAAAGCACGACAACCAAAGCCATTGCCGGGGCCACGAACAGCCACCCGGCCCGCTGCCTGCGTCGCAAAGGGTTGGTCGCTTTCGGCGTGCGCCGAGGACGAAGGATGCCCGGAACATAGGGCGTCGTTGCCATGGATGACTCGCTTCAGAAGGATTTACGAAATCGTTGTCGTAAGATGGACATGACAAGTAAGCCACGAAATCGTTATCGTGTCAAGCGGAGGTACGAATGCCCGAACAATTGTCAGCCGCCGCGCCGAGAAGAGTGACGCTGAAGGATGTCGCCCGCGCCTCGGGAGTCACGGCCTCGACGGTCTCGAAAGTGGTTAACGGTCGCCGGGACGTTGGTCCGGAGGCAAGGCAGAGGGTTCTCGACACGATCGATCGTCTCGGATTTCATCCGAACTCGGTCGCCCGGGGACTGCGCATGCAGCGAAGCGACACTCTTGCGATCGTGACCGACGACCTAGAGGGCATCTTCACCAATGCAATGATGCGCGGTGTTGAGGACGCCGCTTCCTCGGCCGGCTTCGGGGTCTTCCTCTGCAACTCGTACGGAGACCGGGACCGCGAGCAGCTTCAGCTTCAACGACTGCTGGACAAACGAGTGGACGCACTGATTTTCATGTCCGGCAACCGCGTCGGTCGCCGGCCCGAACCTGCGCTGCCCCTCCAGGGGACCCCCTACGTGTACCTCTACGAATACGGCGACGCCCAAGTCTCCACTGTCTTGCCAGACGACGTCGGAGGAGGAGCACTGGCCGCCACTCACCTCGTCGACGCGGGCGCGAGCAGAATCGCCTTCATCAATGGTCCGCGCGAGTGGGAAGCTACCGCCGACCGGCTGCACGGGTTCACGCGAGAGCTCACAGCGCTCGGCCACCCTTTCGACAGATCGCTCCTGCGATGGTCGCCCAGCTGGAACGCCGAGGACGGGTATTTCCTTGCGAACGAACTCATGGACATCGTTCCGGACCTCGACGCGATCTTCTGCGGAAGTGACGATCTCGCCACCGGCGCGATGGCGGCTGTCCATGACCGCGGGCTATCGATCCCCGATGACGTTCAGATCGTTGGCTTCGACGACCGGTCGCTCGCCGAACATCAACGGCCCCCGCTGACGACGATCGCCCTTCCTCTGCACCAGATGGGCCACCTGGCCGGCGAGCAGGCCCTTGCTTCCCTGGAGCGCACCACAGCGCCTGCCGTGTTCCGAGTTCCGTGCGAACTCGTCGTGCGCAAGTCGACGCGCGGCGGCTGAGCGACGCGACACGCGCGCTGTCACGGTGAGCGCGGCGGGTTAGCTGCGGCGGCAGATCCGGCCCACCCAGGAGGACCGTATGGCGCACGGTCGTTCCCGCTTCTGACTGACCACCGCACGTGGACGCCTCCCGGAAACCAAGACTTTGGCAGCAGGACAAACGCATCCTCACCCGCGTCGCAGTCGGCCTCGAAAGCGAACACTCGTAATCGAGAAGCGCCGTGCAGGCTGTCCGGGAATGAATGACCGGGGGTTCAGATGCCCGTGCACGGTGGGGATTGTGTGCGCATACCGGCCCCCAGGCGGCACGCCCATCCGATGCGGCATCGGCGGCCGATCGACGCGATCACCACGAATGCGCGACGGGCGTCCCCAATCGGGCCCAGGCCCGCAAGGGGATGCCAACCGCGGCCGCTCAGGCCGGCTCGCGACCCGCCCCGTACGGGCATTGCACGGATGGGGATCCTCGGTGCGGCACGTAGCGGGAGGCAGAGCAAGCCACCGAATCCGCGGTGCGTGCGGTCTAGCGTGCGGGGATCGCGCCGGGGTCGTCGCCGATTGAATAGACGATGCCGTGCAGATCGGTGAGCGCGTCGATGTCTTCCTGTGTGATGTTCACCGCGGC
This sequence comes from Microbacterium sp. ET2, assembly GCF_030347395.1. Taxonomy (NCBI): domain Bacteria; kingdom Bacillati; phylum Actinomycetota; class Actinomycetes; order Micrococcales; family Microbacteriaceae; genus Microbacterium; species Microbacterium albipurpureum. The sequence goes on from NZ_CP128170.1 coordinate 1,620,590, forward strand.
CGAACGGTTCCGCAGGAACTGGATCAGTTCATGGTCTGCCCACGTGAGCCTGTCGAGGTATGTGCTGAAGCTGCGTCCGCTGGCGCGGGCATAGGCGAGGGACGACTCCGTGACGTCCCCAGGCCTACGGCCGATGACTACCTCGAGGTCGATGTCACCGAGTTCTTGAACGTCGGGGTCTAGGTAACTGCCGAACACGCGGAGCCGTTCGATGAAGCGAATCCGCTGCGGGTCGGCGTTGTACGTCTTCGCGCGCTCGATCACTCCGCTGAGCAGCCGCTCGGCCGTTGCTCGCTTGATCGGTTTCCCGAAGCTCGCCATGCTCAGAGCGTTGCCTTTGAGTGTCGTCGTCCACCACATGCGGTTGTCGTTGTGGCTGGCGACTGGCTCGAGGAATCCTTCAGCGGCGAGGCCTTGGACGGCCGTTTCCGCATCGATGTCGAGGCCTTCGAGGTACGACGCGGCGGAGGCGGCGGTGCGTTCGACGAGGCGATAGCGACGCACGACGTCGCGGGCGATCGACGCTGGCAGCCCACCAATGATGTCGGACTTCTGAACCCGCATCAGTACTCCTTCAACACGTCGTTGCGTCTACTGCAAAGGCGCGACCATGTTCTCATCTCACACCTTCGCCAGCAGCGTTCAGGTTCGCCAAGTCCGAAGACTGAACAGCGCCCGTCGCACCTAGAGCCTCACGACCGCGGATGCGCGAGAGCGGCACCTCTTCCGTTCGTTGCCCGATTAGTGGATGGGCTTGCGGCCGCGCGGATCCGGATCGCGGCTCTCCGAGATCACGAACTCCGGCGGAAGAGTGGCTCGCGCTTACACTTGGGGCCATGCGTCCGCCCGCCATACCATCCGGCTGGCTCTTGAGCACCATTGCGCAGTTCGACGCACTCACCGACCTCGCCAACCTCGTGATCGCGCGCCTAGCGGAGGCTGCCGCGGACGGCAACTCGGCCGCGTCGAATGAGATCATCTGGCTGCGTGGCGGGTTGAGGGAAGTCGATCCGCGAGATGCGACCTCCATCACAACGCTTGCTTCTTCGTTGTCTCAACGCGCTGCCGAGTTGGGACCATGAGCGGCATCAACCCGGTCCCGTTGATCTTCGCCGGTACCGAACCGAGCCCCGCGCCGGAGCTCATGCTCGTCGTCGGACAACCGGGCGCGGGAGCACAGAGTCTGATTTACGCCCTACTCAGCGAGCACGCCCCCCGTTTTGCCAGCGTCGCCGCCGAGGACTTTGCCGCGTTTTATCCGGACTTTCTCGAGCTCGCCACTTGGCGCCCACTGGACGCCCCTGCGGCTATGGCCCCGCGAGTGGCTGAGTGGATCGGCGCGACCCTCGACTACGCGCGCACTGCTCGGCGGTCGCTGCAGTTCACAACGAGCGTGAGCACCCCGGCGCCTGCGATCGGCACGGCCGCGGCTTTCAAGGCGGACGGGTTCTCAACGCACCTTGTAGTTGTCGCCACTCCACGTCACGAAAGTCTGTTGTCAACAGCCTCCCGCTACCTGAACGCTCGCCGTCTGCGACTACCGGCCCGGTTCACGGATCGCGCCGCGCATGACCGCGGCTTCGCCGGCACCCAAGCGCTTGCCCGGGCAGCCGACGATTCCGCTGACCTGGACCGAGTGACTGTGCTCGATCAGACCGGCCGGCGACTATTCGACGCCACCCATCCGGATGGGCTGGCCGGCGTCGCTGAGGTGGTCAAGGTGGCACACGCTGCACCGGTTTCGGTCCTCGAGGGTGCCCGATGGTTCGGGGAGCTACGCGCGATCACCGACTTCGCGAGGCGCGCGCGTGAACTCGCGCCTCCCGTGGCTGAAGTGCTCATCGAGCTGCACGAACTCGCGCGGACAGAGGTCCTACCGCGCATGCCCGTGCCACCCGATTCGTCCTTTGTGGTCGAACAGGTGATGCGTTTGCGCTCCGAGATCGACGCGCTCTCGCGCGAGCTACCAGAATCCGCTCGATCGATCGAGCGGATGCAAGAGGCCGGGCCAGTGGTGTCGCCCGCACCGTCGCGGGGTGGGCCGTCGCTGTAGGCACCGTTGCTCAGTCGTCCCCCTCGCTCCGATAACCAGCTCGCCTAGCGGTCGGGCGGGGCGCAGTGCCCGAGAGCGCACGGTTGCTAAGCGGAGCCGGCGCGCAGCGTCGCGCGGAGTCTGCAAAGAGTGAGCGTCGGGAACGGAGCCGTGCGCGACCGCTACAGTCTCGCGTTCGGAGCGATGGTCGTAACGGGCACATCGGGTCGATGGCTCCGGCCCTTATCTGCGCCTGGCTATTCTCCTGCACTAGCGAACGCGGCCGCAGACGCCGACCCGCGCTACTGCGACCGACTCTCCCACTCCTCGATGAACGCGCGTCGGTCGGCGGTCGGGTTAGTGATCAGAAGCTGGATTCTGCGGGCCAGCGCCTCGGCATCAACTCCCTCTTTACTCGACAGCGGCTCGACGCACCACGCGACGTCCTCTTCTACGGTGTACCCGGGTTCAGTAGCCGACCGGGAAGGGTGGTAGCGGAAGGCGCATTCGGCGACGCGAAAGATGAGTTCCTCGACATCTGCGCGGTCGATCATGCAGGCTCCTTTGGTCGTTGTCATCGTCCCATCTCCCGAGTCTGCGCGTGACTGCGTGTGGGACGCGGAGCGTCGTCGCTCGCCCGGGGAGCGCTGCGCGACGAGTGGCGAAGCTGGTCGTTAATCGCACGCGCGATGGCGTCGAGTCGCTCGTCTTCTCGTTCGCGAGCAACGCTGGCGTCGGAGCGTGCTGTGGGTTTCGAACGCCCCGGAGCGGTGGAATGACGATACTCGGCGCGGGCGCGCGCGCAGTCTCGTTGAAAAGCGGCAAGCAGCTCGACTGGCGTCCCCAACTCCCCAAGCATCGTCTCAATCTCGGCGGTTGTCCGTGATCGCGTGAAAAACATCGTCGCGGCGAAGCGATTGGCGTCGCGTTCAGCCTTCGCGGTGCGATGAACGCGGTAGGCGGGAAGTCCCGCGTCGAGACGTCGCTTCTCTCTCGCTCGCCACACCCGCTGCTTCTCCAACTGCGCGTCACGGTTGCGGGCGTAGTACTCCCGGCGACGTGCTTTGACCTGCTCCGCGTGGTTCTCGTAGTAGCGGGCGGCACCGACGCGCTTCTGCTCCGGGTCGGCGCGGTACTTCTCGCGCAGCTTGGCATTCTCCCGATCCCGGTGCCCGTCGCGCCATCGCTTGTTCCGCTCCCGCTTCGCTAACCGGAAGCTATCGGGGTCCGCCGCGCGCTGTGCCGCCCGGTACTGACGCTGCGCCTCGAGGTGGCGTTCGCGGTTTTCCGCGTACCAATCGCGGGCCCGTGCGCGGGCTGCCGCGCGGCGCTCCTCATCAGCGCGTTCCTTGTCACGCCTGGCCCGGTCTCGTTCGCGACGCCGGGCCTTGCTTGCCTCGCTCCCGCGGTCATCGCGATACCGCTTGACCTTGTCGGGGTTGGCTTGCTTCCACTGCTTGAGTCGTTTAGCTTTGCGACGGGCGCGGGCCGCAGCATCTGAGTCACTGGCTTCCGTCGCCATGACGTGTCACACCCGCCCGATTGGCGAGCCCGTTGTCGGGCCGCAGTCCGGCTCGCCGTCGATACGAGCGGCGAGCTGAGTGAACAGGTCAGGCCGAAACCCCGACCAGTGCATGTCGGGATGCTGACCGACGACTACTACGGGCGCCTGTGAATAGCCGAGTGTTCGAGTCACCAGCTCCACCGCCGCAGGATCGGTTGAGAGGTTGACAACTTGGAAGTCGATTCCCAGTGCCGCCAATGCCCGACACGTCAGGGTGCAACGAATGCAGCCAGGACCAGTCGTGTACACGGTGACGGTTGCCATCATCGCCGCCGAAGGTTGCGGATGTCGTGCCGACAGATTTGAGCGTTGTCTTCCTTGAACTGCTCAACCTCCAATGCGTCATAGCGCACCGCTCGCCCAAGCTTGAAGAAGTTCGGGCCCCGTCGGTAGTAGCGCCAGATCGCGAGTGCATTCTCGGTCACCCCGAGCTTGGCAGCGACCTCAGCGGGGGTGAGTAGCCGACGCTCGTCTGCACTGGCCTTCCCCGTTGATGTGTTCGTCATTTCCAGCCTCCTTGCATACCCTTTCCAATGTTTGACATGAGTAGAGCATTATTTGCTATAGTCAGTCAAGGGCAATCTGCGTATGAACGACGCGGTCTGACAGACTGAGGAGGTGAAGGTCGATGTGCGCACACCTGACGGAGCGCCCATTACATGGGAAGATGCGACACTGCCCGTCGGTTCCGCGTTGCGGATTGCTCCTGCGTTTCGCGCAAGCGCCACTGACGAAGCTGTTGGTATCGAGACAACGTTGCACGCCCGATACCAGGCATCCGAGGGTCGCTACCTGGTCAGCGAGGTCAACAATCGTGCCCTCCGTGCCGACGTCGAGGTGAACAACCTCGCGCTTCGGCAGGTGCCGATCCAGGGCCTGATTCAGGCGGCGGCACCGCACTGCATCGCGCTCACTCTCGACAACGATGCTGATCCGACGGCGACGTGGACCACTGCCGCGGAATTGAGTAGCACCACCGGACGGATCATCCCCGAATGGCTAGCGAAGGACCTCGTCAAGCTAGCCAACAAGGATGCCCGGATGGACGCCATCGAGATCCTCTATGGCACCGCAGCCCTTGCCGGGCTGCCACCCGTGAGGGCCGTGCAGCACGAACTCGGAGTACCCCATCGCACCGCTTCTGACTGGATCAAGAAGGCTCGTGCCGCTGGGCGCCTGGAGGGCATGAACTACATCGTCGGCCGACAGGCGGATGGGTAGCATCCAGTCCTATTCCACGAAGGACGGCAAACGATACCTCGTCCGATACAAGAAGCCAGATCGCACTCACGGGGCGAAGCGAGGCTTCCGGACAAAGCGCGACGCCGAGGAGTTCCTGGCCAGCGTCACGGTCGCAATTAGGCAGCAGGAGTACGTCGACCCGAGCGACTCCCGCATCACTATCGGCGAACTGGGCGAGATCTGGCTCCAGGACCAGCAGGCGGTTCTCAAACCCTCGTCGATGCATCCCCTCGAGTCATGCTGGCGCGTTCACGTGCAGCCGAGATGGGGATCCATCCGTGTCAACGCCGTCCGCTACAGCGATGCCCGGAGCTGGGTCACTGAACTGAGCGAAAGACGCGGCGCATCCACCGTGATCCGCGCATATGGCATCCTCGCGTCGATTCTCGACGTGGCCGTGCGGGACCGTCGGCTCAGAGAGAACCCGGTGCGGGGGATCAAGCTGCCCCGCAAACAGCCCAAACGACGCGTGTACTTGACCCATCGACAGGTCGAGCTGCTCGCCAGCGAATCTCGATACCCAGACATCATCCTCTTTCTCGCGTACACCGGGTTGCGGTGGGGAGAAGCCACGGGGCTCCGCGTCCGCGATGTCGACCCGATGCGCCGGCGCGTGCACGTGCAAGAGAACGCCGTCATGGTCAACGGCACCGTTCACACCGGCACACCCAAGACTCACGCGGCCAGGTCCGTGCCCTACCCTGACTTCCTCGACCCGGCCATCCGCGCAGACATGCGGGGGAAGGCAGCTGAGCATCTCCTCTTCGGCGACGGCGACGAACACCTCCGGCTCCCCAGCTCCCAAGATGGCTGGTTCGCTGCCGCCGTCCGCCGCGCACGAGAGATCGACCCCGATTTCCCCTACATCTCCCCTCACGATCTCCGGCACACCGCTGCGAGCCTCGCTATCAGCGCCGGCGCAAACGTCAAAGCAGTACAGCGGATGCTCGGTCACGCCAGCGCGGCGATGACACTTGACACGTACGCCGATCTCTTTGACGACGACCTGGATTACGTCGCACAGGCGCTCAGCCGCGCTCGCGACACCCAGCGCACGATCACCGTTCCGGAGAGTTCGCACGCAGGACCCGCCGGTTATCGCGGGCCCGGGCGCAGCTACGGTCAACTCGATCGCTGACCATCGCGACGCGCAAGGCGCGCTGCGACGGAGAACCACGGCAGTTGGCAGAGCTCCCAGCGTCGAGCGCGCTGCGAACATACTTTTACCCATTCTTTACCCGCCTGCCCGGCGAAGGGTAAGACGAAAGCCCCGCGATCCCAGTGTTTACAAGGGTTCGCGGGGCTTCGACAATGGCGGTGACGGTGGGATTTGAACCCACGGTAGGGGGTTACCCTACACAACTTTTCGAGAGTTGCACCTTCGGCCGCTCGGACACGTCACCGCCGATGAGTCTACGACACGCCGCGGTCGGTCGCGAATCGCGGCATCCGATCCCTTCGCCTGGCGACAATGGTCGGGGCTTGCAGCGGATCGCGCCAGGCGAGCCGCGCGGGTACCTGCTCGCCTGTCACGGTGTGCGCCAGCCCGCAGCACACCGTGACAGGCGAACGGCCGAAGACGAGAACCGAAGGACGGATGCCGCGGGCCGACGACCACGGCCGCACCACTTACTCGGCGGCGAGACATCGGACCACACCCGCGCACCCGCGCTGGGAGACTGAGCGCATGGCGGTCATCGAGAACTCCAAGGTCACCATCGTCGGCGCCGGAAGCGTGGGCGCGAGCACCGCGTACGCCGCGCTGATCCGCGGCTCAGCCCGCCACGTCGCCCTCTACGACATCGCCACGGCGAAGGTCGACGCCGAAGTGCTCGACCTCGCCCACGGCACCCAGTTCACCGGTCGGAGCGACATCACCGGCGGCAGCGACATCGGCGTCGCCGAGGGGTCGCACGTCGTCGTCATCACCGCCGGCGCGAAACAGGACCCCGGGCAGACGCGGATCGACCTGGCGGGAGTCAACGCCGGCATCCTCCAACGCATGCTGCCCGAGCTCCTCGACGTCGCCCCAAACGCGATCTACGTCATCGTGACGAACCCCTGTGACGTGCTGACGGTCCGCGCGCAGCAGGAGACCGGACTCCCTCCCGAGCGCATCTTCGCCTCGGGCACCGTGCTCGACACCTCGCGCCTGCGATGGAAGCTCGCGCAGCGCGCCGGGGTCTCGACCTCGAGCGTGCACGCCTACATCGTCGGCGAGCACGGCGACACCGAGTTCCCGCTGTGGTCTCGGGCGACGATCGGCACCGTGCCGATCCGCGAGTGGCAGGCCGCGGGCCATCCGCCGATGACGCAGACCGAACTCGACGAGATCGCCGTGGATGTGCGGGATGCCGCGTACAAGGTCATCCAGGGGAAGGGCGCGACGAACCACGCCATCGGCCTCTCCAGTGCCCGCATCATCGAGGCGATCCTCGGCGATGAGCACGCGGTGATGCCGGTCTCGACCGTGCTGCGCGACTTCCACGGCGTCGACGGCGTTGCCCTCTCGGTGCCGTCGATCGTCAGCGCGTCGGGTGCGACCCCGGTGCGTGAGACCGGCTTCTCCGATCACGAGCTCGAGCTGTTCCAGCGTTCGGCCGAGGCGATCCACGACGTCGCGCGGTCGCTCCCCTGACCACGGCCTCTGACCCGAAGCCGCCCGCTCCCTCAGCCGAGGAACCCTCGCAGCAGGGCCTCGGAGCCGGCGAGGTGTTCGAGAGTGGCCGCCTCCGCGGCATCCGCTCGCCCGGCCAGAATCGCGGTGACGATCGCCTCGTGCTGGGCGTTGGAGTGCTCGATGTTGCGGGGAAGAAGCGGGAACGCGTCGAGCCAGACATTGACCTGCGCCCGGTTCTCGGCGATGAGGGCGACCAGCGAAGGTACCGCGGCGAGCTCGGCGATCGTCAGGTGCAGCAGCGTGTCGAGCCGGCGGTAGTCGTCCGTGCCGGCGAGCGCCGCCTCCTCGTGCCGAGCCCACAGCTCCGCCCGCGCCTCGGGGTCGAGGGTACGCCCGGCGGCGGTGCGAGCTGCGCCCGCCTCGAGCACCCGTCGAAGCCCGAGGACGTCTTCGAGCTCGGCTGAACCCACGTCGACCGCGGCCGGCTGCGGCAGCGGGTCGGCCACGAACGTGCCGCCGTACCGGCCGCGCCGCCGCACGAGGTAGCCGGTGTCGGCGAGCTCGCGGATCGCCTCGCGCACGGTGTCGCGGCTCACCCCGTACAGCCCCGCGAGCTCGCGCTCTGGCGGGAGCGACTCCCCCGGCGCGACGACGCCCAGCCGCACCGTCTGAATCAGGCGGGCGACCGTGTCTTCGAGGGCGTTCCCCCCGCGCACCGGCCGGTAGACCGCGCGCCGTACGGCGGGAAGGGGCACCTCGACGGACACGGCACTCGCCTACAGAGGTGTCACGTACGCGTTGGTGATGCCGCCGTCGACGACGAAGGCGGTGGCCGTGATGAACGAGGCGTCGTCGGAGGCGAGGAAGGCGACCGCCGCGGCCATCTCCTCAGGCTCGGCGAACCGGCCCATCGGCACGTGGATGAGGCGCCGCTGCGCGCGCTCGGGGTCTTTGGCGAAGAGGTCCCGCAGCAGCGGGGTGTTGACCGGTCCCGGGCAGAGCGCGTTCACGCGGATGCCCTGCCGTGCGAACTGGACACCGAGCTCGCGGGTCATCGCGAGCACCCCGCCCTTGGACGCGGTGTACGAGATCTGCGAGGTCGCCGACCCCAGCAGTGCGACGAACGACGCGGTGTTGATGATCGATCCCCGTCCCGCGGGCACCATGTGCCGCAGCGCTGCGCGGGAGCACAGGTACACGCTCTTGAGGTTCACGTCCTGCACCCGGTCCCACGCGGGCAGCTCGGTCGCCTCGATCGAGTCGTCGTCGGCGGGTGAGATGCCGGCGTTGTTGAAGGCGATGTCGAGGCGCCCGAGATCGCCAGCGACCGAATCGAAGAGCTGATTGACGGATGCCTCGTCGGCGACGTCGACCGGACGGAAGAGGCCGTCCACCTCGGCGGCCGCCCGCTCGCCCGCCGCGGGGTCGACGTCGGCGATCACGACGCGGGCGCCTTCGGCGGCGAAGCGGCGGGCGGTGGCGAGGCCGATGCCGCTCGCGCCGCCGGTGACGATGGCGACCCGGTCGGCGAGGCGCTGGGTGAGGTCCATGGGTGTTTCCTGTCTTGAATGTGGTGCGTTTCGTCTCGCTGCGCTCGCTCAACGACCGAAGCGGGTCAGTCGGTGGCGAAGAAGACGTTCTTGGTCTCGGTGAAATGCTCGGCGGCGTCGGGTCCGAGCTCTCGCCCGAGACCCGAGGCCTTCATCCCCCCGAAGGGCGTCGCGTACCGCACCGAGGAGTGGGAGTTCACCGACAGCACGCCGCTCTTGACGCCACGCGCGACGCGCACGGCGCGGCCGAGGTTCTCGGTCCACAGCGACCCGGCGAGGCCGTAGATCGTGTCGTTGGCGAGGCGGATCGCGTCGGCCTCGTCGTCGAAGGGCAGCACCGCGACGACCGGGCCGAAGACCTCCTCCTGGGCGATGCGGTCGCCGGGGGATGCGAGCACAACCGTGGGCGCGAACCAGAACCCCTCGCCGGCCGGCGCTGCGCCACAGAAAGCGACGTCGGCGCCGTCGAGGAAGCCAGCGACGGTGTCGCGGTGCGCGGCGGAGATGAGCGGCCCCATGTCGGTGTCGGCCGATCCGGGGTCGCCCACACGCCAGGCCTGCACGGCGGGTTCGAGCAGCTCGAGGAAGCGGTCGTAGACCGAGCGTTCGACGAGGAGGCGGCTGCGGGCGCAGCAGTCCTGCCCGGCGTTGTCGAACACCGATCCGGGCGCACTCGCGGCGGCGCGTTCGAGGTCGGCGTCGGCGAAGACGATGTTGGCCGATTTGCCGCCCAGCTCCAGCGTCACCGGCTTCAGCATGCGGGCACAGCCCGCCGCGACATCCGTCCCCACCTCGGTGGAGCCGGTGAAGACGACCTTGCGCACATCGGGATGGCTGACGAACCGTTGCCCGACGACCGAACCCGACCCGGTGACGACCTGGAAGAGCCCTTCGGGGAGCCCCGCCTCGAGGGCGAGTTCGCCGAGACGGATGGCGGTGAGCGGCGTCAGCTCGGCCGGCTTCAGCACCACGGCGTTGCCGGCGGCGAGCGCCGGCGCGAACCCCCACGAGGCGATCGTCATCGGGAAGTTCCACGGCACAATGATGCCGATGACGCCGTACGGCTCGTGGAACGTCACGTCCAGGCCCCCGGCAACGGGGATTTGCTGGCCGATCAGGCGCTCCGGGGCGCCCGCGTAGTAGTTCAGCACCTGGGCGACGTGCGAGGCCTCCCACCTCGCCGACCCGATCGGGTGGCCGGAGTTCTCCACCTCGAGGGCGGCGAGCTCGTCGACGTGCGCCTCGACCACGCGCGCGAAGCCGCGGAGCGCGTCGGCGCGGGCGCCCGGGGCCAGCGCGGCCCAGGTCCGCTGCGCCGCGACGGCGCCCGCGATGGCGGCGTCGACCTCGGCGAGCCCTGCGCGCGGGATCTCGCGGAACGCCCGTCCGGTGGCGGGGTTGACCAGGGTGATCGTGTCGCTCATGCCGACACCTCCTGAGCTGACTGCGCATCACGCGAGCGGGCGCGGTAGTCGGCGGCCTCGCGCACGAGCCCGGCGAACAATCGGCGGTCATCGAGGTTCTGTTCGGGATGCCACTGCACGCCGAGCAGGTAGCCGTCGCCGGTGCCCTCCACGGCGTAGGCCAGTCCGTCTTCGGTGCGTGCGGTGACGGCGAGCCCCTCGCCGAGGCGGTCGATGCCCTGGTGGTGGTAGCTGTGCACGTGCTGCGTGCCGGCCCCGACGAGCTCGGCGAGGCGCGAACCCGCCTCGACCTCGGCGGGGTTCGTCGCGAAGACCCCGCCGCCCAGCCGGTACCTCTCCGTGCCGAGCACGTCGGGAAGGTGCTGATGCAGGGTGCCGCCGCGTGTGACGTTGACCACCTGCATCCCCCGACAGATCGCCAGCACCGGCATCCGTCTCTCTTCCGCGCCCGCGAACAGCGCCAGCTCCCACGCGTCGCGGTCGGCGCGGGCGGGGTCAGTGAGCGGATGTCGCGGCGCGCCGTACAGCTCGGGCTGCACGTCGACCCCACCGGTGAGGATCAGTCCGTCGAGCCCGTCGAGGACCGCGGGCGCGGCGTCGTCGGGCGCGGGCTGCGGCGGCAGGAGCACCGCGATGCCGCCTGAGGCGGTCACGGCATCGAAGTACACCTCGGGCAGGAAGGCGGCCCGCACGTCCCACACGCCCTGTGCTGCCTGCTCGAGATACGTGGTGAGGCCGATGACGGGCCGCCTCGTTCGCGCGATGCCGATGCCATCAGAGCCGCTCGAAACCACGCACCCGCTCCCAATCGGTCACGGCGGCGTCGTAGGCCTCGACCTCGATGCGCGCCTGGTTGAGGTAGTGCTCGACGACCTCGTCGCCGAACGCCGCCCGCGCGATCGCCGACTCCTCGAAGAGCCGCGCCGCCTCGCGGAGGGTCGTCGGCAGATGGTCGACGCCGGCGGCGTAGGCGTTCCCGCGGAGCGGGTCGGGAAGCGGCAGGTCGTGCTCGAGCCCGTGGAGGCCACCGGCGATGATCGCGGAGATCGCCATGTAGGGGTTCACGTCACCGCCGGGCACCCGGTTCTCCACGCGCAGCGACGAACCGTGCCCGACCACGCGCAGCGCACAGGTGCGGTTGTCCACGCCCCACGCGATGCCGGTCGGCGCGAAGCTGCCCTTGGCGAAGCGCTTGTACGAGTTGATCGTCGGCGCGTAGAGCAGGGTGAACTCGCGAAGCGTGGCGAGGATCCCGGCGATCCACGACTGCATGAGCGGGCTGAACCCGTGGGGGCCGTCACCGGACATCACCGGCTCCCCCGACTCCGAGCGCACCGAGAGGTGGATGTGGCAGCTGTTGCCCTCGCGCTCGTTGAACTTGGCCATGAAGGTGATCGCCTTGCCGTGCTGGTCGGCGATCTGCTTGGCGCCCGTCTTGTAGATCGTGTGCTGGTCGGCGGTCTCGAGCACCTCGGCGAAGCGGAACGCGATCTCCTGCTGCCCGAGGTTGCATTCGCCCTTGACGCCCTCGCAGTACATGCCCGCCCCGTCCATTCCCAGACGGATGTCACGCAGCAGCGGCTCCAGTCGGGTGGAGGCGAGGATGTCGTAGTCGACGTTGTAATCGGTGGAGGGTGCGAGATCGCGATACCCCTTGGCCCACGCGGAGCGATAGCTCTCATCGAAGACCATGAACTCCAGCTCGGTACCGCTGAACCCGACGAGTCCGCGCTCGGCGAGGCGGGCGCGCTGTGCCTGCAGGATGGCGCGAGGGGACTGCGAGACCGGCTCGCCGCCCTCCCACCCGAGGTCGGCCATGACCAGCGCGGTTCCCGGCTGCCAGGGGATGCGGCGCAAGGTCGCGACGTCGGGCAGCAGCATCATGTCGCCGTACCCGGTCTCCCAGCTGGCCATGGTGTAGCCGTCGACGGTGTTCATGTCGACGTCGACCGACAGGAGGTAGTTGCAGGCCTCGGCCCCGTGGTGCAGCACTTCCTCCTGGAAGAGGCGCGCCGACACCCGCTTGCCGACCAGGCGACCCTGGGCATCGGCGAAACCGACGATGACCGTATCGACCTCGCCGGCCGCGATGGCGGCCGCCAACTCGGGCGGAGTCATGTTTCCCGGCATCCTTGCTCCTCACTGTGGTGCAGCGCTCCCCCGGCGTCAGGCGGCGGCGCCTTTGAACGATGGGCCTTTCGACCGATCGGTCGCCGACCGCTGGGGTCCGGTCGCGACCACTGTAACCGGGTCTGCCGAGATAAAGGTAGACACAGCCCACCATTAGGTCCACAATCATCCGCAAGGCGCAGACCTCGCCGCACCCGAGCGCACGGAGGACGGATGTCACAGTCGAGAAGCGAGTCGCAGAAGGTCGCTGGCGCGACCTATACCCGAGCCGGTCAGGAGTACTTCGAGAAGCGCGGACTCAAACGCGCCGCGGGAATCTGGGGCCTGTGGGGTCTCGCCGTCGCCGCGGTGATCTCGGGGGACTTCTCGGGGTGGAACTTCGGCATCGACTTCGCCGGCTTCGGCGGCATGCTGATCGCGTTCGCCGTACTGGTGCTCATGTACTACGGACTGATCTTCTCCATCGGCGAGATGGCGGCGGCGATGCCGCACACCGGCGGCGCGTACTCGTTCGCCCGCTCGGCGATGGGCCCCTGGGGAGGGCTCGTCACCGGCCTCGCGGAGACGATCGAGTACGTCGCCACCACCGCCGTCATCGTCTATTTCTCGGCGTCCTACGCCGACGCGATCACGAGCGAGCTGCTGGGGCTCTCGTTGCCGCCCTGGGTGTGGTGGCTCGTGCTGTACGTGGTGTTCATCGCCCTGAACTCCGCGGGAGCGGCGATCTCGTTCCGCTTCGCGATCGTCGTCTCCGTCATCTCGATCGGCATCATCCTCGTCTTCTCGCTCATGGCGGTCTTCTCGGGCGCGTTCCAGTGGGCGAACCTCTGGGACATCGCCCCCGACCCGGGCCAGTCCGCGTTCCTGCCCCACGGCGTACTGCCGATCCTGTTCGCCCTGCCGTTCGCGATGTGGTTCTTCCTCGGCATCGAGGAGCTGCCGCTGGCGGCGGAGGAGTCGCACAACCCGGTGCGCGACATCCCGAAGGCGGGCTTCTGGGCTCGCGGCACCCTCATCGTCACCGGGCTGCTCGTCCTCTTCCTCAACACCGGCGTCATCGGCGCGGAGGCGACGGGTGTCGCCGGTGAACCGCTCCTCGACGGCTTCCGCGCCATCGTGGGCGATGAGGCGGCGGCGGTCCTCGCCCTCCTCGCCCTCGTCGGTCTCCTCGCGTCGCTGCAGGGGATCATGTTCGCCTACGGGCGCAACATGTACTCCCTCTCCCGCGCCGGGTACTACCCGCGCTTCCTCTCCCTGACCGGCAAGCGCAAGACCCCGTGGGTGGCGCTGACCGTCGGCGCGGCGATCGGCTTCGTGGCGCTGGCGATTCTCGACACCCTTGCCGCGGTGAACGAGGGCGCCGGCGCGGTCGCCGGCGCGATCGTGCTGAACATCGCGGTGTGGGGTGCGGTGCTGGCCTACTTCCTGCAGATGGTGTCGTTCGTGCTGCTGCGGCGGAAGTTCCCGAACGTCACCCGCCCCTACAGGAGCCCGTGGGGCGTGCCGGGCGCGGTCCTGGCAGCGGTGATCGCGGCGATCGTCTTCGTCGGGTTCCTCCTGAACCCCACCTTCCTTCCGGCGATCATCGCGATCGTGATCGTGTACGTCGTCATCCTGCTCGGATTCGGCCTGTTCTTCCGTCACCGTCTCGTGCTTTCGCCCGAGGAGGAATACGCTTTGTCCGGGGGGCGCCACGGCGACCCTCAGGCAGAGGGATACGACGCCATGGAGTCTCAGGTCTTCGGCAAGGACGCCTGACCATTTCTCACCGGGGCGAGGTGCTGCGACTGGGGGGTTGCAGCGCCTCGCCGACGGAGAGCGGATGGGATGTCGCAGGCCCCGGCTAAGGTCGCAGCATGCCCCGTCGCACCGCCACCACCGCGCCGTACCGGTGCACGGAGTGCGGGTGGACGACGGCCCGCTGGGTCGGGCGGTGCGGCGAGTGCCAGCAGTGGGGCACGGTCGTCGAAGCCGCGGAGCAGACCGGCATCACGACGCAGATCACGCCGGTCGCTCCGGGTGCGCAGCGCGCAGCGCGACCGATCACCGCGGTCGATACGCGGGATGCTCCGCGGCGGACGACGGGGGTCGGCGAGTTCGATCGCGTGCTCGGCGGGGGCCTCGTGCCCGGCGCCGCCATCCTCCTGTCCGGCGAGCCGGGAGTCGGCAAGTCGACGCTGCTGCTCGAGGTGGCGGTGCACGCGGCGCGCAGCGGCCAGCGCGTGCTGTACGCCAGCGCCGAGGAATCACTCGCTCAGGTGCGCCTCCGCGCGGAGCGCACCGGCGCCCTCCACGACGAGCTGTATCTGGCCAGCGAGACCGACCTGGCCACCATCCTCGGTCACATCGACGAAGTCGCTCCCGACCTGCTGATCGTCGACTCGGTGCAGACCGTGTCGTCCGCGCTGTCCGACGGTGCGGCCGGGCACCCGAGCCAGGTCCGCGAGGTCGCTTCGACTCTCATCCGCGTAGCCAAGGAGCGGGCCCTGCCGACGATCCTCGTCGGACATGTCACGAAAGACGGCACGATCGCGGGCCCCCGCATCCTCGAGCACCTCGTCGACGTCGTCTGCCAGTTCGAGGGCGACCGGCAGACCTCGCTCCGATTCGTCAGGGCCCTGAAGAACCGGTTCGGCCCCACAGACGAGGTCGGATGCTTCGACATGACCGGCGAGGGGATCGCCGAGGTCCCCGACCCCAGCGCCCTGTTCCTCGGCCACGGCGACCCGGTCCCCGGCACGTGCGTCACCATCGCGCTCGAGGGTCGCCGGGCGATGCCGGTGGAGATCCAGGCGCTGACGATCCCCACGGCGTCGCCGAACGCACGCCGCGTCGTGAGCGGCGTGGACGGCGCCCGGGTGGCGATGATCCTTGCGGTCATCGAGAAGCGCCTGAATCTGAAGGTCTCGGCGTGCGACGTCTACGTCTCCACCGTCGGCGGGGTGCGCCTGCTCGAACCCGCAGCAGATCTGGCCATCGCGGTCGCGGTGGTGAACTCGATGCGCGACCGCGCGCTGGCGCGCGGAGTCGCCGCGATCGGCGAACTCACGCTCGCTGGCGAGGTCCGGCCGGTCACGCAAGCCGCGCAGCGGCGCTCCGAGGCGGGCCGCCTCGGCTACGCGACGGTCGTCGACGCGTCATCCGGTCATCTCGCCGCGGCGCTCCGCGACCTCGTGCCCCACGCGTCGGGTCGCCTGCAGGACGTTCCCGACTTCTGAGGGCGGCGCGGGACCAGGCCCCGTGCTCGACGCGCTGCCCAGCGGGCCGCGGGCCGCCTCGCGCCCGCGCGTGAGACTTCGCCCGGCCGCGGGCCGCGTCAGGCGTCGAGCGCGGCGATCTGCCCAGCGGGCCGCGGGCCGCGTCGCGCCCGCGCGTGACACTACGCCCGGCCGCGGGCCGCGTCGCGCGCTCGCCGGCTCGTCGCCTGCCGGCCGTCCGGACGTTGCCCGGGCTCGTGCACGCATTTCGCCCGCACACGGGAGGAGATCGGCACACCGGAGGCACCCTCGCCGCGCAGCAACCTCGCTTGCGCCGTTCTCCTCCCGTGCGCGGCGGGGCGGGCCCTGCGCTCAACACGCTGCCAGGGCCGGCGTGACAGCTGTCACGCTGCCGCCTCCGGGCCAGGCCGCGTCAGGCGTCGAGCGCGGCGATGAGATCGTCGGGTGACGCCTGCATCGGGTGCGGACCGGCTATGTCGAAGAACACTGTCTTGACCGCTTCGCGGTGGCGTCCGAGGAAGGCCCGCAGCCAGGCCGGCGACTGCAGCGCCACCGTGGGCGGCAGGCTCTCGGGCTTGTGAGCGGCATCGCTGAACAGCAGGAGGGCGAGGTCACCCGATTCGGGGTCGCGGTAGGTCCACACCTCGCCCGCGTCACGAGGGTCATCCCGCGCGCCGGCGCGCAACAGCGGGACGACGGTGGGTCCGTGCCGAAGGGCGAACGCCACCGCGGCGATGTCCTGCGTCTGGAGAGCGTCGCTGAGCGCGGTGTTGCGGAACTCCAGGTCGGGCGCTTGTCGAGCGCGCTTCTTCGCCGCCATCCGTCCAGCTTAAGGGAACGTCAATGGCCCTCCCGGAGAACCCCTGCGAGGAGAGGATCGGCGGAAGGGCCATGCCCATCGGGGCACGTCTGGACGCTCGCTGGGGACGAACTCGCTGCTGGGGACAACGACGACCGCTCACCCGATGGACCCCTCCAGGATACGTCGATGCATCGGCATTTCGCTGTCCCCCAAATGGGGGACACGCCGACGAAGAGACGTCGGGAGTCCCGCGAATTCCCTCGCCCGCGGAGAAGAAGAAAAATCTTGTCCCCCAAACGGTGGACAAGGCCGCTCGGCGGCGGCTAGTGTGATCACGGCGATCGAGCGGGGCTGGGGCTATCACAAGCCGCTCGATCCAACTGGGGAAGCTGGGAGCCGAGGGGGCATGGGGGCCGACTGATCGTTCACAGCATGTGAGTCCCCTCGCATCGACCGCATCGATGCGAGGGGACCGCAATCCCGTCTGAAGCACGATGACCGACTGGGGATTCGGACGGGTCGGCTATTTGGGGGACGCCGACCCGGTGCTGGGGACACCGAACGCGCTTCTTAGTCCAGGGACCAGCCAACTCTAACCCGGCCGCGGCGCCCACACGCCGCGGCCGGGCCGGTATATCACCCGGTCAGACGATATATCGGTTCCGACTTCCTGGGCGCCGACCGTCGCTCGCCGAGGCGGACCGCTCAGAGGAGCAGGAACTGGGCGGTGTTCGTCGAGTTCACGCCGCCGATCGAGACGTACAGGTGGTACGACGCGCCTCCCGCGGGCGCAGCCTGGCGTTCAGTCGCGCCGCAGGTTTCCACCGACGATCGCGTGCGGTCCCACGTGATCGGTGCCGCACTGGTGACGACCTGGTTCTCTTCGAGCAGCACCATCAGGTCGCTCGGCTCCGCCTGACAGTCGGTGGACTTCCACCAGGTGTCGTTGCCGCTCATCACCGTGAACACCTGACCCGTCGTGCCGACATTCAGCGTGCACGCGTCGCCGTTGTTCGTGAGCCGGATCGACAGCTGCGGGTTCTCCCCTGAGGCGTACTCGGTCTTGTCGGTGACGGCCTCGACGAGCAGATCTCCGGGTACGCACGGCTCTGCCGAGCTCGTCCCCGCAGCGTCATCCGGGGTCTCGGAGGTCTCGGCATCCGGTGCGGTCGTCGCGTCGCTCGGGCCCGGAGTCGGTGTTGCCGCGGATCCGTCGGACTCCAACGCGGGAAGGTCGCTGGCGACGGGGTCTCCCGTCGGCGTTGGAGATGCGACGGGTGCGGGACCATCAGCGGCCGAGCCGCGCCAGGGCGGTGCGACGACCAGCCACACCACGAGGGCGATGACGGCGAGCAGACCGAGGAGCACCGCGAGGCGCCGCCGGCGATAGACCGCCGGGGAATGGCGCCGACGCGTGACGGTTTCGGTCATGCGACCAGGCTAGGTCGCGGTCGCCGCCCGCCCGGGACGGCACGCCCTGGAGCCCTGGGATACGACAGCGCCGGCGCGCCGCCGTGAGGCGGGCGCGCCGGCGCGGAGCCGTCGGTCAGCGGGTGACGCTGCGGTTGCGCGTGACGAGGACGTAGATCCCCAGCACGATGATGGCGCCGATGATCGAGCCGATGATGCCGGAGGGCTGCAGGAAGCCGCCCATGGGGTCAGCGCCGAAGATCAGGAATCCGAGGAATCCGCCGACGAACGAGCCGACGATGCCGAGCACGATGGTCAGCAGGATGCCCATGCTCTGCTTGCCGGGGATGACGGCGCGAGCGATGAGACCGGCGATGAGGCCGATGACGATGAGGCCGAGAATGGTCCAGAGCATGATCTCTCCTTGTGGGTTGGGCCATGGGGCCGTGTGGGCGCTCCGGGTGGGACGCTCTCCCTATCTGAGCAGACGCTGGACGATTCCCTCGGACGCTTGCCCCGCCACCCGAAGGGCGGTATAAGGGCTCGGTCGAGATCAGAGACTCTTGAGCATTCGCGTGTTGCCGAGGGTGTTCGGTTTCACGTGTGCGAGATCGAGGAACTCGGCGATGCCCTCGTCGGGGCTCCGCACCAGCTGCGAGTACACGTCGGGGTCCACGATCTGCTCGCCGATCTCGTCGAACCCCCGGCTGCGGAAGAAGTCGACCTCGAAGGTCAGGCAGAACAGCCGGGTGAGTCCCAGCGTGCGCGCGTTCTCCTCCAAGCGGTCGACGAGCGCGCGGCCGACGCCGTGATGCAGCCACTCATCCGCGACGATGAGGGTGCGCACCTCACCGAGGTCCTCCCACATGACGTGCAGTGCGCCGCATCCGATCAGAACCCCGTCGGCACTCTCGGCGACGACGAACTGCTGGGTCGACTCGTACAGCACCACGAGGTCCTTGCCGAGCAGGATGCGTTTCTGCACGTATGGCTCCAGAAGAGTCTGGATGCCGCGGATGTCGGCGGTGCGCGCGGGGCGGACGGTGTACTCGGACATCGGGTCCACGATACGCCCCGTTCTCGGCACTGACAGACGAAGGGGCGGGCGCCGGATCCCCGGCACCCGCCCCTGTCGGTGTGACGCGCTCAGCCTCCGGCGACGATGTCCGGCGTCGCGGTGATCTCGCCGGCAGCACCGACACCCACGGCCACCTTGTCGCCGCGCGGGCCGTGCTCGAAGGCGAACTCGCCGTTCTCGACGTCGACCTTCACGTGGTCGCCGGGCTCGAGCTCGCCGTGGAGGATCTTCTCCGACAGACGGTCCTCCACCTCGCGCTGCATGGCGCGGCGCAACGGCCGGGCGCCGAGCGCCGGGTCGAACCCGACCTCGATGAGCTTGTCCTTCGCGGCATCCGTCAGCTCCACCGACATGTCGCGGTCGAGCAGACGCTCGCCGAGGCGCTTGGTGAACAGCCCCACGATCTGACGCAGCTCGTCCTTGTTCAGCTGCGGGAAGACGATGATGTCGTCGACACGGTTGAGGAACTCGGGCTTGAAGTTGCGCTTGAGCTCCTCGTTGACCTTGCCCTTCATCCGGTCGTAGGTCGTGCCCTGGTCGCCCTCCACCTGGAACCCGACGGGACCGCCTGCGATCGCCGAGGAACCGAGGTTCGTCGTCATGATGATGACGGTGTTCTTGAAGTCGATCACACGGCCCTGACCGTCGGTGAGGCGACCTTCTTCGAGAATCTGCAGGAGCGAGTTGAAGATGTCGGGGTGAGCCTTCTCGATCTCGTCGAACAGGACGACCGAGAACGGCTTCCGCCGCACCTTCTCGGTCAGCTGGCCGCCCTCCTCGAAGCCGACGAACCCGGGAGGGGCGCCGAACAGCCGCGAGACGGTGTGCTTCTCACCGAACTCCGACATGTCGAGCGAGATCAGCGCCGACTCGTCGTCGAAGAGGAACTCGGCCAGGGCCTTGGCCAGCTCGGTCTTTCCGACGCCGGTGGGCCCGGCGAAGATGAACGAGCCCGACGGGCGCTTGGGGTCTTTCAGGCCCGCACGCTGACGACGGATCGTCTTCGACAGCGCGGCGATCGCCTCCTCCTGGCCGATGACCCGCTGGTGCAGGGCCTTCTCCATGAAGACGAGGCGGCTGGACTCCTCCTCGGTGAGCTTGAACACCGGGATGCCGGTGGCCTGCGCGAGCACCTCGGCGATCAGACCTTCGTCGACGACCGCGTGCGACGCGACATCGCCGCTTCTCCACTGCTTCTCCAGGCGCAGCCGCTCGGCCAGAAGCGACTTCTCCTCGTCGCGCAGCGACGCCGCCTTCTCGAAGTCCTGTTCCTCGCTCGCGCGCTCCTTGTCCTCGCGGACCTTGGCGATCTTGTCGTCGAACTCGCGGAGCTCGGGAGGCGACGACAGGATCGACAGACGCAGGCGCGCGCCCGCCTCATCGATCAGGTCGATCGCCTTGTCGGGGAGGAACCGGTCGGAGATGTAGCGGTCGGCGAGGTTCGCGGCGGCGACGATCGCGCCATCCGTGATCTGCACCTTGTGGTGCGCCTCGTACCGGTCGCGGAGGCCCTTCAGGATGTTGATCGCGTGCGGCAGGCTCGGCTCCGCGACCTGGATCGGCTGGAAGCGACGCTCGAGCGCAGCATCCTTCTCGAAGTGCTTGCGGTACTCATCCAGCGTCGTGGCGCCGATCGTCTGCAGCTCGCCTCGCGCGAGCAGGGGCTTGAGGATGGATGCCGCGTCGATCGCGCCCTCGGCAGCACCCGCGCCCACCAGCGTGTGGATCTCGTCGATGAAGACGATGATGTCGCCGCGGGTTCGGATCTCCTTCGTGACCTTCTTCAGACGCTCCTCGAAGTCACCGCGGTAGCGGGAACCGGCGATGAGCGAGCCGAGGTCGAGGGAGTACAGCTGCTTGTCCTTGAGCGTCTCCGGCACATCGCCCTTGACGATCGCCTGGGCGAGGCCCTCGACGACGGCCGTCTTGCCGACACCGGGCTCACCGATGAGGACGGGGTTGTTCTTGGAGCGGCGCGAGAGGATCTGCATGACCCGCTCGATCTCCTTCTCCCGGCCGATCACGGGGTCGAGCTTGTTGTCGCGCGCAGCCTGCGTGAGGTTTCGTCCGAACTGGTCGAGCACCTGCGATCCGCCCTGAGGGCCCGAGGTCTGCTGCTCGCCGGCACCGGTGGACACGCCGGCGGGCTCCTTGCCCTGGTAGCCCGAGAGCAGCTGGATGACCTGCTGGCGCACCTTGTTCAGGTCGGCGCCGAGCTTGACGAGCACCTGGGCTGCGACGCCCTCGCCCTCGCGGATGAGGCCGAGGAGGATGTGCTCGGTGCCGATGTAGTTGTGGCCGAGCTGCAGCGCTTCGCGCAGCGACAGCTCGAGCACCTTCTTCGCGCGAGGCGTGAAGGGGATGTGGCCGGTGGGCTGCTGCTGCCCCTGTCCGATGATGTCCTGCACCTGCTCGCGCACGGCGTCGAGCGAGATGCCGAGGGACTCGAGCGCCTTCGCGGCAACGCCCTCACCCTCGTGGATCAGCCCGAGCAGGATGTGCTCGGTGCCGATGTAGTTGTGGTTGAGCATCTTCGCCTCTTCTTGGGCGAGCACAACCACACGACGGGCTCGGTCGGTGAATCTCTCGAACATCGTTCACTCTCCTCCAGGACGCTTCGGGTCGACTCTCCCCCTGCGTCTTACATCGAGGGTAGCCAGCGGGCCCCGGGCGGACGCCCGTGTTCGCCGTGGGCATAGCGTCGTCGCGATGGCGCTCGCCCACCGTCGGCGTACGAGGGTTGCGTCGCGACATCCTCTGTCTTATCGTTTTTCGATATTAACGTTTATCGATAGGATGCTGTGATGGCGGTGACCGCCCTTCTGACCTGGACACTCATTCCCCTGGCGACCATATGCTTCGCGATCGTCGTCATGTTCCGTGCACGACGAAGCGCCCCGCGCAACGGTGATCTCACGCGGGCCGAAAGGACGGTGGTCTCCGTGATCGCCACCGGCGCGATACTCCTCGGGGGGTTCGCGGTCCTCGGCCTCGTCGTGAGCGCGATCGATGTCTTCGGGTCCGACGAACGACGGGTCACCGACATGCCGGTCACGAGGGGTGAGCTGCCGGACTTCGTGTCCGGGGTTCCGGGGGTGGTGGCCGGAAGCTACGAGTCCGCTTGGATCGAAGTGATCGGATTGCCCTCCTCGACTCGCTGGCTGCTGTATCTGGAGGGTGCGCTCCCGGCGATCGCGACCCTCGCCATCGTCGTCGCGGTCGGGTGGATCGCTATGGCGCTGCTGGCCGGACGGCCCTTCACCCCGGCGCTGGCGAACGCGATCTCGGTCGCCGCGATCGGCGTCATGATCGGGGGCCTCGGATCGCAGATCGCCGGCGCCTTCGCCCGCGCATCGGTGGTCGATTTCCTGGGCTCCCGAGAAGTCACCGGCGGCGCCGATTCCGCGGGTCCGCGTGACGGCTTCGCCTTCCTGAGCTTGAACCTCGACCTCGCCTCGGTCGGGTGGGCTTTCGCCCTGCTCCTCATCGCGGCCGCATTCCAGACCGGCGCGCGCCTCCAGCGAGACACCGAGGGACTCGTGTGACCCCGGCTGAGGACGAGGGCCCCACCGGGGTCCACTGCCGCCTCGACGAGCTGCTCGAGGCCCGAGGGATGACGCTGACCCGCCTGTCGGAACTGGTGGGGGTGTCGGTGGTGAACCTGTCGGTGCTGAAGAACGACCGGGCTCGCGCCATCCGCTATTCCACTCTGTCGGCGATCTGCCGCGTGCTGGACTGCGAGATCGGCGAACTGCTGGTGCGCGCCGACTGATCCGCGCGCGAGCGCCGCGCGCACCCGGCCCGCGAATCCGGTTGTCGCATTCGGCTGTCGCCCGCGACAACGTGCGTCCAGTGAACGAGCGTGCCCGCCGTTCGCTGGACGCAAACGGCGAGCGACCGCGTCACTTTGCGACAAGCGAAGGGCTCATCCCTGGGCCCGAGCGGTGATGGCCCTCCGCACACGGGCGACAAGCTCTGCGGGGTCGGAGAACAGCTGCGTTTTCGTCACCCGGACGATGATCCAGCCGGCGGCGGTGAGGCGCTCGTATCTCGCGATGTCTCGGGCCCACTGGTCCGGATCGAGAAGGTGGTGCTCCCCCTCGTATTCCAGGCCGATCTTCAGCCGCGGGTATGCCAGATCGAGTGCGCCGAGGTACATCCCTGCGTCGAAGACCTCGTAGTTCAGCTCCGGCTCGGACAATCCGGCGTCGACGACGACGAGGCGCAGATGGGTCTCCGGCCGTGACGCCGACCGGGTTCGGATCTGAGGGAGCGCCTCTCGCAGACGCGCCACCCCCACCCGCCGTCCGGCGCCGGCTGCGGCAGTCAGTTCATGCAGCTGGGCGAGGGGCGTGGTCCTCCAGCTGCGAACAGCCGCGTCGCCGACGGCGACGACGTCGCGCACGTTCGGCAATACGGCTGCCAGTGCGGCCCACGTGGTCGCGGGACTCGTCACGAGAAGGCCGGTCGCCGGGTGCCGCCGGACGTGCGCCAGCGCCTCGTGGGCTTGATGCCCCCGCACACCTCGACCGCGCGGCGCCCGTCCCGGGGCCCACACGGAGACATCGATCGTGTCATCCCGCAGGAGTTTCGGAGGGAGCGGCAACCCCCATATCGCCGCTGCGGTGACGTGGCTGAAGAAAGCGCCTTCGGCAGCGACCGCGGCATAGGCACGCGCCCTGTCGATGTGAGCATCCTCGGGCGCACCCCGCGCACCGAAGATCGAGTCGGGCCACGGCGAGCCCCGGCCGGGATCGAGGGAGCGGACGCCATGGAACGGACGCCGAAGAGACGGGTGACGAAGGCGAGCACGGCTCACACCGGCGCGCAGCGCGTCCCTCACGTGGAAGTATGGTCCGAGTTCTGCGGGGAGGGATTCTCGAGGCATGCCGCAACGCTGTCCGAGAGGCGCGGCCACCGGCATCGCGTGCGCTGGATCTGTGGGCGACTTTGTCGCCGCCTCGCCTGTGCAGGAGCGGACGGCGACCTCGCCTCCCCTCTTCGCTGGTCGCAATCGGCGTGTCCCCGTCGCGCTTTGCGCCAGGCGAAACCACGTCGACAGACACAGCGGACGTTCGCCTGGCCGAAAGTGCCGCGGGGATGCGCAAGATGTGACAGGCGAGCGCGGGGAGCGCAGGGCGCGGCGACAGGCGAAGCGCGCGGGCGCGAAGCGCGGGCGCGAAGCGCGCGGCGAAGCGCGGCGGCTAGGGGTTCCCGAGGACCGGGACCCGGATGTCGGCGAAATCGCCGCCCGACAGCACGGCCGTGACGGCCGCATCGTCGTCGACGTCTCCGGTGACCGCGACGACGGTGACCCGCGGCGCCATGTCGGCGGTGCACACCTGGTCGGCGACCGGCTCGGCGAATCGCACGAGCACCTCGGCGCCCGCAGCCTCGGCGGACTCCAGCACCGGAGGGCAGGTCGACGAGCCCCAACTGAGGATCAGCATCATGTCGTCATCGGCCCATCCGGCGCTGGGAGCGAACTCCTCGGGCACCGCGATGTCGCCCTCGAGGCCGTCGAGGTCGGTGTCGTCGGCATACGTGCCCGTGACGACGATCTCGAGCTCGCGGGTCGGGTCGACTCCCTCCGGCAACCCCACGTATGACCCGCGCGGCACGAGATCGCGGGTGCAGGCCTCACCGTCGGGGTCGCTGATGTCGACCGTGAGCACCCCGTCGGCGTACGTCGGCTCGCCGACCACCGGAAGGCAGGACGACGAGCCATACGTGACGAGCCCCACGCCGCGCCCGCCGTCGAGCCATGCGGCCTCCACGTCGTCCGTCCCCACGACTCCCCCGACGACGCCTCCGGCGACGGAGACGCGGATCCAGACGGCGCCGGCTCCGCAGATCCCGACCCGGCGCCGGCCCCGCCACCGGACGGGGTCGCGCAGCCGGCGAGCATCATCGCCCCCGCTCCGAGAACAGCGAGGGCGAGAACCAGGCGAGGTCGTGTCATGTCCACATCATGCCGCGAACGGCGGCCCGCGTCATCCGTCTTCGCTCGCACGCTACTGCAGCGCCGACGTGAGGCGCGCGATGTTGTCGAGCACGGTCGAGCGCAGCGGCTGCTTCTGCCACTCCTCGAGGGTGAGTTCGCGGGAGAGCGAACGGTACTTGTCCTCGACCTCGCGCATCTCCCGCACGAACTCCTCGCCGCGCACGAGCATCGAGATCTCCATGTTCAGACCGAACGAGCGCATGTCCATGTTGCTCGATCCGATGACGGCGATCTCATCGTCGATCGTCATGCACTTGGAGTGCAGGATGTAGGGCTTGCGGTACATCCAGATCTTCACGCCGGCGCGCAGCAGCGCCTCGTAGTAGCTGCGCTGGGCGTGGTAGACCATCGCCTGATCGCCCTCCTCCGAGACGAACAGCTCCACCTCGAGTCCGCGCTGGCAGGCGGTCGTGATGGCCAGCAGCAGCGCCTCGTCGGGCACGAAGTACGGGCTGACGATGATGATGCGGCGCTGGGCGTAGTACAGCAGCGCCGCGAACAGGCGCAGGTTGTTCTCGGAGTCGAAGCCGGGCCCGGAGGGCACGATCTGGCAGTCGAGGTCGCCGTGGCTGGAATCGACCTTGAACAGGTCGATCTCGTCGGTGAGGATCTCGTCGGTCTCGCTGTACCAGTCGCTGAGGAAGACGGCATTGATGGATGCCACGACGGGGCCGTGCAGCCGCACCATGAGGTCGACCCAGTGCAGCCCCCGCTTGATGTTCTTGCGCAGGTTGTAGGTGGAGTCGGTGACGTTCTGCGAGCCCATGTAGCCGACCTTGCCGTCGATGACGAGGAGCTTGCGGTGGTTGCGCAGGTCAGGGCGCTGATACTTCCCCTTCAGCGGCTGCACCGGGAGCATCAGACGCCAGTGGGCGCCC
The DNA here is from genome assembly GCF_030347395.1 of Microbacterium sp. ET2. NCBI lineage: Bacteria > Bacillati > Actinomycetota > Actinomycetes > Micrococcales > Microbacteriaceae > Microbacterium > Microbacterium albipurpureum. Next base: position 1,646,542 of record NZ_CP128170.1, read on the forward strand.
ATCGCATCGAGGCGGCGGAGTGTCTGCCTGTAGAACGGCTTGCCGCGGTTGGCCCAGTGATCCAGCAGGACGCGGACGACGACCCCTCGGGCGCACGCCTCCTCGAGGGCGGCGAAGAACTTCTCGGTCGAGGCGTCGGTTTGGAGGATGTAGAACTCCACGTGCACGTACCGCTCCGCGGCACGGATGGCCTCGCCCATCTCGTCGAGGCTCTTCTGGTAGTCGGAGATCAGGTGTGCGTCGTTGTCCCCGGCGAGGGGCATCGCGCCGAGGGCGCGGTTCATCGTCACCAGCGACTGGAACCACTGCGGCGCGTGCGGGCGCAGCGTGCCGAAGTCGAGGCCCGCGCTGGTGTCGCGGATGTACTGGTTGATGGCGTCCTGCTGGCGACGGCGCTTGCGCGGCAGCCGCGGGTTGCCGATCAGCAGGAAGAGGAAGACGCCGATGAGCGGGATGAAGTAGATCGCCAGAAGCCACGCCATCGCGGCGGTGGGCCGGCGATTGCGCGGAACGTAGATGACCGCGAGGATGCGCACGATGATGTCGAAGACGAACACCAGGATGAGCCACCAGGACGCATCCAGTGTGATCTCGATCACGGCTCCCCCGTTTCGCCCCGCCCGCCCAGAGCCAGCGTAGCGGGCCGAGCGATCAGCGCCCGGCGGGGGCCGGGGGTGCGTCGGGCGCTGCCGACGCAGGGGGAAGCCCGCGCTTGGCGCGCTCCTGCGCTTCGATGCGCGTGTAGGCACGCCGCTCGTTGCGGTCGGCGTGCAGGATGCTGCGCAGGATCCAGAAGAAGAGGGCGCTGACCACCACGGTGGGGAGGAGCGTCCACGCCGCTGCGATCCAAAAGCCATCCATGCCTTCCAGGATACGCGGGGCGGCCCTGGGCACGGCCCGGGAGAGGACGGATGCGGCGGCGCAACCTCTCCTGCACAACGGGCGGAGAGGGCGAGTTGACCACAGAGTGTGCTGACGAGCTCCCGCGCCCGGACGCCGACGACGAAGGTCGGGGCATGACCACGATCGTGAAGGCCGCCACCGCGGCCGAGTTCCTCTCCTTCGTCCCCCGCATGCTGGGCTACGTGCCGACCGACAGCGTCGTGCTCATCCCTTTCCAGGGCACGCGCACTCTCGGCGCGATGCGCATCGACCTTCCGGCGGTCGCCGACACCGACGCGGCGGCGGCGACCTACGTGGGGCTCGTATGCCGGATCGAGGCGGCCGATGCGCTCGCGGTGGTGGTGTTCACCGATGAGCGTTTCGATGGCGGCAGCGCTCCCGCGAGGGCGCTGGCCGAGGGCATCCGAGCGCGGGCCGATTCAAGCGGCCTGCGTGTGGTCGACATGCTCTGCCGCGCCTCCGACGGCTGGGCGTCGTACCTCGACGCCGACACCCCGCCCGGCGGCCGGCCGCTGCCTGAGATCCTCGATGCCGACGCGTCGCCCGCCGACCGCGCCGGGCTTCCCCTCGCGGACGGCGATCAGTGGACCGGAGCCGCGCTCCCCGCGGTCGACCTCGCCGAGAAGGAGAGGGTAGGGAACGCGCTGCAGGCGATCCGCGTCGCGATCGGGGGGTTCGGGTCGAGCGCGACCGGATCGACCGCCCGTATCGACCCGCGCGGACTCGAAGCGGTGTGCCTGCTCGACGACCTCCCGGCCCTGTTCGAAGAGGCGCTGAGCTGGAACCCCGAGATGCTCGATCCGTTCGATGCGGCCCTGCTGCTGTGGTGCCTCGAGCGGCCGGCGACCCGGGATGTGGCGCTGGTTCAGTGGTGCGACGACATCGACCGTGGCGATGAGGCGATGGCTGCGCAGCTGCGGTGGGAAGCGGGAGAGCCGTACCCCGCCGAGGTCGCCAAGCGCATGTGGGGTGAGGGTGCGCAGCCCTCGGCCGAACGCCTCCGCGGCGCGCTCGAGGTCACTCGCCGGGTGGCCGCCGCAGCGCCCCGAGCCACCCGGCCCGGACCCCTCGCGGTCTGCGCGTGGCTCTCGTGGGCGCTCGGCCGATCGACCCACGCGGAGTGGTTCGTCGGACAGGCCGCCGCGATCGACCCGACCCATGGCCTCACCGGGATCGTCCAGGCGATGGTGCGCAGCGGCCACCTGCCGGAGTGGGCCTTCGCCCGCACCGGGGTGTGGCGCCCGGAGGATGCGATGGGGGCTGCGGGGTGACCGGCTATTTCACGAGCGGGAAGAGGATCGTCTCGCGGATGCCGAGCCCCGTGATCGCCATGAGGAGCCGGTCGATCCCCATGCCCATGCCGCCCGTGGGCGGCATGCCGTGCTCGAGGGCGCGGAGGAACTCCTCGTCGATGCGCATGGCCTCGACGTCGCCGCGCGCGGCGAGCTTCGCCTGCTCGACGAACCGCTCACGCTGGATGACGGGGTCCACGAGCTCGGAGTACCCGGTGGCGAGCTCGAAGCCGCGGGCGTACAGGTCCCACTTCTCCACCAGTCCCGGAACCGACCGGTGCTCGCGCACGAGTGGACTGGTGTCGACGGGGAAGTCCATCACGAAGGTGGGGCGCGTCAGGCCCGGCTTGACGAAGTGCTCCCACAGCTCCTCGACGAGCTTGCCGTGGGTGGCATGCGGCGGCGCTTCGACGCCGACTTCGGCGGCGAAGGTCAGCAGATCGTCCAGCGACGTGTCGGGGGTGATCGCTCGGCCCGCGGCATCCGAAAGAGAGTCGTACATCGACAGCCTCTCCCACTGCCCGCCCAGGTCGTACACCGTGCCGTCGGCCCAGGTGACCGTCGTCGACCCGGCGACCGCGACGGCGGCGTTCTGGATGAGCTCCTGGGTGAGGTCGGCGATTCCGTGGTAGTCGGTGTAGGCCTGGTAGGCCTCGAGCATCGCGAACTCGGGGCTGTGCGTGGAGTCGGCGCCTTCGTTGCGGAAGTTCCGGTTGATCTCGAAGACCCTGTCGAGCCCCCCGACCACCGCGCGCTTGAGGAACAGCTCCGGCGCGATGCGCAGGTAGAGCTCGGTGTCGAAGGCGTTGGAGTGCGTGACGAAGGGGCGCGCGGATGCGCCGCCGTGCTGCACCTGGAGCATCGGGGTCTCGACCTCGATGAAGTCGTGAGCGGTGAAGGTCTGCCGGAGGCTTGCGTTCACCGCGGCGCGTGCGCGCACGGTCGCGCGGGCCTGATCGCGGACGATGAGGTCGAGGAAGCGGCTTCGCACCCGGCCCTCTTCGCTCAGCTCGCCGTAGACGTTGGGAAGGGGCAGCACGGCCTTCGCGGCGATCTCCCACGAAGCGGCCATGATCGACAGCTCTCCGCGACGGCTGGAGATGACCTCGCCCGAGACGAAGACGTGATCGCCGAGGTCGACCAGTTCCTTCCACCGCTGAAGGGACTCCTCGCCTACGGCGGCGAGGGAGATCATGGCCTGGATGCGACTGCCGTCGCCCGACTGCAGGGTGGCGAAGCACAGCTTGCCGGTGTTGCGACTGAAGACGACCCGTCCGGCGACCCCCGCTGTCACGCCCGTCTCGGCGCCTGCCTCGAGGTCGCCGAACCGCGCGCGGAGCGCGGGGATGGTGTCGGTCAGCGGCACCGCCACGGGGTAGGCGCCACCGGCGGCATCCGTCCGCTCGGAGATGAGCCGCTCCCGCTTGGCCAGACGCACCGCCTTCTGCTCGAAGACCTCTTCGTCGCTGGGCTCGGAAGCGTCGGTGTCGTCAACGGCGCCGGGCGCGGTCGAATCAGTCATGAACAGGCTCCTCGGGGTCGCCGTCAAGTGTATCGACGGGCACCGGCGCGCCCGTCGCTCGCGTCCGGCCCCGGCGGACGGTCACACCGGCGGTCGCGCGGGCGTGAGCGCGGCGATCACTGCAGCGAGATCTCGGTGTTGTCGATGAAGCGCTGCCCGGCGACGGTCGCGGCGATCAGCGCCAATGCCCGCCCGCGATGGCCCTCGTCGACGGGAAGGAAGGTGGCCGGGTCCACCACGGTGAGGTACTCGAGGTTGATCCGCGGCTCGCCCATCAGCGAGGACTGGGCCGCGGCGATGCACGCGTCGACCCCGCGGTCGGCGTTCGAGGCCGCGGCGTCGAGGGCCTTCGTCAGCTTTCCGGCGGCCTGGCGATCGCGGTCTTCGAGCAGTGACGCACGGGTCGAGACGGGCAGCCCGTCATCGCCGCGTACGGTCTCGACGGTGGCGACGTCGACGTCGATGAAGAGGTCGCGGATCATCCGTTCGACCAGGAAGATCCGCTGCCGGTCGCGGAGCCCGTAGACGGCGACATCGGGCTCGACGAGGTGGAAGAGCTTCGCCTCGACGGTGAGCAGGCCGTCGAAGTAGTACGGCCGGAACCGCCCCTCGTACCGCAGACCCAGGTCGCCGGCGCTGATCTTCGTCGTCGCCGTGCCGTGCGGCAGGAGGTCGGCGGTCTCGGGGGCGAACACCACGTCGACGCCGAGTGACTCCAGCAGCAGACGGTCGGCGTCGGGGGTGCGCGGATACGCCTCGAAGTCGGCCGTCGTGCCGAAGCGCAGCGGGTTGACGAACGTCGAGACCACGACGATCTCCGCACGCTCACGGGCGGTGTCGATGAGATCGATGTGACCGTCGTGGAGCGAGCCGATCGTGGACACGAGCGCCACCGTCGAGCCCGGGGCGTCGCGGCGGGCCTCAGCCAGGCGGCTGCGCAGCGCCTCGGGGGTGCGGATCATCCGTCGATCGTATCGGCGGTGCGAGCTCCACCCGTCCGCGGGCCGTGACAGCGACAGGATCGTCGTGTCCAATGGACACCATGCCCCAGCGACAGGACGCCGACGTCGCGCTCGCCGAGGTCCACCGTGCGGAATGGGGCCGGATCGTCGCGGGGCTCGCCCGCCGCTTCGGCGACCTCGATCTCGCCGAAGAGGTCGCGGCCGAAGCGTTCGCCGTCGCCGTGGAGCGGTGGGCCGTCGACGGTGTGCCTCCGAATCCGGGTGCCTGGATCACCACGACGGCGCATCGGAGGGCCATCGACCGCCTCCGGCGCGAGGCCCGGCGTGACGACAAGCACCGGGAGGCCCTGCTCCTCGCAGACGACTCCCCCGCCGAACCGGTGGGCGCGGTCGCGGACGATCGCCTGCGGCTGCTCTTCGCGTGCTGTCATCCGGTCCTCGGCCTCGAGACCCAGGTGGCTCTGACCCTCCGTGTCATCGTCGGTCTCACCGTCGAGCAGATCGCGCGGATGTTCCTCGTGCCGCCGACGACGATTGCGCAGCGGATCACCCGGGGGAAGGCGAAGATCGGCGCGGCGCGCGTCCCGTTCCGGGTTCCCGAGGCGAGCGACCTTCCTGATCGCGCGGCCGCCGTGGTGGCCGTGCTCTCGCTGATGTACACGCAGGGCTACACGGCCACCGGCGACGCCACCGACCGGCTGCGGCTCGACCTCCTCGCCGAGGCGCTCCGGCTCGCACGCGAACTGCACGCGCTGCTTCCCGGCGACGGCGACGTCACCGGGCTCCTCGCCCTCCTCCTCGCCTCGATCGCCCGCACCCCCGCCCGGATCAGCGACGACGGCGCACTCGTGACCCTCGCCGAGCAAGACCGCGGCGCGTGGGACCGCGACCTCATCGAGGAGGCCGACGCGCTCCTCGGCGAGCGGAAGCGACAAGCCCGCGCCAGCGGCATCCCCCTCGGCCGTTTCGAGCTGCTCGCCGCCATCCATCTCGTCCACGCGCACGCCACCGATGCCGGAAGCACCGACTGGTCGCAGATCGTCACGCTCTACGAGATGCTCGAGCGGGTCGACCCGAGCCCCATGGTGGGCGTCAATCACGCCCTCGCCGTCGCCGAGGCCGACTCCCCCGAGGCGGGCTTGGTCGTCCTCGCGCGGCACGACGACGCCCTCGCCGGGCACTACGCCCTCCACTCGGTCCGGGCCCACCTCCTGGCGTCGAGCGGCGCACCTTTCGAGGCCCTCGACGCGTACGAACGTGCGATCTCGCTCGCGCCGACGCCCGCGATGGCGGAGCTGTTGACCGCGCGCCGCGACGGTGTCGATGTGACGACGCGCGGATGAATCATCCACCGGGTGTCGTATCCGACGCTCCCCGATCGTCGCTTGTTCGACAGAGGCCGTTCAGGCCCCGCATCATCACACGAGAGAGAAGCAGATGAGCAACAGGTACCTGGTCATCCACATGACCGACCCCAGCGGCACCGATGTCCCCCGCGAGGAAGACCAGCGCATGCTCGAGGGCTGGCTCGCCGACGGCGAAGCGAAGGGGATGCTGCAGAGCGGCGCGCCGACAGCGCCGGCCGATCAGGCGAAGTCGGTGGTCGTCCGCGACGGCCGCGCCCTCATCACCGACGGACCCTTCCCGGAGTTCACCGAATGGTTCGCCGGGTACGACATCATCACCGCGGAGTCGATCGACGACGTCGCGGGCCTCATGACCAAGCATCCGACCGCCATCGCGGGACGGGTGTACGTGCTGCCGCTGGTGAAGCTCCCCTGGGACGAGGAGTGAGCGCCGCCGCGGCGCCCGGGAATGCTCGGGCGCCGCGGAGCGCTTGACCCCTCCATGACGAACATCACGCAGCCTGCACAGTCATCCGGCACCTTCCGCATCGGCGGCGACCTCGAGGTCAACCGCCTCGGCTACGGGACCATGCAGCTCACCGGGCCCGGGGTCTGGGGACCGCCGAAGGACCACGACGAGGCGATCCGCGTCCTGCGCCGGGCGGTCGAGCTCGGCGTGAACTTCTTCGACACCGCCGAGTCCTACGGCCCCTACGTCGCCGAGGAGCTTCTGAAGGAGGCGCTTCACCCCTACGCCGACGACATCCTCATCGCGACCAAATCGGGCCTGACCCGCACGGCCCCCAACGTCTGGCCGCCGCTCGGTCGCCCCGAGTTCCTGCGCCAGGGTGCGGAGATGAGCCTCCGCCGGCTCGGGCTCGAGCGCATCGACCTCTTCCAGCTGCACCGCATCGACCCGAAGGTGCCGCTCGAAGACCAGGTCGGCGAGCTGAAGGCGCTCCAGGACGAGGGCAAGATCCGCCACATCGGCCTGTCGGAGGTCACGATCGACGAGGTGAAGGAGGCGCAGAAGATCGCAGAGATCGTCACCGTCCAGAACCTCTACAACCTGCAGACGCGCGACGCGGAAGACCTTCTCGACTGGTCCGAGGAGCAGGGCATCGGGTTCATCCCGTGGTTCCCGCTCGCGACCGGTGGTCTCACCGGAGCCGACTCGCCGCTCACCGACATCGCTGCGCAGAAGAACGCGACCCCCGCGCAGATCGCTCTCGCGTGGCTGCTGAGGCGCTCGCCCGTCATGCTCCCGATTCCCGGCACGTCCAGCGTCGCTCACCTCGAGGACAACATGCAGGGCGGCGCCCTCGAGCTCACCGCCGAGGAGTTCGCCGAGCTGTCCGCGCTCCGCGGCTGACCTTGCGCCGGGTCAGGCGTCGGGCGACGACGCCCCGGGTGGCTCGATCACCGGGGCGTCGGCCCGCGTCAGCGCGTGGTCGATCGTCGTGTGCACGAGGTTCGAGAGGTAGAGTCCGGGATCCTCGACCCCGGCGCGGGAGAGCAGGTCGGCCGCCTGGGCGATGATCGAGCGGGAGAACTCCGTCGCGGTCGAGATCGCCTCGGCGTACAGCGGTCGCTGGTCCTCGGCCACCTCGACCGGCTCGCAGCCGAGCTCGACCGCGAGCGCCTGCGCGATCGGGAGAACCGGCGCCGGCGCGGTGACCGCCGCGTAGGCGTGGGTCAGCTGCCGCAGATCGATGGATGACCCGGTGAAGGCGATCGCGGGATGAATTGCCAGCGGGATGGCGCCGCGCGCCGTCGCCGGCTGGAGCACCTCGATCCCGTACGAGGCGTCGGTGTGCAGCACCAGCTGGCCCGGCCGCCAGGCGTCCAGCGCGGCGAGGCCCGCGACGAGGCCCGGAAGCTCGGTTCTCGGGACCGCGATCACGACCAGGTCGCTCCCCGCGATGAGCTCGACCGGGTCGAGCACCGGCACATCGGGCAGCACCGCGTCGACGCGGTCGCGGTCGGAGCCGGCGGTGATGCCGACGATCGCGTGACCGGCGCCGCGGAGAGCGGCGCCCATCACGGGACCGACCCGACCCGCTCCGATGATGCCCACGCCGAGTCGTCCGTCACGCCTCACCGCGACACCTCCTCCGTGCGGCCCGGGTCCGTCGATGCGACCGGTCCAGGCACCTCCGGCGGCGGGGCCGCAGCTCCGACGGTCACCGCGACCTCATCTGGCGCCTCGTCCCCCGCCCACCGGTGGCTGCGGTCGTTCGCAGCCGCCACGATCGCCGCCGCCTCGGTGCGCTCGAACAGCGACACCGCGTCATCCCGATCGATGATGCCGAGCGATCCGCTCACCCGACCGACGACGGTGTGCACCTGCAGATTCGCGACACCGAGTGCGCGGTCGACGGGCCCCTGCGCGATCGCGAGACTCTGCATGCGCGCGAGCGGGAAGAGGGCGAGCTTGCGCCAGATGAACCCTCGGCGCACGAACAGCACGTCGGGCGTGACGAAGGCGCCGTTGCGCCGCCAGCTGGTGGGCCGGAGCCAGGCGGCGCGGCGCGGCGTGGTCACGTAGGGGTCGCCGTCCTCCGGCCCGAGCACGCCGTGCCGGAACACCAGCGGCCACTCCTCGCGCGGCAGGTGCGGCAGCAGAAGCTGCAGGACGCGCTCCACGTCGGTGCGATTTCCCACCGGGAGGACCGTGGCGAACTGGTCGGTCCCCGCAGCCTCGAGACCTCGTCCGGACAGCCGATTGACGGTGATCGCCCACCATCCGGCCGGCCGCCACAGGATCGGCTGGCTGATCTCAAGGGCATGGATGCGACCCGGCGGCAGCGTCTCGGTGACGGTGGTGAACAGGCCGAAGGTGATGCGCACGCCGCTCGAGGTGGGGGCGATCGAGTAGCGCAGCGACCTCGTGATCGTGCGCACCCAGTACGCCCCGAAACCGAGAAGAGCGGGGATGGCGGTCAGCAGCAGCCACGGCGTTCCGAGAATCGAGGCCACCACGATCGCCGCGACGAGCACGATGAGGAACAGCAGCGAACCGTCGAGCAGGTGCGAGGCGATAAGGCGCCCGACCGGGATGTTCACCACCGAGTCGGGCTCGTCGGCGGGATCCTCCGCCCCCTCGATCATCTCGGTGAGCCCGGCCGCGACGGTCGACGCCGCCGCCGACACCCGGCCGCCGCCCGCCGCCGCGGCCGCCTGGCGGGCTTCGGCGAGGCGTCGTCCTGAGGCGAGCCGCAGGATGTCGGCCCGCACCGCCTCGGCGTTGGCGGTGGAGAGGTACTCGAGCTTGACGTTCCCGTCGGTGCCGGCGCCGACGACCTCGAGCTTGGCCATACCCATGAGCCGGGCGATCATGGGCCTGGTGAGGTTGACCCCCTGCACCCGATCCAGCGGGGCGCGCCGCTGGGTGCGGAACAGCACACCGCTGCGCACCTCGACATCGTCGCCGGTGATCCGGAAGGTGTGGAACCGCCACGACAGGTAGAAGACGCCGACGAGCACGACGACAACGACGATCACCGCGCCGAGAGCGGCGAGGATGAGCCCGCGCTCGAAGATGAAGTCCAGCGGATCACCGGTCTCGAAGTCGCCCGGGTCGACTTCGGGGACGAAGATCGGCACGACCCCCTGGATGAGACGGTCGCGGAAGTTCGCGATGAGGATGCCGGCGATGATGACGAGTGTCAGCCCGCCCCGCAGCAGCGGAGTGAACGGATGCAGGCGGTGCCAGTCGCCGTCGCTGAGCGGCGAGCGCGTCGGCGCGGGAGCGCTCGTCACAGTCCCGTCCGGCGGGTCTCGGCGACATCGATGAGAGTGTCGCGCAGCTGCTCGGCTGCTTCCTGCGTGAGTCCGGGGAGCGTCACTCCCGACACGGCCGCCGCGGTGACGATCTTCAGCTGGGCGATGCCGAAGCCGCGATCCAGGGGGCCATGGGTGATGTCGACCAGCTGCATCCGGCCGTAGGGAACGGCGACGATGCGCTGCCACAGGATGCCGCGGCGGAACACGAGATCGTCGCGGCGGAGCTGGTAGCCGTACGAGCGCGCCTGCCGGGGTGTCACGACGAGCACCGCGGCAAGGATGACGAGGAGGATCCCGGCGGGGATCATCAGCCAGCGGATGTCGAACGCGAACACCGCGACGAGGCCGGCGACGAGCACGAGCAGGAAGAAGAACCCGGTCGTGATGAGCTGCACCCGCACATAGGCCTTCGCCAGCTGGTACCAGGTGCCGTCCCCGAGGGGGAGACGGTTCTCCGAGCGCGGCTCGACGATGCGATCGAAGGCACCCCCGGTGAACACCGCAGGATCGTGGTCATCCTGGCGGACCTGATCCGCTTCGAGCGGCGCGGCCGCCGGCGGGGTCGGCGCGGCGTCGAAGGCCACGGCGGCCCGCTCAGTGTCCGCCGGGTTCGAGTCCGGGGTCGGAGCCTCCGGGCTGTTCGTCATCGTCGTCCTTCCGGATCGTGCAGAACTGCTCTGCGACCAGGCCCGCGACCACCAGCAGCACCGCGCACAGGGCCGTCGCGATGACAGCCCCCAATGAGCCTATCGAGGGCGGAACGGGCCGGGTGAGCAGGAACAGCGCCAGGCCGCCCGCGATTCCCGTCACGATCGCCCCGACCAGGCTCGACGCCTTCGCGAGCACCGCGATGCGCAGCGCCCGGAACGGATCCACCGGGGCAGCGGCTCCCCGCGTCGCGCGGCGGATCGGCACCGCGAGGGCGACGATCACGGCGGCCAGCAGCACCAGGAGGATCGGCAGGGACACGGCGGGAGTGAAAGTCGCCCGTCCGGCCGCGGTGAGTGCCTGGTCGATCGCGAACCCGACCGCGACGCCCAGGACGGCGACGATGACGAGGACGAGCGGGCGCGTGCGCCTCACGAGGGTCCCCGCAGGCGGGCGAGGATGTCGGCGACAGGGCCGACCCCCGGGAGCACCGCATCGGGGTCGACCTGCAGCCAGGGCTCGAGGACGAAGTCCCGCTCCGCCGCGCGGGGGTGCGGGAGGATCAGCACGGGCCCGTCGCTGGTGACCTCGCCGTAGGCGATGAGGTCGAGGTCGAGCGTGCGGTCGGCCCAGCGGGCCCCCCGCTCACGGCCGTGCCGCGCTTCGATGGCGTGCAGGTAGCCGAGCAGCACGGTGGGTGCGAGGCGCGTGGTGAGCAGTGCCACCGAGTTGAGGTAGGCGGGGGCCTCGGTGTCGGGCCCGTCCGGCGTCAGGGCCACCGACTCGATCGGCGTCGCGGTCTTCACGTGGGTGACGAGCGGCAGCCGGGCGAGGTCGGTCAGCGCCGCGTCGAGGATGCCCGCGCGATCGCCCAGGTTCGACCCGAGCGCGACGACGGCGATCGCCTCGTCGCGACGCCGGGGCGTCGCATCCGTCTTCAGACCCTCAGCCAGTCGACGACTCATGGGCATGCCCTCCTTCATCGGGTCGCACACGCGTGATCGTCACCGACACGTCGGCGAAGGTCAGCGGGATCGGCGCCTGCGGCTTGTGGACGGTGACGCGCACGGCCGAGACGAGGGGACGCCCGAGCACCGCGCGGGCGATCCGATGGGCGAGCGTCTCGAGCAGGTTCACCGGATCGCCCGCGACGATCGCGGCGACCTCTTCGGCGAGCTCGCCGTAGTGCACGGTGTCGGAGACGTCGTCGCTGCTCGCTGCGGGGCGGGTGTCGAGCGTCAGAGCAAGGTCGATGACGAAGTCCTGACCGTCACGCCGCTCGTCGTCGTAGACGCCGTGGTATCCGAAGACCCGCAGGCCCGTCAGCGTGATCGTGTCGCCGTCCACCGGCGGTCTCCCTCCCACGCCTCCGCGATGAGCAGCGCATCTCGGGTGGCGCGGACGTCGTGCACGCGAACGCCCCACACCCCCTCACGCGCAGCGAGCGCGCTCGTGACGGCCGTCGCGAGGTCGCGCCGTTCTTCGGATGCGTCGTCGAGCGTCGCGGTCGGCGCACCTGCGGCGCCGCCGGAGACGAGCGTCTCGGCGAGGAATCGCTTGCGGCTCGTTCCGATGAGCACCCGGGGGCCGATGCCGAGGATGCGCGGGAGCCCGCTCAGCACCGACCAGTTCTGATCGCCGCGTTTGCCGAACCCGATGCCCGGATCGAGGATGACGCGGGACGGCGCGATGCCGGCGATCGCCGCGGCCTCCAGGCGCGCCGACAGTTCGGTGACCACCTCGCGGACGACGTCGCCGTACTCGGCGCGGGCGTACATGTCGCTCGAGGGACCCCGCCAGTGGCCGACGACGAACTCGGCGCCCGACCCGGCGACGGCCGGGAGCATCGCGGGATCGGCGAGGCCACCCGAGACGTCGTTGACGATCGCAGCCCCCGCCTCGACGGCGGCCACGGCGGTGGAGGCGTTCATGGTGTCGATGCTCACCGTCGCGCCCTCGGCCGCCAGCGCGCTGATGACGGGGAGCACGCGCTCCTGCTCGACACCCGGGTCGACCCGATGGGCACCGGGCCGGGTCGATTCGCCGCCGATGTCGAGGATGTCGGCGCCGGCGGCCCGGAGGACGCGGCCGCGTGCGATCGCGGCGTCCTGCGCGAAGTAGCGTCCGCCGTCGCTGAAGGAGTCGGGCGTGACGTTGACGATGCCCATGACGACGGTCATTCGCGCGGCGCCCCCATGAGCAGCATCAGCTCGGTCCGTGAGATCGGGTCGGTGAACTCGCCCCGCGCGGCGATCGTCACCGTGGAGGCGTCGCGCTGGCGCTCTCCGCGGAAGGTGACGCACCCGTGGGTTGCCTCGAGCACGACGAGCACGCCTCGGGTGTCGAGCGCGTCCCAGATGGTGTCGGCGATCTGCTCGCCCAGGCGCTCCTGCACCTGCGGGCGCGAGGCGAGCACGTCGACGACCTTCGGCAGCGCGCCGAGACCCACCACCTGCTCCCCCGGCAGGTAGGCGATGTGGGCCTTGCCGCGGAAGAGCAGCAGGTGATGCTCGCAGACGGAGCGGAAGTGGATGTCGCGGAGCATCACCGCCCCCGAGGGCAGCGTGTCAGGGGCAGGACCTCGGCTGACCGAGATGGTGTGCGAGAGCGGCTCGGCGGGGTCCTCCCCCACCCCGGAGAAGAACTCGGCGTATGCGTCGGCGACGCGCTGCGGCGTGAGCTTCAGCCCCGGACGGTCGGGATCCTCCCCGATCGCCGACAGAAGCTCGGTCACGAGCGCGGCGACGCGCTCTCGATCAACGGCCACAGGCCGAGCCTACGCGGTCGCCGGACGCGCCTGTCCGCTCGGCCGGCGACGCGGCGCCTTCTCGGCGGCAGGCTCCTCCGCCTCGACGGAAGCCGCCACGCCCGCGGGCTCCGCGCGTCGCGGCACGTCGACGGGGGGAAGCGTCGAGACGGGCCGGTCGCTGCTGGAGAGCCACTGCGGACGTGGCGGGAGCTTGGTGATGTCGGAGAAGATCTCGGCGAGTTCGATGTGATCCAACGTCTCCTTCTCGAGCAGCGCCAGGGCGAGCTTGTCGAGGACGTCGCGGTTGGCGTTGATGACCTCGTACGCCTCGTTGTGCGCCTGCTCGATGAGTGCGCGCACCTCGGCGTCGACCCGCTCGGCGATGCGCTCGCTGAAGTCGCGGCCGTGGCCCATGTCGCGGCCCATGAACACCTCGCCCGAGGACTGGCCGAGCTTGACCGGGCCCACCTGCGTGGTCATCCCGTACTCGGTCACCATCTTGCGCGCGATGCTCGTGGCCTTCTCGATGTCGTTCGAGGCGCCGGTGGTGGGGTCGTGGAAGACGACCTCCTCAGCGACCCGGCCGCCCATGGCATACGTCAGCTGATCCTGCAGCTCGTTGCGAGTGACCGAGTACTTGTCGTCGAGCGGGAGGACCATCGTGTAGCCGAGGGCCTTGCCACGCGGGAGGATCGTGACCTTCGTCACCGGGTCGGTGTGGTTCATCGCCGCCGCGGCCAGGGCGTGCCCGCCCTCGTGGTACGCGGTGATCAGCTTCTCCTTGTCGCGCATCACGCGGGTGCGCCGCTGCGGACCGGCGATGACGCGGTCGATCGCCTCGTCGAGCGCGCGGTTGTCGATCAGCTGGGCGTTGGAGCGGGCGGTCAGCAGTGCCGCCTCGTTCAGCACGTTCGCGAGGTCGGCGCCGGTGAAGCCGGGGGTCTTGCGGGCGACGACCTCGAGGTCGACGCTGTCGGCGAGGGGCTTGCCGCGACCGTGCACCTGCAGGATCTTCTGCCGGCCCTTGAGGTCGGGCGCGTCGACGCCGATCTGGCGGTCGAATCGACCGGGGCGCAGAAGCGCCGGGTCGAGGATGTCGGGGCGGTTCGTCGCTGCGATGACGATGACGTTCGCCTTCGGATCGAAGCCGTCCATCTCGACGAGCATCTGGTTCAGGGTCTGCTCGCGCTCGTCGTGACCGCCGCCCATGCCGGCACCGCGGTGGCGGCCGACGGCATCGATCTCGTCGATGAAGATGATGGCGGGAGCGTTCTCCTTGGCCTGGTTGAACAGGTCGCGCACGCGGCTGGCGCCGACGCCGACGAACATCTCGACGAAGTCCGACCCCGAGATCGAGTAGAAGGGGACGCCCGCCTCACCGGCGACGGCGCGGGCGAGCAATGTCTTGCCGGTTCCGGGAGGGCCGTACAGCAGCACGCCCTTCGGGATGCGGGCACCGACCGCCTGGAACTTGGCCGGGTCCTTCAGAAAGTCCTTGATCTCCTGCATCTCCTCGATGGCCTCATCGGCACCGGCGACATCGACGAAGGTGACCTGCGGCATCTCCTTGGTCACGAGCTTCGCGCGCGACTTGCCGAACTGCATGACCTTGCTGCCGCCGCCCTGGGCGCTGGAGAGCAGGAACCAGAACAGCAGACCCAGCAGCAGCAGCGGGATCATCAGCGACAGGAACCCGTCGAACCACGACGGCTGCGGCACGGAGTCGTTGAAGCCGTCAGCGGGGTCGGCGGAGTTGATGGCGTTGACGACCTCTTCGGCGCGGGCCTGGACGTAGTAGAACTGCACCTCGGTGGCGCCCTCATAGGGCTCGGCGAGGGTGAGGTCGACCCGCTGGTCGCCGTCGGTGTTGAGAACCTCGGTCACCGTGCCGCCGTCGAGGAGTTCCAGGCCCTCCTGCGTGGAGATCTGCTTCGCTCCGCCCAGGCTCGAGATCAGCGAGAAGCCCACGATCAGGAAGATCCCGATCAGCACGATGTAGAACAGGGGATTCCTGGTGATCTTCTTCAGGTTCATGGTGCGGGCGGGGCCCGATCCCTTCCTCGACGAGCCGTGAGCGCGGCGGGAGCCGCGGTGACGGTGAACTCAGGGTAACGCGGGGTCTCTATGCCCGGCCTGTGCGTTCGTCGTGGGCGGAATCGACGCGTGACCTGCCGGCGGTCAGGCGTACACGTGCGGTGCGAGCACCGCGACATCGCGGAGGTTGCGGTACTTCTCGGCGAAGTCGAGGCCGTACCCGATCACGAAGTCGTTCGGGATGTCGAATCCGACGTACTTGCAGTCCACGTGCACCTTGGCGGCTTCCGGCTTGCGGAAGAGCGCGAAGACCTCGACGGAGGCGACCCCGCGGGAGGAGAAGTTGTCCAGCAGCCAGCGGAGCGTGAGGCCGGAATCGATGATGTCCTCGACGATGAGCACGTGCTTGTCGTGCAGGTCGGTGTCGAGATCCTTCCGGATCTGCACCACCCCGCTCGAGCGGGTTCCGGCCCCGTAGGACGACACCGCCATCCAGTCCATCGGGTACGACACCGGCAGCGCGCGGGAGAAGTCCGCCATCACCATGATCGCGCCCTTGAGCACCCCGACGAGCACCACGTCCTTGCCCGCGTAATCGGCGGCGACCTGCGCCGCGATCTCGTCGAGCCTGGTGCGGATCTCCTCCTCGGTGACGAGAACCCGGGTGATGTCGCCTTCGATGTCGGCCGCGCGCATGCGCTCCAGCTTACGGCGCTGCGTGTCGCGCGCCGAGCGCCGGCATCCCCGGCGCCGCGCCCGACGCGGTCAGCGTGCGGTGAAGACCACGCGGCCGCCGACGCGCGCAGCGCGGCACGCGGGCAGGTCGAGGGGCCCCTGCCCCGACCAGGCGGTGACCAGGCGCGCGACCTCGAGCGTCTGCGCGCGGGTGAGGCTCTCGCCGAACTCGGCGGCCACGACGTGGCGGATGATCCGGTGCCGGAGCGCGGGCGGATTGGCGGCGAGCGCCGCGATCGACACGGCGATGCCCGCCTCGGCGTGCTCGACGATGTCCTCGATCGTCTCGTCGATCATCTCGTCGAAGGCTGCCGCATCCTCGCGCAGCTGCTCGGCAGTGCGCGCGAGCGCCTCGGCGATGCCCGGGCCGAGCTCGGCTTCGAGCACCGGCAGCACGCGTTCGCGCACCCGCACGCGCGCGAAGCGCGCGTCGGCGTTGTGCGGGTCGTCCCATGGGGTGAGCCCCTCGGCTGCGCAGGCGGCCCGGGTGGTCTCGCGCCGCAGGCCCAGCAGCGGCCGCAGCAGCGGTACGCCGTCGAGATCGGATGCTGCGGCCATGCCCTGCAGGCTCGCCGCGCCCGAGCCGCGGGCAAGGCCCAGCAGCACGGTCTCGGCCTGATCGTCGAGGGTGTGACCGGTGAGGATCGCCGCGGCGCCCTCCTCCCGCGCCGTGTCCCGAAGCGCCCGGTAGCGCGCATCGCGCGCCGCGGCCTCCGGCCCGCCCGCGGCGCCCACCTCCACCCGCACCACGCGGGCCGTGGCCCCGAGGGTCTCCGCGGCGCGGCGGGCCGCGTCCGCGGCATCCACCGACCCCTCCTGCAGACCGTGATCGACCGTGACCGCGACCACCGTGATCCGACGTCGCGCAGCCTCGAACACGGTCGCGGCGGTGAGCGCAAGCGAGTCGGCACCACCCGAGAGTCCGACGATCACAGAGTCGCCGTCGGTCACCGCATCGAGGCCGCCGCGCACAGCCAGCCGCACGGCGGCGACCGCCGGCTGGAGCGAGGGTCGATACGTCACGCCCTCACGCTACCCACCGACGGCGTGGCGACCGTCGACAGCGCGCACGCGGGGCTCTACGTTGTGGCCATGGAATCCGAATCCGAGATGGGTCGCACCCGCTACCGGCTCTACATGATCATCGGTCTCGTCATCTCGCTGCTCTTCGCCGCCGCCGGCGTCGGCGCTCTCCTGACGAATGGCGGACCGGTGCTCGGCTGGCTCATGATCGTCGCCGGCCTCGCCATCGCCGTCGTCTCGGTCGTGCAGCTGCGACGATCCTGAGCGCGGAGGGCGCCGCGACTAGGCTGGTCGCCGGCCACCCACCGTTCTGAAGGAGCACAGGCATGGGCGCATACGACGCCGTCATCGAGATCCCGCGCAACAGCAAGATCAAGTACGAGGTCGACCACGGCACCGGACGGGTCTTCCTCGACCGCATCCTCTTCACCCCGATGGGGTACCCGACCAACTACGGGTTCTTCGAGAACACTCTCGGCGAAGACGGCGACCCGCTGGACGTGCTGGTGCTGCTCGACCAGGACCTCATGCCCGGCATCCTCGCGAAGGTGCGCCCCGTCGGCGTGCTGAAGATGGTCGACGAGGCCGGCGGCGACGACAAGGTCGTCGCGGTGCTCGCGAAGGATCCCCGCTGGTCGCACATCCAGGACGTCGACGACATCCCCGAGTACACCAGGAACGAGATCGGGCACTTCTTCGAGCACTACAAGGACCTCGAGCCGAACAAGTGGGTCAAGGTCGACCAGTGGGCGGGTGCGGCCGAGGCCGAGCGCCTGGTGAGCGAAGCCTTCGTCCGCTTCGAAGAGCACGAGGGCGAGACCCGCACCCAGGGTGAGGGCGAATCGCCGAGCACGCGAGACTGAGGCTGGGGCGACGGTGGCGCGGAACGGGTTCGGGCCACGCGCCGCCGCGCTCTCCGAAGCCATCGCCTCGCGGCTGTGGCCGATCCCGCTCGCCGCGACCGTGGTCGCCGTCCTTCTCGGCGTCGCGCTGCCCGAGGTGGACCGGGCGATCGACGAAGACCTGCCGGCCACCTTCACCGCGCTGCTGTTCGGAGGCGGCGTGGAAGCGGCGCGTGCCGTGCTCTCGGCGATCGCAGGATCGGTCATCACCGTCACGTCACTGACGTTCTCGTTGACCGTCGTCGCCCTGCAGCTCGCCAGCAGCCAGGGCTCGCCGCGACTGCTGCGCATGTTCGCCGCCGACCGGATGGTGCACGCGACCCTCGCGATCTTCATCGGCACGTTCGCCTACGCATTGACGGTGCTGCGCACGGTCGAAGACGCCACCGAGGATGCGGGAGCCTTCGTCCCTCGGATCGCGGTCACCGTGGCATCCGTCCTGACGCTCACCAGCGTGGTGATGCTGACCTTCTTCCTCGGGCATCTGGCTCGGCAGCTTCGGCTCGAGACGATGATGCGCGACGCCCACCGCGAGGCGTCGCGCACGATCAAGATGGTGTGGGATGCCGCGCCGGGGCGCCCTGCTGCCGTCGCCCCCCGCACGCCGCAGGAGGCACGGGAGGTGCGCGCGGAGTCCTCGGGGTTCCTCACCGAGGTCGATCGGTCCGGGCTGGTGGAGATCGCCCGCGAGCACGACATCCTCGTCGAGGAGATCTCACCGACGGGCACGAACGTGGTGACCGGATCGCCGTTGCTCCGGTGGTGGCCGCGCTCGGGTGAACCGACGCGCGCCGATGCCGGCCTCGACGGCCGCCTGCGCGAAGAGTTCAGCCTGTCGTACGAGCCCACTCCCTCACAGGATGTGAGCTTCGGTATCCGTCAGATCACCGACGTCGCGATGAAGGCCCTCTCCCCCGGGGTCAACGACCCGACGACGGCCGAGTACGCGGTGGGGCATCTGGCCGACCTCCTCGCGGACATCGCCGCGCGCGGCCCCCTGCCGGCGTCGTTCGCGGATGACACAGGTGCGGTCCGTCTCGTTCCGGCGCACGACTCGTTCGAGTCGCTCGTCGCGCTCAGCCTCGGCCGTGTCCGCCACTACGGATCCGGCGATCCACTCGTCGCCGGCCGGCTGCTCCGCGCCTACGGCGAGGTGGGCCGTCGCACCGTCGATGACGGCCAGCGCGAGGTGCTGCGGGCCGAGCTCGCACGCACGCTGCGCGCGATCGACGCTCACGCCGCCGATGACACGGACATCCGGGCGGCCCGGCGCATCGCGGACGAGGTGCGGCCGGCACTCGGCTGACCGCGCGACGACGGCGCCCGGGTGTGTCAGACGCCGATTCCCCGAGCGGCCATGAAGTCGATCGGGTTCGTCGTGCCGCCGTTGACATAGCACTCGAAGTGGAGATGGCAGCCGAACGAGCGCCCGGTGTTGCCTTCCGCGCCGATCAGCTGGCCGGCGTTGACCCACTGGCCGTAGCCGACGTAGATCGCCGACATGTGCCCGTAGCCGGTGCCGATACCGCCGCCGTGATCGATGCGGACGTAATTGCCGTACCCGCCGTTGTATCCGGAGTACGTCACCCGGCCCGCTGATGCGGCGAAGATCCCTGCGCCGCACCCGGCGGCGAGGTCGACCCCGGCGTGGAACGAGCTTGCACATCCCTGCGGGCCGCACTGACTGGTGCGCCACCCGTAGCCGGAGGACCGCCAGCCCGACGACGGACGAGCCCAGCCGGTTCCGACGACGCCGCCGCCGTTACCGCCGCCACCTCCGCCGCCGCCGCCACCGCCGCCACCGCCGCCTCCGCCGCCACCCCCGCTGTTCTGCTGGGCTTCGCGGCGTTTGCGCTCCTCCTCAGCCAGGCGGGCGGCCTCGGCCGCGCGGGCGCGGGCCTCTTCCTCTTCACGGCGCTTGCGCTCTTCCTCGGCCTTGCGACGCGCCTCGACGCCGGCCTGGTAGTCGGCGATCGTCTTGGCGGTCGTGTCGCGAAGGGCTGCCAGCTGAGCCTCGAGCTCGACGCGGTGCGTCTGCTGTGCAGCGAGCGCCGCCTCAGCGGCAGCGGCCGCTTCCTGGGCGGCCACCATCTTCTGCTCCGCCTCCTTCTGCAGACGGTCGCGCTCCGCGCGCTGTACGGCGGCCTGGTCGCTGAGGCTCTGCGCCGAGTCGCGAGCGGTGATCGCCTCGGCGTAGACCCCGCGGTTGCGCTCGACGAGCTTGTCCATCGTGCCGAGCTTGGCGAGGAGGTCGTCGGCCGTAGCGGCGGAGCCGGCGAAGAACAGCTCGAGCGAGGTGTCGTCACCGCCGTTCCGATACAGCTCGGCGGCCACGCGGCCGGCCTTGTTGGCGGCATCCGCGGCCTTCTCGGCCTGCTCGTCCGCCTGTCGCTGCAGCTCATCGGCGCGGTAGGCGGCCTCGAAGAAGGCCTGCTGCGCCTCGTAGTACTCGTCGCCTGCGCGGACCGCCTCGGCCTGCTTGGCGGCGACATCCGCAGCGAGACCGGCGATGAGCCCCTCGATACGGGTGATCTCCGCAGCCTTCGCGCCCTCGTTCTGCTTGGCGCGCTCGACGTCGTCCCACGAGGGGTAGTCGACGGCGAAGGCCGGAGCGAGGGTGGGACCGGCCAGCGCACTCGCCGCGGCGAGGCCGACGATTCCGAGCCCGAGCAGGCCGCGACGGCTGAGGTCGGGCCAGAGCATCGCCTTCTCGCGCGCGGTGGGCGCGCAGCCGCAGTCGTCATGCATAGCGTCGGAGTCCACAGGCCCTCTCCTTCGCGCACAGGCAGAAGTAGACGTGCATCACATTAGCAACATCAGTCACAATCGCAACGGTGATCACCGGAACCGTGCCCGTCGATTCCGGTCTGTCTCTCGGCTCAGTGTCGCCGTCACCCCCGCCTCCCGTGCGCGCGACGCGCGGGTCGGGGCCGCATCCGAGAGCTCGATTGGCGCAAGCGCCGGGGATTGCGTATGCTTGGGCGTCGGCGAGTGAGCCTCCGGGTTCGTTCATCCGGCCCCATCGTTTAGCGGCCTAGGACGCCGCCCTTTCACGGCGGTAGCACGGGTTCGAATCCCGTTGGGGTCACTCCGTACGGCACAATTGAATAAGCATGGCCCTGTAGCGCAGTTGGTTAGCGTGCCGCCCTGTCACGGCGGAGGTCGCGGGTTCAAGTCCCGTCAGGGTCGCTCCAAGCGGCGGGCCTTCTTTCGAGAGGGCCTTTCGTCTAGGACGTGGCATCGCGTCGTTCGCGATACGGATGCCGCGCGGCTCTGTAGCTCAGTTGGTAGAGCGCACGACTGAAAATCGTGAGGTCACGGGATCGACGCCCGTCGGAGCCACTGGGACCCTCGTGTGGCTTCTACGCACGGGGGTTTCTTCTTTTCCCAGCGAGCCCCTTGCGACGCCGCCTCGCCTGGCTGCCCATACCCCACTGGCGCAGAGGGTCAACCCCGTGTGCAGTCTGTCGACCCCTGTCCTAGCGTGCAGCGACGCACTCGAACCGCCATCCGCCGGCGGACCCAGGGCGGTCGAAACCCGACACCCACACGGCACCGCGCGATTCCCGAATCGGAGACGTCATGACCTCGAACGACCACCCGAACACCGAGCGGAACAACAGCAACTCACCATCCGAAGAGCACGGCCGGCCCGAGTCTTCCAAGTCCTGGAGGATGTATCTACGGTTCGGGGCGATGATCCTCACGGGAATGGTCGTCATGTACTGGGTGATGTTCGTCGGCTCCTGGGAATGGAGCCACGTCCGCTTCAGCGAAAGTCGCGTCTTCATGGCCCTCACCATGGGCGGCGCCATGGGGCTGGTGATGCTCGCGTGGATGCTCAACATGTACAAGAGCGTCACGGCGAACATCGCCGTGACCACCGTCAGCCTTCTGCTCCTCGGCGGTGGAATCGCCCTTGACCGCAGCCAGATCACCGTGGGCGATACCGACTGGATGAGCGCCATGATCCCTCATCACTCCCTCGCCATCACGCGTTCCGAACGCGCTCAGATCCTCGATGTCCGCGTCTGCGAACTCGCCGCCGAGATCAGCGCCGCACAGCGCAACGAGATCCTCGAGATGGACTGGCTGATCGATGACATCCAGCGCAACGGAGTCGCCGACACCTCCGAGGAAGCACGCGCTCGCCCTGCGCCCTCCTTCGATCAGTCTGCCCTGCGCGAATGCCCAGGCGAGTAGTGGAACGGGCCGGTCACGGCCGGCGTACCGCCACTGTGAACGGCGAACTGCCGCGCTTCGATGAGTGCGCCGGCCGTCGCTCTCGGCTCGGAGCGGGTCCGCGTCGCCGGATGCGGTCAGAGAGCGCCCCGTCGCACCGCACCGCCTAACGTGGCACGCATGCCCGACGTGGACACCCCCGGCGACGACCGCGAGCCGACGCGCGCGACGCGCCTGCGTTCCCCTACTTGGCGTTACCTCCTCCGCCGCACGATCAGCGAGTTCATCCGGGATGAGTGCCTGGATGCCGCGGGGTCGCTGACCTTCTTCGGCGTGCTGGCTGTCTTCCCCGCGGGCTTGGCCATCATGGCGGTCGTCGGCATCGTCGGCGACAGCGACGCCGTTCGAGACCGGTTGCTGACGCTCCTCGGCCAGGTCGCGCCCGGCGCCGTCACCGACACCGCGGACGCCATCCTCACGAACGTCACCGGCTCATCCAGCGCCGACGTCACCCTCATCGTCAGTGTCGCCATCGCCCTGTGGTCCTCCTCGATCTACGTGACTGCCTTCGGAAGATCCGTCAATCGGATCTATGGCGTGGCGGAAGGTCGCCCCTACTGGAAGCGGAAGCCGATCCAGCTCCTCGTGACCGTCGTGCTTCTCACGAGCGTCACGATCATGATCGCCATCGTGATGGTGTCCGGACCTGTGCTTCGTCTCGTCGGAGACGTGCTCGGCATCGGCGATGCGACCGTCGAGGCGTGGAACGTCTTCCGGTGGCCGATCTTCGCGGTGGCGCTCGTCGTCGTGATCGCGATCCTCTACAAGGGCACCGGGAATGTCCGACTGCCGAAGTTCCGATGGTTGGGACTGGGCGCGCTTCTGGCGATGATGGTGATGGGAGCAGCGTCGCTCGGTTTCGGCTTCTACGTCTCGAACTTCGCCCGATACAACGAGACGTTCGGCGCCTTCGCCGGCGTCACGATCTTCCTGATCTGGCTCTTCCTGGTCAACGTCGCCCTCCTGCTCGGAGTAGAGCTGAACGCCGAGATCGAGAGGGGACGGGAGCTGCAGGCGGGGGTGCCCGCTGAGGAGCACATCCGCATTCCCCTCCGCGACACCACGGCGATAGAGAGTCGAGAGCGTGCGAGGGAAATCACTCGCGACCACGGCTCGATGCTGCGTCGGGGTGAGGTCCCCCCTCCCCGACCCGACTCGTTCGTCACGCGCGTCCGGGAGTGGCTCCGACGACGCTCCCCGCACAAGGAATGATGTTCTGCGCCAGAAATTCGCCGCTCCGCTGCGACTTCGACGGATTTTGTGCAACGCCGCGGCACGACGTGACGCATAATCCAGATAGCGCGTCCTCCGAATGATCGGTTTCCCCATGCCCTTCCGCAATGCTGCCACCCTCCAGGGGTGGTTGGAGGAGTTCCTCGCCTCGGGCGATCACGCCGGCTTCGCGGGCACGGTGCGCGTGCTTCCGCAGGACGGGGCGGACGGCGCGGACACCGGGCTCGTGGGAGTGCAGTTCGAGCGGCTCTCCACGACGACCGCGATCCGACCCGAGCAACCCGGCTCCTCGCGGTGGCTGGTGAGCTTCGAACCGCGCGAGACCCCCGTGTCGATGCCACCCGAACAGGTCAGCGCCCTGGCCGAGGATCTCGCCTACATCGCGCGGCTCTGCCAGTTCCTCGAGCGCAAGTCCGCGGAGTATCTGGGAGGCGACCAGCCCTAGCCGGACCCCCGGGTCTCAGCGAGATGAGACGGCAGCCGTGAGGTCGTCGAGGAGCGTCGACAGCTCCTCGATGCGCGCCACGTCGCGACCTGCCACGGCCTCGTCGAAGTCGTCGTCGAAGCGGCAGAGCGATGACCACGGGTCATCCGAGAGATCGATGGCGGGTTGGATCCGGATGGCGCGGCGATCGTCAGGGTCGTATTCACGGGTCGCGACGCCTCGCTCGACCAGTCGGTCGATGAGCGCCGTGGTCCCGGCCGCCGTGATGCCGAGGCACGCCGCGATGTCGGCTGCACGAACGCCCGGACGCTCGCAGATGAACATCAGCGCGCGCGCATCGCCGTCGCCCATGTTGAGCTCGCGGCGAGCCCGCGAGAAAGCGGCGGAGCGCGCGTCGGCATAGCCGGAAAGCGCCCGCCGCAGAGCGGATGGTTGTCGTGCGATCGTCATCGCCTCCATCCTGCTGCCCGCACTCGTACGGTGGGGTTCGCTCCCTGAGTATTACACAAATTTAACTAAATTGGTGAAGCATTGTGTTAGCGTGGTCGCATCGCCACTGGCTCGCTCCCGGTGTCGACACCTCGATCCCAAGCGCTGGGCTCGCCTGGCGAAGGAGTGGACATGGGTTACTTGTACTACGGTAGCGACACGCAGGCCATCTCGATGCCTGACCGCATGCTCGCACACGTGAAGGTGCTGGCGGCGACGAAGCTCAGGCGGAACGAATCCTTCACGATCACGTGGCGCCATACCGACGATGAAGCCCCGGGCCGGACGACGCTGTGGCTACATCCTGCGATCCCGCTTCGCTTCACCTTCAGCACGGTCGACGCCGAGAAGATCGACGGACCGCTCCTCCAGCGGCTCGCGGCAGAGGCCAGCTCCTCTGGCGGCCTCAATCTCGACGCGCGCATGTTCGAGGCTTCCGCGGATCCCGTTGCAGTACCGGTACGGGAACTCGCCCACGCCTGACGCCGCAACGGTCAAGAAGGCGAGACCGCTGGCGTCGCGCGCCCTGAAGGCGGGCATGCGCAGCATCTCCTTGGCCGTCGGCCAGCTTCTCAGCAGAGTCTTCGCGGGCATCCTGGTGTTTCGGCATCCGCGACCGATCCACCCGCACGGCGTGGCATTGTTTGGTCAGTCGCACTGGATCGGATCGTCTGGAAGCGGCATCCGATGGATCGATGAGCCTCCCGCCGAGCCGCAGGTGGTGACTGCCCGCGCGTCGCGCTCCCTCGGGGTTCCTGCGCCGCTGCCTGACATCGTCGGGTTGGCAATACGGTTCCACACTCCGGAAGGCTTCGCCGATCTGGAGTTGGCCTCCACCGGGCTCGGCGTCCCCGCCCGCTTCGCGCTGCGCGCCCACGGCTCGCCGTCACGCGCACGCCTCACCACCCTTCTGCCCCACCACGGCGCCCACGGCAGCGTGCTCATCGCAGCCGTCACTGTTTCGCCCGGCGATCTTCCCGTCGACCTCGGGGAGCTCGCTGCCGCGGTGCAACAGACGCCATGGCGCCTGCGCCTGCTCGTCGCGCGACCCGCAGGCCGCTGGCACCCGTTCGCCGAGTTGGAGTTGCGGAGCGCGGAAAGCGGCGGCGACTCCCCCATCCACTTCGACGCAGGCCAGCACATGCTTCCCGGGGCTACGATGCCGACGTGGGTCCGAAACGCCAGAGAACCGTCCTACCGACTCACGCGTCGCCACAGGTCGACGTTCACCTCCCCGCCCGTTCCCCGCGCCGGCCCGGCCCCTTCCCCGCCGCCGTAGGCTGACGGCATGGAGGACGGTCCACGACGGGGCACCGCACCGCTGGACGCCGGCGAGGCCGAAGAACTCCGCTCTCTCCGCCGACGCGCTTTCAGCCCCGACGCCGATATCCACCTCGACGCCCGAGCACTGGCACGCCTCGACGAGCTCGAAGCCCGCGCGCTGCCGAGCCCGCCTCCTCCCCCGCCCGCACCTGCGCCGGCGCCACTTGCCGGCCCGGGCGTTTCGCCGCCGCATCCCTCCGCGACGGGTGCGGCCACCGACATCCTGCTGATCCCCATCGATGAGGATGTCGCGGACGCGACCGGTAACGCCGAGCCCCGACACCCGCGGCGACCTCGGCCGGCCGTCACCTGGGCGGCCTCGCTGATCGGCGCCCTCGTCATCGGCGCGGTCGTCACGGCGGGGGTGATGGGCGCCGCCGCCGAGAGCGGCGAGATCCGCCAGGTCGCGACTTTGGCCGTGGTCGAGGACTTCCAGGCGCCGTTGTTCATGGATCCCGAAGCGTCCTCGGTGCGCGGCTACGAGGACTTCTACGGAATGGTCGTGATGGCCAGCGACCAGAAGTGGCTCGGGCCGGGATCGGACCAGTGCCTGGTCATCACCGCCGGCGGAGACATCAGCTCGCAGTCGCAGGCATTCCAGGGACGACTGTTCGTGGGGTGCGGGGCGGGCGAATTCCCCGCTTCCGCTCAGTTCACGGTCTCGCCGGGCCTGCCCCGCGACCTCATCGCGGCGTTCCCCGTCGGCACGCCGCTCCAATTCGTGCTCGACGGGTCGCGCGTGGGGGTGTTCGTCGGACAGGAGACGTCCGTCCAAGCAAGCGGAGCCGGCGGATGACGCCCGACGCCACTCACGAAGAGCTCCGACGCCTGCGGGAGCGGGCGTGGGGTCCCGACGCCGACCTCGCCGACGATGCGGCCGCCCTGGCACGGCTGCGCGCCCTCGAGGCCGCCGTCCACGGAGAGGTCGAGCGGACGGAAGACCCGGGGCCACCGGCTCACGGATCCGCCGCAGACGCAGCCGCGCCCGCTGCCACGCCCGAGGCGCCCGCGACGCCCGCGACGCCCGGCCCGGAGTCCGAGAACCGCCCCACGACCGAGGGCGTCGAGCTCGCGGCATCCGACCTCCTCCCGGAGGCGGAACGACCGCCGATCCG
Source organism: Microbacterium sp. ET2 (assembly GCF_030347395.1). Classification (NCBI taxonomy): domain Bacteria; kingdom Bacillati; phylum Actinomycetota; class Actinomycetes; order Micrococcales; family Microbacteriaceae; genus Microbacterium; species Microbacterium albipurpureum. Next base: position 1,673,291 of record NZ_CP128170.1, read on the forward strand.
CGCCTGGTTCCCCCGGCGACGCGCACCCTGGGCCGCTTCGCTCATCGCGGCGGCGGCGATCGGCGCCGTCATCGTCGTCGCCGGCGCGACCACCGTCGAGCGCACCGGCGGCGGTCGGCAGATCGGCACCCTCGCCCCAGACCCCGGCTTCACTCCGCCGGACTTCCTCGGCATCCCGGCGGACTCGCTGCGCGGGTTCGACGAGTTCTACGGCCTCACCGTCTTCAGCAGCAACGAGGAGTGGATCGGGGGCGGCACCGACGAATGCCTCCTGGTGGTCGGCGACGGCGGCGGCGAGGCGCAGCGACAGGTCTTCCTCGGCTGCGGCGTGGGCGCCTTCGCCGCGTCGGTGTCGTTCCGTGTGCAGCCGAGGATGCCCGCCGAACTCCTCGAGCGCTTCCCCGAGGGCACGCCGCTGAAGTTCGTGCGTCAGGGCTCCGACGTGCGGGTGCTCGCCGGCGATACGCCCTGACCGCCCGGCGCGGCGGCTTCGCGGCTCGTTCGACGTGCCGCGATCCGACGCCCGATGATGCCCTGCCGCGGCGCGAACAGGTAGGCCAGCGTGAAGAACATCCCCTGAACCAGGACGATGAGCCCCCCGGATGCCGCATCGAACCAGTAGCTCAGATAGATGCCGATGACCGACGCGGCCGCTGAGACCACCGGCGCGATGACGAGCATGCGCCCGAACCGGTCGGTGAGGAGGTACGCCGTCGCGCCCGGGATGATGAGCATCGCCACGACGAGGATCACGCCGACCACCTGGAGAGCGACGACGGCGGTCAGGGCGAGCACCCCGAGAAGGAGAGCGCCGAGCATGCGCGGCGACAGCCCGATTGCGAACGCGTGCGTCGGGTCGAAGGCGTAGAGCGTGAGGTCGCGACGCTTGACGATGAGCACCGCGAAGGCGACGACCGCGAGGATGAGGATCTGCACGAACTCGGCGTCGGAGATGCCGAGGATGTTGCCGAAGATGATGTGGCTGAGATCGGTCTGGCTGGGTGTGACCGAGATCAGGACCAGGCCGAGGGCGAAGAGCGTGGTGAAGACGATGCCGATCGCGGCATCCTCTTTGACCCGGCTGGTGCCGCGGATGAGTCCGATGAGCGCGACCGCGAGGAGTCCGAACACCAGCGCCCCGAGCGCGAAGGGCGCGCCGAAGACGTAGGCGAGCACCACCCCGGGGAGCACGGCGTGCGAGACCGCGTCACCCATGAGCGACCAGCCCACGAGCACCAGCCAGCACGACAGCAGCGCGCACACGATCGCGGCGACGACGGTGGTCGCGAGCGCGCGCACCATGAAGTCGTACTGCAGGGGCTCGAGGAGGATGTCGAGGGGAGTCACGGCGAGTCCTCCTCCGCGCGGGGCTGCCGCTGGCGGGGCTGGTCCTCGAGACCGAACGCGCGTGCCAGGGTCGCGGGTTCGAGGGCCTCGGCGACGGGTCCGTGGAAGAGGACGCGATTCATCAGCAGCACGGCCTCGTCGGCGAGATCGGGAAGCGCGTGGAGGTCGTGGGTCGAGACGAGGACCGTGCGGCCCGCCGCGGCGAGGTCGCGGAGGAGGCTGACGATCGTCGCCTCGGAGCGCTTGTCGACGCCGGCGAACGGTTCGTCCAGAAGCAGGATGCCGGCATCCTGCGCGATGGCCCGCGCGACGAACGCGCGCTTGCGCTGGCCGCCGGACAGGCGGCCGATCTGCCGGTCGGCGAGCTGGTCGAGCTCGACCCGGGCGAGGGCGTCGTCGACCGCGCGGCGATCGGCTCCGCCGGCGCGGCGCATCGGACCCAACCGGCCGTAGCGGCCCATCATCACGACGTCGCGCACCGACACCGGGAACGACCAGTCGACAGCCTCCGACTGCGGGACGTAGCCGACCAGCCCGCGACGGCGGGCGCGCGCCGGGTCGGCACCGTCGATGCGCACCGAGCCGCTGTCGGGGCGAAGGCGCCCCACGATCGCGGCGAAGAGGGTCGACTTGCCTGACCCGTTCATGCCGATCAGTCCGGTGACCCGGCCGGCGGCGACCTCGAGCGAGACACCGCGGAGCGCGACGACGTCACCGTAGCGGACGGTGACGTCGGAGACCTCGATAGGATGCGTCATCCGCTTTCCCCTCGCAGACCCGCGGCGACCACCTCGGCGTCGTAACGGAGGAGATCGAGGTAGGTCGGCACGGGCCCGTCGGGTTCGGAGAGCGAATCGACGTAGAGGGTGCCGCCGAAGGCGGCCCCGGTCGCTTCGACGACCTGCTGCATCGGACGATCGGACACCGTGGATTCGCAGAAGACCGCGGGGAGGCGATCGTCCTCGACCCGCTCGATGACGGCGGCGATGCGCTGCGGTGTCGCCTGCTGCTCGGCGTTGACCGGCCAGATGTAGGCCTCCTCGAGCCCGGCGTCGCGCGCGAGGTACGAGAACGCTCCCTCGCAGGTGACGAGCACGCGCTCCGCCGGGGGGACGGCATCGATCTCGTTGACGAGGTCGTCGTAGACCTCCTGCAGCTCGGCCTTGTACGCCTCGCCGTTCGCGGCGTAGTCGTCGGCGTTCTCGGGATCGAGTTCGCCGAAGGCGACGACCATGTTGTCGACGTAGATCGCAGCGTTCAGCGGACTCATCCACGCGTGCGGATTCGGCAGGCCCGCGTAGGCGTCACCGGAGATGTCGATCGGCTCGACACCCTCGGAGACGACGACGTGGGGCACGTCGACCGACTCGACGAATTGGGCGAACCAGGCCTCCAGGCCCAGCCCGTTGTCGAGGACGAGGTCGGCATCGGCGGCACGGCGGACATCGCCCGGGGTCGGCTCGTACCCGTGGATCTCGGCGCCGACCTTGGTGAGCGACTCGACGCGGAGGTTGTCGCCGGCGACGTTCTGGGCGATGTCGGAGAGCACCGTGAAGGTCGTGAGGACGACGGGACGGTCGTCAGCGGGGGTGGTCGCCGCGCCGGAGGCGCATCCCGCGAGCGCGACGGCGAGCGCCAGCATCCCCGTGGGGAGCGCACCGGCGAGCGCCGCACGATTTTTCGGCATACCGAAAAATATAGCGGCAGCACGTGACGAGCGACATCACGATGAGGATGCGACGGCCTCACGCTGCCGGCCGAGGCTCGCCCGAGGTACTACGATGCCCTCGGCGCGGGGGCGCAGCGAAGGGGGAGCGCGATGTCGCAGATGGGTCGATCCGGGAGGCGTCGGGCCAGCGCCCGCGTGCGACGCCGGAGGCGTCTGGTCGCGACCGTTGCGGCCACGGTGCTCGTGGTCATCCTGGTTGCGACCGTCACGATCTCAGCTCTCACCCGGGGTGCGTCGCCGCCTGCGGCCGGCGGCGGCGCCTCGACTGTTCCCGCGAGCTCGGCCCCGCCGACGCCCGAGCCGACCCCGCTCACACCGGTGGAGACGCTGCTCGCGACCACCGACGACCCCGCCGCATGCGCGGTGAGCTTCGCCGGAGACAGCGTCGACCAAGCGCCGATCCTGCAGACGCAGGGGACGCTGTACGCGGGTCTGCCGATCCCCGGCCGCGACGGCGCCGTGTTCGCCGGCTGGTACGCGACACCGGAGGACGCCGACGCCTTCACCATATCCGCGCGGGTCAACGGCTCGGAGATGGTCGCCTGCACCGACCGCCAGGTGACGCTGCACGGTGCGTGGAAGACCCCCGAGGACAACGCCGCCGAAGACGCGCGCATCCCGATCCTCATGTACCACCAGTTCACCTCGAATCCGGAGGGCGAGAGCGGCTGGCTGCGCGGCAACTACGCCTACATCGGCGATTTCGACGCGCACATGAACCACATCGCCACCGGCGGGTTCTACCTCCCGACCTGGGATGAGTTGAGCGCCTTCATCGACGGGCGGCTGTGGCTTCCGAACCGGTCGGTGATCGTCACCGACGACGATGCCGATCAGACCTGGTTCGATCTCGCCGTGCCGGTGGTGGACAAGTACCAGGTGCTCTCGACGTCGTTCATGATCACCGCCTACCGGCAGGACCCTGCACCCTCGCCCTACGTGCTCCGTCGCTCGCACACGCACGACATGCATCAGGCCGGGGCGAACGGCGACGGGCGGATCACGAACTACGCCGTTCCCGAGATCGTGGCCGACATGGAGGCATCCGCTCAGGTTCTCGGCGTCAAGGAGGTCATGGCCTACCCCTTCGGGCACTACAACGAGACCGCGAAGGAGGGTCTGCGCCAGGCCGGCTTCGAGATGGCCCGCACCATCGAGCCCGGGTACGTCACCATCGGCACCGACAAGCTCGCCCTCCCCACCATCCGCATCAACTACGGCATGGGGCTGGATGCGCTGGTGAACCTGATCGGCTGAGTCGCGCGGTCCTGCGGTGGTCTCGCGGTGCGAGGTTCGGCGCCGGGGAGGGGCCGCGGCCTCGCTGGTTCTCGCGCTCGCGGGGATTTCACCTACACGCGGATGCAGGGGCTCGAGCGATCCGCAGGAGCGAGGATCTCCGCGCGAGCGCGTGCCGGTGCGCCACCGGCCCGGAGCGGACCCCGATTCGCCGCGTCCCGCTCTTCGCCCTCGCGCGGATATCCGCACTCACGCGGATGAAGACGGCCCGAGCGGTCCGAAGTAGCGCAGATCTCCGCGCGAGCGGAGACGAGAACGGAGGGTGGTGCCGCACAACGCGCCGCACCACGGAGGGGATGCGCGTCAGAGCTCGCCCGGCGACATCGCCTGCGCGTCGAGCTCGTCGACGAACTGCCGCGCGCGACTCGGGGCACCCGCCCGGCGCGGGGCGTAGACGACCAGCGAGTGGAACATGAACCGCACGAGGAAGGCGACGACCAGCGTCATCCCGGCGGCGATGACGCTGGAGATGTGCCAGGTCTCCACCAGCAGCGCGATGACGGGGATGCGGATCAGCGCCTCGGCGTTGTTGAAGGCGAAAGACTTCGCGAAGCGCGTCCAGACCCCGGATGCCTCGTGCTTCATGTCGTAGAAGACGAAGCGCTCCTGCAGCAGGAAGTTGCCGATGATCGTGGCTTCGGCGGCGATGACCGCCGCGACGATGTAGCCGACGCCGAGCTGGATCAGCACCCACATGATCGCAAGGTTTGCGACCGCCCCGAGCCCGCCGATGAGGGCGAACAGCGACATCTTGCCGAAGCGCAGCGCCGTCAGCTGGGCGAGGAAGTGAAGACCCTGGCGGAACGACGCCTTCGAACGGCCCGCGTGGCGCTCGGCGAAATCGAAGGGCACCTCGGCGATGCGGAGCGCCCGACGGGCGAGGATCTCGAGCAGGATCTTGAACCCGCGCGGCATCAGCGTCGCCGGATCGACCGCACGACGGTCGATGAGGAAGAACCCCGTCATCGGGTCGGTGACCTCGTGCAGCCGGATGGGGAACATCGCCTTCGTCAGCGCCGTCGACGCGCTCGAGACGAGCACGCGGGTGCGGTCGGCGAGACCGCCGGAGGTGCCGCCGCCGGCGTAGCGCGAGGCGATGACGACGTCGACGTCGCCCTCGTCGAAGCGCCGGTAGAGCTCGGGGATCTTCTCGGGCGGATGCTGCAGATCGGCGTCCATCACCAGGCAGGCATCGGCCTCAGCGGCCTTCATGCCCGCCATGACCGCGCCGCCGAGGCCCCCGGTGCGCTTCGCGCGGTGAATCAGCCGGACCGGGAGCGCCGCGCTCCGCGCGACCTCCTCGACCACGACGGGGGTGTCGTCGGTGCTGTCGTCGACCACGATGATCTCGGCGTCGATGCCCTCGACCGCCGCCGAGACGCGCGCGACCAGCTCCGGGATGTTCGGAGCCTCATTGAAGGTCGGGACGATGATCGAGAGCTGCACTGCCGACCATCGTCGCATGATCGCTCGGGCCTGCGCGCGGCCGTGGGGGAATGCGTCGGGCGTGCTCAGGTGTTGTCCATGCTCGGCACGAAAGGATTGACCGATGACTGACACCCCCACCCCCATCACCATGTTCGGCGCCGACTGGTGCCGCGACTGCATCCGCACCAAGAAGCAGCTGGATGAGCTGGGCGTCGCCTACACCTACGTCGACCTCGTCGCGCAGCCCGAAGCCGCCGACGTCGCCCGCGAGATCTCGGGCCGGACGAACATCCCCGTCGTCGTCTACCCCGACGCGTCGCACCACGTCGAGCCCTCGAACTCCGACGTCGAGGCGAAGCTCCGGGAGCTCGCCCTTCTCTGACGCGCCGCGCGCACGCCGCGGCGTCCGACCGGCACACCTCGCCTGACGCGAACGGCCGCCCCCGAGCGCCAAACGCGCCCACCGAGCCGCGCCCCGACCGGTCGGCACACCTCGCCTGACGCGAACGGTCGCCCCCGAGCGCCGAACGCGCCGACCGAGTTGCGTGCCGATCGACCGGCACACCTCGCCTGACGCGAACGGCCGCCCCGGGGCACCAAACGCGCCCACCGAGCCACGCCCCGACCCACCGACGCACCTCGCCTGACGCGAACGGTCGCCCCGGGGCATCAAACGCGCTCACCGAGCGCCGCGGGCGCGTGGGCCACCCGGCCAGCGCGCAGCGCGCGGCGCAGGGCGCACCCGCGCACCCGCGCACCCGCGCACCATCCGATCCCCCGCCCGCGACGAACAGGTGAGGTCAGGCCGAGAAGCGGAAGGGGAGCGGGATGACCGTCAAGACGGCACGCCGACCCATCGGGTGGGCCGCGGCATCCGGGATCATCGCCGCCGCCGCCTTCCTCGCCGCGGCCGAACTCGTCGCGCTGATCGTCGCGCGCAGCGCGAGCCCCATCCTCGCGGTCGGGTCGTTCCTCATCGACATCGTTCCGCAGCCGATCAAGGAGTTCGCGATCTCGACCTTCGGCGATGCCGACAAGGTCGTGCTGCTGATCGGGATCGGCGTCGGCGTCGTGGTCGCCGCGGCGGTCGCGGGCATCCTGCAGTATCTCCGTCCTCCGCTCGGTGTTGCCGCCCTCGCGCTCGCCGGCATCCTCTCGGGCGCCGCGACGCTGACGCGCGCCGGCGCGACCCCGCTCAGCGTGCTGCCGCCGCTCGTGGGCACGGTCGCCGGCATCCTCGCCCTCATCCTGCTCGTCAACCGTCTCCGTCGGTGGCGCGCGCCGCGCGCGAGCGCAGTCGGCGCGACGACCACCGCCGAAGACACCGACGCCACGCGATCGACCGCCGAACGGCCATCCGCCGTCGACCGCCGCGCGTTCCTGCGGGCCAGCATCCTCACTGCCGCGGCTGCGGTCGTCGTCGGCGCGGGCTCGCGCGTCGTCAACGCCGCGACCTCGTCTCTCGCCGCCATCCGCGAAGAGCTCGCCCTCCCCGCACCCGGCACGACGGTGACCATCCCCGACGGGGCGAGCTTCGACATCCCGGGCCTGTCGCCCCTCATCACCCCGAACGATGAGTTCTACCGCGTCGACACCGCGCTCACCGTGCCTTCGATCGACCCCGCGACCTGGCGGCTGCGCATCGACGGCATGGTCGACACCCCCGTGGAGCCTGAGCTTCGACGACCTCGTCGCGATGGGGGTCGATGAGTACGCCGTCACCCTGACGTGCGTCTCGAACGAGGTCGGCGGCGGACTCGTCGGCAACGCCGTCTGGCTGGGTGTGCCGCTCCGCGACGTCTTGCGCATGGCCGGCCCGCAGGCGGGCGCGGATATGGTGCTCTCGCGCAGCGTCGACGGGTACACCGCCTCCACGCCGCTCAGCGCCGTCACCGATCACGGGATCGACGCGATCCTCGCCGTCGGGATGAACGGCGAGCCGCTCCCGTTCGAGCACGGCTTCCCCGTGCGGATGGTGGTGCCCGGCCTCTACGGCTACGTCTCGGCGACCAAGTGGCTCACCCAGCTGACGGTCACCACCTTCGCGCAGGACGAGGCCTACTGGACCCCGCGCGGATACAGCGCCGAGGCGCCGATCAAGTTCTCCTCGCGCGTCGACACCCCGCGCGCCGGCACCCCCATCCCCGCCGGACGCACCCCGATCGCCGGCATGGCCTGGGCGCAGACCGTCGGTATCGAGCGGGTCGAGGTCAGCATCGACGACGGCCCCTGGCAGCAGGCGACGCTGTCGACGCCGATCAACGACGACACCTGGGTGCAGTGGTTCCTCGACTGGGACGCCACTGCCGGCACCCATTACGTCGCCGTCCGCGCGGTCAACCGCGACGGCGAGACCCAGATCCAGGAGCGCGCGCCGATCGCACCCGACGGATCGACCGGATGGCAGCGGGTGCTGGTCACGGTCCGGTGACCTGCAGCCGCGGCCGGCCCCCCGCGACTCGTTAGGCTGACGGAGTGACGGTCGAGCGCAACACCCGACCACTGGAGCCCACGGTCGAGACCGATTTCTCCGACCGGATGAGCTACGGCGGCTATCTGCAACTTCCCACCCTGCTGTCGGCGCAGCTGCCGCTGAGCGACCCCGAGCACCACGACGAGCTGCTGTTCATCGTCCAGCACCAGACCACCGAGCTGTGGCTGAAGCTCGTGCTGCACGAGCTCGCCGAGGCGTGCCGTCTGCTCCGTCAGGACGAGCTGGCACCGGCCCTGAAGTGCATCGCGAGGGTGAAGCACATTCAGCGCACCCTGACCGAGCAGTGGTCGGTGCTGGCGACCCTCACCCCCACCGAGTACGCCCAGTTCCGGAGCGTCCTCGGCAAGGCGAGCGGCTTCCAGTCGGCGCAGTACCGGGCGGTGGAGTTCACGCTCGGCAACAAGAACGCCGCCGTCCTGCGGGTGTTCGACGCCGACCCGGCCGCGCACGAGCTCGTCCGCACCGCGCTCGAGCAGCCGAGCCTCTACGACGAGTTCCTGCGGCTCCTCGCGCGCACCGGCTACGACATCCCGAGCGAGATCCTCGACCGCGACGTCACCCAGGCGTGGACCTTCACGCCCGAGCTGGTGCCGGTCTTCACGGCCATCTACGCCGACACCGCGACGCACTGGGCCGCATACGAGACGTGCGAAGAACTCGTCGACCTGGAGGAGAATTTCCAGTTCTGGCGGTTCCGTCACCTGAAGACGGTCGAGCGCATCATCGGCGGCAAGACCGGAACGGGCGGTTCGAGCGGAGTGCCGTTCCTGCGCCGCGCGCTGGACCTCACGTTCTTCCCCGAGCTCTGGGCGGTCCGCACCGAGGTGCCCGATGGCGCATCCTGAGTCGCTGCGCGCGCTGCTCGGACCGGATGCCACCCCGGTCCGGCGCGCCCTCACCGACGAGGTGGGAGTTTCGCTCCCCCGTTCGTCGACCACCACGTGCATCTTCACCTCGTCGACGGCGAGCGCCTGCCGCTCGGCGGCGTCGCCGCGGTGGTCGACCTGGGCGGCGACCCCGCGATCCTCGCCGACCGCGCCGCGGGCTCGCTCCCGCACGTGACCTATGCCGGCGCCTTCCTCACGACCCTCGGCGGCTACCCCGCCGGTCGCGAGTGGGCACCGCCCGCCATCGTCCGTCAGATCACCGACGCCTCTCCGCAGATCGGGCGCCCCGGGGGCGCGGCGACGGCGGTGGACGAGCAACGGCTCGCCGGAGCATCCGTCATCAAGATCGTCCTGCACCACGAACGCCCTCTTCCCGAGGACGCCCTCGCGACGATCGTCGACACCGCCCACGCTGCCGGGCTTCCGGTCGTCGCCCACGTCGAAGGAGAGGGGATGACGCGGCGCGCCCTCGACGCCGGGGTCGACGCCCTCGCGCACACACCGTTCAGCGAGCGCCTCGACGCGGCCCTCATCGCCCGGGCCGCTGCCGCGCAGGTGTGGATCTCGACGCTCGACATCCACCGCGACGACGACCATGGGGCCGGTATCGCCCGCGAGAACCTCCGGGCGTTCCGCGCGACGGGGGGCCGGGTCGTCTACGGCACAGACCTCGGCAACGGCGACCTCCCGCTCGGGGTGAATCCGCGCGAACTCCGTGCGCTCCTCGCCGCCGGATGCGACGCCGCCGCCCTCGTCGCGGCCCTGACCGATCCGTGGCCCGGCACCGGATCGCTCCCGGGGGTGCGCACGTTCCTGCGCGGCCGGCCTCCGCGCCGCTCCGACGGCGCGGTCGACCCCGACGCCCTCGCCGACTGGCTCTCCTCGGCGAGCGTGCTGCCGACCGAGGACCTGCTCCCCACCCTCGACGACGAGGGCGACAACGCCGACAGTGAGGACCGCGATGACGGACACCCGTGAACGTGCCGGTACGCAGGACTGGGATGCCGCGGCATCCGCTCTCGACGCCGCCGACCCGCTCCGCGGCTTCCGCGACCGGTTCGTCGGAGCCGAGACGTCGCTGGTCTACTTCGACGGCAACTCGCTCGGCCGGCCTCCGCGCGCGACCGCCGAGCGGCTCGCCCGATTCGTCACCGACGAGTGGGGCGGGCGGCTGATCCGCGGGTGGGACGAGTCGTGGATGCGCCTGCCCTACGCCGTCGGCGACGAGATCGGCCGGGTGACCCTCGGCGCGGCGGCCGGCCAGACCGTCGTGGGCGACTCGACCACCGTGCTGCTCTACAAGCTCATGCGCGCCGCCGTCGATCATCAGCGCCGCCGCGACCCCGCCCGGGTCGAGATCGTCATCGACACCGACAACTTCCCGACCGACCGGTTCCTCGTCGAGGGGATCGCCGCCGAGCGGGGCGCGACCATCCGCTGGATCGAGGTCGACACCGCCGCCGGCGTCACCCCCGATCAGCTCCGCGCCGTGGTGGGGCCGGCGACCGCTCTCGTCGTCCTGTCGCACGTGGCCTACCGCTCGGGGCACCTCGCCGACGCCCCCGCGCTCACCGCCGTGGCCCGCGACGCCGGTGCTCTGCTGCTCTGGGATGTCTGCCACTCGGCCGGATCCGTTCCCGTCGAGCTCGACGCGTGGGGGGCGGACCTCGCCGTCGGGTGCACGTACAAGTACCTCAACGGCGGCCCGGGGTCGCCGGCTTTCGCCTACGTGGCGACGCGGCTGCAGTCGGAGCTCACCCAGCCGATCCAGGGGTGGATGGGCGCCGCCGACGTCTTCTCGATGGGGCCGCGCTACGAGCCCGCCGAAGGCATGGGCCGATTCCTCTCCGGAACCCCGCCGATCGTCGGGATGCTCGCGATGCAGGACACCCTCGCGATGATCGACGAGGCGGGAATCGGGCCGATCCGCGAGAAGTCGCGCGCGCTCACCGGCTTCGCCGTCGACCTCGCCGTCGACCTCCTCGAGGGCTACGGCGTCACCCTCGGATCGCCCCGCGATGCGGCCGATCGGGGCGGGCACGTGACGCTGCGGCATCCGCAGATGCGCGCCGTCACGGCGCGGCTCTGGGAGAACGACGTCATCCCCGACTACCGCGACCCCGGGGGCCTGCGCATCGGACTGTCACCGCTGTCGACCAGCTTCGCCGAGACCCTGGCGGGCATGCGTGCCGTCGCCGACGCGCTCGCGGCGCTCGACGGGGATGGGGACGGCGGTCGCGGGAAAGCGACCGACACCGCGGCTTAGGCTGGGCGGGTGCCGGCACCTGACATCGACGTCGCCCTCCACGACCTGCGTGAGGGATCGCGCGCCTGGGTCGCACTGACCCTGTCGCAGCGGGCTCGCCTCCTCGACCGAGTGCATGCGAGCATCAGCGAAGCCGCTCCCGAGTGGGCTGCGGCGGCGGCGCGGTCGAAAGGCCTCGATGCCGATCATCCCCTTCGCGGTGAGGAGTGGCTCTCCGGACCGTACGGCGCGATCGAGCTCGTCGACGCCCTGGCGACGACCCTCCGCCGGCTCGCACGGGGCGGCAATCCGCTCGACGGGGTGCGCGTCACCTCCGCGCCCGGGGGCCGGGTGCGGGTCGACGCCTTCCCGCTCCGCCCGATCGACTCGCTGCTGCTGTCGGGCTTCACCGGCGAGGTGTGGCTGAAGCCGGGCGTCACCGAGGCCGAGGCTCGGGCGGGGGCGGGCCTCGCGCAGCGCTCCCCCGGCGCCCCCGGCGGGGTGGGGCTCGTGCTCGGCGCCGGCAACGTCACCTCGATCCCGGTCGCCGACGTGCTGTACGAACTGTTCGCCCACAACCGCGTGGCGATGCTGAAGCTCAATCCGACGCAGGAGACGCTGCTGCCGGTGTTCACCCGCGCGCTCGCCCCGCTCATCGAGCCGGGGTTCCTGCGCGTGATCGCCGGCGGGCCCGAGGTGGGTGCCGCTCTCACCTCGCACCCCGGGATCGACCACGTGCACATCACCGGGTCTGCGGCGACGTTCGAGCGGATCGTGTGGGGCGACGGGCCGCAGGCCCGCCGCCGCCGGCGCGAGAACCGTCCCGCGCTGAAGAAGCCGATCACCGCCGAACTCGGCGGGGTCTCGCCGATCATCGTCGTCCCCGGTGAATGGTCGGCCGCCGACATCCGCTATCAGGCCGAGCACATCGCGACGATGCGCCTGCAGAACGCCGGGCACAACTGCATCGCGGGGCAGGTCGTGCTGATCAGTCGCGACTGGCCGCAGCGCGGTCGGTTCCTGGCGGCGCTCCGGCGCGCGTACGACGAGGCGACCGCGCGGACGCCCTGGTACCCCGGCAGCGCGGAGCGAATGGATGCCGCTGCGGCGGCGTACCCCGACGCCGCCTGGTGCGCCGACGGCACGCGGCTGCTCGTCGAGGTCGATGCCGGGGCTGCGCCCGGGCTGCCCGGACCCATCGAGGAGACCGAGTACTTCGCGCCGGTCCTCGGCGTGATCGCGCTCCCGGGTCTCGGCCAGGAGTTCCTCGACGCCGCGGTCGCGCACGCGAACGAGCGGCTCAGCGGAACGCTCGGCGCCAACATCCTCATCCACCCCGCGACCGAGGCGGCGCTCGGTGCCGGGTTCGAGCGCGCGGTGGCCGACCTGCGGTACGGCGCGATCGCGATCAACGCGTGGACGGCCTTCGTCTTCCTCACCCCGACCCTGACGTGGAGCGCGTTCCCCGGGAGCACCCTGCAGGACGTCGGCAGCGGCGTCGGCGTCGTGCACAACGCGCTGCTCCTCGACGACGTCGAGCGTTCGATCGCCCGCGGTCCGTTCCGGCCCTTCCCTCGGTCGCTCACCGCGCTGGTGCGGGGTGGCCGATTCTCGGTGCTGCCGAAGCCGCCGTGGTTCGTGTCGTCGCGGACGGGCGCGACGGTGAGCGAGGGATTCACACGGTTCCGGATGCACCGTCGGTGGCCGGCGCTCGCGGTGACGCTCCTGCGGGCGTTTCGGGCGTAGGCGTCATGCAGGGGCGGGCCGAGTCGCCATTCGGAAGGTCGACGCCAGGACGACGACGAACAGACCCGCCAGGCCGACGATCGTCCACGCCAGCACTTCCCAGTCGGCGCTGGAGGTGCCACCCGAGAAGCACAGACCGACCACGACGCTGGCACCGATGCAGCCGGCACTTCGCGCCGTTTGGAACAAACCCGCTGCCTCCCCCACCTCGTCCGCGGGGGCAGCGATGTACAGCGACTGCGTGACCGCCACCAACACGAAGACGTACGGCACGCCGATCCCGGCTGCGGCGAGGAGCACCAGCCACACCGGCGCGCTCGCCCCGAGCAGGGGCATCAGCAGCGAACCGGCAGCGAGCCCGATCACTCCGACGAGCATGGCCTGTCCGAGCCCTCGCGCGTGGACGAGTTTCTCGGCGGGACGAGCAAGGAGCACGTTGAATGCGGCAAGCGGGAGGAGAAGGGCACCGACGATGGCGGTGCTGTATCCGACGTGGTCTTCCAGGTACTGGGGCAGCCCGAACAGCGCGCTGTAGAGCACGAGGCTTCCGAGGATGATCCGGGAGTAGACCCGCAGGAGCGGGGCGTTCGCGGCCAGGAAGCGGATGTCGATGAAGGGCGTTCGGCATCGTAGCTCCCGCCACGTGAAGAGGCAGGCCGCCGCCACCGCGATCACGAGGAGCACCCACGGAGCACCGTCCGGCAGATCCAGCAGGAACATCAGCAGGGCGACAACCGTCACGGTGAAGGCGAGGATGCCGGGAAGGTCTGACTCACGCAGGATCTCGATCAGGGGGCGGGACTGTCGCGGCTCATCGGCGGGAGTCACCGCGCGTGTCGCGACGATCGCCGCGACGGCGATCGGAATGTTGACCCAGAACACCGCCTGCCAGCCCACGAGCGACAGCAGCACGCCGCCGACGACGGGGCCCACGGCCGCGGTGCTCGTGTCGATGAGCTGGATGCGGCCGATCATCGTCGGAGCATCGCCGCCGCGGTCGTGCGCGATCGCCCGCAGCATCGAGGCTGCTGCGGGAAAGGCCGCGGCTGTCCCGATGGCAAGGATCACTCTCGAAAGGCAGACCCACCAGATGTCCGGGGAGAACGGTCCGACGGTGCCGGCGACGATGATCACCGCCATCCCCAGCGTGAAGATCCGTCGCGGGCCGAATCTGTCGGCAAGGCGGCCCATCAAGGGCTGCAGCACCGCCGACGCGAGGTAGAAGACCGAAATCACCCACGTGACGGTCGCCACGTCGACGGCGAACACACCGCGGAGGGTACTGAGGGCCACCGCGATCATCCCGGAGTTGAGCGCTGAGAGGGCCGTGCCCAGACAGAGCGCGGCGATGACCTGTCCGGCCCGGGCATCTTTGTGGCGCGCGGTACCCATCAGCGGGCGCCTGAGCCGAGCACCACACGCACCACCGCTTCCCGCGCCGCCCACAACGCCGCCCCCGTCTGCTCCATGCCGGCCATTCTGCCGGGTGGGCCGCGCACACGCGTCCATACACTCGCCCGGGTCCGAACTTCACCGGTGCGCGGATGGTCATCGCGTTTCGTGCGGCATGTGGCGCTCGTGTGGCGCCCCCCAGCCGGCTCGAATCCATTCGGGCGAGCGTTCGGGACCTCGGCGGGAGTGGTTCAGCCGCCGGCGGCGAGGACCACTCCCCACGCGAGCGCGGTCGTCGCCAGGAGGGGGAGGATGCCGGGAGCGTCGGCGTCCGCCGGCCGGAACCAGCCGCGGAACCACACCGCGATCGACAGCGCGAGAACGATGAGGGTGACGACGCGCGTCACGAGTCCGACCGGGTCGCCGAGGATGCCCCCGCCGATCTGTGCGAATGCGATCGATCCCCAGGGCACGATGCCGATGACCGCCGCCGGCGCGGCCGGGCGCCGGAGACCCCGGATGCCGCGGGTCGCGGATGGGGTGGCGGCAGCGTCGACGGGGGCGGACGTACCGGTCCGGAGCACGGGGCCGTCGCTGCGACGCGTGGCCGAGATCTCGTGGGGCGTGGCACCGTCGTCCAGGCGCGGAGCGACGAGGGTGCCGTCGAGCGCGAGCAGCATCACCGCGCCCGCGGCAAGGGCGTAGAGCGCGACGAGGGTCGTCAGCTCGGTGATGCCGTTCAGCTGCGCGATGAGGAAGACCGCGACACCAGACAGCTGCGACCACCCGATCCAGGTGACCAGGCGCGCGCGTGTGGCGAGCGGTTCGATGCGCGCGACGGCGGCGTCGACGAGCCCGCCGAAGGCGAGCAGCACCACCGCGGCCCATCCGGCGTGGACCGTCGCGATCACGACATCCGCTCCTCCCAGGCGGGCGGTGACCTCACCGCTGGCCGGCATGCCGACCAGCGTGATGACGACGCCGACGATGACCGCCTGCACCAGGTACAGCCCTGCGCGAACGAGCCTCATGCCGTCATTCTGCCCGGCCCCGGGCACCGCGATGCCGGGGTTGCGCGGGCGGGCGGGTGCTCCGCCTCGTCGGTCGAAGCGCCGCTCCGGGGCATCCGGCTACCGACGAAGGTGACGCAGATGGCGACCTTGCGCCCGTCAAGCCCACCATCTGCGCCACTTTCGCGGCGGAGCTCGAGACGAAGGTGGCGCACATTGCGACCTTCACCCGGCCAAGGTCACCATCTGCGCCACTTCGACGTCGCGCACCCCGAAAAGGCCCCCGACGCGAACGAGCCCACCCGATCCAGCCCGCCAGCGCGTCCTCGCGAGAGGACGGGGACGAGGAGGAACGGATGGGCTCGGCCGGCCGAGGCCCCCGGCGAGAGGGGCCCCGGCGACCGGCGCGGATTGGGCCACGCCGGTGTCGTGCGGCGCGTTACTCGGCGACGGGGATCGACTGCGCCTCGAGTGTTGCGATCGTGGCCGCCTGGCCCTCCTCGAGCGCCTCGAGCAGCGTGCCGTTGCCCTGCGCGGCGGCCTTGAAGCCGTCGGACACGTCACCGTAGGTCTGCGTCATGGTCGGGCCCCACGTGAAGTCGGGATCGACCTGGGTCGCGGCCTGCGCGAAGACGTCGTAGATCGGCTGGCCGCCGTAGAACTCCACGCCCTCCTTCAGCACCGGCAGCTCCAGGCCCGCGGTGGTGGCGGGGTAGATCTGCGCGGTCTCGTTGAGCGAGGTGAGCGCCTCTTCCGAGGTGTTCAGCCACAGTGCGAACTTCGCCGCCTCGTAGAGGTGGTCGGTGCCGTTGAAGACCGCGATCGACGATCCGCCCCAGTTGCCGGCCTTCTCATCACCCGCGTTCCACTGCGGAGCCAGGGCCACCGACCAGTTGCCGGAGGTGTCGGGAGCGCCCGAGAGGATCGAGTTCGCCCCCCACACGGCCGAGTTCCAGGTCCATACCTCACCCGAGTTGTAGGCGTTGTTCCACTCGTCGGTCCAGGCGGGGTAGGTCGACACGAGGTCGTTCTCGATGAGGTCCTGCCAGTAGTCGGCGACCGTCGTCGACTCGTCACCCGTGAGGTTCACCGTCCAGGCGTCGCCGTCGTTCTCGAACCACTGACCGCCTGCCTGCCAGACGAAGCCTGCGAACTGGTTGATGTCGCTGTCGGAGAAGTTGGTGATGTAGCCACCGGCCTCGCGCACCTGCACCGCAGCCTCGCGGTACTCCTCCCACGTCGTCGGAACCTCGATGCCGTTCTGCTCGAACAGGTCGCTGCGGTAGAACAGCGCCATCGGGCCCTGGTCCTGCGGGATGCCGTACACCTCGTCCTCGGTGCCGAGCGTGACCTGGCCCCACGTCCAGTCGAGGAACTGGTCCTCGGCGGCGAGCACGTCCTCGCACGCGCCGAGGTCGACGAGTCCGTCCTGCACGCGGAAGTTCGGCAGCGCGTCGTACTCGATCTGGCCGAGGTCGGGGGCGTTGCCCGCCTCGAGCTGGTTGAAGAAGTTCTGGTAGGTGCCGGCGTTGCCCGACGGGCCCGTCTGCACCTCGACCTGGATGTCGGGGTTCTCCTCGTTCCACATCGCGACGGCATCCTCGATGCCGGGGATCCACGAGGTGAACGTGAGGGTGACGTCCTCGCCGGCTGGCTCGCAGGAGGCGGCGTCGCCTCCACTGCCCGACCCTCCGCCGGCCGCACAGCCGGCGACGGCGAGCGCGGACACGGTGAGCAGGGCTGCGGCGGCCGCTCGTTTCGCTGAACGCATTGTTTCCTTCTCTCGGTGGTGGATGCCCGGGTTGCTGCCCGGGCGGGGGGTCGTCACTTCAGCGCGCCGGTGCCGAGGCCGGTACGCCAGTACCGCTGAAGCAGCAGGAACGTGATGATCAGGGGGACGATCGACAGCAGCGAGCCGACGAGCACGAAGGTGCGCAGCTCGGGGAACTGGTTGATCGTGGAGTTCCAGGCGTAGAGCCCGTACGTGACCGGGAACAGCTCTTCGCTGCGCAGCATGATCAGCGGCAGGAAGAAGTTGTTCCAGATGGAGACGAACTGGAAGAGGAACACCGTCACCAGCGCCGGGAACATCAGACGGATCGACACCGTGAAGAAGGTGCGCACCTCCCCCGCGCCGTCGAGGCGGCTCGCCTCGAGCAGCTCGTCGGGAACGGATGCCTCGGCGAAGACGCGGCTCAGATAGACACCGAACGGGCTGACGATGCTGGGGAGGAAGACCGCCCAGAAGGTGTTGGTCAGCTGCACCTGGCTGAAGAGCAGGAACAGCGGCAGCGCGAGCGCAGTGGCGGGCACGAGCACCCCGCCGAGCACGACGTTGAAGAGTGTCTCGCGGCCCGGGAACCGGTACTTCGCCAGAGCGTATCCGCACATCGACGCCAGCAGGGTCGCCACGACGGCGCCGACCCCGGCGTACAGCAGGCTGTTCAGCAGCCACCGGAGGTACACCCCGTCGCGGTACGCGACGAGTGCCCCGACGTTCTCGAAGAACCGGAAGTCGGCGAACCACAGCGGGTTGGTGCTGAACAGGTCGCCGCGGTCCTTCGTGGAGGCGATCAGCAGCCACCAGATCGGCGTCAGGAAGTAGAGGGTGAAGACCCCCATGACGATGAAGGCCGCGGTGCGGGGGATGACGCCCTCGCGGGGTCCGCGACCCACGGCATCCTGTCCGCCGCCTGTCGGGCGGCGCGCGGCCCTCGGGTTGACGGCCGTCATCGTGGTCGTCGTGGTCATGACGCCGCCGCCTTCCGCCGGGTGATGCGCAGGAACGTGAACGACAGCACGAAGGTCGCAAGGGCCAGCACCACCGAGAACGCCGCCGCGAGCGACACGTTGGGGATGGAGCTCGTGGCGTAGATCGTCATGTTCGGGGTGTAGGTGCTCGTCACCGCCGAGCTGAACGACCGGAAGGTCTGCGGCTCGGCCAGGAGCTGGAGGGTCCCGATGATCGAGAGCACGCCGGTGAGAACCAGGGCGGGCCGGATGAGCGGGATCTTGATCGACCACGCGATCCGCGCCTGCCCCGCACCGTCCAGGCGCGCTGCCTCGTAGATGTCGCCGGGGATCGCCAGGAGGGTCGAGTAGATGATCAGCATGTTGTAGCCGACGAACACCCAGGTCACGACGTTCGCGATCGACCACAGCACCAGGTCGGAGGAGAGGAAGTCCACCTGGCTGGTCACCGCCTCGAAGGGCGACAGGTTCGGGGAGTACAGGAAGCCCCACATGATCGCGGCGATGACGCCGGGCACCGCGTAGGGCACGAAGAACGCGAGGCGGAAGAACTTCTTGCCCCTCAGCAGCGGCGAGTCCAGCAGCAGGGCGAAAAGCAGCGCAAGGCCCAGCATGACCGGCACCTGTACGACGCCGAAGAGGAAGACCCGGCCCACGGATGACCAGAACTCGGCGTTCTGGAACACCAGCGCGTACTGTGCGAATCCGCCGAAGACTTCCCGGGCCTCGCCGAACGTGCCCTCGCGCTCGACGACGAGCAGCGACTGCCACACGGCGTAGCCGATGGGGATCACGTAGAAGAGCGTGAACACCAGCGCGAACGGCGACACGAAGGCGACGATGGCCCCCGGGCTCTGCACGCGCGGACGCTTCCGCTTCTGCACCGGCGCGTCGGGCGCCGCGACCGCGCCGGCGACGCCGGCGATGGATGGCGAAGTGGTCATGCCGTCTCCTCTGTCGGCTGCTCACGGATGACACGGACGCCGCCGGCGGGGACGACGAGCGTTCCGGTCACGCGGCTCTGGGTCACGAGGTCATCGCCGACCGCGTCGATCTCGACGGGTCGGTCGGTGTTGTTGATGACGAAGCGGTAGGCGCGGTCGTCTCCGCGACGGCGGATGACCTCCACCCCGCGTCCGGCACCGGGCTCGGCGGTGACACCTGCCGCCGAGGCGGCGGTCTCGAGCAGATCGCGCAGCGCCGGTGCCTCCAGGAGCGTCGCGAGGTACCATGCGTCGCCGCTGCCGGCAGATCCGCCGCTGCGCCGGGTGATCGCCGGGAGCCCCGCCGATGGCCCGTCCGCGAAGCGTGCCACGACCGTGGCGTTGCTCACCGACATCCGCTCGGTCCACATCGTCGCGCGGGCGCCCGTGTCGAGGGTGACGGTCGTGCCGGGGAGCACGGGGGCGAACTCCTCGACGCGGACGCCGAGCAGGTCGCGCCACGCGCCGGGGTGACCACCGGGGCGGACTCGGTCGTTCTCGTCGACGATGCCGCTGTAGAAGGTGACCACGACGTGGGTTCCGGTGGCCGCGGCGCCGTCGAGCGCGCGGGCGTCGGCATCGGAGACGAGGTGCAGCCCCGGAACGACCACGAGGCGGTAGCGCGAGAGGTCGGCCCCCGGACGGACGACGTCGACGGTGTGACCGAGGTCGCGCAGCGCTGCGTACATCGCGTGCACCTGGTCGAGGTAGCCGAGCGCGTGGTTCGGCCGGTTCTCTGCGTCGGCGGCCCACCACGATTCCCAGCTGAAGAGCATGGCCACGTCGGCGGTCACGGTGGTGCCCCCGACCTCGTCGAGCCGACCGATCAGCGCGCCGAGCTCGCGCACCTCGCGCCACAGAGCGCTCTCGGTGCCGGCGTGGGGAAGGAGTGCCGAATGGAATTTCTCCGAGCCCTGGAGCGAGGCGCGCCACTGGAAGTAGCAGACGGCGTCGGCGCCGCGCGCGACGTGCGACAGCGAGTCGCGCGTCATCTGCCCCGGCGCCTTGGCGAGGTTCACCGGCTGCCAGTTCACCGCGCCGGTGGAGTGCTCCATCAACAGCCACGGCTCGCCGCCGGCGAGCCCCCGGGTGAGGTCGGCGGTGAACGCGAGCTCGGCGAGCGGGTCGGCCAGGCGCGAGTCGAGGTAGTGGTCGTTCGCGATGACGTCCATCTCGGGCGCCCAGGTCCAGTAGTCGAGGGCGTCGATGTGGGCGGTCACCATGAAGTTGGTGGTGACGGGGATGTCGCTGTGGCGACGGATCACGTCGCGCTCGGCCCGGTAGTGGGCGAGCACCTCGTCACTGCAGAAGCGGCGGTAATCCAGAACCTGACCGGGGTTGCGGGTGGAGACGGTGCGCATCGGCGTGAGGATCTCGTCGAACTCGCTGTAGCGCTGACTCCAGAAGCTCGTCCCCCAGGCATGGTTCAGGGCGTCGATGGTGGCGTACTTCGCCCGCAGCCACCGGCGGAAGGCGCGGGTCGACTCGGCGCAGTGGCACTCGGCGTTGTGACAGCCGAGCTCATTCGAGACGTGCCACAGGGCGACAGCGGGGTGCGCGCCGTAACGCGCGGCGACGGCTTCGACGAGCGCGAGAGCGTACCGGCGGAACACCGGGGAGCTCGGGCACCAGGCCTGGCGGCCGCCGGGGTAACGGGTCGTGCCGTCAGCCATCACCGGCAGGATCTCGGGATGCCTCGTCGTCAGCCATGGCGGCGGAGAGGAGGTGCCGGTGCCGAGATTCACGCGGATGCCGTTCTCGTGCAGCAGCGAGACCACCTCGTCGAGCTCGTCGAAGCGGAAGACGCCGTCGGGGCCCTGGAGGGCAGACCAGCCGAAGACGTTGATCGCGACCAGGTCGACCCCGGCCTCGCGCATGAGGGCGACGTCTTCGCGCCACACCTCGGGCCGCCACTGCTCGGGGTTGTAGTCGCAGCCGAAGGCGACACCCTGGTGTGCGAGGCGCGGGTGAGCCGTCGACGCGTCGATCTCGGTGAGAAGCGCGTCGTCGCTCTGCAGGCGGAGCGTCGTTGCGAGGTGGTCCACGGGTCTCCAGAAGGCGGGGGCTGTCGGACGGCTGCTGTGTGAACGTGCACAGTTTCCCGGACGACAACTCCTCGTCGAGAGTCTGTGAACGTACACACACTGACATTTCCGCGGGCCCGATGTCAAGCAGAAAGTTCGGTGGCGGGGGCTACAGTGGCTCCGTGACCTCTCCGCCCGTCCGCCCCAAGCGTGCGACCGTGCACGATGTGGCGCAGGAGGCCGGGGTGTCGCGAGGCACGGTCAGCCGGTACGTCAACGGCGACCGTTACGTCTCGACCACGGCGCGCGAGGCGATCGAGGCCGCCATCGCGAAAGTCGGATACGTGCCGAACACGGCGGCGCGCAACCTCGTGATGCAGCGGAGCCAGGCGGTCGGCTTCATCGTGCACGAACCGCACTCCCTGTTCATCGAGGATCCCAACATCGGCGAGATTCTGCTGGGCGCCAACGCCGCGCTGTCGGAGGCCGACCATCAGATGGCCGTGCTCATCGCCGACACCGGCCGCGACACCGATCGTGTCGCCCGCTACCTCTCCGGCGGCTTCGTCGACGGCGTCATCATCGTCTCGGCCCGCGCGAACGACCCGATCACGCGGGTCGTGGAGCGTCTGCAGCTGCCGGCGGCGTACGTGGGCCACCCTCCCGGCGCATCCTCGGCCTCATTCGTCGTCATCGACAACCGCGGGTCTGCCCGGGCCATCACCTCGCGCCTGAAGGACACGGGTCGCCGACGCATCGGCATGATCGCCGCCGCCCTCGACCGCGACTCGGGCTCGGACCGACTCGCCGGTTTCCGCGAGGCGCTCGGCGAGCAATTCGACGAGCGGCTCATCGAACCGGTGCCGCTCTACTCGTACTCGGCCGGTAGAGAGGGCATGCAGGCGCTGCTCGCGCGCGCGCCCGACATCGACGGGATCTTCGCGGCATCCGACGCCGTGGCCGCCGGCGCCGTGGAGGCGCTGCGCACGGCAGGCCGCCGGGTGCCCGAGGATGTCGGCGTGGTCGGCTTCGACGACTCGGCGTGGGCGCGCCGCACCCTGCCCGCGCTGTCGACGGTGCACCAGCCGGCAGCGCGGCTGGGCGCCGAGGCGGCGCGGCTGGTGCTCGATCGGATCGGCGGCGCCCCCGGCGGCACCGAGGTGATGCTCGAGTGCGAGACGGTGTGGCGGGAATCGGCATGAACCTCGACGACAGCACGCTCGCGGCACGCGTGCTCGAAGCACGGCTGGAGGTGCGGCATCCCTCGCCGCTCAAGCGCGCGGCGAAATACGTCGGCGCCTTCGCGCTGGCCGTCATGGGCGGCGGCGACGACCTCGCCGCCCCGACCTTCGATCTCGTGGTGGTGCGCTCCGACAGCGACGCGCCGGTGCTCCGCGTGAACGCCGGAGCGGATGCCGAGGCGAGCCGTCTGCTCGAGACGGTGCGGCGCGACCTCGGCGAGAAGACGGTGCGCGACTTCTTCGCCGAGTGGCGGCTCCTCGACGCCTGAGCGCCGCGTCGTGCTCAGCCGGCGAGCCGGCGCCGATAGGCGGCGGGCGGTTCGCCGCAGCGATCGCGGAACCGTGCGTAGAACTGGCTCTGCGAGCGGAAGCCGGCGGCGAACCCGACCTCGCTGATCGGCAGATCGGTGGTCAGCAGCAGGCGCTGGGCCCGCGCGACCCGGCACTGCAGCAGGTATTCGCCGATCGTGATGCCGAGCGAGCGTCGGAACAGCGTCATGACGTACTGCGGGTGCAGGTGGACGTGGCGCGCGACGTCCTCGACGCGGAGGTCGTCGGCCGAGTGTTCCGAGATGAAGGCCGCCATCTCTCCGGCGGCCCCCTTGACCCCCGGATGCCCCGGGGCGACCTCCGTGCGACGCGCGGCGATCCGCCGCAGGAGCGCCTCGACTTCGAGCTCGGCTGCACGCCGCTCGGCGTCGGCGGTTTCGCGTGCGAGCGCCCCGGCCCACAGCGCGGCACGCTCGGCGAGCGCGAGCCCCGCCCCCTCCGAGACGAGCACGAGGTCACCGGCGAGAAGCGATCCGATGAACCCGCCCGGCAGCGACCAGCCGAGGGCCACCCCGAGCGGCACGGTGAGCCAGCTGACCTCGTCGACGGCGGTGACCAGTCGATGTGGCCGGGCCGCCCAGAACACCCCCAGGCTCCCCGCCGGGATGGTGGTCTGCCTTCCGTCGATGAGGTAGACCAGCGGCGAAGGCGACGCGTTGACCTCGAGGTCATCGTGCCGGTGCGCAGCGAACATCGCCGGCACCGCTCCGCGGAACGCCGCCAACCCGAACCACTCCGGCCGGCCATCTGGCATGCTCATGATCCCGGAATTCTGCCATGCATCTCGGGAAGTACTGCGGCCGACTCCTCCGTAGCGTTCCTTGCATGACCGACACCACACTGACCGACGCCCCTCTCGCTCCGACGCGCGCCTGGCACCTCACCCCCGAAGAGATCGCCTTCTTCGACGCGAACGGCTATCTGGTCCTCCGCGACCGAATCCCCGCACCTCTGCTGGAGCGCCTCCGCGCGGCATCCGATGCCTGGATGACCCAGGGCCGCGCTCTGGGTCCCGATCACCCCGACGCGGGGGACTACGCCTGGGCGAACCGGGGCGGGCAGAAGCGCATGTTCCGCGTGGACTACCTGCACAGCAAGGGTCAGTCCGCGTCGCTGGAGCTGCTCGGCAGCCCCGCTGTCCTGGGGATCGCCGAAAGTCTCGCCGGCGAGAACTTCGTGCCGACCTACGAGTCGCTGGTGTTCAAAGACGCCGGCGACGGCGCCGCGATCGACTGGCACCAGGACGCCGTGCACCCCCGCACTCACCGCATCTTCAACATCGACGTCTACCTCGACGCCTCGCGCGCCGGCGAGGGCGCCCTCCGGGTCGCGCCCGGATCGCACCGCGCACCGGTCGATGTCTGCCAGCTGCAGGAGGAGTACGGCTGGGATGCGCCCGGCGTCATCCAGGTCGAGCTGAACCCCGGCGACGTGCTCGTGCACGACGTGATGATCGTCCACGGCTCGGAGGCCGTCACCGGCAATCGCCTGCGCCGGACGATCTACTACGAGTTCCGCGCCGCAGAGCAGATCCTCAGCGAAGGACCCTGGGACGCCGAATGGGTCGACCGGCGCCTGCGGCTCGTGCCGCTCGGCCTGCGCGAACACGCCCGGCAGAATCCCCACACCGAGGCGTTCGACTGGCGGATCTCCCCCGAGCTCGCCCCCGCGGTGGGCGAGGATGACGCCGCCGAGCTGCGCATCGCGCACGTGGTGCACTCACCGGGGTCGTACTGCAGCGCGGGGAGCGTGCCCTTCACCGAGTGAGGCTCAGTCGGTGACATCCGCCGCCGCGGGTACGTCGTCCGCCGCGAACCGGTCGGTCGCTGCGCGCAGTGCGGCAGCGATCCCCGGCTCCGACGCGGCGTGCCCCGCGTCGTCGACGATCACGAGCTCCGCCTCCGGCCACGCCCGGTGCAGGTCCCACGCCGTCATCACCGGCGTGCAGACGTCGTAGCGGCCCTGGACGATCACACCCGGGATGTCGCGGAGCGCCGTCGCACCACGGATCAGCTGCTCCTCGGTGAACCACCCGCCGTGCGTGAAGAAGTGGTTCTCGATGCGGGCGAAGGCGGTCGCCGCGACCTCGTCGGTCATCCTGTGGACGAGGTCGGAATCGGGTCGGAGGGTGAGGGTCGCCGCCTCCCAGCGGGTCCACGCCTTCGCCGCGGGCACGTGGACGGCCGGGTCGGGGTCGGAGAGTCTTCTGCAGTACGCCTCGATCATGCGGGACCGCTCGAGCACCGGGATCGGGGCCAGGAAGTCCTCCCAGAGGTCGGGGAAGATCGCGGCCGCCCCACCCTCGTAGAACCACTCCAGCTCGTGCGGGCGCAGGGTGAACACGCCGCGCAGCACCACCTCGGTGACGGCGTCGGGGTGCGTTTCGGCATACGCCAAGGCCAGCGCGCTCCCCCACGATCCGCCGAAGACCTGCCAGCGCGTGATCCCGAGATTCCGGCGCAGCAGCTCGATGTCGGCGACGAGGTGCCAGGTGGTGTTGAAGCGCAGGTCGGCCTCGGGCGCCGACGCGTGCGGCGTGCTGCGGCCGCAGCCTCGCTGGTCGAACAGCACGATGCGGTACCGCTCGGGATCGAAGAAGCGGCGGTGCCACGGCGAGGTTCCCGCCCCCGGGCCGCCGTGCAGGAACACCACGGGCTTGCCGTCGGGGTTGCCGCTCTCCTCCCAGTACACGCGGTTGCCGTCGCCGACGAGGAGCTCTCCGGTCGCATACGGCTCGATCGAGGGGTAGAGGATCTCGTCGAGGTGCGCCGGACCGCCGCTCACAGCTCGCTCCCCGAGACCGAGAAGGTGTCGCAGGCGCCCACCCCGCCCTGGTAGCCCGCGGCGAACCAGCGCTGCCGCTGCTCGCTCGACCCGTGCGTCCAGCTCTCAGGGTTCACCGGCGCCCCGGATTCCTGCTGGATGTGATCGTCGCCGACCGTCGCGGCGGCGTTCAGGGCGTCGGTGACCTGGGTGCCGGTGGGCGTCTCGAAGAACGGCACGCCGTTCTGATCGACCTGCTCGGTCATCGCCGCGACCCACGCCCCGGCGAAGCAGTCGGCCTGCAGTTCGATCCGCACGCCGTTGCTGTCGGGGCCGGTGCCGTTGTCGGGGTTCTGCTGCGTGATTCCGGTGATGTTCTGCACGTGGTGGCCGTACTCGTGGGCGAGCACGTAGAGCTGGGCGAGCTCGCCGGCGCTCGCATCGAAGCGCTCGCGCAGGAGCCCGAAGAAGGTGGGGTCGATGTACACCGTCTCCTCGGGCGGACAGTAGAACGGCCCTGTCGCATTCGAGGCGGTGCCGCATGCAGACGATGTGGACTGGTCGACGATGATCAGCTGCGGCTGCCGGTACCCCTCGACCTGTTCGGCCCAGTACTGGTCGAGCACGAGCGACCCCGCCGCCAGGCGGCATTCGTCGTTGCGGTTGGCGTCGGCGCCGGTCTCGCACGATGCGATCTCACTGCCCTCGCCACTCGAGACGCCGGGCACCCCGCCACCGCCGAGGAGCCCGGAGAAGTCTCCGCCCGTGAACAGATTCAGCAGCAGCACGGCGATCGCACCGATACCGGCCACGCCGCCGCCGGCGAGAACGAGTCCTCCGCCGCGTCGTCGCGCCGTGTTCCCGCCGACCTGTGCGTTCTGATTGAACGTCATCTGCTCACGGTACCGCCCCGACCGCCTTCCTCACGGGACGGC
Source organism: Microbacterium sp. ET2 (assembly GCF_030347395.1). Lineage (NCBI taxonomy): Bacteria > Bacillati > Actinomycetota > Actinomycetes > Micrococcales > Microbacteriaceae > Microbacterium > Microbacterium albipurpureum. The sequence goes on from NZ_CP128170.1 coordinate 1,699,892, forward strand.
GCCGCCCGGGCCTATGCTCGGAGCCATGCGCGCGACGACGATCACCCTCACCGGCGCCGGGGGGCAGATCGGCTACGCCCTGCTCTTCCGCATCGCCGCCGGCGACATGCTCGGCCCCGAGCGTCCGGTGCAGCTGCGCCTGCTCGAGATCCCCGCGGGCCTCCGGGCTGCGGAGGGTGCGGCGCTGGAACTGCAGGACTGCGCCTTTCCGCTCCTGGCGGGGGTGGAGATCTCGGATGACCCGCGCACGGCGTTCGACGGCTGCGAGATCGCTCTGCTCGTCGGCGCCCGCCCCCGCGGTCCAGGCATGGAGCGAGCCGACCTGCTCGCCGCGAATGCGGGGATCTTCGGCCCGCAGGGTGCGGCGCTGAACGACGTCGCCGACGACGCGATCCGCGTCGTGACGGTGGGGAACCCCGCGAACACCAACGCCCTCATCGCGCAGTCGTCGGCCCCCGACATCCCTCCTGAGCGCTTCACCGCCCTCACCCGCCTCGATCACAACCGCGCCGTCGGTCAGCTCGCCGCCGCCCTCGAGGTGAATCCGCGAGACATCGACGGCGTCATCGTGTGGGGCAATCATTCGGCCACGCAGTATCCCGACGTCTCGCACGCCACTGTCGCCGGCCGCCCCGTGATCGACGCTCTCGCCGAGCGGCTGGGCGGCACCGATGTCGCCACCGCGTGGCTCGATGCCGAATTCGTCCCCCGGGTGGCGCGCCGCGGCGCCGAGATCATCGAGGTGCGCGGCTCGTCGTCGATCGCCTCCGCCGCGCACGCGTCGATCGAGCACGTCCGCAGCGACGTGCTCGGTGGTTTCCGCACGTCGGCGGCCGTCGTCTCCCACGGAGAGTACGGCGTGCCCGAGGGGCTCATCTGCTCGTTCCCCGTCACCTCCGACGGGTCGGGCTATCGGGTCGTCGCCGATCTGGGCGTCGACGACCGGTCGCGGAAGCTCATCGACGCCTCGGTCGACGAGCTCGTCGCCGAGCGCGACGCCGTGCGGAGCCTGGGCATCCTGCCGTGATCGAGGTCATCGTCATCGCCACGGTGACGGTGCTCGTCATCGCCGGCGCGACCGCGCTCGGTCCGCGCCTGCGCCTCGCCGGACCCCTGCTGCTCGTGCTTCTCGGGCTCGGGGTCAGCCTCCTGCCGTTCGTCCCGCCGTTCGAACTCGACCCCGAGGTCATCCTCGTCGGAGTCCTTCCACCCCTGCTGTATTCGGCGGCGGTGTCGCTTCCCGCCATCGAGTTCCGCCGCGACGTGCGACCGATCTCCGGGCTCGCGGTGCTGCTCGTGGTGGTGAGCGCCGTCGCGCTCGGCTTCTTCTTCCACGCCGTCATCCCGGGGCTCGATCTGTATCTGGCGATCGCACTGGGGGCCATCCTCAGTCCGACCGACGCGGTGGCGACCTCCATCGCGAAGCGGCTCGGCATCTCTCGTCGCGTCACCACCTGGCTCGACGGTGAGAGCCTGCTCAACGACGCCACATCGCTCGTGATCCTGCGCACCATGGTCGCCGCGGCGGTGACCGGCTCCATACCCGAAGGCGGCATCGTCGGCGCTTTCCTGTGGGGCGTGGTCGTCGCGATCGTCGTGGGCTCGATCATCGGCTACATCAACCTGCGGGTGCGCGCGCTCGTGCGCAATCCCGCCGCGAACACCGCCATCGGTTTCGTCGTGCCGTTCGTGGCGTACCTTCCCACCGAGGCGCTCGGCGGCTCGGGCCTCGTCGCCGCCGTCGTCGCCGGCATCGTCACCGGGCAGGGCGCCGCCCGCCGGTTCACCCCCGAGCAGCGCCTATCGGACGAGCTGAACTGGCGCACGGTCGAGCTCGTCCTCGAGGGTGCGGTGTTCCTGGTGATGGGGCTCGAGGTGAAGGACCTCTGGGACTCCGTCTCCGCCGACGGCGCGGGAGGTCTCGAGCGGGCGGTCTTCCTCGCTGCGACGGCGCTGCTGATCATCCTCGCCGCGCGGGCGGTCTTCGTCTCCGTCCTCGTCTGGGGAGAGTCTCGGCGCGCGAAACGCGCGGCCACCCACCTCCCACGGGTGCGCACCTGGCCTGACAGGGTGCCCGAACGCGCCCGCCCCCGAGTGCTCCGCTTCATCGAAGACCTCGAGTACCACCGCACCACCCCGCTCGGGTGGCGCCACGGCACGATCATGGTGTGGGCGGGCATGCGAGGCGTCGTCACCCTCGCGGCAGCGCAGACCCTTCCCGCCGCGACGCCGTCGCGCGACCTGCTCGTCTTCGTCGCCTTCCTCGTTGCGGTTGGCAGCCTGCTGCTGCAGGGCTCGACCCTCCCGTGGATCGTGCGCGCGCTCGGCCTCGACGGCGAGGGTGACGAGACCGTCGGCCGTGAGGAGCGACTGCGGCTGGATCAGGAGCTGCGGGATGCCGCGGCCGCGGCCCTCGCCGACGACAACCTCGCCCGGCGAGACGGCGAGAGCTTCCCGCCGGAGCTCATCGCCCGCGTCGGCGACCGGTACACCAGACCGCCCGACGAGGACACCACCATGGTCGTGCGCGACGGGTTGGAGCTGCGCCTCGCTCTCATCCGGGCCATGCGCCGACGCCTGATCGAGCTCTCCTCCGGTGGCGCGTACAGCACCGCAGTCCTCCGCCACACGCTCGCCGAGCTGGACGCCGATGAGCTGAGCCTCGAGCTCCGCCTCGACGGCGAAGACTGACAGGGCCTGAAAGAGGTCGCGGCACCGGTCATCCCGGGTGAGAATGGATGTCATGAGTGCGGGATTCGGCGAGGCGATGGAGACGAGCCCCGTCCCCGTTCCCCATGACGCCGCCGACTGTCCGAAGTGCTTCACCGAATTGCAGCGCGATCGCGACTGGTGGGCCGCGCGCCCGTCGGGCGCACGCCTGGTGGGCCTCGTCATCGCCCGCGACGACATGCCGTCGGTGGTCGAGCAGCGCGACCTCCTCACCCGCTTCGGGGTGCCCATCGAGGGGTTCCGTCACCCCTCGCCCGAGACCCTCGAGAGCTGGGAGGAGCGGCTGGTGCGCCTGTTCGGCACGCTCCGCCACGGCGATGTGCTCGTGGTCGCGAACGTCCATGCGCTGGGACGCGACATCGAGGAGGAGACGCGTACCGTCGCCGCCCTCCGCCGCCGCGGAGTGGTCGTGAAGGTGCTCAGCCACGGCGCTCGGCACCTGTACGACGCCGGCCGGTGAGCCGTGGGGAATCGTTCGGGGGCCCGCGCGGTTTCCTCTGTCGTGCCCAGCTCTGAAACATCACGAAACGCGATGACGGCGAACGATCTGTCGCGGGCTAGCCTGCCGCCCATGACTCGTTCCGCCGCCGGCACCCACCCCGCGTCGTTCCCGACCGCCTCGCTCAGCGCCGAGGAGTTCAAGACCGTCTTCCGCGGACACCCCGGCGGCGTGGCCGTGATCACCGCCGACGCCGGCGACGGACCTGTCGCCCTGACGGCGACCTCGGTGTCGTCGGTGAGCGCCGAGCCGCCCCTGCTCATCTTCTCGCTCTCGGCCATCTCGTCGGCCGCCCCCACGATCGCCGAGGCCGACACCGTCGTCGTGCACCTGCTCGATGCGCATGACCTCGAGCTGGCCAAGCTCGCCGCCACGAGCGGCATCGACCGCTTCGCCGACACGTCGCTGTGGGCGCGGCTTCCCACGGGCGAGCCAGTCTTCCCCGGTGCGCGGGCATGGCTGCGCTGCGCGATCATCAACCGGATGGATGCCGGCGCCTCGACCGTCATCGCCGCGCAGGCGCTGCAGCACCAGATCACCCGCGATGTCGAGCCGGGCGAGCCCGCCGACGCCCTGGTCTATCACAACCGCACCTGGCACCGCCTCGGCGAGCACTCGCAGCTCGGCTGACGCGCGCGGAGCCGCCGGCTCGCCGACTACTTCGACGCGACCCGTCAAGAACCGTCGCCCGCCCGCACCCCGAGCCGCACTTCCTGACGGGTCGCGCGACAACGGCCGCCGCGACCGCCTGCGCGCCGCGCGGCAGACGCCGCGCCCAGCCCCGCGGCACGACCCGTCAAGAAACGTCGCCTCCCCGCACTCCGAGCCGCACTTCCTGACGGATCGCGCGAAGAACGCGGCTCGCCGCACGCGCGCGACAAACGTCGCGACCAGCCCCCCGGCACAACCCGTCAAAAAACGTCGCCCGCCCGCACCCCGAGCCGCACATTCTGACGGATCGCGCGAAGAGCGCAGCTCCCCGCACGCGCGCGGCCGACGCCGCGCCCAGCCCCGCGGCACGACCCGTCAGAAAACGTCGCCTCCCCGCACTCCGAGCCGCACTTCCTGACGGATCGCGCGAAGAGTGCAGCTCCTCGCACCCGCGCGGCAGACGCCGCGACCACCCCCTCGGCACAACCCGTCAAAGAACGTCGCCCGCTCGCACTCCGAGCCGCACATTCTGACGGGTCACGAGAAGAACGCAGCTCCCCGCACGCGCGCGACGGACGCCGCGCCCACCCCCTCGACGCGACCCGTCAATAAACGTCGCCCGCCCGCACCCCGAGCCGCACATTCTGCCGGGTCGCGCGAAGAGCGCGGCACACCACACGCCCACGCCGCACGTCCGTGCACAACGCGCCCGACGCGACGCGACGCGCTCAGCCGCCGACGTAGGCGCGCAGATGCCGCGCGGTGAGCGTGTCGCCCGTTGCCACGAGGTCGGCCGGTGTGCCCTCGAACACGATGCGCCCGCCGTCATGGCCGGCGCCGGGCCCGAGATCGATGATCCAGTCGGCGTGGGCCATCACCGCCTGGTGGTGCTCGATGACGATGACGCTGTTGCCGGCGTCGACGAGGCGATCGAGCAGGCGCAGCAGATTGTCGACGTCAGCGAGGTGAAGCCCGGTCGTGGGTTCGTCGAGCACGTAGATCGCGCCCTTCTTCGCCATCGAGATCGCCAGCTTCAGCCGCTGGCGCTCGCCGCCGGACAGCGTGTTCAGCGCCTGCCCGAGCGTGATGTACCCGAGACCGACGTCGATGAGCCGCGCGAGCGTGGTGTGCGCCGGGCCGGTCGGGAAGAACTCCGCCGCCTCGGCGGCGGACATCGCCAGCACCTCGGCGATGTTCTTGCCGTTCAGGAGGTACTCGCGCACCTCGGCGCTGAAGCCCGTCCCCTCGCACACCTCGCAGAGCGTCTCGACGCTCTGGGTGTAGCCGAGCGTCGTGATGATGACCCCGAGGCCCTTGCACACCGGGCACGCGCCGGCCGAGTTCGCGCTGAACAGCGACGCCTTGACGCCGTTGGCCTTCGCGAATGCGGTGCGGACGGAGTCGAGGATGCCGGTGTAGGTCGCCGGGCTCGAACGACGCGACCCCTTGATCGGCGACTGATCGACGACGACCACGTCGTCGAAGGCGGGAACGTTCCCGTGGATGAGCGACGACTTTCCCGACCCCGCCACACCTGTAACGACGGTGAGGATGCCCAGCGGGATGTCGACGTCGACGCCGGTGAGGTTGTGCTGCGTCGCTCCGCGGACCTCCAGGGCCCCGCGGCGCTCGCGGGTCGCCGCCTTCAGCCGTGCCCGATGGTCGAGATGCCGGCCGGTGAGGGTCTGCGAGGCGCGCAGCCCCGCGACATCCCCGGTGTACTGGATCTCGCCGCCCGCGCGGCCGGCGCCGGGGCCGAGGTCGACGATGTGGTCGGCGATCTCGATGACCTCGGGCTTGTGCTCGACGACCAGCACGGTGTTGCCCTTGTCTCGCAGGCGCTGCAAGAGGTCGTTCATCCGCTGGATGTCGTGCGGGTGCAGCCCGGCCGTCGGCTCGTCGAAGACGTAGGTGATGTCGGTGAGAGAGGACCCGAGGTGACGGACCATCTTCGTGCGCTGCGCCTCGCCCCCCGACAGAGTTCCCGACGACCTGTCGAGCGAGAGGTAACCGAGGCCCACTTCGACGAAGGTCGCGGTGAGGTGCTTCAGGCCCGACAGGAGCGGCCCGACCTCGCGGTCGTCGACGGTGTCGAGCCACGCGGCGAGATCGGAGATCTGCATCGCCGCGGCATCCGCGATCGAGACCCCGCCGATCAGGGATGACCGTGCCGCCTCGTTCACGCGCGAGCCCCCGCACTCGGGGCAGGCGGTGAACATCACCGCGCGGTCGACGAAGGCGCGGAGGTGGGGCTGGAGGGCGTCGCGATCTTTCTGCAGGACCGACTTCGTGACCTTCGGGACGAGTCCCTCGTAGGTCATGTTGATGCCGGTGACCTTGACCTTCGTCGGCTCCCTGTACAGCAGATCGTGAAGCTCCTGCTCGGAGTAGTCGCGGATCTTCTTCTGCGGATCGACGAACCCCGACTCGGTGAAGATCCGCACCATCCACCCGTCGACGTTGTACCCGGGGATCGTGAGCGCACCCTCGGCGAGCGACTTATCGCGGTCGAACAGCTCATCGAGATTGATGTCGCTCACCTCGCCGAGCCCTTCGCAGCGCGGACACCACCCCTGCGGCAGATTGAAGCTGTAGTGGAAGCTCGCGCCGGCGCTCGGCTGCCCGAGCCGACTGAAGAGGATCCGCAGCATCGCCTGCGCGTCGGTGGCGGTGCCGACCGTCGACCGGGAGTTCGCGCCCATCCGCTCCTGGTCGACGACGATCGAGGCGCTGACGTTCTCCAGCGCGTCGACCTCGGGGCGGCTGAGCTGCTCCATGAACTGCTGCACGAAGGTCGGGTAGGTCTCGTTGATGAGGCGCTGCGACTCGTTGGCGATCGTGCTGAACACCAGGGACGACTTCCCCGATCCACTGACGCCGGTGAAGACGGTGAGACGGCGCTTGGGGATGTCGACGCTGACGTTCTTGAGGTTGTTCTCGCGGGCGCCGACGACCCTGATGAGCCCGTGCGAATCAGCGATGTGAGCGGATGCTTCGGCCATGCGTTTCCCGTCTGTCGAGGCGCCTAGAACCTACAGCGTGCCACCTGCTGCGGACAGAGACTGTCCTCGATCGTCAGCCGCCGCGCGCCAGCATCCTTCGAGATGGTCATCGACCATCCCCGAAGACTGCATCAGCGCGTACACCGTCGTCGACCCGACGAAGCGGAACCCGCGCTTCTTCAGTTCTCGGCTGAGAGCGTTCGACTCCGGCGTCGTGGCCGGCAGGTCGGCGAAGGCCTGCGGGCGGGGCCGGCCCGCAGCATCCGGAGCGTACGCCCACATCAGCGCGTCGAGTGCGCCCTCAGGCATCTCGGCGACGATCCGGGCGTTCCCGATCGTGGCGAGGATCTTCGCGCGATTGCGGACGATACCCGCATCTGCCATGAGTCGCTCGACATCGTCGTCGTCGAACGCCGCGACCTTAACGGGCTCGAACCCGGCGAAGGCGTCGCGGAACGCGGGGCGCTTGCGGAGGATCGTGATCCACGAAAGCCCGGCCTGAAACCCCTCGAGGCTCATCTTCTCGAAGAGCGGACCGTCGCCGTGCAGCGGGTGGCCCCACTCCTCGTCGTGGTACCGCCGATACTCGGGGTCGTCACCGACCCACCCGCAGCGGTCGCGTCCGTCGGGCCCCGTGACCACACTCATTCGGTCAGTATGCCCGGCTCCGCCGACACCGCGAACCGCACCCGCCCGCTACTTCTTCTGCAGCGTTCTGCCCTTCTGCAGCGACTTCTCCGAGATCGGCTCGTTCCCTGCGGCAGCCTGGGCGCGGTAGTACTCTCGCGCTTCCTCCTGGCGCACGCGCTCCTCGCCCGAGGCGATGGGGGCGCGCACGTGCTCGGGCGCGAACCCGTAGGCGTCGACGAGGTCCTGGGCGTGGGGCCGCAGCCGCGCGCAGAGCCGATCGATGTAGCGCGACACCGCCGCGGCGCGCTGCGTCGAGAGGCGCCCGTTGATCAGGTACCACGCGAGGTGCTTCTCGATGAGGTGCAGCCCGAACAGGTCGCGCAGCCACGTCAGCACCTGACGGGTGCCGGGATCGGCCACGGCCTTGACCCCGTCGGAGAAGGCCTCCCACTGCAGGAGCTCACCGTGAGCGCGGGCCGCTTCGATGAGTTCGGCCTGGTGGGTGTTGAACAGCGCCGCAGCCTCCGCCTTGTCGAGCTTGGCCGCGGGGCGGAGCGCCCCGGCGAGGTCGGCGACCATCTGCTCCACTCGGCCCGACAGAATCTCGTGCTGCTGCTCGGCGCGAAGCCCCAGCTCCACCGAGCGTGCCGTCGACCCGAAGTCGGCGACCGCCTGCCCGAGCTGGCGGAGGCCCGCGCCGTGGAAGACCTTGCCCGCCGTCTGCGCCGCGGCGAACCGGGCGAGCGAAGCGGCATCCTTGCCCTTGAACTGCTTGGCGTAGTCCGACAGCAGCCGCTTGCCGACGAGCTGCAGGAGCACGTTGTTGTCGCCCTCGAAGGTCACGTAGACATCGAGGTCGTGGCGGAGCCCCGTCATCCGGTTCTCCGCCAGGAAGCCCTGGCCACCGCACGCCTCGCGGCTCTCTTGAATGGTGGTCAGCGCATTCCACGTCGACAGCGACTTCAGCGCCGCGGCGAGGGTCTCGAGGTCCTCCCGCTCCTCGGAGGTGTCGGCACGGCCCGAGAACACCCCGTCGAACTTCCGCAGCAGCTCGTCGTGCGCGAAGAACTGCGCGTAGTTCTGGGCGAGGAGCGGGAGAAGTCGCCGCTGGTGCTTGCCGTAGTCGAGCAGCGTGACCTCGTCGGTGCCGGCGCCCGAATCGAACTGGCGGCGCTGGTTGCCGTAGGTGGTGGCGATGTAGAGAGCCAGAGCGGATGCCGTCGTGGCGGCCCCGTCGAGCGAGACGCGTCCCTGCACCAGGGCGCCGAGCATGGTGAAGAAGCGACGTCCGGGGCTGTCGATGGGACTCGAATACGAGCCGTCGGGCGCGACGTCGCCGTAGCGGTTGAGGAGGTTCTCGCGCGGGACGCGCACGTGGTCGAAGTGCAGGCGTCCGTTGTCGATGCCGTTCAGGCCGCCCTTGGGACCGTCGTCCTCACCGCCGATGCCGGGGAGGAAGGTGCCCGCGTCGTCGCGGATCGGAACGAAGAAGCAGTGCACGCCGTAGTTGACTCCGCCGGTGATCAGCTGCGCGAAAACGGTCGCGGCCCTGCCGTGCAGTGCGGCGTTGCCGAGGTAGTCCTTCCACGCCGCGCGGAACGGCGTGTGGATCACGAACTCCTCGGTGTCGGGGTCGTACGTGGCGGTGGTGCCGATGGCCGCGACGTCGGATCCGTGACCGGTCTCGGTCATCGCGAACGCCCCGGGGAGCTCCATCGACATGACGGGGCGCAGCCACTTGTCCCAGTGCTGCTTGGTGCCGAGCTGGTAGATCGCGGAGGCGAAGAGGCCCCACTGCACGCCCGACTTGATCTGAAGGCTCGGGTCGGCCAGCACGAGCTCCTCGAAGCCGGCGAGGTTCGCGCCGTTGTCGTCGCTGCCGCCGTACTCGGCGGGGAACGCGCGGCGCCCGCCGCCGTTGTCGGCGAGGAGGTGCAGCTGTGTGAGGGTCCGCTCGCGGTGCTCGGCGACCGTCAGGTCGTTCACCTGCCAGAACGCGGAGTCCTTGATGAGTTCGCGCGCCTCGCGACGGGTGTCGGCCCACGTGCCGAGCAGCAGGTTCGTGACGGCATCGATGTCGATGCGGGCCTCGGATGCCTCTGCCGCCGTGTGGGGCGCGGTGGGCGCTCCACCGGCGGGCGTGCGGGAGTCGGATGCGGGGGTCTCAGGACGAACGGCGGCGTCGGCCATTTCTCACCTCTCCAGAAGGAGTCGAAGGGAAGTCACCTAAACGGTAGGTCTCCCACAACGCGCCTCCAACTGCGTTGTTCATTCGTCACAAGGAGTCCCAGCCATGTCGCCGGGACCGATTGTGCCCAAGCGACATCCGACCCGGCGACGGGCGCCCGCGCGTGCACAACCGCGGGCCGCTCGGCCGACGCGCCGCGCCGTCGTCGCCACGCCCGGCGTGTCATCCGCCGGCCCCGCGGTTATGCACGGCGGGCCCCCGGAAGGTCAGAAGAGCCCGACGATCCGCCCGTCGTCGGTGATGTCGATCGTGTTCGCCGCGGGCACCGCCGGCAGGCCGGGCATCGTCATGATGTCGCCGCAGATCATCACGACGAACCGGGCCCCGGCGGCCAGGCGCACTTCACGGATGTCGACGACGTGCCCGGTCGGTGCACCCCGCAGCCGCGGGTCGGTTGAGAACGAATACTGCGTCTTCGCCACGCACACGGGGTACCCGCCGTACCCCTCCTCCTGAAGGCGACGGATCTGTGCGCGCACGGCGCTCGAAGCCGTGACATCGGATGCTCCGTAGATACGTGTGGCGATGGCGCGCATCTTGTCCCACAGGGTCGCGTCATCGGGATAGGTGAGGGCCGGCTCCGCCGGCTCGCCGCAGAGGCGCACGACTTCGCGCGCCAGCTCCTCGGCGCCCGCCCCGCCCTCGGCGAAGTGGCGGGCGACCACGGCGGTGACGCCGGCGGCGGCGGCCTCCTCCTGCAGCGCCGCGACCTCGGCACCGGTGTCCTCTGCCCGGTGGTTGATCGCCACGACCACGGGCAGACCCAGCACGCCGTGAACGATCTCGATGTGCCGCCGCAGATTGACCGTGCCGCGGCGGAGCGCCGCAACATCCTCGTTCGGGAGGTCTGCGACCTCGACGCCACCGTGGTACTTCATCGCCCGCACGGTGGCGACGATGACGGCGGCCGAGGGCCGCAGGCCCGTGGAACGGCACAGGATGTCGAGGAACTTCTCAGCCCCGAGGTCGGAGCCGAATCCCGCCTCGGTGACGACGTAGTCGGCCAGATGAAGGGCCGTGTCGGTGGCGAGGTAGGAGTTGCACCCGTGGGCGATGTTCGCGAACGGCCCGCCGTGGACGAAGGCCGGGGTGTGCTCGAGCGTCTGCACGAGATTGGGCGCGAGCGCGTCGCGCAGCAACGCCGCCATGGCGCCGTGGGCGTCGAGGTCGCGGGCGCGCACGGGCTGCCGTTCGCGGGTGTAGCCGATCACGATCTCGCCGAGACGCGCCTTGAGGTCGGCGAGATCGGTGGCGAGGCAGAAGATCGCCATCACCTCGCTCGCCACGACGATGTCGAAGCCGCTCTCGCGCGGATAGCCGTTCCCCGGGCCGCCGAGTCCCGTCACCACGTCGCGCAGTGCGCGATCGTTGACATCGAGCACCCGCCGCCACGCGACCCGACGGACGTCGATGCCGAGGGCGTTGCCGTGATGGATGTGATTGTCGATGAGCGCTGCCAGGAGGTTCGTCGCCACACCGATCGCGGCGAAGTCGCCGGTGAAGTGCAGATTGATGTCCTCCATCGGCACGACCTGCGCATACCCGCCGCCCGCCGCGCCGCCCTTCATGCCGAAGACCGGCCCCAGCGCCGGCTCGCGGAGGCAGATCGCGGCGCGGGCGCCGACCCGGTTCAGCGCGTCGCCGAGGCCCACCGTCGTCGTGGTCTTCCCCTCGCCCGCCGGCGTCGGGGAGACGGCGGTCACCAGCACGAGGTGGCCGCGAGGGCGATCCCGGATGCTGCGGGCGAACGACAGCGCGACTTTCGCCTTGTGTCGACCATAGGGTTCGAGGGCGTCGGCGGGGATGCCGAGCTTTTCGGCGATGACCCCGATGGGCTCGAGCTGCGCCGCCTGGGCGATGTCGATGTTGCTCATTGCTGGGCTGGACCTCCCGGGCCTCTTCGCCCGATATCTCGACGGGCCTCATCGCCCGCCGTCTCACATGGGCACCGATGCCCGGTGTCGGGGCGCCGTCGCCCCTGAGGGGAGCCTAGAGGACGCGGGTTCAGCCGGCCCGGACCACGTCGAGAACGGCCTCGCCGTACGCCTCGCGCTTCTTCGCTCCGATTCCGGGGATGCCTTCGAGGTCGGCCGCACTGCCGGGGCGGCGCTCGGCGAGCGCGCGCAGCGTCGCGTCGCCGAACACGATGTACGCGGGCACGCCCTGCTCCCGTGCGACGCCCGCGCGCCACGCGCGAAGCGCCTCGAACAGCGGCTTGTCCCCGTCATCCAGCGCCTCGCTCGCCGCGGCTTTGCGGACGCGACCACCGCCGCCCGATCTCCCGAGCACGTCGCGGCGGAGCGGCACCTCACTTGCTCCGCGCAGGACGTCGGGCGCCGCCTCGCCGAGTGCCAGGGTGCCGTATTCGCCGCGGGCGACGAGGATGCCGCGGGCGAGCAGCTGCCGGATGACGCTGCGCCAGTCCTGATCGGTCAGGTCGGCGCCGATGCCGAAGGTGGCCAGCTGATCGTGCCGCTGCTGGCGGACCCGCTCGGTGCTGTTGCCCCGGAGGATGTCGATGAGCTGCCCGGCTCCGAAGGACTGGTTCCGCTCGCGCTGGAGCCGCACGATCGTGGAGAGGAGCTTCTGCGCGGCGACCGTTCCCTCCCACGTCTCGGGAGGCTCGAGGCAGGTGTCGCAGTTGCCGCAGGGTTCGGAGGGCTGACCGAAGTAGGCGAGGAGGTTCTGCCGGCGGCATCCCACGGTCTCGCACAGCGCCAGCATCGCGTCCAGGTGCTGCCCCAGGCGGGTCTTGAACTGCCGGTCACCCGGGGAGGCGTCGATGAGGCGACGCTGCTGGACCACGTCGCCCAGCCCGTAGGCCATCCACGCGATGCTCGGCTCGCCGTCGCGGCCGGCGCGCCCGGTCTCCTGGTAGTACCCCTCGACGGACTTCGGCAGGTCGATGTGCGCGACGAAGCGCACGTCGGGCTTGTCGATGCCCATGCCGAACGCGATGGTGGCCACCATCACCACGCCGTCCTCGCGAAGGAAGCGGGCCTGGTGGGCGGCGCGCATCTCGGCCGGAAGCCCCGCGTGGTACGGCAGCGCGTCGATGCGCTGGGCTCGAAGGTACTCGGCGGTCTGCTCGACGGTCTTCCGGCTGAGGGCGTACACGATGCCGACCGAGCCCTCGGGCTGAGCGCGGATGAAGGAGACCAGCTGCTTGCGCGGCTCGACCTTGGGCTCGATGCGGTACTGGATGTTGGGCCGATCGAAGCTCGCGACGAAGTGGCGGGCCTCGGGCAGGCGCAGCCGCTCGGTGAGCTCGCGATGGGTCTCGCGGGTGGCGGTGGCGGTGAGGGCCAGCCGCGGGACGCCGGGGAAGCGCTCCGCCAGGTCGCCGAGGGCGAGGTAGTCGGGCCGGAAGTCGTGCCCCCACTGCGACACGCAGTGCGCCTCGTCGACGGCGATCACGCTCAGCCGGCCGCGCTGCAGGAGCGCGGTGGTCGCGGCATGCGAGAGGCGTTCGGGTGCGACGTAGAGCAGGTCGATCTCGCCCGCGAGGTACGCGCGCTCGGTGGCGGCGCGCTCGGGCTGAGACTGCGTGGAGTTGAGGTACGCCGCACGCACACCGTTGGCCACGAGCGCGTCGACCTGGTCGTGCATGAGGGCGATGAGGGGGGAGATCACCAGGCCCGTGCCCGGTCGCACCAGGGCGGGCACCTGATAGGTGACGCTCTTCCCGGCGCCGGTCGGCATGAGGACGACCGCATCGCCTCCGGCGATGACGTGCTCGACCACGGCAGCCTGATCGCCGCGGAACGCGTCGTACCCGTAGACCTCTTTCAGGACCGACCGCGGGTCGCCGCCGGTGAAGTCGCGGCGCGCGACCCCCGGCGCTGCGGTCGACGCCACCGGGACGTCGTCCGGGGGCGGCCAGGCGTCCTCCGGCGGGTACCACTCGTCGTCGTCCGGCGGGATGAGGTCGGACGGGGCGAGATCGGAGGGCGGGAGGTCGGACGGGGGCGCTTCATCGAGGGGGTATCGGTTCGCGTGCGCCACGGCGGCCATGCTACGCGGTGGCACCGACACCGGCCTCCCGCTGTCAACACCACCGCTCGGCGAGGCCGGTGACGACGGTGCGCGTGCGGTTGGTCGCGATCCCCAGCAGCTTCGCCGCGGCGAGCGGGTCGACCTGGCCCGCCTCGTAGCCGTCGCCGAGCAGGGCGTGGGCCGCGCGCCCGCGGACCACCATCCGCCCCTTGTCGCCGGAAGTCGCCTCGACGGCCGCTGCCTGAGGGGGCGTCGGGCTGCTCTTGAGCAGGTAGACGTAGTGGCGCGCGAGGCCCGGGTGCGCGGCGGAGAGCTCCGCGACATCCGCCGCCACCCGGCGGAACTCGTCCTGCGAGAACACGATCGTCGGAACATCGAAGCCCCGATCGGCGGCGAAGGCGGTCTCGAGGGCCGTCTCGATGCGGGTCTGCGACCGCATCGCCGTTGCGAATCGGACATTGCCGGTATTGATGTACGTCTCCACGCGGGTGAAGCCGAGGCTTTCCACGACGCGGCGGATGTCATCCTTCGGGAACACCCGCTTCGCACCGAGGTTGACGGCGCGAAGGAAGGCGAGATAGGTCGGCACGTTCTCGTTCTACCCGATGTCGCCGTCCGGGTCACCCGGTTCAGGTGGCGCGATCGGTGAACGTCGGAGCACCGAGGCCGCCAACCGCGCCACCTCGATGCGGGGTTTCCGCTGGGTGCGGGGCGATGTCCGACGCCCGGCCTAATCTCGAACAAACATACGCATCTGCGATCGAAGGAGTGGGAATCCATGTACGAAGAGACGCCTCTCGCCATATCCGCTTGGCTCGACCAGGAAGACGCGCACGTGGCCGACACCATCCGCCGCTTCGGGGTGCACATCACCTATGTCGGCGGCGAGTGCGGAGCGCCGGGCTGCTCCTGCGAAGACAGCGGCGAGGGGCCGTCCTTCGCCTACACGACGGGCCTTTTCGGAATCGGTCATCCGGAACTCGCGATCACGGGCGTGAAGTCCGGCACGGCGCAGGCGGTCCTCAACGACGTAGCCGGTCGCGTCCGAGAGGGGGAACGCCTCCTTCCTGGGATGCTGCTGACCTTCGGCGATACGTGGGCTCACCGTGTGACCGTCGAGACCATTCCCAACCCCGGCGAGATCGCGTTCGACGCCACCGGCATTACCAGCGCCCTGATGTCGTCTCGGTGCCGCTGCTGCAACTCACCTACGACGACAAGAGCGGCAGATTCCCGTGGGAGAAGGGCTACGCGAACACCCCCGGGATGCAGCCGCGACCCGGGCAGTGGCATGCGTAAGTCCGGCGGATCAGAGGCGCACGGCTTCGGTCACGCGAACCACCGCGGTGCCTTCGGCGACGGATGCCTCGAGGTCGACCTCGGCGCGGATGCGCCAGTCATGGTGTCCGGCCGGATCGTCGATCGTCTGCTCGACCGCCCAGCGACCCTCGGCAGCGTCGGTCTCGTCGATCGTCACCAGCGCGGACGAACGGGCGGAGCCCCCGGTGAGGATCTCGTCGTGCTCGTCGAAGTACTCGTCGAGCACGGTCGGCCAGTCGACGTCGGGGTCGAGCGCGACGAGTTCGTCGTCTCGCTGCAGCGCGGCCAGCTGAACGCGGCGGAACAGCTCGTTGCGCACCAGAACGACGAACGCCCGCCGATTGGTGAGGATCGACGGGGGCGCCGGCGGAACGACGGGCGCGTCGGGGTCGGCGGCCGGATTGATCAGCGCCTCCCACTCGTCGACGAGACTCGAGTCCACCTGACGCACCAGCTCGCCGAGCCAGGCGATGAGATCGAGCAGATCCGGGGTCTGTGCTTCCGCGGGAACGGTCTGACGGATCGCCCGATAGGCGTCGCTGAGGTAGCGGAGGACGAGGCCCTCGCTGCGACCGAGCTGGTAGAAGGTGACGAACTCGGCGAAGGACAGGGCGCGCTCGAACATGTCGCGGACGACCGATTTGGGCGACAGGGCGAAGTCGCGCACCCACGGTTGGCTCGAGGCGAACACCTCGAAGGTCTGCTCCAGCAGCTCGGCGAGGGGCTTCGGGTAGGTGATCTCCTCGAGCGCGGCCATGCGGTCGTCGTACTCGACGCCCTCCCGTTTCATCGCCGCGACCGCCTCGCCGCGCGCCCGGAACTCCTGCTGCGAGAGGATCGGCCGCGGATCGTCGAGGGTGGCCTCGATCACGCTCACCACGTCGAGGGCGTAGTGGCCGGTCCCCGCGGTGTGCGCAGCGTCACCCTTGTCGGCGGCCTCGGCGCTCGGGCGGGGGGCTCGACCCTGCTCGACAGAAGGATCGAGCACCTCGATCGCTGCGAGCGCGAACGGGGACAGGGGCTGATTGAGGGCGAAGTTCGGCTGCAGGTCGACCGTGAGACGAATGGCACCGCCCGGGCGCTCCACCACGACGATGCCGGCGACGACGAGCGTGCGGAAGATCGCCAGCGCGCGACGTGCGAGCGCGAGCTGACGAACGCGCGGCTCGTGATTGTCGAAGACGAGGCTGCGCACATGCGCGAAGACGTCGCCGCCGCGGGCGACGACGTTGATGAGCATCGCCGCGGTCAGCTGCAGGTGCGGGACGAGGGGCTCGGGTTCGGCGGCGACGAGCCGCTCGAACGACGCCTCTCCCCAGTTGACGAACCCCTGCGGAGCCTTCTTGCGGACGACCTTCCGCTGCTTCTTGGGATCGGACCCCGCCTTGGCGACAGCCGCTGCGTTCTCGATCTCATGCTCGGGCGCCATCACCACCACGGTGCCCGCGGTGTCGAATCCGGCCCGGCCCGCCCGACCCGCGATCTGGTGGAACTCGCGGGCGCTGAGGTGTCGCATCCGCTGCCCGTCGTACTTGGTCAGCGCCGTGAGCACCACCGTGCGGATCGGCACGTTGATGCCGACACCGAGGGTGTCGGTGCCGCAGATGACCCGCAGCAGCCCACGCTGGGCGAGGGTCTCGACCAGTCGCCGGTATCGCGGCAGCATCCCGGCGTGGTGCACGCCGATGCCTGCGCGCACGAGGCGCGAAAGAGTCTTTCCGAACCCGGTCGTGAATCGGAACCCGCCTATCGCCTCTGCGATCTCGTCGCGACGTTCCCGCGAGACGATCCGGACGCTCGACAGCGCCTGGGCTCGCTCCATCGCCGCCGCCTGCGAGAAATGCACGATGTAGATCGGCGCCTTCTGGTCGGACAGCAGCTCTTCGACGATCTCGTGCGCCGGCGATCGCGAGTAGGAGTAGTCGAGAGGGACCGGCCGGTCGACCCCGGTGATCTCGGCCACCTCGCGTCCGGTGCGTCGGCGCAGGTCAGTGGAGATCTCGGAGGTGTCGCCGAGGGTGGCCGACATGAGGACGAACTGTGCGCGTGGCAGCAGCAGCAGGGGCACCTGCCATGCCCAGCCCCGATCGGGATCGCCGTAGTAGTGGAACTCGTCCATCACGACCTGGTCCACCGCGGCATCCGACCCCTGCCGCAGGGCGAGGTTGGCCAGGATCTCGGCTGTGCAGCACACGATCGGGGCGTCGGGATTCACCGAGGAGTCACCGGTGACCATGCCGACCTTCTCCGCGCCGAAGATGTCCACCAGGGCGAAGAACTTCTCGCTCACGAGGGCTTTGATCGGGGCGGTGTAATACGTCCGGCCGCCGCGGGCGAGCGCGATCGCGTGGGCTGCGACGGCGACGAGCGACTTCCCTGTGCCCGTCGGAGTGGACAGGATCACGTGGGCACCCGACACCAGCTCGATGACCGCCTCGTCCTGGGCGGGGTAAAGGGCCAGCCCGCGCTCGGCCGCCCACGCGGCGAATCCCTCGTACGCCGCATCCGGATCGGCGCCGGGCGGGACGGCTTCGAGCAGCGAAAGGGGCATCCAGCGAGTCTGCCTGATGCGCGCGCCGTGTGGCGCCCCGCGGCGCGACGTCGTCCTCGCGGAATGCCCACGACGCGGCATAGGTTGAGAGGCACGACGGAAGGACACCCGTGGGCAACGAGACCGACACCGACAGCATCAGCGTCACCCGCAACGATGAGGCGGGCCGCTACGAGATACACGTCGGCGACGCGCTCGGCGGATTCTCGCAGTTCGTCACCGACTCCCGCGGTCGCGAGCTGTTCATCCACACCGAGATCGACGAGGCCTTCGCCGGGCGCGGGCTGGGTGGCACCCTCGTCGGACAGGCGATGGCGGATGCCGCGGCGCGCGGTGTCACGGTCGTGCCCCGCTGCCCATTCGTCGCCCGTTGGCTCGGCAAGCATGAGGTTGCCGACCTCCAGGTCGACTGGCCGGAACCCCGGCCATGACACGCCTCGACGCATCGGCGCCGGGGACAGCGGGCGGCCTCGATGCTTCCGCCGAACTGTCCGCGTCGGTGGAGTGCGACGGCCCCAGGGCGCTGCTGCTCGAGTCGCGCGAGGTGCCGCTCGGCGGCGTACGAGGGATGGAGGTCCACCGGGCCCTCCCCCAGCGCGATCTGCCCCTCGTCGGGGCGTGGTGCTTCCTGGACCGGTTCGGTCCGCAGGAGACCATGATGCGGGTGGAACCCCACCCGCACATCGGGCTGCAGACGGTGACGTGGCCCCTCGTCGGCGAGGTGCGCCACCGCGACTCGGTCGGCAGCGACGTCGTGGTCCGCCGCGGCGCGTTGAACCTCATGACGAGCGGTGCGGGGATCTCTCACTCGGAGTACTCCCTCGGCGACGGTCCGACCGCACTGGACGCCCTTCAGCTGTGGGTCGCCCTTCCCGAGTCGCGCCGGCACGGCGCCCCCGACTTCGAGCGGCACGAGTCGCTGCCGACCCTCCGCTTGGAAGCCACGACGGGCACCGACGGTGAAGCGACCGTCGTGATGGGGAGCCTCGGCGGGGTGGCATCACCGGCGAGCGCCTTCACCCCGATCGTCGGCGCCGAGATCCGCATCCCCGCGGGGTCGCGGGTCCGCGTGCCCCTGCGCGAGGAATGGGAGCACGCCGTCCTCGGTCTTGAGGGAGAGGTCGAGGTGTTCGACGTCGTCGACGAGCCCGAGCGTCGCGCCGCGGCATCCGTCGACGATCGCCACCTGCTGTACCTCGGAACCCACCGGCGCGAGATCGAGCTTTCCAGCACGGTCGACGCCACTGTCTTCCTCCTCGGTGGCGAGCCGTTCGAGGACGAGATCGTCATGTGGTGGAACTTCGTCGGTCGCTCGCACGAGGAGATCGTGGATGCGCGCGAGGCCTGGCAGGCACGCGGCGACCGCTTCGGTCGGGTGATCGATCACGGCGACGAGTGGATCCCCGCCCCACCGCTCCCCGCCGTACGCCTGACCCGCCGGCACCGTCGGGTGTAGCGCGGGGACGCACCTGTCCCCCTGATCCTGGAACGCCGACGGCGCCCGGACCGAAGCCCGGGCGCCGTCGTCTTTCAGAGCGTCGTCACACCCCCGCGTCAGCGGAGCACGAGGAACCCGGAGAGTCCCGTCGAGGTCTCGACCGTGTCACTGCCGCCGTACTGCGCGACCACGACATGCACGCCGCGGTTCTGCTTGGGAAGCGGGAAGGCGACCTGGCCGTCCACAAGGGTGCCGGTGTACTTCTTCGCGTCCACGAAGAGGGTCACGTCGCCCTCGGGTACGACGCCGTTCCGGGCCGAAACCGTCACGGTGGCGACGAACTCCTGGGAGCTCGATCCGACGTAGCGGTTCAGGCTCACCCGCGTGTCGGAGGCCACCTTGACGAACACCTCGGCGCTCGTCGCGGTACCGGGGTTGATGTTCCCCTCGGCGGTGGCGGTGACGCGCACCGAGAGGGCCGCCCCCTGATCATCGCGGGTCACGCGGTAGCGGTCGGAGGTCGCCCCCTCGATCGGCTCACCATTGCGCAGCCACTGGTAGGCGACGGTCACCTCGGCCGGGTCCCATGTGCCCGGGTCGGCGGTCAGGGTGCGTCCGATCTTCGGGGTCCCGCTGATCGAGGGAGCCTCGACCGCGACCGGAGCCGCGGCCCCCGGGTCGACCTCGACGACCGTCCGCACCGCCGAGTCGCCGTAGCCGACGACACCGAGGTAGCGCGTGCCGGGCTCCAGGCCCGACCACGAGACGGTGTACGTGGCGGCCACGCCCTGCTGCACGGGCAGCGGGTTGGGCGTCGCGGTGAACGAACCGGCGCCACCGGGGGTGACGACCGCCGAGGTGAGGTCCCACGTCAGCGGCTGGGTGATCGAGTACATGTTCGCGATGACGAGGTACGTGCCCGCCTCGGGGTCGTCCAGGCTCACCTGCTCATCGGCCGAGGCCGTCGCCGACGTCCACGACTCGTAGTAGCGGAGGTCATCCGGCGCGACCACGCGGTACACGAACAGGTCGAGGTCGCTGCCCTCGTCATCCGACGAGTCCAGCTTCCACTGCGCGAGCGTCGCTCCCTCGGCCACGTCGACGATCCACGCGATGTCGCCGTTCTCGTCGCCGGAGTTCTCGTCTCCGGTGTGCCCCTCGACGGGGTTCGCGGGGTCGGTGAGCAGGCTCACCGGCGCGAGGCCCGAGAGGTTCAGCGCGAGGTCGCCGGTCACACCGGGCGTGATGGTCACGTCGGCGCTGCCGGTGATCCCCTCGCCCGACACGGTCGCCGGAGCATCCGCCGTCACGGGCTGCACCGCGAGCGGCGAGCGCGCGGTGGTGCCGTCGCCGCCGGTCCAGGTGAGGAAGCCCGTCGCCCACTGCTCGACCGGAGCCGAGGCGTTGGAGATCGTCACCGAGAACGACTGGCTCTCGCCTGCCGCCCCGAAGGTGAGGGTCGACGGCTCGACCGAGACATCGACGCCGGGAACCGACGCATCCATCGTGTACGTGCCTGGGCGCGTCGCGGTGAGGGTGCGGGTCACGGTCTGCTCGCTGGAGAGCGTGCCGATCGCGATCGAGGCGAGGTTCAGGTCGCTCGGGTCGATCGGCTCGACGCCGTCGAAGTCGCCGTTGCCGGTTCCCTCGATGAACGCCGCCCAGTCGGCCGGACCGTTGAGGTAGAGCACACCCGGGTCGAGGAACCGGCGCGCGTCGACCTGCCCGGCGCCCTGCGCGAACGGATCGGTGTTGGCCGAGCCGTCGGCGTTCACGGTGTTGTAGGCGGTGGTCATCATCGCCGACTTGACCTCGTCGGGCGTGGCCAGCGGGTTCTCGCTGAGGTACAGCGCGCCGAGGCCGGCGATGTGCGGCGCCGACATCGAGGTGCCGGAGAGCACGCCGTAGTCGGGGTTGCCGTCCGCGTCGTTCTGCACTGCGGCGAGAATCGCCACGCCGGGGGCGGCGATGTCGGGCTTCAGCACATCGCTGCCGTCAGCCAGCATCGGGCCACGGCTCGAGAAGCCCGCGACCTGCGGTACGGGAGTCTCGGTGCCGGTGATGTTGCCGCCGATGAGCGTCGCCGTCGGGTCGACGGTGCTCTGGACGTACTCCAGCAGCGCGGGGCGCGCGGCGGCGTCCAGGTGCACGGTCGGCACCGAGTGGAAGTCGTTGTCCAGCGACCCGGGGGTGACGTTGACCAGGATCATGCCGATCCCGCCTGCGGCGGCGACCTCCTGCGACTTCTCCACACGCGCGTTCACACCGCGGTCGCAGACGACGATCTTGCCCGCGGCCTGCGCGGGGTCGACGGTGTCGAGGAAGCACAGCGCGGCATCGGCGGCGTTCACACCCTCGGCGGGGATGTCGCCGGCGTACACGACCGGACCGGTGACCTCCTCGCCCTCCTGCACGGTGACCGATGCTCCGGCTTCCAGGTAGCCGTTCGGCAGCTGGACGCTGCCCTCCCACGTGGGGATCGTCGAAGCGGCGACCGTGGCGTACCAGGGTGCTGCGTGGTCGGCGGTCGACGCGTCGGGGCCGCTGTTGCCGGCGCTGACCGACACGAACACACCCGCGATGGCCGCGTTGAAGAACGAGATGTCGTCGGGCTGCAGGGTGGAGGATGCCGCGCCGCCGCCGATCGAGTAGTTGATGACGTCCACGCCGTCGGCCACCGCGGTGTCGATCGCGTCGAGCAGGTCGCTCAGGGCGCAGATGTCGTCGTCGGTGACGAGCGGGTCGGGTCCTGCCCAGCACGCCTTGTACGCCGAGACCTTCGCAGCGGGGGCGACACCGGAGATCGCGCCGAGGTCGATGCCCTCGATCGACGCGGCCACCTGGTCGTTGCCCGCAGCGGTCCCGGCGGTGTGCGAGCCGTGCCCGTCGTTGTCGCGCGGCGAGAGGTCCTCGGCCTCGAACGTGAAGCCGGCGGCGGCGGCGCCGTCGCCGAAGTAGCGCGCACCGATGAGCTTGGTCGAGTACGCCGACTCGTCCCAGGCCTCGCCGGTCACACGCTCCGCGCGGAACTGCGTGCCGTCGGCCTTGTCGAACACGACCTCGTTGCCCTCGAGGTATGGCTCTCCGGTACCCGGGGTCGTGCCCAGCGGGTCGCCGGCGAAGGAGGGGTTCTCGGGCGCGATGCCGGTGTCGATGACGCCGACGACGACACCCTCACCCGCGGCATCCACACCGCCGGTCTGCTCCCATACGCCGCCGGGCCCTTCGAGGCCGAGGAACTCGGTCGAGGGGACGGCGTCGGGGTGGTGGATCTCGTCGGGGTAGACGCCGATGACACCGTCGGTCCCGGCGACCTTCGCCGCCTGCTCGGGAGACATCTTCGCGCTGAAGCCGTTCAGGGTCAGCTGGTAGGTGGCCGCAGGGTCGACGCCGGTCTCGGCCGCGACATCCTGCTGCCGTTCGGCGAGGAATGTGGCGTACTCATCGACCGCCTGCGACTGGGTGTCGAGCTTCTCGCCCTCTTCGGGCTTGGTGGGCGCGAGGCCCGCCTCGCCGCCTTCATAGCTTGCGACCGGCTCCTCCTCGAGGAGCACGATGTACGAGCCTGTGGGGGAATCGATGGGAGTGGGGGGTGTCACCTCCTCCACGGGTGTCGCGGCATAGGCGCCGGTTGCTGCGGACCCGGTGAACAGGGCGGCGAGTGTGACGACCGCGGCTGCTCGCACGGAGGATCGACCCATAGAGGCTCCCAACGAGGATGGTGTAGAGCGAGGCGTACGCGGCGTCTTCGGCGCGCACGTCGGGCTAACGTAACTCACAGGTGAAACTCAGAGAACGTATTCCAGATGAGAACTCGATGAGATCCGCCCTACGCTGGAGAGGTGGCCCGAACCGCGCCTCTGACGACCCGCGTGCTGCTGACGTGCGCGGCGATCGGCGTGGCGACGGGTGTGCTGCAGGCCGGAGCCGGCGCGCTCAGCGGCGTGATCGTCGCGACCTGGCCGATCCTCTACGGCCTCGTCCTCGGCATCCATGTCCTTCCCGGAGTGATCGCGCAGGAGCTGCTGCGCCAGCCCTGGGTCGCCCTGCTGACGCATCTCATCGCCGCGCTCGTCGCAAGCGCCGTCGTGCCGGTGTGGATCGGACGATACGTCGGGACGGCGATCCTCATCGGCCTGCTCCAGGAGGGCGTGGCCGCCCTCACGCGTTATCGCCGATGGGAGCCGTGGCGCTTCTTCGTGTCGGCGGTCGTCGTGGGGGTCGTGATCGGCGCGGCGATCTGGTTCGCCGCCGATGTGACGCAGTTCCGCGAGTGGCAGCAGGTCGTCTACGTCACGCTCTTCGTCGCCGGTCCGATCGCCTGGACCGCGGTCGGGCTCGGAATCGGTCGCGCACTGCGCCGGGCCGGCGTGCGCCCGCGGGTTCCTCAGCCGCCGAGCTCGGAGGGGTGAGTCAGCCGCCACCACTCGGTGGGCGATTCGATCTCGCCCTCGATCACGACGTCGACGGTCGCCGTCCGAGGCCCAGCCGTCCAGGTGATCGTTCCGACGACCCCGCCGTCGGCGTAGGTCTCGGGGGTGCGGATGTCGGAGGTCACGGTGATCGGCGTGTCCGACCAGGTGCGGATGTCGACGCGCGACGCGGTCACCATCCGCGCCGCCCCACCCCACGGGGTCGTGACTTCTCCGAGTTCCTGACCGGCGCTGACCAGGGGTACGTCGCTAAAGCCCGCCTGGATGCTGCCGAGCAGCCGCAGCACGTCGCCGTTGACCGCGTCGCGGGATTCGCCTCCGAGCATCACGCCGACGACCGAAAGCGGCGTGCCCACGCCGACGTCGAGACGGGACGTGTAGAGGAAGGCGAACGTGCCGGCGCCGAGGTTGCCGGTCTTGAGCCCGGTGATGCCAGCCGTGCCGAGCAGGCCGTTGGTGTTGTTGACGTTGCCGGCGCTGCCGATCGTCGCCGACCGGGTGCCGACGATGCCCGCGATGTCGGAGTGCGCCGCGGCGATGCGCCCGAGCGCGATGAGGTCGGCGGGGGTGCTGGTGTTGCGCGGGCTGATGCCGGTCGGGTCGACCACGGTGGTCTGGGCGAGGCCGTGGTCGTCGAGCCAGGCGCGGGCGGCCGCGACGAAGCCGGCCCGTGACCCGAAGGCCCACGTCGAGACCACGTCGGCGTAGTTGCTGGCCGACGGGATGAGCATCGTCGCGAGCGCGCCGCGGAGGGTCATCGAACTGCCCGCGAGCATCGGCGCGATGGTGACGTTCTGCACGTAGTAGGCGTCGTAGAGGTCTTCGTCGGCGCCGTCGAACCACAGGGTCGGTCCCTGGTCATCGGGGCTCGCGAGCGGGTGGGCGTCGAGCACGACGAGCGCCGTGATGAGCTTGGTGATGCTCGCCATGGCCGCCGGCTCCTGCGGCCCCGAGGTCGCCCAGATGCCTGCCGCCTCCGCGCCGAGATACTCGTCCACGCCGGTGACGCTCACCGCCGATGACCCCTGTGCGGGGAGCGACAGCGACGCGGCGGCGGTGAGCGGGACGGCCGGTTCGGTGAACGTCGCCTCGGGAGCGGGCAGCGGAGCGGTCAGCGCCCAGGTCACGTACGCCGATGGCGCACCGATCACCAGGGCGAGGATCACCGCCGCGACCGTCCAGCCGATCCATCGTCGCCGCCCGCGGCGATCGGGATCGACGTCGGACAGTCCCTCGGGCGCCCGCGCCGCGTCGCGCATGAGCGCGTCGAAGTCGGCGAAGTCGCCTCGTTCGCCCAGTTCCGCCGTCACCGCTCCCCCTTCGGCTCCTCATGCTTACCCGCTCGCGCGGGAAAGCGCGAGTCCCGAGTTGTGGTCCGGCGGCCGCGTGTCCCCAACTCCTGCAATTTCGGCGCGGGGCGCCGGAAACAGGCGGTTTCAGCGGTGCTGCCTGCGAAAGTGCAGGAGTTCGGGACGATGCCGAGCGGAGCCGGCGTGATGGTCGCGCTGGTCGCAGCGTCGAGAGACCGCCGGTCGGACGAGGTTAGGGCAGGCTAAGTTGGGGGGTACCGAGCCAACGAGGACCCATGCCCGCCCACCCCTCCGACCACGCCGCCCCGCGCACCGCTCGGGACGACGCCCCGCGCCTCGTTCGCGCGCGGCATGTCGCGATCACGCACGAGGGGGCGCAGGCCGCAACCCCCGCCGCCGCGACGCTCGACGTCGCGCCGGGCGAGGTGGTGCTGCTTCTGGGGCCGAGCGGCTCGGGCAAGTCGAGCTTCACCCTGGCGCTGAACGGCCTGATCCCGCAGGCGATCCCCGCCGCGGTCGTCGGCGACCTCGAGGTCGGCGGACTCGACGTCCGCAGCACGCCGGTATCGACGCTGAGCACGCGTGTGGGGATGGTCTTCCAGGACCCCGACGCCCAGCTCGTCACCGGCACGCTTCTCGACGAGGTCGCTTTCGGCCCCGAGAACCTGCGCCTGTCGGTCGACGAGGTCCTCGACCGCGCCGAGGCGGCGCTTCGCCGCGTCGGACTCTGGGAACGGCGCCACGAGAACCCTGATCGGCTCTCCGGTGGCGGCCGGCAGCGCCTGGCGATCGCCTGCGCCCTGGCTCTGGGCTCGGCGCTCGTCGTCCTCGACGAGCCGACCGCCAACCTCGACCCGCGCGGGATCGACGAGGTCTACGCCGCGCTCGCCGACGTCGTCGCGGCGGGCGACCGCGCGATCCTGCTCGTCGAGCACAACCTCGACGCCGCCGTCGGCCTCGTCGACCGGGTCGTCGTCCTGGACGCCGAAGGGCGGCTGTTCGCCGAGGGCGCGACCGACGACGTGCTGCGCGCCCGCGCGGACGCGCTCCACGCGATGGGCGTCTGGCTTCCGGTCTCGACGCTCGCCGCACTGCGGCTGCGCTCCGCGGGGTATGCGCTGGACCCCCTTCCGCTGACGCCCGCCGAGCTGACCGCCGCGCTCGACGCGGCACCCTCCCCCCGCTCCGCGAGCGTTGCGCCCCCCACCAGCTCCCCGCTCCCCACCGCCTCCCCCCTCCCCACCACCTCCGCCTTCCCCACCGCCTCCCCCCTCCCCACCGCCTCCGCCTTCCCCACCGCCTCCCCGCTCCCGACCTCCTCCCCCCTCCACACGCGGACGATCGGTCCAACCGCGGACGATTCCGGGCGAAACGTCCGCCTCTCGGCCGAATCTCCTCGCCTCGACCGAGCGCTCGGCACAGCCGCCGCGGGCGCCGCACGCCCCCCGACCGGCCACCCCGCGACCCGGCCCGCCGCCACCCCGGCCGTCACGGTGCGCGACCTGACCATCCGACGTGGGGGCAGCGAAATCCTGCACGCCGTCGACCTCGACATCGCCGCGGGCGAGTTCGTCGCGATCGTCGGCGCCAACGGCGCCGGCAAGACCACACTGCTGCAGGCGATTGCGGGCGTCGTCCGTCCGCCGAAGGGAAGCGTCACCGTGGGCGGAACGGATGTCGCACGCGCCGACATCCGCACCCTCGCGCGCCGCGTGGGCTTCGTCTTCCAGAACCCCGAGCACCAGTTCATCACCCACACCGTGTTCGACGAGGTGGCGCACGGACTGCGTCTGCAGCGACTCCCTGACGACCAGGTCCGCGCACGGACGGCGGAGATCCTCGCCCGTTTCGGCCTGACCGACAAAGCCGCCACCCACCCGTTCCTCCTCTCGGGCGGGCAGAAGCGTCGCCTCTCGGTCGGCACGGCGCTCGTGACCGGCGCACCGGTGCTCGCCCTCGACGAGCCGACCTTCGGGCAGGATCGCGCCCGCGCCGACGAGCTGCTCGGCCTCCTCGGCGACCTGAACGCCAGCGGCACCACGGTCGTCGTCGTCTCGCACGACATGCAGCTCGTCGGCGAGCACGCCGACCGGGTCGTGGTGCTCGACGACGGACGCATCCGCGCCGCCGGGAGCCCCGCCGACATCCTCTCCGACCTCGCCCTGCTCGAGTCCACGGGTCTCGCCGCGCCGCCGCTCGCCCGCGCGATGACGGCGCTTCAGCGGCATCCGTCCCTTCGCCGGGTCACCCGCCTCGCCGACCTCCCCAGCGGTGCGTCGTGACGGTCACCGGCCCCGTCACCGCAGCGCAGGCGACCCGAGGGCGGTTCGACCCGTACGCCGAGCGCGTCCAGGCGTCACCGCTGCGCTTCCTGTACCGCATCAACCCGCTCGCGACGCTGCTCGCACCGGCACCGGCCATGCTGGGGCTGGTCTTCGTGCGGGATGCCGCGACGCCGGCCGCATTCGTTGCGCTGGCGTATGCGGTGCTGCTCGTCGGGGTGCGCTTCACGCCGCGTCTCGTCGGCTTCCTGCTCGCCATCCCGGCCTTCGCCGCGGTGCTGGCGCTGAGCTTCGCCCTCTGGACCGACCCCGACCGCGTCGACCAGAGCGTCGCCGTCTGGCGGATCGGCGACTGGACCCTGTACGGCGGTGCCCTCGAGGTGGGGGCGGCCACCGGCATCCGGATCGCCGCCATCGTCTCGCTCGCCCTCATCGCGGGGATGTCGGTCACCGGGCCCGACCTCGTCCGCGCGATGGTGCAGCAGCTGCGCGTGCCGTACCGCATCGGGTACACCGCGCTCGCGGCGTTCCGGTTCGTGCCGCGCTTTGGGTACGAACTCGAGGTGATCCGCCAGGCGCACCGGGTCCGCGGATCGCACGGCGGGCGGGGGCCGTTCGCCGCAGCACGCCGGTGGATCGGATACATCGTGCCGCT
Organism: Microbacterium sp. ET2; assembly: GCF_030347395.1. Classification (NCBI taxonomy): domain Bacteria; kingdom Bacillati; phylum Actinomycetota; class Actinomycetes; order Micrococcales; family Microbacteriaceae; genus Microbacterium; species Microbacterium albipurpureum. The sequence goes on from NZ_CP128170.1 coordinate 1,727,637, forward strand.
CCTGGCCGGCGCGATCCGGCACGCCGAGCGGGTGGCGCTGGCGATGGACTCCCGCGCCTTCGGCGCCTACCCCGACCGCACCGAGCGGCACCTCGTGCCCTGGCGCGCGCGCGACACGGTCTTCACGCTGGCGTTCTGGGCGGTCAGCGCTGCGCTCTTCGCGCTGCTGTGACGCCGCGCCTGCCGAGGCCGCGCGGCCGGCGGTGCGGCGCATCACACGACCACGCGGGAATCACACGTGCGCGCCCCTTTCCTGTGACATTGGTCGAATTCTGTGACCGAAGACAGGCGGATGCCGCGCCTCAGCGCTTCCCGGCGAGCTGGCGCCCGACGATCTCGCGCATGATCTCGTTCGTGCCGCCGTAGATGCGGTGCACGCGCGCGTCGAGGAACGCCCGGGCGATGGGGTACTCGGTGACGTAGCCGTAGCCCCCGTGGAGCTGCACGCAGGCGTCGAGCACCTCCCACTCGCGCTCGGTCGCCCAGAACTTCACTTTCGCGGCCTCTTCGGCGCTGAGCGTGCCGTCGCGGTATGCCAGGAGGGCTCGGTCGATGTAGGCCCACAGCGCGTCGACGGTCGTGGCGACATCCGCCATCTGGAACCGGGAGTTCTGGAAGTCGATGATCCGCTGCCCGAACGCCTCGCGGCTGCGGGTGTAGTCGAGGGTCCAGTCGAGCGCCGCCTGCGCGGCCGCCGCCCCGGCGACGCCGATCGACAGGCGCTCGAGCGGCAGGTTCATCATCAGCTGGATGAAGCCCTGCCCCTCGGTGCCACTGATGAGGTTCTCCTCGGGCACGAACACGTCGGTGAACGACAGCTCGGCGGTGTCGTGGCCGTGGAATCCCATCTTCTGCAGCTTCTTGCCGTGGTCGAAGCCCTCCGACGAGGTCTCGATGAGCAGCAGGCTGAACGCCTCGGGGCGGTTGCCCTCCCCCGTCTTGACGAACGTGACGACGACATCGGCGCTCGCACCGCTGGAGATGAACGTCTTCGCGCCGTTGACGACGTATCCGCCGTCGACCTTCTTCGCAGTGGTGGAGATGCCGCGCAGGTCGCTGCCGGCACCCGGTTCGCTCATGGCGAGGGCGCCGATGGTCTCGCCCGTGGCCATGCCGGGCAGCCACTTCTGCTTCTGCGCGTCGGTGCCCATGTGCACGAGGTAGGGCACGGCGAGGTCGTCCTGGATGCCCAGCGCTCCCGCGAGCGACCCGGCTCCCGCGGCGATGACCTCTTCGTTGACGATGGCGCGGAACCGGTAGTCCTGCAGCATCCCCGCGCCGCCGTACTCCTCGGGGACCGACAGACCCATGACACCGGCGTCACCCGCGGCACGGAGCGTCTCGCGGTCGATCTGGCCGTCGGCATCCCACTTCTCGCGCGCGGCGTTGGTGACGTAGCGCTTGCAGAACTCCCTGACGACGTGGCGGAACGCCTCGTGGTCCTCGTCGTAGATGTCGCGCTCCATGAGCGGCCTCCCTCTCTCGTCTTCGAGTGCGGGTCGCGCCGACCCTCAGTGTCACGAGCAAGGGTACTCAGTTTCATACCAGAGCGGATGCCGCGGCCCGGCCGGGCACGGATGGTGCGACCTCAGCCCGCGGGTGCGTAGGCCGGTGCTGCCGGGAGGCCGAAGAACTCCTCGAGCGTGGTGTACCCGCCCTCGCGCATCGCCGTAGCGATCTCGGGGCCGACGTAGCGGAGGTGCCAGGGTTCCGGGGCGTAGCCCGTGACATCCGTCCGCCCCTCCTGGTAGCGGACGATCCACCCGAACTGCCACGCGTTGTCGGCGACCCACGCGCCCTGCGAGGTCGCTGCGAGGTCGTCCAGGGTTCCGCACGATCCGTTCGCACACGGGACGACGTCGGCGGCGAGACCCGACTGGTGCTCGCTGTGACCGGGCCGGGCGCTGACGAGGTCGGCGCCCTCCACACCACGATCGGCGACCTGCACGCCGTACGAGGTCTGCTGCGTCGTGTACGACCGGTAGGCGCTCTGCAGCCCGATCTCGCCGGCGCCCGCGGCTGCGGCCGCCGACACCATCGCCGTGAGCGCCGCGGCCGCCTCGGGGGCGAGGGCGCCTTCGCCGATGTTGCGGACCCCGTCGGGGAAGACGACCGACCCGGGGGCCCAATCGATCGGAGCGAAGGGACGGATCTTGTTGACCACCACCCAGCTGAGGTTCGGGTCGTCGAGGCGGAGGCATGGCGCAGTACCGGCGACGACCGCCTCGCGGAAGAGCTGGGCTCCACCGACGGCGGCGATCGCCGCAGCCTCGTCCTGCGCGGCGAGCGCGGCGGTCACCGCGGGGTCGGTGCAGACATCCTGACCCGCGACCTGCTGCTGTTCCACGACGGGCAGATCGGTGGCGGGCACCGGCGCGAGGGGCGGTGGGGTGGCGGCCGCGGCGGTCGCCGGGGCGATGAGCGCGCTGAGCGGCGCAGGAGGCGTGGTCTCCGCAGGCGCCGCGACTGCCGGGGGCGGCTCCTCCGGAGCGAGGCGGGTGACGGCGGCGGTGACGCTCGCGCTGGAGCCGAGGACGAACACCGCGACGAGGGCGGCGGCGACCGGCACCGACGGCCAGCGGCGACGCCGCCTTCGCACATGCTGGGCCAGCGGAACACCCGGGCCGCCGAGTGCGGAGACACGCCTGGCCGGCACGGCCTCGTTCGCTCGCGTGGATACCGTCTCATCTGCCCGCGCCGGCGCAGCTTCCTTCCCCCACGGGCGCGCCGCATCGTTCACCCGCGCGCGCTCTCTGGCTTCGCGACGGGTGAGGGGAGGAGTGTGAGGAGGGGGCGCCTGCACCCGTTCATTCTTCCCTCATGAGCGCCGGCTGGCCAGCCCGCCCGGCGCGCTTTCGATGATCGATGCGCAGGAGCTTGACAGAGTTTCGAAGACGTGTTCACCTGGATGCATGCGTTGGCAGGGACAGCAGTTGGGCGTGGCGGATGCCGCGGCCCTGCCCGGCCTCGAGTATCTGAACGGCCTGGTGCGGTCGGTGACCACACCCGAGTTCGCGGGGATCACCTTCCACGAGGTGATGGCGAAGTCGGCACTGAACCGCGTGCCGGGGTCGTCGGCGATGCCCTTCGACTGGACGATCAACCCGTACCGCGGCTGCTCTCATGCGTGCTCCTATTGCTTCGCCCGGGGAACCCACGAGTACCTCGAGCTCGACGCGGGGAAGGACTTCGACTCGCAGATCGTCGTCAAGATCAACGCCGTCGAGGTGGTGCGCAGGGAGCTCGCAAAACCGACCTGGCTGCGCGACCCGGTGCAGCTCGGCACGAACACCGATCCATATCAGCGCGCCGAGGGCCGCTACCGGCTGATGCCCGGCATCATCGACGCCCTCACCGCGTCGGGGACGCCGTTCTCGATCCTGACGAAGGGCACGCTGCTTCGACGTGATCTGCCGCTGCTGGCCGACGCCGCGGCATCCGTCCCTGTCACCCTCGCGATGTCGATCGCCGTCTTCGACGACGCGCTGCAGGCAGCGCTCGAGCCGGGGACGCCGAGCGCCGCCGCGCGGCTCGACACCGTACGGGCGGCGGTGGACGCCGGATTCGCGGTGACGGTCTTCCTCATGCCGATCCTGCCGCACCTGACCGACTCGGTGGCGGCGATCGACGAGGCGCTTCGGCGCATCCGCGACGCGGGCGCGACGAGGGTCGTCTACGGCGCCCTGCACCTGCGCCCGGGGGCGAAGGAGTGGTTCCTGCAGTGGCTCGCGCGCGAGCGCCCGGAACTGGTCTCGTCGTACCGGGGGCTGTACCCGGGAGTCTCGGCGACCGCCCCGAAGGCCTACCGCACGTGGCTCGCGCGCCGGGTGCGCCCGCTGCTGCGCGCCTACGGACTGGAGGGCGGAGCGGAGGATGACGCGCACCCGCGCGCGACTCGGTATGCGGGGCTGGCGGGCGGCCCGGGCGCGGGGGGCACGCCGCTCTCGCATGAGGCCGCCGATCGCGCGCGGCTTGCCGCCACGGTGATGACGACGTCGCGCGGTCGGCGTGCCGCGTCTGCGCCTCCGGCGCAGCCGTCCCTCTTCTGAGCCTGCCGTCCCCCACCACGCCGCCGCGGATCAGGTCGCCGCCGCGCGCGCCGCCCCGGTCGCGCCGCCGCGCGCGCCGCCCCGGTCGCGCCGCCCCGGTCGCGCCGCCGCGCGCGCCGAACCACCCGAAACGCGACGAGCCACCCCGGGATGCGGGGTGGCTCGTCGTGAAGGCGGTGGCTCGACGCCCCGCGGGGCCGGACGAGGACTCGCCGGCGCGGACCCGGACCTCAGGAGGTGAGGTCGGCGACCGTCGGACGACCGGCGAGGGCCTCGACGACCTCGTCGCCGGGACGCGCGTCTTCGAAGGGCGCGTCGATCTCGGCACGGCTGAGCAGCTCCGCCATGCGGCGACGACGCTGACGCGTGACCAGGGTCACGACGGTGCCCGCACGACCCGCGCGGCCGGTGCGGCCCGAGCGGTGCAGATACGTCTTGTACTCATCGGGCGCATCGGCCTGGACGACGAGATCGATGTCGTCGACGTGGATGCCGCGCGCGGCGACATCGGTGGCGACGAGCACCCGCACCCGGCCCGAGGTCAGGCGCTCGAGGTTGCGCGTGCGCTTGCCCTGGTTCAGGTCGCCGTGCAGCGCCAGTGCCGGGATTCCGGCGTCGTCGAGCTGCTCGGCGAGCATCTCGGCGTAAGCGCGGGTGCGGGCGAAGACGAGGGTCTTGCCGTCGCGGTCGGCGAGGGAGGTGACGATCTCCGCCTTGTCGCGATGGTCGATCACGAGCACGCGGTGCTCGATGGTGCTGGAGTCCTGGTCTTCGCCGGCGACCTCGTAGACGGCCGGCTCGACGAGGAACTCCTCGACGAGGGCGGCGACCTCGCGGTCGAGGGTCGCGGAGAAGAGGAGCTTCTGCGATCCCTCGGCGGTCAGGCGGAGGATCCGCTGCACCGGCTCGAGGAAGCCCAGTTCGCACATGTGGTCGGCCTCGTCGAGGACGGCGATCTTCACCTGCGAGAGGTCGAGCTTGCCCTGCTCGACGAGGTCTTCGATGCGACCGGGTGTGCCGACGATGATGTCGACGCCCTTGCGCAGGGCCCCTACCTGGCGAGCCTGCGGCACGCCGCCGTAGATCTGGGTGGTGAAGAGGCCGACGCTGCGCGCCAGCGCCTGTACCGTGCGGTCGATCTGAAGGGCGAGCTCGCGGGTCGGAGCGAGGATCAGAGCCTGCGGTGCGCGGCCCTGCTGGCGACGCTGGCCCGCCTGTGCACGCAGGATCGCCTCGACGAGCGGGGCGCCGAAGGCGATGGTCTTGCCGGAACCGGTGCGACCGCGCGCAAGCACGTCGCGTCCCTCGATGATCGGGGGGATGGTCGCCGCCTGGATCGGGAACGGCGACGAGGCGCCGAGTTCGTCGAGACGGTTCACGAGGTTCTCGCCGAGACCGAGGTCGCCGAAGCCGATGTTGTCGACCTCGTGCGCCTCGACGGCTTCGGCCTGCAGGCGCTCGTGGACGACATCGAGCTGCGCCTCGGCGTGCGCCGAGCGCGCCGGACGGTCGTCGGTGCGACGCGCCGGACGGTCCTCGTCGAAGCGACGGGCCGGACGGTCGTCGGTGCGGCGCTGGGGTCGGTCGTCGTAGCGGCGCTGCGGACGGTCCTCGTCGAAGCGACGGGCCGGACGGTCGTCGGTGCGGCGCTGGGGTCGGGCATCGTACCGACGCACCGGACGGTCGTCGCCGGAGCGCGAAGGTCGGTCGTCGTACCGGCGCACCGGACGGTCGTCGAAGCGACGCGCGGGACGATCGTCACCCCGACGAGGCGCGCGATCCTCGAAGCGACGCTGCGGGCGGTCATCCTCGAACCGGCGCTGCGGACGCTCGCCACCTTCGAAGCGCCGGGCGGGACGGTCGTCACCCCGACGAGGCGCGCGATCCTCGAAGCGACGCTGCGGGCGGTCATCCTCGAACCGGCGCTGCGGACGCTCGCCACCCTCAAAGCGACGGGCGGGGCGGTCGTCGCCCTGGCGGGCGTACGACCCGCGGTCGCCGCGTGCCTGCGAACGGATCGCGCGTGCCTCGTCACGGCCGGCCTTCTCCTGCGCGCTCCAGCGGCGCTTCGGCTCGCTCGCTTCGCGGGCCACCCACTCCCGTGAGGCGCCTGCGCGGCTGTCGGCCGCACCGTCGTTCGCGCGGTAGCCGCGGTGTCCGGGGCTGCGGCTTCCGGCTTTCGCACCGGCACCGCCGGCACCCGCTCCGTCGGCGGGGCGTCGCTTGCGGTCCTGATAGCTGGAGCCCGCGGCGTAGCGCGGGTCGTAGTTGCGTGCCGGACGTCCGCCGGCAGGCTTCTTGTTCTTCGGGCTCATGATGAGGTCCTTCGTGCTCGCACGAGAACAGCGCTCGAGGTCATGCTCGAGCAACCCGGGCAATCGCCGGCCGGGGCCATTCCTGTGATGTGAAGCGCCGGCTCGCGATGGCAGAGGGCGCGGGAATCGGCCTTGAGAACTCACAGAAGCCGTCACAACCTGGCGGTGTCCTCAGCCCGACGCCCCCACCGTATCGTCCCAGCCTGTGAGAGGCCCGATCGGCGGCGTGTCCGCTTGTCATCCGTACGCGCTACCATTCACACCAACGGGCTGGAACCGCTTGGCCCGGGGGATCCTCCTTTCCTTACTCGCGTCGACCTCCCGGAGGAGCGGTTGGGCACAACCGACCATCGGAACTCGTCGCCGCCCGACCGATCGTGAGCAGCATGACCACCGCGACCCTTCCGGCCACGGCTCCCTCCCCGTCTGCGCTCACGACCGCGCCCCCGACGTCTCCCGTCGCTCATCCGCGCGTGCACCGCCTCGGCACCATCGCGATCTCGTCGCTGCCGATCGGCGTGCTCCTGGCGATCCTCACCACCACCGATCCCGACTGGTGGCACCTGCACTTCTCCCAGCTCGGCACCTTCAGCACGGTATCGAGCAAGCTGTTCAACTCCACCGTGCTCTTCTCCGGCTTCTTCCTCGCCGCCTACGGCGTGCTCCTCGCCGTCGCCCTCCCCCAGGGAGTGGGCCGCCGCACGCGCCGGATCTTCCGCGGATCCATCGTGTCAGCGGGGCTGCACCTCACCGTCGTCGGAATGATTCCGATCCCCGTCAGCGTCGTCCTCCACGACCTCGCCGCGTCGGGCCTCGGGCTGTCGTTCCTCACGATGGTCGCGTCGAGCCTCGGCATCCGCGGACGCCACCTCGCGTTCCGTCGATTCACCCTCTTCTGCGTGGTGATCCTCGCGAGCGGCATGGTGATCCTCACCGCCGGGTTCATCACGCTCGCCCTGTTCGAGATCGTTGCCTTCTCGCTGATGCTCGTGTGGCTCGGCCTGCTCCCGCGGGCGCTCGCCTACCGCGCACCCGTCGACGCACGCGGTGACGTCACGGCGAGGACGCCCCGGACGACGGATGCTGCTGCCGCACCTCGCACCGAGATCGCCGCGTCCGGTCCGACCCGCCTCCCGGCTCCGGTCATGACCCGCCGACCCGGCCGACCGGCCCTCGTCACCGCGGGTCGCGCTCCTCGGCGTCGGATTCCTCGTCGGGCGACGCGCCTTCCGGCGATGCACCTTCTGACGTCGACTCCGCCTCGGCCGCCTCGGCAGCCGGCACGCCTGCGTCCGGTTCAGGTCCGTCAGCACCTGAACCGTCGTCGGCTGACCCGCCCGTAGGCGTCGACTCCTCCGGAGGCATCGACGTCTCGATGTCGGGGTCCTGCTCGATCACCGGCAGATCGTCGGGCACCGTGGTCTCTTCCAGGACGACGTCGCCCTCGGCGGCATCCTCCTCGTCCGGTGTCGGCATCTCGACATCGGGAGCCTCCTCGATGAGGGGCACAGCCACCGCGATCGCGCCGGTCGCGACGCCGGCCTGCTCACGCAGCTGACGACGGGTGAGACCGGACGACCCGAGAGGTGCACCCCCGGCAGGGGCGAGTGCGCCCTCGACCGGGGCGGGCGCACCCTCGCCGTCGCGGAGACGACGACGGGCCTCCCGGCGCTCCTTGGCGCCCTCGATGAGGTTGTACAGCGTCGGGAGGACGAGGAGCGTCAGCACCGTCGAGGAGATGAGGCCGCCGATCACCACCACCGCGAGAGGCTGCGAGATGAATCCGCCGCTGCCGGTGATGCCGAGCGCCATCGGAGTGAGCGCGAAGATGGTCGCGAGCGCGGTCATGAGAATCGGTCGGAGCCTGCGCGACCCGCCCGCGATCGTGGCGTCGTGCGAGGTGAGCCCCTTCTCGCGGTACTGGTTCACGAGGTCGATGAGCACGATCGCGTTCGTCACCACGATGCCGATGAGCATCAGCACGCCGATCAGCGAGGGGACTCCGAGCGGGATGCCGGTGACGACGAGCAGCAGGATGGCGCCGGTCGCGGCGAAGGGCACCGAGATCAGCAGCTCCAGCGGCTGGCGCAGCGACTTGAAGGTCGCGACCATGACGATGTAGACGATGAGGATCGCGGCGAGGAGCGCCAGGCCCAGCTGGGTGAAGGCGTCCTGCTGCTCCGAGACGACGCCGCCGAGCTCGGCGTCGGCGCCGGTGGGCAGATCGACATCGGCGAGCGCCTCGGTGACGGCGGCCGAGGCGACGTTGAGGTCGTCGGTCGAGGGGGTCACGGTGACCGTGGCGGTGCGCTGCCCCCGCTCGGTGGTGATCGACGCCGGACCCGCCGACTCCTCGACGGTGGCGATCTGCTCGAGCGGGATCGGGCCCGTGGCGGCGGGGACCTCCAGCTGCCGGAGCTCGTCGATGGTGAGCGGAGTGTCGGCGGCGGTGAGGTACACCGTCAGCGAGGTGCCGTCGATCTCGACCGTGCCCACCGACTGCGGCTGCATCGCCGCCGAGACGATGCCTCCGACCGCGACCTCCGAGAGGCCGAGGCCGGCAGCGGCGTCGCGGTCGACCGTCACGGCGATGAACGGCAGCGACGAGGAGAGGTTGTTGGACACCTGACCGATGCCCTCCCGGCCGTCGAGCCCGGCGACGACGGCGTCGGTCGCTTCCTGGAGCGTCGGCGAATCGGGCGCGGTGACATCGATCTCGATATCGGTCGAGCCGAAGCCGCCCTGCGCGGCCGAGACGGTGATCTCGCCCGCATCCTCGAGCTCGGAGACCTGCTGCTGCACCTCTTCGCGCAGGGCCACCTGATCGACGTCATCGGCGGTGGTGATCGAATAGGTGATGCCTGTGCCGCCGCCGGCGAAGGCATCCTGCAGCGGCGATCCGCTCGAGCCGATCGAGACCTGCACGGTCTCGATGCCCTCGATGTCGGTGAGGATCGCCTCGACCTCCTCGGCCGCCGCGCTCTCGGCCTCGAGGCTGGGAGCGGGCCCGATGCTCTGGGTCATCGTGAAGGTGTTCTGCCCCGAATCGCCCAGGAAGTTCGTCTTCATGAACGGGATCGCCGCGACCGTGCCGCCGAGCACCAGCACGGCGATGAGAAGGGTCGCCCACGAGTGACGGAGCGTCCAGCGGAGGATCGGCAGGTACGCCTTCTGCAGCCGGCTCGGAGGTGCCGCCGGGTCTTCCGGGTCGATCGCGCGACCACCCTCGTCGAGGATGGGCTTGCCGGGCCTCAAGAACCAGTACGCCAGCACCGGCACGATGGTGAGGGCGACGAACAGCGAGGCCAGCAGTGCGATGGCCGTCGTCAGCGCGAACGGCCGGAAGAGCTCACCGGTGACGTCGCCGACGAAGGCGATGGGGAGGAAGACCGCCACGGTCGTGATCGTCGACGCGGTGATCGCCGTCGAGACCTCGCGGACGCCGAGGAGGATCGCGGCCCTCTTGTCGGCGTCGCCCACGTAATGGCGCTTGATGTTCTCGATCACGACGATCGAGTCGTCGACGACGCGTCCGATCGCGATCGTGAGCGCGCCGAGGGTCAGGATGTTCAGCGAGTACCCGAACCCCTGCAGGCCGATGAACGTGAGGAGGACGCTCGTGGGGATCGAGATCGCCGTGACGAGCGTCGCACGCACCGACAGCAGGAAGACCAGGATGACGAGGACGGCGAAGACGAGGCCGAGGGTGCCCTCGACGGCGAGGGTCTCGATCGATTTCTGGATGTAGGGCGCCTGATCGAAGACGACGGTGAATTCCGCCCCGTCGATGGCGTCTTCGAGGTCGGGGAGGGCGGCGAGCACGCCCTGCGACACCTCCACGGTGTTGGCGGCGGGGAGCTTCGTCACGGCGATGGTGAGCGCCGGCTCGCCGCCCACCCGCGAGATGCTCGTGACCGGATCCTCGGCCTGCTCCACCGTCGCGACGTCGCCGATCGTGACCGTCTCGGCGCCGAACTGCTCGGCGTCGGTCGGGACGAGGGGCAGCGCGGCGATGTCGTCGACCGAGCCGAGCTTCGCACCGGTCTGCACCGTGAGGGTCTCGTCGTTCTCGGTGATCTCACCGCCGGGGAAGAGCACGCCGTTCTGGTCGAGCGCATCGCGGATGGCCTGCTGACTGAATCCGGCGGCGGCGAGCGCGGCCTGGTCGGGCGTGATGCTGACGCGCTGGCCCGTGCCGCCGACGATCTGGGCGGTGTTGACACCCTCGACGTCTTCGAGTTCGGGGACCACACTCGCCTCGAGCTGCGACTGGATGGTCTCCTGGTCGTCGTACCCGGTGACGGCGAGCTGGATCACGGGGAAGTCGTCGATGCTGGCGCTCAGCACGTTGGGGTCGAGACCGTCGGGCAGCTGGCTCTCGATGCGGTTGATCGCCTGGGTGATCTTCTGCTCGGCGGTGGCGAGATCGGTCCCGTATGTGAACGACGCCTGCACGACTGACGCGTTCGTGGTGCTCGTCGCCGTGGTCGACTCCAGGCCCGGCACCGCCTGGATCGCCGTCTCGATCGGGGTGGACACGTCGGTGTTGACCACCTCGGGAGACGCGCCGGGGTAGGTCGAGACGATGATCAGCGTCGGGAACTCGATCGAGGGGATGAGCCCTGCTTGAGGCTGTTCAACGCGATGCCGCCGAACAGCGCCGCCACGATGGTGATGAGGGCGATGAGCGCGCGGTTCTTCAGGCTCAGGACGGCGAGGTTCGACATGAGCTGCTTTCTGCAGGGACACCGGATGCCGCGACCCGGCGCTCCATGCTGTGCTGCTGCTGTGGCGGAGCCGCCGGCGCGTCGATACGGGAATGTATCGGCCGCCTCAGTATCTCATCCACGTGTCGGCATCAGGCTGTGAGCACCGTGCCGATGACGAGGCCCATGCCCGCCGCGGCGACACCGACGAGCAGTGTGCCGACGACGTTGCCGATCGCGAGGCGCCACCGGCCCCGCTCCGCGAAGAGCACCGTCTCGACCGACACCGTGCTGAACGTCGTGTACGCACCGAGGAAGCCGACTCCGATCACGGCGACGACGGTGTCGTCGAGGGCCAGGGCCGCCCCGGTCAGCACACCGAGCAGCAACGATCCGGTGACGTTCACCAGGAAGATGCCGAGGGGGAACGTGCGCATCCAGGCGCGTTGCACGAGGGCGTCGACGACGTAGCGCGCCCCCGCGCCGAAGGCACCTGCGACGACGAGCAGCAGGAAGGCGAGCGGATCGACGGCGTTCACGACGGCACCCGGGCATCGTTCATTCGGCCTCCCGAGGGGGATCGGAGCCCCGCCGTGCGCCGGTGAACCGCCGCCCTGCGGCGAGGCCCCCGAAGGCGGCGAGGAGACCGAGGAGGAGCGAGGCGAGCACGAGCAGGATCGCGGTCGCCGTGGCATCCGTCGTCGATTGCGCCGTCTGGACAGCGAACGTGCTGTATGTCGTGAAGCCGCCGAGCACGCCGGTTCCGGCGAAAGCGCGCAGTCGCGGCCGGCGATCGCCGAGCACGGCGACGACCACGCCGAGCATGAAGGACCCGACGACGTTCTCGACGAGGGTGACCGCCACGACGTCGGCTCGAGCCCCGCCTGCGACGGGCAGCAGGAGGAGCGCACGAAGACCCGCTCCCACGGCACCGCCGGCCATGACGGCGAGGAGCACATCGAGACGGATGCGCGGTCGGTCGGACACCCGGCCACAGTACTCGGCCGGCGTCGGGCTCAGCGGCCGGTGAGCAGCTGGCGGATCGCCGATTCGGGCGAGATCGTCAGGTCGAGCAGCCGGCCGCGGTCGTAGCGCGCGAACACCTTCGGGTCGATGTAGCTGCTGCGGGCGACCGCGGGGGTGTTGCCGAGGGCTTCGGCGGTGGCGCGCACCGCGAGCTTCTCGGCGCGCTTGCGATCACGCGCCGTGTCGACGGTGCCGATGCGGGCGAGGGCCTCGGCGGCCATGATGGTGCCGCGCAGGGTGCGGAAGTCCTTGGCCGTGAAACGGCCGCCCGTCAGCGCCCGGACGTGGTTGTTCACATCGGCGGGGGTCAGGGGCACGCGTCGCCGACCCCGCTGATACGACAGCAGTGCCGAGCGTGGACGACCCGCGCTGAGTTCTTCGACGACCGCGGCGAGCTCTTCGTCCTCGATGCGGATGAGTGCGCGCTGTCCGCTCTTGGCCGGGAACGACAGGGTGATGACGGAGTCCTCCACCGACGCATCGCGGCGCTGCAGAGTCGTCAGGCCCCGACTGCCGTGACGCTCGAGATAGCGGGCCGATCCGATCCGCGGCGCGCCCTCGTCGAGCAGGCGGAAGGAGACCGCCAGCACCTTCTCGCGGCTGAGATCGTCGCGTCGCAGGGCCGTCGTCGCCTTCGCCCTGGCACGAGGGAGCGCCTCGGCGAGGGTGAGGGCGCGTGCGAACTTGCCCCGGTCGCGACGCTCGCGCCACTTCGGGTGGTAGAGGTACTGCCGCCTCCCCGCCTCGTCGACTCCCACGGCCTGAATGTGCCCCATCGGGTCACTGGAGATCCAGACGTCCTGCCAGGCGGGCGGGATGACCAGCTGGTGGATGCGCTCGCGATCCTCTTCAGGAGCGGATGACCCGTGGATGTCGACGTAGCGGAAGCTCGATCCCGAGCGGACGCGACGGTAGCCGGGATCGTCGCCGGGGCGCACCCGGACCAGTCGCGCTCCGCGCCGACCCTCGGCGGTCGTGCTCAATGATCACGGAGCATCGAGATGAGCTCCGCCTTCTTCTTGTTCGAGTACCCCGAGAGGCCGAGCTCCTTCGCCCGGCCGCGCAGTTCGGCGACCGTCCAGTCCTCGTAGTTGCCGGATTCGCCGCCACGGCGGCCGACCGTCTTGCGGCCATCGCGGGCGGCGGCATTGGAGATGCGCGCAGCCTTCTCCTTCGACGCACCGTCCTCGCGCAGCTCCTCGTAGAGCTCCGGGTCCTTCAGGCTCGACGAGCCTCTTCCCTGGGGCATGATGACTCCTTCCGCGCGGTCGGTACGGCGACCACACCGCCGACGTTAGGACGGTGGTCGCAGAGGCACAGCGGCTTGACAACCCCCGCCGGCGGGGATAGCCGGTCCTGCCGTGATTACACCGCACGGGGGACGTCGTCAAGCCCCTGCTGGCGGAGGCCGCGGAATGCGAACCTGTGAAAGTGCCGAGTGGCACGCGGCGCACCCGACACTGGTCGCCGAATACGGACAAGGAGAGCCCCATGAACCTCGCCCTGATCATCATCATCGTGGTTGCGATCGTGCTTGCCATTGTCGGCGGCCTGAACTCCGCCCTGCAGTGGCTGCTGTGGGTCGCGCTCATCGTCGGCGTCATCGCCCTGATCGCCTTCCTGTTCCGCGTCATCACCGGCAGCCGCCGGACCTGACGTCCCGCACCCGCGCGCGACGGACGGAGCGCGGGAAGACCAGAAGGATGCCGCAGGCCTGGAGCCCGCGGCATCCTTCTTCTCCGCGTGGCGAACTCTCACCACGCAGCGTCCACGCGGTGCCGAAGCGCGGCGCGGACGAACTCCGCGCCCGCCGCTCCGCCGTAGTTCGCCGCGAATCGAGGGTCGTCGACGTACATGTCGGCCAGACCCCGCACGTACTGTGCGAGCTCGTCGGGAGACCCGTGGCCGGGAGTCCCGGGGATGCTGCGCAGCCAGGCGATGTGGCGGGCGGCAAGCGCCTGCGCCTCGTCGCCCGTCGGATCGACACCGCTCTCGGCGGCCGTGATCCAGTCGCGACCGAGATCGGCGGCAAGGCTCTTCCAGTCGGCGCGCTCGTCGTCGCTCATCCCCCGCCACCAGCGGTCGCTCCGCTCGTACGCGTCGGCGCCCCAGCGCTGTTCTACCTCCTCCTTGTAGCGGGTGTGGTCGAACCCGTCGAACATGTTCTCTGCCATCAGTTCTTCACCTCCTCTCAGTGCGTGGATGGTCGCCGCCACCGACGCGATCTGGCGCGCCAGGCGGCTCTGCTCCTCACGGAGCCAGGCCAGATGCTTCTCGAGGGCATCCACCTCGGTCGTGTCGCGATCGAGCAGATCGCGGATCTGCGCAAGCCCGAGACCGAGGTCTCGAAGGAGGAGGATCCGCTGGAGACGCACCAGCGCCGACCGGTCGTAGTAGCGGTAGCCATTGCTCCCGATCCGCAACGGGGGAAGCAATCCGATGACGTCGTAGTGCCGCAGCGTGCGGCTCGTCGTCCCCGCCGCACGCGAGATCTGCTGGATGGACCAGTCCATCGCCTGTCCTCCTTTCGAAATCGACCGTAGAGGTTGACGTTGCGTCAAGGTCAAGACGCATCGTGCTCTGAAGGGGACATTGGTCCTGGCTGGACGCGATATATCGTGTTACCCTCGTCGCAAACGAGATATATCGCGTCTCACAGTTTGGAGGAGTCATGAGTCTGGAGAAGTGGATCATCCACCCGGGCGAAACCCGCGTCATCGACCTCGAGCACGTCGCCGCCCTGAAGATCGGGCTCGTCGGCGGACAGATCGACGTCGTCGCCCACGACGAGCCCGGAGCCCGCATCGAGGTGCACTCGGTCACCGTCAAAGACCTCCGCATCGAGGTCACCGGCGACGGCGCGGAGGGCAGCACCGTCGAGATCGACCACCCGCAGCTGCGCTGGGACAACTTCCTGGAGGTGTTCCGCAACTTCGGCGCCGGCGGGCCGCGCGCCGAGATCAGCGTCGCCGTTCCCCGGTCGGTGGCACTCAACCTCGGCGTCGTCAGCGCGAGCGCGCTGGTCACAGGCTTGCGCAACGACGCCCGGCTCAACACCGTCTCGGGCGACATCATCGTCGACGGACACACCGGCAACCTCACGGCCAATGCGGTCTCGGGCGACGTGCAGGTGCGCGAGCTCGTGGGCGGCCTCGTGGCCAACAGCGTCTCGGGCGACGTCACCGCCACCGGCGAACTGCGCAAGGCCACGATCGACACCGCCTCGGGCGCCATGCTGGTCGACTCCACCGGCAATCTGCAGAGCGTGAACCTCAACACCGTCAGCGGGGATGCGACCGTCCGCCTCGACGAGGCACTGCCGGCGAACTACGTCGTGCGCAGCGTCAGCGGCCGGATCCAGATCGACGGCGTCGTGCGCTCGGGACGCGGACCGACCGGCTACAGCGGTTCGACGGGCGAACTCAGCGGCTCGTTCGTCGATGTGCGTGCGAACTCGGTGTCCGGAGACCTGACCGTGCTGCGCCGCGCATCGCGGGTCGCCCCCGCCGACGCTCCCACCGCTCAGGTGGAGGGTGCCGACGACCACCGCGAGGAGGAGTGGTCATGACGCCGGTGTTCTCGCACGGCGACCTGCGCCTGTATCTGCTGAACCTCCTCGACGAGGGGCCGCGCCACGGCTACGACGTGATGCAGGCCCTCGCCGACCGCACGGGCGGCACCTACACGCCGAGTGCGGGGACCATCTACCCGCGGCTGGCCAAGCTCGAGGAGGAGGGCCTTGTGACGAAGACCGTCGACGGCCGCAAGACCGTCTACGAGATCACCGACGCCGGCCGCGCCGAGGTGCGCGCCCGCGCCAGCGACCTCGAAGGGATCGAAGCGGGGCTCAGCGACTCGGTGCGACTGATCGCCGAGGGTGTGCGCGGCAGCGTCCGCGAGGCGATGAAGAGCTTGCGCGCCGACCTCGCCGCCGCACGCGTCGACGAGAGCGCGAGCACCGAATCGGCGCGGACCATGACGGATGATCCGCGAGGACGCAATCGCGAACAGCTGAATCGCGCCGATGCGGCGCTCACCGAATTCCGCGCCCGCATGCGGGGAGACCTCAGGACGCACGTCGCGCGGGGCGGCGAGCTGTCATCATCCGTCGTCGATCGACTCGCCGACGACCTCGATCGGATCTCTCGCGAGATCACCCGCGTGCTGCGGGGCTGATCTGCCCCGACCGTCACGCCGGCCAGATCTCCTCGTCCTCGGGTACCGGCTCCCCCAGAGGCACGACGAGGATCGGCCGGCGCTGACGGTGGGCCAGGCGCGCGGCGACCGATCCGGTGAAGAACTCGCGGATCGACTCGCCGATCCCGCGCTTGCGGGTGCCGACGACGAGGAGCTTCGCGTCGATCTTGTCGGCGAAGTGCTTCATCGCCAGCGCCGGGTCGCCGACCAGCTGGTGGACGCGCCAGTCGACACCATGCCCGTCGAGGGCCGCCGCGGCAGCCTGCTCGATGAGCTTCAGGTCTGCCTCGCCGGAGGCGATGTTGATGTCGATCGGCGCCGAGTGGACGTAGCCGTCAGGATCTTCGTAGGTGACGAAGCGCGTGACGTCGACGTGCACCACGACGAGCGGCACCCCGAGGAGCTTCGCGTAGCGACCCGCCTCGTGCAGAACCCGAGGCGACTGGCCCGGGATGACGCCCGCGACGACCGCACCACGAAGGGCCTCGATATCGATTCCCGCGGTCTGAGATTCCGCCTCGCTCATATATCCTCGTTTCACCAGTCGTGGGGCCGCCGGTCGGGCGGGGCGCCGTGATATTCTGAATGCTACTCTTGCCGGTTCGTTGCCGGATTCGTGATTGCCCGGGTAACCGTCGCGGACAGCCCGCGCACAACAGCCCGCGGCTCAGACATGAGGGGGTCTCGCATGGGGCGTGGCCGACAGAAGGCGAAGAACACCAAGATCGCCCGTGAGCTCAAGTACGACATGCAGAGCATCAACTACTCTGCGCTCGAACGCGAGCTCGGCTCCCCGACTCGTGAAGACGAGTACGTCGACAAGTGGGCGGACGAGTACGAGGACGAGAAGGCCTGACAGCCCCGTCGCTCTGACCGTTGCGTCATCCCCGCGCTCGGAAGGCGGGGATGACGACTACGCGCGGCGCGCGTCGCGCTGCGCGCGGTATCGGCGCCACCAGGCCCAGAACCGGTCGAGCTGACGCTTGAGCCAGGCGGCGATGCGGCGCGCCCAGTGGAACTCGGTTCCCAGCACCGCGAGGCCGAGGAACACGATCAGCCAGCCGGGCCCGGGGAGCGGGACGAGGATCAGTCCGCCGAGCGCCAGGACGCCCCCGAAGATCGCCACTCCGATGCGGTAGACCCGTTCGAGAAGCGGATGACCCGCCACCCACGCCCGCGCGCGTCGCAGCGTCAACCGGATCGGGCGGTCGGGGCGTTCGGCCTCGGCGATCTCGCTGCGGGTCTCGCGTTCGTATGGCCCGGGAGAACTCACCCGCCGACGCTAACAAGCGCGTCCGCGAGCGGGCTGGGAGGGCGGTGAGCACACGCTCCACGTTCGAGCCACGCAGTGTCGCGCCTCCCTCACAGAATCTCGGCGTCGCGCTGTGAGATCCGCGTCATTCTGTGGAGATGCTGCGCTGCTGCGCGCGGTCAGCTCTCCTGCGAGCCCTCGACCCAGGCGAGGTACTCCTCCGTCACCGTGCCGGTGACGTAGCGGCCGTCGAAGCAGCTCATGTCGAGGTCCTCGACGTCTGACCCCTCGAGGATCGCCGCCTTCAGGTCCTCGACCTCCTGGTAGACCATGTAGTCCGCCCCGAGCTCGGCGGCGATCTCGGGGATCGTCCGCCCGTGGGCGACGAGCTCGAGGCGCGAGGGCATGTTGATGCCGTAGACGTGGGGGTAGCGCACGGGCGGTGCGGCCGAGGCGAAGGTGACGCTCTTCGCTCCCGCATCCCGGGCCATCTGGATGATCTCCTTCGACGTCGTGCCGCGCACGATCGAGTCGTCGATGAGGAGGACGTTCTTCCCCTTGAACTCGCTCGACATCGCATTGAGCTTCTGGCGCACGCTCTTCTTGCGCACCGCCTGCCCGGGCATGATGAACGTCCGGCCGATGTAGCGGTTCTTGTAGAAGCCCTCGCGGTACTCGATGCCGAGCTTGCGGGCGACCTGCATCGCGGCCGGTCGCGAGGAGTCGGGGATCGGCATGACCACGTCGATCGCCCCGGGCGGGGTGTACTTCGCGATGGTGTCGGCCAGGCGCTCGCCCATGCGCAGCCGCGCCTCGTACACCGAGATGCCGTTCATGATCGAGTCGGGCCGGGCGAGGTAGACGTACTCGAACGAGCACGGCACGAGCTTCGGATCCGACGCGCACTGGCGGGTGTGCAGCTTGCCTTCGAGGTCGATGAACACCGCCTCGCCGGGGTCGACGTCGCGCACGACCTCGAATTCGCCGTTCTCGAGGACGAGGCTCTCACTGGTGACGACCCACTCGTAGTGGCCGTCGTCGTGGCGGCGGGTGCCGAGGATGAGCGGTCGGATGCCGAAGGGATCGCGGAACGCGAGCAGACCGTGTCCGGCGATGAGCGCGATCGCCGCGTACGACCCCTCCACGCGCTCGTGGACGCGGGTGACCGCGTCGAAGACCTGGTCGGGGTCGAGCTCGGGGCCCGAGATCGTCGACTGCAGCTCGCCGCCGAGCACGTTCACCAGAAGCTCGGTGTCGCTGGAGGTGTTCAGGTGCCGGCGGTCCTTGTGGAAGAGCTCGTCGGTGAGCCTCGCGCGTGTTGGTGAGGTTGCCGTTGTGGATCAGCACGATGCCGTAGGGGGCGTTGACGTAGAACGGCTGCGCCTCCTCCTCGCTCGAGGCCGTGCCCTTGGTGGCGTAGCGGACGTGGCCGAGTCCGATCGTGCCGAGCAGCGCCCGCATGTCGCGGGTGCGGAAGGCCTCGCGCACCATCCCGCGCGCCTTGTGCATGTGGACCGCCCCGCCGGGCTCCGCCGTGGCGATGCCCGTGGAGTCCTGCCCCCGATGCTGGAGGAGAAGGAGCGAGTCGTAGATCTCCTGGTTGACGCTCCCGCGCCCGACCATCCCGACGATTCCGCACATGTGGTGTTACTTCGCTCCGATCCGGGGGATGCCGCCATAGGCGCCGACCAGGCGCACAGCGCCCCCGTCGACGCCCTTCGCACCCTGCTCGAACTCGCCGTCCGGCAGGGGGCCGTCGCCCACGACGCCGACCTGCCAGGTGGCGATACCCGCGCGCTGCAGAGCCGCGGTCGCGGCATCCGCTCTGTCGGCGGCGACGACGGCGAAGAATCCGATGCCGAGGTTCCATGTGCGCTCGGTGGCGGTCAGCGAGAGGTCGCCGAGGTC
Source organism: Microbacterium sp. ET2 (assembly GCF_030347395.1). Classification (NCBI taxonomy): domain Bacteria; kingdom Bacillati; phylum Actinomycetota; class Actinomycetes; order Micrococcales; family Microbacteriaceae; genus Microbacterium; species Microbacterium albipurpureum. The sequence goes on from NZ_CP128170.1 coordinate 1,747,090, forward strand.
GGCGAGCACCTGGAACACCGAGGGCGGCTCCCACGTCGAGCGATCGACCTCGACCCAGCTGCCGCGCGGCAGCACGCGGGCGAGGTTGGCGGCGATGCCGCCGCCGGTGACGTGGCTCAGGGAGTGGACGCCGTCGCCGACCTCGTCGATGACGTCGAGCAGCGGCCGCGTGTACAGCCGGGTCGGCTCGAGCAGGGCCTCGCCCCAGGTCATCCCGAAATCGGCGGCGTGGTCGCCGTAGCCGATGCCGGCGCCGGCGACGATGTGGCGGATGAGGGAGTAGCCGTTCGAGTGCGGGCCACTCGATGCCAGCGCGAGGACGGCATCGCCCGGGCGCACGCGCTCGGGCCCGAGGACAGCGGATGCCTCGACGACACCGGTCGCGGCACCGGCGACGTCGTAGTCGTTCGGCCCGAGGAGTCCCGGGTGCTCGGCGGTCTCGCCTCCCACGAGCGCCGCCCCCGTCTCGCTGCAGCCGCGGGCGATGCCCGCGACGATGTCGGCGATGCGGGCCGGGACGACCTTCCCGCAGGCGATGTAGTCGGTCATGAAGAGGGGCCGGGCACCGACCACGGCGATGTCGTCGATGACCATGCCGACGAGGTCGAGACCGATGGTGTCGTGCTTGTCGATCGCCTGCGCGATCGCGACCTTCGTGCCGACGCCGTCGGTGCTCGTCGCGAGCAGGGGCCGCTCGTGCCCGCGCAGCGCGGAGGCGTCGAAGAGACCGGCGAAGCCGCCGACCCCGCCCAGCACCTCGGGGCCGTGGGTACGCGCGACGGCACCCTTCATCAGCTCCACAGCCAGGTCGCCCGCCGCGGTGTCGACGCCGGCGGCTGCGTAGGGATTATCGGGAGAGGAGGGGGAAGTGTCGCCAGAGATGCGGTCCACCCGCTCAGCCTACCCGCGCCGAAACAGCGGCCCTTACACTGGCGGCATGGGCGGTGCCGGCGGTCCGGAGTGGCTGATCCGCGAGGACGCGGGTCGGCCGGTGCTGATCGCCCTCTACCTTCGACAGGCCCTCGGGATCCGCTCACCCGACGAGCTGCCGTCGCTTCGCGGCATCCCTCCCCGGGCGAATGATCGCAACGAGAAGGCGCAGGCGCTCCTGGAGCGGCAGTGGCGGGAGTTCTGGGCGCTGACCGTCGAGCCGCAGGCGCACCCGTCGCCCGTGCCGCTCGACCTCGTCGACGGATTCGGCGTGCACGTCGCCCTGCCCACCGAGGGGATGGACGAGCTGCGCGAAGCGATCCTGCCGCACGCGGCGGAGGCCGTCGCCTTCGCCGAGGAGGTGCACGCGCGCTACAGCCGCGACGCGGGGTCGCACAGCGCGTACCGCGCCTACGCCAGCGCGATCGCCGAGCACGAGCGGCAGGTGGGCCGGCGCGCCCACTCGTTCGAGTTGAACGTGCAGGTGCTTCCGCTCGCTCAGCGCGGGGTGTGGTGGATCGGGTCGCTCACGATCGCCGTGACTGACGGCCTGCGCGGTGACATCGCGGCTTTCGACACCGCGATCCACCCGATCATCGCCGAGCTGGCGTGACGGTCAGTCCTCGCGGGTGAGGGTGTGATCGACACGCACCTGGCGCGTGCGGCGCCCCGAGGTGCGGTCGAGGATGAGGGCGACAGCGCCCATCACCGCCAGCCCGACGGGGATGAAGATGAGCAGCAGGAAACCGAACACCTGACCGGTGGAGTACTCCATCCCGGTGTTGTCACTCACCTGGGCGGAGCCGTCGAAGCCGAACGTGAGGATGAGGGCGGTGAGGATGCCGAGGGCTGCGCCGGCCAGCAGGAAGGCGGAGTACTTCGGCGATCGGCGCACCGACACGGTCTCGACCTCATCCCGGGCGGGGGGCTGGAGGTCGGGGCGATGCGGCTGATCTGCCATGCCCCCATTCTCCCACCCCGCGGTTCGGGCGGCGTCGCGTCGTTCGGGCGCGGTGGGGAGCAGTGGCGTGGTCAGCGGGCCGTGGTCAGCGCGGCCGCTTCTTCGGGTCGGGGTCGGCGGGCCGCCATGGCGGCGGATCGTCGGACACGGGGCGACGCATATCGTCGACGAGTGTGGTGTCGCGCTGCGCCTGCAGCATCCGTCTTCGCCTGCTGATGACGGCGTCGACGACCAGCACCACGAGCGCGGACACGAGGAGGCCGAGCCCTGCGAAGACGACGCTCAGCACCCCGGCGACGCGGAAGGCGCCGCCCAGGCTCTCGGAGGCGGGGCCGCCCGGGTTGCCCACGACGACGTAGAGAAGGGCCAGCGCCACGCCTGACAGCACGCCGATGACGAGGAACCGGCCGTAGCGCGGCGAGCGGTGCACGACGGCGGGGATGCGCTCCTCGTCGACGACGTGTTCGTCGTCGGGGTTCCCCTGCCAGCCGTCGCGGCCGGCGCGGCCGCGCGCCATGCCCTCATTGTGGCACCGGCGGTGGGGGTGAGGGCCGTGAGTCTCGCGGGACGGACGCCGTCAGGGCCGCAGCGGCAGGAGCGCGCTGATGTCGGCGCGGACCCCGGATGCCTGGATGCGGCCGGCCGCGGCGGCATCGGCCCACTGCTCGGCGCCGGTGGCGAGGGAGAGCCAGGTCGCGGCATCCATCTCCACCACATTGGGCGGGGTTCCGCGGGTGTGCCGTGGGCCCTCGATGACCTGCACCGCCCCGAAGGGCGGCACCCGCACCTCGACAGAATGCCCGGGCGCCTTCTCGGCGAGCAGCTGCAGGAGATACCGCACCGCCGTGGCCTGGGCCGGGCGCGGCGCCCCCGGCCGACGTGCGGCGTCGAGCGCGGCGCGCCCCTCGTCGGTGGTGATCTTCCGCGGCATCCCTCCACCGTACGCGGGGCCCTCCCCCATCTCGCACACCCGGTGCGCCTCGGGACGCATCGATAGGCTGGTCGGGTGAGAATCCTGGTCCTCGGCGCGGGAGCCCGCGAGCACGCCATCGTCCTTGCCCTCCGCAGTGAGGAGGCGCAGCACGAGATCTTCGCTGCGCCGGGCAACGCCGGCATCGCCCGGGATGCGACGATCGTCGACCTCGACCCCGACAGCCCCACGGCTGTGACCTCGTTCGCGCTGGCCGAGGACATCGACCTGGTCGTGATCGGACCCGAAGCGCCGCTGGTCGCCGGTGTGGCCGACGCGGTGCGCGAGCGCGGCATCCCCACCTTCGGTCCGAGTCGCGCCGCCGCGCGGCTCGAGGGGTCGAAGGCGTTCGCGAAGCGGATCATGGAGGCCTCCGGCGTGCCGACCGGACGCGCGACCCGCGCTCGCACCCTCGACGAGGTGGCCGCAGCCCTCGACGAGGTCGGCGCGCCGCACGTGGTCAAGGCCGACGGCCTCGCCGCCGGAAAGGGCGTCGTCGTCACCGAAGACCGCGCCGCCGCACTCGCCCACGCCGAGACCTATCTGCCGACCGGTCCGGTGCTGATCGAGGAATTCCTCGCCGGCCCCGAGGTGTCGCTGTTCTTCATCAGCGACGGCGACCGGGTGCTGCCCCTCAGCCCCGCCCAGGACTTCAAGCGCCTCGCCGACGGCGACGCCGGCCCCAACACCGGCGGCATGGGCGCGTACTCGCCGCTCCCGTGGCTCGCCGAGCGGTTCGGCAGCGAGGAGGCCTTCGTCGACCTCGTGACGACGGAGGTCGCCGAGCCCGTCATCCGTCAGCTGGACGAGGAGGGCACCCCCTTCATCGGACTGCTCTACGCGGGCCTCATCGTCACCGACGGCGGGGTGAAGGTCATCGAGTTCAACGCGCGCTTCGGGGACCCCGAGACGCAGGTCGTGCTCCCCCGCCTCGCCGAGCCGCTGTCGGAGCTGCTGCTGGCCGCGGCGTCGGGCCGGCTCGAAGGCCTCGCGCGCCCCCGCTTCAGCGACGCCAAGGCCGTGACCGTGGTGCTCGCGAGCGAGGGATATCCCGCGGGTCCGGTCACCGGGCGGGTCATCGAAGGGACGGATGCCGCGGCGAGCGTCCCGGGCGTCCACCTCGCCCACGCCGCCACCCGAGTCGAGGGCGACGACCTCGTCGCCACGGGCGGCCGGGTGCTGAACGTGGTCGCCGTCGCACCCACCTTCGCCGAGGCGCGCGATCGCGCCTACGACGCGCTGGGCCGCATCGCGCTCGAGGGCGGCCAGTTCCGCACCGACATCGCCCACCAGGCCTGACCTCTCGGGCGCCCGCGCACCCCGGTCGTCGAGCGAGCGCAGCGAGACGAAACGCCCGCACCCACCCCCTCGACGCCGCCACCGCGCATCGCTACGGTGCGGGTATGGGTGAGACCGAGCGCGCGGCGGCCAAGCGGCGCGGCCACGACCTGTTCGACCGGATCGCGGAGCGGTACTTCGCCCACGACGGGGTCGACATCGGCCCGATCTTCGGATCGGAGGGGCTCCGCATCCGCGGCAAGATCTTCGCGTTCCTGAGCTTCGACGGCCAGCTCATCGTGAAGGTCCCGGCCGAGCGGGCGACCGAGCTGGTCGCGACGACCCCCGCGCGCCGCATGGTCATGCGCGAGCGCGAGATGAAGGAGTGGCTCTTCTTCGAGCAGGCGGATGCCGCGCTGTGGCCCGCCGCGGTCGACGAGGCGTTCGCCTACGTCGACCGCATCACCCCCTGAGGTTCTCCCCTGGCACGGCCCCGACGTCGGGATAATGGGCGGGTGACCCTCCCCTCTGAGCTTCCCGGCTGGCGGCACGTCTACTCCGGCAAGGTGCGTGACCTGTACCTTCCTACCGAAGGACCGGAAGACCGGATGCTGGTGGTCGCGAGCGACCGCGTGAGCGCGTTCGATCACGTGCTCTCCCCGGGCATCCCGGGAAAGGGCGAGCTGCTCACGCGGCTGAGCCTGTGGTGGTTCGACCGACTCGGGGTGCCGAATCACCTGCGGGACGGGGAGATCCCCGAAGCGGTCCGCGGACGGACGATGCTCACCCGGCGCCTGGAGATGCTGCCGGTGGAGTGCGTCGTGCGCGGTTACCTCACCGGGTCGGGCTGGGCGGAGTATCAGCAGCACGGCACGGTCTGCGACATCCCCCTTCCTCCCGGCCTCGAGAACGGCGACCGTCTGCCCGAGCCCCTCTTCACCCCTGCGTACAAGGCGCCGCTCGGCGAGCACGACGAGAACATCTCCTTCGACCGCACCGTCGACCTCGTCGGCCGTGATCACGCCGACGAGCTGCGCGACGCTTCGCTCGACATCTACCGCCGTGCCGCGGGGATCGCCGAGGAGCGAGGCCTCATCCTGGCCGACACCAAGTTCGAGTTCGGCGTCGACGACGGCGGGGTGCTGCGCCTGGCCGACGAGGTGCTGACCAGCGACTCGTCGCGGTACTGGGACGCCGCCGCCTGGGCGAGCGGCACCACCCCCGGGGAGCGGATGGCGAGCTTCGACAAGCAGATCGTGCGCGACTGGCTCGCCGCGCACTGGGACCGCACCGGGACCCCGCCCGAGCTCCCCGCCGAGATCGTCGAGCGCACCGCCGCACGCTACCGGGAACTGATCGACCGCCTCACCGCCTGAGGCCGCCGCGGCTCGAACGCCTCAGGCGTTGCGCATCGCCTTCAGCCGTGACAGCAGGACGGGACCGGTGCGGTCGAGGGTCCGGCCGCCCAGCACCATCCCTCCCGCGAAGACGACGGCGCCCATCACGAGCCCCACGAGGCCGGCGACGAGGCCCAGCACCGCGTTTCCGGTGAAGAAGGCGATGAGCGCCAACACCACCGACGGCGCCGACAGCGCGATCGCGATCAGCCAGATGCCCATGAAGATGAGCCCCTGCAGGAAGGTCACCCCGGGCACCCGCTTGAACGGGTTGTCTCCGGCGGCGGCGACGGGCACCACGAACTGCGCCGAGGTCACCGCGCACACGCCGTACGAGATGCCGAGGACTCCCAGGCTCGCCCCCAGCACGGCGGGCGCCAGCGACCAGTCGCCCGAGAACGCGAAGGGCAGCACGGCCCCCGCCACCGTGAGCGGCAGCGCGAGCGTCGCGGCGGCGAGGGTGCGGCCGAACCGATCGGCGCGCCCCGATACCCCGGTCGCGAGCTGGGTGCCGAACGCGGTGCCGTCGTAGGAGATGTCGGCGTAGATGACGATGCCGATCACCAGCGCGATGAGCAGGCCACTCCAGCTCACGGCGCCCAGCGCGTCGCCGCCGCGGGAGTAGAACCACAGGACGACGGGGACGAGCGGCACGACGATGAGCTGGCGGAGGTAGCGCGGGTCGCGCAGCCAGTAGGTGAGCGACCGCGCGTAGATCGCCCCGAAGCCACCCGTCGGCACGCGCCCGAACCACCCGAGAGCGCCGGGCTTCGCGGCCGCCCCGCCGGCGTTCCGCGGCCGCACCAGGGCGTCGCCGAGCGCGCGGCGCCACAGCACCCACAGGATCACCACGGTCCCCACCGCGATGAGGAACTTCACCAGGGCGGGGAGGTAATCGCCCGCCGCGGCGGCGGCCGGGATCGCCCATGCCGCGCCGAGCGGTGTCCACGAGACGACCTCGACGGCGATCGCCACCGTGTCGATGTTGAGCGCGAACCCGGTGGTGACGGCGATGATGATCGGACCTGCCAGCACGAGGGGAATGAAGATCAGCACCCCCGCGATCTCGCGGAAACGGCGGCCGCCGCCGAGCCCCACGGCGAGTGCCGCCGTGGTGCGCGACGCGATGACCGCGGTGAGGATGGCCAGGGGGATGGCGAGCATGCAGGCGACGAGCGAGGCGGGAGTCCTCGACCAGGTGGCGACGGTCGCGAGGGCGGCCAGAGAGGTGACGGTTCCCGGGACGCCGCAGACCCCCGCAAGGGTGAGGGCGACCATCATCCGGTCGATCGTGATCGGGAACATGACCAGACGGTCGGGCTCGAGGGTCGTGTCGACCCCGGCGACGAGGATCGGAGCGACCGCCCACGCCAGCGTGACCGCGGCACCGACGCCCACGGTGATCGACGCGGCCTGCGCGAGCGGCGCCGAGCCCAGCAGGACGAGCCCGAGGGTGACTCCCGCGAGCATCCCCAGCCCGTACACGGCACCGAAGATGAATCCCACGAGCTGCCAGGGGCTGCGCGCCAGCTGGTTGCCGAGCGCGCGGAACCGCAGCCTCAGGAGTGTCGCAACCATTCCGGCCCCTCCGCGTGACGACGGCCGCCGACGAGCTCGACGAATCGGTCCTGCAGCGACTGCCCCGCGCGCACGTCGTCGACCGTGCCCGCCACGAGCAGGCGGCCGCCCGCGACGACCGCGACGTGATCGCACATGCGCTGAACGAGGTCCATCGAGTGGCTCGAGACGATGACGGTGCCGCCGGTCGCGACGTAGCCGGTCAGGATGTCCTGGATGTTCGCCGCCGAGACCGGGTCGACCGATTCGAAGGGCTCGTCGAGGACGAGGACGCGCGGGGCGTGCACGAGCGCGCACGCGAGGGCGATCTTCTTCGTCATGCCCGCGGAGTAGTCCACGACGAGCACGCCGCCGGCCTCGGTCATGTCCAGAAGCGACAGCAGATCGGCCGTGCGCCGCGCGATCTCGTCGTGCGCCAGACCGAAGAGCATGCCGGTGTAGGTCACCAGCTGTTCCCCGGTGAGGCGGTCGAAGAGCTTCACTCCGTCGGCGAGGTTTCCGAGCATGCGCTTGGCCTCGACCGGATGCCGCCACACGTCGACCCCGTGGATGAAGGCCTGTCCCGCGTCGGGCTGAAGGAGCCCGGTCGCCATCGACAGCGTCGTCGTCTTGCCGGCGCCGTTGGGTCCGACCAGGCCGTAGAACGACCCGGTCGGCACAGTGAGGGTCAGCCCCTCGACGGCGACCTTCTCGCCGAAGCGCTTGTGCAGACCGGTCAGCTGCATCGCCGCCGAGGGCGGTGCGGTGGTGCGGGATTCGTTCACATCGCTCCGTCCGTCGGCGCGCCCATACATCAGCGCCCGTACAGCATTCCGGAAACCGCTCACCGCGGCAACTCGGAGGAGGTGCGCCGCCCCGGATAGGGTGAGTCCCGCCATCCGCGGAAGGAAGACCCACCCATGCCCATCTGGAAGCTGCACGGAGACGGCCGCACCGTCGCACCCGGAAGCGTCGTCGGCCCGCAGGAGCGCCTCGCCTGGGGAGCGACGGTCGCACTCGGCATCCAGCACGTCATCGCGATGTTCGGCGCGACGTTCCTCGTGCCGGTGCTCACCGGCTTCCCGGTGTCGACGACGCTGCTCTTCTCCGGGGTCGGCACCCTGCTCTTCCTCCTCATCACGCGCAACCGCCTGCCCAGCTACCTGGGATCGTCGTTCGCCTTCATCGCCCCCGTCACAGCCGCCACCGCCTCGCAGGGCATGGGCTCGGCCTTGGCGGGCATCGTCGCCGTCGGGGTGCTGCTCGCCGCGGTCGGAGTCGTGGTCCAGCTCGCGGGTCTCGGCTGGATCGAGAGGCTGATGCCGCCGGTGGTGGCGGGCGCCATCGTCGCCCTCATCGGCTTCAACCTCGCGCCGGTGGCGTGGGACAGCTACCAGCAGCAGCCGGTGATCGCGACGGTGACGCTGACCGCCGTCATCCTGTTCAGCGTCCTGTTCCGCGGCTTCCTCGGGCGCATCTCGATCTTCCTCGGCGTCGTGGTCGGCTATGTCGTCGCTCTCCTCGTCGGCGCGGTGGACTTCACCGCCGTCGGCGAGGCCGCGTGGGTGGGCCTTCCCGAGTTCCAGCTCGCCGACTTCGGCTCGCCCGGCACATGGAGCGTCATCGCGATGTTCCTGCCCGTCGTGCTGGTGCTCATCGCGGAGAACGTCGGGCACGTCCGCGGGGTGGCGACGATGACGGATGCCTCGGTGAACCGCTCGACCGGACGCGCCCTCATCGCCGACGGCGCGGCCACGACGCTCGCGGGCTTCTTCGGCGGCTCGGGCACGACGACCTACGGCGAGAACATCGGCGTGATGGCGGCGACGCGGGTGTACTCCACCGCGGCGTACTGGGTGGCCGGGGCCACCGCCATCCTCCTCAGCCTGTCGCCCAAGGTGGGCGCGCTGTTCAACTCGATCCCCGCGGGCGTGCTCGGGGGTGTCACGACGGCGCTGTACGGACTGATCGGCATCATCGGCATCAAGATCTGGGTCGACAACCGGGTGGACTTCTCGCGCCCCGTCAATCAGTACACCGCCGCCGTCGCCCTCGTCGTCGCCATCGCCGGCTTCACCCTCGAGTGGGGCGACTTCCAGCTCGGGGCGATCGTGCTGGGCACGGCCGCGGCGCTGGTGATCTACCACCTCGGCAACGCCATCGCGCGGTGGCGCCGCACCGGAGCCGACGACGGTGGTCCCCTCCCGGCGGTCGGGCCGCTTGGGGGCGACCCCACGGAACGGTGACGAACCAGGCGACGGTGATGATTCAGGTCGAGTCGCGCACCACCAGTTCGGTGCCGAGGATCGTCGCGTGCGGCGGATTCCGCCCGGCCAGAAGGTCGAGGAGCACACCCGCCATCTGCTCGCCCTGCTGCAGCGAGGGCTGACGCATCGTCGTCAGTGCCGGCTGCACCGCCACGGCGATGGGCGAGTCGTCGAAGCCGACGACGGCGACGTCTTCGGGAACACGGCGTCCGGTGCGACGCAGGACCTCGACGGCACCCTGGGCCATGAGGTCGCTCGCGACGAACAGCCCGTCGAACTCCACCCCGCTGTAGACGATGCGCTCCATCGCGCGCATTCCACCGTCGGTCGTGAAGTCGCCGTCCTCGACGGCCACCTCGGCGAGTCCCTCGGCCGCCAGCGCCTCGCGGAATCCCGCCAGTCGGTCGACGCCCGCCGCCATCGTCAGCGACCCCGTGATGGTCGCGATGCGACGCCGGCCCTTGGCGATGAGGTGCGCCGCGGCATCCTTCCCGCCCCGCAGATTGTCGACGTCGACGTAGTAGTCCAGGGGCCCGAGCCGGGGCGGCCGGCCGCCGTACACGACCGGGAGAGCGCTGGCGATCCGGTCGAGGAACGTGTCGCTCGTGTGGTGCGACACCACCACCGCCCCGTCGACAGAGCCGCTCCGCAGATAGCTCGTCGTCTTGTCTCCGGGATCGTCGCTGGCGATGAAGAGATTCAGGACGTAGTCCGAGCGGCTGAGACGACGGTTGATGCCCGACACGATCGCCGCGAAGAACGGGTCGCCGAAGAAGCGGGTCGTGTCCTCGGGCACGATGAGCGCCACCGCGTGGGTCTGACGGCTGGCGAGCGAGCGGGCGGCGCGATTGGGCACGTAGTTCAGTTCGGCGATGGCGCGCCGCACCGACTCCAACGCGGCCGGGCTCACCGCGGTGGAGCCGTTGACCACGCGCGAGACCGTCGAGCGGGAGACCCCGGCGGCCGCGGCCACCTCTTCGATGGTCGCGGCAGCCCTGGTGTCACTGCTCATGGGATGCCTCCTTGCCCGCGGGGCACCCGCCTCGCGATCGACGCTACGACAGGGCCTCGGGGTGGACGTCGTCGAGCTCTCGTGCTGCGATGATACGGCGGTACTCGCGACCGGAGTCCTTCACCGTGCGCACCTGGGTGTCGTAGTCGACCCGGACGATGCCGAAGCGCTTCTCGTATCCCCACGCCCACTCGTAGTTGTCCAGCAGCGACCAGTAGAAGTAGCCGCGCACATCGACGCCTGATTCGGCGGCGTCCAGCACTGCACCGAGGTGCGACCGGAGGAACGCCGTCCGCTCCGCATCGGCGACCCGCGTTACGCCGCCGTCGACGATCACGTCATCGTCGTAGGCCGCGCCGTTCTCGGTGACGTAGAGCGCGACGCCCGCCGGTTCGGCGTACTCGTCCCACGTGCGCCGGAGCAGACGCGTCAGCCCCTCGGGCTGCACCTCCCAGTTCATCGCGGTGCGGGCGAGCCCCCGGTCGTGCCAGAAGATGCCGTCCGATGCCGGGAACGGCGACGCGGTCACGCGGTCGGTCGGAGCGTCGCCGCGCGGCGGTGCGACCACCGGCGGCGTCGCGCCCACGAGCTCACCGTGGTAGTAGTTCACGCCGAGGGTGTCGAACGGCGTGCTGATCGCGGCGAGGTCGCCCGGCTGCACGGCCTCGGTGAAGACGGCGACGGCCGCGGCATCCTTCTTCTCGAAATCCGAGAGGATGTCGGCCGGATACGCACCGCGGAAGAGGGGGTCGAGGAACCAGCGGTTGAACTGCCCGTCGATGCGACGTGCCGCGTCGACGTCGGCCGGATCGGTCGGATCAGCGGGATCGGCGACGGTGAGGTTCAGCGTGATGCCGAGCGTCAGGGACGCGTCGCGGGCACGGAGCTCGCGGACGGTCTGACCGTGGCCGAGGAGCAGGTGGTGGGAGGCGAGCATGCCCTCGGTCATGCTGAAACGCCCGGGAGCGTGGATCCCCGCGGTGTAGCTGAGGAACGACGCGCACCACGGCTCGTTGAGCGTGGTCCAGACGTTCACCCGGTCGCCGAGGGCGTCGTGCATGTCGAGCGCGTACTCGGTGAAGAGGTCGGCGGTGTCGCGGTTCGCCCAGCCACCCCGTTCCTGGAGCGCCTGCGGGAGGTCCCAGTGGTAGAGCGTCAGCCAGGGGAGGATGCCGGCGTCGAGCAGCTCGTCGACGAGCCGACGGTAGAAGTCGACCCCGGCGGGGTTGAGGGCGCCGCCGTCCGGTCGCACCCGCGACCATGAGGTCGAGAAGCGGTAGGTCTGGAGTCCCATCTCCTTCATCAGCGCCACGTCGTCGCGATAGAGGTGATAGTGGTCGCACGCCACGTCGCCGTTGTCACCGTTGATGACCGCCCCCGGCACGCGGCTGAACGCATCCCAGATGGAGTCGCGTCGTCCGTCGTCGTGCGCGGCGCCCTCGATCTGGTAGGCGGCGGTTGCGGCGCCGAAGAGGAAGCCGGGCGGGAAGGCGCGGACGCCCGTGACGTCGAGGCGGGGGTCCTCGGTGAGGTCGATGGTCATATCAGCCTTTCACTGCTCCGGCCATGATGCCGCTGATGAGCTGCTTGCCCGCGACGATGAACAGGATAAGCAACGGGATCGTCGCCATCACCGCGCCGGCGAGGACGATGGAGTAGTCGATGTAGTACCCCGACTGCAGCTGGCTGAGCGCCGTCTGCAGCGTGGGGTTCGACGGGCTCAGCACGATCAGCGGCCAGAGGTAATCCGTCCATGCCGTCATGAACGTGAAGAGCCCGAGGATCGCCATCGCCGGTCGCGCGGCGGGAACACCGACGGTGAGGAAGGTGCGGAACTGGCCCGCGCCGTCGACGCGGGCCGCCTCGATGAGCTCGTCGGGGATGACGTCGACGAGGTACTGGCGCATGAAGAAGACCCCGAACGCCGTGACGAGGGTGGGCACGATCACCGCGCCGATGGTGCCGGTCCAGCCGAGCTCGCGCATCACCATGAAGAGGGGAATGATGCCGAGCTGAGTGGGAATCGCCATGGTGGCGATGACGAAGAGCATGAGCCCGTTGCGCCCGCGGAACTTCAGCTTGGCGAAGGCGTAGCCGGCGATCGTGGAGAACGTCACGACCGAGATCGTGATGATGCCCGAGATGACGATCGAGTTGCCGAGCGCCAGCCAGAACGGGATGGCATCGAGCACGCGGACGGCGTTGGCCAGGAAGTTTCCGCCGGGGATCAGCGGAAACGTCTCGCCACGGGTGGCGTTCGTGCCGCTGGCGACGACGAACGACCACCAGAGGGGATAGACGCTGCCGATGATGAACGCGGCGAGCAGGCCGTAGGTGAGGAATCCCGGGCGACTGCCGATTCCGGCGTTGCCGGTCTCACGGCCGCGTCGGCGCTTGCCGGGACGCTCGGCGGGGTCGTTGTCGAGGGTCTCGACCTGCACCGCGGGAAGGGGCTCGGGGATGCTGATGCTCATTCGACGCCTCCGTGGGCTCGGGCCTGGCGCTGCGCGATGCGGCGGGCTTTGCGGTCGGATCGGGAGTCGGATGTCGCGATGCGCCGGGCGATCGCGAAATTCAGGACGCCGAACAGCACGATCAGGAGGAACAGCAGCCACGCGACGGCGGAGGCCTCCCCGAGGTTCGTGCGGAAGAACGCCAGCTCCCAGAGGAACAGGACGGTGGTCTGGAACTGCCTGTCGCTGCCGCCGATGCCGCCGGCGGTGGAGACGTCGAACAGGCGTGGTTCGGCGAAGATCTGCAGACCGCCGATGGTGGCGGTGATGATGACGAAGATCAGCGTCGGACGGATCGTGGGAATGGTGATCGAGAAGAAGCGGCGGACCGGCCCGGCACCGTCGATGGCGGCGGATTCGTACAGGTCGCGCGGCACCGCCTGCATGGCGGCGAGGAGGATGAGGGCGTTGTAGCCCGTCCAGCGGAAGTTCACCATGATCGCGATGGCGAGATGGCTGAGGAAGCGATCGCGCTTCCACTCCTGATCGGCGATGCCGAACAGGTTCAAGAGGTTGTTCGCGAGGCCGTCGGCGTCGCTGAAGATGCTGGAGAAGATCAGCGCGACGGCGACCGGGGTCACCACGAAGGGGAGCAGCACGCTCATGCGCCAGAACGTCGGCGCACGCAGGCCCCGGTCGAGAAGGTACGCGACGATCAGCGCGATGGTCAGCTGCGGGATGGCGGAGAGCAGGAAGATGCTCAGGGTGTTGAAGATCGAGTTCCAGAACATCCGGTCGTTCAGGATCTCGACGAAGTTGCCGAGCCCCACGAAGTCGCCCTGACCCTGGAGCAGATCCCAGTCGTAGAGCGAGACGTTGAAGGTGTAGATGAGGGGGAACAGGCCCACCACGCCGAAGAGGAGGAAGAACGGCGCGATGTAGAGGTAGGGGGAGGCCTTCTGGTCGGCCTTGGACAGACGCTGCCGGAAGGGAGAACGGATGCGCCGTGGCATCCGGTTCGGCTCGTCGTGTCCGGCACCGGCGGATGCCGATGTGGAGGACGGCAGTGTCGCGGTCATGGGGTTCCTCTCGCGGCGAGATGGTTCGGGGCCCCGGGCTGTGCGCCCGGAGGCCCCGTGTCATGCGGTCGAGATCAATCGACCAGTTCGTTCAGCAGGCCGAGAGCCTGGTCCCAGGCACCCTGCGTGTCGGTGTCACCCTGGTCGAGCGCGGTCAGCGCCGGCCCGAAGACGTTCTCCTGGATGACCGAGTCGTCCGGACCCTTGAACTGAGCGACGACGCCCTGCGCGCGCTCGGCGAGGATCGATCCGACCGGCGCGTCGTTGAAGAACGCGTTCGGGGTGGCCTCGGCGGCCAGGGCCTCCTGCGCCTCGACGGTCGAGGGGAAGGTGCCCGCAGCCTCGAACTGCTTGATCTGCTGCTCGGGCTGCGTCAGCCAGTCAGCCAGCGCCGCGGCCTCTTCAGGGTGCTGCGACGTGGTCGGGACGGTGAGGAAGGCGCCGCCCCAGTTGGCCGAGCCGCCGGGGAAGACATCGGCGAAGTCCCATCCGGTCGCCGCGTCGCCGCCGCCGGCTTCGACCTGACCCTGCACGACGCCGAGCATCCAGCCCGGGCAGACGAAGGTCGCGAAGGTGCCGTCGACGAACGAGGTGCCGCCGTTCCAGTCCCACGCGCTCTGCGCGGCCGACAGGCCGTCTTCGGTCGCCGCGCCGAGCAGCTGGAAGCGCTCCTCCAGCTCGGTGTTGCCCTCGACGTTCAGCTCTCCGTCGGAGGTGTAGTACCCCTCGGGAAGCTGGTTGACCATGGCGTTCCAGACGAAGCCGGAGTGGTCGTACCAAGCCTTCCCGGTCGCCTCGTTGTACCGGCGGCCGACGTCGAAATAGGTCTCCCAGTCACCCTCGAGAAGGGCCGCGACCTCTTCGCGATCGGTGGGCAGGCCCGCCGCCTCGAACGCGGGGGCGTTGTAGCAGATGCCCTGCGGGCCGATGTCGGTGCCGTAGCCGATGACGCGACCCTCCGCGTCGGTGGCCTGGTCGTACTTCCACTCGACCCAGTCACCCTGGCGGTCTTCGATGCCGTGGTCGCGCAGGTCGACGAACTGGTCGGAGACGCCCATCACCTGGCCGAGCCACCCCTCCTCGACGGCGACGATGTCGGACAGGCCCGAGCCGGCCGCGATCTTGGTGAACGCATCGGTGCGCGCGTTTCCACCGGTGTCGATGTTGGTCGCGTCGATGGTGATGCCGGGGTTGACCTCTTCGTACTCGGCGTAGAGGTCGTCGTAGCCGAACGTGCCGAAGGTGGTGATGGTGAGGGTGATGTCCTCACCGGACTCGCCGCCCGCGGCGTCGCCGCCGGAGGAGCTGCAGCCCGCGAGGACGAGGGCGGTGGATGATGCGATCGCAGCCGCGACGGCCGCTTTGCGCATGGTGGATGACGTCACGATCACTCCTTTGTGGATGGAAGAGCACGGTGCTGTGTCGGTGACACGGTGCGGGATTGACGTTTCCGTGGAACCGCTCCCACGGATTGCGGACGACGCTATGGGATCGCTCTCATAAATGTCAAGGGAGCGCTCCCAAGAAATCGGATAACGATCAGGTCACGACGATGAGGCGGGAGGTCGGGCCGTAAGATGTCGGTGTGCCCACCATCGTCGTCGACGTCATGCCCAAGGCCGAGCCTGCTCGACCCGCAGGGGAAGGCGGTCGCCGGAGCCCTCACCCGGCTCGGCGTCGACCGCTTCTCGGGTGTTCGCATCGGCAAGCGTTTCGAGTTGACCGTCGACGGGGAGGTCGATGACGAGACTCTCGCCGCGGCCCGCCGCATCGCCGCCGAGGTGCTCTCCAACGACGTGATCGAGGACGTCGTCGGCGTGGAGGTCGTGGAGTGACCGCCCGTATCGGCGTCATCACCTTCCCCGGGAGTCTCGACGACGCCGACGCCCGCCGCGCCGTGCGTCTCGCGGGCGGTGAGCCGGTCGCCCTCTGGCACGGCTCGCACGACCTCGACGGTGTGGACGCCCTCATCCTCCCGGGTGGTTTCAGCTACGGCGACTACCTGCGCGCCGGGGCGATCGCCGCGCTCGCGCCCATCATGTCGGAGGTCACCGACGCCGCCCGGGGCGGGATGCCCGTGCTCGGCATCTGCAACGGCTTCCAGATGCTCGTCGAGGCGCACCTCCTGCCGGGCGGCCTGATCCGCAACGCCCATCAGCAGTTCATCCGCCGCGATCAGCGTCTGCGCGTCGAGAACACGTCGACGGCGTGGACGTCCGACTTCACCGACGGCGAAGAGATCATCATCCCGCTGAAGAACGCCGACGGCGGCTACATCGCCGACGCCGACACCCTCGCGCGCATCGAGGGCGAGGGCCTCGTCGCCTTCCGCTACCTGGGCGTGAACCCCAACGGGTCGCTCAACGACATCGCGGGTCTGCGCAACGAGCGCGGCAACGTCGTCGGACTCATGCCGCACCCCGAGCACGCCGTCGAAGAGGGCTTCGGCCCCGACACCCGCCTCGCGATGCGCTCCGGCGTCGACGGCCGCCGGTTCTTCACCTCGGCGGTCGCCTCGCTCGTCGCCGCGGCCTGAGCGCGGCGACGCGGGTCACCCTTCGGGCGCACACCGGAGGCGATCCGCACGCCGGAGGACGCCGCACGCGCCCGCGACCTCTGGCCGGTCGACCACCTCCCGTGTGCGGAGCGGGCGCGAGTCTGCGGTGACGCGGCGACGCGGGTCAGACGGTGCCGACCGGGGGCCAGATCCCGATGATCAGCGCCATCACCACGAAGGTGGCGAGCTCGTGGCCGATCGTCAGAACGGTCAACGACGACGGCCGGCCCTCGAAGGCGTCGTGCGTGATGACGCGGGCGGCGGTGAACCCCGCCCACAGGATGATCGCGGTGCCGAGCGCGGCGAGGAGGTACCCGCCGCCGTAGAAATGCCAGGCGATCGCGGTCGCCCCGGCGAGGACCCACGCGCTGATGAAGCTCACGAGCACCGTCACCAGGATCGGGATGACGGCGGTGGCGCCGGGCCGGTTCATGTCGACGTTCGCCAGCCGCGCCCACCTCGTGCCGAAGACCTTCGGCGCGTAGAACACCGACCCGACGATGAGCGTCGAGGCTGTGGCGATCAGGACCGCCCAGTAGTTGATTTCGGGAACCATGGATCCACCGGCACACTCGGCCGCCTCCTCTGCCAGACGTTACTCCCGCGTGGGCGGTAGCGTGGGAGTGGTGAGTGCGAATCTCGTCGTGTCCGTTCCGACCGCCCAGCTCGCCGACGACATCCAGCCGGCGCCCGACGGCGTGGAGGTGATCGTCTGGGCGATGGATGCTCCGCCGCCTCGTCCCCGGATCGACATCGTCGTGCTGCCCTACATGTCGCTGACCGATGCGGTGCCGCTCCTCGACCAGGTCGAGACCCAGCTGGTGCAGAGCCAGTCGATCGGGTATGACGGCATCGAAGACATTCTCCCGCCGACATACACCTTCGCCAACGCCTCCAGCGTGCACGAGACCTCGACCGCGGAGCTCGCGGTGACCCTCGCGCTGGCCGCGCAGCGGCATGTGCCGGCGTTCGTCCGCGCCCAGTCCGAGGGCCGGTGGGTCCCGGAAGTCGCGGCGAGTCTCGCCGACCGCCGGGTGCTGCTCCTCGGCTACGGGGGCATCGGAAAGGCGATCGAGGCTCGGCTCGCGGGCTTCGAGGTCGAGCTCGTCCGGGTCGCGTCACGGCACCGTGAAGAAGACGGCGTCACGATTCACGGTGTCGACGAACTGCCCGAGCTGCTGCCGCATGCCGACATCGTGATGGCTTCGCTGCCGGGCGGCGATGCGACGCGCCACCTCATCGACGACGGCTTCCTCCGCGCCCTTCCCGACGGCGCCCTGGTCGTCAATGTCGGCCGCGGACCCCTCATCGACACCGAGGCGCTCGTCGATCACGCCGGTCGCGGCCGCATCCGCGCGGCGCTCGACGTCACCGATCCCGAGCCGCTGCCCACGGGTCATCCGCTCTGGTCGACCGACGGCGTCCTCATCGTTCCGCACGTCGGCGGCGCGTCGAGCGCGATGCGCCCCCGCATCGCCCGACTCGTCCGCCGGCAGATCGAGCGGATGTCTCGGGGCGAAGCCCCGCTGAACGTCGTGCTCGGCGGCTGACGCCGCCCATCCCTCACGCGCGCGGCGCGCGCGCCGCCTCCTCGATCAGCTGCAGCAGCCGCGCCGCGACGCTCACCGCGATGACGGCCGGCGCCTTGCCCGACACCTCGGGCACGCCGATGGGCGTGGTCACACGCCCGAGGGCGTCGTCGGTGTGCCCCAGCTCGCCGAGCTTCGCGCGGAACCGCGCCCACTTCGAGCGGGACCCGATGAGGCCGATCGACGAGAGGTCGCTGCGGCGGAGCGCCTGGTCGGTGAGGGCCAGATCCTCGACATGGTCGTGCGTCATGACGAGTACGTGCGCTCCGGCGGGAAGGTCGGCGATCGCCGCCTCGGGCACCGGGGCGTGACGCACATGCACCGTCGCCACGGCGTCGGCGAACAGCCCCCTGTGCCGGGGCACCCCGATCCGCTCCTCGGCGACCATGTCGGCGCGCCCGTCGATGAGCCACAGCTCCATCTCGTGTCGCGCGAGCACGCGGGCCAGCTCGAGCCCGACGTGTCCGACGCCGAAGATCGCCACGGTCGGCACCACGCGCACCGGTTCGAGCAGCATCGTCACCTCTCCCCCGCAGCACTGCACGCCGTACTCCGACGCCGCCTTGTCACTGAGGGTCAGGGTGAGCAGCCGCGGCTCGTTCTCACCCGTGTCGATCATCTCGCGGGCCGTGCCGATCGCGGTCTCCTCGAGGTTGCCGCCGCCAACCGTGCCGAAGAGCCGATCCGGCGAGACCACGAGCTTCGCCCCGCCGTTGCGCGGCGCGTGGCCGCGCACCGCGGCAAGCGTGACGAGCACCGCAGGCAGGCGGGCATCCCGCAGCCGGCGAAGCTCGTCGACCCAGTCCATCGGCGTGCCCTCGCTCAGCGCGCGGCGGAAACCGCGTCGCGGGCCGCGCGTGCAGCCTCGATCGCCCAGAAGACCGCCTCGGGGGTGGCGGGCGAGGCGAGCTCGACGCTCCGCCCCGGCTCACCGAACGCCGCGACCGCCTCCCGCAGCGCCTCGCGCACGGCGAACGCGAGCATGAGCGGCGGCTCCCCCACGGCCTTCGAGCCGTACACCGCGCCGTCCTCCCGCGCGTCGGCGAAGAGATGCACGCGGAACTCCTCGGGCATCTCCGAGAGGCTCGGCAACTTGTAAGTGCTCGCCGACGTCGTCAGCAGCCGCCCGCGGCCGGGGCCGTCGGAGGTGTCCCACCGCAGATCCTCGAGGGTCAGCCATCCGGCCCCCTGCACGAACCCGCCCTCGACCTGACCCCGGTCGATCTGGGGCGAGAGCGAGTCGCCGACGTCGTGGACGATGTCGACGCGTCGCAGCCGGTACGCGCCGGTGTACCCGTCGACCTCGACCTCGGCCGCCGCGGCACCGTAGGCGAAGTACTTGAAGGGCGAGCCGACCATGCGCTCCTGGTCCCACGACAGACCCTCGGTGCGGTAGTACCCGGCCGCGAACAGCGGCACCCGCGAGAAGTAAGCGGCCACGGCGACCTCGGCGAACGACACCGAACGCTCCAGGTGCCCGGCGGTGACCTGGCCGCCGGTGAAGACGAGGTCATCCGGATCGGTGCCCAGGAGACCGGCGGCGACCGCCGCCATCCGCTCTCTGATCTGCTCGCACGCGTTCTTCACCGCCGCGCCGTTGAGATCGGCGCCCGACGAGGCCGCCGTTGCCGAGGTGTTCGGCACCTTGTCGGTGCGGGTCGGTGCGAGCCGCACCTGGCTGAGCGGAACCCCCAGCGCAGTCGCGGCGACCTGCAGCATCTTGGTGTGCAGGCCCTGCCCCATCTCCGTGCCGCCGTGGTTGATGAGCACCGAGCCGTCTTTGTAGACGTGCACGAGGGCGCCGGCCTGGTTGTAGGCGGTGAAGTTGAACGAGATGCCGAACTTCACCGGGGTCATCGCGATCGCGCGCTTGACGTCGTCGTGCTCGGCGTTGAACGCCGCGATCGCCGCACGCCGATCATCGACCTGCGCCTCGGTGTGCAGCGTCCGCCAGATGGCGGGCATCCGTTCGGCGTCCTTGACCACCTGCCCATAGGGCGTGTCCTGACCGGGGGCGTAGAAGTTGCGGCGACGAAGCTCCGCTGGATCGAGACCGAGCGCGGGGGCCGTGCGGCCCAGGATGTCCTCGATGAGGAACACGCCCTGCGGGCCACCGAATCCGCGGAACGCGGTCTGCGACGTCTTGTGGGTCTGGGCGACGCGGCCGACGACGTGGACGTGCGGAATCCAGTAGGCGTTATCGACGTGGCAGAGCGCACGGCTCATCACCGGCTCCGAGAGGTCGAGCGCCCACCCGCCATCGGAGGTGAGCGTCGCCTCGAGCGCCTGCAGCAGGCCGTCGTCGTCGAATCCGGCCCGCCACGAGATGTGGAACGGATGCCGCTTGCCGGTCATCGTCAGATCCTGCGTGCGGTTCAGGCGCAGCCGCACCGGGCGGCGCGTCAGGCTCGCCCCGAGCGCGGCGATGGCGGCAAGCCCGTGCGGCTGCATCTCCTTGCCGCCGAACGCGCCGCCCATGCGCAGCGACTGAACGGTGACCTGGTGCGACGACAGGCCGAGCACGTGCGCGATGATCTCCTGCGTCTCGCTCGGATGCTGGGTCGACGACTCGACGAAGATCTGCCCCTCCGAGTCGATGCGCGCGAGCGCGGCATGGGTCTCGAGGTAGAAGTGCTCCTGGCCGGAGAAGGCGGTGACACCCTCGAACACGTGGGGGGCATCGGCGAGCGCCGCGGCGGCGTCGCCGCGGGCGAGGGTGCGCTCAGCGCCCTGGAACGAGTGCGCCGCGATGGCCTCCTCGAGGGTGACGATGCTCGGCAGGGGCTCGTAGGTCACTGCGACGGCGGCGGCGCCGAGCCGCGCCGCCTCGGGCGTCTCGCCGAGCACCCACGCCAGGGCGTGCCCGTGGTACATCGCCTCGGTGGGGAAGAGCGGCTCGTCGTGCTTGACCCCGGCGTCGTTGACGCCCGGGACGTCTTCGGCGGTGAGCACCCGGATGACGCCGGGCACGCCGTATGCGGGGAGGACGTCGAGGGTCACGCGCGCGTGCGTGTGGGTGGACTGCACCGGCCAGGCGGTGAGCACCCCCATCGTCTCCACGGCCAGGTCGTCGGTGTACATCGCGCGGCCGGTGACGTGGAGAGCCGCGCTCTCGTGCGCGACGGAGCGGCCGACGACGGGGTCGGCGGGGCGGCGGGCGAGGTCGGTCATCGAGCCCCCTCCCGCGCCTCGGGATTCGGATGCCGCGCGAAGATCCGCCGCAGCGCGTTCCCGAGCATCGCGGCGCGGTAGGCCGCGCTCGCGCGGTGGTCCGACATCGGCGTGCCCTCCGCGCCGAGCACCGGGGCGACCTCGCGGACAGTGGCGAGGGACCAGTCGCGGCCGATGAGCGCCTGCTCGGTGGCGCGGGCACGGACCGGGGTGGCGGCGACGCCGCCGAGTCCGATCCGCGCGTCGGCGACCACGCCGTCCTGCAGGTCGAGCACGAAGGCGACGGCGACGCTGGAGATGTCGTCGAAACGGCGCTTGGCGATCTTGTGGAACGCGGTGAGCTCGCCGTGCGGGGCGGGGAAGCGGAGGGCGCGGATGATCTCGTCCTTGCGCCGCATGGTCTGGCGGTAGCCGGTGAAGTATTCCTCGAGCGGTACATTCCGCTCGCCGGCGCTCGAGACGAGGGCGACGCGCGCTCCGAGGGCGAGGAGCGCCGGCAGTGAATCGCCGATCGGCGATCCGGTCCCGAGGTTGCCGCCGAGGGTCGCCCGGTTGCGGATGAGCGGTGAGGCGAACTGCGGCAGCAGCTCGGCGAGCAGTGGCACGCGATCCCCGAGCCCCGCGGCGATCTCGGTGAGAGTGAGGCCCGCGCCGAGCTCGACCTCATCGTCGGTGATGCGGAGCGTGCGCAGCTCGGGCAGCCGGTCGATGGCGACGACGAGCGGGTCGCGCAGTCCGCGAAGGTTGACCTCGACCCCCCAGTCGGTTCCGCCGGCGACCAGGCGCGCGTCGGGCTCGTTCTCGAGGAGGGTGAGCGCGCCGTCGAGCGTGGCCGGGCGGACGAACCGGGCGCCGTCGACGGTGACGTCGGTCGGGACGGGCTCAGGGGCCGGATGCCGCAGTCGCGCCGCCAGCGGATCGTCGCCCTCCGGCATCCCGAGCTGGTATGCCGCATCGCGAATAGGCCGGTATCCGGTGCAGCGGCAGAGGTTACCGCTCAGTGCGTGGAGGTCGAACCCGTTCGCCCCGAGGTGGGTGTGGGGCTCGCCGGGGAGCGGCTCGCCCTCGGGCCCGGGCGCACGATCGCGTCGGTAGTACTCCCCCGCCATGCTGCACACGAAGCCGGGCGTGCAGTAGCCGCACTGCGACCCGCCGCCGACGGCCATCGCCTCCTGCACCGGGTGCAGCGCCTCGGGCGCACCGAGGCCCTCGGCGGTCACGATCTCCTGGCCGCGGAGCGCCTGGGCGGGCACGAGGCACGAGTTCACTGCGGTCCACGCCGCGCCCGCGGCATCCGCTGTCGGCGTCGCGATGAGCATCGCGCACGCCCCGCACTCCCCCTCGGCACACCCCTCCTTGCTGCCCGTCAGGCCGAACGAGCGCAGCCAGTCGAGGGCATTGGTGTGCACTGCGACGTCGTCGAGCGTCCGGAGCGCACCGTTGACGGTGACGTCGTTGACGGTGACGTCGTTGACCGTGGCCTCGGCCACCGGTGCTGCATCAAGACGGTCTTCAGCCACGAGCGCGCTCCATCTTCGCGATTGTACGGGTCACGGGAGTGGCGCGGTCTCCCGCCGCAACGGCCACCCGCGGCATCCGTCACACGTCCGAAACACCGCGCGGCGTCAGGCGAAACGTCTGCGCCATAGCGTCGCCTGATCACATCCCTGAGCTCCACCTGCACAAGAAAGAGCCAACACCCGATGGCAACACACAGCACCCTGAGCCGCCGCGGTCGCCTCGCCGCCGGCGCCGCCGCGTTCCTCGCATCCGCCCTTGTCCTCGCCGGCTGCGCGTCGAGCGGCTCGACGACCGCCGCTGCCGGCGGCGACAGCGGCGAAGAGGCCTCCTACGGCGAGATCAGCGTCCAGTACTCCTGGATCAAGAACGAAGAGTTCGCCGGCGAGTTCTACGCCTACGAGAACGGCTATTACGACGAGGCCGGCTTCGACGAGGTCATCGGCATCTCGGGCCCCGACACCGGAGTCGCCAAGCTCCTCTCCGGCACCGTGCAGGTCGCACTCAGCGACGCCGCGTCGGTCGGCGCCGCGATCGCCGAGGAGGAGGCGCCGCTGAAGATCATCGGCGCGACCTTCCAGAAGAACCCCTTCACGATCCTCTCGCTCGCCGACGGCGGTGACATCACGACCCCCGACGACCTCATCGGCAAGACGATCGGCGTGCAGGACTCCAACGCCTCGGTCTTCGCGGCCCTGTTGAACGCCAACGGCATCGACCCCGCCGACGTCAACGTCGTGCCGGTCGACTTCGACCCGACCCCGCTGATGAACGGCGACGTCGACGGCTTCATGGCGTACCTCACCAACGAGGCCCTCACCGTCGAGCTCGCCGGCTACGAGGTCACCAACCTCGCCTACGCCGAGAACGGCGTGCCGTACGTCGCCGAGACGTTCACGGTCACCGACCAGTACCTCGCCGAGAACGCCGACCTGCTGAAGGCGTTCCTCACCGCCGAGATCAAGGGCTGGACCGAGGTCTTCCAGCATCCGGTCGACGACACCGTCACCCTCGTGGAGAAGTACTACAACGAGGCGGCGGCGGAGTCGTCGGAGGGACTCGAGGCCGTCTTCGGCGCCCTCGACCCCGAGAAGACCTCGCTCGGCATCGAGGCGCAGAACCTCCTCATCTCCACTGAGGAGACCGAGGCGAACGGCCTGTTCACCATCTCCGACGCCCTGAAGGAGCAGACCGTCGCCTCGCTCGCCGCGGCCGGCTGGGAGGTGTCGGTGGACGACCTGTTCGACACCACGATCATCGACGAGATCTACGAGGAGAACCCGGAGCTCGTCGACTACCTCCCGTAGCCCGAGCGACGCACCATCATGACCGATACAAGGACATCGGATGCCGCGGCGGCGCCGTCGGCGGGGGAAACCTCGTCGGCGGCGCCGGCCGGCGGTTCCGGCATCAGCATCGACGGTCTCACCAAGACCTTCAACACCGGCCGCGGCCGCACCGTCACCGCCCTGCAGGACACCCACCTGCACACCGAGAAGGGCTCGTTCCTCGCCCTTCTCGGACCTTCCGGATGCGGCAAGTCGACGATCCTGCGCATCCTCGCCGACCTCGAGACGCCGACGACCGGCGACGTGCGCGTCGACGGCAAGACCCCCGCCCAGCTGCGCCGCGACAGCGAGCTCGGGATCGCCTTCCAAGACCACGCCCTGCTCCCCTGGCGGAGCGTCTACGCCAACATCCGGCTCGTCTTCGAAGTCGCCGGTCGCCGCCCCGACAGGGCCTACATCGACGAGCTCATCTCGCTCGTCGGCCTCACCGGCTTCGAGAAGGCCAAGCCCGCGCAGCTCTCGGGCGGCATGCGCCAGCGCGTGTCGATCGCCCGCGCTCTCGCCCTCAAACCCTCGGTTCTCCTGCTCGACGAGCCCTTCGGTGCGCTCGACGACATGACACGTCAGAACCTCAACCTCGAGCTCCTCCGCATCTGGACCGAGAAGCCCGCGACGACGCTGCTGGTCACCCACGGGATCTCCGAGGCGATCTTCCTCTCCGACCGTGTCGCGGTGATGTCGCCGCGTCCCGGACGCATCAAGGAGATCATCGACGTCGACCTGCCGCATCCGCGCACGCCCGATCTGCAGCGCACCCCCGAGTTCCACGCCCTCGTCGACCGCGCGTCGGAACTGCTCTTCGGAGCCGACGGGCGCGCCGCGGCGGAGGCCTGATGCGCGTCCGCCGCATCCCCGGCTGGCTCGCCGGGGTCATCGGCGCCGCGGGACTCCTCGCCGCGTGGTGGGTGTTCTCGGCGACGGTCTTCCAGCCGCCGGCGGGCACGAGCTTCACCCCGGTGCCCTCGCCCTTCGTCGTGTTCCAGACCATCTGGACCGACGGCCTCGCCCCCTACATCGGCGTCTTCGAGGTCACGATCACCGAGGCGCTCATCGGCTACGCGTGGGGCAACGGGCTGGCGCTCCTCGTCGCCTCGACCGTGCTCCTCCTCCCCCAGATCGAGACCGTCGTGGTGCAGATCGCCGTCGTCAGCTACTGCCTGCCGGTGGTCGCCGTCGGCGGTATCGCGATCGTCGTGCTCGGCGGCGCGCGCCGGGCGGGCGACCCGAGCGCGACCGCGATCTTCCTCGCCGCCCTCGCGGTGTTCTTCACCACGGTCGTCGGCGCTCTCCTCGGCTTCCGCTCGTCCGACCGCTCGAGCCTCGACGTCGTGCGCGTCTACGGCGGTTCTCGGTGGATGCAGCTGCGCAAGGTCCGGCTCATCGCCGCACTTCCCGCCATCCTCAACGCCCTCCAGATCGCCGTGCCCTCGGCGTTCCTCGGCGCGATCCTCGGCGAGTACATGGGCGCGACCGACCGCGGGGTCGGCATCACCCTCATCCGGTTGCAGGGCGACCTCGACTCGGCCCGGGTGTGGGCGGTGTTCCTGCTGTCGGCGATCGTGGCACTGATCGGCTACGCCGTCGTCGGGCTGCTCGCCCGCGCGGTCACTCCGTGGGTCTCGGGCAAGGCGGCGGCGGCATGACCGGCGCCGCACGGGCCGTCGGCCGCTCGCTTCTGAACGCCCTCCTCACCCTGGTCATCGTCGTAGCGCTCTGGTGGGCGGTGGTGAACCTCACCGGGATCTCGCCGTACGTCGCCAAGGGTCCGGTGGACGTGTGGCAGTTCCTCTTCACCGATGAGGATGCCGCGCTCCACCGTGCCGAGATGGCACCGCTCCTCGCGCAGACCCTCTCCGATGCCGCACTCGGCTTCGTCGTCGGCATGCTCGTCGCCGTCGTCCTCGCCATCGCGTTCTCGCTGTCGCGCTCGGTCGAGATGGGAGTCATGCCGCTCGCGCTGCTGCTGCGAAGCGTGCCGCTCGTCGCGATCGCCCCGGTCATCATCCTCATCACCGGCCGCGGAACCCCCGCCTCGGTGGCGGTCATCGGGTCGATCGTCGTGCTCTTCCCCGCCCTCGCCTCGGTGCTGTTCGGGCTCAGCCGCGCGTCGAAGGAGAGCCTCGACCTCGTCCACGTCTACGGCGGCGGGCGGGCGACGCAGCTGCGAAAGGTCAACGTGCCCGGTGCCCTGCCGTCGCTGTTCGCGGCGGCGCGGGTGTCGGTGCCGGGTGCCGTGACCGGGGCGCTGCTGGCGGAGTGGCTCTCGACCGGTCAGGGCATCGGCGGGATGATCCAGAAGTTCAGCGCGTCAGCCCGGTTCGACGAGCTGTGGGCGTCGGTGGCGCTCATCACCGTCATCACGCTCGTGCTCTACAACGTGGTGCAGGTGATCGAGAACGTCGTCCTCGCCCGGATGGGGATGCCCACCGGATCGCGGTGACGTGCGGCGCAGAGCGTCGCGCCTCGAGACCGACCTGTGCCGTCGAAACCCCCCGCCTCGCGCAGGGTCTCGACGGCGGCGGTCGGTTTCGGCGGCAGGGCCAGTTCCGGTGCGGCGGCGTCTCGGTGGTGCGGCGCCTCACGGCGCGGCGACGATCCGCACCGCCCGCTCGTAGATGCCGACGGGACGGGAACCCGTCTTCAGCCGGCCGCTCGCGTCGAAGGCCGAATCGTCCTCGGCTCCGGCGAGCAGGAAGTTGTGCGAGGAGAACCCGCCGCTCACGTCGGCGTCGAGCTCCGGTCGGAATGCCCACGTGACGAGCGCCTCGTCGCCGAGACCCCGCGCTCGCTGTCGCGTGATGATCCCGTTCACCGCGGCGATGCGCCGGCGGGTCTTGGCGTCGGTCGGTGCGTTCGCCGGCGCGGCGTAGAAGATCACCGCGGCGTCCTTCGCCGGATCGAGGAGGCGGGAGAGTCGGTGCCTGAACTGCGGGCGGTCCGGCAGCTGCGGATAGGCGAGCAACGTCTGATCGACCGGGAGGAGGGTGAGGCGAGCCGGATCGACCCCGCGAGGAAGGTACTTCGCGCGTTGCCAGGCCTCGCGTCGCCGGCTGACGATCGCCACCTTCACCCCCCGGCGGATCAGCCCGGGAAGCACCTCCTTGCCCAGCGCCAGATGATCCGACTCGCCCTTCTTGCGCTCGTTGACGTATTGCGGCTCCACGGCCACGACACCGCGGATGTCGGTGGAGTTGTTCCGGGATGCCGTGAACAGGTTGCCGCCCGCCTGCGAGTAGCACGACAGGATCAGACGATCGGCGACCGGCGCTGCCGACCGGAAGGCGGGCTCCCTGTCGGCGAGGACGGCGAGTGCGCTCTGGAGGTCCCGCCGCAAGCCCGGTCGGATGGCGTGCGTCGCGTCTCCGCCGGCGACCTGCGGGAAGAAGAGCACCTGGTCGGTGCCGGCGATGACCTGCTCGAGACCGAACGGCACCATCCACACCTGCGGGTTGATCGCCCGGGCGTCGCCCCGCGGTGTGTATTCCAGGACCCGGCGGAAGGAGTAGGCGGGTCGTGGCAGCTGCTCGTCCTCGTGGCTGCGCGCCGCCTCGAAGCGCTCGCGTGCCTTCTCGAACGCCGGCGCGAGCGCCAGGAAGCGGGCGTCGTCGAGCGGGGTGAGGAGGAAGTAGCACAGTGTCTCGCCGCCGCTCTGTATGGCGGCGTTGGCGGTGTTCATCGAGCGATGGTGATTGCGGGTGACGATGCCACGCTCACTGTCAGCGGGATAGTCGATGCCGCCGTAGTCGGCGGGCCAGTAGAAAACGTGCGGTGTCACCTCGGTGCGTTCCAGCGCGGATTCCGGCACGGCGACGTACCAGATCAGGGGGTGACCGCGAAGCCCCGCCAGCACCCGCAACCGGAACGACGTCGCCTTCAGCATCCCCAGCGTCTGGAACCAGGCGGTGCCGCCGTGCACCGCGAGGAACATGTCGGTGATGTCGAGGAAGGGGAGCGACAGGCGGATGACGGCGACCGACGTCGAGGCCGCGGCCACGGGAGGAAGTGCGAGCAGCGGATGCAGGGCGGGATCGGCGACAGGCCGGCCGAGCGCGACATCGCCGGCTCCGCGCATCCAGAAGCGGGGCGTCAACGTCACCGGCCCGCCTGGCGACGAGATGTCCAGCGTCTGCCGGATCAGCAGCAGCAGATGAACGCGGCCCTGCAATCGATACCGCACAGCGAAGTCGAGCTCCAGGCGCCCCCCGCGCGCCGCGTCCACGGAGAAGCGAAACCCGGTGGGCGTCGGAGTCGCCGCCGGCTGGTCCGCCCAGCTCCCCGAGGAGTGGCGCACACGGAGCGAACGGGTCTGCACCAGGAAGTGCTTCGCCGCGGACGCCTCGAGTGCGAACTCGACGACCGTCATCGCTGCTGGCCGGTGAGCGGATCGTAGGCGACGGCGACGGGGACGACCTGATCGGTCGGGAGGATCTCGATCCACTGATCGAAGACCTGGTAGTTCGGCGAGGGGTTGTTCGGATCGGGGTTCCTCGGATCGACGCGGAAGCCTCCCTGCAGCGGATAGAAGCCGTGCTCGAACACCCGCTCCACCGGCGTCGCGCTCACCTGATCGTCCTGCGACACCCCGGGTCCGTCCGGGTAGGTCGAGACGGCGACCGACTCCGCGTGCTTCTTCTCGACCACGAGACAGAGGTGCCGGATGGCGTCGCCGATCGTCGGAGGATCCTCGACCGGATCGCCGGGGTCGGCGGCGAGAAGCTCGGTCCGGATGAGAGCGAGATCCTCCTCCGGCGCGGAGTACCGTGCATCCAATCCCTCCGACCCTTCGATGTTCGCTCGTTGCAGCCAGTTCATCGCCGCCCGCTCCTTGCCCGGCCGCACCGGGATGACGGCTTTGACCCACGGGGCGTTGAGGAAGGCGTTGCGGTGACGGTCGCCGTCCAGTTGCAGCAGCCAGCCGAGCGACGCGCCCAGTTCGGCCGGGTCGGAGCCGTCTGTGATCAGGTAGTTGTTCTGGCGCGCCTCGCTGCCCGACCAGTTGACGAGCACGTCGGCGCCCACTCCGGCACCCCCGAGGTACTGTCCACGATGCGCCCGCGGCTTCCACCATTCCGGCGCGACGAAGTAGAGCATCTTGTCGATGTCGAACACGCTGTTGATGAGCTCGGAGAGCACGTGGCGCGTCCGGTCGTCGGCGCTTGAGTAGTTGCCGGATGTCATGAGGTCGCGGATGAGAGCGCGATAGACGACGGTCCGCTCCTCCTCCCGCAGATCCTCGAAGGGTCGGCTGCGGATGACCGATGCCTGCGTGATCCGCTCACGTGCGGCGTCGAGGAAGGCCTTGCGGATCTCTCGCTCCTGTTCGCGCGTGGCCGCTTCACGATTCGCCACGATCTCGGCATTCGCCGCATCGATCTCGGCCACCTTCGCTGCTGTCAGCACGAAGGCGACCTCTCCCGTGACGGTGATGTCGACCCGCTGGTCCCACTTGAGACCGCCCGGCCCGGTCTTCACGCCGACGATGATCTTCGTGTCGCCCGACAGACGGCCGCCCATCGCCCAGGGCCGGCCGGCATCCTCTCCGACGAAGTTGCTCACACCCAGGTGGATGACATCGCCCGGTGGGCGCTCGATCTCATAGCCCGGGTCGGGCTGGACGGGCAGCGAGTATTCGCCGAGGTAGACGAAACCGAGGTTCGGATCGTTGTGCTGCCTGACGTCGGGAAAGCTCCACACGGTCTGCACCTGGAAGGACTTCACGATCCGGCGGGGCGGGTAGGGGATCTCCTTCTGGTTCGGCAACGGCGCGAGGTCGGCCGGCTGCGCGATGTGTACGAGATCCGCGAGCCCCAGGGTCGCCCCGGGCTCGTCGACGAAGGTCTGCCAGCACAGGTAGCTGCCCACATCCTGCACTTGAACGCCGACCTGACGCATCTTGCGCCGCATCTCGTAATTGAGCAGGTCGTCGGTCGTATTGGCCAGCAGGTAGCGCTTGCTCGAGGTGTCGGACGACTCCGTCACCGTCTTGAACGTGGTCTTGTACTTCTCGCGAATCTCGCTGGAGAGCTTCTCGGTCTGCTGTCGCATGCGCTTGTGGGTCTGCTCCCGCGAGCTGACCTGCGTCTGATCGAGGTTGATCGAGCCGCTCGCCTCCGCACTCCCGCTTCCCCAGCTCTGACGCACGGTGGTGCTGAAACCGAGTTTCATGTCGTCCTGGTTGGACTTCTTCACCGCCTCGCTGAGCTCGTCCTGCTCCGTCGTCTCGCGCTCGACCCGCGTCACGGACTCGTATTCGGTCTCGACCGACTTCTCGACCGTCACCTTGCGGGTCGACACCTCGAGAAGCTCGACGGAGGAGCCGGGGGTGAGCCAGACGTGACCGACGGGCGTTCCGAGGAAGGTGTCGAATTCGAAGAAGTACTGGCGGAACAGGTTCACGATGCCCAGCGGCGACACGCTCACGCTGCCCGCATCCCGGTAGGGGTCGAAGCTGAGGAACGGATCCTCCGACGCCGCCGCGATGGCCGCCGTCACCGTCCCCGGACCGAATTCGTACGGGAGATAGAACGTCCGGTCGAGCAGTGCGGTGTTCCCGTCGTCGCCGAGCTTCACCAGAGCCCCCGCGATCGCGGATTCGCGCTCGAGGTCCTCGAGCGCGCTCTGGCGCAGGCGCTCCGCAGCGATGAGGAGCGTGTCGGTGTCGCCGTCGACGTCGTGGTCCCACGTCTTGTACAGGTGGTCCATGCGGGCGGACGTCTGAGCGATCCACCGCCGGCGTACGACCGTTCGCAGGATCTCCTCGACGCGAGCGGGGTCCAGAACGCCGCGCCATTCTTCCGGCGACCTGGGCCGCTGGTCCGGACCCCACTCCTGCCGTATCGCCTCGCCGATGGCGTCGACGACGAGCGAGTCGTTCCGCGGGGCTGCGAAGAACTCCGCCGGGACGCCGGGACGAATCTCCCCGTCCTGCGGCCAGCCGTCGTGGTTCCACGGATCGGACACCTCCGGTCGGAAGCGGCCGGCGATCGCACCCAGCGCATCCTTCGTGAGACGCTCACGCTGCCGCTGCGATCGCCAGCCGAGCAGCGGCGTGTAGACGCCGAACATCTCGCTGGCGTACGGCAGGACGGAAGTGAACTTCCGCAGATCGGTCAATGCCCGCATGATGAGGTCCTCCCCGGTCGGTGGCTCTGCAGACAATGAGCGCGACGGGGCTCGGGATGATACGACGCAGTCAGGCAGGTCGACCCCGACCCGATCTCGGTGAGTCGCCCAGCGGACAGCCGTGGCCCGACACCCGCTTTCGCAGCGCGTCACCCCAGGACGCGGGAGTCTCGCCTCACGTCGGCGAAACATAGGCTTGCGGAATGGCGCACTCGACCGGATCCCGACCCGTCACGATCGTCACCGGTGGGAGCCGAGGTATCGGCGCAGCCGTCGCCGAACGGCTCGCTGCTGACGGGCATGACCTCGCACTCACCTACCGGGTCGCGCGCGCGGAGGCTGCGGCCGTCGCTGCAGCCTGCCGTGCCCTGGGCGCCCGGGTCCTGCTCATCCAGGCGGATCTCACGAACCTCGACGACGCCGCTGCGCTGGTCCCGGCGACACGGCCGAGTTCGGCCGACTGACCGGCCTCGTCAACAACGCCGGTGTCACCATGCGGATCGGCGACTACATCGACATCGACCTCGCAGAGGTGGAGCGGATGCTCCGCATCAACGTCCTCGCCCCCATCTCCCTCACACGCGCAGCGCTGGAGGTGATGTCGATCGAGAGGGGCGGCGAGGGCGGCACGATCGTCAACATCTCCTCGGGTGCGGCGACGAGCGGTGCACCGAACACCTACGTGCCGTACGCGATGAGCAAGGCGGCGATCAACGCGATGACCGTCGGCTTGGCCAAGGAGTTCGGACCGCAGGGCGTGCGCGTGAACACCGTCTCACCCGGGACCACCTACACGACCATCCATGCCGATGGTGGTCGGCCGAACGCACCCGAAGAGCGCGCCCCCGGCATCCCGTTGCGACGAGCGGCCCATCCCCACGAGGTCGCCGACGCCGTCGCCTACTTCTTCGGCCCGGGTGCCGCATTCACCTCCGGCGCCGATCTCCGCGTCACCGGAGGCAACTGAGCCCGGGCTGGACGCTATCGTCGCCACCGCGACGAACGGCCTCGCCGACGGCCTCGTGACGACGAGAGAGTAGGGTCGCGGCGATGCGGCGAGACGTCGCGCTCGTCGCATCCGGATACCGCAGGCGCATCGCGAGGTCACCGGTGACGACCAGCACCAGCTCGTCGGCGACCTCGCCCGCGCCGTCGCCGACCAGCGGACGCGCCAGTGCTTCCAGTCGAGATCGCAGTGACTCGGTGTCTGTCCGCACGGCCTCAGCCACCTCCGCAGGGGGCTCGGCATGCTCCGCCGCGGCCCCGAGGAAGGCGCACCATCGCGAGCCGTGCGCACTCCCGCGAAACGTGTCGAGCGCATCGAAGACGGCGAGGACGCGGGACACATCGTCGGGCGCGGCCGCGACTGCCTCATCCCACGTCTGGATCCAGACGCGCTGACGCCGTCGCAGTGCGGCAGCCAACAACGCCTCTTTACTGGCGAAGCCCCGGTAGAGCGTCGCTGCCGACACCCCCGCACGATCGATGACGGCGTCGATCGGCGTCGCCGCGACGCCGCGCGTGAAGAACAGCTCGTCCGCGGCGTCGAGGATGCGTCGCTCGGTGCCCTCGCGCAATGTCATGTCAGCACCCTATGCTCGTGAAAGTGAAACGATCGTTTTCATTCTATCTGACCGTCGCTGCAACCACTCTGATCGCCGCCACGTATGGTCTCGCGCGCTTCGCGTACGGCTTGCACCTCCCCGGCATGCAGACCGAGCTCGGTTTCGATTCCGCGGTCGCCGGAGCGATCTTCGCCGGTGGATCGATCGCCTACTGCGTCGGAGCGGTGTGCGGTTTCGTGCTCGCGCCGCGGTACCCGCGCACGCTCGTCGCTCTCGCTGGCGCCACCGCTGCCCTTGGCACCGCGGGGGTGGCGATTGCCCCCTCGACTGCCTGGCTTGCTCCGGGCGCGGTGCTGGCCTCGGCCGGTGCCGGGCTGGCCTCTCCGGCGCTCGTGCGGGTCATTCAGCGGAATCTGCGGCGCGAGGGCGCCGATCGCGCGCAGTCGATCGTCAATGCCGGAACGGGGCCGGGCCTGATCGCCGCGGGCATACTCGCGCTCGCGCTGCTGCCCCAGTGGCGAGCGGCCTGGTGGATGGCCGCCGCCGTGTCGGTCGTCGCCGCCACCGCCGTACTCCTGCTCGACCGGCAACGCGACTCCGTCCCCACTCTCGGCCTTCCTCCGGCCGCGTGGTGGCGTGCGCACCGCATGGTGATCGTCGGCGCCCTTCTGATGGGCGCGGCATCCGCCGCGGTCTGGAGTTTCGGTCGCACGATGCTCACCGATGCCGGGCTCGCCGATGGCGCGACGGTGCTCGCCTGGGTCGCGCTCGGCGTCGGCGGACTGGCGGTGGTTCCGACCGCGGGTCTCCTCGCGGTCGCACCGCCGCCGCGAGTATGGGCGCTCACCGTCGTGGTGCTCGCCCTGGCCACCGCCGCGCTCGTCGCGGCTCCCGCCACGGTGGGCTTCACGCTGGCCGCCTGCGTCGTCTTCGGTTGGGCGTACGTGGCGAGCACGGGAGCGCTGATCGGATGGACGGCCCTCCTCGAACCGGCGCGGGCAGCCAGCGGAACTGCTCTGCTCTTCGTGCTGCTGGTACTCGGGCAGGCGGTCGGCGGCGCCATCTTCGGTCTCGTCGTGGCGTCGGCGGGCTACCCGACGGCGTTCCTCGCAGCCGCCGCTGTCGCCATCATCGCCGCCGGGGCGGGCGTCTTCCGCAGTCGGCCAGGTGCCCGTCGCACGGCCTCGCCCCGAACTCCCGACGCGATGACCTCGGGCCGCTGACGGCGTGGGTGTGGGTTCAGCGTCGATCGACGGCGAAAGATCGATGCGAGGTCAGCGTCTGGTGATCGTGACGTCGACGACGTCGCCGATGCCCTTTCCCAGCTCTTTGCGGACCTTCGCGTTGAGAGACACCATGTGACCGCCCTCTCCGGTCGGCAGCGTGCCCACGTTCGCCAGCAGGACGTCGTCGATCTTCGCGTCGATCCTGACGCTCTTCCCGGT
The DNA here is from genome assembly GCF_030347395.1 of Microbacterium sp. ET2. Lineage (NCBI taxonomy): Bacteria > Bacillati > Actinomycetota > Actinomycetes > Micrococcales > Microbacteriaceae > Microbacterium > Microbacterium albipurpureum. The sequence goes on from NZ_CP128170.1 coordinate 1,781,310, forward strand.
GCCGAACAGATTGGTGGATGCCGGAATCTCAACGCAGCTCCACACCTCGCCCTTCACGTCGACACCGATCGTCGTGCGAAAGCTCGTCTGTTGCGCGTCCATCCCGACAGCGTATGGCGACGCGCGGCGGCGCTTGTCGTGCAACTCCGCGCCCCGCGATCAGAGGTGAAACTCCGGCCGCACTTCGGCGACGCCCTGCAGCTCGTTGCGGAGTCGGCTGACGAGGTAATGCCCTTCTTCTTCCCACCCGGCCGGGAGCGGGTCGTTCTCAGCGCGTGAGAGCCACGCCTCATTCCACGCGAACAGCGCGTCGCTGAGCTCACGGGTGAGTTGGAGATCCGCTCCCGTGAGCCGGTAGTCCTGGGTGAAGTTCTCCCAGAGCGGCCAGCCGCTCGCCCACTCGGGGAACACACGGATCAGACGCAACCCGTTCGGAAGAACGACGGGCTCATTACGCCGGCTTCGAGCAAGCAGATACCGGTCCTGCATCTGCCGCCGCCGTTGCCACTCGCGGGGAGTGTCGGGAGGGTCGTTGTAATCCATGCCCGACAACCAGATCAGTCCTCGCATGCCTCGCGCGTCGTTCTCGACGAGGGCCAGCGACCACAGGTGCTCATCCCGGTTCGAGAGCACCGAAGCGGCCTCCAACGCCTCCTCGATCGTCGCCTCCACCAGGTCGATCGCAGTCACGGCGTTGTCGGTTCCGGTGAACACGTACAACCGATAGCGGGCATCGTCACGCTCCCATGTCGAGTCACGCTCGTCCGCAGGGATGCCACGCATCCCCCCAACGTACGCCGCAGCCGTAGTTCATGCCGCTGATCCTCACAACCCCCTCACCGATGCCCGACTCGGTGGGTACCGTGGGTCGCCCGTCCGAAGACCGCACCCCCGGAAGGCTCTTATGGCCAAGCATCCTCGCGAGAAGACATCGAGCAAGACGGCGAAGCTCGTGTACCGACCGGTCGGCCTGCTGAGCGGAATCGTCAGCGGAGCACTGGCGAGCGTCCTCTTCAAACAGATCTGGAAGCGGCTGAGTCCGAGCCATCGAGAAGACAGCCCGAATGCCTTGGAATCCGAGTACGGTCTCGGCGAGCTGCTCATCGCCACCGCGATACAGGGAGCCATATTCGCGGTGGTCAAGGCGCTCGTCGACCGGGGCGGAGCTCGGGCCTTCGAGCGCGTCACCGGCTCGTGGCCGGGCGACTGATGAGCAGGAACGCGATCATCTTCCATGGCACCGGCGGCAACCCGGACGTGGTCTGGTACCCATGGCTGGATCGGCAGCTGACCGGGCGCGACTATCGGGTGGAACGTCCGTACTACCCGAGCCTGAACGTCGAGCCGATCTCCACGTTCCTGCCGAGAGTGCTCGACGCCCATTCGTTCGATGCGGACACCGTGCTGGTGGGCCACTCCGGCGGCGCAGCACTTCTGCTCGCGGTGCTGGAGCACCTCGAGGCGCCGGTGGCTCAGACGATCCTGGTCGCGGGCTACGCGACCAGGCCCAACGACTCCGATGAGCCAGTTCTGCAGGATGTCTACGACTGGGATCGGATCCGCGCGAACGGCGGTGACATGTACTTCATCAACTCGATCACCGACCCGTACGGGTGCGATGCCACGCAAGGCCGGCTGATGTTCGACAACCTCGGCGGCACCCAGATCGTGCGCGACGACGGCCACTTCGGCGACTACAACCAGCCCTACGACACCTTCGAGCTCATCGATCGGCTGATCGCGCCGACGCACCCCGACCACAACATTCGGCCGCACATACCCGCTGCCGGGGAAGCAAGCGTCCCCGAGATCGAGGTCGACGAGACCGTCGCCCCGCGACCCGAAGAGGAGATCGCCGACATCGCCCGCGCCGACGTGCGATCATGACCGCGTGACTGAGCCGATACCGCAGGCGGGTGCCGCAGACAGAGCGGCATGGCGCGATCGGGTCGGTGAGGATGCGTATGCCCTCGGTGCCGTTTTGGCAACGGCCCCGGCGGGCGCGCCCCACCGCCTTACGTTGGACGCATGCTGCACTCGACCCGGCAAGGCTCCGGCAAACCGCTGCTCCTGATTCATGGGCTCGGCTCCAGTAGCGGCAACTGGGCCCCCGTCATCCCGGCGCTGGCAGCTGAGCGCGATGTGATCGCCGTCGACCTTCCGGGTTGGGGGGAGTCCGCGCCGCTGGCCGGGGAAACGACGATCGCCACGCTGACCGATGCCGTTGAAGCGTTCGTCCGCGACGCGGAGCTTGGCGATATCGATGTAGTCGGCAGCTCGATGGGCGCCCGGATGGCGATGGAGATGGCACGTCGAGGGCATGCGGGCACCACCGTCGCATTGGCACCTGGTGGGTTCTGGAACGATCGCCAGGCGGCGATCTTCGGTGCGAGTATCAAGGCATCCGTCGCGCTGGTGCGCCGGATTCAACCGGCGCTCCCCTTCCTCACGGGCAACCCCGTGGGCCGCACGGCCCTGCTTTTTCAGTTCTCCGCCCACCCCTGGAAGCTGCCGAAGGATCTGGTACTGCACGAGCTTCGGGGGTTCAAGACATCGACCAGCCTGGACCCAGCCCTCGATGCCCTGATTCACGGGCCCCGCCAGGAGGGCGCGCCGGCCGGTTCACTCAAGGGCAAGATGATCATCGGATGGGGGCGGAAGGACAGAGTCACCGTTCCAAGCGAGGCGGCGCGGGCGACGGAGTTGTTCCCGGATGCCACGTTGCACTGGTTCGAGAACTGCGGCCACTTCCCGCACTGGGACCAACCGACGGAAGCGGCCCGCCTGGTGCTCGACAGCACCACTTGAGCTGCGGCCGAGCCCGACCACCGTCCCCACATGGGGAGAGTCCAGTTTCCGGTCGAGAAAACATTCTCGCCGGCGGATGTCGAGAACGCGGCCTTGGTTCCGTCTCCTCCATGAAGCGGCCAGAATGGGCCGCACGAACGGGAGGCTGACATGCCGAAGTACCTGATGCTCAAGCACTACCGCGGTGGTCGCCCTGCGGTGAACCAGGTTCCGATGGACCAGCTGACACCGGACGAGTGGAACGCGCACGTCCAGTACATGAAGGACATGGAGCAGCGACTTCTCGCGTCGGGCGAACTCGTCTCCGCGGAGGCACTGTCGATGGACGGCTCGTGGGTGCGCTTCGACGGCGAGGGACGCCCGCCGGTCGTCGACGGCCCCTTCGCCGAGACGAAGGATCTCATCGCGGGCTGGATGCTGATCGAAGTGGACTCGTACGATCGCGCGCTCGAGCTCGCCTCGGAGCTGTCCGCGGCGCCGTGGGCCGGCGGCACGCCGCTTGGCGAGTGGCTCGAGCTCCGCGAGGTGATGGGCGCGCCCCCGGCAGACGCAGGATGATGATCGCGGATGCCACCGCTCTGCGTCGAGCGATCCCCGAGGTCACCGGCATCCTCGTCCGGCGCGGCGCTGATTTCGCGTCGGCCGAGGATGCCGTCCAGACTGCCCTGCTGCGAGCGCTCGAGCGACCGGACCTCGACGAGGTTCGAGACATCCGGGCCTGGCTGGTCGCTGTCGCGTGGCGGGCGTTCCTCGACCAGGTGCGGAGCGACACGGCCCGTGCCGCGCGCGAGCAGCGTCACGCCGACGAGCCGGAGACCGGGCCGGTTCCCCAGCGCGAAGACACGCTCGCGATGTACTTCCTGTGCGCGAACCCGGTGCTGACCGCGACATCCTCGATCGCCCTCACGCTGCGCGCGGTCGCCGGGCTGACGACCCGCCAGATCGCCGATGCCTTCCTGGTGCCGGAGGCGACGATGGCCCAGCGGATCAGTCGCGCGAAACAGCGACTCGCCGGCATCCCGCTGGACCAGCCCGGTGACCTCTCGCGAGTGCTGCGCGTTCTCTACCTGATGTTCAACGAGGGCTACACGGGCGAGACAGATCTCTCGATCGAAGCGATCCGGCTGACGCGTCAGCTCGCCGTGCTCACCGACCACCCCGAAGTCGGCGGCCTCCTGGCACTCATGCTCCTCCACCATGCGCGCCGACCCGCACGAGTGGTCGGCGGCCGGCTCATTCCGCTCGCGGAGCAGAACCGTGCCCTGTGGGACACCGAGTCGATCGCCGAGGGCGTCGACATTCTGCAGGGGGCGCTGGCGCGAGACCTCCTGGGCCAGTACCAGGCGCAGGCTGCGATCGCCGCGCTCCACGCGGATGCGTCGAGTGCGTCGCAGACCGACTGGGTGCAGATCGTCGAGTGGTACGACGAGCTCCTCCGTCTCGGTGATTCGCCTGTCATCCGACTCGGTCGCGCGCTCGCTGTCGGGGAGGCGGACGGTCCGCAGGCAGGCCTCGCGGCGCTCGCGACGGTGGATGCCCAGGTGCCGAGGTTCCACGCGGCGCTCGCCTACCTGCACGAACGAGCGGGAGAGACGGATGTCGCGGCCTCCGAGTATGCGGAGGCGGCGCGCCGGGCGACCAGCGTGCTCGAGCAGCAGTACCTGCTGCGCCAGGCCGATCGGCTCCGTCTCGGAGTGGTGGACAGACCGCCCAGACGATGAGGTTCGGTTCTCCGTGGCGGCTTCGGATGGCGCCATCACATCATCGGTCAGTCCAGGTGACGGAACTGCGGCCAGAGATCCTCCCATGGGGCGTTCGGGCCGCTGCACAGCGCGACGGGCTCGCCCTGTTCCTCGTTCTCCACGCCGACGCCGTTGTCGAGTTCGGTCACGACCCGGCACGTCGAGAACAGAGACTCGACCCGGTCGTACTGGCCGCCGACGATGACCACGGTCTGCGCATCGGGCGGCGGCGCACCGAGGTCGAAGAGGGCGTTGTGTCCGCTGAACACGGGAACACCCGATCCGAATCGATCGAGCGCTCCGGCTTCCCCATAGTTGCTCGCGATGATCGCGTCGGCGTCGAAGGCTGCGGCGACCTCGTCGATCTGCTCGACATACCGCTCCCAGCCGACCTGGTCGGCCGTTGCCGAATTCACGGATGCAAGCCCGCTCGCCCCGAACCAGTCGACGGGCAGCAGCGGCAGCGAGGTCACCGCACAACCTAGGGCGTTGACCGCCAGCAAGACGCTCACGATGAGGCGGCGCGCGCGGGTGCGAGCCCACTCTGCGATCGGCACCGAACCCATCGCGGTCAGAACTCCGAGGATTCCTGCTGAGTAGTAGAACTGGGTTGCCGCGAGGAAGACGAACACCACGGTGACGACGAGCGTGACCGCCAGCCACCGCAACGGCCGCCATTCCGTGCGGCGGAACAGCGCCACGAGGGCAGTGACCCAGAACACGGCGAGGACCGGTCCCACCAGCAGCACGAGGAACGGCCACATCATTGTTCGCACCTCGGCGGCGTTCTCCGCTCCGAGCGCCGCACCCATCGCGAACTGCGGCCAGCCGTGCGTGGCCTGATACAGCAGGTTCGGCAGTGCCAGCACGAAGATGAGCACCACCGCGCCGTAAAGCCAGCCCGATCGGAACCACTGTCGCGGCCCGCAGATGGCGAGTCCGATCGCCACTCCGATGAGCAGCACGACGATGAGCAGCTTGTTGAACGAACTCGCGCCGACGATGGCGCCGGCGACGAGCCACCAGCATCCTTCCTCGCGGAGGACGGCGCGGATGACGAAGTACAGCGTCGCCGGCCACACCACGAGGTCCAGGCTCGCGGTGAGGAACACGTGCCCGAACATCAAGGTCATCGTCGCGCCGGCCACACCCCAGGCGGTGAACGCCTGAGCGAGCCTGCTGCCGCCGACTTCGCGCGTGATGAGGGTGAGAAGGGGCAGCGAAGCTGCGGCGCAGACGATCGGGATGATGCGCACCGCGACGACGCTGTCGCCCCACACGGCAGTCACGCCGTGAACGAGAAGGGGAGCAAGTGGTGGCTGATCGGTGTACCCCCACGCGAGGGGCAGCATTCGGAAGTACAACTCGTCGCGGTGGTACCCGTAGAGGGGCGAGATGAGCGCGAGGACCACGATGAGAGCGACCATGGCGCCCACGACATGCCCGACCGCGAGCCTGTGGCGCGCGATCGTCATGCGCACAGGCTAGCGCCGGTGACATCGACGGCCGTGTCCCATCGGATGTTCACTGACGGCGGATGTCGCAGCCGTCGCGTAGCGTATGGCCCGCTGCCGACGAGGGTGGAGGAGAGACGGTATGGGCGAACCAGTCAGCGCTGAGCAGTTCCATGAAGAGGAGGGAACTGCCGGGTGGCACGTCCTGTACGGCGGCGCGCAGACCGTGTTCCCTACCTCCTCCTTCGCGACCGGCGTCGAGTTCATCCGGCGTATCGCAGTTGTGACGGATGCGGTCGGTCGTGAGCCCGACATCGACCTTCGACCGGAGGCGGTGGTCGTTCGTACCGCCTCAACGCCGCGCGGGAGATTGGACACCGCCGACGTCGAACTGGTCCGCCGCGTCTCATCCATCGCCGCTGAGCTCGGGCTCGCGCCCGACCCATCCCAGCTGCACACGATCCAGATCGCCATCGCGGAGGCGGAGGGAGTGAGCACGCAGGACTTCTGGGTCGCAACGCTCGGGTACCAGTCGCTCGGCGGACTGGTCGTCGACCCGCTGCGCCGAGGACCGCGGATGTGGTTCGACGAGATCGCCGCACCGGGGCGCGGCCGCACGCACATAGACGTCGCCCTGCCCAATGGTCACGCTGAGGAGCGTGTCGCGGCAGCACTCGAAGCCGGCGGGCGACTGGCCGATGGCTCGCACGCACCCGACTGGTGGACACTCGCGTCGCCCGACAACCACGGTGTCGACATCGCGGCGTGGGGGGACATCGACGGCAGCACGTGATCGCCGACACCGGGGTGACCGCGTGGAGTGCGCGTGAGCGGCTCCGTACGGAGCACCCTGCTGCTCGCTTCGAGCGGCATCGATGTCGCGCGGGCGGCGTAGGCTCGCGCCGTGGCCACCCTCGACGACGTGCGCAAGATCGCGGGTAGCCTTCCCGGCAGCGAAGAGCGCGCGACGACGGGCGGCACCGCGTGGTTCGTCCGGAGGAAGCCGTATGCGTGGGAGTGCCGCCCCTGGCCCAGCATCCCCGACGACATCCGTGCGATTCTCGCCACCGAGCTCGTCGTCGCCGTCAAGGTCGCAGACCGGATGGATGCAGGCGCACTGGTCCAGATGGAGCCCGACGTGTTCCTGCGGACGACCACACCGTGGAGCGAGCCGAAAGTGGCTTTCCGGCTCGGCGCGATCAAGGTGGACCATCTGGCCGAGCTGGTGACCGACGCCTGGCGCGTTCAGGCTCCGAGGTATCTTCGCGACGAGTTCGATGCCGTTGCCGACAGCGCACAGGCGTCCCAGCCCGATGCAAGTCAACGGGCTCCGGCGCAGCCATCCCGGTAGATGGGCAGAACGCGCCCGTGCCGGCGCGTGATCAGTGCGGCGGGCCGCGGTCGTCGTTCGCCGTGGCGGCGGGGCGCGTCACTGAAGGCGATCGGCGAGAGTCTCGAGAATCCCGCGCATTCCCTCCTCACGTTGTGCGGCGTCGGCGTGGAAGGAGTCGAAGAACATCCCGTGTTCGACGTGGGTGAGGCGCGTGCCGCCGGTGATCGACTCGAACTCGTAAGAGGCGAGGGAGGTCGACATGTGCGCGCCGTCGAGCCACATGTCATAGGTGGTCACGATCCGCACCTCGTCGACGATGTCGGTGTAGACGGCCTCGTATCGGGAGACCGGGCCGCCGTGGAACTTCGCTTCGTCGATGTCGCGACCACCCACGCGGAAGTCGAAGGCCCACACACTGCGGTCGAATGCCTCGCCGTCACCGAACCATTCACGTTTGCGGTCCTCCTCGGCGAACGCCCGCCAGACCTGGGCGACGGGTACGGGATAGTCGCGGGTGAGGGTGAAGCTGGAATGGGCGATACGGCGCACGATGCTCATCATCGTGTGAACGAGACATGGATGGTGCCGCTCTCGGCCACCGCGGTCTTCGCCGTATGGGTGTGCTCCAAGCCGCGGAGGTCTTCCCACACCCGGTTGCCCCGGTCGAGGACGATGGGCGCGATCGCGACGTGGAGGTCATCGACGAGACCCGCGTGGAGGAACTCGCGGGCCGTCCGGATGCCGCCGCCCACGCGCACATCCAGACCGTCGGCCGCGACACGGGCTTCGGCGAGAATGTCTTCGATCGCGCCGCGACGGAAGTGGAACGTCGTGCCACCGCTCATCTCGATGGACGGTCGCGGCGCGGTGTGGGTGAGCACGAAGACGGGGCATCCGAACGGAGGCTCGTCTCCCCACCATCCGTTCCACGCTTGGTCTTCGGGGTGGGCGTGCAGGCCGAACATCGCCGCACCCATGATCTCGGCGCCGACTCCTTCGAAGAATGCAGCGGCGAAGGTCTCGTCGACGCCGGTCGTGCCTTCGCCGGTGGTATCGCCGAAGACCTTCTCCCGAAAAGTCCGCGTGGCTGCGTACGCGGCGGTGAGCGGCCCCCAATCCTCTCCCATCGGGTTGGGTACCGCGGGATCGGGCGCCGCGGTGTATCCGTCCAGGGAGGCGAACAGGTCGATGCGCACGCGGGTCATGTCAGGTCTCCTTGGGTGAGGTGCGGGTGAGGTGGATGCCGAGGCGGTCGGCGCGCTGCTCGGCCGGCGTCCGACGCTGGTCAAGCCATAGATGCAGAACGTCCAGCGCCCCGGGGCGAAGGGCCACCGTGCGGACACGTCCCTGCTTGCTGGACGTGATCACGCGTGCGTCCTCCAGCACGCGCAGGTGCTGGAGTACCGAGGGCAGCGCCATCGCGAACGGCGCCGCCAGCTCCGACACGACGGCCGGCGCCAGCGACAGTCGCTCGACAATCGCCCGACGAGTGGGGTCGGCGAGCGCGCGCAGGACCGCGTCGACCTCGGCGGAATAGTTAGGCATCAACCTAACTATCGTCGTTGGTCGGCGAGGAGTCAACGCGCGCTCAGCGAAACGCCGAGCGCGACGCAGAACCCGTGGCAGAAAAGGAGGAGATCCTGCGAAGCGTCTGCGATGTCTTCACCGCACTCGTTAGATGCCGTCAACGGCGCTCGGCGAGGACGAACCCCTGGGCGTGCCGCTCCGTCTTCCTTGGTGAACGATCTAGGCGCGCGATGATCCCGAAGCCGGCGGCCGCGAGCATTTCCACCACGCCGTCGGTCTGGTGCAAGAAGGCCCGCAGCTCGATGTCGTGCCCGTAAGGCTTGATCAGCTGACGTTCGCCGGCCCCGACGTGGTAGCTGAGCAGGATGAGTCCGCCTGGGGCGAGGAGGCGTGCGAACTCGGTGACGACATTCTGCAACTGCGGCGGGGCGAGATGAATGATCGAGTACCACGCGAGGACAGCGTCGAACTGTTCGGCTTCGAACGGGGTGTCGGTGATGTCGGCGTGTACGAATCGGGCGGTCGGGTGCGCCTGTTGTGCGAGGGCGATCATCTCCTCCGACAGGTCGACACCCGTGACCTCGAGGCGCGGCGACGCTGACTGGAGGTGTGTGAGCATGCGTCCGGCGCCGCAACCGGCATCCAGTACGCGGCGCGACGGTCGCGCGTCGGCACGTCGGACGAACTCGTCGATCATGGCTAGGTCGAGGGGTGCTTCGAAGCTCGTATCGGGAATCATCGCGGCATAGTCGGCAGCGACGACGTTGTACGCGCCCCGCGTTTGCTCACGCAGCTCGTCTCTCACCGCACGACCATATCCAGCCGACTGACGATCATGTCCAGAGTCGCCGAGCCTTCGGCTAGGCGGACGCGTCCGGACGAGGATCGTCCTCCTCGCGCAGCCGTGGTTCGATTCGCAGGGCCGGACGCATTCCCGACTTGTCCGCGTAGAACGCACGGATGGCGTCCATGTCCGCGCCCACATTGCCGGTGAGCGGCAGCGTCGGCCCCAGCCCGGTAGTCATGGTGGTGCGGTCGACGTAGCCGAGCGTGACCGGGAGGCCCGCCTCGCGGGCGATGCGATAGAAGCCGGACTTCCAGTAGGCGGCGCCGCCGCGCGTCCCTTCCGGCGTCACCACGAGGCCGAACACGTCGCCGTCCCGGATGCGGCTGACGAGCGCGTCGACGACACCGGCGGGGTTCGACCGGTCGACCGGGATGCCGCCGATCGCGCGCATGATCGGGCCCCGCCAGCCGCGGAAGAGACTCTCCTTCCCCAACCAGCGGAAGCGCATATTCAGCCGCCAAGCAATCCCCAGCATGAGCACGAAATCCCAGTTGGAGGTGTGCGGCGCCCCCAGAACAACGGTGGGCCGGACAGGTGCGGGCTCGGTGACGAGGGTCCATCTGCTGAACGCCCAATAGACCTGGGCGATGAGGCGGAGCATCCGGCAACCCTAACGCTCCGACACTCACCTCGGCGCGTGGGGTGGCAGGTCGTAGCCGGTGATGATGTCAGCGCCGGGCTCGCTCGTCCGTCGCCACCAGCTCACAGCAACAGTGACTTACGAGGACCGCCACGCGGTGACGCACAGCGAAGCTTTCGTACTCGACTTGGCCTATCTCAACGAGGCGCTCTGGCTCGACAAGCACGGCCTGCATCACATCGCTAAGACCCTTCGCGCAATGGCGCAAAAGTCCGGCATCAATTCCTTCTAGCAGTTCGACGCGGCTCAACGAAGGAGGTTGCCGTCCGGATCCTTCCTCGTTCGGTCGAAGGTCTGCGGATCCTGCACCACGTTCGTGAGCCGATCTCAATACGCTGATCCACTCGTGCCGCCGCTGAGGGTAGAGATCCTGGACCTTCGTTGCTTAGCCACATGCAGTCCAGGGCTGAGACGGTTTCCACAAAGCGATCGTGGGCATCCGCCGGGAAGTATGCCAAGACCGGGCACTCTGCAACGACGGCCACTCTCTCTGTCGTGGACGTTGTCATCGTCCACGGGAAGCCGGAGGCAAGTCGCGCGGAGCGGGACGAGCCCACCAGTGACCGCCCGCACCGAGCTGGGTTCCGACGGGATGCTGAGCGGATGGGGTGCGCTGCTACGACGCACAGCGACGTAGGCTTGATCGATGACTTCGGCGAATGGACAGTCCACGTGACGGTACGGATCATCCATGCGGGCCTCGGCGGATGGGGCGGCAACTGGGCTCGGACGGTCATCCCCACCGTGGAGGACGTCCAGATCGCCGGCATCGTGGATCCGGATCCCGAGACCCTGCGCGCGGTGGCTGCCGAGATCGGCGTGTCGGAAGAGCGCACGTTCGGCTCGCTTGGCGACGCGCTCACCGCGGTAGATGCTGACGCGGTGGTGATCACGTCACCGGTGGGGACGCACGTGCCGCTGGCGCTCCTCGCTCTGGATGCCGGAAAGCACGTCCTCGTCGAGAAGCCGCTCTCCGACACCGTCGCGGAGGCCCTCACCGCCGTACGCCGAGCGGAGGAGAAGGGTCTTCTGCTGCAGGTCAGCCAGAACTACCGTCACTATCCGGCGCCCCAGGTCGTCCGAGGACTTCTCGCCGAGCGCGTGATCGGAGAGCTCTCCGCGATCAACATCGACTTCCGCAAGTGGGACAACGACGCACCACTCGAAACGCATCGGCACTACACATTCCCGCATCCCCTCATCAACGACATGGCGATCCATCACTTCGATCTGCTGCGCATGATCACCGGCGAAGAAGCGCGAACGGTGTTCACGAAGGTCGGCGACCCATCCTTCAGCAAGTACGCGCAGGAAGCATCCGCGGTCATCACGATCGAGTTGTCGGGCGGACTCGTCGTCAGCTATCGCGGCAGCTGGATCAGTCGGGGCCCGGAAACCGCGTGGGCTGGTGAATGGAGCATTCAGGGTGAGAAAGGAGAACTCTTCTTCACGTCCCGATCCGGCGGTGAGAGGGAGGACGCGTCGGGTGACGTGGTGACCCTGCGAGGTCCCGGCCGCATGCGCGCGAAGCGGGTGCCCCTCCCTCCTGCGGAACTCTACGATCGCGCCGCAGGCTTGCAGGTCTTCGCCCGTGCGGTGAGCGGCGGCCCGCTGCCCGAGAGCACCGGCCGCAACAATCTCGGCAGCCTGGCGCTCATGGAGGCGGCCGCTCGATCAGCGGTCACCGGGCGCGTCGAGCCCGTGCAGCTCTCCTGACCACCCCGACTCAGAATGGGACCCTCATGACTGCATCCCCCCTCCGCGTCCTCGTCTGGAACGAGAACATCCACGAGACCAGGGGCGACGAGAAGGCACTCGCCAACTATCCGGACGGTATCCACACCGCGATCGCCGATGGGCTGCGACGCCACCTGGGCGCGGACGCAGAGGTGGGCACCGCGACCTTGCAGGAAGATGAGCACGGGCTGCCGCAGAACGTCGTCGATCGCACCGATGTCCTGCTGTGGTGGGGCCACGCCGGACACGACCTCGTGGACGATGCAGTGGTCGACCGCGTTCATCGGGCCGTGCTTGAGGGAATGGGCATCCTGGTGCTGCACTCAGGGCACTACTCCAAGATATTCACTCGGCTCATGGGCACGACATGCGCGTTGAAGTGGCGAAACGACGGCGAACGAGAACTCGTGTGGACTGTGGCGCCGCGGCATCCAATCGCGGCCGGCGTTCCGCACCCGATCAACATCCCCGAGCAAGAGATGTACGGCGAATTCTTCGACATTCCGGCTCCGGAGGAGACCGTCTTCCTCTCGACGTTCGAGGGCGGTGAGGTGTTCCGGTCGGGCCTCACGTACACGCGCGGAAACGGCCGGGTGTTCTACTTCTCCCCCGGCGATCAGGAGTTCCCGGTGTACCACCACGTCGACGTGCAGCGCGTGCTCGCCAACGGGGTGCGCTGGGCGGCACCGGTGGGCGAGCGGCGCGCGTTCACCGCGGACTACCACGCCCCCGGGTGGCACCTGGCCTGACGGAGATCCTTCGTCGGAGCTGTAGATCACGACGGTCTGACCGCCGTCTCCGGGCCGCGGCAAGGTCTCGAATGAGTTCCATCTCGCGCACCGCCTCGTTGAAGAAGCGTCGAGATGATCGAGCTGCAATGCTCTTTCCTTGCGACATCGCACCACCGCCCCCGCGCTCGCTCGTCGAGCGCATCTTCGACCTACGCGCGTGGGATGTGCAACCCGACGGCGGCCGCTTCGGAGCCTGGGAGCGTCCGACCCAGTACGTCTCCGTCATGCGTGCCGCCCTCCGTTTCTGGTCTTAGCCGGGTCTTCTGCCGCGCTTGATCGTCCGAACCAGCTCGCCCGCAGACTGAGTCGGTTCAAGATCGAGACGGCCGCGGCCACCCTGCTGTCCCGGCCGAGGCGCGATCGACGCACGCGCCTCAATTGGCACCGGAGCCAGTAGCGCTCGCCGTGTCGACGACAGCGACCTTATTCGGCGCCCCCATATACACGCCCACGGGAGCAGTGCTGGCCCTCAGTTCGAGCTTGTCGGGCGAGCCGACCGGTCTACCGAGGCCGAACGATCTTGCGGTCACCACGCCGCCGAGGAGTGTGATCGCTTTGCCATCACCTGAGCCGAGAACCATCGGCCACCGCTGCAAACTATCCGTGACGATGGCCGAGCCATTCTTGTCGGGATGTGTGACGTGGTAGTCCCAACCGCCAATTAGGCCCAGTCGGAGGCCCTTCTCGGGCGAGTAGGACAAGACGCCCGGAACTTCCTTCTCGGGATCGTCGGGAAGCCACCACTCGCCGGTCCAGTCGCGGGACTCGTTCAGAGGCAATTCGATGACCGGTTCATATTGGTGTTGTTGCCTCGTCAACTTGCACGACCCCTAACCCGGCAATGCACGTAAGAGGTCGGGCGCGAGCGTCGCGAGCGTGTGCGATCGCGATCCCTAAATGCGCATCGCTGGTGTCAGGCTGGTGGGTAGAGATTCTGAGCTAAACGACTGCGGTTGTTGAGTGGCGCCCGTTCGCCGCGCGCCACCGCCGTTGGCGTCTTCCTCTGTCACATTCGTGGATCATCAACTGACCAGGGGCCATAAACATCGACCCGCTTCCGCGCGTAACTGTTGATGACGGACGCCATCACCGCCGCTAGAGCAAGGCCGGCAAGCCCGACAAAGAGCCCCCAGAGTGCTTGGTCGAGAACGACGAGGGCGGCACCCGCTGCGATGGCGTTGATTCCTAACGCGGCGAGGAACGCAAATCCCATCTCGGCACGAGTTCCACCTTCCATCTGGTTGAGTGACCCAAGGCGCGGAACGCGAATCGAGATCTCCCCGGCCAGGTGTTCATGTGCCACGCGATAACGTTCCGCAAGGAGCCGGATGCCCCGTCGAATCGGATTGGCCGATAAAACGAGCGACAGCACGAGAGCCCCGATCACGTTCCAAGCGTTTGCATCATTGCGTGCCCATGCGAACGCCTGCACGGGGCCGAGGAGCATAAACCCGGCGAGCGGCAGGAACCTCCAGCCAGGCACAAGCATTCCGGCAACGATCTTCGCATTGGCGTCGAGAAGCATCGACCTGAGGGTGGCTTTCCGTACCTCGTTCGTCTCGACCTCGACCGCCTCCTGCAGCCAGGTGGCGCGACGCTTAAGGATCGCTGGCCGGGTCCATTGGCTGATAGCCACGATCAGCCCAACGGCCGAGACAACTACTGCAAGCGCGCGTGACGCCGCATCGATCGCCTGCGCCGGATCAGGTGGCCCCACGGCGCCATCCTAGATCGGACGGAGTCCTGTCCCGGGGGCATGGCACACCCGAGGCCACAGGTCGTCGCGCAAGTCAGGTCGATCCACTTGCGGTCATTGCGCGGTAGGGGAGCGGCCGCGAGCGGCACTTGGTGCGCACGCTTGCCATCCCCATTCGGGCAGCGCACGTGAGGGGATGAGACGAACCGGCGTCAGGCCGTTCCGTTGGATCCGTATTCGGGCACTGCCCGCATGGGGTTCGCCGCGAACGGCAGTTCGGAACTCAGCGCTGGGATGCGGCTTCCGAGTCAACCCTTGATGCCCAGGGTACGACGCACGCTCTTCTGGTAAGCCACTTCGGCCTTCCTGAACGCCTCGTTGTCGTGCGACTCGTATGCGTTCTGCATATCGAGGTAGTTGCTCGCGACATCTTGGGGACCGAGCATCGCGAGCGGCGCGAGCGTTTCCGCCACCGTGGTGTGCAGCTCATCCGCTTGGGCAAGCATGGCCAGCAGCCGGGGGTTGTCCTCGCTCGCACCTTCGCTCTCGGCAATCTTCATGGTTTTCGACCAGTTCAGATCGAATCCCTTCGTGAGCGCGTACGCCTTCACGGCGGCCTCGTATCGACGCTCGCGTAACCAGCGCGCGTGTTCCCGCTTCGACTGGAGCCATGCGCCGATCAAGCCCACAAGGACGGTGACGGTGACACTTCCGAAGATCGTGAGAAGGGCGAGAACGGTCGGATCGATGGCGACCGCGGACTCGGCGGCCTCTTCGGCATTGGCGAGCATCACGAAGCGAGCCTATTGGGATTCCGATAGCAGGGCCGGATCCCAATCCGTGCTCGCCTGCGGGGGCTTCAGCGGGCACCGGCTCGTACCGGACCGCCTCGGTGAACGCGACAACGACGTGCCTGACCTTCATGGTCGTGCGCGCTCGTCGAGCGTGTCGCGCGAAGCTGCGTCCGGCGGCCTTAGTCTCATGAAATGTCACGCCCCCGTATGCGTCTTGCTAAGAGACGCGCTAACGCAAGGCCGGTCCATGCGGCCGAGTTTGAGTCGGCCACGGTTCATTTCGTGATGACCACGGCGGTGTCGGGTTCGTTCGACCTAGCTCGCGCGTCGCGAAGGCTACTACTGACCCGCGTGGGTATGTCGGCAACTTGGTCTGACGAAGACGTGATCAGGGTATCTCCGCGCCTCCGTAGAAATGCGCGCGACCTGCGGAGAGCTCGCCGCCTTCATGACAGAGTCAAGCGACTCGAAGACTCCGCGACGTGGCAAACGGCCGTTGGCCTGTTGCCTTCGCACCCTTTGCTGGGTGCGCGTGCGTTGGGCGGGGTATGGCGATCGCAGGTCATCGCTCCACGCCTGAAGCGGGTTGCGGAGAGCAAGAGCGTGTGGATGCTCACCTGGTTCTTGGTGCTACATCCCATCTTTGGGCTTCGCAAGGTGCTCCCGTTGGTCCGGTTTAGCCGCAGCGACGCCGAAGCGACAGAGTCTCCGGGCATCCAAGACGATGCAGCGGCATTACTGCTCGAGGAGAGTGCCGAAGCTCAGGCCCCTGAAGGTGATGCCGCGGGTGACCTCCACGACGACTTCGGAACTGCAGACCTGCTGCAGATACTCGATGAAGCCGAGCAGAACTACATGAAGAACCAGATCGTCTCGGCTGCTGAACGTGTTGTGGACGCCGAGCTCTTCGGGTGGGGCGCGACAACGCGTCCGTTCGTGCGGATGTCCCTGCGCAACAGCTACCACGACTTTCTGATAGATGGTGTGCCGGGTACCCAGCACGTGGTGTTCGAACCCCGCCTCACGCTGTACTCCGATGGCCTGATCCAACTCGACCTCGCGGTCCGTGCGGAGGGACCCCTTTCCACTTCGCAGGTTCTTGATCTCATGTGGGGGCCAGCGCCGCGCGTTGTCTCTTCTGAGGTGTCGGCACCCTTGTATGAGGGAACCGATTGGGAGGGTCTCGCCGATCTTCGCGATGGCGCGATGGATATGGGTGAGCCGCTGGCCAGCTTTCAGCATGCGGTGCCCGTCTCGATGGGCGACATCCTCCAAGTGCATATGCAAGCGGTCCTTCGTGCGATGAAGTGGCGCGGGCCAGTCCAATGGCTCAATTACCCCGTCGCCTTTACCAAGCCCGGGGCTTGCTGCTCGGCAACGCGATGGCGCGAGAATCACGCCCATGACGTGCATCTCCTTGCAATTCGAGGGCAGTTCCGCAGCAGGATCGCGAGTCACGTCGCTTCGCCGGCGGACCTGTCCATGCGGTCAACTCATTCACTCTTCGCGACTCTCGGCTCCGCGATCTACATTCGTTGGGAGGGGGCCATTCCGGCGGCCATCAGAGAGCTCAACACGGTCCTAGTGTTCGAGTTTGCGCTTCAGTTGTACCTCCGCTTGGTCACGATGGAGTCACGGGTCGCGAGGCTACGGCTAGGAGATCGCGAGCTGCGTGTCCGATATCGAGAAGCGCTTCGTCTGTTCTCAGAGTTGCGCCAAGGAAGCCTGCGTGCAGGAGAGGCGCGAGATATCGCTCGAGCAGTGCTCCGCGAACTCGGTGCAGAAGAGATACGACCCACTATCGAAACTGCGTTGACCCTCGCTGGAACTGCCCACGACACAGTGAGCGCGGCCCGCGCTGCGCGCCGCTCATGGTGGATAACAGTTCTCGCCACATTGATCGCCGCTCTAGTGGCAGTTCCGGCTTTGCAGCAGCTCCTTCTGTCTCTGCCTGCTACGCCGAGCGAGCCGATAGGAGCAGTACTCCTGGCGCCGTTGAACTGGGCATCAGATCTAGCGTTCTGGGGTCCGTGGGCACTCATGGGTGCGACCATCGCTGTCGTGGTGGGAGCAGTGGCCCTCGGATGGGTTGTACGTCATCGCCCACGCCATGTACCAGGGATTCGACGGGGGTTTGCATGGCCCACCCGCTTCACTGTGAAGAGCATCGATGGGTCCGAAGACCCTACTGGAGGAGGTGACGAAACCGCTTCCGAGGTATCGGATGCACCTGAGCGAACCGAAGCCGACCAGGCCTGAGGGCGGATTCACACAGGTCGCCATCGGCTTGGACGAGGTTCCACGTGGAAAGGCTCGGGGTTGCAATGAGGCAAACTCCGGGGATCGGTAGGAGGTAGAAGGGCGCCCTGAGGCATCTTCACCTGACCCTGCATTCAGTCGCACCTCGTTCTCATGGAGCGGCAATACCGTGCTCGCGATCCTCGACAGGGTCGCCGCGCTAATGCGGGTCGCTCAGCGTCCGCGGCCTTGGGTCCCTGAATGGGGTCGCTCCATGGGAGCGATACGATTCGCTGGAGCCCGGGGAATGGAGGTCGAGTGCGTCGCTTCGTTGTACGCTTTTGGTCGGCGTTCGCAACCGCCGCCGTGATCGTGGGGTTGTACCTCGGGGCGGCAGCACTCTCTCTCGAGCTAGTGTTCTGGCTGATTGTGGCGGGCTGTCTCGTGGTCGCAGTGCTCTGGACGGCAGTGCCCTGGATACTGAAGGCGCTCCCCAAGATCCGGGGGTATGACGCGCTACTGAAGCGAACAGGCACGCTGCAGGGCGAGATGGAGGACCTGCGGGCCAACGCCATGCAATTTGCGTCCGTGCGCGATGAGCTGTGGCGAGAGGGGTACGACGACGGCATTCGCGCGGCCCAGGGCGCGGTCCTCGGCTCGACTGCAGACACGCCGTCACTCCTCGCTGTTGCGCTGACCGACGACGGCATCGCGTTCGTTGGGGAGGGGCAGCATTTGCCGACTGTCGGGAGCTGGTTCAGCGTCGTCACCAATTCCACCACCGAGGTCAAGGGGGTGGTTGAGGTCATCGAGTCTGACCCGGCGAGTCGAAAGGTCGTCCTGTTATGTGTCGAGAAACGCAACGAAGAGTACTGGGATCGTCTCGAGGCGAGAGCAGTGATCGATGAAACAGTTCCGCCTGGAACCGTGCTCGCGAAGTTCAGCATTGGACAGCAGCGTGTGCGGCGTGTGGTGCGGCGCGGTGAAGAGGGCATCCAATGAGTGAAGAGAATGTCGTTGCGGTTGGAAAAGTCGCGACGATCATCCGCGACACGGAGATCGCGCTCAACATCGGCAGCGCCGACGGTGTCGAGGAGGGCGACACTGTGCTGCTCTATCGCGATGTCACCGTAACTGACCCCGACAGCGGCGAGATCCTCGGCAGCGTCCGCTATCCAAAGGTCCGAATGACTGTGACAAGCGTCGAGCCTCGATTCGCAGTGGCGCGAATTGGGAACGCCGGCATCCTCTGGTCCGTGACCTTGCCGCGAAAGCGCTTTGTCGGCGCGGGAGCAAGTGAATCTCCGGACAAGATCGCAGTAAGCGTCGGCGAGATCGCGGAGGTCTTTCGCGTCGACCCTGATCTGTGAAGCCGGAGCAGAAGCGGCGGCGGAGCAGGGACTGAGGCGGCTAATCGTCGCTCGTAAGGCGGTCCCTGAGCGTGCCAACTGCATTGGTGCAAGGGTTGCAATGGCGCTCAATGCGGGCGCCGTTCTGATTCGCTCTCGCTGGCGTCGCTGGCGTCGCTGGCGTCGTTGGCGGATGGGTTGATCCGGCGCAATATTGGTAGAGATGTATCAAACTAATTGGGTCAACCCCGCCGAGCCGCAGGCCCCGGTCGACGGGCGGAGCCCCATCCAGACGGTGCGCGTCGCATTCGACGAAGTCGACTCGGCGCCATCCGCCGACTGAACCACCGGACAGGACGCAACGGTGCGGACATGCAGGAACTGATCGGACGACTGACCGAACTCGATCCCGAGGCGACGGAGACGCTTCGGGTCGTCACGTACTTCGATGCACTTATGGCTGCCGGACTGGGAATCGAGGCGATCGTGCGCGCAGCCGCGGCCATGGCGGGAGTGCCAGCGGGAGCCCGCACGCCGCGCCGCTTCGCGCGGTTCACTCCCGACGGCCGTCGGCTTGGCCCGGATCCGGCTGTGCAGGGCCGGCACGCCATCGAATCGATGGAGGTTCAGGTGTGGATTGAGCGGGCGGGTGAGTCGCGGGCCAACGACGCGATGCTCTTGGAGCGATTCGCGGTCGCTGCGGTGACCGCCGAGCGGCGGGATTCGCCCACGCGATCGGCCGTTGACGTAGCGATCGACGCGACGCGGAGCGGCCAGGAGCGTGAGTCGGCGCTGGGGCGCATCGGCCTCGCACCGGGGGCGATGGTGAGGATCCTGCTGACGCCGGCGGCGGTCACCGACAAGCTGCCGATCTCGACCACCACGCTCACCTCGGCCGGGGTGCTGACCGTATTCGTCGCTCGCGACGGAGAGACGGTGGAGGCATCACGCTGCGGCGCCGGCACCCGCGTTCGCGCGGACCAGCTCCCGGCCTCGTTGCGCATGGCTGAGTTCGCGTTTCGACTCACGGATGACGACACTCCTGTCGTGGATGCGGAATCCCTCGGCATCCTCCTCGCCGCCGCGGCGGAGATGCTCGAAGCCAGTCCGCCGCCCCCTGACGTCACGGCGTTGGCGCAGCTCGACGATCGCCAACGCGACGTGCTGCACGCGTTGGTCGGGGCGGAGAGCGTGCGCGCCGCAGCCGTCGCGCTGCACATGCACCACTCGACGATGCAAGCGCGCCAGCAGGCGTTCGAGTCGCAGCTCGGGTACGATCCGCGTTCGCCGATTGGGCGAGCGCGCTACGAGCTTGCCCGCCTCGTGCTCCGGCTTGGGGGCACTGGCGCGCGCTGACCCATCCCAGCCGACGCGGCACCGCCCCACAGGATCTTCTGTCGGGCGGTGTCTGTCGCGTTCGTACGGCTACGCGTTCAGTCCGTGCCCCAGCCGGCCGGGCGGATCTGTGCCGTCAGGCGCCCAGCAGGCGGGCGACCCAGTTGTCGCGGGCGGCGGCGGCTGCGATTGACAGGGCTGCGTGCGGCGCAAAGCCCTCGAAGCCGTGGAAACCGCCTGACCAGATGTGCAACTCGGCGGAACCGCCGGCGGCCCAAATGCGTGATGCGTAGTCGACGGCCTCGTCGCGGAACACCTCGGCGGAGCCCGCGTCGATGAATGTCGGCGGTAGGCCCGAGAGATCGGTGGCGCGTGCCGGCGCGGCATAGATCGAAACGTCGTCGCCGGCGCGGCGGGGGCCCAGCAGCGCGGTCCAACCCATGACGTTCGAGCCACGATCCCAGGCGCCGATACCGTCGATCTGCTTGCTCGACGTCGTGGTGTCCCGGTCGTCGATCATCGGGCACATGAGCACCTGTCCGATCAGGGTGCCATCGATGCCTCGATCCCGGGCCAACAGGGTCGTTCCGGCGGTGAGCCCGCCCCCAGCGCTGGCGCCGAAGATCAGCAGCCGGCCGCGGTCGACGCCGACCTCGTCGGCGTGTTCGACGAGCCACTGCAGGCCGGCGAAACAATCTTCGACCGGGATTGGATCCGGATGCTCAGGCGCAAGACGGTATTCGACGGTCACGACGACGGCGCTGTGCTCGACCGCCCACGGCAGGGCAAAGTGGATGCCCGCGAACCGGTCACCCGAAACCATTCCGCCGCCGTGAATGTAGTAGATGCCCGGGCCGGGCTCCGTGTGGTTGCGCGGCGTGAGAATGCTGATCTCGATCTCGGCACGGCCGTACCCAGAGATCGTCACGTCGCGCCGGTCGACGCCGTATTCGTCCAGAAGCTCATCCACGGGCTTCATGCCCGGAAAGCCCTGACGCAATATCGGGATCATCTCGACGGTCTGCGTTGCAGGGAAGTTCGCGATGGAGAGGGCTGCGCCCAGTTCGGCGTCGAACGGGGGAGCTGGGATTGTCGTGGTCATGTGTTCCTCCAAGGGCCACAGCGTTGTGTCATCCCCAGAGTGCTTGGGCGCCGACCCATGATCAACCGCCATCCGTCACCGCTTTGCGCCCGAAACTGCTCAGATGGCGGTCGGTGAGCGGTCGTTCCGCGCGTCACCTGCGGCTGACGATCAGGTATCTCTCGTCGGAGGTGGGACCGCCCCAGTACGACGGGTCATTTAGCAGGCGGAGTTCCACGTCGTTTCGAAGCTCGCTCACGAGACTGACGCTTTCGGCGGCGGTCAGTCCGACTCCAGTGCTCCATCGGCCCTCGATGAGGATCAGCAGGCCGGTCGGCGTCAGCAGCTCGATCCAGTTCTGCAGGGCCGTGGCCGGGTCGGGCATCGCCCAGAGGACATGACGGGAAAGGGCGACGTCGAAAGCCCCGGCCTGAAGCGGCGGGTCGGCGGCGTCGGCGACGATGAATGACGGCTTCGGTATCGTCCGGTGGCTCTTCTTGCGACCTCGGCGAATCATCTCGGCAGAGAAGTCGACACCACTGACGACGTGGCCGCCCTCCGCCGCGAGCAGGAGAGACAGCGTGCCTGTTCCGCACCCGAGATCAGCGACCATTCGTCCACGACCACCTATCACGGGGAGTAGTAAGTCCGCCCATGCGCGGCGGACATCAGGATCGCGCAGTCCATGGTCGGCGGCATCGTCAAAAGTCTCCGCCTCTGCATTCCACAGTGATCTCGCGTCCTCCGTCATCCGCTCATACTTCCACCAGGCAACGACCAAGGCGCACGTCGACCTAAGTCCGTAAACCGCCGGCCTATCCACACACCCAGGTGCGCAAGCCGGTCCTCGATCGGGCGTAGTCGCCTCAGGTGTAGCCGCGTTTGCGGAGCATGCCGGCCGCGCGGGTGAAGTCGCCGGGTGAGGGAACCTCGAAGTCCAGGGCGTTGGCGTACCGGGTGATGATGTTGAAGATCGCGCCGACCGCCGCAGCATCCTTCAGATCCTCGACCGTGACACCTGCATCGAT
The DNA here is from genome assembly GCF_030347395.1 of Microbacterium sp. ET2. Taxonomy (NCBI): domain Bacteria; kingdom Bacillati; phylum Actinomycetota; class Actinomycetes; order Micrococcales; family Microbacteriaceae; genus Microbacterium; species Microbacterium albipurpureum. Next base: position 1,803,710 of record NZ_CP128170.1, read on the forward strand.
GGCCGCGCGGGCGTCGAGCGCCAACAGGTCGTCTGGTGCCGTCGTCATCCGCTCGAGGAAAGACAGCGCGGCGCGGAAGCGGTCGCCGATCGGAGCCGTGCGGTAATCGGTGAGCACCGCGTCCGCGACAGCCTCGTCGATGCCCGTCACCGCGACTGCTCGATGGGCGCCGACACAGAACGGACACGAGTTCCACGAGGCAACCGCGGCCGCCATCAGCTCGCGCTCGGGCACCGTCCAGCCGCTGGGCCCGCGCATGGCTTTCTGCGCCCACTCACCTAGTTGCGGGCCGACGAAGGCGGTGTCGTAGAACGCGACCCGCGCCGCATCGGGGAGCCGATACCCGGCGAAGCGCGAGATCATCCGAAACAAGAATCGATGGCGGAATGAGTCACCGCGCTCGACCTCAGTCAGCCGCATCCATCGCCTCCTCTATCGCGCGGGTCGCGGCGTCCCACCGGACCAACCCCGCGCCGACACACGCCGACATCACCACCTCGAACGCCGCCTTATCGGATCCGACGGCATCGCGGACGGCCGCGACCTGACCGTCGGAGACCCGGTACGACGCTTCGGCGATGGTTCGCGCGAGCTCGCCGAAGGGCGCCTCCAACTCGACGACGTCGCCGGCACCCGCCCGGGTGACGGCAGCACGCAGTTCTGCGTCGAGAACTCCTGATGCCCCGAGCCGCTCCCGCAGCCTCTGGGCGAAGGTCTCGTGGCTCGAAGGCGCAGACATGTGACGGAACCTACACCCCGCTGCAACGAACCGAGCGTTCAGCCGCTCCACACCTGCCCGGTTTGCTTCGTCGCCGTGAGCGTGAGTCACCGATTCGCGTATGACCCGCCCGCTGAAGTGCCCGACGATGGTGCCCCATCCGTGACAGAAAAGAGGAATCCATGAGCCGCTGACCGCGAGCCGATCAGGCTACCGCGCGGGCACGCACGGCCGCGGCCAGCGCACGAATACCCAGGTCGACGTCGGCCGTCGACACCGCCTCGTCGGGGTGATGGCTGATGCCGTCGGGGTTCCGGAGGAAGAGCATTCCAACCCCTGTCACCGCGGCGAAGGCCATCCCGTCGTGCCCCGCGCGACTGAAGAGCGTCGGCGCCTCCCCCGAGCGCGACGGCAGCACCTCGCGAATCCCCTCCCCGACGACGTCCTGCAGCAGGGGGTCGCAGAACACCGCCGACGCCTCGTGAACCTCTCGCGCCGACCACGCCAGACCCCGGCGCGCCGTGACCGCGCCGACCTCGTCTTGGATCACCTGCCACACCCGGTCGCGGTCGCCGTCGAACTCGCCGCGGAGGTCGAGCGACAAGGACGCGTCTCCGGGCACCACGTTGATCGCGCCCGGGTGGATCTGCAGCTCGCCGACCGTCCCGACGATGTGGTGCTCGGCGCGGCACACCCGCTCGACGGCGAGCGCGATCTCGGCCGCACCCAGCAGCGCATCGCGACGCCGGTCGTAGGGAGTGCCACCGGCGTGCCGGGCCTCGCCGACAATGTCGAGCCGGAACCGCCGCGCCGACGCGATCGACGACACCACCGCGAGCGGCTCGTCGCCCTCGTCGAGCTCGGGCCCCTGCTCGATGTGCGCCTCGAGGTACCCGACGAGCTCGCCCGGCTGACGCGCGGCGTCGCCGATGCGCCCCGGGTCGAGACCGAAGTCGAGGAATGCTTCGCGCAGGGTCGTGCCCGCGGCATCCGTCAGCTCCCACCACGCCGGGTCCCACTCCCCCGCAGCCGCCGACGACCCGAGCAGCGCCCGGCCGAACCGCGTGCCCTCCTCATCCCAGAAGGCGATGACCTCGAGCGCGAACGGGAGTGCCTCCGCGCGCAGCGCGCGCACCACCTCGATCGCGATGAGCACTCCGGCGATCCCGTCGTACCGGCCGGCGTCGGGCACGGTGTCGAGGTGCGAGCCGAGCACGAGCGCGGGCGCCTCACCCGCCGCCGGCCCCGCCCTCCCGATGAGGTTGCCCGCGGCATCCTGTCTCGTCGTCATGCCCGCTTCGCGCATCCACTCCGCCACCAGCCGGTTCACGCGCGCGTGCTCGGGCGAGAGGTAGACCCGCTCGATGCCGCCCTCGGCGCTGGTGATGCGCGCGAGCTCGTCACAGCGCGCCATCACGCGCGCCGCCGGCGCCATCACCCCCGCGCGCGTCACGCGTGTGCGGTCCACGCCGCATCCCCGGCACCGCGGAACACGTCGGTCGCCGCCTCGACCCCACCGCCGGCGGGCACCGCGACCCCGTGGCGACGCAGCACCGCCTCGAGCGCGGCGAGCGTGGTGAGCACCGCGTCGTCACGGGCGTTGTACCCCATCGTGCCGATCCGCCACACCCGGCCGTGGAGCGGCCCGAACGACGTGCCGATCTCGATGCCGAAGTCCTCCAGCAGGTCGCTGCGCACCGCATCGCCGACGACACCGTCGGGAATCTCCACGGCGACGACGTTCGTCATCTTGTGCGCGACGTCGCCGAAGACGACGAGCCCAAGCCCCTGCACGCCCGCGAGCATCGCCGCGCCCGCGCGCGCGTGCCGGGCCAGCACGTTGTGGGCGCCCTCCTCGAGCAGCAGTCGCGCACATTCGCGCGCGCCGTAGAGCATCGAGGTCGCCTCGGTGTGGTGGTTGAGGCGCCGGGGCCCCCAGTAGTCGAGGATCATGCCGAGATCGAAGTAGTTCGAGCGGATGAAGTCGGATGCCGCCTCGTCGCCGTCCTCACGGATGCCGGCCTCGATGCGCTTCCGCGACCGGATGATCTCCACCGCCCGATCGGACAGGGTCACCGGCGCCGACCCCGAGGGGCCGCCGAGGCACTTCTGCAGGCCCGCGGTCGCGGCATCCAATCCCCACCCGTCGGCCTCGAACGGGTTACCGCCGAGCGACGCGGTGGCGTCGGTGTAGAACAGCACTCCATGCCGGGCGCAGATCTCCCCGACACCCGCGAGCGGCTGGTTCATCGTCGTCGAGGTGTCGCCCTGCACGAGCGCGAGCAGGGTCGGGCGCACCCGCACCACTGCCTCCTCGATCACGGAGTCGGGGAAGACCTGCCCCCACTCGGTCTCGATCGTGTGGACCTCGGCGAGCGCCCGCTCGGCGATCTCGGCGAGCAGGTGCCCGAAGCGCCCGAAGATCGGGACGAGCACGCGGTCGCCCGGGCGGATGAGCGACACCATCACGGCTTCGATCCCCGCCCGGGAGGTGCCGTCGACGAGCACTGTCGCGTCGTTGCGGGTGCGCCACACGTGCCGGTACAGCTCCTGGGTCTCGGCCATCGTCGTCGTCATGAACGGGTCGTACTGTCCGACGAGCGGCGCCGACATCGCCGTCAGCACGCTCGGGTACGCCGAGATCGGGCCGGGGCCCATGAGCAGGCGCGCGGGCGGGACGATGGGGCCGGGGAGGTGGGTCATGGCAGTTCCTGTGTCGTTGCGGGGTGCGAGGCGGCCGTCGTCATCGTGCCCGCACCGCCTGGGCGAGGCGCCGGGCGAGACGGACGAGGGCGATGTCTGTTCCGGGTCGCGAGGTCACGCAGACCCCCACGGGCGCGGTGGCGGCGCCCTCGGTCGCGGAGATCGCGTGAAGGAGCGGAGCCGACAGCGACGGCAGGCCGGCGACCGCGGCCGGCGTGGTCATCCGCAGGGTCGCGGTGCGCACCCGGTCGATGGTGTCGGTGGCTGCGGTGCGCATCGGCGCCGGGCCCGGCACGGTCGGCATGAGCAGCACCGCGTCGGTGACCAGCGCCCGGAGGCGCGCGGCCAACGGCGACAGGGCGCGGCGGGCGGCGTCCTCTTCGGCGGCCGTCATGACGGATGCTGCGCGGAAGCGCTCCGCCACCGCCGCGCCGAGCGCGTCGGGGTGGGCGCGCACCCACTCGCCGTTGTTGCGCCAGGCCTCCGCGCCCTGCACGGTGCGGAACGGCGCGAGGTAGTCGTCGAGGTCGCCGATCGACACCGTCTCGACGGAGGCGCCGCTGGCCGTCACCCGCTGCCGCAGTGCCTCGAAGGCCTTCCGGGTGGCGGGCTCGGCGGAGGCGAGCACTTGTTCGGGGACGACGAAGCGCCAGGGCAGGTCGTCGTCGGATTCGCCGTAGACGTTCTCGGTCGACTCCGACCCGTCGTAGCTGAGGCACCAGTCGGCGACCCGCTGCAGTGTGTCACCGTCGCGGGTCAGCCACCCGACCGTATCGAACGACTGAGCAAGGGGAAGGAGGCCCTGCCGGGGCACCAGCCCGTGCGTCGTACGCAGGCCCCAGAGCCCCTGGTACGAGGCCGGCACCCGCACCGACCCGGCGGTGTCGGTCGCAAGGCCGACGTCGGCCTGCCCGGTCGCGACCGCGGATGCCGGTCCGCTCGACGACCCGCCGGGGAGGGCGCCGGGCAGAGCGCCGTTCGGCGGGGTGCCGTAGTGGGGGTTGTCGCCGGCGATGCTGTACGCGAATTCGTCGGTGCGGGCGATGCCGCGGAGCGACGCGCCCCCGCGGAGGAGGTCGCCGACGGCGGGGGCGGTGGTCGTCTCAGCCCGCGCCTCGGCGAGGAAGGCGGGATTGCCCGCGCCGATCCGGTACCCCTTGATCGCGAACAGGTCTTTCACCGCGACGGTGAGCCCGGCGAGTGGGCCCTCCCAGGCGCCCTGCCAGAGCGGATCGCCCACCATCCGCCACACCGACCGGTCGAGCGCCTGGGCGCGGGGCGTGACGTGCGCGGCGGTGATGAGCCAGCGGCCGTGCAACCGCTGCCACACCTGGGTCTGGAGGCCCGTCCCGCCGCCGGCGTACCGTGCGACGGACACGAGCACCGCGGCATCCGGACCGATCGGGCGGTACTCGATCCGCTCGATCTTGCGCGGCGGCACGCCTCCGCGGACGCTGCGGAAGGCGCTGATCGCGTCGTGGCCGACGAGCAGCCCGGCGGCGTCTCCGCGGAGGGTCGCGGGACCGGGGGCGAAGGCGTCGTCGAGAGCGTCGAGGTCGTCGGAGAGGATCGCGCGCTCGTACTCCTCGAACGCGGTGAAGAGGTCGCTCGGGATGCCGGAGTGCTCAGCCACGGCGCACCCCGTCGAAGTCCGCCTCGCGGATGCGGGCGTGGATGCCCGTCACGATGTCGACGACCTGCGAGATGTCGAAGTCGGTCGCGGCACTGAGGTACGCGTAGGCGAGGTGCTCGTCCATCCCCCACCGGGCCGAGATGAGGTCGATCGCCGCGCGCACGCACTTGCGCATCGCCTCGTTCAGATCGACGTCGAGGCCCGTAGGAACGAGGTACTCGTGGGTGCGGACGAGGGGCCCCGAGACGTCGCCGAACTCGGCGCGGGCTGTGGCCTGCGGGATGACCTCGAAGCGCAGCGTCGCACGGAGCGGCGCTTCGAGCGCGGTGAGGGCGACCTCGCCATCGCCCTGCGCGAAGTGCGGGTCGCCGACGTACGCGAGCGCCCCCGGCACCTGCACCGGCAGGTAGAGCGCAGCGCCCTCGGTGAGGAGCTTGATGTCGATGTTGCCGCCGTGGAGCCCAGGCGGCACGGAGTGGGGTCGCTCGTCGCCGGCGACCGCCACGCCCATCGTGCCGAGGAACGGCGCGAGCGAGAACTCCACGGCGCGCTCCTCGCCGTGTCGGAGCGGGAGCACGCCGACGAGCTCGGCGCCGCGCCGCTCCACCGGCGTGAAGACGCTGACGCTCCCCTCGCTTCGAGGGAGAACGCCGACGAGGGCGCCCTTGCCGTGGCGGTTGGAGATGACGCCGTAGGGCACGCGCGGCACCAGCCGCTCGACCGTGATCTTCAGCAGATCGCCGGGCTCGGCGCCCTCGACCCGGATCGGCCCCGTCACGATGTGCGGCCCGTCCGAGTCCGGATCGCGGGAGAGCGCGGCGGCGATCGCGGCGGCATCGTCGAGCACCGCCGCCGGGTCGACGCCGTGGCCGGCGAAGTAGGCGCGGGGGTCCTTCCCCTGATCCTCGAGGATGCCCTCGTGGCTCACCGTGTCGATCGTGACGGTGTCACCCGCCGCGATCGCGAGCACGGGAGCATCCGTCGCGCAGGGAAGCCGGCCCCACCGCACCGTCCCGGGGGTCGATGGCAGGTAGTGGTCGCCCGGCAGCTCGCCGAGACCCGGCTGGAGGATCTCGAAGTCCACACCCACTGTGCCATCAAAGCCCACTGTGCCATCCAAGCCCATGCGCGGGTCGTCCGTCACGCCGCGACGCCCGCGCGCGCCGAGAGCAGCCGCCCGCCGGGCATGCCCCGGTAGTGCGGCGCCTCGCCGGCGCCACCCTCGGTCACGTTGAAGATCGGCCGGCCGTACAGCCACGTGCGACGGATGCGCCCGGTCAGCTGACGATGGTCGTAGGCGGTGATCGGGTTGCGGTGCAGGAGCTTCCGGGCCTCGATCACATACGGGTCGTCGACGCCGAACACCGTCAAGTGGGCCGGGGCACCGATGTCGATGACTCCCGCGCCGTCGAGGCCGGCGACGGCCGCAGGGCCGGTCGAATAGAGAGGGACGATGGTCTCCAGAGGGATGCCGCGGGCCCGCGCGTCACTCCACACCGCCGAGAGTCCGACCTGCAGGCCGGAGATCCCGCCCCATGCGAGCCCGAAATCGCCGCCGCCGGAGCGCTTGAGATCGACGGTGCTCGGCGAGTGGTCGGAGACGATCGCGTCGATCGTGCCGTCGACCACGCCCTCCCAGAGCAGTTCCCGGTTGGAGGCCTCCCGGATCGGCGGACAGCACTTGAATTCGGCCGCTCCCTCGGGGATGTCCTCCGCGACGAGCGTCAGATAGTGCGGGCACGTCTCCACCGTGAGGGCGATCCCCTCGGCCTTCGCCGCCCGGATCGCCGGCAGCGAGCGGGCGTCGCTGAGGTGCAGGATGTGCGCCCGGGCTCCGGTGCGCCGCGCCTCGGCGATGACGGTATCGATGGCCGAGGCTTCGCTGGCCGGAGGGCGGGATGCGAGGAATGCGGCGTACTCGCGGCCGAGCGGTCCGTCCGCGTGGAGGAGCGCCGGGTCCTCGGCGTGGACGATCAGGCGCGAGCCGATGGCGGCGACCTCTTCCATCGCCGCGGCGAACTGCGCTCGATCGAGGTGCCCGAACTCGTCGACACCCGAGGGGGCGAGGAAGCATTTGAATCCGTAGACGCCCGCGTCGTGAAGCGGCTCGAGGGCGCCGAGGTTCTGCGGCACCGCACCGCCCCAGAAGCCGACGTCGACGTAAGACGCGTTCGCGGCGGCCGCGCGCTTGATCTCGAGGTTGGTCGGCGTCGTCGTGGGAGGAATGGCGTTCAGCGGCATGTCGACGATCGTCGTGATGCCGCCGGCGCCGGCGGCGAGGGTCGCCGATCGGAACCCCTCCCACTCGGTGCGTCCGGGCTCGTTGACGTGCACGTGGGAGTCGACGAGCCCAGGGAGGAGCACCGCGTCGTCGGGGACGATGGCCGAGCGCATGCCCCGGACCTCGGGAGAAGGGTCGAGGATGTCGACGATGCGCCCGTATTCGACGACGACGTCCGCCGGGCGGAACGAGCCGCCGATGAAGGCTCGTCCCGCCCGGACGACGAGGCGATCGCGACGCGGCATCAGACTCGACTCTCCACCGCGACGGGCGCGGCGTCGTCGGCGGGTGCCGCCGTGGCATCCGGTCGGTGACTCCACATCACCGCGATGTACAGAATCGCTCCGATCAGAGCCCCGATGACCCACGCGAATCCGCTCAGGGCCTGCAGGAACGGCGCCCACACCGCAGCGACCGAGAACACCGCCGCGACGCAGACAGCCACGATCGCGCGGATGTTCCAGCCTCGCTGGTAGTGGTATCGCGCCTGCGGGTCCATGGAGAAGAGGTCGGCGATCTTCAGGGAGCGCCGCTGGATGATGTAGTAGTCGGCGACGAGCACCCCGTAGAGGGGTGCGAGGAACGCGCCCAGGGTGTCGACGAAGAGCGGCAGGTTGTTCCCCACGATCGACACCCACAGGGCGCCGACGATGAATCCGAGCACGGCGGTCATGTACCCGCCCGCCTTGAAGCTGATGCGCTGCGGCGCCAGGTTCGACAGGTCATAGGCGGGCGGGATGAAGTTCGCGACGAGGTTGATGCCGATCGTCGCCACGACGAAGGTGATCGCCGCAAGGATCGTCAGGAACACGTTGCCGACGAGCCCGACGATCTCGGCCGGGTTGGTGAGGGGCTCGCCCTCCCCGCCCTGGAGGACGATGTAGGCCCCGGCCGTGGTGAACAGGCTCAGGAACGTGAAGAACGTGAGACTGACGGGCAGGCCGAAGAAGTTCCCCCGCTTCATCGACTTCTCGCTCTTGGAGAAGCGCGCGAAGTCGCCGAAGTTGATGATGACCGCGGAGAAGTAGGCGATCATCGTGCCGATCACCCCGAAGAACGCCGTGACGGCGGCCCAGCCCTCGACCTCGCTGTTGCTGAAGATCGAGCCCACGGCGGGGAGGAGCCGGTCGCCCGCCTGCACCCAGATCGCGACGAGCAGTCCGACCATCACGACGTAGACGGCGGGCCCGGCGAAGTTCAGGAACTTCTCGATCCAGGCGATGCCGCCGATGAAGAGCGTGACCTGCAGTGCGGCGACGAAGATGTACGACACCCAGTCGATCCAGGTCATCCCGAGGAACGTCGCCTCGGGGACCCCGAACAGCGCGTTCAGCGCGAGGGCGACAGCCGTCGAGGCGAAGTACGTCTGCGCGCCGTACCAGAAGATCGCCACGATGCCGCGCACGAGAGCCGGGAACTGCGCGCCCCGGACGCCCATGCTGGAGCGGGCCATCACGGCGTAGGGGATGCCGTACTTCACGCTCGGCTTCCCGGTGAGGTTCACGAGCCAGTTGACGAACAGGCCGGCGAGGATGATGGCGGCGAAGACCCACCAGCCGTTGATTCCGGCCGTGATGAACAGGCTCGCAGCGAGCGTGTAGCCGGCGAGGCTCTGCACGTCGTTGGTCCAGACGTTGAAGATCTCGAACGCGCCCCACCGCCGCTTCTCCTTGGGAAGCGGCGCGAGGTCGTCGTTGTAAAGGCCCGGGTGGGGGGCGGAGGCGATGTGAGTGTCGAATTCGGAGGTGGAGCTGAGAGTCATGGCAGTCTCCAATCGAGAGCCGTCGGCGATCAGTGCGGGAGGAGCTCTGACGGCTGTGGAGCGGCCATCACCGTGAAGCTATTGCTTAACGGTGCGGTGCCGGTTTCCCCGATGTAACGCCTCTGTTAAGTGAGCGTTCAAGGAGTCGCAGGGCTCTCGCCGGGGAGCCCGAAGGGCAGGGTGATCCACACCGCGACGGCGGTGTCCTCCGCCTCATTGACCACGCGATGCGGGCGGGCCGCAGAGAACGACAGCGAGGCGCCCGGACCCAGTCGTACCTCGCCCTCGCTGAACTCGAACGTGAGCACCCCGGTGACGACATGGCCGCTCTCCCACCCGGAGTGGACGAGCATGGCGCCGTCGAGACTCGACGAGGCACCGGGCGGGTAGACCGATTCGAACAGGTCGACGCCGGTCACGGCCAGCGGCGTGAGCCGGCGGTACGTGACGCCCTGGCCGAGATGCGCGACCGCGGTCGCTCCGCGCGACACCACGACACCGGGAAGGGGCTCGGTGACGTCGGATCCGGCCGACTCGGGCGGCCGTTCGAACACGTCGAGCTCATCGAAGATCGCCGACACCGGCACGCCGAGGACGGCCACCAGCTCGATGAGCCGGTTCACCGAGGGCTGCATGACGCCGGTCTCGATCTGCGACAGAGCACTCGAGGAGATGCCGAGCTGCTGAGCGACGGAGGACAGCGAGCGCCCCGACGCCTGGCGCAGCTGGCGCAGTCGGGCACCGATGCGCGTCGGCTGCGCGATATCCCCCATGGCCTTCCTCCGCGGAAATAGTACGGGCGGCGGGAGCGCGGCAACGCGATGTTTACACGAGGGAAACCGAAACGTGTCTGCCGGCTTCGTAGCGTGAGGCTTCCGCAGCACCCCCGCGAGAGGACCGTCATGCGCATCGGCGACTTCAACGCCCTCGACGAGGGTGCGGCGCGCGATCTGGTGAGCCTGTGGGCGGCGATCCCGCGGTGGGTGTCTGCGGTCGTCGCCGGGCGCCCGTATCCGTCGCGGGATGAGCTCGAAGCGACCGCCGCGACCGAGGCCGCGTCGTGGGACGCCGACGATCTCGACCAGGCGCTGGCGCAGCATCCGCGCATCGGGGAGCGCCCCGTCGGCGACGACGCCTCCGCGACCGCCTCGCGCCGCGAGCAGGCCGCGATGACGGCTGCCGCCCCCGGCGTCGCCCAGCGGATCGCCGCCGGCAACACCCGCTACGAGGCGCGGTTCGGACGGGTGTTCCTCATCCGGGCCCGCGGGCGGTCGGCGGAGGAGATGCTCGCCGAGCTCGAGAGGCGCCTGTCGAACACGCCCGAGTCGGAGGTCGTCGAGGCGGCGGGCCAGTTGTGCGAGATCGCCCTCGGGCGACTGCGCGAGACCGTGTCGGCCGATCGGGTGCGGACAGGATGATGCCATGACCAGTCAGCTCACCACCCACGTCCTCGATGCATCCTCGGGCTTTCCCGCGAGCGGGGTCGCCGTCGTCCTGTCGAAGATGGCCGACGAACCGCGCATCCTGCAGATCGCGTCGGGCGAGACCGACCTCGACGGGCGCCTCAGCCTCGGGCCCGAGTTCCTCGACCACGGCACGCACGTGCTGACCTTCGCCACCGGCGCGTACTTCGCCGGCCTCGGCGTCGACACCTTCTACCCGTCGGTGACGGTGACCTTCCGCGTCACCGACGACACGCATCTGCATGTGCCGCTGCTGCTGAGCCCCTTCTCCTATTCCACCTACCGCGGGAGCTGAGACGTGAAGGTCGTGATCATCGGTGCCGGAATCGGGGGCACGAGCGCGGGGATCGCGCTGGCCCGACACGGGCATGACGTGGTGATCTACGACCGGATGCGACAGAACCGACCCGTCGGCGCCGCACTGTCGCTGTGGTCGAACGGCGTGAAGGTGCTCAACTGGCTGGGTCTCGGTGAGGAGGTCGCCCGCCTCGGGGGCCGGATGGACCACATGGCCTACCACGACGGCCACACCGGTGATCAGCTCTGCCGGTTCAGCCTCGAACCGGTGACCGCGCACACGGGCCAACGGCCCTACCCCGTCTCACGCGCCGAGCTGCAGGCGCTGCTCATGGACACCTTCGGGCTCGACCGGATCCACCTCGGGCGCGAGCTCGTCGCGATCCGCGAGGACGGCGAGAAGGTGATCGCGGTCTTCGCTGACGGATCCACCGACGCCGCCGATCTGCTCATCGGCGCCGACGGGGCGCGCTCGCTCACCCGCGACTGGATCACCCGGGCGGATGAGGGCGGGTTCCGCGTCGAGCGGCAGTACTCGGGGTACACGAACTTCAACGGGCTGGTCGACGCCGACGCGGCGATCGGTCCGCTCGATCAGTGGACGACCTGGGTCGCCGAGGGGAAGCGCGCCGCGGTGATGCCGGTCGCCGACGACCGCTTCTACTTCTGGTTCGACATCCCGCAGCCGGCGGGGCTGCCCTACGAGCCGGGCGATGGTGTCGCGCCGCTCGAGGCCGCCTTCGGGCACTGGTCGCCCGAGGTGCGGCGGCTGATCGCCGGCATCCGTCTCTCGGAGTCTCTGAACCGCGTGGAGATCTGGGACATCGATCCGCTGCACACGTGGACGCGCGGACGGGTGGCGATCCTCGGGGATGCCGCCCACAACACCGCCCCCGACATCGGGCAGGGCGCCTGCTCGGCGCTGGAAGACAGCTTCGCGCTGGCGATCAGCCTCACCACCCACACCGTCGGGGTCGAGGATTCGCTGCGGCGGTACGAGAAGATGCGCACCGAGCGCGCGGGAGAGCTCGTGCTGCGCGCGCGCAAGCGCGGCGAGGAGACCCACGGCTACGACCCGTCGATCACGGCCGCCTGGTACGAGAGCCTGCGCGGCACCGACGGCACCGCGATCATCCGGGGCATCATCGGCAACATCGAGGGCAGCCCCATCAACCTCGGGGTGGGGCTGCTGTAGGCCCTCGTCGCGTCTGGTCGCTCGGGGTCAGGCGGTGACGAGCAGGGCGATCCCGGCGGCGACGCTCACCACCGCGAGAACGAGCGCGATCGTGATCAGCACGACGTGCACGCGATAGAACGTCGTGCGGCGCCCGTCGGCGTCCCGCGCGCGTGGGTCGTTCGCGATGCGCGGGTAGAACCGCGGCCACACGACCGCGTTGAAGAGCGCGTTGACGAAGAGGACCACCGCAGCGAGCACGAGCACGGCTCGATCGTACGCGGATGCCGCGGCGCGGCGTTCTCGTACGGGTCGTCGGGCGAGCGCAGCGAGACGAAGCGCGCCCACCCCGCCCCGGTCGTTGAGCGAGCACAGCGAGTCGAAACGCGGCGCTGTCCGCTGGGCGTTTCGTCTCGTCGCTCCGCTGCTCGCTCAACGACCAGGCGTCCGCCCTACCGCGCTCCCGCGGCGCGGAGGAACCAGCGGCGCTCGGCGCCGTTGCGGGTGAGTCGCGCGGCGAGTTCGTACTCCCGCCGCGCGTCCGCCGTCCGATCCGCCCGATCGAGGAGATGAGCACGCACCGCCGCGACGCGGAGCGGCGAGGCTCTGCCCACCCACGCCGCGACGATCTGCAGCCCCGCCGCCGGGCTGACCACCTCCCCCACTGCGACGGCCCGACCGAGCTCGCTGACCGGGCCCGGGTCGAGGCGGCAGAGCACCTCGTACAGCCCCAGGATCTGCCGCCAATCGGTCTCGTCCGCGATCGCGGCTTCGTCGTGCACCGCGGCGATGGCCGCACGCACCTGATAGCGCTCCGCGCGCTCCCGCATGAGCGCGTCGGTGAGCAGCGCGGCGCCCTCGGCGATGCGGTCGGCGCGCCACAGGGTCCGGTCCTGGTGCGCGAGCGGAACCAGCACGCCGTCGGCGTCCACTCGCGCAGGCGCCCGCGCATCGGTGAGGAGCATCAGGGCGACGAGGCCCATCGCCTCGGGACGCCAGGGGTCGTCGGGGCGCGCGAGGGAGAGGAGGAGTCGGGCGAGGCGAAGCGCTTCCGCGCCCAGAAGCGGACGCATGATGTCCTCGCCCTCGACCGCCGAGTGCGCCTCGGTATGGAGGAGGCTCAGCACGTCGAGGAGCACAGGGATGCGATCGGCGAGCGCGCCCGCCGACTCGAGCGACACCCCACGCAGCGCCGCCTTCGCCCGAGAGATCCGCTGCGCGACAGCGGGCTCGGCTGCAAGCAGACCACGTGCGATCTCGCGGGTGGTGAGCCCGCCGACGCAGCGCAGCGTGAGCGCCATCTGCGACGCGGGCGGCAGCGACGGATGACAGCACAGGAGGAAGAGGCGAAGGGTGTCGTCCACGTCGGACGCGACGGCGCCGCCGGGGTCCAGCAGGGTCGACCTCTCCTCCCGCGCCCGCCGCGCGGCATCCGATCTGACCGCGTCGACGTACCGGCGCGACGCCACCGACACCAGCCACGCGGCCGGGTTGTCGGGGATCCCCTCACGCGGCCACTGGGCCCATGCCGCGAGGAGCGCCTCCTGCACCGCGTCCTCGGCGTTGTCGAAGGCGCCCGTCCGTCGCACCATCACCGCGAGCGCGCGCGGGGCCGCCGACCGCACCGCCGCGGTCAGCGCCCCGAGCGGCGACGGATTCACGTGTTCGCGGCGAAGTCCGCATCGGTCCAGATGCGGGCGATGCGCATGCCGCCGGGGACGACGGCCTCGGGGAACAGGGCGGCGATCTCGGCGGCACGGGCCTCGTCGGCGACATCCACCAGGTAGTACCCCGACACCACCTCGGTGAGCTCGGGCAGCGGCGCGTCGGTGACGACCGGTCCGCCGGAGCCGCGGGCGACGTGCCGCTGTGCGGCGGTGTCGAGCGCCTTGGAGTCGACCAGCTCGCCGGTGGCCTTCAGGTCGGACTCGACGTCCCAGTAGATCTGGAACGCCGCCGTGCGCTCCTCGTCGCTCATCTTCGCGAACAGATCGATCACGGCCGGGCTGTTGTGGATCAGGATCAGGTACTGCATCGGAACTCCCTCACTTCCGGCCGCCGGGCGCGGCCCTCTCAGTGTGTCGGAGCCGGGTGGCGTTTCTCGACACACGTTTCTCGCACCGCGTGCCTCGCCGAGCGTGCGGGAGACGCCGAGACCCACCTCCGCCGCCGAGACCCACCGTGGCGCAGTGGGTCTCGGCGCGGAAAGTGGGTCTCGGCGTCGTGGGCACGGCCCGTCGAGCCAGGCCACCGGCTGCTGCAGGTCGACGACCCAGCGGGTGCCGCCCGGGTCCATCGGCGTCTCGAGGTAGACCTCGCGCGCGGCTCCCGCGACCGACAGCCCGCGGCGCTCACCCTCTGCGACGAGGTCCTGCCACGCGCGCTGGATTCCCAGCAGGTCGTCGGCCTCGTACCGTCCGGTGAGGGCCCGGGATGCCGCGGGCACGGTCGCCCGCTCGAGCCCCGGCGGGGTCGGGGCATCGCCGATCTGCTCCGCCGCGGCCGCGATCATGCCGTCTCCGTCGGTGGTGTAGATCGCGACGCCCGGTCCGGTGTGCGCAGCCCCGGCCGCGGCGATCGCCTCGTTGACCCTGGTGAACATGTAGCCGATCTCCGCCTCGATCTGCGACATCTCCTCGATGCGCGCGGTCTGCTGCACCACGCGCAGTTCGGGCAGGGCGGTTTCGATGTATTCCGTCATGGGAATCTCCTTCTGGATGACGCGGAGACGCGCCTCGACGGCCGCGAGTCGGTGCCGGTCTGCGGCGATCTGCGACCGCAGCTCCTCGCGCCGCTCCTGCAGGAGGAGCGCGATGTCCTCCTGTGAGAGGCCGCCGTCCAGCATCCGTCCGACCTGCTCGAGAGTGAACCCGAGGTCCTTCAGGGCGACGATGCGGTTGGCGCGCTCGAGCTGGTCGGCGCCGTAGGAGCGGTAGCCGCTCCACGGGTTGACCCGCTCGGGCGTGAGGAGACCGAGGTGGTCGTAGTGACGCAGCATCCGGACCGACACTCCGGCCAGCCGGGCGAATTCTCCGATACTCAACATGGTGATTCCACGACAGAGCCTGACACCGTGTCAGGGTCAAGCACCACCACCACTGGCTCGCCGAGGAACCACATTCTCGCCGAGACCTCACGCCGTGGCGGGGTGTTTCGGCGCAGATGTGGTTTTTCGGCGAAGGGGGCGGGGCGCGGCGGCGGCGGGGCGGGGCGGCGGGGCGGTCAGGCGCGGAAGACGGCGTGGATGGCGGTGTCGACGCGGCTCAGGACCGCGCGGCCGCCGAGCGCCTCGAGCTCGAGCAGCACCGCGGTGCCGGTGACCTCGGCGCCGACCTCGGCGAAGAGGTCATGCGCGGCGGCGAGGGTGCCGCCGGTGGCGAGCACGTCGTCGACGAGGAGCACGCGCGCACCGCGGGGCAGGTCGTCGTGCACCTCGATGGTGGCGGTGCCGTACTCCAGCGCGTAGTCGACGGCCGCCGCGGGCCGTGGGAGCTTGCCCGCCTTGCGCACCGGCACGACGCCGGCGTCGGCGGCGATCGCGGCGGCGGCGGCGAGCAGGAACCCGCGCGCCTCGACCCCGGCGACCACGTCGAAGGTGCCCGCGAAGGGGGCGATGAGGGCTTCGGTCACCGCGCGGAGTGCGGCGGCGTCCGCGAGGAGCGGCGTGATGTCGCGGAACTCGATGCCCGGCGACGGGTGATCGGGGATGAGGGCGATCAGCGATTCGGCGCGGGCGAGGGGGCCGGAGGCGTTCACCCCGCCACCTTAGTCGCGCGCGCAACACACTCAGGAAAGTGTAAGCGCTTGCAGTATTGTGAGCGCATGACTTCGCCCGAAACGGTCACATCCCCCGCAGACCGCTCCTCCACCCCCGGTTCCGAGTGGTGGCGCACCGCCGTCATCTACCAGATCTACCCGCGCTCGTTCGCCGACACCTCCGGTGACGGCATCGGCGACCTCCCCGGCGTCACCGCACACCTCGACGACCTCGCCGAGCTCGGCGTCGACGCGATCTGGCTCTCCCCCTTCATGCGCAGCCCTCAGAAGGACGCCGGCTACGACGTCGCCGACTACTGCGACGTCGACCCGCTGTTCGGCACGCTCGCCGACTTCGACGACATGCTGGAGGGCGCACACGACCGCGGCATCCGGGTCATCGTCGACCTCGTCCCCAACCACTCCTCCGACCAGCACGAGTGGTTCCAGCAGGCTCTCGCCTCCGCCCCCGGCAGCCGCGAGCGCGCGCGCTACATCTTCCGCGAGGGCCGCGGCATCGACGGTGACGTGCCCCCGAACAACTGGGAGTCGGTCTTCGGCGGCCCGGCCTGGACCCGGGTGACCGAGGCCGACGGCACCCCCGGTCAGTGGTACCTCCACCTGTTCGACACCTCGCAGCCCGACTTCGACTGGACCAACGAAGAGGTGCGCGAGGAGTTCCGCCGCATCCTGCGGTTCTGGCTCGACCGGGGTGTCGACGGCTTCCGCGTCGACGTCGCCCACGGCCTGGTCAAGGCCGAGGGTCTTCCCGACTACACCCCGCCCTCCACCGCCGACTCGATGGGCGGCGGCGAGGTGGACGTGCCCTACTGGGGCCAGGAGGGTGTGCACGACGTCTACCGCGACTGGAACGCCCTGCTCGCCGAGTACGAGGGAGACCGGGTCCTCGCCGCCGAGGCGTGGCTGCCCACCGCCGACAAGACGGCGCTCTGGGTCCGCGAGGACGAGATGCACCAGGCCTTCAACTTCCCCTACCTGTCGACGCCGTGGAACGCGACCGAGCTGCGCGAGGTCATCACCGAGTCGCTTCGCGCCTTCCCCGGGGTCGGTGCGCCGAGCACCTGGGTGCTGTCGAACCACGATGTGGTGCGTCACGCGTCGCGCCTCGCGCTGACGGCCGAGAACCCGCAGGGGCACGGCATCGGTCCCGACTCCGCCGGCAAGCCGATCCCGGATGTCGGACTGCGCCGCGCCCGCGCCGCGACGACCGTCATGCTGGCCCTCCCCGGTTCGTCGTACCTGTTCCAGGGCGAGGAGCTCGGCCTGCCCGAGGTCGTCGACCTGCCCGACGACGCCCGCCAGGACCCCACCTGGTTCCGCACCGGCGGCGAGCGCTACGGCCGCGACGGCTGCCGCGTGCCGCTGCCGTGGCAGAGCGACGCGCCCGCGTTCGGCTTCAGCACGACCGGCGAAGCGTGGCTGCCGCAGCCGGCCGATTGGGCGGGTGTGGCCCGCGACGTCCAGCGCGCCGACGGCGCGTCGACGCTGTCGCTGTACCGCAGCCTGCTCGCCGAGCGCCGCGCCCATCAGCTGGGTGCCGGCGACCTGGAGTGGCTCGACGGGTTCGGCGATGACGTGGTGGCGTTCCGCAACGGCTCGGTGCGGGTGATCGCCAATCTCGGCGTCTCCGCGGTCGAGCTGCCCGCGGGTGAGATCCTGGTCGCGAGCGGCCCGGTCGAGGATCGCACGCTCCCCGTCGACACGGCGGTGTGGCTCACCGAGGACTAAGCGGCGCGAGCGCGCGGGCGACGAGCGAGGGAGCGACGTGGTCAGCATCGACGAGGTAGCACGCCTGGCCGGCGTGTCCACCGCCACCGTCTCCCGCGCGCTGAGCGGCCGCGGCCACGTCTCGGCGACGGCGAAGACCAGGGTCGAGGATGCCGCGAAGAGCCTCGGCTACGTGGTGTCGGCGTCGGCATCGAGCCTGGCCTCGGGCCGTCGGCGCAACATCGGGGTGCTCGTGCCGTTCCTCGACCGCTGGTTCTTCAGCACCGTGCTGAGCGGCATCTCGACCTCGCTCATGCGTCGCGGGTACGACATCACGCTGTACAGCCTCACCAACGACGCCGCCGAGCGGCATGCGATCTTCGAGAACTTCCTGCGCCGCCAGCGCGTGGACGGGGTGATCGCGATCTCGCTCGAGCTCGGCGAGGACGAGCTCGAGCGACTGCGGCAGATCGACCTGCCGGTCATCGCGATCGGTGGACCGAGCCGACGCCTGGACACGCTCACGATGGACGACGTCGCCGTGGCCCGGCTCGCCACCGAACACCTCATCGCGCTCGGCCATCGCGACATCGCGCACATCGGCGCGAGCCCCGAGTTCGACGTCGACTTCCACGTGCCGACGCAGCGTCGCCAGGGGTTCGAGCAGGCGCTGGGCGACGCCGGGTTCCCCGCGCGGCCCGCGCTGTACGAGCCCGCCGACTTCACGATCGAGGGCGGGTTCCACGCCGCCAAGCAGCTGCTCGGACGCCCCGGCGAGCGCCCGACCGCCGTCTTCGCCGCATCCGACGAGATGGCCATCGGGGCCCTGCTGGCCGCGCGCGAGCTCGGCTATCGCGTGCCCGAAGACCTGTCGGTCATCGGGATCGACGGTCACGAGCTGGGCGAGTTCTTCCGGCTCTCCACCGTCGACCAGTTCCCCCTCGGCCAGGGCGAGCGGGCTGCCGATGCGATCCTCGCCGAGATCGACGGGGTCGCCCCCGTCGAGGAGCGCCCGTCGCGTCGCCTGCCGTACGAGCTGATCGTGCGCGGCTCCACGGCCCGCGCGACCAGCTGACCGCCGCATACCGACCGGCCCGGAGCCACCCGGTTTCGGCAGGTTAGGCTCGGCGGTATGGCCCTCGACCTCGATGCGATCTACACCGACCTCCACCGTCATCCCGAGCTGTCGTTCCAAGAGACCCGCACCGCCGGGGTCATCGCACAGCGGCTGACGGAGCTCGGCATCGAGTTCGAGGAGGGCGTCGGACGCACCGGCCTCGCCGCGGTCATCCGCAACGACGACCACGCCGCCGTCGAGGGCGAACGCGGCCCCGTCGTGTGGCTCCGCGCCGACATGGACGGCCTCCCCGTCGAGGAGCGCACCGGCCTCGCCTACGCCAGCACCGCCCGCGGCATCGATCCGCACGGCCTGGCCGTTCCGGTGATGCACGCATGCGGGCACGACATGCACGTCACCGCTCTCCTCGGTGCGCTCGAGCGCCTGGTCGCCACCACCGATGAGTGGCGCGGCACGGTCGTCGCGGTGTTCCAGCCCGCCGAGGAGTACGGCGCCGGGTCGCAGGCGATGATCGCCGACGGCGTGCTCGACCGCTTCCCGCGGCCCGACATCGTGCTCGGCCAGCACGTCACGCCACTGCCGGCCGGCACCATCGGCATGCGCCCGGGAACCCAGATGGCGGCCTCGGACGGGTTGCGCGTCACGCTCCTCGGTCGGGGCGGTCACGGCTCGCGGCCGCACTCCACGATCGACCCCGTCGTGATGGCCGCGGCCACCGTCATGCGGCTGCAGACCGTCGTCTCGCGCGAGACCGACCCACGCGATGTCGCCGTGGTCACCGTGGGCTCGATCCACGCGGGCTTGAAGAACAACATCATCCCCGCCGAGGCCGTGCTCGAACTCAGCCTCCGCTACCCCGACGACGAGGCCCGTGCGCGCGTGCTGGAGAAGGTCGAGCGCATCGTCCGCGCCGAGGCGCAGGCCTCGGGTGCGGAGGAGGAGCCGGTCATCCGGGTCGACCACAGCCTCCCGCCGACCATCAACGACGACGAGGCGACGGCGCGCCTGAGCGCGGCGTTCGCCCGCGCCTTCGGGGAAGACACCGTCATCGACCCGGGCATGTTCACCGGCAGCGAGGACGTCTCGTGGTTCGCCCGGGAAGCGGGGGTGCCCCTGGTGTTCTGGTTCTGGGGAGGCGTCGACCCTCAGGTGTACGCCGACGCCGTGGCATCCGGGAGCATCGAACGCGACATCCCCACCAATCACTCGCCGTTCTTCGCCCCGCTCCTGCAGCCCACCCTCGACAACGGCGTGACGAACCTCGTCACCGCGGCGCGCGAGTTCCTCGGGCGTCGGTGAGCGTCTGACCGGAGATCAGTCCGGGAAGCCCCCGTCCGTCCCTGGTCGTGAGGGCGAGGACGACGGCGATGACGGCGAAGAGAAGTGCCCACGCGCCGTTCTCTCTCGTGAGGCTGTCGAGGGCGGCGAAGCCCGCGATCCCGCCGACAGCCCGAAGGGTTCGCTCGGCCCATGTCGGCAGCCGGTCTCCGACGTAGCGCAACTGCACGGCGAGATCCCCGAAGGAGCGCCCCGTCATCAGGATCACCGTGAGCACCGCGCCGACGGCCACCCCCTGTCCGACCACCGATGCGATGGCGCCCTCCCCGACGGCGTCGGTGTCGCCGATCACGAATTGCAGCCAGAGCTGGGTCGCCACCGACACAGCGGCGCCGATGAACAGGTACACCAGCACATCGCACACCATGGCCAGTAGTCGTCGGCGGCGCGTCACCGGCCGTGGCTGATCGGCGTCGGGTGCGGGAGGAGACCCGCGCAGAGTCCTCGGCACGGCCAGGGCGAGCACAGCGCCCAGGCCCGCGCCGAGGGTGTTCGTGGCGAGGTCGACCACGTCGAACACCCGATAGGCGCAGGGGAACACGCCCCAGACGCCGGTCAGCTGCGTGGTCTCGACGAGCAGGGAGAGCGCGAACCCCGTGAGCAGGGCGACGACGATGCCGCGCCCACCGAGCACCCGGAGAAAGAAGCCGAGCGGGACGAAGAGCAGCACGTTCAGACCCAGCTGGAGCAGCGCGGGGTCAGCGAGAGGCGACCCGACACCGTCGAAGGCGCCTCGGATGTCGCGGACGAACGTCAGCGGATCGAGGTTGACCCCCGCACACCGATAGGTCGTGGTGTCGGGCAGCGGCACGAGGGTGTAGGCCCAGATCGCCCAGAAGTACATAAGCGCCGCCGCCCACAGCAGCAGTCGACCGGCGCTCAGCCTTCCCCGGCGACGGTAGGAGATGGCGACGAAGGGAACGAAGAGGGCGACGCCCGCGAATGCGCCCAAGAGGACCGCGACGATCCCCGGCGTGATGCGATCCACGCGCAAGAGTCTGACACCCCCACCGACCAGGAACGGGCAGGGCCGGCAGACGTGGTCTCCTTCGCCGCGTCGACGGTCGAATCAGCACACCGCGGCCCGCCACCACACGAGGGGCTGCGTGGGGATCGTCGGGCGCGGCACATCGGGAAGCCGTGCCAGTCGCGCGGCTTCGACGGCATCGAACGGATTCGTGCGCAGCAGCGGTCCGTGCCCCGGGAGAAGTACGGATGCCCGCGCTAACGCGAGGGCTCCGAGCGCGAGCACCGCGCGGTGCGGGTCGGCGTGGAACATATCGGGGAGGAGCTGCGAGCCGGCGTGCGGGAGGGTGGGGTGCGCGGCGACCAGCGCATCCCCGGTCACGAGCGCTTCGGCGTCGGGGAGCACGAAGGCGGTGTGGCCGCGGGTGTGCCCGGGGGTGACGATCGGAATCACCCGGTGGCCTGCGACGGTGAAGGGACCCGCGAGCGGACGCACGTCTTCGACGGCGACGTTGTCGAGCCCGCCCGACCGGATCGCGTGCACCGCCCATCGGATGACGCGCGGTCGCCACAGCGACGGGAGCAGGTCGAGGAGCGTGATCTGCTCGACAATCTCCCTCCGGATGTTGGGGAGCTCCGCGGCGTCGGCGAACACGCGCGCACCGTGCACGCGGGCGATGGCCCCCGCGCAGCCGATGTGGTCGCTGTGTCCGTGGGTGATGAGGACGGTCGTCACCGGAAGGCCCGCACCGCCGGCGGCCGAGATCGACTCCTCGACGAGCGGGTAGTCGTTCGGGTACCCGGCATCGATCAGTGCGACCTCCCCGTCGCCGACGAGGACCGTCCAGTTCGAGGCGGGACCTTCGACGAACGTCACCCCCTCGGCGACGGGGTGGGTCGTCATCGCACGGGTCATCGGGCATCCACGAACGGCACGATGTTGGGGAGGAACAGACCGCGGGGATCCACGGCGCGGCGGACGCGGTCGACGGCCTCCCACGTCGCGTGATCGAAGGTCCGGCTCGGTTGGGACGCCGACTCGACGAAGGTCGGCAGGGTACGGCCGGTGTCGCGGTGGCTCAGGGCGGTTCGGATACGAGCGGCGGCGCCCTCCTGCATCTCGGGAGTGAGAGGACCGCCGACGGCACCGACGACGAGCAGAGCGAACTCCGCGTCCGTACGGTCGAACGCCCCACCGTTCTCGGGCGGGTATGCGAAGGCGCCGCCGAGGTGTCGCAGCTCGACACTGGTCAACGTCGAGCCCGACGCTGACCCCACAAGGTCGACGAGGGTGCGGACGTCGGCCTGGTCGAGGCTCGACAAGAGGAGGTGGTCGCCGACGTAGGGGATGGGATCGGGGGGATCCATGTGCGTCAGGGGAAGCTCGATGGGGTCGCGGAGGTCCCAGGTGTCGATGATCGGCTCGGCGATCGCGCGCAGCGGGTCGAGCAGGGCGGCAGCCTGGTGACTGATGTCGGTGAGCAGGTACGGGTCGCGGATGCCGGCGGCCCCGTCGAGCGCGACGACGGTCCGGCCGGCGATCGCCTCGGGGATGCCCGGCAGAGGCGGGATGTTCAGCACGCGCATGCTTGTGGTCAGAGTCCACGGGGCGTTCTCGGTCCACGTCCGCCAGGCCGAGATGATCTCCTCCGCGTGCTCGGCGGGCCAGAACGCGATGCCGGTGTAGACCTTCCACATCGGCAGGAGCCGGATGGTGACCGACGTCACGACGCCGAATCCGCCACCGCCCCCGCGCAGCGCCCAGAAGAGGTCGGGCTCCTCGTCCGGGCTCGCGGTGACGACGCGACCGTCGGCGAGGACGAGGCGGATGCTCACGATGTTGTTGGCTGCGATCCCGTGGGTGCGCCCGTAGAAGCTGATACCACCACGGAGGAGATACCCGACGGCACCGACGGTGCCACTGGAGCCGTGCAAGACGGCCAGCCCGTGCTCGGCGGCCGCGGCGACCACCGCGGCCCAGCGCGTGCCGGCCGGAATGGTCGCGGTCTGCGCCTCGCGGTCGATCACGACGGGTTCGTCGAGCTGCGTGCGGATGAGAAGTGCGCCGTCCAGAGGCTGCGATGTCGCCGCGGAGTGCCCGGTCGCGATGACGCTCGCGGTGAGGTCGTTGTCGCGGGCGTAGCGGACCGCTTCGCACACGTCTTCGACCGATCGGGCGATCACGGTGCGACGGGGAGCGGGCTGGGGAAGGAGGTTGTACGCTTCGATGGCAACGGCGTAGGGGGATTCGCCGGGCGATGCCACGGTGAGGGTCTTCGTGTCGTTCATGCCTTCCACGCTAGAAATCCGTCGGCCACGCGCCATCCGAGAAACCACGGAAGATGACACGGAGAATCTCCGCAGACGCTGCCGTTCCACCCCTTGAGCCACGGCTGCCGCCGCTGCGAGAAGAGCTCGCGGCCGATCTCGCCCGCCGCCTCGCCGCACCGGGAACGACGACCCTCGTCTCAGCTGAGGCGGGTTTCGGCAAGACGACGGTCATCGACCGCGTGCTCGATCTCGTCGCCGCCCGCTCGCCCGGCACCCGAGTGCTGTTCGCGCGGGGTGTGCGCTCGAGCGTGCCGACCCCCCACGTAGGCCTGCATGAGCTGTTCACCGGGGTCGACCCGAAATCTCTGGACCTGCCGCCGGGTCACGCCTCGGGTCTCTGTGCAGCGCTCGGACGGTCATCGATCGAGGGCGAACTCACCCCGGCACGCGTCATGATGTCCACGCACAGTGTCATCCTCCGTCTGCTGGAGATCTCGCCCGTTGCGATCGTCGTCGACGATTGGGATGCGCTGGACGCCGAGTCCGCCGAGGTCATCCGCTACCTGACCTCGCGCCGCTACACGGCGGGAGGCGCCCCCTCACTGCTGCTCGCCTACGCGTCGCCTCGCCCCGACGACGCATTCGGCGAGTCCGTCGTCGCTCTCCCGCCGCTGAGCCCCCGCGACGTTCAGGCTGTCGCCCAGGATGCGACCGGCCGCACCCTTCCCCTCGCCACCGCGACACGCGTGCAGGCGCTCAGCGGCGGGAATCCCCTGTGGGCGCTGGAGATGGCTGCGGTGGATGACGCGGACGCATCGAGTTCGCTCGAGGAAGCGATGAG
This sequence comes from Microbacterium sp. ET2, assembly GCF_030347395.1. NCBI lineage: Bacteria > Bacillati > Actinomycetota > Actinomycetes > Micrococcales > Microbacteriaceae > Microbacterium > Microbacterium albipurpureum. The sequence continues at coordinate 1,827,719 of NZ_CP128170.1, forward strand.
GCAGCGCATCGAGCGGGCGAGCCCGGCAGCGCGCCGCATCCTCGCCGCCCTCGGGGCCGCGGGTCCCCTCTCCGCGGAGCACCTCCACGCGGCGGCCTCGGTCTCGGACGCCGACATCCTCGAAGCGATCGACGGCGGCGCGGTGGAGGAGCATCGAGGCAGGGTGACCGCGCGGCATCCCATGCTCTCGGCAACCGCGTTGCAGGGCCTGAGCGAACCCGACCGGCGGGCCCTTCATGGCCGGATCTCGGAGGTCGTCGTCGATCCCGTGGCCCGTACGGACCATCTCGAGCGCGCGACGCCGCCCGGCGCGCAGCCGGCGTTGGCCCGAGCGCTCGACGAGGCCGCGATGCGCGCTCGCTCGCAGGGTGCGGTGGGAGAGGCGACCGACCTCGCCGGGCGCGCCGTCCGGCGCACTTCGGCTGACGACCCCGCCCTGGCGCGGCGACGGATCTCGTGGGCGGATCTGGCGCTGCGCGCCGGCGACTTCGCCGGTGTGCTCGATGCGCTCGGCGGTGTCGAATTCGAGCGTCTCGACGTCGCGCTCCTGGATCGCGCCCTCCCTCTGCTGGTGACCGCCGCGGCGGCAGAGCGCGGCGACGCCGCCGCCCGCGCGATGTTGCATGCCGCCGCCTCCCCCACCGACGATCCCGTCAGGCAGGCGGTGTACGACACCTACCGTGCCGAGGCGGGCCATGAGGCCGGCGACCGGCTGGCCCTCGCACGCGGGGCGGCCGATCTGCTGCGCAGAGCCGGAGCGGCGCCGCTGTCGCGGCACCGGGCGCTCGGCGCGCTCATCCTCGACGATCTCGACGCAGGTCGCGGGCTCGACGATGGGCTGCTCGCCGAATGCGCCGCCCTCGAGACGCAGATCGACCTTCTCGCAGTCAATGACAGTGCCCGGGCCATGACGGGCCTCTACGCTCACCAGGTCGGACAGCTGGAGCGGTCGCGCCAGGCCCTCGAAGCCATGCACGCCGTCGCTGTCGAGCAGGGCCAGGAGGTCGTAGCCGGCGTGTTCGCGCTGCATCTGGCCGCCACCGAAGCGCAGGCCGGTGACCTCGCCCGGGCGGAGCACTGGCTGGACTTCTGGGAGCAGGTGAACCCCTGGCCCGACACCCCACCGCCGAGCGCGATCGCCGCCATGGGCCTGCGGGCGCTGCGACGGGCCGATGCGGACGAGATCGAACGCATCGTGCGGCTTCCCCATGGTCCGGGCGGCGAGGCGATCGGCCGGCTGGTGCGGCAGGCCCTTCTCGGCCTGACCGCCGCGCGCACCCAGAACTGGGCGTCCGCGCTCAGCGCGCTCACCTCGGCGAGATCGCTCGCCGATTCGCTCGGTATGGCCGAGCCCGGGCGCCGGCTGTGGCTGGACTTCGATCTCGCCCGCACCCTGATCGCCGTCGGCGATCTGAGCGCCGCCGGCGACATTGCCGCCGGACTGGAGGAGATCTCCGCCGGCGGCCGACCCCTGCTCGACGGGGTTGCCGCAAGCATCCGCGGCGAGATCGCGCTCGCGCGTGACGACTCCTCGGCCGCCGTCGACGCGCTCACCCAGGCCGACGCGCTGTTGCGCGAAGCGGAGATGCCCTTCGAGCGGTCTCGCACCCAGCTCGCGCTCGCCCGCGCTCACCACGCGCGGCGAGCGCGTCACGACGCCGTCGCGGCACTCGATGCGGCGGAGTCCAGCGCGCGGAGGGCGAGCGACGCCGGGCTGGTCGGGCGCATCGTGGCGCTTCGTGGCGAGGTCGAAGCCTCCACGCCGGCAGGAGTGCTCACGGAACGCGAGCGGGTCGTCGCCCTCGCCGTGGCGCGGGGCTCGACCAACCGGGAGATCGCCGACGAGTACCACCTGAGCGTCCGCACGGTGGAGTCGCAGCTGTCGGCCGCCTATCGCAAGCTCGGCGTGCGCTCCCGCAGCGAACTGGCGGTGCTGATGAGGCAGTCCGGGTGAGCATTTCCGTGGACTTCTCCGTGCAATCCCCGAAGAGGTGGGCACCCTCGGATTCCTAACGTGATGAGTCGCGTCGATCGACGCTCTCACGAAAGGAAACCCATGTCTGAACGCCGACTGCTTCTCCGCGGCGGATCCCTCTTCACCAGCGACGACGACCTGGGCGTGTTCACGTCCGGCGATGTGCTCGTCGTCGACGGCGTCATCCGCGAGGTCGGGCCCGAGATCATCGACCCTCGCGCCGAGATCGTCCCCGTCCACGGGTCCATCGTCATGCCGGGACTGGTCGACACCCACCGCCACCTGTGGCAGACAGCGCTTCGTCACGTCGCCGCCGACTGGACGATGTCGGACTACGTCGCGGGGATGATCCAGGGCATCGGCCCGGGCTTCGCCCCCGAAGATGTACGGATCGCCGGTCTCGTCGGCAGCCTCGAGGCGCTCGATGCGGGTACCACCACGGTGATGGACTGGTCGCACATCGTGCACACGCCCGCGCACGCCGACGCGGCGATCAGCGCCCTGGAGACTGCCGGGATCCGCGCCGTCTACGGGTACGGCCTTGCGGCACTGCCCGCCGCCGACTGGTTCGAGTCCGACCTCCGGCGCCTCGCCGGGACCGCGCGCTTCGGCCGACCCGACGGCCTCCTCACCCTCGCGCTCGCCAGCTGGGGTCCCGAATTCGCCGACGTGCCCACGACCGTGCGCGACATCGAGCTCGCCCGCGAGCTGGGCCTGCGCATTTCGCTGCACATCGGCGTCGGGATGATGGGTGCGGCGCGCGCGGTCACCGAGCTCGACGCCCGCGGGCTGCTCGGCGACGACCTGGAGTTCATCCACGCCACAACGGCGACCGACGCCGAACTCGTGCGGATCGCTCAGACCGGTGGCTCGGTGTCGGTCTCGCCCCGGGTCGAGATGCAGATGGGTCACGGCTACCCCGCCACCGGGAGGATGCTGGATGCGGGCCTTCGGCCGAGCCTCAGCGTCGACATCGTCAGTGGCATTCCCGGCACCCTCTTCGGTGAGATGCGGGCGGCGATGGAAGCCGAACGCGCTCGCCAGAACGCGGCAGCGCTGAGCCGTCACGAGTGGCCGGGGCCGCTCCGCGTGACCGCCGAGGACATGGTGCGGATGGCGACGATCGATGGTGCCCTCGCCCTCGGTCTCGCCGATGTCACCGGCTCGCTCACGCCCGGCAAGCAGGCCGACATCACCGTGCTGCGCGCCGACGTGACGAGTGTTCCGACCGCCGACACGATCGCATCGCAGATCGTCGCCGCCGACGCGCACGTCGTGGAGCACGTCCTGGTCGCCGGTGAGTTCCGCAAGCGCGACGGCCGGATCGTCGGTCACGACCTCGCGGCACGCCGTCAGGATCTCGATGCGTCGCGCCTGCGACTCCTGCAGGCAGCCGGGGCTCTCGTATGACGACGGTCCACCCGCGCGAGACGCGCCTGGCCGGCGCGCGGCCCGCCGAGTCGGTCGGACGGGTCGTCGCGGCATCCGCTCTGGAGTTCAGCTCCCACGCCTTCGGCGTCATGGGCGCCGACAACGCCGTGATGATCGACGGGATGATCCGGCTGGGGATGTCGTACGCCCCGATGCGCCACGAAGCCGGCGCCGTTGTAGCGGCCGATGCGTTTACGCGTGTCGCGGGCCGGCCCGCCGTGTGCACGACGACGTCGGGGCCGGGGTTCACCAACGCCCTGACGGCTCTGGCTGAAGCGTCGCGGGCACGATCGCCGCTGGTGCTGCTGACCGGGTCGGCCCCGGTCAGCGGCCCGCGGCCGGGTGATATCGACATCCGCCGAACGGCCGCGTCAGCCGGGGCGCGGGCGTGGATGGTCGAGGAGGAAGACACCGTCGGGACGATCCGGGCGGCGTTCCAGACCGCGAGGGCGGAGAACCGGCCGGCCGTGGTGTGCGTCCCCTCCGATGTCTCGCGACGGACGGCCACCCGGCCGGGGGCTCGTGCGCGGGCGGCGGATCGCCCCGGGGCATCGGGCGCCCTCCTCCCGTCGGCGCGCGACGAGCTGTCGCGCCTCGCCGACCGGCTCCGCGCCGCGCGGCGGCCCCTCCTCCTGGCGGGGCGCGGCGCGATCGGCGCCGCCGAGGCTCTTCGACGCACCGCGTCGGCGTACGGGGCACGCACCGCGACGACCACTCTCGCGCTCGGAGTGTTCGGCTCGGGAGACGGCCACCTGGGGATCGCCGGCGGTTTCGCCACCGACGACGAGGCCGCCGCGATGCATCGCGCCGACGTCGTCGTCGTGATCGGCGCCGGCCTGAACGCCCACACCACGCGTCGGGGAACGGTCTTCGCCGCCGGCGCACACGTCGTTCAGATCGACCTCGCGGCGCAGCCGACCTCGACGCGCGTCGACCAGTTCATCCGGGCCGACGCCGAAGACGCCCTTATCGAGCTGCTGCTCCAAGCCCCGGCGAACGCCGAGAGAACAGGGACATGGCGTGGCATCCCCTCCGTCCACCCGTCGACGGGCGCGCACACGCTCGTCGACGGGCTTCACCCCGCCGCGGTCGCCGACGCCGTCGCCGATGCCGTGCCGTCCGACGCGACGTTCGTGGTCGACGGCGGCAACTTCATGGCCTGGCCCCTGGCGTCCTGGCGACCGGCCCGCCCGCGATCCTTCGTGCCGGCCGGACTGGCGTTCCAGTCGATCGGTCTGGGCCTCGGCGCACTCGTCGGCGCGGCGGCGGCGCGGCCCGACGCGTACCCGGTGCTCGGTGTCGGCGACGGCGGTCTCCTCATGTCGCTGGCCGATCTCGACTCCGTTGCGCGGCTCGTTCCGCGCGGCGCGATCGTGGTGTTCAACGACGCCGCGTACGGTGCCGAGGTGCACCAGTTCGGGCCGGAGGGCTTCGCCGAGTCGCCCATGCGCTTCCCCGCTCGCAGCTTCGCTCTGATCGCCGGCGCCTTCGGCCTCCGGACCCTCTCGGTCTACGACCGCGAGACGCTGCGGATCGCCGCATCCTTCCTCCGGGCCCACCGCGACGAGCCTCGTCCTCCTCGACTGTCACATCTCGCCCAGCGTGGCGGCACCCTTTCTGCGAGCGCTGGAGCCACGACAGGCGTAATGTCATCGGCCGTGACGATTGATGGTCGCGAGCCGGTGGAGGAATCCCCTCGCGCGAAACGCCTCCTCCTGGGAGACCCCTCACCTCCGAGAAGCTCGACGACCAGCTGCTGCCCAAGCGCCGCGCGCTGCCGATCTTCGCCTCCGACGCGCTGAGCTCGGTGGCCTATGCGCCGCAGGAGCTGCTGATGATCCTGCTCATCGGCGGCACGGCGTTCCTCGCCTTCAGCCCCGGGGTCGCGGTCGCCGTCGTGGTGCTGCTCATCGTGGTGGTGCTGAGCTACCGCCAGCTCATCAAGGCGTATCCCTCAGGCGGCGGCGACTACGAGGTGGCGCGCACCAACCTCGGCGAGGTGCCGGGGGTCGTCGTCGCCTCGGCACTCCTCGTCGACTACGTCCTCACCGTCGCCGTGTCGATCGCGTCGGGCGTCGACAACATCATCTCGGCGATCCCCGAGCTCGCGCCCTTCCGCATCGAGTTCGCGGTCGGCTTCGTCATCCTGCTCGTGATCGTCAACCTCCGCGGGGTGCGCGAGGCCTCGTTCGCCTTCGCGATCCCCACCTACGTCTTCATCGGCTCGGTCGCCTTCATGGTGGTCGTCGCCCTCATCCGCACCGCGCTCGGCGACCCGCCGATCGCCTCGAGCGCCGAGTACGCGGTCCAGGCCGAGGAGCTCACCCAGGCCGCGACGATCCTCCTCATCCTGCGGGCGTTCTCGAGTGGATGCTCCGCCCTCACCGGGGTCGAAGCGGTCTCGAACGGCGTGCCGGCCTTCCGCCGCCCGAAGGTGCGGAACGCCCAGTGGACGCTCGTGCTCATGGGCGGGGTCGCCATCGTGCTCTTCACCGGTCTCACCGCTGTCGGGCTCATCTCGCAGGTGCACTACGCCGAAGACCCCTGCAACCTCGTCGGCTTCGCCTGCGAGACCACCCCCCAGCCGAGCCTCATGGCGCAGATCGCGGCGGCCACGTTCGGAATGGGGTCGATCCCGTTCTTCATCGTGCAGGCCGCCACCGCCTGCGTGCTGCTGCTCGCCGCCAACACGGCCTTCAACGGATTCCCGCTGCTCGGGTCGGTGCTGGCGCGCGACGGCTACGCGCCGAAGGCGCTGAACACCCGCGGCGACCGGCTGGTGTTCTCGAACGGGATGATCATCCTGGGCCTCGCGGCCATCGTGGTCCTGATCGTGTACCAGGCGAACCTGACGACCCTCATCCAGCTGTACATCATCGGCGTCTTCGTGTCGTTCTCACTCGGCCAGATCGGCATGGTGCGGCACTGGCGACGCGAGCTCCGCCAGACCACCCGCGTCGAGGCGCGGCGTGATCCACGGGCGGCGGCCGAGCGCCGCGCGGCACTCACCGGCCTCGCGATCAACTCGACCGGAGCGGCGATGACGGTCGCCGTCCTCGTCATCGTCACCGCGACGAAGTTCATCTATGGCGCCTGGCTGGTCTTCCTGGCCATCCCGGTGCTCGCGGTGCTCATGATCGGCGTGAACCGGTACTACCGCGACGTCGACCACGAGATCCGCATCGACGAGCCGGTCCAGTACGGCTCGTCGGGCGACGTCGCCCTCATCCTCGTGAGCAAGCTCCAGAAGCCGGTCGCCAAGGCCCTCGACTACGCCCTCGCGGCCAAGCACGACAAGACGATCGCCCTGCACGTGGCGGTGACGAACGACGACGCCGACGCGCTGCAGCGGGAGTGGCAGGACCAGCGGATGCCGGTGCCCCTCGTCATCCTCGAGTCGCCGTACCGCTACTACGCGCAGCCGGTCGCGGAGTTCATCCGTCAGTATCGGCAGAAGCACGGGTCGGCCGTGGTGACGGTGTATCTGCCGCAGTACATCGTCGGTCACTGGTGGGAGACCTTCCTCCACAACCGTCGCGCGCGGCGCATCGCCCAGCAGCTCATGCTCATCCACGGCGTCACGATCACCCTGGTGCCGTGGCTTCTCGACTCGTCAGAGCTCATCTACGGGCGGCGGTCGCGCCCGCTCCCCGGCCAGGACCGCGCCGGCCGGCCGTTCGAGCCCGATCTCGAGGCACCCCCGATCGCCGAACGGTCGAGCCTGGAGGCCCGCCCGGACGAGTGACGCCGCGCCGCGGCATCCGCTCTTCTCCTTCTTCGCACCCTCGCCTCGCGCGCGGACGAGGGGAGCGGCCCGACACGGCCGCCGTGAGCAACCCGTGAGGAGCAGCCGCGGGGCCGTAGGGATTCCGTGAGGATGCCGCAGCCGCGGCATCCGGGGGTGTTGCATCGCATCTCGTGCTCGATGTGATCTATCTCGTGGCGACCATCGCCCTCTTCGCCCTCGTGGCCCTGGCTGCGCGGGGGGTGGAGCGGCTGTGACCGCCCTCTCGCTCATCGCCGCGACCCTCGCCGTCGCCGCGATCGTCTATCTGGTCATCGCCCTGGTGAAGCCGGAGAAGTTCTGATGGACGCCACCGCCACGTGGACCGGCATCCTGCAGGTCGCCACCGTCGTCCTGCTTCTGACGCTCCTCTACCGTCCCCTCGGCGACTACATCGCCCACGTCTACACCACCGACCGCGACGCGCGCGTCGAGCGGGGCTTCTACCGCCTCGTAGGTGTCGACGCCCGCTCCGAGCAGACGTGGCAGGTCTACGCCCGCAGCGTCCTGATCTTCTCCGTCGTCGGTGTGCTGTTCGTCTACGCCCTCCAGCGGCTGCAGGCGTTCCTCCCCTCCTCGCTCGGCCTTCCCGCCGTTCCCGAGGCGCTGGCGTTCAACACCGCGGTGTCGTTCGTCACCAACACCAACTGGCAGTCGTACTCGCCCGAGCTGACGCTCGGCTATACGGTGCAGTTCGCCGGGCTCGCTGTGCAGAACTTCGTCTCGGCAGCGGTCGGCATCGCCGTGGCGATCGCGCTCGTTCGCGGGTTCGGCCGTCGGGGAGCGACGACGATCGGCAACTTCTGGGTCGACCTCGTCCGCGGCGTCGGGCGCCTGCTGCTCCCGCTGTCGATCCTCGCCGCGATCGCGCTGCTCATCGCCGGCGTCGTGCAGAACTTCAACGGCTTCACCGACGTGACCACGCTCAGCGGCGCCACTCAGACGCTGCCCGGCGGACCCGTCGCCTCGCAGGAGGCCATCAAGGAGCTCGGCACGAACGGCGGCGGATTCTTCAACGCCAACTCGTCGCATCCGTTCGAGAATCCCACGCCGTGGACGAGCGTGCTGCAGATCCTCCTGCTCCTCGCGATTCCGGTCGCGATGCCCCGCGCGTTCGGCCGCATGGTCGGCGACAACCGTCAGGGCTACGCAATCCTCGCGGTGATGGCATCGATCGCGATCGTGTCCATCGCCGCGGTCAGCTGGCTCGAGTCGCTCGCCTTGGGCACCGCCCCTCAGCTGGCCGGCTCGACGATGGAGGGCAAGGAGGTGCGGTACGGCATCTTCGGCTCGACCCTCTACGCCGCCGCGACGACCCTGACCTCGACCGGCGCGGTCAACTCGATGCACGACTCCTACACCGCACTCGGCGGCATGATCCCGATGATCAACATGATGCTCGGCGAGATCGCGCCGGGCGGCGTCGGGTCGGGACTGTACGGGATGCTGGTGCTCGCCGTCCTCGCCGTGTTCGTCGGCGGTCTGCTGATCGGCCGTACCCCGGAATACCTCGGGAAGAAGATCGGGCCGCGCGAGATCAAGCTCGCGAGCCTCTACATCCTCGTCACCCCGACACTCGTGCTCGCCGGGACCGCGCTGAGCTTCGCGATCCCCGGGATCAGAGCGGATGTCGAGGCGACGTCGATCTGGAATCCCGGCATCCATGGCCTGAGCGAAGTGCTCTACGCCTTCACCTCGGCCTCGAACAACAACGGCTCGGCCTTCGCCGGTCTCACCGCGAACACCCCGTGGCTCAACACCGCGCTCGGTGTGGCGATGCTCCTGGGCCGGTTCCTACCGATCGTGCTGGTGCTCGCACTCGCCGGGTCGCTCGCGGCCCAGAGGCCGGTGCCGTCCACGGTGGGGACGCTCCCCACCCACCGCCCGCAGTTCGTCGGGCTCCTCGCGGTGCTCGCGGTCGTCGTGACCGCGCTGACCTACTTCCCCGTTCTCACGCTGGGTCCCCTGGCGGAAGGGCTCGTCTGACCATGTCCACACTGACCACTCCCCCGCCGACCGTCGGCTCGCACGAGGCGGCATCCGAGGCGCGCGCACCCCGCGCGTTCGGCGCCGCACAGCTCGCCCAGGCGCTCCCCGGGGCACTTCGCAAACTCAACCCCGCCGCCCTGTGGCGGAACCCCGTCATGTTCCTGGTGTGGGTGGGCGCTGCGCTCACCACCGTCATCGCGATCGCCGAGCCCTTCCTCGGCGGCGCCGGCGAGTCCGGCGGCACCGTGGTGCCCGCCGGGTTCACCTGGGGGATCGCGGTGTGGCTCTGGCTCACCGTGCTCTTCGCCAACCTCGCCGAGTCGGTCGCCGAGGGGCGGGGCAAGGCGCAGGCGGCGACGCTGCGCAACACCCGGACGAGCACGATGGCGAACCGGGTCACCGGGTACGACGCGGTCGCCGACCCCGCCGCCGAGCTGTCGGGCACCGCCCCGGTCTCGTCTGCCGAGCTCACCCTCGGCGACGTCGTCGTGGTGACGGCCGGCGAACTGATCCCCGGCGACGGCGACATCGTGCACGGTATCGCCACGGTCGACGAGTCGGCGATCACCGGCGAATCCGCACCGGTCGTCCGCGAGTCGGGGGGCGACCGCAGCGCCGTGACGGGCGGCACGCGCGTGCTGTCCGACCGCATCGTCGTGCGCATCACCTCGAAGCCCGGCGAGACCTTCGTCGATCGGATGATCGCGCTCGTCGAGGGCGCGAGCCGGCAGAAGACGCCCAACGAGATCGCGCTGAACATCCTCCTCGCGAGCCTGTCGATCGTCTTCGTCATCGTCGTGCTCACCCTCAACCCGATCGCGTCCTATGCGGCCGCACCCGCCAGCATCCCGGTGCTCATCGCCCTGCTGATCTGCCTCATCCCCACCACGATCGGGGCGCTGCTCTCGGCGATCGGCATCGCCGGGATGGACCGGCTCGTGCAGCGCAACGTGCTGGCCATGTCGGGCCGCGCTGTCGAGGCCGCCGGCGATGTGACCACGCTGCTGCTGGACAAGACAGGCACCATCACCTACGGAAACCGCCGCGCGAGCGACTTCGTCGCCATGACCGGAGTGGATGCCGCGGACCTCGCCCGGGCTGCATCGCTGTCGTCGCTGGCGGACCCCACCCCCGAGGGAACCTCGATCGCGGAGCTCGCCGCGGCCCAGCGCATCGTCGCCGAGATGCCCGCCGGGGCGGTGACCGTGCCCTTCACCGCGCAGACCCGCATGAGCGGGCTCGACCTCCCCGACGGCACCCAGGTGCGCAAGGGTGCGGGCTCAGCGGTCCTGGCGTGGCTGGAGGCGGAGGGCGCCTCCGTGCCGACCCAGGTGCGCGCGCAAGTCGTGAGCGAGACCGACGCGATCGCCGAAGCCGGTGGCACGCCGCTCGTCGTCGCGACGCTGGGCGGCACCGGCAGCCGCATCCTCGGGGTCGTCCACCTCAAGGACATCGTCAAAGACGGACTGCGCGAGCGCTTCGACGAGCTGCGCGCCATGGGCATCCGCACGGTCATGATCACGGGAGACAACCCCCTGACGGCGAAGGCCATCGCCGCCGAGGCGGGTGTCGACGACTACCTCGCCGAGGCCACCCCCGAGGACAAGCTCGCACTCATCAAGCGCGAGCAGGAGGGTGGCCGTCTCGTCGCCATGACCGGCGACGGCACGAACGACGCCCCCGCTCTCGCGCAGGCGGATGTCGGGGTGGCCATGAACACCGGCACGTCGGCCGCGAAGGAGGCCGGCAACATGGTCGACCTCGACAGCGACCCGACGAAGCTCATCGACATCGTGCGCATCGGCAAGCAGCTGCTCATCACGCGTGGGGCACTCACGACCTTCTCCCTGGCCAACGACATCGCGAAGTACTTCGCGATCATCCCGGCGATGTTCATGGGGGTCTTCCCCGGGCTCGCGGCGTTGAACATCATGGGGCTGTCGTCGCCGGCGTCCGCTGTGACGAGCGCGATCATCTTCAACGCGATCGTCATCGTCTTCCTCATCCCGCTGTCGCTGCGGGGCGTGGCCTACCGGCCGGCGAGCGCGTCTCAGCTGCTGTCGCGGAACCTCCTGATCTACGGTCTCGGCGGTGTCATCGCGCCCTTCATCGGCATCAAGCTCATCGACCTGGTCGTGAGCCTCATCCCGGGCTTCTGAGCCCCCGCACTCTCGACCCGAACAAGGAGTCGCACGCATGTCCACCACCCGCACCACCCTGCGCAGCGTCGGCGTCGCCGTCCGCGCGATGGTCGCCTTCACCGTCATCCTCGGTGTCGGCTACACCCTGCTGATCACCGGCATCGGTCAGCTGGTCCTCCCCTGGCAGGCGAACGGATCCCTCCAGCGGGACGCGGCCGGTGCCGTCGTGGGTTCTGCCCTCATCGGGCAGAGCTTCACCGATGCCGACGGCGAGGCCCTGCCCGGATACTTCCAGTCCCGCCCCTCGGCCGCCGGTGACGGCTACGACGGCGGTGCGTCGAGCGGCTCGAACTGGGGCCCGGAGAACGCCGACCTCATCGCAGCGATCGAGGAGCGCAAGGCGGTGATCGCCGAACGCGAGGGCGTCTCGCCGGAGGAGATCCCCGCCGATGCGCTGACCGCCTCGGCCTCGGGACTCGATCCGCACATCAGCCCTGCCTACGCCCTGCTCCAGGTGCCGCGCGTGGCGGAGGAACGCGGGATCCCCGCCGACGAGGTCGGCGAGCTGGTGGAGTCTATGATCCAGTCCAGGGACCTCGGCTACCTCGGGGAACCTCGCGTCAACGTCCTGCAGCTGAACCTCGCGCTCGACGAGCGGGAGCAGCGCTGACGCCGAGAACGAAGGACCGATCAGGTATGCACGCCGCCCGCGCCTCGCGCCGACCCCTCACCGGGGAGCCGCGATGAAGCGCGGGCGGCTGCGCGTGCTGCTGGGCGCCGCACCCGGTGTGGGCAAGACGTACGAGATGCTCGAGGAGGGTCGGCGTCTGGCGGGCGAGGGGCGCGATGTGGTCGTCGCGATCGTCGAGACCCACGGCCGCGCCGCCACTGCGGCGCAGATCGAGGGACTCGAGGTGATGCCCCGGCGCGTCCTCGAGCACCGCGGCGTCGAGCTGACCGAGCTCGACCTCGACGCGGTGCTCGACCGCCGGCCCGACGTGGCTCTCGTCGACGAGCTCGCGCACACCAATGCCCCCGGTTCGGCCAACGACAAGCGCTGGAAAGACGTCGAAACGATCCGGGATGCCGGCATCGACGTCATCACGACCGTCAACGTCCAGCACATCGAGTCGCTGAACGGCGTCGTCGAGCAGATCACCGGCATCCCGCAGCGCGAGACCGTGCCGGATGCGGTGGTGCGCGGCGCCGACCAGATCGAGGTCGTCGACCTCGCACCGCAGTCGCTGCGCGACCGCCTGTCGGCGGGCCAGGTGTATCCGGCCGAACGGATCGACGCGGCGCTGTCGAACTACTTCAGACTGGGCAACCTCACGGCGCTGCGCGAACTGGCGCTCCTCTGGCTCGCGGATGAGGTCGACAGCGCCCTGAAGAGCTACCGCTCCGAGCACGGCATCGAGGGAAGCTGGCAGGCCCGCGAGCGGGTCGTCGTCGCCCTCACCGGCGGCCCCGAGGGCGAGACGCTGCTGCGGCGAGGAGCGCGGATCGCCGCGCGCTCGGCGGGCGGCGAGCTGCTCGCCGTGCACGTCTCCAGCCAGGACGGCTTGCGCGCCTCGAGTCCTGGCGCATTGGCTCAGCAGCGCGCGCTCGTCGAATCTCTCGGCGGCACGTACCACCAGGTCGTCGGCGACGACATCCCGCGCGCCCTGGTCGACTTCGCCCGCTCGGTCAACGCCTCGCAGCTGGTCATCGGCGTCAGCCGTCGCGGCCGGCTCGCCGCCGCGGTGACCGGACCCGGCATCGGCGCCACCGTCATCCGCGAGTCGGGCGACATCGACGTGCACATCGTCACGCACGCCGCCGCCGGCGGGCGCTTCGCCCTCCCGCGCGTGCGCGGAGGAGCCCTCAGCGTCAAGCGCCGCGTGCTCGGATTCGTCACCGCGCTCATCGGGGGCCCGCTGCTGTCGGTGGTGCTCTCGACCTTCCGCAGCGAAGAGTCGATCACCTCCGATGTGCTCTTCTACCAACTGCTCGTCGTGGTCGTCGCCCTCATCGGCGGCATCTGGCCCGCGCTCTTCGCCGCCGTGCTGTCGGGTCTGACCCTGGACTTCCTGTTCGTCGAGCCGCTGTACAACGTCACGATCTCCGACCCTCTGCACGCGCTCGCCCTCGCGCTGTACGTCGTGATCGCGATCCTCGTCAGCTACATCGTCGACCAGGCAGCGCGGGCAGCCAGGGTCGCGCGGCGCGCGGCGGCGGAGTCGGGCTGCTCGCCACCGTCGCCGGCAGCGTGCTGCGCGGTGAGAGCGCCGTTCCCGCTCTCGTCACCCGCACCCGCGAAGCGCTGGGCCTCGCCGGCGTGCGCCTCGAGGCCGCGGACGGCACGACGATCGCCACCGACGGCGAGCCCGTGCGCGGCGACGACTACGTCACCATCGCCGTCGGGCGCGGGCCCGACGGCGAGCCGCGGGGCCGACTGGGCTGCACGGCAGCCTCGGAGCGCGCGAGCGGCGTCTTCTCGACGCGATCGTCGCCCAGCTCGCCGCCGCGCTCGAACACACCGATCTCACCGCGACGGCGCGCGCGGCCGATGCCCTCGCCGAGGCCGACCAGGTGCGCACCGCCCTGCTGTCGGCGGTCAGCCACGACCTCCGCCGGCCGCTGGCCGCCGCCCTGGCCGCGATCGGAGGGCTGCGGGCGGCCGGCGACCACCTGAGCGCGGCCGACCGTCAGGAGCTGCTCGAGACCGCGGACGAGAGCCTGTCCACCCTGTCGCAGCTCGTCACCGACCTGCTCGACGTCAGCCGCGTGGAGGCGGGAGTGCTCGCGGTGTCGCTCGCGCCGGTCGACGCCGCCGGTGCCGTCCTCGCGGCTCTCGACGAGCTCGATCTCGGTCCGGGCGACGTCGAACTCGGCCTCGACCCCGACCTCCCTGCGCTCACGGCCGATCCCGTGCTGCTGCAGCGCGTGCTCGTGAACGTGCTCGCCAACGCCCGGCGGCACAGCCCCGAGGGCGCCCGGGTTCTCATCACCACCAGCCGACTCGGACAGAACGCCGAGATCCGCATCGTCGACCGCGGCCCCGGAGTGAGCGCCGAGCGTCAGGAGGACATGTTCGCGCCGTTCCAGCGACTGGGTGACGTCGACAACACCACCGGGCTGGGGCTCGGGCTCGCGCTGTCCAAGGGCTTCACCGAGGGGATGGGCGGCGCACTCACCCCGGAGAACACCCCCGGCGGCGGCCTGACGATGGTCATCGCTCTCCCCCTCGCGGCGACGGCACCTCCGGCTGAGCGGCCGGCGCCCGCCCCCGCGGGAAGCGGGCGCCCATGAAGATCCTCCTCGCCGACGACGACCCCCAGCTCGTCCGTGCGCTGCGCATCACCCTCGCCGCACACGGCTACGACGTCGTCGCCGCACCCGACGGTGCCGCCGCCGTCGCCATGGCCGCGCAGACGCATCCCGACATCATCCTTCTCGATCTCGGGATGCCGCGGCTGGACGGCATGCAGGTGATCGAAGCGCTGCGGGGATGGACGACCGCGCCCATCATCGTGGTGTCGGGGCGCACCGGATCGGCAGACAAGGTCGACGCGCTCGACGCCGGCGCCGACGACTACGTCACCAAGCCCTTCCAGATCGACGAGCTGCTTGCGCGGCTGCGCGCCCTCTCGCGGCGTCGCGGCGGCACCGCCGACGAACCTCTCGTCGCCTTCGGCGACGTCACCGTCGACCTCGCCGCCCGCGCGGTGACCCGCGGCGGCGAGCGCGTGCACCTGACCCCGACCGAGTGGCGCATGCTCGAGTTCCTCGCGCGCAACCCCGGCGCCCTCGTCACGCGACAGACCCTGCTGAAGGAGATCTGGGCGAGCGAGAACGTCCAGGACTCGGGCTACCTGCGCCTCTACATGTCGCAGCTGCGCAAGAAGCTCGAGCCCGACCCCTCGCACCCGGTGCATCTGCTCACCGAGTCGGGCATGGGCTACCGACTGGTGCTCGACCCCGGCTGATGCGATCCCGGTTCGCGGCCTGGCTCCTCTTCCCAGCACCCAGGATGGGGTGATGAGAGACGATCACGAGCGCCGCGCCGACCAACGTCGCCGAGACGGTGAAACGGACGGGCCGATCGAGGCAGCGCTGGAGAAGGAGTTCGAAGACGTCGTCGGCGAGGGCGCCGAGCGTCTTCACCGCACCTTCCGGGCGACGGTCGTCACCGGCTTCCTCGGCGGTGTCGAGATCGGAGTCGGAGTCATCGCCTACCTGGGCGTGCTCGAGCACACCGGCGATCAGCTGCTTGCGGGGCTGGCGTTCAGCGCAGGGTTGATCGCTCTTCTGATGGCACACAGCGAGCTGTTCACGGAGAACTTCCTCATGCCCATCGCCGCGCTGGTCGCACGCGAGGGCACCCTGGGGCAACTGGGCAAGTTGTGGGGTGGGACGCTGGTGGGGAATCTCTCAGGCGGATGGATCGTCATGGGCATCGTCGTCCTGGCATTTCCGGAATGGCACGAGCTTCTCGCCCGGACTGCCGACCACTTCGTCAATGAACCGTTCTCGTGGAAGTTCGTCGCGCTGGCGATGCTGGGCGGGGCGGTCATCACACTCATGACCCGGATGCAGGAGGGCACCGACTCGGAGCCGACGAAGATCGTCGCGGCGATCGTCGGCGGTTTCCTACTGGCCGGCTTCCAGCTGCTGCACTCGATCCTCGACTCGCTCTTCGCGTTCGGAGCGATCCTGAGCGGAGCCGACATCACCTATCTCGAGTGGTTCGTGTGGTTCCTGCCGGTGCTGGGGCTGAACCTCCTGGGCGGAGTCCTCCTCGTCACCGTTCTGCGCATCGTTCGCGAAGGCGAACTCTTCAGGATGCGACGCGGCCTGCCGGGCGGGAGCGTCAGGAAGCCGTGAGGATCACGCCGCGTCCTGGGGCTCACCTCGACCGCGTCCTGACCGCGACCGGCACCGCCCGCACACGCTCCCCCAAGCGCGCGGACGGTGCCGTGCCCGCGCCGGTCAGTGCACCGGCTGCGCGGGGGAGAACACGTCGGCGGGGTCGAAGAGGCGCTTGAGCTCCCCCAGCCGACCGGCCGCCGCGCCGTACCCGACACGTCGGTCGACACCGCCGCCGTCTACGAACGTCAGCGCCAGGGCGTCGATGTGCCACGGCGCGAAGAGTGCCACCGCCCCGCGGACGGCGGCATCCGCGCCGGCCGCAGCTTCCGGCACCGGAACCATCGTGACCGCATGGCAGATGTACTCTCCGCGCATGGCCGACACCGCGCCGCCGCCGGCTGTCGGCTGTGCGACGGCGCCGCCGATGTGGCGCAGCTCGGTCATGAACAGTCCACGGTCCGATCCGGCGCGAAGGAACGCCTCCACAGCGGCATCCGGAAGCTCATCGAGAACCGCATGGGCCGTCACCGCCGGAGTCGGCTGCGGCGGATCCATGTGCACGGCGATCAGGCCGGCAGCGGGGATGCGGCCGAACGTGTCGATCTCGGGTGCGAGCTCGCGCAGCGGCGCGAGAACCGTCGCCGCCGTGTCATCGCGCTCCAGCACGGCGCCGTCGATCACAACCACCGATCGACCGGAGAGGAAGGGCGGCAGCTCGGGCAAGGGCGGAAGGTTCAGGATGCGCAGGGTGGTCGTCGCGCTCTCGGGAGCCGTCGCCGTCCATGCAGCCCAGGCGCGGGCGACCTCGGGGGCGCGAGCGGCGTCCCACAGCAGCATGCCGGCGTAGACATCTGCGTAGGGGAGCAGGTCGATCTCGAGCGAGACCACCACCCCGAAGGCGCCGGAACCGCCGCGGACCGCCCAGAACAGGTCGGGGTTCTCTTCGGCGCTGGCACGCACGAGCACACCGTCGGCCGTGACGAGCTGAACGGCGCGGACGAAGTTCACCGCGAGGCCGTGCGTCCTCGCATAGAACGACAGGCCTCCGCTGAGGCTGTACCCGGCGACGCTCACGTCGCCGGCGCTGCCGTGAGGCGCCGTCAACCCGTGGGGCGCCGTCGCCTCGAGCACGTCGTTCCAGTGCGACCCGCCGAGGACGCGCGCGGTGCGCGCGACGGGGTCCACCGTGACGCCCCGAAGGCGAGCCAGGCTGACGATGACGGTGTCGGCGAGGCCGGTGTCGGCGAGGGCGGCGGCGGCGTGTCCGGTGGACTGCGGTGCGACCCGGAGTCCTGCCGCAGTGGCCGCGCGGACGATCTCCACGACGTCTTCGGCGGTCTCGGGGCGTGCGACCGCGACCGGTCGCTGGTCGACGGCGAGGTTCCACGGCATGCGTGCGAGGTCCCATTCGGGGTCGCCGGGCAGCACGACGCGGCTTCCGAGTTCGGTCCGCAGGCGCAACGCCCTCGGGTCTGCGTCCGGACGGGCGGCGTCGGTGGTGGTGGTGTCGGACAGGGTCATGATGAGCTCCAGCGTGAGATGTCTGGTCGGGTGGGGGCGCCCACGGCGGGCGCCCGTCGGAGAGTCTGACGGCGCCCCACTTCCGGCCGCCATCCCAGGGGAGAGGGATCTTGGGGCATCCCAGATACCTGGGATGGCGGATCTTCTCCGGCAGGAGCACACTGTTCGCATGGCCACCGCACTGGCTCTGGGGCGTGCGCGGAGCGACATCGAGGTGATGTCGCGCGCCGGCCTCCCCCTGCACCGGTTCATGGACGAGGCCGCCGCCGCTCTGGCAACGGTCGTCCCCTTCGTCGCCGCGTGCGTGTCCACCCTCGACCCGGCGACCGCGATGGTCTCGAGCGTCCGCAAGCTGGGGGCTCTCGACGGGCGCAACGAGCAGGATGTCTCGTGGTCGCAGATCGAGTACGGGAGCGAGGAGCCGACGGCGATCCGGGGGATGCTCCGAGCCGGGCGCACCGCCGTGGGGATGCAGCGCGAGACCGGCGGGGAGCTGGAACGCTCGACGCGGATGGCCGAACTGCTGATCCCCTATTTCGACTTCCATGACGAGGCGCGCGTGGTCTTCGCCGATCGCAGCGGAGGGTGGGGACACATCTCGCTCTTCCGCGGAAGCGATGAGCAGGGGTTCGGAGCGGACGAGCTGGCGTTCCTCGCCGCGGTCGCGTCATCCTTCACCCGCGGCATCCGCACCGGACTCCTCGCGCAGATCGCCCTGACGAACCCCGTCCGCGAGGCGGGTCCCGCCGTCGTCATCGTCGATGCGCAGAACCGCATCGTCCAGTCCACCCCCGGAGCGCAACGCCACCTGGAACGGATGTCGATGCCGTCGGGGATGGGCGATCCGCTCGTCTACGTCTTCGCCCTCGTCGACGCTGCCCGCCGACTCGCACGCGGCGAGACAGACAGCGTTCCCCGCGTGCGGGCGCGTACGGCGGACGGGCTCTGGCTCGTGCTGCACGCTGCACCCCTCGGCGGGCTCGGCGATCGCGGCGGCGACGTCGTCGTCACCGTCGAGGAAGCGAGGCCTCAGGAGGTGATCGACCTCGTGGCAGCGGCCTTCGGCCTCACCGCTCGAGAGCGCGACGTCGTCTCCATCGTTCTCCGAGGCGCAGACACGAAGGAGATCGCCGCCTCGATGCATGTCTCGCCCTACACGGTGCAGGACCACCTGAAGTCGATCTTCGACAAGGCGGGCGTCACCAGCCGTCGGGAACTGGTCGCCCGGGTCTACTTCGACCAGTACCTCTCCCGCGCCGGATCCGAGATCGCGCCCTCCGGGTGGTACGCGGCCGCACCCTGACGGTGCCGCGCCACGCCGGCTCCGGCTCAGCCGAGGCCGGCGCGCTCCGTCTCGGCCGCGCCCGCGCCTGCGACGGGCTTGCGCGAGAGTCCGACCGCGCCGGAGGACGGCTCCTTCGACAGCGCTGCGGCGACGGCGACCGACTCGTCGACGTCGCGGTAGCGGGGCCGGAGCTTCACCGGATGCTCCGGCTTCTTCTCGCGCTTGGCCCGGCGCGCGGCGTAGGTGAGGTTCAGGGCCTCGACGAAGATCGCGAAAGCCATCGGCCCGTAGATGAAGGCCTTGTCGATGTAGAACCCGAAGCCCTCGGCGATGAGGAACACGCCGATGAGGAGGAGGAACGACAGCGCGAGCATCTTCACCGTGGGGTGTTTGTTGACGAACTCGAAGATGAACCTCGCCGCGAAGAGCATGATGCCGAAGGAGAGCACCACGACGGTGATGATGACCACCAGGTTGGTCGTCATGCCGACCGCGGTGATGACCGAGTCGAGCGAGAAGACCAGGTCGAGCACGAGGATCTGCCCGATCACCGCGCCGAACGAGATCGCCTTGGAGCCGCCGGCCCCGTGCTCATCCTCAGCACCCTCGAGTTTGTGATGGATCTCGGTGACCGCTTTGTAAAGCAGGAACAATCCACCCGCGATGAGGATGATGTCCTTCCACGAGAAGCTCAGATCGCCGATGGCGAAGACCTCCTCGGTGAGGGTGATGAGCCACCCCGCGAAGAACACCAGGATGACGCGCATCAGCATCGCCAGGGTGAGGCCGAGGTTCCGTGCCCGCGCCTGCTGCTCCTTCGGGAGCTTGGAGGCGAGGATCGAGATGAAGATGACGTTGTCGACGCCGAGCACGATCTCCAGGACGAACAGCGTGATGAAGACCGCGATGAGGTCGGGCGTGAAAGCGAAGCTGAAGTCCACGGTCACATCGTAAGGGGGTGACCGAACCGGCCACCCCCCTTGATCGCCCGCGGAGCTCTCGGTGCGCGCGATCAGACCGACGCGAGCACGCCCTCCAGCCGCGCGTAGCTGGCCTCCATGCCGTCGACCATGCCGGTGGCGAGGATCATGTCGCGCGTCTCGCTGTCGGGATACTCGATGAGGAGCGTCAGCAGCGTCACGCCGTCCTCCTCGTAGAGCGACAGGTCGTTGATCGTGCCCGGCGCGTCCATCCCGATCATCCGCTCGGTCGAGACCTCCCTGCGCGGCGGGTCGCTGAGGAGCAGCTCGCCTTCGAAGCCGAACTCCTCGCCCTCGGTACCCGGGGCAGGGGCCCAGACGTTCCGGTAGGTGTCACCCACGGCGTCGGCCTGCTCGGCGACGGGCATCGTCCATCCGTCAGGCCCCAGCATCCATTGCTTCATCAGTTCCGAGTCGTGGTGCGCCTTCCAGACCAGCTCGCGCGGACCGCGGATGACGCGGGTGATGCGCACGTGCTGATCGTCGAGGATCTCCAGCTCCGTGCCGCGCCCGGCGGCGTAGTCGCGGAGGTCCCGCAGCACCAGGTCGAGCTGGTTGATCGCCATCGTCGAGCCCTCGACGGCGCCGAAGGCGACGACCTGCTCCAGCGCCTCGGCGGAGGCGAAGTAGGTCGTGTTGACCATTCGCGACCCGGTCGCGGTCGGCTCGAAGGCGAACACGACACGCATGACGGGCATCCCCTCGAGCGGCGCTCCCTCCTCGTTCGCGAACGCGTCGAGGACGGTGAAACCGCGCGGGGCGTCGATGGAGAGGAATTTCCACGACCCCCACGACTGCTCGCCCTTCGGGCTCGTCATGACGTAGCGCGCGTGCCCGCCGACGGTGAAGTCGAACTGGGGGAAGCTCGCCGGCCAGCCGGGAGGTCCCCAGAACCGTTCGAGCTGCTGAGGATCGGTGAAGGCTTTCCAGAGGCGGTCGACGGATGCGTCGAACTCCGCCTCGAGGGTCATGGTGAGGGCTTCGGCGTCGGTGGTGACATCGGTGACGGGCATGTCAGTGTCCTTCGTTGGATGCTGCGGGTAAGGGTGTCGGCGGATCTTCGGCGAGAAGCTGGTCGAGGCGCGCGATGCGCGAACGCCACAGCTCCTCATAGGCGGCGAGCAACGCGCGGGCGCGGGCGATCATGGCCGGATCCGCTCGGACCAGCCGTTCCCGGCCCTCGGCGCGCTTGACGATGAGACCGGCCGCTTCGAGCACCGCGACGTGCTTCTGCACCGCGGCGAACGACATGTCGTACTCGCGGGCCAGACCCGACACCGAGTGCTCGCGCTCGATCGCGCGTCGCAGGATGTCGCGACGCGTCGCTGCGGCGAGCGCGTGGAACACGCGGTCGATATCGTCATCGGTGAGCTCCGTTTGTACAACCATTTGGTTGTACGTTAGACCTCCGCAAGGTCCAGGTCAACCCCCAGGTTGTCGGGAGCGCGTTCTCGTTGCACTTGCGGACTTTGCGTTGCACTAGTCCCGTTGGTCCTTGCACTGAATGCAACGAAACGCCAAAACGAGTGCGAGGCATCTAGGTGTGGCCGGTGGAATTCGGGAGCTTCCTTCACCAGCCGGGATAAGGCGGGGTCCGGTCGATACATAAGGGGAAAGCGGCAGGTGCCAGCCGCTCAAAGGCCGGCGCGAGAACGCGGCATGCCGTATAGCCCGCTTCACGTACCCGCGGGGTTGTGACGTCCACCACGATGACCCGCGCGTCCGCGTTAAGAAGAGCCGACAGCGGCTGCGCGCCGACTCCCTCGTCGGGCACTGAACCGTGCGGGATCGTCCTGCGCCTCACTCGGGCGACACTTGACGCGCTGAGCCCATACTGCACGTGACACATGGGATCAATGAGGCCCCGCGCATCAGCGAAAACAGTTTCGGCGTATCGACGGTGCCGGTCGAATGGCGCTAAGCCCGCGACCCCGCCGTTGCCGATACTTTCCGCGCTGCGGATCAGGCTGTCGGGTGAATCTAGATCACGCGCGGAAGCGTGTTGAATCAAAGCCTCGGCCACGGCTGTCAACGCAGCGTCTTGGGGCTCGGCTGCGGCGGCAAACCCCAGGGAGACGATGTCCTTCTCCCTGTCGTCGACGACGGCGAGACGTACCCGAACACCGGTGGACGTAGGGATGGCGAGAAGCCGTATGTCCAGCGTCGACTCTCGACCTTTGGTTGGCTGAACCGCGGCAGGCAGCCACATTCCGGCAGCGGGTTCGGCTTTCGCCACCATAGCGAGACGGCGTCGTGGGCGATGACGTGTGCAGCGGCGCGTTCCGCCGCAGCTTCGAGGTCGGTGCCGGCGCAGAGGCCGACGAGATTGTGGCTGTTGGTCGACGGGAGGGGGTCCAGGCGACTAGCGAGATAGCCGGCGTGGACGAGGGAGATCGGGACCCAGCACGTCTCGCCACGCTCATCGCCAGCGAGCCACCAGTTCACGGCCCGATCATCGTCGCGGACGAAGGGAAACCCGGGCATCTCGTGCAGGGCGGGATCGTGGGGCCGCCACTCCGCGACGGTGAGCACCCGGTCTCCCGAGGCCCTCAGCTCTTCGGCGGTGGCGCGCCGCAGTCGCCCTTGCCCCAAGTAGGCGCCGCAGTAGTGCGCTATTCCCGAAAGCAATGCGACATGTTCGGGCGTGTCCGTGCCGCCGGAGAAGCCTGCCGCCGGCGCGAGGGCGTCGGGCTGGAAGCGCGAGTCGACGCTCCCAAGGTGTGGGAGTTCCGCGTGCAGGTGTTGGAATCCTGGCGGGTGCCACGGCTCGATGGGGCGCGCGACGATCCGTCGCAGCACACCGGTGACGGAATCGACGCTCGGCGCGGGTCTGAGTCGGTGTGGCACCCACGCGTCGCCTTCCCATCGTTCGAGCATGTCCGCGCCTGCGTCGCGGTCATCATCGAGACGCAGGTTGAGGGGGTCGGCGATAAGCGGGGGTTCCGTGAGCGCTGCGGCCACGGCGGGCTCCGCAACTCCTGCCCGCAACAGCTTCCCGATGAGATCCGCCGTGGCCGGGGCGTTCAGTGGGTCGAGCAGGATGCGGTGCAGTCGTCCCGCGTACCGCCACAGGACGATGATCTTCCCGTCGCACGTGCGCGCGAGATCATGCAGCGCGGCGGTCGAGTCGACCTCGATGTGGTGCTGGCCGACCGGGACCTCGACGTTAGGCCCGGAGGCTCGGATCTCGTCCAGGGCGGCGCGGACGGCATCGGAGTTGACAGCCACGGCGGGCGCGGTGAGGATCCAGCGGCGGCCGTCGTCTCCGCAGACGACGAGCTGGTCGCCTCCGAGCGCGTGAACCGTGACGCGAGTCACGCGTGAGGGACGGGGAAGTAGTTGAGCTCGTGCTCAGCGAGTCGCTCCGCCCGCCACCCGAGTTCGACGGCGAGGTCCTGCACGCGCCCACGGCCGAGAAAGGGGAATGCAGCGGGCGCGTTTCCCACAGTGCCCGGGACGATTGCTCGCACGACCGCCATACCGGTGCTGGCGATGTCGGGAGAGGTGATGTCGACGATGATGACTTCGTGGCCGGCGGCTTCGAGCGCACCTTGGTATGCGGCCGGAGTCCGTTCGCTGAGGCGCGGAAGGTCGGCCAGGCGGCGGGCGGCGGGACGTTCCAGCAGGGGCGCGACCCGCTCGACGGCACGGGGGTCGAGGTGGACCTGTTGCTGCACCATGAGGTCGTCGCAGTCGCGCATGTCTTCGCGGTATGAGTCGAGGTAGCGACGATCGGCACGCCACGGCTTGAATGACCGACTGTTGAGCTCGCCCCGGGCCATGGCATCCCAGTGAGCTCCGTCCGCGCGCAGAAGGTCACGGCTCCCCTCCTGAAGGGTGCAGGCCTCGGTCCAGGCCTTGAGGGCTGCGGCTTCGGGGGTGTCGCGACAGGCGAAGCCGACGTTGACGAGGGTGTCGACGTCGTTGTGGAGGACGCCTGCCATGACTGGCACACCGAACTCGTTGTCCAGGTGGATGAGCGAGGGTCGCTGGCCGGCGTCTGCGGGGATCCCGTTCCAGACGTCTGCGAGGTCGCCGGGGTCGACGGCGTCGAGCGGTTGCCCGTTGAGCCACCACACCATCGTCGCGTGACGCTCGATGATCTCCTCGAGTGCGGAGGTCACAGCGTAGTCGAGGTTCGGGCCGGCTGCGATCCCCGCGAATGGGCAGAAGGTCGTGACGGGCGCGCCGGCGTACCCGGCGGTGAACCAGTTGACGTAGACGGTGCTCGCCGGCACCAGCACGGTCTCGCCGGTCGTGAGCGATCGCCCCGGCACCCAGTGCTGCTCCAGGTCATGGGTCATCCGGACAAACGGGAAGCCGGGGGTGTCGTATTGCTTATCGGAGTAGAGCACGAGGTCGTCCGGATCGAGGACGCGGGTGGCGCCGCGGCGAAGAGAGTCGTAGCTGCCGACGGTGACGGGAAGGGTGTCGAGCAGGTTGCCGCAGTACCGCTCGGCCGCTTCGCCGATCGCGCTCGCGCGTGCTTGTTCCGGGTCGCCGAAGGCGGAGCCCTGGCAGGAGGTGTTGTTCGCCCAGCGTGAGACGCGGCGCATGTTGCAGACGTCGCTTTGGGCGGTGGCGAGAAGCGAGGGGATGCTCGGATGGTGCACGACGTCGCGGGTGCGTTGGACGAGACCGGTCACCCGGTCGACGAGGTCGGCGGGAGTGTGAGGGCGGGATTCGCTGAGGACGCTGGTGGGCAGCGGGAGAACCGGGTGCGTGGTGAGTGTGCCGTCCGCGGCGATTTCGGTGACGAGGTCACCGGTTCGGGTTCCGCCCAGGATGGCAGCTGCGGCGCGGATGCTGTGGCCGAGGTGATGGGGCGCGCGGCCGGCGTCTCCGCCTGCGGCGGGGGCGCGCAGCGCGCGGTGGGCGACGGCGTCGAAGGCGGCCGCGGTGCGTCGGGCGGCGAAGTCCTCGTAGTTCGCGCCGACACCCGGGGTGACGAACGGCCCGATCCACACGGTTGAGCGGGAGACCTCGACCGCTACCCAGGGTGTGCGGGCGTCGCTGCAGAGCCTGTCCAGCGCGATGAGGGTCGCGTCGTCGGCCCCGCGAACTGCGTAGACGAGCAGTTCCCGGGTGCGGAAGGCGCGGTGGACCACGCGCTGCCAGTCATCGGCCGGCACTGCTCGAACGACACGGTCACTGCCGTTCTGCAGGGCGGCGACGACCTCGGGGTCACCGGTGACGAGCAGGTCGCCGGGATCTGCGTCGGATCCGTCGCCTGTGTCGTAGTGGGGAGCGGTGACGGGCAGGGAGCCGGCCGGTTCAGGATCGGTGAAGGCGCCGTCGCGATCGAGCACGTCGAAGAGGACGGCTGCGCCGTCCTCCCAGCCCGCGGGCAGGAATGGGGAGGGAACACCCGTGGCCCAGGAATCCAGCATGCGCAGCATGGTGGGAGCGTCAACGTCCAGTGCATAGGAGTTGTCGGCAGGAGTGGTGACGAGCACGCGACCACCGGGCAGGGCGCGGACTTCGGCGTGCACGGTGCGGGTGAGTGTGGGAGAGGACATGTGGCTCCGATTCGGCGTGCCGGGTGGTGGTGGGTAGGGTGCCCCGCCGCGAGGGACGGGGCACCCGGCGGTCCTTAGGACCAGGCGAACGCGGTGGACACGTGTCCGTGGTTGTTCGCGTTGGGCGCGAGGATCTGGTCCTCGGAACGCTCCGTCGCAACCTGCGTGATGGTGATCTGCATATTCGTCACCCCCTTCTTCCTTCTCGTGCGCCGACCCGGATGGTCGAGGCGTCGGGGTCTTCGAGGGCGAGCAGCGAGCGGTATCGCGGGTCGTCGGTGAGCGTGTCGTGGGTGCCGTCTGCGATGACGCGGCCGTCTTCGATCAGCACGACGCGCGGCATCCGGCGGATGGTGGATACCCGGTGTGCGATGACGATGGTGGTCCGTCCGAATCGGACGCGGGCGAGGGTGTCGGCGAGGTCGCGTTCCAGGATGGTGTCGAGGTTGGCTGACGCCTCGTCGAGGATGAGCACGGCGGCATCGCGGAGCATCGCCTGCGCGATCGCCACTCGTTGCCGTTGCCCACCGGACAGTGCGGTGCCCCGTTCCCCGACAGGTTCGTCGAATCCCCGGGCGAATGTGGCGACGGTGTCGGCGAGGCCTGCTCGTTGCACGGCTTCTTCCAGCTGGGCGTCGGTGGCGTCGGGGTGGGCGAGCAGGAGGTTGTCGCGGAGGGACCCGCGGAAGATGAAGGGGTGTTGCGGGATGAGGGCAACTTCCCGGCGGGCGGTGTCGGGGGTGAGGGTGCGGAGCGGTCGTCCGTCGAGGAGGATGCTGCCGGAGGTCGGGTCCCACAGCCTGGTGAGCAGCCGGGCGATGGTGGACTTTCCCGCTCCCGAGGCGCCGACGAGCGCCAGGTGTTCGCCGGGTTGAATGTCGAGGTCGAGGCCGTCGAGCACGAGATGTTCCGCGGTGTACCCGAACGTCACGTCGCGCAGTTGAACCGCCCCGGCGCCCAGGCCGGGACGGGTGTCGTCTCCTGGGAAGACCTCGTCGGGTTCGTCGAGGAGAGAGAGGATGCGGGTCGCTGCTGCGGACATCTCGCCGATGCGCTGCAGCATCGCAAAGGCCCCGGCGGCGGGGACGATCGACGCCGTCGCGAGCACAGTCGCCGGCGGGATCAGGACCGGATCGATCGCTCCTGCCGCGGCCGCGCCGACGAGGATCAGGAGGAAGCTGAAGGTGGTGGCGGCCACCACGAGGTCGGCGAGACCGGCTTCGAGCGCGCTGCGGAGTGAGAAGCGCCGTTTCGCGGATTGCACGGCGCGGGTGTGTGCCAAGACCGTGTCGCGGTGCTGGCCGGCGAGATCGAGGGCGGCGATGTCTCGGCGGGACTCCATTCCCTCGAACGTGGTCGCGCGCAACGCGCCCAAACGTTCCCGGATGTCCGCGCCTTGCCGTGTCTGCGCTGGGGCGAGCAGCCACGGCACTGTTAGTAGCAGGGCGATCCCGACCGGGACGACCAGCCCCACGGGGCCGACGAGGATGACGAGCGCGATGCCGAACGGAACGGGGGTGAGGAGGGCGTTCAGCGCGGCGCCGAGGGTGTGGGCGTAGAACCACTCCATTGCTTCGACATCGCCCATGGCGGTCCCGGTGACCTCCCCGGCGCGCCGGCGAGCGGATCGACCGGGCACGATGCGTTCGATCGCGTCGTACACCCGCAAACGGAGCGCGGCGATCACCCGGTAGGCGAGCACGTGACTCAGCCAGGACTCGATCCACGTGAACGCGCCGCAGGTCACGATCGCGGCGGCGAGCCCGATCAGTAGGGCCGCCACAATCGCGTCGTCGCCTGCCGTGACGACGGAAGCGATCGCGGCGCTGAGCCCAGCCGCGGCAGCGGCTGCCAGCTGATAGGCCGTCATCGACAGCGCTGATCGGATGAACAGTCGGCGATCGGCGGGAGCGAGCACCGTGAGAAGTCGGAGGACGGGTCGAAGCATCGCCATCGTGCTCATGCCGTGACCTCGTCTCGCTGCGCAGCGTCCAGCTTCGCTAGTGCTCCGCCGGCGGCGACGAGTTCGTCGTAGCGGCCGTGTTCGAGGACCCGCCCCTCGCCCATGACGAACACCTCGTCGACGTCGCGGATGCTGCTGAGCCGGTGTGCGACGACCACTGTCGTCACAGGGGCGCCATCGCCGGTGTGTCGGGGAAGACCTGCCAGCAGTGCGCGTTCCCGACGTGTGTCCAGCGCGCTGGTCGCTTCGTCCAACAGCAGGATCGGAGCGTCGAGGAGCAACGCGCGCGCCACCGCGAGCCGCTGTCGTTGGCCGCCGGACAAGAGAGCGCCGGTATCGCCGACCGGAGCATCCAGTCCACCTCGATCGATACTGGCCAGCTCGAGCGCCTGCGCCTTCTCGAGTGCCTCGAGAAGGCGGGCGTCATCGGCTTCCGGTGCGATTACGGCGAGGTTGTCGCGCACGGTGCCTGAGAAGATGACCGGATCCTGGGAGACAAGCGCTATCGCCATCCCAGGGGCGGTTTTCTGGACGGCGACGCGACCGGAGGTCGGCGTGAGGAAACCAAGCAGGATGTTCGCGATCGTCGACTTGCCGGATCCTGACGCTCCGACGATGGCGACGCGGTTGCCTTCCCGAATTCGGAGCGAGACATCGCTGAGCGCATCGGTATCGGCTCCGGGGTAGCGGGCGACGACATTCTCGAGCTCAACCGCATAGGGCGCCGCTGCGCCGGCACGAGAATCCGGGTGGGCGGCCGCGGAGTCCTGCGCGCGATCGAGCTCGTTGAGGATGCGGCCACCGGCTGAGACCCCGAGATAGCCGGCGTGCCAGTGATTCGCGAGATCACGAAACGGCCGGTAGGCCTCGAAGGACAGCATCGTCACCAAGAAGAGAGCGGAGGCCGGAAGAGCCCCGGCGTTTACCCGAACGACCGCGACACACAGGACGATGGCAGGACCAGCGAGAAGCAGGAACCCGGTGAGCCCGGACTCGACGAGCGACAGTCGCAGCTGAGCGAGCGTCGCCGTCAGCAGGTTCTCGCCTGCTGCATGGAGCCGTCGCCGGGTTCGACGCGTCGCGCCGAGCAGTTTCAGCGTCTCCATCCCGCGCATCGCGTCGACAGTGTCTGCGTGCAGCCCGGAGTACGCCCCCCAGTGATCGTCGCCGCGACGCTGTAGCGCTGCGTCCCAGAGTCGCGGCACAGCTAGTACCGCGATGGCCGCGGCCGCCGCCACGAGCCCTACGACCGGGTCGATCACCGTGAGGAATGCGATCACGCATACGGCGGTGACGGCGGTGACGACAACTTGGGGGATGTAGCGGGCCACGTACGGCTCAATGTTTTCGACCCCGTCGACCAGGAGCGAGTCGGCCTCACCCGCTCGCTGCACACCGGCCGTGATGGGACCGGCGGCTGCGGTTGCGTCCAGCATCTGGGCGCGTAGTTTCGTCTTCGCTCGCGACGCCGCAGCGTGGGCGGCAATCTCTCGACCCGCGGTGGCGAGGGGCCGAGCGAGAAGAGCGGCTGCCAGCACGATCAACGGGACGACAAGGGTAGACAGCGATTCTCCGGTCACGATCCCGGCGAACACGCGCGCCGTCGACACGGCCTGCGTAATCGCGAGGGCGCTGAGCACCAGCCCCATCACGATTGTGGCGGCGACGGCAACGCGCGCTGGCGCGGCCAGTCGCAGAAGTCGGAGGTGAATCACGGAGTCCTTCGATGTGCAAACGAGAATCGTTATCAATAAGCTGTGTTCCTGTGTACACGACCAATGCGCCTCCGCGCCACTCCGACGCTCCATCCGGGGTGACATTGGGAGACGCGGCGCGGCGCGCCCGCCGGCGCGGCGGCGTCCTCCTTGTCGCACTCTGCTTGACACTCGTCGGGTCGGCGATCGTTGCAGTCGGGATCGGTCCCGTGGACGTATCTCCCGCTGTGGTAGCACGGGTGATCGGCGCTCAACTCGGCCTCCCCCTCGAAGCGACGTGGAGCTCCTCCGAGGAATCGATCGTGTGGCTGATTCGCGTTCCCCGGGTGCTATTGGGTGCGTTCGTCGGCGCTGTGCTCGCGATGACGGGCGCGGCCATCCAATCGCTCGTGCGCAATCCGCTCGCTGACCCTTACCTGCTGGGAATCTCATCCGGTGCCTCAACCGGAGCGGCGGCGAGCATCCTGTTCGGCATCGGTTCCGGCCTGGGCGCGATCGCCCTCACCGGTAGCGCGTTCGTCGGAGCGCTGCTCGCGATCGTGCTCGTCATGACGATCGCGAGAATCGGTGGCCGCTTCGTTCCGTCTCGGTTGATCTTTGCCGGAATCGCCGTTGGCTTTGCTTTGACGGCGTTGACGAACTTCCTCGTCTTCGCAAGCGAGTCGCGGGACGGTACGCGCGCGGTGCTCTTCTGGATGCTCGGATCCCTCGGTCAAGCCCGATGGCCCTCCGTGCCGGTCGGGCTCATCGCCGTTGTCGTCGCGCTCGTCGCCTTCACCCTGTGGGCGCACCGGTTCGATGCGATCGCCATCAGTGACGACACCGCTCTGGCGCTGGGAACCAACCCCACGCGCTTCCGAGCCGCCGCGGTGATCGTCGTGTGTCTGGTCATCGCGGCCGCCGTGTCTGTGTCCGGCCTCATCGGCTTCGTGGGTCTCGTTGTGCCGCACATCGTAAGACGCCTCGTCGGCGGGCGGCACAGCATCGTGATCCCGACCTCCGCCGTCCTCGGGGCACTCCTACTCGTCTGGGCCGACGCCGCAGCTCGCGTCGCTTTCGCGCCACGCGAACTGCCGTTGGGGATCCTTACCGCACTCATCGGGACCCCGCTCCTCATCGCCCTCATCCGGCGCTCAGCAGAGCGCTGATTCCTTCGCCCGTCCTTCCTCGCAAGTACCTGCCACCACCCGAAAGAGAGAAACTCATGATCAAGAACCACCTCCGGCGCCGCTCTGGTGCCGCCCTCGTCGCGGTAGGGGCGCTCGTCGCCCTGACGGCATGCTCCACGGCAACGGCTGAGGCCGAGGCCGAAGGCGCGTACCCGCTCACAATCGAGAACTGCGGTGCCGACTTGGAGATCGCGTCCGAACCCGCTTCGGTTCTGACGATCGGGACCTCGGCCATCGCCCTCCTGGACACTGCCGGCGCCTCGGACCGGATCACCGCCCGGAGCGGCGAATTCGGCGCCGACCTTCCCGAAGGTCTCGACAACCCGCCAACCGACGCGACCATCGTCGATCCCTCCGACCCCACCGCCGAGTCCATCATCGGAGCAGAACCCGACATCATCGTCGGCTACGGACTCTTCAATGCCGCCCCGGAAGACATCGCCGCAGCAGGCATCCCTGAGATCGTGATCGACGGAGAGTGCAGCCACGACGCCGCACTCACGGAGAAGACCGACTTCGACGCGATTTTCGCCGACGTGAGCCGGCTTGCCACCGTGTTCGGCACCGAGGCTGCCGCCGACGCCAACCTCGAGGAGCTTCGCGCAGAGCTCGACGACCTGACCGCCGCCGCGTCCACGGAAACTGAGCGCGGGACCGCGGCCGTCGTCTACTACTTCTCCGAATCGTCCACGCTTTCTGCCCGCGGCGGGCAGGGCATCGCCGACGACGTCTTGGACCGCGCCGGCTTCGACAACGTCTACGGCGACGAGCCGTCCGTCTACCTCGAGGTGAACGTGGAGACGCTCCTCGACGCCGACCCCGACACCATCGTGCTCGCCTACGGCCTCTACGGGGAAAGCTACGAGGACGCGAAGGCTCACCTGCTCTCCGAGCCCGGCGTCACCGATCTTGAAGCCGTCAAGGCCGACCGCATCGTAGGAGTACTCGCGTCCGACCTCTCGCCCGACCCCGGAGCGCTCCGCGGACTGCGTGCCGTGCTCGAGGGCACCGGGCGCCTCTCGCAGTGATCGACGTCGACGGCTTGGTCGTGCGCTACGGCCAAGCCGTCGCCGTCGACGATGTAAGTGTTGACCTCCCCACCGGCAGGACGGTCGGGCTGATCGGTCCGAATGGCTCAGGGAAGTCATCCATCGTCCGAGCCATCTTCGGAGCCATCGATCGGATGCGCGGAACGGTCGTCGTCGACGGCGATGCCCTCGACACGCTCTCCGCACGGGATCGCGCCGAACGGATCGCCGTCGTGGCCCAGGAAGAACGAACGGGTCTTCCCCTCACGGCGTGGGACTCAGTGATCCTCGGACGTTCCATTCGCATCTCCGGATGGAGCCGCTACCGGCCCGAAGACGAGGCCGCCGCCGAAGACGCGATGCAACGCGCCGGTGTCGACCACCTCGCCCAGAGGTCGGTCGACACGCTCTCCGGGGGTGAACGCCAGCGTGTCCTGATCGCCCGAGCCATCACCCAAGGAGCAAGCCACCTGCTCCTCGACGAGCCCACGAACCATCTCGACATCCGCTACCAGCACGAGATCCTCGCACTCGTGCGCAGCCTGCCGCTCACCACGCTCGTCGTGCTGCACGACCTGAACCTCGCTGCCCGATACTGCGACGAACTCGTCCTCCTCGACAATGGTCGCGTGGTCGCCATCGGATCACCGGATGAGATCCTGCAACCCGACCTCATCGCTTCCACGTATGGCATCGGCGCCCGTCGCGCCGACACCGAGGGCGTACCTCAGCTCACCTTCTTCCCTCTGCCTGACACCGCTCACGTGGGTCGCTGACAGCTCACCGCCAGGCTCAGAGGGACAGACAAGAGCCGGCGGATGCCCGCCGGCCCTTGAGTCCGAGTGCGCGGCAGGCGCCGCGGCGGTCAGTGCTCGTCGTAGTGCTCGCCGTGGGTGGCGTGCTTGTGTCCATCGTGCACGTAATCCACGTGGTCGTCGTGCTGAACAGCCTCGTGACCACAGTCCGTGCCGTGTGCGTGTTCCGCAACCGTGTGCTCGGCGACGCTCTCGTGCTCGTCGTAGTGATCGCCGTGCGCCGCGTGGTGGTGCGTGCCGTGGACGTAGTCGACGTGATCGTCGTGCTGAACAGCCTCGTGGCCGCAGTCGGTTCCGTGCTCGTGTTCGGACACTGTGTGCTCAGCGTGGATCTCAGTCGTGCTCATCGTTCTCTCCTTTGTCAGAGGGGTCCTCTTCGAGGACGTGGGTGATCGCGTCGTCGACGACATGCGCGATGTGGTGGTCCGCGAGCTGATACACCGCTTCTCGTCCCGTGCGTGACACGGTCACAATCCCCGCCTGCCGCAATGTCCGAAGATGCTGCGACACCAGCGGTTGCGACATCTCGCTGCGTTCCACCAACGCGCTCACCCCGGCGGGCTCCGCGGCCAGCAAGCGCAGGAGGTAGAGGCGAGAAGAGGAGCCCAGGACCTTGAACAGCGCCGCTGTGGCTTCCAACCCCGCCTCACGTGTCATAGGACCATCACAACACTCACATAATCGAATGGCAATACGTTTATGCAATTGGGAATGATGATCATCAGTGGCTTCCCCCCTGTTGCCCATGTTGAGTGGCGGCGTAGTATTTGCGTATGCGCGTAGATAAGCAGGAATGCGGGTATCGGCCGGACAGCTCCTATGTGGAGCTCGCCGTGGAGGTCTTCGGGATGTTGGCGGACGCCACGCGGGTGCGGATCATCCTTGCGCTGCAGGGCGCGCAGGAGATGTCGGTGAACAGCATTGCTGAGGCAGTCGACAAGTCGCCGGCTGGTGTGTCGCAGCACTTGGCGAAGCTCCGTCTTGCGCGGATTGTTGCGACTCGTCAGGAGGGGCAGAAGGTGTTCTACCGGTTGGAGAATGAGCACGCTTCCCGCCTGGTCGCGGACGCGATTTTCCAGGCGGAGCATTCGTTGGGTGGCACTCCGCACCACCACCACGCGGATCGAGCCACTGAATGACACCCGGCAACGAGCACGACGGCACCGGCGCGCATCTGCGGACGCGGCACGACCACGACCACGACCACGACCACGACCACGACCACGACCACGACCACGACCACGACCACGACCACGGTAGCGATCACCGTCATCCGACCGGCTTCAAGGGTTTCGTGTACGGGCTGTTCGTGCCCCACTCTCATGACGCTGCGGACTCCGTTGACGATGCGATGGAAGCGAACAGTTCTGGCATTCGCGCGCTGAAGATCAGCCTCCTCATCCTCCTCGCGACGACAATCCTCCAAGCGGTGGTCGTCCTCTTCAGCGGCTCTGTGGCCTTGCTCGCGGACACCATCCACAACTTCTCCGACGCTCTAACCGCCGTTCCCTTGTGGGTGGCGTTCGTGCTCGGCCGTCGCGCAGCATCTCGCCGGTACACCTACGGGCTGGGCCGCGCCGAGGACCTCGCGGGGCTGTTCATCGTGTTCGTCGTCGCGCTGTCCGCGATCGTGGCCGCCTGGCAATCGATCGACCGAATCATCCACCCTCAGCCGATCGGCAACATTGGTTGGGTCATCGCCGCCGGCGTCATCGGGTTCCTTGGCAACGAGATCGTCGCTGTGTACCGCATTCGGGTCGGGCAACGCATCGGCTCTGCGGCGTTGGTTGCGGATGGCGTCCATGCCCGTACCGATGGATTCACATCCTTGGCCGTCGTTGCAGGTGGAGTCGGCGTGCTGTTGGGCTTCCCGCTCGCTGACCCGATCGTCGGGTTGATCATCTCCGCCGCGATCTTCGTCCTCCTCATCGGCACCGTTCGGAGCGTGGGCCGACGACTGCTCGACGGGGTGGAGCCCGAACTCGTCGACCGCGTCGCGCACGCCCTCGATCACGTCGAAGGAATCGACCGCGTAGACCGCATCCGACTCCGATGGAACGGGCACCGCCTCGAGGGAGACGCAATACTCACCATCGATGCCACAGCATCTCGTCAGCAGCTAGAGGCAATCAGCGCCCACGCAAACCGCAACGTTCGCGCCCTCCTCCCGAACGTCGACGAGTTCCTCGTCAGCACCCGCCTCGTACAAGAAGGTGGCGAACACCGACCGTAAATCGTCATGGGAGGGCTCATCCTCAACAGCCTGCTCGGGTGGTGGTGGGCCGACGCGATCGCGGGTCTCGTCATGCCGGCTTCGCGGTCCGCGAAGGCCTCGAAGCCTGGTGCGGAGACGCCTGCGCCACCTCGGTCGGCAAGCTCGTCGAGGACGATCATGACGACGAAGCTCACTATCACCACCAGCCCAGCCGGACCGCCCTCGGCATCGCGAAAAGCCCGCCTGCACCCCAATCGCGGAGATCTCCGCACCATTTAGGACAACCGGACGGGACCTGACACCGTGTCGAGCCAGTTGCAGGATTCGGCCGCCCGGGATGTGTCACGACAAAGTCAGCTCGAAACGCCCGAAACCGCCCACGCAGCGTGACACCTAGTGTCATCTCGCTGCGTTCCCGACATGAAGCTTTCACGGGTCTGGACCCGGCTGCGAGAGTCGTGGTGAACACGAGGGTTTCCAGAGGATCCACGTCCAGGAAGCAGCCCGTGATGTGTGGGACGAACGGTCCTTCATCGACGCTCATCTCGGTGCGGAGCCCGCCGCCCGGACGAGGATCAAGCTCCACCACCCGGCAACGCGCAGGCACGGGCAGCCACCAGCGCTCGAGGCTCGCCGCCACCGTCCACGCGTTCCAGACTGCCGATCGTGGTGCCCGGATGACACGCTCCATTAAAGGTCGGCACCTATATGCAATATATTGCAGTACCTCGGTGTTGTGCACCTGCAACGGGCTCACAAGAGCCGCCTTTCGAAGGAAGAGAGTCATGACAACCAACGAAGAAATCAAGAACGTCGTCCTCGTTCACGGGGCATTCGCGGACGGAGCCGGCTGGCGCCGGGTTTACGACCTGCTCACCGCCCGGGGCTACCGGGTGTCGATCGTGCAGAACCCGCTGACCTCGTTCGCCGACGACGTCGCCGCCACCACGCGCGTCTTGGACCTGCAGGACGGACCTGCGATCCTCGTCGGGCACTCCTGGGGCGGCACCGTGATCACCGAAGCCGGCGTGCACCCGAACGTCGCCGGCCTGGTCTACGTGTCCGCGCTCATCCCCGATGTCGGGGAGACCAGCGGGCAGCAGTACGAGGGCTTCGCTCCGACACCGGACTTCGTCATCGACGTCACCCCAGACGGCTTCGGCTACCTCAACCGCGACGCGTTCCGCGGCGGGTTCGCCGCCGACCTCGACGAGGCCGATGCCGCGTTTCTGGCCGACAGCCAGGTGCCGGTGAACATGGCGGTCTTCGGCGAGGCGGTCACGGTTGCCGCGTGGCGCGACAAGCCGAGCTGGGCCGTCATCGCCACCGAGGACAAGGCGTTCGACCAGGCCATGCTGCAGCACATGGCCACCCGCATCGGGGCTGAGATCACCAACGTCCCCGGCAGCCACGCCCTGTTCATCACCCAGGCCCCTACCGTCGCCGACGTCATCGCCACCGCGGCCCGCACCGCCCCAGACGCGCTTGCGGAGGCGGGAGCTCGTTGACGCGTCAGGGTCAGCTCGCCCACCAGCGCGAAACGAGGCGTGGCGGTGAAGCAGGCGCGTCGCACACCGGCCCGGGCTTCCGCCCGGGCCGGTGCGTCAGGCAGTGCCGCGTCAGTCGTCGACGTTGGCCGTGAGCACGGCGAAGTCGGCGTCGAGGTTCAGATCGATGAAGCGGGCGTCGTCGGTGAGGACGGTCACGTCGTAGGGAGAGGTCGCGTCGTCATCCACCTCCAGGTCGGTGATCCGTCCCTCGGTCTCGCCGAGCGCCGCTGCGACGAGGGCGTCAACGGTCGCGGTGTCGAGGACGCCCTGCGGCGCCGTGTCGTCGTCGTCCGAGGTGTCGGTCGAGATGACCATCGCCGTCCCATCAGGGCTCACGCGCACCTCGGACTCGTCGCCCGCGCTGGTGCGGAACTCGACATCCCAGCTGCCGTCACGCTCGGCATCGATGGCGACCGGATCGCCTTCGGCGACCTCAGCGGCGGCCGCGATGAGGTCGCTGGTGCTCGGTCGCGGAGTCGGTGCCCATGTCGGGGGCGGCGGTTCCGGTCGATCCACCGGTGCGGTCATCGTCGCTCGTCGTCGAACCGACGACGGCGCGGTCGTCGTCGTCATCCTCGAGGGCGTCGGCGATCGCGGCACCTGCGGCGACGCCGCCTCCGGCGAGAAGGAGGCCGCCCAACACGGCACCCCCGGCGATCAGCAGCGTGCGCGTGCGCGGACGCTTCCGGTCGGGAGTGGGCGCAGGCGCGGAGGCGGCGGTGTCGGCGGGGAGGGCGGGCTCAGTGGGGATGGCCTGGGGGTCACGGGTCGATTCGCTCATGCCGTCAGCGTGCCCGTCGGGTGCTGAAGCGAGGCTGAAGGATCCTGAATCGCTCTTCAGGATGCCGCGGGCAGGGTCACGGTGAAGCGGGCGCCGCCCCAGCGCGACTCATCGAGCGTCACGTCGCCGCGCGACGACGTCGCGATGCCGCGGACGATCGCAAGCCCCAGGCCCGCCCCGCCGTCGTCACGTGCGCGCGCCTCGTCGAGCCGGACGAATCGTTGGAAGACGCGGTCGCGATCGGCGGGCGGAACCCCGTCACCGTCGTCCTCGACCATCAGGGTCGCGTGAGAACCGCGCTGCTCCACCGAGAGCGCGATCCGCCCGCGCGCGTGCCGCGCGGCGTTATCGGCGAGATTGCGCACGAGCTGCGCCAGCAGTCGAGGGTCGCCCTGCACCCGCGCAGCGCCCACACCCGCGGCATCCACCTGATGTCCCGCTGCTCGCAATCGCACGGCCTCCGCCAGGGCGAGGTCGTCGAGATCGATCGGCTGCCCGGACGTGGCGGGTGCCTCGTCGAGCCGTGCGAGAAGGAGCAGTGCATCGACGAGACCCTGCAACCGCAGCCCCTCCTCGTGCACCACGTCAGCGAGCTCGGCCATCGACATCGCCTGGGGATGGGTCTGCGCGAGTTCGGCGTGCTGGCGGATCGTCGATAGCGGCGACCGGAGCTCGTGAGAGGCGTCGGAGATGAACCGGCGCTGTGCCTGAGCGGACGCGTCGAGCCGGTCGAGCATGCCGTTCATCGTCGCCGCCAGCGCGGCGATCTCGTCGCCGGAATCCGGCACGGGCACGCGCTGATCGAGACGGTCGGCCGTGATGCCGGCCACCTGCGCCTGTATCCGCGCAACCGGACGGAGGGCCCGGCCCACCACGAACCACGTCGTCGCCGCCACCAATCCGAGGATCAGCGGCACCGCGATCCCCAGCAGCAGCGCGACCGTGCCGAGCGTCTCGGTGTCGTCGTCGATCGGCACGCCGACCACCAGCACGAGATCATCGTCCAGATCCTCCGAGACGAACAGCACCGGGTCGTCGTCGATCGATGCCACCCCGGGGTCGTCGGAGAGAGGCAGGATCTCCCCTTCGGCCTCCTCGCTGGCGGCCACGACCCGGCCATCGGCAGCGACGATCTGAACGATCTCTTCGTCCAGAGCCGTCACGACGCCGTTGCCCCCCTCCTCGACCCGATCGGCGAGCTCTTCCGACCGGATGGTGGCGGCTCGCTCCGACGCGGCCGAGACGCTCGTGCGGAGCACCTGGAAGAACCCCACCGCCCCCACGATGAGCACGACGGCCACGACCACCGTTGCGGCCAGGGTGGTCCGGGCGCGCACCGAGCGCCAGGCCGGCCTACCCACCGTCCGCCGCCAGTCTGTAACCGGCGCCACGGACGGTCTCGATGGTCTCGCGGCCGAAGGGCCGGTCGAGTTTGCGCCGCAGGTGCCCGACGTACACCTCGACGATGTTCGGGTCGCCGTCGAAGTCGTCGTCCCAGACTCCAGCGATGAGGTCACGCTTCGACACCACCTGTCCGCGGCGGCGGATCAGGTACTCCAGCACCGAGAACTCCCGCGCGGTGAGCTCGATGGCGGTCTCACCTCGCCAGACCCGGCGCGCGCTCGAGTCGACCCGCAGATCTCCCGCCTCCCAGACCACGGGCCGCTCCACTCCGCCCCGGCGGATCAGAGCGCGAAGGCGCGCCACCAGCACGGCGAACGAGAACGGCTTGGTGACGTAGTCATCCCCGCCGGTGTCGAAGGCCTCCACCTGGTCCCATTCGCCGTCTTTCGCGGTCAGCATGAGCACCGGCGTCCAGTTCTCCTCGGCGCGCAGCGCTTCGCACACCTTCCAGCCGCTCATCCCGGGCATCATCAGGTCGAGTACGATCGCGTCGTAGCGCGCGTTGCGCGCACGCCACAGACCGTCGACTCCGTTGTGCGCGACATCGACGGCGAAGCCTTCGGCCTCCAAGCCGCGGCGCACGCCGTCGGCCAGTCGCACCTCGTCATCGACTACCAGAATTCGCATCTCGAACAGTCTCGCGGGATGTCCTGAAGCGCGGCTGAAGCGGGCCGGAGCGGCGGACCACAGAGTCGTCGGCGGATCACTCCGACGACGCGGCCCCGTGGTGTGCGCGCTCTCGTCGCGACGAGGGCAGGAGCCGACGGACACCCATCACCACGCCGACGATGAGGAGACCCACAACCAGGCCGAAAACGGCGGAGACTGCCGTGTCGACGATCCAGACCGCGACCGGGCCCGCCGCCTCCACCAGATGGGTGATCGCGTGGAGGAGATCGTAGGGTCCGTGCCAGAACGTCTCGGCCAGGTTGGTGATGACGAGGTGACCGCCGACCCAGAGCATCGCGACCGTGCCGACCACGCTGATCACGCGGAACACCGCGGGCATGGAGGCGACGACACGAGCGCCGGTGCGACGGACGCGGCGCGAGGGACTCTTCATCAGCCGGAGCCCGATGTCGTCGATCTTGACCAGCAGCGCGACGGCGCCGTAGACGAGAGCGGTCATGCCGAGCCCGATGACCGCGAGCGAGGCGAGGGTCATGCCCAGTCCGAAATCGGGATCGAGGTTCGTCAGGGCGATGAGCATGATCTCGGTGCTGAGGATCAGATCCGTGCGGATCGCGCCGAACACGAGCTTCTTCTCGTCTCGCGGTTCGTCTTCCTCGGTCTCGTGGTGTGCGCCGAACCACTCGAGCACCTTCTCGGCGCCCTCGTAGCAGAGGAAGCCGCCGCCGATGATGAGGAGGTACGGCAGCACCCACGGCGCGAAGGCGGTCAGCAGCAGCGCTATCGGGATGATGATGACGAACTTGTTGACCAGGCTCCCCAGCGCGATCTTCCACACGACCGGCAGCTCGCGCGCGGGGGTGATGCCCTGGACGTACTGCGGCGTCACGGCGGCATCGTCGATGACGACGCCCGCGGTCTTGGCACTCGCCTTCAGCGCCGCAGTGAGGATGTCATCGACGACGGCGAGCAGCCCTACCGACATATGCGCTTCTCCCTCTCGCCTGAGCATCTTTCCCGACCACTCAGAGCACCCGCCCTTACGCTATCCGCTCGCGCGGTGAACCCCGGCGGCGTTGACAGGTCAGCTCGGCGGCCAGTTCAGGAGCGCCGCGTCGACGACCCGCTGCAGGTCTTCCGCCGGCGCTCCGCCGGCCGCCTCGACGGATACCCCATCGGCCACCGCCGTGAGATATCGGGCGATCAGGTCCGGATCGGCGTCAGCCGGAAGATCCCCCTCGCCGATGGCACGCCGAAAACGGTCGCGAAGATCGGATCGAGTCCTGGCGCGCCACGTTGTGAGGATGCCCTGCGCCGTCTCGCCGGTCACGCCCACGGCGAGAGCCGCGCGCACCCCGAAGCATCCGGATGGTCGGCCGGGCTGCGTACCGGCCCGCACGGCCCCGTCGAGATACGCGCGTGCCACCTCCCTCGCGGTGAGCGCGGCGACCGACTCCCGGGCGTAGGAGCCCGGCCCCTTCTCGTAGAGCTGCAGGACCTTCAGGAACAGGTCTTCCTTGTTCCCGAATGCGGCATACATGCTCTTTCGCGAGATGCCCATGGCCTCGGTGAGAAGAGCGAGGCTCGCACCTTCGTATCCGTGCTCCCAGAACACGACGAGCGCCTTCTCCAGAGCGGCATCGGAGTCGAAGGATCGAGGACGACCGCGCCTCGTCTGCTCCATGTGATCAACCTAAACCTCTCGTCGGAGAGAACCGTCGGACAACGACGACGACGCTCGCGCTCGGGAGTTCACTCCGAGCGCGAGCGTCGTGGATTTCATGCCGGCGTGATCCCCTCAGGCGATCACTGCCAACCGAAGAGGTTGACGACTCCCAGTGCCGCGGCGGCGACGAGCCCCGTCCACAGCACGATCGCGACGGCCTGCCAGAGGATCACCCACCCCTTCTTGACCCCGGAGGCGACGAAGAACGCTGCGGTCAGCTGGGTCGGCAGCGCGAACGGCGCGATGATGCTCGCGCCCGGTACGCCGAACCGGACCAGCCACCGCTGCAGGCGACGGCGGCCTTTCGCCCGTCGAGAATCGCCCTCAGTGTCGGTGTCGGTGTCGGTGGCCGTCGGGCGTTCCATCACCATCGTCGAGCTCGTGCTGGTCCGCGGCGCTGTGGCAGCGGCCGATGTCCTCGCGGCTCGGCGGGCGACCACCGACTCGCGGACACGCGAGCCGAGCAGGACGACGAGAACCACACTCAGGAGATTGCCGACGATACCGGCGAGCGCGGCAACGACGGGATGGATGCCGCCGAGAATGCCGATCGCTGCAGACCCCTCACCCTCCACATAGGGGATCATCCCGAGGAGAGCGACGAGCAGCGGCTGGAGGAACTCAGGAAGTTGGTCGACGAAGGCTTGAAACCCTTCGTACGGGCTGGACATGGATCACTTCTTTCTCTTCGCCCTTGTGGGGCCTTGTTCTCGGAGGATGCGGTCAGCCCCCCGGTATCACGTCATCGGCACCCATTTATGCACCGATCGATGCGTAATAACGCACACCCGTGAGAATCATTCCCATACGGTCGGCGCTGC
This sequence comes from Microbacterium sp. ET2, assembly GCF_030347395.1. Taxonomy (NCBI): domain Bacteria; kingdom Bacillati; phylum Actinomycetota; class Actinomycetes; order Micrococcales; family Microbacteriaceae; genus Microbacterium; species Microbacterium albipurpureum. Next base: position 1,869,012 of record NZ_CP128170.1, read on the forward strand.
CCTCATCGGTCGTCGCAACCCGTGCGCCGAGCCGTAGCATCCCTGGGATGACCGACCTCATCGTCACCGGTGCCATCCTTCAGCGGACGCCCACCGACACCGCCGTCGGCGACCTCTTCGTTCGCGGCTCGATGATCACCGCCGAGGGAGACCCGGCAGCTGATTCGGCAGTCGTCGACGGCCGCGGCGCCTCGATCGTGCCGCTCTTCGTCGACACGGTGTTCGGCTCACCTGAGCCACCCGCCTCGGACGCGTTCGACCTCATCCCCGGGCATCCGGCGACCTTCGCCGTCATCGACGACAGGGTCGGCTCCGACGAGATCCGGCACATGCTCGTCGTCCGCCCGGACCGACTTCGCGCGGTCGTCGTCGACGGTTCGGTGATCGTCCGGGACGGTCATTCACTTCGGCCGGCGGGCACCGACCTGAGCCCCAGCGATCCGCGCCTCACGGCGTGGACCGACCCGCGCCGCGACATGACGCAGTATCTGACCGCGGACGGCCGGTACAGCGAGACCCGCGGCGGCCGCCGAGACGCCTGGACCGGGCAGTTCTGGATCGACGGAGCGCGGATCACCTACCTCGACGACTCGGGATTCTGGGCGTTCGGGCAGTTCCACGGCGGTCAGCTGCATCACGCGGGCTTCGTGCTGGAGAGCTGATCTCTCGCGTCGATGACGCAGAACCGGACGCCCTCGGGGTCTTCCATGATCACGAAGTCCGCGTCCTCCGGCATCCGGTCCCAGGGCACCACGCGCGCACCGAGGGCGATGAGCCGCGCCACTTCGGCCTGCTGGTCTTCGGCGTAGAGGTCGAGGTGGATCCTGGGTGGAAGCGTACGGGGTGCCGGCACCGCATCGAGGGACACGTTCGGCCCCGTCCCGCTCCGCGGCCGCAGCAGCGCGAAGTCATCATCCCTCGGCTCCCGCACCTCGTAGTCGAGAGCCTGCGTCCAGAACGCCGTCTGCGCGTCGAGGTCGTCGACGCGGATGACGATGGATCCGACGATGAGCATGGGGCGACCCTACGCTCCGGCCGATCCGCTCGCGAGCCATGTCGGGGGCACAACTAGACTGATCGCGTCCGGCGCCCCGCGATCTCCAGGAGTTCAGCCGCGTGACCACCCCCTCCACTTCCCTGGCAGACACCGTCTCGAACGCGCTCGCTACGCCCGAGCGAGAGCAGCCGTTCGCCGCGCTGGGTTTGAAGCCCGACGAGTACGAGCGCATCCGCGACATCCTCGGCCGTCGACCTACGAGCGGCGAGCTGGCGATGTACTCGGTGATGTGGAGCGAGCACTGCTCCTACAAGTCGTCGAAGATCTACCTGCGCCAGTTCGGCCAGAAGGTCTCCGACGAGATGAACAAGCGCCTCATGGTCGGCATGGGTCAGAACGCGGGCGTCGTCGACATCGGCGAGGGCTGGGCGGTCACCTTCAAGGTCGAGTCGCACAACCACCCCAGCTACATCGAACCCTTCCAGGGCGCCGCGACCGGCGTCGGCGGCATCGTCCGCGACATCATCTCGATGGGGGCCCGCCCGGTCGCCGTCATGGACCAGCTCCGCTTCGGCGCGATCGACGACCCCGACACTGCGCGGGTGGTGCACGGCGTGGTCAGCGGCATCTCCTTCTACGCCAACTGCCTGGGCCTTCCGAACATCGGCGGCGAAACGGTCTTCGACCGCGTCTACCAGGGCAACCCGCTCGTCAATGCCCTCGCGGTCGGCGTGCTCCGCCACGAGGATCTGAAGCTCGCCAACGCCAGCGGCGCGGGCAATAGGGTCGTGCTGTTCGGCGCGCGCACCGGCGGAGACGGCATCGGCGGAGCATCCATCCTCGCATCGGACTCCTTCGACGCGAGCGGCCCGACCAAGCGCCCCGCGGTGCAGGTCGGCGACCCGTTCGCCGAGAAGGTGCTCATCGAGTGCTGCCTGGAGCTCTACCGCGACGAGCTCGTGGAGGCCATCCAGGACCTCGGCGCCGCCGGCATCTCCTGCGCGACGAGCGAGCTCGCCGCCAACGGCGGCTCGGGCATGCGCGTCGACCTCGAGAAGGTGCTGCTGCGCGACCCCACGCTCACGCCGGAGGAGATCCTCATGAGCGAGAGCCAGGAGCGGATGATGGCGATCGTCGCCCCCGACAAGCTCGACGCCTTCCTCGCGGTGACCACCAAGTGGGACGTCGAGACGAGCGTCCTCGGCGAGGTCACCGGCGACGGACGCCTGCAGATCTTCTGGCACGGCGAGGAGATCGTCAACGTCGATCCCTCGACGGTGGCCGTCGACGGCCCGGTGTACGAGCGCCCGGTCGCCTACCCGACGTGGATCGACGCACTGCGGGATGACTCCGCCGAGGCCCTCCCCCGCCAGAACGACCCCGCGAGCCTGCGAGAGCAGTTCCTCGCGCTGGTCGGCAGCCCCAACCTGGCCGATCCGTCGTGGGTCACGAACCAGTACGACTACTACGTCATGGGCAATACCGCGCTGTCGTTCCCCGATGACGCCGGCATGGTCCGCGTCGACGAGCGGTCGGGCCTCGGGTTCGCCATCGCGACCGACTGCAACGGCCGCTACTGCCAGCTCGACCCCTACGAGGGTGCCAAGCTCGCCCTCGCCGAGGCGTACCGGAACGTCGCCGTCACCGGCGCCGAACCGACCGCGGTCACCGACTGCCTGAACTTCGGCAGCCCGGAGAACCCCGAAGTGATGTGGCAGTTCTCACGCGCGGTCGAGGGGCTGGCCGACGGATGCCTCGAGCTCGGCGTCCCGGTCACAGGCGGCAACGTGTCGTTCTACAACCAGACCGGTGACCAGCCGATCCACCCCACCCCGGTGGTGGGCGTGCTCGGCATCATCGACGACGTCGCCCGCCGCATCCCGTCGGGGTGGCAGGATGCCGGCGAGAACATCTACCTCCTCGGGGTGACCTCGACCGAGCTCAGCGGATCGGCATGGGCCGAGACCGTACACGAGCACCTCGGTGGCCGCCCCCCGGAGGTCGACCTCCCTCAGGAGAGACGGCTCGCCGAACTTCTCCACGCGGCTTCGCAGCAGGGGCTCGTCTCCAGCGCCCACGACCTCTCGACCGGCGGTCTCGCACAGGCTCTCGCCGACTCGGTGCTGCGGTTCGGAGTCGGAGCCCGGGTGTGGCTGACGGAGATCATGGAGCGAGACAGCGTCGACGCGGCATCCGCTCTCTTCTCGGAGTCCACCGGACGCGTGCTCGTGTCGGTACCCCGCGAGGACGACGTCAAGTTCCGCGGGCTCTGCGAGGGTCGCGGCTACCCGGTGCTGCGCATCGGCGTGACCGACGCGCCCGCCCAGGGTGAGGCCGAGCTGGAAGTGCAGGGACTGTTCTCCGTGCCGGTGCCCGAGCTCGGAACGATCTCCCGCGCAACGCTCCCCGACGCCTTCGGCCCCACGATCACGGAGCCCGTCGCGGGGTGACGCACCTACGGTGACGCACCGCTGGTGACGCACCGCGAACGTCGAAGAGCCGGGAGCATCCCGCCCCCGGCTCTTCCGGCCCCCGCCTGCAGACCTGGATCAGGACTGCACGTCACCGCGCCATGCGCCGGTCTCGCCCCCGCGCGACTCGATGAACGTCTTGAAGTTCTTCAGGTCCTTCTTGACCGAGCGGTCGTCGATGCCGAGGGCATCCCCGACGTGCTCGACGAAGCCCTGCGGCTCCCAGTCCAGCTGCACCGTGACGCGCGTCTCGGTGTCGCTGAGCTTGTGGAAGGTCACCACGCCGGCGTGATCCTCACCGCCGGTGCTGCGCCACGCGACGCGCTCGTCGGGGTGCTGCTCGGTGATCTCGGCGTCGAACTCGCGCTCGACGTTGCCGATCTTCACGCGCCAATGGTTGTGGGTGTCATCCAGCTGGGTGATCGACTGGACGAAGCTGAGGAACTCGGGGAAGGTCTCGAACTGAGTCCACTGGTTGTAGGCCGTGGAAACCGGGACATCGACATCGACGGTTTCGATGATGCGCGCCATGTCGCACTCCTTTCGTCGACAGAGCCGGGTTCGGCCCCGTCGAGGGAAATCTATCGAGCGGGCGTCGATCCCGACGCGGCGTTGACGCCCGTCGATCGGTCGGCTATCGTCGCGCGATCGCGCTCCGAGACGAGAACGGATGCCGCGGAGCGCTCCTTAGACTGGAGGAGACCCCCGGACGGAGAGCCGATGAGCGACGACGACGATTTCGCCATGTACAGCGACGCGCGCCAGCGCCGGATCAAGGCGGTGGCGTGGGTCGTCATCCTTTCGCTCATCCTCGTCGGGGGCGGCGCGACGGTGCTGTCGCTGCTCTTCGGCTGACGCCTGCCGTCGGACTGCTCGCGCCGCACGCCCGCCGCACGCCGCACGCCGGAGGAGATCTGCACGCCGGATGACGCGGAGCGACGACTCACCCTCCGGTGGGCCGATATCCTCCCGGGTGCCGTGCGCGGCTCGCGCCCCGCGGAACTCGTGGCCCGCGTCCAGCCACCGTGACTAGCATGGCCGGGTGGACCCGCTCATGGCGATCGCCGAGTTCTGGTGGATCGGGGCGTCGGCAGCCGGCGCTGGAACCATCGGATGGTTCGGGCTGCGCCATCAGCGCGCAAAGGGATCGCGGCATCTCGCCCTCCACGCCGCCCGGCATGAACTGCGCGAAGCGCGCGACGCCGTCACCGCCTCGCGCGTCGAGGTGCGGGTCGCGCGCGCGGAGCTCGCCCGAGCGCAGGCCGATCGAGCGGCCGACCGCGTGCCGCCATCCGAGGTGACCCTCGCCCGGCAGCGGCTGCAGCAGGCCCAGCGCGAGGTTCGTGCCGCACACGCCGAGATCCGCCTGCGCCGGATCCAGGTGTCGGCGGCGCGGGCGACGATCCCGCGAGCGAAATCCACCCCCGACACCCTGCCGCTGGCGCGCTTGATGGCCGCGCACACCGCGATCGACGGGCGCTGGCTGGAGTACGAGACCGATCCCGCCAAGCGCATCGCATTCCCGGCGATGAGCGATGTGCGTCAGCCGTCGACGGCCGCCTACCTCGCCGCCCGCGCCGAGGCCAGTCGACTCCGCCCGCCCACGGCCGTCACCCGCATGACGCCCGTCGAGTTCGCGCAGTACCGGGCGGCCGTCGAGAACCTCGGCAAGCTGTTCGAGCGCGCAGAGCGCGAAGCGTGGCGGGCGTCTGGAGCCGGCGACGGCCCCTCACGCCAGGATGACCCCCACTGGGTCGATCTCGCCCAATCGGTCGCGCAGACCGTGATCGCCCGCGGGACCGAGGCGATCGCACGCGTCGCGGAGACGAACGCGCGCAATCGCGAACGAGCGGGCGGGCGGACGGATGCGGCGGGCGCCGCGCCGCGGCCCGACTCGGCGTCGACCGGCGGTGCCGGGCCCAAGGCGGGGGAGGGCCGACCGCCGCAGCCTCCAGGGTCTCCGGTGTGGCCTGTTCCCTCTCGCGGAGCGCGGCGGAACCAGGACTGACGGCGCTGCGGGGATGCGCGGATGACGATCGAGTGGGGATGACGGGTGGACTGGTCGAACATCTGGATGTTCTGGTGGCTGATCTTCCCGATCGGCGCCGCCATCGGCGGTGCCATCAAGTCGTTCGACCGTGCGTCGGAGCGGCGTCATCGGCGGCGGCTGGAGATGATGCGGGCCAAGGCCGAGCCTGCGCTCCGGCGCCATCCCCGCCGTCGCGGCGCGAGCTGCGAAGGCGGGTGACGCGGACGACGACGCCGGGCCCGCGGCATCCGATTCGGCCGACGCCACCCTCACGCAACTGCTCGCCATCCATGACGACGTGACCGCCCGCTGGCTCGATTACGAACTGGATGTCGCCAAGCTGATCGCCTTCCCCGCGATGAGCGACGGGCGCCAGCCGCTGACGGCGGCGTTCCTCCGCGCGAAGCGCGTCGCCGACCGGCTGCGACCGCCGTCGGCGACGGCGCGGATCAGCCCCGAGCAGCTGCGGGAGTACCGCGAGGCGGTCACCGACTACGAAGTCGCGTTCGACCTGGCCGAGCGCGACGCACGGCGGCTCAAGGACGCCAACTTCAGCGCCGAGGAGCGCAAGCGCCTCGACACCGCGCAGCAGCTCCTCTCGGTGGCGATCGATGAGGCGGCGACGCCTGCCGAGCGGCAGCTGGCCTATCGCCGCGTGCGGGAGGAGCCTCGACGGGCTCCTCCTCCTGTCGGATGACGCCATCGAGGTGCTGGAGAAGAAGGTCGCGCAGGAACTTCCCGCGCGCCCCTCGACCGCGCCTCCCGCGGCGCCGCCCGCGCCGTCCGCCTGAGGTCCTCCCCGCCGTCGCGCCACCCCCGCAAACCGGGCCTGTCGTCGCGGCCACTCGCCCACCCCGCACGACACTGGCTCCCAGCCATCCTGCTCCCCCGACACGATCTGCCCCTCCACGTGCAAGACCGGGGCACACCGTGACGGCGGACGCACCCCCGTGCTCGCCATCGCCCCGCTCACCCGGCGCAAACGGCCGCCCGCAGCAGCAGAGCGCGACAGGCGAAGCGGGGCGGTCCGAACCCGCGTTGTTCGCCCGGCGCAAACGGCCGCCCGCAGCAGCAGATCGTGACAGGCGTAGCGGGCGGGCGGCCTCCAGCGCGCGGGCCGTCGCCGCGGCGGAGGTTGACATTCGCCCCTCCCATGTTGCATGGTTAGTTAGTCAACTAATGAACCAGTGAGGAGTCGACGTGGTCGAAGAAGGCAGAGCGCTCTTCCTCCAGATCGCCGAGAGCGTGGAGGACGCGATCATCGACGGCAGCCTCACCGAGGAGAGCCAGGCGCCGTCGACGAACGAGCTCGCCGCCTTCCACCGCATCAACCCCGCCACCGCCGCCAAAGGAGTGAACATGCTCGTCGACAAGGGCGTGCTGTACAAGCGACGCGGGATCGGCATGTTCGTCGCCCCAGGGGCTCGCGAGCGCCTGCTCGACGAGCGCCGCACGGCCTTCGCCGACCGCTACGTCGGACCGCTTCTCGCCGAGGCCCGCAAGCTCGGCCTGGGCCCTGCCGACCTGACCGCCCTGATCAACGACCGCGCTGCGGTCACCGAACCCTGAGCTGCGAAAGGACACCACGATGACCCACGTGATCGAGGTGGAGCACCTGACCAAGCGCTACCGCGACACCGTCGCGGTCGACGACGTCAGCTTCTCCATCGAGAAGGACACCATCTACGGCCTCCTCGGCCGGAACGGCGCGGGAAAGACGACGGTGATGTCGATCCTCACCGCCCAGAACTTCGCCACCAGCGGCACCGTCCGCGTCTTCGGCCAGCACCCGTACGAGAACGCGCGGGTGCTCGAGCGCATGTGCTTCGTCCGCGAGAGCCAGAAGTACCCGGATGACGCGACCCCGCGTCACGCGCTGCGGATGGCCCGGCTCTTCTTCCCCCACTGGGACCAGGACCTCGCCGATCAGCTGGTCGACGACTTCCAGCTGCCGCTGAAGGGCCGCACGATCAAGAAGCTCTCGCGCGGTCAGCTCTCCGCGGTCGGAGTCATCATCGGACTCGCCTCCCGCGCCGAGATCACCTTCTTCGACGAGCCGTACCTCGGACTCGACGCGGTGGCTCGCCAGATCTTCTACGACCGCCTGCTCAGCGACTATGCCGAGCACCCGCGCACGATCATCCTCTCCAGTCACCTGATCGACGAGGTGTCGAACCTCCTCGGCCGGGTTCTGGTCATCGACCGGGGTCGGATCGTGATGGACGAGGAGACCGACGAGATCCGCGACCGCGCCGCGAACATCGTCGGCGACGCGGCGGCCGTGGAGGCTTTCACCGCCGGCCGCGAGATCATCCACCGACAGAGCCTCGGCCGCACGACCTCGGTGACGGTGCTCGGCCGCCTCTCGGCCGACGATCGTACGCGCATGGCGGAGGCGGGACTGGATGTCGCTCCCGTCTCGCTCCAGCAGCTCATCGTCCGCACCACCCAGCACGCCGCCGAACAGAGCGGCTCATTCACCTCGCTCGAGGAAGGAGCACTCCGATGAACCGCACGCTCCGCGTCGTCCGGATGCAGCTGATCAACCGGCAGACCTATGTGTGGGTGCCTCTCATCGTCCTCGGCGGCGCCCTCGTCTTGACCCTGGCGATCTGGTGGATCCTCGCAGGGTCGGGAGTGACCGGGAACTTCTACGGCGGCGGCGCCCAAGCCCCCCTGTGGTACCTCGCAGTCGTCGGCGTGCAGGCGCTGACCCTGACGTTCCCGTTCTCGCAGGCGATGAGCGTGACGCGCCGGGAGTTCTTCTTCGGCACGTATCTCACCGCCGCGCTCAGCGCCGCGAGTCTGGCGGTGATCTTCGTGATCGGCGGCTGGATCGAAACCCTCACCCAGGGGTGGGGACTCAACGGCTACTTCTTCTACGCCGCCGAGATCTGGCAGGGCGGACCGCTCGGTGCCGCGTTCATCTTCTTCACCGTCGCGATGCTGATGTTCACGCTCGGCTTCGCCGGCGCCACCGTCTACAAGCGCTTCGGCCCCACCGTCTTCACCGTGAGCCTCATCGGCCTGGGGGCGCTGCTCGTGGGAGCCCTGTTCATCGTCGGCCGACTCAACGCGTGGGGCCAGGTGTTCACGTGGATCGGCGACCAGGGACCCCTCGGGATGGCTGCCTGGGGACTCGTTGTGGCCGCTGCCCTCGGCGCGGCTGCGTTCGCAACGCTTCGCCGCGCGACGCCCTGACACACGCGCCGCGCGAGAAGCGCTGAAAGAGGGCGGGTCAGCTCGGCGAGCGGCCCGTCTTCTCCTGCAGCCGTTCGATGTGCTCCGAGGCCTCGGCCTTATTGAGATCGGCAGACAGCTCTTCCCCCGCCTCGCGGGCGAGGGTGTCGAGGTAGCTGCGCTGCGGAGCGGTCATGGGCTCGTCGCCGGTGACCCAGTCGGCCGGATCCTTCTCCGCGGCGTTGGTGGTGTCGTCGGACGTGGTCGCACCGAGGGTCTCGGCGCCGGATGTGTTGTCGGACATGCGTTCGAGAGTACGTCGGGCCACCGACATCCCTTTCACCCTTGACAAACGGTCCGGACCCGGTCACCGGATGGGCACCGCCACGTCGCTCCCGCCCTCGACGGTCAGCCGCCCGCCCATCTGCACCAGCCCGGCCGTCTCGACGAAACCGCCCGCGAAGAGCGCTTGCCCCTGCGCGAACAGCGGCGAGCGCTCGACGAGCGCCGCCGGTGCGTACCCGAAGACCTCGCCGAGCTCGGCCAGATCCCGCGGGGAGCTCATGCGCATGAGGGCGAGGTTGTCGCACTGCGACAGCGCGTTGGGGTGCACCTTCGAGGGGCGCTGGGTCGACAGCAGCAGCCACAGGCCGTACTTGCGGCCCTCGGCGGCAATCTGCACGATGCGCTCGGTGAGCTCGCGCTCCACCGGGGTCATCGGGTTCGGCTGCACGAGGTTGTGGGCCTCGTCGATGACGATCAGGCGGCCCACCCGGTCGGTGCGGTGCTCCCACAGGTGATCGAGCACGGCGAGCGCCGCCGCGAGCATCTCGGCCCGCGTGGGGAAGCCGCCGAGGTCGAGTACCGTCGCGTCGGGCTGCTCGCGGATGTCGTCAGTGACGCTCCGGCCGCGCCAGGCCCACAGGCCCCAGCCGCCGAGGCCGAGGTTCTCGAGCCGGGTCGCGAGGCGGTGACGCGCAGGATCGTCGCCCGACCGCAGATGTGCGACGAGGCTCCCGCGGCGGATGACGTCGAGCTCTTCCTCGAGCTTGAGCAGGGCGTTGAAGTCCTCCGCGTCCCGAACCGGATCGAGCTCGAGCAGCGCCGCGCGCGAGCGCCACGGCATGTCGAGGAATCGTGCCTGCAAGGCGTCGGGGCGGTCGCGCCCCGGGCGGAACACGCGGATGTCGCGCTCGTCCCAGGCGGCGCGCACCGCGTCATCCACTCCCTCCCGCACCGTGCCGAGGCCGACGAAGTCGGAGTTCGGATCCAGGATGACCAGGGGCAGGCGAGTGTGGAGGATGACGCGCTCGAGCAGCACACCGAGGGCGTAGGTCTTGCCCGACCCGCTCTGCCCGCACCAGAAGGTGTGCCGATTGAGCTTGCGCGCGAGCACCTGCGCGGGGGTGGGGTCCGCGGCCTCGAGGAGGGTGCCGATGTCGAGCCGATCGCCCATGTCAGCGCCCTCCGCGCACAGCGCCCGCCGCGGTGTGGTGGCGGATCACCTCGGCGACGACGAAGTTGAACCACTTCTCGGCGAACTCGGGATCGAGGTCGGCCTCCTCGGCCAGTCGCTTCAGGCGCGCGATCTGCTGCTCCTCGCGTCCGGGGTCGGAGGCCGGCATCCCGTGAGCGGCCTTCAACTCGCCGACCTGTTGAGTGCAGCGGAAGCGCTCGGCCAGAAGGAAGACCAGCGCCGCGTCGACGTTGTCGATGCTCGCGCGCAACCGCAGCAGCGTGGTCGTGGGATCTTCAGTCGTCATGGCTTTCCCCTCCCCGATCCACGACCATACCGCGCGGTCCCGAGTGCCGCCGAGGGCACGAGCCGTGCGCCCCTAGAGTGTGACCATGACCGACGTCAGCCCGCCCGCCTCGCCTTCCGCGGACGACCCTGTCACCAGCGCGCCCGACTCCGCCGTCGAGACTACCTACGTCAGGCGCCGCACCCTCTTCACCAGCGTGAACAACCCCTTCGCGGTGGGCTTCTTCCTCACCCTGGGCGGACTCGTCGCCCTGGGGCTCGGTGTCGCGTTCATCAACCTGTCGACGGTGCTGATCTACATCGCCTTCGCCCTGTTCGCGGCGCTCGGGCTCGACCCGATCGTGCGCTTCCTCGAGAGGCGCGGGCTCGGACGCGGGTGGGCGATCCTCATCGTCTTCGCGGGCTTCGTCGTCATCGTCGTCGGGGTGGTGTCGCTCGTCGTCCCGACGCTCGTGAGACAGATCACACAGTTCTTCACCGACCTGCCGTCGACGATCAACGCCTTCCAGGGCTCGGACGTCTACGCCTGGCTGCAAGACACCTTCGGCGACCAGATCGGCAGCCTGCTGGGCGAGTTCGAGACCTTCATCACCAACCCCGCGAACATCGCCGCGATCGGCGGCGGAGTCCTGCAGGTCGGCGCGACCATCGCGACGACGATCTCGGGCATCCTGATCGTGCTGGTGCTGAGCCTGTACTTCCTGGCATCCCTGGACACCATGAAGGTCGCCTTCGCCCGCCTGTCCCCCGCCCGCTACCGCCCGAAGGTGCGGTCGATGACCGATGAGATCACCGACTCGATCGGCGGATATCTCATGGGCATGGTGGTGCTGGCGTTCTTCAACTCGCTGGTGGCGTTCTTCCTCCACCTCTTCCTCGGTCTGCCCTTCCCGGCGCTGATGGCGGTCGCGGCATTCGCGATCACGCTCATCCCCCTCGTGGGTCCGGTGCTGTACTGGGTCTTCGCCAGCATCCTCGCCCTCTTCACCAACCCCCTCACGGCGCTGATCTTCGCGATCCTGTATCTGATCTACATCCAGATCGAGGCGTACGTGCTGACCCCGCGGGTGATGAGCCGCGCGATCGCCGTACCCGGGGCGCTGGTCGTCATCGGCGCGCTCGTCGGCGGCACGCTGCTGGGCCTCCTCGGCGCGCTCGTGGCGATCCCGGTCACGGCGTCGATCCTGCTGATCATCAAGCAGGTCGTCATCCCCCGCCAGGACGCGAAGCTGTAACTCGCGGTGGCGCGGGGTCCGTGCGCCCGCGGCACCCGACGCGACCCAGCGGCACCGCGAGCCGCCAGAAAACGTCGCTCCCGCGGCATCCGCCCCGCAGAAATCGACGGGTCGTGGGGGAGTTCTGGTGCGATGAGGCGCGAGGGCCGGGGCGCGGGCGGCGGCGCGGGGTCCGCGCGCCCGCGGCACCCGACGCGACCCAGCGGCACCGCGAGCCGCCAGAAAACGTCGCTCCCGCGGCATCCGCCCCGCAGAGATCGACGGGTCGTGGGGGAGTTCTGGTGCGATGAGGCGCGAGGGCCGGGGCGCGGGCGGCGAGGGCGACCCGCCGGCCCTCAGACCAGCGGCGTGAGGCAGGTCGGCGACGGCGCCGGCGCGCGATGGCGTACGCGACCCGGAACCCCGGAGCGGATGTCGAGGGTCAGCGACACTACATCGTCGGACCGTTCCCCGGCGACGAGCAGGGTGTCGCGCACCACACGGTGGTGCCGGGGCCAGTTCACGCCCGCCTCGACGAGGGCGACGGGCGCGAGGGTCTCCCCCGCGCCGCGCACCGCGACGACGGCGATCGTGTTGCTGCCACGCACTCCGGCGTAGAGGAACGCCCCGTCCCGCGACGGCGCCAGCTCGGCCGCGCTGTCGGCGGGGAGCGTCGCGGCTCCGAGCGGGGCACCCTGCACCACGCGCCAGCGCCCGGCTTCGTCGCGCGCGAGCGCGAACACCTCGCAGCTGTGCTCCGTCACCACGTAGAGGTGCCCGCTCGGGTGCCACACCATGTGCCGCGGACCGCTGCCGTACGGCAGGGCGACATCGTGAAGCGGTCGCAGCTTTCCGTCGACGAGCCGCCAGAAGCGCACGAGGTCGAATCCCAGATCGGATGTCGCGACGATCCCGCCGGGCAGGAACACCGTCTGGTGGGCCCGCGAGACCCGCTCCTGCTCCGCGCCGGGTTCAGGCAGGGCCGAGCCGGCACCGCCGCCCGCACCGCCGAACAGCGCGACCCCGTCGAGCCCGCCCGCCCCGTCAAGCCCGTCAAACCCGTCGAACCCGCCGACGCCGTCGAGCCCGCGCCCGCCGAAGAGCCCCGCATCCCCGCGACCCCCGAGGCCCAGCGCCGCCAGGTCGATGCCGACCTCGGCCGCGGCCGCCTCGACACCCGACACCGCCTCCACCGCCGCGCCCGGCGCCGCCGGATCCACCGCGGCCGGCGCGAACGACGGCCGACCGATTCGCCCATCGCCCGCAAGCGGGTACCGCACCACGCGCCCGCCGCCCCAGCACGTCGCGACGAGAGTCCCGCCGTCGGGCGACACCGCGACGTGGCACACGGCCTCCCCGGCCTCGACCGGATTACCGAGCGGAGTGAAACGGTCTTCCGCGATGCGGCGGAACGCCTGCACGGTCCCCTCCGCCTCGAGGGTCGCGTAGGCGACATCCGTCCGCTCGTTCCAGGTGACCCACGACGGCGAACTCGCTGAGACCGCCTCACCGACGAGGGCGAGTGGGCCCCCCGCGGAACCGGAGTCGGGCTCACCCGCCACGAGCATCCCGATGCCGGTGGCGATCCCGCCGCTGTCGGCGGAGTACCCGCCGACGAGGAACCGCATCAGTCGACCAGGTCGTGCCGCACGATGACCGCGTCGCGGGCCGCGCCCACGCCGATGACCGAGATGCGGGTGCCGCTCATCTCCTCCAGCGCCAGCACGTAGTCCTGTGCCGCCAGCGGCAGGTCTTCGAAGGTACGGGCGCCCGAGATGTCGTCCTTCCATCCGGGGAACATCTCGTAGATCGGCCGAGCGTGGTGGAAATCGGTCTGGTTGACCGGCACCTCCTCGAACCGCTCGCCGTCGACGTCGTACGCCACGCACACCGGGATCTCGTCGAGACCGGTGAGGATGTCGAGCTTGGTGAGCACGAGATCGGTGATGCCGTTGATGCGAGTCGCGTACCGCGTGATCGGCCCGTCGTACCAGCCGACGCGGCGCGGGCGCCCGGTCGTCGTGCCGAACTCGAACCCGCGCGAGCGCAGGAAGTCACCGTGCTCGTCGAACAGTTCGGTGGGGAACGGTCCCGACCCGACGCGCGTCGTGTACGCCTTGACGATGCCGACGATGCGGTCGAGGCGCCGGGGCCCGACCCCCGATCCGGTCGCCGCGCCGCCCGCGGTCGCCGACGACGACGTGACGAAGGGGTACGTGCCGTGGTCGACGTCGAGCATGGTCGCCTGCCCGCCCTCGAACACCACGACCTCATTCCGGTCGAGCGCCTCATCGAGCAGCAGTGAGGTGTCGGCAACCATCGGCCGCAGACGCTCGGCGTAGGACAGCAGGTCTTCGACGACCTCTTCGACGGCGATCGCGCGACGGTTGTAGACCTTCAGCAGAAGGTGGTTCTTCTGCTCGAGCGCCCCCTCGACCTTCTGGCGCAGGATGTTCTCGTCGAAGAGGTCCTGCACGCGGATGCCGACGCGGTTGATCTTGTCGGCATAGGCCGGGCCGATCCCGCGGCCGGTCGTGCCGATCTGGCGCTTCCCGAGGAAGCGCTCGGTGACCTTGTCGAGCGTGCGGTGGTACTGCGTGATCACGTGTGCGTTGGCGCTGATCTTCAGCCGCGAGGTGTCGAGGCCGCGCGCCTGCAGCGCCTTCAGCTCGGCGAAGAGCACCTCGAGATCGATCACGACACCGTTGCCGATGACGGCGTTGACACCCGGCGACAGGATGCCCGAGGGCAGCAGGTGCAGCGCATACTTCTCGTCGCCGATGACGACGGTGTGGCCGGCGTTGTTGCCGCCGTTGAACTTCACGACCCAGTCGGTGCGTTCACCCAGGAGGTCGGTGGCCTTGCCCTTGCCCTCGTCACCCCACTGAACGCCGACGATCACAATGCCTGGCATGGCCCACTCCCCCGTTGTCGGACGGTTACACCCGATCCTATCGGGCGGGCCCTCCACGCCCCCGGACCGCGCCGCGGTCGTCGTCGCCGCCGCGGTCGTCGTCGCGGTCCGGCGACGCCGCGATCACGACCGGGAGGAGTCGTCGGTGGGGGCCTCCGCCTCCGGTGTCCGCGCGTCGTCGACCGCCTCGCGCACCAGGTCGGGCACCTGCCAGCGCCCGTCCAGGATCTCCGGCCGAGGCCGGTAGAGACGGACGAGGAAGTTCCATCCCTCCGGCAAGGGGATGTCGTTGGGTCCTTCGACCTGGCCGGGAGGGGTGAATCGCACGGTGATCGAGCCGTCCTCATCGCGGACGCCGGTGACGCTGTTCACCGAGTACCGGCCCTCGGGGTTCGGCTCGAAGAAGCCACGGGCGTTGTAGACCGACACCGACCAGAAACCGTCGACCGGGACCTCGTGCATCGTGAGCTCGTAGTGCCCGACGGGCAGCTGGGGGTCCACCCCCAGGTAGGAGGCCTCCCACAGCGGCAGGCCGCCCCAGCCGGCGGCGGTGCCGATGAGGTGGCGCACCGGATCGACCTCGTCCCGGTCGCCGAAGGTGCGGTCGAACGCGCGAAGGCCCCGCGCGAGCGTCAGCAGTGCGTCGCGGGTCGCGTCGAGGGACGTCGGGTCCCAGTCGCCCGGCTCGAACACCCGGGCGGACCCCGCCTCGAGCACGAGCTGATCCTGCAGGGCGGCGACCTCGGCGACATCGTCCGGATCATCAGGGTCGACGAGCGTCCGCGCGGCGATGAGCACGTGATCGGCGCCGGGCGCGAGGGCCGCGACGTCGTGCTCGCCGGCATCGTGCATCACCGCCCGGACGTAGTGATCGCGATCGAGCACCATCACCGAGAGGTATCGGCCGGCGGCATCCGGAATCGTCACCCGGGCACCCTCGGACAGATCGACGATCGCGAAGCTGTAGAGGGTGTCGCGATTGAGCCGGATGACGGTCTGATGCGCGACGTCCGCAGGCTCGCGGCTGTGCTTGAACACGTTCACTCCGCCGGCATCGCGTTGGATGTCGGCGAACATCCGGTCGGTCTCGGCACGCACGAAGGTGTCGACATTGACATGCATCGCCATGAGAAAACCCTCCCGCACGACGGATCAGGGCGCAAACCCCCCGCTCACTAGACTTGGGGGCATGTCGAAGGTCCTTCAGTCCCTGCCCGTCGGCGAGCGCGTCGGCATCGCCTTCTCGGGGGGTCTGGACACCTCCGTCGCCGTCGCCTGGATGCGCGACAAGGGCGCGGTGCCCTGCACGTACACCGGCGACCTCGGGCAGTACGACGAGGACGACATCGCCTCGATCCCCGACCGCGCGCTGCAATACGGAGCCGAGATCTCGCGCCTGGTCGACTGCAAGACCGCCCTGGTCGAGGAGGGGTTCGTGGCGCTGGCGTGCGGCGCGTTCCACATCCGCTCCGGCGGCCGCACCTACTTCAACACCACGCCCCTCGGCCGCGCCGTGACCGGCACGCTGCTGGTGCGCGCGATGAAGGAGGACGGCGTCGACATCTGGGGTGACGGGTCGACCTACAAGGGCAACGACATCGAGCGGTTCTACCGCTACGGCCTGCTGGCCAACCCCGCCCTGCGCATCTACAAGCCGTGGCTCGACGCCGACTTCGTCACAGAGCTCGGCGGTCGCACCGAGATGAGCGAGTGGCTGATCGCGCACGGCTTCCCCTACCGCGACAGCGCCGAGAAGGCGTATTCGACCGACGCGAACATCTGGGGCGCCACCCACGAGGCCAAGACCCTGGAGCACCTCGACGTGTCGCTCGAGACGGTGCAGCCGATCATGGGCGTGCGGTTCTGGGACGACGGCGTCGAGATCGCCCCCGAAGACGTCAGCATCACCTTCGATGCCGGCAGGCCGGTGGCGATCAACGGCGAGCAGTTCGGCGACCCCGTCGAACTCGTCCGGGCCGCCAACGCCGTCGGCGGTCGCCACGGCCTCGGCATGAGCGACCAGATCGAGAACCGCATCATCGAAGCGAAGTCGCGGGGCATCTACGAGGCGCCCGGCATGGCGCTGCTGTTCATCGCGTACGAACGCCTCGTCAACGGCATCCTCAACGAAGACACCCTCGCGACCTACCACGAGCAGGGCCGCCGCCTCGGGCGCCTGATGTACGAGGGACGCTGGCTCGAGCCGCAGTCGCTGATGCTGCGCGAGTCGATCCAGAAGTGGGTCGGGTCCTCGATCTCGGGGACCGTCACTCTGCGCCTCCGCCGCGGCGAGGACTACACGATCCTCGACACGGTGGCCTCGGGCCTGTCGTACGCCCCGGAGAAACTGTCGATGGAGCGGGTCGGAGACGCCGCCTTCGGTCCCACCGATCGCATCGGCCAGCTGACGATGCGCAACCTCGACATCGCCGACTCGCGCGCTCGTCTCGAGCTCTTCGCCGGGCTCGGACTCATCGGCGGCGCCACCGGCGAGCTGGTCGGAAAGCTCGAGCAGGGTGGCGCCGACGACATCATCGAACCGGCCGAGCCCGACGAGCGCGGTCGACTGGCCGAGGCGACCGACGCCGCCTCGGGGGCCGCGGCGTTCGACGCCGGCACCGACTGACGGCCCTCTCGGACAGCCGGGCGGCCTGCGCCGCGCAGCTGCCGTATATCCTGGGGCAACCCCATCACCGGAGAGTGACCTCGCTGTGTACCCGATGACGGGGTCGTCCGCGGACGACCTCAGCCATAGTCCGAATCTCAGCCTCAGCCCGGCGTCTGGCCACACGCCATGATCGCGGCTCTTCTCCTGCTCCTGGTCGGCCTCGCGCTCACGGCCGTCATCATCGCCGCGAACGGCTACTTCGTCGCGCAGGAATTCGCGTACATGTCCGTCGACCGGTCTCGGCTTCGAGCTCGGGCGGAATCCGGCGACGCCGCCGCCGCGCGTGCCCTCAAAGTCACCAAACGGACCTCGTTCATGCTCTCCGGCGCGCAGCTGGGCATCACCATCACCGGCCTACTCGTCGGATACGTCGCCGAGCCCTTCATCGGAGAATCCCTGGGAGTGCTCCTGGGCGGAATAGGCATCCCTCCCGCCGTGGGCATCACAATCGGGACGGTCTCGGCGCTGGTGGTGGCCACCGTCGTCCAGATGATCTTCGGCGAGCTGTATCCGAAGAACCTCGCCCTCGCCAATCCCGAGCCGCTGTCGCGGGGTCTGGCCGCATCGACTCTGGTCTACCTGACAGTCTTCGGGTGGCTCATCACGGTCTTCGACAAGTCCTCCAACGCGTTGCTCCGGCTGCTGCGCGTCGAACCGGTCCACGACGTGGACAGCAGTGCGACGGCGAAGGATCTGGAGCGGATCATCGAGGACTCCCGAGCCAGCGGCGATCTGCCCGAAGATCTGTCTCTACTCCTCGACCGCATCCTCGACTTCCCGAATGAGGATGTCGAACACGCGATGATCCCCCGGGTGCGGGCGGGCACGGTCTCGCCAGAGACCTCGGTCGCCGAGGCCCGTGCGATGATGGCCGACGGTCACACCCGCTACCCCGTGGTCGGGCCAGGCGATGAGCCGCTCGGCGTCGTGCACCTGATCGACGTGCTCGAAGCCGCACCCGACGACGCGCGCTCGGTCACCGCCATCATGCGTCCGCCGACCGTGCTGGCGACGCTGATGCCCCTCACCGATGCCCTCGCCGAACTCGCCCGCGAGAAGAACGAGCTCGCATGCGTCATCGACGAATACGGCGGTTCGCGGGAGTGTTGACCGTCGAGGATCTCGCCGAGGAACTCGTCGGCGAGATCAACGACGAGCATGATCCACGCGACGACGAATCGTCGGCGACGACGGAGGACGGTGTGTGGGTCATCAACGGCGAGACCCACATCGACGAGATGGAACGGGTGATCGGTCGCGACCTGCCGCGCGGCGACTACGAGACGATGGCGGGCCTACTGATCGCCGAATTGGGCAAGCTGCCCGAGCTCGGAACGGAACTGGTGGTCGATCTCGTCGCAGAGGGCGCTGATTTCCTCGAGGACGAACCGCGCACCCGGAGTGTGGTGATCGAAGTCCTCGAGGTCGACCGTCATGTCCCGTCGCGTCTCCGAGTCGAGCTGACGCCCGAACCGGCCACCGAAGAGGATGACGCCGCTCCCACCGCGGATCGGGACGAGGAGCGGTCGTGAGCATTTGGGTCGTCCTCGCCACGGCGGGCCTCATCGCTTTGAGCGCGTTCTTCGTCGTCATCGAATTCGCCCTCCTGGGGGCGCGCAAACACCGTCTTGAAGAGATGGCCGGTAGCGATCCGTCGGCGCGCGCCGCCCTCCGCGGCATGAACGAGCTGACCATCATGCTGGCCGGAGCGCAGCTGGGCATCACCGCGTGCACCTTCGCCCTCGGTGCCGTCACGAAGCCGGCGATCGATTACTGGCTCGGCCCCGTGTTCGTGTCATGGGGCATAGCGGAGTGGCTGGCCGGCAGCGCGTCCTTCGCCATCTCCCTCCTGGTCGTGACCTTCCTCCACCTCGTCATCGGTGAGATGGCTCCGAAATCGTGGGCCATCGCACACCCCGAGCTCGCCGCTCGGCTGATCGGAATACCCTCCCGCGCCTTCATCTGGCTCTTCCGCCCGTTCCTGGTCTGGGTGAACCGGATCGCGAACGTCCTGGTCGCGCGCAGCGGCGTCGAACCGGTCGATCGCGCCGCCGTTGGAGGTCGAGATGCCCAGACCATCCGCAACCTGGTCGAATACTCCGGACAGGTCGGTGTGCTCGAGCCCGAGCTGCGCGAGCAGATCACCGAGGTGATCGAGCTGCAGAGCCTCACAGTGGCGGAGATCGCCTCACCGAAGGCCAGGCCGACCTCGCTCCCGCACACCGCCACCGTCAGTGATCTTCGTGATGCGGCCCTCCGGTCGGGCCACCTGCGCATCCTGCTGTCGGATGACCGGGGCGCGCTTGATTCCGTCGTGCACGTGCGAGACGCGCTACTCGCTCCGGATGACACCCCGGTCGCCGGCTTCGCACGCTCGGTCTTCCGGCTCGAACCCGCAACACCGGTATACGAGGCGCTCCGCCGCATGCGCGAGAACCGTGAGCAGCTGGCGGTGGTCTCCGGCGGTCCCGATGGCGGAGAAGGCGCGGGCGGCGGCGACCGGGTCATCACCCTCACGGATGTCGTCCGCCGGGTTCTGCCGAGCATCGCACCGCGCAGCTGAGGCCTCCCCCCGCCGACCGCCCGCGCCTTCCCGCTCTCCGTACCCCGACCCACGGGATACGATTCTCCGGTGCCGCCCGAACGGCACCGAGGCCCACGCTGTCTGGCACCCGGTCTCGCGAGTGGAGGTCCCCTTCGATGACGAAGCCCGCAGACGTGATCGACGACGTCGAGCTGTTCGACGAGCCCGAACCGCCCGCGAAACGATCTCTCGGCCGCCGCATCGCGATCACCGCCTACGCCGTCTTCGTCGGTCTCGTCGTGCTCGCGCTCATCGCGGCGAGCGTCGTGGTCTACTCCGTCCAGCGGTCCTTCCCCCAGCTCGACGGCGAAAGGACCCTCCCCGGCCTCACCGCCGAGGTCAGCGTGCAGCGCGATGCCCTCGGTGTCCCGACCATCACCGCCGCGACCTCCCGCGACCTCTTCTACGCGCAGGGGTACGTCCATGCGCAGGACCGGTTCTGGGAGATGGATTTCCGCCGTCACGTCACGAGCGGCCGGCTGTCGGAGCTCTTCGGCGAATCGCAGCTGCAGACCGACATCTTCCTGAGGACACTCGGATGGCGCGAGGTCGCCGCCCAGGAAGTGGCCGCTCTCGACCCGACGGCCCGTGCGAACTACGACGCC
This sequence comes from Microbacterium sp. ET2, assembly GCF_030347395.1. NCBI lineage: Bacteria > Bacillati > Actinomycetota > Actinomycetes > Micrococcales > Microbacteriaceae > Microbacterium > Microbacterium albipurpureum. The sequence goes on from NZ_CP128170.1 coordinate 1,889,436, forward strand.
TACGCCGACGGGGTGAACGCCTACCTGGCCGATCATCAGGGCCCGGACGCCTCCTTCGAGTACGCCGTCCTCGGACTGCAGAACCCCGACTACGAGATCGAGCCGTGGACGCCCGAAGACTCCGTCGCGTGGCTGAAGGCGATGGCCTGGGACCTCCGCTCGAACATCGGCGACGAGACCGGCCGCGCGATCGCCGCGGCATCCTTCACTCCCGAGGAACTCGCCGACCTCTACCCCACCTACCCGTTCGACCGGAACCCGGTGATCGTCCCCGTTCTCGACGAGGCGGGAACGCCCCTGCCGGCGAGCGCGAACGGGAGGGCCGCGGACCCGTCGGTGGTCGAGGCCACCGTCGACTGGACCGAGGTCGGCGACGTCGTCGCGGCCGTCAGCACCCTCGTCGGGCCGATCGGCGAAGGCGTCGGCTCCAACTCCTGGGTCGTCTCGGGTGCCCTCACCGACACCGGGATGCCGCTCCTCGCCAACGACCCGCACCTGGGCGCGTCGCTCCCGAGCGTCTGGCACCAGGTCCAGCTGAAGTGCGAGCGCGTGCAGCAGACCTGCCCCTTCGACGTCGCCGGGTTCGGGTTCTCCGGTATGCCCGGGGTCATCATCGGCCACAACGCCGACATCGCATGGGGCTTCACCAACCTCACCACCGACGTCACCGACCTGTACCTCGAGCGGGTGCAGGATGACGCGTACTGGCGCGACGGGGAGCTGCTCCCCCTCACCACGCGACAGGAGACCATCGAAGTCGCCGGTGGCGACGATGTCGAGATCACGGTGCGCGCGACCGAGAACGGTCCCCTGATCTCCGATGCCGGCGGCGAGCTCGCCGGCATCGCCGACGACCCGTTCGTCGGCACCGAGGGCGCCCCCGCCGCGCCGAGCGACGCCCCCGACGGGGAGTACGCCGTGAGCCTGCGGTGGACCGCGCTCGAACCGGGTACGACGGCCACCGCCATCTTCGCCCTCAACCAGGCGAGCGATTTCGATTCCTTCCGCACCGCCGCGTCGCTGTTCGACGTGCCGGCGCAGAACCTCGTCTACGCCGACACGGCGGGCAACATCGGCTACCAGACGCCGGGCAAGCTGCCGATCCGCGGCGCCGGCGACGGGTCGCTGCCGCAGCCGGGGTGGGACTCCGCCTACGCCTGGCAGGGGTACATCCCCTTCGCGGAACTGCCGGTCTCGCTGAACCCTCAAACGGGGTACATCGTCACCGCCAACAACGCCATCGTGGACGAGGACTACCCGTATCCGCTCACCCGCGACTGGGACTACGGATGGCGTGCGGCGCGCATCGTCGAGATGCTCGAGCGACGAATCGCCGCGGGACCGCTGACAGCGACGGACATGCGCGACATCCAGGCCGACAACGCGATGTGGGTGGGGCCGCGCCTCATCGCCGCCTACGCGGGCGTGCGCACCGGTGACGAGGGAACGGATGCCGCACTCGACCTCCTCGGCGGGTGGGACGGACAGAATCATCCCGGGTCGGCGACCGCTGCATACGCCAACGTGCTGTGGGACGAACTGGTGCAGAACATCTTCGTGCGCGAGCGCGACACCGCGGCACCCACCGGCAACCAGGCCCGGATGTTCCTCGTCGTCGACACGCTGCTCGCCGACCCCGCGTCGCCGTGGTGGCAGAACGAAGGCCTCGATGTGGCGTCGCAGGCCGAGATGCTCGAGCGCACTGCGACCGACGCGTACGAGCGGCTCGTGACGCTGCAGGGCGACAACCCACGGATGTGGAAATGGGGCACCCTCCATGCCCTCGACCTGAAGAACGACACCTTCGGAACCTCGGGCATCGCGCCGATCGAGATGCTGTTCAACCGCGGCCCCTACCCCGTCGGAGGCGGTTCTTCGGTGGCGAACGCCACCGGCTGGGTGCTCGGTCAGGGCTTCGAGACCGTCACCGTGCCGTCCATGCGCATGATCGTCGACCTCGGCGATCTCGACCGGTCGAGCTGGCACCATCTCACGGGCGCGAGCGGCCACGCCTTCCACCCGAACTACGTCGATCAGACTCCCGCGTGGCAGCGCGCGGAGCCGCTCCCCTGGGCCTTCACCCCCGACGCGGTCGCGGCGACCACCACGCACACGCTGCGGCTGGTGCCCTCAGACTGACAGAACCGGCACCGACGGGTCAGCCACCCGCGGCGGGCGGTGTGCTCTTCTGCTCGGCGAGCTCATCCACGAGCAGATCGCGGTCGTCGATCGTGCCGTTGCGGTGCGCCTGGCGGGCGATCATGTGGGCCGAGAGCGGGGCGGTCGCCATCTGCAGCAGCATCACCGGCACGAGGAAGGCAACGACCGGCCACGACTCCAACGCCAGCGCGATGGCGATGCAGATGAGGAGCAGCCCGAGCACCTGGGGCTTCGTCGCAGCGTGGAGGCGCGCGCCCACATCCCGGAAGCGGAGCAGACCGATGGCGGCGGTGAGGCAGAGCAGACTCCCCGCGAGGATCAGCACGAGGGCGATGAGGTCGAGAACATCGGTCATCGCTCTGCGGTGTCCTTCCGTGCGACGAAGCGGGCGATGGAGATCGATCCGAACACCCCGACGGCGGCGATGACGAGGAGAACGGGAAGGGTGCGGGTGTGCTGGTTGATGGCCATCTCCGCGCCCAGGACGCACAGCACCTCGGTGAGGAGGACATCGGATGCCACGGCGCGGTCGAGGATGGAAGGACCGACGACGATGCGCCACAGCGTGAGCAGTGCCGCGACGACGAAGATCACGAAGATCGTGATGAGGAGCACGGTACTCATGTCGGTGTTCCTCCCTGTCGCGGGGTGTCGACCGTCGCTTCGCGGATGATCTCGAGCTGCGCGGTGGATCCGACGGCGCGCACGATCCGCGCCTCCCAGCCGAGCACGGTCTTGCGCTGCAAGTCGATGTCGTCGTCGTCATCCACCCCGATGACGTGCAGGTAGAGCACACGTCGGTCGCGATCGGCTTCGACGACGAGCGAGCCGGGGATCAGCGACGAAGTCACCGCGGTGTGCGTCATGATCAGGTCGTCGTCGGTGCGCAGGTGCACGGCGATGATCGCCGACCCCGGCAGCTTCCCCGGGTGAACGGTCTGCCACGCCACCAGAAGCGAACCGCGCACGAGCGATACGAGGAAGGTGACGACGAAGACCAGTCCGTACCAGAGGTTGAGTCGACCCGACAGCGCGACCGGCGGCAGCCGGAACACGCGCGTGACCACGATGGCCGCGACGAGACCCGTGAGGAACGCGAGCACGGTGAGCTGGCCCCACAGCAGCATCCACAGAGCGATCAGCCACAGGAAGAACGGCAGCTGACGCCACGTGATCCCGAGCATGCCGCGAGGCGGGGGCGGAGTCGCGCGATCCTCGCTCATGAGTCCGCCTCCTGCTCGAGCTGCACGAGCTGGATCGGCTCGAGCAGGGCCGCACCGATGCGTTCGCACACGCCGTAGAGCGGGCCGGCGAAGACCGTCAGCGCGACCGTGATGGCCACCATGCCGGTCGTCGCCGCCGTCATGATGCGGGGGATCGCGCGCCGCTCGGTCTGGATGCCCGCGGCCGGCGCCTGGCCGAGGTAGGAGATGCGCGCCTCGGTCTCGGTGGAGTCCTCGTCCTCGCGCCAGAACGACAGGTTCCATGCGCGCATCAGCGCGTAGAGGGTGAGCAGGCTCGTCACGATGCCGCCGACGATGAGCACGAGCATGATCGGGGTACCGACCTCGGCGGCGGCGTCGAACAGGGCGAACTTCCCGATGAACCCGGAGAACGGCGGCAGACCGCCGAGGTTCACGGCGGGGATGAAGTACAGCACCGCGATGACGGGTGCCGCTCGCATCAGCCCCTTCACGCGCAGGATCGACGTGCTCCCTGCTCGGCGCTCGATGAGCCCCACGGCGAGGAAGAGCGTCGTCTGCACGACGATGTGGTGGACGGTGTAGTAGATCGTCGCGCCGATGGCCGCGGGGGTCGCGATCGCCAGCCCGAAGATCATGTACCCGATATGACTCACCAGCGTGAACGAGAGGATGCGCTTGAGCTCCGCCTGCGCGATCGCGCCGAGCACCCCGACGATCATCGTCGCGAGCGCCACGCACATGAGGAGGAAGTTCAGGTCGTTGTCGTTGAACAGCTGGGTCTCGGTGCGGATCAGTGCGTAGACGCCGACCTTCGTCAACAGCCCCGCGAAAACCGCGGTGACCGGGGCGGGAGCGGTCGGGTAGGAGTCGGGCAGCCAGAACGACAGCGGGAAGACGGCGGCCTTGATGCTGAACGCCACGAGCAGGAGCAGATGCAGCACGGTCTGGGTGTCCTGCGGGAGCTCCATCATCCGCTCGGAGATCTGCGCCATGTTGACGGTGCCCAGGGCCCCGTAGATCGCGGCGATCGCCGCGAGGAAGAGGATGGATGACACCAGCGAGACGACGATGTAGACGACGCCGGTACGGATGCGGTTCTCGGTGCTGCCGAGGGTGATCAGCACATACGAGGCCACGAGCAGGATCTCGAACCCGACGTAGAGGTTGAACAGGTCCCCGGCGATGAAGGCGGTGAAGATCCCCGCCGCGAGCAGCAGGTACGACGGGTGGAAGATCGACACCGGCGTCTCGTCGTCGTTGTCGGCCGCGCCCTGACCCACCGAGAAGAGCAGAACCGCCAGCAGCACGATGCTCGAGACGACGATGAGCAGCGCCGAGAGCCGATCGACGTAGAGGACGATGCCGAAGGGGATCGGCCAGTCGCCGACCGATACCGCCAGGGCATCGCCCCCCTGGTCGACGACGACCAGCAGGATCGCGGCGATCACGGTGACGGTGGTCAGTGTGACGATCGAGATGGCGACCTGGGTGCGCCGATGCCGACCGGCCACGAGGGCGAGCGCTGCGCCGAGGAGGGGCAGCGTCGCCAGGAGCGGGACGAGGGCGATCATGCGTCTCCCCCTCGCTCGGTCGAGTCGGTCCGCCGCGACCGGCGCGTCGACGTCTCGGGCAGGTTCACCGGCGCGTCATCCTGCACGCCGGAGATGTCTCGGCTGCCGAGCACCGTGATCGGCGCGGTGTCGAGTCCGACGAAGTCGGTGGTGGCGTCGTCATCGGTGTCTTCGATCTCGGTCTCGTCGTCGATCATGTCCTCGTCGGCGGCGCCGCGATCGCGCACCGCCAGATCGGCCTCGTCGTCGGCGACAGTGTCGGCCTGGCCGAGCTGCCACGACCGGTAGATGAGAGCGAGGAGGAACGCCGACACGGCGAAGGTGATGACGATCGCCGTGAGCGTCAGCGCCATGGGAAGGGGGTCGGACATCTCCTCGGGTTCGCCGGACCCGAAGAACGGGGCGATTCCGGGCCGGCCGATCACCACGAGGAGGAACAGGTTGGCCGCGTTGCCGAGGAGGAGGAAGCCGATGAGCACGCGGGTGAGGCTGCGCTCGAGCATGGCGTAGACGCCGCAGGCGAAGAGCACGCCCATGATGAAAATGAGGGTGAGAGAGACGCTCACGACACGCTCACCCCCCTGGCCTTGCTCCCCTGCATCTGCCGATCGACCTCGGCGCCGAGCGAGCGCAGCACGTCGAGCACGAGGCCGACGACGACGAGGTAGACCCCGATGTCGAACAGGGTGGAGGTGACGAACTCCACGTGTCCGAGGATCGGGAGCTCGGCCTCGAACCAGGTGCTCGTCAGCGGCGGTGCGCCGAAGAGGAGCGGCACGATGGCGCATCCCACCGCGATCGACATGCCCACGCCCAGGAGGCGCCCGGCGTCGGTCGGTGCGGCGACGCCGAGTTCGTATCGCCCACCGGCGACGTACCGCATCACCAGCGCCATCCCGGCCACGAGTCCCCCGGCGAAGCCGCCGCCGGGCAGGTTGTGTCCGGCGAAGAGCAGATAGAGCGAGACGATGATGATCGAGTGGAAGAGGATCCGCACGATCACCTCGAGGAGGATCGAGCGGTTCTCCGGACGCACCTGCTGCCCGCCCACGAGCCACGCCATGCGCTGACGCCCGCTGTCCGCGTTCCGCGGCTTGACGCCCGACGGGGTCTCGATGAGCAGACGGCGATCGCGCCCACCCACGCGCGGCAGGGCGTTGGTGGCGGTCAGGTTGTCTTTGCGGTCGGTGACGAAGACGAGGGATGCCACGCCGGTGGCCGCCAGGATGAGCACGCTGAGGCTCTCCCATCGTGTCCCAGCCGCGGATGTCGACGAGGGCGACGTTGACGACGTTGCGGCCATGACCGAGTTCGTATGCGAGATCGGGCCAGGCCACCGAGACCGGATCCTGCAGACGCGCGCCGGTCGCGATGACGGCGATCGCCATCATCGTGATGCCGACGGCTCCGGCGACGAGCGCCCGCGGGATCGCGGCGACCGAGGCGTTGTGCTCCCCCATCCGCGACGGGATGCGGCGCAGCACCAGCGCGAACGCGACGAGGGTGACCGTCTCGATGAGGATCTGGGTCAGCGCGAGGTCGGGGGCGCCGCTGATCGCGAAGAGGGCGGCCATTCCCAGCCCCGTCACCGAGACGAGCACCACGCCGGTGTAGCGCTTCTTCGCGCGGACGGCGATCAATCCGGCGACGATCATCACGGGTGCGATGGCCAGCTGCGCAGGATCCTGGAACAGATCGACGTCGGCCCGCCAGTCCGGTCCGCCCATGATGAGGGCGGTCGCCTCGGCGACGACGAACACGATGAAGATCGTTCCGATGTAGACCGGCAGCGAACCGCGCTGGGTGAAGGTGGTCGTGGCCACCGACAGGCGGGCGATGCCGCGCAGCACGGCGTTGTAGACGTCGAACGCCTCGAAGGGAAGGACGCGCTTTGCGACATCCTTCCGCACCGTCGCCCAGAAGATCGCCGCGCCCAGCGCGATGGTGCCCAGCGAGATGAACAGCGCCGGCTCGAGACCGTGCCAGAGCGCCAGGTAGTAGGGCTCGGGCTCGGCGACACCCGGGGTGGCGAGGGGAGCCTCGTCGGCGTAGGTGGCGAGCACCGTGTCGACGGCCGGGGCCGCGAGACCCGCAACGAGGGTGAGGGCGGAGAGGATCAGCGGGGCGGCGAGGAATCCGGCGGGGGCGCCGGGCCACTCGGTGCGCTTCGGCTCGGTGCCGTCGGGTCGGATGCGCTTGGTCCAGAAGGCGCCCCAGACGAACCGGATGCCGTAGGCCATCGTCAGCGCCGAGCCCGCCGCGACACCGAGGATGCCCACGATCCCCCAGGCTTCGCCGCCCTCGGCCTCGTGGAGGAGCGCGGTGAGCGCGGTCTCCTTCGCGACGAAGCCGATCGTCGGCGGCAATCCCGCCATCGAGGCGACGGCGACGATCGACAGCGTCGCGAGGATCGGCGCCTGCCGGCCGAGGCCCGACAGCTCGCCGATGTTGCGGGTGGCGAGCTGTCGGTCGATGATGCCGACGACGAGGAACAGCGCGGACTTGAACAGCGCGTGGCTCAGAAGGAGGGCGAGCCCCGCGAGCGCGGTGTCGCGGACGCCGTACCCCAGGACGACGGTGAGGAAACCGAGCTGGCTGACGGTCCCGAATGCCAGGAGGCGCTTGAGGTCCGTCTCCCGGAGCGCCTGGAATCCGCCGAGCAGCATCGTGAAGACGCCGAGCGAGACGACGATAGGCCGCCATCCCGGCTCGTTCGCCTCGAACGGGGCGAAGAGGGCGATGAGGTAGATGCCGGCCTTCACCATCGCCGCGGCGTGCAGATACGCGCTGACCGGCGTCGGAGCGGTCATGGCGCCGGGGAGCCAGAAATGGAACGGGAAGACCGCCGACTTGCTGAGCGCGCCGACGAGCAGGAGCACAAGGGAGGCGACCACGACGGGGCCCTCGGGCCGGACGGCGAGGATCTCGGAGATGCTCGAGGTCCCCGTGTCGACGACGAGCAGCACGACGCCGATCAGCATCACCAGGCCACCGAGGGTCGTCACCAGCAGGGCCTGCAGGGCCGAGCGGCGACTCGCGCCGCGGCGGTGGTAGTACCCGATGAGCAGGTACGACAGGACGCTGGTGACCTCCCAGAACATCACCAGCACGACCAGGTCGTCGGTGAGCACAAGACCGTACATGGCCCCCGCGAAGGCCAGCAGCACTGCGGCGAACTGGCCGAGGCCTTCGGCGTTGTCGCGGAAATACCACCGGCAGTACAGCAGGACGAGGGAGCCGACTCCGGTGACGACGAGCGCGAGGATCCACGACAGGGTCGTCATGCGCATCGACAATTCGATGCCGAGCGGCGGGATCCAGTCGTATGACTCGAACGGAATGTTCCCCGCGAGCACCCCGGGTCCGAGGATGACGGTGTAGACGAAGGCGGCAGCCGCCACCGCGGCGGCGAAGAAGAACGCGCGCGCTCCGAGGCGATGGACCAGCCACGGGAGGACGAGCGATGACGCCGCGAACACAGCGAGGAAGACCAACATGCGGCCTCCTCAGGGTCGTCGGTCGGCCGGGGCAGCGCGACTCAGGCGATCGGGGTCGGACCCATTCTATTGGGCGGCCGGGGCCGGGCCGGTCGTGTTCCCCTCGCGGAAGGTGCAGGTGAAGTGCATCGACACGGGGCTGCCGCCCTCGATCATGCTGGCGACGGCGAGCCCGGCCGCGCGCCCCTTGTCAGCGGCCGGCTGCACGAGGGTGGTGAGGACATAGGGCGCGAGACCGTCGACCACGATGCCGTCGAAGCCGGTCACGCTGAGGTCGTCGGGCACCCGCATCCCGCGCTCCTCCGCGGCCCGGATGACGCCCGCGGCGAGCAGGTCGCTCTGGGCGATGACCGCCGTCGGCCTGTGCGGTCCCGCCAGCAGGTCGCGCCCCGCCGCAAGTCCCTCATCGATGAAGCTGCCCGCCGCGGCGTAGGCGGGGGCGTCAGGGTAGACGTCGCGCGCACCCGCGAGCCGGTCGCGGGTGACGTCGACGCTCACCTCCGCGTCGGATGAAAAGAACCCCCGCGGACGATCGGCGTTCACCGGGAGCGTCAGGATCACGACGTCCTCGTGGCCGAGCGCCCGCAGGTGACGGGCCGCGTGACGCTGCGCCTCCCTGTTGTCCAGCCCGATGCGGGGGATCTCGCCTCCGGCATCCCCCTCGATGACGACCACCGGGATGCCGCGAGCCCGCACAGTGTCCAGCGATCGCCGCATCAGCGGGCTGCACCCGATGAGCACGGCCGCATCGATCGGCGCAGTGGTCAGCGACGGCGCGGTCTCGGCGGTCTCATCGTCGCGCAGGAGCAGGAGCCCGGCACCGAGTCCGGCGACACCCTCGGTGAGTCCGTCCATCATCTGGGTCTTCACCGGGTCGAGGAAGGCCGTGCCGAGGTGCTCCTCGAAGACGACGCCCACGATGCCCGACCGCCCGCGTCGCAGGGACGCGGCCCGCGGATCGGGTCCGGTGTACCCCAGCGACGCCGCCGCCTCGAGCACCCGCGTCCGCGTGGCATCCGACACCGGCGTCTTGCCGCTGAAGACGACGGAGGCCGTCGACGCCGACACCCCCGCTTCCCGCGCGACGTCCGCGATCGTGGCACGGCGCCGCTCGTCGCTGCGTCTCATGCTCCCAGCCTAACGGCCGCGCCGTTCCGCGGATCGAAACGATTCGGTATCCTTCACGGGTGGAACTCGTCCTGATCCGTCCTCAGCTGGTGCGCTGGCGCACCGCCGTCTTCGCGATCTTCCTGGCCAGCGGCCTCAGCATCGCCACATGGGCGTCGCGGGTACCCGCCATCAAGAGCGCACTCGGTGTGGACAACGTCGAGATCGGGTTCCTCCTCCTCGGCGCCGGCATCGCCTCCATCCTGGGGCTCTCCGTCGCGTCGGCCGTGCTCGCCCGGTTCGGCGCCAAGCGCGGGATGCTCGGTGCGATGATCACCTTCGCCATCGGCGTCGCCATCGTAGGAGTGGGTACCGACGCCGTGCCGTCCTACGCCATCGTCCTCCTGGGCCTCTGCCTCTTCGGGTTCGGCAACGGCGCGGTCGACGTGATGATGAACGTCGACGGCGCGGCGATCGAGAAGCAGTCGAACAAGACGATCCTCCCTCTCTTCCACGCCTTCTTCAGCTTCGGAACCGTCATCGGCGCGGGCGTGGGCACCCTCGCCGCCGCGGTCGGCATCAACGTGCTCGCCCATACCGTGACGATGGCCGTCATCGTGCTCGCCATCGCTCTGGCCACGTATCCGGCCGTTCCGGCGCGCGAGCTCGCCGAAGACCCGACGCCGGGGGAGAAGGCCGACTGGCGCGAGCGCCTCCGCACCAACCTGTCTGCCTGGCGCGAGCCGCGCACCTACGCGCTGGGTGTGATCATGCTCGGCATGGCCTTCGCCGAAGGGGGTGCCAACGACTGGCTGGCCCTGGGTGTCGTCGAGGGTCACGGCGGCACGGAGGCCGTCGGCGCCGCGGGGCTCACCGTCTTCTCGATCAGCATGACCGTCGTCCGCGTGCTCGGCGGACCGCTCGTCGACCGCTTCGGTCGCGTCAACACCCTCCGCATCCTGGCGGTGACCGCCGCGGTCGGCCTGCTGCTGTTCATCCTCGCCCCCAACCTGCCGCTCGTCTTCGTCGGCGCGGCGCTCTGGGGCGCGGGAGCATCGCTCGGGTTCCCCCTCGGCATGTCGGCCGCCGCCGACGACCCGGCCCGCGCGGCAGCCCGGGTGAGCGCGGCCGCCACCATCGGCTACGTGGCGTTCCTCTGCGGACCGCCCATCCTCGGATTCATCAGCGAGCAGATCGGGCTGCTCAACACGCTGTTCATCCTGGTCGCGCTCATCGTGGCATCCGGCATCGCCTCTCCCGCCGCGCGACCGATCGCCGGCTCGACCGTCGGCGCCGGGCACCCGCACCACTGATCCTCGGGCAGCACCGCGCTTCGGCGACTACGCTCGACGGGTGCGCCTGGTCATCGCTCGCTGCTCCGTCGACTACACGGGCCGCCTCACCGCTCATCTCCCGCTCGCGACGCGCCTGCTCGTCCACAAGGGCGACGGGAGTCTGCTCGTGCACTCCGACGGCGGCTCCTACAAGCCGCTGAACTGGATGAGTCCGCCGTGCACGCTGACGGTGCAGACGCCGGATGAGGATGCCGCTGCGGCCGGCGTCATCGAGCAGTGGCGCGTCACACATGCCAAGACCGGCGACGCGCTGCTGGTGCACCTGTACGAGGTGCTGCACGATTCGTCGCACGACCTCGGGATCGACCCCGGGCTGCAGAAGGACGGGGTCGAAGCAGACCTGCAGCGGCTTCTCGCCGAACAGGTCGCGATCGTGGGGGAGGGGGTCTCACTCGTGCGACGTGAGTTCCCCACCGCCATCGGACCCGTCGACCTGCTGCTGCGTCACCCCGAGGGCGGCACCATCGCGATCGAGGTCAAGCGTCGCGGTGACATCGACGGCGTCGAGCAGCTCACCCGCTACCTCGAGCTGCTCAACCGCGACCCGCACCTCGCACCGGTGACCGGCGTCTTCGCCGCCCAGGAGATCAAGCCGCAGGCGCGCGTGCTCGCGGCCGACCGCGGCATCCGCTGCCTCACTCTCGACTACGAGGAGATGAAGGGCGTGGACTCGGGACACCTGCGGCTCTTCTGAGCGCGGTCCGAGAGGCCGTCGCGGACTTGTAGCGTGGAGGTCATGTCGACGCGCTCACCCTGGACCTGCATCCTGTGGGACGTCGACGGCACCATCATCGACGCCTCGGTCGGCATCCTTCGCCGGCTCACGATCACGCTCGAGCACTTCGGCAAGCCCGCGCCCACCCGCGAGGAGCTCGCCCACTGGATCGGCCCGCCGATGTACGAGTCGTTCCAGGTCAACGTCGGCATGACGCCTGACGAGTCGACCGAGGCCGTGGCGTTCTACCGGACGCTCGGCAAGCAGGACGGCTACACCACCGATGCGCGGCTCTTCCCGGGCATCGCCGAGATCATCCACGATGCCCACGCCGCCGGCATCCCCCAGGCGACGGCGAGCTCGAAGCCGGAGGTGCAGGTGGTCGCCCTCATGGACCACTTCGACCTCTCGCCCCTCTTCACAGCGATCGCGGGCGCAACCCCCGACGAGAAGACGCTGAGCGCGAAGTCCGACATCGTCGCCGAGGCGCTGCGCCGCCTCGAGGCCGCCGGCGTCGACATCGCCCGGCCCGTGCTGATCGGCGACCGCCACCACGACATCGAGGGCGGCGCCGAGCACGAGGTGCCCGTGATCTTCGTCACGTGGGGCTTCAGCTGGCCCCATGAGGCCGAGGGCGCGCAGGCGGTCGTGTCGGATCCCGCGCAGCTGCGGAGGCTCCTCTTCGTATCCGACGGCGACGGCTGAGCGAGGGCCCGATGACCGAGCAGGCCGACGACCTTCTCCGCTGGGTGGTCCCTGCCGCCGTCGTGTTCGGTGTGACGGCCCTCGCCGTCGTCGTCGGGCTCATCGCACTGCGGCGCTCGCGGCGTTCGCCCAAGGCGGTTGCCGCCGCCGAGTCGGCGCGGGACGAAGCCGGTCGCGCCCTGGTGAGACTCGATGACGCGGTCGATGACCTCGACGTCGAAGTGAGCCTGTCGGGGGCGCTCTACGGCGGCGACGCCCCGACGACCCTGCGCCGCGCGCGGATGACCGCCCAGCACGTGCGCGACGACGGATTCGAGGAGTACCGGCGCCTCGCCGCGCGACTCGAGCGCGGCGAGGAGGCGGCGCGCGTGCGCCGCACCGCCGAGTCGATCACCCGGAGCGTCGAGACCGCCCTTCTCGCCGTCGACGGCGCTCGCACCGCGCACGCCGCGTGGGTGACCGCGCACGTCACGGCCGCCGACCAGGTCCGCTCCGCGCAGGCGCGGCTCGCCGAGGTGCGGGCGGGGATGGGCGATCCCGAGGCCCTCATCGCGCAGCTCGCCCGATTCGACCAGCGCGAATGGCAGGATGCCGCGGCGGCAGCCCGCGCGGCCGTCACCGAGGCCGACGAGGCCGAGGAGCGCCTCGCCGAGGCGTCGCGCTCGGCCGCGGACCCCACCCGCAACGCCCTCGCCGACCTCGCCGCGGGGGAGCGGGCCCTCCGCCGCGCCGAGGCCGACGCCCGCACGCTCGAGGAGACCTACCGCCTCATCACGCAGGCCTCGCAGGCGCTGTCGGACGAGTTCGATTCGGCACGGGGTGCGCTGCGCGCCGCAACAGCGATCCGGACCAAGCTCGAGCCGGCCGATGCGGAGCGCCTCGGCGATGAGATCCGCGCTGTCGCCACCTCCCTCGACGCGCTCGAGGCGGGAGCAGCACGCCGGCCCACCCACACGATCGGCGAGATCGCGCGCCTGCGCGACCGCCTCGACCGCGCTCTCGGTGACGCCCGCACCGCGCAGCAGCGCCTCCGCGGAGCCCGTACCGCTCTTCCCGGCACGCTCGCCGCGGCCCGCAACGGCGTCGCGCTCGCCGAGGCGGCGATGTCGGGCGTGCACACCGGCGCCGACGCGCGGGCGCGCCTCATCTCCGCGCAGCGCGACCTCGCGGCCGCCCGGCACGCACAGGATCCGGTCGAAGCACTCGACGCCGCGCGGCGCGCGCTCCGGCACGCCGAAGACGCGCAGGCGCTCGCCCACTACGCCGCCGACAGCGGCGCGGCCATCGATCCCGCGTAGAGTCCGACGGCCCTCGCTAGGGTGAGTGCCATGGCGGGGGCGGGCGGCGACGCAGGCGGAACCACGACGAAGGATGCCGGGCGTGCTGCGCCGTACGCGCGGCATCCGGTCGTCCGGATCGCCCGTCGAATCCCCGCGACGCTGACCCTGGTCGCCCTGATCCTCGCGGCCGGAGTGATCTGGCAGGGACTCTGGCGCCCGTTCGAGGACGCCGACCTCCACGACACCGTCGCGTACGGTCTTCCCGCGCTCCTGGAGGGACGGTGGTGGACCCCGGTCACGGGCACGTTCTTCGTGAACCAGCCGTGGGTGTACCTGTTCACCATCGCCGGCTTCTGGGGGATGGCATATCTGGAATACCACCGCGGCTCACGCGTCGCCCTGGCGTACTTCTGGATCGGCCAGCTCTTCGCCGTATGCGCCACGGCGCTCCTGCTGTGGTTCGCCGCGCTCCTCCCGTGGGGATGGGCCCAGGCCGAGGCGGCCGCGCTGGACGTCGGCGCTTCAGGCGGCACGATGGCGTGCATCGCCGCGGCGATCGGGCTCTTCCCACCACCGTGGCGGGTGCGCGCATGGCTCGTGCTGCTCGGGTTCGTCTTCGTCGCGCTGCTGTTCTGGGGCGCGCTCCCCGACCTCGAGCATGTCGTCGCCGTCGTGCTCATCCTCTTCGTCGACCGGTCGCTGCGCCTCCAGCGCATCACGGTGCGCGAACAGCGACTGCTGGCCTTCGTGTCGATCGTCGTGCTCGGCGTCATCCAGATCGCCCTCATCGTCGTGCCGACCAACGGGCCATTCGGTCCCACCGAACCGGTCTCGGGCGGGTTCTTCGACGTCGCCGTCGACACGATCATCATCGCCGTCATCGCCAACGGGCTGCGCCTCGGACGCCGCTGGGCGTGGGTCCTCGGCCTCGTCCTCGGCATCCTGAACGTCCTCGTCGGCGTTCTCATCGTGGTGGCCATCGTCCTCAGCAGCGAAGCGCAGGTCGAGGTCGTGATCGACGGCGAGACCGAGATCGGGCTCGTCTCGGCGGCGCTGTGGCTCATGCTCGCCATCTACCTCGTGTGGGTGCGCGCGGCGTTCCGCGCCAAGCCGCGCCGCGGGCTCGGCGCGACGCCCGTGCCGAGCGTGAACGACGTCAAGGACATCATCCGCGCCGATGGCGGCGGCACCCTGTCGTGGATGGCGACGTGGGAGGGCATGGCGTACTTCCGTACGACCGCGGGCGTCGTGCCCTACCAGCGGCACCTCGGCACAGCCATCGCCCTCGGCGATCCGCTCGGTCCCGAAGAGTCGCGAGCGGACTCGGTGCGCGAGTTCGCCGACGCGGCCGAGCGCGCCGGCCTGATCCCGTGCTTCTTCAGCGCTGGCCAAGCCACCCGCGCGGCGATTCCCGAGGGATGGCGGAGCCTCGTGGTCGCCGACGACACGATCGTCGATCTCCCCGGCCTGCAGTTCACCGGCAAGGCGTGGGGCCCGGTGCGATCGTCGTTGAATCGCGCGGAGCGCGAGGGGATGACCTTCCGGATGACCCGGCTCGGCGACGAGCCGTGGGGCGTTCAGGCACAGCTTCGCGCGATCTCGGAGGCGTGGGTCGGCGACAAGGGCCTCCCTGAGATGCGGTTCACCCTGGGCACGCTGATCGAAGCGGCAGACCCCGAGGTGCGCCTGGCGCTGGCGCTGTCACCCGCCGGCGACGTCGACGGCTTCCTGTCGTGGCTGCCCGTCTACGGCGCCGGCGGCGACGTGCGCGGGTGGACGCTCGATCTCATGCGACGCCGCGAGGGCGGCTTCGGCCCCGTGATGGAGTTCCTCATCGGGTCATCCGCACGCCACTTCGCCGACGAGGGCGCGGCCGTGCTCTCGCTCTCGGGCGCACCGCTCGCCCACGAGGGCCCGGCCGACGCGGGGGTCATCGCCGACCTCACCGACCGCCTCGCGCAGATGCTCGAGCCGGTGTACGGGTTCCGATCGCTGCACCGCTTCAAGCAGAAGTTCAACCCGCGGTACGAGACGATGTACCTGCTCTACCGCGACGAGGGCGACCTCTCGCGGATCGCGGCCGGCCTCACCCGCGCGTTCCTGCCCGATGCGACCCTCCGGCAGTTCGCCGGCGCGGGTCTGGAGCTGGTGCGCGGAAAGGACTGACCGACCGGGTCAGACGGGGCGGATGTTCTCCGCCTGCAGACCCTTGGGACCCTGCGCCACATCGAACTCCACGCGCTGGTTCTCCTCGAGGGAGCGGTACCCGCTCGCCTGGATCGCCGAGTAGTGCGCGAACACGTCGGCGCTCCCGTCATCCGGTGCGATGAAGCCGAAGCCCTTCTCGGAATTGAACCACTTGACCGTGCCCTGCGTGCTCATCTACTGCCTTCGTTCCGCCCGCGAGCCCTGTGCCCGCGCGGCGTGACCCACGCTAACGAAGGCCGCGGTGTCACCGGGAGATGGTGACACAAACGTTGCGAAAGCAGACGTCTGCGGATGCCGGAGGAGCCGCGTATCGCTCGGTCCCATCGTCCGCCCGGGCCGAGCAGAGAGCTCGAGGCCCGGGCGTCGACGGATCCCCCCGGATGTGTCGCGGGCGCCGTCGCAGGGACGGCGCGTGGTCGCGACACTCTCACTGTACCGATATATCAGTACTGATGCGAGGAATGTGTCGGTTGAATACACTTGTGGCGCGATGGCCGACAACGACTTCGTTCCGCTGACGCCCCGCGAAGGTGCGGCGCTCGGCGACGACGTCTACGCAGTGCTGGGCGAGGCGATTCTGCGGGGCACGCTGCGCCCGGGAGATCGCCTGCGCGATGTCGAACTCGCCGCGCGGCTCGGCGTCTCGCGCACGCCGGTACGTGAAGCGCTGCAGCGCCTCGAACGACTCGGCCTGGTCGAGGTCGCCGCGAACAGGTATACCCGTGTCACAGAGGCGCACCCCGACGCGTACGCGCACACCACCGAGTTCATGACCTACATCGCCGGTGACGCGGCGATCCTCGGTCTTGCGCGGGCGACCTCCGAACAGCACACCGACCTCATCGAAGCGGTGGACGCCCTCATCGCCCGCTCCGAACGCAACGACGGCATGGGGATCCTCGGCGGTACGACCGCCTTCTACCAACTGCTGATCCGGGCGACGGGCAACCACGTCTTCATCACGATCATGCGCGAGGCGGGACTCGCTCTTCAGCGGAACCTGCAGGGATGGACCCAGCCCGACGAGGATGTCGAACTTCGCACCACCCGCTACCGGCGTCTGCGGGACGCTGTCGTCGCGCGAGACGGCCGAGCGGCCGAGAGCATCCTCATGGAGCCTGAACCATCTGCCCTCGCCCTGCGGGGACGACCCTCGCTAGGTTGACCTCGTGGGCCACATCGAACTGCGGGACCTCGACGACGACGACCTCGACGCCGTGTTCGAGATGATGCGCGACCCCGCCGCGGTCGAGCTGGCGGCCTTCACCGCCGACGATCCGGGCGACCGCGGTGCCTTCGACCGCTGGATCGCCCGCATCCGCGGGGACGACGACGTCACGTACCGCATCGTGACCGAAGACGGCGCCTTCGCCGGGGCTGTCGGATCCTTCACCGTCGACGGCGATCGAGAGATCACCTACTGGATCGCCCGCCACGCATGGGGGAGGGGCGTGGCGACGCAGGCGCTGCGCCTCCTCATCTCCCGCGAGCCCGTCCGCCCGCTCTTCGCTCGCGTGGCCGTGCAGAATGCGGCATCCCGCGCCGTGCTCACCCGGTGCGGCTTCACCGAGGTGTCTCGCACGACCTCGTTCGCCCCCGGCGTCGGTCGCGACATCGAGGAGGCCGTCTACACACTGCTGCCCGTGCTCGACGGCAACTGACGCCGCGGCGCGACGTCCCTTCTTCTGCTCCGGCCCGCGCCGCCGGCGCGCCCGCTCACCCCGTGCGCTCAGGACGCTGTTGCGTTCTCGGTAGTCAGCGCTACTATGTAGTGGTACTCACCGACACTGAGTACCGGAAGGTTCCCGATGGGCAAGCAGACGACCGAGATGCTGAAGGGCATTCTCGAGGGCATCGTGCTCGCGATCCTGGCCACTCGCCGCGCCTACGGCTACGAGATCACCGCGTGGCTGCGCGAGCAGGGCTTCACCGACATCGCCGAGGGCACCGTGTACGCCCTTCTCGTGCGGATAGAGCAGCGGGGTCTCGTCGACGTCGAGAAGGTGCCGTCGGAGAAGGGTCCGCCGCGGAAGGTCTACAGCCTCAACGCGGCCGGGCGCGACTACCTCGATGAGTTCTGGAGGACCTGGAGCTTCCTCTCCGAACGACTGCAACAGCTCCGCGAAGGGGGATCGTGATGGCCAACTGGATCGAATGGGTGACGGGGTCACTCGCCGACAAGCGACGCTGGAAGGCGTATCGAGCGCGGGTGGAGGCGCTGCCGGCCCCGTATCGGACCGCCGCGCGAGGCGTCGAGCGCTACCTGATGTACAACGGCGGCACCGACCAGGGCGAGCTGCTCCTGCAGATGTTCGACGACCTCGCCGATCTCTTCGAGCGCGCCGCCGCCGACGGGATGCCGGTGCGCGAGGTCGTCGGCGATGATCCGGTCGAGTTCGTCGACACGTTCAAGTCCAACTACGGCCTCGGGTCATGGATCACGAAAGAGCAGAAGAGGCTCGCCGCTGCGATCGAACAGGCGGAGAAGGAGGAGGCGCCGTGAACGCGCCGCTGACGATGACCGCCGGCCCCGCGGTGCACATCCGGGGGCTGGTGAAGGCCTTCGGCGACCTCTCCGTCCTGAAGGGCGTCGACCTCGACGTGCCGACCGGCACGATCTACGCCCTCCTGGGGTCCAACGGCGCCGGCAAGACCACGGCGATCCGCATCCTCGCCACGCTGCTGCGCGCCGACGCCGGCACCGTTCAGATCCGGGGACGGGATGCCGCGGCCGAGCCCGCACGCGTCAGAGAGGCGATCAGCCTCACCGGCCAGTTCGCCGCGGTCGACGAGGTGCTCACCGGGCGCGAGAACCTCGCGCTCATCGCTCGGCTCCGGCACGTGGCCGATCCCGCCGAGGTCGCCGATCGCCTGCTCGAGCGATTCTCCCTGACCGAGGCCGGCGGTCGCCGCGTCGGAACCTACTCCGGCGGGATGCGCCGCCGGCTCGACATCGCGATGAGCCTCATCGGCGATCCGCCTGTGGTGCTGCTCGACGAGCCGACGACGGGTCTGGATCCCCAGGCGCGCATCGAGGTGTGGGACGCCGTGCGCGAACTCGCCCGCGGGGGCACGACCATCCTGCTGACGACTCAGTACCTCGACGAAGCCGAGCAGCTGGCCGACCGCATCGCGATCCTGCACGAGGGGCGCATCATCGCCGAGGGCACGCTCGACGACCTCAAGCGACGTTTCCCGCCCGCCCGCGTGGAGTACGTCGAGAAGCAGCCGAGCCTCGAGGAGATCTTCCTCGCGATCGTCGGCCGAAAGGACACACCATGACCACACACGTCGTCGGCGACACCGCCGCGCTCACGGGGCGGTCGCTGCGCCACATCCTCCGCAGTCCCGACACCATCATCACCACGGCGGTGATGCCGATCGCCTTCCTGCTCCTCTTCGTCTTCGTCTTCGGCGGGGCGATCCAGACGGGAGGGGAGTCGTACGTCGACTACCTTCTGCCGGGCATCCTGCTCATCACCGTGGCCTCGGGAGTCGCGTACACCGCTTACCGGCTCTTCCTCGACCTGCAGGGCGGGATCTTCGAGCGCTTCCAGTCGATGCCGATCGCCCGATCGTCGACGCTGTGGGCGCATGTCCTCACGTCCGTCGTGGCCAACGCGGTGTCGCTGACCGTCGTCGTGGCGGTGGCGCTCATCATCGGCTTCCGGAGCCCTGCGGGCGTCGGGGCATGGCTCGCCGTCTGCGGCATCCTGCTCCTGTTCACCCTCGCACTCACCTGGCTCGCCGTCATCGCGGGACTCACCGCGAAGACCGTCGACGGCGCCAGCGCATTCTCGTACCCTCTGATCTTCCTGCCGTTCCTGAGCTCGGCCTTCGTCCCGACCGACACGATGCCCGGGCCGGTGCGGTGGTTCGCGGAGTATCAGCCGGTCACGTCGATCGTGAACGCGATGCGGGCGCTGCTGGCGGGCGAGACCCCGGGCTCCGACCTCTGGATCGCCCTCGCCTGGTGCGCGGGCATCCTCGTCGTGGCCTACCTCTGTGCGGCGCTGGCCTACCGGCGACGGTTCCGCTGACCGCGCGAAGACATCGGCCCTGCGGGGCGCGGCACTGCTCGCGCGGCCGCGCGTGTGTCGCGCCGCGAACGACGAAGCCCCCGACCGGCAATCCGGGTCGGGGGCTGATTCGTCGCTGTGCGCGAGGGGGGAGTTGAACCCCCACGCCCTTTCGGGCACTGGCACCTGAAGCCAGCGCGTCTGCCTATTCCGCCACTCGCGCGAGCCGCGGTTCATCGACCCGCGAAACTCAACTTCCCGAGGATATCACGGGCCAGGTGGCGCCTACACATACGGACGGAGGCGTCCATTTTTATCAATTTAGTTGATATTGCGGATGAGACGCGGCACGATGCCCTCAGGCCTTGTCGGCCGACAGGCTGCAACAACGACGTTGGAGGAGAAGCACACATGGCTCACAAGCGAAGGATGACCCATCTGACGGTGGCTGCGACGGCCGCCGTCGCGCTGGTCACCGCGGGAGCGCCCGCGGTCGCGGCCGAACAGGGAGAGCGCACGATAGAGGGCAGGCTCGCCGACACCACGTCCTACCGCTTCATCGTCCCGGACGATTGGAACGGCACGGTCTTCGTGAACCTCGACTTCGCGGGCGGACCGGCCTCGGCCGCGCAGCGCGCGCTGATCGACGAGGGCTTCGCCTACGGCGGAACCACCCGGAACGTCACCGGCTGGCGGTTGAGCGACGCCGTGGACAATCAGATCGAGGCGCTCGATGCGTTCGCGGACGTGATGGGCGACCCCGACCGCACGATCGCCATGGGCACGTCGATGGGGGGGATGATCGCCGCCACCGCGGGCGAACTGCACCCCGACCGCATCGACGGTGTGCTCGCCGGCTGCGGTGGCCTGTCGGGCACCGTGTCGCAGTGGAATCAGAAGCTCGACACCGTGTTCGTGCTCTCCCGCCTGCTCAATCCTGAGGGAACACTCCCGGTCGAAGACGTACCGGCCGACATCGAGAGCGCTCGCAGCGCCTGGCTGAACCGGCTCGCCGAGGCGCAGGAGACCCCGGAAGGACGGGCCCGGATCGCGCTCGCGTCGGCGATCGGACAACTGCCCGCATGGTCTCAGGAGGTCGCCGATCCTGCTCCGGGTGACGCCGAGCGCTATGAGGCGGCGTGGTACGGCGCCCTGGCGGGCGATCCGCTGCCGTACATCGGCCAGGCGATGAGCAGCCGATACACCAGCACACTCGTGTTCGGAGGAATGCCGTCGTGGAACACCGGCATCGACTACGCCGAGCAGCTGCGAAAGGCCTCGCCCGAAGCGCGCCGCGTCGTCAAGGCGCTCTACCGTGACGCCGGATTGTCCCTGGACGCAGATCTCGACACCGTGAATGCCGGCGACCGTGTCGAGGCGGATCCCGATGCCGTCGAGCGCTTCGCAGCGTCCTACGAGTTCACGGGAGAGATCTCGGTGCCGACGCTCACGCTGAACAACCTGGGCGACCAGATCTCGACCGTGGCGCAGCAGCACAAGTACGAGGAGCGCGTGCGGGTGGCGGGCAATCTGCCGCTGCTTCGCCAGACGTACGTCGCCTCGGCGGGGCACTGCGCATTCAGCACCGCCGAGACTCTCACCGCCGCCAACGTGCTGATCGAGCGACTGGAGACCGGGCGCTGGTCGCCGACGACCGCGAATCACCTGAATCGTGCCGCCGAGGCGCTCGACCAGGGTGAATCACGGTTCGTGAACTACCACCCCGACCGCTTCAACCGCTGAACGCGGGCGGACCAGACGGACGCCACCGACCCGGCGCGAAGGGCTGCCCGCACCCGCGGAGACAGCGCTTCGCGTCGGGTTGCGTTCTCAGGGCCACGGCGGGTCGAACGGGGTGTGGATCGGCTGTCCAGGCTGGACAACTAACATGTACCGACTGGATCGCCTGCCTGAGGAGCCCCGTGGGACTACTAGACAGCTTCGAGAAGGGACTCGAACGCGCCGTCAACAGCGCCTTCGCCAAGACCTTCCGTAGCGGGATCCAGCCTGTCGAGATCGCGTCGGCGCTCCGCAGCGAACTGGACAAGAAGGCCGCCGTCGTCAGCCGCGACCGCATCCTCACGCCGCACACGTTCACAGTGCGCCTGGCCCCGAGCGACGACGAGCGCATGCGCGCGATCGGGCCCGCTCTCGGGCAGGAACTCCAGGCGCTCGTCGAGAAGCACGCCCGCGCCCAGGGCTACAGCTTCGCCGGGCCCGTCACCATCACTCTCCAGCGCGACGACCAGCTCTCCACCGGAACGCTCCGCGTCGACAGCAGCAGCGCCGAGGGTGAGGTGTCGTGGCGTGGAGTGATCGATGTCGAGGGCAAGCGCCACCCGCTGGTGAAGGGCCGGACCGTGATCGGGCGCGGCAGCGACGCCGATGTCACGATCTCCGACGCCGGAACGAGCCGCAAGCACGTCGAGGTGCTGTGGGACGGCGAGCGCGCCATGGTGCGCGACCTCGGGTCGACAAACGGCACCCTCCTGGGCGGCAGCCGTGTGAGCGAGGCCCCCCTCGCCCCCGATTCGACCATCACGATCGGCCGAACCGATATCGTCTTCCGCGTGGTGGCGCAGGCGGTACCTCCTCGGCCCTCCCGGCCGGCTCCCGACGCCACGCGCGCCTTCGACATCCGCGAACAGGGGCCGCTGCCGTGAGTGAATTGACCCTCCTGCTGCTGCGCATCGGCTTCCTGGTGCTGCTGTGGTTCTTCGTCTTCGCCGTCGTGTATTCGCTGCGCGCCGACCTGTTCGGCATGAAGGCGCGGAAGATGCCCGAGCCGGCCGCCGCAGCCGCAGCCCCCGCGGGTGCCGCGGTCACGAAGTCGCCCTCGTCACCCTCGGCGCTCACCGAGCCCGTCGCCCGCGCACGCCCCGCCGCTGCCTCCGCCGCACCGCAGAAGGGCGGACCGGCGACACCCTCCACCGTCTCGCGCATCGTCATCACCAGCGGCCCGAAGGCCGGCCTCGAGCTGCCGCTCGGCAGCGAACCGCTCACGATCGGGCGATCGAGCGAGTCGGGACTGGTGATCCGCGACGACTACACCTCCAGCCACCACGCTCGCATCATGCTGTGGGGCAATCAGTGGATGCTGCAGGACCTCGATTCCACCAACGGCACCTGGCACGACGGCGCGCGTGTGTCAGCCCCGGTCGCCATCACCGTCGGTGCGCCCATCCGCGTGGGGGCGACCACCTTCGAGCTCCGGAAGTAGCGGACGGACCCTCCTTCATGGTCTTCCAGGGCTCGAGCGCCGCGATCTCGCACACCGGCAAGGTGCGCTCCAACAACCAGGACTCCGGGTACGCCGGGTCGAACCTCTTCGTCGTCGCCGACGGCATGGGCGGGCACGCCGGTGGAGATGTCGCCTCGAGCCTGGCCATCGAGCGCCTCCGCGACCTCGACGACTCGTTCACCTCGACCGCCGAGGCCGAACGCGCGCTGCGCGACGCCATCGCCGAGACCGCGCAGCACCTGATCGACACCGTGGGCGTCAAGCCCGAGCTGGCCGGTATGGGCACGACAGTGAGCGCCCTGCTGATGGTCGACGACTACGCCGTGATCGCCCACATCGGCGACTCGCGCATCTATCTGTACCGCGACGGCGCGCTGACCCAGATCACCACCGACCACACCTTCGTGCAGCGGCTCGTTGACTCCGGCCGCATCACCCCCGAGGAGGCGCGGTACCACCCGCGCCGGTCGGTGCTCATGCGGGTGCTCGGCGACATGGATCCCGATCCCGAGGTCGACACGTTCATCATGCCGACCCAGCCGGGCGACCGGTGGCTGCTGTGCTCGGACGGACTGTCGGGGGTCGTGGACGATCCGCACACCGCCAAAGCCCTCGGGCTCGGCCTCGCGCCCGGCCGCACCGCCGATGCGCTGCTCAAGCAGGCGCTCGACGGCGGCGCCCCCGACAACGTCACCATCGTCTTGGTCGACGTCGGCGGGCAGCATCCGGTCTTCTTCGGCACTCCCACGATCGTCGGCTCCGCCTCCAACCCGATCGGCGTCGAGGTGCCCGCCGCCCGCCCCGGACGCAGCAGCTGGCTGCACCCCAACCGCGGGGCGGCGAACGAACCTACGCACTTCGAGCCCGACGCCGAGTTCCTCGAGGAACTCATCGAAGAAGACCGGCGCCGCGCCCGGCGGCGCCGGATCGCGTGGTTCGCGGGGCTGATCCTCGTGATCGCCGCCCTCGCGACGACGCTGATCCTCGCCTACCAGTGGACGCAGACCCGCTACTTCGTCGGCGCCGACGAAGACACGGTGGTCATCTACCGCGGCGTGCAGCAGGACATTGGGCCGCTGCCCCTGTCGACCCCTTTCGAGGACACCGGTATCGACCTGTCCGACCTTCCCCCCTTCTCGCGCACCACCGTCCAGCGCACGATCACCGCGCAGTCGCTCGACGACGCCCGGACGATCGTCGACCGGCTGCGCATCGCCGCGGAGGCGAACTCATGACCGCAGCACCTCCGGGCGTCACCCGCCCCGACGCGCCCTCGACCGACACCGCCGTGATCCGTGCGCTCAAGCGCATCCGCGTGCCGCAGACGCAGCGCAACCGCGAGCTGTTCCTGCTGCTGTTCGCCTGCGCGCTCACGTGGGCGGCCGTCGCTCTGGTGCAGCTGGGCGCGATCGGCGCAATCGAGCCGACGTTCCTCTACTACTGCGGCGGTCTCACGGTGCTGGTGCTGGCTCTGCACATCGTGCTCCGGTTCCGCGCGCGCGACGCCGATCCGTTCGTCGTCCCCATCGCGACGATCCTCACCGGCCTCGGCATCGCGATGATCTACCGGATCGACATCGCCATCCGCGTGGAGGGATGGGATGCCGCGTCGACACGTCAGATGGCCTGGGCGGCGATCGCTGTGGTCGCCGCAGTGCTCGTGGTGATCTTCCTCCGCAACTACCGCGTGCTCTTCCGCTACACCTATGTCTCCGGCTTCGCGGGCATCGCCCTGCTGCTCCTGCCGATCGTGCCGGGCCTGGGCACCAACGCCAATGCCGATGTCTGGGTCTCGCTCGGATTCGTGTCGTTCCAGCCCGGCGAGCTCGCCAAGATCGCCCTCGCCATCTTCTTCGCCGGCTACCTCGTGCGCACCCGGGAGAGCCTCACCTCCACAGGCACGCGGTTCCTGGGCATGACCTGGCCGCGCGCCCGTGAGCTCGGGCCGCTGCTGGTCATCTGGCTCGTCTCGCTCGGCATCATCGTGATGCAGCGCGACCTCGGCACCGGCACGCTCATCTTCGGCATGTTCGTGGCGATGCTCTACGTCGCCACCGGCAAGACCAGCTGGGTGCTGATCGGCGTGGCTCTGGCCGCCTCCGGCGCCTTCCTCGCCTCCCGCGTCCTTCCCTACGTCGGCGGGCGCTTCGCCAACTGGCTGAACGCCTTCGATCCGGAGATCATCGAGCGCTCCGGCGGCAGCTATCAGCTCGTGCAGGGCATCTTCGGACTCGCCCACGGTGGACTCATCGGCACGGGGCTCGGTCAGGGCCGCCCGTTCATCACCCCGCTGTCGCAGAGCGACTACATCCTGCCGAGCCTCGGCGAGGAGCTCGGACTCGTGGGCGTCTTCGCGATCCTGTGCCTGTACATGGTGTTCGTCAGCCGCGGCATCCGCATCGGACTGGCGGGGCAGGACGACTTCGGCAAGCTCCTGGCCACGGGACTGGCGTTCACGATCGCGCTCCAGGTTTTCATCATGGTCGGCGGCGTCACCCGCCTCATACCCCTCACGGGCCTGACGACACCCTTCCTCGCCG
This sequence comes from Microbacterium sp. ET2, assembly GCF_030347395.1. NCBI lineage: Bacteria > Bacillati > Actinomycetota > Actinomycetes > Micrococcales > Microbacteriaceae > Microbacterium > Microbacterium albipurpureum. Next base: position 1,915,039 of record NZ_CP128170.1, read on the forward strand.
CGGGAGGATCATCGCTCGTGGCGAACTGGATCATCGTCGCGCTGCTCCTGCGCATCTCCGATGCGGTCCGCAGCCGCCCCCGGGTGGTGATCGGATGACGAAGGAACTGCGCCGGCTCAGCATCATCGTGCTGCTGATGTTCCTCGCCCTCTTCGGGTCGACGAGCATCATCCAGGTCATCCAGGCCGAAGCCCTGGCGGCCAACTCGGCGAACACGCGCTCGCTCTACGACTCGTACGAGGTGCAGCGCGGCTCGATCGTCGCGAGCGGCATCGAGATCGCGTCATCCGTCCCCTCCGACGATGTCTACAGCTGGCAGCGGGTGTACCAGAACGGCGCCATGTGGGCGCCGGTGACCGGATACATCAACCCTGCTCTCGGCGCGTCGACCGGCATCGAGCAGGCGATGAACGGTGAACTCAGCGGAACCTCGAACGCGCAGTTCCTCTCCCGGATCGAGCGCATCTTCACCGGACAGCCGCCGCGCGGCTCGAACGTCGAACTGAGTCTGGATGCCACGGTGCAGCAGGCCGCCTACGACGCCCTCGGTGACCTGCAGGGTGCGGTCATCGCGATCGAACCCGACACCGGCCGCGTGATCGCGCTCGTCACGAGCCCGAGCTACGACACCAACCTGCTGGCCATCCACGACCCCGAGCAGGTCAACGCCACATACGAGCAGCTGCTGGCCGACCCCGCCGATCCGCTCATCGATCGCGCGATCGGCGGCGACCTGAACCCGCCGGGATCGACCTTCAAGCTCGTCGTCGCCTCGGCCGCCCTCGCGTCCGGGGACTACACACCCGAGTCCGAACTGCCCAACCCCGCGGTGTACCAGCTGCCGCAGTCGAGCAACGTGGTCTACAACGCCAGTCGCGGTGCGTGCGGTCCGGGCGAGACGGTGACCCTCGCCGACGCGCTGCGCCTCAGCTGCAACATCCCCTTCGCCGAGCTCGCCGTCGAACTCGGCGACACCGCGATCCGCGAAGAGGCCGAGAAGTACGGCTTCAACCGCAGCTTCGACATCCCGCTCACCTCGACCGCCTCTCCCTACCCGCGGGCACTGGATGACCCGCAGACCGCCCTCACCGGGTTCGGCCAGGGTCAGGTCGACGCCACGCCGCTGCAGATCGCCATGGTCTCGGCCGGGATCGCCAACGGTGGCGTCGTGATGAACCCCCGCATGGTCGACCAGGTCATCGGGCCGGATCTGTCGGTGCAGCAGACCTTCGAGAACACCGAGTTCGGCCGCGCGCTGGACGAGGATCTCGCCGAGGAGATGGTGGCGATGATGGTGGCCAATGTCCAGGACGGCGCGGCGAGCGGTGCAAGAATAGACGGGGTCGACGTGGCCGGGAAGACCGGCACGGCGGAGAACGGATCGGATGAGCCGTACACGCTCTGGTTCACCGGTTTCGCACCCGCCGACGACCCTCAGGTCGCCGTCGCGGTGGTCATCGAAGACGGTGGCGGACAGGGCCAGTCCGGCAGCGGGAACACAATCGCGGCGCCCATCGCGAAGACGGTCATGGAGGCGGTGTTGGGAAGATGAGACCCACGCAGGGAGTGACCTTCGGAGGACGCTACGAGCTGGACTCGCGCATCGCCATCGGCGGCATGGGCGAGGTCTGGGAGGCGACCGACCACGTCATCGGACGCACGGTCGCGATCAAGATCCTCAAGGACGAGTACATGGGGGACCCCGGGTTCCTCGAGCGCTTCCGCGCCGAGGCCCGCCACGCGGCCCTCGTGAACCACGAGGGGATCGCCAGCGTCTTCGACTACGGCGAGGAGGCCGGCTCCGCCTTCCTCGTGATGGAGCTCGTGCCCGGAGAGGCGCTCTCGACCATCCTCGAGCGCGACGGGGCCCTGTCGACCGACAAGACCCTCGACATCGTCGCGCAGACCGCCGCGGCGCTGCAGGCCGCGCACGCCGCTGGCCTGGTGCACCGCGACATCAAGCCGGGAAACCTCCTCATCACCCCCGACGGCCGGGTGAAGATCACCGACTTCGGCATCGCCCGCATCGCCGACCAGGTGCCGCTGACCGCCACCGGCCAGGTCATGGGGACCGTGCAGTACCTCTCGCCCGAGCAGGCATCGGGTCACCCCGCGTCTCCCGCGACCGACATCTACTCGCTCGGCATCGTCGCCTACGAGTCCCTCGCCGGCAAGCGCCCGTTCACCGGGGAGTCGCAGGTCGCGATCGCGATGGCCCAGATCAACGAGCAGCCTCCGCCGCTTCCCCCGACGGTCGCGCAGCCGGTGCAGAACCTCGTCATGGCGATGATCGCCAAGAAGCCGGAGGACCGCCCGGCGTCCGCCGCGGCGGTCGCGCGCGCGGCATCCGCCCTTCGCCGGGGCGACCTGGCTGCAGCGGCCGCAGCCGTGCCGGCCGTCGCCGGCGCCGCCGCGCTGGCCGACGACGCCACCCAGCTCCTCGCGCCGGCGGGTGCGACCGCCGCGGCGACCCAGATCCTCTCCGCACCGTTGCCCGACTACGCCGAGCCGCAGGAGCCGGAGCCGAAGAAGCGCAGCCGCTGGACCTGGCCGCTCGTGGCCCTCATCGTCATCCTGCTCCTCGTGCTCGGCGGAACGCTCTGGGCGCTGTTCGCCAATCAGGGCGACCCGTCGCCCGACCCCTCCGGGTCGACGACGACCTCGCGCCCGTCGCCGTCGCAGACGACCCCGTCGGCGACGCCGACTCAGGACCGCATCGACCTCGACACACTGGGTCTCGTCGGCGTCGACTGCGACACCGCACGTGCCGCGGCGCTGGATGCCGGCGTGCTCACCGTCAACTGCCAGCAGGGCAATGCGGCGCCCACGGCCGACGAGGTCTCGCTCGTGTACGACTACGAGCCGCAGGGATCCATCACCCCCGACCAGGTGCTGACGCTGTCGTTCTACGGACCGCAGACCGAGCTGCCGCAGCCGACCGCCCCAGCCCTCAACTCGGGCACGGTCGCCCCCGGTGGCACCCTGACCGTCAACTGGCAGGGCTACTCCTGCCCCGCCGGCGAGGGCTCGCCCGGCGCGTACACGCTCACCGCGGTGAACGGCACGTTCTCGAACGGCCAGAACACCATGCCCTTCGACACCAACACGCGCCAGGCGCAGCTGTCGGTGCCGAACAACGCCAGCGGCACCGTTCTGGTCACCTACACCGTCACCTGCACCGGCGGACCGTCCGGCGAGCGCACCTCCGGCAGCTCTCCCGAAGCGCAGGCGACGATCGAGGCCGCGCCCTCGCCTTCGGCCTCGCCGACCGACGGCGGTGGCGAAGGCGGCGAAGGCGGCGGCGGTGACGACGGCGCTGACGGCTGAGCCGCGCCATCCGGTTCGATCCCAGCAAGACCGCCGGGACCGTCCGTTAGGCTGTATCCGTTCCACCTGGGGGTGACTGTGACCACTGAGACGCGCGTGCTTTCAGGGCGATACCGCGTCGATGAGATCATCGGTCGCGGCGGGATGGCCACGGTGTACCGCGGCGAAGATCTGACGCTCGGCCGTCAGGTCGCGATCAAGATCCTCGACCGCGATCTCGCCGACGACAATGCCTTCCGCACCCGTTTCCGGCTCGAAGCGCAGGCGGCCAGTCGTATGGCCAATCCCGCGATCGTGCGTGTGTACGACGCCGGCGAGGACTCCGAGTCCGGCGTCGATGGAGTGACGCGCCCGGTGCCCTTCATCGTCATGGAGCTCGTGCGAGGGCGCCTGCTGAAGGACATCATCGCCTCGGGCCCGGTGCCGGTCTCCGATGCGGTGCGCTACGTCGACGGCATCCTCGAGGCCCTCGAGTACTCGCACCGCGCCGGGGTGGTGCACCGCGACATCAAGCCCGGCAACGTCATGGTCACCGACGCCGGCCAGGTCAAGGTGATGGACTTCGGGATCGCCCGAGCGGTGTCGGACTCGTCGTCGACCGTCGCCGAGACGACGCAGATCCTCGGCACCGCCGCGTACTTCTCTCCCGAGCAGGCCAAGGGCGAGCCGGTCGACGCGCGCGCCGACCTGTACTCCACGGGAGTGGTGCTCTACGAGCTGCTGACCGGCCGTCAGCCGTTCCGCGGCGAATCGCCCGTGGCGGTGGCGTATCAGCACGTCAGCGAGACGCCGCTCACGCCCTCGGAAGTCGTCGAGACCGTGCCGCGCGCGCTCGACACCGTCGTGCTGAGGGCGCTGGCGAAAGATCCTTTCCAGCGGTACCAGGATGCCGCGGGCTTCCGCGAGGCACTCGATGCCACCATCGACGGAAAGGCCCCGTCCAAGCGTCAGGTGGGCGCCCTCACCAGCGAGCTCTACGGCCCGAACCCGCGCGCCGCCGCCGAGACCGCGCGGTCGCTGCGGCAGCTCAGCACCGACACCACGATGAAGCGCACTCAGTCGGGCCCGCCGGTGGCGTGGATCTGGGCGGGAGTCGCGCTCTTGGCGGTGCTGCTGATCTCGGTGCTGTTCTGGGCGGTGACGATCCAGCCTGCGAACGAGGTGCCCTCGAGCGCCCGGATCGTCCCCGACGTCTCGGGCATGACCTACGAGCGCGCCGTGGTGGAGCTCGAGGGGCAGGACCTCGTCCCGTCCCAGATCTCCGAACCCAGCGTCGATGTGCCCGAGGGCGCGGTCATCCGCACCGATCCCGCTTCCGGTGTCTCGGTCTCGCCCGGGCAGGACGTGCTCGTCGTGGTCTCGGAGGGCCAGGATCTCGCGACGGTGCCCACCCTCGAGGGGGTGACACGGGATGCCGCGGCGCAAGCCCTCACCGATGCGGGGCTGCGCGTGGGAACCATCCGCACCGAGAACGATCCCGGCCGCGAGGCGGGCGTGGTCCTGTCGGCCGATCGCGACGCGGGCACCGAGGTGCCGGTGGGCACAGTGGTGAACCTCCTCGTCGCCACAGGCAATGTCACGATCCTGGATTACCGCGGCTACACCGTCGACGCCGCGACGCGCGAGCTGCAGTCCGACGCTCTCGGCCTCACGGTCGAGACGGCCGAAGACCCCGGCTGCCCGGCGACGGATCCGCCGACGGTGTCGCAGCAGTCGCTCGCCCCGGGCGACGTGCCGGTGCGCTCGACCATCACCCTGACGTACTGCACCGGCGGCTGAGCCGGCGAGCGTCAGCGGCGCGGGCTGAGGTGCGCGCCGCGCTCCGCGGCGCCGTCGAAGCCGAGCGTCTCGAGCCAGTTGCCGAGGAGTCGGTGGCCCCCCTCGGTGAGCACGCTCTCGGGGTGGAACTGCACGCCCAGCACCGGGGCGGAGCGGTGGGCGATGCCCATGATCACACCGCTCTCGGTCTCGGCTGTCACCATGAGCTCGGGCGGCAGCGTCGGGCGCTCGACGGCGAGTGAGTGATACCGCGTGGCCGTGAACGGATCGGCGAGCCCGGTGAACAGCGTGCTGCCGTCGTGACGCACCTCCGAGGTCATCCCGTGCATCAGCTCCGGGGCGTGACCGACCCGGGCGCCGAACGCTTCGGCGATGGCCTGGTGGCCGAGACACACCCCGAGAAGAGGGATGCCGCGGGCCGACGCCGCGCGCACGACCTCGATCGAGGCCCCGGCGTCGGCGGGCGTGCCGGGGCCGGGGGAGACGAGGATTCCACGGTGACCCTCGAGGGTCTCGTCGAGCGTCCCCGGTTCCAGCGCGTCGGCCTCCACCATGCCGGTGGAGGCGCCCAGCTGATGAAGGTAGCCGACGAGGGTGTGGACGAAGCTGTCGTGATTGTCGACGATGAGGACGTCGGCCGTCACTCGACCGTCACTTCCTGCGGATTGACGAACTGACTGACCCACGGGAAGGCGTAGAAGAACAGCCCGTAGAGGATCGCGGCGACCAGCACGATCACGATGAAGAGCCGCACCCACCAGGGGCCGGGAAGAACCCGCCAGAACGCGGCGTACATCAGCTGACTCCCTCGGTGAGCGAAGCCGGCGGTCCGTCGGCGTAGGGCTGGAACGACTCGAACACGCCGTAGGCGACGATGCGCTCGGCGAGCGAGAACATGGGGCTGCAGCTGGTCATCGTGATGTAGCGTCCGTTGGCCGGCACGTCGGGCATCTGCGGCACGGGCAGCAGCACCTCGACCTCGTCAGGCGTCACGTACTCGAGAGTGCGGAACCGGTAGGTGTACCACCCCGCCGGCGTCTCGATCACGATCGCATCCCCGACGTGGAGTTCGGCGATGCGGTTGAACGGCGCGCCGTAGGTGGTGCGGTGCCCGGCGACGGCGAAGTTGCCGACCTCTCCGGGCATCTTGCTGCCGGGGTAGTGGCCGATGCGGAAGTTGTCGAGGGTGCCGGCGCGCGTGACACCACCCGCCATGGTCCAGGCGTAGTCCGAGCCGAACCGCGGGATGCGCATGATCGCGAAGTCCTCCGTGCCGGTCGGCTCGGGGAGGATCACCGGCTCGACCGCCGCCGGCTCTGCATCGGCGGGTGGGTCGGACGGCGTCGGTACGGCCTCGGGAAGGCTCTCGCCGTACTGCTCGGCCCACTGCTCGGACAGCTCCCGTCCCTCCGCATTCGCCTGTGCGCCGAAGATCAGGTCGCCGAGATACATCTGCCATCCGACGTAGAGCAGGGTCACGACGCCCGCGGTGATGAGCAGCTCGCCGAAGACGCCGACGACGGACACGCGCGGTCGCGGCTTCGCGTGGCGCGGCGCTTTCCCGGGACGGGATGCCTGTGGTGGCGCCGCACGGGCGGTGCGATCACGGCGCAGGGCCGGCTCGGTCATCCGCTCGTCATGCTCGTCACCCACGGGGCGATTGTAGCCACCTCTCGCTGGGATCACGCTGGCGGATAGAATGGGGACCATGGCACGCTCAGGCAGGGACGACGACACGCTCATCGAGCGCGCGGAGGGCGAAGCCGCCCCCAACCCGGTGTGGTTCAAGCCGATCATGATCGGCCTCATGCTGATCGGACTCGTCTGGGTCCTCGTCTTCTACATCAGCGGCATGCAGTGGCCGATCCCCGGCATCGGCGCCTGGAACCTCGCGATCGGCTTCGGCATCGCGTTCATCGGGTTCCTGATGACCACCCGCTGGCGCTGACGCCCGACCCCCGGCGCCGACCCGGCCCATCTGCTGGCCCTCACCCGGCTCATCTGCCGTCCCCGACCAACCCTGCTGCGCTTGACGGCGTCGTCTCTGCGCACCGCGCCATAGGCGCGCATCCGGCCTTCGACGCCGACCTCTCCCACCCCTGACCGCGGTGACCTCCCCGACCGCGGTGATCTGAGCACCCGCGAACCGTGGCACGGTGAATCTCCGCGGTAGGGGACGGGTGGGCGGCGGGGCCGGGCGGCTGCGCCCAGCCGAGGAAGGACGGATGCCGCGGCATCCGATCTGTCCTCGGCGACCTAATTACACCCGTGTGATTCATCCCCACCTGGGGATGAATCTGTGGATAAGTGCGCTCAGAAGTACAGGACCGGCGGTACCAGCAGCAGCGCGAGCGATGCCACCGTGAGGGCGATGAGCAGTGCGATCTGCAGCGGCCGCCGCGACCGAGCCCGCGTCTGCGTGAGGATGACCGCGACGAGGAGTCCTGCGATCAGGCCACCGACGTGCGCCTGCCAGGAGATGTTGAATCCCGGGATGAATCCGATGACGAGGTTGATGCCGAGCACGATCGCGATGCCCGTCACCGGCGCGCCGAGGTGCCGGCCGATGATGAGGAGCGCCCCGAAGAGGCCGAACACCGCGCCCGAGGCTCCGACGACGGGCGTCCCGAACGACAGGAGCGTCACCGCCACCGAGCCACCCAGAGTGCTGATCAGGTAGAGCGCGATGAATCGCCATCTGCCCAGGAGCGGTTCGAGGCTGCGGCCGATGAGCCACAGCGCCAGCATGTTCAGGCCGATGTGCCAGAAACCCGAGTGCACGAGCGACACCGTGAGCAGACGCCACGGCTGGAAGACGCCGAAGGCCTCGGGGTAGAGCGTCGGCGCCCAGAACGACAGCGTGTCGGTCACCGCGCCGCCGAACCCGGGGATCAACGAGATGAGGTACACGAGCGCGGTGATGCCGATGATCGCGTACGTCGCAAGGGGCCGGGTGTCGCCGACGACGACCGCAGCAGGACGGCGAGCCCACCGGCGCTCGGCCTTCTTCTGCGCGGTCGTGCGTGACGCCTGCTGCTCCGCGAGGCACTCGGGGCAGATGACGCCCACGGGCGCCTGAATCTGACACTCGGGACAGATGGTGCGCAGGCACCGCTGACACAGGACGAAGCTCTGCCGGTCGGGATGCCGGTAGCAGAAGTTGTCGCTGTTGCGACGAAGGTCGTCGGAACTCACGTCCGTGTCAGCGGCGCCGCCGCTCAGGCGGTGACGACGTCGATCGACTCGATGACGACCGGCTCGACCGGGCGGTCGCCGGCTGCCGTGGGCACCTTCGCGATCGCGTCGACGACGGCGCGCGAGGCATCGTCGGCGACCTCGCCGAAGATCGTGTGCTTGCCCTGCAGCCACGGGGTCGGATCGGTGGTGATGAAGAACTGCGAGCCGTTGGTGCCCTCGGGCTTGCCGGTCAGGCTGTTGCGGCGGAGCCCGGCGTTGGCCATGGCCAGCTTGTAGGGAGCGTTGAAGTCGACCTCAGGACTGATCTCGTCGTTGAAGGTGTATCCGGGGCCGCCGGTGCCCTGGCCGAGCGGGTCGCCGCCCTGAATCATGAAGCCGGGGATGATGCGGTGGAAGATGACCCCGTTGTAGAGGGGGCCTTCGCCGGGCTTGCCGGTCGCGGGGTCGGTCCAGGAGCCCGAGCCGTCGGCGAGGCCGACGAAGTTCTGAACCGTGCGGGGGGCCTGGTCGCCGAACAGGTTGACCACGATGTCTCCGTGGTTGGTGTGGATCGTGGCGACTGCGGTGTGAATGGGCATGAGTACATTCTTTCAGAGTCCCGTGCAAGCCCTGGCGGTCCGGGGGCAGTCTGGCAAGATGGACGAAACGTCCGATCACGCCTGTCCAGAGGGAGGGCCCCGTGAGCCTCAGCCGTAAGCGCAAGAAGGAACTCCGCAAGCTTCAGCGTGAAGCCAACAATCTGTGGGAGTCGCAGCAGGTGCTCGTCGGCCAGGCCGCGAACGTCGCCCGCGAGGCCGGCCGCCAGCTCGGCAAGTACGGTCGCGAAGACCTCGGCCCCCAGGTGCAGGCCACCTACGGCAAGTATGCCGAGCCGTACATCACGAAGAGCCTCGACGTCTCGCGCGACGTGCTGACGCACCGCGTGATTCCCGCCACGGGTGCCGTGGTCGGTTCGGCGATGTCGGTGTGGGATGCGGCCAACGACACCCGGGCCCGCCTCGCCAAGGGCAAGGGACTGGCGCTGCCCGACTCGAAGACCTACTCCAAGAAGGCCGAGAAGTACGGCAAGGACGCCACCAAGGCGCTGTCGAAGAAGTTCTCCGTGCTCGAGCCCAAGAAGCAGGGCATGGGTGCTGGTGGGGTCATCGCGATCATCCTCGGTGTCGCCGCCGCCGCCGGTGTGCTCTACGCCGCCTGGCAGACGCTGCGGGCAGATGACGAGCTGTGGGTGGCCGACGACCCGCTTCGCGCCCCCGACGCGTGAGTCGTGGCGGGCGCGCAGCCCGCAGATCGAAATCTCATCCATGAGTGACGCGCTGAACCGCGTGGAAGAGGCCGCCCGCGAGCGCGGCCTCGCCGTCGAGTTCCGCGAGCGCCCGGCAGCGAAGAGCCTCCCCGAGGCGGCCGAGCTTCTCGGCATCCCTCCCGCAGGCATCGTGAAGACGCTGGTGGTGAAGAGAGCGGATGACTCGTACCTGTTCGCCCTCGTGCCAGGTGATCGGGCCATCTCGTGGCCGAAGCTCCGCGCCGTCGTCGGCGTAAATCGTCTGAAGCTTCCTGATCCGGATGCCGCCCTTGCGGCGACCGGCTACGAGCGGGGCACCATCGTCCCCATCGGCAGCACGTCCGACTGGCCGATCTACGCTGACGAGCGGATCGTCGGCGAGCGTATCGCGATGGGAGCGGGTGCGCACGGCTACAGCCTCTTCGTCGACGCCGACGCGCTGATCGCGGCGTACGGCGCGACGGTGGCGGACATCTCGCAGCCGGCGGAGGAACGCTAGCCCGACGCGGCGGCGGGGTCCGGCGCTGCGTCGGTGAGACCTGCCATCCCGAGGGCGACGTCGATCAGCCGCACATGCCGGAGCTGAGCCACCTCACGGAGGCCGAACCATCCTGCCCTGTCGGTACTGCCGCCGATCTCATGACGCAGACGGCCGCCGACGATGTGTGCCCGGTAGACGATCTGAAGGGTGTGAAGCGGCTCGGTCGCGCCGGGAGTGATGCGGCGGTTGCCGGGGATCACGCGAGAGTTGATGCCGAGAAGCTCGTCGAGTTCGACGTCGAATCCCGTCTCCTCCTGCACCTCTCGGCGGGCCGCCGCCGCGGGGTCCTCGCCGGGCTCGAGTCCCCCGCCGGGAAGAGTCCAGGCCGCCCGGCGCCCCTCGTTCCAGTGAGCGAGGAGGAGGCGATCGGCGGCGTCGAGAACGACCGCGTACGCAGCGACTCGCAGGTCCATACGCATGACCCTAAACCAGCATGAAGGGCCGACCTCTCGGACCGGCCCTTCATGCGTTGTGGAGCCTAGGAGATTCGAACTCCTGACATCCTGCTTGCAAAGCAGGCGCTCTACCAACTGAGCTAAGGCCCCGGGGCAGGGATGGTGGGGCTACCAGGACTTGAACCTGGGACCTCTTCATTATCAGTGAAGCGCTCTAACCGCCTGAGCTATAGCCCCGATCGCGTCGGCGACTCGCGTCGCCAACCTCCAAGAGATTACCGGACGCGACCGGTTTTCTCGAATCGGTCAGTTGGAGGTGAACCCGACCAGCAGTCCGCCGGTGACCTTCACCGCGAGGTTGTAGATGCCCGCCATGACCGCGCCGAGCACCGTGACGACGACGAGATTCAGAATGCCCACGACCGCGGCGAACGCGAGCACCTGAGGGAGCCCGAGGAACTGCGCCAGAACGAAGCCGCCATCGGTGAAGCTCGCCAGCAGCTCATCGACCTCGGCGATGAGCCCCGTCGTCGACACGACGAGGTAGATCATCACCAGCGAGACGACCGTCACGATCGCCACAGCCACCGCGGCGAGGAACGACAGTTTGACCGCCGACCAGAAGTCGACGTACACGAGCCGCAGGCGCACCTGCTTGGCGCTGGTCTTGCTGCTGGATTTGCGGGCGAGCTTGTCGGCTACCGTGCTCATGCGTCAGTACTTCCTTCGGGCGTCTCAGGGGTGTCGGGTGCATCCGCCTCCTGCGGCACCGCACCGGCCGGGAGGTCTGGGTCGGCCGCCAGACTCGAGTCTGCCTCGGGTGCCTCGCCGTTCTCTGTGAGATTGCGCTCGGAATTCCTTGCGATCGCGATGATCCGATCATCGTCGCCGGCACGAGCGAACACGACACCCATCGTGTCGCGTCCCTTGGCAGGCACCTCGGCCACCGCAGAGCGTACCACCTTGCCGCTGGCAAGGACCACCAAGACTTCGTCGTCCGCCGAGGCGATGAGACCGCCCGCCAGAACGCCCCGATCCTCCGTGAGACGCGCCACCTTGATGCCGAGACCTCCGCGCGTCTGGCTGCGGTACTGGTCGACGGAGGTCCGCTTGGCATAGCCGCCCTCGGTCACGACGAAGACGTATCCGTCATCCGAGACCACCGAGGCCGACAGCAGCGAGTCGTCGCCGCGGAACGACATGCCCTTCACACCCTCCGTGGCGCGCCCCATCGGGCGCAGCGCCTCGTCGGTGGCGGTGAAGCGCAGCGACATCCCGTGCCGACTGATCAGCAGGACGTCGTCGCCGTCGTTCACGAGCATCGCGCTGACGAGCTCGTCGCCGTTCTCCTCGTCGGCACCGCGCAGCTTGATGGCGATGACCCCGCCCTGGCGGTTCGTGTCGTACTCCGTGAGCCGGGTCTTCTTCACCAGCCCGCTGCGGGTAGCGAGCACCAGGTGCGTCGCGACGCTGTAGTCGCGGATGTCGAGGATCTGCGCGATCTCCTCGCCGGGCTGCAGTGCGAGCAGATTCGCGACGTGCTGACCCTTTGCGTCGCGCCCGGCCTCAGGAACCTCGTATGCCTTGGCCCGGTAGACGCGGCCCTTCGTGGTGAAGAAGAGCAGCCAGTGGTGAGTGGTCGTGACGAAGAAGTGCTCCACCACGTCGTCGGCGCGCAGCTGGGCCCCCTTCACCCCGCGGCCACCGCGGTGCTGCGAGCGGTAGTTGTCACTGCGCGTGCGCTTGATGTATCCGTCACGGGTGACGGTGACGACCATCTCCTCTTCGGGAATGAGGTCTTCGACCGACATGTCACCGTCGAACCCGGGCAGGATCTCGGTACGACGGTCATCGCCGTACTTGTCCACGATGGCGGTGAGCTCGTCGCGGATGATCCGGCGCTGACGCGCCGGATCGGCGAGGATCGCGTTGAACTCGGCGATCTGCGCTTCGATCTCGCGTGCTTCGTCGATGATCTTCTGACGCTCGAGGGCCGCCAGGCGACGCAGCTGCATCGCCAGGATCGCATCCGCCTGCAGATCGTCGATGTCGAGCAGAGACTTCAGGCCCTCGCGTGCATCGTCGACGGTCGGCGACCGGCGGATGAGGGCGATGACCTCGTCGAGCGCATCCAGCGCCTTGAGGTAACCGCGCAGGATGTGCATCCGCTCCTCGGCCTTGCGCAGGCGGAAGCGGGTGCGGCGGACGATCACGTCGACCTGGTGGGTGATCCAGTACGAGATGAACTGGTCGAGCGACAGCGTGCGCGGCACGCCGTCGACGATCGCCAGCATGTTGGCACCGAAGTTCTCCTGCAGCTGCGTGTGCTTGTACAGGTTGTTCAGCACGACCTTGGCGACCGCATCGCGCTTGAGGACGATGACCAGGCGCTGGCCGGTGCGCCCCGACGTCTCGTCGCGGATGTCTGCGATGCCCGTGATCTTGCCGTCACGGGCGAGGTCGCCGATCTTCACAGCGACGTTGTCGGGATTCACCTGGTAGGGCAATTCGGTGATCACGAGGCATGTGCGACCCTGGATCTCCTCGACGTTGACCACCGCCCGCATGGTGATCGACCCGCGACCGGTGCGATAGGCCTCCTTGATGCCGCGGTTGCCGAGGATCTGCGCGGAAGTCGGGAAGTCCGGGCCGGGGATGCGTTCCAGGAGGGCCTCGAGCAGCTCCTCACGCGTGGCATCCGGGTTCTCGAGCGCCCACAGCGCACCGGAAGACACCTCCCTCAGGTTGTGAGGGGGGATGTTCGTGGCCATGCCGACGGCGATACCGACGGATCCGTTGACGAGCAGGTTGGGGAAGCGGGAAGGGAGCACGACGGGCTCCTGCGTGCGACCGTCGTAGTTGGGCTCGAAGTCGACAGTCTCCTCTTCGATATCGCGCACCATCTCCAGCGCGAGAGGAGCCATCTTCGTCTCGGTGTACCGGGGTGCTGCCGCACCCTGGTTCCCCGGTGAGCCGAAGTTCCCCTGGCCGAGAGCCAGCGGGTACCGCAGTGCCCACGGCTGGACGAGGCGGACCAGGGTGTCGTAGATCGGTGCGTCGCCGTGCGGGTGGAACTGACCCATCACTTCCCCCACGACACGAGTGCACTTCGAGAAAGCCTTGTCGGGGCGGTAACCCCCGTCGTACATGCCGTAGATCACCCGACGGTGCACGGGCTTCAGGCCGTCCTCCACTCGCGGCAGGGCACGACCCACGATCACGCTCATCGCGTAGTCGAGGTAACTGCGCTGCATCTCCAGTTGCAGGTCGACCTGGTCGATGCGCCCGTGGTTGTGTCCGGCGTTCGCGTCAGGACGCTCGTCGTCAGCCATCAGTTGTCTCTACTTTCTTCGTTTCGTCTCGCGAGAGACGGAACGCGCATGGATCGCGTCGTCAGATGTCGAGGAAGCGCACGTCTTTGGCGTTGCGCTGGATGAATCCGCGCCGCGATTCGACGTCTTCGCCCATCAGAACCGAGAAGATCTCGTCGGCCGCCGCGGCGTCGTCGATGGTCACCTGGCGGAGGATCCGGGTCTCGGGATTCATCGTGGTCTCCCACAACTCGTGATCGTTCATCTCGCCGAGACCCTTGTAGCGCTGGATTCCGCCGTCGTTGGCCTTGGGCAGCCGGTTGCCGCGCGCCTGCCCTTCGACGAGCATCGCGTCGCGCTCCCTGTCGCTGAAGGCGTACTCGTGATCGGCATTCGACCACTTCAGCCGGAAGAGCGGCGGCTGCGCGAGGTAGACGAAACCCGCCTCGATCAGACCGCGCATGTAACGGAACAGGAGGGTCAGCAGGAGCGTCGTGATGTGCTGCCCGTCGACGTCGGCATCGGCCATCAGCACGATCTTGTGGTACCGCGCCTTGCTGATGTCGAAGTCCTCGCCGATCCCCGTCCCGAAGGCCTGGATCATCGCCTGGACCTCTTTGTTGCCCAGGGCACGGTCGAGGCGCGCCCGCTCGACGTTGAGGATCTTGCCTCGGAGCGCGAGGATCGCCTGCGTGCGCGGGTCGCGCCCCTGCACCGCCGATCCGCCGGCGGAATCGCCCTCGACGAGGAAGATCTCGCTGATCGACGGGTCTTTGCTCGTGCAGTCCTTCAGCTTGTCGGGCATCGCCGCCGACTCGAAGACGCTCTTGCGTCGCGCCGTCTCACGCGCCTTCCGGGCCGCAAGGCGCGCGGTCGCCGCGTCGATGGCCTTCCGGATGATGTTCTTCGCCTGCACGGGGTTTCGATCGAACCAGTCACCCAGTCGATCGCCGACCACCTTCTGCACGAACGCCTTGGCCTCGGTGTTGCCGAGCTTGGTCTTGGTCTGCCCCTCGAACTGCGGCTCGGAGAGCTTGACCGAGATGACCGCGGTGAGCCCCTCGCGGACGTCCTCGCCCGAGAGGTTCTCGTCCTTCTCCTTCAACAGGTTGTTGGCGCGGGCGTACCGGTTCACGAGCGCAGTCAGAGCCGCACGGAACCCCTCCTCGTGGGTACCGCCCTCGTGGGTGTTGATGGTGTTGGCGAAGGTGAAGACGTTCTCGGTGTAGCTGGTCGTCCACTGCATCGCCATCTCGAGGGCGATCTTGCGCTCGGTGTCCTCCGACTCGAACGCGATCACCTCCTCGTTGACGATCTCGGCTCGGCGCACCTTGTTGAGGTACTCGACATAGTCGACCAGTCCGCGCTCGTAGAGGAAGCTGTCACGCGGATGATGCGGCTTCTCCTCACCTGATTCGTCGGCCTCGACAGACACCGCGGTCTCGCGCTCGTCACTGAGCGTGATGCGCAGCCCCTTATTGAGGAAGGCCATCTGCTGGAAGCGGGTGCGCAGTGTCTCGTAGTCGAAGTCGACGGTGTCGAAGATGCCGGCGTCGGGCCAGAAGGTCACGGTCGTCCCGGTCTGGTCGCTCGGTTCGTCCTTCGACAGCGGCGCCTGCGGCACACCCCCGGCGCGGTACGACTGCCGCCACACGTGACCCTGACGGCGCACCTCGACCTCGAGGCGAGAGGACAGGGCGTTCACGACGGACGAACCGACGCCGTGCAGACCCCCCGAGACCGCGTATCCGCCGCCGCCGAACTTCCCACCCGCGTGGAGAACCGTCAGGACGACCTCAACGGTGGACTTGCCCTCGGTGCGGTGCATGTCGACGGGGATGCCGCGGCCGTTGTCGATCACACGGATGCCGCCGTCTTCGAGGATGGTGACCTCGATCGCGTCGCAGTAGCCGGCAAGAGCCTCATCGACGGCGTTGTCGACGATCTCGTAGACGAGGTGGTGGAGGCCGCGCTCGCCGGTCGAGCCGATGTACATGCCCGGGCGTTTGCGGACCGCCTCAAGACCCTCGAGCACCTGGATGTCGTCGGCTCCGTACTCGCCGGCCACCCGGTTGTCCGCGGAACGCGGATCGGTGCCTTCGGGAACGCTTTCAGGGGTCACAGACGTCATAGATTTCCAGCGCTCCACATCGGTTCACGAACCTTGACAGTCTATCAAGCGGACGACTCGTTTGACGCCTCTACGCCGCTGTGGCGGCATGAAATGCCTTCGGACGGGATCGGACGTGGCTCAACCGTAGGTATCGCGCGGACCGCGCCCTGGAATGGCTCTCGGACCCCATTTCCAGGAGGGGACGTCTGGTCCGATGAAACGGATGGACTCCACGCCCGCTTCGGGATACCTGCGAACGATCTCCGACAGGATGTGCGCGCGCATCAGCTGCAGCTGCTTGGCCCACGCCGTCGAGTCGGCCTGGACTGTGAGGATGCCTCGGTCGAACGCGACCGGGCGGGTGTGCTGCGCCGTGTTCTCACCGGCGACCTCGTTCCACGTGCGCACCACATCTTCGCGGGACAGCTGGGGCTCCCACCCCGCCTGTCGGGTGAGATCGGCGAGCACATCGGCTACGCCGTGGGGATCGCGCCCCGGCGCGAACGGCTGATGCGCCTCATCCACATCGCGCGTGCGACGGCGACGACGCAGTGCGCGGGGCGAGGGATCGAGGCCGCGCAGGCGCAGGTAGGTGGCGATCGTCTCGGGGACCGAGTCGGCGTCTGCCTCAGTCATGCGCGTTGCTCTCATCGCCCGGCACGACACCGATGACCGCCGGCGCCGGCGGCTCGGACTCGTCGGAGTCGAGGATCTCCCCGGCCTCGACCCGCAGCGTGTGCGCGCGTAACGCGCCGGGCACATCCGCGCCCACGGCGGCCGTGACGATCACCTGCTCGAATCCCGAGGTCAGCTCGGCCAGGCGCCCCCGGCGCCCGGTGTCGAGTTCGGCGAAGACATCGTCCAGAATGACGATCGGGTCGCCGAGCTGCGAGTCGGCCCGCAACAGCTCGGCTGACGCGAGACGCAGCGACAACGCGACCGACCACGATTCGCCGTGCGATGCGTAGCCCTTCACGGGCAATCCGCGCACCCGGAGGACGAGATCGTCTCGATGCGGACCCACCAGGGTGACGCCCCGGTCGAGTTCGGCTGAACGCCGCGCGGCCAGCGCCGTGCGGAACTGCGCGATCACCTCGGCGGCGGCGGGGACGGTCGCGGGAGCCGCATCCGTCCTCGTCTCGTCCGCCGCAACGGCGTCGTCGTCGTCGGAATCGGGATCGGACTCACGTGAGAACGACAGCGCCCACTCGAGCTCGGGACGGTGATCCTCACCCGCGATCGCGCGGTACGCCGTTGCGACGGGCGGGGTGAGATCAGCTGCGAGCGCGATCCGCGCACGGACGATCTCGGTTCCGAGGGTCACGAGCTTGTCGTCCCACACATCGAGCGTGGAGAGCGCCTCACCCTTGAGCCCCCGGGCGCGCGCTGATTTCAGCAGCGCGGTGCGCTGCTTGAGCACGCGGTCGTAGTCGGCGAGGACTCCGGCCATGCGCGGGGCCCGCTGCACCAGCAGCTGATCGGCGAAACGCCGTCGCGCCGACGGGTCGCCGCGAACGATCTGGAGATCCTCGGGTGCGAACAGCACCACCTGCGCGTATCGCGGCAATTCGGCCGTGCGCACGGAGGTTCCGTTGACCCGCGCCTTGTTGGATCCCTGGCGATTGACCTGCGCTTCGAGCTGCACCCGACGCTCGCCGTGGGCAAGGCGTGCACGGACGATCGCATACTCCGCCCCGTCGCGCACCATGGGTGCATCACTCGAGACCCGGTGCGACCCCAGAGTGGCGAAGAAGGCGATCGCCTCGACGAGATTCGTCTTTCCCTGCCCGTTCTTGCCGACGAAGACGTTGGGACCGGGGAGCAGAGCCAGGTCGACGGCCGCATAATTGCGGAAGTCGGCCAGGCTCAGGTGCTCGACGATCACCGTGACAGCCTAGTTCGACGCGCCGACGTCGATCCGGGGACTTCGATCGACTCAGCGCAGCAGCAGGTTGGGCTGCAGCAGATACTTGAACGACTCCGCACCGCCCTTGTCGACCGAGGTCTGAGGGGTGATGAGCACCGGGCTGAGCTTGTTGGCGTTCTCGCTGGAGGTGAAGGTGATGCGCGCGAACTCGCTGCGCACCGCACCCAGCGACTCGAGAAGGTACTGCGGGTTCAGGCCCAGCGTCACGTCGTCGCCGACCAGGGTTGCATCCACCGACTCGGTGGCGCGGGCCTGCTCGGTTCCCGAAGCATCCATGGCCACCCCTTCGGATGTGAAGGTGAACCGCAGCGGAGCGGAGCGGTCGAGCACGAGGGAGACACGGCGAACGGCTTCGGCCAGCTCGGCGGTGTTGACCACGGCGTGATGCTCGGTCTGCTCGGGGAACAGCCGTCGCACGGGCGGGAAGTTGCCCTTGATCAGCAGCGAGGTCACCGTCTTGTTGCCGGCGGTGAACGCGATGATCTCCCGGTCGCCCGCACCCGAGAAGGCGATCGAGATGTCGCCTCCGTGCGCGAAAGTCTTCCCGACTTCGGTCAGGGTGCGCGCGGGAACGAGCGCGGTGGTGGTGTCATCGGATGCTGCGGAGCCGCCATCCCACGGAATCTCGCGCAGTGCCACGCGGTACCGGTCGGTCGCCACGAGGCTCAGCCGAGTGCCCGTGACTTCGAGCTGCACACCCGTGAGCACGGGGGTGACGTCGTCGCGGGATGCCGCGAAGGCCACCTGTGCGATGGCGGTCGCGAAATCCTCGGCCGGGACGAGACCCGATTCGCCCGTGACCTCGGGGATCGCGGGGTACTCCTGCACCGGCATCGACGACAGGGTGAAGCGCGCAGAGCCGCAGGTGAGGAGGATCCCGCCGTCATCCTCGACCGCGATCTGGATCGGGGCGTTCGGCAGACGGCTGGCGATCTCGGACAGCAGCCGTCCGTGTACCAGGATCGTGCCGGGCTCGTCGACCGTCGCCTCGATGGTCGTGCGGGCCGACGCCTCGTAGTCGAATGCGGACAGCGACAGCCCCGACTCGCCCGCCTCGATGAGGACGCCCGCCAGAATCGGCTGCGGATTGCGCTGCGGAAGGAGCTTCACCACGAATGACACGGCTTCGCTGAACACATCGCGATTGACGTGGAACTTCACGGGTGCTCCCTCGACGTCGGGCTGGGCCTTCTCATGCTAGTAGTCGGCCTCGCCCATGCTAGTGCCCGCATCGAGCGGCATCCGGACGGGTCTTCCGTGCCGGCCGATCCTGTGGAGGTGATCGGATGAGCTTTCTCCAGATCTATTTCCGTCATCTTGTTAACACCTGTGGAATCTGTGGAGAACTCGGTGGATGTCACTCGGCACACGGAAACTACACGCGTGTGAGATGTGGAGCAGCTGCGGACGGGGCGTGAACAGTCGGAGCGCCGACGCGGTGTTGTCCACAGTTCTCCACAGGTGAATGCCCGGCGTGCACAGTGATTCCGCAGGGCTGGGGAGTTATCCACAAGTTTTCCACACTGTGAGGAAACGGATAATGGCGCCGCCTGCGGGCTCGTGTCAAGCACGAATTCCGGCATACACCGACGGACGACGCCGCATCGCATGCGGGCAGTGGGATCGATCGGGTCAGCGCCCGCTGCGTCCGAGCTGCGTGGTGATCTCCGTCACCTGGTTGTAGATGGAGCGACGCTCTTTCATGAGGTCGCTGATCTTCTTGTAGGCGTACATCACGGTCGTGTGATCGCGATTGCCGAAGAGCTGGCCGATCTTCGGCAGAGACAGATTCGTGCGCTCGCGGCAGAGGTACATCGCGATCTGGCGCGCCGTCGCCACCGCCTGGGATCTGCTCGAGCCGTACAGGTCGTCGACGGTCAGTTTGAAGTACTGCGCGGTGGCCGTGATGATGTCCGTCGGCGAGATGATGTTCGCGTCGTCCTGGTCGACGATGTCGCGAAGCACGGTCTGAGCGAGAGACATGTCCAAGCTCGAACGGTTCAGACTCGCGAATGCCGATACCCGGATGAGGGCGCCCTCGAGCTCGCGGATGTTGCTGGAGACGACGGTGGCGATGTACTCCAGGACCTCGTCGGGAATGTGCAGCCGCTCGGACTGCGCCTTCTTGCGAAGGATGGCGATGCGTGTTTCGAGGTCGGGCGCCTGCACGTCGGTGATGAGGCCCCACTCGAACCGGCTGCGCATGCGGTCTTCGAAGCCGGTGAGGTGCTTGGGGGGCACGTCGCTCGTGATCACGACCTGCTTGTCGTGGTCGTGGAGGGTGTTGAACGTGTGGAAGAAGGCTTCCTGCGTCTCGGCACGCCCCTGCAGGAACTGGATGTCGTCGATCAGCAGGATGTCGACATCGCGATACCTGGCCTGGAAGGCCGATCCGCGGTTGTTGGCGATCGAGTTGATGAAGTCGTTCGTGAACTCTTCGCTGGAGACGTATCGGACCTTGATGCCGGCGTACAGGCTGATGGCATAGTCGCCGATGGCATGCAGCAGGTGGGTCTTCCCCAACCCGGAGTCGCCGTAGATGAACAGCGGGTTATAGGCCTTCGCGGGAGCCTCGGCCACGGCGACCGCCGCGGCATGGGCGAAGCGGTTGGACTGACCGATGACGAAGTTGTCGAAGGTGTACTTGGGGTTCAAGCGGGTGTCGGTACGGGAGCCGGATGCCGGCTCGACGGGCTCTTCCCGCGGAGAGCGGATCGGCGTGAGCGTCGCGGTGACCGTCGGCGCTGAGCCGTTGGTCTCGCCGGATGATGTCGCGACGGAAGGCGCCGACATCGGAACATCCACCAGGTCGGGGTTCACCACCACACGGAACGCGCTGGCTGCCGGGTTGCCGTCGACGTCGACACGGGAGAGGGCCTCGAGGAGGGGGGCGCGCATGCGCTTGTTCACCTGTGCCGCAGTGAGGTCGTTCGGGACGTCGAGGTACAGCGTTCCGCCGATGACACCCTGTGGCACGGCGAGGTTCAGGAACCCGTGGAGCTGCGGGGTGACGCGTTCGTCCGACGCGAGGATCTCCATGACCGCAGGCCAGAACGGTACATCTGGTGCGTCCTGCTCGGCCATGTGCCCCCCGGGTGAGATTCGCGGTCCCAGGCCGTGCGGAGTCGACACGCCGGGCCTGTGGATAACTGCCGGAGCCACGCTAGTCAGCGCGGGTCGCGGGAGCAAACTCCACTGTATGGCCCGGCGGCGTGTCGTGCCACCGCCGAAGTACGTCACACTGGTAATGCGGCGAGGGGCCCGGAGGGCGGGTCGGTTTGAGTTCTCGGGCATCTCGACGTAGCCTTAGTCGGTTGACTTATGCCCTCGTGGCAGTCCCCGTAACGTCGTCCCCGGTCCTCCAAGGGTAGAACCCCGTCCCGGTGACACCTGATCCGGAGTTGATCTCTATGAGCAAGCGCACCTACCAGCCCAACAACCGTCGCCGGGCCAAGAAGCACGGCTTCCGCGCCCGCATGCGCACCCGCGCCGGCCGCGCCATCCTCTCGGCTCGCCGCTCCAAGGGGCGCACCGAGCTCTCCGCTTGATCTGACCGGTGCTCGCGCGGTCGCATCGGCTCACCCGCGGTTCGGACTATAAAGCTGTCGTCCGCCGGGGGCGTCGCTGTGCAGGCGCCCACACCGTCACGTACTCGATGCGTGCCGCCGACGCCGATGCGCCTCGTTTCGGGTTCATCGTGAGCCGCCAGGTCGGGGGTGCGGTCGTGCGCAACACCGTTCGGCGACGACTGAAGGCAGTGTGCGCAGAGGCGTTGCCCGATGTCGACGAGGGGCGTGACATCGTGATCCGTGCACTCCCCAGCGCGGCGACCGCGACCTTCGCCGACCTTCGCGCCGAGGTCACCCGGTGCCTGTCTCGGCAGGTCGCGTGATGAGCGTCTTGCCGGCATACGCCCGTGGCGAGGCGCACTTCGACGCATCCGCTCTTCTCTCTTCTGTGCCGCTGCTTCCCCGCAACGCCCTTCTCGGTCTTCTCCATGCCTACCGTGCGACGATCTCCCACACGTACGGTGATGTGTGCAAGTACTACCCGTCTTGTTCGGCCTACGCGGTCGGTGCGGTGCAGCAGCACGGCGCCGTCGTCGGGACGGCGATGACGGCGGCGCGGCTTGCACGCTGTCATCCGTGGGCGAAGGGCGGCGTCGATGACGTTCCCCTCCGTCCCGACTTCCGTCACGGCATCACCCCTCACGGCTTCGTCGTGGCTGCCACCCCTGGAAAGGACTGATCCGTCACATGGATCTCATCGGCATCATCCTCTGGCCCCTGAAATGGGTGGTCGAGCTCGTGCTCGTCGCATGGCACGCCCTCTTCACCGCGGTGGGGCTTCCGCCGGCCGACGGCATCACCTGGGTGCTGTCGATCGTCGGTCTCGTCATCGTCGTGCGCGCGGCGCTGATCCCGCTGTTCGTCCGACAGATCAAGAGCCAGCGGAAGATGATGGAAATTGCTCCTGAACTGCGAAAAGTTCAGGAGAAGTATCGCGGCAAGCGCGACCAACTCTCTCGCGAGGCCATGAGCCGCGAGACCATGGCGCTGTACAAGAAGCACGGCACGACGCCTGTCTCGAGCTGTCTGCCGCTCCTCGTGCAGATGCCGATCTTCTTCGCGCTGTTCAGCGTGCTCAACGACGTGACCCGTCATGCCGATGCCGGAATCGGCGGCGTCGGGCTGCTCAATGCCGAGCTCACGCAGCAGTTCTACGACGCCAAGCTCTTCGGTGTGGCCTCGCTGCACGAGACCCTGATCAACGCGTTCGAATCGAACAACATCACGGCGATCGTCATCCTGCTGACACTCGTCGTCCTGATGATCGTCTCGCAGTTCTTCACCCAGCTGCAGATCATCTCCAAGAACCTGTCCCCCGAGGCCAAGACCGGCCAGGCGTACCAGATGCAGAAGATCATGCTCTACGTCCTGCCCTTCGCCTTCGTCTTCTCCGGCGTCTTCTTCCCGCTGGGTGTGGTGATCTACTGGTTCGTGTCGAACCTGTGGACCATGGGTCAGCAGTTCCTCGTCATCCGTGAGATGCCGACGCCCGGTTCGGACGCGGCGAAGGCACGCGAGGAGCGGCTCGCGCGGAAGGGCAAGGCCATCGATTCGTCGGGCAAGGTCGTCCCGATCGAGAAGTTCCAGGCCGAGCAGCAGCGTCTGCTCGAGGAAGCGGAGCGGGCGAAGGCGACGCAGCCCAAGCGTCAGCAGCCGATGAGCAAGCAGCGAGCCAAGAAGCAGCAGCGCCCCAACTCGCAGGCGGGGCAGAAGCCCGATCCTGCGGCCAGCTGATCCCCGACCCTCCCCCGCGAAGGAAATCCCATGTCTGACGTCGCGCCCGTTGACGCACGCCCGCTCCGCGAAGAGCCGTCCGTCGAGCAGCTCGAGGAGGAGGGCGATATCGCCGCCGACTTCATCGAGGGTCTGCTCGACATCGCTGACGTCGATGGCGATCTGACTCTGGATGTCCGCGGCGGCCGTCCGTATGTGTCAGTGGAGGGCGATGATGGGGAATCGCTTTCCCTGCTCTCGGACCCCGACACAGTCCAGGCCCTGCAGGAGTTGACGCGTATCGCGGTGCAGAATCGCACGGGTCGGCTGTCGCGTGTGATCCTCGACGTCGGTGGTTCCCGGGACGCGCGTCAGCGTGAGCTGGAGAAGCTGGTGGACCGGGCGATCGCGCGCCTGGACGAGGGTGCGACGCAGGCGTCTCTCCCAGCCATGTCGAGCTACGAGCGAAAGCTCATCCATGACATCGTCGCCGAGCGTGGCCTCGTCTCGGAGTCGTACGGCGAAGGTGCCGATCGTCACACCGTCATCCGACGTGGTTGACGAGAGCGTTCCACGTGAAACCCCGGTGACGGTCGAGGCCGAGCCGGCGGCTGCCGTGTTGCTGTTCGGGGGCGAGATCGATCGTGCTCGGCGGTTCACCGAGGCGCTGGCGCAGCACGGCGAGGAGCGGGGCCTGATCGGTCCGCTCGAACTCCCCCGGCTGTGGACGCGCCATGTCCTCAACAGCGCCATCGCCGCACCGTTGTTCCCGGCCGGACGAGTCGGTGACGTCGGCTCCGGCGCGGGTCTTCCCGGATTGGTCTTGGCGATCATGCGTCCGGACATCCAGTGGGTGCTCATCGAGCCGATGGAGCGCCGTGTGGCCTGGCTGTCCGAGCAGGTGGAGGAGCTGGGGCTGACGAACGTCGACGTGGTGCGTGCGCGCGCGGAAGAGTGGTCGGAGGGTGCGACTCTCGACGCCGTCACAGCGCGTGCGGTAAGTGCTCTCCGTACTCTGTTGCCTCTGACTGCTCCGCTGGTGCGCGATGGTGGCGAGCTGATCTTCCTCAAGGGTCGGAACGCGCAAGCCGAGATCGAGGCGGCGACGAAGCAGCTACGGAAGTTCCATGTCGTGGATGCGCACGTCGAACTCCTGGGCGAGGGCGTGCTGTCCGAGCCGACACGCGCTCTGCGCGCTCGCATCTCCCGCTGACCCACGTCGGTGTGGACGTTCGGCTGGTGTTGCCGGCCGAGACCTTGACATGACCCTGTATCGACGGGGTTTCGGGGCGGTGACGACGGCACCACTGAGCCGCACCGCGGCGGTTGACGAGCGGCGGACACCGCTCGCCCGGCGCTGTACGGGCGCTGGGCGCTCCGCTCAGGTGAGTGGTGGCGCGGGAGGCTGCGCTTCTATGTGGAGCCCTTGGTTCGACGGTGTGCCCCGATGATTCGGGTGCCCCAGCCGCGGGCCGCCGGGCTCCGAGCCGCGGAGATGGAGCGGCACCGGATGCCGATCCTCGGCGAGATCGAGGAGCGCCGAAGACGCGAATCGCGGTGACAGCGTGCGTCGCCGGTGGTTCAGATGTTCACGTAATGCGACGTCTGAGCACCGTATCGAGATCGACCACCTCTCCAGCTGCATTCTCTTCTGCCCGACCGGTGTGGCCGTCGAGTTCTCCACGATTGCGTCTCGGCCGCGTACCCGGCTTCGCGGCGGCGCCATGATCGAGCGTGGCCTCATGTATATCCTCGCCGACACCTCCGCCTCTGTCGGCAGCACGCGAGACCTGGATCAACGTCTCTCGCAGCGCAACGGATGCTTGGGCGTCGCCGCGAGAAACTCCGTTAGGGATGCGATCGAGCGAAGCGGCTCGCGCTGGTAAACGGTCGTCTTGTCGGTAAACGGGCTGAGTCGAGAGCCTTCTCGCTGCGGTGCATCGGCGCTCGTGGATCCGCCCACACGATTGGTCCGGAAATGGGAGGGGCCCTGTCCCCTACCCGGTCACCGGTCGGGTGTGCAGAGAGCTCAGATCGAGGTACGTAGGGGGCCCATGCAGAGATCCGAGCGTTTCACGTGAAACGAGACTCTCGACGCCTCAGCTGCGCCGCATAACTCGAACACCCGCGGGTAAGCAAAGCCGGTGGTTCGGCAGTTCCGACGCGAGGACCGACATGGACGCGCTTAACGCGAGATCCGGTCCTTTGTGCGGCGACCAGACCGTGACCCAAACCCCGCGTCGGGGAGCGCAAGCTTCGATCAGCGAGCGGCTCCGACGCGTGTATCGAGGTCTGTCGTGATTCGCGGGGTCTGAGGTCTCGATACGGTGGCTGCCCCCCCCACACACGCAGTGTTGCGGGATGGGTCGGGACTCCGCGATCGAGAAGCAACGGGGTGCACGGATTGCCGGACTGTTTCACGTGAAACGCTCGTGTACGGCGGACTCATTCAAATCTCGCTTGACTAGCGCGGCATGACCTGCTGTGTCGCGGTGGAGGGATGCCCGCTGAAGTGTGCGTACGAGCTGAGGTCCGAGTACCGCGACGGTGCCCCGTGTCTCGACACAGCGCGGGCGCGGCGTACCCGACCACCGGGGTGGGAAGCGCTGCTGGGTCTCGGAGGTGGCACAGCGTCGATGACGCGCATCGATGTCTCGCGCCGGGCTCGCGGAATACACGTCGCGATACGGAGGCGGATCCGCTCGTCTGACCACCCGAGAAAGCCCCGTCTGCGTCCTACTTATCGAGCGAGGACAGGTGGCTACCGAGAACCGGAATGTTTCACGTGAAACGTGCAGTGCGACAGTGCTGTGCTGTCTTCTATTCACCGACTGGCCCAGAGTCGCCGCTCGGAGCAGGTAGCCGATGAGCGTCGTGGTCGGCGATCACGAGTTGGCGCTTTTCAGGTGGAGGATGGGTGTCGAAGAAAGGCCGGTACCCCCGCTCGTCCACCGTGGGCCAAGCGGGGAGTTCCAGCGTGCGGGAGGTACCGGTCGCAGGCAACACCGAGGTCGCTGGTGTTTCACGTGAAACATGCGCGATGACGCAGCAGATGCTCTGCCTGAGCGACCGCTGGCGTTATGCGTGAGGCAACGGTGGTCGGTGACGCTGGAGGCAGGTACCTAAGTGCAGGAACGAGCCGCGTCAACGCGGGTCACGATAGAGCGGCGGCGCCGTCCTCTCGATCGCTTTGGACGATCGTCAGACCTCTGGGGATAAGCCGCGCCGGAGCACGTGTGGGCAGCAGCAGCGTTACACGTGAAACGTCGGCTTCGACATGCGAGCCGGGCGGCGTCGTCCTCGACCGTATGACATGCGGCGGGCGCAGCGAGCAGAGCCGCAGACCGCGTATCAAGCGCCCGAAGTGTTTCACGTGAAACGCATGGTCTCCATGCATCGACGTTCCGTCGTGCCCAACCTTCGTCAGGGGATGAAATGCCCGGCTTCGGTGATCGAGTGGTGCGGGTGCGTATCTCGACACGCGGCTTGCTGCCGTGAGACGTGGGTCTCGATCTGGTGGCTGCGCCGCGTCCTCGACTGCCGACACGGCGCGGGTGAGGTCGCGGTACCGCGGAGCGCCGATTGCGTAGCACGCTGCGACGCGTTTCACGTGAAACGCCGCCCCGATGCGGTGGCGCACGACGGGTGCGCAGCGGTGGGGCGTCCGGGAATGTCAGCGCTGGCGATTAGAGTTGAGCGAGTGATGAACGAAGCGAGCGGAGCGTTTCACGTGGAACACGCCGAAGACCGGACGCCCGCAGCATCCGTCACCTTCGACGACACACCCCTTGCTCGCGAACTCGCCGATCTGTCGGCTCGTCGCCGGCGGCTGGAGGGGGTGGACGTCCAGTTCTCGGGGAAGACCCGAGTCTTCACCGTCGCTAACCAGAAGGGCGGCGTCGGGAAGACCACGACGACGGTGAATCTCGCCGCTGCCTTGGCATCGCTTGGCGCGCGCGTGCTTGTCATCGACCTTGATCCTCAGGGCAACGCCTCGACAGCGCTCGGAGTTCCGCACGACGCGGACACTCCGAGTATCTACGACGTGCTCATCGACGATTTCCCGCTCGCCGACATCATCCAGACGAGTCCGGAATCCGATGATCTCCTCTGCGCACCCAGCACGATCCACCTGGCCGGCGCCGAGATCGAGCTCGTTTCCCAGGTCGCCCGGGAGCACAGACTCCGCACCGCAGTCGACGATTTCCTCGCTACGACCACCGAGCGCCTCGATTTCGTCCTGATCGACTGTCCGCCCTCACTCGGGCTGCTGACGATCAATGCGTTCGCGGCCGGGCACGAGCTCCTCATCCCCATCCAGTGCGAGTACTACGCGCTCGAGGGATTGAGCCAGCTGCTCGGCACGGTGCGCATGATCCAGAAGCACCTCAATCCCCGACTGCATCTCTCGACCATCATGCTGACCATGTACGACGGGCGTACCCGTCTGGCGCAGCAGGTGGCCGAAGAGGTGCGACAGCACTTCCCGAAAGAGGTGCTGCAGACCGTGATCCCGCGCTCTGTCCGCGTGTCGGAGGCGCCGAGCTTCGGACAGACGGTCATCGCCTACGACGGCCAGTCCGCCGGCGCGGTCGCTTACCGCGAGGCAGCGGTGGAGGTACTCCGCCGCGAGAGCACGACCCAGCATGAAGGAGACGCCTGATGGCGAAGCGCACAGGACTCGGACGCGGCATCGGCGCGCTGATCCCCACCAGTGAACCCAGCGAGGCGCGGCCCGCCGACGTCTTCTTCGCCCGAAGCGCGGTCGCCGTCGAGGAGCGCCCGGTTGCGTCGCCGGAAGCTGAGCCGGACACCGATACGGCAGCTTCGTCGCACAGCAACGGGAGCTCCCCGGCCACCCCGGACGACGAGACCGCGAACCTCGTGGCCGTGCCGGGTGCTCGCCTCGTGCAGGTCGATCCACACGCGATCGTCCCGAACCCTCGGCAGCCCCGGACGCACTTCGACGCCGACGATCTGGCGGAGCTCGTACACAGCGTGCGGGAGTTCGGCGTCCTGCAGCCGGTCGTCGTCCGCGACCTCGGCGACGGCTCCTACGAACTCATCATGGGAGAGCGACGCACCCGCGCAGCGCGCGAGGCGGGCCTGGCCACCATCCCCGCTGTTGTGCGTGACACGTCCGACGAGCATCTGCTCCGCGATGCCCTCCTGGAAAACCTTCACCGATCGCAGCTGAACCCGCTCGAGGAGGCATCTGCGTACCAGCAGCTTCTCGAGGACTTCGGCATCACCCAGGAGGAGTTGGCGGCCCGTATCGGACGGTCGCGGCCGCAGATCAGCAACACCATCCGTCTGCTCAAGCTCCCCGTACCGGTCCAGCAGCGCGTCGCCGCAGGTGTGCTGAGCGCAGGCCATGCTCGCGCCATCCTCTCCCTCCCTGACGATGACGCGATGCAGCGTCTGGCCGACAAGATCGTCAACGAGGACCTCTCGGTGCGGGCCGCGGAATCGGCTGCGAAGCTCACGGACGCCGGTCTGATCCGCTCCTCACGCCCGAAGGCCGGCGCACGACGCGGCCACCTCGACGAGCTCGCGGAACGGCTCGGAGATCGCCTCAACACCCGCGTGAAGATTTCGTTGAACGCGAGAAAAGGCCAGATCAGCATCGATTTTGCGAGCATCCAGGATCTCAATCGAATCCTGTCCGAGCTGGGGGAAAACGGGTACGGCGACAGCTGAATCCACAACCTCACGCTGTGCGGAGCCGAGTATCAGCGAGGACACGTACGCTGGTCGAGTGACATCCCAGGACCGCTCACCCCGCCGCCGCGCCAGCCTCGAACTCCTGCGCGCGGAAGCCTCGGACGAGCTATCCGTCATCGTCGCCGAGCGACTCCGCGGGGGCGAAGACCCTTGGGACTTCATGGAGGATCTCCCGACGGTGGACGAACTGGTGGTCTTCACCCTCCGTGCCGAGCACATCGAAGCCAATGGCGGCGTTCGACTGAACGCCTCGCGTCACTACCGCGTCCTCCGTCAGATCGCGCTGGACTACCCGCCGCTCACTCGGGCGGTGTGGCGACTCCTGGGAACCGACACCCCCTATCGTCGCTGGGACGCGGCGGTTCAAGCTGACGCCTCTTGAGCAGTGCCGCGCACGGCTGTCGCGCGGTCATGCCGTGTGCGGCATACAGCCCGCTGACGCTCGACGAATACGGCGTCGCTGACCCTTGAACGACGAGAGCCCCGGTCCGCCACGTCGAGCGGGGGACCGGGGCTCTCAAGCGGAGAACTCAGGACAGGTAGGACGCCAGGTCCTGCTCGAGGGCGAACTTCGGCTTGGCGCCGATGATCGTCTTCTCGACCTCTCCCTTGTTGAAGACCTTCATCGCCGGGATCGACGTGATCTGGTACTTCATCGCGAGGTCGGGGTTCTCGTCGACGTTCAGCTTGAGAACCGTGATCTTCTCGGGGTTCTCGGACTGGATCTGATCCAGCACCGGCGAGACCATGCGACACGGTCCGCACCACTCGGCCCAGAAGTCGACGAGCACAGGGCCGTCGGCCTTCAGAACATCCTGCTCGAACGTGGCGGAGGTGGTGGCCTTCGCAGTCATAGCTGTCTCCTTCGTTTCAAAATCCAACTGTGTGATCAAACGCTCGCGCGCTCCGTGGTGTTCCCGAAACCCGCGCGAGCAGGCGGACTTACGCCTCAGGCGGCGTCGGCATCGGGCAGGTTGTCGATCTCCGCGACGTCGGGTGCGGGCTCCCCGGCCTCGCCGAGCGCAGCGAGGTAGTGCTCCACATCGAGAGCTGCGACCGTACCACTGCCTGCCGCCGTGACGGCCTGGCGATAGGTCGGGTCGATCACGTCGCCGGCGGCGAAGACACCCGACACAGAGGTGCGAGAGGACCGCCCGTCGACCCACACCGTTCCCGCGTCCGTGAGATCGAGCTTGCCGTGCACCAGGTGCACACGGGGGTCGTAGCCGATGGCGACGAAGATCCCGTCCAGTGCGAGCTCACGACGCGACCCGTCGACGGTCGACTCGAGGACGAGACCGGTCACGGCCTCCTCACCGAGGATATCGACGACCTCGCTGTTCCACACGAACTCGATCTTGTCGTTCTTGAACGCGCGCTCCTGCATGATCTTGGAGGCGCGAAGCTCGTCCCGGCGGTGGATGACGTAGACCTTCGAAGCGAACTTCGTCAAGAACGTCGCCTCCTCCATCGCGGAGTCTCCGCCGCCGACGACGGCGATGGTCCGCTCGCGGAAGAAGAAGCCGTCGCAGGTGGCGCAGTACGACACACCGCGTCCCGACAAACGCGACTCGCCCTCGATGCCGATCTTGCGCGGCGCAGAACCTGTGGCGAAGACGATCGAATCGGCCTCGTGAGACGCGCCGCTGCCCAGAGTGACGCGCTTGACGTCTCCGTCGAGGTCGAGTGATACGACGTCGTCGTAGACGACCTCGGCACCGAACTTCTCGGCCTGCTCCTGCATCTTGGCCATGAGTTCGGGGCCCTGGATGCCCTCGGGGAACCCGGGGAAGTTCTCCACCTCGGTGGTGTTCATCAGTTCGCCGCCCGCCTCGACCGAGCTGGCGATGACGAGGGGTTCGAGGTTGGCCCGGGCCGCGTAGATGGCCGCCGTGTAGCCGGCAGGGCCCGATCCGATGATGATGACGTGACGCACGACGCGCCCCTTTCGATTGCTTCCGGGGTTCTCAACACATGGTAGACGCCCGACATTCCACAGCCTGGAGGTGAACGACGGGTAGCGGGTCGCGCTCAACGGCGGCCGGGCAGGAACCGCTTCGCCAGCGCCAACGCGGGCGTCAGCTCCGGCGCACGCAGAAGCGCGAGCACTCCGATGTAGACGCCCAACACCACGACGCCGATCAGCACGGTCCCGAGTGCCCCGAGGAACCGATCCGACACCGCCCACCCGTCGACCCCACCCAGAAGCAGGAACACCCCCAGCCGACGGCCGCGGCGGGAAGGGCGGCGAGCGCGAACCGGCCGAGCGAGAGCATCCATCCCCGCACGTGGATGTCGCCGATTCGTCGCCGCAGCAGCAGTGTCGCGATGATCACCTGCACGAGGCTCGCGAACGACTGCCCCAGGGCCACGGCGGCGGCAAGACTCTCGAGCGGAAGGATGCCGGCCTGCTGCGCCGCGCCCGCCGCCCACGCCGTGGCGACAACGACTCCGCACTGGAACAGGGTGAAGAAGAACGGCGTGCGGGTGTCGTTGTAGGCATAGAAGGTGCGCTGCACGGTGAACAGCACGGCCAGGGGCACGAGCCCGACGAGATAGGCCAGCAGAACCCATGCCGCCTCGACGGCGTCACCGGCGGAGTTGGTGAAGATGCGTGAGGCGGGCACGGCCGCGACGGCGACGGCGGCGGTCGCGACGACGATGAAGAAGCCGAGGGTGCGGATGCTGCGGCCGACGTCGGCACGCACTTCGGCCTCGCGGCCAGCGGCGGCATGCTCGCTGAGCTGTGTGAAGTAGGGCGTCCCGATCGAGATGACGATGATCGAGTACGGGAGCATGAAGATCAGCCAGGCGTTGGCCATGACCGTCAACGACGCGCCGTCGCCCGACGCCTCGGACACCACACGGGTCTGAACGAGCCCGGCGAGCTGTCCGGCGAGCACCATGAGGAACGTCCAGCCCGCAAGACGGCCGACCTGACCGAGACCGACACCGCGCCACACGAAGTCGGGCCGAACCCGGATGCCGGTGCGACGCCAGAACGCGAGGAGCAGCGCCGCCTGCACGACGATGCCGAGGGTCGCTGTGCCGCCGAGAATGGCTACGCGCGTGGCATCCCATTCGTCGACGAATTCCAGATTTGACCCGAACACGGCGATGAAGATCCCGAAGCCGATGATCGAGATGACGTTGTTGACGATCGGCGCCCAGGTGAACGGGCCGAAGACGCGACGCGCGTTGAGGGTCTCGCCGACGAGCGCGTAGAGACCGTAGAAGAAGATCTGCGGCAGACACCAGTAGGCGAACGCCGTCGCGAGGGCGAGCTGGTCGGCGGTGAAGCCGTCGGCGTAGACGGCGATCAGCCACGGCGCGATGAGCAGGGCGATCGCCGTGGTGACGAGCAGCACCACGGTGCCGAGCGTGAACAGCTTGGAGATGAAGCGCTGCCCGCCGTCGGTGTCGGCGCTGGCCCGGACGATCTGCGGAACGATCACGGCGGTGAGGATGCCGGTGGAGATGATCGCGTAGATGTTGTTCGGCAGCTGGTTTGCGATGGTGAACGCGTCGGCGGCGCGACTGCCGACCGAACCGATCGCGGCGACCAGCACGATCGTGCGGAGAAGCCCCGTCACCCGCGAGACGATCGTGCCGGCCCCGATGAGGACGGTTGCGCGCCCGATGCCGCTCACGGCGCCCGCTCGGCGGGTTCAGAAGCCGACGCGTCGTCCGCGTCATCCGCCGTCTTCCGGTGGCGCAGGCGCCGGATGGTGCGGATCACCCCGATGACGAGGAAGATCCCGACGAGCGTGGCGAGCACGATCAGGCCGATCGACTCCCACTCGGCGCTGACGACGACCTCGACCCACTGCGTCTGCCCGATCGGCTCGAGCGTGGGGCTTCGCAGCTGGAGATCGACCCGCACCTCGCCGTTTCCCAGCCGTGCCTGGACGGGGATCTCGACGCGGGCGTTCGATCCGGCGGGAACGGTGAAGGCCGTCAACTCCTGCACGTCGAGGCGGACGTCGTCGGGGGCGGCGCGCAGCTCGAGATTCACCGGCCACGGGAGGTCGTTGCGCACCCAGGGACGCAGCGCCGAGTCGGCACTGATGAGCTGCGTCGTGCTCGGCGGGAGCATCTCCACCGCCGAGAGGGTCTCCTCGGTCGCGGTGCGGTGCTCGGTGAGCGCGAGGGTGCGGGCGGCGGGGGTGGTGAGCCATGACACCCCGAGCAGCTGCAGCAGCTCAGCGCGCTCGGGTCCGGTGAGCAGCTGGGGGTCGTCCATGATGCTCGAGAACCGGCCGATCCGGGCCTCGTCGTCGATGAGAG
The DNA here is from genome assembly GCF_030347395.1 of Microbacterium sp. ET2. Classification (NCBI taxonomy): domain Bacteria; kingdom Bacillati; phylum Actinomycetota; class Actinomycetes; order Micrococcales; family Microbacteriaceae; genus Microbacterium; species Microbacterium albipurpureum. The sequence goes on from NZ_CP128170.1 coordinate 1,948,208, forward strand.
CGGATGTCGCGGCAGCACGCTCGGCTTCGAGAGCGGCCTCATCGTCGGTAAGCGCGATAATCTCGGCCGTCGTCGGCGGTATGGCGACGAGCCCCGGAAGGGAGAGGGCCGTCACGCCCGGCGCCTCGAGCGCGGCGGCGATCGCGGTGTCGAGGGCGACGTAGGAGCGGGTCGACGAACGGTCGAAGGCCACCATGAGCGCTTCCCCGGCGGCGTCGGCTTTGGCGAAGGCGAGCTCTGCGCTGGCCGTGGCGAGCTCTGCGCCGCGCAGGACCGCGTCATCGAGGAGCGAGGCGGTCTGCAACGCGTCGGAGAGGCGGCTGTCGTAGACGAGCACGCCCGCACCTTCCGCGTCTCCGCGGGCCGCGACGGCGGCCCCGTCCGCGCCGGCCGCGGTGCGGACGGAGGGCACGAGCGTGAGCGCCGGCGAGTTCTCGGTACCGAGCGGCGCGAGTCCGGTGATGGTATCGGGTGCCACCCCATCCCCGGCGGGCCAGTACACCGCCTCACGCGCCGAGCCGATCGACAGCAGCTCGGCGAGGTCGGGGTAGACGGGGGCCGAGGGGTCGGCGGGCGCGGACGGGGTGGCGGATGGGACTCCGGTGGTCGCACCCGGGGTGGGTGAGCCACCTGCGCTCGGCGCACCCGACGGGTTGCTCTCGCCGGTCTCGTCTCCGTCCGCGCCGTCTGCAGCGGTCTCGTCGTCCCCCGGGGCGAAGTCGTCGGCGTCCATGTACGACAGCAGCGATGTCGGCTGTAGGGGCACGGTCAACCCGGCCCGCAACTGCGTGGCGACGTCGGCGTCGCCGAACTGGGTCGCGAATCGCGAGTTCGGCAGCGAGAGCAGGCGCTCGAGCCACTCGACGGCCTGCTCCGGGGCGCTGTCCCCGAGGACGCGGATGCTGGCGGGGATGGCCGGATCGATCGCGAGGATCGCGGCCGTTCCTTCGACGCCGGTCAGCTGGGCGTCGAGATCGCCACCGGGGGCGGTGAGGGCGGCGAGTTCGTCGGCGGTGAGGAGCCCCGCCGACAGTGCGGGGGCGGTGATCGGCACCACGGCGGCGACGGCGGCGGTGGCGGCGGGGTCGGGAACCACGATGACGCTGCGGGCCTCGAGGTCGCCCTCGGCGCCGGCGACCCGCGCGGTGATCGGGTAGACGCCGGGGGCTCTCCCGGCGAGGACGGGGTCATCTGCGACGACGGTGACAGGGATGGTCTCTCTCGCGCCGGACGCGACCGGCTCGACCGGTGCCCTGCCGGCCTCCTGCACGGTGGCGCCATCGCTGCCCGCGAGCCACCCGTCGAGCGCGCCGCGGTTCGGCAGCGCCTCGAGGCCGACCGAGAGAACAGCCTCGGCCCCGACGGTGGGCAGCTCGGTGCCGTTGTCGACCGTCACCGATGCGGTGAGCGGCTGACCGGCCCCCACGATGCCACCGCCGATCGGAGCGACGAGGAGCGTCACCTCCCCCGAGAGCGCCGGCACGTCGTCGGACGGCGTCGGCGTCGGACTGGGGGTGGCTGCTGTTCGCCCCTGCTGCGTCGTCGAGACCGATGGGCCGGCCGGCACCGCGGCTGTCGCGCCGGCAGGCGCCCCGGTGAGGGTCAGCAGGGTCGCGAACGCGGCGACCGCCGCGCTCCAGCGGGCGCGCGTGCCGCGTCGGGATCTCGCCCGCGGATCGGAGGGGCTCAGCGTCATAGATGGTCGGCCCCGGGAGTCGCTGTGTGCGACCGAAGACCCGTGGCCGGGTGAGATTCTACGGTCCGGGCCTTCGAGGTTGCCGATGCCCTTCCGCGCAGCGGCTGATCGGCAGCGCCCGCACCAGGGAACCACCCGGCCCGAGGCGGTTCGGCCGATCGGCTTGAATGGGCAGATGCCCTTCGCTTCGCGCCCGACCGTCGCGCCGCTTCCCGAGCCCGACCCGGTGCGCTGCCGCGCGCTCGCCGACGACCTCCGCGCCGCCGAGTTCACCTCCGAGGCGCTCCGCGCCGCCTGGGGGCCTACGGCCGACACCGCCATCGCACGCGGTCTGCGCGGTCCCGCGGTAGCCGCTCTCGGTGACCGGACCGATCCGCTCGCCGTGCTCGGGCGTCTCTTCGTGCTCGGTGTCACCGAGCCCGCGGGGCACGTCGCGGCATCCATGCCCCACGCGGGCATCGAAGGACTGGTGGCCCTCGGGCTGGTGGAGAGGACGGACGACCCGGATGCCGCGGTGCGGCCGCTCGCCATCATCCGCCCCCAGTCGTTCGTCGACGAGCACGGCGAGGGCGAGTGGTGGATCGCCAGCGACCTCGATGAGGCGGCCCTCGCCGGCCCGCTCGCGGAGGGACATGTCCTGGGGGTCGGCGGCGCGTCGCAGACGCTCGCGCGACTGCAGCTGCCAGGCGATTCCCTTCACAGCGGCGAGCGCGGCCTGGACCTCGGCACTGGCTGCGGCATCCAGGCCCTGCGGCTCCGGCGCGGGGTGCGACAGGTGGTGGCGACGGACATCTCCGAGCGCGCCCTCCGCTTCACCCGCCTGAACGCGCTGCTCAACGATGTCGCCGAGGTGGAGACACGGTTCGGCAGCCTGTTCGACCCGCTCGAACCGGGCGAGCAGTTCGAACGGATCGTCTCGAACCCGCCCTTCGTCATCACACCTCGCGTCGACGGCGTGCCGGCATATGAGTACCGCGACGGCGGACTCGTCGGCGACGCGCTCGTCGCCGAGGTGGTGACCGGGCTCGGGGTGCATCTCGCTCCGGGAGGCGTCGCACAGCTGCTCGGGAACTGGGAGTACCGCGAGGGTGTCGACGGCCTCGATCGCGTGCGCGGCTGGGTGGCCGAGGCTCCCGTAGCCCTCGACGCCTGGGTGATCGAGCGCGAGCGCCTCGATCCCTTGGCGTACGCGGAACTGTGGATCCGCGACGGCGGAACGGCGCCCGGAACGCCGGAGTACGCCCGTCTCATGGAGGCGTGGCTCGACGACTTCGCCCGCCGCGGGGTGACCGAGGTCGGTTTCGGCTACATCCTGCTGCACCGGCCGCCGTCGTGGAACGTCACCCTCGAGCGGTACGAGCGGGTCCGCGGCACCGCCGAGGCCACCGGTGCCGACCTCGCCGCCTCGCTTGCCGCGCATGCCCGACTCGTGTCGCTCGGGGACGGGCCCGCCGGAGACGCCGCCCTCGCGGCATCCGTCCTCCGGGTCGCATCCGACGTGACGGAGGCCCGCCACCACCGCCCTGGAGAAGAAGCGCCCACGGTCATCGAACTGCACCAGGGGGGAGGGTTCGGCCGCGTCGTGCCGGTCGATCCCGCGCTCGCCGCCCTCGTCGGCGCGAGTGACGGCGATCTGGCTGTCGGACCCCTTATCGACGCGATCGCCCAGCTGCTCGAGGTCGACCCGGTCGCCTTGCGCACAGACCTGCTGCCGCGGGTGCGGGAGCTGCTCTTCACCGGCTTCCTCCGGTTCGCCGACTGAGCCGGCGGATATCGTGGAAGCCATGCTCAACATGGCCGAAGGCCTGGCGCGCCTGAGCGCGCTCGCCGCATCACCGGTCGTGTCGACCCTCGCCACCGCGTTCGCCGCCGCCGGCCGCGAGCTGTCGATCGTGGGGGGTCCGGTGCGCGATGCGTTCCTCGGGCGCCAGACGAACGACCTCGACTTCACCACCGACGCGTCGCCCGATGACATCCTGCGCATCGTCACCCCCATCAGCTCCACGCAGTGGGACATCGGCCGTGCGTTCGGCACGATCGGGGCGAAGGTGCAGGGCGAGAGCGTCGAGATCACGACCTACCGCGCCGACAGCTATGACGGCGTCACTCGCAAGCCCACCGTCGAGTTCGGCGACACCCTCGACGGCGATCTCGCCCGGCGCGACTTCACGGTGAACGCGATGGCCCTGCGGGTGCCGTCGTGCACTCTCGTCGACCCGACCGGCGGCGTCGAAGATCTCGTCGGGCAGCGGCTGCGCACTCCGGGCGACCCGCGCGTGAGTTTCGGCGATGACCCGCTCCGGATGCTGCGGGCTGCCCGATTCGCCTCGCAGCTGGAGTTCGACGTCGACACCGACACGGTGGCGGCGATGGGGGAACTGCGCGACACCCTCTCGATCGTGAGCCCCGAGCGGATCCAGGGCGAGCTGGTGAAGCTGCTGCAGACCGATGACCCGGCGCGCGGCATCCGCCTTCTCGTCGACACCGGGCTGATCGACCTCTTCCTTCCGGAGGTTCCGGCGCTGCGCCTCGAGATCGATGAGCACCATCATCACAAGGACGTCTACGAGCACTCACTGACCGTGCTGCGTCAGACCATCCAACTCGAGAAGCAGCGCTTCCCGGATGCCGCCCCCGACGTTCCGCTGCGTCTGGCCGCACTGCTGCACGACATCGGCAAGCCCGCGACGAGGCGGCTCGAGCCCGGCGGTGGGGTCACTTTCCACCATCACGACGTCAAGGGTGCGCGCATGGCGCGAAAGCGCCTCCAGTCGCTGCGGTTCGACAGCGACACGATCGGCACGGTGACCCGGCTCATCGAGCTGCACCTGCGCTTCTTCGGCTACGCCGAAGGCACGTGGACGGATTCGGCGGTCCGGCGTTACGTGCGCGACGCCGACGCCGAGCTCGAGCGGCTTCACATCCTCACCCGGGCCGACGTGACCACCCGCAACCGCCGCAAGGCGGCGCGACTGGCCTCGGCGTACGACGACATCGAGAACCGCATCGCGGCGCTGCGGCAGCAGGAGCAGATCGACGCGGTGCGCCCCGAGCTCGACGGCAACCGCATCCAGGAGGTGCTCGGCATCCGCCCCGGCCGTGAGGTCGGCGAGGCCTACCGGTTCCTCCTCGACCTACGCCTGGACGAAGGCGTGCTCGGCGAGGAGGAGGCCGAGCGACGCCTGCGCGCCTGGTGGGCCGCCCGCTCGGCGTGAGCGGCGCGGCGCCCCGCACCGCCGCACCACCTGCCGCCGTTCGGCTTGGCCCCGAGAGTGCAATGGCGCGCCGAGAATCCGGGTGAACCCCGCATTCTCGGCGCGCAGATGCACTCTCGCGGTGAGCGGTGCGGCGGCGGAGCGTCAGGCGACGCGCGAGCGATGCGCCTCGGCGATCTCACGGCCGGAGCGCCGCGCGCCCTCCTCGGCTTTCACGCGCAGCTCAGCGGCGGTGTCGGCGAAGGCGTCGAGTGCCGGGTTCACGCCGACCAGGGTGAATGGACGCTGCACGACGCGAAGGTCGAGGCCCCAGACATCCTGCAAGACTCGACGCAGCCACCCGGTCGAGTGATCCCATCCCTCCTTGGGCGTGCCCGGCGCGTAGTTGCCGCCGAGGACCGTGACCAGCGTCGCGGGCTTTCCGTTCAGCGCCGTTCCCTGTGGGTCGATGCGCGGGTCGGTGTAAGCGACATCGAACCACGCCTTGAAGTGCTGCGAGACGCCGTAGTTGTAGAGCGGTACGGCGAAGAGGAGCGCGTCGGCCTCGAGCATCTCGTCGGCGAACGTGCGGGCAAGGGTGAGGGCCTCTTGCTGTTCCGGCGACCGATCGGACTCGGGCGTCATTCCACCCGTCACGGCATTGACCCAGGCCGTGGCGGGCACCGGGTCGGCGGCGATGTCACGGCGCGTGACGGAGGAGTCGGGGTGCGCACCCACCCACTCGGCTTCGACGAGGTCGGCGAGCTGGCGGCTGGCCGACCGAGCAGGGAAGACGCTGGCGTCCAAACGGAAGAGGGACATGCTGCTCCTGATCTGTACTGGGAAACGAAGAGTCACTAAGAAAAGCAAAGTGACTAAGTTGAGCGTAGCACTAGTAAGATCAAGGGGTGAACGAGCCGCAGACAGAGGTGCATCAGTGCGATGCCGCTGTCACTCTGGCGTTCTCGATCCTCGGCAAGCGTTGGAACGGGATGATCATCGACGCCCTCGGTGGCGGCGAGCTTTCCTTCGTCGCGCTGCGCCGGACGGTCACCGGGATCAGCGATGCCGTGCTGTCGGATCGACTCAGCGAATTGACCGATGCGGGGCTCGTCCTGCGCGAGGTGAACGCCGGTCCGCCCGTCGCCGTCGTCTACCGGCTCACCGATGCGGGACGCGAACTGGTGCCGGTGCTCGCACAGCTGGGCGACTGGGCCCGAGTGAACCTCATCGTCACTCCCCGCTGAGTCCGAGCTCCGCGCACTCGACGCCCCCCGATGCGGCGAGAGTGCATCCGGGCGCCGAGAATGCGGGTGAACTCTGCATCTTCGGCGCGCACATGCACCCTCGCCGGGCGAGGGCACGGAGTGCTACCGCCCGCCCCGGCGACGCGCGGACGTACACTGGCGGCAACCGCTCGCTGACGAACGGAGCCGGCGTGACATCGTCGTGGTCGTCGCGCCGCGAGGTCTCGCCTGAGACCACGCGGCTGCTCATCGAGCGCGCGCACGAGGAGCCTCCTCGCCGGCAACGCCGCCGATCGCCGACTCGACGACGTGCGGCCCCTGGTGCGCGAGTCGTGGCGCCGGTCGCTCCAGCGCCTCGTCGGCGCCGAAGACCTTCCGCCTCTCGATCTCGGCGCCGATGCGCTGGAGCAGTACCGGCGCCGTCATCCTCTCGGGTCGGTCATCGACATGGTGCGCGGGCTGCTGCTTCCCGGCGGCGCGGCCGAGTCGGGCGTCATCGTCGCCGTGGGCGATGCCGCCGGGCGGCTCATCTGGGTCGACGGCGATCACCGCGTCCGGACCCTGACCGGCGACATGGGCTTCGTCGCGGGCGCGAACTGGTCGGAGGACGCGGTCGGCACGTCCGCCCCCGGAACCGCCCTCGCCCTCGACCGCTCGGTGCAGATCCACGGCGCCGAGCACTTCAATCGCCTCGTGCAGCCGTGGTCGTGCACGGCGGCGCCGGTGCACGACCCCGAGACGCGGCGCCTCCTCGGGGTGATCGACGTCACCGGCGGGCCCGAGGCGGCCACGCCGCAGGCGCAGCTGCTGGTGGATGCCGCGGCGCGGGCCATCGAGGGCGAGTTGCTCATCGCGCGCCTGCGCGAGCGGGCAGCGCCGTCGCATCCGTCCCCCTCACCGCGCCCGAGGGCTCGCGCCTTGCGCACGGAACCCACCCGCGCGACCCTGCGCGTGCTGGGACGCGACCGCGGCCTGCTCGAGGTCGGGGTGGGCGACACCGAGACGGTCGTCGACGTCAGCGGTCGCCACGCCGAGCTGCTGCTCCTCCTCGCCGTCCACCGCCAGGGCCTCTCGGCCGAGCGGCTCAGTGAGCTCGTCTACGGCGATCCCGGCTCCGTCGTCACGCTTCGCGCCGAGATGGTGCGTCTGCGCAAGGTGCTGGAGAAGATCTCTCCCGATCTCGTCCCCGCATCGCGCCCCTACCGCCTGGCCACCGCTGTCGAGACCGACGCGCACCAGCTCCTCTCGCTGCTCGGCCGTGGCGCCCACCGGGTCGCTCTCTCGGCCTACCGAGGCGAGGTGCTGCCCGACTCTGTCGCGCCCGGTGTGGAGGAGTTCCGCCGCACGGTCGCTGCGACCCTCCGCGAAGCGCTGCTCGCCGAGGCGTCCGTCGATGTCCTCCTCGCCTACGCCGACACCGCTGCCGGCGCCGACGACGTCGACGTGCTGCGCCTGTGCCTGTCGATGCTGCCCCCGCGGTCTCCCAAACGGGCGGGCCTCGTGGCGCGCGTGGCACAGCTCGAAGGCTGACGCTGCAATCGGATGCAACCTCCGCTCATCTAGCGTCGGGGCACGCGACGACGACCTGTCGCGAACCTGTCGAAGGAGACATCCATGACCATCGTCGAAGAAGGCGTGTCGAGCATCTACGCCGCCCCGGGCGAGCGCGGCTCGCTGGCGGATTACCGTCCCCGATACGGCCACTACATCGGCGGCGAGTTCGTCGAGCCGATCAAGGGCCAGTACTTCGAGAACATCTCACCCGTCAACGGCAAGGCCTTCTGCGAGGTGGGGCGCGGAACATCCGAAGACATCGACCGGGCGGTGGATGTCGCGTGGCGCGCCTTCGAGGGCTGGAAGCGCACCACTCCCGCGGAGCGCGCCGTGATCCTCAACAAGATCGCCGACCGCATCGAGGACAACCTCGAGAAGATCGCCGTCGCCGAGACCTGGGAGAACGGCAAGCCCGTCCGCGAGACGCTCGCCGCCGACATCCCGCTCGCCGTCGATCACTTCCGCTATTTCGCCGGCGTGCTGCGCGCTCAGGAGGGGACGCTCAGCCAGCTCGACGAAGACACCGTCGCCTACCACTTCCACGAGCCGCTGGGCGTGGTCGGGCAGATCATCCCGTGGAACTTCCCGATCCTCATGGCGACGTGGAAGCTCGCCCCCGCGCTCGCGGCGGGCAACTGCGTCGTGCTGAAGCCCGCCGAGCAGACCCCGGCATCCCTGCTGTTCCTGTTCGAGCTCATCGGCGACCTACTGCCGGCGGGCGTGGTCAACATCGTCAACGGCTTCGGCATCGAGGCCGGTGCACCGCTCGCGCAGCACAAGCGCATCCGCAAGGTCGCCTTCACCGGTGAGACGACGACCGGGCGGCTCATCATGCAGTACGCGTCGCAGAACCTCATCCCGGTGACGCTGGAGCTCGGCGGCAAGAGCGCCAACGTCTTCTTCGAGGACGTCGCGCGTTCGACGGATGATGCCTACTACGACAAGGCGCTCGAGGGTTTCACGTTCTTCGCGCTGAACCAGGGCGAGGTGTGCACCTGTCCGTCGCGGGCGCTCATCCAGCGCTCGATCTACGACCGGTTCCTCGGCGACGGGCTCGACCGGGTGTCGAAGATCGTGCAGGGGAACCCCCTCGACCCGGCGACGATGATCGGGGCGCAGGCGTCGAACGACCAGCTCGAGAAGATCCTGTCCTACATCGACATCGGCAAGGCCGGGGGCGCCAAGCTCCTCACCGGCGGCGAGCGCGTCGACCTCGGCGGCGACCTGTCCGAGGGCTACTACGTTGCCCCGACCGTGTTCGAGGGGACGAACGGCATGCGCATCTTCCAGGAGGAGATCTTCGGGCCCGTCGTCTCTGTCACCTCGTTCGACGACTTCGACGATGCCATCTCGATCGCCAACGACACCCTTTACGGCCTGGGCGCCGGGGTGTGGAGCCGTTCGGGCGACACCGCATACCGCGCGGGCCGCGCGATCGAAGCCGGTCGCGTCTGGACGAACACGTATCACCAGTACCCGGCGCACGCGGCGTTCGGCGGGTACAAGCAGTCGGGCATCGGGCGGGAGAACCACCTGAAGATGCTCGACCACTACCAGCAGACGAAGAACCTGCTGGTGTCGTACGCCGAAGGCGCGATGGGCTTCTTCTGAACCCGGCGGCGTTTCGTCTCGCCGCTTCGCGGCTCGCTCAACGACCGGTCCCCGGCCCGGTCGTTGAGCGAGCGCAGCGAGACGAAACGCCCGAAAGGAGTGACCGATGAGCGAACCGAAGCCACACAGCCGCGTGGCGGTCACCGACGCGGCGGCGACGCTGCTGCGGAGCCTCAGCGCGCAGCACGGACCGCTGATGTTCCATCAGTCGGGGGGATGCTGCGACGGCAGCGCCCCGATGTGTTACCCGGTCGGCATGTTCCTCATCGGCCCGAGCGACGTGCACCTCGGTTCGCTGGAGGTGGGGCTCGACGAGCCGATCGAGGTCTACATCTCCGAGGCGCAGTTCGAGTACTGGAAGTACACCCACCTCACCATCGACGTCGTTCCCGGCCGCGGCGCGGGTTTCAGCGTCGAGGGGCCGACGGGCAACCGGTTCGTCATCCGCTCCCGCATGCTCTCCGACGTCGAGCTGCGGGCCTTCGGCCTCGCCCCGTCGATCTGATCGACCCACCCACCGGTGCACCTGGGCGTCGCGTCTGAGATCCCGTGAGGATTTGCGTCGTCATCCCCTCCGATGTCTACCGTGGAAGTCGGGCAACGGAAGGGAGTGGTGTGTTCCTCACCACCGACGACGGGAATATCGGCGACAACGTGACGCAGGCCCTCGAGGACGGCTGGCGCACCTGGACCGGCTTCGGGCTCGCCCTGGCGATCGCCATCGGCGTCGCCCTCGCGGTGATGATCGTCGTCTCGGTCGCCCTCTCTCTGATCGGTCGCCGTGGGCGGTGGGCGGCAGAGCTGCACGCCCGCACGCGATGGCCGTTCCGTGCGACCCTGCTCGTCATCGCGCTCCTCATCGCCTCCATCGCTCTCCCGGTCGGGCAGTCTCTGCGAGACGGAGTGCACCACACGCTCGGGATCATCCTCATCGCATCGGCTGCCTGGCTCCTCACGCGGGTGTTCCTCTTTTTCGTCGACAGCGGAACCAAGCGGTACCAGCGCCACGGCGTCGACACCTTCTCGTCGCGCAAGATGAGAACGCAGCTGCAGATCATCCGGCGCCTGGTCGTGGCGGTCATCGTCATCTTCGCCGTCGGGGCGATCCTGATGACCTTCGAGTCGGTGCGGGCTGTGGGTGCGAGCGTGCTCGCCTCCGCCGGTGTCGCGTCGATCGTCGCGGGTCTGGCCGCGCAGTCCATCCTCGGGAACCTGTTCGCCGGGGTGCAGCTGGCCTTCAGCGAGGCGATCCGGGTCGGAGATGTCGTGGTCGTGCAGGGTGAGTACGGCAAGATCCGCGAGATCACGCTCAGCTACGTCGTGCTCGAGGTCTGGGATCAGCGCACGCTGGTGCTGCCGTGCACCTACTTCACCACCACGCCGTTCGAGAACTGGACGAAGCTCGGCCGGGCCCTCATGGGCACGGTGTTCTTCGATCTCGATTGGCGGGTCGACGTCGACGCCCTGCGCGATGAGGTCGACCGCCTGCTGGCGACCACCGATCTCTGGGACGGTGTGGGAAGCGGCGTCGTGGTGACCGATGCGAGCGGCGGGATGCTGCAGGTGCGCGTCATGGTCAGCGCCGCGGACGCGGACAAGCTGTGGTCGCTGCGCTGCCTGGTGCGTGAGCATCTCGCGAGCTGGGTGCGCCGCGAGCATCCGGATGCCCTTCCCCTGCAGCGGGTGCGCATGGATGAGCCGACGGGCGGCGAGCGCGACTCGGCCGACGCGTTGAACGCCCGCGACCTGACCGGTCCCGGTGCTGCGCTGCCCGTCCGGTCGTACGGGTAGGCGCAGCACCGAGCGGGGTCGCGTCAGGTGTTGTCGCGGAGGTCGCGCGCGAAGTCGGTGATGCGCAGGCGGAGCGCCTCCATCCGACGTGCCCGGGCCGCCTCGACGTCGAAGCCGAGGTAGGCGGGCGGCGGCAGCCGGCGGACGTTCTGCGAACACTCGAAGTGTTCGCAGACGAGCGTTCCGACCGTGTTGCCGTTGCGGCCGGCGCGGCCGGCGCGTTTCGCGCTGAAGAGCACGACCTCGTTCGGAAGGGTCACGTCCTCGCACCACGAACACTGGGTGCGAGCGAGCGTGCGCTGCTCGGTCTGGCGGAGGACGATCCCGACGAGGTCGTCGTCGACGGGGATCACCGCGTAGGCGGCGAGCGGCGTCTTCGACGGGCGCCAGCCGAGGAAGTCGCGTTCGTCCCAGTCGATCTCGGCGAGATCGGGGATCACGACGGCGGCGCGTTCGCGCTGAGAGGCGTTGACGAAGGACGCGCGGATGTCCTTCTCGGTGAGTGCGTGCATGGTCACGGCTTTCGTGTGCGGCTCGCCGGAGCGAGCGGAATCGGATGCTGCGGGCTGACCCGCCCGCGAGGAAGAGGCGTCGGCGCCGCTCCGCGGCGCGCGCGACTACCTCCGCTCGGCGCACGGAGCGCCGGCGACCTCCTCGTGCCCTGCGGGCGTCACACGAATCTGCACCGCAACACCCTAACCCCACCCGCCGCCGGCGGCTCCGGGCCGCCACTTCCCGGGCCGGGCGCAACCGCGGGGACCGGGCCCGACACGCCGCGGCGCGGCATCCGTCTCCGGCGTGTGCGCCCGCGACCCCGCGGTCATGCCCGGCTCGCGCTGGAGGAGGGCTCAGCGGAAGAAGAGGCCGAGGAAACCGGTCTGGCCGATCAGCCAGAACAGTCCGATCACACCGAAGACGATGATCGCGGCCCAGGGCACCCCGCGTCTGAGGCGCCGCCCGGGGGCGGCGACCCCGGGCGGCGGACGCAGCGCCGCCGCCGGCACCGAGAACGGGACGGCGGTCGCGGCGGGTGCCGACGGTCCGGACCCGGGCAGGGCGGATGCCGCGGCTGCGGCGTGCGCGGCATGCACGGTTCCATCGGCCAGCCGCTCGTCGCGCCAGCGCGCCCACTGCGCGAGTTTGTCGAGCAGGGCGCCGACGACGGAGAACAGCCAGGCCCACGTGGCGGGGTCGAGGGTGGAGAAGTCCCGTTTGGCATAGAGGAAGAGCCAGTCATCGACGATCTCGACGTCGAGAGCCGCGGCGTTGTCGATGAAGCGCGCCATGATGTCGGGGGTGAAGAGGTAGAGGGCGTCGCGCTCGTAGCCGGCCGGGCAGTAGAGGGAGAAGTAGCGATCGAAGTCGCCCTCGAGTCCGAAACGCTGGTCTCTGTCAAAGGCGAGCGGCAGATTCGAGCCGAACAGCCCGTTGTTGCCGGTGGCGTCGAGCACGATGTGGGGCAGGGGTACGTCGAGCTTCACAGCCACGTAGCCCCACTTGTGAGTCGTCTGGTTCTTGCCCGAACCGGTGACGTAGCGATAGTTCGCGAATTCCACGAATCGTGGCCGTTCCCCGCGCACGAGGTCGGTCGACCGGCGCGACCGCCCCTGCGAGAAGATCATGCCGGGCAGGCCCGGCGAACCGAACTGCGGCACGTAGGTCATGCCGTTCGCCCGGGCGAACCGATCGAGGCGGTACCAGCGCTCGCTTCCGCCGCGCAGCGATCTGACGGTCAACACCGTCGCGAGCGCGATGACGCCGGCGAAGAACAGGACGGGCACGATGGCGACCAGGCTGAACGCGCCACTGCCGTTCTGCGCCAACGCGGCGAAGACGCCGACGAAGATGCTGAGGGCGCTCGACCCGACGATGAGCACGGCGATGCCGCCGACGACGAGGCCGACGATCGCCTGAGGCGACGAGAACACGCTCGCGACGCGCCCTTCGGCGCGAAGCCGGCGTGCGAACTCGCGTACCGCCCGGTCGTCGACCGGCTGCACGAGCGGATCGGCGTCGAACGGGTAGGCCGTCCGCATCCCACCGTCGCCCGGCGTGGTCATGCGTTCACCTCGTCGCCGCCCCACGACAGGTCCGCGCCCTCGTCGATGGGCCACGCCTCGAGGCGCAGATCGGTGCACACCGCGCGGATCGCTGCGGCAGAGCCCGCGATCACGGTCGAATCGGCGTCGACGTCGGTCGCGAGGACCCAGGCGCGATCAGCCGGCCAGGCGAGGCTCGGTGACACAGCGGATGCCGGGCCCCCGGGCGGCTCCAACGCGGTGTCGCGCCACGGCGCCTGCCACGGCCACTCGGGGTCGGCGAGTACGGCCAGGTCGGCGTGGAAGAGGACGTGGTCGCGGTTCGGCAACCGCAGCCGTGGTCCTCGCGACACCTCATCGTCGAGCACGCCCGGCTGCCAGGAGGGCTTGCGGAACACATCGTTGAAGCGGTCGCGCACCGAAGTGGCGAGGAAGCTGGCGTGGCGATCGGTGGCCGGGCCGGCGGGGTCGCCGTCAGCGGTGAGGAGCACGCGTGACGGACCGAACCCGAGGCCACCCACCAGGCCACCCCAGCCTTCCCACAGCGCCACGAAACCGTCGGCGGGGGTGGTCGTGTGCGAACGAAGCGCGCGGACGGTCGCGGCGAGCAGATCGCCGGGGAGCTGACCGGTCGGAGGATCGAGGTAGCGCCAGCCCGCGGCATCCCTCGGTCCGTCCTCGTTCTCGACCTCGCGGGGTCCGACGACGCTCTGCCACTGGGCCTGCGGATGCATGGTGGTGCCGAAGGCCCCGGCGGCGGCGGACCAGCTCACCCGTTCGACGTCGATCTGGGGCGCGTCGGCCTGGAAGGCCGCCCACTCGCGGTGGTGGCGATCGTAAGGGAGCGGCGGCCACGAGCGTCCGACAGGGCGATCGCGGTCGGCGGGGTGGAAGATCCGTGCGTAGGCCTCGTACCCGCGCGGCACCCAGGCGTGCATGGTCGCGCCCCAGGAGGGACCGTCCGCGTCGACCCGGTCGCTCAGCCAGTCGCCCGCGGCGACCTCCCCGGTCCATTCTATCCGTGTCCCACCCACGGCGCCAGGCTACCGGGCGGACCGGGACATCTCCGCCCGCACGGCCTGCCCCACCCAAGTCAGGTAGTCCTCGTACGTCCGTCCGGATTGGGCCACCAGCTGTTGATACCCCTCGGGTGACAGAAGGAACGAGACCGCGGCCGCGCGCTCGCGGCGCTCCGACGTCGGGGGCGCGAGCCGTCGCGCGATCAGCTCGTCGACCAGGCGCAGGTAGTCGGCGGCACGTCGCTCGAGCATCCCCTGCAAAGCCGCCTCTACGACGGGATCGGATGCCGCGGCGCCGAGCAGCACCGTCCACAGCGCGTAGCCGCGGGCGTTGGCCAGGGCTATCTGCCGGATCACCGTGTCGAGGAAGACGTCGTCGGGAAGGTCCAGTACCGCGGCCGCGACCTCCGTGTCGGTCAGAGACCGGGCCGACTCCGCTCCAGCGAAGGTCACCTCGAAGGCGGCGATGAGGAGCTCGGCTTTGGACGCCGCGGCTTTCACGGTCTCGGCCGAGACACCCGCCCGGCGGGCGATCGCGGCGAGGGTGGTCGCCTGGTAGCCCTGCGTGGCGAAGAGGTCAGCGGCGGCCGCGACGATGCGCTGGCGCGTCTGCATGGCCTGCTGGGCGCGAAGTTCGGAGCGATAACTTCGGCCGGGGGGAGGGGGAGGCGACATGTATTGACTAACCTAACGGTGTGGTGAATACTTCGTGGGGTTATCGATTCTACGGGGGAGTCCGCTCATGTCCACCTTTCTCATCACCTGCACGCCTGCTCACGGTCACGTCATGCCGCTGCTGCAGATCGCTCGCCATCTGGTCGGTCGCGGTGACACCGTCCGATTCCTCACCAGTCCGCGGTACGCCGCGGCGGTGCAGGCCACCGGCGCTGAGCTCGTCCCGCTGACGGACGACGCCGATGTCGATCTCGACCACGCCGACGAGGCCTATCCCGAACGTGTCGGTTTGACCGGACCGGCCGCTCTCCGCTTCGACATGAGCACCCTCTTCCTCCGTCCCGCGCCGGCGCAACTGGCCATGGTGAGGGCGGAGCTCGCCGCTCATCCGATCGACGCCGTGCTGACCGAGCCGCTGTTCCTGGGGTCGGCTCTCGCCCTCCATCTGCCCGAGAAGGAGCGGGTGCCGGTTGTCGTGCTCGGCATCTTCCCGCTCGGCGTCCCGAGCCGCGACACAGCGCCGTTCGGCCTCGGCGTCACGCCGCTGCCCGGGTGGACCGGCCGGCTGCGCAACGCCATGCTCCGCGTCGCGGCCCGACACGTCATCTTCGGGGGTGTGCAGCGTGAAGCCGATGCGCTCAGCCGACGGGAAGTGGGCGCCACCTTCGGCGGCCTCTTCCTCGACTGGCCGAGGCACGCGCAGGCGATCGCGCAGTTCAGCGTGGCGGCATTCGAGTACCCGCGTTCGGATCTCTCCCCGAGCGTGCACTTCCTCGGGCCCCTCACGCCCGCGGCATCCTCGACTCCACTTCCCGATTGGTGGGACGACCTGAACACCGACCGCCCCGTGGTCCATGTGACACAGGGCACGATCGCGAACAGCGACTTCGACCAGCTCGTCGGGCCGACACTCGAGGCGCTCGCCGAGAGGAACGCCGTCGTCGTGGTTTCCACGGGAGGGCGCCCGGTCGACGCCCTGACAGGCGCGCTCCCTGCGAACGTGCGGGTGGCGAGTTACCTCCCGTACGACCGACTCCTTCCCCTCGTCGACGTGATGGTCACAAACGGCGGGTACGGGGGCGTGCAGCAGGCGCTCGCCGCAGGCGTCCCGCTGGTGGTTGCGGGGCAGACGGAAGACAAGGTCGAGGTGAGCGCCCGGGTCGGCTGGACGGGGGCCGGGGTCAATCTGCGTACCTCGACGCCGACGGCGCGCGCGGTCGGCGAGGCGGTCGAGCGGGTCCTGCGGGAGCCGTCTTTCCGCGAGCGCGCGCACGAGCTCGCCGCCGCATACGCTCGCGCGGATGGTCTCCAGGGGCTCGTATCACTGCTGCAGGCTGTCGTCGCGGACCGGAGGGTGACCGCGCAGGCGCCGACCTCGCCCGGCGTCGTGACGCACGAGTGACCTGCACCGGCGTGGCGCGACGCCGGCGCGCAGGGCATCGGCGGGTGCTGCCGCGTCGGCGCGGACGAGATCCGCGCCATCGCCCACGCGCTCGGCTGATCCGCGGAATCGCGCCGGGACGGGCGATCCGGTAGCATGGGAGGGTTGTCCGGCTGGGCCTCACGCCCGTGAGCCCGTGACGACGTGCACACACCCTCCTGCTGCCGGGAAATGCCCGGCAGCCGTTCTAGTCCGAAGGAGGTGGGTAAGTGACGCACATCCACCAGTACGAGCTCATGGTCATCCTGAACCCTGAGATCGACGAGCGCCAGGTCGCCCCGAACCTCGACAGGTTCCTGAAGGTCATCACCAACGCTGATGGCTCGATCGACAACGTCGACATCTGGGGCCGCCGCCGTCTTGCCTACGAGATCCAGAAGAAGACCGAGGGCATCTACGCCGTCGTGAACTTCACCTCGACCAGCGAGGCCGCTCAGGAGCTCGACCGTCAGCTCAAGCTGAACGAGAGCATCATGCGCACCAAGGTCCTCCGCGCCGAAGAGGCCCAGGCCATGGTCGCCGCCGAGAAGAAGCGCGCCGACGAGAAGGCTGCCCGCAAGGCCGCCGCTCCCGCCCGGGCCCCGCGCCGCGAGTCGGCTGAAGCGAAGGCGTAACGACGATGGCCGGCGAAACGATCATCACCGTCGTGGGCAACCTCACGGCAGACCCCGAGCTGCGCTACACGCAGAACGGCCTGCCCGTCGCGAACTTCACGATCGCATCGACGCCGCGTACCTTCGACCGTCAGGCGAACGAGTGGAAGGACGGCGACGCGCTGTTCCTCCGGGCGAGCGTCTGGCGGGAGTTCGCCGAGCATGTCGCCGGGTCGCTGACGAAGGGCTCCCGCGTCATCGCGACCGGTCGCCTGAAGCAGCGCAACTACCAGGACCGCGAGGGCAACAACCGCACCTCCATCGAGCTCGAGGTCGACGAGATCGGCCCGTCGCTGCGCTATGCGACGGCCCAGGTCACGCGCGCGTCGAGCGGTGGCGGCGGTGGCGGCGGCGGAAGCCGTCAGCAGGCACAGGTGGCGGATGAGCCGTGGGCGACCCCCGGCTCGTCGAACGCCGGTGGCGGCGCCGACGCCTGGAGCACCCCCGGGTCCGCCGCCTACGGCGACGACACTCCGTTCTAAAGATCTCAAGAAACGTAAAGGAACACCATGGCTGGAAAGTCGAGCGGCGACCGCCGCAAGCCGCGGAAGGGTGGCAAGCCCACCGCTCCCGCGAAGCCGACTCGCGTCGGCGTCATTGACTACAAGGACGTCGCCACGCTTCGCAAGTTCATCTCGGAGCGCGGCAAGATCCGCGCCCGTCGTATCACCGGCGTCTCGGTGCAGGAGCAGCGTCTGATCGCCCGTGCGATCAAGAACGCGCGCGAAATGGCGCTCCTGCCCTACTCCGGCGCTGGCCGCTAAGGAGCACCCATGTCGAAGCTGATTCTCACGAACGAGGTCGCCGGGCTGGGCTCCGCCGGTGACGTGGTCGATGTCAAGGACGGGTACGCCCGTAACTACCTGATCCCGCAGGGTTTCGCCGTGCAGTGGACCCGCGGTGGCGAGAAGCAGGTGGCGTCGATTCGCGCCGCCCGCGAGGCCCGCGCCTTCCACGACCACGAAGAGGCCGTGGCGCTGAAGAACCGTCTCGAGTCCAACACCGTCAAGCTGACCGTCAAGGCCGGCGCCGAGGGGCGTCTGTTCGGCTCGGTCAAGACCGGTGACGTGGCCGACGCCGTCAAGGCCGCCGGTCTCGGCGAGCTGGACAAGCGCACCATCCACATCACCTCGCCGATCAAGGCCGTGGGCGAGCACGAGGCGACCGTTCGCCTGCGTGACGACCTCACCGCCGTCATCACGCTGCTGGTCATCGCCGCGAAGTAGGCGCGAACCCGCAGAGCGGATTCCGGATGCCGCGGAGCGGCCCTCTTCCGAGAGGGCGGCCCCGCGGCATCCGTCGTCGTTGTGGGCTATGTCCTTCTCTCGCGTACCCTCCTCCGACGTGCTCCGCGCCGAGACACCACATCTGCGCCGAGACACCACACATCGGCGCGGGTCTGGGCGGGATCGTGGTTTCTCGGCGGGGCCAGCGGCGTCGTCGGAGCACGAGCCGATGCGATCGGGGTGGCTCGCCGACGGTCGCCAAGATGATGTGTTGCCGGATGCCGCGGAGCGGCCCATCCCCAGAGGCCGGTGCTCCGCGGCAACCGTCGTAACGGCGTGACGATCACGGTGCGTGTCCCTCGCGGCACGCACCGTGATCGGGTGTGTCACGCCGTACGGTGCCGCACCGTCCGCAGGCCCGCGCCCAGGGCGATGAGTCCGAGCGCCAGCAGCACCGCTGCCGGGCCGGTCATCGCGCCGCCGGTGGCGGCGAGGGGCGTGGAGGCAAAGGCGGTGCCCCCCATCACGCGCTGCGCAGCGAGCGACGGGTCAGCGGATGTGCCGGTGACACCGGGCGTGCCGGGCGTTCCGGGCTCACCCGGGGTTCCGGGCTGTCCGGGCGTGCCGGGTGTTCCGGGCTGACCAGGCGTGCCGGGCTGACCAGGGCTGCCGGGCTGACCAGGCGTCCCGGGCTGACCAGGCGTGCCGGGGGTTCCGGGCTGACCGGGTGTTCCGGGCTCACCGGGCGTTCCGGGCTGGCCAGGCGTGCCGGGGGTTCCGGGCTCACCCGGGGTTCCGGGCTCACCGGGCGTGCCGGGCGTTCCAGGTGTCCCCGGCGTACCCGGCTCACCCGGCGTGCCAGGGGTGCCAGGCGTTCCAGGCGTTCCAGGCGTTCCAGGGTTACCAGGAGTCCCGGGAGTACCGGGCACGACCGTGGTCGAGCCGGATTCGCTATCACCGATGACCGAGATGGCGTTGCCACCGATGGTGACCGGAAGCGAGATCGGCGCCAGAAGTTGGGTTCCGCCGAGGATGCTGCCTTCGCCGGAGGTCACGCCGGTGATCCCACCGCCGTTGCTGCCGGTGTTGACGTCGGTGGTCGATGAGCCTGTCGCTGTCGCCGATGCCGGAGATGGCGTTGCCGGCGACGGTGATGGGTGCGGTGATCGGGGCGATGACCTGGGTTCCGCCGAGGATGCTGTCCTCGCCGGAGGTCACGCCCGTGATTCCCCCGTCACTCTCGCCGTTGCTGCCGGTGTTGACGTCGGTGGTCGATGAGCCTGTCGCTGTCGCCGATGCCGGAGATGGCGTTGCCGGCGACGGTGACGGGTGCGGTGATCGGGGCGATGACCTGGGTTCCGCCGAGGATGCTGTCCTCGCCGGAGGTCACGCCCGTGATCCCACCGCCGTTGCTGCCGGTGTTGACGTCGGTGGTCGATGAGCTGTCGCTGTCGCCGATGCCGGAGATGGCGTTGCCGGCGACGGTGACGGGTGCGGTGATCGGGGCGATGACCTGGGTTCCGCCGAGGATGCTGTCCTCGCCGGAGGTCACGCCCGTGATTCCGCCGTCACTCTCGCCGTTGCTGCCGGTGTTGACATCGGTGGTCGATGAGCTGTCGCTGTCGCCGATGCCGGAGATGGCGTTGCCGGCGACGGTGACGGGTGCGGTGATCGGGGCGATGACCTGGGTTCCGCCGAGGATGCTGTCCTCGCCGGAGGTCACGCCGGTGATTCCGCCGCCACTTTCGCCGTTGCTGCCGGTGTTGACATCGGTGGTCGATGAGCTGTCGCTGTCGCCGATGCCGGAGATGGCGTTGCCGGCGACGGTGACGGGTGCAGTGACCGGGGCGATGACCTGGGTTCCGCCGAGGATGCTGTCCTCGCCGGAGGTCACGCCCGTGATTCCCCCGTCACTCTCGCCGTTGTCGCCGGTGTTGACGTCGGTGGTCGACGAGCTGTCGCTGTCGCCGATGAGCGACACAGCGTTGCCGGCGACGGTGATCGGTGCGTCGACCGACACGACCCCCTGCGTTCCGCCGAGGATGCTGTCCTCGCCGGATGTCTCGGCCGTGACTGGCGCCGACACCGGTTCCGATGTGGTCGTCGATGACTCGGACGAGCTGTCACCCAGCACCGAGATCGCGTTCCCGGAGACGGTGATGGGTGCCTCGACGTCGAGCACGGCTTGCGAACCCGACCCGATCCCGTGAGAGCCGTCGGTGGTGGCTGCCGGTTCCGGCGCCGACGACCCGCCCCCGGTGGACTGAACCGTCGAGGCCTCGGACGACGACTCGCTGTCGCCGATGACAGAGACGGCATTGCCGACGACCGAGACCGGTGCGTCGAGGTCGACGACGGCTTGGGTGCCGGAGAGGAGTCCGTCCTCTCCGGTGGTTTCGGCCGCCGTGGCGACCGATGTGCCGAACAGCGTGAGACCGCCGGCGATGACCGTGCCCCACAGGGCACGCTTGACGAACGTGTGCATGGAAGTTTCTCCCTAGAACTGATGGATGTCGCGCGAACGCGGTGACTCTGGCGGCGCCGCAGGGCGGCGCAGAGTCGATCAGTCGGGAGAAGCGTCTGTCTCGAAGATCGGCGCCCCGGGAAGGCGATCATCCGCAGGGCCGGCTCGACGCATCCAGGCACGGTATGCGAAAAGCGGTCCGAAGGCGATCAGCCCCCAGGCGCCGAGGCTGGTGCCGCCGGATCCGGCGGCAGTGGCATCGCCGGGGAGAACTCCCCCGGGCGAGTCGAAGGGTCCGCCGCGCTCGATGGCGACGGCGGCGAGTTCGGCCGGGTCGCTCGGACCGGCGGTCGCGACGACGGAGGGGATGTCCGCCTCAGTCGAGGGGGACACGCCGGTCAGGCGCTGGACGAGCTGAAGTGCGCCGGATGCCGCGAACGAGGCCGCCTCGGCGGCATCCATCTCCTGGGCACCGACGGGTACGACGCCGTCGACGGTCCCGGCGGTCTCAGTGGCCGGAAGCGCGGGCCGGTCGTTCGCCAGCGGCGGCCGGACGATGGGAAGCGCGGGAACGAGAGGGGCGGGAGCGAGGTTCTCGCCGGATCCGCCGATGGTCTCGCCGACCGATCCGACACCGCTGTCGAGCGATCCGCCGACCTGCTGGACCGAGTCGGGGATGCCGAGTTCCTCGGCGACCTCACCGACGACGGGGGTGTGCTCGACGATGTCGGTCACCACATCGACGACCTCCGACACCGGACGCTCCTCACCCACCGACTCGGTCAGGTCTCCGACGGTGTCGAGCGCCGTCGACGCGACCTGGGCCACCGGGCGGACGATCGGTTGCAGCGGGGCCGTGTCCAACAGGTCGCCCGCGGTGTCGGTGACCTCGTCGACGACGGTTCCCACCGTCGCGGTGAGGGTGTCGACGGAGTCGTCGACAACGGATGCTCCTTCGCCGACGATGTTTCGGACGGGCTCGTCGACGATGTCCAGTACGGGTTCGGTCGCCGGCGCCGCGACCTCTTCAACGGCGTCCACGGCGCCGCCGACCACGATGCCCGCGGTGTCGGTGACGGGTTCCGCAGCCTTCTCGACGGTGTCGGCTGCGGTGTCGGCTCCGGTCGCCACGACGGTGGCGACGGGCTCGGCGACCTTTGCGACAGTCTCGGTTCCGCTCGGGACGACGGTCGAGGCTGTGTCGGTCGCGGGCTGTGCCACCTTCTCGGCGGTGTCGGTCACCGGCTCCGCCGTCGACGTGACGGGCTCCGCGACCTTCTCGATGGTCTCCGCACCGCCCGTCACCACTGCATCAGCGGTGTCAGTCACCGGCTCCGCCACTTTCTCGACGGCGGTGGCTCCCCCGCCGACCACGTCGCCGGCGGTGTCGGCGACCGGCTGAGTCACCGCGCCCACCGCGTCAGCGCCGCCCTCGGCGACCGCACCTACCGCGCCCAGCAGACCCCCGGAGTCTTCGGATTCGTCGGCGAGGGCGCTCGAGGACGACAGTCCGAGCACGAAGGACACAAGCATCCACCCGATCGCGACGCCCAAACCCGTCAGCAGAAGCCGCACGGGCCGTGGGCTACGACCAAGAATTGCCCTGTCCATCCTTCACCTCCGCACGCGAATGACTCGCTCCGCGCAACTTCGCGCGGATCTGGGGTGCCTGGATTTCCGACCCTATGACCGAGCTATGAGCCTGTCAAGAGGGCGCGGATCAAGCGTCAGCTCGAAGCACAGCGAGTTCGGCATGGTCGCGCGGTAGGGCTCGTACACGGGGGTCGGCGTGAATCCGAGGCTGACGTAGAGCGCGATCGACTCGGGTTGCGGGACGCCCGTCTGGAGGATGACGCGCTGCGCACCGCCTTGTCGCGCCCGCTCGATGACCCGCTCCGTCAGGGCGCGTCCGATCCCGCGGCCGCGGGCGGCGGATGTCACGATCAGGCGCTTCAGCTCCCATTCGGAGCCCAGGCGCCGGAGCATGACGTGCCCGACCGGCCCGTCGTCGGTGATCGCGATCCAGGTCGATACGACCTCGTCCGGCGTGATGCGCAGCGCCTCGATGCGGGCGGCGGCGACGTCAGCGGGCTCGTCTCGGTTGAGTGGTCCATAACGCCGCCCGAGGTCCTCATCGAGGGCAGCCCGCAGCATCGCGGCGCGCGAATCGTCCACGGCGACCTCGAGAATCTGATACGTCACCCCTCCATCCTCGCGGTGTCGCGGCATCCGGGTGACCATCCGGATGCCGCCCACGTTGTCCACATCCGTTTGTCAAGTCGGCAAACCTTCAACGAATACTTCAAGCACATCGTTATCCACATTCTGTGAGCGAACAAAGCCCAGGTCACAGGCTGAAGAGGATGCTGCAGCGGCGACCATTCCCAGAGTTGTCCACAACCGTTGTTCACAGGCCGGACGGCGTTTCGCGCACAGTTTGCACAGAGTTATCCACAGGCCGTCTTGCGAGTGTCCGACCCCCTCCTTACCGTGAGGGGAGCTCAGGACGAGCCGCACGCACAGCGTCGACGCGGACGCTGCGGGAACATCCGATCCCGGGGCCGGCGTGACGGGTCGTCGCTTCCGCGCGCGCACGAAAAACGGGGAGAACACATCGCCTATGTCGATCGCAGACATCTCTGATGAACGCATGGGTAGCCGCCGCGAACCCGAGCGGACGCCACCGCACGACATGGCCGCCGAGCAGAGCACGCTGGGCGGGATGCTGCTGTCGAAAGACGCCGTCGCCGACGTCATCGAGACGCTGCGGGGCGCCGATTTCTACATCCCCAAGCACGAGATCATCTACGAGGCGATCCTGTCGCTGTACTCGCATGGCGAGCCGACGGACGTCATCGCCGTCACCGATGAGTTGATCAAGACCGGCGATCTGCAGCGAGCGGGCGGGGCCGACTACCTCCACACCCTCACCTCGATCGTCCCGACCGCGGCGAACGCCGGGTACTATGCGTCGATCGTCGCGGAGCGCGCGTTGCTGCGCCGCCTCGTCGAGGCCGGCACCCGCATCGTGCAGATGGGATACAAGGGCGAGGGCGACGCGATCGAGCTCGTCAACAACGCCCAGGCCGAGATCTACTCCGTCAACAGCGGGCAGGAGACCGAGGACTACGTTCCCCTGACCATCGCGGTCGATGCCGCCGTGGACGAGATCGAGGCTGCGCGCGGGCGCGACGGTCAGATGACCGGAATCCCGACGGGGTTCGCGGGACTCGACCAGCTCACGAACGGTCTGCACCCCGGGCAGATGATCGTCGTGGCGGCGAGGCCCGCTATGGGCAAGGCCCTGGCCCTGGACACGCCGCTTCCCACCCCCACGGGTTGGACCACCATGGGCGAGGTCAAGGTCGGGGACGAACTGTTCGATGCCGACGGACGGCCGACGAAGGTCGTCGCGACCACCGAGGTCATGACAGACCGGCCCTGCTACGAAGTCGAGTTCTCTGACGGGTCGCGCATCATCGCCGACGCCGAGCACCAGTGGGTGACGGAGACTCGCGCCGCGCGTCGCAATGCCCGTGCGACCGCCAGCGTCATCACGACTGAGCAGATGGCGGCGACGCTGACGGTGGGCACCGAGAAGCGGGCCAATCACTCCGTCCGGAACGGTCGACCGCTTCAGGCTCCTCACGCTGACCTTCCGGTGGCACCGTACGCCCTCGGCGCGTGGCTGGGCGACGGTCACACCGCCGGCAATCGCATCACAAGTGAGACCGACGAGATTCCCGGTTTCATCCGCCGCAGCGGACTTCGTGTCGAGGCTCGAGGCGGGATGCTCTACTCCGTCCAGCTCCTCGAGCGAGAGGAGTTGATCCGGGTCTGCGAGATCTGCGGTACCCGCTTCAGCGCTCGCCACCCGCACGTCCGCACGTGCGGCCGCACCTGCGGGCCGAAGAACAAGGCCGCTCACCCGGAGCGCCTGTCTTGCCCGGATTGCGGCCAGCCCTTCTCGGGGGAAGCCCAGCGCTGCGCAGCCTGCCATCGCGACCACGGCTCATTCACGGCCCTCCTGCGGAAGGCAGGCGTGCTCGGTGACAAGCACGTGCCGCTCGCATACCTGCGAGCCTCTGAGGCGCAGCGCCGCGAATTGCTGGCAGGGCTTCTCGACACCGACGGCACGGTCGTGCGGGGCGTCGGATCGTGCCAGTTCGCCGTGACCAACAAGAAGCTCGCCGACTCCGTGTACGAGTTGATCGTCAGTCTCGGTTACCGCTGCGGACGTACGACCAAGCGTGTCAACGGCAGATCGACGGAATCATCCACCTGTTACATCCTGAACTTCTCGACGACCGACGACGTGTTCTGGCTCGAGCGCAAGCGCGCCCTCCACGAGCAGGAGCGTCCGGTCGATGCGACGCGGACGGGTCGCCGTTATGTCACGGCGGTCCGGCCGATCCCGAGCGTCCCCGTGCGCTGCGTGCAGGTGGACAACGACGACCACCTGTACCTCGCCGGGAAATCGATGATCCCGACGCACAACTCAACGCTGGCTCTGGATTTCGCGCGCGCCGCCGCAATCAAGAACAACATGCCCACCATCGTCTTCTCCCTCGAGATGGGGCGGAGTGAGATCGCGATGCGTCTGATGAGCGCCGAGGCCGCGGTGCCGCTGCAGAACATGCGCAAGGGCACGCTCGACTCGCGCGACTGGACGACGATCGCCTCCACCCGCGGGCGCATCAACGACGCGCCCCTCTACATCGACGACAGCCCCAACATGACCCTCGTCGAGATCCGCGCGAAGTGCCGGCGCCTGAAGCAGCGCGTGGGTCTGAAGATGGTCATCATCGACTACCTCCAGCTGATGACGAGCGGCAAGCGCGTCGAGTCGCGGCAGCAGGAGGTCTCGGAATTCTCTCGTGCCCTGAAGCTTCTCGCCAAGGAGCTGCAGGTACCGGTGATCGCCCTGTCGCAGCTGAACCGTGGTCCTGAGCAGCGCGCCGACAAGAAGCCTGCCCTGTCCGACCTCCGCGAGTCGGGGTCGATCGAGCAGGATGCCGACATGGTCGTCCTCCTGCACCGGGAGGCGGCGTACGAGCGCGACAGCCCCCGCGCCGGCGAAGCCGATCTGATCGTGGCGAAGCACCGTAACGGCCCGACCGACACGGTCGTCGTGGCGTTCCAGGGTCACTTCTCCCGGTTCACCGACATGGCTGTGGGGATGTAGGACAGCGGGATGAACACCCGTGCGAGTCCTCGCATCCGCGAATGCCTGGGCCATGAGACTGACGGTGACTCTGGGGAACGTCACCTGATGCGGGAGTGCGGCTCCGGGGCTCTCGACCGGGTGCCGGCGCGCGCTCGGCGAAGGGCGAGCGCCGCGATCGCTCCCCCGATCGCGCCGAAGAGGTGCGCCTGCCAAGAGATGCCGTCCGCGGCGCGGAAGATCCCGGCCAGCATGCTGCCGCCGTAGATGGCGATGACCGTCAGGGCGATAAGCGCGTAGAGAATGCCGTGGCCCAACGACCTCGCCACGAATGCCCGGACCACCAGGTAGCCGAAGTAGCCGAAGACCATGCCGGACGCGCCTACGGTGATGGTGCCGGGTGAATTCACGATCCACGTCCCTACACCAGCGATCACCCCGACGATGGCCGTCACCGCCCAGAACCGGCCGATGCCGTCGAGTGCGACGAGCACCCCGAGGACGAGGAACGGGATCGTGTTGGCGAGCAGGTGCGGCCACCCGGTGTGCAGGCCGTGGGCGAGCAGGATGCCGTCGAGGCCGTCGAGAGCCCATGACTCGATGCCGAACACCCGAACCCAGCTTCCGGGCAGGACCACGTCGAATGCCGTGACGGCCCACATGATCGCCACGAGGATCAGCGGCTGGAGCGCGCGGGTCGCCCAGCGGGTGGTCGATCGCGGCGAGGTCGCGGCAGCGGTCATGGACACATCGTCGCATCCACTCCTGGTTATCGAGTCGGAAGTCCTCAGCAAGGACGTTCCTCGCGGTCGGGGAACGCCAGCCATCGAGTCGGGTGTGTCGCCCCGACGTCTATCCGATCGAACGAACGCGGGGCGTGTGTGACTTTGATCACGAGTCGGCATCGCGGGCCGATTCGGCAGCGCAGGGATCGTAGAGTGAGCTGCCGAAGAATTTAGGAGTTCTCATCGCCGCTCACGTTCGTGCCGCGTTTGCGGCCTCCGCCCTCCTCGCTCTTGCTCTGACAGGTTGCGCCGGCGTACCGTCGGCAGCGCCGAACTCGACTCCTGGCGCTTCGGTTGGCGAGTCGCCGACGCCGACGCCGACGGCCACCGCCCCATCTGCTGTCGCAGCAACATGCGACAACACGTCCACTGCTGAGTTCCAGAACGTGATGGAGGAGTCCGGGTGGGTTGCGAGCTCGCCCGATGAGACCGGATGGCCCTTCAGCGAGTTCCCGAACGGCGCGCCATCGGGAAGCATCGCCTGTGTGTGGAGCGCGGATCCGAACGTCGGAACGGACAACGTCGTCACCCTCGCATGGGCACCGATAGATGCTGAGGCCGCCAGCGCCGCTCAGGCAGGACTTGAGACGGCCGGGTTCGATCGCATCAGCGCGCCCGAGGGGATCTACCTGGCGATCAAGGGTGACCCCGGTTGGGTCGATGCAGAGGGATACGGCGCGTCATATCTCTTCACCGTTACCGATGTTCGCTGGGCGATGTTCAAAGACGAGCTGAGGTTCATCAAGGCTCCCGACGACGTCGGCTGATTCGCCAGACCTCCTGCTCCCATCGTCACTCGCGATGCCGGCCGACTCTCGAGTTGCGGCCCGACCTGGCCCGCGGGCACGCCAGGATTCTTACATGACAGCGGACGTGACGGTGGTCGGTGGCGGGATCTCCGGACTCGCCTGCGCCCGAGCCGCCACGGCCCGCGGCCTGTCGGTGCGCGTTCTCGACCGCGGCCGCCGTGTCGGTGGGCGTCTCTCGAGCCGAACGCTCTGGGGACGCCCGGTCGATCTCGGCGCCTCCTACTTCGTCTCGGACGATTCGGACTTCGACAGCGTCGTGCGCGGATGGGCGGATCGTGGCCTCGCACGCCCCTGGACCGACACCTTCGCCGTGATCGATGCCGACGGTGAACAGACGCGCAAGAAAGGACCGATGCGCTGGGCTGCGCCGCGAGGGCTGCGATCGCTGGCTGTAGATCTCGCGGAAGGCCTCGATGTGCGCACCGAACACACCGTCGGACGCGTCGAGCCGCACCGCATCGACGGTGACGAAGCCGGCGAGGTCGTTCTTGCGATGCCGGGCCCCCAGGCTGCGCGCCTTCTCGACACGGCTCCCGCCAGCGAGCTGACTTGGGAGCCGGTCATCGCGGTGGCGTTGCGGTGGGACGGCCGGCAATGGCCGATCGACCTGCACGGCGCCTTCGTCGAGGCCGACCCGGACGTGTCGTTCGTCGCCGACGACGGTGACCGCCGGGGCGACGCCGCGCCTGTGCTCGTCGTGCACACGACGGCCGAGCGCGCGCGCAGGCATCTCCACGATCCCGCGACGGCGATCCCGCCCGTGCTCGACGCCGCGCGGCGGTTGCTGCGGATCGACGCCGAACCCACCGCGACGTTCGCCCATCGTTGGACGTTCGCCCGCCCCGTCGGAACGACCGGGGAGCCGTTCTTCCGGACTCCGGGGCTGTCTGCCTGCGGCGATGCCTGGGGTGACCGGGCCGCCGTCCGCACGGCGTGGGGCTCAGGTCACGCACTCGGGAGAGCACTCGCCGAGACGTGAGGAAGCGCTCTGTGCCGTCTCAGCGCGCATCGGACGATCGAACAGCCGTCGAACGCCAGACCGACCCGCATGCCCCGTTGATCACCGATGCGCGAATGGTGCGGTGACCTCGACGCGCGTCATCCGTCTGCCCGTCCGCCCGGTTCGTTCGTCGACGATGTACGCGTCCGGCGGGCCCGGGCGTACATGTGCGACGGACGAATTGCCACAGCCGCGCGAATCCGCCCCGCGAAGCCGACGCGTCGCCCCCTATGATCTAGCCATGACGGACCAGGGCGATCTCAGGACGCGCGCCGTGCAGCGGCTCAAGGCGAAGCAGCACTTCTGGTCTGCCCTCATCACGTGGGTCGTCCTCTCCGCGATGTTCATCGTGATCTGGCTCGCGACCGGCATGGGCGGCTTCTGGCCCGTCTGGCCGATCGCCGGCATCGCGGTCGGCGTCGCATTCACCGGCATCCGTGCGTTCGGTCCAGTCAACACGGGTCCGAACGAGGAGCAGATCCAGTCGGAGATGCGCCGCCTCTCCTGACGGCGCCCGACGACGAAGCCCCCGCTCGATCACATCGGGCGGGGGCTCGTTTTGGTACTTCAGCGTACGTAGGCTCTCATGATCGACATCCTTCCGTCGGGGACCTCGAGAGTACCCAGCGATCCGGGATCAGGCAAGGGGTCCGGGATCGCGCAGTCATTCCGCGGCAGCACGCAGCCCCGTCACCACGGCTTGTGACCAGCGGTCCACGTTCGTCTCGGCCTCGGCCGTCTGAGGGAAGCGACACCGCATCTGCAGGCCATGATCGGTCACGGTGAACCAGGCCATCACTCCGTCGACGTCGACCGCGGCGGACACGTGCTGAACCTCCCAGGTGGGGTCGGCGCGTATCGGCAGCCGGCGGGCGTCGAGCCAGGAGAGGGCGAACATCCCGGGACCCATCGGCATGCCGCCGTACGGCGCGAGGATCGGCGCAAGCGGATACGAGCCCAGGGCGACGGCGTCGCGGACCGCTGCCGCGCAGGCGTCCGGATCGGGGTCGGCGGATTCCAGGACGGCGTTGGTGATGAACCAGCCGACCGCATCATGCCATCGGCGTTCGTGTCGGCTGTGCACAGGGAACACAGCGCGCAACGGCGCACCGCCGGCGACACGCGCCGTGGCGGATGTGAGGACAGACACCGCGAGTGCGATCGGGCGGACCCCGAGCGCGGCGGCGCGGGCGTCGAAGCGTGCAAGCGTCGCCGCATCGAGCACATCGTGCACCTCCACGTGCGCGGGACCCGGCCGGGACACATCGCCGAGCGGAAGGGGGAACGTCGGCATGGTTCCGCCCTCGGCGTCGAGAACCCGCCTCCACCGCTCGATGATCGTGGCCGGTGCGGACGGCATGGCCGCGAGTTCGGCGGTGTGGTCTGCGAAAGCCGGTGCCGGGATGGGGGGCTCTTCGACCCCCTCGCGGATATCGACCGCCGCCGCGAGCAGATCGCGCACCAGCACTTGCCACGACAGCATGTCGACGTGGGAGTGATCGGCCCCGATGATCACGGTGGCGGCAGCCCCGTCCGCCGGCTCGACGAGGCAGAGCCGGTGAGAAGGCTGTGCGAAGGGGGAGCACACCTCGTCGAAGACGTCTCGCACCAGCCTCCGCACGTGCTCGGTTGTCGCACTCATCTCGCCCCCATGAGCCGACGTCCAGCCTTCGGCGACGACGTCGACCTCATGAAGAGCCAATCCGCGTCCGGTCGACTCGTCGTCGGCGACGAACACGGTCCGGAGGGTGCCGTGGCGGGCGACGACCCGCATCCATGCGTGTCCGAGCAGGTCGCGGTCGATGTCGTCGGGCAGACGGAAGGCGACGGCCATCCAGGATGCCGGTCGAGCGCCCTCCGACACATGCCGCCGTTGGTCGAACGACACCGGCAGGCGTCGCCCGAGGGGACCGGCAGTCCGCACGACGTGGGTGTGCAGCCTTCCGGGCGGCAGGTGCATCCGGGTGACCGAGGTGAGCCGCATGGCGCCGTAGTCTAGGCGGACGAGATTCCGCGGTGATGACGGGGGGCGTCCGTGGGGGTGCTGAGACGACCCGGAGCCGATCTCGTCTACGACGTGCTGGGCGACGACGGTCCGTGGGTGGTGCAGCTGCACGGACTGACGTCGTCGCGCCGCCGGGACGACCTCCTCGGCTTGGGGGTCAGCCATGCCCTGACCGCGCAGCGCGTTCTCCGTTACGACGCCCGTGGACACGGCGCGAGCACCGGCGACGTCGCCGAGGAGTCCTATCGGTGGGACCGCCTCGCCGACGACCTCCTCGCTCTCCTCGACGCGATCGCTCCGGGTGAGCACGTACACGGCGTCGGGCCGTCCATGGGCACGGGCACTCTCCTGCACGCGGCCGTGCGTGAGCCGCAGCGTTTCGCCTCACTGGCCCTCCTCGTGCCTCCCACGGCGGGCGCGACGCGCAAGGCTCAGGCCGATGCCTATCGGAGGAACGCCGACCTGGTGGAGCGTCATGGAATCGACGCGCTCGCCACGATGGGCAGCGCGACCCCCGTCCCGCCCACGCTCAGCGACGCGCCGCCGACGACGCCCGACGTTCCCGAGAGATTGCTACCCGCCGTGCTGCGTGGTGCGGCATCGACCGACCTCCCGAACGAAGCGGTGCTCCGGACCGTGTCGATGCCGTCGCTCGTGCTGGGGTGGGTGGACGACCCGGCCCACCCGCTCAGCACTGCTCGACTGCTGCACGACGTGCTCCCGAACTCGCGGATGGCGATCGCCCGAACGCCTCGCGACGTCCTCGCCTGGCCCGGTCTCGTCCGGGCGCACCTGGGCAGCAACGGATGAGCCCGGCCCGGCGGTCGGCCGAGCCTTCCCGAGCGTTCGTCCGTCGTGGATGTACGCGATCAGACGCCGTGGCGGACGCACTCGACGGATGAGCGGGAGTCGGGCCAGTGCGGCGGTGCGAGACACCGACCCCGGGCGCCTGCCTCAGCTCCCCGCGCGACGCCACTCGTCGGACGTGAGGTGCGACCCCGCCTGCGGTCCCATCTGCAGCATCCCGCCGTCGACGACCCAGCTCGCGCCCGTCACGTACGAAGCCGCGGGCGAGGCGAGGAACGCCGCCACAGCCGCGATCTCGTCGGGCCGGCCCGGACGACCGAGCGGGATGCCGGGGCGATGCGTGTTCTCGGCCTCTTCGGCGTCCATGTCGTTCAGAGGCGTGGCGATCTCACCCGGACCGAGGGCGTTGACGGTGATGCCGTGCTCGCCGAGCTCCTGCGCCATGGTCTTCACAAGACCTCCCAGACCGTGCTTCGCCGCGACGTACGCGGCACTTCCCACTCGAGGCTGGTGTTCGTGCACGCTGCTGATGGCGATGATCCGTCCACCGTGGGCCGCCGCGACCATGCGGCGAGCGGCAGCCTGCATCCCGACGAACGCGCCGTCGAGGTTGAGGAGGACATCCTTGCGCCAGGCTTCGACGTCGAGATCGAGGAACGGGCCACCCGACCCACCGCCGGCGTTGTTGACGAAGACGTCCACTCCGCCCAGTTCGTCGGCCAAGGCGTCGATGACGCGTGCGGCGCCTTCGAGATCGGTGGCGTCGAACTGCGTCACGACGGCCCGCGAGCCACGAGCGCGCACCTCTTCGGCGGTCTTCTCTGCGCCGTCCTTGTCCGAGTGCCAGGTGATGCCGACATCCAGCCCCGCTTCCGCCAGAGCGATGGCGGTCGCTGCGCCGATGCCGGAATCGGAGGCGGTGACGATGGCGTGCCGAGGAGTGAAGGTGTCAGTCATGGTCCGACGGTAGGCCGGGGGGCGCCACCGCGCGGGGGCCTTGCGCCCGGCGTGGTCGCTCGCTACGCGTCCATGCCGGGCCGACCCGTCAGCTGTCCGTCGACACGTCGGGGGTGGTGTCTTCGGCGGGTCCGCGGTTCGCCGTCTGGCGCGACGGCGTGGTCTGCGGGGCGGGCGCGGCGGCCCCCGCCATCCCCGTTCCGATCCCGCGGCCGACCGCCTGGCCCTGGATGATGCCCGCCAGGTCGAGACCGGTAGCAGACTCGACGCTGTCGAAGACCGAGCGCAGCGCCTTGGCGCTGTCGCCGCCGACGACCTCGGACGCACCGTCGGCGCCGGAGCTGCCGATGATCGACACGTTGCCGATCGTGGAGTAGCCCTTGGCGAACTCGGCCATGACCGACGGCAGCACCTCGAGCACCCGCTGCGACAGGAAGGCCTCCTGGTTCGAGGCGATGGCCTCGGCCTCGGCCTGCACGGCCGCAGCGCGTGCCTCACCTTCAGCGCGGATCGCGTCGGCTTCCGCCTGCGACCGCAGGCGGCGTGCCGTCGCTTCGGCGTCGGCCTGGGCGCGCAGCGCATTCGCGTCACCGGTGGCCTTCGCTTCGGCCGCAGCCGCCTCGCCGGCGGCGCGGGCACGGTCGGCCTGCGCCTGCTGCTCGGCGATCCGCGTGCGCGCCTCGGCCTGCTTCACCTGCTCGATCGCGGCGGCCTCTGCCGACCGCTCGCGGGTGTAGAGCTCGGCCTGGGCGCGGGTCTCGGCCTCGTACCGCTGCGCGTCGGCGACGCGCTTGACGTCGGCGTCGAGCTGGGCCTGCTTGTTCTCGGCCTGCTGCTGCAGAACGGCCTGCTCGGCCTGGGCGCGGGCGAGCTGCTCGGCCTGCTCGGCCTCGGCGCGCGCGCGACCGACCCCGGCTGCGGCGTTGGCGGTGTTGGTGTCGAGTGCCGTCTGCTCGACGAGGTTCGCTTCCTGGTTGGTGATGATCTTCTGGTTGATCGCACGGTCGGCGTTCGTCTGGGCGATCTCGGCCGCCTGGCGCTTGGCCTGGATCTCAGGGGCACCGAGGGACTGGATGTACCCCACGGAGTCGGTGATGCCCTTGATCTGGAACGAGTCGAGGATGAGACCCTGCTCGGCGAGCTCATGGGAGACGTCGGCGGCGATCTGGTCGGAGAACTTCTTGCGCTCGCGCATCAGCTCCACGACCGACAGGGTCGCGACGATGCCTCGCAGCGCACCCTCGAGCTGTTCGGTGGTGAACTGCTCGATCGCGGCGTCCTGCGACGCGAAGCGCTCCGCGGCGCGCCGGACGAACAGCGGGTCGGAGCCGATCTTCACGATCGCCACCCCATCGACGTTCAGCGTGACGTTGTCGAGCGACTGCGCCTCGGCGTTCAGCGACACCTGACGCGAGCGCAGCGAGATGATCTCGTGACGCTGGGTGATGGGGTTCACGAGCGACTTGCCGTTGACGATCACCGTGACCGGCGATTCCGACATCTCCGACGAGCTCGAGCCGTCGGCCGCCAGCACCGTGCTCTGCACCTTCTGCTTGCGACCCGAGATCACCAACGCCTCGTCGGCCCGGGCGACCTTGATCCAGCTGCGTGCGAACAGCAGTGCGACCAGGCCGATGACGACCGCGGCGACGACCGCGATACCGACGATGATCAGGATGCCGACGACTCCGGCGATCTCCATGGATGACTCCCCTTGCGTGTCTGAGTTCTGTCGTGCCTGAGCGTCGGTCCCCCCGCGCCCCGCCCCAGCCTGCCAGAAACCCCCCAATGCTGGCTCCCGCCTGTGAACACCGGCACGATGGCGGAAGGGCCGGCCGTCGTCATCCCTCGCCGCGAATCCCGCGCTCCGACGGCCCTCCGAGGAGGACGCACGTGCTTCACAGTCGGAAATCGCTTCGCGATGAATTGCTGGATGAGATCTTCGCCTCGCCCTATGCCGCGACCACGCTGCCGAAGTACCGGATCCCCGACGACGAGCACCTGCCCGACCGGGCGCATCAGATCGTGGTGGACGAGCTGATGCTCGACGGCAACTCACGGCAGAACCTGGCGACCTTCTGCCAGACCTGGCTCGAGCCGCAGATCCAGGACATCATGGCGCGGTCGATCGACAAGAACATGGTCGACAAGGACGAGTACCCCCAGACGGCGGCGATCGAGGAGCGCTGTGTGCACATCATCGCCGACCTGTGGAACTCGCCCGATGCCGCCGACACCATGGGGACGTCCACGACAGGTTCCAGCGAGGCGGCGATGCTCGGCGGGATGGCGCTGCTGTGGAAGTGGCGCGAGCGCCGTCGCGCCGCGGGCCAGCCGACCGACCGGCCGAACCTCGTCACCGGGCCCGTGCAGGTGTGCTGGCACAAGTTCGCTCGGTACTGGGACGTCGAGCTCCGAGAGGTCCCGATGGCGGAGGACCGGCTGCTGATGACCCCCGAGGAGGCCCTGGCCCGCGTCGATGAGAACACGATCGGTGTCGTCCCGACCCTCGGAGTCACCTTCACCGGCGCGTACGAGCCGGTCAGCGCCATCAGCGACGCGCTCGACCGGCTCCAGCGCGACACCGGCCTGGATGTCCCGATGCACGTCGACGCCGCCAGTGGCGGGTTCCTCGCCCCGTTCGTCACTCCCGACCTGGTCTGGGACTTCCGCCTGCCGCGGGTGAAGTCCATCAACGCCAGCGGTCACAAGTTCGGGCTCGCGCCGCTGGGTGTCGGGTGGATCATCTGGCGCGACGCCGCCGATCTGCCGAAGGACCTGATCTTCGACGTGAACTACCTCGGCGGCAACATGCCGAGCTTCGCGCTGAACTTCTCCCGGCCCGCCGGGCAGGTCGTCGCCCAGTACTACCTGCTGCTCCGCCTGGGGCGGGAGGGATACCGCCGGGTGCAGCAGTCCTGTTACGACACCGCGCAGCACCTCGCCGCCGAGATCGCCGCGCTGGGCCCGTTCGAGGTCATCCACGACGGGTCGCCGGCCGGCGGCATCCCTGCGATCTCCTGGCGGCTGAAAGCCGGACAGGAGGCGCCCTTCACCCTCTTCGACCTGGCCGACAGGCTGCGCACGCGTGGGTGGCTGGTCCCGGCCTACTCGCTCCCCGCCGACTGCGAGAACACTGTGGTGCAGCGCATCCTCGTCCGCCACGGCTTCGGACGCGACGAGGCGTCACTGCTGATGGACGACTATCGCGCGGCCATCGCGCACTTCGGCACTCACCCGATCACGGTGCCCATGTCGGAGGAGGAGGCGGGCAGCTTCCACCACTAGGGGTGCCGGACGAGGGCGACGGAACGCTCCTCGGCGACGAAGCCGAGGCCCTCGTAGAGCGTGTTCGCTCCGGTCGAGCTCGCGGTGTCGACGTCGAGGATCGCCTCGTCGATGTCGGCGTCGGCGATCGCGCTCAGCGCATGGGAGATGACGAGCGGTGCAAGCCCTTCACGCCGCCGGTCGCGCACCACGCCGATGAGGTCGATGTAGGCGTTGCTGCGCCCGCGGGCCTCCCAGTCGTCGCGGTTCACGGTGACCAGGCAGAAGGCGATGATCCGCCCGTCGGCGTCGATCACCATCCGTGACAGATCCGGACGGAAGAACTCGCTGCCGACGAACTTCCGCCACCCTTCCGGTGTCGAGGGGAGGCTGCCCCAGTGGTCACGGAAGGCGTCGTTGCGCGCCATGCGCGCATCGTCCTCCCGGTCGCTGGAGTACGCGACGACCTCGACGCCGTCGGGCTTCGTGATGTCGGGCACGGCCGACCGCTGGCGCACCATGGTGGCGAACCATCGTTCCGGAGCGAAGCCGAACGCGGAGGCGAGGGCCTGATGACCGACGTTGACCGCCTCTGCGTACGTCTTCAGCTCAGAGGGCAGCTCCGCACTCGCCACCGCAGCGGCCTCGGCGACCTGCTGCTCCGCGCGCGCGTTCTGCCAGGCGAACAGCTCACGGCCGATGCCGCGCCGGCGCCACGCGGGATGCACCGAGCCCGCGAGGTGGACGCTGAGCTTCTCATCCCGCGAGGGGTGGAGGAACGAACTCCCGGCGGCGATCGCCGTGCCGTCCTCGGCGAATCCGACGAGGGTGTCACGGGCGTGATCGATGTGCGGCAGGTCGAACGTGTCGGCCACCTCCTCGCGGGGGGTGATCCACGACGGGTGATCGACGGCGTCCGCCGCCGCGAACACCCCGTGGATGGCATCGATGTCCTCGCGGGTGGCGGTCCGCCAGAGCGCCACATCCGGATGCTGCGGCCGCGCCGGCTCGCCATCGCCAGACGGGGTTCCGGCTGTGCTGTCCTCGCTCACGGGCCCACCCTACCGACGACGGCGGGAGCGGAACCGCCCGCGGCGCGAGGACGATCGGACGAGGCGCGTACTATCCGAGCCGACCCATACTCTGCTCGACCGATCATCCTCGTCTCGGCCGCGGCGCCGCGCCGCGCGCGACAGAAACGTCTAGCGGTGCCCGCCCTCATCGACGTCGGTGTACTCGCCCGGGGCCTCTTCGGGGTGCCGCGTGTGCGAGCCGCCGCGACCCTCGGCGTCCTCGTACTCGCCGGGGTCTTCACCGCGGTCCGAGGTGCGCGTGCCATCGGCTCGCTCGGCGTCTTCGTACTGCCCCGGCACTTCGCCGTCCTGGTGGGTGAAACGGCCGCTGCGCGTCTCTTCGTCGGTGTACTCGCCCTCGTCGGGGGTGGACCTGTCACTCACGATCGTCTCCTTCGTCGTCGTATCCCACACGCTACGCCCGGCGGCCGCCCCGCGGCATCCCGGTTGACAGCGCATCCGGTCGTCAGGGACATCCGGTCGACAAGGGCTCTCACCCCAGCTCGAGGCTGGTGATCCCGAAGAGGCCGTCCGTGTCGATGCGCGGGGGCTCTCCCGTGTACATGCGGGCCGTCTCGAACGACGGCGTCCACTGCTGCGCGCGTGCCCACGACACGGCGCGAGGGTTGACGCCGGGCACGTCGACGGCGACCGAGGTCGCGCCGCGGTCCTCCGCGAGCGCGCTGACGAGGGCGGAGGCGATCGCTGCACCGTCGGCAAAGACGGGCCCGAGCCGGGAAGCGGCCCGGGCGTCGCGTAGCACCGCGAACCCGACGATCTCGTCGCCGCGCAGGGCGACCCGGGCGCTGCGGGCCGGCAGGCTCACCCACGCTGCGAGGAAGGCGTCCCGGGGCGCTCCGAAGAAGCGCCGGTCGTAGGCGGCGAGGCGGTCGAACGGGATGTCGCGCGCATCGACGAGGCTCACACCCGTGGGCGGCGGCGCCGCGGCAGGCGCACCCTCGTACCGGATGTTCGTCCATGCCGGGACGAATCCCGACCGACGGTAGTTGTCCTGCTGCGCGACGACGCCGTCCAGCGCGACGACGCGTCCCGCCATCCGCTTCATCCCGGCCTGCCAGGTCAGGAAACCGAGTCCCTGCCCCCGGATCTCGGGGCGGGCGATGTACATGCCGAGGAACCCGAACGCGTCGCCGTAGCCGATGACCGAGATGGATGTCACGGGCTCGCCGTCGAGGCGGCCGATCAGGAACCCGCGGGGGTCGGCGACGGCGAACGCCTGCGCGTCGGTGACGCCCGGGTTCCACCCTTCGGCCTCGGCCCATTCGGCCATCAACGCGACCTCGGCGGCGGTCGCCGTGCCGATCTCGAATCCCATGGTCAGACGCTAGCGCTCAGCGCCCGGGCGGTCAGCCCGGGGCAGTCCGGTTCGTGCCGGGTGGCCCGCTGATCGCGCACGACTTGACTCCGCCGTTGCGTCATAGTTCTGACTGGATGCATGAACGTCATCCCCGTCGCGTACCTCGCGTCTTACATGCTGTCGCTCCTGGGCAACTCGATCGCCGGCGTCGCCCTCCCGCTGATCGTCCTCCAGGTGACGGGGAGCGCTCTCGGAGCAGGCGCGGTGGCGGCAGCGACGGCGATCCCTGCCGTCCTTGCCGGCCTCGTCATGGGAGTGGTGATCGACAGGATCAACCGGCGAACCTCCTCGGTGATCACCGATCTCGTGTCGGCCGCTTCCATCGCCGCGCTCCCGCTGATCGATCTGATCTCCGGGTTGAGCCTCGGATGGTTCATCCTGTTCGGCATCATCGGCTCGCTCGGCGATGTACCGGGCATGACCGCCCGCGACGCTCTGCTGCCGGCCATCGTGCGTCACGGCGGGATCGGAGCCGAGCGGCTCATGGGCATCCGCGAGACGCTCGGCGCCGCCGCACTGCTGCTCGGGCCGGCCGCGGCAGGAACGCTCATGGTGCTGTTCGACGGTTCGACCGTTCTCTGGATCACGGCGGCGACGTCGCTGGCGGCGGCACTGCTCACCCTGGTGATTCCTCACCGTGTCGGCGTGGTGCTCATCCCGGCCCGCGCCGGCGGCGCGCGCACCAGCGGCTGGACTCAGCTCCGTGACGGGTGGCGCGTGCTCTTCCGCACCCCGTTCCT
Organism: Microbacterium sp. ET2; assembly: GCF_030347395.1. Classification (NCBI taxonomy): domain Bacteria; kingdom Bacillati; phylum Actinomycetota; class Actinomycetes; order Micrococcales; family Microbacteriaceae; genus Microbacterium; species Microbacterium albipurpureum. The sequence continues at coordinate 1,986,803 of NZ_CP128170.1, forward strand.
CGTGGTCACGACCATGCTCAGCCTCATCTCGGTGATCGTGCTGTCGTCGATGCAGGGGCTGATCCTCCCGGTGCACTTCTCGCTCATCGATCAGCCCGGAATGCTCGGCTTCGTCCTCACAGCGCTCGCAGGCGGGATGCTGCTGGGCGGCACGATCTACGCCATCGCCGGGGCGCGGGGTCGGCGGCGGACGTGGTTCCTCGTCGGGCTGTTCGGCAGCGCAGCGGGCTTCGGCGTCATCGCCGCACTCCCGGGCATCTGGATCGTGTTCGCGGGCGCCTTCCTCGTCGGACTGTCCAGCGGCCTGTTCGGCAGTCTCATCGGTGTGCTGATGATCGAACGGATTCCGGAGCAGATGCGGGGCCGGGTGATGGGTACGCAGAACGCGATCATGACCGCTGCGCCCGCGGTGGGCATCGTCGCCGCAGCGGTGATCACGGAGTACGCGGGCGTGAACGTGGCCGCGATCGCTCTCGCCGGTGTCTGGATCATCGCGCTCGGACTCGGAGTGTTCGCCCGCTCGCTGCGTAGTCTGGAGCGTGGAAGCGCGGGGCCGGGCGAAGCCGAGACGGTGGTGAACGAGCGTGCGTAGTGCAGAGCTGGCGCGACTGGCCGGGGTCACCGTACGCGCACTGCGCCACTACCACCAGGTCGGCGTGCTGGCCGAACCTCCGCGCGGATCCAACGGATACCGCGACTACGACGTGCACGACCTGGTTCGGCTGCTGCGGATCCGGCGGCTGGCGTCGCTCGGCGTTCCCCTGGAGCGCATGCCCGACCTCCTCGATGCCCCATCCGACGGCGCCGCACTCCTCGACGAGCTCGACACCGGGCTCGCGGAGCAGATCGCGCGTCTCACCGAGCAGCGCGCCCTCATCGCACGGGTCCGCGCGCTGGGTGCCCCGCCCGACATCCCCGCCGATCTGGCGCCCTTCCTCGCGTTCTTCGCGGCGGCGGGTGCCCCGTCGGAGCTGACCCGGATCGATCGCGACCAGTCCATTCTGCTCGCGCATCTCATCGGCGAGGAGCGGATGCCTCAGCTGGTGCGCTTCTACGAGAGGGTGAGCGACCCTGCCATCGCTCCCGCGGTCGTCTCCTTCTCGGAGCGGTTCGCTCTCGTGGGTCCCCACACCGCGGAGCAGGAGGCCAGGGCGCTGGTGTCGGACTTCCTGCACGCCTTCGGCCCCCTCCTCACCGAGTCATCCGCCGACGCGATGCCGACGATGAGCCGGGCGGCCGAGCAGCTGATCGCCGAATACACCGGCGACGTGCTGAACCCCATGCAGCGGCGGGTTCTCGCCGATCTCGTCGCGGCGGTCGACGACCAGCTCGCGTGACCCATCGAGGCGGCATTCAGTCCTTCTCGCCGAAGCCGTCCCTCACGAGGTCCCGCAGGGCGGCGACGGCCTCTTCGGCGTCGGACCCGTCGGCCTCGATCCGCAGGACATCGCCCTTCGACGCTCCCAGGGAGAGGAGGCCGACCATGCTGTTCGCCTTCACCGGTCCCGCCCCCGAGGTGGCGTTGGAGATCCGGATGTCGGAGGTGAACGTCCGCACGGTGCGCACGAGCGTCGCCGCGGGGCGCGAGTGCAGGCCGACCTTGTTGACGAGAGGTTCTTCGGCGGTGATCCCGTCGCCCGTCGCCGGCGCAGAGGCTGCGGGTTCCGCCGCTTCGTCCGGTTCGTCCCGCCGCTTCGCCGCCAGGGTGCCCCGGGCTTCGGCTGCGACCTCGTCGAGCGTGCCGCCCGAGAGGGCACGCACGATGCCCGCGGTCATCCCTTCGACGAACGGCCCGTCGCTGATGCGCACCGGATGGGTCGACTCCCGAAGGTCGAGGGCGAGCTCGGCGCTCAGCACCGCCGAGCCGAGGTCGGTCATGATGAGCACCCCGTCGGCGTCGGCGAGCTCGTCGATCGCCTCCGCGATGGCTGCCGCGTCGGTGCCGAACCCGCCCTGGGCGCCCGAAGCGATCCGCACCGGCGGGGGCTCGTCGTGCACCATCTGCATCGCGAGGTCGAGCGCCGCCTCGGCGAGGGGACGACTGTGAGAGACGACGACGAAGCCGATCACCCCGCTGACTCCGTCAGCGCCTCGCTCATCGCCCGCAGCAGGATCGTCGCCGATACCGAGCCGGGGTCGATGTGTCCTGCGCTGCGCTCGCCGAGGTACGAGGCGCGGCCCTTGCGAGCGACGAGCGGCTCGGTGGCATCCGATCCCTTCTTCGCTGCCTCCGCGGCGGCCGTCACCGCCTCGGCCGCCGACGCGCCCGAGGCCACCGACGCCGACAATGCCTCGATCGCGGGGTCGAGCGCGTCGACCATCGTCTTGTCACCCACCTCGGCGTGACCCCGCGCGACGATGCCCGCCACCCCGGCGCGCAGCGCCTTCTCGAGGTCGGCCGCGCTCATCTCCCCGTCCGCGGGGGAGTTCTTGCCCATTTCGAGGAACAGGGTGCCGTACAGGGGCCCGCTCGCGCCGCCGACCGACGAGATCAGCGTCATCCCGACGGTCTTGAACAGGGCGGGGATGTCGGCGGGCGAGCCGGCATCGAGCTTGGCCGTGATCGCCGTGAACCCACGGTTCATGTTGGTGCCGTGGTCGGCATCGCCGATCGCCGAGTCGAGCTGAGTGAGGTATTCGGCGTTCTCGCTCAGCGCCACGGCGGCGCGACGGAGCCAGTCCTGCAGTGCGGCGGTGGTGACGGCATCCGTCATCTCACGCACCCCACCGCAGGCCGCTGGTGTTGACCGGGGCATCCCAGAGGCGCAGGGTCTCGTCATCCGCCTGGGTGAGGGTCAGTGAGCATCCGGCCATGTCGAGGCTCGTGATGTAGTCGCCCACCAGGGAGCGGGCGACCTCGATGCCGCGCTGCTTCAGCGCCGCGGCCACTTCGGCGTACACGACGTACAGCTCGATCAGCGGGGTGCCGCCGAGGCCGGTGAGGAGGGCGATCACCGGCCCGCCCGTGAAGTCGAGGTCGGCCGTGATCGAGGAGACGAGTTCCTCGGCGATGTCGTGCGCACTCGCGAGCGGCTTGCGCGTGCGACCCGGCTCGCCGTGAATGCCCACCCCCATCTCGATCTGGTCCTCGGGGAGTTCGAAACTGGGCTTCCCGGCTGAGGGGACGGTGCAGCTGGTCAGGGCGACGCCCATCGACCGGCTTCCCTTCGAGACCTTCTCGGCCACGGCCGCCACCTCGGCGAGCGAGCGGCCCTCGGCGGCGGCGGCCCCGGCGACCTTCTCGACGATCACCGTGCCGCCGATGCCTCGGCGCCCGGCCGTCCAGGTGGAATCCTCCACCGCGACGTCGTCGGCCACCAGCACCGACGCGGTCTCGATGCCCTCGTCCTTCGCGAGGTCGGCGGCCATCTCGAAGTTCAGCACGTCGCCGGTGTAGTTCTTCACGATGAAGAGGACGCCGGCGCCGGTGTTCACCTTGGTCGCAGCGGCGAGCATCTGGTCGGGCGTGGGGGAGGTGAAGATCTCTCCCGCGCAGGCCGCGGCGAGCATGCCGGGGCCGACGAATCCGCTGTGGAGCGGCTCGTGTCCCGAGCCTCCGCCCGAGACGAGCGCGACCTGGCCTTCCGTCCCGGCTGTCGGCCGGAGCACCAGACGGTTCTCGTGGTCGACCTCGAGTTCGGGATGGGCGGCCTCCACTCCTCGCAGCGCGTCAGCGAGCACCGCCGCGGGGGCGTTGATGAGCTTCTTCATGCGGGTCTCCTCTTCATCGAGCACCTCGGTGGGCGGCGCGCGACCGGGATCTGCGCACCTGAGACGACAGTAGACACATCGGGTGGGGTTTCGGTATGGGTTCTTGGCGAGTTCGAAGCGGCGGGAGGCTCCCAGGCACGGCGGAATGCCGGCCCCGCCGCGGCGGTTGAAGGGGGCATGGATGACACCGGCCCGACCTCCTCCCACCTCGCCGATGACACGGCGATGGGGCCGGTGACGCTCCTCGTCGCCGACCTCGACGGGATGACGCGGTTCTACCGCGACGTCGTGACCCTCCAGGTCCTGGGCGCCGAGGGCGACATCGTCACCCTCGGGCGGGCAGGGCGACCCATCGTCATCCTCATCCACTCTCCCGAGCTCCGGCATGCGCCGCAGGGGTCGGCCGGGCTCTACCACACGGCCATCCTCTTCGAGTCGCAGGCGGCGCTCGCCGCCGCGGTGTACTCGGTCGCACGGCACGCGCCGCAGACCTTCACCGGCAGCGCCGATCACCTCGTCAGCCGGGCGTTCTATTTCACCGACCCGGAGGGCAACGGCATCGAGCTGTACTGGGACAGGGAGCGCACGGCGTGGTCGTGGACGCACGGCCGGGTGGAGATGGGCACGCTGTTCCTCGACCCGAACGCGTTCCTTCGCGAACACCTGACCGAGGATGCCGCGGCGGGCGCGACCGCCGGCGACGCGGCCGGCGTGGGTCACGTGCACCTGTCGGTGGGCGACATCGCCACCGCGCGGGCGTTCTACGTCGACGGGCTCGGCTTCGACGAGACCGCCGACTACCGGGGGTCTGCCCTCTTCGTCAGCGCGGGCGGCTACCACCACCACATGGCCATGAACATCTGGAACTCGAGGGGCGCGGGTCCGCGCATGCCGGCGCTGGGGCTCGGCCGCGTCGACCTCGTGCTCCCCGGCGCCGACGATCTCGGCGAACTCGGCGAGCGACTGCGCCACCGCGGGGCCGCGGTACGCGACGACGGCCGGAGCCTCTCCTTCGACGACCCGTGGAGGAATGCGGTCTTCGCTACTGTCGCCTGATGGGCGACGTCGTCGAGCCTCTCGCCGATCGCCGGAACCGTCGTCGGGGTGCACGACGGAGAGCCCGATCATCGCGCCTACCGCGGAGTCTCCTCGGTCGGGTACGCACTGACGCAGGGTCGCCGCGCGGCGGCAGGATGGCGCGCCCTCGCCGGCAATCACGTGCTGATCCAGGCCCACGACGCGGTGGTGGCCCTCTGTCACCTGCGACGGCGGAGCATCGTGGTCGATGTCGGTCGGACCGTCCGGGTCGGCGAGACCGTCGCGGGCTGCGGCAACTCGGGCAACAGCACCGAACCGCATCTGCACCTGCAGGCCATGGACGACCCCGATCCCGCGCGTGCCCGCGCGCAGGAGATCCTGTTCGCGGGGCGGATGCCGCGAAACGGTGAGGTTGTCCGCATCGGCGAGTAGGGTGAGCCCCGTTCTCGGTGGAGCCGTGAGGCGGGCGCGCAGCCTGCGTAGGGAGATCCCATGAGCGACGGCGATGGTCAGGTCGGCACGATCACCCCTGCGGCGTTCCACGCGGCGCCAGGAGTCGCAGACTGGCGCGTGACCAGTACCGGCCCGCAGGCGGTCTGGCGCTCGTCATCACTGCGCGATGCGGCGGCGCTCGTCGACGACATCCTCGCCGCCGCCGCGCAGCACGGCATCCGTCCCGACATCGATCTCCGCGAGGAAGCGGTCGTGGTCCGGGTGCCCTCCCGGGACGGCACCGGCATCCCTGCGAAGACTCCGCAGTTCGCCGGTGCCGTCTCGGTTGCGGCGGCCCGGCGGGGGCTCATCGCCGACCCGTCGCTCGTGCAGACCGTCGGGGTGTACGTCGCCCAGCATTCCGGGGCGGACTCGCGCCCGTTCTTTCTGGCGGCGCTCGGGTACGACCCGCTCGGTGAGACCGACGCGGTCGACCCGTTACGCGCCGGACCGCCGCTGGCGTTCAATCCGATCACCGGCGATGCGCCGGGCCGCGGGCGCACACATTTCGACGTGTTTCTTCCGGCCGATCGCGCGCAGGCGCGGGTGGACGCAGCACTCGCCGCCGGTGGAAGACTGGCCGACGACACGTACGCCCCGCAATGGTGGTCGCTGGCGTCGCCGGATAATCACGGCGTCGACATCGCGTCCTGGACAGACACGTTCGACTGACGCCGCGCCCGGCCAGGCCAGGCAGGATGACGGCGGATGACCGCGGCGAGTGCGACCCCGACGATGGCGCCCAGCCCGTTGGCGACGAGGTCACGCGGGTGGGAGATCCGGTCGAGCGGAATCTGGGCGAGCTCGATCCCGAGCGTCAGCAGCAGGGGAAGCGCGAGTGCGAGCACGCCCCGCAGGAGCAGGCCGGTGGCCACCCCGATCGGCACGAACATCAGGACGTTCAGCAGGATCTCCAGGCTCCGCCCATCCGTCCACGCCGCCTCATCCGTCCACGCGGCGGGGTTGAGGATGCCCCACGGCGCCTCCGATCCCTCGGTCGCCCACGGCAGCGGGCGAAGCGTGACCCAGAGGACGAGGCTGGTGTAGAGCGCGCCCAGCAGGAACACGACAGTCGACACCGTCCGACGGACAGCGGGCGAGGCGGGACGCGTCATGGTTCGATCGAACCCGCCGGGTGCATCGCGGTCAACGCGATACGGCAACCCCAGCGGCTCTGCACCGCCGTTTCCCAGCCGGCGCGCGGGGCCGAGGGGCGGCTGTCGTTCATCGGCGGGCCAACGCGTCCCAGTCGGCGTCGATCATCCGGGGCTTGCGACGCGAGATGCGCGCACGCAGCACGACGCCCACCTCGGGCCAGTAGCGCTTGTCGAGGACGACCTCGGTCCGCAGCGTCTCGCCCTCGAGCTCGGGCACCTGAAGAGCGAGCTCCATCGTGCAGGTCTGATAGCGGCGACGCTGGGTCGGCGGCGTGAGCGAGAGGATGCGGACGGTGCCGACGTAGGCATCGGCCATCGACGAGGCGGTGAGACGTTCGAGGGTCTCGGCGGCGCCGTCCTCCCAGTCCTCCATGGTGCGAGCGTACCGCCGCCGGTCGAGTGTCCGAGTATCCCGCGACCCGTCGAATTCGGCGGCTCTATCCGCGAGCACGCCACATTTTCTGCCGGGTCGCGCGGTTCGGAGGACTTCTCGGCCGGTGACCGACCCGGTGACGTCGAAAAGCGCTCAGGCTGGTGTCATGACGTCCCCCGGCGCAGCGCCCCCGGTCGGCACCCCCGCGGTGCTCGTCGCGCAGCTGCTCATCCGGAGCGCGTCGGCGGCCGGCGCGCTGGCGCTCGGGGCCTACTTCGTCGACCTGGCTCGCGCCGGCGCCCCCGTCGGGGCCCTCATCCTCGGAGTGCTGTCGGGGCTGAGCTTTCTCGCCGAACTCGTGCTCGCCCCGCTCGCGGGGTCGGCGAGCGACCGCCGCGGCCGCCGGGTCTTCCTCGTGGCGGCTCCGCTCCTCGCCGCCGCCGGCATCCTCATCACCCCCGGAGCGTCCCTCATCGCGGTGGCGCCGTCGGCGGCGCTCGTGATCGCCGTCGTCGCGACATCCCGTCTCCTCGACGGTGCGGGAGCAGCGATCGCCGCACCTGCCACCCTCGGCCTTCTTGCCGACGCCAGTGACGACGATCGGATGCGACGGGGACGCGTCACGAGCCTGTACGAGCTGTCATCGTCCGGAGGCATCGCGCTCGGAGCGGTAGCCGGCCCGCTTCTCTACGGAGTCTGGGGGCTCTGGTCGTTCGTCGCGCTCGCTGGGGTCTACATCGTGGCATCCCTGCTGGTGCTTCTCTTCGTGAGGACGGATGCCGCGGGCGGAGCGCGCCGCCGGCAGACCGGCGTCCGCGAGCGCATCCGGATCATCGGTCAGCCACGCCTGGTGGCCTTCCTCCCGGCGTGGATCGCGGTCAACGCCATCCTCGGCACCTGGGTCACATCGCAGATCACGTTCGTGCTCGCCGGCGACCGCACCGCCGCGGGCCAGCTCATTCCGGGCGCCTTCGCCGGCAACGAGGCGGGACTCTCCGCCGTCCTCGGCATCTACGTGCTCGTCTTCAGCCTGTGCATCGTGGCGTGGGCGTTCTTCATCGGCCGCCTGCCGACCGTCCCGACCCTGTTCGTCACGGTCGCCGGCGCCATCGTCGCCTCGGTCGGGCTGGTGCTGCTCAACCATGGCGCGCCGCCTGCCGTCGCGATTCCCATCGTGATCGCCGGGATGTTCCTCGAGGCGGGGTTCACCCCGGCGGCGCTCGCGCACCTCAGCGACATCTCGGCCGAGTTCCGCGAGAACCGCGGCCTGATCATGGGCGTGTACTCGGTGGTCGTCGGCGCCGGCTACCTGCTCGGAAACGTCCTCGGCGGTGTGTTCGCCGAGTGGCTGCTGTTCGACGGGCTGGCGATCCTGACGATCGGTCTGGCCGTCGTCGCGCTGGCGTCGATCCTGGTGATGGCGGTCATCGAGCGGCGGATGGTGAAAACCCGCGCGTGACGTCATCCTGTACGTGTGACGTTGCTGCGCCGCCACGGCTTCCGCATCGCGGTGACGTTCTTCGCGTTCAGCCTCGCCCTTCTCGGCACGCTCGTCGCGTCGACCGAGCTCCGGCTGATCGGCAACGCCCTCGAGCGCAACGACGTCGATGAGTTCTACAGCGCGGTTCCACAGGATGCCGTCGGCCCGCCGGGATCTCTCATCAAGACGGAGGCTCTCCTCGGTGCGCCCTTCGCCGCGCGCGGGTGGCGGATCATGTATCGCACGACCGACCTGAACGGGAACGCTCAGATTGCGACCGGTGTGTTGGTCGTTCCGCTCACGCCACCCCCTCCCGGTGGTCGTACCGTCGTCTCCTGGGGCCACCCCACGACGGGTGCGGCGCACGACTGTGCACCGTCCTACGGATTCGATCCGTACATCGGCATCGAAGGTCTCCGCTTTCTTCTCGATCGGGGCTACGCCGTGGTGGCGACCGACTACATCGGCATGGGTGTGGCCGGGCCGGATTCGTACCTCGTGGGCGAGAGCGCGGGTCACGCAGTACTCGATGCCGTCCGAGCCGCTCAGGCGGTCGCGTCGGCCGCCCTCGGCGACGACGTCGTCCTGTGGGGCCATTCACAGGGCGGACAGGCCGCGCTCTTCGCGGCGGAGTCGGCGGCAACGTATGCGCCGGAGCTCGATCTGCGCGCCGTCGCCGTCGCAGCCCCCGCCGCCGACTTGCTCGGTCTCATGGAGGCGCATCTCGATGACATCTCGGGTGTGACCATCGGCTCGTACGCTTTCACCGCTTATGCCGAGGTCTACGGCGATTCTGTTCCCGGGGCCGAGCTCGACGACATCCTCACCCCGGATGCGCTCGACATCGTCCCGAGAATGAACGAGCTCTGTCTGCTGACGAACATTCCCGAGCTCCACGGCCTCGGACAGCCACTGGTGGACGGGAACTTCACCACGGCGGATCCGACGAAGACGTCACCGTGGCGCGAACTGCTCGCCCAGAACTCGGCGGGATCCCGCACGTTCGATGCGCCCCTGTTCGTCGCCCAGGGATCGGATGACGAGCTGGTCGTGCCTGCCGACACCCTCCGTTTCGCTCAGCGGGAAGCGCAGGAGGGTATCGACGTCACGTATCAGGAGATCTCGTTCGCCACACACGGCACGGTGGCGTATCTGGCGTTGCCGGGGATGCTCCAGTGGCTGGATCGAGTGCTCGTCGACGACGCGCGTCACAGGGTCGAGCTGAAGGAGAGCAGACCGATCGGAACCAGCATCATCAGCCCCAGCACGATGCCGGTGATCGAGAGGCCGTAGCGGCGCTTGCGCGTGATGCCCACGATCAGCCCGATGATCGCCAGCAGCAGCACGAGTGCTCCGCCGATGCCGAGCATCGGGATCAGGGCGACGAGCAGCCACCAGATGGCGTTCATCTCGGGGATGAGCCCGATGAGGAAGACGAACAGTGTCGGCACCAGTCCGACCATGGCGATGATGACGGCGATGAGCCCGAGGATGTCGAAGCCCTTCCGCGCCGGCTGCGGGGCCGGCATCGCGGCGTACCCCGGCCCGTAGCCCTGGCCGTACCCCGGACCATACCCTGCCGTCATCGGCGACCCCCTCCGTCGGAGCGATCCTAGGGGAGCCCGCGGCGCGGGTCGATCATCGTCATCCCCGCGGGCGCGGCGCTGTCGAAACGCGGGAGAAGAGCGGATGCCTCGTCGAGGCCGATCACGCGCTCGATGAGGTCGTGCGGGTGCAGCCTCTCCGAGGCGACGAGCTCCATCATCGCCGGGTAGTCTCCCGCCGCCATCCCGTGACTGCCGAGGATGTCGAGCTCCCACGCGATCGCGCGCGCCATGGGAAGGGGGGAGAAGCCGTCATCCGTCGGCAGGAGCCCGACCTGCACGTGGCGCCCGCGACGGCGAAGGCTCAGCACGGCGTCCGCGGCGGTCTTCGCGCTCCCGACCGCGTCTATCGCCACGTGCGAGCCGCCCCCGGTCAGATCGTGGACGACGTCGGGGACGGGGGGACCGTCAGGACCTGTGACGACGACATGGGCGGCGCCGAGCCGACTCGCGACCTCGAGCGCGCGGGTGTTGGTGTCGATCGCGATCACCCGCGCGCCCAGGGCGACCGCGATCATCACGACGCTGAGGCCCACCCCACCGGCGCCGACGACGGTGACCCACTCCCCGGTGGCGACGCGCGCCCGGGCGGTCAGCGCCCGGAAGGCCGTCGCGAACCGGCAGCCGAGCGCAGCGGCCGCTTCGAACGACACCGTGTCGGGGAGGGCGACGAGGTTGGTGTCGGCGGCATGGAGCGCCACCCTCTCGGCGAAGGACCCCCAGTGGGTGAACCCCGGCTGCTGCTGATCCGGGCACACCTGGGCATCGCCCGCGCGGCACCACTCACACACCCCGCACCCGCACACGAAGGGGACGGTGACCCGGTCGCCGACGCGGAAACGGGTGACCCCGAGGCCGACCTCGGAGACGACGCCCGCCAACTCGTGGCCGGGTACGTGCGGAAAGGCGATCTCGTCGTGACCGGCCCAGGCGTGCCAGTCGCTGCGGCAGACCCCCGTGGCACGGACGTCGACGACCACCCCGCCCTCCGGCGCGACGGGCTCGGCGACGTCGACCACGGCGGGCATGCCGCGGACAGCATGGATGCGAACGGCGCGCACAGGGCGAATCTACCCGCCCCGTCCGCCGTCTAGGGTGGGCTCGTGCCAGAGCCCCACGCCACCCTCCCCGTCCCCGCCGGCCTCCCCGAGACCGACACGGTCGTGACGTACCCGCAGGGTGCGACCTCGAGCACGGGCCGTGTGCTGCACGTCGAAGACCTCGGCGACGGGCGCTCGGCGGTGCTCCTCGACGTCACCTGCGTGCATCCCGTCACGGCGGCCTGGCCCGACCAGCCGGCGGACCGCGCGACCCTCGAGGCGGCGGGGACGACGTTCGCCGTGGTCGACGCGGTGGTCGGCGGCGTCCAGGACGGACGGCTGTTCCTCGGCGCCGACCTGCCCGTCCGAATGGGCACCGAGGGCTGGGTCTTCGTCGTGGCGCACATCGTCGAAGGTGACGGCCCCGCGGCGGGGACCGAGGTCCGCGCGGTCGTCGACGCCGAATATCGCGTCGCGCTCTCGGCAGGGCACACGGTCTGCCATCTCGCGTCGCTCGCCCTGAATGCCGCTCTCGCGCAAGCGTGGATCAAAGAGGTGATGCCGGATGCCCGGGGGAACCCGAACTTCGACGCGCTGGCGATCGAGACGAGCCGCATCCATCCGGGTGGTTCGGTCGACGTCTACCGCATCGGCAAGTCGCTCCGACGGAAGGGCTTCGTCGCGACGGCTCTGGACGATCTCGACGCCGTCGCGTCGCACGCGAACATGCTGCTCGCGGAATGGGTCGGCTCCGGCGCGGCCGTTCGCATCGAGCGCGATGGCGACGCGCTCTCGTCGCGTCGCGCCTGGGTGTGCCAACTCCCGGACATGACCGTGCACATCCCGTGCGGCGGCACGCATGCGTCGCGCCTCGGCGACTTCGCATCGGTGTCGGTGGCCCTGGAGGCGCGCGACGTCGAGGGAGCCCGCGAGATCACGATGACGACGACGGGTCGTGCGGCCCCCTGACCCTCCGGCCCGCGGCACGATGGAGACATGGGTCGCACGCGGGGAGGGACGGATGCCGCCGAGCGGCGCCATCCGAAGATCTGCGCCTCCTGCGGACGCACCATGGAGTACCGAGCCAGGTGGGCGGCGAACTGGGATTCGGTGAAGTACTGCTCCGACGCGTGCCGGCGCCGCGGCGTGACGCCCGTCGACCGTGAGCTGGAGGAGGCGATCCGTCAGACCCTCGCGTTGCGTGCGGCGACGTCATCGATGTGTCCGTCCGAGGCCGCGAAGGCCGTCGGGGGCGAGGAGTGGCGCGAGCTGATGGAGCCCGCGCGACGGGCCGCACGGCGACTCGTCGCGACCGGCGACGTGGAGATCACCCAGGGGGGCCGGGTGGTCGATCCCTCGACGGCCAAGGGGCCCATCCGCATCCGCCGGAGCCCGACCGCTGATGCGACGATGGAGGGATGACGACCTCGATCTCCCCCCGCCGTATCGACTGGGCCGAGGGGCGGTGGACCCATGAGCCCGTCTCCGCCGAACGGCGGGGGACGACCTGGCCGTCACCGCCGTCGAAGGAAGCGATGCGTGGCTGCGCACCGCGTACGGCTTCGAGCACGCCTCTGAACACGGGCTCGTCGCTCCGCTCCCCGTCGGCGCGGCGATGGAGGTTGAGTTCACCGCCGACTTCACTGAGCAGTTCGACCAGGCGGGCATCTTCGTGCGGATCGACGACGAGCGGTGGATCAAGTGCGGAGTCGAGTACTGCGACGGAGAGCTCGGAGCGGGGGCCGTCGTCACCGACCGCCGCTCGGACTGGTCGGTCGGCGCCGTGCCCGAGTGGAGCGGTCGTCGCCTCGTCATCCGGGTCAGTCGGGGTGAGGACGCGATCACCGTGCGCGGCGGAGTCGCCGGCGAGCCGATGCGGCTCCTGCGGCTCGCGCCGTTCGACGGTTCCGCCGACGCCGCAGCCGGGCCGCTCGTCGCCGCCCCGTCTCGCGCCGGGCTGATCGTGGTGTTCCACGCCTGGCGCCTGAGCGCAGCGGACGCGTCGATCCACTGATCCGGCCCTGCCACCCACCGTGCAGGCGTACGCTCTCAGCATGATCGAGCTGCTGGCACTCGGAGGCGTCGCCGCCGGTGTCACGGCGGTCACGCTGTGGGTCACGCGGCCGCGGCGGCAGAGGTCGACGCCCCACGACGACACCCTCCGGGTCGGTCAGGCCGCCGACCCCTCACCGTATGAGGCGGCGCGGCGCGCAGAGGGCAAGGCAGCCTGGACCCGGATCTCGGGCGCCTGAGGGGGATGTCGACCGCCCTGATCGGACCCGTGACGCCGCCTGCGCTGCACGTCATGACCTTCAACATCCGCCGCCGGCTCTCCCCGGCGCTGCGGCGCGTGGATCGATGGCGCGACCGACGAGCGGCAGTGGCCGCGCTCCTGCAGGCGGAGCAACCGCACATCCTCGGTGTGCAGGAGGCTCTCCCCGACCAGGCGCGTGACGTGCACACCGCGCTCGGCGCGCGGTATGTGGCGCTCGGTCACGGACGACGACGGGATGGCGGGGGAGAGGCCTGCCCGCTCTTCTTCGACGCCGACCGGCTCGAGCTCGAGAACTGGCGGCAGATCGCCCTGTCCGACCGCCCTGACGACCCCGGGTCGCGGTCGTGGGGCAACAGGGTGCCCCGCATCGCGGTCATCGCCCGGCTGCGCGACCGGGCGACGTCCGCGACGTTCGTCGCCGTGAACACCCACTTCGACCACCTGTCGCGTGGAGCGCGGCGCCGCTCGGCCGAAGCCCTTCGCCTGCTCGTCGGTGAGGCGGCGCGGCCGAGCGTGGTGATGGGCGACCTCAACACGGGCGAGGGAACTGTCCCGATCCGGGAGCTGCTGAGGGATGGCGCTCTGCGGGACGCCTGGGCGGTCGCCGGCGAGCGTGTCACACCCGAGTGGGGGACGTTCCCGAACTACCGAGAGCCGCGCGTGGGTCGCAAGCGCATCGACTGGATCGCGGTGACCGGCGACATCGAGGTGGAGCGCGTCGCGATCAACCCATCGGCCCCGAAGGGGCGCCGGCCCTCGGATCATCTGCCGGTCCAGGCGGTGCTGCGCATCGCGGCGGGAGAGGGGTGATGACCTCGGCGGTGCGGGCGAACCCCTTCGTGCAGAACTTCCTCCGACCACCCGCGACGGCGCTCGACATCGCCGCCGACGGAGTGCGGCTTCTCGGTGTGATCAGCGTCGTCATCGCCGCAGTCTGGTTCACGCTCCTCGACGCAGGGGTGGTCGCGTTCTCGCTGCCCGCCCTCATGCTGCCCCGCTTCCTCGCCCTGCGTCCAGGGTGGGACATCGCCGTCGCGCTCTCGGTCCTCGTCGCGGCGTGGAGCAACATCTTCGGGCTCTACGAATCGATCCCCGGCTGGGATCTCGTCGTGCACGCGGTCGTGTCCGGCGCGATCACGCTGATGGGGCTGCAGGCCCTCGCGCATGTCGGCGTGCTGCCGGGGCCCGCCCGGTCGCGGCATCCTCGAGTCTCCGGCGCGGTCCTCGGCGGCATGCTCGCGCTGGCCTTCGGGGCGCTGTGGGAGATGGTCGAGTGGGCGGGGCGCACGTTCGTCACCGCCGAGATCATCGTGTCGTACAACGACACCATCGGTGATCTCGCCGCGGACGGCGTGGGCGGCGTCGTCGCGGGACTGGTGCTCGCGGGCGGGCGCGTCACCCGGCCGGACTCGGCGCTTCGCCCTCCGGCCCGCGCCGAACACCGCAGCCCCCGGCGATGAGCAGCGAGGGGCCGTCGCCCCCCCGCATCAGCGTCCACAGGGTGTGCGTGCACGACCGGCATCGCACGATGAACGCGTCGCGATCGGCCTCCACCCGCCATTCCGCGAGCGGCGCCGTGGTGTGACAGCCGCCGCATTCCACCATCAGCATGCTGAGGTCGCCGGCGAAGAGATCCTGCAGGGCGCCCACCACGGCATTGCCGTCGACGACGTGCGCGGTGTGGGAGTCCTCCCGGCCGGGGTGCGCGGCGCGGGCGATGCGAGTGCGGTCGTCGGACATCGTCATCCTCCGAATCGTTCGGTGCGCACGCGCGCCGGATCGTGGCCGGCGGCGACCATCGCGTCGGCAGCGGCCTCGACGAAGCGCGTCGGTCCGCAGATGAAGGTGAGCGGATGCCGCGCCGGCGGCCACGTCGCCGCGGCGACCCGATCGGGTGTCAACCGGCCGACGGGTTCGGGCCAGCCCTCGGGGGCGGCGCGGGTGTAGGCCCACGTCAGGTCGACGGAGCGGCCGGCCAGGTCGAGGATCTCGTCGCGGTAGAGCGCATCGTCGGGCGTGCGCACCGAGTAGAGCAGACGGAAGGGTGCCGCGCTTCCCGCCCGATCGTGCGCGCGCGCCATCGCGAGCAGGGGGACGATCCCCGACCCGCCCGCGATGAGCTGCACGGGGTCGGTGTCGGATTCATGCCACACGAAGTATGCGCCGAGCGGGCCCTTCACCTCGAGCATGTCGTCGACCTCGGCGACCTCGACGAGGTAGGGTGAGACCTCTCCGTCGGGCACGGTGTCGACGGCGAGTTCGACGCGTTCACCCGGCCCGGATGAGGCGATCGAGTACGAACGCTCGGCCTGGTAGCCGTCTTCCGCGGTGAGGCGGACGTCGAGGTGCTGGCCGGGGTCGTTCCCCGGCCAGCCGGGCACGTCGAGGGTGAGGACGCGGGCGTGGCTCGTGGTCGGCCGGACCGCAGCGATACGTGCGGGCAGCCACCCGGTCGTCCTCACCAGTACCGCTCCTCCAGCCAGGGGTCACCGCGCAGGTGGTAGCCGTTCTGCTCCCAGAACCCAGGATCGTCGTGCTGCTGCATGACGAGCCCCCGCACCCACTTCGCGCTCTTCCAGAAGTACAGGTGCGGCACGAGGAGGCGGGCCGGGCCCCCGTGCTCGGGGTCGAGCGGCTCCCCGTCGAACTCGTACGCGATCCAGGCTCTGCCCCCGAGAAGGTCGTCGAGCGGAACGTTCGTGGTGTACCCGCCGTACGAGTGCGCCATGACGTAGTCGAAGCTCGTCTCGACGTCGTCGAACAGGGTGTCCAGCGCCACGCCCCGCCACGAGGTGCCGAGCTTGGACCAGCGCGTGACGCAGTGGATGTCGGTCGACACCTCCTCCGACGGGAGGGCGGTGAACTCGTCCCAGCTCCACCGCGCCGTCTCACCGGTCTCGGTGCGGATCGAGAACGACCATTCCGACAGCGGGATGCGCGGCGTCGGACCGGCGGAGAGGACGGGGAAGTCGGTGGTGAGGTACTGGCCGGGCGGGAGGTCCGGTTCGGCCTCACGCCGACGGGAGCCGAATCCTCGGGTGAAGGATGCCATCGGAACCTGCTTTCGCGGGGGTGGTGCCGAATCTGGGAGTGACGCTCTGCCGCGAGCCTAGGGCGCGCGCCGCCCCTGCTCAACCCGTTCCCCGCTCCCCTTTCCCCACTCGATGTCGGGTTTCGCAGCATCCCGGGTCTTCGAACCTGCGAAACCCCGACATCAGTGGCGACGGCGACGGCGGTGTGCGTCGAGGGCGGGCCTTGAGCAGGGGAGTCACCCGCCGAGCGCGGCGGCCTTCGCTCGCAGCACGCCGGCCTCCCGCTCGTTGCCGGTGAGGGCTGCGGCGGCCGAGAGCTCGGCGCGAGCCTCGTCCGCGCGGCCGAGCTTCGCCAGCAGCTCCCCCCTCACGCTGGGGATGAGGTGCGAGCCGCGCAGCGCGCCCTGCGCGGCGAGTCGGTCGACCATCGCCAGCGCCGTCCCCGGCCCGACGGCCATCGAGAGGGCGACGGCGTGATTCAGCTCGACGACCGGGCTCGGCGAGATGCGGCCCAGCGCCTCGTAGAGCACGACGATCTCGTCCCAGTCGGTGTCGGCGAAGTCCCGCGCCGTCGCGTGCTGTTCGGCGATCGCCGCCTGCAGCGCGTACGACCCGCGGCCATGTCCGACCGCGTCGGCCCGCGCGAGCGCCGCGCGGCCTCGCTCGATCTGCGCCCTGTCCCATCGGCTGCGGTCCTGATCCGCCAGCAGCACCGGTTCACCCACGGCGTCCGTCCGTGCCCCGAACCGTGAGGCCTGCAGCTCCATCAGCGCGAGGAGCGCCCACGCGTCGGGCTCCCGCGGCAGCAGCGCGACGATGATCCGCCCGAGCCGGAGCGCCTCCTCCGCGAGGTCGGTCCTCACCCATCGATCTCCGCTCGTCGCGGCGTACCCCTCGGTGAAGACGAGGTACACCACGCTCAGCACGGTCTGCAGCCGCGCCGGCCACTCCGGCGGATCCGGCGTCTCGAAGGGCACCTTCGCCGCGTGCAGGGTCTTCTTCGCCCGCGTGATGCGCGCCTGCACCGTCGGGACGGGCACCAGCAGCATCCGGGCGATCTCCGACGTGGTGAGACCACCGACCACGCGCAGGGTCAAGGCGACCTGCGACTCGCGCGACAGCGCGGGGTGGCAGGCGGTGAACACGAGGCGCAGCACGTCGTCGTCGATCGGCTCCCAGGCGTCCTCGGTCGCTTCCGAGAGATCGTGGGCCATCGCGCGATGCCGATCGTCGAGCGCCGAGCGGCGGCGCCACGCATCCACGGCGCGACGCTTCGCCACCGCCGTGAGCCATGCGCCCGGGTTGGCGGGCACGCCGTGCTCGCGCCACGAGCTCAGGGCCTCGACGACCGCTTCCTGCGCGACATCCTCCGCGAGGACGACGTCACCGGTCGCCTTCGCCACACCCGCGACGATGCGCGCACCCTCCATGCGCCATACGGCATCGAGCACCCGCCGCGGGTCGGCGCTCATTCGGTGCCGAGCTCCTCGCGCCAGCCCTTCTCCTTCTGGATGTACTCGTTGTCCGAGTAGTCCGCGAAGTCGGACTCGTCGGTCATCCGGCGCACCTCGATCTTGTTGCCGGGCCCGAGCGGCGCCTTCTTCGCCCACTCGACCGCCTCTTCCTGCGACCCGACCTGGATGGTCCAGAAGCCGTTGAACAGTTCGTGCACCTCCCCGTAGGGGCCGTCGGTGACGATCGGCGCCTCGGCGGTGAACTCCACCACCGATCCCTGGGCGGCATCGGTCAGCCCGTCGCCGCCGAGGAGGACACCCGCCTTCATCATCGACTCGTTGTAGGCGCCCATCGCGTTGATGATCGCCTCGAAGTCCATGTCTTCGTAGTTCTCCACCGAATCGCTGTTGCGCATGATGAGCATGTACTTGGGCATCTGATTCTCCGTTTCGTTCGGGGAGGAAGGGCCCTCCCACTATCGCGTCGAATCGGCGCGGACGAAATCGACATCGCCGCGAAAAAGGTTCCGGATGCCGCGACGCGGCGAGCCGCGGCATCCACTTACCTTCGAACGAAGCCGCCTGCGGGCACAATGCCATTCATGTGGCTCTACCAGCTGCCGGTCGGGGTCGCGCTGCCCGGTTTCGTCATCCTGTTCGTCGCCGCGTCGCTGCTGATCGTCATCGCGCTGCGCCGTTGGGTGCCGGGCGAGAAGAAGCAGATGCGGGAGTGGGACCGGATCCTCGCCTACGTGATGGCGACCTTCGGCGTCCTCTACGGCGTCACGCTCGCGCTCATCGCCGCCGCCTCGTACGAGAACTATCGCGGCGTCGAGGAGATCGTGATGGACGAGGCATCGGCCGTCGCTGTGCTCTATCGCGACACGGCCGGATTCCCAGAGCCCGAGCGCGGAGAGCCCAGGCGCTGCTCGTCTCCTACGTCGACCACGTCCGAGAGGTGGACTGGGCGGCGCAGCGGGCGGGGCAGATCCCCTCGCAGTCCGTGGCGGAGGTCGCCGCGATCGAGGAGGTCCTCTTCTCCTTTGAGCCGGAGGGTGAGGGGCAGGCGAACGTCCACGCGGCGGCGATCTGGTCGTTCAACGAGTTCATGTCGGCGCGGAGCGCCCGGATCGGCGTGATCGGGCTGGAGCTGCCCGGCATCCTGTGGTTCGTCCTGTACTCGGGTGCGGCCATCACGGCGGTGCTGATCGGAATGATCCAGATGGGACGGCTGCGGACCCACCTCGTCATGGCAGCGGTGCTGGCCTCGTACGTCGCGATCGTCATCTTCACGATCGCGAGCTTCGATCACCCCTACATGGGTCCGGTCGCGGTCGACACCGAGTACTTCGAGGAGGTGCAGGAGTGGCTCTTCGACCGCGCGGATTGATCGCTTCTGCACCCGTCGTCGATCGCCGCACTGTTGTGGCCCGCTCTGTTGTGTCCGGCTCGTTCTGCGACATGCTGACGTGATGAGCGAGGATGCCCTGGCCCACACCCGTGACGGTGCCGTCGAGAAATCCGTCGACACGCTGATCGATCAGGTGAAGGCCGCGCGGCACACGCTGCAGCGCCGCGCGAACGCCGAGACGATCGGACTGTACTGGCAGATCGGGGCGACGATCCTCGCGCAGGAGAGCGCCGCGGAAGACCAGGATGCCGCGCTCGACGCGCTTGCAACGGGGCTCCGTCGCACGTACCCCACCATGGCGAGCTTCTCGGTCGAGAGCCTCCGCTGGATGCGCGACTTCGCCGCCTGGTGGCCCGCACGCGGCGGCATCGTCCAGCAGCCGGTCGGTCAGCTGCCATGGGGTCACGTCGTCGAGTTGCTCACCCGCCTGGAGGACCAGGGGCTTCGCGAGTGGTACGCCGGGAAGGCCGTGCAGCACACCTGGAGCCGGGCCGATCTCGTCGACCACATCGACGCCGGGCGCCACGCGCACGATACCGAAGCCCCGCAGAACTTCGCCACCGCGCTGCGGCGCGCCGACTCCGCGCTCGCCGAGCAGCCTCAGCGCCGATCCCGACACCGTCGGCTTCCTCGCCGTGGGAATCGACCTCGATCGCGCGGCGCGCGGCGCCTCGGCCGAGTGACCTTCAGTCGCCGACGCGCCCGGTGAAGGCGTCCATCGACGAGTAGACGCGGAAGACCCGGCCCGCGACGGCGTCCCAGGCCCGCGTCGGCAGTACACCGCGTAGTGCCATCGCGAGCTTCACCGTCCACGGGCGCAGGACCATCGGTGCTCCTCGCACCATGCCGCGCCAGGCCGCCGCGGTCGCCTGCTCGGGCGTCATGACCGGGGTCAGGAGCGGCCCGCGGGCCCCGGCGAACATTCCGGTCGAGACGTAGCTGGGGCAGAAGGTCGTCACCGCGATGTGGCGGTGGCCGGCGGCGGCGAGCTCCAACCGCACCGACTCGCTCCAGCCGATCATCGCCCACTTCGAGGCGGCGTAGACGCTCATGCGCGGGTTGGCGAGCGTTCCCGCGGCCGAGGCGATGTTGAGGATCCGCTTCGGGCGAGAGCGATCGGCGATCATGTGGGGGAGTACCTCGCGGGTGAGCCACATGGCCGCGAGGGTGTTGACCCGGAGCGTCGCCTCGATGTCGTTCACCGGGTCGTACTCCCAGAACGGCGCCCCGCGCACGATGCCGGCGTTGTTGATCAGGATGTCGGGTGCCCCGACCTCCTCCCGAAGACGTGAGACCCCGTCGCGGATCGATCCCGGGTGGGAGACGTCGACGGCGTAGGCGCGCACCTCGACGCCGGAGCGGCGGAGGTCGGCGGCGAGCGTCGTCACCCTCTCCTCATCGACGTCCCACAGCGCCACAGCGCGGGCGCCGGCGGCGACCGCGCGCCGCGCGTACAGCTCGCCCATCCCCCGCGCCCCGCCGGTGATGAGCACGACGGCACCGGTCACCGGGTTCACTGCGTTGGTTCGCTTCATCGCGTCCTCTCGTGGCCGAAAGCACAGACTCAGCCTCAGTTTCGCACGCGCCTCCCGATGACCTGGATAGGTGGAGGTTCCGCCTCTTGGACCTAAGTTCGATGGGTGGCGATCGATCGTGCGTCGGGACCCCGGCATCCCGTCAGTGCCGTCGACCACGCACTGCAGCTCCTCCTGCTGCTGCGGGAGACTCCCGATCTCCGGGTCACCGACGCCGCTCGTTCTCTCGGCGTCTCGGCGTCCACGGCGCACCGCATCCTCAGCACCCTCGAGCATCGCGCCTTCGTCACCCAGGACCGCATCACCCGGGCCTACCGGGCAGGCCCGGCCCTCATCGAGCTGGGATTCTCCAGTACCCGCGCGATCGATCTCCGTGAGGTGAGCGAGCCGCACCTCGCTGCGCTGACGGTTCGGCTCGGTGAGACCGTCAATCTGCTGGTCCTGCAGGGGAGCGATGTGAGGTTCGTCGCAGGCTTCGAGGCGGATCAGCGGGTACGCACGCACGTGCTCACGGGCACGCTGCTCCCCGCCTACGCCACCTCGGGAGGCAAGGTCCTCCTGGCCGAGCTCCCCAAAGAAGAGCTGCGCGCGCTTTATCCCCGTGGCCTCCGCCGCCTGACCCCGCGCACGCGCACCTTCACCCAACTCCTCAATGAGCTCGCGCTCGTCCTCATGCGGGGGTACGCCGTCAACCAGGAGGAGAGCGCCGAGGGTCTGAGCGCCGTCGCCGTTCCGCTGCGGGATCGCGCCGGAGTCACCATCGCGGCCGTGGCCATGTCGGCGCCGAGTGTGCGGCTCCAGCCGCGCCGGATCCGCGAGGTGACGATCGCCCTCCGGGAGTGCGCGACGGGGATCCGCGCCGACCTCATCCGGTGATCGCATCCCCCGGTGATTCCGCGTGGCGGAAAACCGAGCCTCGATCCCTTTACCGACGTCGACCTGTGTTGATTTGCTCGCTCACGATCCCGCCGCGACGCCGCGACGGGGACGAAGGGATCCGACTCGATGAAGATCGACGCCTTCTGCCACCTGCTGCCCGCCGCCTACGCCGAGCGGCTGTTCGCCATCACCGACAGCCCCGTCGCCCGCAACATCCAGAAGCGGGTGAGCGGCGTGCCCGCACTCGTCGACATGGGTGAACGCTTCCGGGTGATGGACGAGTTCGGGCCCGACTACCGGCAGATCATCAACACCGCCGCCCCGCCCCTCGACGACCTCGGGCCCGCCACCCGAACGGCCGAGCTGGCACGGATCGCCAACGACGGCATGGCGGAGCTGGTGGCGGACAACCCCGACCGCTTCACCGGGTTCTGCGCCGCGGTGGCCCTGGATGACGTCGACAATGCGATCGCCGAAGCCGAGCGGGCCTTCGATGAACTGGGCGCCGTCGGTGTGCAGATCTACACCCACGTGCACGGCGGTCCGATGGATCAGGAGCGCTTCTTCCCGTTCTACGAGGCCGTCGCCCGTCGCGGCGACAAGATGATCCAGGTCCACCCGTGCCGTGACTCCAGCTGGACGGATTACAAGACCGAGGAGCGCTCGAAGTTCGAGATCTGGTGGACGCTGGGATGGGAGTACGACCTCTCCGCGTTCATGTCGCGACTGGTCTTCTCGGGTGTGTTCGAGCGTCTGCCCGACATCAAGATCCTCATCCATCACGGCGGGGCGATGATCCCCCACTTCGCCGGTCGCGTGGGACCGGGCTGGGACCAGCTGGGTACGCGCACACCCGCCGACCAGGCGGAGGACGTGCAGGGCTACCCCCTGACCCTGCGTCCCATCGAGTACTTCAAGAAGTTCTACGTCGACACCGCGTACTTCGGCGCCGGCGACTCGATGCGGACCGCGATCAAGTTCTTCGGCGTGGATCACACGCTCTTCGGATCGGACACCCCGTTCGACCCCGAGAAAGGTCCGGGGTACATCCGCGACACGCTCGCGAACCTGCAGGACATGGACATCCTCGACGACGCCGACCGCGAGCAGATCTACCACGGCAACGTCACCGCACTCCTCGGCCTGGACGCGTCGTCCGGCATCCGTTCCCACTCTTTTGAATCCGAGGTCCTCTCATGATCCGATCAACCCGCCGCGCGATAGCCGGCATCGCCGCCGCGACCCTCACCGTCCTCGCCCTGTCCGGATGCTCGGCACCCGCAGGGGAGTCGGGCGGCGCAGACGAGTCCGACGGCGGCGCGCCGGAGAAGTCGCAGCTGACAGTGGCGATCAACCCCTCCACCCAGTTCGCCCCGCTGTACTACGGCATCGAGCAGGGGATCTTCGAAGAGCACGGGCTCGAGCTCGAGATCACCCCGCAGACCGATATCGCCGCCATCGTCTCGGGACTCGCCAGCGGCACCTACGATGTGGGCTTCGCCACCGTCGTGCATGTGGTGACCGCGAACTCGAACGGCATCCCGATCCGTGCGATCTCGACCATCGAGGGTCAGATCCAAGAGGATGACGACGGCACGCTGACCATCGCCGCCGCTGATTCCGGCATCACCGACTTCGCCGACCTCGAGGGCAAGCGAGTGGCGACCATCGGTCTGTCCTCTCACAACACCCTGACGATGTGGGGCTCGTCGATCGTGCCGGCGCGGACCCGACGAGCATCGAGTTGGTGCAGCTGCCCTTCGGACAGATGGCCGCCGCCCTCGACAGTGGTGACGTCGACGCCGCGATCATGCAGTGGCCGTTCGCGGCGGAGGCGCTCGCCGCCGGCGGCGTCGAGCTCGGGTACAACAACCGGGAACTGTTCGTCGATACGGCGACGACCCTGTTCAACACCTCGCAGTCCTTCATCGACCAGAACCCCAACACCGTCAGGGCCTTCGCCGACGCGATGGAGGAGTCGATCCTCGGTTCGACGGAGGACCCCGAGGCCGCGAAGGCCTCGCTGGTCGACGGGCTCGGCATCACGGCCGAGCAGGCGGAGAGTGCGCGCTGGAACGATGGTGGCGATCCGGCCCTGAACCTGACCGCTTTCGAGACGGCGCGAGACCTGCTGGTGAAGTTCAGCACCGATCAGTCCGCGGCGACGGCACTGGAGAACCTCGACGTCTCCACCGTCGTCTGGCCGGGCGCGATCGAGTGATCGCGCCCCCGCGGCGGCCCCCGAGGAAGGGATGAGGTGATGACGAAGAACAAGCTGGCGTGGCTGAACTGGGCACTCCCCATCGCGACCGTCGTCGTCGTCCTCGTCCTCTGGCAGGCCGTCACGGCGACCGGCATCGTCAGCCCCGCGCAATTCCCCACGATGACCGACACGATGGCGGCGCTCGGTCGCGAGATCTCGACCGGTCGCATCTGGCCCGCCGTGGGCGCGACGCTGATCGGATGGGTGCTGGGGATGATCATCGTCATCTCGCTGGGCCTGGTCATCGGCACGATGCTCGCCTTCAACGGCTTCGCGCAGCGCAGCACCGCGCCGGTCATCGAGACGTTCAAGGCGATCCCCGCCATCGCGATCCTGCCACTGGTCATCCTCATCGCAGGGTCCACACTTCCGATGAAGGTGTTCCTGGTCTGCTTCGCCGCCTTCTGGCCGTTCCTCATCCAGGTGATCTACGGCGTCCGGTCGATGGACCCCATCGTCCTCGACACGGCGCGGGCCCTCGGGATCCGCGGCGCACGCCGCTTCCTCGCGATCAGTATCCCGAGCGCCTCGCCGTACCTCGTCACCGGGATGCGCATCGCCTCGGCTCAGGCCCTGATCCTCTGCATCGTCGCCGAGATCGTCGGCGGCGCGGCCGGCATCGGTCGCAACATCCTGCTGGCTCAGAACACGGGGGTCGTGGCCTACCCGACGATGTACGCCTACATCATCGCCGCCGGCGTGCTGGGCATTGCCCTGACCGGGGCCTTCTTCCTGCTCGAGAAGCGGGTCATGCACTGGTACGAGTCACAGCGGAACATCCGCGCGTCGAACAAGGTGGGGACAGCATGACCCGGGTCGTCACGAGTGCCGTTCCGACGACCCGGCCGCGGCGGCGGAGCAGGGGAGGGGGCCGTGTCGGCCAGATCGCGACACCGCTCTGGCTCCCCGTCGTGCTCATCGCCGCATGGTGGCTGTTCTCCCTCGGGTCGACGTCGCCGTTCTTCCCGCCGCTCGGCGACATCCTTGTCGACACGTGGAACCAGTGGGTGGTGTTCGGGGCATGGACGAACGCGGTCGTGAGCCTGCGCAACCTCTTCCTCGGCTACATCCTCGGAGTGGTCATCGGGGTCGTCGGGGGGTCGCTCCTCTGGCGCCTGCAGTACCTGCGCGTGGCGTTGAATCCGATCATCTACTTCCTCTACGTGCTGCCGGCGCCGGCGCTGCTCCCGGCGATGATCGCGATCTTCGGGATCGGCGACATGCGTCAGATCGCCCTCATCGCCCTGGGATCGATCTGGCCTACGCTGCTGAACACCCTGGACGGGATGCGCGGCGTCGACACGGTGAAGTTCGACACAGCCAAGGCGCTGCGGTTGGGCGGGTGGCGCACCTACACGCGCCTCGTCCTGCCCGGCGCCAGCCCGCAGATCGCCGCCGGCCTGCGCGCCAGCCTCACCGTGGCGATCGTCCTCATGGTCGTCAGCGAGATGGTTGCCGCGAACTCGGGGATCGGCTTCTTCATCCTGCAGGCGCAGGCGGAGTTCGCCATCAAGAAGATGTGGACGGGCATCCTCGTGCTCGCCGTCATCGGCACCGCCCTGAACTATCTGTTCGTCTTCATCGAGCGACGCGTACTGCGGTGGTACTACCGCTCCCGTGCGCTCGCCGGATCTTAAGGAAACGCATGTCCGTCGCATCCCCTCCCTCCACGGCGACCGAAACGGTCCTCGCCGTAGATCAGCTGCGCAAGATCTACGGCGAAGGCACCGAGCAGGCCAACATGGCCATCGACACCGTGTCGTTCGAGGTCGACAAGGGCGAGTTCGTCTGCATCGTCGGCCCCAGCGGCGCCGGCAAGACGACTCTGCTGCGCTGCATCTCGGGGTTGGCGTCGCCGAGTTCCGGCTCGGTGACCTTCGAGGGCCGGGTGCTCACCGAAGTGCCCGAGCAGCTGGGCCTGGTATTCCAGGACTACAGCCGATCGCTGTACCCCTGGTTCACCAACGGAGACAACGTCGCACTGCCGCTCTCTGCGCGCGGGATGTCACGGACCGAGCGCGAAGCGCGGGTGAGCGAGACCCTGCATGCCGTCGGCCTCGGGCACGTCGAGGACAAGTACCCCTGGGAGCTCTCGGGCGGGATGCAGCAGCGCGTCGCGATTGCTCGAGCACTGTCGTATCGTCCCGAGCTGCTGTTGATGGATGAACCCTTCGCCTCGGTGGACGCCCAGACCCGTTTCGACCTCGAGGACCTGATCCTCCGGGTGCGCCGCGATCTCGGCATCACCGTGGTCCTCGTCACCCATGACATCGATGAGGCGATCTACCTCAGCGATCGCATCGTCGTGCTCTCGAAGAACCCGAGCGTCGTGCGCGAGGTGGTCGACGTCGATCTCGGCGACGAGCGTTCACAGGTCGAGACGCGTTCGAGCGGGCGGTTCCTCGAGCTGCGCAACCACCTGCTCTCACTCGTCATGCCGAAAAAGGGCTGACGCGAGTGCACGAGCCGATGATCAGGAGAAGCGAATGAGCACGACGACGATGCAGAACGAGGTGGTCGGACACGTGATCGGGGGCGAGCGCGCGCCCGCCGACCGCACCTTCGAGGTGCGCAATCCCAGCCGGACGGCCGAGGTCGTCGGAGTGGTGGCGGACGGCACGGCGGCTGATGCGGTGAGGGCGGTGGATGCGGCCGCGGAAGCGGCGGGCGCCTGGGCCGCCACGTCGATCGCCGAACGGGTCGAGCGGCTGCGTCGTATCGCCGACGCCGTCGACGCCCACGCCGAGCAGCTGATCGACCTCGCGACGCGCGAGAACGGCAGCATCGTCGCGACGATCCGGCGGGAGGTGGCGGCGTCGGCCGACTCCTTCCGCCATGTCGCCGACTACCTCTCCCGTGTCCTCGTGCCGAAGGAGTTCGCCGGGCAGACGGCCGGCGAATCCGTCCATGTCGAGCGGCGGCCCTACGGCGTCGTGGCCTGCATCGTGCCGTGGAATGCGCCGGTGCTCCTGACCGCCAACAAGCTCGCCCCTGCGATCGCCGCAGGCAATGCCGTGGTGCTCAAGCCCTCCCCGTTCGCGCCGCTCGCCGTGTCCCTGCTCGCCGCACTCGCGGCAGACGTGCTGCCCCCGGGCGTGGTCAACATCGTCAACGGCGATGCCGACGTCGTCCGTGCGCTCGTCGATGATGCGCGCGTGCGGAAGGTGTCGTTCACCGGAGGCGGGGCGACGGCGAAGCACGTCATGCGGCAGGCCGCCGACTCGCTCCTGCCGGTGCACTTCGAGCTCGGCGGCAACGATCCCGCGATCGTGCTGGCCGACGCCGATCTCCCGGTCACCGCCGACCGGATCGTGCTGTCGGCCTTCCGGCGCGCCGGCCAGGTCTGCTTCGCGACGAAGCGCGTCTACGTGCAGCGCGGTGTCGCCGACGAGTTCGCCCGGCTGCTGGTGGAGCGGGTAGACCGGATGGTCGTGGGAGACGCCCAGGACGAGCGCTCCGACATGGGCCCGGTCAACAACACCGGCCAGTTCGCGCGGGTGACCGAGCTGCTGGAGCGCACCCGCGCAGCCGGTCGTGATGTCCGGATCCTCGGATCGAAGCTCGATGAGGCCGCGTGGGGCGGTGGGCATTTCCTGTTGCCCGCCGTCGTCCTGGACGCCCGGCAGAACGATGAGGTCGTGCGCGAGGAGCAGTTCGGCCCGATCCTGCCGGTCGTGGTCGTCGATGACGAAGAGGAAGCGGTCAGGTACGCCAACGACACGGAGTACGGTCTGTGCTCGTCGGTGTGGTCGGCGTCGCGCGACCACGCGCTCGACGTCGCCGCGCGCATCGAGGCCGGTGTGACGTTCGTCAACAGCGCGATGTTCTCCGAGACGGGCGCCCGCGAGATACCGATGGGTGGCTGGAAGCAGAGCGGCATCGGGTGGGAGGGGTCGCCCTACGGCATCGACGAGTACCTGCAGTTCCACAGCGTCGACGTCCATGCCCTTCCCGACTCGGGCTCCGCCTCCTGATGGCGGACTCCGAGCGCAGCGCCGGCGCGCTCCTCATCGACGCGCTGCGCAGCGCCGGCGTGACCCATCTGTTCGCGAACTTCGGAAGCGATCACCCGGCGATCATCGAGGCGCTCGCGCAGGACCGCGCCGCAGGCGTCGACGTCCCCACCGTCATCCTCTGTCCGCATGAATTCAGTGCGCTCAGCGCTGCGCACGGGTACGCGGCCGCCACAGGACGACCCCAGGCCGTCTTCGTGCACACCGATGTCGGCACGGCCAACCTCGGGGGCGCCGTGCACAACGCCGCCCGTTCCCGGGTGCCGGTCTTCGTGTTCGCCGGTCTGACGCCGTACACGCTGGAGGGCGAGCTGCCGGGCGGCAGGAACACGTTCGTGAACCACCTGCAGGATGTCGCCGACCAGCACGGCCTTGTCCGGCCGTACGTGAAGTGGAGCTACGACCTCCGCACCGCCGTCAACGTTCCGCAGGTCGTGCACCGGGCACTGCAGATCGCGCGAAGTGCGCCCGCCGGGCCCGTTTATGTCACGGCGGCCAGAGAAGTGCTCGAGCAACGGGCAGCCGACGTGCCCCTCGACGTCGAGCGGTGGCAGCCTGTCTCCGCCAGTCCTGCCCCCGACGGCGTCGTCGATGAGTCTCTTCCGAGCGCTGACGCAGGCGTCCCGGCCCCTCATCGTCACGACGTACCTCGGGCGGCGGCACTCCGCCGTTCCTCGGCTCGTCGATCTCGCGGAGCGGCTCGGCATCCCGGTCGTCGAGTACAACGCCGAAGTGCTGAGCTTCCCTCGCGATCACCCCCTCCACGCCGGCGATGATCCACATCCCTTCCTCGCGGAGGCGGATGTGATCCTCGCGATCGACATCGTCGTCCCGTGGGTGGATGTGCTCGGCCGGCCCACGTCGGACGCCGCGGTGTTCGTGGTGAACGAGGATCCTCTCCAGGAGTCCCTGCCGCTCTGGTACGTGCCCGCCGGCCGGTTCGTGCGTGCCGACGCCGAGACGGTTCTCCGCCAGCTGCTCGACCGCTGTGCGCCCGCGCCGGACGAGGCTGCGCGGACCCGGACGGCCGCCTCCCGCCGGATGCTGTCGGAGATGCGGGACGCAGTGGATCGGCAGGCGGATTCAGACCTCGCCGCCTCCCGCCTCACTCCCGCGAGCGTGGCCAGGGTCCTCAGCGGCCTGCTCGACGACGACGCGGTCGTCGTCAACGAGGCCATCTCGAACGCCCCGACGATCTGGCGACACCTGCCGCGCCGACGTCCGGGCACCCTGTACGGCAATCGCGGCACCGCTCTCGGCTGGTCGGGCGGCGGCGCGCTCGGGATCAAGCTCGCAGAGCCGGATGCGACGGTGGTCAGCATCGTCGGAGACGGAACGTTCTTCTTCTCGGCGCCCGCCTCCACCTACTGGATGGCGGAGCACTACGGCCTGGCGGTCCTCACCGTCGTCCTCGACAACGGCGGGTGGAACGCCACGAAGCGCAACCTGGAGCGCCTCCATCCCGACGGGACCGCCGCGCGTACCGACCGGCTGTGGGTGAACCTGCAGCAGAGCACCGACTTCGGCGGTGTGGCGGCCGCGGCAGGGGGCGCCTGGAGCGGAACTGTGGCGGATTTCGATCAGCTCGAGGGCGTCCTGCGCGAGGGCTTGCGTCACGTGGAGGCGGGAACGCCCGCCGTCGTGACCGTGCACCTCGTCCCCATCTCCGCCCAGCCGGAGGACGCCGCGGACCCGCACCGGCACCATCACCACATCCCCATGGAAAGGGCGGCACCGTGACATCGACCGACACTTCGCGAAACCATCTGCGGATCGCGACCGAGGAGGCCTGGGCCCCGCCGGAGATCATCGCCCTCTACCGTCGGCACCTCTCCGATAAGACGATCGCAGACATCGGGTTCTCGAGCCTCATGGGCTACTTCCTCAGTTCGCCCCATCCGCAGCCTCAGGCGGTCGTGGCACGACTGCAGGATGCCGCGGAGCGTCGCCTGTCGGACATGGACGCCACCGGGATCGACCATCAGGTGCTGGCCCTCACCTCTCCGGGGACCCAGGTGCTGGATGCCGCGGAGGGAACGAGCATCGCGCGCCTGGCCAACGATCGTCTGGCGGAGATCACGCGCTCTCATCCGTCGAGATTCTCCGGCCTCGCGGCGGTGTCGTACGAGGACGTCGACGCTGCCGTGGTCGAGCTTCGACGGGCCGTATCCGAGCTCGGGCTGAAAGGCCTGATCCTCAACGACCACATCCGGGGCGCCTACATCGACGCCCCGCGGTTCGCGCCGCTCCTCGCGGCGCTGGAAGAGCTGGATGTGCCGCTGTACCTGCACCCCAACACTCCGCCGGACAGCATGATCGGCCCCTACTTCGAAGCCGGTCTGGATGGCGCCGTGCACGGGTTCGGTGCGAGCGCCGGCCTGCACCTGCTGCGAATCATCACGTCCGGCGTCCTCGACCGGCACCCTCGTCTGCGGGTCGTCGTCGGTCATCTCGGCGAGGGGCTGCCCTTCTGGCTGCACCGCATCGACCATATGCACGCAAAGCAGGTCGCCTCGGGACGCTACGACGCGATCAAGCCGCTGGCTCAGCCGCCGTCCGCGTACTTCTCGTCGCAGATCTGGTTGACGACCTCCGGGATGCCGTGGGGTCCGGCCATCATGTTCACGCGCGAGGTGATCGGCGCCGATCGCGTCATGTACGCGATGGACTACCCCTACCAGTTCGACGGGGCCGAGGTCGACGCGCAGGAGGCCCTTCCGATCAGCGACGACGAGAAGGCGGACTTCTTCGAGCGAACGGCGCGGAAGGTCTTCGCGCTCGACTTCTGACCACGCACAGATCCCCGTCGCCGTCCAGACCTGGAGCCGCAGCTGATCCGCGTGTGATCGTTGCGTAACGCCAATGGTGAGGAGACATCATGTCCACGTATCAGGTCGGGTACTTCATCGGCAGCCTCTCGTCGACATCCATCAACCGGGTGCTGTCGAAGGCGCTCATCCGCCTCGCGCCCGACGATCTCGAATTCACCGAGATCCCCATCGGGGATCTGCCTCTGTACAGCCCCGACTTCGACAGCGCTTATCCGCCCGAGGCGCGCGCACTCAAAGAGGCGATCAGCGGCTCCGACGCCGTCATGTTCGTCACGCCCGAGTACAACCGCAGTATCCCCGGTGCGCTGAAGAATGCGATCGACTGGGCGTCGCGGCCCTGGGGTGAGAACTCGTTCGACCACATTCCGGCTGCCGTGGTCGGCGCCTCGGTCGGACAGATCGGCACCGCGGTGGCTCAGCAGAGCCTGCGGGGAGTCCTCAGCTACTGCAACGCACGTCAGATGACCGCTCCCGAGGCCTACATCCAGTTCTCCGAGGAGGTCTTCGGCCCCGATGGCGAGATTCACGCGGAAGACACCGAGGCGTTTCTCCGCGACTTCATGAGCGAATTCCGCGACCACGTCGAACGGGTGCTCACCGTCCTTCCGCGCTGACAGCCGATCCATCTCGTCCTGACGTACCTACCGTCAGCAGCGGCTGGAGCGCATCGAGGCCGTCGATTCGGAGGTCCGCTGACGCACGCGGCTGCGCCTGCCCTGCTGCGCAGCCCGCCGCAGCGCCACAACCGCGCGTTCCTTTCCACCACCCTGCACCGCCCCACCCTCGCGCGGGGATCGACCTTCACTCGGTCCGTTGGCGGCGAAGCGACCGTGGGTCCGCAGATCTCCGTGGAAGCGTCGACGACCCGCGCGCGTAGGGTGAGGGTATGTCCCACCCCGAGCCCCGTCCGCCGCGAAAGCCCCTCCGGGTGCGGATGCGCGAGGAGGGCGGGTGGTTCAACTGGATGAACGCCGTGCTCATCCGCAAGGCCGGGCCGGCTGCGGTCGGGCCCTACGACACCGAGCCCGAGCCCGAACGCACCGAGCGGCCCTGCCCCCTCTGCGGTGCGCCGATGTCGCAGCACACGTTCGACCGCACCGGCCCCCGGCCGCGAATGTTCTGTCCGCAGCAGTGACCGGAAGCCACCCGGCCCCCGCTATCGATGCATCCCGGATCGACGCACAGCTCGTCCGGGCGCTGATCGCCGAGCAGTTCCCCGAATGGGCGCACCTCCCTGTGCGCTCCGTGCCCCACGGCGGGAACGACCACCGCATGTTCCGCCTCGGCGAGGCGCTGTCGGTTCGCCTGCCGTCCGCGCCCGGCTACGTGCCGCAGGTCGCCAAAGAGCAGCGCTGGTTGCCGCATCTCGCGCCATCGTTGCCACTCCCGATCCCGGCGGTGCACGGCGCCGGCCGCCCCTCCCGCGGCTTCGCGGGACCGTGGTCGGTGTACGGCTGGATCGAGGGCGACCCGGCCGGCGTGGTCGAGGTCGATGACGCATCGCGGTTCGCCGCGGACCTCGCCGCCTTCCTCGTCGCCCTCCGCGCGGTGGACGCCGCCGGTGGCCCGTCCCCGGGCCTGCACAGCGGATACCGCGGCGGTCCGTTGGCGCATTACGACGACGAGACGGCGGCGATCATCGACCGGCTCTCCGGTCGAGAGCGCGATCTCG
Organism: Microbacterium sp. ET2; assembly: GCF_030347395.1. NCBI lineage: Bacteria > Bacillati > Actinomycetota > Actinomycetes > Micrococcales > Microbacteriaceae > Microbacterium > Microbacterium albipurpureum. The sequence goes on from NZ_CP128170.1 coordinate 2,019,063, forward strand.
CCGGGGGGATGTGGCGCGACGCGCTGGCCGCATCCTTCGACGGGCCGCCGGTGTGGGTGCACGGTGACGTGTCCATCAACAACCTGCTGGCACGCGACGGGCGCCTGAGCGCGGTGGTGGACTTCGGATGCTCCGCCGTCGGTGATCCGGCCTGCGACACCGTCATCGCGTGGACCTTCTTCGACGGCCCCGCAGCGCGCGTCTTCCGTCGAGAGCTCGCCGTCGACGACGGCACCTGGGTGCGGGGGCGCGGCTGGGCCCTGTGGAAGGCGCTGATCATGATCACCCACATCCCCGCCGACCAGCGCCTGCTGGCGCGCCGCGTTCTGGACCGCCTGTTCGCGGAGCGCTGAGGCCGCGGCATCCGCTTCTCTCGCCGGTGAAGCATCCCCGAATCCGCCCGGCGGCCACGGCCTACACTGGAAACGCCCCGATCCCCGTCCGAAACGCCGCCATGCCTGCTGCCGCCACTCCCCGCGCTTTCCGTGCGCGCGACCTGCAGCTCGCGCGTGCCCTCTTCGCGGCGATCGTCGCGGTGATGATCACCTTCTCGCCCGACCACTCGGCCGCCATCGGCCTGTCGGTCTTCAGTGGATTCGCGATCGCGACCGGCCTCGTCTTCCTCCTCGCGGCCTGGCTCGTCTATCCCGCGGGTGCGCGGTGGCAGGCGATCCTCATGGGCATCCTCAGCGTGGTCGCAGGCATGGCGGGCGGCATCCCGGCGTGGCGGTCGGAGGTCACGTTCGTCGTCATCGTCGCCGTCTGGGCGCTTGCGACCGGACTCACCGAGGCCCTGTCGTCGTGGCGAGAGGTGCGCCTCTCCCGCGGAGCCCCCGAGCTCGCCGTCGCCGCCCGCGAGGCCCGCGACGGTCTGGCGGTGGGCCTCATCACCCTCGTGCTGAGCGTCGCCCTGATCTCGGTGCCGGTGTCGTACGCGCTGGAATACACGATCGACGAGGCGGGCACCTTCACCCTCACCGGCACGACGATCGGTGTCGGCATCCTGGGCGGCTATGCCGCCATCATCGCGGTGTGGCTGGCGATCGCCGGCTTCTCGCCGCGCCCCGCGGCGGTCGCAGAGACCACCGAACCCACTGGTGACGCCGCTGCGGTGTCATCCACGGAGGATTCCCGATGACCGACAAGCTCACCCGACGCGATCTGCTCAAGCCCGTGCAGCTTCTGGGTCTCGCCTTCGGGGCGGCGCTCTTCGCGGGTTTCGTGACCCTGATGTCGATGGGGTTCTTCCAGCAGGGCGGCGGCGAGCAGGCCTCCCGCGCGCTCGTGGTCGCCGGCATCGTGGCCGGGGTGACGTTCATCGTCACCCTGCTGATCGTCTCGCTGCTGCTCCTGGCCGTCGACCCCGCCACCGTGCAGAAGCCGATGGATCGCCCGGTGCTCTACGACGACCCCGCCGACGCGCCCGACGCGCCGGGCGGCGGGTCGACGACCCCGTAGGGGCTCAGATGCGGACGGCGCGGCTGAAGCGGGTGTGGAACCCCGGATGCTGCGCCGGCGTCGCCAGCACGGAATCCGGCGTGCGACCGGCGAGACCGGGGAACCCGGCGTCTGAGACCAGGCCGTCGTCGAGCGCCCGCACGCGCGCCTCGACCAGCGGCCACGGCGCGTGCTCGTTGGCCGCCCAGATCGTCTGCCCGAGATGCGTCTCGTGGAACCCCCATCGCGCGGTGAGGAAGCGCGACAGCGCGGTGTCGACCGGTTCGGTGGTGCGCTCGACGGCGATGCGGGTGCCGGGGCCCACAGCGCGGCCGTCGACGCGGCGCCGCCGGGAGCGGTATTCGATGAGCGGGCCGGTCTTGCGCATCCCCATCCGCGCCCACCGGTAGGGAAGGCCGAAGATCGCCCGCGCCGCCAGTACCGGCGCCAGGTGCTCGGCCTCGAGGGTGCGGAAGACGACGCCCCGCCGCCCGGCGGCGTCGACGCCGTAGGTGCGGACGTTGATCTCGCGGAACGTGCCGACGAACGGCACCGGAGGAAGCGGCAGGAACCGGAACTCGCTCAGCACGAACGGCACGAGGCCGACCCAGGCCGACCCGTCGAAGACGTCGGGCTCCACCCCGCGGGGGAGGAGCGGCGCGACTGCGTCGGGCGTGACCCGCCAGTGCAGGAACACCGCGTCACTCCAGCGCTGCGCGATGACGGCGCGCCGTTGCAGGGGCGGGGCATCGCGCTCGAGGGTCACCCTCCGATTCTCGCCGCCGTCGCGGCATCCCGGCTCCCGCTCTTCCGCCCCGCGCCGTCCCGCGCCGCCCCTTGCCCATCGCCGAACCACCCGAATCGCGCCGAGCCACCCCTCCAGAGGCGGTGGTTCGTCGCGATGACGGTGGCTCGGCGGAGGGGGCGGAGGCGGGGGAAGGGCGGCAGCGCGGCGCGCGGGGATCAGCGCGCGGGCGGGACCAGGTCGGCGGCGAGACCCACGTACCCGGCGGGCGTGAGAGCGATCAGCCGCTCCTTCGCCGCGTCGCCGATGTCGAGACCGCGCACGAACTCCGCCAGCTCCGGCCCACCGACGCGGCGCCCGCGGGTGAGGTCCTTCAGCAGCGCGTAGGGGTCGGTGATCTGCGAGCGTCCCGCGGTGATCTCGGCGCGCACCACCGTCTGAATCGCCTCGGCGAGCACCTCCCAGTTCGCGTCGAGATCGGCCAGCAGCACGTCGCGGCGCAGCGAGATCTCGCCGAGCCCGCGCAGCAGGTTGTCGAGCGCGAGGAGGGAGTGGCCGAAGGCGACGCCGATGTTGCGCTGCGTGGTGGAGTCGGTGAGGTCGCGCTGGAGGCGCGAGGTCACGAGCGTGGAGGCCAGGGTGGTGAACAGGCCCCCCGCGATCTCGAGGTTCGCCTCGGCATTCTCGAAGCGGATCGGGTTGATCTTGTGCGGCATCGTCGACGACCCGGTCGCGCCGGCGACGGGGATCTGCGCGAAGTACCCGAGGGAGATATAGGTCCAGACATCCGTCGCGAGGTTGTGCAGGATGCCGCCGGCGTGACGCGCCCGGTCGTAGAGCTCGACCTGCCAGTCGTGCGATTCGATCTGGGTGGTGAGCGGGTTGAAGTCCAGACCCACTCCCTCGATGAACTCCCGCGTGATCGTCGGCCAGTTCACCTGCGGGTCGGCGGCGAGGTGCGCCGACCACGTGCCGGTCGCCCCCGAGAACTTCGCGAGGTACTCCGATCCCTGGATGCCGCGGACCACCCGCTCGAGCCGCGCGGCGAACACCGCCAGCTCCTTCCCCATGGTCGTGGGGGTCGCCGGCTGCCCGTGCGTGCGCGCCAGCATCGCGGCATCCCGGTGCTCATCCGCCAGCCGCCGGAGGGCGGCGATCACGTCGCGCAGCTTCGGCAGCCAGACGTCGTGCACCGCGCGCTTGACGGTGAGGGCGTAGGCGGTGGAGTTGATGTCCTCGCTCGTGCAGGCGAAGTGCGTGAGCTCGGCGATGCGGTCGAGCCCGAGGGAGGTCAGGCGATCGCGCACGAGGTACTCGACGGCCTTGACGTCGTGACGGGTGACCGCCTCCTTCTCGGCGAGCCAGTCGATCTCGGTCTGCCCGAAGTCGAGATAGAGCACGCGCAGGCGGTCCTTGTCCGCGGGCGCCAGCGGCCGGGTGCCGAAGAGGGAGGATTCGGTCAGGGTGATCAGCCACTCGACCTCGACCTCGACGCGGGCACGGTTCAGCCCCGCCTCGGAGAGGTAGTCGGCCAGCGGTGCGACCGCGGCCCGGTAGCGCCCGTCGAGCGGGCTGAGCGGCTGAGGGGGAAGTGAGGGCACGATGCTCCCGTGACGACGCGGTCCCGCGTCAGCACCTCACGGAGACGTGGTCGCGGGACGGATGGCGGGTTCCAGCTGCCGGAAGAGCGCCCGGCTCGCGTTCTCGATCATAGCGAGCACCTGGTCGAACATCGCCGGGCCCGCGTAGTAGGGGTCGGGGACGTCGACGCCATCGGCACGCGCGTCGAACGAGCGCAGCAGCGCGATCTTGTCGGCGTCGCCGTCGGTAGGTGCCCACCCGCGGAGGATCCGTTCGTGGCTGCGGTCCAGGGCCACGATGAGGTCGTGGCGGTCGAAGTCGGTCTGGGTGAACTGGCGCGCGCGGTGGCGGGAGCCGTCGTAGCCGCGGCGCTCGAGCGCCGAGAGCGTCCGCTCGTCGGCACGTTCGCCCACGTGCCAGTCGCCCGTGCCGGCGCTTGTGGAGACGACCCGCGAGGCGAGCCCGGCGTGGTCGGCGAACGCGCGGAACACCACGTCGGCCATGGGCGAACGGCAGATGTTCCCGGTGCACACGAACACGACGCGGAACGGCGCAGAGGGCGAGGCGCTCGCGGTCATGGGTTCCATTCTGGGGGTGAAGGCGCGGCGTGCAAGGGCGTCGACCGTTCCTGCACAGCCCGGGGTTCGGCGGCATCGCCTCACAGATCCCCGCACCCCTCCCCGCGGGGGACAGCCGGACCTCGATCATCGTCCCATGCTCTCCACCGCCGCCTGCTCCCCCGGTGCCGAGGCGAGTGCGGTCGCGCTCGCCGCCGTCGTCCGTGAGCTCCGTTCCGTCGCGTCCGCGCTCGCCGACGCGACGACGACCGCCCGCTCCCTTGATCACGCCACAGGCTGGCGCGCCCGTGCCGCCGAGGCCTTCCACGAGAAGGCCGCGTCATGGGCAGGAGACGTCTCCGGTCTCACCTGCCAGCTCGAGACGGTCATCTTCGAGGCGCAGTGCGCCAGTGACCGGGCGGCACTGATGGCGGAGGGATGCTGGTGAGCGACGGCCTGGAGATCCGCGGCGGCGGCGCGGTCTCGGTCGACACCGAGTCGCTTCGTGAGGCCGCCGGGCGCTTCGACCGGATGATCGACGACCTCGACGTGCTGCAGCGCCGCTTCGGCGTCGCGCGGGCCGAGCTCGCCGACGAACGGCGATACGGGTGGGGGGCGTCAGGGTCCGCGATGATCTTCGCTCACGATCTCGATGCGACGATCGTGCAGGCGGCGCAGATCGCCGGTGACCTCCGCCACGCCGCCGCCGTCTACGAGCTGGTCGAGTTGGACGCCGAGCACGCCGCCCTGTCGGCGCGCGGAGACGGCGCCGGGATCGCCGCCGTCGAACTGCGGCGGGCCGAGCTGCTGCGCCTGTTCCCCGGCGCCGACGCGGAGGCGTTCATCGCCCGATTCGACCGGGCGGTGATGTGGCCGAGCTACCTCGTGCGTCAGGCGACCGAGACCGGAAGCGAGCTCGGGGGCGTCTTCAGCGAGCTCGGCGCCGCGATCGGGGGCGTCGCGCTGGGTGGTGCGACACTCGGCACCGCCGTGGTCTTCGGCGTCGGCGGGTGGGGGCGTCTCGCGCGCGACGCGCGCCTGAGCGGCGAGCCATCGGCGGTCGTGCTCCGGTCGACCCCACCCCCGCCGCGGATGACCACGGCACCTCCCGATCTGGCGTCGGCCGCAGCCCGCATGCCGGGGGCGGGTGACGCGCGGGTTCGGGTGGAGAAGTACACGATGCCCGACGGCACAGAGCAGTTCGCGGTGTACATCGCCGGCACGCAGTCGCTCGGCGTCGGCGGGGACGATCCCTGGGACGTGCAGTCCAACGCCGAGCTGTACACCGGCAGCCGCTCGGCGTCGTACGAGGCGACCCTCGCCGCCCTCGAGGCCGCGGGTGCGAAGCCCGGCGACACCGTGCATGCCTTCGGCCACTCGCAGGGGGCGATGATCGCGGCGCACCTGGCGTTGGAGGGACCGTACGACATGGCGACGATGGTCTCGTTCGGGTCGCCGGTCGAGGCCGACGTCGGCGCGGAGACCCTCGCGGTCGCCATCCGGCACTCCGACGACCCGATCTCGATGCTCGCCGGCGGCGGACACGAAACCGCGGTCGGGGCGCCGGGCAGTTTCACCGCCGAGCGCGAGGCGCACGCCGACTCCGGGGTGGTGGATGCGACCGTGCCGGCGCACTCGATGCGCAGCTACGCCGAGAGCGCCGCCCTGGTCGACGCCTCGGGCGACCCGCGGGTCAGCACCGTGCATGAGGTGTTCGCACGGCTCGGCCGGGCGGACGCCGTCGCTGTCACCGAGTACGCCGCGTCGCGTCCGGCGCCGCCGGCTGCCGGGCTGCTCAGTCCTCGCGACGGCGCGGCCGCAGGATGATTCCGGCGATCCAGTTGATCACCGAGATGATGAGCGCGGCGATGATGCCGCCCCACCAGAACTCCTCGACGCGCAGCCCGAAGCTCCACCACTGGGTGAACCACGCGGTCAGCCACAGCAGGAAGGCGTTGATGAGCAGCCCGATGAGGCCGAGGGTGAGGATGTACAGCGGGAAGGCCAGCACCTTGATGACCGTGCCGATGATCGTGTTCACGATCGCGAAGATCGCCGCCACGAGCAGCAGGGTGAGGATCAGCTGCAGCGTCTCTCCCGGCGCGAAGGGGATGACGAAGACCTGGAGAGCGGGAATGAGGGTGACGACCCAGATCGCGAACGCATTCACGACCACGCGGATGAGGAAGCCCATGCGGCGAGTGTGCCACGCCGCCCCGGTGTCCGCGACACCTTGACGCGCGCGACGACGCCTCCTTCTCCCGGTATCCGCACGCCCGTGGCTCCCGGGCCATCCCGCCGTAGACTCGGTGCCGTGAGCGACGCTGCAGACATCCCGGTTCGCGTGCGCCCCGGCATCGCCTCCCTGCCGCCGTACAAGCAGGGCACGCAGGCGGGGCCCGACGCCTTCAAGCTCTCGAGCAACGAGAACCCGTTCGATCCGCTGCCGGGAGTGCTCGAGGCGGTGCGGGCTGCCAGCGCCTTCAACCGGTATCCGGATGCCACGGCCACGCGTCTGCGCGAGCGCCTCGCCGCACGCTTCGGCGTGACGCTCGACGAGGTGCATGTGGGCGCGGGAAGCGTCTCGATCCTCGCCCAGCTGGTGCTCGCCACCTCCGGTCCCGGCGACGAGGTCATCTACGCCTGGCGCTCATTCGAGGCCTATCCGTGGCTGGCCGTGCTCGCCGGCGCCACCCCCGTGCAGGTGCCGCTGACCGTCGACTCCCGACACGACCTCGATGCCATGGCCGATGCGATCACCGATCGCACCCGCGCGATCCTCGTGTGCAGCCCGAACAACCCCACCGGGCCCGTGGTCGGTCAGGACGAGTTCGACGCCTTCATCCGCCGCGTGCCCTCCGACATCCTCGTGATCCTCGATGAGGCCTACGCCGAGTTCGTCACCGCCCCCGGCGCGGTCGACGGGCTCGCCGTGCTCGGCAATCGCACGCGCGGCGGGGCGGAGCTGCCCAATGTCGTGGTGCTGCGCACCTTCTCCAAGGCGTTCGGCCTCGCCGCCCTCCGCATCGGGTACGCCATCGGGCATCCGCGCATCCTCGATGCCGCGCGCACGACGGCGATCCCACTGTCGGTCACCGCCCACGCCGAGGCGGCTGCGCTCGCGAGCCTCGACGCCGAGGAGGAGCTCCTCGACCGCGTCCGGCACATCGCCGCCCGCCGTGACCGGTTGGCCGAGGCTCTCCGCGAGGCCGGCTGGGCCGTTCCCGAGGCGCAGGGAAACTTCGTGTGGCTCCCCGCGCACGAGAACACCCTCGCGATCGCCGAGACGTTCACGGGCGCGGGACTCATCGTCCGTCCGTTCGCCGGCGATGGCATCCGCGTCTCGGTCGGTGAGGAAGAGTCTGTGGATCACGTCCTACGAATCGCCGCCTCCGTTGTCGGAGACCTCCCAGAAGCCCATCCGGGCCGGCGGCTAGCGTAGAACGGTGACTCTGCACGCAGGCCCCGCCTCGTCTGAACCCGCCGCGTCGGGAGACTCTGCTCCCGACGCCCGTTTCGTCCGCATCCTCGACGCAGACGGCACGCTGTCGCCGACGCCCGCCGCCGAGCCGTACCTCGCCGTCATCGACGCGCTGAGCGACGCCGAGCTCGAGGGTCTGTACCGCGACATGGCCGAGATCCGCGCCTTCGACGTGCAGGCGACGAACCTCCAGCGTCAGGGCCAGCTCGCCCTCTGGCCGCCGAGCTTCGGTCAGGAGGCCGCTCAGGTCGGCTCGGCGCGTGCCGCGCGCGCCCAGGACCACATCTTCCCGTCCTACCGAGAGCACGTCGTCGCCCGCATCCGCGGCGTCGACCCGGTCGACATCATCCGCCTCATGCGCGGCCTCACCCATGGAGGCTGGGACCCGACCGATCCCCGCAACGGCAACACGCACATCTACACGCTGGTGCTGGGAGCGCAGACGCTGCACGCGACCGGACTCGCGATGGGCCTCGTGTTCGACGGCCGCAGCGGCACGGGCGACGTCGAGCGCGACGAGGCGGTCATCGTCTACTACGGCGACGGCGCATCCAGTCAGGGCGACGTCCACGAGGCCATGGTCTTCGCCGCCAGCTACCAGACCCCCGAGGTGTTCTTCCTGCAGAACAACCAGTGGGCGATCTCCGTGCCGGTCGCGACGCAGTCGCGCTCGCCGCTGTACCGCCGCGGCGACGGGTACGGCATCCCCGCGACCCCGATCGACGGCAACGACGTGCTCGCCGCCTACGCGGTGACCCGCGTCGCGCTCGACGACGCGCGCACCGGTCAGGGCCCCCGCGCGATCGAGGCGATCACCTACCGGATGGGCGCCCACACCACCAGCGACGATCCGACGAAGTACCGCACCTCCGACGAGGAGCAGTCCTGGGCTCGGCGCGATCCGATCGCCCGCATGGAGACCTACCTGCGTTCGCGTGGCGCCTCTGAGGCGTTCTTCGCCGACGTCGAAGCCTCGGCCAAGGCCCTCGCCGACGACACGCGCGTTCGCACCAACGCCCTCGGCGGCATCCCCACCGCCCTCATGTTCGACCACGTGTACTCCGAGCCGCACCCGCTCGTCGACCAGCAGCAGCGCTGGCTCGCCGACTACGAGGCGTCGTTCGAGGAGGGGACGTCGTGACCACCGCTCAGCCCGTCTCCACTCCCGCGCCCGAGCCCGCCGGCGACGTGGCCGACGCAGGCGTCATCCGCTCCCTCCCCCTGTCGAAGGCCCTCAACCTCGGCCTTCACGCGGCCCTCGCCGGCAGTGACCGCGTGCTGCTCATGGGCGAGGACATCGGTCGCCTCGGCGGCGTCTTCCGGGTGACCGAGGGACTCCAGGCCGAGTTCGGCGACCGCCGGGTCATCGACACGCCGCTGGCGGAGTCGGGCATCGTCGGCACCGCGATCGGACTCGCGATGGCGGGCTTCCGCCCCGTGCTCGAGATCCAGTTCGACGGATTCGTCTTCCCCGCCTTCGACCAGATCACCTCGCAGCTGGCCAAGATCACGAATCGCCACGAGGGCGCCGTGCGGATGCCCATCGTCATCCGAATCCCCTACGGCGGTCACATCGGTGCGGTCGAGCACCACCAGGAGAGCCCCGAGGCCTACTTCACCCACACCCCCGGGCTGCGTGTCGTGAGCCCGTCCACGCCGAACGACGCCTACTGGATGATGCAGGAGGCGATCGCGTCGGATGACCCGGTGATCTTCCTCGAGCCCAAGAGCCGGTACTGGCAGAAGGGCGAGGTCGACACCCGTGCGCCCGCCCTGCCGCTGCACGCATCGCGCCTGGTCCGCCGGGGGACCGACGTCACGCTCGTCGGTCACGGAGCCATGGTCCACACGCTCCTGCAGGCCGCCGCGCTCGCCGAGTCGGAGGGGACCAGCTGCGAGGTCATCGACCTCCGGTCGCTCTCGCCCGTGGACTACGGGCCCGTGCTCGACTCGGTGCGCCGCACCGGCCGAATGGTCTACGCGCAGGAGGCCCCCGGATTCACCTCGCTCGGGAGCGAAGTCGCCGCGACCGTGATGGAGAAGGCGTTCTTCGCGCTGGAGTCACCGGTTCTGCGGGTGTCGGGCTTCGACACGCCCTTCCCTCCGGCCAAGCTCGAGGGCACGTACCTTCCCGACGCCGACCGCATCCTCGAGGCCGTCGACCGCGCCCTCGCCTACTGAGGAGTCCCATGAGCACCCAGACGTTCCTCCTTCCCGACGTCGGGGAGGGTCTGACCGAGGCCGAGATCGTGACGTGGCGGGTCGCTCCGGGCGACGCGGTTGCGGTCAACGACGTCATCGTGGAGATCGAGACCGCCAAGTCGCTGGTCGAACTGCCCTCGCCGTTCGCAGGCCGCGTCGGCGAACTCCTCGCCGCCGAGGGGGCGACGGTGAACGTCGGCTCACCGATCATCACGATCGAACCCGCGGATGCCGCAGGCCCCCCCGCCACCCCCGTCACCGTCGGGCAGAGCGAGCACGGGGCCCCGCGCACCGAGCCGGAGGAGTCGGGGTCGGTCCTCGTCGGGTACGGTTCGGCGGGGGCGGTCCAGTCGCGGCGGCGGAAGCCGGCCGAGCGCCCGGTGACCCAGTCGGTGGGCGTCGTCGCGAAGCCTCCGATCCGCAAGCTCGCCCGCGACCTCGGGGTCGACCTCGCCGTGGTGACCCCGAGCGGGGCGGCGGGGGAGGTCACGCGCGACGACGTGATGCGCCACGCCTCGCAGGCGAGCGTCTTCCGCAACATCCAGACGCCGGAGTGGGGGGATGTCCGCGAAGAGACCATCCCGGTCGGTGGCGCCGGTGCGCGCGCTTCCGAGCCGGCCGCGGCAGCGGCATCCGATTCTCCGGCCTCCGGCCCCGCGCGTCCGGCGACCGACGACGACGGGCGTGAGGAGTCGATCCCCGTCCGGGGTGTGCGCAAGGCCGTGGCGAACAGCATGGTGCGCACCGCCTACTCGGCGCCGCACGTGTCGGTGTGGACCGACGTCGACGCCACGCGCACGATGGAGCCTCGTCAAGCGCCTGAAGGCCTCGCCCGACTTCGCCGACATCAAGGTCTCGCCGCTGCTGATCATGGCCCGCGCCGTGATCTGGGCGGTGCGGCGGACGCCGATGGTCAACGCCTCGTGGATCGACGGCGAAGGCGGCGCCCAGATCCGGCTGCACCACTACGTCAACCTCGGCATCGCCGCGGCGACGCCGCGCGGCCTTCTCGTGCCGAACATCAAGGATGCGCAGGACCTGTCGATGCGCGACCTCGCACGCGCGCTCGAAAGGCTGACGCTCACCGCGCGCGACGGGAAGACCACCCCCGCCGACCAGCAGGGCGGGACGATCACGATCACCAACATCGGGGTGTTCGGAATGGATGCCGGCACCCCGATCATCAACGGCGGCGAGGCCGGCATCGTGGCACTCGGCACGATCCGCCAGAAGCCGTGGGTGGTCGACGGCGAGGTGCGCCCGCGCTGGGTGACCACGGTCGCCGGGTCATTCGACCATCGCGTGATCGACGGTGACGGGATGTCGCGCTTCATCGCCGATGTCGCGTCGATCCTCGAGGAGCCCGCGCTGCTGCTGGACTGAGCCGCGTCGGGCGCCCGCCCCGGAACCCAGCCCATCCCGCGAGAGTGCATCGGCGCGCCGAGGGTGCGGGTGAACCTCGCATCCTCGGCGGCCAGATGCTCTTTCGCGGGTCAGAGAAGGGCGCGGTTCGTCAGCCGGCGGCGACGGCGAGCTCGTTCGGAACGGCGTCGAGCGCGGTCGTCGCGACGACCTCGCCGGTGGTCAGGTCCACGGCGTGCACCGCGTTCGCCGCGGGCTCCGTCACGTAGGCGATGTCGCCGGACACGATGATGGCGGGGTGCGGCTCCTGCCATTCCGCCGGGCCCTCCCACGCCGGGATCACCGGGAACTCGTCGACGAACTCGCCCGAGGTCGGGTCGAGGACGTGGATCGAGCCGTCCGAGGCGAGGATGTAGCCGAGGTCGCCGGGGCCGCGCGCGAGGTCGCGGAAGGTGTACTCCGCGCCCTCCGGCATCTCGATGACCTCGAGGGTCCGCGCGTCAGTGTCGACGAGGGTGACCGCGCTCAGCAGGGATCCCTCTGCGTCGGGGTCGTTCTTGTAGTCCATCAGCACGAGGGGGCTGGTCTCGGTCGTGAACGCGTTCCCGATGCGGCCGTAGGGCTGATCCGGCGAATCGAGCTTGACGATCTCGCCGGCCTCGTAGATCAGCGCGCCGTTCTCGCACCCGAACACGACGACCTCGTCCTTCGCGGTCCCCTCGCCGTGGACACCCGGGCACTGGTCGGTCTCGGCGATCAGGTCACCGGCGGCGTTCTGGGCGGTGATGCCGTTGCGTCCGTCGGCGTTGCCGACGGTGGTAAGGAACGTGCCGTCCTCGAGAACGATCGACACCCCGTGATGCGCCTCCACACCCTCGATCGTCTCGACGTCGGGAAGACCGTCGGATGCCGCGAGGTCGGCGGTATCGAAGATGGTGGTGTCGCTCGTGCCGTCGGCGTACAGGATCGTCTTGCCCGCGTGCCGGACGACATGGCCCGGCGCGTCGGCCTCGAAGACGACATCGGTGAGCTCGGGCTCCTCCGACGTGCCGGCCGCGGTGTCGAGCACCTGGAAGCCCTCGCTCATCGTCACCATCACGTGCCGGTCATCCCCGGCCGGGTTCAGACGGATGAACTCCTCGGAGTCGAAGTCGGCCACCGGCTCGAGGGTGTCGCCGTCGAGGACGACGACGCCGCCCTCGTACGCCACCGCGACACGGGGGCCGGGTGAGGCGGACGGGGAGTCGGGGGTGGTCGGTGCGGCGGAACCGGTTCCGGCGCCCGACGAGCACGCGGCCAGTGTCACGACCGCTCCGATGGTCAGCGCGGTGATGCCCGCACGGCGCAAAGGGGAAGTGCGCATGATGCCTCTCTTCTTCATGGGGTGGACCCTCAGCGCGAGAGTCCGGTGAAGATGCGCTCGGTGTTGATGCGCATCATGGTCAGGTAGTCCGGAGCGCCGCCCTCCGCGTCGGTGAGGGACTCGGTGAAGAGCTCCACGACCTCGACGTGGATGTCGGCCTCCTCGGCGAGCGCGCGGACGAGGCGATCGGGCGAGGATGACTCGGCGAAGATCGCCGGCACACCCGTTCGCTCGACAGCGGCGACGAGATCCGCCAGATCGGACGCGGATGGAGCGGCGAGCGTTGTACCGCCGGGGATCACCGCACCGACGACCTCGAAGTCGAAGCGATCGGCGAGGTAGCCGAACACGTGGTGGTTGGTCACGAGCGCCCTTCGCTCGGACGGGATCGCCGCGAAGGCCCATGTCATCTCCGCGTCGAGCTCGTCGATCGCGGACCGGTAATCCGCGCTGCGCGCGGACACCTCGGCCGAAACGACGCCGTCGAGGTCTGCGGCTCCGGCTCCAGCGCATCCACCACGTCACGCATCCGGGCGGGGTCGGTCCAGAAGTGCGAGTCCGGGGTGCCTGCCGCGTCGCCGTCGCGGTAGGCGAGGACGTCGATCACGTCGCCGGCGACGAAGGTGACGACGTCGTCGGCTGCTGCCGCATCCAGGTGCTGCTGCAGACCTTCTTCGAGGCCGAGTCCGTTCGAGACGATCAGGTCGGCGCCGCGCAGCCGCGCCGCCTCCTGCGCCGAGATCTCGAACGAGTGCGGATCGGCGTTGGGCTTCATCAGCGTGAGCACCTCCGCCTCGTCGCCGACGAGCTCTTCGACGACGTCGCCGAGGATGTTCGTGGTGACCACGACCAGCGGACGCCCGTCGCCGGGCCCTGCGCACCCGGCGAGTGTCGACGCGGTCAGACCCGCCACGAGGAGCGCCGCCACGAGCCGCCCTCGCTGCGTCCGACGCGCGCTCATCGCCCGGTCCCCGCGGTGAACTGGAACGGCGCCGCCGTGTCGAACGTGCGCGCGATGCGTGCGTCGTCGGCGAAGTCGATCTCGAAGAGCTTCTGCTCCCGGGGCCCGGACACGTACGCCCGTTGCGCGTCGGCGACGATCGGCGGCGCGTGGGCGCCCGAGTCAGCGACCGAGGCTGCGACGAGCGGCTCGGTCCGGGCCCGCACCGCGCCGTCCGTGCCGTCGAGCACGATCAGACGCCCCTCGGTCGTCAGGGCGAGCACGGTGTCGGCGTCGTCGTCGACCGCGGTGACGGTGACCAACGGCTCGGGCGAGGGCAGGAGCGTCCAGGCCTGCGCACGGGTGTCCAGGAGCCAGATCCCGTTCGCCCCGGATTCGCCGGCGAGAGCCGCCGCGGTCGGGCGCCCCTCCCGGTTGTGGAACGATTCCGCGGGCGCCGCCGTGGTGCCGGGCGGGTACGGGATGCGCGTGAGCGTGAGCTCGCCGTCGGTGACCTCGGCGAGGAGGGCCGCGTCCCGGCATCCGATCACGGCGCCGACGCGGGTCGTGATCGTGCCGCGCGCGTCAGGGCACGCCACCTGGATCCCCTCCGGCGCCCCGTCGTCTGCGTACCCGGCGACCCGGTCCACCCGGCCGTCCGGTCCTGCCTCGGTGACCACCGCGAACGATCCGACGGGGACGACGAGGCCGTCGTGCGGCGCGACCTCGAGCCGGAACCGCTCGCTCAGCTCGCCGCGGGAGAGGGCCTCGGTGTCCAGGAGCACCGCTTCACCCGAGCCCTCGAAGAAGATCCCGGTGCTCCCCGACGTCGACTGGTTCGTCGTCGCCACGACGGCCGGGCCGTGCCCCGCGACGGTCCCGAGGATTTCGGGGGAGGCGCGGTAGTAGTGGAAGTGGTCGACGTGGTCCCAGGTCCACACGCCCGAGTCGACGATCTCGATCCCGGTGGCGGTCTCGGCGAAGACGTAGCGTCCGTCGCTCGCGATGCCCCGGGGCGGGGCGATCGTGCCGAGACTGGCGATGCTCTCGTCCCACAGGTCGAGGTGGGTCACGGTGCCGGCTTCGTCGATCATCGTCAGTCCCAGCGGGGGTTCGGTGAGCTCGGTGGCGCCGACGCGGTCGCCGTGATCGTCATCGGTGGCGGAGGCTCCGGATGAGGGGGCCGTCGGCGGGGTGCCGACGCACGCGGTGAGACCGACGGCGAGGACGGCGATGGTGAGGGCGACGACGCGGGAACGCATGGATTCTCTCTGGGAGGGGATGGACGGATCAGGCGGCGGCAGGCGCGGATGTGCGGCGCTCGGGCGTTCCGCGCCACCGACGTCCGTGGGCGACGACAGCGGTGCGGAGCAGGGTCGACCCCCCGGCCAGGGCGATGGCCGACGCGGCCACCGACGCTCCGGCAGCGGAGGCGAAGTGCCAGGAGGCGAGAAGACCCGTGAACACGGCGGCGACTCCGATGGCGGCGGCCAGCAGCATCCGGCTCGAGATCCGGGCAGTCCATCCGCCGGCGGCCACCGCAGGCGCGAGCAGGAGACCGACGACCAGCAGCGAGCCGACGGCCTGGTAGGAGGCGACCACGGCGAGGGTGACGAGCCCGACGAGGACCGCCTGGGCGACACGGGGACGAAAGCCCAGCACGGCTGCGATCCGGGTGTCGAGCGCCAGGGCCACGAGCGCACGGTGGGCGAGGGCGGCCACGAGGACGCCGATCCCGCAAGCGGCGGCGAGCACGACGAGGTCTGCGGCGGAGATGGCGAGGATGTCCCCGAAGAGGATCGCGGTGGCGTCGGTGGCGAAGTTCCCCGAGAACGAGATGACGATGACACCGAGCGAAAGCATCGCGACGAACAGCAGACCGATGCTGGTGTCATACGACAGCCGCCCCCGACGTTGCAGGGCAGCTACGCCGATGCTCATGGCGGTCGCCCCGACGGCGCCGCCCACGAGCACGGGGACGCCGAGAACGGTGGCGAGGGCGACCGCGGGGAGCATCCCGTGGCCCAGCGCCTCGCCGAGGAAGGCCATGCCGCGGATGACGACCCACGTGCCCACGACACCGCAGAGCACGGCGACGAGCGCGCCGCCGAGGAGGGCTCGCTGCACGAACTCGAGCGCGAAGGGCGCGAAGAGGGCGTCGGTCGGAGCGGGCACCCGCCCACCGTATGGTTAATGAGAATCATTCTCAAATCGGAAGGAGACCGGATGCTGCCTCCCCCGGCGCAGCGCGCTCACCCGCGAAACGCCATCGCCCCGGCGTCCACGATCGGCGTCCTGAGGGGGATCGCCGTCGAGTTCTCGGGTCGCTCCGTCCTGTCCGACGTCGACGTCGCCATCGTGGCCGGCATGATCACCGCGATCGCGGGGCCGAACGGTGCGGGCAAGTCGACGCTTCTGGAGGTGATCGCGGGTGTGCGGCCGGCGACGAGGGGGTCGCGGGCGGTGAGGGCCTCACTGGCCTACGTCCCGCAGGCCGTCGCGATATCGGCCCTGGTTCCGATCACCGTCGGCGACGCGGTGTCGCTGGGGGTGCCCGGACGGACGGCTCGCGGCCAGCGCCGCCGCATAGTCGCCGCGGCGCTGGAGCAGGTGGGCATCGCGGATCTCGCCCCCCGTCCCCTCGCCGAAGTGTCAGGAGGCCAGCGTCAACGGGCGCTCCTCGCCCAAGCCCTCGTGCGCACGCCGGGGCTCCTGCTCCTGGACGAGCCGACGACGGGTCTCGACATCGAGAGTGCCGCACGCATCCGCGCAACCCTCCAGGAAGTGGCGCGATCCGGCGTCGCCGTCGTCTGCGTGTCGCATGAGCACGCCGTGCTCGCGCTCGCCGATCGAGTGCTGCGCCTCGACGCGGGACGGGTCGTACCACCCTCGACCCCCTCGAACTGACGCGATGTGGCCAGGAGTACTGATAACGATTATCAATCCGGTACCATGGAGGCATGCGTGCGACCCGAACCTTCTCCGCCCTTGCCCTCACCGCAGCATCCGCTCTGGCGCTCGCCGGCTGCGCGACGTCGTCAGCCTCATCGTCCTCGAGCGAGGGTGGCGCCACGCCGGCCGGCGACGCGGTCCAGGTCGTCGCATCGACGAACGTCTACGGGCAGATCGTCCAACAGCTCGGCGGCGACGCCGTCGAGGTGACCTCGATCGTCACCTCGTCGGCTCAGGATCCGCACTCCTACGAGCCGAGCGCGCAGGACACGCTCGCGATCTCCGACGCCGAGCTCATCGTCGAGAACGGCGGCGGCTACGACTCGTTCATCGACGCGCTGATCGAGTCCAGCGGCAGCGAGGCCCATGTGATCACGGCCGTCGAGTACTCCCACGACTATCCCGGTGGAGAGGAGCACAGCGACGAGGCCCACTCCGAGGAGGCGGCAGCCGACGCGGATGAAGCCGCGGTCGCGGAGGAGGATCACGCGCACGAGGAGGGCGAGGCGCACGCTGAGGGGGAAGAGCACACCCACGACGAAGGCGACGGGCACGCCCACGAGGGTGACGAGCACGGCCACGCACACATCGAGGGTTTCAACGAGCACGTCTGGTACGACCCGCACACGATCGTCCATGTCGCCGAGGCGATCACCGATGAGCTGACCGACCTCCGCCCGGATGACGCCGAGGCGTTCGCGGCCAACCTCGAGTCGTTCGCGGCCGACATCGAGGACCTGGAATCCTCGCTCGAAGACATCGCCGCCGACCAGCCGGGCGCCCAGGTCTTCGTCACCGAGCCGGTGCCGGTCTACCTCGCCGCGGCGGCGGGACTTGAGAACGTCACCCCCGACGCCTTCAGCGAGGCTGTCGAAGAGGGGCAGGATGTCGCTCCGGCCACCCTCCTCGAGTCGCTCGCCCTGCTTGGCGCCGACGACGTGCGCGTGGTGATCACCAACACCCAGACCGGTGGCGCCGAGACCGAGCAGGTCATCGGAGAAGCCGAGACCCTCGGCATCCCGGTCATCGCGTTTTCGGAAACGCTCCCGGAGGGGGAGACTTACATCTCGTGGATGCAGGCGAACATCACGGCTCTCAGCGACGCACTGGCGGAGTGACGCCGACCGCGCCTGCGCTCGAGATCCGGGATGCCGCGCTGCGGCGCTCCGGCCGAGAGCTCTGGTCGGGGCTCGACCTCTCGGTCGCACCCGGCGAGCTCATCGCCGTGCTCGGCCCGAGCGGGTCGGGGAAGACCACGCTGCTCCAGGCGATCCTGGGCCTCCAGTCGCTGAGCTCGGGCACGATCTCGGTGCTGGGCGAACCGGTGCGCGCCGGAGGGAACCGCCGCATCGGGTACATCCCGCAGTCGCGGCCGCTGCCGCGCGACGTCGCCCTGCGCGGTCGCGATGTCGTGGCGCTCGGAGTCAACGGCCATCGATTCGGACTGCCGATCCCGCGACGCCGCGACGCGGCGCGGGTGGAGAAGCTGATCGACGAGGTGGGTGCGCGCTCCTTCGCCGACCGCCCCGTCGGGGTGCTCTCGGGCGGGGAGCAGCAGCGCCTCCGCATCGGACAGGCCCTCGCCGACGAGCCGAAGCTCCTCCTCTGCGACGAGCCGTTGACGAGCCTCGACCTGGCGAACCAGCGAGCCGTCGTCGATCTGATCGACCGGCACCGGCGCGAGCGCAACGCCGCGGTGCTTCTCGTCACGCACGACGTCAACCCGCTGCTGGGCAAGGTCGACAGGATCCTCTACATCGCCGGCGGGCGGTTCACCCTGGGTAGCCCCGACGAGGTGCTGCGCTCCGACGTCCTCACCGAGCTGTACGGCACGCCCGTCTTCGTCCTGCGGGCGGGCGACCGGCTCGTCGTGGTCGGTGCGCCGGACGCGGAGGAGACGCATCACCATCACCACGACGAGGACCACTCGTGAACTGGGATGCGATCTGGGAGGCCATGTTCGGCGGGCTCCCGGTCTACGCCCAGCTGCTCGGACTCGTCTCCAACGCCATCTGGGCCGGTGCCGCCCTCGGTCTCGTCGGCGGTCTCGTCGGCGTCTTCGTCATGCAGCGCGACATGGCCTTCGCCGTGCACGGCATCAGCGAGCTCTCCTTCGCCGGCGCCGCGGCAGCGCTCCTCATCGGCGTCGACGTCGTGACCGGCTCGATCTTCGGATCTCTCATCGCCGCCGCCCTGATCGGCTGGCTCGGCGCGCGCGCGAGGGACCGCAACTCGATCATCGGCGTCCTGATGCCGTTCGGCCTCGGCCTCGGCATCCTGTTCCTCTCTCTCTACGACGGGCGCAGTGCCAACCGCTTCAGCCTGCTGACCGGGCAGATCGTGTCGGTGCAGACCGGCCAGCTCGGCTGGCTGATCGGCATCAGCGCGGTCGTGCTGCTCGGGATGCTGGTGATCTGGCGGCCGCTGCGCTTCGATTCCCTCGACCCGCAGTCGGCAGCGGCGCGCGGCGTGCCCACGACCGCGGTATCACTGCTGTTCATGATCCTGCTCGGCCTCATCGTCGCCGTCGCCGTGCACATCATCGGCGCCCTTCTGGTCATGGCGCTGCTCGTGACGCCGGCCGCGGCCGCGATGCGCGTCGCCCACGGGCCGCTGTCGGTACCGCTCCTGGCGGCGGGCTTCGGCTTCGTGTCCGCCGTCGGCGGCATCCTCCTGGCCATCGCCGGGACGCTGCCGGTCAGCCCGTACATCACCACGATCTCGTTCGTGATCTACCTCGTCTG
Organism: Microbacterium sp. ET2; assembly: GCF_030347395.1. NCBI lineage: Bacteria > Bacillati > Actinomycetota > Actinomycetes > Micrococcales > Microbacteriaceae > Microbacterium > Microbacterium albipurpureum. The sequence goes on from NZ_CP128170.1 coordinate 2,038,427, forward strand.
CCGCGTGATCGGCGCCCGGCAGGGACGGGTTACCCGGGAGCGCGGGGGAGATCCGCGTCCAGCAGTGGCTCAGGGCGCCTCGGTAAACTCCTGATCATGGCCCAGCGGAACACGTGGCAGCGCGAACGCGTGCGCGAAGCCCTCGCCGACGCTCGCGGCTTCGTCAGCGCTCAGTCGCTGCACGCCACCCTCCGGGGCGAGAACACCGGCATCGGCCTCGCCACGGTGTACCGGGCGCTCGCCGGCCTCGCCGCCAACGGTGAGGCCGATTCTCTGCAGAGCCCGGAGGGCGAGAGCCTCTACCGCGCCTGCGTGTCGACCGGCCATCACCATCATCTGATCTGCCGCACCTGCGGCGTGACCGTCGAGATCGAAGCGACGGATGTCGAGGACTGGGCGCGTCGCACCGCCACCGCCCACGGGTTCAGCCAGGCCGAGCACATCGTCGACATCTTCGGTTACTGCTCCGCCTGCACGGCCGGAGCCGGTGAGCGTGACACGGACTGATCCGGCCCCCCGCGTCGCGCCCCCCGAGAGCCGCGCTCGCACCGTGACCCCCGAGGGGTCGCGGCCGTCGTCGAGCGCGCGTGCGCTGGTCGCCCTCGGCATCGGGGTCGCGGTGATCGTCGGACTGTTCCTCGTCGACGCGCTCGCGCCCGCGATCTTCCCCGACCCGCTGCCCACCCGCGCGCAGGACGGGCTGACCCTCGCCGTCAGCGTGCTGATCGAGTCGCTGCCCTTCGTCGTCCTCGGCGTGGTGCTCTCGATCGCGGTGCAGGTGTGGGTGCCGCCGGGGCTCATCGAACGATGGATGCCGCGGCGAGCGTGGGCGCGCAGGGCGGTCCTCTCCCTCCTCGGCATGCTGATTCCGGTCTGCGAGTGCGGCAACGTCCCGTTCGCCCGCGGGCTGCTGATGCGCGGATTCAGCGTGTCCGAGACGATGACCTTCCTCATCGCCGCGCCGATCGTGAACCCCATCGTCATCATCACCACCCACGCCGCCTTCGGGTTCGACGACGGGATCCTGGTCGTCCGACTCATCGGCGGGTACCTCATCGCGAACCTCATCGGATGGCTCTACAGCCGTCACCCCGACCCCGACGCACTTCTGACCGACCGCTTCCGCGACACGCGCGCGCTGCAGGTGGCACGCGGTCCGGTGGAGGCGGGATCGGCGGGCGCCCTCGGCGAGCGCGGGCGTCGCAGCCTTGCGCAGTTCGTGATCGAGCTGCGCGCTGTCATGCCGGCGCTCATCATCGGCTCGGCGATCGCCGGGGCCGTGCAGGTGCTGATCCCGCGCGATGTGCTGCTGGCGATCGGATCGAACCCGGCACTGTCGATCGTGGCGATGATCGCACTGGCGATGGTGGTGTCGATCTGCTCGAACGTCGACTCGTTCTTCGCGCTGTCCTTCGCCTCGACCTTCACGCCCGGATCGCTCGTCGCGTTCCTCCTCGTCGGGCCCCTCGTCGATGTGAAGATGCTCGCCCTCATGCGCACCACCTTCACCACCCGCGCGCTGGCCGGTGTCGTCGTGGTGGTGCTTCTCGCCGCCTTCGCGATCGGGACGGGGGTGAATCTCCTTGCCTGAGCGCTCCGCCCTGCTGACACGGTGGCTCGGCGTCGGCCTCGCCGCGATCATGGCCGTCGTCACCGTCTCCCTCGCCCTCACCGGAAGGCTGGGTCTCTACATCAACCCCGAGTCGTCGTGGTTCGCGGTGTCGATGTCGGTCCTCGTGCTGGTCGGCGCGGTGTTGAGCTTCCTGCTCCCGGCCGGAGCCGAAGAGGACCACGGGCACGATCACGGTGACGGTGCTGACGGGCACGGGCCTGACGGGCACGGTGCTGACGGGCACGGTGGCGACGTCGACGCGCACGTCCACAGCCACGGCCCCGATCCCGTCGCCGACCACCCGGCTCCGGCCGCCCCCGTCCTCACCCGTGCGCAGGCGCGCGCCGCGGCATCCCGTTCACGTCCGTCTCGCCCATCTGGGGTACCGCGACCCGCTCGAGCACCGCGGCGATCGCGAGAGAGCCGCCGACGCTCACTGGGGCTGATCGCGACGGCGACCGGGGCGGTCCTCGCCTCGACGGTCGTTCTGCTGACACTCGTTCTCCCCCCTCGCTCCCTGTCGGCCGAGCTCGCGATCTCACGCGACGTCGGAGCCCCTCCGCTTTTCGGCGGAACCGATGTGGTCACCCTGGCGCGCACCGGCGACACCGCCTCGTTCGGCGTCGGGGAATGGTCGGCGGTCTTCGCGACCGCGACCAATCCCGAGGCGTTCGACGGCGACCCGGTGACGCTGACCGGCTTCGTCACGCCCGGAGAGGACAGCGGATTCGCGCTGTCGCGCCTGGTTATCACGCATTGCGTGATCGACGCCCAGTCGGCGAGCATCCCGGTCGCGGTCGGCGAGAACGAGGCGCCCGCCGACGCCGAGACCGGACAGTGGGTCACGGTCGACGGCATGGTGCGCGCGAATTCCGACGGACGCCTGTTCATCGACGCGGCGACGGTGGAGCTGATCGACGAGCCCGAGGACCCGTATGAGTACTGACCGGGTGCGCTCCTCGCCGCGCACGCGTTCGACATCTCGTCGCGCGTTCGTGCTGCCGTTCCTCATCGTCGCCGCACTTCTCGGCGCGCTGGGTCTTGCGGGGGCCGCCGTGAGCACTCTTCAGGGGCCCCGGGTGACCGCGGTCGATGTCGACCCCGAGGCTGCGGCCGCCGCATCCGGGGGCCGTCTGATCGTCTCGACCTCGCTGCCGCTCGCCGAAGTGGCGGCTGATCAGGTGAGCATCACCCCCGAGGTCCCGTTCGCGATCGACACGTCGGGGCGCAATCTCGGGGTGCGCTTTGGGCTGCCGCTGCGGGATGACACCGAATACACGGTCAGCATCGATGGGCTGACCGCCGCGGGCGGCGGGCCCGCCACCGAGGTCATCGAGACGTTTCGAACGCCGCGGGCCGAGGTCTTCCTGCTGCAGCGCGGCAATGGCGGCGACACCGTGTTCCGCACCGATCTGACCGGCGACGACGCCGAGGCGGTGTTCTCGCACCCGCACATCGAGGACTTCCGCGCGACCTCGCGGCACCTCGTGATGTCGGTGCTCGCCGACGACGGATCGGCCGAGTTGATCGTGACGGACCTCGAGGGCGGAGACGAGAGAACTCTCCCGCTGCCCGGCGACGGTTTCGTCTCGAACCTGCAGAGCGCCGATCGCGGCGAGGTGGTCGGCTACCTGTACACCGATGACGATGTCAGCGCCGAGGGTGCGCGCGAGAGTCGCCTCTACACGGCATCACTCGCTCGGGGCGCCACCGAGACCGAGCCGACCGAGATCGCGATCGACGGAGCCGACCCCCGCATCGCGGAGTGGCGGTTCGTGCCCGATACCGACAGCATCCTGCTCCTCTCCTTCGACGGTCAGCTCCTCCTGACCGGCGCGGACGGTGCGGATTCGACGGCGCTCGGGACAGCGCTCTCGATCGGCGGAATCGCCCGGGGTTCGTCGGCGGCAGTCGTCGAGCGCGCCGACGGGCCGGCTGTGATCGATCTGACGGATGCGTCGGAGGAGCCGCTGGCGACTCCGGAATCCGATCTCGGGACGGTCACCACCATCACTCCCATGCCCGATGGCGGGACGATCCGCTCTGCCGCGGTGTTCGGCGCCGACGGCAACCCGACCGGATCGACGGCCGTCGTGCGCGTCGGAGCCGACGGCGCCACGAGCGCCCTCACCGAGATCGGAGCGGAGGACGCCGTCGTGCAGACATGCGTCTCGCCGAGCGCGCGCTATCTCGCGGTGCTCGTCGCCCCGGCCGCGGCTCAGAACGCGTACGACGACTACCGTCTGCCGCTTCCGGAGCGACTTCAGACCCGCATCGTCGAGATCGACGACGGCACGCAGGTCGTCTCGCTGCAGGGCTTCGACATCTCGTGGTGTCAGGTGCCGCCGCGGTGAGCGTGACCCCGGAGAACTCTGCCGGGGCGCGCTCGGGGCTGCGTCCGGCCTCGCGCGCCGACGTTGCGGGACTGCCCGTCGACGTCGCGCCGCGGCTGCTCGGAGGAGTCCTCGAGGTGACCGTCGCGGGAGAGACGGTTGCCGTCCGCCTCACCGAGGTCGAGGCCTACCACGGTCGGGGCACGGGCCCGGTACCCGACCCAGGCTCGCATGCCCGAATGGGGCCGACAGTGCGCAATGCCACCATGTGGGGGGAGCCCGGTCACCTCTACGTCTACCTCAGTCACGGGATCCATTCGTGCGTGAATGTCGTGTGCGGCCCCGAAGGTACCGCGGGCGGAATCCTCCTTCGCGCGGGAGAGATCGTGAGCGGAAGGGATGCCGCGACGCGGCGTCGCACCGCCGCCCGGCCGTCGGTTGCCGCCGACGCTGCCTCCCGGCCGTCGGTTGCCGCCGACGCTGCTTCCGGCACTCTCACGCTTCCGCACCGTGACCTCGCCCGCGGACCCGGCCGGTTGGGTCAGGCCGTCGGTCTGCGGCATCCGGTTCACGATGGAATCGACGCGATCACCTCCGAGCCCCGCGCAGGAGCGGTGGCAAGGCTCCTGCTTCGAGAGGAAATCCTTCCGGAGACGGTCTCGGGGCCGCGGGTCGGCGTCGCCGGCGTTGCGGGCACCGCCGTGTTCCCGTGGCGTTTCTGGATCGACGGCGACCCGACGGTGTCGCCTTTCCGGTGGGGACGCGGCGCCCGCGAGGCCGCAATACCGGCCACCTGACGATCGCGGCCCCAGACGGTGGGCCCCGGAGGGACCCGACGGTCGCGATATCCACGTCGCAGTCGCAGTCGTAGTCGCAGTCGTAGTCGCAGTCGCAGTCGCAGTCGATGCCCGAGTTGCAGTCAATGCCCGAACCCGTCGTCAGAACCCCTCGGGCTTGGTCGCGATGCCGTCGAGCCAGAGACGATCGCTTGCGTCGGCGTGCGTGCCGCCCGAACCGACATGCTTCGGGTCGATCCGATCACCCTTCGTGATGACGTGGACCATCGCCATCGCATGCCCGCGTCCGAGGTCGTAGTCGGACTTCAGCCACTCGATGATCTCCGTCGCCTTCACGCCGGGCGCATCCAGTCCTCGCTCGTGGGCGACCCCGACGAGTTGCCGGGGGGTCAGTCCCGTCTTGCGTTCGATGGTGTCGAGATAGGCCTGGAAGGACATCCCCTGCTCCTTGGCGTTCGATCGGTGGAGGCGCCGGCGGCGCGACATCATCAGCATATCGAAGAAATCTTCGTTTGCAAGTGTTGTATTGATAGAACATGTGTACTACTATCAAGGCATGACATCACCACTCGCGGGGATCGCACAGGCGCTCGAGGCGCTGGCGCTCGCAGGTGGCGACCGCATGCCGTCGGCGCTGACCCCGTCGGAGCTGATCGAGGTGACCAACGCTTTCGGGTCGTTGAAGAGGCACGTCGACGCGGCATACGCGGGTGTTGCGGCGGAGGTCGCTCGGCAATCGCGCGCCGAGCTCGGCAGAGACTCCCTGGCGAAGAGACAGGGATTCGGATCGCCCGCGGTCCTCATCTCGACGACGACCGGCACGAGTGTCGGTGAGTCCGTGCGGATGATCCAGGTCGGCGAGGCAACAGCGCCCCGCATCGCCCTGAGCGGGGAGCAGCTTCCGGCCAGGTGTCCGCACGTCGCAGCCGCGGTATCCGCCGGGCGGATGGGGATGACGGCCGCCGCATCGATCGTGACCATGTTGACGAAGCTGGCGCTGCGGGTTGATTCTGTGAGGCTCGACGACGCCGAGCGGCAGATGTGCGACCTCGCGCCGGGACTGCGCCCCGACGAGCTGGTCAAGCTGCTCGCGCGCGTCGAAGCGCACCTCGACCCCGACGGTGTCGCCCCGCGACACGAAGAGCTGAGGGGCGCGCGGACGCTCGTGATCCAGGAGCGCGACGGGATGCTGGTCATCTCGGCGAAGCTCGACGTGGAGACCGGTGCGCCGGTGAAGGCGGCGATCGAGTCGCTCGTGGGTGCGACGCTCCGTCGGAACGAGCACGCCCCGGACGACGACCGGGACGTCCGGTCGGTGAAGCAGATGAGTGCCGATGCCCTCGCCGACATCTGCCGGCACGCCATCGGATGCGATGAGGTTCCGACTGCGCCGTCGGCGACCGTGGTGATCCGCATGGACCTCGCGTCCCTCGAGAGTGGCCTCGGCGCGGCGACGATCGACGGTATCGCTCAGCCGGTTCCCGCGGGGATGATCCGCCGACTGGCCGCTGACCAGCAGGTCATTCCGTGTGTGCTCGGCGGTGAGAGCGAGATCCTCGACTGGGGTCGTAGTCGTCGACTGTTCACGACGGCCCAGAAGCTCGCCATCGTCGAGCGCGACGGAGGATGTATCGACTGCGGCGCACCGCCGGCGTGGTGCCATGTGCATCACATCTCCTGGTGGAACAGGGACGGAGGCGCGACGGATCTCCGCAACGGAGTCCTGCTGTGCACCGGCTGTCATCATCGGCTTCACGCCGACGGATGGGAGATCATCGTCGACGGCATGGGGGTCGACGGTCGCGTCCACCTGGTGCCACCACCTTGGATCGATCCACAGCGAAGGCCGCGACTCGCCGGGCAAGCCCGCTACCGCCTGACCGCCTGACCGCCTGCCCCCGAGATCGCCGCTCATCCCAATTAGGTCGAGCCTGCGGCATCCGGTACCATCGAGGTTTGTCTGCGCGCACTCCAGCGCGTAGTTCGTACCCCTCCTTCGAAGCCGGCCCATGGTCGCGCCCGAATCGGGGTGCAGACAAGGGATCTTGGGTGGCACCGTCCGGTGTCACGGTACAGAAGGAGACATCACCATGGCAGCAGTGTGCCAGGTGACTGGAGCGGTTCCCGGCTTCGGTCACAACATCTCGCACTCGCACCGCCGGACGAAGCGCCGCTTCGACCCGAACGTGCAGAAGAAGACCTACTACGTTCCCTCGCTCGGTCGGAAGATCACGCTGAACGTGTCGGCCAAGGGCATCAAGGTCATTGACGTCCGCGGCATCGAGTCGGTCGTGAAGGACCTCATCGCGAAGGGTGTGAAGCTCTGATGGCGAAGAAGGCTCAGGACGTACGTCCGATCATCAAGCTGCGCTCGACCGCCGGCACGGGGTATACCTACGTGACGCGCAAGAACCGCCGCAACAACCCCGACCGCATCGTGCTGAAGAAGTACGACCCGGTCATCCGCAAGCACGTCGAATTCCGAGAGGAGCGCTGATCTCATGGCCAAGAAGAGCAAGATCGCGCGCAACAACCAGCGCAAGGAGATCGTCGAGCGCTACGCGGCCAAGCGGGCCGAGCTGAAGAAGGCCCTCGTCAGCCCCACCAGCAGCGACGAAGAGCGGGAAGCCGCCCGCCTGGGCCTGCAGAAGCTGCCCCGCGACGCGTCGCCGGTTCGCCTGCGTCAGCGCGACGCCATCGACGGCCGTCCCCGCGGAAACCTCCGCAAGTTCGGCATCTCGCGTGTGCGCTTCCGTGACATGGCCCACCGTGGCGAGCTGCCCGGTGTGACGAAGTCGTCCTGGTAATCACAACCAGCCGGTGAAGGGCGGGAGTTCTCCGGAGCTCCCGCCCTTCACCCGTTTCCGGGGCGCGGCGGAGACGCTGATCGCTCGGCGTGGGCGATCGCGACATTCGTCACGATCTCCTCGGTCGACTCGCCGACGACGTGCGGATACTGCGCCTTCAGCAGGCTCGCGACCTCCTCGATCACGGCGGAAAGGCTCCTTCCTGCTGCGCGGACGTCCACGCTCGTCGACGACAACGCCGCATCGCGAAGCTCGAGCACGTACTGCATGCGTGGGGGGCGGACATCCGCTCCGACGCCGAACCGAAGTAGAAGATCTCAGAGTTCTGCACGAGATCCGCGGTCAGCGTCGAGAGCGAGTCCGTCACCGCTGTCAGGAGATCGGCGGCCCGGCCAGCACTCAGCGCCGCGAGGTCCTCGGCAGTTCGCGCCTCGCTGAGGCTGTGCACCAACAAGTCGAAAGCCCGCCGGCGGGCCAACGCCGGGTAGACCTGCATGAACCACGACACCGATGCCGAGAGCAGCGCGAACCCCATGAGCGCTTCGAGCGGAGAGACGAACCGCAGAACCGGTTGGCTCGGAACCACATCGCCCAGCCCCAGAGTCGTCAGTGCGACCATCGACATCGTGAGTGCTTCCGCGAACGGATGGTAGTCGGATGCGTCAACGCTCTGGTAGGCGAATCCGTCCGGCATGTGCGGGAGATAGATGAGGGCCCAGCCGACGGTCACGAGCGAGACCCACACGATGATGACCGCCAGAATGGTCAGCGGAGCCGACGCTGCGACCCGCCGGGTTCGCCTCAACGACCAGGCCAGCCGGAAGATGAGATGAGTGAGTCTTCCGGTCCCGCTCGGGCGCAGGAGCGTCTGGAAGACGTCGTTCAACGCCACGAGGATCAAGAGGATGCCGGAAACCGTGGCTACCGCGGACAGAACGGTCATCTCACACAGGGTAGGGGAGCCCCATGCCACTCGATCCGATCTTCGCCGAGCGCCTTCGGGTCCACCGGCGATACCTCATCGGGCAAGCACTCACGGCCGCCAAGAAGCGCCTCACCGCGCTCTGGCCCTTCGCGCACGCGCTGAGCTCCGGCTCGACGCAGAAGCAGGATGCCGCGCCGCCGTCGGCCCGGCGACCGGCAACGCCTGAGCTGACGCCCGTCGCCGCCCGCGCCCGTGCGCGGGCGAAGCATCGTCGCGCCGCCCTGGCCTGGGATCGCACGGAGCTCGAGACCGTCGGAACCCCGGGCCCCGACATCCGCACGATCGAGCGCACCGTGGACGTTCCGGGACGGCCCGCCGTGCGCGTGCGCGTCTACGACCCGCGCTCGTCCGCCGCAGGCCCTGCCACGACGCCCGCACCCGCGGTGCTGGCGTTCTTCGGTGGCGCCTTCCGCATCGGCGGAATCGACTACCCGACCACCGACGCCGGCTTCCGCCGCCGCGCCGCCGATGCCGACGTCGTCATCGTCGCCGTCGACTACGCACTCGCTCCCGAGCACCGCTATCCCGTCGCGGTCGAACAGGGCGCGGCGGCGCTCCGCTGGCTCTTCGCCCACGCCGCCGAGCTCGGCGTCGACGCGGGCCGCATCGGCATCCTCGGCACCTCCGCGGGCGCGAACCTCGCTGCGGCCGTCACCCTCCTCAACCGCGACGACGAAGGTCCGCTGCCCCTCCGACTCCAGGTGCTCGAGGTCCCGGTCCTCGACCTCACCGGCCGCCATCTCGACCTCCGGGCCACCCGTGCGCTGGGCGTGCCGACCGTCATCGCGCTCCGCGGCTCCGCTCGGTCGCCCGCACCTACCTGCCTCATCGCCGTACGGCGCGCGAACCCCTCGCCTCGCCCCTCCGGGCCGCCTCGCACGCGGGACTCCCGCCCGCGGTCATCTTCACCGCCGAATTCGATCCGCTCCGCGGCGACGGCGCCGCCTACGCCGCAGCGCTCCGCGCGGCCGGCGTCGACGCCAGCGCGGTGCAGTACCTCGGCGTCACCCACGACACCCCCATCTTCACCGGCGTGCTTCCCGCGGCTCGGCGATGGCACGGCGACGTCGTCGCAGCCCTCCGTCGACTCCATGGACACTGATCGCGCCGCTCGACCTGCGCCGCCGCGGGATCATCCCGAATCCCGCCTCAGGCGTCACAACAGCACCACAGAACGCGCGACACGCCGCCCATTCCGTCCGCCAGGAGCCGAAATCCGCGAGATTCCGCGGTTCCGTGGGTATATTCGACCCCGGTCGGTCCGACCAGCCGGCGGCGAACCCGCCCCGGTCCACGTAGCAGAAGGCGACCTGCGGTCGCCCTGGAGGACAATCCACATGGCTGACAAGTCCATCACCAAGACCGAACTCGTCGCGAGCATCGCGAGCGCCACGGGTCAGAGCCAGTCCGCCGTGTCCGGCGTGCTCGACTCGCTCTTCTCCACGGTGTCGGAGGCGGTGGCCAAGGGCAGCAAGGTCTCCATCCCCGGATGGATCTCCTTCGAGCAGGTCGACACCTCGGCTCGCACCGGCCGCAACCCCCAGACGGGCGAAGAGATCAAGATCCCCGCCGGCAAGCGCGTCAAGGTGACCGCCGGCTCCAAGCTCAAGGCTGCGGTCAAGTAACCACTGCCGCACCTGATCGAAGGGGGATGTCGCACAGCGCGGCATCCCCCTTCGGCTTCCCCCGCGCGCCCAGCCGCCGCCCACCGCCCGCACGTAGGCTGGAGGGGTGAACTCCCGCGCGCTGCGGGCCACCGGGCCCGCGATCCTGGTCGCCGCGGCGCTCGTCACCCTCATCGCGGGACTCGCCCTCGGCGGGGGAGCAGCCCCGCTGCTCATCGGCGATCCCGGCCCCGTCGCCCGCTGGGGCCTCCCGGTCGCCAAGCTCCTGGTCAACCTCTCCGCCGCCGGCATGGTCGGCGCTCTCGTCCTGGCGCTCTTCGCCCTCCGCGCGGGAGAGCGCGAGTTCGACGTCGCCCTCGACACCGCATCGGTCTCGGCGGCGCTCTTCACCGTCTCCGCCGCGGCCACCGGCTTCCTCACCTTCGTCGACGCGTTCAACCCGGCTGTCAACGCCGGCGCCGAGTTCGGAGCCCAGCTCGGCCGCTTCCTCGTCGACACCGAACCCGGCCGGGCGTGGCTCCTCACGACGGTCGCCGGCGCCGCCCTCACCGTTCTGACGTTCGCGGTGCGCTCCTGGCTCGCCACGATGCTCGTCGCCCTTGCCGCGATCGCGGCGCTCATCCCGATGGCCACGCAGGGCCACTCGGGGGAAGAGGCCAACCACAACTCCGCCGTCATCGCGCTCGCGCTTCACATCATCGCGGCCGCCGCATGGCTCGGCGGCCTCCTGCTCCTCGTCATCCTCCGGCCGGTCCTCGAGCGTTCCCGCCTGACCGTCGTGCTCAGCCGCTACTCGAGCATCGCGCTGGCCGCCTTCCTCGTCGTGGCCCTCTCGGGCACCGTCCGCGCCGCGATCGGCGTGGTCACCCCCGAGGCGCTCCTCAGCCCCTACGGCGCGATCCTGGCCGTGAAGGTGATCGCCCTCATCGCGATCGGTGTCTTCGGTGCCTGGTACCGCCGCGGCGCCATCGCACGACTGGATCAGAAGCCGGATGCCGCGGCCCGCCGCTTCTGGGGGATCATCGCCGTCGAGCTGGCGTTCATGGGCATCGCCAGCGGCGCCGCCGCCGCGCTCGCGCGCACGCCCCCTCCGGTCGACACCACCCTCCCGACCGTCCGCACCCCGGCCGAGGTCCTCACCGGAGCCCCGCTCCCGCCCGAGTTCACCCTCGACCGGTGGCTGACGGCGTGGGACCTCGATCTGCTGTGGGCGACGGCGGCCGGCTTCGGGCTGTTCTTCTACCTCGCCGGCGTCTGGCGCCTCACCCGCCGCGGCGACCGGTGGCCCGTGTACCGCACGGTGCTGTGGACCCTCGGGATCGTGCTGCTGTTCTGGGTGACGAGCGGTCCGGTCAACGCCTACCAGGACTACCTGTTCAGCGCCCACATGCTCGGCCACATGCTGCTGTCGATGGCCATCCCCGCCCTGCTCGTGGCCGGTGCCCCGGTGACCCTGGCGGCGCGGGCGATCCACAAGCGCGACGACGGCACGCGCGGCGGCCGGGAGTGGATCCTCTGGGCGGTGCACACACCGTTGTCCCGCGTGCTGACGAATCCGTTCGTCGCCGCCGGGCTCTTCATCGGGTCGCTCTGGGCGTTCTACTACACCGATCTCTTCCGCTGGTCGCTCTACGACCACCTCGGCCACGAGTGGATGATCGCCCACTTCCTCATCACCGGATACCTCTTCGCCCTCACCCTCATCGGCATCGACCCCGTGCCCTGGCGTCTGCCGTACGCGGGCCGGCTGCTGCTCCTCATCGGCGTCATGGCGATGCACGCGTTCTTCGGCGTGGCCATGATGATGCAGTCCGGTCTCATGGTCGCCGAGTGGTTCGGCTCGATGGGCCGCACCTGGGGGCCCACGCCGGTGGAGGACCAGTACATCGGCGGCGGGCTCGCCTGGTCGGTGGGAGAGATCCCGACCCTGATCCTCGCGATCACCGTCGCCATCCAGTGGAGTCGCAGCGATGCCCGCGACCAGAAGCGCAGCGACCGTCACGCGGACCGCACCGACGACGCCGAACTCGAGGCCTACAACGCCCAGCTCGCCGCCCTCGCCCAGCGCGACGCCGAGCGTGCCGAACGCGAAGCCCGCGTCAGCCGCTGATCGTGCCGCCGGAGATCACTGCGTCTCCGAGCCGGTGATCGAGATCGACGCCCGCCCCTCGGGGTCGACCGTGATGCTGCCCGCGAGGGTGAACGGCACGTCTTCCTCTGTGCGCTCCACGCGACCGTCGAAGAGCGAGCGGATGTCGACGGCGATCCGTGCCACAGCCGGGGCCGCCGCGATGGTCCAGTTCGCCCCGTCGGGCTCCAGTCGGATGGCGGGCTGCTGTGTGATCGACCAGGTCGGCGGCGAGACGATGCGGTCCTGCACCCGGTAGCCGAAGGGGCAGCCGGTCGGCTGGAGCACCTCCTGGGTGGCGCACTCGGTGAGGAACTCCTCGACACGGTCCTGCACCACCGAGACGAACTCCTCGGTCGGCTGGGCCTGGAGGGACACCGGCACCGAGGAGAACGGGCTGTCCGACACCACGGCCACCCCGGGCGTGGTCGAGATCGCCGTGTCCACCGAGACGGAGTAGATCCCGGGGGAGAACACCAGCAGCGACACCGGTGCCGACGGGTCGGCCTCCGTGCCGTCGGGCGAAACCTGCCGCTTGTCCAGCGAGAAGCCGTTGACGTCGAAGGTCATCGACCCCTGCACGGCCACCTGCATGACCGCGAGCGGGCTCGTCGCGAACCGCCAGGTGGGAAGCGGCCCCACCGATCCGTCGCGCTCGACCTCGAAGGTCGTGGTCCCCTCGAACTGACCGGCCCGGTAGGCGGCGGTCACGCGGGTCACGCTGCGGTCGGTCTCCTCGCCCACGATCTCCACGCCGCCGAGGGCCGCGAGAGCGTCCCGACGCAGCAGCGCCTGCGAGGCGGTCGGGGGGAGACCCGCCGCCTCGAGCGCCTCGATGTCGACCGAGACCCCCGGGGTGGCCAGGGCTTCGGCCGCTCGCCCGTCGGCGAGGAGTCCCAGATACCGCTCGACGAAGGCGGCGGGGCTGTAGAACTCGCGGTAAAGCGTCGCGCCCGCCGCGACAAACGCGGCGACCAGGAGCGCCCCGACCACGCCCAGCACGGCCAGATCGGTGGCCAGGCGCGAGCGCGAGCGACGCCTGCCCCCCGCCGCCGCCCCCTGCTGCATGAGCCCAGTCTAGGAAACCGCTCCCCGGTCTGCGCCGAGCTCGCGGCATCCGTCTACCATGAACCGGTGACCACGCCCGCGCTCTCCGCCGAGCAGGAGGCGCTGTTCCGGCTCATCGAGGACTCCCGCGACCACGTCTTCGTCACCGGCCGCGCCGGAACCGGCAAGTCCACGCTGCTGCAGCACCTGGCGTGGAACACCTCCAAGCAGATCGCGGTGTGCGCCCCGACCGGCGTCGCCGCGCTCAACGTCGAGGGTCAGACGATCCATTCGCTGTTCCGGCTGCCGATCGGGCTCATCGCGAACACCGACCTCGACCAGTCCGATGCGACGCGGCGCATCCTCAACGCCATCGACACCCTGGTCATCGACGAGATCTCCATGGTCAACGCCGACCTCATGGACGGCATCGATCGCGCCCTCCGTCAGGCGCGGGGCCGGCGCGCCGAGCCCTTCGGGGGCGTCCAGATCGTCATGTTCGGCGATCCCTACCAGCTCGCTCCCGTGCCGCCCCGCGGCGACGAGATGCGTTACATCCGCGACCACTACCGCTCGTTCTGGTTCTTCGACGCCAAGGTGTGGACCGGTGAGGTCGCCGGCGACGGGCTGATGGAGCTCGGAGGGTACGGCGCCTCGCTGCACGTGCGCGAGCTCGCCGAGATCCACCGGCAGGCCGACCCCGCGTTCAAGGCGATGCTGAACGCCGTCCGTCACGGTCGGGTCACCGCCGACATCGCGCAGGTGCTCAACGACACCGGTGCCCGCACGCCCCCGCACCCCGACGACGGCGAGCACCCCATCATCACGCTCGCCACCCGCAACGACATCGTCAACAACATCAATCGCCGCCACCTCACCGAGCTCGTCGGCCGCGAGCAGACCGCGGTCGCCGAGATCAACGGCGACTTCGGGCGTGGTGAGGCGAACTACCCCGCCGACACCGAGCTGAAGCTCAAGGTGGGGGCTCAGGTGATGTTCCTGCGCAACGACGCCCAGGGCTACGGCGATCCGCCCCGGTGGGTGAACGGCACGATCGGCACGGTCACCCGCATCGCCGGCGGCACCGTGCGCGTCGAGGTCGACGGGCAGGAGTTCGATGTGGAGCCCGCGGTGTGGGAGAGGTTCCGCTACGCCTACAACGCCGGATCACGCACGCTCACCCGGGAGGTGGTCGCCGAGTTCACGCAGTTCCCGCTGCGGCTGGCGTGGGCGGTGACGATCCACAAGTCGCAGGGCAAGACCTACGACCGCGCGGTGATCGACCTCGGTTCGGGCGCGTTCGCGCCCGGCCAGACCTACGTGGCGCTGTCGAGGCTCACCTCGCTCGACGGGCTCTACCTCTCGCGGCCCCTCCGACCCAGCGACATCCGCGTGGATCCGGATGTCGCGCGGTGGATGCACGAGCACGTCCGCCGCCCCGCGGCATCCTGACCCTCAGGCGACGGCTTCGGCCTTCGCGGCGGCGAGATCCTCGAACAGCTCGGTGTTGTAGCGGTACGCGCGCAGCACCTCGTCGATGACGCGTTCCTGCTCGTCGGCGTCCCACGGTGCGGCGTCGAGCTGCTCGCGGTAGACGTCCTTGAAGCCCCGGGGGTCGGCGATCTCGTCGAAGAGGTAGAAGCCGATGCCGTTGGTCTCGAATCCGAAGCGCCGGGCCATGAGGCGCCCGATGAAGAGTCCGCCCGACAGGTCGCCGAGGTAGCGGGTGTAGTGGTGTGCCACGAAGCCGCCCGGCCAGGTCGCCCCGACCTGCCGGATGCGCTCCACGTAGGCGCGGGTCGTCGGGAGAGGGCTGATGCGGTCTCGCCAGTCGGCACCCAGCAGGAACGCGAGGTCGGCTTCGAGGGCGGGGAGCCTGGTCAGCTTGTCGGAGATGAAGACGGATGCCACGGGGTCGCGGCGCATCCGCTCGGCGGCCGTCTCGAGTGCCTCGTAGATGAACCAGTGCTGGGCGACCAATGCCACGTAGTCCTCGCGGGTTCCGGCACCCTCGATGAGGTCGGCCATGAATCCGGAGCGCTCGCTGGAGGAGTGCGCGCTGCTGGAGCGCTCACGCAGCATCGCCGAGAACGGGATGAGGTCGGCCATGCGCCTCATCATAGGCGACTTAGGGTCACCTAACCAGCATCGTTCCCCGGTCGATGCGGGCGTCGCTCCGTGCAGGCGTTGGTCAATGCGGTCGTGGCGCGACGCCGAGGCGACGGCACGCCTCGTCGTACAGCGCCACGATCTCGCGCCGCACCTCGGGGCGTTCGGTGATGGCTCCCCCGGGCCAGTCCACTCGCACCGCGACCTCGTCGCCCGCGTCGGTCTCGGCCGTCCAGTCGCCTCCCGCGCCGTCGAGCCCCGTCATCCGCGCCCCCCGGTACGGGCCAGACGGACCGAACGCGCTCACGATCAGCAGATTGTCGTCACGGTGGTCGTCGTTCATGTGGCGGAGGATCGCCGCGACGGTGGTGTCGTCGAACCGATGGGTCACAGCTGACCACCCTACGACGCTGAGCACACGACGACCAGGAGCGTTCACCCAGCCCCCGTGTGCTTAGATTCTCGAGGACGACGATGCTCCTGGGGGTGACATGCGGCTGCGTTCGGATCGATCGCGCGCCCTTCGTGGCGCCCTCGCGGCGGTCGTCGCAGGTGCGGTCGCCATCGGGCTGACGGCCTGCTCTCCCGACCAGACGGTGCCGATCGACGTACCCGCGCAGGTCGACGGCGCCCTTCCCGACGACATCGTCACTCAGCTGCAGGACGCCGTGACCTTCACGATGGCCGCCACCGGGTCATCCGGCGCCGTCGTGGGCGTCTGGGCGCCCTGGAGCGGATCATGGGTGTCGGGGGTCGGGACGACCGCCCCCGGCGGCGCGGAGACGTCCGCCGACAGCGCCTTCCGCGCCGGACAGGTGACGCGGGCCATGACCTGCGACGCGGTCTACCTCGTCGCGGAGCGGGGACTGATCGACCTCGACGCGCCCATCACCGACTATGTCTCGGGTTTCGCCGGACTCGCCGACGTCACCGTCGAGCAGCTGTGCGACGGCACCTCGGGACTCGGCGACTACGCACCCCGTCTGCAGAGCAGTTTCCTCACCACACCCGACCGCGTCTGGAACCCGAGGGAGCTCGCCGGATACGGCGTCGGCACGACCGCCGACGTGACGCCCGGCGCTGCGTTCCGCGACTCCGACTCGGGATACCTGCTCGCCGGGCTCATCCTGGAACGCGCGACAGGCCAGACCGCGGCCGAGGTGCTGCAGGACGAGGTCTTCACCCCGCTCGCCCTCGACGCCACCCGGCTTCCGGGCGGAGCGGCAGCGGCGCCGGCGACCGAGGGTGCGGTGCTCGACGGACTCTGGTCACCCGACATCGAAGGCGGCGTCGACTGCGCCGAGCCGCTGAACATCACCGAGGCCTCGGCGAGCTTCGGCTGGACCGACGCCGGCGTGGTGACGACGATCGACGACCTCGGTCGCTACGCCCAGGGCCTGGCCGCCAACGCCCTCGGCATCGACACCGACCAGCGCTACGACGCACCGCTTCCGCCCTACGACGGCGCACCGTCGTGGCAGACCACCGCCGGCGGCGTCGTCCAGGCGGGGTCGATGATCGGCCAGTACGGCTCGACCCCCGGGTACATCACCGCCACCTTCGCCGACCCGCAGACCGGCCTGACCGTCGCCGTCTCGCTGAACAACTCGCGCGCCAACGACGGGATCGGAGCGTTCCTGGCCTGGCAGCTCGCGGCGGTCGCGTCGAAGGCGCCCGCCGCGTCGGGGCAGACAGCACCCGAGGCGGGTCTTCCCTGGACTCCCGAGCAGCAGCGCGACGCGATCGCCCAGAACGCGATCTGCCCCCTCCCGTGACCGCGCCGGTCTCGTGAGCACGCGGGCGCCGAGCCCCGCCGTCCTCCTCGTGGTGGCGGGCCTGGCCTGCCAGGAGGTGGGTGCCTCGATCGCGGTGCTGCTGTTCCCGCAGGTCGGGCCGCTCGGCATGGTGCTGCTGCGATTGGCCTTCTCCGCCGTGCTGCTGCTGGCGGTCGCCCGCCCCGCGCTCCGCGGGCATTCGCGGGCGGCGTGGCGCGCCGTCATCCTGTTCGGTCTCGTCCTGGCCCTGATGAACGGACTGTTCTACCTCGCGCTCGAACGCCTCGCTCTCGGGGTGACGGTCACGATCGAGGTGCTCGGCCCCCTGGTCCTGTCGATCGTCGCCTCCAAGCGTGCCTCGGCGTGGCTGTGGGCGGTGCTGGCTTTCGCAGGTGTGGTCGCGCTCGGCGGCGGGGGGTGGGACCGCCTCGACCCCATCGGCGTGCTCTACGCGCTCGGCGCCGCAGCGAGCTGGGCGTTCTACATCCTCGCCTCAGCGCGCGTCGGGCGGGAGTTCCCGAAGCTCGACGGACTCGCCATCGCCATGGCCGTCGGTGCCGTCGTGATGCTGCCGCTCGGGATCTGGGATGCGGGGCCCGCGCTCCTCCGCTGGGATCTCCTGGCGCTCGGAGCGGCCGTGGCGGTGCTGTCGTCGACCATCCCCTACGCACTCGAGCTCATCGCCCTCCGCCGGCTGCCCGCGGCGGCTTTCGCGATCCTCATGAGCCTCGCTCCGGCCACCGCCGCCCTCGCTGGATTCATCCTGCTCGGCCAGGAGCTCGCCTGGCTCGAGCTCGTCGGCATCGCCCTCGTGATCGCGGCGAGCATCGGAGCCGTGCGTTCGTCGGCCCGCGCCGCGCGCGAGACCGCCGAGCCGTTGCCGTAGCGCCGGGACACCGCGCGGTTGCGCCGATGCCGCACACTGTGTGCAATATGTCAGGTGCCGATCCCTCCCGCCTCCCCGTCGCTTCCGCGCAGCCTGCTCCGCGATGACGTCTACCGTCGACTCCGCGACGCGATCGTCGACGGCACGTTCGAACCCGGGGAGCAGCTGAAGGACGGCGATCTCGCCGCATGGCTCGGCGTGAGCCGCACCCCGGTGCGCGAAGCGCTGCTGCGACTCGGCGGCAGCGGGCTGGTCGTGTCGCAGCCGGGTCGCTCGACCACGGTGAGCCCGATCGAGGAGTCCGCACTCCGCGACGCGCGCGACGTCGTCGCGGCCATGCACGAACTCGCCGTCCGCGAGACGGTCGGGCGGCTCACTCCGGCCGACATCGCAGGCATGCGCGACGCCAACCGGCGTTTCACCGCGGCCGCGGAGCGCGGTGACGTCTCGGCAGCCCTCGACGCCGACGACGAGCTGCACGCGGTCCCCGTCGAGGCCCTCGGCAATGCCGCCGTCGTGACGGTGCTCGAGCAGTTCGGTCCGATCGTCCGCCGCGCCGAGCGCCTGCGCTTCGGCAGTGACGCACCGGCGGCCGCGGAGCGCCACGAGCGCTTCATCGTGCTGTGCGAGAAGAAGGATGCCGCGGCCGCGGCCGCCATGGCCTACGAGACCTGGCACACGCTCCCGGTCCGTGCCCGGGACGCGGTCGAATGACGAAGGAAACGAGGAACGAGATGTCGATCGTCCATGTCGTGCTCATCCAGTGGCCGAGTGGGGTCTCGCCGGCCAGGGTTGAGCGCGCCCGTGTCCTCGCGCGCGAGTTCCCCGATCGGATCGGCGGGCTGAGCATCGTCGAGGGGCCGAGTGTGAGCGGCGAGGGGCTGGAGCGGGGGAACGACTACGGGATGGTGGTGACGTTCCGCGACCGGAATGCCCTCGAGCACTACCTGCCGCATCCCGTGCACCAGGAGTTCGTGCGCGTCCTCGAGGAGCAGCCGCCGGCTCAGGTGACCGTCTTCGACATCACGGGCGCGTCTTCCGCGGCAGAGACGCCCGGGAGTACGCCTCCCGGGTGACGGGGTCCGAAGGTGTGCCGGGAATGGTGACGTTCCGGTGTGTGGGTCGCTGCGCGTCGGCGCAGGCTCGCAACCAGGGCTATCACTCTTGTTATTCCTGTTTGTAGTATCTAAACAGGAATAACGGAAGAGCTATTCATGGTTACCGAGCTCGCAACAAGCGACTGGCCGCCGCACGGCGCGGAGGTGGTTCCCTGGCGTCAGGAGCGTCGCGGCGGCAGCCGGGAGGACCGGGTGCTCACCGAGGTCACGACCTCGATGCCACCGCTGATCGCGGAACTCGATTACGCCATCCCTGCTGATCTGACGGCGCTGAGCGAGCGCGCACTCGTCGTGCTGGGAGCGATGGACGGTGAGGCGACAGGGCAGCCTGCCGCGATGGCGCGTTTCATGATCCGGAGCGAGTCGGTCGCATCCTCGAAGATCGAGCGCATTTCGGCGAGCACGGAGGACTTCGCCCGTGCACTGGCCGGCCAGAGATCGAACTCTTCGGCACTCAGCATGGTCGCGGCCAGTACTGCGCTGGCGACGATGGTCACATCCGCCGGGTCGCGCGGCACGATCGACAAGGCCGACATCCTCGCCGCGCACGAAGCTCTGATGCGCGACGACCTTGCCGAGGGTCCGTACGCGGGGACGCTGCGCGACAGTCAGAACTGGATCGGTGGCAGCGACAACAGCCCGCGCAACGCGCTCTTCGTCCCGCCCCCGCAGGGTCGGGTGGACGAGCTGCTCGATGACCTCATCGTCTTCGCGAATCGGGATGACCTCCCGACGATGGCGCAGGTGACCATCGCGCACGCGCAGTTCGAATCGATCCACCCTTTCGGGGACGGCAACGGCCGTACCGGTCGCGCCCTCATCGGCGCGATTCTCCGACGTCGCGGTGTCACACCGCAGACCGTCGTGCCCGTCGCCAGCGGCCTGCTCGCCCGCCGCGGCGACTACTTCGACGGGCTCGGCAGCTATAGGGCTGGTCACGTTCGGCCGCTGCTCGAGCTGATGCTCCGCTCCGCTGTCGCCGCGGCCGAGGAGGGCCGAATCTCTGTGCAGCGGATCAAGCAGTTCCCGCAGCAGTGGGAAGCGCAACTCGACGTGCGTCGCGGCTCCACCGCAGCCCTGCTCATCCCGGCGTTCTTCGACAACCCGGTCATGAGTGTCGCCGATATCGAGCGGGTCGTCGGCCCGGTGTCGCAGAAGCTCTACAACGCGATCGCCAGACTGGAGGACGCGGGCATCGTCCAGGAAATGACCGGCCGAAAGCGGGACCGAGTCTGGGCGGCTGTCGATCTGATGGCAGAACTCGAGGATCTCGACGGGCGGATCGCCGCCGCGATGGAGACGATCTGACCGTTCGTGCTCCTGGCTTCGTCTCGCTGCTCTAGCCCTACTTCAGCTTCTTGTTCTTCGTGGCGGTGATCGTCAGGTGGAGGGGGTGACGGGAATCGAACCCGCGCTCTCAGCTTGGGAAGCTGATGTTCTGCCATTGAACTACACCCCCGGAGGGTGCGCCCGAAGCGCCTCGCAAGGATAACACCAGCGACAGCGATAGTCTGATCCGCGTGCTGCTGAGCGACCGCGACATCCGCTCCGAGATCGACGCCGAACGCATCGGTCTCGCGCCGTGGGATCCCGCGATGGTGCAGCCCTCGAGCGTCGATGTGCGCCTGGACCGCTACTTCCGGCTCTTCGACAACCACAAGTACCCGTTCATCGACCCGGCGCTGGACCAGCCCGACCTCACCCATCTCATCGAGGTCGACCCGGCCGAGCCGTTCATCCTGCACCCGGGCGAGTTCGCGCTCGGGGCGACGTTCGAGCAGGTGAGCCTCCCCGACGACATCGCCGCGCGCCTGGAGGGGAAGTCGTCGCTGGGGCGGCTGGGTCTTCTCACCCACTCCACCGCCGGCTTCATCGACCCGGGTTTCACCGGGCACGTCACGCTCGAGCTGTCGAACGTCGCGACCCTGCCGATCAAGCTGTGGCCGGGGATGAAGATCGGGCAGCTCTGCTTCTTCCGCCTCTCCTCGCCCACGCAGACGCCCTACGGTTCAGGGCCGTACGGCAATCGGTATCAGGGTCAGCGGGGTCCGACGGCGTCGCGCTCTCACCTGAACTTCCACGTCACCGACGTCGGCGCCACCGACGCCGGAGCCCGCGGCGCCTGAACGCCACGGGCTCCGCTGTCAACCCTTTGCCGCCAGGAGGCAGACGGGTCAGGCTGAAGGCATGCCCGTACTCGCACTCATCCTGCTCATCGTCGGAATCGTCCTTCTGCTCCTCGGCTTGTTCGTCGAGGCGGTGAAGTTCCTGCTCTGGCTGGGCATCGTCCTGCTCGTGCTGGCCGTGATCGCCTGGCTGATGCGCTTCATCCGCCGGCAGACCTGATCCGGCTCCCGTCAGACCGCGTCCGCGTCGGGACGGGGACCGGCACCGCGGAAGCCGTGGTGGGGATTGCCGCCGAAGCGGCGGCCGGGGCCGTCTTCATCGCCGGGACGGGGTTCGCCCGGCGCGAAGGGCCGGAGACCGAAGCGGTGGCGTGGATGCCGCAGCGCACCGCGCCACGGACGAGGGTCATCCTCGGAGAACCCGAGCTCCCGCGCGATCGCCTCGAGGGAGGCGATCGTCGTGCGGTAGTCCTCGGGGGAGACGGCGTCGGAGACGCGGGCACGGACGCCGCTGACCGTGTCGGCCAGGAGGTCGCGCCGGGCGCGCCCCTCGGTCGTCAGGGTCCAGTCGTCGCCGTCGCGATCGACCAGGCCACGATCGGCGAGGTGTCGGAGCATCTTCGGTCTGCGGGCGAGACGGTCGCGGAACCCGCGGGCGTCGACGTCGCCTGCGAGCACATTCAGCACCATCCATTCTCGCCGGTCGGCATCGTGGGCGGCGAGCGCCGCGTCGACCTCGCGTGAGATCAGGGCCTCAGTCGCCCGGAGCCAGAAGCCGAGCGGGCGGTCTGGTGTGTTCGGGGTGTCGGGTGATTCGGTGTTCATGGTGTCCTTCCGATCGTCGCGCACGGCGACGAGATTCATATGTCATAAGGCATGTACATGCAGTGTGACATGCATCTCAAATGCATGTCAAGTGGCATGTATTCTGGACGGGTGAGCGATCCGCTGTCCGACCCGTCGCCGGATCCCTCGGACCGCTTCGCCGCGGCCGATCAGATCGCCGCAGCTCTGGCCCGGCTCCGACCCCGTCGCGGCGGGCCGCCCTGGACGGGGCGCGGCGACACCGAAGGCGCCGGCCCGCGGCATCCGTGGTCCGAGCGGGGACCGCGCGGTCACCGGGGCCCGCCGGCTGCCGGTCCCGAGGCCGCCGCCATGCCCCCGCACTTCGGCGGACCTGCGCGCCTGCGACTGCTCGAGTCTCTCGCCGCGGCCGCGCATCCGCTGAGCGTCGGCGAGATCGGCGAGGCGATCGGCGTCGACCAGCCCCGCGCTTCGCGTCTGGTGCAGCAGTGCGTGCAGCTCGACCTGGTGCGCCGCGAAGCCGACCCCGACGACGCCCGGCGCACCCGCGTCGCGCTGACCGACGCCGGGAGACGGCTCGTGCGAGGGTTCCGCGGCGAGCGACGCGAGGCCATCGCCCAGGCTCTGGAGACCTTCACCGAGGACGAGCGCACCGAGCTCGCGCGCCTGCTCGCAAAGCTCGCCGACAACCTCAGCGGCTGACCCCTCGGCCCGTCAGCGCGGAGCGCGCACGGGCAGCAGCAGCAGCAGTCCGACGAGCAGGACGAGCACGATCCCCAGGATGCCGAACGCGGTGACGCCTCCGATGATGATGAAGACCGACCACATCGCCGACGCCATCCAGCTCGCGGCGCGTCCCGTCGTGGCATAGAGGCCGAAGATCTCGCCCTCCCGGCCGGCCGGCGTGACGCGCGAGAGGAACGATCGCGCGGCAGCCTGAGCGGGGCCCACGAACGCGCAGAGGATGAGACCGCCGATCCAGAACACCGTGGTCCCGGCGTCGACGAGGAAGAAGACGGCGAGCCCTGCGATCACCATGCCGCTCAGTGAGAACACGATCACCGACTTCGGGCCGAAACGGTCGTCGAAGCGCCCGGCGATGATGGTCGACACACCGGCGACGAGGTTCGCGGCGACGCCGAAGATCACGAGGTCCAGGAACTCGAAGCCGAACACCTGCGCGGCGATGACGGCCCCGAAGGCGAACACACCGCCGAGTCCGTCGCGGAAGACGGCGCTGGCCAGGAGGAACCAGAACGTCTGGCGGGTGCCCGGGTTCTTGTAGAGGCCGATGACATCTCGGATCAGCAGGCCGTAGGCGGCGAAGAATCCCACCTTGCGCTCGGGGCGACCCACGGAGGGCTCCGGCACGGCGAGGAAGATCGGGATCGAGAAGACGATCGCCCAGATCGCACAGCCGACGGCGATGATCCGGAACGGAAGGCCATCGGCTTCGGAGATGCCGAACCAGTCGGCGCTGTAGAACACGATCACCAGCACCAGGGCGACGATGCCGCCGAGGTAGCCGAAGCCCCACCCGAGCCCGGACACCCGGCCGATCGTCTTCCGGTTCGCGATGCCGATGAGCATCGCGTTGGAGTTGACCGCCGCGATCTCGCCGAACACGGTGCCGGCGGAGATGAGCGCGACACCCAGCCAGAAGTACGCCGGCGCGGGTTCGACGAACCACAGCCCGAACATGCAGAGGATGAGCGCGCCCGTACCGATTCCGAGCCAGAGCTTCTGGCGTCCGCGGGCGTCGGCCTGCTGCCCGAGGATCGGCGCGATCGCGAGGATCAGCAGGCCCGCGATCGTGCCACCCCAGCCGAGCCCGACGGCGAGGTCGGCGAGGGCCGCCTCCTTCGCCGGCGCATCGTTCGGGAGAGCTGCGACGTCGGCCGGCAGGAAGGCGTCGGTCGTGAGGTACAGGGCGGTGAAGATGAAGGTGAGGATGACCGTGTTGAACGGCTGCGTCGCCCAGTCCCACAGCGCCCAGGCATAGATCTGGCGCCGCGGCGCGGCGCGATCCTCCCGGAGGTCCAGCCCCATCACCGGGACGGCGGCGCTGTCAGCGGCTGCGGGGGGTTTCATAGGACGGGCCTCGTCGCGCGAACTCATGCGCTCACGCTAGGACCGGCGGGTGAACGCGGGAAGAACCGCCGCGCCGCACGGTCGCGGGCTCACCCCGCCACGTGGAGCATCACCGGCACGCGCGCCGCAGCGGGGGCCAGGCGGTAACCGAGACCTCGGACGGTCTCGATCCACAGCGGCGCTCGGGGGTCGTCGGCGAGCTTTCGGCGCAGGTTCATGATGTGCACTTCGACGGCGTGGCGGTCGTGGGGCGTGATGTGGTGGCCGAGGAGCCCGTTCGATTCGCGGAGCATGAGCGCCAGCGAGGCTTTCGTGAAGACCTGGTCCTTCGCGCTCATGAGCGTGAGGAGGATGTCGAACTCGGAACGCGTGAGGTCGCATTCGGCGCCGTCGACCTCGACGCGTCGAGACGCGGCATGCAGGCGGAGCGACCCGTGCTGCATCCACCCGGCGCCGTCGTCGAGGACCGAGGACTCCAGGCGCACCCGCGACCGACGCAGCAGCGCGTCGATCCGGGCTCGGAGTGCGTGAGGACCGTAGGGCTTCATCACATAGTCGTCAGCGCCGGCCCGAAACGCCTCCACCGCCGCCGACTCGGTCTCGTCGTCGCTCACCACGAGGATGTAGCCGTCCGAGAACGCCCGGATGCGCCGAATCGTCTCGAATCCATCGATGCCCGGGAGATCGAGGTCGACGACCATCAGGTCCGGCCGGTGCTTGCTCGCCCGCTCGACTCCCCGCAGCCCGTCGCGGGCGACGTGCACCGTGAAGCCCTGGCCCCGGAGCGCCCCCGCGAGCTTCTCGCTGTGGAGGGCATCGCGGTCGATCACGAGCGCGGTGCGCGCGAAGGGATCGGACAGGGGATGTGAGGCGATCGGTCGCATGGGTTGGAGCTTTCTGCGGCGCGGTGGGGGGATGGAGAAACGCGTGGGTCGAAAAGCTTCGTTTATGAGTGTTTTCTCATCTTGCACGTATTCCTCAGAATTCACATAGCTCACACTCAGATTCAATTTCAGTTTTTCCTCAGCACGCGCAGGTCTTGCTCAGCGTTCGCGGTCGTCACGGTTCCTTCGTTGTAGGTCGCCGTAGCGTGGTCGTGGTCCACGCGGTCGCTCTTCCTGGAACGCCGGTCGGGACGAGTCCGTCGGGGGTGACACGGAATATGCGCGGAATCGCACAGACCCTCGTCCTCATGGGCGCGACACGCGCTGCTCAGCTGAGTGAGCTGCTCGCGGAGCACGGCGAGAGCGACGAGTTCATGCGCCAGCTGGTCGATCGGGGTCTGGTCACGCCCACGCAGCTCAGCGAGGCGATCGCGCGCCACACCGGTCATCGCTTCGTCGACATCAACGCCGCTCAGCTCGACGCCGGCGTGGTCGGGATCATCCCCGGGAGCCTCTGCCGCAAGTACGAGGTGCTGCCCATCGACCGCCACGGCGACCGCATCGTCCTGGCGATGGTGAATCCCACCGACATCATCGCCCTCGACGACGTGGCGACGCTCACCGATCTCCAGGTCGAACCTGTCGTCGTCGCCTCGGATGCCCTGCAGTCGGCGTTCCAGCGGTACGTCCGCTCCGATGAGGAGCTCTCCGACCTCTCCGCCACCCTCGAAGAGAGTGCGTCGACGACGCAGGTCGCGACCGAGAGCATCGACGAGCAGGACAGCGACGCCCCCATCGTCCGGTTCGTCAACCTGCTCATCACGCAGGCGATCGATGATCGCGCCAGCGACATCCACGTCGAGCCCGGCGAGACGCACCTCATGGTCCGCTACCGCATCGACGGGGTCCTCCACCAGATGCAGCGGGCCGATCGCAACATCCAGGACGGCGTGATCTCGCGGCTGAAGATCATGGCCGCGATCGACATCGCCGAGCGTCGCCGTCCGCAGGACGGCCGGCTCTCGGTGTCGCACGACGGGCGCAAAGTCGATCTGCGCGTGGCCACGCTGCCGACCGTGTGGGGCGAGAAGATCGTCATGCGCATCCTCGACACGACGGCCGTCAGCCTCTCGCTCGGCGACCTGCGGATGGGTCCGGAGAACCTCGGTCGATTCCGGTCGGCGATCTCCCGTCCCCACGGCATGGTCCTGGTGACGGGGCCGACCGGGTCGGGCAAATCCACGACGCTGTACACGGCTCTGCGAGAGGTGTCGTCTCCGACCGTGAACGTCATCACGGTCGAAGACCCCGTCGAGTACCGGATGACCGGCATCAACCAGGTGCAGGTGAACACCAAGGCCGGCCTCACCTTCCAATCGGCGCTCCGCAGCATTCTGCGCGCCGACCCCGACGTCGTTCTGGTGGGTGAGATCCGCGACAGTGAGACCGCCATCATCTCCATCGAGGCGGCCCTCACCGGTCATCTCGTGCTGTCCACTCTGCACACCAACGACGCTCCGGGCGCGGTGGCGCGCCTCACCGAGATCGGCGCCGAGCCATACCTGGTCGCCACCGCCCTGTCCGCCGTCGTCGCCCAGCGGCTGGCGCGTCGGCTCTGTGTCACCTGCCGGGAGCCCTATCGGGAGGATCCGGTCGTGCTGCGGCGTCTGAACGTGCCGCACGACCCCGCCGACCCGCCTCTTCTCTACCGGGCCGCGGGATGTCCGGCGTGCTCGGGCACCGGCTACCGCGGTCGCGTCGGGGTGCACGAGGTCATGGCGATGACGGACGAGCTCGAAACGCTCGTCGTGCGGACGGCGACGGGCACCGAGATGCGCGAACTCGCCCTGGAGCAGGGGATGACGACGCTGCGCGACGACGGCTGGGCCAAGGTGCTCGAGGGGCTCACCACGATCGAGGAGGTTCTGCGTGTCACAGTCTGAGATGAGGATGTCGGGCGTCGGCCTGGCGGCCGAGGGCGCAGCGCCGCTCCTCGACGGCATCCTCCGCGAGGCGGCCGCGGCGGGAGCGTCGGACATCCATTTCTCCGCCGACGCCCCGCCGCTGCAGCGCCTCGACGGCGACCTCGTCGGCGTGCCGGGGTACCCGGACGCCCTGCCGGCGGCGACGCTCCTCGACGAGCTGCTCTCGACCATGGGACCGTCGCATCGTGAGGACTACCGCGCCTCGGGGGAGGTGGACCTGTCGTACCACGTCGCCGGCGTCGGGCGCTTCCGTGTCAACGTCTTCCGCCAGCTCGGTCAGGTGGCAGCGGCTTTCCGGCTCATCGCGTCCCGCGCCTACACGCTCGATGAGCTGGGCGCCCCGCCGATCGCGCGCGAGCTCGCGCTCCGCCCGCGCGGTCTCGTCCTGGTCACCGGTCCCACCGGGTCGGGCAAGTCGACCACGCTCACGGCGATGATCGACATCATCAACACCCTCGAGCCGGCGCACGTGGTCACGGTCGAAGACCCGATCGAGTTCGTCCACACCAGCCGCCGCTCGCTGATCCATCAACGCGAGGTCGGTTCCGACACCCGCTCGTTCGCGGAGGCCCTCCGGCGCGTGCTGCGTCAAGACCCCGACGTGATCCTCATCGGCGAGCTCCGCGACCCCGAATCCATCTCGACGGCGCTCACCGCGGCCGAGACCGGGCACCTCGTGCTGTCGACCCTCCACACGCAGGGAGCGGCCAAGAGCATCAACCGCATCGTGGACGCCTTTCCCGCTCATCAGCAGAATCAGGTGCGCAGCCAGCTCGGCGACACCCTGCAGGGCGTCATCAGCCAGACGCTCCTGCCTCGTGCGCAGGGCGGCGGCCGCGTGATCGCGACCGAGGTGCTCGTCTCGACGCCGGCGGTGGCGAACCTCATCCGCGAGAACCAGATCTCGCAGCTCTACAACGCCATGCAGGCCGGAGAGGCCCACGGCATGCACACCCTCGACCAGTCGCTGAAGCACCTCGTCGCCGAGGGAGAGGTCGCGGCCTCGGTCGCGCGGCACTTCCTCACCGACGCCCACGCCCTCGACGACGTGCGCGTGCGCCCCCGCGATCTCGACGCCGAGGCGTGGCTGGCGGCCGCGGCTCCTCCGGCCGCCGCCGCGGCATCCGACGACTGGAGCATGTGATGCCGCTCGAGGAATATCAGTGGCGTGCGGTCAGCGCAGCGGGGGCCGAGGCGAAGGGGACGATCGAAGCCGCGAGCGAGAGCGCCGTCGTGGCGAAGCTCCGTGCGCAGGGGCTTCTGCCCCTCAGCGTCGTTCCGATGTCGAAGGCCGGGCTCAACCGCGACATCTCGATCCCGGGCTTCGAGAAGCGGGTGGGCACCAAAGACCTCGCGGTCTTCGCCAAGCAGTTCGCCGGGCTCATCCACGCAGGTCTGCCGCTCGTGCGTGCGCTGGCGATCCTCGCCGACCAGACCGAGAACCGGAAGCTCGCCTCGGCCCTGGTGGCGGTGCAGGTGGACATCGAGTCCGGGCACTCCTTCTCGTCGGCTCTCTCGGCGCATCCGAAGGTCTTCCCCCCGCTGATGGTGAGTCTGGTGAGCGTGGGGGAGACCGGCGGATTCCTCGCCGACTCGCTCGACGCGATCGCCCGCGCGTATCGCGCCGACGTCGACCTGCAGCAGAAGATCAAGTCGGCCATGACCTACCCGATCATCGTGCTGGTCATCGCGGTGATCGGCGTCATCGCCATGATCACGTTCGTCGTGCCCATCTTCGAGGGCATGTTCGCGAGCATGGGCGGCGAGCTCCCCCTCCCGACGCAGATCCTCGTGACGCTGTCCCGCAACATGGCGTGGATCCTGCCGCTCGTCGTCGTGCTCGTCGTCGGCGGCACGGTCTGGTACCAGCGGGTGAAGAACACCGATCGGTTCCGCGGCGCGGTCGACCCCTTCCTCCTGCGGATGCCCGTCTTCGGGCCGCTCGTGACGAAGATCGCCGTCGCCCGCTTCGCGCGGAACCTCTCGATGATGCTGAAGGCCGGCGTCCCGCTCATGCAGGCTCTCGACCTGGTCGGCCGTGCGGCGAACAACAAGGCCGTGGAAGACGCGCTGCACCAGGTGCGCGAGTCCGTCCGCCTCGGGCGGTCGTTCGCCGCGCCGCTGGCGAAGGCGAATGTGTTTCCGCCGCTCGTGGCGCAGATGGTCTCGGTCGGCGAGGAGTCCGGCTCTCTTCCCGACATGCTCGAGAGCATCGCGGACTTCTACGAGACCGAGGTGAACGCCGCCTCCGAGCAGCTCACGAGTCTCATGGAGCCGATCATGATGACCGTCCTCGGCATCCTGATCGGCGGCATGGTCGTGGCGCTCTACATGCCGATGTTCACCATGTACGAGCAGCTCGGCCAGCAGTGAGCGGCGCAGTCAGGGGCGGTAGAACGACAGCAGCGCGGCCGTCAGGGTCACGCGGCCGTCGGTTGCGGTCGTCACCGTCGCCTGCGTGACCGACACCAGGCGCGGCCCGGCACGAAGTGCGTCGACGATGCGGGTCACCGCCGGGACGTCCGCGGCCTCGATCACGACGGTCGCGGAGATCTGCTGCGGCGCGTCGGCGGTGGGGGCTGCCTCGGGCGGAGCAGCCCCGGGCTGTGCGTCGGTGCTCGGTGACGCCGACGGCGCCGGCGCGCCGTCGGGCGTCTCATCAGCGGGCGGTTCGGCAGGAGGAGCAGGCTGTTCACCCGCCGAGGTCGTGCGCTCGATGAACGGCTCGGGCGTGCCGGGGGTGAGCGAAGTGACGACGCCGCCATGGTCAGCCGCCGCCTCGACGGCGAGGAGCAGGATGTCGTCGAGGTGCGCCGCGGCGGGGATCTCGTCCCGGGCTCGCCGACCGCGGCTTCGAGGTCGGCCATCTCCCTCGACTGCGCCGTGAGGGTGTCGAGGAGGAGCTGCTGGTCGCGGTTCTGGCGGGCGACGTCGTCGGCCGATGCGGCCGTGGCGGTCGCTGCCGAGAACTGGGGCAGCGCGAAGACCAGGATCCCCACGGCCAGGATGCCGGCGACGCCGAGGGCGCCGATGAGATTCACGAGTTGCTTGTTCACCGCGTCAGTCCTCCTCGTCGGGTGCGAACGCTCCGGTGTAGACCGTCTGATCCACGTCGACGCGCACCCGGTAGGTGAAGATGCCGTCCGCAGAGGTGAGCTCGGCGAGGTCGGCGTCGCGCATGCCGGGGGCGCTGCGCAACTCTCGTGTGGTTCCGACGAAGTCGATCGCCGCGGGGCTCACGAAGGTGACCGTTCCCGAGACACCCGTCGCGTCCTCCGGTGCCACGTCCGCCGCGGGAACGGGCCCGGCGTCCAGGGCGTACCCGGTGATCGACACCCCGGGGGGCAGACGCTCGGCGACCAGATCGATGACCGGTCCCCACGCCAGGTCGCCGCCCATCGCCTGACCGCGGAGCTGCTGGAGGGCGCCCCGGGTGGACAGGGCTTGGCTGACCTCCGACAGTTCGGCGATGCCCCCGAGGATCTGCTGCGTACGGGTCTGCTCGAAGCCGAGTCGCAGGGAGGTGGCCACGTTGTACATGAAGGCGCCGGCGATGGTGACCGCGGCGACGGCGGCAGCGGCGACGGCGACGTACACCCAGCGTCGCGCCTGCCGGAGCATGTCGCGTCGGCGGACCTCGGAGGGCGGCAGCAGATCGACCCGGGGCAGCGCGCCGAGCGGAAGGATCGGCGCGCGTGAGGACAGCGCGCTCATCGGCTCGGTCCGAGGAGGAGGGCGACCGTGCCGGCCAGTCGCTGGGCGGAGGTGGGCGAGAGCGCGAGCGCGCGGCTCGGCGCGACGAGGTCGGTCGCGGTCACCGGCGTGACCGTCGTGCCGGTGACCCGGCCCACCGCCTCGAGGAGACGAGGGTGGTCGGCGTACGGGCCGGTGACCCACGTGCGGTCGATCGGCACCGCCTCCGGACGGTCGCGGTAGAACGTCACGGTCCCGCGCAGCCGGCCGACGAGATCGATGAGCGCCGCCTGCACCGCCGGGTGAAGCGTCGGTGGAGCAGAGGGAGGAGCGGATGCGGCGGGGTCCACCGCGCTCGCCGGCGAGCGATCGCGCCGCAGGGCGAGCCGCGATACGGGTGCGGCCGCCCCGGCTGACGTCGCGACGGGCGCTGCCGCGCCGACCATCGCCAGCTCCTGGGGCGCTCGCTCGGCGGCATCCGCGTCCTCGTCCTCGTCCTCGGCCGGGGGGACGACGTCGATCGGCACCACCCGGACGAAGCGGGGGATCCCGCCGGTTGCGATGACGATGTGCGTCGTGTGCTCGCCGATGCCGAGGAGGAGCCCGGTCTCACCCGGTGCGCTGAGGGTCGCCAGTGCCCGCGCGAGTCCGAATGCGGTGAGGTCGATCGAGGTCGCGCGCAGCTTCGCCTGCTCGAGCGCTCCGACGAGTTCCTCCATGTGCTCGGCGACCGCCGCGACGAGGAGACCGTGCACGCCGCGGTCGTCCTGCGCGGTGGGAACGAAGTCCAGCACCGCCTGATCGACCGGCACGGGGAGCCGGTCCTGCACCTCGAAGGGCAGAGCCTGCCGGATCTGCGCCGGATTCGTCAGCTGGGTGGAATGCTCCCGAACGAGGATGCGGCGGTTGCCGACACCGAGGACCACGTCGCGACGGGAGAGCTTCGCGTCGGCCCAGAGCCGCTGAAGCGCCACGGCGACGGCATCCCGGTCGAGGATCTCGGAATCCTTCGCCGCGCCCGGGGGGAGGGGCACTTCGCCCCCGGCGACGAGCGTCGGCGTACGACCGGTCGTCATCTCCACGGCACGCACGCTCGTCTCGGTGATCTCCACCGCCACCTGGGTCTTGGCCATCAGTTTCCTCTCAGAGCAGCACTGGATACAGGGCCAGATACGACCGCCCGAGCGCCTCACCCGCGACGACACCGATCCAGGCGCCGACGACGATCCACGGCCCGAACGGGATGGCGGTGCGTCGATGCGCGCGCCCGCGGGCGAGGAGGGCGACGCCGAAGACCCCGCCGAGGACGAAGGCGGCGAACCCTCCGACGAGGAGCGGACCCCAGCCGAGCCAGCCGAGCATCAGACCGACGACGGCCGCGAGGCGGACGTCTCCGCCGCCCATGCCGTCCGGACGGATGACGCGGAGCAGGGCGTAGAACCCGGAGACCGCCGCGGCACCCGTGAGGGCGCGGATGAGTGGTGCGGCGTCGCCCGCGAGCAGGCTCGCGACCCCGAGGAGTGCAGCGCACACGGCGAGGGTCGTGCCGGTGATGACGTGCGGCAGTCTCCGGACGTCGAGATCGATCACGGTGAGGACGATGCCGGCGGCGGCGAACCAGAGGAAGGCCGCGAACACGGCCCACTGCCCGAGGCCCGTGCCGGCGCCGGGCTGCGCCGCCCACCAGGCAGCCACGCCGGCGAAGACGGCGCCGGTGACGGCTTCGACGATCGGGTAGCGCGCCGAGATGGGCGACCTGCATGACGCGCACCGGCCCCGGAGGAGGAACCACGACGCGACCGGCGCGTTCTGCCACCATCGCACCGGCGCGGCGCACGAGGGGCAGCGGCTCTCGCGAAGGAGCGAGACGCCCGCGGGCACACGGTAGGCGACGACGTTGAGGAACGACCCGACCGCGAGCCCGAGCAGGCCCGAGAACGCGACGACGAAGACGGTGAGGGGAGCGCTCACGGCTCGCCTCCGACATCCCGGCGGGAGAGGACCTCGCCGAGGGTGTGACGTCCCGTCTCGACCACGACCGGCGTCCCGCCGTACCCGGCGTCGGGAGGGGGCATGCCGGGAAGCGTCATCAGCTCGCCCTTGATCGTGATCTGCCCGCCGGAGTTGAAGCCGTTCGTGTAGAGCGAGCCGAGGAGCACGCCGCCGCCCGAGACGGACAGGCGGCACGGGGTGTAGATCAGCGAACGGACGCCGTCGAGGTTCGCGCCGTTGGTGTCGAAGTTCGTCGCGGTCGCGCCGAGCGGGCAGGTGGGCTTGGCGTCGGGCACCGTGTCCTCGGTGATGAACCACACGCGGGGCGAGGCACCCGGTGCCGAGGTCATCGTGAGACCGGTGGTGTTGTACCGCTTGGCCAGGAGCACGACGTGCGACGCCTTCAGCGCGGGTGCGGGGTTGCCGCCGGCGTTCGAGGTGAGGAGGTCGCAGGCGCGCGCGTCGACGACGACCGTGCCGGTGTAGTTGGCGAGGTCCTTCCAGCCCTGGTTGGCGAACGTGCCGTTGTTCTCGTTGAAGTAGCGGCACGAGGTGGTGCTCATGTCCGACACCTTGCGGAGGGTGACGACGACGGCGCCCGGCCAGTCCTCCGGCTTGTACGTGTAGTCGATCCAGCCGGGGAGGGCGGGCGGCTCGACGACGGGGATGCTGTCGCTGTTCACCACGCCGCCGTCGATGCGGCCGCCCGACCCGATCGAGGGCGTAAGCCCGGCGGGCAGGGTGACGCTGCCTTCGACCACGCGGCTGTTGACGGTGACGGCACCGCCGGCGACGACGTTCGCGTGCAGCCGGGCGCCCGACCACAGCAGGTCGACCGCGCCGCCGGTGCGGACGGTGGAGAGGGGGGAGCCCGCGGGTCCGCCGATGCTGCTGTTGATGCGCGAGAGGCCCGTGCCCGCGGCGACGATGTCGCCGGTGACGGTGGTCGCTCCGCCGTTGAAGGTCACGGTGCCGCCGACGTAGATGTCGCCGGCGACGTTGCACCCGTCGGAGGAGGTGACATCGCCGCCGACGATGAGGTTCCCCGGCACCGTGAGCCGGCAGCCGAAGGGCCCTTTGACCGAGACGATCTGGGGCTCGTTGCCGCCGTGCGCGAGGAGGGTCACCTGGCCCATGGACGACCCTTCGTAGATCACCAGTCCGACCGGGGTGAGCGACGGATCGATCACCTCGGTGGTCTCGGGGACCAGCCGGTGCACCGCCTGGACGGTCGTCGACGTGCCGCCCGCCGTGCCCGTGGCCTCAAGGGTGACGCTCGTCATCGCGTCGTCGCACGTGACGCGGGCGGTGTAGGCGGCGCCCCCGCCGCTGCCGGGCAGCGTGCCGTCGGGGACGGTCGCCGCGCACACCTCGCCCGCCTTGGCGGCGGCGACGGCGGCCGCCATGCCGGCGTCGGCGGCGGCCTGCGCCTGGAGCGTGCCCCGCACGTCGACGGTCGTGCGGGTCGTGTTCATCACCGCGGCCGACAGGGCGACGGTCAGGAGGCCGAGGACCAGCGCGACGATCACGACGGAGATGAGGGCCGCACCGTCGTCTCCCGGCCGCTCGTCCGTCCGGGTCACCAGCATCGGACCGCCTCCTCGGTCTGCGCGAGGGCGGTCGCCGTGCCCGTGATGGTCGCGCTGCTCCGCGCGCTCACCGAGGGCTGTTCCGAGACGACGACGGTGAGCGCCCACGAGAGTCGGCCGTCGGCGAGGGTGAAGACGGGGATGTCGGCGCCGGTGGCGTCTTCGGCGTGCTCGATGCGCTCGGCGAGGGCGCCCCAGCCGGTGGCAGGGGAGGGCGCGGTCGCGGCCGGGCCGAGGGGCGCGTAGGTCGTGACCCGGAACTCCGGGCGACCGTCGGCGCCGGCGCGCCGGCCCGCGGCATCCGTCGTCTCCAGGTCGACCACCGCCCAGGCGCGGCACTCCCACCCGGCATCTCCGGTGGCGACCAGCGCGCGGACGACGGTGCCGTCCTGCTGCACGGCGGCGGCGTTGCGGATGCTCGTGGTGAGCGCGGTGCTGATGGCCTGGGCGCGACCCGTCGCCAGGTCGCGGTCGCGCGTGGCGGCGTTGGCCTGCAGGGTGGTCACGAAGATCGTGCCGATGAGGCTGAGGATGAGGCCGCCGACGAAGACCGTGACGAGCAGCTCGACCAGGGTGATCCCGTCGTCGGAGTCGTGGCGAACGCGAGCGGTCATGGCGCCAGCACCACGATCTGCGTGGCCATCGTGACGAGCGCTGCCGTGCTTCCGACCGTCGTGTCGCGGACGGCGACGGTCGCGGTGACGGTCGAGGGGAAGGTCGCCGGGCACGTGGCGACGGTCAGGTCGGCCACCAGGTCGGATGCCGCGGGCGCGGCGGTCGTGCCGGCGGCGCCGCGGACGGCGGCGCAGGAGTTGGCCGCGTGGTCGGGGAAGAGCTCGCGGAGGGCGGCGAGCTCGCCGGAGGCGAGAGCCTGGGCCGTGACGGTGTCGCGGTTGCCCGCGCTCAGCTTCGTGGCCTGGATCGCCAGAGGCAGGATCGCCATCGCGATGACCGCGAACAGCAGCATCGCGACCACGACCTCGACGAGGCCGAAGCCGTCGTCGAGGTCGTGATCGCGTTCGCCGCGCATGCGCTGCGCCCTTCTTGAGGGAGGGGAATTACGGCCGGGCGGTGGGATGGGGGATGGGCCGCCCGGCCGGTATGGGTGATCGCTACGAACAACCAGGGCCGGACGTCTGGGACGTTTGGCCGGTCTTGCTCGCGGTGACGCAGAAGTTGTCGAGCGTCGGCGTCCCGGCTGCGGGGAGGGTCAGGGCGACCTTGATGCCATCCGCCGCGTCTTCAGACAGGTTCGACGGATCGGGCGCTTCACCCTTCGCAATCTCGGCTGCCACTTGCGAGGCGCCATTGGCAGCGGCCGTCCTCAGCGCATTCGTCTCCGCCTCGCTCTGAAGGTTCATGAACACCGGGATCGCGATCGCGGCGAGGATGCCGAGGATCACGACGACGACGATGAGTTCGATGAGGGAGAAGCCCGATTCGCCGGTCTCCTCCTTGCGACGCTTCAGGGCGTCCAGGTAGTGCTTCATGGGTTTCTCCGATGCTGGTGCAGTGTCCGACGCGGGCCCACCCCGCGTCATCCCACCCTGGCGATGCTGTTTCAAGCGATGCGTCGCACGGAGTCAGCCCTTCCTCAGGGTTCGCTCAGGACGGCTCGTCGCGAGAAGTTGAGCCGACGCATATCAAGTTCATTTGACGCCGATCACCGCGCCGCGTAGTCTTGAGTCATCGCGGCTCAACCCGCGAGAAGACTTCATGACAACGCCCCGGGTCGAGGCTCTCGGCCCCGTGAAAAGGAGAAACACACATGGCACGTGCTGTTGGTATCGACCTCGGAACGACGAACTCCGTCGTCGCGGTGCTGGAGGGCGGCGAGCCCAAGGTCATCGCGAACGCCGAGGGCTTCCGCACCACCCCCTCGGTGGTCGCGTTCACCAAGGACGGCGAGATTCTCGTCGGTGAGACCGCCAAGCGACAGGCGGTCACCAACGTCGACCGCACCGTCTCGAGCGTGAAGCGCCACATGGGCACCGACTGGACCTTCGAGGTCGACGGCAAGAAGTGGACGCCGCAGGAGATCTCGGCCCGCATCCTCCAGAAGCTCAAGCGCGACGCCGAGCAGTACCTGGGCGACACCGTGACCGATGCGGTCATCACGGTGCCGGCGTACTTCAACGACGCCGAGCGTCAGGCCACCAAGGAGGCCGGTGAGATCGCGGGCCTGAACGTCCTGCGCATCATCAACGAGCCCACCGCCGCGGCCCTCGCGTACGGCCTCGACAAGGGCAAGGAGGACGAGCTCATCCTCGTCTTCGACCTCGGTGGCGGTACCTTCGACGTCTCGCTGCTCGAGGTGGGCAAGGACGACGACTTCTCCACCATCCAGGTGCGCTCCACCGCCGGTGACAACCGCCTCGGCGGTGACGACTGGGACCAGCGCCTCGTGGAGTACTTCATCAAGCAGTTCAAGGACACCACCGGCGTCGACGTCTCGGGCGACAAGATCGCGCTCCAGCGCCTGAAGGAGGCTGCGGAGCAGGCGAAGAAGGAGCTGTCATCGTCGACCTCGACGAGCGTCAACCTCCCCTACCTGTCGCTGACCGACTCGGGCCCCGTCTCGCTGTCGGAGACGATCACCCGTGCGAAGTTCGAGGACCTCACGAAGGACCTCCTCGACCGCACCAAGAAGCCCTTCGAGGACGTGATCCGCGAGGCGGGCATCAAGGTCGCCGACATCGCCCACGTCGTGCTCGTCGGTGGCTCGACCCGTATGCCCGCCGTGTCGGAGCTCGTCCAGCGCGAGGCCGGCAAGGAGCCCAACAAGGGCGTGAACCCCGATGAGGTGGTCGCCGTCGGCGCCGCTCTGCAGGCCGGTGTGCTGAAGGGCGAGCGCAAGGACGTCCTGCTCATCGACGTCACCCCGCTGAGCCTCGGCATCGAGACCAAGGGCGGCATCATGACCAAGCTCATCGAGCGCAACACCGCCATCCCGACCAAGCGCAGCGAGACCTTCACGACCGCCGATGACAACCAGCCGTCGGTGGCGATCCAGGTCTTCCAGGGCGAGCGCGAGTTCACCCGCGACAACAAGCCGCTCGGCACGTTCGAGCTCACCGGCATCGCGCCGGCTCCCCGCGGCATCCCGCAGATCGAGGTCACCTTCGACATCGACGCCAACGGCATCGTGCACGTCTCGGCGAAGGACAAGGGCACCGGCAAGGAGCAGTCGATGACGATCACCGGCGGCTCGTCGCTGCCGAAGGACGACATCGAGCGCATGGTGCGCGAGGCCGAGGAGCACGCTGCGGAGGACAAGAAGCGCCGCGAGGCCGCCGAGGTCCGCAACCAGGCCGAGACCCTCGCCTACTCCGTCGACAAGCTCATCAAGGACAACGACGACAAGCTGCCCGCCGACGTCAAGGAGTCGGTCCAGGCCGACGTCGACGCGCTGAAGACCGCGCTCGCCGGTGAGGACGACGACGCGGTGAAGTCGGCGTTCGAGAAGCTGTCGCAGTCGCAGGGCAAGATCGGCGAGGCGATCTACTCGGCGAACCAGGCCGCGCCGCAGGCCGACGGCGCCCCCGCCGGTGGCGAGGGTGCGCCCGCGGACGACCAGCCCTCGAACGATGAGGACGTGGTCGACGCCGAGGTCATCGACGACGAGGAAGACAAGAAGTAACCATGGCCAAGGACAAGGACGACCCCACGGTTCCCGGGCCTGACCCCGAGGACGGTTCGGCGCCCGAGTCGGCAGACGCCTCACCGAACGCGTCGGCGGACGCGGCGAACGCGGAGGACGACGACTTCACCGTCGACGACATCCTCGGCGCCGCCCAGTCCGCCGACGCGGCGGCCGCGGATGACACCGACGCCGTCGCCGACCGCGTCGAGGCTCTGGAATCGCAGCTGCTCACCGATCTGAAGCGCCTGCAGGCGGAGTACGCCAACTATCGCCGCCGCACCGAGGACCAGCGCGAGGTCGAGATCGAGCGTGCCAAGGGCGCGGCCGCCAAGGGCCTCATCCCGGTGCTCGACGACCTCGACCGTGCGGCCAAGCACGGCGATCTCGTGGAGGGCACGCCCTTCGCCGCCATCGCCGACAAGGTGCGGGCTGTCGTCGAGCGCATGGGTGTGGAGGCGTACGGCGCCGCCGGCGAGACGTTCGACCCGCAGCAGCACGAGGCGATCTTCCAGCAGCCGACCCCCGGTGCGACGGAGGCGACGATCCTCGAGGTGGTCGAGACGGGCTACCGGCTCGGCTCGGTCGAGCTGCGTCCCGCCAAGGTCGTCGTCGCGGTTCCGGCAGAGTAGGCCGGAGGCGCCATGGCCAGCCAGGACTGGTTCGAGAAGGACTTCTACAAGGTGCTGGGGGTCTCCAAGGAGGTCTCCGACGCCGATCTGAAGAAGACCTACCGCAAGCTCGCGCGGCAGTACCACCCCGATTCCAAGCCGGGGGATGCCGCGGCCGAGGCGAAGTTCAAAGAGATCAGCGAAGCGTACGCGGTACTCTCCGACCCGGAGCAGCGTGCCGAGTACGACCAGATCCGTGCCATGGGCTCGGGCGCCCGCTTCACCGCGGGCGGCCCGGGCGCCGGCGGGTTCGAAGACGTCTTCAGCGCGTTCGGTCAGGGTCGCGGCGGCGGCCGCTACGAGTCCGCCGACTTCGACGACATCTTCGCGATGTTCAACCAGCAGCAGGGCGGCAGCTTCGGCTCGGGCCGGTTCGGGCAGCCCACCGGCGGCTTCCGCGGGTTCGGCGGTCCGACCCGCGGGGCAGACGTCACGGCCCGCACGACCATCGACTTCGTCACCGCGACGAAGGGCGAGACGATCACCCTCCAGGGCGAGGACGGCAAGCCGTTCAAGGTGAAGATCCCTGCCGGCGTCGCCGACGGGCAGCGCATCCGCCTCCGCGGTCGCGGGCGCCCCTCGCCCGACGGCGGCGAGAACGGTGACATCGTTGTGCAGGTGACCGTGCGCCCCCACCCCGTGTTCACCCGCGAGGGACTGAACCTGCGGGTGGTGGTGCCGGTGACCTTCACCGAAGCCGCTCTCGGCGCCACGATCGAGGTCCCCACGCTCGGTGGAGACCCGGTGAAGCTGCGCGTCGCGCCGGGCACCCCGTCGGGCCGCGTGCTGCGCGTCAAGGGGCGCGGCGTCGCGACCCAGAAGGGGACCGGCGATCTTCTCGCCGAGGTGCAGGTGGTCGTCCCGTCGCACCTGGAGGGTGCGGCGCGCGAAGCGCTCGAGCGCTTCCACGAGGTGGAGCCGAAGGAGAACCCGCGGGCAGACCTCATGGCCAAAGCGCGCGGCTGACACAGGAGGGACGGATGACGGACCACGTCGACATCGACGGTGACGCGCCGATCTTCGCGATCGCCGCGGCAGCGGAGCTGTCGGGCATGCACCCGCAGACGCTGCGTCAGTACGACCGACTCGGTCTCGTCGTCCCCGCCCGCACGCAGGGCGGCTCCCGCCGCTACTCGCTCCGACACGTCGAGCAGCTGCGGGAGGTGGCCCGGCTGTCGGCCGACGGCATGAGCCTGCCGGCGATCGCTCGGCTCATCTCGCTCGAGCAGCGCGTGCACGATCTCACCCGGCGGGTGCGCGATCTCGAGCAGCAGCTCGAGATCGAACGCCAGTCACGCCCCGGAGCGCGGGTCTTCGCCGCGGGAGCGACCGGATCGGTCGTGACCCTCCGACACGGCACGCGCGTGCGCCGCGCCACCGAGCTGGTGGTCTGGCGCCCGCGTCATCCGCTCTCTCCCGGCGCCGAAGACGAGTCGGCCTAGCTTTCCGTCACCTGCGTGATCGACCGGTGGCGCCGGAAGGCCTCCCAGTCCTGGTACGACAGATCGGCGTAGGCGTAGGCCCACTCGACGATGGCGTCCTCGAACCGCGTTCCGCCCCCGACGTAGCCCGCGGCCGTCGCCCCCGTCGGCGATTGCCCGTGGGCGCGCGCCAGCGTCGCCGCGCACGCCATGGCGTACCAGCGGAACGGCTTGTCCTCCATCGCCTCGGCGTCGAAGCCGCCCTTCATGTCGTGGAACTGCCGCACGTAGAAGTCCCGTCGCGCGCCGGACGGCGACCGGCGGATGTGACCGAGGAAGGGGTCGGACACCGCCTGCAGGATGCGCTGCAGCGCGACCACCCGCCCCCCGTTGCCGTAGGTGTCGATGAAAGTGGCGACAGCCTCGGGCTGCGCGACGCACCCGTACTGCACGAGCACGCTCTCGCCGGCCTCCTTCCCCTGGAGGAGGAGCACACCGCCGTCGCCGTCCTGAAGGGCGATCAGCAGACACCGGGTGCCGACGCTGCCGACGCCGACCACGCGAGCGGAGACGTCGGCCATCACGTACTTCTGCAGCAGGACCCGGATGTCGACATTGACCGACAGTCGGTACTCGTCGAAGACCCGCCACGCCCGTTCCTCGTCGGCGGTCGTGAGGTGGGTCATCACGGGGGGATCGTCGAGGAGCGTCACGCGGCCGTGATCGTCGGTCGTCGTCAGCTTCCGCGCAGCCCGCGAACCGGTGCGCTTCTGCGCGGACTGCACCGCGCGCTCGACGACCGTCGCCGTCTCCTGATCGGTCGACCGGTGAGCTCCCAGCGCGTCGAAATGGTCGAAGTACCGCTCGAGCGGCGACCGTTTGGCGGCGGTGCGGAGGCCCCGCTGATAGGTGCGGACGGCCTGCCTCGCGGCATCCTCGATGACGGCGTCCGCCCGAGAGGTCGCGCGGCCGGCGATGACGACGCTGGTGACCAGCCGCTTGAGGTCCCACTCGAAGGGCGCCCAGGCCGACTCGTCGAAGTCGTTGAGGTCGAACACGAGGGTGCGCTGCGGTGAACCGTACAGGCCGAAGTTCGACAGGTGCGCGTCGCCGCAGGAGGCGACGAGGATGTTCGTGCTCGGGCCGCGCGACAGGTCGTCGGCCATGATCGCGGCGCTTCCCCGGTAGAACGCGAACGGGCTCGCCCCCATACGGGCGGTGCGCAGCGGCACCAGCTCCGGCACGCGATCGACGTCTTGCGCGTCGAGGACCGCCATCGGGTCTCGGTCAGTGGTCACGAGCTGGGCGAGCGCGGCACGGGGCGTCCGACCTGGCTCGACCTTGCCCTCCGCCGTGTGAGCCGACAGGCCCGGGGGTGGCATCCATGGATCTCGAGGCACGGCGCCTCCTCTCGCCCGGCCGCATCGCCGCCTGATCAGACGGTACGGGATGGGGTCGCGCGCCGCCAGCATCGGCGTGCGCTCCCGGTCTCGAGCGACCTGCGCCGTTACTGTCGAGCCGTGACGCAAGAGCGGTGGCACCAGCTGACGTACTGGCCGCTGATCATCACGTCGCTGATCTTCATCGTCGTGTACTCCTGGCAGGTGATCGCCGACCTGCAGGGACCGGCCTACGCCGTCGCGCGCGTCGTCATCGCGGTGACGTGGGTCGTCTTCGCCGTCGATTACATCGTCCGGTTGGCCCTGGCGGATCCGCGCGGGAAGTGGTTCCGAGGGCACCTGTTCGACCTCGCCGTCGTGGCGATCCCCGCCCTTCGGCCGCTGCGGCTGCTTCGCGCGCTGACCGTCGTCAAGACGCTGCAGCGCACAGCCGGGTCGGCGATCCGCAACCGGGTGGCGATCTACGGTGCGGGTGCGGCGGCGATCCTCATCTGGATCGCCGCGCTCGCCGTCCTGGAGGCCGAGCGCGGGGCCCCCGGCGCCAACATCGAGAATTTCGGTGACGCCGTCTGGTGGGCCTTCGTCACGATCACCACCGTCGGCTACGGCGACTTCTACCCCGTCACCTGGTGGGGCCGCGTCGTGGCGGTGCTGCTGATGTGCGGTGGTATCGCGGTCGTCGGCGTCGTGACGGCGACGGTGTCGTCGTGGGTGATCGAGCGCGCGGCGGCGACCGTCGGCGACGACACCGAGCCGGCCACGCGAGGGCAGGTGCGCGAGCTCTCCCGGCAGCTGACGGCGGTCAGCGCCAAGCTCGGCGACCCGCCGGCGCGCTGACCCGCGCGCCTAGGCTGAGGCGATGGGCCCGGTTCTCGTCCTCATCGACATCCAGCGCGACTACTTCCCCGGCGGGCGCTTCCCCCTCGTGGATCCCGATGCCGCGGCGGAGCGTGCTGCGGAACTGCTCGTGGCCTTCCGCGCGGCGGGGCTCCCCGTCGTGCACGTGCGACACGAGTCATCCGGTTCGGGAAGCTTCCTCGAGGCCGGGACACCGGGAGCCGAGATCGACCCGCGGGTCGCCCCCGAGGGCGACGAGACGGTCGTCGTGAAGCACCACCCGAATGCGTTCTGGGGAGGGCTGCTCGGCGAGGCGCTCGCCGCCCATGCCGGTGCCCCGCTCGTCGTCGCCGGGATGATGACGAGCATGTGCGTCGACGCCAGCGTTCGCGCGGCATCCGATCTCGGCTGGGAGGTGACGGTCGCCGCCGACGCCTGCGCCGCCCCCGACCTGGCCTTCGGTGGCGTCACCGTCGGCGGAGCCGACGTGCACGCGGCCTTCCTCGCCGCCCTCGCGAGCGCCTACGCCCGGGTCGAGCCGGTCGCCGCGGTGGTCGCCGCGCTGCGCGCCCCCGCCTGATCGGCGCGCGCCGGGGCGCGCGCCCCGCGCCTCCCCCGACCCGCTCGCGACCCGTCGATTTCTGCGGCTGTCGCGCTGATCGGGCCGCACGTTTCGACGGGTCGCGCTCGGGGCCGCGGGTCCGACCCGCGCGCTACGCGCCGGCGCACACCCTGCCCGCGCACGACCGGTCGATTTCTGCGGCTGTCGTGCCGAGCGGGCCGCACCTTTTGACGGGTCGCGCTCGGGGCCGCGGGTCCGACCCGCGCGCTCCGCGCCCGCGCACACCGTGCCCGCGCACGACCGGTCGATTTCTGCGGCTGTCGCGCCGATCGGGCCGCACATTTTGACGGGTCGCGTTCGGGTCGCGGGTCCGACCCGCGCGCTCCGCGCCCGCGCACACCCCGCCCGCGCACGACCGGTCGATTTCTGCGGCTGTCGCGCCGACCGGGCCGCACATTTTGACGGGTCGCGCTCGGGGCCGCGGGTCCGACCCGCGCGCTCCGCGCACACCCCGCCCGCACGCGACCCGTCGATTTCTGCGGCTGTCGCGCCGATCGTGCCGCACGTTTCGACGGGTCGCGTTCGGGGCGCGGGGTCGACCCGCGCGCTACGCGCCGGCGCACACCGTGCCCGCGCGCGACCGGTCGATTTCTGCGGCTGTCGCGCCGATCGGGCCGCACATT
Source organism: Microbacterium sp. ET2 (assembly GCF_030347395.1). Classification (NCBI taxonomy): domain Bacteria; kingdom Bacillati; phylum Actinomycetota; class Actinomycetes; order Micrococcales; family Microbacteriaceae; genus Microbacterium; species Microbacterium albipurpureum. The sequence continues at coordinate 2,082,027 of NZ_CP128170.1, forward strand.
TTGACGGGTTGCGTTCGGGTCGCGGGTCCGACCCGCGCGCTCCGCGCCCGCGCACACCCCGCCCGCGCACGACCGGTCGATTTCTGCGGCTGTCGCGCCGATCGGGCCGCACATTTTGACGGGTCGCGCTCGGGGGCGCGGGGCCGACCCGCGCGCTGCGCGCCCCCGCACACCCTCCCCCCGCACGACCGGTCGATTTCTGCGGCCTGTTCGACGGCTCAACCGCAGAACTTGACGGGTCGCGCAACGCCGTCGCGAGCCGGTCGACTCCTGCACAAACGCGCGAATCGGCGGGCTATCCACCGGCGCGGTTGCGACGCGTCATCCGGTATCCAGGTGGCGGGATGCTGGGGCGATGCCGCATCCGAAACCTCTGCCCACAGCTCTTGCCGGCAAACCGTTCGCGGTGGCCGAGGCGCTTCGCGAGGGAGTGTCGCCGGGGCGTCTTCGGGCCCGTGATCTCGATGCTCCGTTCCAGGGTGTACGTAGCCGAGCCGGCGGGGATTCGTCGTTCGTCGGGCGCGTGCGCGCGGTGGCCCCGCGCCTCCGCGACGGCGACGCGGTGAGCCATCTCGCTGCGCTCGCGCTCGTCGGAGCCGACGCGATCGGCGGCCTGTCGACGATGGTCGACGTCTGTTCTCGGGCGCCCCTGACCCGCATGCGGGCCCGCGGCGTGCGGGGGCATCAGATCATCGAGGGCTCCGTCCGCGTCGGCGCCGTGGCCGGCTTACCCGCGGTGCACCCCGTCGATGCCTGGTGTCAGCTCGCCTCCGACCACTCCGTGCGAGAACTCATCATCGTCGGCGATGCGCTGGTTCGCCGCCAGAACCCCATCGCTGACCGGGACGAACTTCGGCGCGCGACCGCGCAGTGGAGCGGTCGCCGCGGCGCGAAGCGGCTGAGGGAGGCCGAAGCGCTGGTGCGCGAGGGGACCGACTCTCCGCGCGAGACGCGGCTGCGCCTCGACGCTGAGGCCTACGGACTGCCGGAACCGGTGGTGAACCACCCCGTCTACGACGAAACCGGGCAGCTCGTCGCGATCCTCGATCTGGCTTACCCGGAGTACCGCGTCGGGCTCGAGTACGACGGCGACCACCACCGCACCGATGACGGGCAGTACTACCGCGACCTCGAGCGGCTCGACGCCCTCGCGCGGCTCGGGTGGCGTGACGTCCGCGTCACGAGAGAGCACCGCGGCATCCGGCTGAGCCTGGCACTGAGCAGAGTGGCCGATGCCCTCCGGGATCGCGGATGGCGGCCCGGGTGACGGCTGCGCGCGACCCGTCAAGAATCGTCGGTCCGCGGCCGGGTGAGCCGCAGGAATCGACGGGTCGTGGCAGCGATCAGGCGGGTGGGCGCGGGGCAGGGGCGGGCCCGGTCAGGCCCGCGGCTCGATGCGCAGCACCTCGGGCGAGTCGCCGACCGTCAGGTCATCGATGACCCGGATGCTGCGGGCCACCTGATCCACGAACGGGATCACCGTCCCCACCCGCTCCCGGTCGGAGCACACCGCCGTCAGCGTGACGAGGTGGGTTCCGGTGTCCCACGTGTAGGTGGCGAATGGCGGTGTGCGAGGCTCGGGCGGCAGCGCCATGACCAGACGCTCGCCGACACCCAGGTGAGGGTTGTGGAACGACTCGGTGTCGTGGTACTCGATCGGCATCATCGCCCGCGCGGTGCGCAGCTGCGGGGTGAGCTCCTGCAGCTGGGCCATCATCACGACGAGCTCGGGGTCGGCCTTCCAGACCCAGATGAGAACACGGCCGTCGGCACGACGCATCAGCAGCGGTGCCGCCTGACTCATCATCCATGCCATCCCGCGGCTTCCCGGGCGCTCCTCGGCGCCCATCGCCCGATTGGCCTGGCCCAGCAGCATCCGGATAGCCGCCTTGCGATGGCGACGCCCGCGGAATCCGAGCGAACCGGTGACGGGAACCCAACGATCGGGGGAGGCATCGGCCTGAAGTCGAGGCATGCCCCCAAGGGTAGGCGCGCGGCCTGCGGAAATCCTCGACGCACGCCCCGCCCGAGCCGCGCTCCCGGGGGGAACGCCCCGCCTCGATTAGAGTGGGACCGCCGTGCGACCCTGCGCGGCGCCATCCTCCGCCGCAGAGAACAGGCACACCTTTCGTGACCACCCCCGCGACGCCCGATGACCCCATACGCTCCGACGCCGTGAAGCGACCGCTCCGGGTGCTCATCGGCTGCGACACCTTCGCTCCCGACATCAACGGCGCCGCCCGGTTCGCCGAGCGCCTCGCCGCCGGCCTCGTGGCCCGCGGCCACGACGTGCACGTGATCGCCCCCAACAGCGCCTACCGGAGAAGCCCCGCCCACACCGAGGTGATCGAGGGCGAGCCGATGACGATGCATCGCCTGCCCTCGGTGCGCTGGCCTCCCCACGACTGGCTGCGCTTCGTCTGGCCGTGGCGGTCGAAGCACTACGCCCGCATGGTGCTCGACGAGGTCAAGCCCGACGTCGTCCACATCCAGTCGCACATCGTGATCGGTCGCGGTCTGTCGCGCGAGGCGCGCAAGCGCGGCATCCCGATCATCGCGACCAACCACGTCATGGCCGAGAACATCCTCGACTTCACCACGCTCCCCGACGCGATGAACAGGGTGGTGCTGAAGCTCGCCTGGGCCGACGCGCGGCGCACGTTCCAGATGACCCGCGCTGTCACGACCCCGACCCGCCGCGCCGCCGACTTCCTCGAGTCGACGATCGAGATCCAGAACGTCATCCCGATCAGCTGCGGCATCGACCGTTCGAACTACGCCCCCGACCTGACACCGCGCGACCGCAACCGCGTGCTCTTCGTCGGTCGCCTCACGAGCGAGAAGCACATCGACGTGCTGCTGAACGCCGTCGCGACGCTCGACCCGGCCCTCGACGTCTCGGTCGACATCGTCGGCGGCGGCGATCAGCGCAAGAACCTCGAGAACCTCACCGCCCAGCTCGGGCTCACCGATCGCGTCACCTTCCACGGTCACGCGTCGGAGGAGGACCTGCGGGCCATCTACTCCCGCGCGAGCGTCTTCGCGATCGCCTCGATCGCCGAGCTGCAATCCATCGCCACGATGGAGGCCATGGCCTCGGGGCTGCCGATCGTCGCGGCGAATGCCGTCGCCCTGCCTCACCTCGTGCGCGACGGCGAGAACGGCTACCTGTTCGAGCCGGGGAACGTCGCCGAGATGGCCGACAAGCTCACGGCCGTCCTGACCGCCACCCCCGAGGAGCGGCAGCGGATGCAGCAGGCCTCGCTCGACGGGGTGGTCGTCCACGACATCGGCCGCACCCTCGACACCTTCGAGGCCCTGTACCGCGGCGAGCCCATCCCGCAGTGAGGCGTTCCGCGTGCACATCGTGATGTTCGGCGACCAGCACGTCGAGTCCTCCGGCGGCGCGCAGGTGTCGATGAGGCTGCAGCGACGCTTCCTCGAGCGCGCCGGGCACATCGTGACCATCGTCCAGCCGCGCCTTCACGCCCGCCGGGTCGACGACCCCGCCTACCTCGACCTGCCGTCGGTGCCGGTCACCCTCGACCGGGAGTACGGGATGACGCTGCCCACGCGGGCGGCCGACCGCGCCGTCGATGCGGGAATGGCCGAGCGCCCGCCGGTCGACGTCGTGCACGTGCAGGGCGATTTCTGGGGGGCGGTCCTCGGTCACCGCTTCGCCGCCCGTCACGCGCTGCCGCTCGTGCACACCATGCACAACAGGGTCGACGTGGGAATCGAGGCGACGACGCCCTTCCCCCGCCTGGCGCTGCGCGCACTCAACACGTGGGCGAGCCGGGCGATCCTTCCGCGCGCGCCGCGGGAACCCGGCACGGACGGGTGGGCCTACCTCCGCCGGTTCGCCGCGCGCGCCGCGGCGGTGACCGCGCCGTCATCCCACTTCGCCCATCGCCTGATGGCCCACCACGTGCGTCCCGGCGGGTCACCGGAGGGCCACGTCGATGTCGTCTGGAACGGCATCGATGACGAGGTGCTGGATGCCGCGGCCGCTGCCGGTCCTCGACAGCCGGTGCCTCCGCAGCCCCGGCTGGTGTGGGTCGGTCGGATGAGCCCCGAGAAACGCCTGCTGCCCTTCCTCGACGCGCTCGCCGACTCCGGCGTCTCCGCCGACGTGACGGTGATCGGCGGCGGAGGTCAGGCCCGCGCGGCGCGGCGGCTCGTGGCGCGCCGACGGCCGGCGGCGCGCGTCACCTTCGCCGGGCGGCTGCCCTACGCCGAGACCCTCCGGCGCCTCGCCGCCGCCGACGCCGTCGTGCAGAGCTCGATCGGCTTCGAGACGCAGGGGATGACGGTGTTCGAGGCCGCGTCGCTGGGCACCCCGGCCATCGTGGCCGACCCCGACATCGCCGACGAGCTCGGCGACGGAGTGTGGCGTGTCGGCGAGGAGCCCGATGGCTTCGCGCAGACACTCCGCGACGCCGTCGCCGACATCGCCGCCGGGCGCGCGCCGCGGCCGCTGCCCGAGACCGCCGAGGCGTTCCGCCAGTCCTCGCGGACTGCGGCGATGGTGGCGGTGTACGAGCGGGTCAGGCGGCGCTGAGGATCAGCGGGTAGAGCACGTTCCAGAGCACCGCGCTCAGCAGGGCGAATCCCCCGGCACCGAGCGCGATCGCGGCCAGGACCGGTGAACGGTCACGCTGGAAGAGGCCGACGAGGCCGAGGACGACGGTGACGAGGGCGACGAAGCCCTCGACGATGCCGAGGATGCCGGTGATCGGACCGAACAGGTCGTAGGTCTGCGACAGCAGGATTCCGACCTGCACGAACAGCTGCAGCACGAGAAGCAGGACGAGGACGGCGGCCGAGATGATGGCGGCCAGTCCCCACGGGTTTCTGCGGCCTCGAGCGCCACCGGGCGCCGGGGCGACGCCGGCGGGGGCATAGCCGGCCGGCGGTGCGAAGGAGGAGGCCGGCGCCGCCGGCTCGACGCCGGGCGTAGGCGTGGGATCAGAAGGAGTGGAGTAGGACACGGCGACCTCGTCTCATCGAGGTTCCGAGTCTATGGTCAGCGCAGTCGCGTGCCGTCGGTCGGCACGCGACGGTACCCGTCACGGCGCACGGCGATCGCGGAAGCGACGATGCCCCACACGGAGGCTGCGGCAAGGAGGATGAGGAGTGACATGGCAGAAAAGCTATGCTTGACGCGATACTGCCAAAAGTGGCAGGATGGACACTGTCCGAATGATTTCTGCCATACCGTGGATGGGTACGGAAGGATCTGCCATGAGAACCGTCGCCTGCATCGTGACCGACGGGTTCGCCCCGTTCGAGTTCGGCGTCGCCTGTGAGGCATTCGGGCTGGATCGCTCGGCCGACGGTGTGCCGAACTTCGACTTCCGCGTGGTGACACCCGACCCGGGCCCCGTCTCATCCAAGCTCGGCTTCTCGATCAACGTCGCCGCCGATCTGGGCTTCGCCGACGAGGCCGATCTCGTGGTGGTCTCGCCCACTCCGCATGAGTACTGGGGCGATCCGGACCCCCGCGTGATCGAAGTGATCCGCCGCGCGGTCGATCGTGGTGCCTGGGTTCTCAGCGTCTGCAGCGGCTCCTTCGTGCTGGGCGCCGCCGGCGTGCTCGATGGACGACGCGCGACGACCCACTGGATGTACGCAGCGACGATGGCCGAGATGTTCCCCGCCGTCGAGGTCGACCCCGACGTGCTGTACGTCCAGGACGGCCGCATCATCACCAGCGCCGGCACCGCCGCCGGAATCGACGCGTGCCTGCACCTGCTCCGCCAGGAGCTCGGCGCGGAGCTGACCAACAAGATCGCCCGGCGCATGGTCGTTCCTCCCCAGCGCGACGGCGGTCAGGCGCAGTTCATCGACAAGCCGTTGCCGGTGTCGACGTCGCAGTCGCTCGCGCCGGTCACCGACTGGATGCTCGACAATCTGCGCAGCGACCTCACCGTCGAGCAGCTGGCCGCGAAGGCGCACATGTCGCCACGCACGTTCGCCCGGCGATTCAAGGCCGACCACGGCGCGACTCCTGCCGCGTGGCTTGCTCGCCAGCGTCTCATCCACGCGCAGCGGCTGCTGGAGACCACCGACCTCGGCCTCGATCGCATCGCCTGGGAGAGCGGCTTCGGATCGGCCGCGGTCCTGCGGCAGAATTTCGCCCGCACTCTGGGGATCACTCCGACCGCGTACCGCGACCGGTTCTGCTGCGTGCGGGAGGGCTCCACCGCGGCATCCGTCCTCGAACCCGCCCTCTGAAGAGTTTTCCCGGACGAAACGTTCGGACGCTAGGCTCCCGCCGAAACCGACCGGCCCGCGCCCGGGGCCATCGTTCGGTCACATCGAGTTCGCCGGGGGGGATGGCGACATGGGGACACCGTATGCGGTCGCGATCGACCTGCGCGACGAATCGACGTCCGTGGCGATCGCCGAACGGCTGCCGGACGGCGCGCTCGCTGTGCGCCCGGTCCTCGAAGGGTCCGACGGCGGCATACCGACGACGGTGTTCCTGGGGGACGACGACGTGGTCTTCGGTGAGGCGGCGCTCGAACTCGGCCTCGCCGAGCCGGATCGCCTGATCGACGGTTTCGTGTCCCGCGTGGCAGAGGCCGGCGCGTTCTTCGAGGTGCACGGCGAGCGGGTCACACCGCCGCAGTTGGTCGCGTGGGTCGTCGACGACGTCGTCCACCGGGTGACGGGACTGATGGGAGAGGCTCCGGCGAGCATCGGAGTGCTCGTGCCCGACGCGTGGAGCGATGCGCGCCTGGCCGCCGTGGAGGAGGAGCTGCGCGCCGACGGCCACCGCGCCGAGTTCCTCGACAGACTCGATTCCACCGCTCTCGCCTTCGCCCGCAGCGCGCCGTACTTCGGCAGCCGGATGATCGTGTCGAGTGTCGCGGATGACACATCAGTGGAATCTGCGGTGCTGCGCATCGGCGGCGACGGGGTCGTGAATCGGTTGGCCGATCCGGTCACGATCGAGCTGGATGCGGGCCTCGACCACCGGCAGGATGCCGCGGACGTGCGGCAGGCGATCCTCGACGCCCTTGCTGCGGCCGGCCGGGCCCTCGAGGATATGCACGCCGTCATCGTCAGCGGCGAACCCGCCGTCGTCGAGCCGATCGCGCCGACGATCGCCTCGCAGCTCGGGAGACCCCTTGAAGCGCTCGCCGACGTCGGTGCCTTCGCGGCGGTCGGTGCGGCGTGGGACCTCTCGGCGGAGCTCGCGCCCGTTGCGCCGCTGACCGCGGTGCTGCCCTCCGCCGGGGCGACGGCCGCATCCGCCGGCAGTGCGTCGCCCGCCGTCTCCACGACGGCGATCTCGTCGCCGACCGACCCGGCTGCGGGTTCCCGCCCCGCGCGCTCGAGGCGATGGATCGCCGTGTCCGCGGCGGTGGTCGCGATGGTCGCGGTCGTGGGTGGGGCCTCGGCCCTCGCCCTGGGAGTCGGCGGCACGCCCGAGGTAGACCAGGAGGTTCCTGCAGTGGTCGCGCCGACTCGTTCCCCCTCGGAACGCGAGGTTCCCGCCTCCCCGACCCCCGGTCCCACGTCTCCGGCATCGGTGACGCCCGTGCCTTCCCCCACGAGTGAGATTGTCGTCGACGGGCCGACCGAGGCAAGCGACCGGCGCACGTCCGCCCGCCCGACCCCCACGAGGTCGACCCCTGTCGCATCGACGCCGCCGAGGGCGACGTCTCCGACGCCGACGTCGCCCTCGGCCACCTCGCCCGCGACCACGCCGTCGCCGTCGGTCACGGCGTCGCCGCCGGTCACGCCCTCCCCGGAACCGAGTGAGTCATCCCCGACGCCGGATCCCCCGCCCGCCTCGCCGACGCCGAGTCCGTCCGAACCGGAGGAGCCGGGGGAGCCCGGAGTGCCCGGGGAGCCGGGGGAGCCAGGTGAGCCGGAGAACCCGACGGAACCCTTCGTCCCGGATCCGGGCAACGAGGTACCGCCGGGGACTACTCCCTGACCCCCCGAGGCGTCAGCGCGCCGCCGCCTCGGTGTGATGCCCGTGGTCGTGCAGGAACCCGCCACCGGGGGTCGACGGACCGTCCGTCGCCCCCTGAGATCCGTCTCCGCCACCGGTGAGGATCGACGTGTCGAAGGCGAACGTGATGATCGCCGACGCCAGAGCATCGGAGTTGACGTCGAGCGCCGTGCGGTTGACATTGCCGGTGAGGCGCTGCTTCACCGAGCGAGCGAGATCTTTGTAGAGCACCTCGTCTTGGCCCTCACCGGTGAGGTTGTCGCACAGCTGGTGATAGCAGGGGTCGTACGCGACGCCGGCGAGACCGCCGAAGCGAGCGGCCTCCTCCTCGGTCTTGATCCCTTCGGCGCCCGTGAACAGGCCGCCCGCCGGAATGCCGACGGCGATGAAGGGCCCGTAGTCGGAGCGTCCGGAGAACTCGGTGTCCTGGAAGGGCACGCCCTGGGAGGTGTAGAACTGCTCGAACACGTCCTCGATCTCCGCCGACCCGGCGGGGATGAAGCCCTCCGGCGCGGTACCGCTGGAGTTGTCGCCGTCGTAGACGCCGTAGACGTGGTTCGGCGAGCCGATCATGTCGAAGTTCAGGTACAGAGCGATGTCGTCGATCTGTTCCGGCGTGAGATTCGACACGTAGTGGTCGGCTCCGAGGAGACCCTCCTCCTCCGCGCCCCACCACGCGAAGCGCACGGTGTTCGTGGGCTCCACGCGCTGCATCTGGATCGCGGTCTCGAGGAGCGCTGCGCTGCCCGACCCGTTGTCGTTGATTCCCGCGCCCGCCTGAACGCTGTCGAGGTGCGCGCCCGCCATGACGACGTTCGCGTCATCTCCGGTGTTCGTCTCCGCGAAGACGTTGTAGGTGGCGCGTTCCTCGGAGAAGTAGTCCACCGTCACGGTGACGCTCGCGCCGGGGGTGGCGGCGAGGTCCTCGCCGACCGTGGACGATGTGAACACGGCCGGGATGGTCAGCCCTGTGGCATCCCCGCTCATCTGCACGAGGCCGGGGCGACCGTCGTTCGTGACGATCACCGCGGAGGCTCCCGCGGCCTGCGCATTCAGGGCCTTCACGACGAAGTCGCACGTGCCGCGCTGGACCAGTGCCACGCCGCCGGCGGGGAAGCCGGCGAAGTCGTCGGCTTCGCACCCGCTCGTGCTCGTGCCGTCCGCCGGGAAGGGTGTGACCAGATCGACGGGCACGAGCGCGCCCGTGGCGGTTCCCTCCGGCGCGCTGGGGTCGAAGCCGTTGCGGAGGAAGTCCTGCCCGTCGACCCACGTCACGGCCGGGTCCTCGCGGCTGAGCGCGCTGTTCTCCTCGGTGTAGGTGAAGGGGAACTCCTGGACCTCGGGCGAGTAGCCGGCGCGCGTGAGCTCCTCGACGATGTAGTCCACCGATGCGTCGTAGCCCGGCAGGCCCGACGCACGGTTGCCGTCGTTGGCGTCGGCGATCTTCTGGAACTGCTTCAGGTGGTTCATCACCTGGCTGATCTTGACGGCCTTGACGATCTTCTCGGGTGTGTCGGCGACCGGTACCGCGTAGGCCGGTGCGGCCATTCCCATCGTGGTGATGACGGCGGCCGCGGCGGTGACCGCCGCGACCCTGCGCTTCGTGAGCGACAGGGCTCTCCCTTCGGATGCCGGCGACCTCGTCGACGCCGACCCTCCCGACCGTAGTGACGCGGGAGCGGGCGGGGAAGGGAAATCTGCGGAGATGAGAGGGGTCTCATCCGACGGTGCCATTGCCGCAGCGCCGAGGCGCTGCTAAACTTGAGCCATACCGACTCAGGTTTTTCCTCTTGAGTCCCTCAGTCTTCAGGAGAACCCATGCAAGCCACGCAGATGCCCGGGCAAGAGGAGCAGCAGAGCGCCCTCGAGCAGTTCGGGATCAATCTCACCGACCGTGCCCGGCAGGGCAAGCTCGACCCCGTCATCGGGCGCGACAGCGAGATCCGCCGGGTCAGCCAGGTGCTCACCCGCCGCACCAAGAACAACCCGGTGCTGATCGGCGAGCCCGGCGTCGGCAAGACCGCCGTCGTCGAGGGTCTCGCCCAGCGGATCGTCGCCGGCGACGTCGCGGAGTCGCTCAAGGACAAGGAGCTCGTCACCCTCGACATCTCCGCGCTCGTCGCGGGCGCGATGTACCGCGGTCAGTTCGAGGAGCGTCTGAAGAGCGTCCTGAAGGAGATCACCGAATCCGACGGCAAGATCATCACCTTCATCGACGAGCTGCACGTGCTGATGGGCGCCGGCGGCGGTGAGGGGTCGGTCGCGGCATCCAACATGCTCAAGCCCATGCTCGCCCGCGGCGAGCTGCGGCTCATCGGTGCGACGACGCTGAACGAGTATCGCGAGTTCATCGAGAAGGATGCCGCGCTCGAGCGTCGCTTCCAGCAGGTCTACGTCGGCGAGCCGTCGGTCGAAGACACCGTGGCGATCCTGCGCGGACTCAAAGAGCGGTACGAGGCGCACCACAAGGTCGCGATCTCCGACGGGGCGCTCGTCGCCGCGGCATCCCTGTCCCATCGCTACATCCCGAGCCGCCAGCTGCCCGACAAGGCCATCGACCTCATCGACGAAGCGGCGTCGCGGCTGCGGATGGAGATCGACTCGGCGCCGCTCGAGATCGACGAGCTGCGCAGGCACGTCGACCGGCTGAAGCTCGAGGAGCTGGCGCTGAAGAAGGAGAAGGATGACGCCTCGCGCGAGCGTCTCGCGGCGCTGCGCGAGAGCCTCGCAGGGGAGCAGGCCAAGCTCGACGAGCTGCAGGCGCGCTGGGAGCGCGAGCGGTCGTCGCTGAACCGGGTCGGCGACCTGAAGACCCGACTGGATGCCGCCCGCATCGAGGCCGAGCGCGCGCAGCGCGAGGGCAACCTCGAGAAGGCCTCGCGGATCCTCTACGCCGAGATCCCGCGGCTCGAGCGCGACCTCGTCGAGGCCGAGCGCGAGGAGCCGGCCGGCGACCGGATGGTGAACGACCAGGTCACCGAGGAGGACATCGCCGCGGTGATCGCCGCCTGGACGGGGATCCCGGTCGGGCGCCTCATGCAGGGTGAGACCGAGCGGCTGCTGCACCTGGAGAAGGAGCTCGGCAAGCGTCTCATCGGCCAGCGCGACGCGGTGCGCGCGGTCTCGGACGCGGTCCGGCGCTCGCGCGCGGGCATCAGCGACCCGAACCGGCCGACGGGGTCGTTCTTGTTCTTGGGGCCCACCGGTGTCGGCAAGACGGAGCTGGCCAAGGCGCTGGCGGAGTTCCTCTTCGACGACGAGCACGCCATGGTGCGCATCGACATGTCGGAGTACGGCGAGAAGCACACGGTGTCGCGGCTCGTCGGCGCTCCTCCCGGGTACATCGGCTACGAGCAGGGCGGACAGCTGACCGAGGCGGTGCGTCGCCGGCCGTACTCGGTCGTGCTGCTCGACGAGGTCGAGAAGGCGCACCCCGAGGTGTTCGACGTGCTGCTGCAGGTGATGGATGACGGGCGCCTGACCGATGGGCAGGGGCGCACGGTCGACTTCAAGAACGTGATCCTCATCCTGACCTCGAACCTCGGGTCGCCGATCCTCATCGACCCGACGCTGTCGACCGAGGTCAAGCGCGAGCAGGTGCAGGCGCTCGTCCGGCAGGCGTTCAAGCCCGAGTTCATCAACCGCCTCGACGACATCGTCATCTTCCAGGCGCTCACCGAGGACGATCTCGCCCAGATCGTCGAACTCGCCGTCGACGCGCTGCAGCGGAGGCTGAAGGACCGGCGTCTGACCCTCGCCGTCACCCCCGATGCCCGAGCCTGGCTCGCCGAGCGCGGGTACGACCCGGTGTTCGGGGCGCGGCCGCTGCGCCGGCTCATCCAGTCCGAGATCCAGGACCGCCTCGCGATGGCGATCCTCTCGGGCGGGGTGCGCGACGGCGATCTCGTGCGGGTCGATGTCGCGGCCGACGGATCGTCGCTGGTGCTCACGAGCGACGGTCCGGCGAACGTGCCCGGCGGCGCCGGTGCAGCGGACGGGGCGGACGACGACGAGGTGATCGAGGCGATCCTCGAGGACTGACCGCCCCGCGGTCGGCTAGCGTCGGATGATGCGGATCGTCCGGGCGCTGTGGGGGTCGTCCCATCCCGGACCGACCCTCGTCGTCACCACGCTGTCGGCGGGCCTCGGCATCGCCGCGGGGCTGGACGCCTGGCGCATCGCGGTGCTCGCCGCCGCCGTGTTCTTCGGCCAGCTGTCGATCGGCATCTCCAACGACGCGATCGACGCCGACCGCGACCGTGCGGTCGGCCGCAACGACAAGCCGATCGCGCGCGGAGACATCAGCGGCCGGGTCGCGTGGATCGGTGCCGTCGGGTGCGTCATCGTGGCGTTGGCGTTCTCGGCACCGCTCGGGTGGGGCGTGCTCATCGGCAACAGCGTCGTCATCCTGTCGGGGTGGGTCTACAACCGGCCCCTGAAGTCGACCCCGCTGTCGATCGTGCCGTTTCTCGTCGCTTTCGGGTCACTTCCGTCGCTGGCGACCCTCGCCGCGTCGCCGCCGACCCTGGCGCCGGCGTGGGCGACGGTCGCCGGTGCGGCGCTCGGCGCCTCGGTGCATCTGACGAACGTGCTGCCCGACCTCGACGCCGACCGTGAGACAGGAGTGCGGGGGCTGCCGCACCGGCTCGGGGCTCGCGCGTCGACGGTGCTCGCGGCGCTCGGCGTCGTCGCCGGTGCGCTCGCAGTGCTGCTCGGTCCGGTCGCCGGCGATGTCTCCCGGGTCGCGGTGGTGTCGTGGGTGCTGTTCGCGGCCGTGATCGCGCTGGCGGTCGTGACGGTCGTGCTGACCGTGAATCGCGCGCCCGGGCGGACGCTGTTCCGGCTGGTGATGCTGTCGGCGCTCCTCCTGGCGGCCCAGCTCATCCTGTCGGGCGGAGCGCTCCGGGTCTGAGGTGCGCGGGGGCCTGGAGTCAGGCGGCGACGACGCGGAACGTGCAGGCGCGGGCGCGCGGGGTGATCGTCTCCTCGACCGAGGAGGGTTCATCGGCGTACTTGGTCCAGAGCGCCTCGTCGATGCGGTCGTTGATCGGGTTGTCGGCGGGGACGGGCTCGAGGGCGACGCGCTCGCGGGGAAGATCGAGGGCCACTGCCTTGTCGCGTTCCGCGACGGCGCCGTCCGCCATCGCGAATGCGACGTCGCGACCCGCCATGACATGGCGGTACCACCACGCCTTCTCGCCGTAGGCCGAGCGCACGTAGGGGACGCCGTCGATCACGACGGCCCAGATCGGGGTGGCGGTGGGCGACCCGTCCTGGCGGCGGGTGATGATGGCGACGACGCGGGTGGCGTCGAGGTGGTTCACGACATCGAGGAAGGTCACGCGTCAACGCTACGCGTCGAGGGCCCCGCGCCGCCACGGCCTCAACTCCTGCAGAATCGCGTCTCTCGGTCTCAGAACCCCTTCTGAGCGGGGTGGGAGCCCCGGGTTGCAGGAGTTAGGGACACAGCAAGACCTTCACGCATCGCGGTCGAGGCCCATCGCGTACGCGTGGGCGAAGGCCCGCGCGCCTGGTCCGGCGAGGAGCGCGCGCAGTGCGACTCGTCGCGTCGCGTCCGCCGCCGCGCCGCGCGGCCGCCCGAGCCCGGTGTTCAGTGACGCCAGCATCGCCGCGCGCCGTGCCGAGGCGACCCGCCGCCGCTCCCAACGCTCGAGCTCGGCGTCGGGCGCCTCGCCGTTGCGCACCCACGCCGCCACGAGCGGGGCGAGTGTCGCGGCATCCAGCAGCCCGAGGTTCATCCCCTGCCCGCCGATGGGGCTGACCTCGTGCGCGGCGTCGCCGATCACGACGACCCTCCCGCGGCGCAGGCGCGGGGCGACGGCCCGTCGCACCCGGAAGGACGTCGCCCCGTCGATCGAGACCGCAGCGTCCGCCCTGCCGCGGTCGGCGACGGCCGCGCGCAGCCGAGCAGTCCGGGCGGCGGGGTCGTCATCCTCCGGGGACGGATCCCAGGCGACGAAACGGCGCACGCCGCCCGGCATCGGGAACGACTCCAGCACACCCCCGCGGTCGAGGTGAACCTCCGCCACGGGTCGACCGCCGGCGGGGGCATCGGCCATGAGATACCGGTCGGCGTATTCGCGCACGGCGACGGCGCCCGGGCGGTAGACGAGCTCGCGTGCCCCCGCACCCGAGGCCACGATAACCACCGCCGCGCGCATCTCGCCGGGCTCCCCCGCCCGTTCGACGTCGATCCGAACCGCACCGCGCTCGGCCACGATCCCTCGGACCGTGACCCCGCGCTCGACCTCGGGCGCGCCATCCGTCAGCACGCGTTCGGTCGCGGCCTGGGGCAGCGTCGCGACGAACGGGAACCGGCGCGACAGCCGATCGAATCGCACGACCCCCAGCACCCGGCCGCCTGCGCGCGCCTCCCCCCGATCCACCCGCAGCGCCTCGGCGAGCAGGCTCTCGGTGTATCCCCCCGGTTCGAGCGCCGCGAGCGACGGCGAATGGATCCCGATCGCACGGGACCCAGGCCCCGCGATCGGCCGGCGCTCGATCACGGTGACGTCGCGGCCGAGGCGCCGCAGCTCGGCGGCGGCCAGAAGCCCGACGGGCCCGGCGCCGACGACGACGACCTCAGGCACGGCGGCCCCCCGCCACGGCCAGCACCCGGAACGGCGCGGGCCGTTCGACCCGCCACCCCGTCCCGAGGGCGGTCGCAAGCTCAGGGCCGGTATACGAGCGACGGATGCTGCGGAGCCCGTCCGTCCGCAGAAACGACCCCGGGGCGAGCGGCGTGATCCCCACGGCATAGAGGCCGTACGCCAGGCGCCCGCGGGCGATGTCGCCGTGCAGCACGAGCCCGCGCGACCCGCCCTCGACCAGGGCGAGCGAGTCGTCGCGGAACGCGGCGAACGCCGCCTGGTCGAGGTGGTGCAGCACGTGGTTCGAGATCACCACGTCGAACCGCTCGCCGGCCGCGCGGAGCGCCGCCGAGTCCGTCGCCTCGAACCGTATGCCGAGACCGGCATACCGCCGGGCGACGGCCAGGGCCCGTTCATCGGGGTCGACACCCACCCACTCGGCCACCAGGCCCTCGCGGCGCGCCAGCGCGGCGAGCCGGGCGATGACGTCGCCGCCGCCGCATCCCAGATCCAGCACCCGGGCGGGCCGCCCGAGCCCGCGCAGATACGGCGCCACGCGCGACCGGTAGACCGCGCCCCATCCCGACACCAGCCGGTTGACCACCGAGAACCGGCGGAGCGTGGTGTGCAGGCGGGTCAGGTCGCAGGCGGGGTCGTCCATGAGCTCGCGCAGCTGGGTGTCGCGCACGGCGAGGGTCACGCGCGCCCGCCGGTGCGCGCGGTCAGGAGAGCCGCCTCGACCGTCAGTCCCGGGCCGAAGGCCAGCGCGGCCACGCGCTCACCCTCGTCGAGGCCACCGCGCAGCATCTGCTGCAGGATGAACAGGATCGTCGCGCTCGACATGTTCCCGTAGTCACGAAGCACCGCCCGTGACGCGTCGAGCGCAGTGTCGGAGAGCTCCAGTCCCTGCTCGACCCGGTCGAGCACACTCCGACCGCCCGGGTGCACGGCCCACGTCGCCGGGCGCTCGTCGCCGAGGAATCCGCCGACCGCGTCCCGGATCTCGCGGCCGATGATGCGGGGGACTTCGGCCGACAGGGTCATGAGGAAGCCCTCGTCGCCGATCGTCCAGACCATGTCGGACTCACCCTCGCTCGTCAGCGTCGTGGCGAAGCGGTCGAGCTCGAGCGTCGTGCCGGGCACGCCGGCGGCCAGATCGTCGCGCGCTGTCACGACCGCCGCGGCGGCGCCATCGGCGAACACCGAGGCGGCCACGATCTGCTGGGGGTCATCCGAGGCGCGGATGTGGAGCGAGCAGAGCTCGGTGCAGACGACGAGCACGACCGCCTCGGGCTGGGCCGCGCATATCCGCGCGGCCGCGCGCAGCCCCGGAAGCGCCGCCGCGCAGCCGATGAACCCCAGGTGATACCGCTCGACCGTCGTGCTCAGATCCAGATCGCGGACGAGCCGGTAGTCCGGACCCGGGGCGAAGAACCCCGTGCACGAGACGGTCACGACGTGGGAGACATCGGATGCCGCGACGCGCCCGTCCGCCAGTGCGTCGCGAGCAGGCTCGCGCCGAGAGCTCCGGCGCGAGCGCCGTGTAGGCGGCGTTTCGATCGCCCGTCGAGGGCCGGTTGAGGTCGCCCTCGGCGCCGATGAACCCGCCGCCGGGCGCGGCCTGCGCGGCATCCGTGCCGTCGACGCCGCGAAGACGGCCGAACTCGTGCAGGACGGTGTGCCGGCGATCGATCGCCGCGGCGTCGAACGCCGCTCCGATCAGCCGACCGGTGAGCCGGTCGACGCCGGGCTGCCGGGTGAAGAAGTCGCGCACATCGCTCTGGGCGAGCGCGGTGGCGGGAACCGCTGTGCCGATCGAGAGGATGCGTGCGACCATGCTCACACTCAACCACGCCCGGCACCGGGTCGGGCCGGGGCTTGCGTCCCGCGGGAGCGGCGCCTACGCGTCCGCGTGCGCGTCGGGGAGCTCCCGCATCCCCCAGAACGGGCCGATCACCACGAACAGGCACGACAGCAGCTCGCCGGCTGCGGCGATCCACAGGGTCGGCACCGTGCCGATCCAGGTGCCGAGGGCGCCGGCGACCAGGGCGGCGACGGGCATCACGCCCCACACGACGAAGCGGATCGACGCGTTCATCCGCCCGAGGAGGCGTGCGGGGGTGATGCGCTGCCGGAACGTGACCTGCGTGATGTTGTACAGCAGCACCGAGAAGCTGAGCCCGAAGAACTGGATGACCAGCAGCGGGAAGGCGAGCTCCGGCACGAGCGAGATCGCCGGCAGGAAGAAGGGCACCAGGCAGAAGATGATCGCGCTGATCGGGATGGCGCGGGCCTCGCCGATCCGCTTGACGATGTGCGGTGTCGCGATGGCGCCGAGGAGGCCGCCGACGGCGGAGAGGGAGAACACGACGCCGAGCATCTCGGGGGAGAGTCCGAGCTCGCGCAGCACGAAGATCGGCAGCAGCGTCGTGGCGATCGTGCCGAAGAAGTTCGCGGTGCCGGTCGTGCAGACGATGCGGCGCAGCAGCGGGTTGCCGAACACCCAGCCGAGCCCCTCGCCGATCTCGCGGTGCAGCGGACGGCGGCTCTCTCGCTCGTGGGGCGGTTCGTGGTCGCGTGTGAACAGCAGCGCGACGAAGGAGGCGAGGTAGGTGGCCACCGTGGCGAGGATGGCGACGGGAGCGGCGAGGACGCCCACGAGCCATCCGCCCACCGCCGGCCCCGCGAGACCCGCGACCTGGTGGGTCGCCTCGAGCTTGCCGTTGGCCTCGGCGATCTGACCGGGCCCCACGAGCGAGGGGATGAGGCTCTGATACGACACGTCGAAGAAGACCGTGGCGACACCCATCACGAGCGCGACGGCGATGAGGTGCCAGATCTCCAGGATCCCGGCGAACCAGAGCAGCGGCAGCGAACCGAGCGCGAGCGCCCGGACGAGGTCGGCCCAGATCATGACGTGGCGCTTGCGCATCCGATCGATCCAGGCACCGGCGGGCAGGCCCACGATGAGGAACGCGGCGACGTTGGCGGCGTTCAGGACGCCCACCTCCCACTCGGTCGCCTGGAGGAGGATGACGGCGAGCACCGGGATCGCGAGCTCGGTGATCTGCGAGCCGAACTGGCTGAACGCCTGCCCCGTCCACATCGTGAGGAAGTTGCGGTCGCGCCAGAGAGACCCTTTCGGTGCGGCGTCGGCAGCGACTGATTGAGACATGTCGATCAGTGTGGTGCGCTGATTGAGAGAAGTCAATCGGTGTGGTTAGGTGGGGGCGTGAGTCGCGAGCGGATCGAGCTGCGCCCGGGGGATCCCGAGGCCGAGGCGCGGATGCGCGCGCTCAGCTCGCCGCTGAGGCTGCGGGTGCTGCGCCTGTGCGCCTTCGAGGCACGCACCAACAAGGAGCTCGCCGAGCTTCTCGGGGTGAACCCCGGGACGATGCTGCATCACGTTCGGACGCTCGTCGGCACCGGCTACCTCGCCGCCGAGGCCGAGCGCAGCGGCGCGCAGGGCGCGCGCGAGGTGCCGTACCGGGCGACCGGGCTGTCGTGGCGCACGTCGATGCCGGGCGGGTCGCATGTCCTGGTCGAGACGTTCCTGCAGCAGATCGAGGGCCTCACCGACGAGGACCTGGACGCGACCTGGCTGGGGCTGAAGCTCAACGATGCGCACAAGGAGGAGCTGCAGGACCGGCTCTACGCGCTCGTGAGCGAGTTCAAGGACCGCGGGCCCGACCCCGACGGCGAGACGTACTCGCTCTTCACGGTGCTGCACCCCGACAAGAACCCGCCCGCCGTGGGCGCGTGACCCCAACTCCTGCAATTCGCGACGGAAACCCCTGATTCGGCCGCCTCAGCCGCTCGAATCGACGATTCTGCAGGAGTTGGGGACAGGCGAACGCCTGCACATTCCGCTCAGCCGGCCTCGATCAGCTCGAGCGCGCGACCGGTGCCGTCCTCCGCGGCGACGAGGGGGCCGAGCTCGGCTGCGCGCCGCCGGCACCTGAGGGCCTGGTCGATGGCACCACCGGCGCGCCGCACCGTGAGGTGACGCCGCGACAGCGGGTCGGCGGCGACGCCACAGCCGCGGAGCGTCCGCGCCCAGAACGGCTGATCCGCCAGGAACGGCACGACCACCGACGGCGTGCCGGCGCGCACGGCGGCCTGCGCGGTCCCCGCACCACCGTGATGCACCGCCACGTCGACGAGGGGGAACACCTGGTCGTGCGAAGCGCCGTCGATGACCAGCACGTCGTCGCCCCGCAGCTCGGGCGGCACGTCGGCACCGCCCCAGCC
This sequence comes from Microbacterium sp. ET2, assembly GCF_030347395.1. Taxonomy (NCBI): domain Bacteria; kingdom Bacillati; phylum Actinomycetota; class Actinomycetes; order Micrococcales; family Microbacteriaceae; genus Microbacterium; species Microbacterium albipurpureum. The sequence goes on from NZ_CP128170.1 coordinate 2,100,858, forward strand.
GCGGAGCACCAGCGTCTGCAACCCGCGCTCGCGCGAGGCCGCGACGAAGGCCGCACCGCGCGCGAGGGGATCGCCCTGCGCCATCGACCCGAAGCCGACGGACACCGTGGGCCCCGTGCGAAGGAAGGCCGCCACCGTGGCATCCCCCTCTTCGTCGACGGCTTGGTCGCCGTCGCCCACCCAGGCGCCCGTGAGGTGGGCGCTCGCAGGCCAATCGACAGGGCGCGGCAGGATCTGCGGGCTGATGGGCAGGAGTGTCGCTCGCGCCGCGCGCGGCTGAGGGCCGCCGAGGAGCCGCGCCGCCTCGGCCAGTTCACGCCGGAACATCGCCGCGGCGGCCCCGCCCGCGCGGTACGTGAGCCGGTTGAGCGGCCCCAGGTCGAACGGCACCGTGCCCGCGGCCGGGAACTCGCGGGTGGGAATGGTGGTGGGGACGGTCTCGACGGCGAACAGCTGCGCCCCGAGACGCGCGGCGATGTGCGGGGCCGAGAGCACCTTGGGGTGGGCGATGACCGCGTCGGCGCCGTGATCGAGACCGATCTGCGCCGCGCCGACGATCACGGCCCGCATGGTCGGCCGTACGACCGATGCGAAGTTCCGCATCGCCTGCCGGACCGACGTGCCCTGCGCGGCGATCATCGCCTGGAAGTCCGCTCCGAGCGATGCGGTGTCGAGCCCTGACAGGTCGACCCCGGAGTTGTCGGGCACGGCCAGCGTGACGTCGTGTCCGTCCCGCTGCGCGCGGCGCGCAAGGGCGGCGAACGGCTCGACGTCGCCCCGAGAGCCTGCCGTCAGGAGCAGCAGCCTCACCGCGTGACCCTCGCGCCGAGGAGGGGCGCCACGGCCGCGAGCCCGGCGTCCAGGCGCAGGAGCACGTCGGCGTCGACTTCGTCGTGCCCGAAGCGCCGGGCGATGAGTCCGCCGAGGAGGAGGGGGGCGAGCGAGTAGGCGGTGAGCGCGACGCGGGCGTCTTCCCGCGCGTCGGCCGAGGCGCCGGCGAGCATTCCCGCCGTGTCGAGGATCCGATCCGATGACGCGATGAGCGCGTCGAAGAACGCGGCCGCGCTGTCACCCCCTTCGATCAACGCGCGGGCGATGTAGCGGACGTGAGGCGCGAGGTGCTCTGCGAGCATGCGCCGGCTCACCTCGTCGTCGGGTTCGCCCTTGTGGGTCACGGCGTGGAGCGCGGCGTCGTCGCAGGCGCGACGGAGGCCGGATTTGTCGGTGAAGTGGTGGATGACCAGCGCCGCGCTTACGCCCGCCTCGGCGGCGATCGTGCGGACGGAGCAGGCGAACCCGTCGCGGGCGAAGCACGCCACCGCGGCGTCGAGGATGCGCTGGCGGGTGGAGTCGGATGCCGGTGGGGGAGGAGTCACGCAGCACATCATTGAACAAGTGTTCAATGCCTGTCAACCGCCGGGTCTCCTCAGCCCTGGACGCCGACCGCCGAACGCGCCAGGCTGGCACCGACACCACTCAGGAGGACCCATGTTCACCACCGACCACGCCTTTTCCGGCTTCAGCGTCGACGACATCGACGCGGCGCGCCAGTTCTACGGCGAGACGCTCGGACTCACCGTCAGGGACAACCCGATGGGCTTCCTCGATATCGGTTTGGCGTCGGGGGCGCACATCCTCGCGTACAGCAAGACGAATCACGAGCCCGCCAGCTTCACCATCTTGAACTTCCCCGTCGCCGACATCGAAGCGGCCGTCGACGATCTGAACGCCCGCGGCGTGACGACCAAGATCTACTCCGACGATGAGTTCCCCACCGACCACCGCGGCATCCTCCGCGGCGAGGGACAGGGCCCCGACATCGCGTGGTTCCGCGACCCGGCCGGTAACGTCCTCGCCGTGATGCAGGACGACGCCCTGTCCGGATGACCGCAGGCGCCGCTTCCGTCGTGAGGTGCGCCTGACCGGCGCCTAGGGCCGCGGCCACCCCGCGGGGCCGTCGGTGCCCGCGGGGTACTCATCCAGCGGCACCTGGCCGCTGCGCCACGCGTCGAGCACGGGCTGAACGATCCGCCAGCACTGCTCGGCCGCGTCGCCGCGGACGGCGAGCATCGCGTCGCCGTCGAGGATCCCCGACAGCACCTCGGCATAGGCCTTCAGCGTCCCCTCGCCGAGGTCGGCGACGAGCCGGGCGCGTTCGAGCTCGAAGGCGTCGCCGTCTCCGCTGACGTTCAATTCGAGCGTCATCCGGTCGGGGCCCAGTGCGAAGCGCAGCACGGTCGGCTCGGTGCTGCCGGTGAGACCGTCGGGGAGGTGCCGCACGGGCTTGAATCGCACGATCACCTCGCGCTCGGCGTCATCCAGCGCCTTCCCCGACCGCAGCGTGAAGGGAACCCCCTGCCAGCGGGCGTTGCGCACCTCGAACACGACCTGGGCGAGTGTCTCGGTCTCGCGCGCTGGATCCACTCCCGGCTCGTCGACGTACGACGGGAGGGCGCGGGCCTGCACGACACCGGCGGTGTACCGCGCGCGGTGCGACGAGGCCACCGGGTCGCCCTGCCAGACGTCGGTGGCGCGAAGGACCGCGCCGGTCGCCTCGCGGAAGTCGATCTCGGACAGTGACGCCGGAGGCTCCATCGCCACGATCGCCAGCACCTGCAGGAGGTGGCTCTGGATCATGTCGACGAGTGCCCCCGCGTGGTCGTAGTACCCGGCCCTGCCCTCGAGTCCGAGGGTCTCGTCGTAGCCGATGAAGATCGACTCGATGTGCTCGGCCGACCACACCGGCTCGAGCACCCGGTTCGCGAGCCGCGCGCCGAGGATGTTCAGCGTCGTCGACCGTCCGAGGAAGTGGTCGATGCGGAACACCTGCGACTCGGGGACGATCCGCGCGACCGTCTCGTTGAGGGCACGAGCCGTCGCCTCGTCGCTGCCGAAGGGCTTCTCGATCGCGAGGATGAGCCCCTCGGGAACCTCCAGCCCGGTCAGCGCCTGGCACGCGCGCTCGGTGATCGCCGGCGGCACGGCGAAGTACAGCGCGACCCGCCCGTCGTTTCCGGCCATGAGTGCGGTGAGGTCGGCGGGGTCGGTGATGTCGGCCTTCGTGTAGGTCGTCTCCGCCACCGAGGCGAACGCCTTCTGCGACCCGGTCGTGGCGAAGGACGCCTTGACCACCTCGCGCCACCGGTCGTCGTCCCAGTCATCCATTCCGGCGCCGCGGAGGTGGATCCGGCGGTCGGGCTCGCGGGTGAGCAGCTGCCCGAGGGCGGGGAGGAGGAGCCTCGAGGTGAGGTCTCCCGATGCTCCGAGGATGATCAGGGTGGTCAGGTCGGTGGCCGTCTTCTCCGCAGCGCTCATGCTCGCCACCCTAGTTTCTCGGCGAGGAGGAAAAAGGGGGATGCCGGAATTCCGGCATCCCCCCTGGCGCGGCGCCTCAGGCGGCCAGCGCCTCCCGCAGCTTGACGCGTGCCCCCATGCGCAAGAGCGAGTTCTCGTAGATCTTCGCGCCGACGAGGATCGCCCCGACGCAGGTCGCGGCGAGGATCGCCAGCGACACCAGCGGCTCCCACCACTGCGCCTCGCCGAGGAAGAGCCGCATCGGCATCCCCACGGGTGCCGAGAACGGCACGTAGGACATGATCGTCAGCACCAGCGAGTTGTCGTTGAAGAAGATCACCAGGAAGTACGGCGCCATGATCAGCATCGTCAGCGGCGTCGTGGTCGACCCGATGTCCTCCTGGCGCGACACCATAGCCGCCGCCGCGGCGAACAGCGCCGCCAGCAGGATGAAGCCGAAGAGGAAGAACACCGCGAACCACGCGATCGGCGCGCCGAGGCCCTGCAGCAGCGCGGTCTGATCGGTGACGGTGAGTCCCACCACCGCCACCGCGGCGAGCACCAGGATCTGCCCCACCGCGAGCACGGTGTTGCCGATGACCTTTCCTGCCAGCAGCGCCCGGGTGGGCACCGCCGAGATCAGCAGCTCGACCACGCGGGTCTGCTTCTCTTCGACCACACTCTGGGCGATGGTGCCGCCGAAGAGCGACGCGGCGAGGAGGAAGACGATTCCGAACCCGAGGGCGACGAAGTAGCGGAGGAGGGGGTTGGTCTCATCCGGGTTCAGCAGCTCGACGGGCGGCACCTGCGCCAGGGTGAGCATGAGGTCGGTCGGCGGGTTCGAGTCGGCCACGATGATGAAGCCGAGCGGCGAGGACGAGTCGCCCACGACCGCGGCGTCGACATCACCCGAGGCGACGAGATCCTCGGCCTGAGCGCGGTCGCTCACGTCGGTGACCTCGAGCCCCTCGACGCCGTCGACGTACTGCGACGCGTTGCTGGTGACCGCGACAGGGGTCGCCGACGAGTTCCCGGCGGTGAAGCCGCCCCAGATCACCAGGGCGAGGGCGCCGAGGATGAGGATCGCGGTGGAGATGACGAAGGCCTTGCTGCGCAGCTTCGACCCGATCTCGCGCTCGGCGACGAGCCACACGCTCTGAGCGGTGCTGGGTGCGGCGGGAAGAGTGGACGTGCTCACTGGATGACCTCCTTGAAGATCTGGGCGAGGGTGGGATGCTGCGGGGCGAAGCTCGCGACATCCCCCTGGGCCACCGCACGGCGGAGCACCCGCTGCGCGGCGTCTTCGGAGTCGACGTCGAAGACGGCGTACCCGCCGTCGAAGTCGACGACGCTCACGCCGGGCTCGTCGCGGAGCCAGCCGGCGTCACCGGCCGACACGAGCTCGTACCGGTGGGCGGAGTGCTCCGCGCGCAGGGCGTCGCGCGCCCCGGCGGCGCGCACCCGGCCTCCGGCGATGATGACGAGGTCGTCGCACAGGCGCTCGACGACGTCGAGCTGGTGCGAGGAGAACAGCACCGATGCGCCGGCCGCGGCCCGCTGCTGCAGCACGCCCGCGACCACGTCGACCGCGAGCGGGTCGAGGCCGGAGAAGGGCTCGTCGAGGATCAGCACCTCGGGCTGATGCACGAGGGCGGCGGCGATCTGTGCACGCTGCTGGTTTCCGAGCGACAGTGTCTCGACGTTGTCCTCGAGGCGCTCGCCGAGGCCGAGCTCCTCGAGCAGCGCGGTGGCTCGGGCGGTGGCGTCGGGCTTGGAGAAGCCGTGGAGGCGCGCGAGGTAGACGATGTGCTCGAGCACCTTCATCTTCGGATACAGCCCCCGTTCCTCGGGCATGTACCCGAAGCGGCGGCGGTCGGCGGGGGTGACGGGTGATCCGTCGAGGGCGACGGTGCCGGCATCCTTCCCCAGGACCCCGAGGACGATGCGCATCGTCGTGGTCTTACCGGCGCCGTTGCCGCCGACGAAGCCCGTCAGGCGCCCGGGGCGGACGTCGAACGACACGTCGTCGAGCGCGCGGCGGCCGCCGTACGCCTTGGTGATGCCTCTCAGCTCCAGCATGATGCTCCTTCTGGTCGGGGTCGGCCGGGGATGACATCGACGTTACGGAGCGGGCCCGCCCGCGGCATCCGTCCCCGGGTGGGTTTCTCGTCGGCCCGGCTCCTCCTCCCCGCGGGGGATGTCACGACGTCGAGAGGAATTTCCATACGCGGGAATAGATAACGGATGCCGGGCCTTTGACCCCGTTGGAATGTCCGACGGCGGTCTCCCGCCGGGAGACGCCATCTATGGAGGAGAACTCAATGAGCAACCGCACAATCGGGTACATCGTCGGGAGCATCTCGTCGACCTCGATCAACCGTCGCCTGGCGAAGGCCCTCGAGCGTCTCGCTCCGGAGGGGACGACCCTGGTCGAGATCCCGATCCAGGACCTGCCGTTCTACTCGCCCGACTACGACGCCGACTTCCCTGAGGTCGCCCGCGACTTCAAGCGCGCGATCGAGGACGTCGACGGCGTGATCATCGTCACCCCCGAGTACAGCCGCTCGATCCCCGGCGTGCTGAAGAACGCCCTCGACTGGGCGGCGCGCCCGTGGGGTCAGGGCTCGTTCAACCACAAGCCCACTGCCATCATCGGCACCTCGCAGGGCGGCATCGCCACGGCGACCGCGCAGCAGCACCTGAAGGCGATCCTCAGCCACTTCAACGCCCCGACGCTCGGCCAGCCCGAGGGTTACGTCCAGACGACCCCCGGCCTCTTCTCCGAGCACGGCGAGATCACGAGCGACGAGACCGCCGCGTTCCTCGTCAGCTACCTCGAGGCGTTCAACGCGCTCGTCGACCGTTACGCGCACGGCTCGTCAACGCCTGACGGATCCCCCTCGACGGCCCCGGTCCCGCCTCGGCGGGCCGGGGCCGTCGCTCTTGCCGCTGCCGCCTCGCCGGGCGAGGATGAAGACGGACGCAAGCGCGGAGGGGACCACATGACCGGACGCATCACCATCGACCTGTTCGTCTCGCTCGACGGCGTGGCACAGGCGCCGGGAGCGCCGGACGAGGATCGCTCGGGCGGCTTCCCCTACGGCGGCTGGCAGGCGCCGGTGATGGGGGAGGTGGAGGGTCGGGAGGTCGCCCGAGGTATCGAGGAGATGGACGCCCTGGTGCTCGGCCGCCGCACCTACGACATCTTCGCCGCATACTGGCCGCACCACGTCGAGGGCGACGGAGCCGGCCGCATCGGCCGGACGTTCGCGGCGATCCCGAAGTACGTCGCCTCGCGCGGAGCGCCAGAACTTCACTGGCAGGGGGCGAGGCTGCTGGGCCCCGACGCGGTGCAGGCGGTCCGCGCGCTTCGCGACGTGCACGAGCAGGTCCACGTCATCGGCAGCGTCGACTTCGTCCAGTCCCTCCTCGCGGCGTCGGCGTTCGACGAGCTGCGGCTCTACACCTACCCGGTGGTGATCGGCCGGGGGAAGCGGGTGTTCCCCGAGGGCGCCGCGCCCGCAACCCTCGCGCTGCTCGGCGACCCGATCGTGTCGGAGAAGGGGGCCGTGCTCCTCCGCTACGCCCCTGCCGGCGCGCTCCGCACGGGAGAGATGGGCGACTGACGGCCCCTCTCAGGCCAGGCCGTGGCGGTGGGCGTAGACCACCGCGGCGACCCGGTCGCGGGCGCCGAGCTTCTGCAGCACGTTCGACACGTGGGTCTTGACCGTGGCCTCGCCGATGAACAGGCGCTCGGCGATCTCGGCGTTGCTGAGCGCCTGCGCGATGAGGCGCAGCACCTCGGTCTCGCGGTCGGTGAGGTCGACGACGGGTGCGCCGGGCGCCGCCTGCGGTCCAGAAGACGAGATCCGGTCCAGACGAGGACGTTTCGGCGCGAAAAGTCCTCCGCTCGGCCGATCCTCCTCGCGGGGGGATGCCTGGGCCGCCGGCCCGCCGCCGCCCGCGAACCGGCGGATCACCCGGCGCGTGACCTCGGGGGCGAGAAGCGCGTCACCCGCCGCGGCGACCCGCACCGCGTGGACGAGCTCCTCGGGCCCGGCGTTCTTCAGCAGGAATCCGCTCGCCCCCGCCGACAGCGCCTCGAAGAGGTAGTCGTCGCGGTCGAAGGTCGTCACGATCAGCACGGCCGCCTCAGACCCGGCGTCGACCAGCTCCCGGGTCGCGGCGATCCCGTCCATTCCGGGCATCTGCACGTCCATGCAGATCACGTCGGGAGAATGCGCGGATGCCGCGGCGACCGCCTCGGCACCGTTCGCGGCCTCTGCGACCACGGCGATGTCGTCCTCGGACTCCAGGATCATCCGGAACCCGGCGCGCATCACGGCGTGGTCGTCGACGAGGAGGACGCGGATCATCGGGAAGCGCCTTCGGCCACCGCGACGCCCACCGGCGGCGTCTGCGGCTTCGGGGTGCCGAGCGGCACGTGCGCACGAACGCGGAACCCGCCGCGTGGGCGAGGCCCGGCCTCCAGGACGCCACCCGACGCGGCCGCGCGTTCCCGCATCCCCACGAGACCGAGGCCCGGGCGCGGGGAGGTGGCGACGCGACCGGTGTTGGTGACCTCGAGTTCGACGCCGTCGCGGGAGTACCGCAGCCGCACGTCGGCGCCGGCATCAGGACCGGCGTGACGACGCGCGTTCGTGAGCGCCTCCTGGGCGATGCGGTAGAGATTGACCTGCACGACGTAGGGGACGGGCAGCGGATCGCCGACGACGGTGAACGTGGTCGGCAGACCGTTGTCCTCGGCGTGTCGGACGAGGGCCTCCAGGTCGTCGAGCGACAGGGTGGACCCTTCGTCCGTGTCGGCATCGGCCGTGCGCAGGGTCTGCAGCAGATGGCGCAGCTCGTCGAGGGCCGATCGCGCCGACGACTCCACTCCTGAGAGCGCCGCGCGCGCAGCATCCGGGTCCTTTTCGATCACCGCGCGTGCCGCACCGGCCTGCACCCCCATGGCGGAGACGTGGTGCGCGACGACGTCGTGCAGTTCGCGGGCGATCTTCAGGCGATCGAGGGCGACCGCCTGCGCCGCCGTCAGTTCGCGCTCGCGCTCGAGCTCCTCTGTGCGAAGCTCCAGCGCACGGCGCTGCAGGGCGGAGGCGTACGCGCGATCGCCCATGTAATAGGCCCCGCCGAAGAAGGCGACGTTCACCAGGAACTGGATGAGCATGTAGGCGACGAAGGGGGAGAAGATCCCTTCGCGCGAGAGCCCGTCATCGGTCGGCGCCGTGACGGCCTGGAATGTGGTGATCAGAAGCCAGAGGAACATGCCGACGGTGATCACCGCGCGGACGATGACGGCCCGCCGGCGGTCATCGACCCAGGCGCCGACGGTGTAGAACGCGATGAAGACGGCGATGTTGCCGACGTACAGCTCGGGGATCCGGACGCTCATCCCGATGAAGAAGGCCAGCGAGACCACGACGGCGATGATCTCGGGGTAGCGACGCCGCAGGGCAAGCGGCAGGGTGAGCGCGGCTCCGTACAGCAGTGACCACTGGATCTCGGCGGTGTCGGTGCCGTAGAAGCCGGCGACCGAGCCGAGGGCCGCGCTGAGGATGGCGCCGACGAAGAGGCCGATCGCGAGGCCGAGGTCGGCGCGGAAGTCGGCGCGTGTCGCCGGAGCCCGAGCGATCGTGGATGCGGGCGACGTCATCCTTCCACGGTAGAGGCGCCGACCGGCCGTGGCATCCGCCCGCGGGCGGAGCGATGCGTCTCCGTCGCGCGGGGGAGGCGCGGGGCCGGGCGCGCTGAGAGGGTGGGCGTCACGAACGGGAAGGAGTCCGCGATGGCGACGCTCGAGAATCTGATGTGGGGCGACCGTGACGATCCCCGGCGTGAGTTGGCCGAGCTGTTCCCCGGCGAGGGTGATGCGGTGTCGGTGCGGGCCCGCGACTGGGCACGCCGGGTGGTGGATGCGGCGGGTGTACCCCGCGAGGATGAGCTGCGCGTGATCAGGACGCTGCGCGATGCCGAGCCGCGGCTGTCGCTCAAGCCCGCCCGCTATCTGGCGGCGCAGCTGAACGTCTGAGGCCCGGCTCCTCGGGACCCGGGCCATCCGCTGCTAGCGTGCGGCGGGTGAGCGAACAGCAGACCCGGGAGCCGGATGACACCCAGCGCGCGGTCCCCATCGGGGTCGTCATGGTCGGGATGTCGCTGGTGGTGTGGTGGCCCGCCTTCACCATCGGCGCGTGGGGCGATCTCTTCTTCGATCAGCTGCTGACCCTGTGGGCGGCGTCCACCGCTGCGCTGGTGTTCGTCCTCGTGGAGCGAAAGCCGGTGGGCGCGAAGCTCGGGCGGGCGCTGCTGCTGCTCACCCCGTCGCTGTGGATCGTGCTGTCGTACGTCTTCAATGAGAACGAGACGAACATCGCCGTTCTGCTGCTGGCCGTCGGCGGCATCCTCGTCATCGTCGCCGGGCTGCCGCTGACGATGTGGGTGCTGGTGCGCATCGTCTGGCCCGACTTCGCGTCGTTCACCCGGCGGTCCACGCGATGGCTCATCCTCGGTGTGGTCGGCGGGATCGCGATCATCTCGTTCGTCCTGGGTCTCACGCAGTCGCAGTGGCTGTACTGCGAGGACTTCGCGATCAGCGGCAACTCCGAACCCGCCGGCTGCACGCCCGAGCCGCCCGACCTCTACGAGTGACGTGCGACGTCAGTTCGGGCGCACCTCGCCGTAGAACTGACCGTGATAGCCGTGGAGCACCGCGTGCGGAAGCTCGGCGCGGGCGATCTCGGCGAAGCTCGCGGCGTCGAGCACCAGCAGGAACGACGTCTCCGCCGCGGCATCCAGCACCACCGAGAGCACGACGCCGTCGTCCTCGGCCTCCCGCCCCGGGCGCCCGACGAAGACGCCCTCGCCCGGGTAGCAGCCCTCGGCCCGCCAGGTGGCGGTCGTACGGGCGACGTTGTCGATCTTGACCAGGCGGTCGTAGAAGCCCGGCGCGTCGCCGAGACTCACGCCGTAGATGTAGCGGTGGTCGGGCCGGGTGTTCATCCGGGCGTAGTCGAGACTCGGCAGCTCGATCGGCGTCGGCGAGATCTCCTCGCCGGTGACCGTCTTCCCCCCGCCCTTCAGCGCCAGCCGGAATCGGCGGAGCGTACCGGGAGGGATCCGTGCGTCGGGCTCTTCGAGCCGGTGCAGGTAGAACGCTTCGATCACCGAGGCGTCGTCGTAGCCCACGAGGTCGACGACGACGTCGTCGCCGTCGTCGTAGGCGTTGACGTGGTGGAAGGCGAAGAAGGCGGGAGAGGTGAGGGTCTTCACGTGCGCGCCGGTCTGCCGGTCGAACACGTGGAACTTCGTGCCCCGCTCGGGCTTCCACCGGAAGTTCTCGATGTAGGGCTTCAGCCACAGCAGGAGCGAGACGGGGTTGACCACGAGGGGGAACTCGGCGAGCACGAGGTAGCGCTCCGACATCCCGAACGAGTGGATGTAGCCCGGTTCGCCCACTCGCCGACGCGCCAGCGTCGTCGGAGTCGCCCCCGGGGCGGTGGTGTCGAGGTGGCGGAAGACGTACTGGCTCGAGGCGTTGAAGCGCGTGACGAGGTTGATCGCCTCGCCGCGCGCGTCATCCAGCTGAGGGTGCACCGTCGTCATCCGTCCGAAGTTCGAGGTGTCCCACCCGGTCACCCCCACGGTCTTCAGCGTCACGGGGTCGAACTCGACCTGGATCGGCGTCTCGGCCAGGGCCAGGAACTTCTCGGCCACCTTGGCGATGTTGACCTTCGCGCTGTCGGTGGGCTGGGGATCGAACACCGCCATCGCGCGGGCGAACAGCGACCGGCACGGATCGGTCGCGAACTCGGGGAAGGCGATGCGGCCCTCGTCGCGCGCCGCACGGTAGGCCTCGGTCTCGAGGAACCGGTTCTGGTACGACACCCGGCCCTCCGAGACGGTGAAACGGTGAAGCATCGCCAGACCGTCGAACCAGTGCCGGTAGCGCCGCTCGCCCACCTGGAACGACCCGGGACCGTTGCGCAGCAGTGAGCCTTCCAACCAGTCGGGAAGGATGCCGCGGACCGGCACGTCGTCGATCTCGACCTCGGGGCTCTCGCCGAACCCGGCGGCGAAGCCCTGCGACGTCGTGCCCGCGCTCACGAGGGCACCTCGTCGGCGATGCGGGTCGTGTCGGCGTCGCCCGAGCGGCGGGTGGCGGCTCCGGGGTACTCCTCGCCGATGAGCCCCGCCGCGATCTTTCCCGAGGCGAGCACTGCCGGCACCCCGGCGCCCGGGTGGGTGCCGGCGCCGACGAGGTACAGACCCCGGACGGCGCGGGAGCGGTTGTGCGGGCGGAACCAGCCCGACTGGAAGAGCGTCGGCTGCAGGGAGAAGGCCGCGCCGCGCGGCGTCTGCAGGATGTCGCGGAAGTGCTCGGGCCCGATCGCGTGCTCGGCGACGATGTGGTCGGACAGGCCGGGGAGGAAACGTTCGTCGAGCGTGTCGAGCACGAGGCGCCGCACGCGCGCGGCCTCGTCGGCGGCGGCCTCGGCCGACCGCTCACCGTGCGCGGGAAGGGCCGGAGAGGCCACCAGCACGTACAGCGCCTCGCACCCGGGCGGCGCGACCGACGCGTCGGTGCGGGTCGGCACGTGCACGTAGAGGAAGAGGTCATCGGCCGCCAGGTGCGCATCACCCGCGAGGTCTCGGGCTTTCGGCCGGAAGACGCGCTGCATCACCGCGCGGGCGTCGCCGCCGAGGAGGAGATTGTGGTGGGCGAGCGGGGTGTCGGGCCAGGTGCGGTCGGCGCCGAAGTAGAGCACGTGCAGCGACATGCTCGGCGTGCTCCGCCGCATCCGCATCCGCGACGGCGCCGCCTGCGGCGCACCGGCGAGCAGGCGTTCGTAGGTGGCGCCGGGGTCGGCGCCGGAGATCACGACGTCGGCCTCGATCTCCGAGCCGTCGACCAGGCGCACACCGGTGACGCGCCCGCCGGCGTGGAGGATGCGGTCGACCTCGGCGCCGCAGCGGATCGTGCCGCCCAGGCGCTGGACGAGTGCGCCGATCGCCTCGACGAGGGCGCTCGTGCCGCCGATGGCGTAATGCACGCCCCAGCGGCGTTCGAACTCGACGATGAGGGCGTACAGCGACGGGGTGCGAGCCGGGTCGCCGCCGATGAGGAGCGGGTGGAACGCCAGTGCCCGCCGCAGGAAGGGGTCGCGCACGGTGGTGTTCACCAGGTGCTGCATGCCGCGGGCGGCACCGTGACGCAGCAGGTAGGGGAGCATGCGCAGCATGACGTGCAGCTGCATCATCGAGCGCTCGGTGTAGGGGTAGAAGGCGTCGAAGATTCCGCTGATCTTCCGCTGCAGCCGGTCGAATCCCGAGACGTCGGCGGGGCTGCGACGAGCTACCTCCTCGCGGAAGTCATCGAGCGCGGCGCGGAAGTCGAAGCGCCCACCCGCGGCGTCGAAAGCTCGGTAGAAGGGGTCCAGGGGGACGAGCTCGACGTGGTCGGACAGCTTCTCACCGGCGAGGGCGAACAGCTCCTCGAACATGAACGGGGCGGTCAGCACCGTCGGCCCGCCGTCGAAGCGGAACCCGTCGATGTCGTACCGGTACGCCCGCCCGCCGATGAGGTCGCGCTTCTCCAGGATGGTGACCTCGTGCCCGGCGGCGGCGAGGCGCGCGGCGGCGGCGAGCCCTCCGAAGCCGGCGCCCACGACGACGACGCGCGCGCCCCCGGCGGTCACCGGCGGCCGCTCGGTGCGGGGTGCACCACGACGATCGAGGTCACGGCCGCGGCCACGCCTCTTCCCCACCCGCGGGAGCTCCCTCGGGTTTCTGACACGCTCCCCATCGCACTCCCCTTTCGAGGATGTGGGGCTAGCATACGGCTCCCCCGAGAGGGGGCGGGTCGCGGGAAAGGGTCTTCCGGTTCAGCCGAAGATCATGGGGCGATCGTCGTCTTCGTCCGCCGGCGGCTTCAGGTCGAGGTCGATCACGACGGGCACGTGGTCGCTCGGCAGCTCGCCCTTGCGCTCGTTGCGGTGGATCTGAGCGCCGGTGACCTTCTCGGCCAGGCCCGTCGAGCCCAGGATGAAGTCGATGCGCATCCCCTCGTTGCGGGGGAACTTCAGCCGCTTGTAGTCCCAGTAGGTGTAGCCGGTGGGCACGAGCGGTCGCACCACGTCGGTGAGTCCCGCCGACTGCAGCGCCGAGAACGCCTCGCGCTCGGGCGGTGAGACGTGCGTGGAGAATCCGGGCACCACCGCGGGGTCGCCGTTGTCGGCGTCGGTGGGGGCGATGTTGAAGTCGCCGACGAGCGCGAGCGGCAGACCGGGTTCCGCGGCGAGGGCGTCGCGGGCGTACTGCTCGAGGGCGGCGAGCCAGTGCAGCTTGTAGTCGTAGTGCGGGTCGCCGAGCGCGCGACCGTTCGGCACGTACAGACTCCACACTTCGACCCCGTCGATGCGCGCGCCCAGCGCCCGCGCCTCCTGCGGAGCATCCGGTCCCTCATGCCCCTTCGCGAAACCGGGCATCCCCGGGAAGGCGGTGCGGATGTCGTCGATCGGCGCCTTGCTCGCGATCGCGACGCCGTTCCACTGCGAGAAACCGTGCGCCTCGACCTGGTAGCCGGCCTCTTCGAACCGCTCGAAGGGGAACTGCTCGGCCTTGCACTTGATCTCCTGCATCGCCAGCACGTCGATGCTCTCGCGGACGGCGAAGTCGACGATGCGGTCGACGCGAGCACGGATCGAGTTGACGTTCCAGGTGGCCAGGCGCATGCCTCCAGCGTAGAACCGCGCCGGATCTAGACTCGTCGTCGTGACCGTCGCCTCCACTGCCGAGCTCGAAGCCGACCGCCAGGCCCTCATCGCCCTCATCACCGGCGAGGCGGTGTTCCACGGTGACTTCACGCTCTCCAGCGGCAAGAAGGCGTCGTACTACGTCGACATGCGCCGGCTCACCCTCGACCACCGGGCGGCTCCCGCGATCGGACGGATCATGCTCGACCTCATCCGAGACGTCGACGGCGTCGTCGCCGTGGGTGGGCTGACGCTCGGGGCCGATCCGATCGCCAACGCCGTACTTCACGAGTCGGTGCGGGCGGGGCGACCGCTCGACGCCTTCGTCGTGCGCAAGGAGCCCAAGGACCACGGCCGAGGCCGGCAGGTCGAGGGGGCGGATGTCGCAGGCAAGCGCGTCGTCGTCGTCGAGGACACCTCCACCACCGGCCAGTCGGCGCTGAAGGCGGTGGAGGCCCTCCGACGCGAGGGCGCGGAACCGGTCGCGGTCGCGGTGATCGTCGACCGCAAGACCGGGGCGCAGGACGCCGTCGAGGCGGCCGGGCTTCAGTGGCTCGCCGCGATGGACCTGGACGACCTGGGCCTCGCGCCGCAGTAGCCCGCGCTTCCGTGGGGCCCGGGTGGTTCACCGAGAAACCAGATCTCCGCCGAGACGTCGCGCGGTGGCGTGGGGGCTCTGCGCCGATGTGCTTTCTCGGCGAGACGGCGAGGGACTACTCGTCGTCGCGCGGGCCGCGCCCGCGGCGCGATCGCACCAGCTGCCAGAGCAGCACCACGAGCGTGCCGGCGATGATGATCGCGCTGGTGACCAGCAGCAGCGTCTGCTCGGTCTCGGAGATCATGGGCGCTTCCCTTCCGCCGCGTCCGCGACGATCTTCGCGATGCGCGCCGCACGGGTCTCTTCCCTGCGGGCGGTGTCGACCTGGGTGATGCCGAACTTCCGGGATGACGGCGGGAAGCCGTTCCACGCCGCGCGCGCCTCGGGCGTCGCATCCAGAGCCGCCGCGAGGTCGTCGGGTTCGCGCAGGGCTTCGGCGTTGTCGAGCACGCTCCACGCCCCGTTCGCCTTCGCCACCTCGATCGCGCGGAGGCCGGCCTCTTCGAGGAGCCCCTCCGCCTCGAGCCGCGCGACGCGCGCCTTGTTGGTCGCGGCCCAGCCGCTCGTGGGCCGGCGCGGCGCGAACCACAGTCCGCTCGTGCGTTCGTCGAAGGTCCGCACCGGCCCGTCGATCCAGCCGAAGCACAGGGCCTGGAGGATGGCGTCTTCGTAGCCGATGAGGTCGAGGTCCGATCCCGGCCGCGGTCGGACGAGCCAGGCGCCTCGCGATGCGCGGTGGTTCTGTTCCAGCCACGAGCGCCACGCCTCGGCATCCTTCGCGATGACCTGCTCGCCGTCGTCGAGCGCTCCCATGCGGTGACTCTATCGGGCGGTGGCGTGACGGGTCCCGGACGGGTTCAGAGTCCGTCGAGCGACCCCATGTCCGACGCCTCCGTGAGGTCGGATTCCAGGGGTTCGGGGGCGAGCAGGTCGGCGACGGAGTCGACGACCTCGTCGGGTCGGAACGGGTAGCGCTCGATCTCGGTCTGGTCGCTGATGCCGGTGAGGACGAGAACCGTGTGAAGGCCCGCCTCGATGCCGGCCACGACGTCGGTGTCCATGCGGTCGCCGATCATGCCGGTGGTTTCGGAGTGCGCACCGATGCGGTTCAGCGCCGACCGGAACATCATGGGATTGGGCTTGCCGACGACGTAGGGCTCCTTGCCGGTCGCCCGGGTGATGAGCGCAGCGAACGACCCGGTGGCGGGGACCACTCCGTGGGGGGTCGGCCCCGTGGCATCCGGATTGGTGATGATGAAGCGTGCCCCGTCGTTGATGAAGCGGATCGCCTTGGTGATCGTCTCGAAGTTGTACTGCCGAGTCTCGCCGACCACGACGTAATCGGGCTGCGTCTCGGTCATGACGAACCCGGCCTCGTGGAGGGCGGTCGTCAGGCCCGACTCGCCGATGACGAACGCCGTGCCGCCGGGGAGCTGCGAGCGGAGGAAGTCGGCGGTCGCGAGCGCGGAGGTCCAGATCCGCTCCTCGGGGACCTCCAGGCCCGACCGGGTCAGCCGGGCGCTCAGGTCGCGCGGGGTGAAGATCGGGTTGTTCGTGAGGACGAGGAACGGTGTCGCCTGGTCGCGCCACTGCGCGAGCAGCTCGGCGGCGCCGGGGATCGGACGGTTCTCGTGGACGAGGACCCCATCCATGTCGGTGAGCCAGCATTCGATATCGGCGCGGGTCCGCATGGTGCCAGCGTACCGGGGAAGCCGGGGATGCCACCGGGCGAGGTGAGGTCTACTGTCGGAGGGGTGACCGCGCCCGACTGGGACCCCGAAGCGCTGCCGGATCTGACCGGCCGCACTTACCTCGTCACGGGTGCGACGCGGGGCCTCGGGTACTTCGCCTCGGAGCAGCTGGTGCGTGCGGGCGCGCGGGTCGTCATGACCGGCCGGAACCCGAACCGCCTCGTTTCGGCTCGGGCGGCGGTGGAACGGCGTGTGCCCGAGGCGGCCACCGTCGGACCCACCGAGACCCTGCTGCTGGACACCAGCAACCTCGGCTCGGTGCGCGCGGCTGCGGCGACCGCGCGAGCCCGGTGGAACATCGACGGCGTGCTGCTGAACGCCGGCGTCGTGCATCCGCCCCGCACCCGCGAGACCACCTACGGCGGCAACGAGGTCGTCTTCGCCACGAACGTGCTCGGTCACTTCGCCCTGGCGGGGGCGCTGCTGACCTCGTTGTCGGCCGTCGCGGGGCGGATGGTGTGGGTCGGCAGCGTCGCGGCGACGATCTCGCCGTACGACCCCGTCGACCCGCAGCTCGTCGAGGGCTACACGCCCTGGCGGGCCTATGCGCAGTCGAAGGTGGCGTGCACCTCGCTCGGGCTCGAGGCCGACCGCCGGCTGCGGGCGGCGGGCGCGCCGGTGTCGAGCGTCGTCGCCCACCCCGGCTACAGCATCAGCGGACGGACCCCGGGCATCCACGGGGTGAACGAGCCGTCGCGCTGGGCGCGCTTCGTCGACAACCTGCAGGGGCCCGTCACCCAGTCGAAGGAGGAGGGTGCGTGGCCCCTCGTCCGCGCCCTCGTCGACCCGACGGTGGGCGGCGGGGAGTTCTGGGGGCCGCGTCACCTGCTCCGTGGCCGGCCGGCGCAGCAGCGCCCGTCGAAGGTCACCCGCGACCCCGAGGTCGCCGAGCGACTGTGGCGCTTCTGCGAGGAGACGTCGGGCATCCACTGGCCCTGAGCGCACCGCTCCGGCGCTGCTACCCGGCGAACCACCCCGAACGCGTCGAGCCTCCCGGCATGGCGCGGCGGCTCGACGCGGATGAGGTGGTTCGGGGTGCCGAGGGGGGCGAGGGGGGGAGGTGCCTCTCGGCGGAAGGGGGAGGGCCGGAGCGCGGTTGGGGATCAGGCGCTCAGCCATACCGCCGACGTCGCGCCCTCGGGGAGGGTGAGCGGCGCGCCGCCGTCGACCGAGACCCGGCCCGCCGGGCGCACCTCGATGTCGTGCCCCACGGCGACACCGACGACCTCCAGGGCACGGAGCAGATCGGGGTCGCGATCGCTCACCCGCAGCACGCGTCCCCGGTGCCCCGCGGGGGCGACCGCGAGCAGCACGAAGGGTTCGCGCTCGACGCGCCCGTCGGCGTCGGGGATCGCATCGCCGTGCGGGTCGAACCGCGGGTGCCCGAGTCGCTCGTCGATGCGGGCGAGCAGCCGGTCGCTGACGGTGTGCTCGAGCACCTCGGCTTCGTCGTGCACCTCGTCCCAGCTGTACCCGAATTCCCGCACCAGCCAGGTCTCGATGAGCCGGTGGCGACGGATGATCGCGGCGGCGCGCCGCTGCCCGTTCTCGGTGAGCGTCACCGGCCCATAGGGGCGGTGGGTGACAAGCCCCTGCGCGGCGAGCTTCTGCACCATCTCGGTCACGCTCGAGGGAGCGAGGCCCAGCACCGTCGCGAGCTGGGACGGCGTCATCCGGGCGTCCTGCCACTCGGTGTGGTGGTAGATCGTCTTCAGGTAGTCGTCGACGGCGGGGGAGGCCACCGTTCCAGGCTACCTAGGAGCCTCGACTCAGCCTGCGTGTGAGCCGCCACACGTTGCCGCCCTCGCCGGAGTGCTCGAGTTCGTCGAGGGTCGCCAGGGCGAGCGCCAGTCCGCGGCCGGACTCGGCGTCGACGTCGGGCATCGACACGTTCCTCAAATCGATGAGGGCGGGGTCGGCGTCATCGGCGAACACCGCCCGCAGCCCGGTGTCGTCGATCGACACGTCGAGGCTCATCGAGATCTCCTCGCGTGCGCGCGCGTGTTCGACGATGTTCGTCGCGATCTCGCTGACGGCCAGGGTGAAGAGGGTCCGGTCCTCCTCATCGACCTCGGGGTGGCTCGACCACAGCAGATCGAGCACATGATGCACGTCGTCGATGAAGCCGTCGTCGGCGCGCCCCTCGACCCGGAGGCCGTCAACGCTCATCGAAGGCCGCTTCGACGGTGTCGTACTCACGGAGCACCCGATCGAGGTTGGTGAGCTTCAGCACCCGACGCACCGGCTCGGTCACACCGGCGATCCGCAGGTCGCCGCCGGCGAGACGTGCGGACTTCAGCCCGCCGATGAGCGCGCCCAGGCCCGACGAGTCGACGAATTCGGTACCCGCGAGGTCGATGACGACCCTGGTGCTCCCGCCGTCGACGAGTTCGCCGATGGCGGACCGCAGGCGCGGCACGCCCGGAGCGGTCAGGCGCCCTTCGAGGGCGATGACGGCGTAGGCGCTGCCGGGGGTGACGGTGAGGTTCACGGGGCGATCTGCCTTTCGTCGGTGAACGGGGCCTTGGGGCCACGATAGAGCGCGGCCTGGATGATCACGCTCAACACCGCGAGGTCGTAGACGACCCAGACCGTGTTGACGAGCGTTCCCGTGCCGTCGGCGGTGCCGACGGCGAGCCGGGTGAGCCCGATCCCCAGGGCGAAGACGAGCACGGCGATGGCGGTCAGCTGCGGCCAGATCTGCCGCCACGGCGGGCCGCCCTCGGCCCGGCCGTCCTTCTTCGTCACGGCGAAGCCGAGGGGCTGCTTCAGCACGACGTTGGCGAAGGCCGTCACGCAGGCATCGATCCACACCGGGAAGAGCGCGAGAGCGTACTGCTGCCCTCGCCAGGTCTTGATGCCCCGCGCCACGACGAGGAAGAGGATCTGGTTGATGATGAAGTACGGCAGGAACCGTGCGAAGAAGTCCACGCTCCAGGCCGTGACGGGCATGACGCCGAAGACGAGGTAGATCACGGGGGCAGCGAGGTAGACCAGCGCGGTGAACCCCGAGAGGTAGCTCCACATGGTGGCGAAGTACATCAGCCGCTGCCCCGCCGACAGCCCCTTCTTCACCAGCGGGTTGTCGCGCAGCATCACCTGGAGCGTCCCCTGAGCCCAGCGAAGGCGCTGGGTGAGCATCGTGCGCAGGTCTTCGGGGGCGAGGCCGTGGGCGAGGATCTCGTGGTGGTAGACGCTCCGCCACCCCAGGGAGTGCAGCTGCATCGCTGTCGCCATGTCTTCGGTGACCGAGATCGTGGCCATCGGCTGCACCGGCTGGGCTTCTCCGGGGCGGTCGACCCGCAGAGCGTCGAGGAGGGCCGAGACCGACTCGACCGCACCGAGCGGTGACATCTCGCGGGTGGCGAGGGCGTCGAGCGCGGTGTCGTCGATGACGATCGCGTCGAGCTCGCTGTCACGTTCGATCGGCAGCTGGGCGATGACGTCGAGGTCTGCCTGGAGGGCTGCGAGATCGCGCGAGACCAGACGGCGGGATGCCGCGTCGACGGCGCTCTGCACGCGGTACGTCACCTCGCCGATGGGCTCGCCGGCGGCGATCTGGCGGCGCGCGCCGGCGACCTCGTCGCGTAGCGCCGTCAGCTCGGTGCGGACGGTCTCGTCGGCGTCGCGGTCGCGCGCCGCGCGCGAGAGGAGAGACTCCGCAGCCCGGAGGGTGCGGGCTGTGGACTGCTCGAGGTCGCGGACGTAGCCGACGATGCCGAGCTGCATGAGCGCGTCGCGACGGAGGACGGCGTTGGATCCGCAGAAGAAGGCCGCATTCCAGCCGTCCTTCCCCTGCTGGATCGGCCCGTAGAACAGCGGCGCCTGGCTGCCCAGCGGATCGGCGTCGTCGACGTTGACGAACCACTGCGGCGTCTGCACCAGCGCCACCTCGGGGTCGTCGGCGAAGTAGCCCAGCGTGCGGTGGAGGATCAGCGGGTCGGGCACCTGGTCGGCGTCGAGGATGAGCAGGAACTCGCCGTCGGTGTCCATCAGGGCGTTGTTGAGGTTGCCGGCCTTGGCATGCCGCGGCTTGCCGGTCCAGTCCTGGGACCGGGTGATGTACCCGAGCCCCGCCTCCTGAGCGGCGGCGGCCATCTCGGGTCGTGCCCCGTCGTCGAGCACCCACGTGTTGTGCGGATAGGCGATGCGCTGGGCGGCGAGGGCCGTGGCCATCACCATCTCGATCGGCTCGTTGTAGGTGGTGATGAAGACATCGGCCGTGCCCTGCGGTGGCGAGGTGGGCGCCGGCCGGTCTTTCGCACGCCACATCGTGACGGCGAAGAGGAACGTGTCGATGAGGCTGTAGGTCTCGGCGATGACGAGGGGGACCGCGATCCACCACGCCGACCAGTTGATCGAGTCGAGCCACCGCCACGCGATGTAGTTCACACCCAGGAGCACCGACAGCAGGGCGAGGATGCGGATCCAGACGAAACGCGCGCTCATCGTGCGCGACCCCTTCTCACGCGTCCCGGCGCACGAGCAGCACCGTGACGTCGTCGGGAGCGTGGCGCTCCTGAGCGAGCCGTACCGCTTCGGCGACCGCTCCGACCGGCCCGTGTTCGGCGATCACCCGCAGCACATGATCGAACGGATCATCGTCGAGGATGTCGAGCAGACCGTCGCTGCAGCACAGGAATGCATCTCCCGGCTCGAGCTGCACCGAGGCCGCCGCGCGGTCGAAGTCGAAGCCCATCCCCAGGGGCAGACCCGTCGAGCGCAGCGCCGTCCAGCCGCCGTCAGCCCGCAGGATGAACGCCAGGCTGTGGCCGGCGTCGACGAACGAGATCGTCCCCGACTCGGGGTCGAGCTCGGCGTGCACGGCGGTGACGAACAGTCCGGCCCGTCCGAGGTCGGATTCCAGCAGCCTGTCGGCCTCTCCGACGGCGTCGGCGAGGCCGCGGTCGGGCGCGGTTCTGAGAGACGCCCGCACCGACGCGGCGACGATCGCGGGTCCGGTGCCCTTGCCCATGACGTCGGCCAGCGTCATCCGCAGTCGCCCGTCGTGGAGATACCAGTCGTAGAGGTCTCCCATGAGCTGACCGGATGCCGTGGCGGCCGCCGCCAGGGTGTACCCGGCGATCTCGGGGGTGTCCCGGGGGAGCAGCGCCTGCTGCACGACTGTGGCATGGTCGAGATCGTCTTCGGCCATGAGCTCGGTCTGCACCCACTGCGCCATCTCGCGCAGGAGCTCCACCTCGCGGGCGTCGAGGGACCGGGGCTGGGTGTCGAGGATGCACAGCGTGCCCACATGCTCGCCCCCCGGCGCCTGGAGCGGGTGGCCGGCGTAGAACCGGAGGTGCGGGTCGCCCACGACGAACGGATTCTCGGCGAAGTAGTCGTCGATGCTCGCGTCCTCGACGATGAGGGTGTCGCCGGTGCGGACGGTGAGATCGCAGAAGGCGCCCTCGCGTGACGCCTCGTTGCCGCCGAGGCCGATCTGCGACTTCCGCCACTGGCGGTCGCGGTCCAGCAGCGTGACGCTCACCATCGGCACGCCGAAGATCTCCTGGGCGAGGCGCGTCACCCGGTCCACGCGCTCATCGGGTCGGGTGTCGAGCAGTCCGAGCGCCTCGATGGCGCGCTGTCGTCGGTCGTCGTCGAACAAGGAAACCCCCCACTGGTTCGTCGTCGGCGAATCTCCAGTATGTCGGGGATCGGCCGGAGAGGGGAGGGCAGGGGAGGGTTCGGAAAATGCTTGCGCGGGCGGCGATAACCTGTGTCCGTGGATGCCGCACCGTCCGAGCCGCAGCCGGAGTCGGCCATCACTGAGCCTGCGCAACCCGCTCTGGCCCACGGCGTCGGCCCCTGGCCCGGCGGGACGGACACATGGCCCGACGACCCGCGGTACGACCCCGACCTGCTGGCCACCGGTGATACGCGGAATGTCGTCGACGACTACCGGTACTGGCGGATGGAGGCGATCGTCGCCGATCTCGACCGGCGTCGCCACGGCTTCCACGTCGCGATCGAGAACTGGCAGCACGACATGAACATCGGCTCGATCGTGCGAAGCGCGAACGCCTTCCTCGCGGCCGAAGTGCACATCGTCGGCCGGCGCCGCTGGAATCGGCGCGGGGCGATGGTCACCGACCGCTACCAGCACGTGCGTCACCATGAGGATGTCGCGGCCTTCGCCGCGTGGGCGGAGCCTCGAGGGTCTCCCCGTCATCGCGGTCGACAATGTCGAGGGCTCGGTGGCGCTCGATCACGCCGACCTCCCCGAGCGATGCGTTCTGCTGTTCGGCCAGGAGGGCCCGGGGCTGTCGCCCCAGGCGCTCGCCGCAGCATCGGCGGTGGTCGAGATCACCCAGTACGGCTCCACCCGATCGATCAACGCCTCCGCCGCGGGCGCTGTGGTCATGTACGAATGGTGTCGCCGCTGGGCGTGATCGGCTCCCCGTGTCGGCCGCCTCCCGGGACGTGACCTTGGTCCCGTGGTGAGTGCCGACCGCGACCGCCATGCTGGAGCGATGGCGGTGGTGAGGGCGCTGGTGCGGTACCCGATCATCGCGGCGACGCTCGTCGTTCTCGCTGCGGTGGCGATCATCGCGTCCTCGGGTGGGGAGCAGCAGGCCCGATGGATCGCGAGCGCGTACGTGGGGATGTTCATCGCGTGGACCCTCGTGCGGATGGTGCGCGACGTGCTGCGCGGGCACGTCGGCCTGGACGTGCTGGCGGTCGTTGCGATGGTCGCCACCCTCGCCGTCGGGGAGTACCTGGCCTCCCTCATCATCGTTCTGATGCTCTCGGGCGGCGAGGCACTGGAAGACTTCGCCGCGCGTCGGGCGACGCGCGATCTCACCGCTCTCCTCGACCGCTCGCCGCGCACCGCGCACGTCGTGGCGCCCCTGCCGCCGGAGCGCATCACGGACGTTCCCGTCGACGAGGTCGCCGTCGGCGACATCCTGCTCGTCCGTCCCTCCGAGATCGTGCCCGTCGACGGCGAACTGCTCGGCGAAACCGGCACGTTCGACGAGTCCTCCCTCACCGGCGAGAGCATGCCCGTGGTCCACAGCCGGGGGGAGGAGGTGTTCTCCGGCGCGGTCAACGGGTCGGAGGCCGTGCGGATCCGGGCGCGCCGTCCGAGCTCCGAGAGCCAGTACCAGCAGATCGTCGCTCTCGTGCAGCAGGCGCAGGCCTCGCGGGCACCGGTCGTGCGGCTCGCGGATCGCTTTGCGATCCCGTTCACCGCGGTGTCACTCTCCCTCGCCGGCGCCGCGTGGACGATCTCGGGAGATCCGGCGCGCTTCGCCGAGGTGCTGGTGCTCGCCACGCCGTGCCCCCTCCTCATCGCGGCACCCGTGGCCTTCCTCGGCGGGCTCTCCCGCGCGGCGAAGGCCGGCGTCATCGTCAAGGGCGGCGGCATCATCGAGCGGCTCGCGCGGGCACGGTCGGCGTGCTTCGACAAGACCGGGACGCTCACGGCGGGAAGGCCCGAGCTCGTCGACGTCAGACCGGCCGACGGGTTCGACCGTCGCGAACTGCTGACCCTCGCCGCATCGGCCGAGCAGTACTCCACGCACGTGCTCGCAGACGGGGTGCGTCGCCTCGCCGCCGCGGAGGGCATCACCCTCCGTCCCGCGGAGGCGGCGACGGAGATCGCCACCAACGGCGTGACGGCGCTCATCGACGGCACTCCGGTCGCCGTGGGGAAGCCGGCGTTCATCGCCTCGCGCGCACCCGCCCTCACCCGTACGCCTCTCGTGTCGGGGCATGCCGCGGCGTACGTCGCAGTGGGCGACCGCTTCGCCGGCGCCCTCGTGCTCGCCGACGCCGTCCGGCCGGAATCGGCGGCCGTGGTGGACTGGCTTCGCAGGAACGGCGTCGAGCGGGTCACGATGCTCACCGGGGACGCCGAGGCCACCGCCACCGCCATCGCGTCCCAGGTCGGGATCACCGAGGTGCACGCCGAGCTCCTCCCGCCCGAGAAGGTCCACCTGGCCGCCGGCATGCGGCCGAGGCCCACCATGATGGTCGGCGACGGCGTCAACGACGCCCCGGTGCTCGCCGCCTCCGACATCGGCGTGGCGATGGGCGCGCGCGGGGCGACCGCGGCCGGCGATGCCGCCGACGTGGTCGTGGTCGTCGACTCCCTGGCCAAGGTCGTCGAGGCGGTGGCGATCAGCCGCCACACCCTCCGAGTGGCGCTGACGGCGATCTGGATCGGGATCGCCCTCAGCGTCGGGCTGATGCTGGTGGCGACGACCGGCGTCATCCCGGCCGTTGCGGGCGCCCTGATCCAGGAGGGCGTCGATCTGGCGACGATCCTCTACGCCCTTCGCGCACTGCGCGGACCGGTGCCGGTGATCGGCGCCGCAGCGCCGGAGATCACTCGCCCGCGGTCAGCCACGCCCGACCGCGCACCCGGCGCCCCAGCGTGACCAGGCGCGCGAGCATGTAGATGCCGAAGAACGCCACCGCCAACCACGCCAGGCCCGCGGCGCCGGCCGGCGCGAAGATCGCCACGAGGACCAGCGCGGGGACGAACGGCACGAGGTTCAGCACCCCGACGATCGCGAGGTACTTCCCGTCGCCGGCTCCGATCAGCACCCCGTCGAGCACGAACACCACGCCGCACACCGGCTGGGTCACCGCGAGCACGAGCAGGGCCGGCTGCACGAGGGCGGCAAGCGCCGGGTCGCCGGTGAACACCAGGCCGATGACCCCGGATGCCGCGGCGATGGCCGCGCCGACGATGACGCCGAACCAGGCTCCCCACGCCACCGTGCGACCGAGCACGCGGCGAACGTACGGCTCGTCGCCGGCGCCGAGGCCCCTGCCGATGAGTGCCTGTGCGGCGATCGCCAGCGCATCGAGCGCGAAGGCCGCGGTGGAGAAGATCGTGAAGGCCACCTGCCAGCCGGCGAGCTCGTCCGTGCCGAGACCGGTCGCGACCGCGACCGTCGCGAGCAGCGCCGCGCGCAGTGACACGGTGCGCAGGAACATCCATCCGCCCTGCAGTGCCGAGCCGCGCACACCCTCGCGCTGCGGACGGACGGATGCCGCGTGCCGGCGGGCCAGCCGGCCGATGACCACCACGTAGGCGGCGACCATGCCCCACTGGGCGACGACCGTGCCGGCAGCCGACCCCGCGATCCCCCAGCCGAAGGCGTAGATGAACACCCAGTTCAGCAGCGCGTTCGCACCGAACCCGAGCCCGGCGATCCACAGCGGCGTCACGGTGTTCTGCATGCCCCGGAGGAGGCCCGTCGCGGCGAAGACGATGAGCATCGCCGGGAGGCCCCACATCGAGATGCCGAGGTAGATCTGCGCGTCGGCGGCGACCTCGGCGCCGGCGCCGAAGAGACCGACGAGGAACGGGGTGGCGAGGTATCCCGCGAGGGCGAGGATCGCTCCGATGCCGAGGGCCAGCCACATGCCGTCGATGCCGACCGACACCGCGCGCGAGGGATCGCCTGCCCCGAACCGCCGGGCGACGGCGGGGGTGGTGGAGTAGGCCAGGAACACCATCAGACCGACGATCGTCTGCAGCACCGCCGCACCGATGCCGAGCGCTGCGAGCGGCACGATCCCGAGGTGCCCGACGAAGGCGGAGTCGAGGATGAGGAACAGGGGCTCGGCGATGAGGGCACCGAGCGCCGGGACGGCGAGTCTCAGGATGTCGCGGTTCAGCGACATCCGCCCGGTCTTCTGCCCGCTCTCGCTCACCCTCCGAGGGTAGAACCCGTCGGCGACATCGCTCGTGATCTGCGTTCGCGGGGAGGCCGCGGTCGTGCGGATCGCCGACCCGTCAGAAAACGCGGCTCCGCCGCATCCCGAGCCGCGTTTTTCGACGGGTCGCGGCATGACGGGTGGTATTCGCGGCGCGAGGGGGCGCGCTCGACGGGCCGGCGACACGGGCCCGGACGCCGCCCGCAGAACCGCCGCCTATCCTGGAACCCATGACCGATGCACTCCGCTCCGGCCTTGCGCTCGACGAGCTCCGCGACGAGATCCGCCCGCAGGACGACCTTTTCCGCCACGTGAACGGGTCGTGGCTCGACCGCACCGAGATCCCCGACGACAAGGCGAGGTGGGGGTCGTTCCACCTCATCGCCGAGCAGGCCGAGAAGGATGTCCGGGCGATCATCGAGGAGTCGCAGGACGCCGAGCCCGGCACCGAGGCCCGCAAGATCGGCGACCTCTACGCCAGCTTCATGGACACCGGCCGCATCGCCGAGCTCGGCGCCGCGCCGCTGACGGCGCAGCTCGCGCGGGTCGACGAGGTTGCGAGCATCCCCGATTTCCTGCGTCTCGTGGGCGCGTTGGAGCGGGAGGGTGCGGGCTCGCTCATGGTGCTCTACGTCGAGCCCGACCCCGGCAACCCGCAGCGGTACGTGCCGTTCTTCGTCCAGGGCGGCTTGAGCCTTCCCGACGAGAGCTACTACCGCCTGGAGAACTTCGCCGACACGCGAACAGCGTTCCGGACGCACCTCGAGAAGATGCTGGAGCTGGCCGGGGTCGCCGACGCCGCAGCGTCCGCTGACCGCATCTTCTCGCTCGAGACGGAGCTCGCGACCCACCACTGGGACAACGTCAAGAGCCGCGACGCGGTCGCGACCTACAACCTCCGCACCTGGGAGCAGGTGAAGAGCCTCGCCGGGGCCGACCTCCAGCCGTGGCTCGAGGGCCTCGCTCCCGGGTACGAGGACGCGTTCGGTGAGGTCGTCGTCTACCAGCCGAGCTTCATCGAAGGACTGGGCGGGCTGCTGCGCGACGACCGGCTCGAGGACTGGAAGGCGTGGCTGCGCTTCCAGGTCGTCCACGCGCTCGCGCCGTTCCTCTCGGATGACTTCGTCGAGGCGAACTTCGCCTTCTACGGCACTCAGCTCACCGGCGTGCCGGTCAATCGCGAGCGCTGGAAGCGCGGGGTGAGCCTCACCGAGGCGGCCATGGGCGAGGCGATCGGCAAAGTCTACGTCGAGCGACACTTCCCGCCGGCGGCGAAGGACGCGATGGACGAACTCGTCGCGAACCTCATCGAGGCATATCGCCAGAGCATCTCCGAGCTCGAGTGGATGACCCCCGAGACCCGCGAGCGGGCGCTCGCCAAGCTCGAGGCCTTCACGCCCAAGATCGGTTACCCCGTGAAGTGGAAGGACTACTCCGCACTCGATATCGACGAGGCCGATCTGGTGGGCAACGTCCGCCGCTCGCACATCTGGGAGCACGACCGTCAGCTGTCCAAGGTCGGCGGGCCGATCGACCGCGACGAGTGGTACATGACCCCGCAGACGGTCAACGCGTACTACAACCCCCTGATGAACGAGATCGTGTTCCCGGCGGCGATCCTCCAGTACCCGTTCTTCGACGAGACGCGCGATGCGGCCGCCAACTACGGCGGCATCGGCGCGGTCATCGGCCACGAGATCGGTCACGGCTTCGACGACCAGGGGAGCCGCTTCGACGGCGACGGATCGCTTCGGGACTGGTGGACCGATGCCGACCGCGCGGCATTCGAGGAGCGCACCGGCGTGCTGATCGAGCAGTACAACTCCCTCGTGCCGCAGGGCCTCGCCGAGGAGAACACGGTCAACGGGGCGCTCACGATCGGCGAGAACATCGGCGACCTGGGCGGTCTCGGCATCGCCATCAAGGCGTATCGCCTGTCGCTCGGAGCCGACCTCGAGGGTGCCCCGGTGGAGGGTCCCGAGATCGACGGCTACACCGGCATCCAGCGGCTGCTGCTGTCGTGGGCGCAGATCTGGCAGCAGAAGGGGCGCGACGCCGAGACGATCCGCCTGCTGACGATCGACCCCCACTCGCCGAACGAGTTCCGATGCAATCAGATCGTCCGTAACATCGATGCGTTCTACGACGCGTTCGGTGTCACCGAGTCCGATGCCCTCTGGCTCGAGCGGGACAAGCGCGTCACCATCTGGTAATCCGCCCGGTCTGGTGGCGGAGGCCGTCTTCGCGTAGACAGTTGATCGAACCGTCTGGCAGGAGGGACAGTCGCGTGGCGATGCCCATCGAACCGCCCTCGCAGGGGTCTTCCGAACCCGGCTCCCGTCGGGAGCCCGACACCCTGCGCGGGCCCCGCCGCGGGCGTGCGCGCACCTCGCGTCGCGGCGGGGGCGGCGCGCGCACGTTCACCACGACGCTGCGCGCCCTCGACGCCGTCGCCGCGTCGGGCGCGCAGGTCTCGGTGCGCATCACGGACCTCGATCGGGGCACCACCGTGCTCGCCGGCGACGACCATGTCACGCAGCCGGTCGCCGGCCTGGGCGTGGTGCCGCTGCTGATCGAGGTCGCGGCGCAGTTCGAGGGCGGAACCCTCGACCCGCTCGAGCTGGTCGACCGGGCGAGCCTCGCCGGCATCGAGGGGGCGGGCATCTGGCAGCACCTGAAGGTGCCCACCCTTCCGCTCGTCGACGTTGCGGTGCTCGCGGCTGCCGCCGGTGACGGCCTCGCGGCGAACGGACTGCTCGAGCGGGTCGGCCTGCCCGCGGTGCGGGCGCGGATCGACGCACTCGGTCTCACGCGCACGGCTCTCCTCGACCGGTTCCGCGACCACCGCGGGCCCGACGACGCGCCGCACTTCGCCCTGAGCTCGGCCCGGGACCTCGCGGAGGTCTTCGCGGCCCTGGCGAACAGTCAGGCCGTATCGCCGGCGGTCAGCGCCCAGGTGGCGGAGTGGCTCACCCTCAATCACGACCTCTCCCTCGTCGCCTCAGCGATGGGGCTCGACCCGTTCGGACACGAGAGCGACGACCACGGACTGCTCTTCCTCAACAAGACCGGCCGCGACCGCGGCATCCGGGTCGAGGCCGGCGTGATCGCCGGACCCCGCGCCGGTGTGGCCTACGCGCTCATCGTGTGCTTCGATGACCTGTCGGTCATGCACCGCAGCCGCGCGCACGAGGCGTTCCGCACGCTCGGGGTGGAGCCTCATGGAGTACGTGTACTGAGGGCCTCGACCTCGTCTGCGAGGTCGGCGACCGGTCTGCGGGCGTCGAGCTCGAGCGTCGCCGATCGGCGGAGGAGGGGCTCGACCTCG
This sequence comes from Microbacterium sp. ET2, assembly GCF_030347395.1. Lineage (NCBI taxonomy): Bacteria > Bacillati > Actinomycetota > Actinomycetes > Micrococcales > Microbacteriaceae > Microbacterium > Microbacterium albipurpureum. The sequence goes on from NZ_CP128170.1 coordinate 2,130,276, forward strand.
ATCGTGTATCGGCGGATGTCTTCCTGCTGGGTGGGCGTCTTTCCGTACGGATTGCCGGTGCGGTGCTGCACCCGGTCGAGGAGGACTTCGATCGGCGCGCTGAGCAGGACCACATGGGCGAACCGGTCTCGGAACACTCCCTGGTTCTCGACGGTGCCCGAGACCACGACGTCCTCGTGCGAGGCGAGGAGCCGGGTCATCCGCTCTTCGTCCCAGGGGCCGCCGTCGCCGTCTGTCCAGCCCTCATAGTCCGTGTCGACGGTGTCGTAGCCGCGCCGCGCGAACTCGGCCAGGAGTGTCGACTTCCCGGCGCCCGACATTCCGGTGATGAGGATGCGAGCCATCCGGCCCCTCAGACTCCCTCGTCGCCGGGGACGCCGGCGAGGTCGGCGAAGTCGAGCGGCATCCCGCGCCACGTCGTCCGCGCGGTGCTCGTCTTCATTCGCCACAACATACCGGCGCCGTGGCTCGCACGATAGCGGCCGGGGTGGCCGTGCGACCTGCCAGGATGTCGGCATGGCCCTCGCCCCGTCATCCGCTGGTGTGTCGCCGTCCTCCGGGGTGGCCGCGGCTGGCGCGGGATCGAGCCGTCCGCTGCGGAAGGTCTCGCCCGCTCGCCAGGTACTCACCCTCTTCGGCGACTACTGGTGGCGCAACGACGCCCCTCTTCCCTCCGCGGCGCTCGTCGGTGCGATGGGCGATCTCGGGATGAAGGAGCCGGCCGCGCGGGCGACCCTGGCGCGGCTCGTCCGGCTGGAGCTTCTCGAGCAGCACCGCGACGGGCGGCGTACGACGCACGGACTCACCGCACGTGGTCGCGCCATCATCGAGGACGAAGCGGCGTGGCTGGAGAGCTTCGGAGTCGCGCCGATCGTGTGGGACGGGGCGTGGAGCGTCGTCACGTTCTCGATCCCCGAAGCGCAGCGTGCGCTTCGCCACACGGCGCGCTCGCGGCTGAAGTTCCTGGGGTTCGGTCCGCTCTACGACGGCGTCTGGATCTCTCCCTCGGATGTCGCTGCGCTCGCCCGAGCGGAGCTGCTCGCACTCGGGGTTCCGGATGTCACCACGATGCGCGCACAGCTGGATGTCGCGGGGCCGGGCGGGCCGCAGCGCGCGTGGGATCTCGCTGGGGTCGGGGAGCGCTACGGGGTGTTCCGACGCGAGCTGGTCGCGTCGACGGCGGAACTCACGGGGGCGGCGGCGCTGGCGGAGCGGACGGGGCTGATGATCCACTGGCAGGCGTTCCGAGGCGTGGATGCGGGGCTTCCGGCCGCACTGCTGCCGCCGGACTGGCCGCGCGAGGAGATCCGCGGGCGCTTCGGCCGCCGATTCGACGAGCTCGGACCGGCCGCGGAGGAGCGGATGCGGTGGCACGTGTCACGGGTGGATGAAGCGCTGGCCTGGGGCGTTCTGGAGCGACGGCTGTCTCGGTGATGTCTCGAAATTAGTTTCTACTTTCGTGGCCTTGAGCCCGAGTCAATGTCGGAGCTCCCTGCGATGATGTGGGTAGGTCATCGAGACGGGGATTCCAGTGAACGCGGACGAGAAGCGGCGGCGGGCTGAAGACAAGCGCGCCGGGGTGTTCGCGGATGAGCTGGCGAAGCTGCAGCGGGCGGAGGCGAAGCTTGCCGCGAAGAAGACCCGGCTGCTGGCGGACGCGTACGCGCTGACTCTGGAGCAGCGGTCCCGGATCGGGTCCGCGTCGTCGCGGGAGCGGGACATGCCGCTGCGGTCCATGGCGCTGGAGCTGGGGATGGCGGTGCGGGTCAACGACCGGTCGATGCAATCGCAGATGCACGACGCGCATGAGCCTGATCGAACTCTTCCCCGCGACGATGGAGGCCCTGGTGGAGGGGCGTGTGTCGCGGGCGCATGCGCAGGTGATCCAGGACGCCGGCCGGGTCATCGAGGATCCCACCGACCGGGCCGCGTTCGAACGGATCGTGCTGGTAGAGGCGGAGCGTCAGACGGTGGCGCGGACGAAGACGTACGCCCGGCAACGCGCCGCGGTCCTCGACCCGCGGCCGTTGCAGGAACGACACGACACGGCGATGCGGGAACGCCGGGTGTGGGTCACCGACCTCGACGATGCCATGTCGACCCTCACGATCCTCGGCAAGAACGTCTACATCCACGGGGCCTACCACCGACTGACGGGCCAGGGCACCACGACCAAGGACGTCGACCGCGCGAGACGACGCGCATATGCGGCCGCGCAGGCGGACGCGAGTGCCGGGCCGAGTGGTGGCGATGGTTCAGGGGCCGCGTTCGGGCTCAGCGGCGACGGGGATGGCGCCGGGAGCGGTAGCGGCGACGACGAAGCGGCCTCGGGTGAGGATACTGAGCCGTGGTTCGATGAACGGACGCTGGATGAGATCCGCTGCGACCTGGCGCTGGACATGCTGCTGGCCGGGTCGCCGGTGATCGACCCCACCGACCCCACCACCGGTGGGCTGGGCGCCATCCGCGCCGAGGTGCAGATCACGATCCCGATCACCACCCTGACGGGGGTCACCGGGTCGGGGGCCGAGTTGAATGGGGTGACTCCGGTCGATCCGGAGACGGCACGCCGGATGGCGGGGACGACCCGGGTGTGGGACCGGGTGATGACCGACCCCATCAGCGGAGTCGTCACCGCCGTCGACAGATACCAGCTCCATCCCTCCCAAACCCGCTACCTCAACGCCAGGGACGTGACCTGTCGAACACCGGGATGTCGAAGGCCGGCGAAGCTGTGCCATATCGACCATTCGAAGGACTTCGCCCTCGGCGGACCCAGCTGCAACGACAACCTCTGCAACGAATGCGCCCGACACCACACGCTGAAGCACGCCACGAACTGGCACGTGGAACAGCTGCCCGGCGGCATCCTGACCTTCACCAGCCCGGGTGGGAAGACCTACGACAGCCACCCACCCTCACGCGTCACCTTCGTCCCCACCGACGACGGCCAACTCACCGTCGCACCCTTCTGACCGGTTTCCCCGTACGCTCCGGTGTGGGGGGCGACGATGAAACGAACGATGGAGACGGCAGCCTTGGCGGCAGCGGTCATGGCGACGGCAATTGCGATGACGGCGGGAATGGGTGCGAGCGCCGTGGCTGCCACGGCCGAGGAAGAGCTCGCGATCACGGTGCCGGTTGGGCTCGTGGTCGAAGATCTCGTGAAGTCCGACCTCGCCGGCGACATCCTCATCGAGGGGTGTGCGGATGGCAGCAGTCTCATCGATCTCTTCTACTCTCCGCTCGATCGCGGAGACGATCCCGGTCCGTCGCTGCGGGATGTCTTTCTGGTCCCCGACGATGACGGTGTGACGCGCCTGCCCGTGCAGACGGTTTCGAGCTGGTTCTCCTCGACGACGCGTCCGCCCGGTGGCGAGGTCGAGATCACGGTCGAATGCGACACCGCCGGTGACCGCACCTACGCCCTCGCCGCCATCGAGTCGATGGGGCTCCGCGTGGTTGTCCCTGCGGGCATGACGGTGGCCACGCTTCGCGCCGCCGCCGTGCCGAGCGCGGTGACGATCGAGGGATGCACCGGCGGAGCCGTCTCCGCACAGTTCAGCTACGCCTATCCGCTCGGCCCGGGAGCGCCGGATGTATCGACGCCGATCGTGCTCGTGCCGCCCGTCGAGACGGTGGACAGCTCCGTCTCGATCCCTCTCGCGGCCGTCTCGGAGTGGCTGCGGCTGAACGTTCCCGAAGCAGTGGAGGAGGAGCGGATCATCGTTGCCGCGCAGTGCGTGGGACGAGACCGAGCCGAAGGGGTCATCCCGTCCGATCTCGCGGTCGTGCCCGAGATCCCCGACACCGAACCGCTGCCCGACGGCGAACCGCTCCCCGAGGTCGCGCCCGTTCCCGGGAGCGCGACCGGCTCGCCGCAGCAGGGGCGCCCGCTCCCCGCCACGGGCTGAGGCGAGACCTCCGCCGAGACCGTGCCAGCGGGCGGTGCGTGCCGCGCCCGGGCCGCACTCGGCGTGGCCCGGAGATCGTCGACTACAAACTTTCATTGACGCTCGTCACTGTGACTTCTACTATGACTCGCGTGCGGCGACGACGCCGCATGTCAACGACGATGACGTCGAAAGGTTCGGGACCTATGACTTCTGCTCGAGCGCGCCTGTGGGCGTGTACGACCGCGACGGTGGCGCTCCTCGCCTCTGTCCTCACCCCCGTGGCGGCGAATGCCGCTCCACAGAGCGCAGCGATCGAAGTGCTGTCTGGGCGCGCCGACAGCGTCTCAGGCGGTGACGCACTGATCGGCATCTCGGGAGCCTCCGACGGCTTCCGCGTCACCGCCGCAGGCGCCGAGGTCACCGACGCCTTCGCGCCGCTCGGCGGGCGACTCGTCGGCGAGATCGACGGACTTCCGATCGGTCTGAGCGAGATCACCGTGACCTCGAGCAAGGGCGTCGAGCTCGGCAGCCTCGAGGTCGAGAACCACCCGGTCACCGGTCCGGTCTTCTCCGGCCCGCAGCATCCGATGTACTGCACCGCCTCCGGTGCGCCCTGGAATCTCGGGTCCGTCGACGAAGACTGCCACGTCGAGTCAGCGGTCGTGACCTACCGTTACCGCACGACCGGCGGACAGTTCGCGAACTATCCGACCGACGGCTCGACCCCGGGAGACGTCGCCACAACCACGACCCTCGAGGGTGACACCGTCCCGTACGTCGTCCGCGTCGAGCGGGGCACCATCAACCGGGCGGTCTACGAGACCGCGATGCTGCACCAGCCGACCGATCCAGAGCCGACCCCCTTCGCAAGCCCCACGGGCTGGAACGGACGCCTCGCGTACACCTTCGGGGGCGCCTGCGGTGTCGGGTACTGGCAGGGATCGTCCACGGGCGGGGTCGAGAACGACCTGCTGCTCAGCCGTGGCTACGCGGTGGCGTCGGCGACCTTCAACGTCTACGCCCAGAACTGCAACGACGTCACCAGCGCCGAGACGGCGATGATGGTCAAGGAGCACATCGTCGAGCAGCTCGGTCCCGTGAAATACACGGTCGGCTCGGGCGGATCGGCGGGGACCATGCAGCAGCTGCTGCTGTCGAACAACTACCCCGGCATCCTCGACGGCGTCCTCGGCGAGATCGGCTACCCCGACGAGCGGTCGACCACGATCGGCGGTCACGACTGCCGCGGTCTGCTCGGCTACTGGAACTCGCCCGCCGGCGCCGGCTGGACCGATGAGCAGAAGCTCGCCGTCACCGGCCACGCCACCACGGGCACGTGCTTCGGCTTCACCTTCTTCGACGGCGTCGACGACCCCAACCGCGGGTGCAACGCGGCGATCCCCGTCGAAGACCGGTGGTCCCCGAGCAACCCCGAGGGTCTGCGCTGCACGATCGCCGACATGGTCAAGAACGTCTACGGCACCGACGACCAGGGCCGCGGCCTGCGGGTAGAGCCTGACAACGTCGGCATCCAGTACGGACTGAATGCCCTCGAGGACGGCGTCATCACACCCGAGCAGTTCCTGTCGCTGAACGAGAACATCGGCGGCATCGACGTCGACGGCGCCCCCACCGCCGAGCGTTCGGAGGCGAGCGTCGAGGCGATCGAGCGGGCCTTCGCCACCGGCCGGGTCAACATGATGACCGGCGGGCTCGAGACCATCCCGGTCATCGAGATCCGCAACTACACCGACCCCACGGGCGACTTCCACGAGCGGTACCGCTCTGCGATCATCCGTGAGCGGATGCTGCGGGCCTGGGGTGATGCCGATACGCACGTCAACTGGACCGGCCCGAACAACGGTCCGGCGACGGCGGCGATGCGGGCCGAAGCGCTGACCCAGCTCGAGGCGTGGCTCGATGCGATCGTCGAGGCCGGCGGTCCGGGCGATCGGGCTCGGACGGTCGCGGCGCGTCCGGCGGGCCTCACCGACGGGTGCTTCGACGCCGAGGGCGGGTTCATCACCGAAGTCCTCGATTACGACGACCCCACCACGACGTGCAACACGCTGTATCCGTATCACTCGCAGCCGCGAGCCGAGGCCGGACTGCCGTTGTCGGCCGAGGTGCTGAAGTGCCAGCTGACCGAGCCGGTGCGGGGCGACTATCCCGAGATGACCGATGACGAGTGGAATCGCCTGACGGCGCTCTTCGACACCGGTGTCTGCGACTACACCCAGCCGAGCCAGGGCTACACCGAGCTCGCGGGCACGTGGCTCGACTTCGGTGACACCGAGGCAGCTGCGCTCGACGCTGTAGGAATCACCGGCAGTGCGCGCGTCGGTGCCGAGCTCGCCGCCACAGGCGGGTCGTCGACGCCGGGCGCGACGCTGTCGTACCAGTGGTTCGCCGACGGCCAGCCGATCGAGGGCGCCACCGGGGCGACCTACGTCGTCGACCCCGCCGTCGCGGGTGCGGCGATCACGGTGCGGGTGACGGCATCCGCTCCCGGCTTCGTCGACCGTAGCGTCGTGTCCGACCCGACCCAGCGGGTGCTGCTCGCCGCGGTGCCGACGATCGAGGGCACACCGGTGGTCGGCGAGACCCTCCGCGCGGTGCCCGGCACCTGGACCGAGGGCGCGAAGCTGACCTACCAGTGGTACGTCGGCGACCGGGCGATCCGCGGGCAGAACAAGCCGACGCTGAAGGTCAGCGCGGCGTACCTGAAGCAGCCGCTGAGCGTCGAGGTGACCGGCACTCTCGCCGGGTATGAGACGGTGACCCTGCGCTCGGATGCGACGCTGAAGACGGCGCTGGCGACCGAGGGCTTCGTCATCGGCCTGCCGTGGGTCGGTGCGAAGGTCACCGCGGTGGCCGGGGTCTGGACGCCCGGGACGGCGATCAGCTACCAGTGGCTCCGCGACGGGGAACCGATCCCCGGCGCAACCGGCCGCCAGTACACCCTGACCCGGGATGATCGCGGCTCGAGCATCTCGGTCGCCATCACCGGGACGCTCGACGGGTACCCGACGGTCACCCTCGAATCGCGGAACGCGGTGCGGCTGCGCTGAGCCGGCGTGTGCCTGCACGGGGTCACGTCCTCGGCCGCTGGAGCCGGGAGACGTGACCCCGTGTGTCAACGGGCGGGTGATGTCGGCGAGTGGTGATTACGCTCGAGCCATGTCCACACCGCCCTTCCGCGCCGACATCGTCGGCAGCTTCCTCCGCCCCACCGCGCTCGCCGAGGCGCGAGCACGGCACGCCGCCGGCGAGCTGGATGCCGAAGGGCTGCGCGTCGCCGAAGACACCGCGATCGCCGAGCTCGTCGTGCAGGAGGCGGATGCCGGGCTGAGGCTCGCCACCGACGGGGAGTTCCGACGCTCGTGGTGGCACTTCGACTTCTTCGGTCTCCTCGACGGCGTCGAGATCGTCGAACTCGACCACGGCATCCAGTTCCAGGGCGTCCAGACCCGGCCGCGGGGCATCGAGATCACCGGACCGATCGGGTTCAGCCCGAGTCATCCGTTCCTCGAGCACTATCGGTCGCTCGCCTCGCTCCTCGAGAGGACAACGGGCGCCGTGCCGAAGTTCTCGATTCCCGCGCCGACCGTGCTCGACTTCCGCCTCGAGCCCGGGCACATCGACGCCGGCACCTACGGCGGGCGTGACGCCATCGTCGACGACCTCGTGCAGGCGTACCGCGACGCGGTGCAGGCGTTCTACGACGCTGGTGCGCGGTACCTGCAGTTCGATGACACCGCCTGGGCCTACCTCTGCTCCGAGGAGGAGCTGACCAAGGCGGCGAGCCGCGGCATCCGCACCGACGGCATCGCGGAGCGCTACGCCGAGCTTCTCAACCGCATCCTCGACGGTCGGCCTGACGACCTCACCGTCACCACGCACGTGTGTCGCGGAAACTTCCGTTCGACCTGGATCTCGTCGGGTGGCTACGAGCCGGTCGCCGAGCAGCTGCTCGGCGTCGTGGACTACGACGGCTACTTCCTGGAGTACGACAGCGAGCGTGCCGGTGGCTTCGAGCCGCTGCGGTTCCTTCCCAAGGGTGACAAGACCGTGGTGCTCGGGCTCGTGACCACCAAGAGCGGTGCGCTCGAGGATCCGGATGCCGTCCGTCGCCGCATCGACGAAGCTGCGGCGTTCGCGCCACTCGAGCAGCTGGCGCTCAGCCCGCAGTGCGGATTCGCCTCGACCGAGGAGGGGAACCTCCTCAGCGAAGACGAGCAGTGGGCGAAGATCCGCGAGGTCGTCGCCGTCGCCGACGCCGTCTGGGGCTGACCCGCCCGCGGTCAGCGAGGGAGCCTCGGTCGTTGAGCGAGCGAAGCGAGTCGAGACGCGTCAGCCCGTGGCGCGCTTCTTCCGATCACGCACGCTCCAGCCGATGACCGCATCAAGGCCACCGTCGATGAGAGCCTGCCGCTTGGCGCGGCTCCATCCCTGAATGCGCTTCTCCCACGCGAAGGCTTCGTCGATTCGGGCGAAATCGGCGCTCCAAGCGAGCTGAACCGGTAAACGACGACGCGTATAGGCGCTTCCCATTCCCGCGTTGTGCTGGGTGAGCCGTCTTGCCAGATCGTTGGTGCTTCCGACGTAGAAGGAACCGTCGGCGCAACGAAGGATGTAGACGTAACCCATGGCGTGAAGATAGCCGCGGCCGCGGACACCCGGGCAGGGCGTTTCGTCTCGCTGCGCTCGCTCAACGACCGGGTGCTCGTTTCGTCTCGCGGCGCTCGCTCAACGACCGGGTGCTCGTTTCGTCTCGCTGCGCTCGCTCAACGACCGGGTGCTCGTCTCGTTGCGCTCGCACGACGACCGGCGGCTCGTCGTCAGGGCTTCTTGTAGGGCTCGCCGCGCATCGCGGCGGCGTCGATCTCCTCCTGGTTCTCCACGAACGGGGTGCCGTGGGTGTGGAAGGTGGGAACGGTCTTCGCGCCCCAGGCTTGACCCTTCGCCCGCTCGGCCTGGCTCCATTCCACGACCGGCCAGTCGGGGTCGAGGATGAGCCGCGCACCCGCGTTCGCCAGCTCGATGCGATTGCCGCCCGGTTCCCAGACGTAGATGAAGAACGTCTGGTTGATTGCGTGCTTGTACGGCCCGAACTCGATGTGCACGCCGTTCTCGAGGAAGATGTCGGCGGCCTTCAGGATGTCTTCGCGGGTGTCGGGCGCGAAGGCGAAGTGGTGGAACCGACCGCGCGTACCCGTCCAGTCGTCGGAGTACACCACGTCGTACGACTTCTGCTGGAACCGGAACCACCAGGCCCCGTAGCGGCCGTCGTCCAGCCGCACTCGCTCAGACTCGCGCGAGCACATGACATCGCGCCAGAACTCGCCGGCGGCGTTGACGTCGGAGGCGAGGTAATTGATGTGGTCCATGCGACGGGCGTTGGCCCCGCGGCCCGGGAACGCCGAGGCCTGGTTCTTCAGGGCGGGCCGATCCTCGTCGTCCGAGACGTAGTGCTCGGTGTCGTAGTAGAGCGCCATCACGTGCCCGTCGGGGTCTTCGAACTCGTAGGACCGCCCGACGCCCACCTCGGGCTCGCGCCACCCGTGTCCGAGCCCTGCCGCCTCGATCGCGGCCACCCGACGATCGAGCGCATCCGGGCTGGTGGTGCGGAAGAGCGTACGGCCGATGCCGTTGGTGTCGGACGCCGTGAGCTTCAGCGTGTACAGCTGGTACTCGTCCCAGCACCGCAGGTAGACGGAGTCACCCTGCTCGGCGACGACCCGCATCGCGAGCAGATCGCGGAAGAAGTGCAGGCTCTCATCGAACTTCGGGGTGTACAGCTCGACGCCGCCGATGTGGGCGAGGTCGAAGTTCTCGCTGCTGGCCATGGTCGGTCCTCTCTGACGCGGGTGGGTGAGACGCGGGTGGTTCGGGGTCAACGGCGCGGCCGTGGGAACACGGCGCCGTCGAAGATCTTGCGGGCGGTGCGAAGGGATGCGGATGTCGCGTGCCAGACGCCCGTGTCGTCGGCGGCGACCCGCACCCGGGAGGTGAGGATGCCGCTCGGATGCTCGACGTCGATCGCGAGACCCGCATCGGGCGCTCCCTCCGGAAGCCGCGCGGCATCGGCGCCGATCGCGCCGGGAACGCAGACGCCGGCGGCGACGGAGGCCGCCATCAGCACCCCGATGGACGAGTGGACGCGGTGGGGGATGAAGGCACGGGTCGCCACGGCGCCGTCCCCGGCCGGGGCCGACACGAGGATCATCTTCGGAACGGTCTGGTCGGTGACGTCACCGAGTCCCATGAGAGGGCCCGCCGCGCGGCGAATCTCCTCGACGGCCGCTTTCACCGCGATGTCCGCTTCGAGTTCTTCCGGCACCTCGTGCCCGGTCGCCCCGACATCCTCGGGGCGGAGGAGCACCACCGGCATCCCGTTGTCGACGAGAGTGACGGTGCGCCCGGCGACGACGTCGGTCACGTTCCCCGTGGGGAAGAGGGCACGGATGCCGCCGGACTCGAGCTCGATCGCAGCGGCCGTCCCCGGCACACCGTCGATCGACGCCTCACCGTCGTAGCGAGGCATTCCGTTCTCCAGCGGGAAGGTTGCTGTGGCGACGTCGCCGGTGTTGACCAGCCGTATGCGGATGACGGCATGATCGCCGTCGGCCTCGACGATGCCCCGCTCCATGGCGAAAGGACCCACGCCGGCGAGCAGGTTGCCGCACGTCTGCGTCGTTGCGACGGTGGGCTCCTCGACGCCGATCTGGAGGAAGAGGTAGTCGACGTCGACGTCGGGCACGCTCGACCGGCTGACGATCGCGACCTTCGACGTCAGCGGGTGGGCTCCGCCGAGGCCGTCGATCTGACGGGCATCCGGGGTGCCCATGATCCGCAGCATGAGGTCGTCGCGGGCGTCGGCGTCGGCGGGAACGTCATCGGCCACGAAGTACGCGCCCTTCGATGTGCCGCCTCGCAGCAGCATGCACCGGATGCCGTCACTGCTGCCCACGCTGATATTCCTCCTGCGTCATGTACGCGACGCCGAGGTCGGCGAGGAGCGGTCGCAGCCCCTTGCGATCGAGACTGAGCTCTGTTCCCGCCGCGTAGACGTCCCGGTCGGCAGACTCCTTGGCCACGCGCGCGTCGGCGGCGGCCAGCGCCGCGGGGGCGTCGGCGCGCGGCACGACGACGACACCGTCATCGTCGGCGATGACGACGTCGCCGGGATGGACGACCGCGCCGGCCACGACGACCGGCACGTTCACCGAGCCCGGCGTCGCCTTGACCGTGCCCTGCGCGTGCACGCCGTTGGACCACACCGGGAAACCCATCCCACGGAGGTCGGCGATGTCGCGCACCCCGGTCGTGGTCACCAGGCCCCGCACGCCCCGGGCCTGCAGCGCCGTGGCGAAGAGGTCGCCGAAGGCGCCGTCGGAGGAGGGCGAGGTCGTGGTCACGACGAGGAGATCACCCGCACGGCACTGCTCGATCGCCGCATGGATCATGAGGTTGTCTCCCGGTGCCCCGACGACGGTGACGGCGCTGCCGGCCACGCGCGCCGCATCCTGAATCGGACGGATTCCCGGCCCGACGAGACCTGTGCGCCCCATCGCTTCATGCACCGTCGCCACGCCGTGGGCACCCAGTGCATCGATCACGCGGGACTCGGCCCGCGCGATGTCGGTGACGATGACGGGGCGGGTGGTCACGACAGGACGCTCGTGACCTGGGGGAGGTGGCGCATGTACGCCTCGCCCATCGTGTCGTGGGGCAGGCCCAGGTTCGGGCCCGCGTTGCGCTTGACCTGAACCCCGCGGCGCACGGCGAGGTCGGTGTAGTACGACCACATGTGCTTCTGGGCGGGAAGGCATTCCATCGCCGCACGCTTGCGCGGGAAGGCGTCGGTGATGTCGAGCAGGACGTTGGGTGTGAAGTCGCACTGCTCGGGCTGGTGCGGTTCGAAGAAGAACACCGGCGGAGCGCCGATGATCTGCTCCTTCGTCGGCGTCGATCCGTCGCCGTTGGGAACGCCGATGGCCTGCGCGAGGATCCGCGCCTCCAGGGCCATCCGCGCCGCGGCCGGGTGGTCGCCGTTGTAGGGATCGCGCAGGGTGTGGGTGAGCACGACGGTGGGCTGGACCCGCCGGTAGAGGTCGACCAGCTTCACGACGGCGTCCCGCGATTCCACGAGGGGGTAGTCGCCGAGGTCGAGGAATTCGATCTCCGCGCCGAGGGCGGATGCCGCGGCCTCGGCCTCCCCGCGCCTGATCTCCTTGATCTCGTCGAGGTCCTTTCCCTGCAGCCACTGACTGGCCGACTCGCCACGCTCGCCGTACGAGAGGCAGGCCACCACGGCGCGATCACCACGCATCGCGGCGGACGCAATCGCGCCCCCGGCCCGCCAGACGAAATCGCCCGCGTGGGCGCTGACCACCAGCAGTGTGCCCTGAGCCTCTGACATGCCGTAAGGGAATCACACCCCTAGCGGAATGGTCAAGAAATTGTCTACAATCTCGGCTACCGGATCCCTCCGCTCGTAGGGATGTCGCCCACCCACGCCGCAGCCGCGGACGCGGTGCTGACAAGGAAGTCGAGGACGCCACATGGCCGCCACCCTGCAGGAACTGCTCGATGAGCGCGGGAACACCGTGGACATGCTCCGCAACTCCCGCCTCGGCACCTACATCTACCCGGTGGTGCCGGCCGAGTTCACCAACTGGCGACGCGAGCAGAAGGCGTGGCGTGAGACCGCCGTGCTCTACGACCAGTCGCACCACATGGTGAATTTCTTCATGTCGGGCCCGGGTGCACTGCAGCTGCTCTCGGACACCGGTATCAACAGCTTCGCCAACTTCCCCGTCAACGTCGCCAAGCAGTTCGTCCCGACCGCCTCCAACGGCGGTGTCATCGGCGACGGCATCCTCTTCCACGAGGCCGAGAACGACTACGTCTACGTCGGCCGCGCACCCGCGGCGAACTGGCTGCAGTTCCACGCCGAGACCGGCGGGTACGACGTCGAGACCCGCTACGACGACCGCTCGCCTTCGCGCCCCTACGGCGCCGCGGTCGACCGCGAGTACTACCGCTTCCAGATTCAGGGTCCCAACGCCTGGGCGATCATCGAGAAGCTCGCCGGCGGCGAGGTCGAGAAGGTCAAGTTCTTCCACATGGGCGAGATGACCATCGCCGGCGAGAACGTCCGCACCCTGCGCCATGGCATGGCCGGCGCGCCGGGCCTGGAGCTGTGGGGGCCGTACGAGCACCACGGCAAGATCCGCGACGCGATCCTCGAGGCGGGCGCCGAGTTCGGCATCGAGCCGTGCGGCTCGCGGGCGTACTCCTCCAACACGCTCGAGTCGGGGTGGATCCCCTCGCCCCTTCCGGCGATCTACACCGGCGGCGACATCGAACGTCGTTACCGCGAGTGGCTCCCCGCCAACAGCTACGAGGCGATCAACGCCCTCGCCGGATCGTTCGTCTCCGACAGCATCGACGACTACTACCTGAACCCCTGGGAGCTCGGGTACGGCTCGTTCGTGAAGTTCGACCACGACTTCATCGGCCGCGAAGCGCTCGAGCAGATCGACCCCGAGCGCCAGCGCAAGAAGGTCACGCTCGCCTGGAACGACGAGGATCTCGCGAAGATCCTCGCCTCGCCGCTGGACCGTGAGGGCCCCGGCTACCAGTTCTTCGACCTGCCGAACGCCAACTACGGCTCGTCCAACTACGACGCCGTCATCGACGCCGACGGGAACACCGTCGGGCTGTCGCTGTTCACCGGTGTCACGGCGAATGAGAAGCGCGGCCTGTCGCTGGCGACGGTCGACCGCGACGTGCCGATCGGAGCCGAGGTGCGCGTGGTGTGGGGCGAGCCCGACGGCGGGTCCGGCAAGACCACCGTCGAGCCGCACGAGCAGATCGCGGTGCGTGCCGTGGTGAGCCCCGTGCCCTACGCCGAGACCGCGCGCACCGAGTACCACGGCGGCTGGCGCACCACCGGTCAGGCCTGATCGGCGCCCTGCCGGCCCTGATCGCTGCGGAGCCGCGCGAGCCACGCGAGCGTCGCGCGGGTCATGTCGGTGGGCGCGCCCAGGGCCTCGAGCTCGGTGAGGGCGTCGTGCATCTCCTGCTCGCGCCGCGCGGCGTGGGTGCGGGTGCCGTCGACGAGGCGCGCCACGCGCTGGTGACCCTCGCCATCGACGTCGAGCTCGGCGGCGATGTGGTCGCGCATCCACGCCTCGGCATCGGCAGCGCGCGCGGCGTCGAGGCTCTCGAGCACGACGGCGGCGAGCCCCTTCATGAACACGCTCCGCAGGAGCTTGCGTTCGGCGGCCGCCCCCGCGGGTGCATCGACGACCTCGACCGGCACGCCGAGCGGTGACACGATCGCCGCGAAGGACGCGGCGCCGTCGCCGGAGGCGAGAAGCGGCGTCGCGTGCCCGGTCCGCGGAACCGGGGCGAGCACCGCGACATCCGCCATCGACACTCCGCGGTCGGCCGCCATCCGCGCGACCGTCCGCATCGCGTCGGGCGAGGCGGCGTTGAGGTCGGCGTACACCGTTGTGGCGGCGATGTGGGGGAGGAGGCCGGAGGCGACCTCGATCGCGAGTCGACCGTGCACGAGGCTCAGCACCAGGTCCGCGCCGGCCACTGCGGCGGCGGCGCTGTCGGAGTGCACGACGCCGGAGAGTCCGGGGGCGTGATGCGGATCGTATCCGCGCACGCGGGCACCGGCGGCCGCGAGTCCCGCGGCGTAGCGGCTGCCTGCCTCGCCGAGCCCGATGACCGCGATGGTCGGCTCACTCACCGCGCACCACGATCCCGGCGTCGTGGGGGTCGCTCGTGAGCTGTTCGAAGTACTCCAGCGACCGCGCCGAGCCGCGCACGAGGGAGCGGATGCCGAGGGGATGCTCTTCGACGTCGGCCCGGTAGGCCTCGGCGAGGTCCTTCTCGATGCCCGCGGCGGCACGGCGGAGGAGTCCGATGTATGGATGCGGCGACGCGCCGTCGTTGGGGACGACGACCCCGATCGCGGCGTACACCGATCCGTCGGGCCCGGAGACCGGCACGGCGATCCCGCGCGAGTCGGCGTGGATGTGGCCGTCGTTGACGGCGAACCCGTCGGCGCGCACCTGGCGCAGGCGCGCGCGGAGGTCCTTCTCGGTGCGGATGGTGCGCTCGGTGTAGACGCGCAGGCCCTGCCGCACCACCTCGGTGACGAGGACGGGATCGGCGAACGCGAGGAGCACCAGTCCGCTGGAGGACGCGTGCAGCGGCATCCGTCCGCCGATGAGGGTGGCGTTGAGGACGGCGTCCCGCATCGAGAGGCGCTCGATGAAGAGCACGTCGGTGCCGCTGAGCACCCCGAGCTGCGTGTGCTGGCGCACCCGCTCGTGCACCGCGCCGAGCCAGGGGCGCGCGATCTCTCGCAGACCGAGGGCTCCGGGTGTGCGGCTGGCGAATTCCCACAGCCGAACGCCGAGCCGATAGGTGCGGTCGGGGAGGCGCTCCAGCAGTCCCTCGCGTTCGAGCTCGGAGACGAGACGGTGCGCACTGGAGCGCGGCAGCCCCGAGGCATCCGCGATCTCACTGAGGGTGAGGAACGGATGCCACGCGTCGAATGTGTCGAGGATGCGGAGGTGCTTGTGGAGCACCGACTCCCCCGCGGATCCGCGTGCCATGGGTCACTCCTGCGTCACGGCGCGCCGTGCGTCGCGCCGAGCGCGGAGGGCGAGGAGCGCCGCAGCGGTGAACGGCGCCATGGCGAGGTGGCAGAGGGCGAGGGCGACGGTGCTGCCGGTGTCGAAGTCGGCGGGGATCGTCAGGGCGAAGATCGTCCCGATCTCGAGCAGCACCGCCACGATGATCGCGACGAGGAAGACCCAGCGCCACCAGTGCCCCACGATCGCCGCGACCGTCAGCCCGACGAGGAGCGGGACGGCGGTGAACTGGATCAGCACGGGTGGCAGCACCTGCAGCGGACCGCCGGCGGCGGTGAACCGGAAGTCGACCCCGAGAAGGCGTGCGATGCCGTAGATCGCGAGGTTCGCCAGCACGGCGCCGACCACGGCGATGAGGATGATCCAGACCGACCTCAGCGACGAATATCGGTTCATCGCGCGGCGCATGCTCGCACGCTACCCGAGATCCACCCTTCTCAGAGCGAATCGGGCCCCGCCTCATCAACGCTCACGAGGAGATCCACGCTCCTACGGACCGATCGAGCGGAATGGCACCGTAGGAGCGCGAACCGCCTCGCGGAGGAGGCGCAGAAGCCGGGACGAGCGAGCCGCAGCGAGCGGCGCGGGTCAGTCGTTCGCGCGATAGACCGTCCGCGCGTACTCGTGGAACGGCGCCGGAGCGACCGTCGCTCGGATGCGCACCTGACGGTGCTGCCGGTCGACGGAGTGCTTGCGCGAGATCGGCTCCTCGCCCCAGAGCACCTCGACCTCGGCGCCCTCGGGAATCTCGTTGTCGAGGGTCGCGAGCGACATGTACAGCTGGTCGTAGGCGACGTAGCCGGCATCGGTCGAGATGCCGACGCGGCGACCGTCCTGCTGGACCGCATCCATCTGGTAGAAGCCGTAGCGGGCCTTGGGGAAGTCGAGGTACTTCGCCGGCACGCCGGGTTCGACCTGCGAGCGGACGACGTCGGCGACGTCCGAGGAATTCCAGATGAGGGTGACCTTGCGGCGCGCCGGCGCCTCGGCGATCTTCTCCAGCGCCTCCCGGCCGTGGAAGTCGTGGTCGAAGCGCACCGAGCGGCCGAGGCCGAGATCGAACGGCGTCATGTAGTAGTCGTGGACGTCGGGCGAGTACAGCGATCCGCCGATGGACCCGATCCGCGCCGCGGGGAGCCACTCGCGGTACTCGGCGAAGTCGTCGTCGAAGATGGCCGGGAACGGCGTGGGGACCCATCCGGACTCCAGCGGCGAGGACGAGTACGCCTTCGCGCCCACGCGGCGGATGTCGAACTCCTCCCCGGCCTCCATGATCGCGTTCAGGACCACCTCGTTGTCCTCCCAGGGGCCGTAGAACTCGAAGCCCGGCTGGCCTGCCATCCCGTGGCGGAGTGCCTTGACGGGACGGCCGGCGATCTCGACGTCGCCGATGTGGAAGAACTTGATCGCCGGCGGCGGGCCGCCGAAGATCTTCTCCATCACCCGGTCGGCGTGCGGCCCCTGCAGCTCGTAGCGGTAGAACGTCGGCGGGCCCTGGCGCATGTGCGAGTTCGGGTCGAGGCGATACTGCGCGTCCTTGCCCGCGGCCTGCGCCTTCTCGATGTTGAACCGCACCCAGTCGATGAGGATGTGGTGTCCCACCAGCACGATGCCGTCCGAGCCCTCGTGGTTGTAGAACAGGATGCCGTCGCCGATGAGGTAGCCGTCCTTGTTCACCGAGATGAGCTGCTTGGCGACCCCCGGCCGGAACGTCGCGAAGGTGTTCGGCGAGATGCTCTGCAGCAGAGGGATCAGGTCGGCGCCGTCCATGAACAGCTGCGTCATGTGGTGCGACTGATCCATCAGTGCCACCGAGGTGTTCCATGCGCGCTGCTCGTCGCGCCAGTTGGTGAACTCCGGCGCCACCGGGAAGGTGAACGCGGGCCAGTTCTGGTTCCGCAGCAGTTCCACCGGGCTTGCCTCGCGGGCGATCGCCTGGGCCAGTGTTTCGGTCATCGTCGACCCTCCATTCGTCGGCGTCACACTATGCGCTGCCGCGTGGCGATACCGGCGTTGTTCCGTTGAACGGAAATTGGCGGCGCCTGCACGCGGCGGCGCGCCACCATCGGAGCGCAAGGGTCTCGAATGGGTCACAGTCAGCCGATCTGCGCACCAAAATCGTTGACAATTTCGACGATTATCGCGTAGCGTCCCCTGCACGGGACGACTCGATCCCTGGTGTCAGAGCAGAGGCGCGACGACGGAAGGCGGGCAATGGGTGCTCGATTGACGGTGTCGGACGTCAACCTCCACTTCGGCGGTGTCCGTGTGCTCGAGGATGTCTCGTTCGCCGTGGAACCCGGCAGCATCGCCGGGCTCGTCGGACCGAACGGGGCCGGCAAGACGTCGCTGTTCAACTGCATCAGCGGTCACTACAAGCCCTCGAGCGGGTCGATCACGATCGACGGCTCCGAGGTGCTGGGCTCCTCGCCCGCGAGCCTGGCCACGCACGGGCTCGCCCGCACCTTCCAGCATCCGGCCCTCCAATTGCGCGAGACGGTTCTCGAGAACGTGCTCCTCGGCGCCCACGGACGACTGCCCGGCGGCGCACTGGAGTGGTCGATACGGATGCCGCGGACTCGCCGCACCGAGAAGGAGCTGCGCGCCGAGGCGCTCGCCCTGCTCGAGCGCAACGGCCTCGGCTGGACCGCTCACGTGCGCGCCGATGAGCTGTCGCACGGTCTGCACAAGGGCGTCGAGCTCTGCCGCGCCCTGATGAGCCGCCCGACGCTCCTGCTCCTGGATGAGCCCGCAGCTGGGCTGCCGCACAACGAGGTGGAGCAGCTCGTCGAGACCGTGCGGAGGGTGCGCGACGATGGCATCACCGTCGTCGTGGTCGAACACAACATGGGGCTCATCGCGGCACTGACCGACCACGTCGTCGTCCTCGACCACGGCCGGAAGCTGATGGAGGGCACTGCCGCAGAGGCCCAGTCCGATCCGCGCGTGATCGAGGCGTACATCGGAAAGGACGCCGACGATGACGCTGCTTGAGCTCAAGGACGTCACCGCCTTCTACGGACCCGTTCAGGTGCTGGAGGGCGTCTCGCTGACCGTGCCCGACGGCGGGGCGGTCGGCATCCTCGGCGCGAACGGCGCCGGCAAGACCACCACCCTGCGTGCGATCAGCGGAACCGTCCGCGCCGGCGGCACCATCCTCTTCGAGGGCAAGGACATCCGCGGCTCCAAGCCCGAGAAGGTCGCGGCCATGGGGATCGCGCACGTCCCCGAGGGCCGTGGCACCCTGGGCGGGCTCACGGTCCGCGAGAACCTCCGCGTCGGTGCGTACCTGCGGCGCGACCGCAAGGGCATCGAGAGCGACATCGAGTACTGCCTCGATCTCTTCCCGCAACTGCGCGACCGCATCCGCTCTCACGGCTCGGCCCTGTCGGGCGGCGAGCAGCAGATGCTCGCGGTGGCCCGCGCGATCATGGCCAAGCCCCGCCTGTTGCTCCTCGACGAGGCGTCGCTCGGACTCGCGCCGTCCACCGCGAAGTCCGTCTACGAGGCGATCGGGCGCCTGCGCCGCGAGTCGGGTATCGCGATGCTCGTCGTCGAGCAGAACGCCAACCTCGCCTTCACCCTCGTCGACAGCGCCACGGTGCTCGAGACGGGCCACAACGCCGTCACCGGCTCGACCGCGGAGCTGCGGGGCATGGACGAGATCCGCCGCGCATACCTGGGAGGCTGACGTGCAGACCTTCATCCAACTCGTGGTCGACGGCCTGTCGACCGGGTCGATCTACGCAGCGCTCGCACTTGCGATCGTCCTGGTGAATCAGGCCACCGGCCTGATCAACTTCGCCCAGGGCGGCATCGCGGTGCTCTCCGCCTACATCGCCTACCAGTTCACCGTGTGGGGGCTCCCGCTGGTCCTGGCGATCCTCGCCTCGGTGGTGGTGTCCTTCTTCATCGGGGCGTTCATCGAGCGATACCTCATGCGCCGCTTCGAGAAGGGCGACCCCGACACCGCCGTCGTGGTCACGATCGGGCTTCTGACCCTCATCACCGGCATCTGCGCGTGGATCTGGAGCTACAACAACCTGCAGTTCCCGTCGCTCTTCCCGCTGGACACCGTCACGATCTTCGGAGCGGTCGTGAGCGTCCGCTCCCTGGGCACGATCCTCGTCATCGTCGTGATCATGCTGATCCTGCAGGGGCTCTTCCTCGGAACGAAGCTGGGCCTGGCCCTGCGCGCGGTGGCGATCAACCCCGAGTCGGCGTCGTTCTCCGGCTTGAAGGTCGGCCGGCTCCTCATGGTCGGGTGGGGCCTGGCCGCCGCCCTGGGTGCCGTCGCCGGCGCGATGGTCGCCCCGCAGCTGACCCTCACCCCCGGGATGATGGACGGCGCCCTCGTCTACGCGCTCGCCGCCGTCATCATCGGCGGTCTCTCCAGCCCCCTGGGCGCGGTCGTGGCCGCGTGGCTCATCGGGGTTCTGGAGAATCTCGCCGCGGTCTACGTTCCCTTCATCGGCTACGACCTCCGCATCGCAGTGCCGTTCATCCTCCTCTTCATCGTCCTCATCCTGAGGCCGCAGGGCCTGTTCGGCCGGAAAGTCGTGGTGCGGGTGTGATGACAACGGCAACCAGCATCCTGCAGCGTCCCTGGGTCAGATGGGCGGGCCTCGCGCTCGGCGTCATCCTCGCCATCGTGCTCCCGCTCGTCTTCGACGCGGGTACGAATTCCACCCTCGCCCGCATCGGCGTCTTCGCCGTGGCCGTCCTCGGCCTGAACGTGATCATGGGATACACCGGCCAGGTCATGCTCGGTCAGATCTTCTTCGTCGGACTCGGCGCGTACATCACCGCCTACGGGGTGTCGCAGGAGTGGAACATCCTCCTGGTGTTCATCCTCGCTCTCGCGCTGACCGCCCTCGTCGGGCTCGTGATCGCGCTGGCGGCAGCGCGCCTGGGCGGACTCGCGATCGCCATGGTGACCATCGCCCTCCCCATCGTGGGCGTGCCGCTCGCCCGGCGCCTGGGGGAGTTCACCGGCGGATCGCAGGGCCTGTCGGCGCGGTTCTCCAGCGCTCCCGAGTGGGCGCCGCTGTACGACGATCAGTGGCAGCTGTACCTCGTGCTGCTGATCGGCGGCATCACCTTCCTCCTCACCCGCAACCTCGTGCGGGGGAAGTACGGACGCGCGTTCGCCATCGTGAAGGAGAACGAGGCGGTCGCGGCATCCATGGGCATCTCGCCCTACAAGTACAAGGTGCTCGCCTTCACCATCGCCGCCCTCATCGGCGGGGTGAGCGGGTTCCTCTACATGGTCGTGATCCAGTACACCTCGCCCGAGACGCTGAGCTTCGGTCACTCGATCGAACTCGTCATCTCGATGGTCGTCGGTGGGGCCGGCAGCATCGTCGGGTCGATCCTCGGCGGCGCCTACTACGTCCTCGTCCCGCAGCTGACGAACATCATCGACCCGAACCTGACCGCGATGCTGCAGGGCGCCATCCTGCTGCTCGTGCTGTTCCTCCTCCCCGGCGGGCTCGTCTCGCTTCCCCGGGTCATCCGGCGGCTCGTCCGCCGCGGCGACCGGGGTGGAGGACCCGGCGCGCGGTCTCAGGCGGCGACACCGCAGCCGGTCGCCGCATCCCACCCATCCACCGAGAGAAAGCAAGACACATGAGCGAGTTCCACACGAAGACGTGGGGACGCCGGGCGCGGGTGACGACCGTCGTCGCCGGCATCGGCATCCTCGCCCTGGTGGCCACGGGCTGCGCCCGCGGCGCGAACACCGGGGGCGGTGATGAGTCGGGCGACGCCGTCGCGGCGAGCCCGGGCATCACCGACGACAGCATCACGCTCGGCATCACCACGCCGCTGTCGGGTCCGACCGCCGGACCCGGCACCTGCACGGTGGCGGGCCTGGAGGCCTACTTCGGCGCCGCGAACGCCGAGGGCGGCATCGAGTTCGGCGACGGCAACACCCGCACCGTCGAGATCGAGGCCCTGGATGACGCCTACGACCCGCAGCAGGCGGCGGCGAACTTCGAGCAGCTGAAGGACAGCGTGTTCGCCATGACCTCGGGACTCGGCACGCCGACCAACCGCGCATGGCGCGAGGCGGCGATCGACGACGAGGTGCCGCAGGTGCTGATCATGACCGGCGACCCGTTGTTCTCCAACACCGAGGAGAGCCCCTGGCAGCTCGGCTTCGTTCCGATCTACCAGAACGAGGGTGCCGCGTTCGGCGAGCTCCTGGCCGCGTCGGGCGAAGACCACAAGGTCGCGATCCTCGCGCAGAACGACGACTACGGCGAGGGCTATGTCGAGGGCTTCAAGGAGGCCATCGAGGGCGCCGGCAACGTCGAGATCGTCGAGGAGCTCACCTACGAGGCGACCGACACCTCGGTCGACGCGCAGCTGACCGAGCTGGCCGCATCCGGCGCCGACGTCTTCTTCAACGCGATGTCGATCACGCCGCTGGTGATCTCGTCGCTGCAGAAGGCGCAGGAGCTCGGGTGGCTCCCCTCCTGGTTCCTGCCCTCCAACACCTCCAGCCCCACGGCGATCCTCGAGCCGGGCGGCGCGACGGCGTTCCCGGGTGTCTACTCGGTGTCGTTCGCCAAGGCTCCCGCGAGCCCCGCCTACGCCGAGGACGAGGATGTGCAGAACTTCCTCACCAACCTCGCCGAGTACGCCGACTACCCCGACACGCCGGCGTTCCCCCACTGCATGTGGAGCTACATGATCGGCGGCACGCTCGAGCAGGTGTTCGGCGAGATGACCGAGCCGACCCGGGAGAACTTCATGGAGGCGCTGCGGACGGTCTCGGACTACCAGGCGCCACTGATGCTCGAGGGCACGGCCGTCGACACGACCGAGGACGGCCAGCCCGCCGTTTCGAGCGTCGTGGTGCAGAAGTACAACGGCCGCGGGTACGACACGGTGGAGACGTTCGAGTAACCGGCGTCGTCCCATCGCTGCGCAAGGCGCGTCGTCCCCACAGGGGCGACGCGCCTTCCCGTTGCGATGAGACGTCCGCGACCCGTCACGGACTGCGGGTCGTGCAGCGCACAGGCCGCAGATGTCGACGGGTCGCGGTGGGAGCCGGGATGTCAGCCGAGCGCGCGCAGCACTCCGACGATGCCGTTCAGGTGGGCGCGGGTGGCGGCGTCGGCCGCATCGGGGTCGCGGGCGAGCACCGCGTCGATGATGGCGATGTGCTCCGGCGCCGACTGCGAAGCCCGCCCGGGGTGGAAGGCGAGACGGAACTGGTGGCGCGCCGACTGGGCCCGCAGCCGCTCGAGCAGCTGGGTCGCGGTCAGGTGGCCGCTCTCCTCGCGGAGGCAGCGGTCCATCTCCTGGTTGAGCCGGGCGTACTCCACGAGGTTGCCGGTGGCGATGGCCTCTTCGATGCCGTCGCGGATGGCGCGGAGCTCCGCCTCGCCCTCCGCGGTGAGATTCTCGGCGGCCTTCCTGGCGCAGAGGGACTCCAGCCCCACGCGCACCTCGACGATCTCGACCGCTTCGTCGACGCTGATGGCTCGCACGCGTGCACCCCGGTTGGGGAGGCGCTCCACGAGTCCCTCGCCGGCGAGGTTCAACAGGGCGTTGCGCACCGACGCCCGGGACGCCTCGAAGCGTTCGCTGAGGTCTGCTTCGATGAGCCGCTGATGCGGCGCGAACTCGGCGCTCAGAATCGCGTCGCGGATGCGCTGGGTGAGGTCCGGGCGCGCGGGCGCGCCATCCAGAACGTCCGTGTCGGTCATCCGCTCCACCTCTCCATCGACGTCGACCGGGCACGCGGGCGTCCTCACGCAGGAGGATCAGCCGCACACGGTCCGAGCGTACTCCGAATCGACGATTGCCGACGAGATCGCCGCGGATTCTGTCGCCAATCGCCGCGGAGGAAATCGTTGAACTTCTCCATGAAAATATCAATCAATATGATATTCTTCCTCCGAGGGACGCGAAGAACGCGGCCTGCAGCACAACGATGTGGAGTCCTCATGCGCACTTTCCGAGCACCCGTTGCGGCATCCTTCGCGGCCGCCGCTGTTCTCGCACTCACGGCCTGCAGCGGCGGCGGTTCAGGTGATGCGCCGGCCGCGACCGACGAGCCCGGAACCGGGGCGAGCGCCGACGCGCCGCTCTACGACCAGCTTCCCTCCTCGATCCGCGACGCGGGCGTCATCACCGTCGCCGCAGACACGCACCCGCCGTACCGCACCATCGAAGAGGGCGGCGAGATCACGGGGATCGACCCCGACCTGCAGGCGGCCCTGTCGGAGCAGCTGGGCGTTCCGTTCCAGATGCAGACCTCGTCGGGTCTGGATGCGATGCTCACCGGCATGCTCTCGGGGCGCTTCGACGCGTTCAACGGTCCCGTGCGGACCACGCCCGAACGGGAGGCGGAGTTCGACGCCGTCGTCTGGATGACGACGCGGACCTCCTACGTCTTCCTCGCCGAGCGCGCCGACGAGCTCGACGATCCCGAGGCGCTGTGCGGAGCCCGGGTCGCCGGCGTGACGGGGTCGGTCACGGAGAGCCAGCTGGAGCGCTACAACGAGTGGTGCGAAGGCGAAGGGCTCGATCCCGCCGAGTTCGTCGGACTCGAGGACACCAACTCGACCTTCCTCGCCGTCAACTCCGACCGAGCCGACTACGCCGGTACGACCCAGTCCGCAGCGATCGATCTGCAGGCGAGCGATCCCGATCAGTACGGGTACCTGATCCAGACGGATGAGCAGGGGGCCGGAGTGGACCAGCTGGCCATGTTCATGCCGAAGGACAGCGGTCTGGCGGAGCCGATGCTCGCGGCGTTCCAGGCCATCTTCGACAACGGCGAATACGACCGCATCATGTCCGAGTGGGGCATCGAGGACGCCGCCGTCGAGGAGCCGTCGCTGAACCCCATGACCGGACAGTGAGGACCGCATGACCGACCTGACCACGCAGCCCGTGCGCAACCCACGTGCCGACAGGACCGTGGACGTCGCCGCAGCCAAGCGTCGCATCCATCCCTGGCGAGTGGTCGTCGGCATTCTGCTCCTCCTGGTGACAGCGCAGATCCTGGTCTTCCTCGTCACCAATGAGCGCTTCGACTGGCCGGTCGTCGCCGAATACCTGTTCAACCCCAGCGTGCTTGTCGGCCTCAGCGTCTCGATCATGCTCACGATCGTGGGCATGGTGCTGGGGTCGATCCTCGGAACTGCGCTCGCGGCGGGTCAGCTCAGCGACTTCGCGCCACTGCGCTGGGCATGCATCGCCTTCGTGGGGGTCTTCCGTGGCGTCCCGCCGCTGGTGCAGCTGATCTTCTGGTACAACCTCGCCTACCTCCTGCCCCGCCTCGCCGTCGGAGTGCCCTTCGGGCCGGAGCTGTTCAGCTGGCCGACCAACGACCTCATCACCCCCCTGACCGCCGCGATCATCGGCCTGTCGCTGCACGAGGCGGCCTACATGGCCGAGATCGTGCGGGCCGGCATCTCGTCGGTGGACTCCGGGCAGCGCGACGCCGCCAAGGCGATGGGATTCAGCCGGTGGCACTCGTTCAGCCGTGTGGTTCTTCCGCAGGCCATGCGCGTCATCATCCCGCCGACCGGCTCGCAGGTCATCGCGCTGATGAAGGGGACGTCGCTGGTGAGCGTCATCGCCATGGGCGACCTGCTGCACTCGGTGCAGGTCATCTACAACCGCACATACGAAGTCGTGCCGATGCTGATCGTGGCGGTCATCTGGTACCTCGTCGTCGTCACGGGCCTGACCATCCTGCAACGGCGGGTCGAGCGTCATTTCAACCGAGGGATGTCGCGCGCCGCCATCACTCGACGGGTCGTCGCACGCACGGAGGTGACCGCATGATCGCCGGTTCCGACACATCGACCACCCCGGTGCTCCAGGTCACCGGGCTCCGCAAGGAGTACGACGGCACCCTGGCCCTCGACGGCGTGGATCTGGAGGTCCACGCCCAGGAAGTCGTCGCGATCCTCGGCCCGTCGGGGTCGGGCAAGTCGACGCTCGTCCGGTGCGTCGACCAGCTCGAGTCCATCGAGGGCGGCGCGATGTACCTCGACGGCGAGCTCCTGGGCTACGAGGACCACCGGGGGCACCTCCGTCCGCTCCGCGACAGCGACGTCGAGCGTCAGCGCCGGCGGATGGGCATGGTGTTCCAGCAGTTCAACCTCTTCCCCCACTGGACCGTGCTGCGAAACATCACCGAGGCGCCGATCAAAGTGCACGGCATGGCGCCCGCCGAGGCGCGCGAACGCGCGATGGATCTCCTCACCCGCGTCGGGCTGGCGGACAAGGCGCAGGCGCACCCTCGGCAACTCTCCGGCGGTCAGCAGCAGCGGGTCGCGATCGCCCGCGCCGTGGCGACCAATCCGCGCATCCTGCTGTTCGACGAGCCCACGAGCTCGCTGGATCCCGAACTCGTCGACGAAGTCCTGCAGGTCATGAAGGACCTCGCGGATTCGGGGATGACGATGGTGGTCGTCACACACGAGCTCGAGTTCGCTCGCGGCGTGGCCGACCGGTGCGTCTTCATGGCCGACGGCCAGGTGATCGAGGACCGGCCCTCGACGGAGTTCTTCGCCGACCCCCACTCCACCCGGCTCCAGGCGTTCCTCACCCGTAGCTCGCGTCCCGACCGCGAGGTCTCGGCGTGATCACCGTTCACGCGGTCGGCGACCTCGTCCTCGAGACGACGGATGCCGCCGGCCTGCTCGCACCCGTGGGGGAGACGCTGCGCGGCGCGGACGTCGTGATCGGCCACCTGGAGATCCCTCACCTCGAAGGGGGCATCGTCCACACGACCGACGTCGCCGCCGTCCCGGGTCCCCCGTCGGCGCTCGATGCCCTCGCCGACGCCGGGTTCGACATCCTGACCCTCGCAGGCAACCACGTCTACGACTTCGGTCCGGAAGGGATCCGCGAGACACGCCGACACTGCGAGGAGCGTGGGATGCAGGTGGCGGGTGTCGGAGAGACGCTCGACGACGCCTTCGCCCCCGCGCTGGTCTCCGCGGGTGGGGTCACCGTCGCCGTCGTCAGCATCAACTGCGTCGGACCTCGGGAGACGTGGGCGACCTCGCTCAAGCCCGGGGCCGCGTACGTCGACGTCGTCACCCACTACGAGCCGCGGGGCGCGAACCCCGGCGGTCCGCCGCGGGTGCACTCCTTCGCGGAGCAGACGAGTCTCGCCCGGGCCGTGGCTGCCGTCCGGGATGCGGCGTCGGCGGCCGACGTCGTCATCGTCGCGCTGCACAAGGGACTCGTGCACGAGCCGGCCCGGATCGCGGACTACGAACGCGAGGTCTCCCACGCGATGGTCGACGCGGGCGCGCAGGCCGTCGTCTCGCATCATGCGCACATCGGCAAAGGCATCGAGATCTATCGGGGCCGCCCCATCCTCCATGGGCTCGGCAACTTCGCCACGGTCACCCGTGCGCTCGCACTCGACGGGGATGATCCCGGACGTGCGGCGTGGGCGAGGGAACGTCGGCGTCTGTTCGGATTCGAGCCCGACCCGGCGATGCCGACCTACCCGTTCCATCCCGAGAGCCGCCACACCATGATCGCCGCCCTCACCTTCGACGACGGCGCCGTGGAAACCGCCCTCATCCCCTGCTGGATCGACGACGATGCCCGCCCGGTGCCCGTCGGCCGCTCGCCTCGCGGCGAGGCGGTCGCCGACTACCTGCGCACCATCACCGCCGATGCGGCTTTCGCCACCGACCTGGCGTGGAGCGGCGACAGACTCGTCGCCCGCGCAACGGAGACACCATGACCGCCACCCGACCGACCCAGGGTCCGCTCGCCGGCAAGACCGTCATCGACCTGACCACCGCCCTCGCCGGGCCCTACGCCACGCTGCTCCTGGCGAGCCTGGGCGCACGGGTCATCAAGGTCGAGAACCCCGAGCGCGGAGGTGACTCCTCGCGGAACAACTCGCCGTACGTCACCGCGGACGGTCTGCAGATGCGCCGCCAGGATCCCGACGACATGTCGGTGTCGATGATGGCCCGCGGCCGAGGCAAGGAGAGCATCACTCTCAACCTGAAGCATCCGCAGAGCCGCGAAGTGTTCTTCGATCTCGTGCGCAACGCCGACATCGTCGTGGAGAACTACAGCGCGGGGGTGACCCGGCGCCTGGGGATCGACTTCGCCGTGGTGCAGCAGATGAACCCGCGTATCGTCTACACCTCGATCAGCGGCTTCGGGGCGCAGGGCGTGCCGGGCGACGGCAAGGCCATGGACACCATCATCCAGGCCCTGAGCGGCGTGATGATGACCGCCGGTGAGCCGGGGGACGCGCCGGTGCGGTTCGGCCTGCCTATCGGCGATCTGGTGGCGCCCCTGTTCGCCGTGATCGGCACCCTCGGTGCGGTGATGCATGCCGACGCGACAGGAGAGGGACAGCACGTCGACGTCTCCATGCTCGGGAGCCTCACGTCGCTCGTCGCCTGTGAGCCGTTCGATGCCCTGGAGTCCGTCGGCTTCCCGCTCCGGACCGGCAGTGTCGTCCCGCGACTCGCCCCGTTCGGCACCTTCGAGGCCGCGGACGGATGGTTCGCGATCTGCGCACCGACCGACGCCTTCGCCCAGGGGACGCTGGCGGCCATCGAGCGGGAGGACCTCGTGGCAGACCCGCAGTTCGCCACGCGAGACGCCCGGGTCACCAACGCCGATGAGCTGCACGCGCTGATCACGGACTGGGCGGCGACGCGCTCGACAGCCGAGGTCCTGAGCGCCTTCGAGCGGAACGGCGTGCCGGCCGCCCCCGTCCGGGACACGGCGACCGCGGTCCGTGACGACATCGTCACCGGTCGCGGGGAAGTCGTGCCGCTGGTGCACCCCCGATTCGGACACTTCGAGGGGCTGTACGGCAGTGGGCTCCCGGTGGTCTTCTCGCGGAGCACCACCGACCTGTCCCGCCCGGCTCCGGGCCTCGGCGAGCACACGGACGAGGTGCTCGGTCGGATGCTCGGGTACGACGCCGATCGAGTTGCAGAGCTGCGCGGCAACGGAGTGCTGTGACCGCCGGGTCAGGGCCGGTGATCGGGATCGTCGGCAACGACGTGCCCCGACAGATCGTGCTGGCCTCGGGGGCGCTGCCCTTTCGGATCACGGGGCTGTGGGAGGCGCCCGGCGACCGCGCCTGGCTCGATCTCCTGGGCGCCGCCGACCCCGTGGCTGCCACCGTCGCCGAGGAGCTCAGCGACGCCGACGTCGACGGCATCGTGGTGAGCAACGACAGCGAGGC
Source organism: Microbacterium sp. ET2 (assembly GCF_030347395.1). Classification (NCBI taxonomy): domain Bacteria; kingdom Bacillati; phylum Actinomycetota; class Actinomycetes; order Micrococcales; family Microbacteriaceae; genus Microbacterium; species Microbacterium albipurpureum. Next base: position 2,159,069 of record NZ_CP128170.1, read on the forward strand.
TCATCTCCGGCTGTTCTACGTCCTCCGGGCGACGGGCTCGCGTGTCCCGCTGCATCTGGTCGACCTCCCCCGCCGCGACTCGGCGGGGTCGCGCAGATTCCTCCGGCATCAATTCACCGCGCTGGCACGCTTCTGCGGCGGGGTCACCGGACGGACTCCGGATGCGCAGAGCCTGCACGACGCGGCTGTCGCCGAGGCAGCGCTGGGGGAGGAGCTGGAACGCCTCCGCGCGCGCCGCCGCGCGCACCCGCCCCGGTGCTCCGGCGCTCAGGCTCTGGAGGCGACACTCGCTGCGATGCGGGTGCCGCCGCCAGTCGCGGCCGACATCATCCGCGCCGCAGGCGGTGAGGACGTCCCCGCCCGGCGCCGCGTCCACATGACCGGATCCGATCACCCCGACGCTCGTGCGTACGCGGCCCTGGAGGCAGCGGGCCTGATCGTCGTCAGCGAGGACCACGGCACCGGCGACGGGGCCTGGCTCGGCGTGAGCGCGGCCGGCGGCTCGGTGACGGAGACGGTGGACCGGCTGATCGACGCGCATTTCGCCCGCATTCCCGCTTCGACGACGGGGTCGGGCGCAGACCGCGCCCGGACGACCCGGTCCCTCGCCGCAGCGAGCGGTGCGGATGTCGCCGTGTCCCTCATTCGCGATCTCGACGAGTCTCCGCTGTGGGATGTCGTCGATCAGCGCGATGCCCTCGCCGCGGATGGGATCGAGCTCCACGTCGCCGACCACGTCCGGCCGGGTGAGGTCGTCGGCCGGGTGTCTGCGATGGCAGCGGAACTCTCAGCCGGAAGGGCGAGCCGATGACGAGGTCACCGCGGCTTGACAGCGCCGTCGCCGCCACGACGTATCAGAAGGAGTGGTTCGCCCGGACCTCGGCGGCGGCTCGTGCCGGTGCGCCCCTCGCGCTCGCGAACGCCGACGCCCCGCATGAGATCCTCCGCGCACTGGACATCCCCTATGTGGTGAACCAATGGTGGTCCTCGATCATCAGCGCCAAGCGGGCCGGTCCTGCCAGTCTCGCCGCCGTGGCTGCGCTCGGGCTCCCCGACGACAGCCGGCAGTACGACGTGCTGCCTCTCGGCGCTCAGCTGCTGCCTTCCGACGAGGCGCCGTGGGGCGGGCTGCCCGAGCCGCGGTTCGCGATCGCCGAGCGCGGGGGCGATGTCACGCACAAGATCTTCGAGCAGTGGGGACGTCGGCCGGGCACCGAGACGTTCCTGCTCTCCCGCACCGGCGCCGTCCCCGCACCCGAGGGGTGGTGGGACATCGTCGCCGACGAGTGGGACGCGGTGTTCGGCGCCGAGCGCATCGACCTCCTCCGCGACGAGATCGTCGAGCTCACGCACTGGCTGGCCGAGCGCACCGGTCGCGGACTCGACCTGGCGGTGCTCGCCGGCATCCTCGACCTGGCCAATCAGCAGGCCGAATGGAACCGGCGCACCCGAGCACTATTGGCACAGGCGCGTCCGCTCCCGGTGCCGGTGACCGATGTCATCCCGGCGGTCATGGTCCCGCAGTGGCACCGCGGCACGGCCTGGGCGGTCCAGGCCGCCGAGCGCCTGCATGACGAGGTGGCTGCGCGGATCGACGCCGGAGACGCGGTCCACCCCCGCGAGCGACGCCGTCTGATGTGGATCGGGCGAGGGCTGTGGTCGGACCTCGACATGTACCGCGCGTTCCAGGACGAGTTCGACGCCGTCTTCGTGTGGTCGATGTACCTGGCGATCGCCGCCGACGGATACCTGCGCCGCGGCCCCGACCCGCTGCGCACCCTCGCCGCGAGATTCGTGGGACTCACCGACCTGCTGTACGTGCCGCCCATGTCGTCGTCGTGGTACGCCAAGGAGGCGCTCGCACACGGGGTCGACGGCGTCGTGCACCTCGTCGCCGACGACACCCCCGGCAGCGCACTCATCACCGCCGCGCTCGAGGAGCAAGGCGTGCCCGTCCTCGAGCTCCGCGGCAGCAATGCCGACCCGCGTGCGACCGGCGGGGTCCGCGAGCGCATCGCGTCGTTCCTGCGCGAACGCGTACCGGTGTCGTGAGCGGATGACCCGGGGCGGGCCGACCGCGGCGCTCCAGCCCTTTCACAACCGCAACTTCTCCCTGTACTTCGCGGGGCAGGTCGCATCGAACACCGGCACGTGGTTCCAGAACCTCGCGCTCTCGCTCGCGGTGCTGGACGCCACCGGCAGCGCGCAGGCGCTCAGCGGTGTCACGATCGCTCAGTTCCTGCCGCTGCTGCTGCTGAGCGTCCCGGCCGGGCGCGTCGCCGACCGGTTCCGTCCACGGTCGATTCTCCTGGTCACCTCCATCGCCTCGGCTGCCGTCGTCGCGGGCCTCGCTCTGCTCACGCTCGCACCCACACTTCCGCTCGGGCCCCTGTACGCACTGGTGGCGGCGCTCGGCGTGGTCCATACGTTCGAGCGACTCGCCGCGCAGGCGATCATCTACGAGCTCGTGGGGCCCGAAAGACTCTCGACGGCCGTGTCGCTCAGCACGATCGCGCTGGCTTCGGCGCGGTCCATCGGACCAGGGCTCGCCGGCGTCGCCTTCGCTGCGCTCGGGCCGACGGTGTGCCTGCTGGTCAATGCGGGTTCGTTCCTTCTCGTGTTCGTGTCGGTCCTGCTCCTGCGGCCGGCGCGGATGTTCCCTCGGGTCATGCGCGATCGCCGCGCGCCCCGTTTCCGCCCGCCCCGCGCGCTCGCGACGCTGCTCGTGGTCAACGTCGTGATCGCTCTGCTGGCGCTGAACCTCATGCTGGTACTCACCTCGACGGTGACGCTGTCCTTCGGCGGCGACGCGGCAGCGGTCGGCGCCGTGCACACTCTCAATGCCGTCGGCGCCATCGTCGGCGGCCTCATCGCCGCGGGCAGAACGACAGTGACCGTGCGTTCGCTCATCGTCGCGTGCGCGGTGATGGGGGCAGCGCTGCTGGTCAACGCCGCCGCGCCGACGCTCGGAGTGCTGCTGCTCCTCGGCCCCGTCCTCGGCCTCGGTGTCGGGTACTACCAGGGTGTTCTCTACGCCGCCGCGCAGGGGAGCGTGGCGCCCGAGCACATCGGCAGGACGATGTCGTGGGTCACCCTCGGCAACTACGGGATGGTGCCGATCGGTGCGGCGCTGATCGGCTGGGTGATCGACCTCTCCGACGGTCGAGTCGCCCTCGCCATCGGTGGAACGGCTGCTCTCGCATGCGCGGTGTTCGTCGCGCTGCGGCTGGGGCGACGCGGCGAGGCGCCCGGCGCGGTCACAGACTGAGTCCGGGCCCCTTCGCCGGGCGGCGACGGCGTGCCTCCACGGCTGCGGCTTCCGCGGCACGATCGCCGAAGTAGCCGCCGGCGAGCACCGAGGCGGCGCGGTCGAGCACCTCGGCGAGGGAGTCACCGAGGTCGGGGCCGATGAGTTCGGTCAGACGGTCCTCGCGCGCGCGGATGTCGTCCTCGCAGTCATGGAGGACGCGCCATCCTTCCTCGCTCAGCCGCACCAGCCGGACTCGTCTGTTCGTGGGATGTTCGGCACGCTCGATGAGGCCGTTCGCCAGGAGCCTCGGCCGAGACGACGTGCGCGGCCTGAGAGCTGACGAAGGTGCGGCGTGCCACCTGGGCGTTGGACAGTGGCTCTCCCTCACCCAGCACCTGCAGGATGAGCAGCTGCGGCAGGGTGACGCCGTGAGCGAGGGCCGTGTTCTCCGCCGCACGGTTGAGTGCGCGAGCCAGTCGATAGGCCGTGTAGTTCAGACGCTCGGTGGCGGGCCTGCCCCGAGGATCGCGGTCCATGCTCGCCACCGGTCCAGCCTACGGCGAACCGTCAGCCCACCCGGTCCACGAGGTCGAGCCCCCGCCGGGCCCACTCGATCTCGCCGCGAGCCCGCTCCACGAGGCCCTCGTAGGCGAAGCGCTTGTAGGCGATCGTGCGCTCGCGATCCTCGTCGGCGGTGGCCGCGAGGCGCCTGACGAGCATCGGGTTGCTCAGTGCGTCGATGCGCGCCAGCTCCCCCTCCCACTGCGCGAGCTCGGCCGACCAGGCCATGATGTGACGCTCGAGGAAGCGCCGCGCCGCGTCGGGCGTCGTGGTCTCGAGGTAGGCCGCTCGCAGATGCGCGGGGTCTCGCACGCGCTGGTAGTCCAGCGGTGAGGTCATCCAGTCGAGAAAGGCGCGATCACCGGCATCCGTCACGTGATAGAGCCGTCGCCGACCGCGCTCGCCGCGGGTCTGCTCCTCAGCCTCGACCAGGCCCTCCTGCTCCATCTTGCGCAGCTCGGGGTAGATCTGCGAGTCGGGAGCATGCCAGACATGACCGACCGAGAGGGAGAACTGCTTCTGCAGCTCGTAACCCGACAGCGCACCGACGCGGAGGATCGCCAGCAGGGCGTATCGCAGACTCATGAAGCTCCTTGCCGGGTCTGGGTCAGTGAGCGAAGGGGCCCGGACGTGTGCGCCCGAGCCCCTTCGCGGTCATGGTCAGTCGTTCTTGTAGCCGGTGCGCCATCCGCCCTGGTAGGTCTGGCGGGCCACCGTGGAGTACGGCACCGGAGAGACCACGACGCGGACCTCGGTCTGCTCGTGCGGCTCGACCGACGCCTTGGACGAGCCGCCGTTCGGCTCGCCCCAGACGACCTTGAGCTCGGTACCCTCGGGCACGTCGGGGTCGACGGTCCCCAGCGACAGGCCGCGCTTCTCGTTGGCGCTGTATCCGGTGAACATCGAGTATCCGACGACCGTGCCGTCGGCGTCCACGACCGAGTCGTAGTTCGCCGAGCCGTAGTTGGCCAGCGGCAGGTCGAAGAACTTGTAGCTCGGGCCGTCGACATCCAGCAGCGACGACCACACGCGGCCGAGGTCCTCGGCGTTCCAGGCGAGGGTGACCTTCTTGCGCTGTGTGGCGGGGTCGATCTTCTCGAGGGCGTCGCGGCCGATGAAGTCGTGGTCGAACTTCACGAACGAGCCGTAGCCGAGCTCCCACGGGGTGAGGTAGTAGTCCTCGATGTTGTCGGACACGAACGACCCGGCGAGCGTACCGGTCGCCTCGTAGCTGTCCACGCCGAGCCACTCGCGGTACGCGCGCTCCTCTTCGCCGGTGTAGATGGCGGGGAGGGGCGAAGGGATCCACCCCGACTCCAGCGTGTTCGACGGGTAGGCCCTCGAGCCCACCGGCACCAGGCCGAACTCGGCGCCGGCCTCGACGATGATGTCGCGCACCCGGTGGTGGTCGGCGTAGGGACCCCAGATCTCCAGACCCGGTGCGCCGGCCATGCCGTGACGGAGCGTGCGGACGTTCATGCCTTCGATGTTCATCGTCGACATGGCGAAGAACCGCAGCTGCTCGAGCGGTCCGCCGTTGAGCTTCTCGATGACCTTCCAGGCCGCAGGGCCCTGGATCTGGAAGCGGTAGTAGCGGCGCGAGACGGCGTCGCCGTAGGGACGCGACGGGGAGCGGCGGTCGACCTCGATCTCGAGGTTCTTGTAGCCGCCGGTCTCACCGTGGAACATCAGCCAGTTGGACGCGGGCGCGCGGCCGACGTAGACGTACTGGTCCTCCTCCTCGTGGAAGAGGATGCCGTCGCCGATGACGTGGCCCGACGCGGTGGTCGGCACGTACTGCTTGGCGCGGTTGACGGGGAACACCTCGACGGAGTTGATCGCGGTGTCGCGGATCAGGTTGATCGCGTCGGAGCCGCGGAGGAACACATTGTCCATGTGGTGCGACTGGTCGTACAGGACGGCGGTGTCGCGCCAGGCCTTCTGCTCCTTGATCCAGTTCTGGAAGTCGGCGGGGACGACGGGGTAGATGTAGGAGCCGATCTGGGAGTTGCGCAGCAACTCGACCGGGCTTCCCTTCTCGTCCAGCAGGGCTTGCAGATTCTCTGCCATGGGTGGAACCTCTCTGTTCGGTAGGTGGTCTTTCGGGAGGGTGTGCGGGGATCGTCAGGGGCGGTCGCTGAAGACGATCGTGTGGTTGCCGTGACGGATGACGCGGTCCTCGGCGTGCCACTGCACGGCGCGCGACAGCACAGCGCGCTCGACGTAGGCGCCGCGGGCCTGCAGGTCGGCCGCCGTCATCCGGTGGTCGACGCGGGCGACATCCTGCTCGATGATCGGTCCCTCGTCGAGGTCGGCGGTGACGTAATGGCTCGTCGCCCCGATGAGCTTGACGCCCCGTTCCCTGGCCTTCTTATAGGGCGCCGCGCCGATGAAGGCGGGGAGGAAGGAGTGATGGATGTTGATGACCGGCACGCCGATCTTCGCCAGGAACTCCTCCGAGAGGATCTGCATGTACCGCGCCAGGACGACGAAGTCGACGTTGCCGTCGAGGAGCTTGAGGATCTCCGCCTCGGCGGCGGACTTGTCGGGCCCCTGCGAGTGGACGTGCACGAACGGGATGCCGAACGAGCGGACGTCCTCGGCGGTGTTGGTGTGATTGGAGATGACCATCGGGATGGTCACGGGTAGCTCGCCGCGGCGATGGCGCCACAGCAGCTCCAGCAGGCAGTGGTCGCTCGTCGAGGCGAGGATCGCCATGCGCTTGGGCACCGACTGGTCGGTGAGCACCCAGGTCATGCCGAGTGGTCCGAGCGTCTTCTCCAGGTCGGCCTCGATGGCGGGCATCGTCGCGGTGAGATCGGGGCGGTGGAACACCACGCGCTGGAAGAACTCCCCGCCCTCGGGGTTGTCGGAGTACTGGTCGAGGGTGACGATGTTGCCCTCGTTGCGGGCGATCAGCGCCGACACGGCCGCGACGATCCCGGGCTGGTCGGGGCCGTGGACGATCAGGCAGGCGTGGTCGCGCCGGGCATCGGTGTGCAGCGTCATGCGGGACTCCTCAGGATTGCGGGGCGCGGAAATCGCGCACCCACTCCGAGGTCGCGCGCAGCCCGCCGAATGTGTAGAAGTGCAGTCTGACATTCCCGAGGGCGCCGTTCTGAGCCAGCAGGTCGGCGAGGTCGGTGACGAAGCGGTCGGGACCCGCGGTGCCCATCAGGTTGGTCAGCGAGAAGCCGTACTTCTTCACGATCATCGCGTTCGCGCCGATTCCGAAGCGGCGGGCGAAGCCCAGCAGGCGCTTGATGCCCGCGGGACCGGGCGTGCCGATCCGGATCTCGGCGGTGATGCCGCGGCGCCGGACCTCCTGGATCCAGGCCATCACCGGATCGGTGTCGAAGGCGAACTGCGTGAGGATGACCGCGTCGAGACCCTGCTCGGCGAGGGCGGCGATCTTGTCCTCGAGGTGGCGCCACAGGATCTCTTCGGAGATGTCGGGGTGACCCTCGGGGTATCCCGCGATGCTGACCTCCTTCACGCCGTACTGCTGCAGGATGCCGGATCGGATCACCGACAGCGAGTCTTCGTAGGGGCCTTCGGGCTCGGCCGGGTCGCCGCCGACGGAGAAGACGTGCTCGCTCGCGCCGACCTCCTGGAGGTGGGCGAGGAACTCCTGGAGCTGCTCCGCGGACTTCAGGCGCCGCGCCGAGATGTGGGGTACGGGGACGAAGCCGGCTTCCTTCACCGCCTTCGACGCGGCGACGCGCATCTCGAGGTCTTCATTGCCGAGGAACGTCACGTTCACCTTGGTGCCGGCGGGGATCGAGTCCTGCGCCTCCTGCAGACCCGGGATGTCCTTCCCGGTCATCTCCAGCGAGTAATCCTGAACGAGCGCGCGAGCGGCTGCGGAATGTTCGGAGGTGGTGCGTGCCACGTCGAGGTCCTTTCCTCTGCGATGAGCATCGGTGCTCTCGTCCCTAACGATAACTATGAACATAGGTAATGGCAAGAGGCATGTGATGTCGTGCAGATTCAACGATTCGGTGACGCTCGTCACAGAAGTCTTGACAAGCGGATGTCGCTGCCGGACCATGATCTCGTCAGGCCACGAGGACGTGACGACCCGACGCAGCACCGACGTCACGCCTCGAGGACCGGCTCCACTCCGACACCAACGAGAGGCCCGTCAATGAAGAAGAGGCTCGCCGCGCTCGGCCTGATGGCCGCAGCCGCACTCGCCCTCGCCGGTTGCACCGATTCCGCAGCCGGCCCCACCGCCGAACCCAGTGACAGCGCCGACGCCGGCGGTGGCACGACCGAAGAGATCCGCGACGTCCGCGTGGCCGCGCTCCCGATCGCCGAGTCCGGGGCCCTGTGGGCCGCCATCGACGAGGGGATCTTCGAGGAGTACGGGCTGAACGTCGAGGTGGTGCCCGCCCAGGGCGGCGCCCAGGCGATCCCCGCGCTGCTCAGCGGCGACATCGACTTCGCGATCGGTCAGCCCTTCGGCCCCATCCGCGCCGACCTGCAGGACCTCGGCGTCGTCATCTTCAGCAACTACGCCTCGTCGCTGGCCGACGGTGAGGACGTCAACGGCGTGGTCGCGCTCGGTGATGCCGGCATCGCCGGCCCCGCCGATCTCGCCGGCAAGCGCGTGGCCGTCAACAGCCTCGGTGCCGCGGGTGACCTGACCATCCGCAAGGCGGTCGACGACGCCGGCGGCGACTCCTCGACGATCGAGTTCGTCGAGGTCGCCTTCCCCGACGCGCAGGCCCAGCTCGAGGCCGGCAACATCGACGCCGCGTGGGTCCCCGACCCGTTCCGCGGCATCGTCGTCGGGGGTGGTGGGGTCGAGGTCGTCGCCCCGTACCAGGCGACCATCCCGGGCCTGACGGTGCTGACGAACTTCACCACGCAGGCGAAGATCGACGAGGACCCCGAGCTCGTGGCCGACTACGCCGCGGCGATGGCCGATGCGCTGGAGTTCGCCTCGCAGAACGAGGATGCCGTGCGCGCGGCGATCGCGACCAACCTCGAGATCCCGGAGGAGGCCGCCGCCGGGATCGTGCTGCCGGACTTCACCGCCGACCTGGGCAGCGCCGGTGTCGAAGAGCTCGCCGCCCTCGCGGTCGAGTACGGCTACATCGACGCCGAGCCGGACTTCTCGCGGCTCATCCAGCAGCAGTAGCCCGTCGGGAGCGGGCGGCCGCGTTCCCGCGCGCCGCCCGCTCCCGTTCCCCACTTCGATCCCGAGAGGTCCCCCGTGTCCGAGAACGCGGTGATCCCATCACCGAAGACGACCGTGCCGCCGCGTGAGCACCGCCCGGCCCCGTCGAGCCGTCTGCGCTCGGCCCGCCGCGCCCGCGCCTTCCGCAAAGTCGCCCTCGGGGCACTCGGCATCGCCGGGTTCCTCATCACCTGGCAGCTGATCCCGACTTTCGGGATCCTCGACGCCCGCTTCTTCCCGCCGCCCACCGAGGTCCTCGCCCGCCTCGCCTCCGACCTGCGCGACCTCGAGTTCTGGCGCAACATCGGCCGCACGATGACCGCCTGGGCGATCGGGCTCGCCATCGCCACGGTGCTGGCCGTGGTGCTCGGCACGATCATCGGACTCGTGCCGTTCCTGCGGAAGGCGACCCACACGACGGTGGAGTTCCTCCGTCCCATCCCGTCGGTGGCCCTCATCCCGCTCGCGATCCTCATGTTCGGTCTGCGCATCGAAGCGGCGCTCGTGATCGTCGTCTACGCCACCTTCTGGCAGATCTTCGTTCAGGTGCTGTACGGCGTCGCCGACGTCGACGCCGTCGCCCGCGATACCGCCAAGAGCTTCGGGCTCCCGCGCGCCCACCGCATCCGCTATCTGATTCTGCCGACAGCGCTGCCCTACCTCATGACCGGGCTCCGCCTCGGTGCGACGGTGGCGCTGATCCTCGCCGTCACCGCCGAGCTCACGATCGGAAACCCCGGGCTCGGCCGTGCGATCGTCGTCGCGCAGTCCGCGGGTGACTATGTCCGGGTGTACGCGCTGGTGATCGTCACCGGCATCCTCGGGCTCATCATCAATCTCGTCTTCCGCTTCATCGAGCGCCGGTCGCTCTCGTGGCATCAGTCGGTCCGCGGGGAGGAAGTGCTGTGACCCTCTACACCAGCACCGTGGTGACGCCGGGGCCCCGCTCCCGCCGCTGGGCGAAGTTCGGCTCGGGCATCGGGTACGCCCTCGGGTTCCCCATCGTTCTGCTCATCCTGTGGGGGATCTGGTCGTCCTTCTCGACGACCCCGTTCTTTCCGAGCCCCCTCGCCATCGCCGAGGCGTTCGTCGATACCTGGGTGGGTCCGGCGTTCTTCACCGACGTGCTCCCGAGCCTCGGGCGCCTGGTCGTCGGGGCCGCCCTGTCGATCGTCGTCGGCATCGTCGCCGGCTTGGTCATCGGGCTCACCCGGTGGCTGAGCGAGCTGCTCGAGCCGATCCTGGAGTTCTTCCGCGCCATCCCGCCGCCCGTGCTCATCCCGATCATCGCGGTACTGCTCGGCCCCACCGACTCGATGAAGATCGTCGTCATCGTCGCCGGCTCGCTCTGGCCGGTGCTCCTCAACACCATCGACGGCGTCCGGGCGACCGACAGCGTGATGACCGAGACAGCCCGCTCCTTCGCGCTGACGCCGGGCGAACGCATCCGCTATCTCGTGCTGCCCGCCGCGAGCCCGCGCATCATGACCGGCGTCCGACAGGCCCTGTCGATCGCGCTGATCCTCATGGTCATCTCCGAGATGTTCTACTCGTCGTCGGGACTCGGCTACCGCATCGTCTTCTTCCAGCGGAACTACCTCATCGCCGAGATGTGGAGCGGCATCGTGCTTCTCGGTCTCATCGGTGTGCTGCTCGCCACGATCTTCGGGTTCGTCGAGCGGAGGGTGCTGCGCTGGTACCACGGAATCAAGGAGGTGGAGCGTGCCTGAAACGCTGCTCGAGGTGCAGAACCTCAAGAAGGTGTACGAAGCGGCGACCGGAGACGTCGAGGCGATCGGCGACATCAGCTTCCGGATGAAGGCCGGCGAGCTGGTCTGCATCGTCGGTCCGTCGGGCTGCGGCAAGACCACGCTGCTGAAGTGCATCGCGGGGCTCCTCCGCCCGACTGCCGGCAGCGTCGAGCTCGACGGTCAGGCCGTCACGAACCCGCCGGAGAGCATGGCGCTGGTCTTCCAGGAGTACGGCCGGTCGCTGTACCCGTGGCTGACGGTGCGCGGGAACGTCGAGCTGCCGCTCAAGCACAAGCGGATGTCGCGGGCCGACCGCGACCGCCTCGTCGACGACGCCCTGAAGGCCGTCGGTCTCGATCACGCCGACAAGAGCTACCCCTGGCAGCTGTCGGGCGGGATGCAGCAGCGCGTCGCGATCGCGCGGGCGGTGGCCTATCAGCCCGAGGTGCTGATCATGGACGAGCCTTTCGCCGCCGTCGACGCGCAGACCCGTGCCGACCTCGAGGATCTCGTGCGGACCCTCCACCGCGAGCGCGGGATGTCGATCCTGTTCGTCACCCACGACATCGACGAGTCGGTGTACCTGGGGGAGCGCGTCGTGGTGCTGTCGAAGTCGCCGACCTGGGTGCAGGAGGATCTGGCGATCGACCTGCCGCCGGCGCGCGATCAGATCACGACGCGGGCGATGCCACGATTCACCGAGCTGCGGACCCACGTGTACGAGCAGATCCAGCGCGCCAAGCGCGGCGAGGCCGTGAGGCCGGGCGCGGTGGCGTGAGCACTTCTGCCCTCCGGTCGGCGCCGCCCGATCGCACCTTCCGCACGCGCAAGCCGCGCCAGCTGCTGCTGGCGTTCTTCGGCGAGTACGTCAGCGATCGGTACTTCGAGCCGCTGCGCGCGAGCGTGCTGCTGGGGGTGCTGGAGGGAGCGGGGGTCACCGGCCCCGCGGTGCGGACGAACCTCGACCGGATGGTCTACAGCGGCCTCGTCGAGCGCCGGCGCCTCGGCCGCGAGATCGGCTTCGTGCTGACTCCCCACGGCAGCGACGTGCTGCGCGAGGCATCGCACCGCGTGCACAGCCCCACCCCGTTCGCGCGGGAGGGGGAGGGATGGACGCTGGTGACCTTCAGTGTTCCCGAGCACCAGCGGACCCTTCGTCACCGCCTTCGCGCGGCCCTCACCTGGTCGGGATTCGCGCCGCTGCGCGACGGGCTGTGGATCGCCCCGGGAGAGGTCGACCTCGCTGCCGCGCTCGCCGCCATCATCCCGGATCTGAAGCCCGGGTCGGTGACGGCCTTCGCCGCGAGCCAGCTCGACGGCTTCCCGATGGGAGACGCGGTGCGCACCGCGTGGGACATCGAGTCGATCCGGCGTGCGCATCAGGAGTTCCTGTCGCAGTGGGATGACGACGTCGACCCCGATGCTCCCGGAGCCCTGGCCACCCGCATCCTGCTCGTGGCCGACTGGCTCGCGCTGCTGCGCGCCGACCCGGCGCTGCCGGCGCAGTACATGGATGACGACTGGCCGGCGGACCGCTCGCTGGAGCTGTTCACACGCCGTCACCGCGAGTTGGCCTTCCCCGCGGTGCGGGAGTTCGCCGCGCTCGTCGGGTGAGGGCACCCCGGACATCGTCATCGAAGGTGGCGCAGATGGCGACCTTGGGGCGCTGAACCTCGCCATGCGGGTCACTTCGGCGCGGGCTGCGACGAGCGGCGACAGGCGACGGCCGCCGTGCCCGCCTCACCGCGCGAAGCGCGTGCGAAGCTCGGCCTTCCGCACCTTCCCCGACGCGGTGCGGGGCAGCTCGTCGACCACCACGAGGTTCTTCGGGATCTTGTACCGCGCGATCCGTCCCTCGAGGTGCCCGCGCACGTCGTCGAGCGACACCTCCGTCCCGGGCGCCGTCGTGACGACGGCCCACGGCACCTCGCCCCAGCGCTCGTCGGGCACGCCGATCACGGCGACCCCCGTCACGCCGGCGACGTCGCTGATGAGGTTCTCGACCTCGGCGGGGTAGATGTTCTCGCCACCCGAGATGATCATGTCCTTCAGCCGATCGGCGATGAAGAGGTACCCGTCGGCGTCGAGGTACCCGAGGTCGCCCGAGCGGAACCAGCCGTCGGCGGTGAAGGCCGCGGCCGTGGCATCCGGCAGGTTCAGATAGCCCGCGAACACGTTCGGTCCGGAGATCTCGATCTCCCCCACGGTGCCGCGGGGCACCATCGCCCCTGACTCGTCGGCGATCCGCACCTCGGTGAAGAAGTGCGGCAGCCCCACGCTCCCCTGCTTCTCGCGCGTCTTCTCAGGCGAGAGCGACGTCGCCCCGGGCGAGGTCTCGGTCATGCCGTAGCCCTGCGAGAACGACATCCCGCGCGCCTCGTAGGCATTGAGGATGCGGGTGGGGACGGCGGATCCGCCACAGGTGAGCTTCCGCAGGCTCGACAGGTCGGTGTCGGCCCAGTCGGGATGATCGGCCATCAGCTGATACGTGGTGGGCACACCGCTGAGCATCGTCACCCGGTGCTGCGCGATGAGCGCGAGCGCCCGGCCGGGGTCGAAGCCCTTCTCGAGCACGAGCGTGCCGCCCTTGAGGAAGACCGGCAGCGCACCCATCCCGAGCGAGGCGACGTGGAAGAGCGGCGAGATCATCAGCGCGATGTCGGTGGAGACCACGTCGTAGTCGATGATGCAATTCAGCGCCACCCATGTGAGGTTGCCGTGGGTGAGGACGGCGCCCTTCGCCTTCCCGGTCGTGCCGGAGGTGTAGATGATCGCCGCGGCGTCGTCGGGGCCGGCCTGCTCGTCGGCCTGGCCGCCGGAGGCCGCCCGGATCAGCAGATCCAATCCCGGATGCTGCGCGTCACCCTCACCGGTCTCGATGACGTCTCCGATGCGGGCCTGTTCGATCCCCGGCTGGGCGCGATCGCGGAGGGCCGGGTCGACGATCACGACATGCGCCCCCGAGTCGGCGAGCACATGGGCGACCTCGGGCGGGGCGAGCCGGGTGTTGACCGGCACGAACACGGCACCCAGCTGTGCCGCGGCGAACATCACCTCGAGGAACTCGGGGCAGTTCTCACCGATGTACGCCACCGCCTCGCCGCGACCGAGGCCGCGATGACGCAGCACCGATGAGATGCGGTCGACCTGATCGGCGAACTGCCGATAGGTCACCTTCACGTCACCGGCGACGATCGCCACCTTGTCGGGGCTCTTCAGGCGACGCGTCGCCGCCCATGCCCCGATGCCGTGGTTGTGCATGCACTTCTCCTTCGAAGTCGGATGCCAGAGCCCGCCGTCCCGCGCGCTCAGGCGTAGAAGCGGTACAGGCCCCGGGCGACCACGGCGGGCTTCTCGGCACCCTCGATCTCGATCGTCTGGTCGACGGCGAACTGGTATCCGCCCTTGACCTCGGTGACCTCGGCGATGACGGCCGTCATGCGCACGCGCGCGCCGACTTTCACCGGCGAGACGAAGCGCACCTTGTCCAGGCCGTAGTTGACGCGGGTGCTGACGCCGGTGACGTCGAACAGCTCCGACCAGAACTTCACCGTCAGCGACAGCGAGAGGAAGCCGTGCGCGATCGGGGCGCCGAACGGACCCTCGGTGGCGCGGGCGGGGTCGACGTGGATCCACTGGTGGTCGTCGGTGGCGTCGGCGAAGAGGTTCACCCGGTCCTGGGTGACCTCGAGCCAGTCGGTGTAGCCGAGGTCGGTGCCGGCGAGGCCGGCGACGTCGTCGTAGCTGACGGTGGTGGTCATGGGATGTCTCCTTCGGTGGATGGATCAGGTGAAGGCCGAGGCGCCGGTGAGCGCGCGCCCGACGATGAGGGCGTTGATCTCGTGCGTGCCCTCGTACGAGTACACGGCCTCGGCATCGGCGAAGAACCGCGCGACGTCGTGCGCGAGCAGGATGCCGTTGCCGCCGAGCACCTCGCGGCCGAGGGCGGCGGTCTCCCGTGCGAGGCGCGAGGTCTGCATCTTCGCCAGCGCCGAGTTCTCGTCGGCGAAGGTGCCCGAGGCGTCCTGGTGGAGCGACAGCTCCACGACGAGGGAGAGGGAGGCGACGGCGTTGCCGAGCATGCGGGCGAGCTTCTCCTGCACGAGCTGGAACCCGCCGAGCGTCCGATCGAACTGGCGCCGCTCACGCGCGTAGCGCACGGCCGCATCGAGCACGCCGGCCTGCAGACCCGCGGCGATCCAGGCGACATCCGATCTCATGGTCCGGAGGATCCGCGAGACGTCGCGCCAGCCGTCGACCCGCTGCAGGCGATCGCTCTCTCCCACCCGCACGCCGTCGAGCGCGATGAGGGCGTTCTGCATCGGCCGAAGCGAGACCTTGCCGGTGATCGCCGCCATGCTGACCCCCGGGGCATCGGTCGGCACGAGGAAGGCTTTGACGGCGGCGTCGGCGACGTCGCGGGCGAAGACCACCAGGACATCGGATGCCGCGGCGCCGCCGATCCAGGTCTTCGCGCCGTCGATCACCCAGACGTCGCCGTCCCGGCGCGCGGTGGTCGCGAGGCCGCCGGCGACGTCGGAGCCGTGGTCGGGCTCGGTGAGGGCGAAGACGCCGGTGACGTCGAAGCTCCGCACGCGCGGATCGAGCTCGGCCGCCTGCTCGGGGGAGCCGCCGAGCGCCACGGCTGAGCGGAAGAGGCCCGACTGGGCGTTGTACAGGGTCGCCACCGAGACGTCGGTGCGGGCCAGGACGTAGTTGCGGAAGCCGGAGAACATCGTCGAGCGCGCCTCCGCGGCATCCATCCCCGACGGCTGCATGAGGTCGAGCGGGATCAGCGCCTCGAGGATCGCCTCGGGCATCACCGCCCGTTCCCAGGCGTCGGCGAGGAGGGGGCGCACCTCGCGATCGAGAGTCGCCTGCAGGCGCGCGAGCGCGTCGCGCGCGGCCGGGCTCAGGTGCCGCGCGGCGATCGCGTACGGGTCGAACCCGAACACCTCGTCCGCTTCGAGCGCGGGCATTGTCAGCGTCCGAGGCCGAGGAGCCGCACGGCGTTGTCCTTCAGGATGCCGGGCATCACCTCGGGCTTCAGCGTGGTCTCGGCGGCGTCGCGCTGCCAGCGGTCGGGAGTGAGGAGGGGGAAGTCCGAGCCGAACAGCACCCGCTTCTTCAGGTAGGAGTTCGCCGCCCTCACAAGCGACTCGGGGAAGTACTTCGGGCTCCACCCCGACAGGTCGATCCAGGTGTTGTGCTTGTGGGTCGCCACCGACAGCGCTTCGTCCTGCCAGGGCACGGAGGGGTGGGCCATGATGATCTGCAGCTCGGGGAAGTCGGCGGCGACGGGGTCGAGGAGCATGGGGTTCGACAGGCCCAGCCGCATGCCGCGCCCGCCCGGCAGACCCGCCCCGATGCCGGTCTGGCCGGTGTGGAAGAGGGCGACGACCCCGGCCTGCTGAAGGATCGCGTACAGCGGGTGCCAGCGCTCGTCCGACGGGTCGAAGCCCTGCACCGTGGGATGGAACTTGAACCCGCGCACCCCTGCGTCCTCGATGAGGGCGCGCATGCGGTCGGCGGCGTCGTCGCGGTGCGGATCGACCGAGCCGAAGGGGATGAGGACGTCATTGTGACGGGCGGCGCCCTCCGCGACCTCGGCGCTGGAGATCGGCGGATGGCCGAGCGTGTGCTCGGCGTCGACGGTGAAGACCACCGCAGCCATCCTCCGTTCGCGGTAGTAGTCCGCCACGGAGTCGAGGTCGGGGCGGGGGCCGTCGGCGGCGAAGTACCGGGATGCCGCGGCGACGAGGTCGTCGGGAAGGGAGTGGTGTCCGTGCCCGTCGACCTCGATGTGCACATGGACGTCGACGGCGGTGATCGCGTCGACGTCGATCGCGGGCTCGTAGCGGGTCATGGGCGCCTCAGGGTCATCGCGCCGGTCAGCGCTGCAGATCCTCGGGGAGGGGCGGGAATTTCTCGCCGACCGTCTGCAGGTCGCCGACGGCCTCGCTGAAGCCCTCGACGAGGGCGTCGTAGGTCCAGCCCCCCTCTCGGTAGGCCGTCGCGACGGCCTCGGGATGCGACCACAGCTGCAGGCGGTCGCCGCCGATGCCGATCGCCTGGCCCGAGACGCTCGCGGCGGCGTCGGAGGCGAGGAAGGCGATGAGCCCGGCGACGTCGTCGGAGGTGCCGAACCCGAGGTCGTGGCGGAAGAAGGCGGGCATCGCCTCGCCCTTCTCCTCGGCCTCGACGGCGGCGGCGAAGTAGGGAACGGTCGCCGTCATCGCGGTCGCCGCCACCGGGATCACCGCGTTGGTGGTGATGCCGGCCTTCTTCAGCTCCAGCGCCCAGGTGCGGACCATCCCCACGATGCCGGCCTTGGCGGCGGCGTAGTTGGTCTGCCCGAAGTTGCCGCGCTGACCGGTGGGCGAGCCGATGCAGATGATGCGCCCCGCGATCTCATTCGCCCTCATGTAGGCAGCCGCGGCGCGGACGCAGGTGAAGGTGCCGCGCAGGTGCACGTTGATGACGGTGTCGAAGTCGTCGTCGCTCATCTTCCACAGCACGGTGTCGCGGAGGACTCCGGCGTTGGTGACGAGGATGTCGAGGCGCCCGAACGTGTCGACGGCCGTCTGCACGAGCTGCTCGGCGGTCTCGGTCGGGCCGACCGGGGCGACGACGGCGACAGCGGAGCCCCCGGCATCGGTGATCGTCTTCACGGCCGCGTCGGCGGTGGCGGCGTCGACGTCGTTGATGACGACCGAGGCGCCCTGTCGTGCGAGTTCCTGCGCGTAGGCCAGGCCCAGGCCGCGGCCCGAACCGGTGACGATGGCGACTTTGCCTTCGAGTGACATGACTGCTCCTTCGGTCATCACCCATTGAATCGGACGATGATTGAAGTTGTCAACTATTCAGCGTTGCGGGTGCGCTGTCAGGAGTCGAATCCCATCCCGACCGCATCGAGCGCGCGCAGGAGCAGGTTCCGACGCCCCTGGTTGTGGTCGGCGCGGTCGAGCGACCACTTGGTGAGGGTGACGCCGAGGGCAGCCGCCGGCTCGGGCGGGAAGGGGATGGGCTTGTCCCTGACCATCTTCAGCTCGGTGCGCTCGGTGGGCGATCCGGCGAGGAGGTCCAGCATGACGTCGGCGGCGAACCGCGTGGCGCCGACCCCGAGTCCTGTGAAGCCGGCGGCATAGGCGACGGTGCCGCCCCGGGCGACGCCGTAGAAGGCGCAGAACCGCGAGCAGGTGTCGATGGGGCCCGACCACCGGTGCGAGAAGCGGAGCCCTTCGAGCTGCGGGAAGGTGGTGAAGAAGTGCGACGCGAGGCTGCGGTAGCTCGACGGCCGTTCCTCATAGGCCGGGCGCACCTTCCGGCCGTAGTGGTAGATCGCGTCGTACCCGCCGAAGAGGATGCGGTCGTCGCGGGTGAGTCGGTAATAGTGGAACTGGTTGGCCAGGTCGGCGATGCCCTGGCGTCCCTCCCACCCGATCGCGGCCTTCTGCTCCGCGGTGAGCGGCTCGGTCATGAGCACGTAGTCGTAGACCGGCACCGTGTAGAGCCGAGTGCGGGTCAGCAGCGACGGGAAGACGTTCGTCGCGAGCGCCACTCCGGCGGCCCGGACGGCGCCGTCGGCGGTGCGGACGATCGGCCGGCGCCCCGCCTCGGAGTCGATGCCGACCACGCGGGAGTGCTCGAAGATCTCCACTCCTGCCTCGGTCGCCACCCGTGCGAGCCTCGGCGGCGAGCTTGGCAGGGTGGACGAGCGCGGTCTCGTCGCGCTCCCAGGCGCCGGCGAGATAGGTGGGCGAGTCGACGAGGGCGCGGGTGGCCGCGGCATCCAGGAATCCCTCCTCCTCGGCCAGCCATTCGATCTGATGGGGTTCGACGGCCACCGACAGCGTGCCGGTGCGCTCGAACTCGGCGTCCATGGCGTAGCGGGCGACGGTGTCGCCGATCGCATCGAGGTTCTCGCGACCCAGTTCGTCGAGGCGGTCGATCTCGTCGGACCAGCGGGCGGCGCCGTTGTCATGGCCGTGGGTCAGGCTCGCCTCGCAGAAGCCGCCGTTGCGGCCGGAGGCCGCCCAGCCGACGGTGCGGGCCTCGACGACGACGACGCGTCGCCCGGGGTCGCGCTCCTTCGCGCGGAGCGCTGTCCAGAGCCCCGCGTACCCTGCTCCGACCACGACGAGGTCGGCGAGGTGCGTGCCGACCAGACGCGGATAGGAGGGCGGGGTGATGTCGTCGAGCCAGAACACGCTGTGGCGGGTCGCGCCGAGCGCGTGATCGATCACCGAGGCCGCCGGTGGTCGGCGTTCGAAGACGGTGGTGTGCATCGGGTCCTCCTCGAGCGTGGCGAAGGCCGCTCAGCACCACTGTGCACATCGACGGCATGGTTCGCCAGTGCCGCGGGTCGAGTGGGGAGTGCGTGTGCCGTCAGGAGGCGAAGGCGAGGCGGCGCAGGAGCGCCATGAGCGTGCGGCGCTCGTCGGCGTCGAGGTCGCCGTGCACCGCTTCCTCCGCGCGGCGCGCCGTCTGCTGCGCGTCGCGGGCGAGCTCCTGCCCGGCGGCGGTGGCGACCACGGCGTTCGCGCGCCTGTCGTTGGGGTCGGCGCGGCGTTCGACGAGGCCCCGCTTCTCGAGCTGGTCGATCAGTGCCACGACCTGGCTGGGATCCAGGCGCAGGAAGTCCGCGAGCTCGCGCTGCGACGGCGGCGGAGTGGCGCAGGCCGCGACCAGCACGGCGTATGAGCGGGCCTTCAGATCGTGCGCGGCGAGGGCGGCGTTGCCGGCGCTCAGCGACAGGGCGTTGGCGCGCGCGAGAAGGAAGCTGAGGTCGTCGCCGAGGACGGACGCCGCGAGCCCGGCTGTCGCGATGGCGTCGTCCTTTGTCGGCATGCCGCCGATCGTAGCGCCGAATCGTTGAGTTTCCCAACGATATGCGCAGGGGGTCACTCCAGCACGTATCGCGGGCGTCCCGCGAAGACGCCCACCGCGCTCTGACCGAGGAGGACGACGAGCAGCAGGCCGAGCGGCCACAGCCACGACCCGGTCGCGGAGTACAGTGCGCCGAAGACGATCGGTCCGGCCGCCGCGACGAGGTAGCCGACAGACTGCGCCATCCCCGACAGTGCCGACGAGGCGACGTGGTCGCGGGCGCGCTCCGCCATGAGCGTCAGCGACATGCCGAGCGACGCCCCCGACGACAGTCCGATGAGCACCACCCAGCCGGTGATGAGGCCGGGCGCGGCCATGAGCCCGACGGTACCGACCACCGCGAGCACCGGGACGGAGGCCGGGGCCCAGCGCTCGAATCGGCCGCGCAGGAGCAGCGGCAGCACCAGGGCGCCCGCGGTGGCGAAGAGCTGGTAGAGCATCACGTCGACGCCCGCTGCGACTTCGCTCCGCCCCGTCGAGACCGAGATCGCGGCGAACCAGGTGACGCTCATGTAGAACATCGCCGACTGCAATCCCATGTAGGCCGCGACGAGCCAGGCCACGCGGTCGCGCCAGATCCCGGTGCTCCGCCGGGGCGGCCGCGCCGTGGCATCCGCTCTCTTCCGGCGCGATGCCGCGGCCCATCCCGCGATAGCCGGGGGGATGAGCACGCCGCCGACGAGGACCAGCGCCCAGCGCCAGCCGAGCTCGCCGCCGGCGGTCGACAGGTGCGAGAGCGGTACGACCACCCCCGACGCGAGGGCGCCGAAGCCGCCGAGGAGGGCGGTGTAGACCGCCATCATCAGCGGAACGCGGGCGGGGAAGTCGCGCTTGACCACCGCGGGCATGAGGACGTTGACCACGGCGAGCGCCATGCCGATGAGGGCCGTTCCGATCCACAGCAGCGCGATGGGACCCGGGAGCGAGCGGACGACGGCGCCGACGAGCAGCAGCACGAGTGCCCCGAGGATCGCGCCGCCGAGGCCGAAGCGGCGCGCCACCTCGTGCGCGAGGGGGGAGAAGAGCGCCCAGGCGGCGAGCGGAACGGCGGCGAGAACGCCCAGCACGGCGAGCGAGAGACCGGTGTCAGCGCCGATCTCGTCGAGCACCGGGCCGAGCGCGGTGATCGTCGGGCGCATGTTGGCTGCGACCAGGCACACCGCGAGGACCAGGATGACGGTGCGCGCCGTCGTGCGCGATGCCGTGCGCCCCGTTGTCCGCGCCGGTGAGGTCATGAGCACCGAACCTAGCCGAGCCCTGCGCCCGGTCGGACCCGCCGCTCACTCACCGGGACCGGGAGGGTGCAGGTGGGGTCGGGTGCCCTTGATCGCGCACTAGCCTGGGCGGGATGTCCGTCCGACCGCCCCGCTCGACCGCGACCTCGCTGTGGGGCGTCGCGCTCACGATCGTGCTCACCGCGGCGGTGCTGCGCTCGCCGATCGTGGCGGTGGCGCCGGTGGCGCGTGACATCCAGGCCGACCTCGACGTCTCGGCGGGCGTCGTCGGGCTCCTCACCAGCATCCCCGTCCTGGCCTTCGCGGTCTGCGCGCCGCTCGCCGTCATGGCGATCCGACGACTCGGGCCCGACGCCGCGCTCAGCCTCGCCCTCGCGGGAGCGGTCATCGCGTCGATCGTGCGCTCCGCGGGCGGCCTTCCCGCGGTCATCCTCGGAACGGCCCTGCTGGGGGTCTTCCTCACCGTCGGCAACGTCGTCGTGCCGCTCATCATCAAGCGGGAGTTCCCGCCGGAGCGGGTGCCGTGGATCACGAGCCTGTTCACCTCGGCCATGAACGTCGGCACGATGACGGTCACCCTGGCGACCGCACCGATCGCCGCCGTCACCGACTGGCGGGTCGCGATCGCGGTCTGGGGCGGTTTCGGGCTCGCCGCACTCGTCGTCTGGGTCGGCATCCGCCGCGGCGAGGCTGTGCGGGCCGCCCCCGAGCCGGTGACGACCGGGGCTGCCGGGCGCCCCGATGGGCGGGGGCGTGCCGCGGCCCTGACGCTCAGCACGTGGCTGCTCGCCCTCGCCTTCGCCGGCCAGGCGTTCGCCTTCTACGGAACCACCGCGTGGCTGCCCTCGCTCCTCATCGACGGCGGGATGCCGGCGGTGCAGGCCGGGGCGGTCGCGGCGATCTTCCAGGTGATGGGCGTCGCCGGCGCCCTGCTGACGCCCGTCCTCACCCGACGCTTCTCGGCCGCACCCGCGGCCGTCATCATCGGCGCGGGATGGCTCGCCATACCCCTGGGGTTCCTGCTGGCGCCGGACGGATGGCTCGCGTGGTGCCTCGTCGGAGGTCTCGCCCAGGGCGCGGGGATCACCTGGGTCTTCATCATGCTGAACGGCTTCGGAGGTGACGAGCGGGTGGTCGCAGGGCGGTCGGGGACGGTGCAGGGGATCGGGTACGCCGCGGGCGCTCTCGCACCTCCGCTGCTGGGAGGCGTGCACGATGCGACCGGTGACTGGACCCCGGCGCTTCTGCTCCTGCTCGGGGCGGTCGTGGTGCTCCTCGTCACCGGAGCCGTGGGCGCGAGGATCGGGGTGCGCGAGGCCCGCGACCGCTGGTGAGCCTGCCCGGCCGGCTGTGGTTGAGCCGGATGCCGCGGAGGGGCCTCAGCCCGCCTGCGGGAGCGGCCAGCCGGTGTAGGCCTCCGCCAGGTAGGTCTTCCCCGCCTCGGATTCCACCACCGAGCGCAGCTCGCCGATCTGCCGTCGCCGGTCGAAGTCGGTGGCGTCGGGCGCCACGTGGAGCATGCTCGTCATCCACCAGGAGAAGTGCTGAGCCTTCCAGATGCGGGCGAGTGCCGTCTCGGGGAAGGCCTCGATGAGCCGGGCGTCGTTCTCGAGCAGCAGGGCGCGCAGCGCCCGCTCGAGGACGATCACGTCGGCGATCGCGAGGTTCATGCCCTTCGCGCCGGTGGGCGGCACAGTGTGGGCGGCGTCGCCGATGAGGGCGACCCGGCCGCGCAGCAGTTCGTGGGCGACGAAGCTTCGGAACCGCAGCACGTCGCGCTGGAAGATCGGCCCCTGGTTCAGGGTCGTCCCCGGAACCCGCACCTGCAGCTCGTGCCAGAGCTGCTCCTCGCTGTACGAGGCGGGATCGACCTCGGGGTCGCACTGGAAGTACATCCGCTGCACGGTGGCGTTCCGCTGGCTGATCAGGGCGAAGCCGTCGGCGGAGTTGGAGTAGATCAGCTCCTCCGAGCTCGGCGGCGCCTCGCAGAGGATCCCGAACCACGCGAACGGGTACTCGCGGAAGTAGCCGCCGGTCGCCGATCCCGTGACCGCAGGACGCACCACGCTGCGGGAGCCGTCGGAGCCCACCACGAAGTCGGCCTCGATCTCGAGCGGCTGACCGTCGGCATCGACGGCGATGACCCGCGGATGATCCGTCTCGGCGTCTTCCACCCGCTCGGCCGTGACCCCCAGGCGCAGGTCCTGCCCCTCGGCGAGGCGCACCGCGACGAGGTCTTTGAGCACCTCGTGCTGCGGGTACAGCCAGACCGCACGGCCGGTCGCCGACGGGAAGTCGATGCGGTGCCCCTCGCCCTCGAAGCGCAGCTCGATGCCCTCGTGGCGGTTCCCGACGGTGCGCACGCGGGAGGAGGCGCCGCTGGATTCGAGGATGTCGACGGTGCCCTGCTCGAGGATCCCCGCACGGATCGTCGTCTCGATCTCCTCGCGGGTGCGCTGGTCGATCACGATGGATTCGATGCCGGACTTGGCGAGCAGGTGCGACAGCAGCAGGCCGGCGGGGCCGGCGCCCACGATCGCGACGCGGGTGCGGATGCGGGTCATGACGTCTCCTTCGACGGAAGTCGGTGCGCGGCGACGGATGTCGGTGCGCGGCGCTCGGCGCCGGTGCGACCAGTGTGCCGGGCCTCAGCCGCGCAGCATCCACTCTTTCTCGTTCAATGAGAACCTGGTCGGAGTGCCTGCTCCACGCCCGCTGCGGCGGACCGCAGCTCGTCGAGTGCCCCGGCGGTCGGCGCGTCGCGGGGGAGGACGACCGAGAGCGCCGCGACCACGGGGCCCGTCCGGCCCTCGCGGACCGGCACCGCCACCCCGGTCGACACCGTCTCGACCGTGCCGGCGGCGACGACGAAGCGCTCGCGGCGGATCCGGGCGAGGAGGCGCCGGAGCTTCGCGGCATCCGTCACCGTCTCGGGAGCCACAGCAGCCAGGGGGCCCGACAGCACGTGCTCCTGCACCGTCTGATGGGCGAAGGCGAGGAGCACCAGTCCCGAGGAGGAGGCGTGGAGCGGCAACCGCCCCGCGACGCGGGTGATGTTCGCTCCGGCCTGCGGGTGGCTCAGGCGTTCGAGGAACAGCGCCTCGCCCTGCTCCAGAACGGCGAGCTGGGTGTGCTCTCGCACCCGCGCCTGCACCCGCTCCATGAACGGCAGGGCGGCCTGGCGGAGGCGCAGGGCGAGCGATCCGCGTTCGGCGAGCTCCCACAGCCGCAGGCCCAGGCGCACCCGATGATCCTCATCGCGCTCGAGAAGCCCGGCGGCGACGAGGTCGCCGACGAGGCGGTGCGCGGTCGAGGGCGGAAGACCCGCGCGGCGACCGATCTCGGACGCCGTCTGCAGCGTCCGATCGGCGTCGAAGGTCTCGAGCACCCGTACCAGGCGGTCCAGACCCGAGTCGCCGGAGGGCGAGTTGGCCATGGTGACACCATCTCACGCGACCGACCACCGCCCCAGGTGGTCGTCGGCGGTCAGCTGCCGGATGCCGTCGTCGTGGAGCACGAACTGCGCCCGGAGGTGCACGCCTTCGGCGCCGCACTCGACCGCCATCGCCCCCGCCCACGTCCGTTCATCCTCGGTGAATTCGCGCGATCCGCGTCGCTCCCACACGATCACCGCCTGGGCCGCGCCGATCGCCGCGAGCAGACCGCCGATCCAGGCCGCGAGGATCTCAGCGCACGGCAGGGGCCCGAGGTCATCGGTCACCTCGAGCCCGAACGGATCGAGCGGGTAGTCGTCGCACGGCATGACGGGGCCCGTGAGACGCTGGTCGGCGTCGAGGAAGAGCAGCCACACCTGCCGGGGGTTCAGCGCCCGGTCCAGGAGCAGTTCGAGCACCTCCTCCAGATCGCTGTCATGGCGGAGTGCGCGGTCGCGGCTGAGCCTGCTGTCGGGACCGAGTCGGGGATCCATCGTCGTCATGCCCCCACGCTGGCCGAGCGCGCGGTGCGGATGAGGCCCCTCGACGGATCTGGGGACAGCTCGCCTCGCCGGGGCGCCTGTGCAGGAGCGGTTGCGGGGACCGTAATGTCGGATGGGTGCGCGAAGCTGCCGAACAGCGGGACGACCGAGCCCCCTCGGGGGAGGGTCTCCTCGATCGCGCGCTGCGCGTCCTCGGGGCGTTCACCGAGGACGAGCCGGCGCTCACGGCCGCCGAGCTCGGGGCCCGCGCCGCCCTGTCGTCGTCCACCCTGCACCGGCTGCTCGCCCGTCTGATCGATCAGGGCCTTCTCGTGCGGCTCCCCGACCGCCGCTATGCGATCGGCCCGCGGCTCTGGGAGCTCGGCGAGCTTTCCCCCCTCGCCCTGAGGCTGCGCGAGACCGCGCTCCCGCACATGCTGCGCCTCTACGAGGCCACCGGCGAGAATGTGCATCTCGCCGTCCTCGACGGCCCGAGCCCGGCGGGCTCGGCGGCGCTCTACGTCGGCCGGGTCACCGGGCGGCACTCGATCCCGACCCTCAGCCGCATGGGCGGCCGCGGGCCGCTGCACACCACCGGTGTCGGCAAGGCGCTGCTGATGACGAGGGATGGTGCGTGGCTGGCGCAGTACTTCACCGCTCCGCTCGAGCGCGAGACCGTCCACTCGCTCACCGACGAGAACGCGCTGCGCGCCGACGTGTCCCGCGCTCGCGCGCGGGGCTTCGCCACGACGCGCGAGGAGATGACGCTCGGAAACGTGTCGGTCGCAGCTCCCCTGCCGCGCATCGACGGGCTGCCGCCCGCGGCGATCGGACTCGTCGTACACCTCGAGCGGGCCGATGAGCGCCGTCTCGGCCCCCTGGTGATCCAGACCGCGCGCGAGCTGGCCGACGACCTGCGCTGAGGTCTCCCCGCCCGGCACAGCGGAGGAGATCGGCATGGCGGAGGCCAAGGCGCGCGCGAACCGCCTCCCTGCGGCGAACCTCCTCCCGTGTGCGGAGGGCCGGGGTGTGAGGGGTGAGGGTGAGCGCGCGTGAGGTGAGGGTGAGGGTGAGTGAGGGTGCGGGCGAGGCGCGGGCAGCGCTCGCCCTGCTCCCACTGAGTGAGACAGCGGCCGGGGTCCGCGACCGCGCGGTGTCACCCTGGACGCACCCGGACCCGTCGAAGGAGACCGCCGATGACACTCGCGGACCAGGCGCCCACGCCACCCGCCGCCGCGGCCGACGCCGCAGCCCCCGAGTCGCTGCTCGCGACCCCGGTGCAGGTGAGCCAGGCCGAGATCACCCAGGAGATCCGCGATCTCCACGCCGAGTACGACCGGCGCGAGGCCGCGGGCGAGACCCTCCCCGCCACGATGTGGGACTTCCCGCCCTACCGCTCGAGCATCCTGCGGCACCCGACGAAGAATCCCAAGCTCGTCGACCCCGAGACGATCGAGCCCTCTCCCCGGCCTTCGGTCAGCGCGACGTCGCTGCGATCGAGTCCGACCTCACGCTGCAGCACTCCGGTGAGCCGATGGGTGAGCGCATCACCGTCCGCGGTCGCCTGCTGGACTCGTGGGGTCGCCCGATCCCCAATCAGCTGATCGAGATCTGGCAGGCCAACGCCGCCGGTCGCTACATCCACCAGCGCGACCAGCACCCCGCTCCGCTCGACCCGAACTTCACCGGTGCCGGGCGCACGGTGACCGACGATCGGGGCGAGTACCTCTTCACCACGATCAAGCCGGGGCCCTACCCGTGGAAGAACCACACCAACGCCTGGCGTCCGGCGCACATCCACTTCTCGGTGTTCGGGAGCGCCTTCACGCAGCGCATCGTCACCCAGATGTACTTCCCCGGCGACCCGCTGTTCGCCCTCGACCCGATCTACAACACCATCCGCCGCCAGCGCGATCGCGATGCCCTGATCAGCATCTACGACCACGACCTCACCGTGCCGGAGTTCTCGATGGGCTACCGGTTCGACATCGTCGTGGACGGCCCCGACGCCACCTGGTTCGAGCCCGAGGAAGAGCACTGATGCCCCGCCCCACCGGTCCGAAGACCCTCACCCCGTCAGCCGGCCAGACGGTCGGCCCGTTCTTCCACTACGGCGTGACCTACGACGCGATGCATCAGGTCGCCTTCCCGCACTCGCCGGGGGCGGTCGTGCTGTCGGGCACCGTCACCGACGGCGCGGGTGCGCCGATCCCCGACGCGCTCGTGGAGATCTGGTCGGCCGACAGCGACGGCACCGTCTCGCGCGCCCGCGGCGCGCTCCGCCGCGACGGCCACACCTTCACCGGGTACGGCCGCTCGGGCACGACCGACGACGGCCACTACGAGTTCTGGACCCGCAATCCGGGGGCCGAGGCCGGCAAGGCCCCGTTCTTCGCGGTGATCGTCTATGCCCGGGGCCTGCCGAACAAGCTGCACACCCGCATCTACCTGCCCGACGACGAGTCGCTCCTCGCCGCCGACCCGCTGCTGGCCTCACTCGACGCCGACGAGCGCGCTACGCTCATCGCAACGCGCACCCCCGACGGCCATCTGCGCCACGACATCCGGCTGCAGGGGGAGAAGGAGACCGTGTTCCTTGCCTTCCCCGACGCCCC
This sequence comes from Microbacterium sp. ET2, assembly GCF_030347395.1. NCBI lineage: Bacteria > Bacillati > Actinomycetota > Actinomycetes > Micrococcales > Microbacteriaceae > Microbacterium > Microbacterium albipurpureum. Next base: position 2,186,471 of record NZ_CP128170.1, read on the forward strand.
CGCCTGACACGCCTGACGACTTCGGCCCGATCGACGTCGGTCTGCTCAGTCCCGTCACCGTCGGTCACGACGCGCGGGTCTCGGATGCCGCTGTGCTCGACGCCCTCGTGACGGCCGAGGTCGCCCTCACCCGCGCCTACGCCCGGGTGGGCGCCGCCCCCGAGAGCGCCGTCACCGAGGTCGCCTCGACCTTCGGCTGGCAGGACGGGCAGAGCGGATGCCGCGGCCACGACCTCGCACTCGGTGATCTCGTCGCCGCGTCGGTGGCCGGAGGCAACCCCGTCATCCCGCTCGTCAGCGCCCTGAAGTCGCGGGTCTCACCCTCGGCGGCGGTGTGGATCCACCGCGGGGCGACGAGTCAGGACATCCTCGACACCGCTCTGGTCCTCGTGGCGCGAGCCGCTGCGGCGGAGGTCCTCGCTTCGCTCGCGGCGGCCTCTGGGGCCCTCGCGCACCTCGCGCGCGCGCACCGCGACGAGGTCGCCGCGGCCCGCACGCTCACCCAGCACGCCGTGCCGACGACGGTCGGTGCCCGCGTCGCGGGCTGGCTCCGCGGGGTCGACCGCGCCCGGGCCAGGCTCGACGACGCGCGCGCTGCGCTTCCGGCCCAACTCGGCGGCGCAGCCGGGACGGCCGCCGCCTTCGCCGAACACCTGGGATCCGACGCGGGCGCCACCGCGCTCATCGACGCCTACTCCGCCGAGCTCGGCCTCGCCGCACCGGCAGCCCCCTGGCACACCGAGCGCTGGCCGATCACCGAGCTCGGCGATGCGCTCGTGCAGGCGATCGACGCGGCCGGCAAGATCGCCGCCGACGCCGCCACCCTCAGCCGCACCGAGATCGGCGAGATCGCCGAGGGCGCCGGCGGCGGATCATCGGCCATGCCGCAGAAGCAGAACCCCGCGGCATCCGTCCTCATCCGCTCCGCGGCGCTGCGTGCCCCGCAGCTGGGGGCGACCCTGCACCTGGCCGCCGCGCTCGCCGCCGACGAGCGGCCCGACGGCGCGTGGCACGCCGAGTGGCCGACGCTGCGCGACCTCCTCCGGCTCGCCCTCGGCGCGGCCGCCACCGCCGCGCGGCTGGCCGGCGGCCTGCGGGTCGACGCCGGCGCGGTCGCGGACAACCTCGCCGCGACCGGCGGCCTCCTCGTCTCGGAGCGGCTCTCGATCATCCTCACCCCCCTGGTCGGCGCGACGCGCGTGCGCGAGATCGTCGCTGCCGCCGCACGCGGCGACGACCTCGCGGCTCTGCTTCGCGCCCTCCCCGAGCTCGACGGAACGGATGTCGCGGACCTCCTCGATCCCGCGGCCTACACCGGCCTCGCCGGCACCTTCGTCGACCGCTCGGTCGCCGCCGCCTCGCCCGCCCCCGACGCCGCGGAGGACGCCCGATGACCCGCCCCGTGCTCACCCTCACCGATGCCGGCGGCCCGGCAGGCGCCCCGCTCGTGGTGCTCGGCAACTCGCTCGGCACCTCGACGATCCTGTGGGAGCAGGTCGTTCCGGCCCTTCGGGACCGGTTCCGGGTACGCGCGTTCGACCTCCCCGGTCACGGTGTGTCCCCGGCGGCGACCGACGCGTTCTCCGTCGCCGATCTCGCCGACGCCCTCGCCGAGGAGATCGCGGAACCGTTCCACTACGTGGGCGTGTCGCTCGGGGGCGCCGTCGGGTTGGAGCTGGCCCTGCGGCATCCGTCCCTCGTCCGCTCCGCAACGGTCATCGCCTCGGGTGCCAGGATCGGCACGGCCGAGGGATGGCAGGAGCGTGCCGCACAGGTGCGGCAGCAGTCGACGTCGTCGCTCATCATCGCCTCGGCGGGACGATGGTTCGCCCCCGACACCATCGCCGAGAAACCCGACCTGACCGGGCGGCTCCTGCATTCCCTGCGCGACGCCGACGCCGAGAGTTACGCCCGCTGCTGCGAAGCGCTCGCCGCCCACGACGTGCGCGACCGTTTGGGAGAGATCACCGTTCCCGTGCTGGCGGTGTGGGGCGGACACGACCAGGTCACCCCCGAGAGCTTCGCCCGCGAGATCGCCGACGGCGTCGCGCGAGGCCGCGCCACCGGCATCCCGACCGCCGCCCACCTGCCGCCCGCGGACGACCCGACCGCCACGGCGGCCGTGGTCGCCGAGTTCATCAGCGAGATCGAGAGGACATCGGATGACCCGGCCTGACGGCGAAGGACTGACCGACCAGGAGCGATACGACCAGGGCATGTCGGTGCGCCGCGAGGTGCTCTCACACGCCCACGTCGACCGCGCGATCGCGGGGACGACTCCGCTGACGGCGGACTTCCAGGACTTCATCACCCGCGTCGCCTGGGGGGACGTGTGGTCGCGCCCGGGGCTCGATCGCCGCGCCCGCTCGGTGGCCGTGCTGACCGCTCTCATCGCGCTCGGCCATCACGAGGAGCTGGCGATGCACCTGCGGGCCGCGCTTCGCAATGGCCTCACCGTCGACGAGGTGCGCGAGGTCATCCTGCAGTCGGCGGTGTACTGCGGGGTGCCCGCCGCCAACACGGCGTTCCGCATCGCTGCGGAGGTCTACGCCGACGGGCCATGATGTCAGCATGAGCGCTGAGCCGCCCGTGACGGATGCCGCCGCCCCCGCCGATCGCGTGACGATGCGCTTTCTCGCGCTTCCGCACGACGCCGCCGCCGGCGGCCTCTCCGTCGCTGCGGGAAGCGTGATGGAGTGGATCGACCAGGCCGGGTATGCCTGCGCGGTCGGCTGGAGCGGGCGGTACTGCGTCACGGCGTACGTCGGGAACGTGCAGCACACGCGGCCGATCGCACCCGGGTCTCTCGTGGCGGTCCACGCGCGGGTCGTGCACACGGGCCGGTCGAGCGTGCACGTCGCCGTGACCGTCGAGGCCGCCGACATCCGCTCCCGCCGATACGAGCCGGCGACCACCTGCATGCTCGTCTTCGTCGCCGTCGATGACGATCGCCGGCCCGCGTCCGTGCCCGAGTGGACGCCGCGCACCGACGCCGACCGCGCACTCGGGGCGATCGCGACGTCGCGTATCGCCGCGCGCGACACCATCAAGAAGGCCATGCTCTCCCAGGTCTACACCGACGACACCGCGGCACCCCGGTCGCAGATGCGCTTCCTCGCCCCGCCGAGCGCGGTGAACTTCGGCGGCGCCGCGCACGGCGGCACGGTGATGGGCTGGATCGACGAGGCCGCCTTCGCGTGCGCAGCCGCGTGGTCGTCCGACAAGGCCGTGGCGGTGTACTCCGGGGGAATCCATTTCCTCGCGCCGGTGCGGATCGGTCACGTCGTCGAGCCTCGACGCCCGCCTGATCTACACCGGGCCCCGCAGCATGCACATCGTCGTGCGGGTGCTCTCCGCCGACCCCCGGATGCCCGCCGAGACGACCCTCACCACGCAGTGCATCATGGTCTTCGTCGATCCCGGCCAGGACGGCCGTGCCCGCGCCGTTCCACGCTGGGAGCCCGAGCTCGCTGAGGACGTGCGGCTCGTGAGGCATGCGGTCGAGCTCATTCACGAGCGGGAGCGGATCGTGCCGATCCCCGCCGAGCTGACCCTCCAGGACTGAATCCCGCCGCGTCGCCCCCCACCGCTCGCCTGTCGCGATCGGCGATCCCGCACCGCGCATCGTGCCCACCGAAGCACGGTCACGGTCATTCGCCTGTCGCGAACGGTGCACGGGGGAGCCGTTCGGGCCAGGTGAACGATGGCGTCTTCGAGAGGGGTCGCGGTAGGGGCGGCCCCGGCGTACGATAGGTCCGTCATACGTACACGTGTACGTATCGCGAACACTTGCGGAGAAGGCAGGAGCCGGTGTGATCGACAAAACCGTGGCGGGCGTCGCAGACGCCGTCGCCGACATCCCCGACGGGGCGACCATCATGATCGGCGGGTTCGGCCGCGCCGGTCAGCCGGTCGAGCTCATCGACGCCCTCATCGCGCAGGGCGCGAAGGACCTGACGATCGTCAACAACAACGCCGGGAACGGCGATGTGGGGCTCGCAGCCCTCCTCGCCAAGAGGCGGGTGCGCAAGATCATCTGCTCGTTTCCGCGCCAGAGCGACTCGTGGGTGTTCGACGGACTGTACCGCGACGGCGACATCGAGCTCGAGCTCGTGCCGCAGGGGAACCTCGCCGAACGCATCCGCGCCGCCGGCGCCGGGATCGGCGCCTTCTTCTCACCGACCGGGGTGGGCACCGAGCTCGCCGAGGGCAAGGAGGCCCGCGAGATCGACGGTCGCACCTACGTGCTGGAGTACCCGATCAAGGCTGACGTCGCGCTGATCAGCGCGCTCACGGGCGACCGGTGGGGCAACCTCGTCTTCCGCGAGACGGCCCGCAACTTCGGCCCGATCATGGCCACAGCGGCGACCCGCACGATCGCGCAGGTCGACCAGATCGTCCCGCTCGGAAGCCTCGATCCCGAGGCTGTGGTGACCCCCGGAATCTTCGTCGACCGCGTCGTCGCGGTCGGCGAGCGCCCCTGGCTGAAAGACGGCGCCTTCGTGGGCGGCGTCGACCTGGAAGGACGGCCCGTCCGATGAGCACCCGCATCTCGCGAGACGACCTCGCCCGCCGCATCGCCGCCGACATCCCCGAGGGCGCCTACGTCAACCTCGGCATCGGCGCCCCCACCCTCGTGGCGAACTTCCTCCCCGCCGACCTCGAGATCATCCTCCACACCGAGAACGGGCTCCTGGGAATGGGGCCCGCGCCCGAGGCGGGCGCCGTGGACCCCGACCTGATCAACGCCGGCAAGCAGGCCGTCACCGCCCTCCCGGGTGCGGCGTACTTCCATCACGCCGATTCCTTCGGCATGATGCGCGGCGGGCACCTCGACGTCTGCGTGCTGGGGGCGTTCCAGGTCTCGGAGACCGGCGATCTGGCGAACTGGTCGACGGGGGCGCCCGGCGCGATCCCCGCCGTCGGCGGGGCGATGGATCTCGCCATCGGCGCGAAGGATGTCTACGTCATGACCGACCTGCTCACCAAGTCCGGGGAGTCCAAACTCGTCACGGCCTGCACGTATCCGCTCACCGGCGTGGGCTGCGTCACCCGTGTGTACACCGACCACGCGATCTTCGACGTGACCCCGGGGGGGTTCGCGGTACGGGAGGCGTTCGGCGACAACACCGTCGCCTCACTCGAAGAACTCACCGGCCTCAGCCTGGCCCCGGCGGAAGGACACTGACCATGCCCGCGACCTACATCTACGACGCGGTCCGCACCCCGTTCGGCCGCGCGGGCGGCGCGCTCTCGGGCGTGCGTCCCGACGACCTGGCCGCCGTGGCGATGAAGGCGGCCGTCGAGCGGACGGGCCTCGACCCCGCCCGCATCGACGACGTGATCTTCGGCGACGCCAACCAGGCCGGTGAGGACAACCGCAACGTCGCGCGGTTCGGCGCCCTCCTCGCGGGGTTCCCCACCACGGTGCCGGGTGTCACCGTCAACCGCCTCTGCGGCTCGAGCATGGAGGCCGTCATCCAGGGCTCCCGCGCGATCGAGTCCGGCGATGCCGACGTCATCCTGGCCGGGGGCGTGGAGTCGATGAGCCGCGCGCCGTTCGTGGTGGAGAAGTCGCCGAAGCCGTGGCCGGCCACCGGCAACCAGACGATGTGGAACACCTCGATCGGCTGGCGCATGACGAACAAGGCGCTGCCGAAGGAGTGGACGATCTCCAACGGCGAGTCCGCCGAGAAGCTCGCCTCGATCTACGGGATCTCCCGAGAAGAACAGGATGCCTTCGCGCTGCGCAGCCACGAACGTGCCGCCCGGGCCTGGGCGGACGGCGTCTTCGACGGAGAGATCACCCAGGTCCCCGGCGCCGAGCTCACCCGCGACGAGGGCATCCGCGCCGACACGACCCTCGACAAGCTCGCGGGTCTGCGCGCGCTCTTCGCCGCCGACGGCACGGTCACCGCCGGCAACTCGTCGTCGATCAACGACGGCGCCGCAGCCATCGTCCTGGGCGCCGAGGGGGCGCTGGACGCCGAGCCGCTGGCGCGGATCACCGGCCGCGCCGCCTTCGGCAACGACCCCGACGTGTTCGGCGTCGCCCCGGTCGAGGCCGCCCATCGGGCCCTCGCCCGCGCCGGCCGGACGTGGGCCGATGTCGACGTCATGGAGCCTCAACGAGGCGTTCGCGTCGCAGAGCCTCGCGTGCCTGAAGCTGTGGACCGAGCTCGACCCCGAGAAGGCGAACGTGCACGGCGGTGCGATCGCGATCGGGCACCCGCTGGGCGCCTCGGGTGCCCGCGTCATCGGCCGCGCAGCGCACGAGCTCGCCCGTCGCGGCTCGGGTGTCGCGGTGGCCGCACTCTGCATCGGCGTCGGTCAGGGGCTCGCGGTGGTCCTCGAGCGGTGAGCGGCGAAGGACCCGAGCCCTCGAGCGAGTTCGTTCAGTCGCTGGCGCGCGGACTCGGCGTCATCCGCGCCTTCGACGCGGAGCACCCGTCGCTCACCCTCAGCGACGTCGCGCGCCGCACCGATCTGACCCGCGCCGCGGCGCGACGGTTCCTGCACACGCTGCAGACGCTTGGATACGTCCGCAGCGACGGTCGTGCCTTCGCACTGACGCCGAAGGTGCTCGAGCTCGGGTTCAGCTACCTGTCGGCGCTGTCGCTGCCCGAGGTCGTGCAGCCGCACCTCGAGGCGCTCTCGCGCGAGGTCGACGAGAGCGTCTCGGCGGCCGTCCTCGCCGGCGCGGAGGTCGTGTACGTCGCCCGCGTGCCCACGCGTCGCATCATGAGCGTCCGCATCACGATCGGCACGAGGTTCCCCGCCTACGCCACGTCGATGGGACGGGTGCTGCTGGCCGCCCTGCCGGAGGCGGCGGTCGCCGGCATCCTCTCCCTCCTTCCGCCCGCGCACCTCACCGACCGCACCCTCACCGATCCCGAGGCGCTCGCCGCCGAGCTCGCGCGCGTGCGCACGCAGGGGTGGTCGCTCGTCGACGGCGAGCTGGAGCCGGGCCTCCGCTCGGTCGCCGCACCGGTCCGCGACCGCACCGGCTCGGTGGTGGCCGCCGTGAACATCTCCACCAGCGCGACGCGCGACACCGTCGACCGGGTGCGCGAGACCTATCTCCCCGCGCTCCTGGCGGCCACTCGGGCGATCGAGGCGGATCTGCGGCTGGTGTAGCGGGGCTGAGGCGTTTCGTCTCGCTGCGCTCGCTCGACGACCGGCAGCATCGGCCACCTCAATGCGGATATCGATCCTTCTTATGCGCGAAAATGACAGATCGGTCTAGCCTGGGGGTGGGCCTGTCGAGGCCCCGTGCCGGCGTCGCCGCCGTGCCGGACCATCCCGACGAAGTGAGCATCGATGCTTCTCGAACGAGACATCCTCCAATCCATCGGCTTCCGCAACGTCCGTGAGGGCGACCGCGTGACCGGCTTCCAGATCCGCCTGCGCATGCCGTCGTATCGCGGCATGGCGGCCTCGCTCATCGACGGGGTCGCGGTGCGCGTCGGCGACCTCCTCGATGTCGGTCCCGACGTTCCACGCTGGACGCTGCAGGGCCGCACGTACACCCTCCAGGAGTTGTGGGACTCCGAGGGTGTGCGGTGGCCGCTGGAGGATGCCGCGGTGATCACCGTTCCCTTCGACGGCGGCCTCCCGGAGGGCACCCACGAGGTGTCGATCGAGCTGCGGCTGCGGATGTCGTACATCCCCGTCGAGCATCAGCCGTCGACATACCGCGAGACGCGGCACATCACCCTGAGCTCCGACCTCGACGGCGGGCCCTTCAAGTACGGCGTCTCGCTGTACAGCTTCATGCACGACTTCGGCACGGTGCTCGACCTCGAGTCGGCGCTCGCACACGTCGCCGACGTCGGCGCCACCGGGGTCGAGATCCTCGGGGAGGGGCACATCGCGGGCTACCCCGAGCCGTCGACCGCCTGGATCGACACGTGGTTCACGCTGCTGGAGAAGTACCGGCTCGAGCCGACGAACTACGGCTCGTGGATCGACACGCGCCTGCACTCCAGCGGCGCGAACGCGCGCGACCTCACCGCCGCTGAAGGAGCAGCGATGCTCCAACGCGACCTGCGGCTCGCCCGTCGCCTGGGATTCGGGTTCGTCCGTCCCAAGATCGGTGTGATCTCCAGCGACCTCGTGCCTCACCCGACGTGGACGGAGGCCGTGGAGCGGAGCCTCGACCTCGCCGCCGAGCTCGACGTGATCATCTGCCCCGAGATCCACTCGCCGACCCCCATCAAGCACGAGGTGGTCGACGACTACATCGGGCTCATCCAGCGCACCGGCACGAAGCATTTCGGTCTGCTGCTGGACACCGGCATCTTCCAGGACCGGCCGATTCCGCTCCGCCCCGGGGAGCTTCCGGGTCAGCGCCCGGCCTTCCTCGACGGCATCGGGGTCGACCCGGCCGACATCGCCGACATCGCCGAGTACGTCGTGTTCATCCAGGCGAAGTTCCACGACATCGACGAGGACCAGGTCGATCAGCAGATCCCGTGGGAGCCGGTGCTCCGTGCTCTGAAGGACGCGGGGTACTCCGGCTACCTCTCCAGCGAGTACGAGGGCGATCGCGCGCCGTGGCGCGCGATCGAGCAGGTGCGAAGGCAGCACAGCCTCATCCGCCGCATCGCCTCCGGCCTCTGACGAGGAGCAGCCCATGCCCAATGGACTCATCGCCGACGACAGCCTCCGCCCGCACCCCGAGGGCTTCGCGCTCGCGCTCACCCTCCCCTGGTACCGAAGCCTTTGGCTGTCGTCGGTCTCGACGCTCGCCGTCACCATCGACGGCGCGAAGGTCGCGGCATCCGATCTGTCCTTCGAGCTCGCCGGGCGCCGCTACGCGATCGACGAGCTGTCCGCGCAGAGCGAGACGCTGTGGTTCCTGCAGGCGCATCCCCTGCTCATCGTCCGCCGCGACGAGAAGGTCACCGTCGGCGACACCCACGCGGTGACGGTTCACGGCGAGCTGCGGCTGCCCTACATGCAGATCGCGCCCGGGGACGAGGGCGGCCCGGGCCTGTACGTGCCCAATGTGGTGCATCAGACGCTCACCCTCACGGCCACCGACGTCGACGCCGCGCCTCCCGCGCTCGTGCGCGATGTCGCACCGCCGCCGTCTGCGACCGACAGTGATCCGTTCCAGCTGGGGCTGACCCTCTACTCCGCGAGCGCCGAATTCCGCGCTGGCTGGTACGACTTCGATGGCCTGCTCGACCGGGTCGCCGAGCTCGGCATCGGCCCCGGCATCGAGATCGTCGCGTCGCAGATGGTACCCACCTACCCGGTCGTCTCGGATGACTTCGTCCGCACGTGGCGCGACGCCTTCGACCGGCACGGGTTCGCGGCGAGCCTCCTTCGGTGCCAACCTCGACATGGGCCGACGCCGCGATCGCGACATGACGCCCGACGAGGAGTTCGCGTTCTCGGTGGAGATGTTCCGCGGCGCGAAGAAGCTCGGGTTCCCTCTGGTGCGCATCCAATCGGCGAAGCCCGCGCTGCTGCGGCGGCTGCTTCCGGTGGCCGAGGAACTCCAGCTCACGCTCGCCTACGAGATCCACGCGCCACTCGGTCCGAACGCGCCCGAGATCATGAAGGTGCGCGACACCTACGCCGAGCTCGATTCGCCCCTTCTCGGGTTCGTCGCCGATTTCTCCTCGACGATGCACGCGATGTCGCCGACGCTGCTGCGCGCGGTGCGGCGGGCGGGGCTCGACGACCCTGCCGTGGAAAGGCTGCAGGAGATCTGGGCCACAGACGCGTCGATGCGCGATCGGCAGCAGGAGTTCATCGCCTATCTGCACGGCCGGGATTTCGATCCCGGGCGGCTCGGGGCCTTCGCCCACCTCGCTTTCAACATGCACGGCCACGTCGACCCGCGGGAGTGGGCCGACATCATGCCGCAGATCCTCCACGTGCACGCGAAGTTCTACGACATCGACGACAACGGGCAGGAGCCGGCGATCGACTATCCCGCCCACGTGCGGGTGTTCGTCGAGGGAGGCTACCGCGGCTTCTGGTCCAGCGAGTGGGAGGGTCACGCGTTCGCCGAGCTCGGCGAGGTCGACCCGCTCCTCCTCGTCCGGCGACAGCATGACCTCATCCGCTCGGCGATGCGGGCTGCGACGGAGCCGGCACGTGCCTGAGACAGACACTGATTTTCGCTCCCTGCCCCTTACGGAGCTTCTGCGGCTGCTGCGTGAGGAGGGTGAGCCGTCCGACCCGCGCACCGACATCGACACCGCATCTCTGAAACGCCGGTTCCCGAGGCTCGCCGAGGTGGCGATGCGCGACCTCTCGTTCGACGGTGGCGAGGGTCGTGCGGTCCCGGCGAGGGTGTATCGGGATGTCACGGCGCCGGCCTCGGGCCGGGCGCTCGTCTGGGTCCACGGCGGGGCCTTCATCGGCGGTCACCTCGACATGCCCGAGTCGCACTGGGTCGCGATGGAGCTCGCCGCACGCGGCACTCCTGTCCTCACGCTCGACTACGTCAAGTGCCTCGGTGCAACCCACTTCCCCGAGCCCTCCGACGACGTGCTGGCAGGATGGTGGTGCGCTGTCGCCCACGCCGAGGAGCTCTTCGGGCTCCCTGCATCCGCGGTTCTTCTTGGCGGCGCGAGCGCTGGCGGCAATCTGACCGCAGGGGTCACCGCCCGCCTGCGTGACGCAGGAGACGCCATGCCGGCGGGGCTCGTCCTCGTCTACCCTGTGGTTCATCCCAACGGGCCGGAGGCCACCGCCGAGGTCGACCCGTCCTCCCGCCACGGGGAAATGGTGCTGAATTTCGCGGGCACGATCGAGGTCCTCGCCGACCCGCATGCGTTCGCGGCGCTCGGTCCGGCGGCGGGCTTCCCGCCGACGCTGGTGTTGGTGTGCGAGCACGACGAGCTCCGCCCGTCAGGCGAGGCGTTCGCACGGCAGCTCGGCGATGCCGGCGTGCCCGTCTCGCTGCGGGTGGAGCCCGGCGCAGCGCACGGTCACATCAACGAGCCGTCCGACCCCACCGCCCTCCCCACCGTCAAGGCGATCGCGGACTGGATCGGAGGACTTCCGTGAGCACGTCAGGCAATCACTCACGTTGGGCGTTCGACGACGACATGCGTCTGCGACAGGGGAACGAGCTTCGTCTCCTTCTCGGCGGGCAGGTACACAACTCGTCCAGTTCCTCGGCGGCGACAATCCGCCGGTCATTCGCGCACACCCGACGCCTGGGCGCCAATGCGGTGCTCGCCCCGGTCAGCTGGGCGCTGACAGAGCCGCAGGAGGGCGTCTTCGATTTCGACCTCGTGGACACGATGATCGAGGAGGCGCGCCGGCTGAGTCTGCGCCTCGTGCCACTGTGGTTCGGTGCGTTCAAGAACGCTGCCTCAACGTACGCGCCGCGGTGGGTTCGCGCAGACCTCGAGAGGTTTCCGCGAGCCGTGGTGCAAGCCAAGGTCCGCGGCAACGCGTTCCACTACTCCGGAGTGACGCCCACACCCGTGCTTTCGGTGTTCAGCGAGAACCTCCGCGCGGCCGATGCTGCGGCGTTCGAGGCGTTCCTGGCACACGTGGCGAAGGTTGACGCGACCGACGTCGTCGCCATGGTCCAGGTCGAGAACGAGTCGGGCATCCTCCGCGACAGCCGAGATCGAAGCGCACTCGCCGAGGAGGCTTGGGCCGGCCAGGTCCCGTCCGAACTGATCGTGCTCGCACGCGCTGGTCGCGCCGACTCGTTGCTGCGCGAGCTCTGGACAGCGCACGGGGAACGGGAGAGCGGAACCTGGGCCGAAGTGTTCGGTGAGGGGTCCGGAGCCGACGAGGTCTTCATGGCGTGGTCCATAGGCTCATACGTGCAGCACGTCGCCGAACGTGGACGTGTGCACAGGCGTGTCCCGATGTACACCAACGCGTGGCTCGGGCCGCAGCCGGGGCAGGACGAGCCGGGACGGTGGCCGAGTGGCGGCCCCGCCAGCCGGGTCGTGGATGTATGGCGCACTGCGGCTCCCTCGCTGTCGTTCGTCGCCCCCGACATCTACGTCGACGACGCTGATTCGGCGATGCGGGTCTACACCTCCCACAACCAGCCGTTCTTCGTCCCGGAAAGCCGGTTGCGCGCAGGCGAGCTCGTCCGTGCGATCGGCAGCTACCGCGCCATCGGCTGGTCGGCGTTCGGCATCGATGGCGCGAACCCCGATGGCCAGGTCGCGGCCGTGCTCACGTTTCTCAGCGCCCTCGAGTCGGACATCGCCGAGGCTCAGCGCGCCCGTCGCATCGGAGCCGTCGTCGTCGAGCGCGGCTCTTCACCTGCCGAGACTCGGGTCGGCGATCTCACGGTCTCGGCCCGCGGCCTCAACGACATCGTGCGCACTTTCCTCCTCGACGTCGGTGTGCAGCTGCCCGACGCAGCACTCCCCGTTCCTGACGAGACGCTCCCGCAAGAGCCCGTCCCGACGCCCGGTGAGCAGCGACCGTTCGCCCTGGTCTTCGCAGTAGCCGACGACGAGCTGGTCGTCGTGGGACAGGGGGTCAAACTGGACTTCGCCACTTCCGACGGCGATGTCGAAATCGACTCCGTCACGGAACTGCTCGTCGAAAAAGGAGAGCTCGTGCCGGGCAGGGTCCTCAATGGCGATGAACGCCTGCAGGTCGTGCCGGTGGACCGCGTCGGCGCTGCGAAAATCACTCTGCTCAGGCTTTCTCAGAATCAATGGGTCCGGGCGGTTCGCCCGAGCGTCACCGAGTGGCGTGCAGGAGGGGGACGTGGATCAGGAAGCTGACGGACCGGGAGCTGCGCGGAGCTACACCAACCCAGTCCTCGGGGGAGACCGGCCCGACCCCGCGGTCATCAAGGTGGGGGACGAGTACTGGATGACGTACTCGTCGTTCGAGGCGGCTCCCGGGCTGCTCCTGTACCGCTCGGACGACCTCGTCACCTGGACGTACGTCACAGCCGCGCTCCCCGAACCTCTCGGCAGCACGTTCGCCGTCGACGTCGCCGAGCATGACGGCCGCTTCTTCATCTACATCCCCTTCATCCCGACACCGTGGTCGTCCCTCACCGACGCCTCGATCTTCGTCATCCACGCCGACGCGATGGCCGGTCCCTGGTCGGAGCCGATCGATCTCGGCGTCCGGGGAGCCATCGACCCCGGCCACGTGGTCGGCGAGGACGGCCGGCGCTACCTGTTCCTCAGCGGCATTCGCCGGGTCGCCCTGTGCGACGACGGACTGTCGACCGTGGGGGAGATCGAGCAGGTCTACGACGGCTGGCGGTACCCCGACGACTGGATCACCGAGGCCTACGCCCTCGAGGGCCCCAAGCTGTTCCGGCGCGGGGAGTGGTTCTACCTCGTCAGTGCGGTCGGCGGCACGGCTGGCCCGCCGACCGGTCATATGGTGATCGTCGCCCGATCGCGGTCGGTGCACGGTCCGTGGGAGAACCACCCGGGTAACCCGATCGCTCGCACCCGCAGCGCGGACGAGCGCTGGTGGTCGCGCGGGCACGCCACGATCCTCGAAGTCCCGGGCGAGCAGTGGTACATGCTGTCGCACGGGTACGAGAACGGCTACCGCACTCTCGGTCGGCAGATCCTGCTCGAGCAGGTTGCGTGGACGGAGGACGGATGGCCCGTGGCGGCCGCCGACGACGTCGGCGGTGCGCTTCCCCTCCCCGAGGGGGCAGCCCCGCAGCATCCGCTTCTCCCACCGGCCGAAGAGATCCCCGGCTTCCGCCTCGGGGAGCGCTGGGCCTTCCACGCCCCGTTACCGGGCGAGTCCGGGCGCCTCACCGTCGCCGACGACGTGCTGGTCCTCCGCGGCAAGGGGGTGGGGCCCGGAGACTCCTCGCCGCTCGCCCTCGTCACCGGCGACCACGCTTACGAGATCGAGGTCGACGTCGAGCTGGAGGGGCCCGTCGAGGCGGGGCTGCTGCTGTTCTTCAACGGGCGCCTCTTCTGCGGGATGGGCATCGACGGTGCGGGGATGCGCAGCTACTCCGGGGGCATCCGCACGCACTGGCGGGAGCCCGCGCCGGCCGGGCGCCGCCTGTCGCTTCGCCTGCGGAACGACCACCACATCGTCACGGGCTGGTGGCGCGAGCAGGGCGGCGAGTGGACACGGCACGGCGTCCGCTACGAGACGTCGGGCTACCACGCCAACACGATCGGCGACCTGCTGAGCCTCCGTCCGGCCATCTACGCCGCCGGTGACGGGTCGGCGCGCTTCCGCGACCTGCGCTACCGCCGCCTGGCCTGACGCGCTGCCCGTCGGCTGGCACACGGAAGGAGATCGGCGCGCAGGAGGTCGACGCCGCCCGTCTCGTCCTCCGCTGTGCCGATGTCCTCCGGGGCGCGCGCGGCTATACCGCGACGGCCGCCTCGGGCATCGAGGCGACGTGGGCGCCGGAGTCGACGATGCGTCCGGCCTCGACGAAGAGGTCGCGCATCCAGGCGTGCTCGGGGTCGCGCCCGTGCACCGGATGCCACCACAGGGCGTTCGTGAGCGGTGTCGGCTCGAACGGCAGCCCGACCGCGCGCACCCCGCCGGCCCGGGTGGCGAGGTGGGCGATCGCCTTCTGGATGACGCCGATGCGGCGCGTTCCGGCGATGAAGTGGCTCATCGCGAGGAAGCTCTCCACGATTGCCTCGATGCGCGGCTCGATCCCGAGCTGCTGCACCTGCCTCCCCGCCGAGGTGAACGCCGAGCGGGTCTGATACGTCATCACCCAGGGGAGCTCGGCGAGCTGGTCACGGGTGAGTTCGCTGCCGACCTCGTCGTTATCGGTGGCGACGAGGGCGGTCCAGTCGTCATGCCAGAGGTCGACGAACGGATGATCAGAGATCGGCCCGTGGGGGATGATCATGCCGTCCACCGACCGCAGCCGGGTCGCCGCGTCGTCGACGATCGTGGGGTTGTGGAGCATGAAACGGAAGCGCACGCCCGGCGCTCGCTCGGCGGCGAGGCGCGACACGACACTGCCGACGGTGACGAAGCCGTAGTCGGAGCCGTAGATGGAGAACTCACGCGTGGACTCCTCGGGTGACCAGGTCGCCTGCGACTCGAAGACGCGACGGGCGGCTTCGAGGGCCGAGGTCGTGTGCTCGCTGAGGCGTACGGCGAAGGGCGTCAGTTCGTAGGTGTTGCCGCGGCGGGCGAGGATCGGGTCGCCGAAGTGGGTGCGCAAGCGTGCGAGCGAGGCGCTGAGGGCGGGCTGGCTGAGGTGCAGCCGCTCCGCGGCCCGGGTGACGCTCCGCTCGGTGAGGAGAGCGTCCAGGGAGACCAGCAGGTTCAGGTCGAGGCGGGAGAGCGGCATCTGGTCGGTCACGGCGGTGTGATCCTTCGGTCGGGGATACACCAACCGTATCAATCGGCTCTATGTTCGTGCTATCCCTTATCGGCGCCAGCGATGCGCCTGGTCGCACGAGACAAACGTCGCCGCCCGGGAGGAGGACCCGGGCGGCGACGGTTCGACGCAAGGCGTCAGGGATGTGCGGAGTTACTCACCCCATGCGGCATCCATCTCATCGAGCACCTGGTCGACGGTCTTCTGTCCGGTGAGCAGACCCTGGACACCCACGCCGAGCGTGTCGTAGACGTCGGGGTTCGGCCACGTGGCGTTCGGAAGACCCGCGTAGTCGCCGTTCTCGAGCAGCTGGCCGATCGGCGAGTAGATCGGCAGCAGGTTGTCGGCCGTGGCGCCGGTGATCGGGACGAAGCCCGACAGGTCGGCGAAGGCCTGCGACTCCTCGGGGGTCGCCAGCCAGTCGAGGAACTCCTGTGCGGACGCCTTCACGGCGTCGTCAGCCGAGGCGTTCACGGCCCAGGCGTAGTTGGCCGAGGCCAGCCCGTAGGGCGCGCCGCCGTCTGCGGGCGGGAAGGCCTGGACCGTCAGGTCGAGGCCGGTGCCGGCGCTGATCGACGTCGCCGCCGAGCCGGGAACCGCCGCGGTGAGCGAGGCCTGCGATCCGATGCCCTGCGTGATGGAGTCGAAGGTGCCGCCGGCGACACCGTCCTGGAAGCAGCCGCCCTCGTTCATCTCCAGGATGTCCTCGAGCACGTCGCGCCATCCGCTGTCGGCGAAGGTCACATCGCCCGCCGCGCGCTGCTCGTTCCAATCGGGGGTCTCGGCGTACACGCGGGTCGCGGAGATCAGCATCGAGAACAGGCCGGTGTTGAACGGCACGCTTCCGGCGAGCACCGTGAAGGTCTTGCCGCCGTCGCGTGCCGTGGTGCACGCCTCGAGCAGGTCGTCGTAGGTCTCGGGGTAGGCGTCGATACCGACCTCTTCGCCGCCGGCGCCGTTGTAGATGAAGCCGACAGGCACGAGCGCGGCGGGCTGGGCGTACACATCACCGTCGAAGGAGTACTCGGCCTCGGTCCCGGCGGGGATCGTGCCGCTGGAGGTCTCGTTCAGCGGCTCGAGGAAGCCCGCCTCTGCGAGGTTGACGACCGAGATCGGCTGCCCGGTGCCGGGTGCGAGCACCATCATGTCGGCGGCGTTCCCGGCCTGCAGCTGGGTGGTCACCTGCGTGTTGTACGCGTCGGAGGGGTAGGGGATCACCTCGATCTCGACGCCGGTCTGCTCGGTGTACTTCGCGGCGGTCTCGGCCCAGTAGTCGTCCTGGTCGTTGGCCTGAGCGACCATGAGGCTGAAGTTCGCAGAGGTCTCGTCGCCGGAGTCTCCTCCGCTGTCGGACCCGCCGTTGTCGGAACCGCCGCCCGAGCAGCCCGCGAGGACGAGAGCGCCGGCGGCGCCCACAGCCAGGAGGGACCAACGGAGGCGCCGGATGTCGGAATGCTGTGACATGTCGACCTTTCATGACGTCGTTGTCGCCAGTGCAGAACTGGCGCGGCTTCGGATCTGCCGCACCATCAGCCTGACACGATATGCCGCTTTTCGACATAACTAGTGCTTATGTATAGCCATAGTCCTGCTGATTCGCCGGTCTGGGCCCAGAACGAGTGACACCGGCCCGGCGATCCCGGCGGGCCGAGGGGTCGCGTCCACGGTGAAGACCGTCGTCATCGGTTCATAGACCTCCCCGGTCGGTGCCTTCGCCTCGGCGATGAGCCGGTTGCGCCACCCCGTCGCCACGCGGACCGTCACGTCGTTCTGCCCCTCGCCGACCAGACCCGTGATGTCGAGACGCCAGGGCGCTGTCCACACCACTCCGGCGCTCTCCCCGCCCACGAGGATCTCCGCGATGTCATGGACGGCCTCGAACTCCACGCTCACCCGCCCCTGCAGATCCGCGGCCGAGAGGGTGAACCGCGTCTCGTAGGTGCCGACCCCCGAGAAGCCGACAGCCTCCGGGTGCTGCGTCCACGGCTCGGGCCCGGTGGTGAACTCTCGAGGTGCGAGCCCGGGCAGTGTCATCCGCCATGGCCCCTCGAGGGGCACCGACCGCTCGTCGACCTCGGAGACGAGGGGCGCGTCTGCTCCGGACAGCAGGAACGCAGAACCGAAGGGCCCGAGCGTCAGCTCGAAGGTCGTCGGGTCGTCGTCCGGCGCGCTCTCGAGCGCTGTGACCATCGTGGTGGCCGCGTCCCAGCGGGCGATGCGCTCCGCGTCGCCGATCGACACCGTGGTCGTGATCGGGGCGGCGGAGGGATTGGCCACGAAGGTCAGCAGCTGTCCGTCGATCCGCCGCGACAGGGTGCGGACGGAGGGGTCGGCGACGGTGACCGGGGGCGCGATGCCGAGCCCCCGAAGCGCGCCATGGAGATCGGATGTTGCCACGAGGCGTCCCCCATGATCAGAGCCCCAGATCCGGTCGCGGACACGGGTGAACGTCTCGACGTCGTCCGCGAGCGACGGAGAAGCGGCCGGTGGACGCCCCACCACGGTTGCGCCGGCAGCGAGGAGGCGCTCGATGTGAGCGAGGGCGGTGAGTGTCATCCGGTGTGAGGTGCCGCCGAGGAACAGGGCGGCATAGGAGGCGCCGCGCGCCATGACCCGCCCGCCCTCGACCCGGAGGACGTTCGCCAGGGCGTCGGCTCCGACGTAGTCGAAGCCGTACCCCGGGGGCACGGTCTCGTCCGATGCCTCGCCGAAAAGGCCCGTGACCGGTGCCTCCTCGCCGACGAACACTGCGACGTCCACAACC
This sequence comes from Microbacterium sp. ET2, assembly GCF_030347395.1. Lineage (NCBI taxonomy): Bacteria > Bacillati > Actinomycetota > Actinomycetes > Micrococcales > Microbacteriaceae > Microbacterium > Microbacterium albipurpureum. The sequence continues at coordinate 2,204,533 of NZ_CP128170.1, forward strand.
GGCTCGCCCTCGGCGAGCAGCGCCGAGCATCGCGCGAGGTAATCGGTCCACGGTCTCGCCATTCGAGCCCATGTCTCGTTTCGAGAGAAGGTCTGCCCGAGGAAGGGCGCGAGAGCCATCCCGGGAGGCGGAACCGTCGTGGGCTGATGCGGTGACGAGTGGATGCAGAACCGGGTCACACCGAGGGTGAGCTGCAGATCGGCGACGTGCTTGAGGCTGCCGGGTGTCGCCGTCCACGGGTCTTCGAAGGCGGTGAACGCCTCTGATCCGGTGCGGGAGGCTCCGTACACATGCGCCACCGACGCAGCGCCGCGCAGGTCGGCGACGTACGTCGGTCTGGGCCCGTCCTCCGGCGCGAAGGTCCACATCGCGCCCATCGGCACGTCGGCCGCTGCCCGCATCGCCAGGTCGTCGCCGAGCTGCGGGCGACGATCTTCCAGCGCTTCGGCGTAGAGGGTCCAGCCCCGCTCGTGCGCGACCGCGGCGAGGGTGCCGTAGTAGTGCTCGGCGAGAAGCTCGGCGAGCGTGCGTCGATAGTCGTACAGGAACGCGTCGGCGCGGCCCGCGTCGCCCACCACCCATCCGAGGAGGCACGGTAGCCACGGCGTCGGATCGTAGCCGCGCCGCGCGGCGAACTCTTCGGCGATGGCATCGGTCCAGTTCTGCAGCCCCGCCTCGATGCTGTCGCTGAGGAGCGCCGAGACGGCCTCTGCCGCCGCCCCGGCGAAGCGCGCCAGGTGGGTCTCGAGATAGCTGCGCACCCGGCGGCCGTCGAGCTTGTCGACCTCGAGACCCGTCGCATCGGGAAGTGCCGGGCCGTTGACCGCGCCCGTGGTCGAGGCTCCGAGTCGCAGGACGCGCCAGCGTCCCGGCGGGGGAGCCCAGTGCAGGATGCCGTCTGAGACGTGTCCGGTGAGGTCGACCACCTCCGCCGGATCGATCACTCCGGCCGCCGCGTCGGGGGAGTCGAGCGCGTAGTAGTCGGATGCGACGCCGAAGCCGGCCTTCGCTTCGCTCATGTGCACACGGGACGCGCTGAACAGGGCGAACTCGCTGACCTCGAAGGTGTGGGCGGGGCGGAGCACGGGTGGTGTGGCGAGGCCGTCGGCCGTCGGAGGCAGCGCCGCTGCGGCAGGCTCGCCGTGCAGCCGAAGCCGGAACACGCGGGAGGTCACGGGCGCGAAGGAGGCCGATCGCACCGGCGCGCGGGTGTCGATGAGCTCGGAGATCGAGGCCCACACGCCGTCGACCCGCTCCGCCTCGAGCACCGCGCCCGCCGGCGGCGCGGCGCCGAAGCCGCGGGGACCGGGCAGTCCCACGACTACCGAGCGCACGGTGACCGGCTCGTCGAACCTCTGCACGATCCAGGCCTCAGACGGCCGATCGGGATCACGGGCCAGTGCGACGCCGGCGACGAAGGAGCCGTCGGTGAGGACCTCCGGCGACCCGACGGCGCCTGCAGACGTGTCGACCGTCTCGGCACGCAGCGGCAGGCGATCGACATCCTCGGGTACGGCGAGAACCCGCCACGGAGCCGTGAACCGCCGCTCCGGGTCATCCGATCCGCAATCCTGGTACGCGCCCACGGCGTCGGGTAGCGGGGGGAGAGGGACGCGCACCGGTGTGCCACCCTCGACGATCGCCTGCGACCACACGACCTTCTTCATCGCGTTGACGGGCTCCACCCAGGGCCCGCCCGAGGCACTCCACCCTGAGGAGGTGGCCACCGCCACCTCGAGTCCGAGCTCCCGCGCCCGTGCTGTCGCTGCGGTCATCGCTTCGTCCCATGCCGGTGTTCCCGGTCGCACCGGCGCTGCGACCACCGACGGAAGCCCCATGCCGCCGTCGAAGATCTGCACGCCGCCGACGCCGACCTCGCGCATCCACTCGAGGTCGGCGAGAAGACCGGGAATGTCGATGTTGCCGTCCATCCAGTGCCACCACACGTGGGGTCGCGCATCGGCGGGCGGGTCGAGGAACACCCGGCGGAGGCGGGCGACGGTGTCTGGGGCGGGCTCGATCACGCGCCGATCCTGCCACCGCGCCGCATCGGGGCGGCACCCTCCCGCGCCTCGCGCCCACTTATATCCGATATCGCAAAAACTAATGTGCGGTTTCGACGCAAGCGTGTGATCCTGAATCGACGGCGCCCCGAAACTGCTGCGGGCGCGCAGACGACGACGAGGTCAGGGCGAATGACAGCGACGATGCAGGACGATCAGAGCACCCGGGCGGTGACCGTGCCGCCGAAGAACCGTCGGGCGAGCACCCGCGTGAAGGGGCGCCGGCCGCTCATCAGCTACGGCCACTGGTGGTGGGCGCTGCCCGCCGTGATCTTCGTCATCGGGGTGCACTACGTCGCAACCCTGACGGGCGGGTTCTTCGCCTTCACCAACTGGACGGGCCTCGGCGACTGGGAATTCATCGGCGTCGACAACTTCGTCCGCATCTTCAGCGACCCGCTTCTGCTCGGCTCGGTCTGGAACACCCTGTTCCTCGCGATCGGCTCCGTGGTGCTGACAAACGTTCTGGGCCTCCTCTACGCCCTCGCCATCAACCGCATGCTGAAGACCCGCTACATCCTGCGGACGCTGTTGTTCATGCCGGTGGTGCTGAGCCCCCTGGCGGTGTCGTACGTGTGGAAGTTCATCTTCCAGTTCGATGGGCCGCTCAACGACTTCCTCGGCCTCATCGGCCTGCAGTCGTGGCAGAAGGTGTGGCTGGCCGACCCCACCTACTCGATCTGGGCGATCCTCATCGTCATCGTCTGGCAGCAGACCGGCTTCACCATGGTGATCTACCTCGCGGGACTGGCGTCGGTGCCCGTCGAAGTCGAAGAGGCCGCGGCGCTCGACGGCGCGAACCTCTGGCAGCGCTTCCGGCATGTCGTCGCTCCTGCCATCCGTCCCTCGATCGCCATCGCGACGACCCTCGGCATCATCCAGGGGCTGCGGGTGTTCGACCAGATCCTCGCCCTCACGGGCGGTGGACCCGCCGGAGTCACCGAGACCCTCGCCACCCAGGTCTACAAGCAGGCGTTCTCACTCGGTCAGTTCGGCTTCGGTTCGGCGCTCGCGCTCGTGCTGACGGTCATCATCCTCGTCTTCGCCATCTTCCAGCAGTGGCTCACCCGCGACCGCTCGGTCGGAAAGGCCTGAGACATGTTCCGCTACACCAAACTCACTGCCACGCGCGAGGTCTTCGTCTGGGTGGTGACCCTCCTCGGACTCCTTCCTTTCTGGATCCTCATCATGACGTCGCTGAAGTCCGACCAGGAGGCCCTGACCTCCAGCGCCGTCGCCCCGCCCACCGCCCCGACCTTCAACGCCTTCGTCGAGGTGCTCACCACCACGGGGCGCAACAGCATCCCCCTCAGCATCCTCAACAGCGCTCTCATCACCGCAGGGTCGATCTTCCTGCTCGTGCTGCTCGGGTCGGTGTCGGCCTACGTCATCGCGCGGCGCACCCGCACCTGGACGACCCTCACCTACTACCTCGTGCTGATCGCGATCATCCTCCCCGCGCAGCTGGGCACCGTGCCGCTGTACATCGGTGCCCGCAGCGTCGGTCTGACCGGGTCGGTGCTTGGCATGGTGCTGCTGTGGGCCGGAATCCTCCTGCCGCTGTCGGTCTTCCTCTACGCCAGCTTCTTCCGAGGTTTGTCGACCGAGTACGAAGAAGCCGCCGTCATCGACGGCGCCTCGCCCACGCAGGCGTTCTTCCGGGTCGTGCTTCCTCTCATGGCGCCGGCGACCGGGACGGTGGCGATCCTCACCGGCCTCATCATCTGGAACGACTTCTTCAACTCGCTGATCTTCCTCGGCGGCACCACGACGCAGACCCTTCCGGTGGCCATGTACACCTACGTCGGCGGCCTGGTGTCGGCGTGGAACAAGATCTTCGCCGTCGTGATCATCTCGATGATCCCGATCCTGGCCTTCTACATGTTCGCCCAGAAGCGCTTCATCCAGGGCTTCGCCGGCGGGCTCAAGGGCTGAGCCCTCACCCGCCCGTCGACCCACCCGCATCCCGTCAGGAGACCTTTCCGTGTATCAGCTCGCCCCCAATATCGAACTCCTCTTCACCGAAGCCGGTGACTACCACGATCGCGTCCGCGCGGCCGCGGCCGCCGGGTTCACCGCCGTGGAGATGTGGGGTCCCACCGGTGTCGACGCTCCGGCGCAGCCGAAAGACCTGCCGGCGCTGAAGGCGGCGCTCGAGGAGACCGGAACTCAACTGACCGCACAGCTGTCGGAGCCGCGCACCCAGTTCATGATTCCGCCGTGGGACCACACCGAGTTCTTCCGCAAGCTCGACGAGGGCGTGGAGATCGCCCAGGACCTCGGCTGCCCGCGCATCGTTGTCGGCAGCGGCACGGGGTTCGGCGGGTGGAAGCGCCAGGTGCAGCTGGACAAGCTCGTCGAGATCTACCAGAAGGCCATCGCACAGATCGACGGCTCAGGCATCACGCTCGTGCTCGAGCCGGTGAACGTGCGGGTCGATCACCCCGGCTCCCTCCTGGACCGCACTGCCGAGGCGGTCTACGTCGCCCGGGGTGTCGACTCGCCCTTCTTCGGGGTGCTCTACGACGTCTACCACTCCGCGGTGGAGGGCGAAGACATGGCCGCCGAACTGGCGAACGCGGGCGACCTCGTGAAATACGTCCAATTGGCGGATGCACCGGGCCGGGGTGAGCCCGGATCCGGCGGCCTCGACTGGACTGAGCGTCTGGGCGTCCTGCGCGCTTCCGGCTACGACGGACCCATCGGCCTGGAGTACTACCCCACCATCGAGTCCGCCGCCTCGGTCGCGCGCATCGTCGAATGGGCAGCATCGGCATGACGCGGTACCCCTCCGAGGTCGATGTCGCCATCGTCGGCAGTGGTCCGACCGGCGCGGCGTACGCGCGCGTCCTCAGCGAGCAGGCGCCGAACGCCACGATCGCGATGTTCGAGGTGGGTCCCACGGTGTCCGACCCGCCGGGCGCCCATGTGAAGAACATCGCCGACCCCGAGGCCCGCGCCCGCGCGCAAGCCGCTTCCGAAGGCCCCGGCGAACGCGGCGAGAAGGTGGCCAACCCCGGCCAGGCGAAGGCCGGCATGCGCGCCGCTCGACCGGGCACGTTCCTCCTCGAGGACGGCTTCCGATTCCCGGACGAGGACGGGATGCCGGTGGCGGCGATGTCCAGCAACGTCGGCGGCATGGCCGCGCACTGGACTGGTGCCTGCCCGCGGCCCGGCGGCAGCGAGCGGATCGCCTTCCTCCCCGACCTCGACGACCTGCTGACCGAGGCGGAGCGCCTGCTCGGCGTCACCACCGACGCCTTCGACGCCGCGCCCTTCGGCAAGATCGTGAGGGATCGCCTCGCCGTCGCGGTCGACGAAGGCCGGACGGCGGAGGCGAAAGTGCAGCGCATGCCGCTGGCCGCGCACCGCCGCGCCGACGGCCGGCTGGTCTGGTCGGGATCGGATGTGGTGCTCGGCGACGTCACTCGCGACAACCCCATCTTCGACCTGTTCGATGAGTCGCTCGTCACGCGGGTGCTCACAGGCGATAGTCGCGCGACGGGCGTGGAGGTTCGGGATCTCCGGTCCGGAGAGACCCACCGGGTGGCGGCGCGGTTCGTGGTGGTCGCCGCCGATGCGCTGCGCACTCCGCAGGTGCTCTGGGCCTCCGGCATCCGTCCCCCCGCCCTCGGGCGCTATCTCAACGATCAGGCGCAGATCGTCTTCGCCTCGCGGCTGCGCGGCGTCGAGACCCTCGGCGCCGATGCGCCGACCACGGGGCTGGCGGAGTACAGCGGCGTCAGCTGGGTGCCGTTCACCGACGAGGTGCCCTTCCACGGGCAGATCATGCAGCTCGACGCCTCGCCGATCCCCCTCGCCGAGGACGACCCGGTCGTCCCGGGCTCCATCGTCGGGCTCGGACTCTTCTGCGCGAAGGATCTGCAGGCCGATGACCGCGTCGAGTTCGATGACGATGCGCATGATGGCTACGGCATGCCGGCGCTGCGGATCCACTACCGGCTCACCCCGCGCGACCACGAGGTGATCGATCGGGCCCGTACCGAGATCGTTCGCCTCGGAGAGGCGATCGGCAACCCGCTGGACAGCCGGCCGTTCACCCTGCCGCTCGGCTCGTCGCTGCACTATCAGGGCACGACGCGCATGGGCCGGACGGATGACGGCACGAGCGTCTGCGGACCCGACAGCCAGGTCTGGGGCGTGCCCGGCCTGTACGTCGCCGGCAACGGTGTGATCCCCACGCCGACGGCGTGCAACCCGACCCTCACCTCGGTCGCCCTCGCGGTGGCCGGGGCTCGTTCCCTTGCTGCCGCACTTGCTTAGGTGCGAAAGAGACATTAGAGTGTGTGAAACATGACAAAGCAGTCTGCGGCGCTCGCCGCCGTGACAAGGAGGTCGCTGTGATTCCCGATCGCATAATCGAGCAGGGAACGCTCACCACCGGGAGCGGCCGTGCCGCCGTCGAGGTGCGCCTGCCCTGGTACCGCGCCTTGCCGGGATCGTGCATCGCCGGTGCGAAGCTGGCCGTCGACGGAGTGGAAGCGCCGGCGGAGTCCGTTCGCTGGCGGATGAACGGCACCGACTTCACCTTCGACGAGCTGAAGACGAACACCGACGAGTGGTGGTTCCCGACCGACTCGGCGGTGCTCTCCGGCGATCTCGAGGTCGCCGGCAGCGGCGAGCACGAGGTGAGCGTCGAGCTCGTCCTCTACATCCCGTACATCATCATCTCCGACGACGAGGTGCTGCACATCGAGGAGCGCGACACGAAGAAGATGACCGTCCGCCAGGAGGTTTCGGCATGACCGCCGCCGCCACACCGGGCACGCCCATCCAGGGCGTCACCCTGTACAGCTTCACCCGTGCGTTCCACGGCCGGGAATACGACCTCGACCAGCTGATCCGCAAGGTCGCCGACGAGGGGTACGGCCCCGGCCTGGAGATCATCGGGTTCTCGAGCTTCCGTGGTTTCCCCGAGATCGACGATGCGTACGCGGCATCCTTCTCCGACCTCGTGGACGAGGCCGGCCTCGTGCGCACCTCCCTCGCGGTCAACGCCGACATCGGTATCCACCGCGACCGGCTGCTCAACCAAGACGAGCTGCTGGAGTACATGAGGCGCCAGATCCAGGCCGCCGCCAAGCTCGGCTTCCCCATCGCGCGCGTGCAGATCTCGATCACGCCCGACTCGATGGAGGCGCTCGCACCCATCGCCGAGGAGTACGGCGTCACCCTCGCACTCGAGGTGCACGCCGACCAGTACGCGTCGCACCCGCGCATCCTCGCCCTCCGCGACCGCTACGAGAAGGTCGGCTCGCCCTTCCTCGGCTTCACGATGGACTGGGGTGCCACCGTCTCGGGCTTCGCTCCTTCGCTCATCGAGGCCTACCGTCGCCGCGGCGCCTCCGAGGAGTTCCTCACCGCGGTCGTCGAGCTGTGGAACGACTTCTACGAGCAGGGACCCCCCGCCGATCAGGCCGAGCACGGCCAGCGTTTCGGACGCTTCATCGGGCTCGCGCACCAGCACGGCCGCCCCGACCTCGGCATCGACGTCGGCATCAACGGCACGGGGCTGTTCGGTCCCGCCCGCGTCGATGACTGGCTGGAGATCTTCCCCTGGATCCGTCATGTTCATGGCAAGTTCTTCGGCATCGACGAGAACCACCAGGAGCCGTCGGTGCCCGTCACCGAACTCACCACCCTGCTGGTCGAGAACGGCTACAGCGGCGCGATCTCGAGCGAGTACGAGGGCTGGCACTGGAACCACTGGCAGAGCCCGTTCGAGATCATCCGCGACGAGCAGGCGATCCAGCGTGCGGCCGCTCAGGCTGCGGGCTCCCGAATGATCACGGATGCTGCGGAGGCCCGCCGCATCCTCGATTCCCACCTCGCGCACGCTGTGCGCTCCTGAGAGGACGATGATGAGCGAAGGTATCGCCGGAACCGGCATCAAGCTCGGCACCACCCTGTATTCGATGACCAGCGAGTTCGCTGCGGGCCTGTACACGCCCGAGACGCTCATCAAGGCCGTCTACGACGAGGGCATCGGCCCGGGTGTGGAGTTCAACATCGCCCAGCTGCTGCGCACGTACCCCGATGTGGATCAGGAGTTCGTGAAGCTGTGGTTCGATTCGCTGGAGAAGTACGGCCTTGAAGCCAGCGCGGTCGGCACGAACCTCGACATGGGTCGTCGCAAAGACCGCGACATGACCCCCGACGAGGAGCACGACTTCCTCGCCCGGCAGCTCAAGACCGCGCACACGCTGGGCTTCAAGAGAGTGGTCATCCGCTCGCACGGCAAGGAGCTCCTGCGCGGCCTCCTGCCGCTCGCCGAGGAGTACGACCAGTACCTCGGCTACGAGATCCATGCACCGTCAGGGCCGAACGACCCGCAGGTGCTGCAGATGCGCGAGATGTACGACGAGTTGCAGTCCGAGCGCCTCGGCTTCACCGCCGACTTCTCCTCGACGATGCACAGCCTCTCGCCGACGCTGCTCGCGCAGCTCGGCAAGATGGGCATGGACGAGAAGCACTTCTCCGTCATGGACGAGATCTGGCACGAGCCGACGCCCATGCACGTGCGCAACCAGAAGTTCGAGGACTACCTCGTCAGCGAGGGTGTCGACCCCTTGACCTTCGGTCCGTTCACGCGCCTCGCCTTCAACATGCACGGTCTCGTGCCGGCGGAGGAGTGGCTCGACATCATGCCGCAGATCTTCCACGTGCATGCGAAGTTCTACGACATCGGTGCCGACGGCGAAGAGCCGGCGATGGACATCCCGCGCATCGTCAAGCAGTTCGTCGTGGGCGGCTACGAGGGATATCTCTCCAGCGAGTGGGAGGGCCACGCCTTCCAGGATCTCGGCGAGGCCGACCCCATCGATCTCGTGAAGAAGCAGCATGCGCTCATGCGCAAAGCCATCGAAGACACCGTCGCCGAGCAGTCGAAGGAGACCGCCAATGTCTGACACCGCCACCGACGTCTCGGTCGCGGAGCTCGCCGCCGAGCTCGCCGCCCTCCGCGAGGAGGTCGTCGCCGCCCGCGCTTTCGCGCAGCGCGCCGAGGACCGTGGACAGGTCGAGAACCTGTTCAACCGCTACATGTACCTCCACAACGCCTTCGAGGACGAGCAGATCATCCCGCTCTGGGTGAAGGAAGGGACGGAGGGCATTCGCGCCCGCTACACCAACGCCGGTCAGTACACGACGTGGAAGAGCGTCACCGAGTACCACCGTGGTCGGCCCCACCCGGAGGGCAAGCTCATCCTGCACGCGACGACGACCCCGGTCATCGAGGTAGCTGCCGACGGCAAGACCGCCAAGGGCGTGTGGTTGATGGCAGGAACCGAGTCCGGCCTCACGGACCCCGAGGTCGCTGAGGCCTTCCCCGACATGTACTCCCCCGACGAGGTGCTCGGCAAGAAGGTCTGGGCGCACTGGGTGTGGTGCAAGTACGCCATCGACTTCCTCAAGCAGGACGGCGAGTGGAAGTTCTGGAAGTTCCGCTGCTACGAGCTCGCCCGCGCGCCGTTCGAGGAGAACTGGGTCAGCTTCGGCCTGAAGAACCAGGGCGCGTTCGACCTCGACCTCATGTATTTCGGCGATGACGGCAAGCCGGTCTTCATGCCGCCCGCCGACGAGCCCGTGCCGTCGACCAACCACCCGTACAGCCCCGAGACGGTGCAGAAGCTCGAGCCGGCCCCGCCGGTTCCGCACGACACCTTCACCGACACCTACGCCTGAGGAAAAGATCATGGCCACGCACGACTCCCTCTTCCGCGACGACGACGTCCGTCGCACCGATGACGGCCTGGCCGTCTCGCTGCAGATCCCCTGGTACCGGAGTCTCTGGCTCTCTGCGGTCGACGACGTCGCTGCGACCGTCAACGGCGTGGAGGTCGCCACCGAAGACCTGCGCTTCGTGCTCGAGGGACGTGAGTACCGCATCGAGGAGCCTCCCCGAGCAGTGGGACACCCTCTGGTTCGTCGCCGAGCGCCCCGATGTCCTGATCCGCCTCGATGACCCGCCTGCCGCCGGTGAGAAGGTCACCGTCGGGGTGGTGCTCACCATGCGCCTGCTGTACATGCAGATCATGCCGGGCGTGGACGGCGGACCCGGCCGGTACGTGACCAACCGTGTGCCTGTGGAACGGGAGCTGGTGCTGGCATGACCAGGCCGCTCCGCGTCGCCATGATCGGCTACGGCTTCATGGGGGCTGCGCACTCGGTGGGCTGGCGCCAGGCGCCGCGGGTGTTCACCCTGCCCGAAGCCGTCGAGATGGCCGTCGTGGTCGGTCGAAACGCGCGGGCGGTGGCGGATGCCGCGGCCCAGTGGGGCTGGCAGGAGTCGGCGACCGACTGGCGCGAGGTGATCGCACGTGACGACATCGACATCGTCGACATCGTGACGCCCGGCGACTCGCACGCCGAGATCGCGATCGCCGCCCTGGAGGCGGGCAAGCACGTCCTGTGCGAGAAGCCGCTGGCGAACACGGTCGCAGAGGCCCAGGCGATGACGGATGCCGCGGAGCGGGCGTCCGAACGCGGGATGCGCGCCATGGTGGGCTTCACCTATCGGCGGGTTCCGGCGGTCACGCTGATGCGGGACATGATCGCCGAGGGTGCCGTGGGAACGGTGCAGCAGGTGCGGGCTGCGTATCGGCAGGACTGGCTCGTCGATCCGGCGATGCCGCTGGCGTGGCGCCTGCAGAAGGAGCACGCCGGAACCGGCGCGCTCGGCGACATCGGCGCGCACATCATCGACATGACGCAGTTCGTCACCGGGCAGGCAGTTGAGCGCGTGAGCGGCACGCTGGAGACGATCGTCTCGGAGCGTCCGCTGCAGGCGGCCGGCTCGGGCCTCAGCGGCGAGGCCGGTGCGGGTACGGGCACGGTCACCGTCGACGACCTCGCGATCTTCACCGGCCGACTCTCCGGAGGGTCGCTCGCCTCCTTCGAGGCGACGCGCTTCGCGACGGGGCGCAAGAACGCGCTCACCGTCGAGGTCTCCGGTGACCGCGGCGCGCTCGCGTTCGACCTCGAGGACCTCAACAGCCTGCGCTACTACGACCGCACAGCCCCCGAGGGGCGGCAGGGCTTCACCCAGATCCTCGTCACCGAAGCCGTGCACCCGTACGTGGCGGCATGGTGGCCGGCCGGCCACATGCTCGGATATGAGCACGGCTTCAGCCACCAGGTGGTCGATCTCGTCACCGCGATCGCCGAAGGCACCGACCCGCACCCGAGCTTCGCCGAAGGCCTCAGCGTGCAGCGGGTGCTCGACGCGGTCGAGCGGTCGAGCGAGAACGACGCCGCCTGGACGCCGGTCGCGACCAACGCGCCGGTCGCGGTCTGATCTCTCTACTGAAGGAGCCTGACATGGCACGACCGATCACGTTGTTCACGGGTCAGTGGGCGGATCTTCCGTTCGAGGAGGTGGCGCGGCTGGCGGGTGAGTGGGGGTACGACGGGCTGGAGATCGCCTGCTGGGGTGATCATCTGGATGTGTCGCGGTGGGATGACGCGGAGTACGTGGCGTCGCGGAAGGAGATTTTGGAGCGCAACGGTCTGGGGGTGTGGGCGATCTCGAATCATCTGACCGGTCAGGCGGTGTGCGATGACCCGATCGATCAGCGGCATCGTGACATCCTGTCCGACCGGGTGTGGGGCGACGGCGATCCCGAGGGGGTCCGGCAGCGCGCGGCGGAGGATCTGAAGGACACCGCGCGGATGGCGGCGAAGCTCGGTGTGATGACGGTGAACGGGTTCAGCGGGTCATCCATCTGGAAAGCGGTGGCGATGTTCCCGCCGGCCTCGGACGAGTGGATCGACGCGGGGTACCAGGACTTCGCCGACCGGTGGAACCCGATCCTCGACGTGTTCGAGGAGGAGGGCGTGCGGTTCGGTCTCGAGGTGCACCCGTCCGAGATCGCCTACGACTACTGGACCGCCAAGCGCACCCTCGAAGCGATCGGCCACCGGGCATCGTTCGGCCTCAACTTCGACCCGTCGCACTTCATGTGGCAGCAGCTGGATCCCGTCGCCTTCGTCCTGGACTTCGCCGACCACATCTTCCACGTGCACGTCAAGGAATCGATCACGAACCTCGACGGCCGCAACGGCGTGCTGGGCTCCCACCTGGGGTGGGCCAACCCGCGCCGGGGGTGGACGTTCGTCTCGACCGGTCACGGTGCCGTGCCGTGGGAGCCGCTGTTCCGTGCCCTGAACGCGATCGGCTACGACGGACCCACGAGCGTGGAGTGGGAGGACGCCGGCATGGACCGCCTCATCGGCGCCCCCGAAGCCCTGCAGTTCGTCCGCAAGCTCAACGCCATCACCCCACCCGCCGCAGCGTTCGACGCCGCGTTCTCGACCAGGGCGGATTGACGAATGACCGACATCCTGAACGTCCTCATCCTCTCGGGCCACATGACGCGAGAGCACGACAACGAGCACCGCAGCTTCCGCCTGCACAACCAGTGGATCACGACCCTGCTCGAGGACACCGGCCGCTTCAAGGTGCGCGTCGTGGAAGACCCGCGAGGGCTCGGTGCCGACATCATCGACAAGTACGACGTGCTGATCGTCGTCTTCGAGGGACGCGACGGCTTCTTCGAGAAGGCCGTCGGGTTCGGCGCGGAGACCGACGCGGCGATCCTGAAGTTCGTCCACGACGACGGCAAGGGCATCGTCTGGTTCCACGGCTCGGCCGCACAGGAGGACCGCTGGGGCTACCCCGAGGAGTACAACATCATGCGCGGCGCCAAGCTCAGCGCGTATGAGACCGGCCTGCGTCCCCGCCCGTGGGGCGAGGCACAGCTCGACACGGTCGAGCCGCGGCATCCGATCACCGAAGGGATCAGCGCCCGCTGGACGGTGACCGGTGACGACATCCTCACCGGCGTCGACCTCTACGAGGGCGCCCAGGTGCTGCTGACGACCTTCGACGATCTCGAGGCGTACGAGAACGCGCCGATGTGGCCGATGTCGCACTACCCGGTCGAGATCCCCGAGGGGGGGATCGCTGCGCTCAACGGCATGAACACCGACCAGCCGATCGCCTGGATCAACGAGTACGGCGAGGGGCGGTCGTTCACGATCACGATCGGACACGACATCGACACGTTCCGGCGCATCGAGTTCATCCGCATGTTCCCGCGCGGTGTCGAATGGGCGGCCACCGGCGAGGTCACCCTCGAGGGTCCCGATCGCCGTGGCGAGCGCCGCTTCCTCCCCTGGCCCTACTACAACCGCGAGGGCTGAACGTGGCGAACAAGCCGCTGCGGGTCGGGATCTTCGGCTCGGGCGGTATCGCCGAGCGGGCCATGGTGGAGCCGGCTGCATTCATCGAAGGCGTCGAGGTGGTCACCGTGGGATCACGCGACCCTGAGCGTGCGCGCGCGTTCGCCGACCGGTTCGGCATCCCCTCGGCCGGCGGTTACGCCGACGTGATGGCCGACGCCGACGTGGATCTGATCTACGTGGCGCTCCCGCCCGCCGTGCACGCCGAGTGGGCGACGGCCGCCCTCCGCGCCGGCAAACACGTGCTCTGCGAGAAGCCGCTGGCGGCCAATGGTGCCGACGCGCGCCGCATCGCCGAGGCAGCGGAAGAGAACGGCCGCGCGGCGTTCGTGGGCTTCCACTATCGTCTGCACTCGTTCACGCGCCGGGTGCTCAACGTCCTGGGCTCGGGCGTCCTCGGCGACATCCACGACGTCGAGGTCGACTTCAGCATCCCCCACTTCGTCGTGAAGCCCGGCAACATCCGGCTCGACGGCGACCTCGGGGGAGGGGCGGTCATGGATGTCGGCTGCTATGCGATCGACCTGCTGCGCGCGGCGTGGGGCGACGCCGAGGTGGTGTCATCGGTATCGCGTGTGTACGAGGCCGACCCGCGGGTCGATCTCGAGACCGACTTCGTGCTGGCCTTCTCCCGCGGCGGGACGGCCCGGGTGCGTGCGTCGTTCCTCGGCGACGACGAGGGACGGATGCATCTGCACGTCGTCGGCTCCGCGGCGACGCTGCACGCGACGAGTGTCATCGTGCCGCAGTGGGGAGCGACGCTCCGCGTCACCGCGGGCGACGATGTGCTCATCGACGAGAAGGCCGACGTGACGGAATCGAGCTACGCGGCGCAGCTGCGGCATCTCGTCGAGGTGGTGCCCGACGGGCCGTCGCCGCTCCGGGCCGCCGACGCGGTGCGGACGATGGAGCTCGTCGATGACGTCTACCGCGCGGCGGGCCTGCAGCCGCGCTGACGGGCTGCGGTGATCGGACTTCGCGGCCAGGGCAGGGCAGGATGAAAGGGTGATGAGCACCGCGAGCACTGAACCCCGGGGAACGATGGTCCTCGTCCGACACGGCGAGACCGAGTGGAGCAAGATCGGGCGCCACACCGGTCTCACCGACATTCCGCTCACCGAGACCGGCGTCTACAAGTCCGAGCTCGCCGGCACGCTCCTCGCCGCCCGTCGCTTCGACCGCGTGCTCACCAGTCCGCTCCGCCGTGCCGTCGAGACCGCGCGGTATGCCGGGTTCCCCGACGCCGAGCCCGATGAGCGCCTCCACGAGTGGGACTACGGCGCGTACGAGGGGCTCACCACCCCCGAGATCATCGCGCAGCTCGGCCGCCCGTGGTCGATCTGGGATGACGGGGCGCCCGCGGGCGAGACTCCCGGCGAGAGCATCGCTGCCGTCACCGCCCGCGCCGAGTCGCTGCTGGGCGACATCCGTCCGCACCTCGAGCGCGGCGAGCACGTGCTGATGTTCTCCCACGCCCACTTCATCCGCGCCCTCACCGGCACCTGGCTCGGACTCACCGCCGCCGGCGGCCGCTACTTCTGGCTCGGCACCTCAGCGGTGAACGAGCTCGGCTTCGAGCACGGGCGGCCCGTCGTGCTGCAGTGGAACCACGTGCGCGGCCGCTGACGGTCAGCGCGCTGTCATCCCGAAGACGCGCATGATCGAGGTGGCGAATCTGGTCGCCGGCAAGCTCGAGATCCGACCATCTTCGTCACCTCGATCGCACCACTGCCATCGAGGTGGCACAAAATGCCGCCCGCGCCGCTGAGCGGCGACCAATTCCGCCACCTCGGTCACGCAGCCTGCCGGCCCGGCCGCCTCCGGCCCGCGATGTCACACCCCCGTGCGACGATGCGCACGGGAGAGGGAGTGACATGCGCGACGCCGCGACGGTGCTGCACGCCGACCTCGATGCGTTCTACGCCTCGGTCGAGCAGCGCGACGCACCCGCCCTCCGCGGCCGCCCCGTGATCGTCGGCGGCGGGGTCGTCCTCGCCGCCAGCTACGAAGCGAAGGCGCGCGGGGTGCGCACCGCGATGGGCGGGCGTCAGGCGCGGGAGCTCTGCCCCGATGCGATCGTCGTGCCCCCGCGCATGGAGGCGTACTCGGCGGCGAGCAAGGCGGTGTTCGAGATCTTCTGCGACACCACCCCGCTGGTCGAGGGGCTCTCGATCGACGAGGCCTTCCTCGAGGTCGGCGGACTCCGACGCATCGCCGGCCCTCCCGCCGACATCGCTGCGCGCCTGCGCGAACGCGTCCGCGCCGAGGTCGGCCTTCCGATCTCGGTCGGCGTCGCCCGCACGAAGTTCCTCGCCAAGGTCGCCAGCGCCGTCAGCAAGCCCGACGGGCTCCTCATCGTCGAGCCCGGCGACGAGGAAGCCTTCCTCCTGCCGCTGCCGGTCGAGCGACTGTGGGGTGTGGGGGCGAAGACGGCCGAGAAGCTGCACGGCCTCGGCATCCGCACGGTCGGTCAGCTCGCCGAGCTCGAGGCCGCGACCGCCGAACGCCTCCTCGGAAGGGCGGCGGGTGCGCACCTCCATGCGCTCGCGCGCCTGCGCGACGCGCGACCGGTCGACACCACCCGCCGGCGCCGCTCGATCGGGTCGCAGCGGGCGCTGGGCACCCGCCCCCGCACCCCCGACGAGCTCGACGTCATCCTCAGCCAGATCGTCGACCGGCTGGCCCGGCGGCTCCGCGACGGCGACCGCGTCTGCCGGAGCATCGTTCTCCGCCTCCGCTTCGGCGACTACACGAAGGCGACGAGGTCTCGCACGCTCCGGTTTCCGACCGACCGCACGTCGCTGCTGCTCGACACGGCACGGATGCTGCTGGCCGCCGCCCTTCCGGCGATCACCGAGCGGGGCATCACCCTCATCGGTCTTTCGCTGTCGCACCTCGAGCGCGCCGACGGCGTCCAGCCCGAGCTGCCCCTCGACTTCAGCGGGGAGGATGAGGTCGACGGCGCCCTCGACACCGTGCTCGACCGCCTCCGCGATCGCTTCGGTTCCACCGCGGTCGCCCGCGCCACGCAGCTCGGTCGTGATCCGGGGTGGTCGACCCCGATCCTCCCCGAGCACGAGTGACGACCGAGACCCCGCTCACTCGATCCCGAGGGCCTTGCGGGCCCCTGCGATGTGCGCCCGCGTCATCTCGGTGGGGTCGGCGTCGAGCCACTCATGACCGCCCCATTCGCTGGTCAGTACGCCGTCGAACCCGCTCCCCGCGAGCTGCGCGCCGAGGTCTCGCACCGGCTGCCACACGCGGCCGTCCGCATCCTCGAGATCCCAGAATTTGAGGTGGAATCCAGCCACCAGGGGCAGAACCGGACGGATGACGTCGACCGACGACCGCCCGAAGCGGACGACCATGTCCATGTACAGCGTGCGAACCGGTCCCGGGACCCCGCCCGACCGCAGCAGCTGGACGACTACGCCCAGCGTGGCGGGATCGCGCCAGTGGTCGCGCACGCGCTCACGCAGTGAAGCCGGCACACCCCCGCGCTCGAGCTCGGAGAGGTAGCTGACCGGCACCGCGGGCATGAGCATGCTGATGTCGATGAGGAGGCGCACGTGGCGATCGTCAAGTTCGGCGATCACGTCATACGCTTCCGCCGACGTCGGAGACTGCGGAGTCTGCGACCCCTGCGCCTCCTCGAACAGCACGAGATCGAGCTCGTGGAGGAGGGGCAGCAGTCGTCGGAGGAGCTCGGGCCCCGCCTGCCCGATCGGCAGGCGCACACCGATGGCACCGAGTGCATGCGCGGCATGCAGCTGGGGCACGAGGAACTCCAGGCGCTCCTCCTCGGTGCGACGCCGCGTCGGCGACATCCAGTCATCCAGACTCGCGCCGACGATGGTGACCCGCCCTCCGACCGCCGCGAGGTGCTCGCGCAGGAGCGCGGCCTCGTCGACACGGGTGACCGGGAACGATCGCCACAGCTGGCCGGGCTCGACCTCGACGAGCGTGCTCACCCCCTCGGCGACGATGTCCACGGTGATGTCGGTCGCGGCGTGCTCGGCGCGGATGACCTCAGGGGTCCAGTTGAAGGCGCTCGCCCCGATCTTCAGGGTGGGGGGAAGGGATGCTGCGGCATCAGGCGACATCGCGCGACACCGTCCCCATGGCGGGCGCGTCCAGCAGAAGGGTGCGCGCGGAGGAGAACGGGAGGCTGAGCGGCCCGTCACCACCCGCGTCGAGGTAGGGCACGATCAGCCGGAAACCGAGCATCACCTCATGGACGCCGGGTGCCAGCATCCGTCGTCCCTCGAGCCGGAGTCGATCCTGCACGAACCACCAACCGCGCTCGAAGGCGAGCGCGGAGGGGGCGACGCGGCGATCGCCGATCCCCACAGCCGACACGCCGACGGGATCGCCGTCGACGGCCAGCTCCAGCGAGTTCACGCTCCACACCGGCAGCGACCTGATCCACGGCAGAGAGATCCGCAGCTCGAAGCCGACGTCCGTGGAGCTCAGGGCGTCATCGCGCAGGCTGGGCAGACTCATGAAGCACGTCCTCGTGGTGTCTTTGACCTAGAAGATACATGCTTACGTCGAAATCAGGTAAAAGCGATCCGCTCGCTCGTCGGTCGACCGTCGGCGAACCACCGGGCGAAGGTGACCTCGAACAGCTGTTCCCGCGCGAGTTCTGCCCCGCCCCGGAGCGGTGCGTTGGGATCATTCACCGATTGGACGATCTCGAGGTCCCGGGTCGCGAGCGGCAGCGAGAGCTCGTACACCCGCTGTCTCACTTCGGCGAGATAGAGCTCGCCGGCTGAGGCGACCGCCCCGCCGATCACGATGATGCCCGGGTTGAAGACGTTGACCAGTGTCGCGATGGATCCGCCCACCACCCGCGCCGAGGCCTGCAGCAGCGAGATGGCCAGCGCGTCCCCGTCCTCGGCCGCCAGCGAGATCGTCTCGGCGCTGAGGTCGTCGGGGGACAGGCGACTGGCTTCCCCCGCCTGAATGCGCGCCTGCGCCTCGCGCACGAGCGCCCAGCCGCCGGCGACGGCCTCGAGGCACCCGATCTTCCCGCAGCGGCATGGCGCGTCCGACTCCGGGACCCGGACGTGCCCGATGTCGCCTGCCGACCCGTTCGCGCCGCGATGGATCCTTCCGCGCGAGAGCAGGCCTGCGCCGATTCCCGTGCCGATCTTGATGTAGACGAGGTCGGCGTGGTGGCGGTGCCGTTCGGCGCGCTCGCCGAGAGCGAGGAGATTCACGTCGTTGTCGACCCAGACGGGGGCGTCGAAGCGCTGCTCGAAGCGTCGCCGGATGTCGAAACCGTTCCAGCCCGGCATGATCGGCGGGGCGACGGGACGGCCTGTCTCGAAATC
Source organism: Microbacterium sp. ET2 (assembly GCF_030347395.1). Taxonomy (NCBI): domain Bacteria; kingdom Bacillati; phylum Actinomycetota; class Actinomycetes; order Micrococcales; family Microbacteriaceae; genus Microbacterium; species Microbacterium albipurpureum. Next base: position 2,223,194 of record NZ_CP128170.1, read on the forward strand.
GACCGGACCAGGCACGCCGACGGCGACCGACCAGACCGGGGCGTCGCCGGTGCGTTCGAGCACCTCGTCGATCATGCTCATCACCACATCGAGGGTGTCGGCGGGGCCGCGGGAGATCTCCCACGACCGGTGCACCTCGGCGAGGACATCCCCGTCGAGGGCGGCGACGCCGACGTGGATGTGCAGTGCGCCGAGGGCGCAGACGATGATGCGGCCCTGGTCGGCGCGGAAGTGGAGCGTGCGCGGCGCGCGACCCCCCGACGACGGGCCGAAGTCGCCATCGGCGAGAAATCCCATGTCGATCGCCTGATCGACCCGCTGCGTCACGACGCCGCGGCCGAGTCCGGTGATGCGTCCGATCTCCGGGCGGGTCGCCGCCTCCCCGGTTCGAACGAGGTTCACGATCCGCAACAGGCTGGTCACTTCATCGGTCTGCGCCGCGAATCGGAGGGTGCTGTCTCTCGCCACGCTCGATTCTGACACAACGGATGCCACGAAGAGCCCATATCACCGATGACTAATGCCGAACTCGCCTAGCCTTCTGTATTGTTCAGACCGAAGCGCCGGTGTTCGGGCTTGGGTATCACGGGGTGCGCGTCGACGAGGGGGCCGCCATGCGAGGAGTCGGGCTGGTCGGTGCCGGGCCGGGCGGGTGGGCGCTGCATGCGCCGACGCTCGCGCGTCTGGGGGGCGTTTTCCGCCTCGTCCACGTCGCCGACGGCGGCAGTGGTCGTGCCGCCGAGATCGCCGCCGCGTGGGGCGCGCGGAGCTCGGCCGGGATCGACGGGCTCCTCGCGGATCCCGCCGTGGAGGTCGTGGCGATCTGCTCCCCACCCGACGCGCATGCGGCCCAGATCCTCGCCGCCGTGGACGCCGGCGTCCGCGTCATCCTCTGCGAGAAGCCGCTGGCCACCTCCATCGCCGACGCCGAGCGGGTGATCGAACGCTGCCGCGAGGCCCGCGTCGCGTTGGTCGTCGGCACGCACCACCTCTTCGATCCGGCCTGGGGCCGGGCCACCCACCACCTCACCGCCCTGTCCGGCCAGGTGCGGAGCGTGACGGTCACGCTCGCGCTGCCGCCGAACGACCGATACCACCGCGTGGTGAGCGACGCCGCCCTCCCTCCTTCGCCGCCGCGCCCGCGGCCGGATCTCTCGAACGCCGCCGTCGCCGCACAGGTCGCCCGAGCCCTCGTCTCCGGGCTTGTGATCCACGACCTTCCGCTCGTGCGGGATCTCGCCCGTGGCGTCCCGCAGCTGACCTATGCGACGCTCCTCCCGCCGATCGGCGTGGCGCTCGGGTGGACAGCCGGCGAGGTGGCGGTGCGTTCCTCCGCGGTCATGGTGCAGGGCGGCGCGGATGCGCTCTGGCGGCTGACCGTGCAGACCGACCGTGACCGCCTCGACATCGCGTTCCCACCCGCCTTCGTGCACGCCGGGAGTGCGACGGTCACGGTGCGAAGCGCCGACGGCACCCGGACGATCCACCCCGCCGACGCCGACGACGGGTACGTCGCCGAGTGGCGGAACCTCGCCGCGCTCGCGCGAGGCGAGGACGTGGTCGAATACGACGAGATCCTCGCCGATGCGCGCTTCGCGATCGACCTGGCGGATGCCGCGGCTGCGGCGATCGGATCGGACTCGTGATCGCGGTGTGGGCCTCCCCGGGCATCGCCCGCCAGGCCGCCGTCGCGGTGGGCTCACTCACGGCCCACGCCGTCACGACGACGAAGGCCGCCGACGCGCTCGCCGTCGTCGGGGGAGCGGCCTGGTGCTCCGATGCGACGGCCGCCCTCCAGGCCGGAGCCCGGGCAGTGCTGGCCGTGCACCCCGAGGGCGGCACCGCCGCCGACCTCCACGCGGTCCGCGCGGTCGCCGATGGCCGCCGGGTGTGGGTCGAGCGGCGACTCCGACCCGCCCGACTCGCCGCGCAGGTGCGTGAGCTTCTCGCTGCGCCGCGATCGGCCCTCTTGCCCCCCTCGCTCATCGAGATCGACGTCGCGGCCGCGGGAGCGGATCTGGCCGATGCGCTCGCCGACGCGATCTCGTGGGTCGGCGTCGTCGTCCACGATCCCGTCGTGCGCCTCGAGGGCAGCGCGGCGACGCGCTACGGGGCGATCGCGCGGCTGACGGCGCTCACCGGGGTCGGCGACGCTGCGGCGTCGACGACCGTCGTCGTGACCGCGACTGCCGTTCGAGCGGGCGCCGGCGTACTTCGCGCGACCCTCCTCGCTCCTGCGCGCGTGGAGGTGGAGATCGACCTCGATGCCCGAACGCAGGCGGTCACCGTCACCGATGAGCAGGGTGCGATGACCCTCGCTCCCTCGTTCGACGATCCCCTGCGTCACGCCCTCCGACGGGCGATCGAGCGCCTCGACAGCGCCGAGCCCACCCATGATCTCGACGCTCTTGTCGACGATCGCGCAGCCGCAACGGGCATCTTCCGGCCGACCGACTATGCATAAAACAGGCTGATATCTGGCATCCGCATATTCGGATTCCCTTATGTCTTTAATCGACCGATAGTGGATCTGGGCGCCGAAGTGACACGCCCCCCAGAGCTTTTTCGAAAGGGTCGAAGATGATCAAGCTTCTCTCTCACCTGTCCTATATCTCCATCACGACGCCCGACGTCGAGGCGTCGGTGAAGTTCTACGAGGAGGAGGTCGGACTCACCGTCGTCGACCGCGTCGACGGACGCGTGTACCTCCGCTGCTGGGGTGACTACTACGCCTACTCGGTGGTCGTGGTTCCCGGCGACGAGCCGACGCTGGAGACGATGGCGTGGCGCACCTCGAGCGAGGAGGCCCTCGACGAGGCCGTCAAGCGCATCGAGGCGGCGGGCGTTCAGGGCGAGTGGTTCGAGGCGCACAAGATCGGGCGCGCATACCGCTTCGTCGGTCCGCAGGGTCACCCCATGACCCTCCACTGGAACGTCACGCGCCACCAGGCGCCGGGACACACCGCGTCGATCTACCCCGACCGCCCCGAGAAGCGCAGCAAGATCGCCGGTGCACCCCGCCAGCTCGACCACGTCACGATCGCTGCGCGCGACGTCGACGAGTTCGCGAAGTGGTACAACGAGGTGCTGGGCTTCCGCATCATGGCCCGCACCGTCCTCGACCAGGCCCCGATCTCGGTGTTCAGCGTGCTGACCACCAACGAGAAGTCGCATGACCTCGGCGTCGTCCTGGACGGTTCGACCCGGCCCGGCCGCATCAATCACTACGCGTTCTGGGTCGACACCTACGAAGAGCTCCTCATCGCCGCCGACACGCTCATGGAGCGCGACATCCCGATCGAGTACGGCCCATCCATCCACGGCATCGGCGAGCAGACGTTCCTGTATTACCGCGAGCCGTCCTCGATGCGCATCGAGCTGAACACCGGCGGCTACCGCAACTACGTGCCGGACTGGACGCCCAACACCTGGAAGCCCTCGCTCGGATCGAGCAACATGTACCGCAACGGCGCCATGCCGATGTCGATGACGGAATCGTTCCCGTCCGCCGACGGCCCGAGCGCGACCGAGGAGGGCGTGCCCGACGAGATCCGTGACGCGCTCATCAACCCGTACACCACGACCGGCTGATCACGTGCTCCACTCCTGGGGCGGTCGTTCGGCGGCCGCCCCAGGCACCACGTCAGGATTCGAGGAGGACTCATGACGACACCACCCCCCGCTCCCTTCGCTCTCGCCCGCTACCGCGAGGGCGATTCCGTGCGTCTGGGCCTCGTCGCCGGCGACCGCATCCGACCGCTCGGAGAGACCGAGCTCGGCGCGGCGAGCGTCAACGGTTTCCTCGCCGCACCCGACTGGTCGCGGCTGCAGAAGCTGGCGGAGCAGACGGATGCCGCGTGGCGGCCGCTCGACGAGGTCACCCTGACTGCTCCGGTGGAACCCCGGCAGGTGCTGCAAGCCGGTGCGAACTACCGCACCCACGTGGTGCAGCTGATCATGGCGGGGCTGACGAAGGGCGGCGAGTCGGAACTGAGCCCCGACGAGGTGCGCGCGAAGGCCGAGAAGATCATGGACGCCCGGGCCGCGAGCGGTCGGCCCTTCATCTTCCTCGGCCTCGCGCAGTGCGTCGTCGGTGACGACGCACCACTGGAGCTCCCCTCCTACAGCGACACCCACGACTGGGAGCTGGGCTCGCCGTGGTGATCGGCCGGGAAGCGTTCCGGGTGACCCCGGAGAGCGCGCTCGACCACGTCGCCGGCTACACGATCGTCAACGACATCACCACGCGCGACCGCGTGTTCCCGCCCGACGTGGGAGACATCGGCGCGGACTGGTTCCGCTCGAAGAACGCGCCCGGATTCCTCCCGACGGGCCCGTACCTCGTGCCGGCTCCGTTCGTCGACCCGAGCGACCTGTCCGTGCGCCTCGAGCTGAACGGCGAGGTCATGCAGGACGCGACGACGGCGGAGCTCGTCTTCGACGTGCCGACCCTCATCTCCGCCGCATCGCAGACCCTCCCCCTTCTCCCGGGCGACCTCCTCCTCACGGGCAGCCCCGCCGGCAACGGCCAGCACTGGAAGCGGTTCCTCCGCGACGGCGACGTCATGACCGGCACGATCGAGGGCCTGGGAACCCAGGTCCTCCGCTGCGTGGCGGAGGTCGGCGCGTGAGCGGGCACACCGAGACGACACGTCCGTCCGAGAACCCGGCCGACCTCGACCGCACCGATCCCGAGGGCGAGATCGCGGCACGTGCCGCGGCCTACCGCAACTGGGGGCGCTGGGGTGAGGACGACGTGCTCGGGACCCTCAACTTCATCGATGCCGAGGCGCGCGTCGCCGCGGCATCCCTCGTCCGTGAGGGGATCGTGGTCTCCCTCGCGCAGGCCTTCGACACCGACGGGCCCCAGACCGGCTGGCGGCGCCGCACGAACCCGGTCCATACGATGACCGACACCGGCACCGACGCCGAGCGGGGCAACCAGGGCTTCCCGCACGGCATCGGCGGCGCTGACGACGTGATCGCGATGCCGCTGCAGTGCTCGACGCAGTGGGACGGTCTCGGGCACATCTTCGACCACGGCATGGCGTGGAACGGTCGTCGTGCGGGCGACGTCGTCACCAGCGACGGCGACCTCGTCACCGGCATCGAGCACACCCGCACCTCGTTCGTCACCCGCGGCGTGCTGCTCGATGTCGCCGCGCACCTGCGCCCCGACACGGGCGAGCCTCGAGGACGGCTACGCCATCTCGGCCGCCGATCTCGAGGCCACGATCGCCGCGCAGGGGCCGTCGAGCCGGGTGGGTCGCGGGGACATCGTCGTGGTGCGCACCGGGCGCTATGCGCGCACGCGCCGCGAGGGCTGGAACGGCTACGCCGGAGGCTCGGCGGCGGGGCTCTCGCTCACCACCGCCGGGTGGCTCCACCGCACCGAGATCGCCGGGATCGCCACCGATACGTGGGGCTTCGAGGTGCGGCCGAACGAGTTCGACGTACCCTCCTTCCAACCCCTCCACCAGGTCGTGATCCCCAACATGGGACTCTCGATCGGTGAGATGTGGAACCTGGAAGAGCTCGCCGAGACCTGCCACGGTCTCGGCCGGTTCGACTTCTTCCTCGCCGCACCGACCCTGCCGATCACCGGCGCGGTCGGATCGCCCGTCAATCCCGTCGCCGTCCTGTAGACGGCGCGCACACCCACAGAACAGGGAGGTTCTGAAATGACCGAGCAGCATGACGATGCCGTTCAGGACAATGCCGTGCAGAAGGTCGCGATCGCCGGTGCCGGCGTCGCGGGACTCGCCGCCGCGATCCGGTTGGCGGCGAACGGCGTCGACGTCGACCTGTACGAATCCAAGCCCGAGCTCACGGCCCTGGGGTCGGGGATCTCGCTGCAGGGGAATGCGCTCCGGGTCTTCGACGCCCTCGGTGCGTGGGACGACATCCGTGCCGCCGGTTTCGCGTTCGAGGGCCTGACGCTGCGCGCCCCCGGACCCGAAGCCCCCGTGGTGGCGAACCTCCCCGACGTCAAGACCGGCGGTCCGGACTATCCGGCGGCGATGGGGATGCCGCGGCCTGACCTCGCGCGAATCCTGCTCGAGCACGCCGAGAAGGCGGGTGCCCGGGTGCACTTCGGTCGCTCGATCACCGGTATCGATGCCCGCGCGAACGACGCGGTGGAGGTCTTCGTCGACGGCGAGTCGGCCGGCGAGTACGACCTGCTGATCGGCGCCGACGGGCTGAACTCCGCGATCCGAGAGATGATCGGCATCACCGAGAAGCCCGAGCCGACCGGGATGGGCATCTGGCGCACCTTCGTCTCCCGCCCCGCCGAGGTCGAGCGCAGCGAGCTCTACTACGGCGGGCCCGTCTACATCGCCGGGTACACCCCCACCGGTGAGAACTCGATGTACGCCTTCCTCGTCGAGAAGGCGCAGGACCGTCAGGGCGTGTCCGATGAGGAGGCGACCCGCATCATGATCGAGGAGTCGCGCGCGTACGGCGGCCCCTGGAACGCGATCCGCGCCGACCTGGAGAAGGGTGCGCACGCCAACTACACATGGTTCACCAAGCACCTCGTCGACGGACCGTGGAACCGCGGCCGCGTCGTCATCATCGGCGACGCCGCGCACAGCTGCCCTCCGACGATCGCCCAGGGCGCGGCCCAGGGTCTGGAGGACGCCCTCGTGCTGACCGAGCTCCTCACCACCCGCGACACGGTCGATCAGGACCTCTGGGACACCTTCCACGCGCGGCGCCTGCCGCGGGCGAAGGCGGTGGTCGAGGCATCCGTCCAGCTCGGACAGTGGCAGATCGACGGCAATCGTGATGCCGACGCCGGCGGCCTCATCTTCGGCATCGCCCAGCAGATGGCCCAGCCCGCATGAGCGCCGTCGCCCCGATCACCGACGTACACGCGCACGTGCTGCTGCCGGCGCTGCACGCCGAGGTCGAGCGACGAGCGCCGGACGAGGTGCGCGCCGCCGCCGAGCTGGACCTGCGTCGAAACGGCGCCGAGAGCCAGGCGGTGTCGGGCCCGATGGTGGGTTCGCGCATCCCGAAGCTCACCGACGTCGCCGTGCGGCTGGCCGATATGGATGCCCAGGGCGTCGATCGCCAGTGGGTGAGCGCGTCGCCGAACCACTTCTACCCGTGGGCGAACGAAGGACTGTCGGTGTGGATCGCGATGGAGGCCAACCGCCTCATCGCCGAACACATCGCCGAGGCCCCCGACCGTCTCACCGGTCTCGGCGTCGTCCCGCTCCAGCACCCCGAACGGATCGTCGAGTGCCTCGACGACGCCGTCCTCGGTCGCGGACTCGCGGGGGTGGAGATCTCCTCCTTCGCCGGCGACGTCGAGCTCTCGGACGAGCGGCTCGAGCCGTTCTGGGCACGGGCGGCCGAACTCGGCGTCGTGATCTTCCTGCACCCCTTCGGCTGCAGCCTCGACGAGCGGCTCGACCGGTTCTATCTCGCCAACACGGTGGGACAGCCGGTGGAGAATGCCGTGGCGCTGTCGCACCTCATCTTCTCGGGCGTGCTCGACCGGCATCCGGATCTGAAGATCGTCGCCGCGCACGGCGGCGGGTATCTTCCCACGGTGATCGGGCGCTCCGATCACGCCTGGCGGGTGCGGCCCGACGCGCGGCGCTGTGCGCACCTGCCGTCGACGTACCTGTCGAAGCTGTGGTTCGACACCGTGGTGCACGACGCGCGGACGCTCCGCGCCCTCGTGGACGTCGCGGGCGGCACCAAGGTCGTCCTCGGCAGCGACTACCCCTTCGACATGGGACTGGAAGACCCGGTCTCCTTCGTGCAGGACGCAGACCTGTCCGAGGAGACCACCCGGCGGATCCTGTCGGAGAACGCCGCCGAGCTCCTGCGGACGCGGGTGAAGGTATGAAGATCGCACGTTGGACGGGTGGGGGCGAGGGCTTCATCATCGGCGATCGCGTCGTGCCGTTCCCCGACGGACTGACCGTCGCGCGGGTGCTCGCGGGCGGACTGCCGCTCGCGCAGGCGCTGCACCATCGCGTCAGCGACAGCCGCACGATCGCCGATCACGGCCGGCCGCTGGAGGATGTCACGCTGCTCGCGCCGCTGCAGCCGGCGTCGGTCCGCGACTTCGTGACCTTCGAAGAGCACGTCGAAGGCGTGAGCGCCGGCGTCGAGGGCAAGAGCAACGTCGCCGATGAGTGGTACCAGGCGCCGACGTTCTACTTCACCAATCCGCACACCATCCTCGGCCCTGACGAGACGGTGGATCCACCCGTCACCGAGCGCCTCGACTTCGAGCTCGAAGTCGCCGTCGTCATCGGCGACGTCGCCGGATCGACAGGCTCGAACCTCGACGCCGAGCAGGCGGCGGCGCACATCTTCGGCTACACGATCATGAACGACTGGTCGGCCCGCGACCTTCAGGCGCGTGAGATGAAGGTGCGCCTCGGACCCGCGAAGGGCAAGGACTTCGGCACGAGCCTCGGTCCCTGGATCGTCACCGCCGACGAACTCGCGCACCATCTCGACGACGACGGCTTCCTCGCGATCCGCGCCGAGGTGCGGGTCAACGGCGAGCTCATCGGCGAAGATCTCGTGTCGAACATGGGCTGGCCCTTCCCCGAGGCTCGTCGCCTACGCCTCGCGCAACTCGCGCGTCGCGTCGGGGGACGTGCTCGGTTCGGGGACGGTCGGCAACGGCGGATGCCTCGGCGAGCTGTGGGGCCGCAACGGCGACCTGACACCGCCGCCCCTGAAGCCCGGCGATGTCGTGACGATGTCGGTCGAGGGCCTGGGTGAGTTGAGCGGTCGGGTGGGGGAGTACGTCCGGGCCCCCGAGCTGCCCGTCGCTCGTCCCCGCCCACGGCTGCGGCGGCGACCACTTTAGTTGCTTTTCGACTGAAGCAGGCCTAAGATGGACATGACGTCGGGGTCCTCCGGGCCCGTTCCCGCCGTGATGGATCGGATGGGGCACACCGAGTCGCGTCGACGGCCCGATCGATCGGGCACATCGAATATGCCGCTCTCCCGCGCCAGGCTCCGCCTGCTCGTCTTCTCCCTTCTGACCGCCGCCTTCCTCGGCGCCCTCGACCACACGGTCGTCGCGACCTCACTGGCCACCGTGGCCGGTGACCTCGGTGCCCTCGAACACATGAGCTGGGTGGTCGTCGGCTACACCCTCGCCGCGACGGTGCTGCTCCCCGTCCTCGGCAAGCTCGGCGACATCCTGGGCCCGCGGGCGGTGTTCCTGACCTCCCTCGTCGTCTTCATCGTCGCCTCGCTCGCGTGCGGCTTCTCCCAGGACATGACCCAGCTCGTCATCGCGCGTGTGCTGCAGGGGGCCAGCTCGGCGGGGCTTCAGCTGATGTCGCAGACGATCGTCGCGTATGTCACCACTCCGCGCGAGCGGCCGCGGTACCTCGCCATCATCGGAGCCGCGTTCCCGGTCGCCATCGTGCTCGGCCCCCTCTTCGGCGGTCTCATCACCGACTTCTGGGGCTGGCCGTGGGTGTTCTGGGTCAACGTGCCCGTGGGCCTGGTCGCCCTCGTGCTGGCCGTCGTCGCGGTGCCGCACGTCGAGCCGTCGGGGAGGCGCAGCTTCGACGTCCCGGGCGCGGTCCTGTTCACCGTGGCGATGGTCGCCCTCGTGCTCGCCGTCAGCTGGGTCGGCGACCCCGCGGCATCCGTCCCGGTGCTCATCGCCTTCGCGGTCGCCGGCGTGACCTTCACGGCGTTCTTCGTGGTGGAGGCGCGGGTGGCCGAGCCCTTCGTGCCGCTGCGCGCCTTCCGCAGCCGCACGGTCGCTGCCGGCATCGCCCTGTCGGGGATCATCGGCATCGGCCTGTTCTCGGTCACCGCGTACCTTCCGACGTACTTCCAGATGGCCTACGGCACCACCGCGACCGTGTCGGGGCTCGTCCCCATCGCCACGGTGTTCGGGATGCTGGTGGCCAACCTCGGCACCGGATGGCTCGCCAGCCGCACGGGGCGCTACCGGCCCTATCCGATCATCGGCACGACCCTCGGTGCCATCGGACTCTTCACCATGTCGCTCCTTCCGGTCGGGCTCCCCCTCTGGGTGCCGATGGTGGTCATGGCCGTGGTCGGGCTCGGCACCGGGAGCTTCATGAGCCTCGTGATCGCCGTCGTGCAGTCGGCCACGCCGCGCAGCGAGACCGGCAGCATCACCGCGACGATCAACCTCGTCCGCCAGGTGGGCTCGACGGTCGCGACCGCCGTCATCGGGGGAGTGGTCGGTTTCGGCGTCGCGGCGCGCCTGCCGTCGATGATTGATCCGAACGGGCTCACGCCGCAGGTCGTGCGCGAATCCTCCCTCGCCGTCCAGACCGAGGTCGCCGCGATCTACCGCGACGTGCTGGCCCCGGTCTTCCTCGCCCTCGCCGTGGTCTACGCCCTCGGCATCATCGCCGCGCTGCTCCTTCCCGGCGGCCGGCTCTCCGACGAGGCGCCGGCCGACACCCCCGTCGACGCCGACCGCGTCACCACGCCCTGAACCCCCTCACCCGCACCACCAGGAGTCACCATGTCCGACACCCGCACCGTCGCCATCGTGGGCAGCGGCCCGATCGGCAGCGCCTATGCGCGCACCATCCTCGAAGGCTCGCCCGACACCCGCGTCATCATGTTCGAGGCGGGACCGACGCTCACCGACCCCCCGGGTCAGAGCGTCCGCAACATCGCCGATCCCGACGCCAAGGCCCGCGCACGCGAGATGTCGCAGGGCCCGCAGGCCGGCGACTACCGCTCGGAGCTCGGGATTCCCGAGTCGGTCGTCGTGGAGGGGATGTTCACCGCCCGTCAGGGCACGCACCTGCTGGACTTCGGGGGCCCGGGCTCCGCGCACGCGCCGAGCTTCGGCGCCGTGGCGGCCTCGACGAACGTCGGCGGCCAAGGGGCGCACTGGACCTGCGCGACGCCCGCGCCGCAGTTCAGCGAGCGCGTCCCGTTCATCGACGACGCCGAGTGGGAGGAGCTGATCGCCGAAGCCGGACGCCTGCTGCACGTGCAGAGCGCCGCATTCGCCGACTCACGGGTGGGCGAGGCGATCCGCTCGCTCCTCGATGAGGAATTCGGCGCCGAGCTGCCCCCCGGTTTCGGCCCGAGCACCCTCCCGGTCGCCGGCGACCCGCAGCCCGACGGCACGATGCGGTGGGCGGGAGCCGACGTCGTCCTCGGCCCGCTGGTCGAACCGGGTCATCCTCTCGCCGGGCGCTTCGAGCTGCGCGACCTCACCCTCGTCCGCCGGATCGAGCACGACGGCACGCGCGCCACCGGTGTGACCGTCGAGGATCTCCGCACCGGGGAGCACTCCACGGTCGATGCCGACCTCGTCGTCGTCGCCGCCGACGCGTTCCGCTCGCCGCAGCTGCTGTGGGCGTCGGGCGTCCGCCCGCAGGCACTCGGGCGCTACCTCACCGAGCACCCCGTCGTGATCTCGACGGTCGCCCTCGACGCCGAGAAGATGCGGCGCTTCGCCGACGAGTCCGACCTCGCCGACGAGAAGGCCCGTCGCGCGGTGAACCCCGTCGACCCGGTCGCGGCGGTCAACCGCATCCCGTTCTCCGAGCCCGATCACCCGTACTCGCTGCAGGTGATGTACTCCGAGACCACTCCCTTCCTCATGGAGCCGGGCACCCCGTACGCCGAGAACGAGTGGGGATACGTGAACATGGGCTACGGACTGCGCAAGCGCCCGCGTGTCGACGACGGGGTGAGCTTCGACGACGAAGAGCTCGACTGGCGCGGGTTCCCGAACATGACGATCGACTACGCCCTCACCGATGACGAGGAGCGCGAGATCGCCGCGGCGACCGAACGCCTCCGCCGCGCCGGAAACGCCCTCGGTCACTTCGTCGCCGAGCCGCGACTGCTTCCCGCCGGGTCGAGCCTGCACTACATGGGCACGATGCGGATGGGGGAGGCCGACGACGGCACGTCGGTGAGCGACCCGTGGTCGCGTGTCTGGGGATTCGACAATCTCGTCGTGGGCGGCAACGGGGTGATCCCGACGGCGAACACCGTCAACCCGACTCTGATGAGCACCGCGATCGCCGTGCGCGGTGCCCGCAAGGCGCTCGAGCAGCTGCGCGGCGCGGAGGCGGTTTCCTCACGCTGAGCGATAGCCTCGCTCCGTGCCTGGAAATGAGCGGGGTTCATGAGTCTCGATGTCGATGCGCTGCGCGCGCAGTTCCCCTCTCTCGCCTCCGGCATCGTGCACTTCGACGGCCCCGGCGGCACCCAGACGCCGCTCGCGGTGGCCGAGGCGATCGCACGCACGCTGACCGGGCCGCTGTCCAACCGCGGCTCGTCGGTGCGGAGCGAACGGAACGCGGATGACGCGGTCGCGGGGTTCCGCGAGGCGGTGGCCGATCTGCTGGCCGCAGACCCTCGGGGCGTGGTCTACGGCCGAAGCGCCACCCAGCTCACGTACGACCTCTCCCGCACGCTCGCACGGTCGTGGGCGGAGGGCGACGAGATCGTCGTCTCCGAGCTCGATCACGACGCCAACGTCCGTCCCTGGGTGCAGGCAGCCGAGGCGCGCGGGGCCATCGTGCGGTGGCTGCCGCTGGATCCCGCCACCGCCGATCTCGACCTGTCGGGTCTGGACGAGATCGTCAACGACCGCACCCGGCTGGTCGCGGTCACCGCGGCATCCAATCTCCTCGGCACCATCCCGCCCGTCGCTCGCATCGCGGCCCGCGCCCACGCCGTCGGTGCCCTCGTCCACGTCGCCGGGGTGCACTACACCGCCCACGCGTCGGTGGATGTCACCGCCCTCGGAGCCGACTTCTTCGTGTGCTCGCCGTACAAGTTCTTCGGCCCGCACTGCGCGGTGCTCGTCGCCGACCCGGCGCTTCTGGATACCCTGCGCCCCGACAAGCTCGTGCCCTCGAGCGACCAGGTGCCCGAGCGGTTCGAGCTCGGCACCCTGCCCTACGAGACCCTCGCCGGCGTCACCGCCGCGATCGAGGTGATCGCCGGCCTCGCCCCCACGACCGGCGAACCGGGTGCCACCCGCCGCGAACGCCTCGTCGCCGCGCACGAGCTGATCGAGGAGCGCGAGAGGGCGCTTCGCGAACGCATCGAGACTCGCGTCACCCAGCTCGGCCTCGAGGTGCACTCGCGTGCCGCGCGACGCACGCCGACGCTCTACATCACCCTCGGCGACCGCGTCGCTGCGGCAGCGTCGAGCTTCCTCGCCGAGCGCGATGTCCTCGCGCCGTCGGGGAGCTTCTACGCCTGGGAGACCTTCCGGGCGATCCGCCTCCCGGTCGAGGCCGGTATGCGGATCGGGGTCGCCGCATACACGAGCGACGACGACGTCGATCGCCTTCTCGAGGGACTCTCGGAGTTCCTGTCGCGATGACCGCAGAACCCTCCGCATCGGAAGCGCCCGCGGCTGCCCCGCCGGCGCGCCTGTCCGGCCTCTTCGGCGACATGGAGCCTGCTCGTCGTCATCCTCCTCGGCATCGTGTCGGTCGCCACCGCCTACACCTCGTTCCAGTCGACGCTGTACGACGGGCTCACCGCGTCGTCATACTCGCAGGCGCAGAACAGCCAGACCGAGGCCGAGTCGCTGTACCTCGAGGCCAACCAGACGTATGTGCAGGATATCCAGGCCTGGGGCCGGCTCACCGAGCTCTCCGTCGACATGGAGAACCCTAATCCCGTGATCGCCGACGCCGCGAGTGCGAAGTTCGACACCCTGCAGTTCGTCCTCGTCGACGAGGCTTTCGACGCGGCCATCACCTGGTCCGACGAGCAGACCACGGCCACCGGCGACTACGTCGGCCCGTTCGAGTCGGAGGAGTACTTCGCCGCCCGCTTCGGTGCCTGGGCCGAAGAGGATGACCGCAGCATCGCGCTCTTCGAGACCGCCGAGGAGTTCAACACCCTCGGCGATCGGCTGCAGCTGAACACCGTGCTGATGGCGATCACCCTGTTCCTCCTCGGTGTCGCCGCGGTCGTCAAGCGCCGCCGCATCCAATGGATGCTCATCGGATTCGGCATGTCGATCTTCACCGTCGCCGCGGTGTTGACGGCTCTGGTGCCGTTCGCCTGGTTCTGATCGGATGGGTTCTGACCGGCGTGAGCTGAGGAGGCAGGCGATGACATCCACTCCCGAGGATCCCGACCGGTCGGCGCTCACCCCCCTGGCCGCCCTGACCTCGAGCTTCGTGACGGAGCAATCCGTGTACGGGGTGATCCTGGTGTCGGGGATGATCGTGATGAGCGGCGCCGGGGATCCCACCAGTCTCAGCGTCTTCGTCGTCGTCGTCAGCACCGTCGTCGTCTTCTGGGGCGCTCACGTCTACGCCGGCACGGTCGCCGGGCACGGCTTGGGGCGGGATGCGCGCCCGCTGTCGGTCGCGTTCCGTCGAGCGGTGCGGCAGTCGAACGGCTTGCTGATCTCCGCCCTGATCCCCTGCGCCATCCTCCTGCTCGGCACGGCGCGCCTGGTGGACGACCAACTCGCGATCTGGGCGGCTCTTCTGTCGGGAACCGTGCTGCTGGCGGCGCTCGGGTGGATCGCATTCCGCCGACGCGGCGCGTCGGTGCCGCGCAGTCTCGCCGGTTCGGCCATGACAGCCGCCTTCGGCGCCATCATGGCGCTGCTGAAGGTCGTCGTCGTGCACTGACCGCGGTGCAGACGCGTGCCCCGCTCGCGTCGGCTGGGTCGCGCTCGGGATCGTGATGAACGCGCGCTACCGCGACCCCCAGTTCCACGCCGGCCGGTCGAGCATGCCCTGCCCCGCGACCTGCGTGCCGTCGGTCGCGCCCTCCAGCCGATGGGTGAGCGCGCCCGATCGCTCGAGCTCTGCGGCCAGACGTTCGGCGTGCGTGACGACGACGACCTGGGATCGAGCGGATGCCGCGGCGATGAGTTCGGCGAGGGGGTCGAGCAGGTCGGGGTGCAGGCTCGCCTCCGGCTCGTTCAAGACGAGGAGGGGGGCCGGGCGGGCGGGGAGGAGTGCCGCGCACAGCAGCAGATATCGCAGCGTGCCGTCGGAGAGCCTCACCGGCGGCGAGCGGACGAAGCAGTCCCGGCTGCCGCACCGCCAGGGTGAATCGACCGTCCGCCGCGTCGATCTGCACCCGGGTGCCCGGGAAGGCGCGGGCGACGGCACCGTCGAGATCCGCGCCGAAGCCGGCATCGCGGATGCTCGCCCAGACTGCCGCGAGGTTCTCGCCGCCGTGCGCCAGGGTGTGCGAGCGGGTACCGATCTGCGGCGTTCGGGCGGGGGCATCGGCGTCGACCCGGAAGTGGTCGTAGAAGCGCCAGCCCGCGAGGGTGCGTCGGAGCGTCAGGAGCTCGGGACCGGTGTCGCCGTCGGCGAGGTCGGTGACGATGCTCTCCCACGGCGCGAGCGGCTGGGCGAGGGTCGTCCAGGAATCCTCGCGGACGCGCGTCGCCGAGCCTGTGCGGTCGATGAGCAGCGCAGCCGGCTTCGCGACCGGCCCCGCGAACACCTGCTCGCGCTTGATCTCGGGGTCGCGGCTGAAGAGGTTCTGCGGGTCGGCCTGCGGGATGCCGAGGTCGACGAGGAAGCCGAGTTCGTCCGAGGCGTACCCGAGCTTCACCGCGATCGGTTCGCGCCGGACGGTGCCCTGGGTGCCGCCCGACTCGGGGCCTGCCCACAGCAGAGAGGGAAGTCCGCCTTCGCGGGCGACCGCCGCGATGAGCGACCCCGTGGCGGACTGCGCGAGAAGGCGCATCGCCCGGTACAGGTTGGACTTGCCCGACCCGTTCGGGCCGGTGATGACCGTCAGCGCGTCGAGCGGGAGCACCAGGTCGCGAAGCGACCGGTAGCCGGCGACGGCGAGGGTGGTGAGCACCCCGCCATCCTGTCAGGGGTGGACGACGTCGCCGTGGCGCGCCTGCAGCTGGGCGACGAACTCCTCGGCTGCCGCGAGCTGCTGGGCGAGGCGGTCACGGCGCTCCACCGCCTCGCCGGTCATCTCGGCGAGCCTGCCGTGCAGGTCGGCATCCGTCGCATCCCTTTCGAGACCATCGATGACCGTCAGGAGCTCACCCATCTGCTCCAGGCTGTAACCCAGCGGCTTCATGCGACGGATCAGCAGCAGTCGGGATTCGTCGTCGGGAGTGTAGAGACGGAATCCGCCCTCGCTCCGACCCGAGGGCGTGAGCAATCCGATGTCGTCGTAGTGGCGCAAGGTGCGCAGCGAAAGTCCGGTCCGCTCGGCCAGCTCGCCGATGTGCATCGTCCCCTCGTCCGCCATCGCTCCGATTTCCTCTCAAACCTCACGTTACGTTAGTGTTGCCCGGTCCAGGTCGTCTGACCCCGCCGTCCCCGAAGGAGCTCCGTGACCGCTGTCGTGCCCCGTGACGACCCCCGAGCTCGGTATCGGATCGAACCCACCGTAGGCCAAGCGCTGCGCAGCCCCCGCATCCTCACCCGTGAGGTGCTGGCGGGGCTCGTCGTGGCGATCGCGCTGATTCCCGAGGCGATCGCCTTCTCCATCATCGCCGGCGTGGATCCCCGACTCGGGCTGTTCTCGTCGTTCGTGATGGCGGTGGCGATCGCGTTCCTCGGCGGCCGCCCGGCGATGATCACCGCGGCCACCGGCGCGATCGCCCTCGTCATCGCTCCGGTCGCGCGGGAGTACGGCGTCGACTATCTCATCGCGACCGTCATCCTGGGCGGACTGATCCAGATCGTCTTCGCCGCGCTGGGGGTGGCGAAGCTGATGCGCTTCATCCCGCGCAGCGTCATGGTCGGGTTCGTCAACGCCCTCGCCATCCTCATCTTCACCGCCCAGTTCCCCCAGCTGTTCGGCGTCGACATCCCCTGGCTCGTCTGGCCGCTGGTCGCCGCGGGGCTCGTCATCATGTATCTGCTGCCGCGCTTGACCAAGGTCGTGCCCTCGCCGCTGGTCGCGATCGTGGTGCTGACCGCGGTCGTTGTCAGCTTCGGCGTCGCCGTGCCGACGGTGGGTGACCAGGGTGACCTTCCGGAGTCGCTGCCTCAACTGCTCATCCCGAACGTTCCGTTCACCCTCGAGACGCTCTCGATCATCGCGCCCTACGCGGTGGCGGTGGCGGTCGTGGGCCTTCTCGAGTCGCTGATGACGGCCAAGCTCGTCGACGACATCACCGACACCCACTCCCGCAAGACCCGCGAGGCCTTCGGTCAGGGCGGCGCGAACATCCTCTCCGGCATCTTCGGCGGGATGGGCGGCTGCGCGATGATCGGGCAGACGATGATCAACGTCAAGGCCTCGGGCGCCCGCACGCGCATCTCCACCTTCCTCGCGGGGGTCTTCCTCCTGGTGCTGGTCCTGGTCCTCGGCGACGTGGTCGCCGTCATCCCCATGGCCGCCCTCGTGGCGGTGATGATCGTCGTCTCGGTGGCCACTTTCGACTGGCACAGTGTGCGCCTGTCGACTCTGAAGCGCATGCCCAAGAGCGAGACGCTCGTGATGGTCGTGACGGTCGCCATCACCGTGTGGACTCACAACCTCGCCATCGGCGTGGGTGCGGGAGTCATCGCGGCGATGGTTCTCTTCGCCCGGCGCGTCGCACACTTCGTGACGGTGACCCGTCAGGTCGACGACGCGGCGGGGACGGCGCGGTACACCGTCGACGGCGAGCTCTTCTTCGCCTCGAGCAACGACCTCACGACGCAGTTCGAGTACTCCCGCGATCCCGACACCGTGACGATCGACATGTCGCGTTCGCACGTGTGGGATGCCTCGACCGTCGCAGCGCTCGACGCCATCCAGACCAAGTACACGCACCTCGGGAAATCCGTGACCTTCGAGGGCATGAACGACGCCACCACGCAGTTCCACGGGCGCCTGAGCGGCGGCCTCGGCGCCGGTCACTGACCGGGAGCTCGCGACTGCCTCAGCCGGTCGGAGAGCACCTTCGCCCCTGCGGATGACGCGAACCCGCCGTCGACCGGGATCTCGGCACCCGTGACGTAGGTCGCGGCATCGGACAGCAGGAACGCCACCATCTCGGCGACCTCCTCGGCCTCACCGGTGCGCTCGAGCGGTGTGAGGTCGAGCTGCGCGGCGCGCATCGCGGCCGGCGCGTTCGCCGTCATCGGCGTCTCGACGAACCCGGGATGCACGATGTTGACCCGCACCCCGCGCGGCCCGAGCTCGGTCGCCGCGGCATGGGTGAGGCCCCGCAGGGCCCACTTCGAGGTCGTGTAGGCGACGGGGTAGTGCCCGCTCACCGCTGCGATCGAGCCGACGTTCACGATCGACGACCCCTGGTCCATGAGTGTCGCGAGGGCCTGGATGCCGAGCATCGCCCCGGTCACGTTCACCGCGAGCACCCGGTTCCAGTCGGCAAGGGCGACCTCGCCGAGCCGCGCGCGGTGAGTGATTCCGGCGTTGTTGACGAGCCCCCGCACAGGTGGGCCGTCGGCGAGCTCGGCCGCGAGCGCACCCCACGCGCCCTCGTCGGCGACGTCCAGTCGACGGTAGGTCACCCCCGACCCCTCGAGGGCGGGAGCGGTGTCGCTGAGATCGGTCGCGATCACCCGCGCCCCCGCCTCCGCCAGGAGGAGCGCTTCGGCGGCCCCCTGTCCTCCGGCTGCGCCCGTCACGACCACCACGCGGTCGGCGAGTCCCGGATGACGCCCGCTCGGCGTCATCCGCTACTTCACGCCCTTCATCAGCGCCAGCACGGGCTTCACCGACACCAGCAGTCCGATACCGACGACGATCGCGAGCCCGCCGAGGATCGCGAAGTACGGACCCTCGTTGTCCACATCGAAGAACTGGGCGAGCCAGCCCGAGATGGAGGTGCCGAGCGCGACCGACAGGAAGAACAGCGCCACCATCTGGGTGTGGAACATCTCGGGCGCGAGCTTGGTGGTCACCGAGAGTCCCACGGGGGAGACCAGCAGCTCGGCCACGGTGAACACGAACAGGATGCCCACCAGCGCGAGGAGCGGGGTGGAGTTCGGCCCTCCGCCGGCGAACGGCAGGAAGAGCAGGAAGGCGAGGCCCATGATCATCGTGCCGATGGCGAACTTCACCGGTGTCGACGGCTGGCGGGTGCCGAGCTTCAGCCACAGGGTGGCGAAGACGCCCGAGAGGATGATGATGAAGATCGGGTTGATGGACTGCACCCACGACACCGGCATCGTCCAGCCGAAGATGTCGCGGTTCAGCTTCTGGTCGGAGTAGATCGTCACCACGGTGAACTGCTGCTGGTACAGCGACCAGAACGCCACGCTGGTGATGAACAGCGGCAGGAATCCCCAGACCCGAGAGCGCTCGGTCGAGGTGATGCGGCGGCTGGAGAGGATGACGAAGAAGTAGGCGATCGTCGCGCCGAGCGTGACCACGATGACCACCAGCGAGAGGTTGTCGACCGTGATGACGCCGACGAGCAGCAGCACCACGATGAGCCCGAGCCCGGCAGCGGCGATGCCGATGAAGAGGCCGTAGCGGTGGCGCGGAAGCGGGTTCGGCACGATGCTCGCCTCGGGCGGGAGCTGCTTGCGGCCGAAGGAGTACTGGATGAGCCCCAGGGCCATGCCGACCGCGGCCAGGCCGAAGCCCCAGTGGAACCCCATCGTCGTCTGCAGGAGACCGGTCAGGAGCGGCCCGAAGAACGCGCCGAGGTTGATGCCGAGGTAGAACAGCGAGAACCCGGCGTCGCGGCGCGGGTCATCGGCGGTGTACAGCGTGCCGACCACGGAGGTGGCGTTGGCCTTCAGTCCGCCCGATCCGAGGGCGACGAGGATGAGGCCGACGGTGACCCCGAGGAATCCGGGGAGGAGCGCGAGGGCGATGTGCCCCGCCATGATCACGATCGCGCTGTAGAAGAGCACCCGCTCGGAGCCGAGGATGCGATCGGCGATCCAGGCGCCGAGGATGGTGGAGAGGTAGACCGATCCGCCGTAGGCGCCGACGATGCCTGCCGCGACGGTCTCGGGCAGGCCGAGGCCGCCCTGCGTCGTGGAGTAGTAGAGGTAGATGAGCAGGATGCCCTGCATGCCGTAGAAGCTGAAGCGCTCCCACATCTCCACGCCGAAGACATGGGCGAGCGCCCACGGCTGGCCGAAGAACCGGGTGTCGTGGTCGCCCTTACCGCGCCCGAAGGCGGCCGCGGCGTCGGTGCCGCTGTCGTCGGCGGCGCGCTGCCCTGCGGGCGTGCGGGCTTCACGATCTGCGGCCGCCGTTGCGCCCGTGGGGGGTCCTACGGGCACCTGCTCCGGTGCCCGGTCGCGGTCGTCGCTGTCCATGCGATGACCATACGCCCGGGCGGGGGGCTCAGCCAGTGACGCGCTCGTGCTCCGGCAGCGCGGGGCGCCGTTCGCGCGAGTCGTGGCGGCGCGGGATGAAGAGGGCGACCACGAGCGCGACGATCGCCGCGGCGCCCCCGAGGATGAACGACATCTGGAACGCCGTGCCGGTCGGGACGTCGACACCCTGGAACGGGGTGACGTACGTGGCCAGTACAACGCCGATGACGGCGGCGGCGGTGCTCGTGCCGAGCGAGCGGAAGAGCGCGTTGAGTCCGTTGGAGGCGCCCGTCTCGGACTGCGGCACCGAGCGCATGATGAGCATCGGCATCGCGGCGTACCCGAAGCCGATTCCGACGCCGATGAGGATGTTCGCGACCAGGATCTCCCACACCTCGGTGGAGAACAGCAGCGTGTAGCCGTAGGCGGCGATGAGGGCGAGTGCGCCGAGGACGAGGAGCAGGCGCGGCCCGAAGAGGCGGGCCAGGCGCCCCGAGAAGGGAGAGAGGAGCATCATCATCAGCCCCGCCGGCATGACGACCAGGCTCGCGGCGATGAGCGAGAGCCCGAAGCCGCCGGTCGCGACGGGAAGCTCGAGCATCTGCGGGTAGACC
Organism: Microbacterium sp. ET2; assembly: GCF_030347395.1. Taxonomy (NCBI): domain Bacteria; kingdom Bacillati; phylum Actinomycetota; class Actinomycetes; order Micrococcales; family Microbacteriaceae; genus Microbacterium; species Microbacterium albipurpureum. The sequence goes on from NZ_CP128170.1 coordinate 2,244,018, forward strand.
ACGTTCGATGCGAACAGCGAGAAGCCCATTGCGATCGAGGCGATGTTGGTCAGGAGCACCGGGCGGCGCGCGGCGACACGCAGATCGAGGAGCGGTTCGCTGATGCGCAGCTCGTACCAGCCCCACGCGACCAGGATGGCGAGCCCGCCGAGCCCGAGCGCCAGGACGGCGGGAGAGCCCCAGCCCCACTCGTTCCCCCGGGAGATCGCCAGCAGCACGCCCAGCAGGCCGATCGACATGCCGGCCGCGCCGACATAGTCGAAGCGCCCGGCGGTGCGCAGCGTACTCACCGGAACGATCCACAGCACCAGGCCGAAGACGACGACGCCGAGACCGGCCGACATCCAGAACAGCACATGCCAGTCGCTGCGCTCGGTGATGAGGGCGCTGATGGGAAGGCCCAGTGCCCCACCGACGCCGAGGGTCGCGCTGATGAGCGCGATGGCGGTGTCGACGCGGTTCTCGTGGAGCACGTCGCGGAGGATCGAGATCCCGAGCGGGACGACGCCGGTCACCGCCCCCTGCAGGGCGCGCCCGACGATCACCCCCACGATCCCGGGCGAGAGCGCGGCGATCACCGAACCGATGACGAGGAGGGTCAGGAGCACCAGCACGATGCGGCGCTTGCCGTACATGTCGCCGAGGCGCCCGGCGACGGGGGTGCTGATCGCGGCGGCCAGAAGGGTGGCGGTCACCACCCACGCGGTGTCTTCGCGGCTGGCGTCCAGAAGCTCGGGGAGCTTGGACTGGATGGGCACCACAAGGGTGAACATGAAGGATGACGCGAGCCCGGCGACGGCGAGCACGGCGACGATCGCCCCCTGTCGAGGGTTTCGGCTGAGGCTCTTCCGGGTGTCCTCAGCTCGATCTCGCACCGGGTAAGCCTACTCCCGTACAGCGAGTGCGGCGCTCGCTGAGTGAACAAGTGTGCGCTGAACGCACGGGCACTATCGCCGAGCTGATGCCCGGGGTGTCGCTGGAGCACTGGGGCACCCAGCGACGGGGAGAAGAACCTCGCGAGTAGGGTGAGGCCATGGCCGAGGCATCCGTTCCCACTCCGCCCGGAATAGCCCTTCGCCCACTCGACACGGTGGAGGCTGTCCACACTGCCTCGGCGGTGCTGTCGGAGGTGTGGGGCGGTGACCGATCGGGCATGCCGCCGAACCTCTTGCGCGCGCTCGCGCACACCGGCAATTACGCCATGGGTCTCTACGCCGAGGAGCGGATGGTCGGCGCCTCCGTCGCATTCTTCGCCGCGCCCGCCGCCCGCTCGATGCACTCGCACATCACCGGCGTCCTCCCCGGACACCAGAGCCAGGGTCTCGGGCGGATCCTCAAGCAGCATCAGCGCGAGTGGGCGCTCGCGCGCGACGTCGGGCACATCACCTGGACCTTCGACCCGCTCGTCGCGCGCAACGCCCACTTCAATCTCCAGGTGCTCGGCACAAGGGTCACCGAGTACCTGGTGAACCACTACGGCGCGATGGACGACGGGGTCAACCGGGGCGACCAGACCGATCGGATCCTGGTGTCGTGGGCGCTCGCCGCGCCGCCGGTGCCGACACCCGCCGATGACCGGGTCGTCGCCGAGGTGCCCGTGCCCTCCGACATCGCCGCGATCCGGCGCGACACTCCGGCCGAGGCGGCTGCCTGGCGCCGGCACGTGCGAGCAGCGCTGCTCGGGCGCCTCGCCGAGGGTCTCGTCATCGGCGGGTTCGACGCCTCCCGCGGCTACCTGCTGGTGCGGCCGTGATCCCGCCGGACTGGACCCCTCACCGCCGCGACGATGGCGAACTCATCGGCTGGATCTCGGTCGGCCGGCGTCCGAAACCGTCGACGCGCATCCCGCTCCCCTGGCCGGCGCTCGCTGCGCTGCGGCCGCGACGGCCGGACGACCCGGACGGGCGTCTGTTCGGCTGAGGGACGTATCAGATCCGCTGGCCGGGCCTCTCTTCTGATGACGCTGGGGGCGTCATGACAGGGGAGTCCGACATGAATCTGCGCACCACGATGTTCCCGACCACCGCTGACGGTGCGGCGCGTCGTCTCACCGCACGCATGGTGCGGCGACTTCGTCCGCGGCGGGCGCGCTCGACCTTCCGGCCGCTGAACGCATCGTCGGTCGGCTGACACGGGGGCACGGTCGATCCAGGGAGTAGCAGACCCCTGGAAGCTTCGGATGATCCAGGGCATGGTGGGGGATGCGAGACGAATCGTCATCCACCCGCTGACAGAACGGTCACGGCATGCCTGGGAACACCCCATCTCCCCATTCAGCGGACGACAGTGCCGACGATGCCGGTCGTCCCGCAGCGTCTTCCCGTGCGATCAGCGACCACGGGCTGATCGGTGATATGCGCTCGGCCGCGCTCGTCGCCGATGACGGGACGGTCGACTGGTTCTGCCCGGGCCGGTTCGATGCGCCCAGCGTCTTCGGGGCGATCCTCGACCCGGACCGCGGTGGCCACTGGCGGATCGGACCGACCGACCCCGAGGCGACGAGCCGGCAGTTCTATCTGCCGGACACCAATGTGCTCGTCACCCGTTTCGCAACAGCGAGCGGCGTGGTCGAGGTCTGGGACGCGATGATCGTCGAGCGCGCGCACGACACCGAGCACCGGCAGCGGTTGGTTCGCAACGTCGTGGGCGTCCGCGGCTCCCTCGACATGCGGTGCGAGATATCGCCGCAGTTCGATTACGGCAGGCGCCCGCATCGAGCGGACATCAGCGGTCACGGCGCGGTGTTCTCAGATGAGCGCACCGTTCTGAGCCTTCACACGCCCGTGGCGCTGCGGGTGGTCGACGCGACGGCGTCGGCGGAGATGACTGTCACCGTCGGGGACGAGTACGAGTTCATGCTCGTCGTCGGATCCCCCGGCGACGAGCAGGACGACTCCGTTCCGTCCACGCGGCCGTTGATCGACGCGACAGTCGCCTTCTGGCAGGGGTGGCTGCGGCAGTCGCAGTACCGCGGACGGTGGCGGGAAGCCGTGCACCGGTCAGCGCTGGTGTTGAAGCTGCTGACCCACGAACCGACCGGTGCCGTCATCGCCGCGCCCACCACGTCGCTTCCCGAAGTCCTCGGCGGCGAGCGGAACTGGGATTATCGACACGTCTGGGTGCGTGACGCCGCGTTCTCGATGTACGCCCTGCTGCGGCTGGGCTTCATCGAGGAGGCGCGGGGCTTCATCAACTGGCTCATGAGCCGGCTGGAAGACCGCGCCCACTGCGACGACAGCCTGGGACCGCTTCGGTCGATGTACGACATCGACGGCAACACCACCAGCGGGGAGTTCACCCTCGATCACTGGCGCGGGCACCGAGACAGCACGCCGGTTCGGGTGCGGAACGACGCCGCCGACCAGCTGCAGCTCGATGTCTACGGCGAGCTGATCGATTCCGTCTACCTGTACGACAAGCACAGTGACGGCATCGGTTACGACGATTGGAGCCGACTCACCGGAGCCGCAGACTGGCTCGCGGAGAATTGGCGGCGTCCCGATGAGGGGATCTGGGAGACCCGGGGCGGAAGGCGGGAGCACACCTACTCCCGGGTCATGAGCTGGGTGGCATTCGAGCGGTTGCTCCGCATGGCGCGCAGCCGCGGTCTGCCGGGAGATCTCCCGCAGTGGATGCGGGTGAAGGACGAGATCGCCGCCAGTGTCTTCTCCGACGGCTGGAACGACGAGCTCGGCGCCTTCACGCAGTACTCGCACAGCGACGTCCTCGACTCCTCTCTGCTGCTCATGCCGGCAGTGAAGTTCGTGTCGCCCTCCGACCCGCGGTTCCGTTCGACGGTCGCCGCGATCGAGCGGGAGCTCGTCACCGACACCCTCGTGTTCCGGTATCACGCCGCCCGATCCCCTGACGGCTTGAACGGCGAAGAGGGGACGTTCTCGATGTGCTCGTTCTGGTATGTCGAAGCACTCACCCGGACAGGGCGGCTGGATGAGGCGAAGCTCGCACTCGAGAAGATGTTCACCTACGCCAATCCGCTCGGACTCTATGCCGAGGAGGTCGGGCTGAACGGCGCGCAGCTCGGCAACTTCCCCCAGGCGTTCACCCACTTCTCCCTCATCAGCGCCGCAGTCAATCTCGATCGCGCGATCGGCTGACGCGGCAGACGGCCCCGCGCACCGCCTGAGACCCGGCGTACGCTGAGCGCATGCCCATCGCTCAGCCCGCGGCATCCGTGTCTATCGAGGGGTTCGAGCTGCGCGTGCTCCACCTGCCGCTGGTCTCGCCCTTCACGACCTCGTTCGGCACCGAGACGGTGCGCGAGGTGATCGTCGTCCGGGCCCTCACCGCCGACGGCGACGGGTGGGGGGAGGTCGTCACGGGGGCGGCGCCGCTGTACTCCAGCGAGTACACCCAGGGTGCGTGGGACGTCGCGACACGCTTCCTCGTGCCGGCCCTGCTCGAGCGCGGGCGGGTCGCGCCCCACGAGGTGCCCGGCGTCTTCGCTCCCATCGTCGGACACCGCATGGCCAAGGCCGGCCTCGAACTCGCCGTCCTCGATGCGGCGCTGCGCGCCGAGTCGCGCTCGCTCGGGGCGTTCCTGGGGGCGAAGGTCGACCGGGTGCCCTCCGGCGTCTCGGTGGGACTGCAGCGCGACCCGGCGGCGCTCGCCGACGCCGTCGGCGCCTACCTCGCCGAGGGGTACGTGCGCATCAAGATCAAGATCAAGCCAGGGCGGGATGTCGCCGACACCGCCGCCGTGCGCGACGCGTTCGGCGAGGTGCCGCTGCAGGTCGACGCGAACTCGGCGTACACCCTCGCCGACATCGACACCCTGGCGGCTCTCGACGCCTTCGATCTGCTCCTGATCGAGCAGCCGCTGCAGGAGGACGACCTCGTCGACCACGCCGTGCTCGCCGAGCGCGTGCGCACGCCCATCTGCCTGGACGAGTCGATCGTCTCGGCCAAGGCCGCCGGTGATGCGCTCGCGCTGGCGGCGGCGTCGGTGATCAACATCAAGGCGGGCCGGGTAGGGGGGTATCTCGAGGCGGTGCGCATCCACGACCTGTGCGTGGCCGCGGGGGTGCCCGTCTGGTGCGGCGGCATGCTCGAGACCGGCATCGGTCGGGCCGCCAATGCGGCCCTCGCCGCCCTTCCCGGCTTCACGCTGCCCGGCGACGTGTCGGCGGCGAGCAGGTTCTACCACCGCGACATCGTGACCGAGCCCGCGGTGCTCGAAGACGGGCACGTGCGGGTGCCGACCGGCCCGGGGCTCGGAGTCGAGATCGATCGGTCGTTCCTCGACGAGGTCACCGCGGAGCGGGTCGAGATCCGGAGATAGCGCCGGTGCGGTGTCCCCAACTCCTGCAGATCGGTGGTCGACGTCGTCGACACGCCGAGCGGAAGGTCCATGGTCGCCGATTCTGCAGGAGTTCGGTCGCCCTCGCCGTCGGGCTCCTCCTGACGGGCTGCGCCGGTGGCGGCGAACCGGGTGATGCTGCCTCCCCCGGCGCGCCGGCCCTCCCCGACGGCGTCACCGTGGAGATCGTCCAGCTGCGCGCCGACGTCGCGGTGCGTCAGGCGCAGGTGCACGTCGTCAACGACGGCGACACCGACCTCGAGATCGGCGAGGTCGCCGTCGACGACCCCCGCTTCGTCGCCCCCGCGTCCCGCGTACTCCCCGGCCGCACGAGCCGCGTGCCCGCCGGCGGCGAGGTCGACATCCGTGTACAGCTGCCGGAGGTGGCGTGCTCCGCCCGCGAGGCGGACACGGCGGACTCGACGGCGGAGCCGACCGTGGAGCTGACGTTCCTCGCCGACGGCATCGAGAGCACCGCGCGCGTCGCCGCTGCCGACCCTCTGGGCTTCCTCGCGCCCCTCCACGAGCGGGAGTGCCGGGCGGCCGCGCTCGCCGAGGCCGCGACGCTGGAATTCACCGGGTTCGCTCCCGCGGCGACGGGAGCGCCGGCAACCCTCGAGCTGACGGCGACCCCGACCGGTCGCGGCGGAGAGGCGACGGTCGTCGCGGTGCAGGCGACCAACCTGCTCGACTTCGGCCCGGCGACCGTCGACGGGGCGTTCCCGCTCGATCTGCGGGTGTCGCCCGGCGACGCCGAGCCCGTCGTCGTCGACATCCCGATCCTCCCCTCGCGGTGCGATCCGCACGCGGTGCAGGAGGACAAGCGGGGCACGATCTTCGACGTCCGGCTGAGCATCGACGGTGAGCCGGGAGAGATCGAGCTCTTCGTCGGCGACGCGCTTCGCGGCGACATCCTCACCTGGGTGTCGAGCTGGTGCGGGTTCTCAGGCTCGGACTAGTCCTCGCGCGCCGGACCCACCCCGCCGTGCACCGCGATGCCGTCGAGGGCATCGAGGATCGCCACGCCGAGCGACCCGCCGGCATGCCAGGGGGTGTATGCCTCGGTCCACCAGCGGGTGGTCTCGGGCGGCGTCACGCCTGGCAGCACGCGCGCCAGCTCGCGGACCTCGGGCACGAGGCGCGGTCGCAGCACCGACAGCACCACGACGCCGTCGGCGATGACCTGCAGAACAGCGCCGTCATCCAGGGGGCGCAGCTCGAAGGGTGCGTCGCCGCCGGACACCCGGTCGTGGACGGATGCCGCGGCCCGGCCGATCGCGGTGGCATCGACCGGGTCGGGGGTGAGCACCACGCTGCTACGAGGCATCGGACATCCTCCGTCGGCGTCGCGGACCCGGTGCCGCGGTTTCGGGCTGTGGCGCCGGCTGTGGCGCCGGCGCCGGCGCCGAAACCGCTCCGGCTTCGAAGCGCGCCACCTGAACAAGCGTCGGCCGCTCGCCACGCCGCGCGAGGCGTCCGCGGCCGGCGATCATCGGCTCGGCATACAGCTTGGGGAGCAGCTGCCCCTCGGCGCGGTCGCCCGACATGATCAGGGCCGTGCCGCCGGTGTCTCGGATGCCCTGCAGCGCCAGGTCGAACATCGCGCGCGAGGCTCCGGCGACCGGCCGGCTGACCACGACGTTCAGGCGCAGGTCGCGCGCCGAGGCGAGGTAGGGCAGAAGCGGGCGGAGCGGCTCGGTGCCGCCGGCGGCGAGGATGTCGAAGTCGTCGGCGACGACCAGGATGCGGGGGCCTGGGGCCGATCGGTCGATTGCGCGCTTCTCGAGCTCGGTCGCGATCGACTCCGCCAGCTGGCGTCCCTGACGACCCGAGGTGGCGTGTCCGCCGAGGTAGGCGTCGGGCACGTCCGCGGCGAGCTCACCGCGCGCGTCGAGCAGGCCGACGACGAGCTCTTCGGGCGAGTAGCGGTCGATCGCGCCCTGCACGACGCCCCGGAGGGTCGTGGTCTTGCCGCAGCGACTGTCGCCGAAGACGAGCAGGTGCGGGTCGCCGGTGGCGAGGTCGAGGGCGACCGGCTGCATGGTGTCCTGGCGGATGCCGAAGGGGATCGCATCGGGCTCGTCGAGCGCGTCGGGAAGCTCGGCGGGCTCGAGCACCTCGGGGAGGAGCCGGATGGGCGCGGCCTCGGGCCCCTGCCACCGCGCGGCGCTCTCGCGGGCGATGCGTTCGAGGGCGGCGCCGATGTCGTCGTCGGCCTCCTCCAGGAGCGGCAGCGCGATCTGGGCGAACAGCTTCTCGTCGGTGAGCACCCGGCCCGGCTCGTCGGCGCGGAGGGTGGTGGAGAGCTTGCGGGCGATCTGCGAGTCGGCCGGATCGTTGAGCTTCAGCCCCAGGCGCGTGCCGACGAGGTTCTGCAGGTTCATCCGCAGCTCGTTCCAGCGAGACAGGGTCACCACGACGTGGATGCCGAAACTGCCGCCGCGCTCGAGCAGCTGCGCGATGGGTGCCTCGAGGTCTTCGAACTCGGTGCGGACGGCGCCGAGGCCATCGACGAGCAGCACCACGTCGGCGCTCGGGAGCTCGGGGAGCCGACCGGCGGCGTGCTGGCGGCGCATGTCCGCGAGGGAATCGAGGTTCTGCTCGCGGAAGACCCGCTCCCGCACGGCCAGCATGCCGGTGAGCTCTTCCAGCAGTCGTCCCAGACGCTCCCGGTGCCCGCGTGTGGCGACGCCGCCGACGTGGGGGAAGGGCTCGATCCGCGCCAGTCCACCGCCGGTGAGGTCCATGCCGTAGACGCTCACCTCGCGCGGCGAGTGGGTGAAGGCGAGCGCGGTCGCGAGGGTTCGCAGGAACGTCGACCGGCCCGACTGCGGGGCGCCCATGATCGACACGTGACCGCCCGAGCGGGTGAGGTCGAGCAGCCACGGCTCCTGCCGCTGCCGGCTCGGGTCATCGAGCAGGCCGATGGGCGCCTTCAGGGTGCCGGCGACGCTCTCGCCCTCGCTGCTGGGGAGCACCCCGCCGAGGGTGAGCACGGGCGGGAGAGGCGGAAGCCACACCGGGCGGGTGCGCGCGACACCGCGTGCGACGCGCTCGGTCGCGGCCTGCACCAGGGTGCGCCCGGTGAGGGGAACCTCGGGCTGCGAGCTGTCGAGCCCGTCGGGGTCGCCGGGGTCGACGTCCGCGACACGGACGTCGTACGGCGGCAGGGGCAGCACCGGCGGCGCCGCCTCGCGCTCGGGGCCGCGTTCGACCCGCTCGGGCACGGGGCCCGAGACGAATCCTGCGCGGAACCGCGTGTAGACCGAGGTGTCGACCTTGAGGTAGCCGAACCCGGGGATCGCGGGCAGATGGAACGCGTCGGGGCTGTCGAGCACGACGGCCGACTCGGCCTCGCTGAAGGTGCGCAGGCCGATGCGGTACGACAGGTAGGTGTCGAGGCCGCGCAGGCGCCCCGCCTCGATGCGCTGGCTCGAGAGCAGCAGGTGCACGCCGATCGATCGACCGATGCGCCCGATGGTGAGGAGAAGCTCGACGAAGTCGGGCTCGGCGGTGAGAAGCTCGCCGAATTCGTCGATGACGAGGAAGAGGTGCGGGAGCGGCGGAAGATCGTCGCGTTCGCGACGCAGCTGGCGGTAGTGCCCGATGGATGCCGCGTTGCCGGCCTCCTTCAGCAGGCGCTGGCGGCGCACCACCTCGCCCTGGATGCTCGCGCGGGCCCGCTCGGTCAGCTGCGGGTCGTCGGCGAGGTTGTCGATGATGCCGGCCACATGGGGGAGCTGGGCGAACGGCGCGAAGGCCGCGCCGCCCTTGTAGTCGACGAGGATCATCGACAGATCGTCGGGGGCGTGGGTCAGGGCGAGCCCGAGGATGAGCGTGCGCAGCAGCTCGCTCTTGCCCGATCCGGTCGCTCCGATGCAGATGCCGTGGGGGCCCATGCCGAGCTGGGCCGATTCCTTCAGGTCGAGCAGAACCGGAGCGCCGCTGTCGTCGATGCCGATCGGCACGCGCAGGAAGTCTCCGGCGCTGCGGGGACGCCAGGCCGAGCCGACATCGATCGTGTCGACGTCGGCGACGCCGAGCAGCTCGGTGACGTCGGGGGCGAGCACGGTCCCGCTGTCGGTGGAGCTCGTGCGGGTGAGGCGGAGGCCGGCGAGGGGACGGCCGATCACCTCGAGGAGTGCGATGTCGACGGGGTCGGGCTGGATGTCGGTGACGGCGGGGACGCCGGTTCCCGGCGTCTCCACGGTGGCGGTCCCTTCTGCGAGGGTGATGCGCGTGGCGACGGTCGAGGGCTCCTTCAGTCGGTCGTCGACGACGTGGACGACGGTGACACCGAGGTCGGCGAGGTCGAAGGCGGCATCGATGCGCGGGAGCGCGGTCGCGGCCGCTCCGTCCTCGTCGATGAAGATGACGAGACGTCCGGGCTTGGTGCGTCGCCCGGCGCGGCGGGCTGCGGCGGTGGCGGCGGCTCGGTCTCGCAGCTCGTCGCGCAGCAGGGTGAGGAGCTCCGGCAGGGACGGCGCGATGCGGCGGGCGGCGAGGGCGCCGGCGGGGATGTCGCTCGCGGCGACGTGGGGCAGCAGGTCGAATCCGCGCCACTCGTCGCGCACCCGCTCGGGGAGGACGGCGGCCAGGTGGACGTCGTCTGGCGAGTGCAGTGCGGCGATCTGCGCGGCGATCCCGCGGCACACCTGGAGGGCTGCCTCGCGGTCCCCGACGATCGAGACCTGGCCGCCCCGCTCGAGGTCGATCTGGGCCGGCATGCCCTGCGAGAGACCGGCGAGGCGTACCATCCGCTCGGCTGATTCGCGCATCACCGGGTCGAACGGCTGCACCGGATTCTGCTCCGGCGGCAGCGCGACCTCGACCGCGCGCAGGTCGGCGGTGCCGATCCTGACGCGCAGGAAATCGGCGTCGCTCGGGCGGCGCTCCCACCGTCGCGCCGGATTGAGCGCGACCTCGACGAGGGTCGCCGGCGCCGGATGGAGGGCGAGCAGGGACTCGCGATGGGCGTCGGCGAGCTCGCGCACGTCGCCGCGGGTGCGCTCGAGGTAGTCGAGATACCGCTCGCGCTGCAGGCGGCGCTGGCGCGCGGCGTTGCCGCGCGAGCCGAAGGCCATGCCGACTCCGCCGACCAGGGCGACGACGAGGATGACGGCGCCGACGACGACCATGATCGGGTTGTTGCGCAGCAGCACGATCATCGTGATCGACGACAGGCTCCCCACGACCGGGAGGAGGGACTGGATGGGGAAGCCCGAAGCCCCTTCGCCGAGGGGAGGCGGCGGCGCGAGCATGATGTCGGCCGGCGGCTCGACCGGGGTGGTGAGGCGCGCGGGGCGGTGGATGACGCGAAGGGTCATGCGCTGACCTCCCGTCCGCCGGCCACGAGGGATGCGGCAAGGCTCAGGACGGCGCGGCGCGCGGCCCGCGGAGCGCGTGGGATGAAGACGACCGGATGCGAGGAGGTCATCGCGATCGCTCGTGCCACCGCCGAGGAGTCGGGATCGGTGTCGGTGAGCGCCAGAACCACGGCGGGCGCTTCGGGCAGCGCCTGGATCGCGGGGACGACCGCGCGGGCGTTCTCGGCCGCGAGGCGGGTCGCGTCGGCGACGAGGCACACGACATCGCTGAGCGCGGCGCAGGAACCGAGGTCGGCGAGGGGGTGGTGGGCGCCGAAATCGGTGACGGCCACCTCGAAGAATCGGGTGATCGGCGCCGCCTCAGCCAGCCACGCGCCCACCGGATCGCCGGCGGCAGGTGGGCGGAGGCCGACGATGCCGCGGCGGTCCTCGAGCCCGGTCAGTGCCTCCGCGGTCGTCCGCGCGCCGGCGCGCGTCTCGTTCGGCGCCGTCTCGGCGACTTCGAGCGCCCGTGCCAGGCCGCCGTCGGGGGTGACGTCGACGGTGAGCACCGACTCGGGGCGACGTGCAGTGACGGCGCGGGTCACCTGCAGTGCGAGGTGTGTGATCGACTCGTGCGGCGAGAGCGAGAGGAAGCCGATGCGACGCGTCGTGGACAGCGGAGCGCGGATCGCGGCATCCTGGGTTGCCAGCACGGTCTGCGCGGCGGTGGCGCTGCCGAAGACGATGCGGGGAAGCGAAGCGAGCCCCTGACTCATGCGCCGCCGCCGAACATACCGAGGAGCTCGTCGTAGACGCCGAGCGCACCGAGGAGCAGCGGCAGCAGCGACGCGACGGCGAGGGTCTCGAGGATGTTGCCGAGCCCGCGCAGGCGCGCGCGGGCGGCGGGCTTGGGCGAGACGATGCTCGCGGCGGCGATGACGGCGGCGACCGCGACGCCGACGGCGGGGGCGATCCAGCCGAGGGCGGCCAGCTGCGTGAGGAACGCGGTGAGCGCGATCGCACCGACCGCGGCCCAGAGCGCCCAGCCCTGCGCGCGGAGGGGGAACGCGCGGAAGCGGAGGGCCGCGACCACGGTGATGGCGAGGGCGACCAACCCCGGCCACAGCGCATCGGCGAGAACGAGTGCCACCCCGGTGATGGCGAGGGCGGCGGCGACCGCGACCACGCTCCAGGTGAGGGCGGCGTACGCGTCGTCGATCGCCGAGAACGCCCGGCCTCGGCCGATGCGGTCCCCGGCGGCGGCCTGGGTGTCGAGGGTGGTGAGCCCGGCGGCCGACAGGGCGATCCACGGGAGGGGCCCCGTGGCGAAGGCGGCCACGACCCCGGTGATCGCGGCGGCGGCCGGGTCGGGGACGCCGGCGAGAAGGAGGACGAGGAGGAGCGTGCCGAGCACCGCCCCGAGAGCGCCGCCGGCGAGGGCGCCGGGAGCGCGACGGGCGACACCGATCGCCACGAGGACGGTGGTGGAGGCGGTGGCGAGTCCGACAGCAGCACCCACGAGCAGGTCGGAGGTGAGGGTGGCGGCGGCGATCGCGAGCACGGCGGCGACCCCTGCGGCGGCTGCCCCGACTGCGGCCGACACGCGACCGAGCCCGCCGAGCCCGAGCCCGGCTGAGGCGGCGAGGAGGATCGCGAACGCCGCGATCTGGGTCGCCGCGGCCGCATCGCCCGGCAGTGGCAGGAGCAGGGCGCCGCCGCCGACGGCCACCGCGATGCCGATGCCGGCCGCGAGGGCCCGGGCGCGCGAGTCCCACCGGTCGGGACGACCGTCGTGGGCGTCGGCCGCCGCGTCGGTCACGTCGATGACCACAGGCGACGGGGGCGCGGCCTCGAGCCGCTCGAGCCGGAGCAGCGTGCCATCGAGCAGGTCGAGCTGCGTGGGCGTGCGGGCGATGTCGAGCTGTTCGCCGTCGGGGGTGACGAGGGTGAGCGGGCGGGCGACGGTGCCCTCGGTCTCCCCGAGGAGGTCGAGCAGGCGCGGCAGTGCCGAGCCGAGGGACTCGTCGCTCGGAACGACGACCTCGGCACGGGCGCGGGCACCGGCGACGGTGACGCGGGTGTAGATGCTCACAGGGTCTCCGTTGTCTCGGTCAGAGCGGAAAGGGGCAGGACGATTCCTGCCGGGACGGCGTTCGCCTGCTCGCGGGCGGCGGCCTGATCGGCCAGGAGCTGGCTGACGAACGAGATGCCCGCGCAGACCGCGCAGGCGATCGCGGCGACGATGATCGAGCCGATCAGCCGCTTCATGTGGTCGTTGACGGTGCGGCGCTCATCGATATGTCCGTAGAGGAGGGCCGACCCCAGTCGCATCCGCTGGATCTTCGCCTGCTCGATGAGCACGGCGTCCTTCTGATCAGGCATCTTCTGTACCTCTGCCTTCGAAGAACAGGCGCGCGACGGCGGGCGAGAGCCCGAGGAGGCGCCACAGACGTTCGCGTTCGAGCGGGGCGACGACCTCATCCAAGCGCTGCCACCCGCCGCCGTCGATCGACCCCAGGGGGATCAAGACGCCGGGGAGGCGCGGGCTGCCGACGGTGGTGCCGCCGACCTGGGCCGTCCACGCGGCGGCGTCGACACCGAGGGCGCGGACGCCCGGCGGGCCGACGAGCAGGGCCAGGGGTTCGGGGGCAGGGGAGGCGGTGGCGCGGCGAGCCAGATCGGGCGATCCGATCGAGCCGAGCACCACGCCGATGAGCGGCATGCCGACTGTGGCCGCGGCCGCGAGCGACCTACGGGCGAGCCCGGCGAGATCGGTCGAGGCCGCGTCATCCGCTCCGGCCACGTCGGCGACGACCCGTGTCGTCTCCTCGAGACCTTGACCGGTGCGACTGACGTGAACAGTCGCGGCCAGGGGTCGGGGAGAAGCGGAGACGGCGACCCAGCGGCTGTCGTTCGGCATGCGCCGGCGGCTGCGCTCGGTGAGGTCGTCGCGATCCCACTCGGCGAGAAGGGGTTCGAGGGCGCCCCAGTGCGTGGGCGGCGCCTGGGTGACGACCTCCGACACCGCGTCGAGGACGCCGCCGAGGCGCACGGGGCGGCTCACCCGGTGACGGGTGGAGACGGTGACGACCAGCTGCAGGCGACTGCGGATCGTGGCGCGGAGGAAGGCGGGGTGCACGCGGGCCGGGTCCAGCCGGCCGCCCAGGGACAGTACGGCAGCGGGTGCGTCGAGGCGGGTGCCGGAGCGGGCGTCGTAGAAGCCGTCGGCGTGGGTGCGGACGATCCAATGCCCCTGCGTCGAGGACAGCGCTTCGGCCAGGGGCTCGGTCATCCGGGCATGCTCGCCCGAGACGATCAGGGGTCTACGGCCCTCGGCGGCGGTGCGCCCGATGAGATCGCTGAGCCCCTGCGAAAGGCTGAGCACCTCGCTGTGGATCTCAGTGAGCACCCAGCCTTCGCCGGTCGCATCGGCGAGGGGATGGTCGATCGTGAGCGTCATCGCGCCTCCGTCACCGAGAGGCTCCGATCGCCGAGGTCGATCTCGGCGGGGAGGGGAAGCGGGGTGCGCTGGTGTGCGAGGAGCGGATGCCGGTTGCCGGCAGTGCGCACGAAGGTGCCGTTGGTCGAGCCGAGGTCGGTGATCCACAGGCGCGCGCCGTCCCACTCCAGGCGTGCGTGCGACTTGGACAGCGAGCGCGAGAGATCGGGCCATTGGAACGCTTCGGCCGGGGCGTCGGCGGGAGCGGTGGGCGTGCGTCCGAGGATGAGGGCGGATTCGAGGGAGAGGCGCTCGCCGGAGTCGAGGCGGACGAGCGGCACACCCCCGCGGGCGGCGGGTCGGGGCCGGGGCGCCGGTGCCGGCGTCTGCGGGAAGGTCACGGGGGCCAGAGCCGGTGCGAAGGGGTCGCGGCCGCGCCGCAGGTCGAAGGTCTCGAGCTTTCCGCGCAGCAGCGCCGGGAGGAATGAGCGGCCTGCGGCCGCGCCGGTGAGCGCCTTCACCGTGCGCAATCCCACGGCGAGCCCGCCGAGGGCGCGGCCCGTGCGGGCGAACTGCCAGGCGGTGAGGGCGATGAGGATCGCGGCGATGACGAGAAGCGCGGCGCCGAGGGCAGGCGCTCCCGTGACGAGGGCGAGCATGCCGCCGATCGTGGCCACCAGCGGAGCAGCGAGGTCGATGAAGACGGCCCCCGCGAACTGGCCGGCCCGAGCGCGGGCGGTGAGCACGAGGGGGTCGACGTCAGCCAAGCGCAGCGAATCCTGTGTGGTCATCGTGTTCTTCCCGATCCGGCGAACCCTCCGATCTTAGTCGGGGCCGCTTCTGATCAGGCTTTCGGGCGGACGGCGGTCAGGGCGGCGTCGACGTAGTAGAGGAGTGGCCGCGCCCCGTCATCCCGCGTCCACGCCTCTCCGGCGAGGTCGATACAAGTGATGGCGGTTCCGACGAGCACCCGAGCGGCGAGTGCGCGGGCGTCGGTGGGGGGCGGGAGCCGTCGTTCGACCTCCGGGACGAGGTCGTCGTACCAGCGCAGGTGCTTCTCGATGCTGCGTGCGCGAAGGGACGGCGTGCCGTACATCATGCGCGACACCGCGAGCATCTGAGCCTGGTCGGGTGCGGCGAGGGTGGCTGTGACCGCCGCCTGGAGCGCCTCCCAGGCATCCTCATCGGTGGGGCGCTTCTCGAGCTCGGCGCGCAGGAGCGCGCCGTCCGCGACGAAGTGGCCGAGCACCACGTCCTCCTTCGTTCCGAAGTAGCGGAAGAAGGACCGCCGGGAGATCCCCGCCGCCTGCGCGATCTCGTCGATGGTGGTGTTGTCGAACCCATTGGCGAGGAACAGGCCCATCGCGACCTCGGTGATCTCGGCGTACGCGCGTTGGCGGGAGCGGGCCCAGAGGCCGGGAGCAGGGGTGGGGGAGGTCATTTCAGCATCCTAGGACAGCGTGACTTCCTCTGCCGGTTTGGCACTAGGTGCCAGTCAGGCATAGGATGCGAGAATGACGACTCCCACTGCACTCGACTTCCCTGCCCAGACGGTTCTCATCACCGGCGCGAGCGCCGGCATAGGCGCGGAATTCGCGCACCAGCTCGCCGCACGCGGCAGTGACCTCGTTCTCGTGGCCCGACGCGCGGATCGGCTCCGAGCGCTCGCCGACCAGCTCGCCGCGACGTACGGCGTGCGCGCGCTCGCGCTCCCCGCGGACCTCTCCGAGCCGGGCATCGGTGAGCGCCTGCGCACGCGGACCGCCGAGGCGGGTTTCGCCGTGACGGGCGTCGTCAACAACGCCGGTTTCGCCAATCACGGTCTACTCCATGAGGCGCGGCTGAGCGACCTTCAACGCGAGATCGCCGTGGATGTGTCGAGCGTCGTGGAGATCACCCATGCGTTTCTTCCGCAGCTGCGCGCGCGGCGCGACGGCTTCGTCGTCAACGTCGCGAGCATGTCGGCCTACGCGGCGAACCCCACCATGGCGGTGTACGCGGCGACGAAAGCGTTCGTACTCAGCTTCACCGAGGGGGTGTGGTTCGAGTCGCGAGGAACTGGGGTGCGGGTGATGGCCCTCGTCCCCGGCGCGACCGAGACGGAGTTCTTCCAGGTGGCCGGCGAAGCTGCAGGCGGCGGTGCCCGTCGCATGTCGGCTGAGGCCGTGGCCCGCACTGCTCTGACGGCGATCGCCCGGCGTACACCGCCGGTCACCGTCATCGCGGGAACCTCGAATCGTCTGTCCGCCATCGCCACCCGGCTTGCCGGGCGCCGACGCATGACCGAGTTCGTCGGGCGCTTGATGATGCGTGATCAGCCGGTGCGGGCCTGAGGGGCGATACGCCGCGCCTCAGCTGCGTCGACGACATCCCCCGTGAGCCTGTTCACGGCGTCGCGATCCTCCGCAGCTGTCCTTCTCGCACGAGGTCGCGGACGCCCATCGAGGGGTCTTGGACCGCGAATCGGATGCCGCCCCCTTCGCGGCCGAACCACGGCGGTGTGACGGTGGCGGCAACCCGGATCGGGGCCGTCGTGAGGAAGGACTGGAGGGGCTGATCCAGGGCGGCCACCGGAAGCGAGCGCGCCTCGAAGGACGTGCCGGTCGGGTAGAGGAGGAACCCGTCGAGGGCTCCGATCCGGTCGACCAGCAGTCCGGCGGGCAGGTCGATCACGGTGTCCTTCACGCCGCGAGCGGCGAGATCCATCACGTGCGGAGCGGCCCAGGAGAGAAGTCGTTCCCGCTCGATATCGGGTAGTTCCTCCGGCTCGGGGAGCGGCGACAGCGCGTACTGGAACAGGGCGGTGACGATCTCCGGCGCCGATGGGCGTCGCAACAGGACGCGCGCCGTCCCGTAGTCGACGGTGGAAAGGGTCCACCGGTCACCGGCGTCGGCGATGACAAGAGCCCCTTCCCAGGGCACCCCGTCATCCCCGGGGAGGAGGACGGCACGGTCGGGGACACCGTTCTCGCGCAGGGTGGTTCGGACGTCCGCCCACGAGATCTCGGGCGTCATCGGTCTCCTCTTTCGTCGCAGGACATCGCGATCAAGCCTATGCACACGGCCGGAATGTCGATCGACGTCAGAATAGGGCTGTGGATGACGCTGGAATTCTCGCGATGTGGGCCGACCGCCTGTCCTACCTCCCGCTGACGGGCGACGGGAGGTTGCTGGTCGGGTGGGGCGACCTGGAGACGGCGTTCGCCATTCGCCAGGACCGCGAGGGGTTCACCGTCGACAAGCAGAGTCGAGGTCAGTGGACGACGCTCGGGCGCTTCTCGTCACGGTCGGAAGCGGAGACCTTCCTCGCGGTCTGCCTGGCATCGATCTGGCGCGCCGATCGCGGGCTCGGAGATGTCTTCCCCGCCGAACCCGCACCGGACACCACCGTCACCCGGATCGATCAGGGATACGACGTCGAAGCCCGAGGACACGAAGCATCCTTCCGTCAACGCACAGACGCCAAGCGCTACACCTACGTCGCCGGCCTCGGACTCCGTCAGGTCAACGGCTTCCTCATGCAGTAGGCGGGCCGGTCGTCGGGTTCCCGATCAACATGGCGTCGATGTCCGCTCTCGACGTGCGCCAGCCACCCCATCTCGCACGCGACGGCCCAGCAGTTCGGCCAGCTCGGGCTCGTAGGCGTCCGTTCCGGTTGTGCCGTCTCGCTCGAAGAGCCTGCTCTCCACTTACGGCCGAGTTGTCACTCACGCTCCCGGATGCGGGCGAGTTGGATGTCGGCCGGCTCCGCGCTCCCCAGGCGGAACGGCGGCGAACCATCCTTGGGTATGGCGAAGGGTCCATTGCCTGCAAGCGCCTGCATGATGTCCCCCTCTTCCATGAAGGCGCGGCTCTGGTAGCCCTGCACCCACCAGCGACCGTGATCCTCTGGTTCACCGACGAGCACGCAGGGGACACCTCCGTTGCGCTCTCCCTCGGCGAGGAGCTCCACGGCGATGCGCTGCGCCTCGACAGCGTCGACGACGTCAGCCATTCTTCGTCACCATGAGTCCGATTCTCGACACATCTTCGAGGCGGGCGAAAGCGCCGGTCTGCGCATCCAAGAACACCACGCCGTTGCGATCGTGGATGACGTTGAACACGTGAGCCGACCCATTCGGTCTCGCGATGTAGACGACCCCGCGGCTGCCCTCGGGCATGGCGGTCATCCGCGCGACGACATCCTGATATCCACCCATCCACTGGAAGTTCGGTTCGATGCCGAGTCCGGTGAAGATGTCTCCCACGTCACGGGGTACGGCGGAGGGCATCGCCGATGCCGGCGTTCCTTCCATGACGCGATCGAACGCGATCACGCATCGCGTGCAGTTCTGATCCCATCCTCGCTGGGCGAATCCCGGATCGAGCGTGCCGGCTTGAAGGCCGTCGAACCGCGTCGCATTGACGCCGAGAAGCCCCGGGTACTCGTGCCGGATGATCGAGCGCTGCAGGTCAGCCGGGATGCTGTCGAAGTGAAGCGCCGTCACATCGACAGCACCGGGGACCGGTGAGGAGAAGTCGCTGAGTGCGTTGGCGCCCGCGTCCAGACCACTCGGCACCGTCGGGGTCGTCGACTCGATGATCCGGTAGTCGTTCGACAGCAGCTGCTCGACGCTGAGAACACCGTCGACGTCGTCGACGAACTGCAGCTGGATGCCGCCGCCCGGCTGACCGAACGCGGGAGCGACCTCGGAGACCTCGATGTGGACCCCGGGAGGGAGCTCATCGGTGAGACGGAACACGTGATACCCGGCGTTGAGGTTGCCGCCCGGCAACGCCCGCTGCTCGAACAGCACACCCTCCGGCGAGAGGTAGGCGCCACCGCTCCCGCCGAAGCGGTCGATCGTGTCGCCGTAGTCGCGGCGGAACGCCTCCATGTCGGTGTACGATACGCGCGAGCCGGGAACCGCGCCGTCGTTGCCGGGGTAGATGGGGCGGTTGTCCGGACCCATGTACCGCTCTTCCCACTCTGCGCGGGTGTAGGGCTCGCCATCCGACCCGCGACCGTAGGGCGCCTCGGGGTCGGAGACGAGGTGCCGGATGTCGGCCGGCACGTCAGCCGGCGGCGCGTACTGGTCGGCCAGTGTCCCGTGATCGGCGCGAGGCTCCCCGTATTCGGGATCGATGTCTCCCCCGCGGTGCTCCGGTCCCTCGGTCCAGCCGTCGCCCTCGTCGCCGCGACCGACCGGAGCCGACCCGTCGCCCGGGCCCGAACCGTCGCCCGATCCTGCGCCGTTTCCGGCGGGTCCGTTCGTGTCCGCGCTGGCGCCGCCCGACCCGCCGGTCTCGGTGCGCACCGGTGCCTCGTCCACGACCGCGTTCGCCGGCGCAGGGCCGGTCTCGCCGCGCACGCCACCCGCATTCACCAGTTCCGGCTCGCGCACGGGCGCGGGAACGGATGCTTCGGCCCCGCCGTCGCCGGCGCGGACGCCACCGGCCACGGCGTTGTCGAGAGAGCCCGCCGGCATCTCGATCACACCGCCGGGGAACTCCAGCACGGGCGCGCCGGTCTCGTCGACCCGGGCGTAGACGTTCTGCGGGTCGACGCCGACCTCGTCCAGCAAGCGCATCGCCGACGTCGGGTCGGTCGCGGTGTACACCTCGACGGGGCCGAGGTTCACGTCGACGGGGGTGGTGTCGAGACGCCCGATGAGGTTGTCCAGGCTCCCGAGCCCGGCGCTTCCCAGGCGCATGGTGCCGTTCACGGCCCAGGCGGCCGGGTCGACGAAGTCGGCGACCCGCGCCATCCGGGAGAGGACGGATGCCGCTGTCGAGGCCGTCTTCACTCCGGCGACCGCCGCACCGCCCACCGGGATGAGCGCCGTGCCGACGTTGAACACCGACTCGCCGAGTGCGGTACCGGGGTCATCGGCCCACTTGTCCCAGGCGATGAGCGCCTTGCCGGTGTTGATCGCGGCCTCGTCCGCCTGTGCTTTGAAGTCGCGCACCTCCTGCGGCAGGAACCCGTCGCCGCCGAGCTGCTGCATGAGCGAATCGGCGTGGAAGATCGGAGCGAGCACACCGGTGTTGGCGGCGCCGGCGAACAGCAGATTGCCCAGGTTCCCCCAGGCCGCCCCGTAGGCGTCGCCGGAGAAGAAGTCACCGGTCGCGGGGTTGTAACCGAGGACCAGAGTGCCGAGGCCCTCGACCGTGCCCCAGATCCCGCCGACGGCGATGCCCTCCCAGAGGAAGTCCTTGAAGACGAATTTCGCCGTCGCCTCGCCGCAGCCCTCGGTGCGCTCGACCTCGGCGCCCCACGGCATCTCGGTGCCCTCCGGGATCTCCTCGATCCCGTATCCGAGGGCGTCGTCCTCCGACTGCGCGGCCCGGAGCGGATCAGCGCCGTACAGGGCGCGGATGGTGTTCGCACAGTCGCGCTCGGCCTCCCACAGCAGTACCTGCTGTGCGTTCACCTGCGCGATGAGGTCGTTGTTGCGGTCGACATACTCCTGGACCTCGTGCCACTCCTTCGTGACGGTCCGGTACTGCTCCACCGGCTCGGCCGTCGACGTGGATCCAGTCGCGCCGTAGGCGTTCCACGACCCCGAATACGTTGCCGTCGTGCCCCCGTACGACCCGTACGCGGTGTACGCGGGGTTCAGCTCCTGCACCTGCACGCCGCCGGCGATCTCCGCGCGGAAGGCCTGCGCGTCCAGGCGCAGCTGATCCAGTGCCGCCTTGATCGGGCGCACCGCCTCGGCGAACCCGTTCAGCGCCTGCGAGACGACGGAGAGGTTGTCTCCGACCTGCGTGGACTGGGTGTTCACCGGCTGCATCAGGTCGAGAACGATGCCTGATTCGGGCGCCTCGTACACCGCGGCCATGCCCTGCCACTTCGTGTGCACGGCGGCCCCGTGGTCGCGCACCTGGCCGGAGATGGTGCTCACCGTGCCCGCATGCAGCTCGATGGTGTCCGGATCGATGTCCTTGCCCGGAATCGCGTCCGGATCGATGGCACTCGGCATCGGTCACCTCACCCCCGGGGGCAGCACGGGCGGGTAGACCGTCGCGTGCGCCGCAGACTGCGCATTGGCCGCCATGTCCAGGTCGCCCTGCACATAGGCCTCCGTTGCGCTCACCACGCCCGTCGCGGCCGCGCCGATCCGAGCACTCATCCCCTGGATACGAGGACCCTCGTGAATCTGGAAGTACGACTGCACCGCTTCAGCGATCGCGGCCGACTGCGAGGCGGTCACCGCCCCCTCGAGGGCGGGACTGAGGTTGTTCAACGCGGTGCCGAGAGCCTCGGCATCGACGTTGACGTCCTGCAGTACGGCGACGACCCCCGACGGTTGGATTCTCCAGCCCGTCACAGGTCAGCCCCTCTCAGCCGATGGATTCGACCGCGGTGCGCGCCTTGCCGAGAGCGGTCTGCGCCGACTCGTCATTGCGCTCCAGCGACGAGCGGAGCGTCTGGATGATGGAGCGCACCTCGCCCGCGGCGTTCTTCCACCGCAACTCCTTGGCGCGATAGTCCTCCGAGACGCCGTCGGCGGCGTAATCGGCCATCGCGGCGTTCACGTCGCGGTCGTGCGCGTCGATCAGCGTCTCGAGCTGCGCGGCCACGCGGTTGAAGTTGTCCTGGGCATTCTGCGATGCCGGAATGCTGTAGTCCCGACGGTCACCCTGATTCGCCATGATGATCCCCTCCCGTCATCGGGCGCCGAAGCGCGCCGCGTCGAACGATGAACCCGACTCGAGGCTGGTGGTGGAGTCGACCATCGACGCCTCACCTTCCTGGAACGACCGGTCCATCCCTGCGATACCGCCGAGCACGCCGTCCAGCGCGAGCTTCAGCTCACCCGAGATGGCGTCCGTACGGGCCTTGAAGCGGTCGAACGCCACGCGTCCAGCGCCCTGGAACTGCCCCTCCAGCGGCTCCGCCGCCTCGAGCAGCTGCCGCACCAGCAGTGCCAGCTCGTCGCTCGACCCGGAGGTCGCCTTTCCCAGCACGCCCAGCGTGTCAGCCCCCATCGCGAACTTCATCGCGTACCTCCCCGAACCCGTTGAAAACGACTTCCACAGCCTAGACAACGGCGAAACCGCCTTCCAATCAGATGAGAGAACTCTCCTTTTCGCGTCCCTCAGCTGACACGATGGGTCCGACGGCCACGACCGTCGGACTGGAGGGTGCTCATGGCGGATTACCCCAACATCGCCGACCACGGCGTGATCGGCGACCTTCAGACCGCGGCGCTGGTGTCGACCGAGGGCACGATCGACTGGTTCTGCGCCCCGCGGTTCGATTCCCCCAGCATCTTCGGTTCGCTCCTCGATGCCGAGAAGGGCGGGTTCTGCAGCATCCGCCCGCTCGCCGACGACGTCGTGACCCGGCAGCTCTACCTGCCCGACACCGCGATCCTCATCACCCGGTTCATGACCGAGGACGGCGTCGGCGAGGTCGTCGATTTCATGCCGATCGCGGGACGTGGGCATACTCAGCGCCACCGCATCGCACGCCTCATCCGCGTCGTCCGAGGTGCGATGGAGTTCGAAGCCGAGGTCCGCCCCCGGTTCGGATACGGAGAACACCCCGAGAGCGTCGAGGTATCGCCCGATCACGGTGTGGTGTTCACCGGGGCGGGTCAGAGCCTCACCGTCCACCGGGTCGGTGACGTCATCGAGCGCGACGGTGCTCCCGCCGGCCACCTGGAGATGGTCGACGGCGCCCTCCGCGTCCGAGGCGAGCTGCGTGCCGGTGAGAGCACCGGGCTGCTGCTGGAGACCGGCGGCGCCCGCGCCGAGCGGGTTCCGGCCGGTGAGCTCGACCGGATGTTCCGGCGCACTCAGCGGTTCTGGCGGGAATGGGTGGACCGCTCGACCTATCACGGTCGATGGCGGGAAGTGGTCACACGTTCGGCGATCACCCTGAAACTGCTGACCTACGCACCCACCGGGGCCCTGGTCGCCGCACCCACCGCCGGACTCCCCGAGCAGGTCGGTGGCGAGCGCAACTGGGACTACCGCTACACGTGGATCCGAGACGCGTCGTTCTCCGTCTCGGCCCTCCTGGCTCTCGGATACGCCGACGAGGCGGAGGCCTTCGTGGCGTGGCTCGCCGATCGCGTCAAGGAGAGCGTCGGTGATGAATCGGGTCCGCTGAAGATCATGTACCGCGTCGACGGCACCCACGACCTCGACGAGACGGTGCTGGAAGACGTCGAGGGCTACCGCGGTTCACGACCCGTACGCATCGGCAACGGCGCGGAAGACCAGCTGCAGCTGGACATCTACGGCGAGGTCATGGACTCCATCGCACACGCCCAAGCTCACGGCCTGATGCTCTCGCACCGCGGGTGGACCGAGGTCGCGCGCATGCTCGACTGGGTGTGCGACAACTGGCAGCGCGACGAAGAAGGGGTCTGGGAGACCCGCGGCGGCCGGCAGCGCTTCACCTTCGGGCGCCTGATGTGCTGGGTGGCGCTGGACCGCGGCATCCGTCTGGCGGAATCGATCGGAAAGCCCGCCGACATCGTCCGCTGGCGAACCGAGCGCGACGCCCTCTACTCCGAGATCATGAGCGCCGGGTGGGACGACAAGCGTCACGCCTTCGTCCAGCACGAGGGGACGGACGTGCTGGATGCGTCGCTCCTGGTGATGCCGCGGACCGGTTTCGTCTCGCCGCGCGACCCGCTGTGGCTCTCCACCCTGCGCGCGATGGAGGAAGAGCTCGTCTCCGACAGCCTCGTGTATCGCTACAACCCGGCGGCCTCTCCCGACGGCCTGCGCGGGTCGGAGGGCACCTTCACCCTCTGCTCCTTCTGGTACGTCGATGCGCTCGCGCGGTCGGGAAGACTGGATGACGCGCGGCTGACGTTCGAGAAGATGCTGACCTACGCCAATCACCTCGGTCTGTACGCCGAGGAGATCGGTCTCACGGGCGAGCAGCTCGGCAACTTCCCGCAGGCCTTCAGCCACCTCGCTCTCATCGACGCAGCCGTGAACCTCGACCGGCTGCTGGGAAAATAGGGGTAACCCCCTCCCACTCCGGCACCGGCCGCTCGTACGCTGAGCCCATGACCACGTCGCCTCCGCCGCCCGCCGGCGGCTATGCCCCGCCCCCGGCGCAGCCGATGAACCCCGCGGATGAGAAGCTCTGGGCCACGCTGATCCACCTCGGCGGACTCTTCTTCGGTTTCCTGGCGCCCCTCATCGGCTACCTCGTGCTGAGGGATCGGGGGCCCTTCGTCCGGGCGCACACGGCCACTGCGCTGAACTTCCAGCTGACCCTGATCATCGCCTACCTCGTCGGCGGGATCCTGACCTTCTTCCTCATCGGCGTCTTCGTCATCCTGGCCGCCTACGTCCTGAACATCGTGTTCTGCATCATCGCCGCCGTCGCCGCCAACCGCGGCCAGTGGTACACCTACCCGCTGTCGATCCCGTTCGTTCGGTAGGCCTCACTAGAATCGACGGGTGCCCGACCAGTCCCGTCTCGATAAAGTCATCGCTCTCGCTCGCCATCGCGGGTTCGTCTTCCAAGCGGGCGAGATCTACGGAGGGTCGCGGTCGGCGTGGGACTACGGTCCGCTCGGCACCGAGCTGAAGGAGAACATCCGCCGCCAGTGGTGGCAGACCTTCGTCCGCGGACGCGGCGACATGGTGGGCCTGGACTCCTCCATCATCCTGCCCAAGCGCGTGTGGGAGGCCTCGGGCCACGTCGCCACCTTCACCGACCCGCTCGTGGAGTGCCTGCAGTGCCACAAGCGCTTCCGCGCCGACACCCTGATCGAGGACTTCGAAGCACGCAAGGGGCGCGCGGCCGAGAACGGCCTGGCCGATGTGCCGTGTCCGAACTGCGGCACCAAGGGGCGGTACACCGAGCCGAAGGCGTTCTCAGGCCTGGTGAAGACCTACCTCGGCGTCGTCGACGACGAGTCGGGTCTGTACTACCTCCGTCCCGAGACAGCGCAGGGCATCTTCGTCAACTTCTCCAACGTGCTCACGGCGAGCCGCAAGAAGCCACCGTTCGGCGTCGGCCAGGTGGGCAAGGCGTTCCGCAACGAGATCACTCCCGGCAACTTCATCTTCCGCACCCGCGAGTTCGAGCAGATGGAGATCGAGTACTTCACCCCGCCGACCGAGGCCGAGACGTGGTTCCACCACTGGGTCGAGGCGTGCTGGAACTGGTTCGTCGACCTGGGCATCGATGAGGGCAACATGCGCCGCTTCGATGTGCCCGCCGAGGACCGCGCGCACTACTCCGCCGGCACCATCGACCTGGAGTACCGCTTCGGCTTCCCGGGCAAGGAGTGGGGCGAGCTGATGGGGGTTGCCAACCGCACCGACTACGACCTCAAGAGCCACAGCGAGGCGTCGGGCCAGTCGCTGACCTTCTTCGATCAGGCCTCGGGGGAGAAGTACACACCCTTCGTCATCGAGCCCTCGTTCGGTCTGACACGGTCGATGATGGCCTTCCTCGTCGACTCGTACCACGAGGAGGAGGCGCCCAATGCCAAGGGCGGCACCGACAAGCGCACCGTGCTGCGTCTGGACCCGCGCCTGGCCCCGGTGAAGGCCGCCGTCCTGCCGCTCTCGCGCAACGAGCAGCTCTCGCCGATCGCCCGCGAGGTGGCCGACGACCTGCGCGGGCAGTGGAACGTCGACTTCGACGACGCCGGCGCGATCGGTCGCCGCTACCGCCGCCAGGACGAGATCGGCACGCCGTTCTGCGTGACCATCGACTTCGATTCCCTCGAGGATCGGGCGGTCACCGTCCGCGACCGCGACACGATGGGTCAGGAGCGCGTGCCCCTCGAGGGCCTGCACGCCTACCTCGCGGAGCGACTGAAGGGCGCCTGACTCAGCCGGTCACCGTGATGGCGGCGTAGTCGCCGCCGCCGCTGGTGACCGATGCGAAGCTCTGCACGAGGATGTGGCGGAGCACGTCGAGGTCGACCTTCTCGAGGTCTTTCAGGTAGATGCACGACACGCTCGACGTGTGCGGCCCGAGCTTCGCCAGATCGTCGGTGTGCGCGGCGACGGCGTCGACGTAGACCGTGGTCGATGCCTTTCGCGGCGCGAACGACAGCAGCGGCATGTCGCCCTCCGTGCCCGTGGGATAGCGGTAGTGACAGCTGCCGAAGCCGATGATCGTGCCCCAGAGCTCGGGCTCCCGGCCGGAGATCTCGCGCATCATCGTCACGAGCGTCTCCGCATCGCGCCTCCGGCGCTCCGGCGTCACGGCCGCGATGTACTCCTCGACGCTGCCTCCGGTGGCTTTCACGACGACTCCTTCGCCTTCGCCTTCATCGCCCGCTTGTACTCGCGCACCTTCGTCAGCGATTCGGGCGAGACGATGTCGGCGACGCTGCGGAACGACCCCTCCTCGCCGTAGGGGGCCGACGCCTCACGCCAGCCCTCGCCGGTGTAGCCGTACTGCTTGCCGAGCAGGGCGAGGAAGATCTTCGCCTTCTGCTCTCCGAACCCGGGCAGCTTCTTCAGACGCTTCAGCACCTCGGCACCGTCCGGTTCGCCGCGCGTCCAGATCGCCGAGGCGTCGCCGTTCCACTCCTCGACGACCGCGGCGCACAGCGACTGCACCCGTGCCGCCATGGACCCGGGGAAGCGGTGCACCGCCGGGGTGGCGGAGAACAGCTCGGCGAAGGCGTCGGGTTCGAAGCTCGCTATCGTCGCCGCATCGAAGGTGCCGGCTCGCTCGGAGATCTTCAACGGACCTGCGAAGGCGGTCTCCATCGCCACCTGCTGGTCCAGCAGCATCCCGATCAGCAGCGCGAGCGGATCGTCGCTGAGCAGCTGATCCGCGGTCTCATCACCGGTGATGTGAAGCGTCATGCCGACAGTCTCCCACCCGTTAGGTTGTCAGGAGCCATCGATCGGACCACCATCGAGCAGACCAAGGAGGTGCGCGACGTGGCGGATCCGCGCACGCTCGTCACGGCCGGCCTGCTCTTCCGCAGAGCCCGTGCCCGCACCGGGCATCTCGGCGCGCTGGCGGCGACGGTCGCCGTAGCGGTGGCAACCGTCATCCTCATCCTCGTCGTCACCGGCGAAGCCGAGTCGCGCGCCCGCGCCGCCGCGGCCGCCGGCACTCCCGTGGAGGACGTCGACGCCGCCGTCGCCGTCGGGGCGGCGTCACTCGCCTCGGCGCTTCCCTCACTCCTTCTCACCGTTGCGGTCGTGGCGGGCGCCGCGGTGGCGCAGCTGGGCAGACTGCTCGCCGCCGCGCGTGAACACGAGACCGAGACCGCCCGCGCTCGAGGACTCTCGCGCGGCCAGGCGCTCCTGCTCCACACGACCGAGGCGGTGATCGTCGGTGTGGCCGGCACGCTCGCGGGTTCGGGGATCGCCGCCGGGCTCGCGGCGGCGATCGGAGGGACGGATGCCGCGACCGCGGCCCTGACGCAGACGGCGGCCGCAGCGCTGATCGCGCTGCTCCTCGCGGTGATCCTCGTCTCGGCGCTCGCGCGGCGCTCGGTCACGCGTCGCCGGGGGGCGCGCGCGACCACCATCGCCGCCGTAGCCCTCGTGGTCGCCGCCGCAGCCCTCGGCCTCTGGCAGCTCGGGTTCGCCCGGCCCGGGGGGTTCGACCCGATCGTGGCGCTCACCCCCACCGTCGTCCTCCTGGCCGCTGCGCTGGCGGCACTCGCCGTGTTCGGCGTCCTCGCGCGCGTCGCAGCTCTCCCGGCGGCGCGCGCCCGAGGCCTGGAGACCGCGCTCGGCCGCCGGCAGGTCGCCCGCCGGCTTCCGCTCTCGGGGGTGGCCGTGCTCCTGGTGGCGCTGACGGTGTCGCAGGCGATCCTGGCCGGTGCATTCGCCGGCACGTGGGCCGCCGCCACGACCGACTCGGCCGCGCTGCGCGTCGGAACCGACCTCCGCGTCGACCTGGCACCGCAGAGCGCGTCACCCGCCGATCTCGGCGCGAGCGCCGCCGTCGACGGCGTCGACGCGGTGGCCGGTGCGGTCACCGATCTGCTCGAGTTCGGCGACGACGAGGTGAGCCTCGTCGCGCTCCCCGCCGCTTCCGCACCGGTGGTCATGACCGATGCGGGCGGCGCCGCCGATCCCTCAGCGCTCGTGCGGGCGGTCACCGGTGAGGAGGGCGACGCCGGTGAGGCCGGCGCCGGTGAGGCCGACGTCGTGCGCGCTGCACCCGTGGCGCTCGGGGAGGGAGCTGCCGGCCTCTCGATCACCGTGTCGGCGCAGTGGACGGGCGCTGACGTGAGCGGCGCGCTGCAGCCGCTGGCGATCCTCCTGGACGCACGCGGGACGCCCGCGGCCGTGCCGCTGACCGTGGCGCGCTCGCTGTCGTCGATCGATGGCGCGCGGGTGGTGGCCGAAGCCGCCCTCCCCGGCGGAGCGGCGCCGTGGACGCTGGCCGCCCTCGTCATGCGGGTGGGCCCCACCCCCGGCGTGCCGGCCGGGACGGTGACCCTGGAGGAGATCTCGGCGGTCGGCGGCGAGGCCCTCGATCTCGCCGGCTCGGTCGTCTTCCAGGGCGGCGAGCGTGAACAGGTGATCTGGCTCGCCGACGGCCGGGAGCGCGGCCCCGCGGCCGTGCCGGCCGATGCCCTGCGGGTCGCGGTCTCCGAAGCGTTCGGGGCGCGGTTCGGTGTCGCCGTGGGTGACCGTCTCGATTACCGGGTCGCCGGCACCGGCCGCCGCGGCGAGGTGCTCGTCACCGCCGTCGTCGACGCGATTCCCGGGGCCTCGCGCGCCGACGCGGTCTTCGCGGTGACGGACGACCTCCTCGTCGCCTCGCTGCAGCGCGGAACGTCGTTCGCCCTTCCCGGAAGCGTGTGGGCTGCGGGCCGCTTGGATTCCGATGCCGCGCTCAGCGCTGCGCTCGACGACCGGGCCGTACGGGTCGCCGCTCCGGGGGTGGCCGACCGGATGGTCGGGGTGCTCGTCCCGGGATGGTGGGTGGCCGCCGGTGGCGCTGCCGTCCTCGCGCTGATCGCCACGCTCGCCATCGTGCAGTCGCTCGCTCTGGCCCGGGGGCCCGAGCTCGCGGTCCTCCGGGCGCTCGGAGTCACCGGCGCCCGGCAGGCACGGCTCCGCACCGGCGAGCTCGGAGCGATCCTCGGCGGCTCCGCCCTCCTCGGCGTGGTGGGCGGTGCAGCGGTCGCGCTGGTGCTGGCCGAGCCCCTCGTCCGCGCGACGACGCCCGGCATCCTCGCCGTGGCTCTCTCGCTCCAGCCGGCCTGGGCTCCCCTCATCGGTGTCGTGGCAGCGCTTGCCGGCGGACTGGTGCTCATCATCGTCGGCGCGAGCCAGAGGGTCCGTCGTGCCGCTCGCGACGCGGTCGTGGGGGAGGAGGCCCGATGAGTGGCCGCGTGACCCGCGCCGCGCTGCTGCGCCACCACCTCGGCTTCGCCTCGGGCGGCGGGTTCGTGGTCGCGCTGCTCGTGCTGGTTCTCACGATTCTCGCCACCGCCGCTCCGGTGGCACTGGGCCGACTCGGCGATGCGACGGTGCAGTACCGGCTCGCGGGGCTCAGTGCGGTCGAGCGCGACGTCGTGGCCGACGAGAACGGCATCCCCCCGGTCGCGCCCGACGTGCTGTTCTCCAACCCGACCGTCGTCGCCGACGTCTGGGGAGGCTTCACGACCGAGGTCGAAAGGATCCGCACCGAGGCGGCGGCGCCGCTCCCCGACATCCTGCAGCCGGCGCGCACGATCGCCGTCGGCTCCGCTGCCGCCCTCGCCGACGAGCCGGGGACCGCGGAGATCGCCGTCGCCGCGGATCCCCGCTACGAGGACGAGATCGAGATCGTCGACGGCCGGCTCCCCGACCCCGCTGTCTTCGTCGAGCCCGGCGCCGAGGGCGCGGACGGTCAGGCCCGCGGGAGGATCGAGATCGTCCTCTCGGCCGACACCGCCGATGAGCTCGAGTGGGAACGGGACACCACGCGTCAGATCATCGGCTTCGACGGCGTCGTCGACGTGGTGCTCGTCGGTGTCTTCGCCCCCGTCGATGCGGCCGGTGCGTATTGGCAGCACGTGCCGTCGGTGCTCGAGCCGAACATCTTCGACGACGGCAATCGGCCGCGCGTCGTCACCGGCACCGGGTTCGCCCACCCCGCATCCCTCCGCGCGACCTTCCCGACGCAGGGCGCGAGCGTCACGACGACCGTCTGGTACCCCTTCGACGAGACCGCGGTCGACGCGCGGGACGCGGAGGCGGTCGCGGCGGGCCTTCGCCTCCTCACCGCGGTGGGACACACGGTCGCCGAGACCTCTACGGGCACCGGCGGCATCCTCAGCCTCCGATTCACCGCCGACGCCATCGGCGCCATCGACGCCGCGCAAGCCCAGGAGCGGGCGACCGCGGGCGTGGTCGCCATGATCGCCTCCGGTCCGATCGGCGTGGCCACCGCGGTGCTGATCCTCGGCTGTCGTCTCGTGTTCGACCGGCGCCGACCCGCCCTTCGGCTTCTCGCCGCGCGCGGGGCGGACACCCGACAGCTCCGGGCTCTCCTCGCGCTGGACGGGGTCGCGTGCGGCATCCTCCCCGCCCTTCTCGGGGTCGGAATCGGCGTGGCCGTCACGCAGTTGGCTCTGGGAACCGTTCCCGACCTCGCAGGTGTCGGCCTTGCGGTCGCCGTCGGTGTCGTTCCCGCCGCGGTACTCGCCATCCTCGCACCGTCAGCCGCGGACCGCCGGCCCCGTGCCGACCTCGGCGGACGCGGCTCGCGGCTGCGCGTCGTCCTCGAGGGCGCTGTGCTCGTGCTGGCCGCCCTCGCACTCATCCTGCTGCTCCTGCGGGGCGCGGGTGACGGTGCCGATCTCCTCACCGCCGCGACCCCGCTCCTGCTTGCGCTCGTCGCGTGCGTGGTGACGCTGCGGCTGTATCCGGTCCCGCTGGCCGCACTCCTCCGGCGCTCTCGCGGAGCGCGCGACCTCGCCGGCTACCTCGGCGCCGTGCGGGCGCTGCGGGAGCCGGCGATCGGACTCACCCCCGTGCTCGCGCTCGTGGTCGGGGTGTCGGTGGCGGTGTCCTCCGGCATCCTCCTCTCCACCGTCCAGGCGGGGATCGACCGATCGGCGGGCGCGCAGATCGGCGCCGACGTCCGGGTGGCGGGCGGCATCATCACCGGTGACCAGCTCGCTCAGCTGGGTTCGCTGAACGGCGTGGCGGGGGCGACCGGGATCTCGGGAGCCGACCCCGTCACCCTCGACATCGACGGTGAGCGGGTCGGCACCTCGGCCTTCGTCGTCGACGCCGACGACCTCCGCGCGGTGCAGGGGGAGGGCCCGGGGATGCTGCCGCCCGGCGTCTCGCTGGCACCGGCGTCAGGGCCGCTCCCGATCGTCGTCTCCACAGCGCTCGCCGACGAGATCGATGGCCGCGGCGGCCTGCGGGTCGGCTCGGTTCCCGCCGAGGTGGTGGGGGTGCTCGACGGTCCCGCGCCGATCGGTGCCCGTGCCGCGTGGCTCGCGCTGGACTCCTCCGCCGCCGAGGAGACGCTCGGGCGGGATCCGAGCGATCGCACCGCCGTCATCCGGCTGGAAGAGGGCGCCGACCCCGTCGCGGTGGTCGACGCCGTGCGGCAGGTGGTGAGTCCCACGCTCCGCATCGACACCGCCCGCGAGATCACCGATCAGATCGAGGAGAGCCCCGCCGTCGCGGGACTGCGCGCCGCGCTCTTCGCCGCGACGGCGCTCGCCGCCCTTCTCGGGGCCCTCGCCGTGGTGATGACGCTCACCCTCGCCGCCGCGCCGCGGGCGAGGCTGCTCGCGCTCCTGCGCACCCTCGGCGCCCCCGCCCGCATCGGGCGCGCCCTGGCGGCGTGGGAGGTCGCGCCGGCCGGGCTGGCCGCCCTCGTCGCCGGCACCCTCTTCGGGGCTCTGGTGCCCCTCGTCGTCCTGGCCGGGGTCGACCTCAGATCGTTCACCGGCTCGACGGCCCAGCCCGCGTATTCCGTCGACCCCGTCATCCTCGGGGTGACCCTCGGTGCCTTCGTCGCGCTGGTCACGGTCGCCACGCTCATCGCCCTCGCGGTCTCGCGCCGCGCCCGCACCTCGCGCCTCCTGCGTACGGTCGAGGAAGGATAGGACCATGGACCCCACCACCCGCTCACGCCCCGCGGCGGCGCCCGACGCCGACATCTGGTGCGCTGACCTCGTGCGCATCTTCCAGGTGCCCACCGCTTCGGGTCCCGGCATCGAGGTGCAGGCCCTCCAGGGACTGAACCTGCGGGTCGAGGCCGGAGAACTCGTCGCCGTCGTGGGTGCGTCGGGGTCGGGCAAGTCGACGCTCCTGTCGATCCTCTCCAGCCTCGACCGGCCCACCGCCGGCGTGGCGGTCGTCGCCGGCCACGACCTCCTGACGATGAAGGAGAAGGAGCGGGTCGGCTTCCGCCGTCGCAGCGTCGGATTCGTGTGGCAGCAGACCTCGCGCAACCTCTTCCCCTACCTCACAGCCGCCGAGAACATCGCGGCGAGCCTCGCCGTGACCGGGACGCCTCGCGGCGCGGCCGCCCGCAAGGCACGGGTGCAGGAGCTCCTCGATCTCGTCGAGGTGGGGCACTGCGCCGCTCGTCGACCGGCGGAGATGTCGGGTGGTGAGCAGCAGCGGGTTGCGATCGCCGTCGGCATCGCCAACGATCCGCGGGTGCTCCTCGCCGACGAGCCGACCGGTGAACTCGACGACGCCACGAGCGCCCACGTCCTCGAGGCCATGCGCACGGTCAATCGGGAGCGCGGCATCACCACGCTCATCGTCACGCACGACCCCGGCGTGTCCGACCATGTCGCGCGCACCGTGCAGATCCGCGACGGGCGTACCTCCACCGAGGTTCTGCGCTCCACCCGCGTCGACGAGCACGGGGCCGAGGAGCACATCGCCGAGGAGTACGCGGTGCTCGACCGGGTGGGACGACTCCAGCTTCCCGATGAGTTCGTCTCGGCGCTCGACCTGCGCGATCGGGTGCGCCTGGCCCTGGAACCCGACCACGTCCAGGTGCGCCCAGGGGAGCGAGCGGATGCCGCGCCCCAGGCTCCCGCGGAGGATCGATCGTGAGCGGCGGCGGGCCCGCGGCCCTTCGCGGCGAGGGGCTCACCCGCACCTTCCACAGCGCCGCCGGTGACGTCCACTCCTGCGTCGACATCGATCTCGAGGCGCATCCAGGAGAGCTCGTCGTCGTCACCGGACCCTCGGGCGCGGGGAAGACGACCCTTCTGAACATCCTCGGCACACTGGACCGACCCGATGCGGGCCGCGTCTGGGTGGGCGAGACCGAGGTGACCGGCCTCGACGAGGACGCCCTGGCCGAGGTCCGCCGCCGTGATCTCGGGTTCGTCTTCCAATCCTTCGGCCTGATCCCCGTGCTCTCGGCCGCCGAGAACGTCGAGCTGCCATTGCGGATCGCGCGCACTGATCCCGCCGAGCGCGACGCGCGGGTCACCGAAGCCCTGCGACAGGTGGGGCTCGCCGACCACGCCGCGCAGCGGCCCGGCGAGCTGTCGGGCGGGCAGCAGCAGCGGGTCGGGATCGCGCGCGCGATCGTCGCCGAGCCGCGCGTGCTCATCGCCGACGAGCCGACGGCGCAGCTGGACTCCCGCACCGCAGCCGCCGTGATGGACCTCATCGTCGATCTCGTCCACACCCGGGGCATCGCCGCGGTGGTCGCGACCCACGATCCGATCCTCCGCGCACGCGCCGATCGGGTCGCCGAACTGCACGACGGCCGACTGGCGGCCGCCGAGGGGAGGCTGCGCCGTGACCGACGCCGCTAGCGCCGCATCCGTCCCCTCGCATCCCGCCGAGAAGGCCGTGATCGTCGTCGGAGGCGGTGTCGCGGGCCTGGTCGCCGCCCTGGAGTGCGCGAAGGTCGGGATGAGCGTCACCGTTCTCGAACGCGACACCCGGGTCGGCGGCGTCATCCGCCGCGAGGACGTGGGCGGGGTCTCGGTGGACCTCGCCGCCGACGGTTTCTCCACCCGCGGCGGGGTGGTCTCGGCCGTCCTCGACGAGGTGGGGCTCGGCGGCGCGGTGATCCGTCCCGACCACGGCGGGCGCTGGATCGCGGGCGCGAACGGCGTCGCCGTTCTCCCGGCGGAGACCGTCTTCGGCATCCCTGCGAACGCGTGGGCTGACGACGTCCGACGCCACATCGGGTGGTCGGGCGCGTGGCGCGCCTACCTCGATCGCCTCCGTCCGCCCCTGACGATCGGTCAGGAGCAGAGCCTGGGTCGCCTCGTGCGAACCCGGATGGGAGACCGGGTCCGTGACCGGCTCGTCGCCCCGCTCAGTGTCGGCGGTTACGCCGTCGATCCTGACGACGTCCTCGTCGACGAGGTGGCGCCGGGCCTGAACGCCGCCCTCACCCGCACGGGATCGCTCGCCGGCGCGGTGGCCGCCGTCCGCGCCGAGCGCGACGGCGGAGAAGACGGCCTCGCCGGGCTCTCGGGCGGGATGTCGCGGATCGTCGACGGACTCGTCGCGCGCCTGTCCGACTTCGGCGTCGAGATCCGCACCGGGGCGCCGGTCACCGGGATCGGGCGCGCCGGCGCCGGCGACGGTCGGCCATGGCGGGTCCAGACAGCCGCCGACGCCGTCGCTGCCGATGCCGTCATCGTCGCCGTGGATGAGGGGGCCGCACGGGCGCTCCTCGCCGACGCGGCACCGCAGCTGGCCTCTCTCGCCGTCGATGTCGCACCCACCGTGCCGCTGGAGTCCATCACCCTCGTCCTCGACGCCCCCGGCGGCGCGGCCGACCGTCCCGGGCCGGTCGTGCACGCGGTGCCGGGAGCCCGAAGGGCGTCGACGCTTCTTCATCAGACCGGCCGTTGGGAGGAGGTGCGCACGGAAGCCGGGGACAACGGCCTCGTCGCCCGGGTGACCTTCGGCCGCCCGGGCGTGCTCCCCGCCACGGCTGCGCTCGATGACGCCGCGGCGACGACGATGGCGCTCGCCGAGGCATCCGCTCTGCTGGCCCTTCCGCTCGACGGCGTCCGCCTGCGGGGCACGCACCGATATCGCTACGACCAGCCACCGCCGGCCACGGCCCGGGGGCGCGCCGAACGCGCCACCCGCGCCCGTGCCGCACTGGCCGCGCCGGGCATCGCGCTCGTCGGGGCCTGGCTGGCGGGAACGGGCCTTGCGCAGGTCGTGGAGGATGCGGTGGCTCAGGCCGACGCTCTTCGACGTGGCGTGCTCTTCGGCGGTGTCGCCGGTTGATTGTGCCCCGCGCGACTGCGTGCGTCAAGAGCGGATGCCGTCAAAGGAATACGCCGCTACTGTGTAAGGGATTTCACCCGACGAACGTGAGGAGACGTCATGCGAGGCAAGATCGGGCTGGTCATCGGACTGGCCGCCGGCTACGTTCTGGGATCCCGAGCGGGACGCGAACGCTACGAGCAGATCAAGACGCAGGCCGAGAAGCTGTGGAACCAGCCCCCGGTGCAGAAGCAGGTCGCGAAGGTGACGGAGTTCGCCAAGTCCAGCGCCGCCTCCATCCCGGGCACCCTGTGGGATGGCGCGGTCAAGGTCACCAAGGCGGCCACGTCGAAGGACACCAGCGGCGACCAGAAGGCCGCCGAGGTCAAGCGTGCCGCGAAGTCGTCGGCGGAAGCCGTGAAGGATGCCGCAGCCGACGCCGCCTCCGACGCGTCATCGGCTTCAGCGAAGACGTCATCCGCGTCCACCTCCGGAGCCTGATATGACGACCCCGCGCGGGTTCCGCGACCGGGCTGACGACAGTCTGCTGACGCTTGTCGGCGACATCCCCGAGCTGGTCAAGAACCTCATCGTCGCCGAGATCGACTCGGCGAAGAAGTGGCTGGCGAAGACCGCGAAGGATGCCGGCATCGGGGCGGGGTGGTTCGTCGCGGCCCTCTTCGTGCTCTTCTGGTCGGTGCCGGTCCTCGGGACCTTCGTCATCGCGGGCCTGTCGTCGTGGTGGCCGGTGTGGCTGTCGGCCATCGTCGTCTTCGCGGTGATGATCCTGATCGCTGTGGTTCTGGCGTTGCTGGGCTATCTCCGTTTCCGGCGCCTGTCCAACCGCGAGACTCCGGTCCAGTCGATCGCCCTCGACGTGAAGGAGGTGCGCGATGAGCTCTGAGGTCTCGCCGCGCAAGAGCGCTGTGGCGCCGGTTCCCGTCCCCCGGACCGCCGTGCCGATCGGCATCGCCGACCCGGTGGAGCAGGCGCGAGCCGAGTTGAAGGCTGCGCTGGCCGCCATCGAGGTCAAGGCCAACGTGCCGCGTCGGGTCTCGGAGGCGACCGACCGGGAAGTCGAGCGCGCGCGCGACTTCGCGCGGCGCAACCCCGGTGCGGCGACAGCTGCGGTGGTCGCTGCCGCCGCGGCGGTGGGTGGGCTCGTCTGGCTGTTCGTGCGCTCGTACACCCGGTGATCTGAAATATCGGTCGCGAGGCGGTCTCGCGCGCCCGGGGGTATGCTCGGGGAGCAGGCAGTGCAATGGAGCGGATGCTGCCGATCGCGCGTATGCACCTGCGCGCGTCGGTTGCTCGAAGTGCGGGCGGCCGAACACGCCCCACGAGAGTCGACTGAATGAACCACGCAGCTCAGGACCCGTCCGTCAAGCCCCTCGGGGGTTGGCGCGTCCTCGTGCCCCGCGGTGGCCCGTGGGGTGATGGGGTGGCGGCGTCGCTTCGCCGTCAGGGCGCGACGCCGGTCATCGCGCCGCTGATCAACTTCGCCCCCACGCGCGATCACGAGACGCTCGAGAAGGCTCTGGCCGACCTCGCCGCGGGTGCCTTCCGCTGGCTGACGGTGACGAGCGCGACCACGGTCGATGTGCTCTACGCCTATCGCGCCACGATCCCCGCCTCCACCAAAGTCGCCGCCGTGGGCGAGACCACATCGGCTGCGCTCCAGGCCGTCGGCTACAAGGTCGACCTCGTGCCCGAGCGCGACAACTCCGCCGCGGGAATGGCCGAGCAGCTGATCGGGCTCGAGCCCGAGCCGGTCGACATCCTCACGCTGCGGAGCGAGATCGCCAAGCCTGTGCTGACGCGCAGCCTCAGTGACGCGGGTCATCGGGTGCGCAGCGTCGTGGCCTATCGCACCGTGGG
The DNA here is from genome assembly GCF_030347395.1 of Microbacterium sp. ET2. Lineage (NCBI taxonomy): Bacteria > Bacillati > Actinomycetota > Actinomycetes > Micrococcales > Microbacteriaceae > Microbacterium > Microbacterium albipurpureum. The sequence goes on from NZ_CP128170.1 coordinate 2,281,084, forward strand.
GGTGCCTGTCGCCGACCGAGTGGCGCGCGATGTCGCGAGCGGTCGCATCAACGCGATCCTCGTCACCAGCGGATCGGTGGCCGAGCAGGTGCACGCTCAGTTTCCCCGCATTCCCGAGACGACCGTCATCGCCGCGATCGGACCCCGTACCGCGCGCGACGCACGGCGTGCCGGCCTCGCGGTCGATGTCGTCGCCGACACGCAGACGGTCGATGCGCTCATCGCCGCCGTGGCGACGTTCTCGCTGCCGCACGCGGCCGATGAGTTCGCCCCTCAGACGGGTGTGATCCGGCTGCCGGGCGTCGGTCGCGAAGACTGAGGGGTGCCCGAACTCAGCCCATTCGCCTGGGTTCTCCTCGCTGTCGCGGCGGTCGTCATCGGACTGTCCAAGACCGCGGTCCCGGGGGCGGGCACGCTGGCGGTGGCGTCGTTCGCCGCCGTCCTTCCCGCGCGCGAGTCGACCGGCACCATCCTGCTGCTGCTGATCCTCGCCGACATGTTCGCCATCACGATGTATGCGCGGCACGTCAACTGGCGGGCGCTCCTCCGGCTGGCCCCGGCGATCATCGCCGGCCTTCTCGTCGGCGTGCTCTTCCTCGCCGTCGCCGATGACGCGTGGGTGAAACGGACCATCGGGGTGCTTCTTCTCGGGGTGATCGCGGTCACCCTGTGGCGTCGCCGGATGGCGTCGACCCTCGTCGAAGGACCGCCTCGGCGCGGCGCGGCCGCGGTGTACGGCACGCTGGGCGGTTTCACGACGATGGTCGCCAATGCGGCGGGACCGGTGATGTCGATGTACTTCCTGGCCGCACGGTTCCCGGTGAAGGAGTTCCTCGGCACCGCGGCATGGCTCTTCGCGATCGTCAACATCAGCAAGGTCCCCTTCTCCGTCGGCCTCGGCCTCATCACGGTGCCGGGTCTCGTGCTCGACGCGATCCTCGCTCCGCTCGTGGTGGCCGGTGCCCTCGGCGGTCGCTGGATCGCCGACCGAATCGACCAGCGGCTGTTCGAGCGTCTCGTGATCATCCTGACGGTCGTCGGCGCGGTCTATCTGCTGATCTGACCCGCTTCTCCACGACCCGCTGCTTCACCGACGTCGGGCGGCGGTACTCTGCGGTCGTGATCACGTTGCGCACCGAGAGACTGGTCCTGGAGCCGCTCGGCGTCGACGACCGCGACGCCTTCGTCGCCTATCGCCGCGACCCCGACGTCGCACGCTGGCAGTCATGGACGCCTGACTACGGCGCGGCGGACGCCGACGCGCTGCTCGCCGGGCAGCCCGAGCAGTGGCCGCCACCGGCCGGGGAGTGGCTGCAGATCGCGATGCGGGATGCCGCCTCCGGCGCCCTGCTCGGCGATGTCGCCGTCCACACCCTGGCCGATCAGCCCGACACCTACGAGGTCGGCGTCACGGTGGCGGCCGAGCATCAGCGGCACGGTATCGCCGGTGAGGCGCTGGGAGCGGTCGTCGCTTCGCTGTTCGACGATCACGGTGCGCACCGGGTGATCGCGACGTCCGATCAGCGCAACGCCGCCGTCGCGCGACTTCTCACCGGACTGGGATTCCGCCACGAGGGCCGCGCGGTGGAGGCCGACTGGTTCAAGGACGAGTGGACGACCCTCGACACGTGGGCGATCCTGGCACGCGAACGGTGAGGGCCGGGCTCGCCGCCGACGATGATCCGGGCTCGCCGACGATAATGGGCCGTGTGGAGCCCTGGCAGATGCACGAGTGGTTCGCGGACTACATCGATGCGGCCAACCGCCACGACCTCGACGCGATCCGCGGCTTCGTGCACGCCGACGTGCGGCGCGCCCATCGACCCGCGGGTGCCGAGGCGTGGGTGAGTGACCTCGAGGATCTCTTCCACGCCTTCCCCGACTGGCGGTGGCGGATCATCCAGGTGGTCGCCGAGGATGACCGCGTCGCCGCACACGTGCGGGGAAGCGGCACGCACACCGGAGCCTGGGAGGGCATCGCGCCGACGCGTCGCCACGTGAACGTGGCCGAGTTCGCCGTCTACACGGTGACGGCGGGTCGGGTCACCGCGTTCTCGGGTTCGGAGCCGTTCGAATTGCGGGTGCAGCTCACCGAGCCTCGCGGCTGATCGGCGCCGCGCCGTCCGGTCGGCGCGCCCACCGCGGTGCGCGCTCGGGTCTGATGCCCACCCCGATCGCGAAGGCGGGAATGACCGTCAGCGGCGGGATGGCGCGGACGAGGCGGAGGAGCCATACGGGCGGGTCCAGCGTGCTCCCGCCCAGGCCCGGCATGATCACCCGCGCGTGGAGGATCCGCTGGAGGGTCTGGATGACGACCACCGCCGGGAGGCGGCGCCTGCGCACCCGGGCCAGCACGCGGCTGCCGGCCGGGCGGAGGAGCCTCACCTCGTGCGAGGGGACCGGCGAGGAGGCGAGCGGTCGCGACGGCGTCCTGGATGGCGAGGTTGATGCCCACACCTCCGACGGGTGACATGGGGTGGGCTGCGTCGCCGATGCAGAGGATGTTGTTCGCGTGCCAGCGCCGCAGTCGCTCGAGCCGCACGTCGAGATGTTTGACATCGTCCATGCTCGCGACCGTGTCGACCGCATCCGCGAGTTCCGGGAACAGCGTCGCCGCGTCGCGACGGAAGGCCTCGATCCCGCGGGTGCGGACTGCCACGTCGGTGTCCTTCAATCCGAGGGCCGCAACCTGTACGTAGCCGCGGCGGGGGATGCCGATCGCCACCTTGCCGTCCCTCACGCGGGGCAGGAGGCTCTCGTCGAGGTGTCGGTCGGTGGTCAGCCGGTACCACCAGACGTCGAACCCGACCGGGATCTCCCGCACCGCGAGCCCGACGCTGCGGCGGACGGTGGACCAGCGGCCGTCGCATCCCACGACCAGGTCGGCGGTGAGACGGCCGTCGCCGCTCGGTGAGGTGAAGGCGACCCCCGTCGCACGGCCGTTCCGGCGGGTCACCGCGGTCACGTCGTGTTCGCGCAGGAGGGTGAAGGAGGGCTCGGCGGCGGCGGTACCCGCGAGCAGGTCGAGCAGGTCCCACTGCGGCACCATCGCGATGTACGGATGCCGAACCGGCAACCGGCTGAAGTCGGCGAAGACGTCGGTGCCTTCCCGGCCTGGGAAGAAGGCGCGACGGATCTTCGAATGCGGCAGGGCATCGAATTGATCGAACAGCCCGAGATCATCGAGGAGTCCGAGGGTGGCGGGGTGCACCGTGTCGCCGCGGAAGTCGCGGAGGAAGTCGGCGTGCTTTTCGAGCACCGTCACCTCGATGCCGGCGCGGGCGAGCAGGAGACCCAGGACGATACCCGCGGGGCCGCCGCCCACGATCGCGCAGGTCGTGTGGGCGGGCGCGGCGTTGGTGCCTTCGGTCACGCGACGAAGATACTCGGGAGGGATCTCCCGCGAGCAGACCGGAGCGGTCAGAAGGGTGCGACGGTGAGTTGGCCGTCGTCGGTGGGGACGAAGGTGACGCGTGAGGGTGGGTGGCTGTTGTAGGTCTTCCCGCCGGGGCTGGTGAAGGTCAGGATGCCGCCGGGCAGCTGTTCGACGTGCCAGTTCGTGGCGTGCTTCAACGTGTGGTGTCGGGCGCATTCGTTGCAGAGGTTGTCGTTGCAGCTGGGTCCGCCGAGCGCGAAGTCCTTCGAATGGTCGATGTGGCACAGCTTCGCCGGCCTTCGACAGCCGGGTGTGCGGCAGGTGACGTCGCGGGCGTTGAGGTATCGGGTTTGGGAGGGATGCAGCTGGTATCTGTCCACCGAGGTGACCACGGCCGTGATGGGGTCGGTCATGATCCGATCCCACACCCGGGTCGTCCCCGCCATCCGGCGTGCCGTCTCCGGATCGACCGGAGTCACCCCATTCAACTCGGCCCCCGACCCGGTGACCCCCGTCAGGGTGGTGATCGGGATCGTGATCTGCACTTCGGCGGTGATGGCCCCGAGCCCACCCTTGCTCTGATCGGTGGGGTCGATCACCGGGGTCCCGGCGAGGAGCATGTCCAGGGCGAGGTCGCAGCGGATCTCGTCGAGGAGCCGGTCGTCGAACCACGGCTCGCTGCCCTCCGTGGGCTCTGCTCCGCCGCCCGCGTTCTCCGCCTCGGCCTGCGCGGCGGCATAGGCGCGCCGCTTGTCCCGGTCCACGGCTTTGATCTCGGTGCCCTGGCCCGTCAGTCGGTGGTAGGCCCCGTGGATGTAGACGTTCTTGCCGAGGATCGTCAGGGTCGACATGGCATCGTCCAGGTCGGTGACCCACACCCGGCGTTCCCGCATCGCCGTGTCGTGTCGTTCCTGCAGTGGCCGCGGGTCCAGGACCGCGGCGCGTTGGATGGCGTACTTCTTCGTGCGCGGCACCGTCTGCCGTTCGGCTTCGACGAGGACGATGCGTTCGAACGCGGCCCGGTCCGTGGCATCCTCGATCACCCGCCCGGCGTCCTGGATCACCTGCGCATGCGCCCGCGACACTCGCCCCTCCGAAAGCGCCTCCATCGTCGCGGGGAAGAGTTCGATCAGCTCATGCGCGTCGTGCATCTGGGACTGCATCGACCGGTCGTTGACCCGCACCGCCATCCCGAGCTCCAGCGCCATGGACCGCAGCGGCATGTCCCGCTCCCGCGATGGCGCGGACCCGATCCGGGACCGCTGCTCCAGGGTCAGCGCGTACGCGTCCGCCAGCAGCCGGGTCTTCTTCGCGGCAAGCTTCGCCTCCGCCCGCTGCAGCTTCGCCAGCTCATCCGCGAACACCCCGGCGCGCTTGTCTTCAGCCCGCCGCCGCTTCTCGTCCGCGTTCACTGGAATCCCCGTCTCGATGACCTACCCCCATCGTCGCAGGGGGTTCCGACATTGATCACGACTCCTGGGCTCATAACTCGAAACTAAGAACGAGTAACGCGAAGCTACGAGCCCGTCACCCCCGGTGCCACCGGATATCCGAGACCTCCGTGAGCTCGCGCCATCCCGCCACCCGGGCACCGGCCGTCCCGAGCACATCCGCCACGACCAACGGTCCGAAATCCAGACCCGTCGCCGTGGCGATATCGCTGATCGGCACCTGGAACGTCCGGAACGCGCCCAGACGATTCACCACCACGACACCCGCGCGGGTGTCGACCAGCTCCGACTGATCCAGCACGAATCCCGTCGCCTCGAGCCCGGAAGCACCCCGCCACGCGGCGACCTTGTAGAACCGCAACGGCACCCGGATACCCCGGTACGGCGGGTCCTCGTCACCGAAGATGGGAGCGGTGAAGACACTGACCCGCTGGTCGGATGCCTCGGCGAACGCGAGCACGTGATCCTCGAGCCCCAGCCACAGCTCCCGGGACTGATTGAAGTCCGCGGCCTGCGGTGCGGCGTTCGTGTAGAAGAAGGTCGCCTCAGTGGCCTCCCGCGCCTCGGCCGGCGTTCCCCAGCCCGGATCCCGCCGCCGCACCAGGTGTCCTCGATCGAGGTCGTTACGGGAGTAGACCTCGGGGCCGGTCTGCTCGGCCGCGGGCGCACGGGGGTCGAGTCGCCAGTCTCCGGTGCGCGGGAGATCGAGAAGTCGTGCGCCGTCGATGTTCACCGCCGTCACCGCGGCGAGCCTTCGGTCCGCGTCGAGCAGCACGCTGAAACGCGGGTAGTCGAGCATGCGCCCGCCCCGCGAAGACACGGCGAGCGGAACCGGCACCCCCAGGAAGTCCGGATCGTAACCGCTCATCCGAGCATCGCCGCCGTCCGCACCCCGAGCCCGAAGGCGGCCGCGTCACGCAGTTGATCAGCGGTGTCGACGTCGCGCCGCAGGGTCGAATCGCCCGGCACCTCGAGCACCTCGCACCCGAGCGCGCGATGCGCGGCGAACGACCCCTCACCGAACGCCGACGACCACGGCACCCCCACCCACGCCGTCACGAGCGTCGACCCGGTCCCCTCGGCGTCGGCGACGACGCCGCGCGCGACGCCCGACGCAGCCCGGAGCGCCACAGCCAGATCCTCGCCCCGCAACGCGGGCACGTCACCGAGGAGGGCGGCCCGCGGCATCCGGTCTCCTGCCGCTTCCATGCCGGCGGCGATCGCGGCATTCAATCCCCGTGCGTCCCCCTCGGGCACGAACCGCAGACCGGGGATGTCGGACGCATGAAGCGGAAGCGTCGCCTCGTCGGTCACCACGATGACCTGCCCGACCGCGGGACTGGATGCCGCTGCGGCGATCGTGTCGAGCGCGATCGCCCGCGCGAGCGCGACACGATCGAGCCCCTCGACGGTGAGCCGTGACTTCCCGCGGGTGGTCGCCTTCACGGGGACGACGACCACCCAGGGAAGCGCATCAGGCATCGGCGAAGCGTGCCCGCAGTCGGGGCAGGATCTCCTCGCCGTAGGTCCGGAGGAACTCGGCCTGGTCGTGACCGGGGTCGTGGAAGACGAGGTGGCGGAACCCGAGGTCGACGTACCGGGCGATCTGCTCGACGTGCTCCTCAGGGTCGGTCGAGACGATAAATCGAGAGGCTGCCCGCTCGATCGGCAGCTCGGCGGCCCGGCGCTGCATCTCGATCGGGTCGTGGATGTCGCGCTTCTCCTCGGGTGAAAGGGCGAGCGGCGCCCAGAAGCGCGTCTTCTCCAACGCCGTGGCGCGGTCGGGATGGTACGAGACCTTCACCTCCATGAGCGTGTCGATCGCATCGCTCGGGCGTCCGGCCTTCTCGAGCCCCTCGTGCAGGGCGGGCAGCAGGGTGTCGGTGTACAGGGAGGGATCCTTGCCGCTCGTGGTGATGTAGCCGTCGGCGATCCGACCCGCGAGCCGCGTCGCGGCCGGACCCGACGCACCGATGTAGATCGGCACCTTCTGTTCGGGCCGGTCGTAGACCGTCGCTCCGTCGAGCGAGTAGTAGGTGCCGTCGAAGGTCACCCGCTCGTCGTCCCAGAGCTTGTCGATGAGCTGGATCGATTCCTTCAGGCGCTGGAACCGCTCGGGCGGGTCGGGCCACTCCAGACCCAGGGTCACCTCGTTGAGCGCTTCGCCTGTTCCGACACCGAGGATCACCCGGCTGGGGTACATCACCCCGAGGGTCGCGAACGCCTGCGCGATCACCGCCGGGTGGTAGCGGAACGTCGGGGTGAGCACCGATGTGCCCATGACGATGGTCGACGTGCGTGCACCGATCGCGCCGAGAACCGGGATGGCCGCCGGGGCGTGCCCGCCCTCGTGCATCCACGGCTGGAAGTGGTCGGAGAGGAACACCGAGTCGAACCCCATCTCCTCGGCGAGGACGGCGAAGTCGGTGAGTTCCGCCGGACCGAACTGCTCCGCCGACGCCTTGTATCCGAACCTCAGCGGTACGGTCATGTCGATTCCTTTCCTCGTGCTCCCACCGGGGTCCCGGTGAACTCGGTCCCATCCGTCTCCGACAGCCGCCGCCGGAAAGCGTCGACCGTCCCCGGCCAGAGCAGCGTCAGTCGCCCCGACCGGTCGTCCACGTACCAGTTGCGGCATCCGCCCGAGAGCCAGGGAGTGGATGCCGCGGCCGCGGCGATCTCGCTGACGTACGCGCGCTCGGCGGTGGGATCCACCCGCAGCACGCCATCGGCGGTGAGACCTCGGCGCTCGAGCGCCGAGACGGCGTAGGCTGCCTGCTCCTCGATCATCAGAACGGCGGAGTTGTGGCCGAGCGAGGCGTTGGGTCCGTTCAGCACGAACAGGTTCGGGAACCCGCTCACCACTGTCGAGGCGAATGCGCTCATGCCCTCGGACCAGTGCTCGGCGAGGGTCGTGCCGCCTTCGCCGCGGACCAGCTCGGCGTAGGGCTGGCGCGACGAGGCGAAACCCGTGGCGAGCACGACGGCATCGACGTCGACCTGCCGTCCGCTCGCGGCGACGAGAGTCCTTCCGTCGGCCCCCGCGAGCGCTGACGGCTCGAGGGTCACCGTCTCGGAGGTGACAGCGGGATAGAAGTCGTCCGAGAGCAGCACGCGCTTGCAGCCGAAGGCGTAGTCGGGCGTGAGAGCCCGACGGAGCGCGGGGTCGGCGACCTGGCGGCCGAGGTGCGCGAGCGCGACCGCCCGGGCGGCTTCGGATGCCGCGGCATCGCCCGACCGCGAAGCGAAGCGCTCCTCACCCTCGCGGTACAGGTCGTCGCGCAGGCGTGCGAGCTCCTCGGGGTGCGCAGCGAATCGGGCACGCTCGGCGTCGGTGTACTCGCGTGCCTCGCGCGGCACGATCCACGCCGGCGTCCGCTGGAAGAGCGTGACGTGCGAGGCGATGCGGGCGAGCTCGGGAACGAGCTGGACGGCGCTGGCGCCGGTGCCGACGACGGCGACGCGAAGGCCCGCGAGGTCGGTCTCGTGATCCCACCGCGCGGAGTGGAACAGGGGACCGGGGAAGGTCTCGAGCCCCGGGACCTCGGGGATGAGCGGCTCGGTCAGCCGGCCGCACGCGAGCACGAGGGCCTCGGCGGTGATCTCCCCCGCCGGTGTGCGCACGCGCCATCGCGCGGCGATGTCGTCCCACTCGGCGCCGAGCATCGGAGTGCGAAGCCGCGTGCGGCTCCGCAGGCCTTCACGGTCGGCGACGCCGTCGAGGTAGCGGCGGATCTCGTCGCCCCGGGCGAAGACGCCCGACCAGTCGGGATTCGGGTGCGCCGCGAACCCGTACAGATGGCTCGGCACGTCGCACGCGACCCCCGGATAGGTGTTGTCGCGCCACGTTCCCCCGACCGCGTCGGCCCGCTCGAGGACGACGACGTCGTGGTGGCCCGCGCGGCGAAGGGCCATCGCCATGCCGAGACCGGCGAAGCCGGCACCGACGATCACGACCTCGGCGGTCCGCGGCAGCGGGGGAGGGGGAACGGGGGTTCGATTCACTCGGCCGCCCCGCTGCCGGAGAGAGGATGCGACACCGTTCGGTAGTCGGTCGTGCGCAGCCGGAACGGCCGGAACAGGCGTGCCGCGATCCCCGCGGCATCCGCCACCGGCAGCTCCTGGCCGTACTCGATGCCCGCCTCGGGCTTGACCCGCCCGTCCAGGAGCGTTCCGCCGAGGTCGTCGCCGCCGGCGCCGAGGAGCACCGCGGCGTCGGCGCGGCCCACCCGCGTCCACGGGATCTGGATGTGCGGGATGCTCCCCGACAGCAGAAGCCGCGAGACCGCGACCATCGCCCGGTGCTCGTCGATCGCGGCACGCCCGGCGACGAGCGGTACCCCGCCCGCGGGACCGGGGAGGGGAATCGGCACGAACTCGGTGAACCCGCCACCGCCGGCCGCCTGCAGTGCCCGCAGGCGCCGGAGGTGTGCGATCCGCTCGGCCGCGGTCTCGACGTGGCCGTAGAAGAGCACGGAGGTGGAGCGGAAGCCCGCACGGTGCGCGGCGGTGATGCCCTCCTCCCACCGGTCGATCTCCAGGTCGCCCGGTGCGACGACAGAACGGACGCGTTCGCTCAGCACCTTCACGCCCGTCCCGGGGACGGTGTCGACCCCCGCCGCGCGGAGCGCGGACAGCGCGCCGGCGAGGCCGAGCCCGACCCGGTCGGCGAGGTCCCAGACATCCTGCGGGCGGTAGGCGTGAAGGTGCAGCAGGGGAGCCGCGGCACGCGCCGCGCGCACGATCTCGACGTACGCGTGCGGGTCCTCCGCATCGGGCAGTCGCCCCTGGATGCACAGCTCGCTCGCGCCGAGCGCGGCGGCATCCGCGGCGATCGCCGCGACATCGTCGAGGTCGAAGGTCTCGCCGTCGGTGGCGCCCGCCGCACGGAAGCCCGTCGAGGTGAGGTTGCGGTTGACAACGAGGGTCACCGCCTCGCCGACGGTGTACCGGCGCACATCGTCCGCGGTGGCGGTCAGCGCGTCGAGGTCGGATCCGGTCGCCGTCAGCAGGCGCTCCCACTCGGCGTCGTCGAGGGTGAGCGGGTCGGTCGCGGCCCGCTCGACCAGGGGACGGACGCCGGCGGCGCTGGTTTCCACAGCGAGGGGCAGCTCGGTGCGCGGTGGGCGATCGGATGCCGCGGCGGGCGACGTCTCGGGCTTCGCCAGGCCGGTCGCCGGGTCGGCGAGGCGTGCGACAGCCTGGTGCAGGCCGGGGTCGATCCATTCGGTCGCGGCGGTGATGTAGTCGGGCTGGGCGGTCAGGCGCTCGGCGAGCGTGAAGCCGAGCTCGGCGGTGCGCTCGGCGAGCTCGGCGAGCTGGGGCCACGGCCGCTCCGGGTTGACGTGGTCTGCGGTCAGCGGCGAGACTCCGCCCCAGTCGTCCGCGCCGGCGCGGACGAGCAGCTCGAGCTCGCGTGCGTCGGAGAGGTTCGGGGGCACCTGCACGCGCGCGTGCGGACCGAGCACCAGGCGCGCGGTGGCGACGGCGGCGACGTACTCGCGCATCGTGGCGTCGGGCGCGCCCTGCATCGCCGTCCGGGGCTTCGCGCGGAAGTTCTGGACGATGACCTCCTGCACGTGGCCGAGCTTGCGTCCACCGGGGCCGTCGACCCGGTGGGCCTCGTCGGCGGCGCGAATCGCCACGAGCGACTCGGCCCGGTCGCGGATCGTCTCTCCGATCCCCACGAGGATCCCCGTCGTGAACGGCACGCGGGCGCGGCCGGCGTCCTCGATCACCGCCAGACGGACGGCGGGGTCCTTATCGGGCGATCCGTAGTGCACCTGGCCGGGCTCGGCGAACAGCCGTCGCGAGGTCGTCTCGAGCATCATCCCCATCGAGGGCGCGGTGGGCCGGAGCGTCTCGAGTTCGGCCAGCGTCATGACGCCGGGGTTGAGGTGCGCGAGCATCCCGGTCTCGGCGGTGATGAGCCGCGCGATGTAGCCGACGTAGTCGAGGGTGGAGGCGAAGCCGTGGTCGTCGAGCCACTCCCGGGCCTCGGGCCAGCGGTCTTCGGGGCGGTCGCCGAGGGTGAGGAGCGCCTCCTTGCATCCCATCGCCTGACCCTGACGCACGACGGCGAGCACCTGCTCGGGGGACATGAAGGCCGGCTTGTGCTTCTTCCTCAGCTGCGACGGAGTGTCCACGAACACGCAGTAGTGGCATCGATCGCGACACAGCGTCGTCAGCGGAACGAAGACCTTCCGCGAGTACGTGAGGATCCGCCCGCGTCCGGCCGCGTCGAGACCCGCCGTGCGGACGGACGCGGCGAGCTCCAGCATCCGCTCGAAGTCGGCACCCTCGGCCTGCAGCAGAATCTCGGCATCGTCGACCCCCAACCGCGCGCCGGACTCCGCTCGCGCGAGGACGTCGCGGGCGGAGAGTCGGGAGGCGCGGACCGGATCGAGCAGGGTCACGCTCCCAGTCTTGCACCGTCGCCCGACAGCGGGGCGCCGGGATCGTTGCCGCTCTGTGAGCAAAAGCGTTCTCGAGCGCCCGCTGAGCGCTGGCAGACTAGTCGCATGGTGACCCTGCTGCTCGACTCGACCCGGCTCGAAGTCGCGCTGTCGGTCACCGAGCGCGCTCTGTCATTCCGCAAGGGGAATGTGCTCATCGAGCGGTCGGCGATCACGAAGGTGCAGCTGACGGACGACCCGTGGACCTGGCTCCGCGGCGCGGCGAGTCCGGGCACGTTCGTTCCCGGCATGGTCGCGATGGGGACGTTCAAGATCGCCGACGGCGCCGACTTCGTCATCGTCCGGCGGCGGCGGCCGGGCGTCGTCATCGACCTCGACGGGCACCCGGAGTACGCCCGGGTGATCCTCACCACCCGCCACGGTGTCGCTCTCGCACAGGCGCTGCGCCTCGACACCGACGCGACGCCCACCGACGTCGTCGACATCATCGCCGCCACCGGACCCATCGAGACCGTGACGCCGAAGCAGAAAGCGCGCCGTCGTCCGTCACCGGCGCCCGCCCCGTCACCGGCCCCTGCGCCCTGACGACACCCGGTCGATGACTCAGGTGACGTCGCGTCGCCAGCTGACCACGTGCCCGAGCACGACGAGCACCGCCGCGTAGGCGATGAGGACGAGTCCGCCGGCCCACCATGCCAGGGGCTCGGGCCCGCCCGCGCCCGAGGCGGCCGAGAGGATGCTCTCTCCCACGAGGGCATCGCTGGCGGCACCGGGGAGGAAGCGCAGCACGTCGCCGAGGCCCTCGACGAAGGATGCCGCCAGGCGGGCGATCGGCTCGAGGAACAGCGTGAACACCAGGACGCCGACGATCGCGCCGACCTGGTTGCGGATGAGGGCGCCCACTCCGATGCCGATCCACACCCACAGCACGAAGGCGATGAGCATACGGCCGAGCAGCGCCCACGTGTCGCCCGAGGTGAGGTCGGTGTCCAGGCCGTAGCCGGCGAGGAACGCCGCCGACGGCCCGACGGCGGCGATGACGCCGAGCACGCCGAAGAGCAGACCGACCACGAGCCCCACGACGAGCTTGGCTCCGAGCACGAGTCCGCGGCGCGGCGTGGCGAGGAAGGTGGAGGTGAGGGTCTTGTGGCGGAACTCCCCCGTCACCATGAGCGTGCCGATGAGGAGGGGGAACACGTAGCCGACCGCGGTGGCGGTGCTGTACAGGAGCGCCGGAATCCCCTCTGGCGGCACCGGGGAGCCCCCTCGCCGCCGATCGAACCGGTCGATGCGGCCGAGAAGACGAAGGCGAGTGCGGCGGCGTTGAATCCGATGTACCCGACGAGCGCGATCGCGAGCACCCACCAGATCGACGTGGTGAACAGCTTCGTGCTCTCGGAGCGGCTGGCGGCGATCAGACTCATCGCGCTTCTCCCCTGTCGGTCGTCGGATGCCCGCCCGGGCCGTCGACCTCGGGGCTGATCACATCGATCACGCCGGTGCTCGCGACCGAGAACGAACGGTCGGGGGCGGCCGCGGGATCCGGGGCTCCCTCCGGCGCGGCGGCGGGCTCGACCGCGCTGCCGGGCTCGACCGCGCTGGCGGGCTGAGGTTCCGGCTCCGGTTCCGGTCCCGCTTGGGGTTCGGGTTGGGGTTCGGGTTCCTTCGGCAGTCCCGAGGCGCTCGGGTGGGTCCGCACGCCGTTGACCAGTTCGAGGAACACCTCCTCGAACGCCGGGCCCTTGCGCTGCAGCGACGACAGGGCGACACCGGCGTCGGCGGCGACCCGGCCGATCTCCTCCGTGGTGTGCCCGCGAACGGTGAGGCCGGTGCGCAGCACCTCGCCCTCGATGCCCGCCGCCGCCATCGCGGCGACCAGCGCCGCGCGATCGGGGGCGTCGACGACGGTGGCGAACTCCGTCGGGTCGGCGAGATCGGCGATCTCGCCCTGGAAGACCAGGCGCCCTCGCGAGATGATCAGCAGCGCGTCGACGGTCTGGGCCACCTCGGCGAGGAGGTGCGACGAGACGAACACCGTCCGGCCCTCGGTGGCGAGCTGGCGGAGGAACCCGCGCATCCACTTGATGCCCTCCGGGTCGAGGCCGTTCGACGGTTCGTCGAGGACGAGCACTCCCGGGTCGCCGAGCAGGGCGTAGGCGAGCCCCAGGCGCTGGCGCATGCCGAGCGAGAATCCGCCGATGCGGCGGCCCGCGACATCCGCCAGTCCCACCAGACCCAGCACCTCGTCGACCCGCGATTCCGGCAGTGAGGCCGCCTGAGCGTACACCTTCAAATGGTTCGCGGCACTGCGCCCCGGGTGATAGCTGGACGCTTCGAGCACCGCGCCGACGGTCTGCAGCGGGTGGCGCAGCTGCGCATAGCGCTCACCGCCGATGAGTGCGGCGCCGGCGTCGGGGCGCACGAGGCCCAGGAGCATCCGCAAGGTCGTGGTCTTGCCGGCCCCGTTCGGGCCGAGGAACCCGGTGACGACTCCGGGCTCGACCCGCGCGGTGAATCCGTCGACCGCCGCGACGGCACCGAACCTCTTGGTCACCCCGGAGAAGTCCAGCGCGTGTCCATCGGGCATGCCGAAGTCCCCTCGTCGTGGAAAGCCGTTCCCCCCATCTTGGCCGATCACCCCCTCCCGGGCGAAAAGGTCCGCGGCCGGTAACGTGGCATTGTGACCGACAGCGACCGTTCTCATGTGCTCACCCGCATCGCGAACGGCCTCGGCCACCTCACGCTCAACCGCCCGCGCGCCATCAATGCGCTCGACCTCGGCATGATCAACGACCTGCACGCAGCGCTGGACGCGTGGGAGCGTCATCCGGGGGTGGATCTCATCGTCCTCGACGGCGCCGGCGAGCGCGGGTTCTGCGCCGGCGGAGACGTGCGCGGCCTGCGCGAGCAGATCCTCGGAGGAGATCCGGATGCCGCGGGCGTCTTCTTCCGCGCCGAATATGCGCTGAACGCGCGGATCGCCGAGTACCCCAAGCCCGTCGTCGCCCTCGCCGACGGGGCCACGATGGGAGGGGGCATCGGCCTCGCGGGCCACGCCGCCGTGCGCGTGGTCACCGAACGCTCGCGGCTGGCGATGCCCGAGACCCGGATCGGGTTCACCCCGGATGTCGGAGGCTCCTGGCTCCTCGCCCGCGCACCCGGACGCACCGGCGAGTACCTGGCCCTCACCGGCCGCACGATGGACGCGGCCGACGCCCTCTACGCCGGCTTCGCCGACCACCTCGTGGTCTCGGCGAGTCTCGAGCCCCTGCGCGAGGCGCTGCAGAACCGGGCCGATCCGGCGAGCCCGACGGAGATCGTGCTGCTGTTCGACGACACCGCCGGAGCGCCGGCGCTCGCCGCGGCACGCCCCTGGATCGACGATGCCTTCGCCGCCGACACCGTGGTCGAGATCGTCGATCGCCTCCGCGCCCGTCCCGAGCCCGAGGCGCTCGCGACCGCCGACACGCTGGGGGAGCTCTCGCCTACGGCGCTCGCCGTGACGCTCGAAGCCGTCCGCCGGGCGCGCACCCTTCCCGACCTCCGCGCGGCCCTCGCCCAGGAGTACGGACTCGTGCTCTGGTTCGCCGCCACCCAGCCCGATCTTGTCGAGGGGATCCGCGCGCAGCTGGTCGACAAGGACCGTTCGCCGCGCTGGCATCCCGCGCGGCTCGCGGACGTGTCGCCGGAGACCGTCGACGCGGCCTTCGCGTTCGAGCCGTCACGGCCGCTCTGGGGCTGACGGAGATGTCGCCGAGATCGGAGCGCGCCCGGCGGCGCCGCGTGTCCCGGGGCGTCGCGGTCGACTGGTTCTTCTTCGTCTTCGCCGGTCTCGCCGCGATCTGGCTGGCCTACCTGAGCCTCACCGAGTCGTTCCGAGTCGGCTGGTGGGGGATCCTCGTCGCCGTTGCATTCTGGGTGCTGCTGGCCTACCTCGTCCTTCCGCGGCTCCACCGGATCCTCACCGCGATCTACGTGCCCGACTACTTCATCGGGCGCACCCGTACGAGTGATGGGCTGCTCGGCGACCCCGTGAACCTGGCGTTCGTCGGCGAAGCCGAGCAGATCAAGGCGGCGCTGCGCGCGTCGCGGTGGACCGAGGCCGACCCCGTCACCCTCGCCTCGTCGTGGCGCATCGTCACCTCGACCCTCTCGCGTAGGAGCTACAACGAGGCGCCGGTGAGCCCGCTGTTCCTCTTCGGCCGCCAGCAGGACTTCGCCTTCCAGCAGGAGGTCGACGGCAACCCCGCCAAGCGCCACCACGTGCGTTTCTGGCGCTGTCCCGACGACTGGCTGCTCCCCGGCGGCTACCGCGTCGACTGGCTCGCGGCCGGCACCTTCGACACCGCGGTCGGTCTGTCTCTGTTCACCCTGCAGATCACCCACCGCATCGATGCGAACACCGACATCGAGCGCGACCACATCGTCCGCACACTCCGCGAGGGGGTGCCGGAGATCACCGTGAACGTCATCGCCGACTTCTCCACCGGCTACCACTCGCGAAACGGCGGCGGCGACAGCATCCGCACCGACGGCGACCTGCCGGTCGTCGACGTCCGCGCTGTGCCGGTCATCTCGGCGTCGGCAGGGCTCCCCCACTCCACGGGCGAGGTGAGCGCATGAGGCACGAGGAGCATCCCAAGAAGCGGGTGGCCTTCGAGCCCGCCGAGCGCCTGCTCCAGGCTCCGGGGTACGACCCGACCATGAAGCGACCGCCCACGATCATCGCAGGCGCCCTGCTCATCGTCCTCGGCGTCCTCGCCGGGGCGGTGTGGATCATCGCTTCGTCAGGGGTGTGGCCGGAGTGGGTGGGAGAGGTCGCCGCGATCATCGGCGGTGACGGGGGAGACGTTCCCGACCGCGTGGAACAGAGCACCTTCCTCCTGTTCGCCGCGTTCGGCGGCGTCTTCCTGGCGATCGAGGCGACGCTCGCGCTGCTGGTCTTCCTCGGAGTGAACTGGGCACGGGTGCTGATCATGGTCTTCGCCGCCCTCACCATCTCCGCTGCCTTCGTGCGGTGGTGGTCGGAGGGTCAGGAGATCGAGATCACCACCACCTACGTCTCCCTGGGCATCGACATCCTGATCCTGCTCGCGCTGTCGAGCCGGAGTGCCGCGGCCTACGCGCGCCGCACGGAGCGCCGCTGAACACCCGGTCGCAAGCGCCGGACCTAGGGTGGAACCGTGTCGACTCCGCGTGATCCCCGTGGCCGCCGCCGCTTCCCGGCCGCCGTGTTCCGTCACGGCGCCGAGCCCGACGCACGCTTCACCCTCGCCAACGAGCGGACCTTCCTTGCGTGGATCCGCACCGCGCTGGCCCTCATCGCCGGCGGGGTCGCCCTCGAACTCCTGGGGCTCCAGCTCCACCCGGGGCTGCGGCTCGCGGCGAGTCTGGTGCTCGTGATCGTCGGCGTGATCGCGCCGGCTCTGGCCTGGCTGAACTGGATGCGCGCCGAGCGCGCACTCCGCAACGCCGAACCGCTACCGGCGTCGCTGCTCGGTCCGGTCATCGCCGTCGCCGTCACGATTGCTGGGGCGCTGGTGCTGCTGTCGATCCTGCTGGCATGAGCGCCCTGTTCGATCCGGGGCTGCAACCGGAGCGCACGGAGCTCGCGTGGCGGCGCACCGCCCTGGCGTTCGGCATCGGCTCGATCGTCGCGATGCGGCTGATCCCCGCCGTCTTCGGCAGCGCCTGGTGGGTGCTCGTGGGCGTCGCGGGACTGATCACGGCGGGCGCGCTCTGGGTCTTCGCCCAACGACGGTACCGCGCCGTCAACGTCGTCCTGCGCCGAGACGGAGACCGGGGGCGGATGCCGGGGGGCGGCCTCCTGCTCGCCCTCGCCCTGTGCGCGGTCGGGGCCGGCCTCCTCAGCCTTGCGGTGGTGCTGGTCGTCGCGCTCGCGCGCGGGTGATCAGGCGTCGCCCGTCAGCCGCGACAGCTCCACGACGAACGCGTCGACGTCGTCCTCGGTTGTGTCGAAGGAGCACATCCATCGCACCTCCCGGCGCGCGGCGTCCCAGTCGTAGAAGCGGAACTTCTGTCGCAGCTGATCGGCGACCCCATCGGGGAGGATCGCGAACACGCCGTTGGCCTGCGTCGGCTGTGTGAACTCCACGCCGGCGATCGAGCCGTCGGCCAGGCCCGCTTCGACCCCGGCGCGCAGGCGCTGGCCCATGGCGTTCGCGTGACGGGCGTTCCGCAGCCACAGGTCCCCCTCGAGCAGGGCCACCAGCTGCGCCGAGACGAAGCGCATCTTGCTCGCAAGCTGCATGTTGAGCTTGCGCAGATAGGTCAGCCCCGCAGAGGCAGCCGGGTCGAGCACCACGATCGCCTCGCCGAGCATCGCGCCGTTCTTGGTACCTCCGAAGCTCACCACGTCGACGCCGACGTCGCGCGTGAACGCCCGCACCGGCAGATCGAGGGCGGCCGCGGCGTTGGCGATGCGCGCGCCGTCGAGGTGCAGGCGCATCCCGAGGGGGTGGATGTGGTGGGCGATCGCCCGGATCTCGTCGGGGGTGTAGAGGGTGCCGAGCTCGGTGGACTGCGTGATCGACACGACGAGCGGCTGGGCGCGGTGCTCGTCGCCCCACCCCCACGCTTCGCGGTCGATCAGCTCGGGTGTGAGCTTGCCGTCCTCGGTGGGAACGGTGAGGAGCTTGATGCCTGCGACCCGCTCGGGCGCCCCGCCCTCGTCGACGTTGATGTGCGCGCTGGACGCCGCGATCACCGCGCCCCACCGGGGGAGCATCGACTGCAGGCCCACCACGTTGGCTCCGGTGCCGTTGAACACCGGGAAGGCCTCGACGCCCTCGCCGAAGTGGGCGGTGAACACCTGCTGGAGACGCTCGGTGTAGACGTCCTCGCCGTAGGAGATCTGATGCCCCTCGTTCGCGGCGGCGATGGCCGCGAGGACCTCGGGGTGGATGCCGGAGTAGTTGTCCGAGGCGAAGCCCCGCACAGCGGTGTCGTGGATGGTCGTCACGTCGATCAAGCCTAGGTGTACGAATCAGGCGTCGAGTGTGAAGACCTCGTGGTTCACCGACGACGCTTCGCCGGAGAACAGCGCGACGAATTCGGCGGCGACGCGCTCTTCCAGACCCTCGAGGCTCTTCACGCGGAAGATCACCGCGGCGCTCGACGCGGGCTCACCGGCATCCCTCGCGGCCTTCGCCAGACCCTGCGCGACCGCACGGGTCCATGCCTCGCTCGCCGCCTTCACCGCGGCGTAGTTCGCACCCCCGGCGAGCGGACGCGCGACGGCGGTCGACGAGATCATCGCCAGGCGCCCCACGGGGGAGGCCACGAGGTCGTCGAAAAATGCGCGCGAGGTGTGGCGGAGTGCCGTCAGAGACGTCTCGAGCACGCGGTAGTCGTGGTCGGTCTGCCCGGCGAGCCCGCCGCCGCCGCGCCATCCGCCGACGAGATGGAGGATGCCGTCCACGCGGCCGTGTGCGGCGTGCACCCTCTGTGCGAGCTCGACAACCGCCGACTCATCGGTGAGGTCGACCGCCTCGGTGGATGCACCGGGGACGGCGGAGGCGAGGGCGGCGAGCTTGTCGGGATCGCGGCCGGCGACCACCACCTGCGCGCCCGCGGCGGCCAGGGCTTCGGCCGCCACGCGGCCGACCGTGCTCGTGCCGCCGGCGAGCAGCACGACCCGGCCGGTGACGGCGTCAGTCATCGGTGCCCCGGATGCCGGCGGTCGACTCGATCACCGGACGCATCTTCTTCTCCAGCGCCTCGAAGAACATCGACAGCGGGAACTCGTCGTCGAGCACCGCATCGGTGTATCCCTTCGGTGCGCCGGCGAGGATGTCGTCGGGGAGTCCGCGGGCCCACCGAGACGCCGGGTGCGGGGTGAGGGTCTGACGCACGAGGTCGTAGGCGGCGAGCCAGTGAGCGGTCTTCGGGCGGTCGATCGAGCGCCAGTACAGCTCGTCGATCGCGTCGCCGAGGGCGACGACCGCGGCGGGCACACCCTCCCAGTCGAACGCGAGCGAGGTGTCGGTCCAGTGCAGCACGCCCCGCTGGTGCAGCCACGCGAAGAGCAGCTGACCGCCGAGTCCGTCGTAGTTGCGCACCCGCGAACCGGTGATCGCGAAGCGGAAGATGCGGTCGAAGATCACCGCGTACTGCACCAGCACCGCATGCTCGAGCGTCTCGGCGTCGGTGGCGTCGAGAGTCTCGCCGGCCTCGACCCGCGACCGCAGCCGTGCGGTGAGGCCGACGCACTCGCGGAACGCGGTGAGGTCGCACCGCAGCTCCTCCAGCGAGTAGAGGAAGTACGGCATGCGCTGCTTGATCATGAACGGGTCGAACGGCAGGTCCCCGCGCATGTGGGTGCGGTCGTGGATGAGGTCCCACATGACGAACGTCTTCTCGGTCAGCCGCTGGTCGTCGAGCATGCGCGCGGCATCTGCGGGCAGGTCGAGCTTGGTGATCTCGGCGGCGGCCCGGGTGACCCGGCGGTATCGGGCGGCCTCGCGGTCCTGGAAGATCGCACCCCAGGTGAAGGTCGGGATCTCCCTCATCGCGACGGTCTCGGGGAAGAGCACGGCGCTGTTGGTGTCGTAACCGGGGGTGAAGTCCAGCAGCCGCAGCGAGAGGAAGAGGCGGTTGGTGTACTCGGTCTCGAGCCGGGCGATGAACTCGGGCCAGATCACCTCGACGAGGACGGCCTCGAGGTGCCGGTCCGGTGACCCGTTCTGCGTGTACATCGGGAAGACGACGAGATGGCGGAGTCCGTCGACGCGGTGCTGCTGGGGCTGGAAGGCCACGAGCGAGTCGAGGAAGTCGGGCTCGGCGAAGCCGCCGGCGGCCCAGCGGCGAAGGTCGGCGACGGATGCCGCGAGGTAGGCCTCGTCATGCGGGAAGCGCGGTGCGAGGGCGGTGATCGCGTCAGCGACAGTGGCCACGAGCTCGCGTGCGCGGTCGTGCACCTGCGGATCGGGGATCGAGCCGTCCTTCACCTGGAGGGCCTGGATGTCGATGGTGGCGACCTTCAGGGCGAGCCACTCGGGCGAGGTCTCGACTCCGGACGCGGTCAGCGACACCACAGGCGCGGGGATGACGGTGCTCATGAGCCTCAGTATAGGAAGTATTCCTGCGAGCGGCCAGAACGACAGGAGAACTTCCGGTCCGACGTGAGCACGCTGCTACGCTCGAGCCATGACCGGAGGCGACGAGAGCAGCCGCGGCCCCCGCCTCGACGACGACATCGACGCCGGGATCGTCTCGGTCGTGAGCGCCAACGCCCGCGCGACGCTGGCGGAGCTCTCCGCCGCGGTCGGGCTGTCCGTGTCGGCGGTGCAGACGCGCCTGCGACGCCTGGAGGCGCGCGGAGTCATCACCGGGTATCGGGCGCAGCTCGACGCGGAAGCGGTCGGCAAACCCCTCTCGGCCTTCGTCGAGATCACCCCGCTCGACCCCGGTCAGCCCGACGACGCGCCCGAACGACTGGAGCACCTCGCCGAGATCGAGGCGTGCCACTCCATCGCCGGCGATGCCAGCTACATCCTCTTCGTCCGCGTGGAGAGCCCGCGTCACCTCGAGGCACTGATCCGCGACATCCGTGCCGCCGCCCAGGTCAACACCCGCACCACCGTGGTGCTGCAGACCTTCTATGAGAACCGGCCGATCCGGGTGCCGCGGGGTACGGTCGACGGATGACGACCGACGGTTCGGGCCTGCTCATCCTCCGCAACAGCCGGTCGGGGACGGCGGTGATCCGCACCGACCCCGCCGAGCTGTTCGCCGAACGCCTTCCCGCGGCGCGCGTGCACGAGCTGAATGAAGGCGAAGACCTGGCGGATGTCGTCGAGGCGGCGTTCGCCGACGGCGACGCGCCCACGGTCCTCGGCGTCTACGGCGGCGACGGGTCGGTCTCGCGCATGGCGGGCCTGGCGCGGCAGCACGGCGTCCCACTGCTGGTGATGCCGGGCGGCACCTTCAACCACTTCGCCCGGTCGGCGGGTCTCGAAGACGTGGAGACCGCCGTGGAGGCGTTTCTTGCGGAGGACACCGTCGAGGTGAGCGCCATGGAGGTCCGCGAGAATGGCGCCGACGCGGTGCTCGTCCTCAACGCCGCGTCGGTGGGCGCCTACCCCGAGCTGATCGAGGAGCGCGACAAACGGCGCCGGCGGTTCGGGAAGTGGCTCGGCGGCATCGTCGCCGCCTGGCGGACCATGCGCACGGCCGAGCCGCTCGTGATCGTCCGGGACGGCCGCCGCGCTCGGGTGTGGTCGGTCTTCGTCGGCGTCGGCACGAACGACCCGAAGCGGGTCGCGACGATGCAGCGCGAGAACCTCGAGGACCCCGTCCTCGACATCCGCATCCATCACGCCCGCGGCACGCGCCTGCGCGCGATCGCCTCGCTCGCCTTCGGCAAGCGGACGGCGGCGGTGCTTCGCGCGGTGCGGCTCATGCCCGCCGAGCGCGACGTCGAGCGGCTCCTGGAGACCGGGTTCGAGATGATCGTGCGGCCCGGGCCCGGGCGTCCCGAGGTCTGGGTGCACGATGGCGAGCTCGAAGAGCCGCACGGTGAGGAGTTCACGCTGCGCTTCGCCGTGGTCCCCGCGGCGCTGACGGTGTTCGCCCCGCGCCCTGGTCGCTGACCCGCCCTCCGCCCTCGTCCCCTTCCCCCGTCCGCGAGAGTGCATCTGAGCGCCGAGCATGCGGGTAGACCCCGGATTCTCGGCGCGCAGATGCACTCTCGCGGTGGAGAGCGGAGGAGGGGTCGCGTCAGCTGTGCTGGGGGAAGCCCAGGTTGATGCCCCCGTGCGACGGGTCGAGCCATCGGCTCGTGACCGCCTTCTCCTGCGTGAAGAAGTCGAACCCGTGCGGGCCGTACGCCTTGGCATCGCCGAAAAGCGACGCCTTCCACCCACCGAAGGAGTGGTAGGCCACGGGCACGGGGATCGGCACGTTCACGCCGATCATCCCGACCTGCACCTCGTGCTGGAAGCGGCGGGCCGCGCCCCCGTCGTTGGTGAAGATCGCCGTGCCGTTGCCGAAGGCGCCGGAGTTGATCAGCTCCAGTCCCTCCTCGTAGCCGTCCACCCGCACCACCGAGAGCACCGGGCCGAAGATCTCGTCGCGGTACGCCGCCGAGGAGGTCGGCACCCGGTCGATGAGGGTCGGCCCGACCCAGAATCCGTTGGGGTCGCCGTCGACTTCGATGCCGCGCCCGTCGACGACGACGTCCGCGCCGTCGCCGGAGGCGACGTCGACGTACGACGAGACCTTGTCGCGGTGCGCGGCGGTGATCACGGGGCCCATGTCGCAGCCCCGCGTGCCGTCGCCGGTCCGCAACGTCGCCATCCGCTCCGAGATCTTCTCCACCAGCGCGTCGGCGACCGCGTCGACGGCGAGGACGACCGAGATCGCCATGCACCGCTCGCCCGCCGAGCCGAAGCCGGCGTTCACCGCCGCGTCGGCGGCGAGGTCGAGGTCGGCGTCGGGGAGGACCAGCATGTGGTTCTTCGCTCCGCCGAGCGCCTGCACGCGCTTGCCGTGGCGGGTTCCGGTCTCGTAGACGTAGCGGGCGATCGGGGTCGAGCCGACGAACGAGATCGCGCGCACCTCGGGGTGCTCGAGGAGCGCGTCCACGGCCACCTTGTCGCCGTGGACGACGTTGAGCACGCCGTCGGGCAGGCCCGCCTCGGTGAGGCGCTCGGCCATCCAGTTCGCCGCCGTCGGGTCCTTCTCGCTGGGCTTGAGCACCACGGCGTTGCCTGCGGCGAGAGCGATCGCGAAGAACCACATCGGCACCATCGCCGGGAAGTTGAACGGGCTGATGATTCCGACGACGCCGAGCGGCTGACGCAGGGTGTACACGTCGATGCCGGTCGAGACGTTCTCGGAGTACGCGCCCTTGGTCAGATGACCCAGGCCGCAGGCGAACTCCACGACCTCGAGGCCTCGCGCGATCTCGCCGTGTGCGTCGGAGATCACCTTGCCGTGCTCGGAGGTGAGGATCGCGGCGAGTTCGTCCTTCCGCTGATTCACCAGCTCCCGGAAGGCGAACATCACCTGCTGGCGTTTGGCGATGCTGGCGTTCTTCCACTCCGACGCGGCGGCCGAGGCGACACCGACGACGTGATCGACGTCGTCGGCGGTGGCGAAGCGCACCTCCTTCTGCACCCGACCGAGGGCCGGGTTGTACACCGGGCCGGTGCGCTCGCCCGCTCCCGCCCAGGGGGCGCCTCCCACCCAGTGATCGAGGATCGCGGTCGCGGACGGCGTCGTCTGCTCCAGAGTCGTGGTGTCGGTCATCTCTTCCTTCCGGTGGGTCCCCTCGTGAGGGACACGTGGTTCCAGTGTGTCGTCAGAGTCGGACGGTCGCGAGGGCGGCGTCGTAGATCTCCAGCGCCTCGGCGACCTCATCGGCGGTGACGACGCACGGTGGCACGACGTGGATGCGGTTGTCGGCGGTGAAGGGCAGGAGGCCCCGCGCCAGGAGGTCCTTCTTGAGCGCTCCGATCGCTGCGGCGGGCAGCGGTTCACGGGTCTCACGGTCGCTGACGAGGTCGAGCGCCCAGAAGACGCCCTCGCCGCGCACCTCCCCGATGACCTCGTGCTTCTCGGCGAGCGCGAGGAGCCCCGGACCGATCGCCTCGGCACCCATGCGGCGGGCGTTGTCGACGATTCCCTCGGACTCCATCGCATCGAGCGCCGCGATGATGGATGCCGCGGCGAGCGGGTGCCCGCTGTACGTGAGGCCGCCGGGGAAGACGCGCTCGTCGAACGTCGCGGCGATCTCGTCCGAGATGATCACTCCGCCCACCGGCACGTAGCCGGAGTTGACGCCCTTGGCGAAGGCGATGAGGTCGGGCACCACGTCGTAGCCGTCGAACGCGAACCAGCGGCCGGTGCGTCCGAACCCCGCCATGACCTCGTCGAGGATGAGGAGGATGCCGTAGCGGTCGGCGAGGTCGCGAACCCCGGCGAGGTATCCCGGCGGCGGGAGCAGCACCCCGGCGGTGCCGGGTATCGACTCCAGCAGCAGGGCGGCGATGCTCGCAGGCCCCTCGGCCTGGATGACGCGTTCGAGGTGGTGGAGCGCCCGTGCGCTCTCCTCTTCGGGTGTCGTCGCCCAGAACTCCGAGCGATACAGATACGGGCCGAAGAAGTGCACGTGCCCGCGGGCGTACTCGTTCGGGATGCGGCGCCAGTCGCCGGTCGCGACGATCGCCGCCCCGGTGTTGCCGTGGTACGAGCGGTACGTCGACAGCACCTTCTCTCGCCCGACCTCGCCCTTGGCGGCGGCGTGGAGGCGCGCCATCCGGATCGCGTTCTCGATCGCATCCGCACCGCCGTTGGTGAAGAACACCCGGTTCATCCCCTCAGGGGCGCGGGCGACGATGCGGGCGGCGGCCTCGCCGCGCTGGAGGTTGGCCGTCGCGGGCCCGATCGTCGCGAGCCGAGCGGCTTGCTCCTGGATGCCCGCGACCACCGCAGGATGCTGGTGACCGATGTTGACGTTCACGAGCTGGCTCGAGAAGTCCAGCATCCGATTGCCGGCGTGGTCCCACACCGTCGTCCCCGACCCCCCGGCGATGACGGGCAGATCGAGCCCGGCCTGCGCCGACCACGAGTGGAAGACGTGCGCACGATCGAGCTGCGTAGCCCGGGCGTCGAGATCGGTCTGGATGTCGGTGGTCATGGTGTCTCCTCATCGATGGTGCGGTCCCACCCACGAGACAGCACTGCGGCTGAGAGACCCGTTGCGGCGAACGTCGTCTCGGCGCGCATATGCAGTCTCGCCGATCGCGGGCGTGTTGGGGAGAGGGTCACGCGGAGCGCGCTCCGTCTCAGGCGCCGATGTATGCCAGGAAGAAGAAGAATCCCCATGCGCCGGAGTTCACGACGGTGACACGACTGTCGGATGCCACGAGCCGACCTCACTTCCCCTTCGCCCCGGGTGGTCACGTCCATGATCGCGAGGCAGGTGTCGCGGCTCCGGGCCCAAGGTCCCGCGAGACTGCACTGCGGCGTCGAGACCGATCGCGGCGCGGTCGGTCTCGACGTGCACATGCAGTCTCGCGGATCACAGATGGTTGCGACGCGGCTCAGTTGCCGCCCTCCTGCAGCTCGACCTCGATGGGCTCGAACGACTCGCCGAACACGTCGACGCCGTCGGCCTCCAGCTCATCGAGCGCCTGCTGGATGTACTGGTTGTCGTACGCCGTCGCCGGGGGCTCCTCGGTGATCAACCGCGCACCGGTCTCGTTGACCGCGGCGAGGGCGCCCTCGACGGTCTGTGTCCAGGCCGCTTCGTCGATGATGCCGATGCCGTCCGCCGCGGGCCAGATGAGCTTGTTGGTCTCGTTCATCATCCACAGCTCGTGGCTCGGGCCCCAGCCCGACCCCGACGCGAGGGTGATGTCGGCGGCCTGCTCGGGGTTGTCGCGCGCGTACGCCCACCCCTTGATGACGGCCTTGAGGAACGCCACCGCCGTCTCGGCGTACGCCTCGTCCGATTCCAGACGCTCGGTGTCGGCCCAGATCGCGTCCTGCAGCATGGCTCCGACGGTGTCGTCCTGGTAGCTGATCACCGAGAAGTCCTCGGGCTGATAGAGCTCACCGGTGTCGGGGTCGACGGTCTCGAGCAGCTGGGCGTACTCGTTGTAGGTCATCGCCTGCGCCGCGTCGATGTCGCCCTGCAGGAAGGCGTTCATGTTGAAGTCCTGCGTGATGATCTCCACGGTCGTGGAGTCCAGACCCTCGGCGGCCATCGCCGCGAAGATCTCCCACTCGTTGCCGAAGCCCCACGATCCGATCCGCTTGCCCTCGAAGTCGGCGACCGAGTCGATGCCCGCATCGGCCCACGCGACCTGCAGGGTGCCCGAGCGCTGGAAGATCTGGGCGATGTTGGTGAGGTTGGCGCCCGCCTCGATCGATCCGAGGACCTTCGGCACCCAGGCGATGGCGAAGTCGACGTCACCGGCGGCGAGGGCGTCCTGCGGCACGATGTCGCCGCCGGAGGGGATGATCTCCACTTCCAGGCCCTCCTCCTCGAAGAAGCCCTGGTCGACGGCGGCGAAATAGCCGGCGAACTGCGCCTGCGGCAGCCACTGCAGCTGCAGCGTGACGGGTGTCAGTTCGCCGTCGGGGGCGTCGCCGGACGCCTCTCCCGAACCCGAGTCCGAGCCGCCGCCCGAGCAGGCGGTGAGGACGAGCGCCGCGGTCAGCGCGGCGGCTCCGGCCGCGAGGATGCGGCGTGTGCTGTGTCTCATGGTGGTTCCCTTCGGATCCCTCCCGGGATCAGATCGTGCGATGGGATGGTGCGGTGCCGGCCCCGCCGGGTGCGGGGACGCTGTCGGGGGCGGGCGTCATCGCGCGGCTCCCGGAGAGATGCGACGGAGCACCAGGCGCTCCAGGGCCGCGGTGGCGAGGAAGAACAGCAGGCCTAGGGCGATCGCCGCGGCGACGTAGGCCCAGGCGCGCGCGTAGGCGCTCGTGGCGGCCGAGGTGGAGATGAAGCTCCCCAGGCCACCGCGGGGCCCGCCGAAGTACTCGGCCACGAGGGCGGAGATGACGGCCAGCGAGCTGGCGATCCGGATGCCGGTGAGGAGGAACGGCGCGGCCGTCGGCAGCGTCACGATCCGGAAGGCCTGCGACGAGCTGGCCGCGTAGCTGCGCATGAGGTCGCGGTGCACCGGGCGGGTCTGCCGGAGGCCCCGGAGAGTGTTGACGAAGACGGGGACGAACGACGCCAGGGCGGCGATCGCCTGCCGACCGAACTGGCTGTCGGCGCCGAACATCGAATTCAGCACTGGAGCCAGCGCCACGATCGGCACGACGGCGAGAGCGGCGACCACAGGGGCCGACATGCCGTCGACCGCCTGCCAGCGGGCGGCGAGGGCGGCGAGCACCACCGCGAGGATCGTGCCGACCACGAGCCCGATGAGGGCGTTGGTGCCGGTCACGAGGGTCGCGTCGCCGATCGCAGGTGCGAAGGCGATGAACTCCTCCGCGATGGCTGCAGGACTGGGAAGCAGATAGTCCGAGACGCCGACGACGCCGACCAGCAGCTGCCAGACGCCGAGGAAGATCAGCCCGACGACGATCGGGGCGATGATCCGCAGGCGCTCGGCGGTGGCGGCCGTCATCGCATCTCCCGCGTGGCGGCGCGCTCGCCGTCGGCCTGCCCGTGCAGGGCTTCACGCACCGCGGTCACGCTGTCGAAGAAGACGGATGCCTCGCGAAGGGCCTCATCGCGACGGGTGGCCCCGAAGCTCACATCCACCACCGCGGTGATCCGGCCCGGGCGCGGGGACATCACGACCACCCGGTCGGAGAGGAAGACAGCCTCGGGGATGGAGTGGGTGACGAAGACGACGGCTGCGCCGGTCTCGGTCGCGATGCGTGCGAGCTCGGTCTGCATGCGCTCGCGCGTCATCTCGTCGAGCGCCCCGAACGGCTCGTCCATCAGCAGCAGCCGCGGCTGTTCGGCGAGGGCCCGCGCGATGGCGACGCGCTGCTGCATCCCTCCCGACAGCTGATCCGGATACCGGTCGGCGAAGTCGGTGAGTCCGACCATCTCGGTGAGCTCGGCCACGCGCGTCCGCCGATCGGCGGCTCCGACGCCGTGGATCTCCAGGGGCAGGGCGATGTTCGCGGCGACCGTCCGCCAAGGGAGGAGACCCGCCTGCTGGAAGGCGATGCCGTAGTCCTGGTCGCGGCGGGCGCGGGAGGGGTCTTTGCCGAAGACGTCGATGTGCCCCGACGATGCGGTGTCGAGATCGGCGATGAGCCGCAGGAGCGTCGACTTGCCGCACCCGGACGGGCCGATCAGCGACACGAACTCGCCGGGGGCGACCGTGAGGTCGACGGCGCTGAGCGCCTGCACCTCGCCCGAGGACGAGGGAAAGGTCTTGGTCACGTCGGTCACCGAGACCGCTGCTGTCGCGGTGACCGGTACGGCGGTGGGGGTGGGGGTGCTCATGCGGTGACCTCGCCTCGTCGATAGTTCTTCAGGATGACGCCGAGGACCGCGATCGATCCGGCGGCGATGAGGCCGAGGGCCACGGCGCCGAAGATCGGCCCCCAGGCCTTGGCGGGGTCACCCGAGGCCTGGCCGGCGAACTGGATGAGGAGGCGGCCGATCCCGCCCTGGAGGCCCGTGGACACCTCGGCGACCACCGCGCCGACCACGGCATTGGCCGCTCCGAGGCGCAGCGCCGGGAGGAGGTAGGGCACCGCGGCGGGAAGCCGCAGGCGCCAGAGGGTCTGCCAGTAGCCGGCGGAGTAGGTCTGGAAGAGCTCGGCGTGGAGGCGCTCGGGCGACTGCAGCCCGCGCAGAGCGCCGACGGCGATGGGGAAGAACGCGAGGTACGAGGCGATGACGGCCACCGACATCCAGTCCTGCCACTGGGCCCCCGCGATCTCGATGCGCGACCCCCAGCTGCGGACGATCGGGGCGAAGGCGATCAGCGGAACGGTCTGGCTGAGGATGATCCAGGGGAGAAGCCCCCACTCCGCCAGCCGCCAGCGCTGCATCACCAGGGCGAGCGCCATGCCCACGACGAGACCCACGAGCCATCCGGCCGCCGCGATCCCCAAAGTGGTGAGGGCGGCGAGCGCGACCGCCGTCCACAGCGGCGGCGAGCCGTCCTGCCGGGTGACGGGTTCAGCCAGGCGCACCACCATGTCCCAGACGTGGGGCATCGCGAGGTCGGTGGTGCGTGGCAGGACCCGGACGTCGCCGACGATCACGCCGTTCTCGGGCGCGAGGAGCTTGTACATCTCCCAGAGCAGGATGACCGCGGCGACCCCGACGACGCCCCAGAGCCACGCCGCGCCCCGGCGTCCACCGCGCCGCCCGCCGGGGCGGGCCGCACGGACCGACGTGGACCGGGTGGCCGCGGTGACGACGTCGGGTGCGACATCCGTTCTCGTCATCCAGCCCTCACTTCTTCGCCGCCACGTGCGCCTGCAGAGCCGGGATCACGGTCTCGCCGTACACGCGCATCGTCTCCTCCTTGTTGTCGTGCTGGAGGTACCCCGCGAACTGGGTGACGCCGAGGGCGCGGAGCTGCTCGAGCTTGGCGATGTGCTCCTCGGCGCTGCCGAGGATGCAGAACCGCTCGACGATCTCGTCGGGCACGAAGTCGACGTGGTCGTTGTCGGCCTTGCCGTGGGTGTTGTAGTCGTAGCCGGTGCGCCCCGCGATGTAGTCGGTGAGGGCGTCTGGTACGGCCCCGTGCTGGCCGTACTTGGCCACGATGTCGGCGACATGGTTCCCGACCATCCCGCCGAACCACCTGCACTGCTCGAGCATGTGCGCGCGGTCGGTTCCGATGTACATGGGCGCCGCCACGCAGAACGCGATGCTGTCGGGGTCGCGGCCGGCCGCCTCGGCCGCATCGCGCACCGTGGTGATCATCCACGCGGCGATGTCGACGTCGGCCAGCTGCAGGATGAAGCCGTCGCCGACCTCACCGGTGAGCTTCAGCGCGAGGGGACCGTAGGCGGCGACCCAGACGTCGAGCTCCGACCCGCGGCTCCACGGGAACTGCAGGGTCGCGCCGTTGTACCCCACCGGCCGGGAGTTGCCGAGCTCGCGGATGACGTGGATCGACTCCCGCAGCTCCTTCAACGTCGTCGGCTTGCCGTTCGTGACCCGCACGGCCGAGTCGCCCCGCCCGATGCCGCAGATCGTGCGGTTGCCGTACATCTCGTTGAGGGTCGCGAACACCGAGGCGGTGACCGTCCAATCGCGGGTGGCCGGATTGGTCACGAACGGCCCGACGGTGACGCGCTTGGTCTCGGCGAGGATCGCCGAGTGGATGACGTACGGCTCCTGCCACAGCAGGTGCGAGTCGAACGTCCACACGTGGCTGAACCCGTGCGCCTCGGCGAGCTTGGCCAGCTGCACGGTACGGGCCGCGGGCGGGTTGGTCTGCAGGACGACGCCGAAATCCATGGCCGTCACACCAGGTACTGGCTCAGGCCACGACGCAGGTACTGTCCGTCGCCCTTGCTGCCGTGGTACATGCCGCCGTCGACGATGACCCTGCCCCGCGAGATGACGGTGTCGACGTGCCCGTCGACCTCGAAGCCCTCCCAGGCCGAGTGGTCCATGTTCATCTGGTGGCTGGACGCCGAGATCGTGGTGTGGCCGTGGGGGTCGTAGACCACGACATCGCCGTCGGCGCCGGGCTGGATCACGCCCTTCCTGCCGTACAGGCCGAACATCCGCGCCGGGGTCGTGGAGGTCAGCTCCACCCACCGCTCGAGCGTGATCTTTCCGGTGACGACGCCCTGGTACATGAGGTCCATGCGGTGCTCGACCGAGCCGATCCCGTTGGGGATCGCGCGGAAGTCATCCTTCCCCAGCTCCTTCTGCCCCTTCATGCAGAAGGGACAGTGGTCGGTGGAGACCATCTGGATGTCGTTGGTACGCAGGGCCTGCCACATGTGGTGCTGATGGCCCTCGCCCCGGCTGCGCAGGGGCGTGGAGCAGACCCACTTCGCACCCTCGAACTGGCCCCACTCCTCACTGAATGCGCCGAGCTGCTCCTCCAGCGAGAGGTAGAGGTACTGCGGACAGGTCTCGCCGAAGACGTTCCAGCCCTGATCGCGTGCCCAGGCGAGCTGGTCGACGGCCTGCTTGGCGCTGACGTGCACCACGTACAGCGGCGCACCGGTGAGGTTCGCGAGCATGATCGCCCGATGGGTGGCCTCCTCCTCCATCTGCCACGCGCGCGCGATGCCGTGGTAGTACGGCGCCTTCTTGCCCGCCTCGGCCAGCTGGGCTGCCAGCACGTCGATCGCGGGGCCGTTCTCGGCGTGCATCATCGTCAGCAGGCCCGTGTCGGCCGACTTCTGCATCGCCCGCAGGATCTGCGCGTCGTCGGAGTAGAACACCCCGGGGTAGGCCATGAAGAGCTTGAAGCTCGTCACCCCCTCGTCGATGAGGGAGTCCATCGCCCGCAGCGAATCGTCGTCGACGCCGCCGATGATCTGGTGGAAGCCGTAGTCGATCGCGCAGTTGCCGGCGGCCTTCTCGTGCCAGGCGGCCAGTCCGTCTTCGACGCGCTCGCCGTAGCGCTGCACGGCGAAGTCGATGATGCTCGTCGTGCCGCCCCAGGCAGCCGCCCGGGTGCCGGTCTCGAAGGTGTCCGAGGCGGCGGTGCCCCCGAAGGGCAGCTCCATGTGGGTGTGGGCGTCGATGCCGCCGGGGATCACATACTTTCCGGTGGCGTCGACGACGGTGTCGACGGATGCCGCCAGGTCGGTGCCCAGCAGCTGCGAACCCGGCGCGAGCACCGCGACGATGGTGTCGCCGTCGATGAGCACGTCGGCGTCGCCGCGGCCTGTTGCGGAGACGACGGTGCCTCCGGTGATCAGGGTCGTGGTCACGATCAGTCCTTCTTTCTGTCCGCTGCGCGATGCGGCATTCGGCATCGCATGCCCCCGCGTCGGCCTTCGGCCGGCGCTCCCGCCAGTCCCGATGCCAGCGATGCCGAACGCCGCATCGCTTCGCTCGCTCCATACACCTCGGCCATGAGGGGGATCAGGGCCGGGCGATCTTCGAGTAGGAGTCGGGACGGCGATCCCGATAGAACTGCCAGTCGTCGCGCATCTCGCGCACCATGTCCATGTCGAGATCGCGCACGAGGATCTCCTCCTCGGTCCCTGAACCCCGCTCGCCCACGAAGTCGCCGCGCGGGTCGATCACCTGACTGGTGCCGTAGAAGTCCACGGCGAGCTCGCCGTACTCGTTGTCCTCGCGCCCCACCCGGTTGGGCTGGAGCACGAAGTACCCGTTCGCGACCGCGGCCGCCGGCCCCTCGACCTCCCAGAGCCGGTTCGACAGGCCGGGCTTGGTGGCGTTGGGGTTGAACACCATGTGCGCGTCGTTGAGGCCGAGCTCGCGCCATCCCTCCGGAAAGTGCCGGTCGTAGCAGATGTACATACCGATACGGCCGACCGCGCTGTCGAAGACCGGGTAGCCGAGGTTGCCCGGACGGAAGTAGAACTTCTCCCAGAACCGATCGAGGTGGGGGAGGTGGTGCTTGCGGTACTTCCCGAGAATCGTGCCGTCGGCATCGACCAGGACCGCGGTGTTGTAGTACACCCCGGTCTCGGCCTCCTCGTAGATCGGGAGGACCATTACGGTGCCGAGCTCCTTGGCGACCGCGGCGAAGCGCTGCACGATCGGGCCGTCGGCGGCCTCGGCGAAGCGGTAGTACTTCTTGTCCTGCGTGATCCCGAAGTAGGGGCCGTAGAACAGCTCCTGGAAGCACACCACCTGCGCGCCCTGCGCGGCGGCATCCCGGGCGAAGCCCTCGTGCTTGTCGAGCATCGACTCCTTGTCGCCGGTCCACGTGGTCTGTGTGATCGCTGCGCGCACCATCGTCATCTACGCATCTCCATCCGTGTCGTCCAGTACTTCTTCGTGCTGACGCCGACGGGGACCGGTGTCGGGACCGTCCGGTGAGTACTCACCCCGTGGACTGATCCTTCTTCCCGGACGTTTCCCGCCGGTTTCGGCCTGTGTCCGGACAGTAAAGCCTCGGCCGCGCGGCCACAAGAGGCGGTGGCCGCGTCGCGGAGATACATCGGAGGACGGATGCCGCGCGGCATCCACTCCTCTAGCGTGAAACGGTGTTCCGACCCCTCCGTCCCCTCCAGATGGCGACCGACATCGCGTTGGCGGCCGGGTTCTTCCTCGTCACCGTCGTCTTCGAGCTGAACGCCGGGGTCGGGATGATGGGACCGCCGACCCAGGTGGGCGCGATGCTCGGGGTCACCGGGTACGTGCTGCTGTTCAGCGTGGCGTTGGGCTTCCGCCGCTTCTCGCCGGGGGTGGCGCTGGCGCTGGCGTGGGCGGGCGCCCTTGCGCAGATGAGCCTGCTGCGCGGGCCGAGCCTGGTCGATTTCGCGATCTTCGGCGTGCTCTACGCGGCAGCGGCCTACGGGAGTGTCCGCGTGTTCTGGGCCGGGCTCGCGTCGGCGGTGACGGGCGCCGTCGTGATCACCCTCTACCTCTACCTCGGGCCGCTGTACTCCGGCGCCCTCGACCTGTCGGTGCTTCCCATCGCGGTGATCGTGCTCGGGGGAGCGACCTTCGCCCTGATGCTCGCCTGGACCTGCGGGGCGCTCGTGCGCACCGCGCGGCGTGCGCGCGAGAACCGGCTCGCCCAGGAGTGGGCAGAGGAGGAGGCGCGGTCGGAGTTCGAGCGCGCGCGGATCGCGCGCGACATGCACGACGTCGTGGCCCACTCGCTCGCCGTGGTCGTCGCCCAGGCCGACGGGGCTCGGTATGCCGCCGCGGCCGATCCGCAGGCGGCGACGGCCGCTTTGCAGACGATCTCGTCGACGGCGCGCGCGGCGCTCGCCGACGTGCGGCTGCTCCTCACCCAGCTGCGTCACAGCCAGGGCGACGGGCCGCAGCCGAGCCTCGCCGACCTCGAGGAGCTGTGGGCCCAGGTGCGTGCCGCGGGCGTCGACCTGCGCGTGGACATCGACCCCGCCCCGCCGGGCGAGCTGCCGGCATCCGTTCAGATCGCCATCTACCGCATCCTGCAGGAGGCTCTGACGAACGCGCTCCGGCACGGACGCGGTGACGTCTCCGTGCGGCTGGGGTGGCACGCCGATCGCGTGGAGCTCGCGGTGCGCAACGCCAGGGCGGTCGACGGTGCGGCATCTGCCGACGGCCCGCGGGGCCACGGCGTGATCGGCATGCGCGAGCGCGCCCAGCTCGTGGGCGGGCGACTGGAAGCCGGCGAGGACGGTGGCGACTGGGTCGTCTCGGCGACGGTGCCGATCGGGGCGACCGCATGAGCGGGGGCGCCGGGGTGATCCGCGTCGTGCTGGTCGACGATCAGGCGCTCTTCCGTGCGGGGATCCGCATGGTCGTCGACTCTCAGCCCGACCTCGAGGTCGTCGGCGAAGCCGCCGACGGGCGCGAGGCGCTGGCGGTCGTGCGAGAGGCGCGGCCGGACGTGGTGCTGATGGACATCCGGATGCCGGTGATGGACGGCCTGGCCGCCACCGCCGAGCTGCTGCGCGACCCCGACCCGCCGCGCGTGGTGATGCTGACGACCTTCGACCTCGATGAGGCTGCGGCGCGGGCGATCCGCGGGGGCGCGAGCGGATTCCTGCTGAAGGACGCCGACCCCGAGTTCCTTTTGGCCGCGATCCGCACCGTGCACGCGGGGTCGGCGGTGATCGCGGCCTCGGCGACCCGTGATCTGTTCGCCCGCTTCGCCGATGCGGCGCCGCGTCCCGCTCCCCCGCCTACGGCGAGCTCACCGAGCGCGAGCGCGAGATCTTCGCCCTCGCCGCTCGAGGACTCTCCAATGCCGAGATCGCCGCCCGGGAGTACCTGTCGGAGGCGACAGTAAAGACGCACATCAGTCGCATCCTGAGCAAGCTCGCGCTCCGCGATCGCGTGCAGCTGGTGGTCTTCGCCTTCGAGCACGGCCTGGCCTGAGCGCGACGCGCGGCGCGGCGCGCGCCGGCACGCGGGCCCGCGTCATCCTTCCGATGTACACGGATCGGCCCCGGGGCCGACGCGCGCCCACCCGGGTGATTCCTAGCGTCGAAGGCATGCACATCTCCTCCACCGACCTGGGCCTGGCGGCCCGGGTGCAGCAGCTGACCAAGACCTACGGCACCGGCGACAGCGCGGTGCGCGCGCTCGACGGCGTGACGATCGGCATCCGCCGTGGCGAGTTCACCGCCATCATGGGGCCGTCCGGCTCGGGCAAGTCAACGCTCATGCACGTCATGGCAGGGCTTGACGCCCCCACTTCGGGCCGCGCGTGGCTCGGCGACACCGAGATCACCGGGCTCACCGACCTCGAGCTCACCATCCTTCGCCGCCGCCGTGTCGGGTTCGTGTTCCAGGCGTTCAACCTGGTGCCGACCCTCGACGCGCTCGGCAACATCCTGCTGCCCTTCGACCTCGACGGACGGCGCCCGTCCGCGCTGGAGCGCGCGCGCATCGACCGGCTCGTCGACACGCTCGGCCTCACCTCACGCCTCGGACACCGCCCGCATCAGCTGTCGGGCGGCCAGCAGCAGCGCGTCGCGATCGCCCGCGCCCTCGCCACCGCCCCCGACGTGGTGTTCGCCGACGAGCCGACCGGAAACCTCGATTCCCGCAGCGGTCGGGAGGTGCTGCGGCTCCTCGCCGACGCCAGCCGCGAGCATGGCCAGTCGATCGCGATGGTCACCCACGACCCGGTCGCCGCCAGCCACGCCGACCGCGTGATCGTGCTCGGTGACGGCCGCATCGCCGCCGACAAGCCGCGGCAGAGCGCCGAGGAGATCGCGGCCTTCCTCCTCGCCGGCGAGCTGTCGTCCCCGGCATCCGCGGAGGTGACGGCATGAGTGCGGTCGCCCTGGAGAACCGAGCAGACCGGATGCCACGGACCGCCGCCCCACGATGGGCGTTTCTGCGCGAGCGCGGCATGGCCGCCAGCGTCCTGGTGGCGGCCATCTCGAGCGCCTTCGGCGTGCTGCTCGTCTCGGTGACGGGTTATCTCGCCGCGATCCTCCGTTCCGATCCCTACATCGGCGACAGCGGGACGCTGGCGTTCGTGCTGAGCTTGCTCACCGTCATCCTGGTCGGCGTCGCGGTGTACGTCGCCGGGATCGTCACCGCGAACACGTTCGCCACGGTCATCGCCGGGCGCACCCGGCAGATCGCCCTTATGCGGCTCATCGGCGCCTCGGCGCGCGCGCAGCGCCAGGAGGTCGCCCGGCAGGGGCTCGCCGTCGGCGTCGTCGGCGCCCTCAGCGGCCTCGTCGTCGGCACCGGCGTCGCCGCGCTCGGCGTCGCCGTCGGCACCGAGCTGCTCGGGCTCGATGGCGTCTCGTACGGCGTCGTCACCGGAGAGCTCCTCGTGCCGGCCGTCATCGTCGCGCTCACGACCTGGGCTGCGGCGTGGGCCGGATCGCGGCGCGTGCTGACCGTCACGCCCATGGAGGCGCTCGGTGGCGCCGTTGAGGCCACGCGCGAGGACGTCGTCCGTCGCACCGGACGCAACGTCACCGCCGTCGCGCTGTTCGTCGCCGGCGGGGCGCTGCTGGCGGCGGGCATCGTGCTCGGCCTCGTCTCACCGCTGGGTGTCGCCGTCGCGTTCGTCGGCGGCATCCTCTCCTTCACCGGCATCGCGCTCGGCGCGACCCTTCTCATGCCGCCGGTGCTGCGGCTGATCGGTCGGCTCTTCGGCGGATCGGCGACCGCGCGGCTGGCCGCCGAGAACGCCCTCCGCTACCCCGAGCGCTCGAGCCGGATGGCGATCGGAGTGGTGATGGGTGTGACGCTCGTGACGATGTTCGCCGTCGCCATCGAGTCGACCAAGGCCGTGCTCACCGCGTCGGCCGGGGGTGAGCTCCCCGCCGAGATGGCAGCCGTGCTCGACACCTTCGCCGCGGTGATGATGGTGCTCGTGGCGATCTCGGCGGTGATCGCCGCCGTGGGCCTGGTGAACCTCCTCACCCTGGGCGTCGTGCAGCGCCGGCGCGAGCTCGGACTGCTCCGCGCCCTCGGACTCACCGCCCCCCAGGTGCGGCGGGTCGTGCTGCTCGAGGCGGCGCACCTCACCATCGCCGCGCTGGCGACGGGCCTCGTCCTGGGCGTCGCCTACGGATGGGCGGGTGCGCAGTCGCTGCTCGGCTCCGTGCCGGGCGACCCGAGCCTCCCGCCGGGACCGACGTTCGTGTGGCCGGCCGTGCCGCTCGTGCCGGTGCTGATCGTGGTCGCGGCGACCGCGGCGCTCACCCTCATCGCCGCCGTGACCCCCACGCGCCTGGCCACCCGGGTCGCGCCGGTGGAGGCGCTCGCCGAGTGAGGCGCGGGCCGCGGCGAGCGCCTGCGCGGGCGTGCTCGCCCCCGCGGACCGGAGGAGATCGGCACACCGGAGGACGCGCCGCGGCGCAGCCGCCTCCCTCGTGTCGATCTCCTCCCGTGTGTCGCCGAGCCGACGGGCGCGGCGCGGGAGGCGTCAGGCGTCAGCGAGCTCCGGATCGTGCGCCCACGTCGGCGCGAGTGCCCGGATGCGCGCCGCGCGCCACTGCCATGCCGCCCACAATCCCGGCCAGAGCACGGGCGCGGCCGCCCCGCCGATGACGAGGCGGTCGCGCCACAGGGTCTTCGTCGGATCGCCCGGCGCCGGTGACACCGCCATCTGGTGGTCCCAGACGTCGAGGGCCGCAAGCGGCCCGGAGATCGGGATGCCGCTGTCGCGGAAGATGCGGATCGGGCCGTCCGGGCCCTTCATCGTCCGGTCGCTCGCGTGGATGATCTGCCGGCCGAGCGAGACCCGCCCGCCGAGGCTCATCTCGACCCCGACTTCCGCTCCCGGCTCCCAGGCGGTCGGCAGCGCGTCGGGTTCGAGGGGCGCCAGCTGCACCAGCGGGCCGTACAGTTCCGCGACCGCGCGCGGGGAGTGCAGCGCCCGCCAGGCGGCATCCGCATCGCAATCGATGACGAGCTTCAGCATGATCCGCATGTGCCCACTCTGTCATTCCGCGCCACCCGGCTCGCCCGTTTAGGCTGACGGAATGCCCTCGCCCTTCGATCAGTCCCGGTATCAGGTGCGTCTGGACTGGGGCCTCGACGCCCTCGCGCGCCTCGCGCCCGCCGACATCGTGGTGGTCGTGGATGTGCTCCGCTTCTCCAGCAGGGCGATCGACGTGGTCGAGCAGGGCCAGGAGATGATGCTGGATGACGCGGCCTTCGCGGTGTCGCTGAACGGCGCCCGTGTCGCCGCCGCAGCAGCCGCCGCCGCGGGCTCCGTCTCGGCCGGCCCTCACGCGGTCGCGGACGAACCCGACGGCCCGATCGTCCTTCTCGCGGGACTGCGCAACGCCTCCGCCGTGGCGCGGGCGATCGCCGACGAGCAGGAGCGTCGCGGTCGCCGCACCTCGATCTCGATCATCCCGGCCGGCGAGCTCGGCCACGGCGGCGCACCGCTGCGCTTCGCCGTCGAGGATCTCCTCGGCGCCGGCGCCGTCATCGACGCCCTCACCACTCGGGGGATCGACCACTCCTCGCCCGAAGCCGCCACGGCAGGCGAAGCCTTCCGCGGGCTTCGCGGGGCGGTGCGTCACCTGCTGACCGCAAGCGGCTCGGGTCAGGAACTCATCGAGGAAGACCTGCGGCCCGACGTCGTCCGCGCCGCCGAGGTCGACGCTTCAGACGCGGTGCCGATCGTGCGCGGGGACCGCATCGCCCTGCTCTGACCCACCCCGGGCGGCATCCGTGCGCGGCGTCATCGCGGCCAGCCGGGCGGCGGCCGAGATCTCGCGCCGCGTCCAGGTGAACAGATGGCGGCGGTCGAACTGCGGCGCGCATGCGACGCACGACGTCGCCCGCGGCGGGCGCCGATGCCGGTAGGCGGTGTGTCCGGCGGGGCACACGCCCACCCACGGCGCGAGTTCGACAGCCGTCTCGCCGTCATGGGTCGTGCCCCCGACGTAGCCGAGGTCTCGGGCGATGCTCTTCCACTCCGCGCCGTGCCCGGCCGCAGGCCCGGCGATCGCGTGGGCCACCTCGTGCAGGAGCGTCTGGTGGTTGGTGTCGTCGTCGTACCGCGCCGAAAGGTAGCGCGAGACGCTGATGCGCTTGCGCCGGAAATCGCAGAGGCCCGCACGCCTCTTGGCGTTGTCGAAGCCGAAGGTCCACGAGGGGTCGAGGTGGCGGCGGATCAGGGCGTTCGCCCAGACGCGCACCCGTTCAGGTTCTGACATGCCGTGATGTTAGAACGTACCTACGACACTCAGCTCGCGACCGACGGCCGCACGCGCCGCCGCTCGGACGCGTCGATCGCCAGCAGCGTCGATTCGAGCTGCTCGTCGGGAGCGCCCGACTCCTGTCGGAGGAACAGCGCGCGCTTGAAGTCGGTGCGCGCGGCGTCGAAGTCCTCGCCGTCGTAGCGGGTCTTGCCGCGATGCTGGTACGCGAAAGCGGCGATGCCCGACCAGCCCTGGCCGTCGGCCTCCTCGGCGCACGCGGTGAGTTCCTGATCGGCGGCGGCGAGCTGACCGCGCACCTGGAGCACGGTGGCATGGAGGATCCGGGCTCGCAGCAGGTCTTTGCGCGTCCCCGCCATCCGGGCCACGCGCACCGACTGCTCGGAGAGCACCAGCGCATCATCCAGGCGATCGAGCACCTTCAGCAGCCACACCCGCTCGAGGAGGGCGGGCAGACTCCGCTGCTCGCCGATCTCACCCAGGCGCCCCTCGCAGCGAATCGGGTCGACCTGCTCCCTCAGGGTGTCGGGGTCGTATCCCAGGATGTAGCTCACGATCGACTCCTTCCACGCTCGAGGGTCCCGCGCCCACGCTCCCCCAGTCTGCGCGACGGCGGCGCCGGCGCCGGCGTGGCACGCCGCAGGGCGGCATCCGGACAGGAATTCACCGTTCGAAGACGGATGCCGCGGGCTTGGGCGACGGCGTCGCGTCACCGTCGGTCGCGATACGCGCTCCGCGCGCGAACTCGTCGACCTCCTGGCCTTCGGCCACCTTCGCGGGGTGGGGGCCTGCCGCCATCAGCCGCGGGAGCCACTGGGTCGGGAGGGGTGACGGGGAGGCGGCGACGACGAGGTTGCCGAACCGGCGACCCTTGAGCGTCTGCACCTCGGCCAGCACGATGACGTGGGGGAGCACCTCGCGCACCGTCGCCACCTGACGACGGGCGAAGGCGAGTCCTGCGCCGTCGGCGACGTTGACCAGCAGCACGCCGTCGGGGGCGAGGAGTGCGGCGGCCTCGCGGTAGAACTCCACCGTGGTCAGATGCGCCGGGGTCTGCGCCCCTGCGTAGACGTCGGAGACGAGCACGTCGACGGCTCCGACGAGCGCACGGGGGAGACGCGCGAGCCCGATTCGGGCGTCGCCGATCCGCACCCGGATCGCCGCCCCCCGCGGAAGGGGCAGATGCTCGCGCACGAGGTCGACCAGGGGTTGCTCGAGTTCGATGACCTGCTGGCGCGACCCCGGCCGCGTCGCCTCGATGTAGCGCGGCACCGTCAGCGCACCGGCGCCGAGGTGCACGGCGGTGAGCGGCTGGCCGGGGAGCTTCAGGCGGTCGATCACCGCCGCCATCCGCAACACGTACTCGAAATGCAGGTGCGTCGGGTCGTCGAGGTCGACGTGCGACTGCGGCGTGCCGTCGACGATGAGCTCCCAGCCGGTGTCGTACTCCGACGGCGCGATCGTCGCGAGAGTGCCGTCGCCGAGCCGTGCCGAAGGTCGCACCTGTTCCACCCGAGCGCGCGCCATGGCTCAACGCTAGCCCGCGGCGTCCGTCCGTCACGCCCCGGCCGCCGAAACAGAATCGCAACCTCACCGTGACCATCCGTGCGACGACGCGCGGGTACGGTCGAGGGATCACACTCCGTGGGCCGGTGCTGTCACACATATCGCTGTGCTCGCGACCCGAAAGGGACCCTCAAAAAGGAAGGTGCAGTACACGATGCTTCACTCAACGAGAAAGCGCCTGCTCGCCGGCGCTGCGGCCATCGCCGTCGGATCGCTGATCCTGACGGCCTGCGCGAGCCAGCGCGACGAGGGCGGCGGAAGCGAGGAGCCGAGCGACGTCGACTCGACGTTCATCTTCGGAGCCTCCGGTGACGTGTCGAGCCTGGATCCGGCGTTCGCCAGCGACGGCGAGTCGTTCCGCGTCTCCCGGCAGATCTTCGAGGGCCTCGTGGGCGTCGAACCGGGAACCGCCGACCCCGCGCCGCTTCTGGCGAGCAGCTGGGAGCAGTCCGAGGACGGATTGAGCTACACCTTCACCCTCGAGGAGGGCGTGACCTTCCACGACGGCACCCCTTTCAACGCCGAAGCGGTGTGCGTCAACTTCGACCGCCAGAACAACTTCACCGGCATCGCCCAGAGCGAGAGCCTGTCGTACTACTGGGGCAAGCTCATGCGCGGCTACGCCGACACGGGCACCTCGATCTACGGCGGCTGCGAGGCGGTCAGCGACACCGAGGTCACGGTCACCCTGACCGAGCCCTTCGCCGGATTCATCCCCGCCCTGTCGCTCCCCGCGTTCGCGATGCAGAGCCCGACGGCGCTGGAGGAATACGGCGCCGATGACGTCGGCGGCACCTCGGAGGCACCGACCCTCAGCGAGTACGCCACGGGTCACCCGACCGGCACCGGTCCGTTCCAGTTCGAGTCATGGGATCCGGGCAGCACCACCACCCTCACCGCCTACGAGGACTACTGGGGCGAGCAGGGCGTGGTCGAGGAGATCATCTTCCAGGTGATCGGCGACACCACCGCGCGTCGCCAGGCGCTGGAGTCCGGCAGCATCGACGGCTACGACCTCGTCGCCCCCGCCGACCTCGGCGCGCTGGAGGAGGCGGGCTTCACCCTCATCAACCGCGACCCGTTCAACGTGCTCTACCTCGGCATGAACCAGGCCGTTCCCGAGCTCGCGGACGAGCGCGTGCGTCAGGCGATCGCCCATGCGATCGACAAGGAGCAGCTCATCTCGCAGGTGCTCCCCGAGGGCACCGAGGTGGCCACGCAGTTCATGCCCGACAGCGTGATCGGGTGGAACCCCGACGTCACCACCTACGAGTACGACCCGGAAGCCGCTCAGGCGCTGCTGGCCGAGGCGGGCTTCGACGAGTCGAACCCCCTCACCATCACGTTCAACTACCCGGTCAACATCTCTCGGCCGTACATGCCCAACCCCGAGCAGATCTTCACCAACCTGCAGTCCCAGCTCGAGGCCGTCGGCATCGTGCTCAATCCGGTCTCCAACGAATGGGGCGAGTACCTCGACCTCATCCAGGGCGGCAGCGAGCACGGCATCCACCTGCTCGGCTGGACCGGTGACTACAACGACCCCGACAACTTCGTGGGGACGTTCTTCGGTGCGCCCTCGAACGAGTGGGGCTTCGACAACGCCGAGATCTTCAGCGCCCTGACCACCGGCCGGGGCCTGGCCACCGCCGAGGAGCAGGAGTCGGCCTACGCCGACGCCAACGCGCAGATCATGGAGTTCCTCCCCGGAATCCCGCTCGCCCACCCGGTGCCGACCCTCGTCTTCGACGAGCGCGTCACCTCGTACCCGGCGAGCCCCGTGCAGGACGAGGTCTACAACCTGGTCGAGCTCTCCGAGTAGCGACGATCCGGATGTCGCGGCGCGGCCCCGAACGCCGCGCCGCGACATCCGCTCGTCTTCTCCTCCGCACGACCGCGCCCCCGGCCCCACCCCCGGATCCGGGGCGCACGTCCTCGAAGGCTGCCTTCCGTGATACGCACCATCGGCAAGAGGATCCTCTTGCTCATCCCGACGCTGTTCGGGTTGTCCATCCTGCTGTTCCTCTGGGTCCGCGCCCTCCCGGGCGGACCCGCCGTCGCGCTCCTCGGTGAGCGGGCGACCCCCGAGGCGGTCGCCGAGATCAACCGTCTCTACGGCTTCGACCGACCGCTGTTCGAGCAGTACATCGTCTGGCTCGGGCGGCTGCTGTCGGGCGACTTCGGCACGTCGATCCAGACCGGGCGCGCCGTCACCGAGGAGTTCTGGCGCCGCTTCCCCGCGACCCTCGAGCTCTCCAGCGCTGCGCTCCTCATCGCCGTCGGGGTCGGCATCCCCCTCGGATACTGGGCGGCCCGCCGGCACGGCAAGGCCACCGATCACCTCACGGTGGCCGCGAGCCTTCTCGGCATCACGATCCCGGTGTTCTTCCTGGCGTTCCTGCTCAAGTGGGTGTTCGCGGTGCAGCTGGGCTGGCTGCCGTCGGAGGGGCGGCAGGACCCGCGCATCGACGCGACCCACTACACGAACTTCTACATCCTCGACGGGATCATCACGGGGGAGTGGGATGCCTCGTGGGATGCGATCCTGCACCTGATCCTGCCCGCGGTGGCGCTCGCCACGATTCCGCTGGCGATCATCGTGCGGATCACCCGCGCGTCGGTGCTCGAGGTGCAGAACGCCGACTACGTCCGCACCGGCATGGCCAAGGGCGTGCCGCGGGGGACGATCCGCGGGCGTTTCATCCTTCGCAATGCACTGCTCCCGGTCGTGACGACCGTGGGTCTGCAGACGGGGCTGCTCATCTCGGGGGCGGTGCTCACCGAGACGGTGTTCGCCTTCCCGGGGATCGGGTCGTTCCTCGCCCGCGCCATCTTCACCCGTGACTTCCCGGTGCTGCAGGGCTTCATCATCTTCATCGCGATCGCGTACGCCCTGATCAACCTGATCGTGGATGTCTCGTACAGCTTCATCGACCCGAGAGTGAGGGTCCAATGACCTCGGCGATGCTTCCCCCCGCCCCC
The DNA here is from genome assembly GCF_030347395.1 of Microbacterium sp. ET2. NCBI lineage: Bacteria > Bacillati > Actinomycetota > Actinomycetes > Micrococcales > Microbacteriaceae > Microbacterium > Microbacterium albipurpureum. The sequence continues at coordinate 2,324,592 of NZ_CP128170.1, forward strand.
AGCGGCGGGCCGGTCGACGACACCGCCGTCGACGACCGGGAGCTCCTGGACGCGCAGGTGCGCGGCGGCTTCTGGCGCGACGTCTTCCGGCGGCTCCGCCGCAATCCATCGGCGTGGGTGGGCGCGATCATCATCGCGCTGTTCGTCCTCGTCGCCGCGCTCGCGCCCGTGCTCGCGCCCTACGGCCCCACCGACCTCCCGGGCCAGCGGTACATCACTCCGACGGACATCCCGGGTCCGGGCGAGCTGCCGCAGTTCCCGCTCGGTCTCGACCGCTTCGGCGGCGATGTGCTGTCCAAGCTCATCTGGGGCGCGCAGGCGTCGCTCACGATCGGCGTGGTCTCGACCGCGTTCGGGCTCCTCGGCGGCATGCTGCTCGGCCTCATCGCCGGCGCGTTCGGCGGATGGGTCGACGTCGTGGTGATGCGCTTCGTCGACATCCTCCTCTCGGTGCCCTCGCTCCTGCTCGCGGTGTCGATCGCGGCGATCCTGGGGCAGACCCAGCTGTCGGTCATGATCGCGATCGGCGCCGCGCAGGTGCCGGTGTTCGCGCGGCTGCTGCGCGCGTCGATGCTCCAGCAGCGCTCGGCCGACTACGTGCTGTCGGCGCAGACGCTCGGCCTCGGTCGCGGCAAGATCACGATGAGCCACGTGCTGCCCAACGCCATCGGCCCGGTCATCGTGCAGGGCACGCTGTCGCTGGCGACCGCCGTCATCGAGGCGGCGGCTCTGTCGTTCCTGGGGCTCGGCGGTGGGCTCCCGCAGACCGCGGAGTGGGGGCGCATGCTCACCTACGCCCAGCTCGAGCTCGCGATCGCGCCGTGGCTGGCGTTCCTGCCCGGTGCCTGCATCACGATCACGGCGCTCGGGTTCACCCTGCTCGGCGAGGCGCTGCGCGAGGCGATGGACCCCCGCACCCGCGCGCGGTAGCGCCGGATCGCGTCACTTCACCGTTCGCCTGTCGCGATCTGCGCTCGCGCGCGGCCGATCGCGACAGGCGAGCGCTGGCGCTGACCATTCGCCTGTCGCGATCTGCGTTCGCGCGCGGCCGATCGCGACAGGCGAAGCGGTGGCGGCGCAGCCGCGAAGCGCGAGCGGGGTCAGCAGCCGCGAGCGCGAGAGGGGTCAGACGGCGATGTCGAGCTCGTTGCCCGGGATCGAGGCGAGCAGGCGCCGGGTGTAGGGGTCGCGCGGGTTGGTGAAGATCTCCTCGCCCGACGCCGCCTCCACGAGGTGCCCGTCCTTCATCACGCAGACGTAGTCGCTGATCAGCCGCACCACCGCGAGGTCGTGCGAGATGAACAGGTAGCTCAGTCCGTACTCGCGCTGCAGGTCGCGCAGAAGCCGAAGCACCTGATCCTGCACGAGCACGTCGAGCGCCGAGACGGGCTCGTCGCAGACGATGAGCTCGGGCGAGAGCGCCAGAGCCCGCGCAATCGCGACGCGCTGACGCTGGCCACCCGACAGCTCCGACGGGTAGCGCCGCATCATCGAGGCCGGAAGCGCCACATCATCCAGCAGCTGCCGCACCCGCTTGGTGCGCTCGGCCGACGAGCCGCGCCGATAGAACTCCAGCGGCTCCTCGATCAGCCGCTCGATGGTGAACATCGGGTTCAGCGACGAGTAGGGATCCTGGAAGATCGGCTGCACCTTCTGTCGGAAGTCCCGCAGTGCCCGGCCCTTGAGGGTCGACACGTCGACCCCGTCGAACGAGATGGTGCCGCTGGTCGGTTCGACGACCTTCAGCATCATCCGCGCCGTCGTGGTCTTCCCCGACCCGGACTCCCCGACGATCGCGACGGTCTGCCCGCGCGGGATGGCGAAGGAGACGTCCTCGACCGCGACGAAGTCCTCCTTGCGCCCTCGCACCGGGAAGGTCTTGGTCAGCCCCTCGACCTCGACGATGTGGTCGGGTGCCGCCTCGACGCCCGGCTCGGCCGGCGCAGCCGGCTCGGTCACCACGACGGTCGCGGATGCCACGGGCACGGCCGGCCCGGCGGCATCCGTCTTCTCGGCCCGGCGGAAGGCCTCGGGACGCAGCCGCACCGCCGCCACCGACGGCGCGGCCTTCACCAGCGCCTGAGTGTAGGGCTGCTGCGGGTCTTCGAGGATCTGGCGGGCGGGGCCCTGCTCGACGATGCGCCCTCGGTGCATGACGACCACGCGCGAGGCGCGCTCGGCGGCGAGGCCGAGGTCGTGCGTGATGAGCATGACCGAGGTGCCGGTGTCGCTGGTCATCCTGTCGAGCTGGTCGAGGATCGTCTTCTGCACGGTCACGTCGAGGGCGCTCGTGGGCTCGTCGGCGATGAGGAGCTTGGGGTTGCACGCCAGGCCGATCGCGATGAGCGCGCGCTGGCGCATGCCGCCGGAGAACTCGTGCGGGTACTGCTTGGCGCGGGCGGCGGCGTCGGGAAGACCCGCCGCCTCGAGGGTCTCCACGACCCTGCGGTCGACGTCCTTACGGGTGGCGAGGCCGTGCGCGAGAAGGGTCTCGGCGACCTGGGTGCCGATCTTCGCGACCGGATTGAGGTTCGACATCGGGTCCTGCGGCACGAGGCCGATCGAGCGGCCGCGCACCTGGCGCATCACCGACTCGGGGGCCCCGACGAGGTTCTCGCCTTCGAAGAGGATGCTGCCCTGCGTCACCCGCCCGTTGCCCGGGAGGAGCCCAATCACCGCCATCGCCGTGGTGGACTTCCCCGACCCCGACTCGCCGACGATGGCGAGGGTCTCGCCGGCAGCGAGGTCGAGGTCGACCCCTTCGACGGCGTGCACCGTCCCGTCGACGGTGCGGAACTCCACGGCCATGTCGCGGACCTGCAGAAGCGGCGTCCCTGCCGTGGGCCGCTCGAAAGATCGGGGCATCCCCCCATCCTGCCTCGGCGCGGGGGTCGGCGCATCCACCGGGGGGAGCCTTTATTCATCCGTAACGTGGCGCCGCGGCGTAGCGTGAAGGCATGGGCGCGATCGACCTCAATGCCGACCTGGGGGAGACGGTCGACGGGATGCCGACGGCCGACGATGCCGCGATGTTCGCCGTGATCTCCAGCGCGAGCATCGCCTGCGGCGGCCACGCGGGCGATGAACGATCGATGCGCGAGGCGGTGGCGCGCGCGGCCGCGCACGACGTCGCCGTCGGGGCGCATCCGTCCTATCCCGACCCGGCGAATTTCGGGCGGGCGCCGATGGCGATCGCGGCGGCCGACCTGCGCGTCGAGGTCGCGGGGCAGCTGCGGACGCTGGCGGCGGCGGGCGCCGACATCCGGTACGTCAAGCCGCATGGCGCGCTCTACCACGCGGTGTCGGTCGACGCCGAGCAGGCGCGCGCGATGGCCGAGGCGGTGGCCGAGCTCGCGGGATTGCTCGGGCGCGCGGTGCCGATCCTCGGCATGCCGGGGGAGATCACTCGGGCCGCCGGAGCGGCCGGTCTGCCGTTCGTGGTCGAGGCCTTCCTCGACCGCGGTTACCTCCCGAGCGGGGGCCTCGTGCCGCGGGGGCGCCCCGGGGCCGTGCTCGACGACGCGGCCGCGGCCGCGGAGCGGGCGATCCGGCTGGCGCGCTCGGGGGAGGTCGTCGCCGTCGACGGGTCGGTGCTCGAGGTCGCGGCGGCGTCGCTCTGCCTGCACGGCGATTCACCGGCCGCCGTGGCGATGGGCCGTGCGGTGCGCGAGGCGCTCGACGCGGCGGGCCTGATCGTGCGATCGCCGTGGTGAGGCGCGCGACGGTGAGACTGCTGCCGATGGGCGACGCGGTCCTCGTCGAGGTGGCGGGACTCGACGACGTGCTGGCGCTCCACGCCCGCCTCGTCGCATCCGCCCCCGACGGCGTCGTCGACATCGTGCCCGCGGCGCAGACGGTGCTCGTCACGGTCGATCGCGCGGTGCTGAGTCTCTCCCGGGTGCGGGGCTGGGTGACGGATGCCGCGGGCGCGGCCTTCTCGGAGGAGACGGTGGCGGGGCCGGAGGTCGTGCTCGACATCCGCTACGACGGTCCCGACCTCGCCGAGACCGCGGAGCTTCTCGGAGTGTCGGTCGCTGAGCTCGTCGGGGCGCACGCGGCGGCGACGTGGACCGTCGCGTTCACCGGATTCGCGCCCGGATTCGGGTATCTCGTGAGCAGCGACTGGCCCTTCGACGTGCCGCGGCTCGATTCCCCGCGCACCCGTGTGCCGGCCGGCGCGGTCGGTGTGGCGGGGGTGTTCTCGGGGGCCTACCCGCGCGAGACCCCCGGCGGATGGCGTCTGCTCGGCACCACGGACGCACCGCTGTTCGACCCGACCGGCGAGAACCCTGCGCTCCTCGCGCCGGGTGCGCGGGTGCGGATCCGCGCGGTCGAGGCCCGCGAGCGCACCTTCGCGGGGAGTGAGCGCACCCTCGCGGGGAGCGAGCGCACCCTCGCGGGCGATGAGCGCACTCTCGCGGACGCGGACGCGGGCGCGGGGGTGGGGGCGGGGTTCCGGGTCGAGGAGGCGGGGCTGCTCGCCACGGTGCAGGACCTCGGCCGGTCGGGCGCCGCCGCCCTCGGCATCGCCCGCTCGGGCGCGATGGACCGCCGGGCCCTCGGCGCCGCGAACCGTCTCGTCGGCAACCCCGACGGCGCCGCGGCGATCGAGATCACCCTCGGCGGGTTCCGCGCACTCGCCCTCGCCGACCTCTCATTCGCCGTCACCGGCGGCAGCGGCCAGGTCCGCATCGCGGGGCGCATCGTCGACCCCTACGCCGCGCATCGCTGGCCCGCCGGTGCCGAGCTCGAGGTCGGGTGGATCGAGCGGGGCGCCCGTGCGTATCTCGCCGTTCGCGGCGGCGTCGACGCGCCGACGGTCCGCGGGTCGCGTGCCACAGACATCCTCTCCGGGCTCGGCCCCGCACCGCTCGCGGCGGGCGACGTCGTGCGGGCCGGGCCCGACCCCGCCCTCCCGGTCCCGCCCGCCCCCGACGCCCCGTGGGGCGCGCCCGACGGCGACGACCTCGAGGTCGAGCTCGCGCCGGGGCCGCGCGCCGACTGGTTCACCGCCGAGGCGGGCGCGATCCTCTTCGAAACGACCTGGACCGTCTCGGGCGCCGCCGACCGCGTCGGCATCCGCCTCGACGGTCCCGCCCTCGTCCGCGCGCGTCGCGACGAACTCCCCAGCGAGGGCATGGTGCCGGGGGCCCTGCAGGTGCCGCCCTCCGGCCGACCCACGATCCTCGGGCCCGACGCGCCGGTCACCGGCGGGTACCCGGTGATCGCGGTCGTGACGGATGCTGCGCGCGACGCGCTCGCCCAGGCTCGGCCGGGCAGCCGCATCCGCTTCCGCCACGCGCGTCCGACGGACTGAGCCGCGCGGGCGCTCCGCTCACCAGCGGGCGATGAGCGCGGCAGCCTCGTCGCGGGCGTCGGCGGGGAGAGCGAGCGCGATGGCCTCGGCGAGGGTGAGCTCGGCGCCGCGGCGCTCACCGGCGGCGACCGCGTCGGGGTCGACCGCGCGCATGGCGTCGAGCTGCGGGGTGTGCACCGTGAAGGCTTCGGCGTCGAACACGCCGATGCGGTGGCGGATGACGGCGGCGACCGCCGACAGTGCGCCCGCCCGTTCGCCGTCCCCGCGGGCCGCGGCGACGGCGCACAGCCCTTCGAGCCCGTAGGCGATCCCCTCTTCGAAGTGCAGGCGCAGCGACACGAGAAGCGTCCGCACGCACTGCCCTTCTGCCGTGTCGATCTCGCCGCGGACGAGCTGCAGTCGCGCGAGGTGGTTGCCGGCGACCGACGTCGTGAAGAGGTCACCGCCGGCGGCCGCCGCCACCGTCGCGCGGTCGAAATGTCCGAGTGCGTCGTCGGTGAGCCCGCGGAGCCACGCCAGTCGTCCGCGGGCGACCTCGGTGATGGCCTCGGCCCAGGTGTTGCCGAGGGCGTGGAGCCTCTCGACCGCGGCGGTCAGCTCCCGCTCGGCGGTATCGAGGTCGGGCAGCTCGAGCTGGAGCCGCGCCGTCGCCCGCGCGGCGAGCGCCATCGCCGCGGCATCCTCGTCTCCGCTCTCCTCGAACAGCCGGATGCACTCCCCGAGCCCCGCCACGGCCTCTTCGCTCGGGCGCTGCCACATCTCGCCCCACAGGGCGAAGAACCAGGCCACGGCGCGGGTGTGCGGGGTGATCGGCTGATCTTTGCCGAGGAGCTCCAGCATCCACACCCGCACCTCGGCGAAGAAGCCGGCCACCCACCAGTAGATCAGGAGAGACCACGCGAAATCCCCGGCGTCGTCGAGCCGGCCGGTGTGGATGAGGTGACGCACCGCCGCGCGGAGGTTGGGAAGATCCAAGCCCAGCTCCGCGACCGCGTCCGCCTGTCCCGGTCCGCCCAGCCGGGGCGCGATGCGCGCGACGAGGTGGCGATAGTGATCGGCGTGCGCGGCGCGTACCGCGGCAGCATCCCCCCGCTCCTTCAGCCGCCCCACCGCGTACTCGCGGACCAGCGCCAGCAGGGAGAAGACGGGGCGACCGTCGACGTCGACGGGCTTGACCAGCGAGGAGTCGACGAGCGCCGCGAGATCCTCCATCGCATCGGCGCCCCAGGATCTGCCCCGTCCGATCGCCTCCACCGCATCGAAGGTGAACCGGGTGGCGAAGACGCCGAGGTCCTCGAGCATGGCGCGCTGCGGGGCCGGCAGCAGGCTCACGCTCCACTCGATGGTGGCCCGCATCGTGCGGTGCCGGTCGGGGAGGTCGCGCACCGCCGCGGTGAGCAGCGGCAGACTCTGCTCCAATCGCTCCGCGATCCCCCGGGTGCCGAGGACCCGCACCTTCGCCGCCGCCAGCTCGATGCCCAGCGGCAGGCCTTCCAGGCGACGGCAGATGTCGGCGACATCCTGCGCGTTGGCGTCGGAGAGGGCGAAGTCGGGACTGACCGCGCTCGCGCGGTCGGCGAACAGACGGCACGCGGGGGTGGTGCGCACGCGCTCCCGCGTGGCGCGTGTCCACGAGTCGGGGACGGGCAGCCCCGCGACGTCGTAGACCTGCTCGCCGCGGATGCGCAGGACGATGCGACTGGTCACGAGGAAGGTCGCCATGGGGGAGGCGTGCGAGAGGCGCACCAGCAGCGGCGCGGCCTCGACCACCTGCTCAAAGTTGTCCAGGACCACGAGGACGCGGCGGCCGGACAATGCCCGCGCGATGCGTTCCTCCAGGGGCGCCTCGCCGTTGTCGCGCACGCCCAGGGAGTAGGCGATCGTGGGGACGACGAGGCCGGGTTCGAGGACGCCCTCCAGGAGGACGAAGTACACTCCGTCGGGGAAGAGGTCCTCGCTCGCGCGGGCGACCTCGATCGCCAGCCTGCTCTTCCCGACTCCGCCGGGTCCGATGAGGCTGACCACGTGGGCGGGGCCGGTCAGGAGCTCGCGGATCGCCGCGACATCCTCCTCCCGACCGATCGTCGAGGTGTACGGGACGGGCACCTTCGGCGCCGCGGCCGGGACGACATCCGAGATCTCGCGATCAGCCAGTGGGCGGGACGCGTCGAAGCGCTCGGCCAGCAGGGTCGCCAGGTCGTCGCGGACGTGATCGCGGAGCTCGTCGACCGACGAGAAGGAGAGGTAGGCCGCGGTGTCGTCGTCGCGGATGCGGTCGATGAGGGCGACCAGGCGCGGGTCGCGACGTTCGGATGCGCGGATGTAGATGAGCTTCGGCATCTCGCGGGGCGCGAGGTTGTACTCGTCCTCCAGGCCCGAGACCTGCTCCTCCGGCGCCACCCACCCGTAGCTGTCGCCGTAGATCCCCACGAACACGTCGCTCTGCGCCAGGTAGGACCGGTACAGCGCGCGGGGTGGATGCGGCCGGGCGCCGAGTTCGAACATCACCGGCGCCAGACGCAGGCTCTCGATGGCGCCCCGCACCGCGACGCGCTCGTCGGCGAGCTCGCGCAGGGTGGAGCTGACGAAGATCCGCAGACGCTGGTCGGGCGTGCGGATCACCCGCTCGTGCCCGTCCGCGCCTGCGGGCTCGACGAGCCCGGCGGTGGCGGCATCGCCCCCCGTCATGCAGACATCATGGCCTCACCAGGGATTCTCCGCCAGATGTCGGGGAATGGTGGGGGGATTTGCGGGGTTATACCCGAGGAACATCGACTCGTCAAGGATCGCGCTGGACACGGCGCGTCATCCGGACTATAGTTGGTCCTTGCGCTCCTGGTTTCCCCCTGCCCTCATATGGTGGTCGGCTGTGACTGCACGCCCCCGCTTCACCGCGGTGTGCGACGTGCAGGCTTCGGGGATGACTGAGCACTCCACCTGACGACAAGGAAACGAAGCCCGATCCGGGCTCACGGAGGTTATCCCTTGGCTGCTGCGCCCAACGCATCCAATCCCACCACCACCCCCAAGAACGGCCGCGGCGCATCGCGGCTCTCGTTCGCGAAGATCTCCGACACGCTGACGGTCCCCGACCTTCTCGCGCTGCAGACCGAGTCCTTCGACTGGCTCGTCGGCAACGACGCGTGGCGGGAGCGCCTCGCCGAGGCGCAGGCCGCCGGTCGTACGGACATCGCCCTCAAGAGCGGACTGGAGGAGATCTTCGAGGAGATCTCGCCGATCGAGGACCTGAGCGAGACCATGCAGCTCTCGTTCACCAACCCCTACCTCGAGCCCGAGAAGTACTCCATCGAGGAGTGCAAGGAGCGCGGCAAGACCTACGCGGCCCCTCTCTACGTCGAGGCCGAGTTCATGAACCACCAGACCGGTGAGATCAAGACGCAGACGGTCTTCATGGGCGACTTCCCGCTCCAGACCGACAAGGGCACGTTCATCATCAACGGCACCGAGCGTGTCGTGGTCTCGCAGCTCGTGCGCTCGCCCGGCGTCTACTTCGACAAGACCCCCGACAAGACCTCCGACAAGGACATCGTGTCGGCCCGCATCATCCCCAGCCGCGGCGCGTGGCTGGAGTTCGAGATCGACAAGCGCGACCAGGTCGGCGTCCGCATCGACCGCAAGCGCAAGCAGTCGGTCACGGTGTTCCTGAAGGCCCTCGGCCTGTCCAGCGAAGACATCCTGAACGAGTTCGCCGGTTTCGACTCCATCGAGGAGACCCTCTCGAAGGACACGATCCTGTCCAAGGAGGACGCGCTCCGCGACATCTACCGCAAGCTCCGTCCGGGCGAGCAGGTCGCCGCCGAGGCCGCCCGCGCGCTGCTGGACAACTTCTACTTCAACCCCAAGCGCTACGACCTGGCGAAGGTCGGTCGCTACAAGATCAACCAGAAGCTGGGGCTGGATGCTGCGCTGTCGGACTCGGTGCTGACCGTCGACGACATCGTCGCGACCATCAAGTACCTCGTGCGCGTGCACCGCGGCGACGAGACCTTCGAGGGCGTGCGCGGTGGCAAGAACGTCGAGATCCGTCTCGACGTCGATGACATCGACAACTTCGGCAACCGTCGCATCCGTGCGGTGGGCGAGCTCATCCAGAACCAGGTCCGCACGGGGCTCTCGCGCATGGAGCGCGTCGTCCGCGAGCGCATGACCACGCAGGACATCGAGGCCATCACCCCGCAGACCCTGATCAACGTCCGCCCCGTGGTGGCTGCGATCAAGGAGTTCTTCGGCACCTCGCAGCTGTCGCAGTTCATGGACCAGAACAACCCGCTCGCGGGTCTGACCCACAAGCGCCGCCTCTCGGCGCTGGGCCCCGGCGGTCTGTCGCGTGAGCGCGCCGGCGTCGAGGTCCGCGACGTCCACCCCTCGCACTACGGCCGCATGTGCCCGATCGAGACCCCGGAAGGCCCGAACATCGGTCTGATCGGGTCGCTGGCCTCGTTCGCCCGCATCAACTCGTTCGGCTTCATCGAGACCCCGTACCGCAGGGTCACAGACGGCAAGGTCACCGACCAGATCGACTACCTCACCGCGAGCGAGGAGAGCGACTTCATCATCGCCCAGGCCAACGCCCCGCTGAAGGCGGACGGCCACTTCCAGGAGGACCGGGTCCTCGCGCGGAAGATCGGCGGCGAGGTCGACCTCATCCCCGCCGACGAGATCGGCTACATGGACGTCTCGCCGCGCCAGATGGTGTCGGTCGCGACATCCCTCATCCCGTTCCTCGAGCACGACGACGCCAACCGCGCGCTCATGGGTGCGAACATGCAGCGTCAGGCTGTGCCGCTGCTGCGCAGCGAGTCGCCCGTGGTCGGAACCGGTATGGAGGGCTACGCCGCCGTCGACGCCGGTGACGTCGTCACCGCCGAGAAGAGCGGTGTGGTCATGGAGGTGTCGGCCGACGTCGTCACCATCCAGCTCGACGAGGGCGGCACGCAGGACTACTTCCTGCGCAAGTTCGACCGGTCCAACCAGGGCACGAGCTACAACCAGCGCGTGATCGTCTCGGCGGGCGACCGCATCGAGGCCGGCGAGGTCATCGCCGACGGCCCGGCGACCGAGAACGGCGAACTCGCGCTCGGCAAGAACCTGCTCGTGGCGTTCATGACCTGGGAGGGTCACAACTTCGAGGACGCCATCATCCTCAGCCAGGACCTGGTGAAGGACGACACCCTCTCCTCGATCCACATCGAGGAGTACGAGGTCGACGCCCGCGACACCAAGCTCGGCAAGGAGGAGATCACCCGTGATCTCCCCAACGTCAGCCCCGACCTGCTGAAGGACCTCGACGAGCGCGGCGTCATCCGCATCGGCGCCGAGGTTCGCCCCGGCGACATCCTCGTGGGCAAGGTCACGCCCAAGGGCGAGACCGAGCTGAGCGCCGAGGAGCGGCTGCTGCGTGCGATCTTCAACGAGAAGAGCCGCGAGGTGCGCGACACCTCGCTGAAGGTTCCTCACGGTGAGCAGGGCACGATCATCGCCGTCAAGGAGTTCAACGCCGAGGACGGCGACGACGAGCTCGGCTCGGGCGTCAACCGCCGCGTCGTGGTCTACATCGCCCAGAAGCGCAAGATCACCGAGGGCGACAAGCTCGCCGGCCGTCACGGCAACAAGGGCGTCATCGCCAAGATCCTGCCGGTCGAGGACATGCCGTTCCTCGCCGACGGAACGCCGGTCGACGTCGTGCTGAACCCCCTCGGCATCCCGGGTCGCATGAACTTCGGCCAGGTCCTGGAGACCCACCTCGGGTGGATCGCCAAGCAGGGCTGGAAGGTCGAGGGCACCCCCGAGTGGGCCGTGCGCCTGCCCGAGGAGGCTCGCGAGGCCGCCCCCGGCACCAAGGTCGCCACCCCCGTGTTCGACGGCGCCGCCGAGGAGGAGATCGCGGGTCTGCTCGACTCGACGACGCTCACCCGCGACGGTGTGCGACTGATCGACTCGTCGGGCAAGACCCAGCTGTTCGACGGCCGGTCGGGTGAGCCGTTCCCGGCGCCGATCTCCGTCGGGTACATGTACATCCTGAAGCTGCACCACCTCGTGGACGACAAGATCCACGCCCGTTCCACCGGCCCCTACTCGATGATCACGCAGCAGCCGCTGGGTGGTAAGGCGCAGTTCGGCGGTCAGCGGTTCGGTGAGATGGAGGTGTGGGCACTCGAGGCCTACGGCGCCGCATACGCGCTCCAGGAGCTCCTCACGATCAAGTCCGACGACATCCCCGGCCGCGTCAAGGCGTACGAGTCGATCGTCAAGGGCGAGAACCTGCAGGAGCCCGGCATCCCCGAGTCGTTCAAGGTGCTCATGAAGGAGATGCAGTCGCTGTGCCTGAACGTCGAGGTCCTCTCGGCGGACGGCACCGTGGTCAGCCTCCGTGACAGCACCGACGAGGCGTACCGCGCCGCTGAGGAGCCTCGGAATCAACATCTCGAGCCGCTTCGAGTCGTCGTCGATCGACGAGATCTGATCCGTCGACGCCGACCGCAACCCACTTTTGACAACAGGAGAACTAGTGCTCGACGCAACAACGTTTGACGAGCTTCGCATCGGCCTTGCCACGGCCGACGACATCCGCCGCTGGTCGTTCGGCGAGGTCAAGAAGCCCGAGACCATCAACTACCGCACGCTCAAGCCCGAGAAGGACGGCCTGTTCGGAGAGCAGATCTTCGGGCCCAGCCGCGACTGGGAGTGCGCCTGCGGCAAGTACAAGCGCGTCCGCTTCAAGGGCATCGTCTGCGAGCGCTGCGGCGTGGAGGTCACCAAGTCCTCCGTCCGCCGCGAGCGGATGGGTCACATCGAGCTGGCCGCCCCGGTCACCCACATCTGGTACTTCAAGGGCGTGCCCTCGCGCCTCGGGTACCTGCTCGACATGGCGCCGAAGGACCTCGAGAAGGTCATCTACTTCGCCGCCTACATGGTGATCTCCGTCGACGAGGAGGCGCGTCACCGCGACCTCGCCACGCAGGAGAACAACATCCGCCTGGAGATCAAGACGCTCGGCGACCGCCGTGACGCCAAGATCGCCGCGCGCCTGTCCAAGCTGGAAGAGGAGCTCGCCGCCCTGGAGGCGGAGGGCGCCAAGGCCGACCAGAAGAAGAAGGTCAAGGACGCCGCCGAGAAGGACATGGCGCAGGCCCGCAAGCAGGCCGACGACGCCATCGCCAAGCTCGAGCGCGTGTGGGAGGACTTCCGCACCCTCGAGGTCGGCTCGCTCAAGGGCGAGGACGAGATCTTCCAGGAGCTGCAGGACCGCTTCGGTCAGTACTTCGAGGCCCACATGGGCGCCGAGTCAATCAAGCGCCGCCTGGAGGCGTTCGACCTGGCCGCCGAGGCGGAGAGCCTGCACCTGCAGATCGCCGAGGGCAAGGGCCAGCGCAAGATCCGTGCGATCAAGCGCCTGAAGGTCGTCAACTCGTTCCTCCAGACCGGCATGAGCCCGGCCTCGATGGTGCTCGATGTCGTCCCGGTCATCCCACCGGAGCTGCGCCCGATGGTGCAGCTGGACGGTGGCCGCTTCGCGACATCCGATCTGAACGACCTGTACCGTCGCGTGATCAACCGCAACAACCGTCTTCGTCGCCTGATCGACCTCGGCGCTCCCGAGATCATCGTCAACAACGAGAAGCGGATGCTGCAGGAGGCCGTCGACGCGCTGTTCGACAACGGCCGTCGCGGTCGCCCCGTCACGGGTACCGGCAACCGGGCCCTGAAGTCCCTGAGCGACATGCTCAAGGGCAAGCAGGGTCGGTTCCGCCAGAACCTGCTCGGAAAGCGCGTGGACTACTCGGGCCGTTCGGTCATCGTCGTGGGTCCGCAGCTGAAGCTGCACCAGTGCGGCCTCCCCAAGCAGATGGCGCTCGAGCTGTTCAAGCCGTTCGTCATCAAGCGCCTGATCGACCTCGGTCACTCGCAGAACATCAAGGCCGCCAAGCGGGCCGTCGAGCGCACGCGTCCCGAGGTGTGGGATGTGCTCGAGGAGATCATCCGCGAGCGTCCGGTCCTGCTGAACCGCGCGCCCACCCTGCACCGTCTGGGCATCCAGGCGTTCGAGCCTCAGCTCGTCGAGGGCAAGGCCATCCAGCTCCACCCGCTCGTATGTGCGGCGTTCAACGCCGACTTCGACGGTGACCAGATGGCCGTGCACCTGCCGCTGTCGGTCGAGGCCCAGGCCGAGGCCCGCATCCTCATGCTCGCGTCGAACAACATCCTGAAGCCGTCGGACGGCCGTCCGGTGACCCTGCCCTCGCAGGACATGATCATCGGCCTGCACCACCTCACCACGGTGAAGGAGGGCGCCGCGGGCGAGGGTCGCGTATTCGGCTCGGTCTCCGAGGCGATCCTGGCCAAGGACGAGGGCACCATCGACCTGCAGGCGAAGGTCCGCATCCGCGTCCCCGGACTCGCGTTCCTCGAGGGCGAAGCCCCCGAGGGCTACGAGCGCCACGGCCTCGTCGACACCTCGCTCGGCCAGGCGATCTTCAACGACGCGCTGCCCAAGGGCTACCCGTTCGTGCGCGAGCAGGCTGACAAGGGCAAGCTCTCGCAGATCGTCAACAAGCTCGCCGAGGAATACCCCAAGGTGGAGGTCGCCGCGACGCTCGACCGCATCAAGGACGCCGGCTTCTACTGGGCCACGCGTTCGGGTGTGACGGTCGCGCTCAGCGACATCCTCACCCCGCCGAACAAGGCGGAGATCGTGGGTCGCTACGAGAAGCAGGCCGCGAAGGTCCAGTCGCAGTTCGAGAAGGGTCTGACCACCGACGCCGAGCGTCGTCAGGAGCTCATCAAGATCTGGACCGAGGCGACCGACGAGGTCCAGAAGGCGATGCGCGACAACTTCCCCGACGACAACACCATCAACCGGATGGTCTCGTCGGGCGCGCGTGGTAACTGGCTGCAGATCCGGAACATCGCCGGTATGCGAGGCCTGGTGAACAACCCCAAGGGTGAGATCATCCCGCGTCCGATCATCTCCTCGTACCGCGAGGGTCTGTCGGTGGCGGAGTACTTCATCGCCACGCACGGTGCCCGCAAGGGTCTGGCCGACACCGCCCTGCGTACCGCCGACTCCGGGTACCTCACCCGGCGCCTCGTGGACGTCTCGCAGGACGTCATCATCCGCGAGGAGGACTGCGGCACGTCAAAGGGTCTCGAGCTGCCGATCGCCGCTCCCGGCTTCGACGGCACCCTGGTCAAGGACGCCAACGTCGAGAACTCCGTGTTCGCACGGACGCTCGCGGCGGACGTCGTCAGCGCGTCCGGCGAGGTTCTCGCCGCGGCGGGCTCCGACGTCGGCGATGTGGTCATCAACGCGCTGGTCGAGGCGGGTGTCGAGACCATCAAGGTGCGCTCGGTGCTCACCTGCGACTCCGCCGTCGGTGTCTGCGCCCGCTGCTACGGCCGCTCGCTCGCGACCGGCAAGATCGTCGACATCGGCGAGGCCGTGGGCATCATCGCGGCCCAGTCGATCGGTGAGCCCGGTACCCAGCTGACGATGCGTACCTTCCACACCGGTGGTTCGGCGTCGGCGGATGACATCACGCAGGGTCTTCCCCGCGTGCAGGAGCTCTTCGAGGCCCGTACCCCCAAGGGTGCGTCCCCGATCGCGGAGGCCGATGGCCGCATCACGATCGAGGAGACCGACAAGAGCAAGAAGATCATCCTCACGCCCGACTCCGGCGACGAGCCGGTCGTCTACCCGGTGCTCAAGCGCGCGACGCTGCTGGTCGAGGACGGCCAGCACGTCACCGTCGGTCAGCCCCTGCAGGTCGGCACGCTCGACCCCAAGGAGGTCATGCGTGTCATGGGTGCCCGCGAGGTGCAGAAGTACCTGGTGAACGGCGTCCAGGGCGTGTACCGCTCGCAGGGTGTGCCGATCCACGACAAGCACATCGAGGTCATCGTGCGTCAGATGCTGCGGAAGGTCACCGTGGTCGACCACGGCGACACGACGCTGCTCCCCGGCGAGCTGGTCGACCTCAAGCGCTACCAGGGCATCAACCGCGAAGCGGTCGGCTCGGGCAAGCGTCCGGCGTCGGGTCGTCCCGAGCTCATGGGTATCACCAAGGCGTCGCTCGCGACCGAGTCGTGGCTGTCGGCTGCGTCGTTCCAGGAGACCACGCGTGTTCTCACGCAGGCCGCCATGGAGGGCAAGAGCGACCCGCTGGTGGGCCTGAAGGAGAACGTCATCATCGGAAAGCTCATCCCCGCCGGCACCGGCCTTGCGAAGTACCGCAACGTCGTGGTCGAGGCGACGGAGGAGGCCAAGAGCGAGCGGTACCCCAACCGCATCTTCGCCTCGGACGGCGCCTACAGCGACGCCGACCTGAGCTACGTCGACTTCGACAGCTTCTCCACGGACGACTTCGGCACCTATAACTGAGTCGATCCACCGCAGTGACACGAAGGGCCCCGGCATCCGCCGGGGCCCTTCGTGTTGCCGGGCGCGGGTGCTCGTCGAGGCCGACCTCCCGCGTCGAAATCGACCTCCCGCGTCGAAACCGACCTCCCGCGTCGAAACCGACCGTGGCAGCGGGGTTTCGACAGCGACCTGGGGAGGGGAGAGGGAGTGGGGAGGGACGGATGCCGCGGGGCGGTGACGCACGGGAAGCGCGTATGCCCGGCGAGCCGTCACGTGCGGTGTGGGCGCGCCGCCGTACCGTGGGTCCGGAGGTGGAAGAAGGTGGCGCGCACCCCGGGTCGGAGCCTGTGGCTCTCCGCCCCGGTCGGACTTCTCTGCGCGGCGGTCGTCGCAGCACTGGTGTGGCTGGCCGCTCCGATGGTCCCGACCGTGGTGACGTGGGCCGGCGACACCCTGCGGGCCGCCACCGCCCGCGCCGAAGCGGCTCCGCCCGACGACCCCCTCGTTGCGGCACTCGCCGGCGAGGCGCCCCTCGACTGCCGGGACATCTACCCCGACGACCTCTGGCGGCAACTCGCCTGGTTCCCGGGGGCGCTGCTCGCCCAGTCGGGGGCGGTCCCCGAGATCGCGACGCCGCCCCTCGTCGAGGCGCTGGCCCCGGACATCCGCGTCTCCTGCCGGTGGCACACCCGCGACGGTGCGACCCTGCAGACCGCGCTCGCCGCCGTCGCCCCCGACGCCTCCGCCGCGGGCGAGGCCGCCCTGCGCGGTGCGGGCTTCGCCTGCAGCGCCCTCGCGCCCGGTCTCACCTGCACCCAGATCGCGGGCGACGCGACCGAGACGCACGTCTTCCGCGACGGGTGGTGGCTCGTGAGTGTCGAGCGCGGCTGGCACCCCGAGGATTACGCCGGCCGCATCGCGGCGCGGCTCTGGGGCTGACGGGTGCGCGCGCTACGCGTCCGGCCAGATCGCCGAGACGATCGAGGACGTGTAGCCGCTGGGAGCCAGGTTGGAGTACCACGTGTCGATCAGCAGGTCGTCGCGCCAGAACAGCGTCCGCCCGTTCGTGACGGGATACTCCTCGCTCTCCCACGTCTTCTCGCACCGCGTGCCGCCGTCGGGCGTGTAGCAGGTGAACCCCTCGTCGGCCGCGAGCTGGTTCAGCAGGTCGAGCGCCGGGCCGCGATTCATCGGGAGGTACGACGTCTCGAGGAACGTGGTGTCGGCGGCCGGTTCGCGCCACAGGCACACGAGCGAGCCATCGGGCTGCGGTCCGAGCTCGCCGCCGTTCGCAGGATCGTTCAGCGGGATGCCCTCGAGCTGTGCGAGCACGCCGTCCGACAGCGGCGCCTCGCAGTCCTCGGGTACGGCAGCAGCCCCCACGGCGGTAGCCGGCGTGGGGCTCGCCGACGCCGAGGGAGATCCGGATGCGACGGGTGACGGTGTCGCAGAGGCGTCGGCCGCGGGGGTGTTCGCCGCCCCTTCGCCCTCCTCGGGCGCGCAGCCGCTGAGAGCCAGGGCGAGAAGGAGAACGGATGCCGCCGCTGCCGCGACGACCGCACGGTGCGCCATGGCCACACTCTACGAAGGCGTCGCGACGCCCGTCGAAGGACGCGCGGGAAGAACGCGCGTCGTGCAATATTCCGATGAGGGAATGGCGCCGGGGAGCGCGCGAACGGCCCGGATCGGCGAATCGGTACGCCGCCGCGCGGCACGCCTGCGCGGTTCCGGGCGCCGGTGCCGCTAGTTTCGCTCTGCGGGGCGCCAGTCCCGCGTGAGGAGTGCGAACGATGAGTGATTCGAAGTCGTCGTACGGCGACCCCGTCGAGGAGCCCCGTCCGGCGGACGATGACGTCGTCACGCGCGCGAACGAGGGTCTCGCCGACGCCGAAGCCGCCCGCGAGGCCGCCGCGCGCGAAGACGCCGCCCGTGCGGCCGACCCGGCCGGCCCGGCCGACCCCGACCACCGCGCGGACGGTTCGCCGCATCACGACTCCGCCGCGCACACCGATGCCGGCGACGACCGCACCGGCGCGCCGACGCCCGCCGCGGATGATCGGGCCTACGCCCCGCCGAGCGAGCCCGCCACCGTTCGCTGGGACGCCCCCGCCGACCGCGACGCCTCCGATTACCGTGACGATGCCGAGCGCGACCGCTTCGCGGCGTACGAGGCCTCGGCCGGCAGCTCGGCGGACAGCCCGTCCGACCGCTCCGTCGCACCGGCCGCCGCCGCAGGCGCCGCAACCGGCGCCGCCGCAGCATCCTCTCGCCCGCAGGTGACCGCGAGCGAACCCGCCCCAGACCGCGGATATGACGCCCCCACCGTCGTCTCCGCCCCCCTCCCGCCGCAGCAGACCGCGGCGCCGCAGCCGATCTTCGTGCAGGCGCCCGAGGCGCCCCGGCCCCGCGGCAACCGCGCCGCCGCCGGAGCCATCGGCCTCCTGGCCGCCCTGCTGTTCGGGCTGCTCTACCTCGCCGCCTGGCTGGGCCTCGGCGCCCTCGCGGGCGAGGTCGGGGTCGACGACCTCGCTTCGACGACCCTGGCGGCGCTCGCCAGCTGGTCGCTGTGGATCCCCGTTCTCGTCTTCTTCATCGCGTTCTGGCTCCTCGGCGCGATCATCAACCGCGGCCGCTGGGGTTCGTGGGTGATCTTCGGCCTCCTGGTGGGCTTCGCCGCGTGGGCGGGCCACATCCTGGGCCAGCTCTTCCAGGCGCCGTTCTGGACGCTCACCGCCCGCGAGGGCGCGGAGATCACGGCCGAGCAGGTGCTCGCACCCCTGGCGATCGTGGCGTTCATCCTCGGCCGCGAGCTCACGATCTGGTTCGGCGCGTGGGTGGCTGCGCGCGGGCGGCGGGTCACCGAGCTGAACGACGAGGCGCAGCGCGAGTACGAGCGCACCCTCGAGGCGGGGCCTCAGCTCGTCCGGCAGTGAGCCGGGCGCGCTGAGGCGACGAGGCCGGAACGCGGGCGACGGCCGGCAGTGACGGGGTGACGTGATCGAGCCTGTCGACGACCGCCCCCGGGTGCCGGTGCCCCCGCTCATCGCCGTGACCTTCGCGACCGTCGGGTACGTCGCCCTGATGATCTTCGGGCTGGGGATGACGAGCCTCGCCCTGGATCGGAGCGTCATCGAGGTGCAGGGACTCGGGCCCCTCCCCGGGGTCTTCGCCGCGACGGCTTCGACGCTCGCGGTCGCCGGCGTCCTGCTGAGCGTCATGCCGCGCCCGCTCCTCCCGCAGCCCGACGCCCCGCCCCGCGCGGGCGCCGCGGCTACGCCGCGCTACTCGGCCGCCCTCTGGACGGCGATCGGCGCGTACCTCGGTTATGTCGTCGTGGTCTGGATCGCCGTCGTCGCCTCGGGCGAGGAGCTGAGCACCGCCTCCACGGTGGCCGGCGGTGTCGCCGCATCCTGGTTCGGACTCGTCCTCGCCGCCGCCGGGGCGATCGCCGGAATCAGCGGGGTGGCGATGGTGCGCACCCGCGGCGAACGCCCGCAGTGGCCCTGGGAGGGGGAGGAGCGGGATGACGCATGACGCGGCCGACCCGCAGGGATACCGTGTAGGGGTGGAGCGGTCGCTCGAGACCCAGGTCAGCCAGGCGGTGGACGCCTGGCTGCGCTGGTTGCCGCGCTGGGAGCCGGCGACCCATCGGGGACGCGTGGCACCGTGCCGACGCTGCTTCGGCTCTCCCGTCCTGTCTGCGGCGGGTCTCGGCGCCGACGTCCCCCACGGGGTGCAGCACGGCCTGTCGACCCGCATCAAGACGATCGTCGACCACGCCGTCGCCGAGTACACCGCAGTGAACCTCCCCATGCTGCAGGCCGAGCTCGACCAGCAGGCCGCCCGCAACCGCGCGCGCAGCTACCGGCCCGCAGAGGGACTCGAGCCCGAGTTCGAAGGGCTGCCGCTGGATCCGGAGCCGACGCCCGGTGCGCCGTTCCTGTTCACCCTGTCGGGGCTCGCCGCGCAGGCCGACTCCGATGTGCCCGAGCTTCCCCCGCTCACCGAGGAGGCCAAGGCGGCGCTCCGCCAGGAGGTGGGGCTCGCCGACGACTACGCGAACATGGTGGGGCGCGAGGTGTGCACCATCCTGCTGCACCATCGCCTGCGCATCCAGGCCGGGATCGCCGAGTACGTCGAGCCTCAGATCGAGGCCATGCTCGACGAACTCACCCGATCGCTCGATGCCCCGTTCGATCCCAACGATCCGCATCCGCTGCCCTGATCCGGACGCGCGTCGGTAACGATCCGGGCGCGGTTCCCAGGGCTCTCCGCAGCCCTGGGCGAGGGTGCAGGCGGGCTTTGTTAGCATGGCCGGGTTTCCAGCGTCGTTGCGCTGTGATCCCGCCGGTCGGCGGGTGGGATTCCGGGGAGGGGATGCGGTGACGACTCGCCTGCCCTCCGCACCCCCGATCCTGCCGGGGCTGTCCTACATCCGCCCCCTCGGCTCGGGCGGTTTCGCCGACGTCTTCCTCTACGGGCAGGACATGCCCAGGCGGGATGTCGCGGTGAAGGTCCTCCCGAGCGACGTGGGCGACCCGGAGCCTGCGGCGCATGTTCAACGCCGAGGCCGACGTCCTCGCCCACCTGTCGGCGCATCCGTCGATCGTGACGGTCTACCAGGCGGGGATCTCCGCCGACGGCCGCCCGTACATCGTGATGGAGTACTGCCCGGGCTCGCTCGCCCAGCGCTACCGGATCGAGCGGATGCCGGTGGACGAGGTGCTCACGATCGGCGTGAAGATGGCGAGCGCCCTGGAGTCCGCCCACCGGGCGGGGCTCGTGCACCGCGACGTCAAGCCCAGCAACATCCTCGTCACCACCTTCGGTGCGCCGGTGCTCGCCGACTTCGGCATCTCCTCCTCTCTCGCGCGAGTGAGCGCCGGCGAGGTGCTGGCGATGTCGATCCCGTGGAGTGCCCCCGAGGTGGTGGCCGAGGAGACGGCGGGAACGATCGCCAGCGAGGTATGGAGTCTCGGCGCCACGACCTACTCGCTGCTGGCCGGCCACAGCCCGTTCGAGCGGCGCGAGAAGGGCCAGAACACCAAGGAGCTTCTGCGGCGCCGCATCGCCAAGGCCAGCTACACCCCGATCAACCGCGGCGACGTGCCCGACGCCCTCCAGGACGTCCTGGCCCGAGCGATGAGCCGCGATCCGCGCGAGAGATACGCCACCTCGCGTGAGGTCGCCGACGCGCTCCGGGAGGTGCAGGCGGGGCTCGGGCTGTCGCCGACCCCGCTGGAGGTGCCGGTGACCGACTGGGCCGCGAGCGGCGGCATCGACCTGTCCGACGACGCCCTGCGGGGCCCCGCCCGCAGCCGCCTCGAGCGGGAGGTGACCCGCAAGCGGGCCGCGACGACGGGGGTCGCCTCGCTGCTGCGCGACGAGGACACCTCGCTGTCGTCGCCGGCCCCCGCCTCCGCGCCCCACCGCGCGCTGCCGTGGATCCTCGGCGGAGCGGGTGCCGCTGCGCTCGTCGCCGTCGTCCTCGCCGCCCTCAGAGCGGCGGGGATGCTGTGATGGCGGCGAGGCGGGCCCGGCCCGCGCACGCCGCGCGCCCCCGCGCGGCGCGGATGCCCCGCCGTGGTCCTCTCCTCGCCCTCGTCGCCGGCGGTGTCGCCGTGGCGACGGTCGTGGTGGCGAGCATCGTCTGGCCGGGGCTCGACGCGCAGGAGACCCCGCCGGTGGACACGTCGGTCTGGGCGCTGCAGACCGGCGAGGGCACGCGGTACGCCCGGGTGAACACCTCGATCCTCGAACTCGACACCGTCCGCACCGTCTCCGACCCGAGCCAGGTGGCGCAGTCCCGCGCCGGCACGTTCCTCTTCACCGGCAGCAACAGCCGGGTGACCCGCGTCGATGAGGCCCTCCCCGTCGACCTGGACGACGAAGCCCTCCGCGAGTCGCCGAGCACCCCCGAGGGCACCGTCGAGGTCGTCACCGCGGGCGACTTCGTGGTCTACCGGACCGAGTCGGGTGTGCTCTACACCGGCACGCTCGCCGAGGGCGGCTCCGTCTCGCGACTCGAGCCGTTCCCATCGGACGACGAGGACGCCCCCTCGTACGCCGCCGAGGCCGTCGCCCTCGATGACCGCGGCATCCTCCTGAGCTTCTCCGAGAGCGATGGGTCGGTCCTCACCTACGACATCGGGGCGTCCGACGTGCGCTCCCGCGATGCGGTGTCGATCGACGACCTCGCCGATCCCGCGATCACCGGTGCCGGCGACACGTGGGTGCTGGTCGATCGAGAGGACGGGTCGTACCTGGTGGAGGGGACGGATGCCGCGCGGCCCGCGCCCGTCACGGGAGCCGTGGTCGCAAGCTCCCCCGACCCCGGCGGGGAGGCGGTCTACCTCGCCTCCGACACCGGCCTCGCGCGCATCCCCGTCGACGGCGGTGATCCCGAACCGGTGGTCGGCGACACCACGCTCCTCGGAACCCCGGCGCAGCCGCTCGTGCAGGACGGGGTCGTCCACGCGGCGTGGCTGGCGGAGGGGGATCTCGGGGGACAGCTGTGGACCTCCGAGCGCGGCACGCTCAGCCCCCTCGATTACGCGGGGCAGGAGCTCTCGGACCAGCGGCGTCCGGTCTTCACCTCCAACGGCGACACGGTCATCCTCAACGAGACGCGCACGGGCTGGGTCTGGACCGTCCCCGAAGGGCGTCTGGTCCCCTCCAGTCAGCGGTGGAGCCTCGACGACGAAGTCGTCTCCGACGCACAGCCGAGCGAGGAGCAGCTGAGCGTCGTGATCGACCCGAAGGCGCCGATCGCCGAACCCGACGCATTCGGCGTGCGCCCCGGAGCTCTGGTGGGCCTTCCCGTGCTGTTGAACGATCACGACCCGAACGAGGATGTCCTCAGCGTCGAGCCCGCGTCGGTGACCGGGCTCGACCCCGGCTTCGGCACGGTCTCGATCACCGACGACGGCCAGCGCCTCGCCGTCCGCGTCGCTCCGGGTGCCAGCGGAGCCGCCAGCTTCTCCTACGCCGTCACCGACGGCACCGCCCCCGGCGGTCTGGTGTCGAGCCCCACGACAGTCACGCTGCTGGTGGCCGGGGACGAACAGAACGGCGCGCCGGTCTGGTGCGGCGTGGAGCGCTGCCTCGCCGAGTGGCCGAGCCCCGAGGTGGCTCGGGGCGGCACGGTGACGGTGCCGGTGATGACGGGCTGGGTCGACCCCGACGGTGACCCGATGCTGCTACTGTCCGCCGAGAACGCTTCGGGGGTCGGCAAGGTCGCCGCGACCCCCGCGGGCGACGTCGTCTACCAGCACGCGGACGACGGCAGCGGCGCTGAGCAGCTCATCGAGATCGTCGTGTCGGTGGCCGACACCCGGGGCGCGGTAGCGGTGAAGTCGCTGGTCATCCGGGTGTCGCCGAAGCCGACGCTGTCGATGCAGTCCTTCGCCGTCGTCGACATCGTCGGGGCGACCACCACCGTCGACGTCGGCCCGCACGTCACCGGCACCGCCGGAACCGTGCGCCTGGACGCGGTCCGCGTGCTCGATGACGCCCGCGCGACCGCGACGATCGTGGGCGGCTCGACCTCGTTCGACTTCCGCGCCGAGGAGGCCGGCACCTACCGCGTCGATGTGACCGTCACCGACGGCACGACGCAGGAGAACGGCACCGTCCGCGTCACCGCGTTGGCCGCCGACGCCCCGACCGAGCTCGCCACCGCACCGGTGGTCGCCTTCGTCCGCCCGCAGCAGGACGCCACGCTCGACATCCTCGCCGCGGTGTCGAATCCCACCCGGCGCGTCCTCCTCCTCAGCGACGTGCAGGCCCAGCCCGATCCCGGGGCATCGCTGTCGTTCGACACGCTGTCGCAGAACTTCCTGCGCGTGTCGGGGTCGACCACCGACGGCTCGCCGGGGCGGCTCGGCACGATCACCTACACCGTCACCGACGGCACGGAGAACCAGGGCTCCTCGGTGGAGGGTCAGGCCACCGTCTATCTCCTGCCGCCCGCGCCCGAACTCGCCCCCATCGCGGTGGACGACACCGTCGTGGTGCGCGCCGGGACGCAGATCGACATCCCCGTTCTGGAGAACGACGTCGCCCCCGCCGGTGGACGCCCCACCCTCAACCCGGCGACGGTGACCTCGTCCTCCGCTTCGGCCCTGGCTTTCGGCTCGGGTGACGTGCTGCGCTACCTCGCCCCCGACGAGCCCGGCGAGTACGCCGTGGACTACGACGTCTACACCACCGGCGCACCGTCTCTGTCGGATCAGGCGCGCGTGAGGGTGCAGGTGCTGCCCGACGACGAGAACCGCGCTCCCGCGCCCGACACCGTGGAGGGCCGCGTGCTCAGCGGTCAGTCGACGCGGATCGAGTTCGACGGCTACGGCGTCGACCCTGACGGCGACACGGTGTCGCTCGACCGCATCATCGCCCAGCCCGAGTCGGGGGTCGCCACCATCTCGGCCGACGGGGACGCGATCGTGTACACCAGCGTGTCGGGCTTCAGCGGCCAGGTGACCTTCCCGTACCGCGTGGTCGACGAGTTCGGTCAGAGCGGCGAGGGCGTCGCTCGGGTCGGCGTGCTCGACAGCGACGCCAACCCGAGCCCGGTGACCTTCACCGATTATGTGCAGGTGCAGGCGGGCGCCGAGAGCTCGATCCGGGTCAACCCGCTTTCCAACGACAGCGATCCGACGATGGGGGAGCTGACGGTCGACGACGTGCGTCCCGACGTTCCCGAGACCCTCGACGACGGCTCGGAGAACCCCGAGTTCGCCCGTCTCGACGGGCGCATCCGCTCCGTCGACGACAGCCAGGTCGTGATCGCGGCGGGAACCGAGCCCGGCACGATGTCGTTCCTCTACGACGTCTCGTCGAGCTCGGGCAACACCGGTCGCGGGCTCATCGTCGTCACCGTCGTGCGCGAGAGCGTTCCCGACTTCCCGGTCGTCGAGGACACCGTTCTGACCGCGGAGACCCGCGAGGACTTCATCGACGGGGTCGACGTGCTCTCGGGGAACGTCTCGTGGTCGGGTGGCGACATCGGCGACCTCGAGCTCGATCTGTGGGGCGAACCCGACGATGTCCTCGTGCGCGGTTCGGAGATCGCCGGCCCCCTTCCCGACACCACCCGCGTCATCCCGTTCGCGGTCAGCGGTGAGGGAGCTTCCGGAGAGGTGACCAGCTACGGCTTCCTCCGGGTCCCGGGCGACGCCGATCTGTCGCTGGCGCTGCGGTCGTCAGCCCGTCCCGTCGAGGTGCCCGAGCTCGCCTCCGCGACCTTCGACATGAACGACCTCGTCGCGCTCCCGCGGACGGCCGAGCTCGAGGTCGGCGACGACGTCCGGGCCTCCGGTGCGCGCGGCGAGGCGGTCTGCACAGCCGTCGGCGAGGGGCAGATCCGGTACGACGCCGGGGCGGGTGCACCGTGGACCGACGCCTGCCAGGTGCCGGTGCGAGTGGCCGGCACCGAGGACTTCACCTATCTGGCCGTGCCGATCCTCGTCGAGGCGCAGGACCCGCAGCCGGAGCTGCGACCCGGAGCCCTCACCGTCGGACCGGGCGAGACCGCCACCTTCGACCTGCGGAACATGACCACCTGGCAGCTCCGGGAGGACTGGGACGGCATCGCGTACGCCCTGTCGTACCCGGGCGGCGCGTTCGAGGTGGCGCTCGAGGGCTCGATCGTCACCGTGACGGGCACCGACGCCGCCGTCCCCGGCCGCGAGGAGGTCGTCGGGGTCTCGGCGACGAGTCACCCGAACACCGCGCCGTCGCGGCTCATCCTCCGTGTGGGTCAGGCGCCGTCGACTCTTCCGCAGGGCGGGTCGGTGACACAGCAGTGCTCGCAGGCGGGCGGGTCGTCGTGCACCATGACGGTCATCGGCGGGGCCGGAGAGATCAACCCGCTGCCGCGAACGCCCCTCGAGGTCGTCGACGTCCGCCCGACGGGCGCGTGCGCGGGGGTGAGCTTCCAGGTGTCCTCGCCGCGCACGGTGACGGCGTCGTGGGCGCCGGATGCTCCGGGGGCGACCTGTTCGGCGACGTTCTCGGTCGTGGATGCGCAGGGCCGGCGCACAGCGGGCGAGCGCGACGGGCGCCTGCTGCTCGACCTCCAGGGCTTCCCCCGTCCGCCGGCGGCGCTCGTGCAGACCGCGTTCGGCAACGAGACCGTCACGCTCCGGGTCGACCCGGGCGACGCGCGATTGGCCTACCCCGGGCTGAGCGGCTTCCGCATCCGCTACGCGGGCCAGGTGGTCGCCGAATGCGGTCCTGCCGGAACGTGCCCGCCCATCTCGGCACCGAACGGCGAGCGGCGCGCGTACGAGGCGGTCGCGGTCAACGCCGTCGGCGAGTCGCGCGGAGCGGTGCGCACCGATGCCTGGGCCTACGACGCGCCGCCCGCGCCGGGCCGCGTGCAGTGGGTGCCGCTGCAGACCCGCGGCGAGGGAGGCTACATCGGCCTGCGGATCGAGGGGATCGACCCCTCCCGCACGGGGTCGCTCGAGATCACCAGCCCCACCGGCGATCGGTCGGTGGTCAACGTCGGCAGCCGCGACACCACGGTCGACGTCCGCTCCTACCGCGTGGGCTCCAACGCGCCCACGCCCGTGACGGTGACGCCGTATTCGCGCTTCGACCGGCCTCCCGGCCTCGGAGGCGGCGGTGTGAATGCCGGCGCCTCGGTCACCGTCAACGCGAACGGCGTCGGCGCTCCTCTCAATCCCGCCCTCGACCTCGACTCCGTCTCCGACGGGGAGGGCACCTCGACGGTCACCGCGCGCGCGAGCGCAGGGCCGAACGGTGCGGGCTCCACGCTGCGTTTCGGCATCGTCCCGGAGGGCGACCGCTGCGTGCCCGCCGACAACGGTGCCACCGCCAGCTTCCCGGGCGTGGAGGACGGCGAAGAGTACGAATTCGAGATGTGCGTCGAATCGGTCTACCGGGGCGAGGTCTACGGCACCGCGACGGCGACCGCGACGGTGCGCGCCGCCCAGTCGGCCGCGGCGCCGACGGGATACACCTTCGTCGTCGACGGCCGGCCCGACGTCTCCGGCAACCGGGCGGACTGGGTCATCCGCGATCAGCCGACCTCGAACGAGGAAGTCCCGAACCGCAACGAGGTGCGCTTCTCCGGCCTCCCCTCGGGCGTCTTCGGACAGGACCCCCGCGTCCGCGTCTGGTACGAGCACCGGTTCTGGGGGACGCGTTCGGCCGAGGCGACGGTGACCCCGCGCGATGGGAGCGCGCCGTGGCAGATGACCGCGTCCTGGCGGGCGACCTCCTGCGTCGGCGGGAGCACCCTCACGCTCGTGGGCGATTCGTCGACCGGCCCCGGCGGCAACGGGGCGGCCGTCACCTTCAGCCCGGCGAACCTGCGGTACTTCGACGAGGAGGGGAACGTCCTCCCGCACACCGCCGACTCCTTCGCCGTGCCGCAGGGCGCCGTGCGGGTCTCCGGGATCACCGTGACCGTCGACTGGTCGGCTCGCGGGCGGGGGCTGCAGAACGTCACCGAGCAGTTCGAGGCGACCTGCCAGCCCGGCACCGGCGCCCCGCCGACCCAACCCTGATCTCACGCTCCACCGACAACCGAGGAACGACACGATGACCATCACGCAGGAGCAGGCGACCTGGTTCGCGCAGACCTTCAGCCAGCTCGCCGACAACGTCGAGCGCGCGGTGCTCGGCAAGCGCCGCGTCGTCGAACTGGTCCTGACGGCGATGCTCAGCGACGGTCACGTGCTCCTCGAAGACGTCCCCGGCACCGGGAAGACCTCGCTCGCCCGGGCGATGGCGCAGTCGGTGCAGGGCACCAACACCCGCATCCAGTTCACCCCCGACCTCCTCCCGGGCGACATCACCGGCATCTCGGTCTACGACCAGAAGAGCGGCACCTTCGAGTTCCATGCCGGCCCGATCTTCGCCAACATCGTCCTCGCCGACGAGATCAACCGGGCGAGCCCCAAGACCCAGGCGGCGCTCCTGGAGGTCATGGAGGAGGGCCGGGTCACGGTCGACGGCGTGAGTCGCCAGGTGGGCGTGCCGTTCCTCGTGCTCGCCACGCAGAACCCCGTCGAGCAGGCGGGCACCTATCGGCTCCCCGAGGCGCAGCTCGACCGCTTCCTGATGCGGACCTCGCTCGGTTACCCCGACCACGCCGCGACCGTGCGCATCCTCGACGGCGCCGCCGTCGCCACGTCCGATCTGCCGGCGGTCATCACCCCGCAGGCCCTCGTGGGTATGGCCGATCTCGCGGCGAACGTCTACGTCGATGCGCTCGTCCTGGACTACATCGCGCGCCTGGTCGACGGCACCCGCTCGGCCGACGAGGTGCGGCTCGGCGTCAGCATCCGCGGCGCCCTCGCCCTCACCCGCGCGGCCCGGACCCGCGCCGCCTCGCAGGGACGCACCTATGCCACCCCCGACGACGTCAAGGCTCTCGCCGTCGCGGTCCTCTCGCACCGCCTCATTCTTCAGCCCGAGGCGGAGTTCGACGGCGTGACCCCCGAGGCCGTCGTGGGCCAGGTGCTGCTGGATGTCGCGCCCCCGACCCGTCGCGAAGCAACCGTCTGAGGCTCGAACCCGAACCCATGAGCGCCACCGAGTCCCGCGTGACCCGAACCTCCCGCACCGGGGGGCGGACGGGCGCGGGCGTGCACACCCTGCACAGCACGGTGCAGGGGACGGGGCTGCAGAGCACCACGCAACTGGCGCCGGGAGGGCGTTCGGGCCGGATCGTCCGCGCGGCGGTCGCCGTCACCGCTGCGGCGCGGGCCGTGGGCGACGCGTCGCGGGTCACCGCGTCGTGGGCGGCGCGCACGATCCGTCCCGCGGGGGCTCTCGTCGCCCTCGCCGCCACGGTGGGCCTGGTGATCGGCATCGTGTTCGGCTGGACGGAGTGGGTGGTCGCCGGGGGCATCTCGCTGGTCCTGGTCGTCCTCAGCATCCCGTTCCTCTTCGGTGCCCGTGCCTACGACGTCGACCTCGCCCTCACCCACGAGCGGGTGGTGGCCGGGCAGGGGATCCTGGGCGAGATCACCGTCCGCAACGACAGCCGGAGGATCGCCCTCCCCGGGCGTATCGACATCCCCGTCGGACGCGGGCTCGTCGAGTTCGGCGTGCCGCTCCTGCGCCCCGGCCACACCGTCGCCCAGCCGCTGGACATCCCCTCGCTGCGCCGCGGCATCGTGCCCGTGGGGCCGGCGACGACGGTGCGGTCAGACCCCCTCGGGCTCCTCAGGCGCGAGCACAGCTTCGAGGACGTGCACGAGGTGTTCGTCCACCCCCGCACCGTCGCCCTGCCCTCGACGAGCGCGGGGCTGGTGCGCGACCTGGAGGGAAGCCCCACCCGGCGCCTCGTCGACGCGGACATGTCGTTCCACGCCATCCGCGAGTACGCGAGCGGCGATTCGCGCCGGCACATCCACTGGAAGTCCACCGCCAAGACCGGCCGGCTCATGGTACGTCAGTACGAAGAGACGCGCCGCTCGCGCATGGCGGTCGTGCTCGGCGTCGCCGAGAACGAGTACCTCGACGACGATGAGTTCGAGCTCGCCGTCAGCACCGCCGCCTCGCTCGGCCTCCGAGCCGTGCGCGACGCCCGGGACCTCGACATCGTGGTGGGGTCGGAGATCCCGCGCGTCGTGCGAGGGCGGCTCCGCGCCATCCGCCACCTGCCGACCATCTCGCCGCGCGCGATGCTCGACGGCTTCAGCGGGGTCGAGCGGCTCGAGAGCACCATGCCGATCGTCGACGTCTGCCGGCTGACGGCCGAGGCGAACGAGCGGCTGTCGGTGGCCTTTCTCGTCGTCGGGTCGACCGTGACCCTGCCGCGCCTGCAGCAGGCGGCCCTGACCTTCCCCGCCGACACCGCCGTCGCCGCGGTGATCTGCGACGAGCGGGCGCACCCGCGCATGCGGGTGCTCACGGGTCTGAGCGTCCTCACCGTCGGCACCCTCGACGACCTCTCCGGCCTCCTGGTGCGCGGAGCGGCCTCGTGAGCCGGGTCGCCGAGGCGCCCGAGCGCGCCCTCGATGCGTCGACCGACCGGCGCAGCGACCTCCCGCGCCTGGTCGCGGGGGGTGTGTTCACCCTTCTCATGGTGCTCATCGCCGCCGTGGCGGCGTGGCCGGTCTACCGGTCGGGGTCGTTCGTCGTCCTCGTCGCGGTCGCGGCCTCGCTCGCCGCCGCGATCGTGGTCCTCGCGCATCTGCGGCGGTGGAGCGGATGGCTCGTGGCCGCCCTCCTCGCGGGCGTCTTCGTCGTCGTGGGAGTTCCGGTCGCCGTCCCTTCGCGCCTGACCGGGCCGGGGGAGTTCCTCCGCGGGCTCGCCGAGCTCGGCGCCGGGGCGGTCGTGGGCTGGAAGGATCTCGTCACCGTCGAACTGCCGGTGGGGTCGTACCGCAACCTCCTCGTCCCCGCGCTCGTGGTCTTCCTCGCCGGCACGGCTGCCGCGCTCCGCCTGTCGTGGCGCGAAGACCGTCTCGCCTTCGCCGCGGTGCCCGTGGGCCTGGCGATGACCGGCTTCGGCCTGCTGTTCGGTCAGGCTGTCGTCAGCCCCCCGCTCGTCATCGGGCCGTTGACCCTCGCCGCCCCCGTCGAGACGGCGGTCGGAGCCCTCGCGGTGCTCACCGGCGTCCTGTGGATGGCCTGGCGGAGCCACGACGAGCGCTCCCGTGCCCTGCAGCGCGCCGCGCTCTCCAGCGGCGTCCGCATCACCCGACGCCCCTCGCGCACCGAACGCCGGCGCACCCTGCTCGGCGCCGGCATGATCGTCGTCGCCATCGTGGTCGGCGCGGGGGTCGTGCCGCTTCTCGCCCCGGCCGGGTCACGGGACGTGCTGCGCTCGGCGGCCGGGCCCGACCTCGATCTCTCGCGCGAGGTCAGCCCCCTCGCCGAATACCGCGCCCTGTTCGTCGATGACCGGGCAGGCGACGTGCTCTTCACCGTCACGACCGAGGGGGAGCGGGGGCCCGATCGCGTGCGACTGGCGACCCTCGACACCTATGACGGCGAGGTCTTCCGAAGCGGCGCCGACGCGGCTTCCCGATTCGTGCGGCTCCCCTCCGCCCTCGATGCGGGAGACGGTACGCCGACGACGGCCGGAATCGAGATCGGTGCGTGGGAGGGGATCTGGATGCCGACGCTCGGCCGGGTCGCCTCGGTGCGCTTCGACGGCGATCGGGCTGACGCCCTCACCGATCGGTTCTACTACAACGCCGATCTCGCCGCGGCGGTGCAGACCGCCGACGGCGGGCTCGCCCCGGGTGACCGGTACACCATCGAGGGCGTGGAGCCCGCGCTTCCCGCGCTGTCGAGCCTGACCGCTCCCGGCGCTCCGAACGACGCCGCCCCGGCCGCGCCGGAGAATCTCTCGCGATGGGTCCAGCGGCACGCCGCCGGTGAGGGCGGCGCGGCCCTCGAGGGCCTCGTGTCGCTGCTGCGCGAGCGCGGCTACCTCAGCCACGCGCTCGAGGTCGGCGACCAGACGCCGCTGTGGATGAGCGATCTGCCCGACTACCGGTTCCAGCCGAGTGCCGCCGGTCACTCACTCGCGCGCGTCGACGACATGTTCGACGCCCTCCTCGAGCGCGAGAGCGATCCGCGAGCCGCGGAGACGGGCAACTACGTCGCCGCGATCGGCGACGACGAGCAGTTCGCCGTCGCCGTCGCCCTGATCGCGCGGGAGGTCGGCTTCCCCTCGCGGGTCGTCGTCGGCGCGCGGCTGGCATCGGCCGACACGGGCGTGTCGGTGTGCGAGGCCGGCGCGTGCCGCGCGCAGGACGTCTCGGCCTGGACCGAGGTGCAGGGCGGCGACGGACGCTGGGTGCCCGTCGACGTGACCCCGCAGTACGCGCAGTCGCCGAGCCTCGAGGTCACCGAGCAGCGCGATCCCGAGAACGTCACCGAAGTGCTCCCCGACCCCGTCGAGGAGGTCGTGCCGCCCGACCCGACGCAGGAGGACTCGGCGCGCGATGACACCGAGGATGACCAGGCGGGTCTCGACCTCGCGTGGCTCTGGCCGATCCTGCGGATCACCGGCCTCGTGCTCCTCATCCTGCTGGTGGTCCTGGGGCCGTTCCTGTCGGTCGTCCTCGCGAAGTCCCTGCGCCGGCGGGGCCGGCGTCGCCGGGGCGACGCGCCGACGCGTGTGGCCTCGGGGTGGGACGAGTATGTCGACGCGGCGATCGACGCCGGCCGGGATGCACCTGCGTCCCTCACCCGCACGGAGTTCGCGACCGCCGTCGATTCGCCGGCGGGGCGGACGCTCGCCGCCGCCGCCGACCGCGCGGTCTTCTCCCGATCCGACGTCTCCGAGGCCGAGGCCCGCGAGTTCTGGCGGGGCGTGGACGCCGAGCGGCGGCGGCTCCGCCGTGAGCGTGGCTTCTGGCGAGGACTTGCGGCGACCGTATCGTTGAGATCGTTCATCCGACATCTGTCGCCTGGGGGCGACAGCCCGCGCACCGTCGAGAGGGGGAAGCGCCGGGGAGTCCTCCCTGCGCGCGCAACGACATGAGCGCAACCGACGCATCGCTGGTCGTGACACTGGGGGTCTCCAGCGCCCTGGTCGTGATCGTGATCTACGTGTGGACCGCCCTGGCTCTGGGCGCGGTCTTCCGAAAGTCCGGCGAGCAGAGCTGGAAGGCGTGGGTGCCGATCCTGAACATCGCGGTGCTGCTCCAGCTCGGCGGCTTCTCGGGGTGGCTGGTCCTCCTTCTGCTGCTGCCCGTGCTCGGGCAGCTGCTGGTGTGGGTGGCGATGATCGTCGCGTGTCACCGCATCGGTCGGGAGTTCGGCTACGGCGCCGGGATGACCGTGCTCGCCGCGCTCCTCCTGCCGGTCTGGGCCTCGGTGCTCGGCTTCGGATCGGCCCGGTGGGTGGGAAGCGACGACGCCGGCCCCCGACGGAGCGTCAACCCCGAGCTCGGCGGCTCGGTCTCCGAGGCCGCCGGTGCGGACGAGGACGACTTCGATGATCGGGTGTACGGGGTCCCGACGGCGCGCGGCGCGGTGTACACCCCGCTCCTTCCGGCCCCCGACTACGCGGGCTCACGCGAGACCACCCGGAGCGAGGCGTCGTGGGAGGACACGGTGCGGGGTACCGGCGAGGGAGATCGCACCGAAGCCGATCTCGCCGACCCGGAACTGGATGAGGATTCCCCGACCGACGAGTCACGCCGGTCGGCCCCGGCTGTGGGACTCCCGCCTGCCGAACCGACGGACACCGCGCCGATCGCCACGGCGGCGGGCAGGGGCGGTCGCTATTCCGGCGCAGACGACGTCATGGGTGGACTGTTCGCCGAGCCCGAAGTGCCGCGCTTCACCCCTCCGGCAGCGGAGGACGTGCCCGCGGCGGAGCCGGCGGCAGAACCCGAACCTGCGGCGGAGGTCGCAACGGCGGCATCCGACCCCTTCTCGATTCCGTCGTGGCCGTCGGTGCCGCCCGCATCTCGACCCGAGACGCCGGTGCACTCCGGACCGGTGTGGCCGTCGGTCGAGCCCTTCCGCCCGGTGCGCTCGTGGGACCCCGAGCCGGCGGAGGAGCCGGCAGCGGCGGCGGATGCCGTCGATGCGCCCCCTGCGCCGGGCGCCTCCGGGCCCGAGGTCGTCGCAGAGGCGGTCATCGGTGCACCCGCCGACGAACCGGAGCCCGGTGAGGCGTCGGAGTCGGGCGGCGCTGCCACCTCGCGCGCCGAGATCCGTCGCTCCGAGTCCGTGTGGAACGGGTTCGTCCTCGACCAGAACGTCACGGGCGAGGTCACGGGGGCCGTCACCGGCGCGCCCGCCCCGATCGCCGCGGTCCCCGGCGCCGCACCCTCCGCCGGCGGTGAGGAGATCCCGGGCATCCGTCGTCGAAGCACGCCCGCAGAGGGGGCCGCGGGCGGGGATGAGGCCGACCCCGCGGCATCCGCCCCGCTCTTCCAGGCCCCCCTCACCCGGGTGCCGCCCGCGGAGCCCGCTCCCGCGGCCGACCCCGCGTCGTCGGCGCCCGCAGACGACGAGCCGTGGCGGCCCGCGCACTCGCCGATGCCCGAGTCCGAGCCCTTCCCCGAGACCTCCGGTCCGGTGTCCGCGATCGCCGGGGCACCGGTGGCCGGCGCCCCGCGCGCTGCGGGCGGCTCGGTCTCGGCGCAGTACGCCCGCCCCGGGGTGCCAGATCTCGACGACGGACTCGACCAGACGATCGTCGCGCGCCGCCGCCGGACGAACTGGGCGGTCGTCACGCCGGCGGGGGAGTCGATCGCCATCACCTCGGACGTCGCGATCCTCGGCCGAAAGCCCGCGCCCGACCCCGAGCACCCGCGCGCCCAGCTGATCCGGATCGACGACTCCACGGTCTCGAGCACGCACGCGCGCCTGGAGCTTCGGAAAGACACCTGGTACATCCTCGATCTCGGCTCCACCAACGGCGTCGTGTTCGCCACCCTGATGGGGACCGAGGTCGAGGCGCCCTCGGGGGTCGAGGTCGAGGCGGGAGACCGCTTCTTCCTCGGCGACGCCGAGATCCGCCTGGTGCGCAGCAACAGCTGACGATGACCGACCTCCCCGACGAACGGACGGCGCCCTCGAAGCGCCAGGCGCCCGCTGCGGCGGAACCGGTCGAGCAGACGGTGCTGTCGCGGCGTCAGGCCCCGGTCGAGACGACCGCCCCCTCCGTCCGGCGGGCCCCCGCCGAGGAGACGGTGGTGTCCGGGCGCGCGCGCAGCCGCGGCGACGGTGTCGACGAGTGGACGGTGCGCACCTCCGATGCGCGGTCGACAGGCGTCATCCGTCCCGCCCCCGACGCCGGTGGCGAGGCGGATGCCGACGGGTGGGCGCGCACGGCCCGCCGCCCCGACACCGAGTCGGGCGTGTACGCCCCCCGCGCCGACACCGCCGCCCGCGTGGCGCGGACGGTCCCGGCGGCTCAGCCCGCACAGCCCGTCGTGGACGCCGCTCGCGCGGCAGCCGAGCGGCGGCGGCGGTCCCGGTTGCGCGCGGCGGCGGCCGTGGTGGTGGGGGTGGTGGTCCTGGCGGCGGCGGTGGTCGCGATCGTCGCGCTCGTGACGCTTCCGGCCTGAATTGCCCGGTCCCCGAAAGGGGCGTATCATTGAGCGGGTGTGCGCTCACGCGCGCCGTCCGCTGTGCCTCACGACTATCGGGTCCGGCGAGCGGCCGTCCCGGCGCCGCACAGGGATTGGTTCTGCGAACAGGCCACCCCCACGGCATATCCACCCTCGAAATCGCGTCAGGTCGTTCTGCTGCGCCGGTGGATCTGTGGTGAAACCACGACGCTGTCACCGTGCAGCACTGACAAGGAGAGAACGTGCCAACCATTCAGCAGTTGGTTCGCAAGGGTCGCTCGCCCAAGGTCTCAAAGACCAAGGCGCCCGCCCTGAAGGCGAACCCGCAGCAGGCGGGCGTGTGCACCCGCGTGTACACGACCACCCCCAAGAAGCCGAACTCGGCGATGCGCAAGGTCGCCCGTGTGAAGCTCCGCAACGGGACCGAGGTCACCGCGTACATCCCCGGTGAGGGTCACAACCTGCAGGAGCACTCGCTGGTGCTCGTGCGCGGCGGTCGTGTGAAGGACCTCCCCGGTGTCCGCTACAAGATCGTCCGCGGCGCCCTGGACACCCAGGCCGTAAAGAACCGCAAGCAGGCCCGTAGCCGCTACGGCGCGAAGAAGGGTTGAGTTAGATGCCTCGTAAGGGACCCGCTCCTCGCCGCGTCGTCGTCAACGACCCGGTCTACGGCGCGCCGATCGTCACCCAGCTCGTCAACAAGATCCTCGTCGACGGCAAGAAGTCCATCGCCGAGTCGATCGTCTACAACGCCCTGCGCGGCGTCGAGGCCAAGAACGGCCAGGACGCCGTCGCGACCCTGAAGAAGGCGCTCGACAACGTCCGCCCCACCCTCGAGGTCAAGAGCCGCCGCGTCGGTGGTTCGACCTACCAGGTGCCGGTCGAGGTCAAGCCGCACCGCGCCAACACGCTCGCCCTCCGCTGGCTCGTCAGCTACGCCAAGGGCCGTCGTGAGAAGACCATGACCGAGCGCCTCCAGAACGAGATCCTGGATGCCTCGAACGGCCTGGGTGCCGCGGTCAAGCGCCGCGAGGACACCCACAAGATGGCCGAGTCGAACCGCGCCTTCGCGCACTACCGCTGGTAACCAGCATCCTCGCACCGGCCGGAGGCCACCCCTCCGGCCGGTGCAGCCCGACACCAAGGTAAGGAAGACACCCCGTGGCACAAGAAGTGCTCACCGACCTCAAGAAGGTCCGCAACATCGGCATCATGGCGCACATCGATGCCGGCAAGACGACGACGACCGAGCGCATCCTCTTCTACACGGGCGTCAACCACAAGATCGGCGAGACCCACGACGGCGCCGCCACCACCGACTGGATGGAGCAGGAGCAGGAGCGTGGCATCACGATCACCTCCGCGGCCGTCACCTGCTTCTGGGAAAAGAACCAGATCAACATCATCGACACCCCCGGGCACGTCGACTTCACCGTCGAGGTGGAGCGCTCGCTCCGCGTGCTCGACGGCGCCGTCGCCGTCTTCGACGGCAAGGAGGGCGTCGAGCCCCAGTCCGAGACGGTGTGGCGTCAGGCCGACAAGTACGACGTCCCCCGCATCTGCTTCGTCAACAAGATGGACAAGCTCGGTGCCGACTTCTACTTCACCGTCGACACGATCGTCAACCGCCTGAAGGCCAAGCCCCTCGTGCTGCAGATCCCGATCGGCGCCGAGAACGACTTCGTCGGCGTCGTCGACCTCGTCTACATGCGTGCCCTGGTGTGGCCCGGCGATGCCAAGGGTGACGTGACCATGGGCGCCAAGTACGAGATCCAGGAGATCCCGGCCGACCTGGTGGACAAGGCGAACGAGTACCGCGAGATGCTCATGGAGACCGTCGCCGAGAGCGACGAGGTTCTCCTGGAGAAGTACTTCGGCGGTGAGGAGCTCACCCACGAGGAGATCAAGGGCGCCATCCGCAAGATGACGATCGCCAGCGAGGTCTACCCCGTGCTGTGCGGCTCGGCCTTCAAGAACCGCGGTGTGCAGCCGATGCTCGACGCGGTCGTGGACTACCTCCCTTCGCCCCTGGACGTCCCCGCCATCGAGGCGAAGGACCCCAAGAACGAAGAGATCATCATCGAGCGTCACCCCGACCGCGATGAGCCGTTCACGGCGCTGGCGTTCAAGATCGTCACGCACCCGTTCTTCGGTCGCCTCACCTACATCCGCGTGTACTCGGGTCACCTCGACTCCGGTGCCCAGGTCGTCAACGCGACCAAGGGCAAGAAGGAGCGCATCGGGAAGATCTTCCAGATGCACGCCAACAAGGAGATGCCGGTCGACTCCGTCACCGCGGGTCACATCTACGCCGTCATCGGCCTGAAGGACACCACCACGGGCGACACGCTGTCCGACAGCAGCAACCAGGTGGTCCTGGAGTCGATGACGTTCCCCGAGCCGGTCATCGAGGTCGCCATCGAGCCCAAGACCAAGGCCGACCAGGAGAAGCTGGGTCTTGCGATCCAGAAGCTCGCCGAAGAGGACCCGACGTTCCGCGTGGAGCAGAACTCCGAGACCGGCCAGACCGTGATCCGCGGTATGGGAGAGCTGCACCTGGACATCCTCGTCGACCGCATGAAGCGCGAGTTCAAGGTCGAGGCGAACGTCGGAAAGCCCCAGGTGGCGTACCGCGAGACGATCCGCAAGACCGTCGAGCGTCACGACTATACCCACAAGAAGCAGACCGGTGGTTCGGGTCAGTTCGCGAAGATCCAGTTCGCGATCGAGCCGCTCGAGGTCACGGCCGACAAGACGTACGAGTTCGAGAACAAGGTCACCGGTGGCCGCATCCCGCGCGAGTACATCCCTTCGGTCGACGCCGGCTTCCAGGACGCGATGAACGTCGGTGTCCTGGCGGGCTACCCGATGGTCGGCGTGAAGGCCATCCTCCTCGACGGTGCGGCGCACGACGTCGACTCGTCGGAGATGGCGTTCAAGATCGCCGGGTCGATGGGCTTCAAGGAGGCCATCCGCAAGGCGAACCCCGTCATCCTCGAGCCGATCATGGCCGTCGAGGTGCGTACTCCCGAGGAGTACATGGGCGACGTCATCGGCGACCTGAACTCCCGTCGTGGGCAGATCCAGTCGATGGAGGATGCCGCCGGCGTCAAGGTGGTGCGTGCCAACGTGCCGCTGTCGGAGATGTTCGGCTACATCGGCGACCTGCGCTCGAAGACCTCGGGCCGTGCTGTGTACTCCATGGAGTTCGACAGCTACGCCGAGGTTCCGCGCAACGTCATGGACGAGATCGTCCAGAAGACCAAGGGCGAGTAACCCTCCGGGGCTGCGCGCACACCAACCACCAGAAACCCTCTCTACTACACTGAGAGCCATCCCCGTAGACGACCGGTCGCAAACCAGTGCCCGGAACTTCTACACGACCGTCCTGAGGAGGACCCAGTGGCTAAGGCCAAGTTCGAGCGGACCAAGCCGCACGTGAACATCGGAACGATCGGTCACGTCGACCACGGCAAGACCACGCTCACCGCCGCGATCTCGAAGGTGCTCGCCGACAAGTACCCGTCGGCCACCAACGTTCAGCGCGACTTCGCGTCGATCGACTCGGCTCCCGAGGAGCGTCAGCGCGGTATCACCATCAACATCTCGCACGTCGAGTACGAGACCCCCAAGCGTCACTACGCTCACGTGGACGCCCCGGGTCACGCCGACTACATCAAGAACATGATCACCGGTGCCGCCCAGATGGACGGCGCGATCCTCGTGGTCGCCGCCACCGACGGCCCGATGGCTCAGACCCGTGAGCACGTTCTGCTCGCCAAGCAGGTCGGCGTGCCCTACCTGATGGTCGCGCTGAACAAGGCCGACATGGTCGACGACGAGGAGATCCTGGAGCTCGTCGAGCTCGAGGTCCGCGAGCTGCTGTCCAGCCAGGGCTTCCCCGGCGACGACGCTCCGGTCGTCCGCGTCTCGGGCCTGAAGGCGCTCGAGGGTGACGACAAGTGGGTCGAGTCGATCGTCGAGCTGATGGACGCCGCCGACGAGTCCATCCCCGACCCGGTGCGT
This sequence comes from Microbacterium sp. ET2, assembly GCF_030347395.1. Classification (NCBI taxonomy): domain Bacteria; kingdom Bacillati; phylum Actinomycetota; class Actinomycetes; order Micrococcales; family Microbacteriaceae; genus Microbacterium; species Microbacterium albipurpureum. Next base: position 2,363,344 of record NZ_CP128170.1, read on the forward strand.
GACAAGGACAAGCCGTTCCTCATGCCCATCGAGGATGTCTTCACCATCACCGGTCGTGGCACCGTCGTCACGGGCCGCGCCGAGCGTGGCACCCTCGCCATCAACTCCGAGGTCGAGATCGTCGGCATCCGCCCGACGCAGAAGACCACGGTCACCGGTATCGAGATGTTCCACAAGCAGCTCGACGAGGCGTGGGCCGGCGAGAACTGTGGTCTGCTCCTTCGTGGTCTCAAGCGTGACGACGTCGAGCGCGGCCAGGTCGTCGTGAAGCCCGGTTCGGTCACCCCGCACACCAACTTCGAGGGCACGGCGTACATCCTGTCCAAGGAGGAGGGCGGCCGTCACAACCCGTTCTTCACGAACTACCGTCCGCAGTTCTACTTCCGCACCACCGACGTCACCGGCGTCATCTCGCTGCCCGAGGGCACCGAGATGGTCATGCCCGGCGACACCACCGACATGACGGTCGAGCTGATCCAGCCGATCGCCATGGAGGAGGGCCTCGGCTTCGCGATCCGTGAGGGTGGCCGCACCGTCGGCGCCGGCACGGTGACCAAGATCCTCAAGTGATCTCCGCGCCCTAGGCGCACCCACGAAAGCCCCCGGGTCTCCCGGGGGCTTTCGCTGTGCGTGCGCCCGCGTCCGCGACGGGATGTGCGCCTTCGCCGCGGCGCGCGGGAGGAGATCGGCCAAGCGCAGGACGGCTCCGCCCACCGCAACCTTGACGGTGCTTATCTCCTCCGGTGTGCGCGCGATCGCGTGTTTTCGCGGATCTCACCGACGCGTCACCAACCGTTTTCCGAAATCTCGTCGCCGGATGTTGCATGAAGCACGCTTCTTTGGTTGACTGCTGATCGCAGGGAGTGGAAAACGCATACTAGTCCGCCAGGAATGACGGACGATCCTCGCAGAGCATTGCTTCTCGACCCCGTGCGCTGATCGATCTCCTCCCGGGTGCGGCGAGGGCGTGCAGTCGGCGCGCCTGCGTGCGATTGGGAGCGTGCGGCGCGGGCGCGCAGCGGGGCGTGAGGGCTCACGCGCGGTGGAGACCCTGCGCCACCGCACGCATGATGCGCTCCTGGACCTCGGGCCACTGGTGGACCACCTGCTCGTATCCGACGCGGATCACGTGATAGCCGAGCAGCATGAGCTCGGCGTCGTGGGTGATGTCGCTCGTGCGCTGGGGGCCGGTGTGCGTCGCGCCGTCGATCTGCAGCACCAGGCGATCCCCGATGAGGAGGTCGACGCGGTGGCCCCCGATCCAGACCTGACGGCGCAAGGGCAGCCCGAGCCAGCGGAGCCGTGGCACCACGAGCGTCTCCAGCCCAGAGTCGGAGAAGATGTCGGCGGCGTCCAGAAGCGCGCGGGCGGCGGGCGAAAGGGGCAGGCGTGCGAGGGCGTCAGGCGTCGTGAGACCGCGGCGGAACGCCGATTCCCAGACGACGAGAGCGTCTTCGAAGGGGAGGCAGCCGGCAGTGGAGACGAGCACGTTCTCGATGCCGTCGACGAGGCTGTTGGGAGGCCGCGGCACCGCCGGCGTCGCCCAGTGGACCGTCGCTGCGAGACGCCCGGCGCGACCCGAGTGAGGCGGCGCGGCGACGTGCGGCGTCTTCGAGGGATGCAGCACGAAGAGTCCCAGCCGCTCCGCCTGGGTGACGCAGGTCAGGACGACCCCGTGCCGGGCGGCCGCCATGAGGCGAGGGTCAGCGGTCGGAAGAGCGACCCATCCCTTGCGCAGCCGAAGCAGCGCCCCGTCGGCGCAGAGGCGGTCGATGACGTGCCGGCTGTGACCGCCCCGCTTCAGCGCCGCCACCGACGAGATGCCGTCGATGCGAGCGACAGCGGCGAGCACCTCCTCGCGGCGGCGCCGCACCGCGGCATCCCTCTTCGATTCGACGACGATCACCCTCTCAGGGTGGTGCCGTTGCGAATGTCGGCGGGGATCGGTCGCGCGATCTGTGCATGGATGACGACGCGGCACGCGTGTGCAGGAGAGGTCGCGTTCGCAAGTCGGAGGACATCAGCACAAGGGAGGATGGATGCGGCGGCGGACGCCTCCCACGCGTCGATCCCCTCCGGTCTGCCGCCGACGGTCCCTCTTCGGCGCGAGAAGGAGCATGATGGTTCGCACAACCCTCGCGAAGGAGCAGGCAATGGGCATCGACGACATGGTGAATCAGGGCAAGCAGTTCCTCGACCAGAACAAGAACAAGATCGGCGAGACGCTGAAGTCGGAGCAGGCAGAGGGCGTCAGCGACAAGGCCCTCGATGCCGCGGCCGAGTTCGTCAAGAAGATCGCTCCGGACAGCGTCGATCAGCACGTCGACGGTGTCCGCGACAACATCGACAAGCACATCGGCAACCAGTAGCCGAAGCACGGCGCCCGACACGCGGGTGCGACACGCCCGAGTTTGCGACACGCCCGGGCGACACGTAGACTGTTCCAGTTCCACATTCCGGTGCGCTTCGGCGTGCGACGGATCACTGCCAGGGCAGTGCATAGGCGGTGCGCAAGCGCCGGACGCCTAGGCCGCGGGCAGCAGAACAACACAATCCTTCCCCACTTCGGCTCGAGAGCCGCGCGTTCGCGTGTCGAGGGGCGACGGATGCCGGGTGCCGTGCGCGCCCGGATTGACAGAAGAACAGCGGTGCAGCACGCACTGCGCAAGCGGTGCGAAAGTGCCACGGCGCGTCAGCGCCACCGTGCGTCCAATGCCCCCGGGCCCTCCGGGACGGTACGACGCGGAAAGAGAGTGAGCAGACACATGGCGGGACAGAAGATCCGCATCCGACTGAAGTCGTACGACCACGCCGGTCTCGACTCGTCGGCGCGCAAGATCGTCGACACCGTGACCCGTGCCGGCGCAACGGTCGTGGGCCCCGTGCCCCTCCCTACGGAGAAGAACGTCGTCGTCGTCATCCGGTCGCCCCACAAGTACAAGGACAGCCGCGAGCACTTCGAGATGCGCACCCACAAGCGTCTGATCGACATCATCGATCCCACGCCCAAGGCCGTCGACTCGCTGATGCGCCTTGACCTGCCGGCCGACGTCAACATCGAGATCAAGCTCTGAGGTTCGTCGACATGGCACACATCAACGAAAAGGTTTCCAAGGCTCTGCTGGGCACCAAGCTCGGCATGACCCAGGTCTGGGATGAGAACGGCAAGCTCGTTCCCGTCACCGTCATCGAGGTGACCCCCAACGTGGTCACCCAGATCCGCACCGCGGAGAAGGACGGCTACTCGGCCGTCCAGATCGCCGCCGGCGCCATCGACCCCCGCAAGGTGAACAAGCCCCTCACGGCCCACTTCGAGGCCGCGGGCGTCACCCCCCGCCGTCACCTCACCGAGGTGCGCACCGCTGACGCTGCTGACTACTCACTCGGTCAGGAGCCTCACGGTGGACGGCGTCTTCGAGGCCGGCCAGCTGGTCGACGTCGTCGGCACCAGCAAGGGCAAGGGCACCGCAGGTGTGATGAAGCGTCACAACTTCGCCGGTGTCTCGGCCTCGCACGGTGCACACCGCAACCACCGCAAGCCCGGTTCGATCGGCGCCTCGTCGACCCCGAGCCGCGTCTTCAAGGGCATGCGCATGGCCGGCCGTATGGGCGGCGAGCGCGTGACCGTTCTCAACCTCACGGTGCACGCCGTGGACGCCGAGAAGGGTCTGCTGCTCGTCAAGGGCGCCGTCCCCGGTGCCCGTGGCCGTACCGTCTACGTCCGCAACGCAGTGAAGGGTGCCTGATCGACATGGCTGACTCCACTCTCGCGCTCGACGTCCTGAAGGCCGACGGAAAGAAGGCCGGCTCTGTCGAGCTGCCCGCCGCGCTCTTCGACGTCAAGACGAACATCCCGCTCATCCACCAGGTCGTCGTCGCCCAGCGCGCCGCCGCCCGCCAGGGGACGCACGCGACCAAGACCCGCGGCGACGTCTCGGGTTCGGGTCGCAAGCCCTTCAAGCAGAAGGGCACGGGCAACGCCCGTCAGGGTTCGGTCCGGATGCCGCAGCACCGCGGCGGTGGCACCGTCCACGGTCCGCAGCCCCGCGACTACTCGCAGCGCACCCCCAAGAAGATGATCGCCGCGGCGCTCCTGGGCGCCCTGAGCGACCGCGCCCGCGGTGAGCGTCTCCACATCGTCGAGTCGCTCGGCGTGACCGATGCGCCCTCGACCAAGGCCGCGGCATCCGTGCTCACCGCACTCGGCGCCGTCAAGAACGTCCTGGTCGTGGTCGAGCGCACCGACGAGATCAGCGTCATGAGCGTCCGCAACCTCGCGTACGTCCACGTGCTGTCCTTCGACCAGCTCAACGCCTACGACGTGCTCGTCTCCGACGACATCGTCTTCACCAAGGCCGCGTACGACGCCTTCGTGTCGGCTCGCACAGCCACCACCCAGGAGGTCTCGGCATGAACAACATCGCCGTCAACAAGGACCCGCGCGACATCATCCTGAAGCCGGTCGTGTCCGAGAAGAGCTACGGGCTCATCGACGAGGGCAAGTACACCTTCCTCGTCGACCCGCGGGCGACCAAGACCGAGATCAAGCTCGCGATCGAGAAGATCTTCGGCGTCAAGGTGGCCTCGGTCAACACGCTGAACCGCACGGGCAAGGCTCGTCGCACCCGCTTCGGCATGGGAAAGCGCAAGGACACCAAGCGCGCCATCGTCACCCTGAAGTCGGGCACCATCGACATCTTCACCGCGGTCGGCTGACCGGCGGGATAAGGACGAGAGAACATGGCTATTCGCAAGTACAAGCCCACGACCCCCGGTCGCCGCGGCTCGTCGGTGGCGGACTTCGCCGAGATCACCCGATCGACGCCCGAGAAGTCCCTCCTCCGCCCGCTGGCAAAGACCGGCGGTCGCAACAACCAGGGCCGCATCACGACCCGTCACATCGGTGGTGGCCACAAGCGCCAGTACCGCGTCATCGACTTCCGTCGTGACGACAAGGACGGCGTCAACGCCAAGGTCGCGCACATCGAGTACGACCCCAACCGCACCGCTCGCATCGCGCTGCTTCACTACGTCGACGGCGAGAAGCGCTACATCCTCGCCCCGAACAAGCTGGCGCAGGGTGACGTGGTCGAGTCGGGTCCGTCGGCTGACATCAAGCCCGGCAACAACCTGCCGCTGCGCAACATCCCCACGGGTACGGTCATCCACGCCATCGAGCTCCGCCCCGGCGGCGGCGCGAAGATGGCCCGCTCGGCCGGCGCCGCGGTGCGCCTGGTCGCGAAGGACGGCCCGTACGCCCAGCTGCGTCTGCCCTCGGGCGAGATCCGCAACGTCGACGTCCGCTGCCGCGCGACGATCGGCGAGGTCGGCAACGCCGAGCAGTCCAACATCAACTGGGGCAAGGCCGGCCGCAAGCGCTGGAAGGGCGTCCGCCCGACCGTGCGTGGTGTCGCCATGAACCCCGTCGACCACCCGCACGGTGGTGGTGAGGGCAAGACCTCCGGTGGTCGCCACCCGGTCTCGCCGTGGGGTCAGGCCGAGGGCCGCACCCGCCACGCCAACAAGGAGAGCGACAAGCTCATCGTCCGCCGTCGCAACGCCGGCAAGAAGCGCAAGTAGGTAGGAACTTCAGATGCCACGCAGTCTTAAGAAGGGCCCCTTCGTCGACGAGCACCTGCTTCGCAAGGTTGTTTCGCAGAACGAGGCGGGAACCAAGAACGTCATCAAGACGTGGTCACGTCGCTCGATGATCGTGCCGGCCATGCTCGGCCACACGATCGCCGTCCACGATGGCCGCAAGCACATCCCGGTCTTCGTCACCGAGACGATGGTCGGCCACAAGCTGGGCGAGTTCGCGCCCACCCGCACCTTCCGCGGTCACGAGAAGGACGACAAGAAGGGCCGCCGCCGCTGACGCGGGGGCGCAAGGAGAGAGAAATGGTGGAGTCCATCGCACGCGTGCGACACATCCGCGTGACCCCTCAGAAGGCTCGTCGTGTCGTCGCTCTCATCAAGGGCAAGCAGGCTCAGGAGGCCCTGGCCATCCTGAAGTTCGCTCAGCAGAGCGCCAGTGAGCCCATCTACAAGCTCGTCGAGTCGGCCATCGCGAATGCTCGCGTCAAGGCCGACAAGGAGAACGAGTACCTCGACGACGCCGACCTGTACGTGAAGAACGCGTACGTGGACGAGGGCACGACGCTCAAGCGTTTCCAGCCCCGCGCCCAGGGTCGCGCGTTCCAGATCAAGAAGCGCACCAGCCACATCACCGTCGTGCTGTCGACCCCCGAGGTCGCCGAGACGGCTCCGGCTGCCACGAGCAAGAAGGCGAGCAAGTAATGGGACAGAAGGTCAACCCGTACGGCTTCCGCCTCGGCATCACCACCGACCACGTGTCGCGGTGGTTCTCCGACTCGACGAAGCCCGGTCAGCGCTACGCCGACTACGTGGCCGAGGACATCAAGATCCGTCAGCTGCTGCAGAAGCAGCTCGACCGCGCCGGTGTCAGCAACATCGAGATCGAGCGCACCCGCGACCGTGTCCGCGTCGACATCCACACCGCCCGCCCGGGCATCGTGATCGGTCGTCGCGGCGCCGAGGCCGAGCGCATCCGCGCCGACCTCGAGAAGCTCACCGGCAAGCAGATCCAGCTGAACATCCTCGAGGTCAAGAACCCCGAGGCCGACGCTCAGCTGGTCGCGCAGGGCATCGCCGAGCAGCTCTCTGCTCGCGTGGCGTTCCGCCGCGCGATGCGCAAGGGCCTGCAGGGCGCGCAGCGCGCCGGCGCCAAAGGCGTCCGCATCCAGGTCTCCGGCCGCCTCGGCGGCGCCGAGATGAGCCGTTCGGAGTTCTACCGCGAGGGCCGGGTGCCGCTGCACACGCTGCGCGCGAACATCGACTACGGCTTCTACGAGGCCAAGACCACCTTCGGCCGCATCGGCGTGAAGGTCTGGATCTATAAGGGCGACCTCACCAACAAGGAACTCGCACGCGAGCAGGCCAACGCGCCGAAGTCGCGCGGTCGTGACGACCGCGGCGACCGTCGCCGCGGCCCCCGCAGCGAGGCCCCCGTCGCAGAAGGAGCGTCGGCGTAATGCTCATTCCCCGCAAGGTCAAGTACCGCAAGCAGCACCACCCGGGTCGCTCGGGCCAGGCCACCGGCGGCACGAAGGTCTCCTTCGGCGAGTTCGGCATCCAGGCCCTCACCCCCGCGTATGTGACGAACCGTCAGATCGAGTCCGCTCGTATCGCGATGACACGTCACATCAAGCGTGGCGGCAAGGTGTGGATCAACATCTACCCCGACCGACCGCTCACCAAGAAGCCCGCCGAAACCCGCATGGGTTCCGGTAAGGGTTCGCCGGAGTGGTGGGTCGCCAACGTCAAGCCGGGCCGGGTCCTCTTCGAGGTCTCGGGCGTGAACGAGCAGCTCGCTCGTGAGGCGCTGACCCGTGCCATCCACAAGCTGCCCCTGAAGGCACGCATCATCAAGCGCGAGGAGGGCGACGCGTAATGGCGATCGGCACCAAGACGCTCGCACCGAGCGAGCTGGACACGTTCGAAGACCAGCGCCTGGTCGAGGAGCTGCGCAAGGCCAAGGAAGAGCTGTTCAACCTGCGCTTCCAGTCGGCCACCGGCCAGCTCGAGAGCCACGGCCGCATCCGCGCCGTCAAGCGCGACATCGCGCGGCTGTACACCGTGATCCGTGAGCGCGAGCTCGGCATCCGTGCCACGCCTGCGCCCGTGGAGACCGCGACGAAGACGAAGAAGACCAAGGCCAAGAAGGCGGATGCCGCTGACTCGGCCGCGAAGGAAGAGGGGGCTGAGTGATGGCCACCGCCAAGAAGGCCGACGCCGCCACGGAGCAGGTCAAGGGCCACGAGAGCGCCGAGCACGATGTGCGCGACGCCGACGCCCGCGGGTACCGCAAGGCCCGCCGCGGCTACGTCATCAGCGACAAGATGGACAAGACCATCGTCGTCGAGGTCGAAGACCGCGTGAAGCACCCGCTGTACGGCAAGGTCATCCGCCGCACGTCCAAGGTGAAGGCGCACGATGAGGGCAACACCGCCGGCATCGGCGACCTGGTCGTCATCAACGAGACCCGCCCGCTCAGCGCGACCAAGCGCTGGCGTCTGGTCGAGATCGTGGAGAAGGCCAAGTGATCCAGAACGAATCCCGGCTGAAGGTCGCCGACAACACCGGCGCCAAGGAGCTGCTCACCATCCGCGTGCTCGGCGGCTCGAACCGTCGGTACGCCGGCGTGGGCGATGTCATCGTCGCCACCGTCAAGGACGCCATTCCCGGCGGCAACGTCAAGAAGGGTGACGTCGTCAAGGCGGTCGTCGTCCGGACGGTCAAGCAGACCCGACGTGCCGACGGCTCATACATCAAGTTCGACGAGAACGCCGCCGTCATCCTGAAGAGCGACGGGGAGCCCCGCGGCACCCGCATCTTCGGGCCGGTCGGCCGTGAGCTGCGCGACAAGCGGTTCATGAAGATCGTCTCGCTCGCCCCGGAGGTCATCTGATCATGGCGAAGATCAAGAAGGGCGACCTGGTTCAGGTCATCTCGGGCGCCAAGCCCGAGCGCGGCGGAGATCGCGGTAAGCAGGGCAAGGTCCTCGAGGTCCTTCCCGAGCAGAACCGCGTGATCGTCGAAGGCGTGAACTTCGTCACCAAGCACAACCGCGTGGGCCAGTCCCAGCGCGGCACCAAGACGGGCGGCATCGAAACGATGGAAGCCCCGATCCACATCTCCAACGTCTCCCTGGTCGACCCCCAGACGAAGAAGCCGACCCGCGTCGGTCACCGCGTCGAGGAGCAGGCCAAGGACGGCGTGAAGCGCACCGTCCGCGTGCGCTATGCGAAGAAGTCAGGCAAGGACCTCTGAATATGAGCACCGCAACTGCCGTCGAGGCTGGCAAAATCCAGCCCCGCCTGAAGCAGAAGTACAAGTCCGAGATCCAGAAGAAGCTGCAGGATGAGTTCGGCTACGCCAACGTCATGCAGATTCCGGGCCTCGTGAAGGTCGTGGTCAACACCGGTGTCGGTGAGGCGGCTCGCGACAGCAAGGTGATCGATGGTGCGGTCGACGACCTCACCAAGATCACCGGTCAGAAGCCGGTCGTGACGAAGGCTCGCAAGTCCATCGCGCAGTTCAAGCTGCGTGAGGGCCAGGCCATCGGCGCGCACGTGACCCTCCGGGGCGACCGCGCGTGGGAGTTCCTGGACCGCCTGATCAACCTGGCTCTGCCCCGCATCCGCGACTTCCGCGGGCTGTCGGGAAAGCAGTTCGACGGCAACGGCAACTACACCTTCGGCCTGCAGGAGCAGTCGGTCTTCCACGAGATCGACCAGGACAAGATCGACCGCGTCCGCGGGTTCGACATCACGATCGTGACGTCGGCGAAGACGGATGACGAGGGCCGCGCACTCCTGCGCCACCTCGGCTTCCCCTTCCGCGCCGAGGGCGCACAGCAGTAACACCTGACCATGGAAGGTCGTCAGTCGTGTAACGGCTGCCGATACCTCATGAACGAAAGAAGCTAAGAAATGACGATGACAGACCCGGTCGCTGACATGCTGACCCGTCTGCGCAACGCGAACTCGGCGCACCACGACTCCGTGTCGCTGCCGAGCTCGAAGCTCAAGACCCACATCGCCGACATCCTCAAGCAGGAGGGCTACATCTCCGACTGGGCCGTCGAGGACGCCCGTGTCGGCCAGACGCTGACCCTCACCCTGAAGTACGGCCCGAACCGCGAGCGGTCCATCGCCGGCATCAAGCGCGTGTCCAAGCCGGGCCTGCGCGTGTACGCCAAGTCCTCCGAGATCCCCACGGTCCTCGGCGGTCTGGGCGTCGCCATCCTGTCCACCTCCTCCGGTCTTCTCACCGACCGTCAGGCCGAGCAGAAGGGCGTGGGTGGGGAAGTCCTCGCCTACGTGTGGTGATCTGACATGTCGCGTATCGGACGTCTCCCGATCGACATCCCCTCCGGCGTCACCATCACGGTGACCGGCCAGGATGTCGCAGTGAAGGGCCCCAAGGGCGAGCTCGCGCTCACCGTGGCCCGTCCCATCGAAGTCAAGGTCGAGGACAACCAGGTGATCGTCACCCGTCCCGACGACGAGCGCGAGTCGCGGTCGCTTCACGGCCTGACCCGCACGCTCATCAACAACAACATCATCGGCGTCACCCAGGGCTACACCAAGGGCCTCGAGGTCGTCGGCACCGGTTACCGCGTCGCGCAGAAGGGCAGCTCGATCGAGTTCGCCCTCGGCTTCTCGCACCCGGTTCTCGTCGAGCCCCCCGCGGGCATCACGCTGACGGTCGAGGGCAACAACAAGGTCACCGTCAGCGGCATCGACAAGCAGGCCGTCGGCGAGGCGGCTGCGAACATCCGCAAGATCCGCAAGCCCGAGCCGTACAAGGGCAAGGGTGTGCGCTACGCCGGCGAGGTCGTTCGGCGCAAGGCCGGAAAGGCTGGTAAGTAACCATGGCTGTGAAGACGAAGTCCGACGCGCGTTCGCGCCGTCACGCCCGCCTTCGCAAGAAGGTCGTCGGCTCCTCCGAGCGTCCCCGCCTGGTCGTCACCCGTTCGGCACGCCACGTGTTCGTCCAGGTCGTCGACGACAGCAAGGGCCACACCGTGGCATCCGCATCGACGCTCGAAACCGACCTGCGCGGGTTCGACGGCGACAAGACCGCCAAGGCCCGCAAGGTCGGCGAGCTGGTCGCTGAGCGCGCCAAGGCCGCCGGCGTCTCCGACGTGGTGTTCGACCGCGGCGGCAACCGATACGCAGGTCGTGTCGCGGCCATCGCCGACGGCGCCCGCGAAGGGGGGCTCAACCTGTGAGTGACAACAAGGAGAACAACGTGACCGCAGAGGCCGCTGCCGAGGCTCCGGCCGACGCCGCCACCGCTACCGCTCCCCCCGAGCGGGAGCGCGAGCCGCGTCGCGGCGGACGCGAGCGCAACCCCAACCGCGACCGTGGGTCGCGCGACCGCAGCGAGAGCCAGTTCCTCGAGCGCGTCGTGACGATCAACCGCGTGTCGAAGGTCGTCAAGGGTGGTCGCCGGTTCAGCTTCACCGCGCTCGTCGTCGTCGGTGACGGCAACGGGCTGGTCGGAGTCGGCTACGGCAAGGCCCGCGAGGTGCCGCTGGCGATCTCGAAGGGCGTCGAAGAGGCAAAGCGGAACTTCTTCCGCGTGCCCCGCGTCGCCTCGACCATCCCGCACCCCGTCCAGGGTGAGGCTGCTGCCGGTGTGGTGCTCCTGCGCCCCGCCGCCGCCGGTACCGGTGTGATCGCGGGCGGCCCGGTGCGTGCCGTCCTCGAGTGTGCGGGTATCCACGACGTGCTGTCGAAGTCGCTGGGATCGTCGAACACGATCAACATCGTCCACGCGACCGTCGAGGCGCTGAAGCAGCTGGAGGAGCCCCGTCACGTCGCCGCGCGCCGTGGACTGGACTTCGACCAGGTCGCGCCCGCCCGTCTGGTCCGCGCCGAGGCCGAGGCCGCGGCTGCAGCGAAGGTAGGTGCCTGATGGCCGCGCGTCTGAAGGTGACGCAGATCAAGTCCAAGGTGAGCGAGAAGCAGAATCAGCGCGACACCCTCCGGAGCCTGGGTCTCAAGCGGATCGGCGACACCGTCGTCCGTCCCGATGACTCCCAGACCCGCGGGTATGTGCGCACTGTCGCCCACCTCGTGAAGGTTGAGGAGATCGACTGATGGCGGAGAAGAAGGAAGAGACGGCCGAGGCCGTCGAGTCCGCGCCGAAGAAGACCGCGGCGCGCAAGGCTGCGCCGAAGAAGGAGACCGCCGCGAAGAGCGCGCCGAAGAAGGATGCCCCGGCTTCGCGCCCGGGCGTGCTCAAGGTGCACCACCTCCGCCCGGTCCCCGGTGCTCACACCGCCAAGACCCGCGTGGGTCGCGGTGAGGGCTCGAAGGGCAAGACGGCCGGCCGCGGTACCAAGGGAACCAAGGCCCGGTACCAGGTCAAGGCCGGCTTCGAGGGCGGGCAGATGCCCCTCCACATGCGCACGCCGAAGCTGCGCGGGTTCAAGAACCCGTTCCGCGTGGAGTACCAGGTGGTCAACCTCGACAAGCTCGCCGAGCTCTACCCGCAGGGCGGCGACGTGACCATCGGCGACCTGGTCGCCAAGGGCGCGGTGCGCAAGAACGAGAAGGTCAAGGTGCTCGGCACCGGCGACATCTCGGTGGCGCTCAACGTCTCGGTCGACAAGGTGTCGGGCTCCGCCGAGCAGAAGATCGTCGCCGCGGGCGGCTCGGTCTCCGCCGGCGAGTCGGCGGGCACCGCCCAGTAAGGCCTGCAGGAGGGGTCGGAGTTCGCTCCGGCCCCTCCTCGCGTTACCCTGGGAGTCGGCGTGCCCGCGTGGCCGTCGGCATCCCCAATGGAGGCAGCCTCTTGTTCAGCGCCATCGCGCGTGTCTTCCGCACTCCGGATCTGCGTCGGAAGATCGCTTTCACCCTGGGCATCATCGCCCTGTACCGGCTCGGTGCGCACGTGCCGGCACCGTTCGTGGACTTCCCGAACGTGCAGTCCTGCCTGCGCGACAGCGCCGGCACCGAGGGCCTGCTGTCGCTGGTGAACCTGTTCTCGGGCGGTGCGCTGCTGCAGCTGTCCATCTTCGCGCTCGGCGTGATGCCCTACATCACGGCGACGATCATCGTGCAGCTGCTGCGCGTGGTCATCCCGCACTTCGAAGCGCTGTACAAGGAGGGCCAGGCGGGTCAGGCCAAGCTCACCCAGTACACCCGTTACCTCACCATCGCGCTGGCGCTCCTGCAGTCCACCACTCTGGTGACCGTGGCCCGCAGCGGTCAGCTGTTCGGCGTCACCGGCATCCCCGAGTGCGAGCAGCTGCTCACCAACGACGTCTGGTGGGCGCAGCTGCTGATGATCATCACGATGACCGCCGGAACCGGCCTCATCATGTGGTTCGCCGAGCTCGTCACCGAGCGCGGCATCGGCAACGGCATGTCGCTGCTGATCTTCACCTCGATCGCCGCCGCGTTCCCCGCCTCGATGTGGGCCATCGCCCAGTCGCGCGGCTTCGAGGTCTTCCTCCTCGTCCTCGCCGTCGGCATGGTCGTGGTCGCGCTGGTGGTGTTCGTCGAACAGTCGCAGCGGCGGATCCCCGTGCAGTACGCCAAGCGGATGGTCGGCCGGCGCACGTACGGCGGCACGAACACCTACATCCCGATCAAGGTCAACATGGCCGGTGTGGTGCCGGTGATCTTCGCCTCGTCGCTGCTGTACATCCCCGCGCTCATCGCGCAGTTCAACCAGCCGCAGCCGGGCCAGGAGGTTCCGGGCTGGGTGGCGTGGATCCAGCAGTACCTCGTCTCGGGCGATCACCCGCTGTACATGGCGCTGTACTTCCTGCTCATCGTCGGCTTCACCTACTTCTACGTCGCGATCACCTTCAACCCGGTCGACGTCGCCGACAACATGAAGAAGTACGGCGGCTTCATCCCGGGCATCCGTGCCGGACGTCCGACGGCGGAGTACCTGGACTACGTGCTGACCCGCATCACCCTGCCCGGCTCGATCTACCTCGGCCTGGTGGCGCTCCTGCCGCTGTTCGCGCTGGCGCTGGTGGGTGCGAACCAGAACTTCCCGTTCGGCGGCGCCTCGATCCTCATCATCGTCGGTGTGGGTCTTGAGACCGTGAAGCAGATCGACGCGCAACTGCAGCAGCGTCACTACGAAGGGCTTCTGCGCTGATGGCTCGTCTCCTCATCGTCGGCCCCCAGGGCTCGGGCAAGGGCACCCAGGGCGTCCGCATCGCCGAGGCCCTCGGGGTGCCGGTCGTCTCGACCGGTGACGTCTTCCGCGCGAACGTCGCGGGCGGCACCGACCTCGGCGTGCAGGTCAAGGAGATCATCGACGCCGGGCAGCTCGTCCCCGATGAGCTGACGAGCGCGGTCGTGCGCGACCGGCTGTCGAAGGAGGATGCGGCGGGAGGCTTCCTCCTCGACGGATATCCGCGCAACCTTCCGCAGGTCATGCACCTCGATGAGTTCCTGGGCGGTCGCGAGGAGCAGCTCGACGCGGTCATCGTGCTCGAGGTGCCCCGCGAGGAGTCGATAGCGCGGCTGAGCAAGCGCGCCCTCGAGCAGGGCCGCGCGGACGACACCGAAGCCGCCATCGCCCAGCGCCTCGCGATCTACGAGAGCGAGACCGCACCGATCATCGCCGTCTACGCCACCCGCGGCATCGTCGACGAGATCGACGGCACCGGCACGGTCGACGAGATCACCGATCGCATCCTCGCCGCTCTCCGGGCCCGCGGCCTCGGGGGCCCGGCGACCGCGTGAGCCCGAACGTGGGACTGCGCCGCTCGATCTACAAGACTCCCGCCCAGCTGCGGGCGATGCTCGAGCCCGGCCTCATCACCGCCGACGCCCTCGCCGCGGTGAAGACCCTCATCGCACCCGGCGTCACCACTGCGGAGCTGGATGCCGCGGCATCCGATCTGATCGTCTCGCGCGGGGCGAAATCGAACTTCCAGATGGTGCGGGGGTACCGGCACACCGTCTGCGCGTCGGTGAACGAGCAGGTGGTGCACGGGATCCCCGGTGACCGCCCGCTCGAACCCGGCGACATCCTCTCGATCGACTGCGGCGCGGAGTACAAGGGCTGGAACGGCGATTCGGCCCTCACCGTCGTCCTGCCCGACCCGACCCGGCCCGAGCTCGTGGCCGAGCGGGAGCAGCTGTCGCAGGTGACCGAAGGGTCGCTGTGGGCGGGAATCGCGGCACTCGCGACCGCACGGCACATCGCCGACGTCGGCGCTGCGATCGAGGACTACATCCGGGCCCACGGCGAGGATTACGGGATTCTTCGCGAGTACGTCGGTCACGGCATCGGCCGGAAGATGCACGAGTCCCCGTCGGTGTTCAACTACCGCGTCGACGACCCCGGTCCCGAGGTTCGGCCCGGGCTCGCCCTCGCGATCGAGCCGATGGTGGTCGCAGGGTCGGATGCCACGTTCGTCGAGGACGACGGCTGGACCGTCTCGACCGTCGACGGCTCGGCCGGCTCACACTGGGAACATAGCGTCGCGGTGCATGATGACGGTGTGTGGGTGCTCACGGCGCCCGACGGCGGCGCAGCCGGGCTCGCGCCCTTCGGCGTCACCCCGGCACCGATCCCGTAGCGCCGGGACTGTTCAAGGAGGACGCCGATGGCAACGGCCACGCGCAAGGTCAACTGGTTCGCGATTCTCGTGAGCGTCGCCGTGGTGGTCGCGCTCGTCGTGACGGCGGCCATCGTGATCTGGTCGAACAACCAGTCGGATGACGCGGGGCCCGCGCCGCAGTCCGCCTCGATCAACGCCGAGACCGGCGCCATCGAGATCGGGACGGGCGAGCAGACCCTGGATACGTACATCGACTTCATGTGCCCGATCTGCAACCAGTTCGAGCAGGTGTACGGCGAGTCGATCCAGGAACTCGTCGACGATGGGACGATCACCCTGGGCATCCACCCGATCGCCATCCTCGATCGGTACTCGCAGGGGAGCGAGTACTCCACTCGCGCCGCGAACGCGATGTACTGCGTCGCGGAGACCGCGCCCGACGAGGCCGTGTCGTTCATGCAGACCCTCTATGCCAACCAGCCGGCGGAGGGCTCGACCGGCCTGACGGACGAGCAGCTCATCGAGATCGCCGGATCGGTCGGCGCGGAAGGCGTGGATGCCTGCGTGACCGAGCAGCGCTACAGCGGGTTCGTGTCGTCGATGACGCAGCAGACCCCCATTCAGCCCGGCCAGCAGAACATCGCCACGCCGACTCTGGCAGTCAACGGCGAGGCCATCGCCAACGACACCATCCCCGCGCCGGCGGATCTCCGCTCGCTCTTCTCCTGACCCGCGGCGCGGCCGCGCTTCGCGCGCCCGCCTCGCTCGCCTCGCTCTCGCGCCCCCTCACCTTCGCCGATCCACCGTGATCGAGACCAACCTCCCGGCCATGCGCGGTGGGTCGTCGCGATTTCGGTGGATCGAGGCCCGACGTCGCCCAGATGATCATCGGCGCCAGCCCGAGCCACTCGCACGCATGCCTGACAGCAGAGCCCATCGCGGAGCGGTGATGCGCGGGACGCCCAAGCGGAGCAGTTCCTGCACCACCGGCTCGACGGCGATGGACGCCGCCATGTCCCAGCGCCCGAACGCGCGGCAGCGTCGCCGCAGGCGATCCTCGCGCTGTTTCTCCTGTATGAGGGCGCGCACCGAGTCCTCTGTCGTGCCCAACCGGTACTTGCCGTAACCGTCCGACTCGGCGAGAACGCCCGCGCCCGGCCATCCGTAATCCACGCGGTCGCGGATCCCATCCGTGACCACCTCCACCTGCAGCAGGGGCGTCTCGAATCCGGACCAGACGATCACAGCGCGTCCGATGCTCTCCCCGACGCTCTCCGAGCGCGGGTCGATCGTCTCGAGCAGCAGGCGCAGTTGCCGGATGCCGCGGGTGTCGGTCTGCGTGGCAGTCATGCGACGGAGGTCGTCGACGGTCGCCGTTCCCCCTTGCCGCGGAGAGATCACAGCGTCGCCGACCGCCAGCGCGAACGGAGGAGCAAGACGCCGCATGAGCGTCACCGCTGTCCGTGCTGCTGAGGTGACGCTGAGGCCCCCTCGCGTTTCGATGTCAGGTGCCTCGACGCTCTCGTGCACGACGACGTCGCCGTAGCGACGGGCGCCGGAACCCTTCGCATCGAACAGGTGCAGGTGGCGGGGTTCGCCGAACACAGGAAGTCCGAGGAGCGCAGCAGCGGACTCGTCGCTGAAGACCGCGTCGGGGTTGATGAGCGCGTATGCGTGGACGCGAGCCAGGTAGCGATCCCAGGGGGCAAGCTCGTCCCACGCAGATCGCGCGGCGTAGACGCCCGGACGGACGCGTCGGTGGGTCGTCGGATTGCGGAGCGAACGCGTGGAGGCGTGCGCATCCGCGAGGCGGAGCAGTTCGAGCGGGGCGGGCTTGACCCCGGATGCGAGGAGGAGGCCGGTCATCCGCCGATCGTGGCGCTCCGAGCGACGCAGGGTGTCCTCGCGATGCGATCTGCGGAAAGATCGTCGGCCGTCCTGGCTGTGCAGGAAGGGTCGAACCAGCGTTATCGCGACGAGCCACCGGGTATCGCACGGTGGTTCGTCACGATCGGGGTGGTTCGGCGGAATGGGGATGGGCGGGAGGGGGAGGGGGAGGGGCGGAGAGACGCGCGGTTGCCGCGGGGTGCGATATCACCTATAGTTGATCTTTGGTGCGTTGCGCCTTTATTGGCGTGTCGCCGCACCACAATCCCATCCACCGCAGACCGACCGGTCTGCATGCAAGCGATAGCGAGTTTATGGCGAAGAAAGACGGTGTCATCGAGATCGAGGGTGTCATCTCCGAGGCGCTGCCGAACGCGATGTTCCGCGTGGAGCTCACCAACGGACACAAGGTGCTCGCCACGATCTCAGGCAAGATGCGGCAGAACTACATCCGCATCATCCCCGAGGACCGCGTGGTCGTGGAGCTCAGCCCCTACGACCTCACCCGCGGCCGGATCGTCTACCGCTACCGCTAGACCGGTCGAGAAGTAACGCCCCACGCGGCTCGGGAGAGCCCGCGTGCCCGGCGAAGACAGCGAACAGGAACATCATGAAGGTCAACCCCTCCGTCAAGCCCATCTGCGATCACTGCAAGGTGATCCGTCGCCACGGCAACGTGATGGTCATCTGCAAGTCCAACCCGCGCCACAAGCAGCGCCAGGGCTGACGACCACGACTCACAACTGAATACACACCGGCAGGATCAGAACCCGCAAGGGGGACACCTCGGGGCGGAGGCCCGGGCACCGATCCTGCTCCACACCTCCACCAACTCCTAGGAGAGCCGCATGGCACGTCTTGCCGGCGTCGACATCCCGCGCGATAAGCGCGTGGTCATCGCCCTGACCTACATCTACGGCGTGGGCCGTACCCGTTCGCACGCGATCCTCGCTGAGACGCAGATCGACGAGAACATCCGCGTGAAGGACCTCAGCGATGACCAGCTCATCGCCCTCCGCGACTACATCGAGGCCAACTTCAAGGTCGAGGGTGACCTCCGCCGCGAGGTGGCCGCCGACATCCGCCGCAAGGTCGAGATCGGCTCCTACGAGGGCATCCGTCACCGCCGCGGCCTCCCGGTCCGCGGACAGCGCACCAAGACCAACGCGCGCACCCGCAAGGGCCCGAAGCGCACCGTCGCCGGCAAGAAGAAGGCGCGCTGAGCGCGGCCTGCAGGGTTTAGGAGAACACGCACATGGCACAGGCCAAGTCCGCCGCGCGCAAGCCGCGCCGCAAGGAGAAGAAGAACATCGCCGTGGGTCAGGCCCACATCAAGTCGACGTTCAACAACACCATCGTCTCGATCACCGACCCGTCGGGCGCCGTGATCAGCTGGGCGTCCTCGGGTGGAGTGGGCTTCAAGGGCTCGCGCAAGTCCACCCCCTACGCCGCCGGTATGGCCGCCGAGTCGGCCGCCCGCCAGGCGCAGGAGCACGGTGTCAAGAAGGTCGACGTCTTCGTCAAGGGCCCGGGCTCGGGCCGCGAGACCGCGATCCGCTCGCTCACGGCCGCCGGCCTCGAGGTCGGTTCGATTCAGGACGTCACCCCGCAGGCGCACAACGGGTGCCGCCCGCCCAAGCGTCGCCGCGTCTGACGCTCGCATTCTGACTCACGGATGCCGCGGGGCGCTGTCCCCCGTGGTGCGCGCCTCCGCGGCATCCCTGAACACAACTCAATACTTCACCCACCGCACGTGTCATATAGCGGGCACGTGACTGAAAGGAACACATCGTGCTCATCGCACAGCGTCCCACTCTGACCGAGGAGAAGATCGGGGAGTTCCGCAGCCGCTTCGTCGTCGAGCCGCTGGAGCCTGGCTTCGGCTACACGATCGGCAACGCGCTGCGTCGCAGCCTCCTGTCGTCGATCCCCGGCGCTGCCGTGACGTCGATCCGCATCGACGGCGTCCTCCACGAGTTCAGCACCATCCCCGGTGTGAAGGAGGATGTCACCGAGATCATCCTCAACATCAAGCAGCTGGTCGTCTCCAGCGAGCGCGACGAGCCCATCACCGCGTACCTGCGCAAGACCGGCGCCGGTGAGGTCACCGCCGCCGACATCTCCGCTCCCGCCGGCGTCGAGGTGCACAACCCCGAGCTGGTCATCGCGACCCTCAACGACACCGCGCGTTTCGAGCTCGAGCTGACGATCGAGCGCGGCCGCGGTTACGTGTCGGCGACGCAGAACCGCAACGAGTACGCCGAGGCCGGGCAGATCCCGATCGACTCGATCTACTCGCCGGTGCTGAAGGTGTCGTACCGCGTCGAGGCCACCCGTGCCGGAGAGCGCACCGACTTCGACAAGCTGGTGCTGGATGTCGAGTCCAAGCCCTCGATCGCCCCGCGCGACGCCGTCGCATCGGCCGGTCGCACCCTGACCGAGCTGTTCGGTCTCGCCCGCGAGCTGAACGTCGAGGCCGAGGGCATCGAGATCGGCCCCGCGCCGGTCGAGACCGTCCTGTCCAACGAGCTGTCGATGCCGATCGAAGACCTCGATCTGTCGGTGCGCTCGTACAACTGCCTCAAGCGCGAGGGCATCAACACCGTCAGCGAACTGGTCGCCCTCTCGGAGACGCAGCTGATGAACATCCGCAACTTCGGCCAGAAGTCGGTCGACGAGGTGCGCGACAAGCTCGTCTCGCTCGGCCTGTCGCTGAAGGACTCGGTCCCCGGGTTCGACGGCGCGCACTTCTACGGCGGCTACGACGACGAGACCGTCTGAGCTGCGGCACCCGACTGACTTTCGACTGGAGTAACTGACATGCCCAAGCCCACGAAGGGTCCCCGCCTCGGAGGCGGCCCCGCCCACGAGCGCCTGCTGCTTGCGAACCTCGCCGCGGCCCTTTTCACCCACAAGTCGATCCAGACCACCGAGACCAAGGCCAAGCGCCTGCGTCCCCTGGCTGAGCGCCTCATCACCTTCGCCAAGCGCGGCGACCTGCACGCGCGTCGCCGGGTGCTGTCGGTGATCGGTGACAAGGAGGTCGTGCACGTCCTCTTCACCGAGATCGCACCGCTGGTCGCCGACCGCCCGGGTGGCTACACCCGGATCACCAAGATCGGCAACCGCAAGGGTGACAACGCGCCGATGGCCGTCATCGAGCTCGTGCTGGAGCCCGTGACTCCGAAGGTCAAGAACTCGCGCTCGTCGACCACGGCGGCCCCGGCTGTCAACCCCGCTTCGGATGACGCCGCCGCGGAGGAGACTGACACGGAGGACACCACCGAGGAGGCCCCCGTGGAAGACAGCACCGCTGACCAGAGCGCCGATGCCGGTTCGGAGTCGCCCGAAGAGGGTGCCGCCGCCGAGCAGGCAGCGGAGGACGCCGTGGTGGAGGGTGACTCCACCGCCGACGCCGACTCCGACGACAAGTAACGACCCCGGTCGTACCGAGACCCGCCGCCCCTGGGGGTGGCGGGTCTCGTCGTCGGTGCGCGCGACGCGCGAGCAGCGCTACTCGTACTCGCGACCGACGGTGAAGTGCGCCCGCCGCCAGGCGCGCAGCTCCTGCTCGTAGGCGAGGAGGGCGCGATGCTCCTCCGCGCGGTCGACGGCCTGCCCGACGGCCTCGGCGAAGACCGTCCCGCCGCCGGAGTCGGGGTGGATCTGGTCGCCGGCGAGCAGCTCGGGCTTCGTGGTGATCGCGCCCGACCAGTCGGCGATGAACACGCGCGGGTGCGTCGCGGCGAAGTCGGCCAGCTCGGCGTTGACGCCGGGGATCCAGTCGCGCGGCGCGAAGGCGTTGACGAGGATGAGCGTGCGCTCCGGCCCCGCGATCGCCGCCATCCGCTCGAGGGCGTCGCGATCGACCGGACCGTTGGTCCCGAGGCCCAGGACGACGTACGGGCGCAGCTGCCCACTGTCGGCGAGCTGCTGCAGGATGCCCGGGCCCGCCCACGCCGAGCGCGACACGGCGGCGTCGACGGCGATGCCCGGGTAGCGCTCCAGCAGCGCCGGAGCCGAGGCGAGCATCACCGAGTCGCCGATCGCCGAGATCTGATCCCCCGCCACGGCCGTGGGCGCAGGCCGGGGCACGCTGTCGCCGGAGGGCACCCCCGGCACGCCGGGAACTGATGATCCGGATGCCGGAGGGGCACCCTCCGGCGCGTCGGTCGCCGTCTCTTCCGGCGTCGGTGGCGCAGCCGGCGCGGCAGGGACGTCGACCTCCGCGAGCGCGCGCTGACCGGCGTCCACCATCGCCTGTCCCGACGACACCGTCGGTGCCGCGGCGACCGCGGCGCCGGTGCCGGCGACGAGTGCGATCGCGACCGCGCCGGCGGTCACCGCTCCGATGCGCGCGCCGGCACCGGCGCGAAGGGCCCGCCCGAGGAGGCGGAGCGATCCACGGAAGCCGTGCCGGCGCACCGGCGTCTCGACGAAGCGGTACGACAGCTCCGCGGCGACGAGGGTGAGCACGAGGGCGGTGAGGCCGACGCTCCCGGGGACCCCGGCCTCGGCGCCCGTGCCCTGGAGCCCCGCGAGGAGCAGGACGAGGATCGGCCAGTGCCACAGGTAGATGCCGTACGAGCGGTCGCCGATCCACCGCAGCGGCTGGGCGTCGAGCGCCGGGCCGAACCGCGAACCCGGCCACACCCCCGCGATGATCGCCGCGGCGGAGAGGAGGCTTGCCGCCACGAGTGCGCCGGGGAAGGTCACCGCCCCGTCGACGGGCGCGAGGAACGACAGCAGCACGAGCCCCGAGATCGCCGCCGCGCCGACCGCCCCTGTCCACCGCGGCCGCGATGTCTCCGGGCGCGACAGCACATGTGTCGTCGCGAACGCCAGAGCCACCCCCAGCAGGATGCCGAAGGCGTGGGTGTCGGTGCCGAAGTACACGCGGGTGAGGTCGCCGCCGGGCGTCCCGAGGCCCGACGTCACCAGCACCGCCATCCACGCGGCCGAGGCGGCTGCGAGCAGCACCGACGCGCCGGCGCGGGCCCAGGCGCGAGGGACGAGGAGGAACAGCGGCAGCACGATCGGCCAGACGACGTAGAACTGCTCCTCGACGGCGAGCGACCAGAAATTGCGGAAGAGCTCGGGGGTGGCGGCGGAGAAGTAGCCGCCGTCACCGGCGAGCGAGACCCAGTTGTAGCTGAAGGTCGCCGCCCCCAGCACCTGCGCCCCCAGGCGCACGAGAACGTCGCCGCCGACGAGGAGCGCCGCGCTGGAGCACACGAGCACCACCAGCGCGAGGGCCGGCAGGAGCCGCCGAGCCCGCCGTCGCCAGAAGCCGACGAGCGCGATCCGGCCGTTCCGGGCGTGCTCGCGCAGCAGCAGGCTGGTGATGAGGAACCCGCTGATGACGAAGAAGACGTCGACGCCGATGAACCCGCCAGGGAGCATCACGGGGAAGAGGTGGTAGATCACCACGAGCGCCACGGCGACCGCCCGCATCCCGTCCAACCCCGCGTATCGGCGCGGCGGATCGGCGGTCGGCGAGCTGGGGCTGCTGAGGAGTGTGGGGGCGGTGAGCGTCATGGGGAAACCGGTCACGTCGGCGATCCTGCGGAGGGGACACCACAGTGTACGTCGGTCCTCGCCACGCCCTCGGGGGAATCTCCGGGAGGCGGCTCGGCAGCGAACTACGCTGGTGCGGTGCGCATCCGCCTCGACCTCTCCTACGACGGCACGCACTTCCGCGGCTGGGCACGTCAGCCGGGCCTTCGGACCGTGCAGGAGACGCTGGAGTCCGCCCTCGCCCGCGTGCTCAGCGGCGATCCGCGCGTCGTGGTCGCCGGGCGCACCGACGCCGGCGTCCACGCCACCGGACAGGTCGCCCACCTCGACCTCGACCCGTCCCAGGAGCAGCGCCTGGCCGCCGCCCGCGCGCCTCGCGGCGCGGCGAGCACCGACACGGAGCCGTTCGATCCGACGGCCCAGCTCGCGCGCCGCATCAACGGGGTGCTGGGCGCGTACGCCGATCTGACCGTACGGGCCACCGCGGTCGCTCCCTCCGGGTTCGACGCGCGCTTCTCCGCGGTGTGGCGGCGCTACGTCTACCGCGTCGCCGACCGCACGACCGGATACGACCCCCTCGAGCGTCACCGCACCACGAGCGTGCGGTCGCACCTCGATCACGAGCGGATGGATGCCGCGGCGCGGTCGCTCATCGGGCTCCACGATTTCGCGGCCTACTGCAAGCCGCGCGAGGAGGCCACCACCATCCGCACCCTGCTGCACTTCGGCTGGCACCGCGACGTCGACGGCGTGCTGATCGCCGACGTCAGGGCCGACGCGTTCTGCCACAGCATGGTGCGGGCACTGGTGGGGGGGTGCGTCGCGGTCGGGGAGGGGCGCCTGGACCCGGGAGACCTCGCCGCGATCCGCGATCGTGGGGGAAAAGTGCCCGAGATCCACGTCCTCGCCGCGCGCGGGCTGACCCTCGCCGAGGTGGGCTACCCCGCCGACGACCTGCTCGCCGCCCGCGCCGAGCAGACCCGGGCGCGGCGCGGAGCGGATTGACGACACCTGATCATCGCTTATCGGTCACTTCCCGGTGAGCCTTCGACCTCCCACACGGCCGTAGGCTGAACGTCGATGAGAGTGATCTCGTACAACCTGCGCAAGCATCGCGCCGCGGGCGAGCTGGCAGAGCTCGTCGAACGCCACGGTGCCGACGTCCTGTGTCTGCAGGAGTACGACACCTCCGACATCCCCGCCGAGATCGCGGGGCTGCGCCTTGCCGATGCGACCTCGCGCAACCGGCTGGGCCTCGCGGTCTACTACCGCGCCAATACGTTCCGCGCGGTCGAAGTGCGGGCGCTGGCGCTGAAGAAGTCTCTGCACGATCACCTGCTCAAGCCCGCCGAGGAGCGGATGCTGGGGGTGCGGCTGCACGACATCGACCACCGCACCGACATGATCGTCGCGTCCTTCCATGCGGCTCCCCTCACCGCGCTGAATTCCCTCCGCCGGCACCAGATCCGCACGGCGCTGGCCGAACTGCAGCAGCTGGGGGAGGGTCTTCCCGCGCTCATGGTGGGCGACTACAACTACCCGGTGTTCAAGGAGAACCTCGGACAGAAGGTGCGCGAGCAGGGGTACGAGCTCAGCCTCAGCGACTCGCGCACCTACACGCGCTACCGGTTCTTCCGCGGCCACTACGACTTCGTGACATCGTCCGGGTTCACCATCGACCGCGTCCGCACCCTTCCGCAGGGCCTGTCGGATCACCTGCCGATCCTGGTGACGGCGAGCATCACCTCCGCCCAGCCCGCGGAGGTGTCGACGGCCGGCTGAGCGGCGGTGCATCCGAGCGCTCGGAGCCGGCGCGCACGTGGCTAAACTCTGCGTATGTTGACGCGGGGCAGGTCGCGAGCGGTCGATGCCTCTCCGGCGGTGACCTCGACCTGGTCCGTCGCCCCCGACACCCGCATACTGGCTCCCGCGCCGATCTCCACCCGCACCCGGTCGATCTGGTTGAGCCAGCTCGTCCTGGGTGCGACGGTCCTCGCCGTCGTCATCCTGCTGCTGTTCATCCAGCCGGCGCAGCTGGCCAACGCGACCTTCACCGCGGGCATCCTGCTGCTCGTGGTGATCACGGCGGTGACGATGATCGCACCGTGGGCGCGGCTGACCTCGGCCGCGGTGCTGATGGTGCCGTTCGCCGACCTGTTCGCCGTCGGGCTGCTGAATCTCGACGGCGACCTGCGGTTCGCATTCCTGTGGACCTTCCCCATCGTGTGGATCGCCCTGCACTACGGCGCCCGCACCCTCGCCGTCGCCCTCGGCGCAGTCGGCGTCTTCCTCCTGATCGTCGCGAGCCTCAGCCCCGGCACCGACTCCACGATCCGCGTGGTGCTCATCATCATCGTGCTCAGCTTCATCGGCATCACGCTGTTCGTGGGCTCGAAGCGGACCAGGGCGTTCAAGCGCCTGCTCCGCCAGCAGGCGCGGCGCTTGCGCGCGACTCTCGATCGCGCGACGGCGCAGGAGCGCCGGATCGCAGAGATGATCGACGGCATCGACCTCGGCATCGTGCGCCTGTCGCCCGGCGGTGAGCTGCTCGCCCTGAATGCCGCCTATCGGCGGCTCTACGGTCTGGGAGAGCAGGAGGATCCGGCACACGCCACCGTGATCGAGCACACCGGTGTGGACGGGCCGGAGGTGCCCGCCGACGAGCGTCCGTTCGCGCGCGCCGCCCGTGGCGAGGCCTTCGCCCCGGAGACGTACTGGATCATCGACGCCGAAGGCACATGGCGAGCGGTGACCGTGTCGGCGAGCCCGCTGGCATCGCGGAGCGAGGACGAAGCCAGCATGCTGCTCGTCGCGCGGGAGGTGACCGCCCTCCTGCACGCCGAACGCGCGCGCGATCAGGTCGTCGCGATGGCCTCGCACGAGATCCGCAACCCGCTCACCGTCATCCTCGGCCGGGCGGAGCTCGCACTCGAGCGCGACGTCGACCCCGCCAGCCGCGACGACTTCACGGTGATCGAGGCGTCGGCCGAGCGGATGCTCACGATGCTCGAGCAGACCCTCCGCGATTCCCGGTCGTCGTTCACGGCCCCTCGCGGCACCGATGCGATCGACCTGCGCGGCGTCCTGGAGGCGTCGCTGGTGGGGGTGACGGCCAATGCGCGAGCGCGCAACATCACCCTGCACACCGAGCTCCCCCCGGTGCTGCCGGTGCGGGGCGATGCGTTCCGCCTCCGCCAGGTGTTCGACAACCTCCTCACGAACGCCGTGAAGTACACGCCCCGGCAGGGGACGGTGTGGGTGAGGGCGGCGGTCGACCGCGACCTGATCCACGTCGACATCGGCGACTCGGGGATCGGGATCCCCGCCGACGAGATCGACCGGGTGTTCGAGCCCTACTTCCGCTCCTCCGCCGCCGGCGCGACGGCGTCGGGGACGGGCCTGGGCCTGGGAATCGCGCGCGACATCGTCGAGGCGCACGGTGGCACACTGACGCTGACCTCGCGCGTCGACGAGGGGACCACGGCGAGCGTCGCCCTCTCGCGCGAGGCGACGCCGTGATCGACACCATCCCCTCCTTCAGCGGGCCCAACCTCGCCCTGGCGCAGGCGACCGTGGCCACGCTCGGCGTCGTCGTCATGATCGGGGTGGCCTTCCTGGATCGCCCGCATCGTTCGACGCTGCTGTGGTCGATGGCCTTCCTCCTGGCGATGACCTCGTCGTGGGGGGTCGTGCTGGCCGAGACCGTCGACTCCGAAGTGATCCGCCGCGTCTCGCTCGGCGTCCTGATGGGCGCACCCGGTTTCATCTGGGCCGGGTTCCGCACCCTCCGCGGTGCTGCGTCTCGGTGGTGGCTCGCGGCGCTGCTGTCGATCCTCAGCCCGGCGCTCCTCGTCGCGGCGGGGGCCACCGAGGTCTACAGCGTCGTCTTCCGCCTGATCTTCTTCCTCTCGGCGGTCTTCGCCTTCCTGCTCCTGGTCGAGTGGCTCCGCCTTCCCGATCGCGGCGACACCGTGCTGTACCCGCTCGTGGTGATCTCGGTGCTCTATTCCGCTCTCGCCGCCTTCGTCGCCGTCGCGGGCCTGGTCTTCCCCGCCTCCAGCGGCGACGACCTCCAGTTCGTCCGGTCGGTCAACCAGCTGGGATTCATCGTCTACATGGTCTGCGCACTGGTGTCGCTCGTGGGCTTCGCCACCCGTCGCGAGCGGGTGGTGGCGCCGGGATCGCGCACCCCGTGGGATGAGTTCGCCGCGGGATGCCGCGAACGACTCGTTCGCGCGGGACGACGCGGAGAGCGTTCGTGGGCGCTCCTGGTCTTCCGGCTCGACGATGAGGCCGACGTGCGCGATGCCGTCGGGGTCGCAGGTTTCGACGCCGTCTGCTCCGCTTCGCGGAGGAGATCTGCGCAGCGCTCCCCGCCGACGCCGACATCGCCGAGCGCCGGCCCGGAACGGTGGCCGTGCTGATCTCCCGGCCGGAGCCCGTGCTGCGGGCCGCGCTTCGCGGCGCGCTCGGAAGGGTCGGCCGCATGGAGAACGCCGGGGGCATGGAGATCCAGGTCTCGGCGAGTGTCGGGTGGGTCTCAGCAGACGGTGACGAGGATGACCTCGACACGCTGCTCGATCGTGCCGAGGCGGCCGCGGGCGCCGCGCGCGCCGCGGGGGGCGACCGGTGGGAGCGGATCAGCCGCTGACGGCGGCGGGTCGCCTCATCCTTCGGAGTCCGACTCGGTGCCCGCTGCCGCGGCGATCGCGACCGTCACGGTGTCGCTCGCTGTCTGCTTGGCGAACTCGTTGGAGGTCGGGGTGGTCTGCACGAGGAAGTCGTAGCTGAACTGCAGCTGCACGTGCGTCGCGTCGGCCGGCACCGACCCCACGTTGAAGGTCTGCGAGTAGCTGTACGGTGCCAGGACGAGGTACCCGGGGGCGACCGACGACTGGTCGATCTGTGCCTCCAGCGGCGCCATCGCGCCATCCGGTCCCTGAGGCACCGCGACCATCACCGCTCGTTGCAGATAGACCTTCTGGCCGTCGTCGGGGGTGACCGTCGTCGTCATCGACAGGCTCACAGGTTTCAGCGCCTCGGCCGTCCACCGATCCATCGACAGGTTCGACCAGTAGTCCACCGACGCCGCGACCGCGCCGGCGACGAGCTCGCGCTCGGTCGAGCCGCTCGAGAGATCGTTGGGAACCGGTGTCGGCGCAACCGACGGCGTCGAACTCGTCGACGTGCTCGGTGTCGGTTCGGCGCCGAAGTCCCACGGCGCCGGCCCGCAGCCCGTCAGGCCCAGGGCGAGCGTCACGGCGAGTGCGCAACTCGCGGCGCCCGCGACGGCACGGCGGTGGGGACCCATGGAACCTCCCGGGGCAGGTGAGACGAAGCGCCTTCCGGCCGGGAAGACAGTGGCGTCATTCTACGGACCTCCCAGCGCAAGGCTGGCGCAAGATCGCCTCAAGAACCTCAAGATCGCCGATCGGCGTGGTTGTGTAACCGGCGAGGGGTGGGACCGGTCGCTTTCGCAGCCGCCTGAACCCGAACCGGGCGGTGTGCCCACAGTTCGCGGAAACGGCCGGCCCCCACCCCGTCCGAACCGGCACGTCAGGAGTCCCGCCGTGAGCACCTCAGCCCCCCGCATCCGTCGCCCCCGCCGGTTCCTGGCCGTCGCGGCCGCCGGCGCCCTGGTCGTGGCGCTGTCCGGGTGCGCTCAGGTCGTCGATGCGTTCAATCAGTTCCAGCAATCCACGGGCGCACCGGCCGCGGCGGCGACTCCGACGCCGCTCGCGTCGCCGTCGATGGACTTCGATTCGCAGTTCACCTACGACGGTTCCGTGGCGCTCTCGACCGAGGTCGCCGACCAGCTCGAGGTGCGCCTGGACGTCTGGGCCGCCGACCCCAAGCGCACCCTCGAGTGGACGCCCACTCGTGCGAAGACGCTCGGTTTCGCCGTGAACGTCCACGATCACCGCGTGGACGAGAAGGCCGTGCTCACCGAGAAGCGTCGTGTCTACCTCTCGTCGGTCTCGGTGACCTCGCAGACCGCGCAGACCAGCGGCCAGGTGCAGAGTCCGTTCCAGTTCAGCGCCGACCCGCGCACGCTCGTGCCGAGCGACACGCTGCGCTCAGACCGCGGACTGCTCCTGAACAGCTTCCAGGGGGGCCTCCTCGTCCCCGAGACGACGATCAGCCAGCTGCCCGGCGACACCTACGGCATCACGCTGGAGTTCGCTCTGACCGTCTGGGTCGAGGGCAACGCCAACGACGAGAACTCCTTCTCGCAGCAGACGGTCTACCAGTACCTGCCGGTGGCCATCTATCCCGACGGCTCAGCCGCCGTGGCGGGTCCTCCGACCCAGCCTTGAGGCAACCTTGCGGGGGGCTTGGCGAGACCTCGGGCCCGCGTCGCGGTCGGGCGGGCAGGGTTGGTCTCAGCGGCAGGATGCCACCCGGCAGAAGCAGGCCGCTCTGAACGACACAGGATGTCACGATGACCGAGCAGAACTCTCCCGTCGCCCTCCCGCGGACCGCCCCGATGTCGGCCGTGCCCCGGCCGCCCGCCGACGTGCCGCTGGAGCCCGGGTTCGCCGATGACTTCTCGTCGGTGCTGGAGAACCTCACCGGTCACCGTTCCACCATCGGCTGCATCATCCCCGCGTACAACGAGGAGGAGTCGATCGCCGGGGTGCTCGAGTCGCTCCTCGGGCAGACGCGGGTGCCCGATGTGATCCATGTCGTGGTCAACAACTCCTCCGACGCCACGGTGAAGGTCGCCTCCGAGTTCGCCGGGCCCCACCAGATCACCAACGACCTGGGGGAGCAGTTCACCGAGGTCTTCGTGCACGACATCGGCAAGAACCCCGACAAGAAGGTCGGCGCGCTCAACTACGGCTACTCGCTGGTGGAGGGTTACGACTACTTGCTGGGCGTGGACGGCGACACGATGGCCGACCCCAAGGCCGTGGAGTTCCTCGAGACCGAGGCGGTCTCGGACTCGCGCATCGGCGGCATCTCGGCGATCTACTCCATCGACGATCGACCCATCAAGGGTCTGGTGGGCAAGTTCCTCATCGCCGGCCAGCGCACGCAGTTCGCCGCGTTCAACCTGCAGAATCTGCTCCGCGGCCGCAACATGGCGGTGCTGGGCGGGCAGTTCTCCATCTTCTCCACCAACGCCCTCCGTGACGTGATGCGCCAGAACCACCAGTCCACCCCGTGGGTGCGCGACAGCGAGGTGGAGGACTCGCTGCTGTCGCTGCAGATCAAGAGCGCCGGCTACCTCACCAAGATCAGCCCCTACGCGCGCGCCGATGTCGGCGGCATGACCACCCTGAAGGGCTACGACGCCCAGCAGGTGAAGTGGACCTACGGCGCCATCGAGCTGATGTGGCCCGGACAGCGCGGCGACACCAAGGGTCAGCCCCTGCACCCGAACCTGCGGCTGCGGTGGTTCGAGAACTTCGGCATGCTGACGAACCTCTTCGTGCGCGTCGCCTTCCTCATCCTCCTCGCCGGTTCGCTCTCGATCGGCGCCTTCATCTTCTCGCCGTGGTGGCTGATCCCGCCGGTCGTGGCGACACTGCTGAACCTGCGGATCGCCCGCACCATGAAGAGCCACAACTCGCGCGACCTGCTCTTCGCCGGTCTGGTGTTCCCCGCGGAGATCTTCATGTGGATCCGGCTCAGTCACTTCCTGCGGTCGTGGACGCGCTTCCTCTCGCGCAAGAAGGTCGACAACTGGGCCATGCAGGCCAAGGCTGAGAAGGGCGGCGGCAGCGCCCACTGGCTGCCCCTCGTGCTCCTCGTGGCGGTGCTGGTGGCCATGGCGGTGATCTGGACCATGCTCGGACCGATGGTGCAGTCGACCATCCTGTGGATCGGGTGGCCGATCGTCGGCGTGGTCACGGTGCTGCAGACGCTGCTGATGTTCTTCAAGCTCATCCGCCGCTACCAGGGGTACAAGGTCTGACGACGGGATCGTGAGGGCGACGCAGGACGGGAGATGTGTAGCATGACCGTGGACAGCGCTTACGCAAGGCAGACCGCCGTAGCTGCTCCGCTTTCTCTTCACACCTGGGAGCCCCCGCCGATGAGCGACCCTTCGATGGCCCTGCGGACGGCCGTCATCGTCGAAGACGATCCCGACATCCGCCACCTCCTCGTCGAGGTGCTGGAAGCGGCGGGGTTCTCGACGGTGTCGGTCGGAAACGGCATCGACGGGGTTCGCGCGGTGGTGTCGTACCAGCCGCTCATCACGACGCTGGATGTCAACATGCCCGGCATGGACGGGTTCGAAGCGGCCCGCCGCATCCGCGCCCAGTCCGACACCTACATCATCATGCTCACCGGCCTCGAGGACGAGGCCGACGTCGTGCTGGGGCTCGGTGCCGGCGCCGACGAGTACATCGTCAAGCCGTTCCGCCCTCGCGAGCTTCGCGCCCGCATCGACGCACTGCTGCGCCGACCCCGCACCCCGCAGGCCACTCACGCGCCGCGCCAGGACAGCGTGGGTCCGTCCTTCCCCGGCGCCCGCCCGATCGCGCAGCGCCCCTACGATCCCCAGGCCCCGGTCCCGTACCCGTATCCCTACGAGGGAATGCCCGGGATGCCGCAGATGCCGTCCGGTCCTGCGATGCCCTACCCCGGCTACGCCGGTGAGCAGGGCGCGCAGCCGGGCCAGGCACCGGCGCCCGCGGGCCCCGGGTCGCCGTTCGAGCCGATCATCATGGCGGCGCAGTCCGCGTCGACAGCTCCCGCCGACCCGAACGCCGGCACCGACCTGGTGCCCGCCGATCAGGGCCCGCGCGAGCTGGCCGGCGTCAACGTCCTGGCGCACCGTGATCTGCAGCTCGATCCCGACACGCGGATCGTCATGGTCGCCGGTGACACCCTGGATCTCACCCGCACCGAGTTCGACCTGCTGGCGACCCTCATGGAGTCCAAGCGCCGAGTTCGCAGCAAGGCCGACCTGACGCTGGTCCTTCGGGGAGAGTCGTACGTGACGTCGTACTTCGTCGGCGAAGCCGACAAGCGGGCGATCGAGGCGCACATGACGAACCTGCGACGCAAGCTCGGCGACAACCCCACCAATCCCCGGTACATCGAGACCGTGCGCGGCGTGGGCTATCGCCTCACCTCGGAGCTGGTCGCCGGGTCCTGACCCGCCCGATACGCACCGCGCCGGCGAGGGTCATCCCACCTCGCGGGTCAGTTCGATCGCGGCCTTCGGCCACCACACCCCCGCGGCCGGGCCGCCGTTGCACTCGCCGTCGGACTCGCCGGGAGGCTTGATCCAGAGGTTCGTGTCCACCACCTCATCGGCGAGGGTGCCGCCGGGTTCGCCGATGAGGCGGCCTCGCGGGTTGCACCACTCGCCGTTCGACCCCGCCCCGCTGCGCGACGTGTCGACGAGGGCCTTCGCGCCGCCGAGGAGACCCGAGAGCTGTCGGGCGTACTCGAACTCCACGCTGGCGTGGTTGTAGTTGGAGACGTTGGTGGCGAAGCCACGGATGCTGCCCGCGCGGTCGAGCTGCGAGATGAGGCTCGCCATCTCCTCGGCCGGGAGCCAGGTGGAGTGGCCGCCGTCGACGTAGATCCAGGTGTTCGGGCCCGCGATCCGATCGATGGCCCCGCGCAACTGGTCGACGCGCTCGGCGACGTTCCCGCACTCGGGAGCAAGGGCGAGGCTGTCGGGTTCGAGGACGACGATCTTCTGCAGATCTCCCGCCGCGCGCAGGCCCGCGGCGATCTCCTCGGTCCAGGTGATGTAGTCGGGTTCGTCCAGGCCTCCGGCCGAGAAGTTGCCGCAGTCGCGCCCCGGGAGCCCGTAGACCACGACGGCGATCGAGGCATCCTGGTCGCGTGCCTCCTCGGCGAGGTGGGTCATGCGCCCGAACACCTCCCCGATCGGGTCTTCCTCGGGGGTGAGCCAGTAGGCGGTCGGCTGTCCGGCGAGATACTCCGTCGCGGCGTACTCATCCGTGCCGGGAGTCTCGGTGGCCAGGGCCTTGGCCGCCTTCGATTCGTCGGGGACGACGATCGTCGTGCCGAGGGCGGGTGGACGGGCGCTGAGCATCTGGAACCCCCAGGTGGCGACCCAGCCGATGGCCGCGAGGATGGCCAGCAGACCCGAGGCTGCCAGCACGACGAACGCGATGATGAGCCACCGCGGCATTCCGCGGCGGCGACGACGCACGGCTGCGGGGGCGACGACCACGACAGTGATGCTATCGGCGCGCGCGACCGCGTCGGAGGATCGCCGCCACGGCGAGGGCGACGCCGGCCAGCAGCAGCGCGCCGCCGCCGACGAAGAGGCCGATGAGCGAGCCGGAGTCCATCCCCGAGACCGGCAGCCCCCCGGCCGGAGCGGTCACCGTCACGGCGGCGGTGCTTCCGGCCGACGTCGACGACACCGCGGCGATGTTGTACGTGCCCGACGCGTTCTGCGGGAGCGTGATCTGCACGGACGCGATCGAGCCGTCCTCGGCCGAGGTCGTCGTTCCGCTGGCGGTGGTGATGGCGAAGCGGACCATGCCGATGTCGGCGCCCGCGCCGTCCTCGCCGGTGACGGTGATGGTCACCTGCTCGGAGCTGGAGAACGTCGCCGCCGCGCACTGGAAGTCGAAGCCGCCCCCCGGCTCGACGGTCGCAGGGCTCGTCGTGCACGACCCCGAGGGCGGATAGATCGATGAGGCGTCGGCGACGGATGCCGCGTGCGCGGCGCCCGGCGCACCAAGGGCCGCCATGGCCACGAGGGCGATGAGCGCGACGCGGGGGGAGCGGCGGGGCACGCCTCGAGTCTAAGCGGGCTCGCAGACCGCGACGAGGTCGGGCGGCGAAACCAGGGTGGGGGTTGACACCAGCTCCAGCTGCGGTGCCGAGCCCTCGGGCGCGGCGACGGTGACCGTCGCCGTCGCCGACGCCCCCGGCGCCACGTCGACGGCGAAGCTCAGCACCCGGCGCCCGTCATGGGTGCCGCCGCCGAATCCGACGTCACCGGTGATGGTGGCGTCCTGCAGCTCGAAGCCCTCGGGCAGATAGACGTAGCCGACCGTGCGGGCGATGCCGGGGTCGACGTCGAACGCGCCGCCGCCGGTGATGTAACGGGGGAGCGAGGTGCCCGCGTCGGCGGGCGCGTTGTTGGTCAGCGTCACGGTGAGGGTGGCCGTACCCGAAGCCGTCGGTGAGGCCGGGGACCCCCCGGTCGCGCACGAATCCCACGTCAGGGTGGGCGCGGCGCTGACGTAGTAGTCCATCTTGGAGCCCGTGCCGTCGTTGAGGTACACCCCGAATCGGGCGACGTCGTCGTCGGTCCCGGGCAGGGGCCCCGCGAGGGTGGTGCCGGCGAGGAGGGCCTGCTCGTCTTCACGGGCGCTCCACAGCAGCAGCCGCCGCTCATCGCCCGCGCGGGTCAGAGCGTCCACGAGGGCGGCGGGGTCGGTGCCGCCGGCCGTCAGCGCCCCGAAGACCGAGGCGGCTGCCGCGGCGAAGAACGCGTCCTGATCGGCGGGGTTCTCGTACCGGAGATACACCTCGTTCAGCAGCAGCGGCACCGCGTTCTCGGCCGTGAGCACGTCGCCGGTGGGGAGGGTCACAGGTCCGGTCGCCCCGAGGAGGTACGACAGCGCCACGGGGTCGATCGCGATCACCCCGTCGACCTGCTCGCCGCCGCGCTCGCGCGCCCACATCTCGCGGGCGAGTGCGCCGGAGACGGCGAAGTCGGGGATCTGGGTGACGTTCTGGATGAACCGTCCGGGCCGAGCCGAGAAGATCCCCTCCACATCCGGGCCGAGCGGAAGCACCGATTCGTCGTAGCGCGGGAAGTCGGAGGATGAGGCCTGCTCGGCCAGCGAGATCGCTCCACCGTCCGTCCGCACGAGCGCGGTCGCCCCGGGGATGCCGCCGAGCGAGCGCCACTCGGCATTGTTCTGGAACAGCACGAGGTACGACCGCGGTCCGTCGGCGCCGAGCATCGCCGGCAGCAGAGTCGCCGCGCGGGTCAGCGCCCCTGTCGCGGTCTCGGTCTCGTCGAGCAGGGCGCCGACCTCGTCGACGGCCTCCCGCAGCGGGCGGACGAGGGGCGCGCGATCGATCGCCGCGACAGCCTCGGCCGCCCCGCCGATCGATGCGGCGCCGGTAGCCGCTGCGTCGCGGATGCCGGTGAACGGCGCCAGGTCGATCCTGCCGTCCTGGGGGCGGAGCGCGGCGAGGTCGAACCCGCTCGCGACATCGGCGAGAGGAGCCAGCGCCGACCCCGCGACGTCGTCGACGGCGGCAGCGACGGTCGAGACCGCCGACAGCTGCGGACCCGCCCACGGGAGGGCCTCGGCGACCTTCCAGAGCGGATCGGAGGTGAGAGCACGAGCGGCCGCGGTGTCGGCTGCGACATCGGCGATGGCCGCGGACGCGAGGGCCGGGTCGGTCAGGTCCTGGCGCACCGCGGTGGCGGTCGCCTGCGCGTCGGTGAGGTGCTGGTACGCGAGGAAGCCGCGCACCCCCACCCATCCGGAGAGAAGGACGAGAGCGACGAGAAAGGCGGCGACGACCCAGGCGAAGACGACGCCGGCCTGGCGCAGGGCGCGGGGGTTGGCCGATTCGCTCACCCGATCACCCTAAGCGGTCTCGTCCGGGCATGCCGGTGCGCAACGGAGTATGCTCGCACCATTCATCGCGCGGCAGGGTCGCGGCGCCGGACCCGAAGGGACCGCGTGACCGCACATCCGACGGCGCCTGTTCGCCCCCGCAGCCCGCACCTGGGTGCGGTCCTCCTGCTGAGCGCCTATGGACTCGCCCTCCTCCTGATCGCCTTCTGGCCGACCCCGGTCGATCGCGGGGCGGGCCCGCTGCTGCGTGCGCTCACGCGGGTGCTGCCCTGGCTCACCTATGACGTGATCGAATTCAGCGCGAACATCCTGCTGTTCGTGCCTCTCGGGGTGCTCCTGGCGGTGATCCTGCGTGCCGAGCGCCCGCTGATGCTCCCGGTGATCCTCGGCACCACCCTCTTCGTGGAAGGGGGACAGCTCCTCCTTCCCGAGCGCACCGCCACCCTCCTCGACGTCCTGGCGAACACGCTCGGGGGTCTCGTGGGCTGGGGCATCGTCGCCGTTCTGGAGCGCCGCCGCGGGAGACGCATTCCGGCGCAGGAGCCGTGAACTTCTCGTTACAGCGGGCGATTCCATTGGCGGTGTCCTCGGAGGCGGGAGCACAATGACGAAAGTCCGCATCACCCGAAGCTGCGGGCGAAGTGAGGAGACCCATGTCCGACGTCGATGAGCCGCCCCGGCGGCGGCGATCCTCGGCAGCGTCGCGTCCGTTCGCCGAGGCGCCGGACGGTGCGACCGCGGTCTACCGCCGCAGGAAGCTCGGGGCCGTCGACGCGACCCCGAGAATCATCGCCGAGTACCACGGCATGCGGGGGTGGGAACCGGTCAAGGATCAGCGACTCGACCCCGGCACGGCGCGGTCCCTCCTGGCGCTCGGCGTCTCGCAGGTGCGGATCCGTCGGGCGTTCTCGACCGTCGAAGTGACCCTCCGCCGCTACCTCGGTCCCGACTCGTGACCCTCAGTACCGAGGGGAGGCGGTTCGTCGCCGATCGGCATCTGGCCACCCTCTCCACCATCGGGCCCCACGGCCGGATCCACGTCGTCGCGGTGGGGTTCACCCTCGTCGACGGTGTCGTGCGCGTCATCACCAGCGAGGGGACGCAGAAGGTGCGCAACGTCGAGCGCGACGCCCGCGCCACCGTCGCGCAGGTTGAGGGCGCGCGATGGCTGAGTATCGCCGGCTCCGCGCTCATCGAGCGCGACCCCGACGCGGTGCGCCTGGCCGAGCGCCTCTATGCCGAGCGCTACCGGACGCCCCGGGAGAATCCGCGGCGCGTGGTCATCCGGATCGACCCCGACCGATTCCTCGCCTCGTCAGGGCTCCTCTCCCGCTGACGAGGGAGCACGCCGGGAGACCACTGGGCGGTGTCGGCGCGCGGGAGTAGCCTGTGGTCATCGGCCGGAGAGAGGACTCCCATGGTCGAAGGATGGAACCCGATCCTCGCCGCGGTCGAGGGCCCGACCGGAACGTGGCGAATGGTCGATCCGGCCGGCGACGAGTACGGAACGGTGGAGATTCGACGGGTGATGGACGGCACGGACGTGCGGTACCGGGCGATGTATCGCGGCGA